>NZ_LT671417.1:1933200-2629075 GCF_900128445.1 Thermophilibacter provencensis | reverse complement strand
CGCCGCCCCTCCGATCAGCCCGGACTCGAGTGCGTCGACGAGCGCGTCCGTGTCCACGAGGCTGCCGCGCGCGGCGTTCACGAGCACGGCGTCCCTCTTCATGAGCGCGAGCTCCTCGGCGCCGATCATGTGGTGGTTCTCGGGCAGGCCCGGCGCGTGCAGGGTCACCACGTCCGAGGAGGCGAGAAGCTCGGGCAGGGTGACGTATGAGGCGAGGCCCGAAAGCTCGGCACGCGGGAACGGGTCGTACGCGAGCACGCGGCAGCCGAAGCCCCTGAGCTCGCGCACCACGCAGGAGCCGATCGCGCCGGTGCCCACCACGCCAACGGTGCAGCTGGAGAGGGAGCGGCCGAGCTTGCCCTCAAGGGTGAAGTCCTGTGCCGCGGCGTGGCGGCAGACGAGCTTGAGCCTGCGCAGGGCCATAAGCATCAGCATGATGGCGTAGTCCGCCACGCCCTCGGGAGGGTAGGACGCGTGCCCCACGCGGATGCCCAGCTCGCGCGCCGCGGTCAGGTCGATGTGCTCATAGCCTATCGATCGGGTGGCGATTCCGCGGACGCCGAGCTCGTGGTAGGCCGCGAGAAGCTCGCGAGGCATGGGGTTGGTGATGATGCAGATGCCGTCCGCGCCGGCAGCGAGGCCCGCGTTCTCGAGCGTTGGGTAGTCGGCGGTCCAGCCGTAGTCGAAGCCCAGCTCGCGGCTCAGCGCCTCGAGGCAGGGCAGCTCGTCGTAGGGGCGCAGGGCGTAGGCGAAGATCTTCATGTCCCTCTCCCTTGTCCGTCCGTCGGGGCCTGTAAATTGGGGACAGTCCCCAATTTACACCCTTGCTAGAATCAGTGGGACTTCGACGGAGGGGGAGATATGACGGACAGCGTGAGCATCGGGGCGGTGGAGGCCGCGGCGAGCGCCAACAACAGGCCGGGCCCGGACCACATGAACTGCGGCGAGTCCGTGATCGCCGCGCTCTGGGACGCGTTCGAGCCCGACTTCCCGCGCTCGGTCGTGGCGATGGGCGCCGGCATGGGGGCGGGCGTCGGCGGCTCCGGCTGCATTTGCGGCGCGCTTGCCGGCGCCGTGGCGTTTCTCGGCCTCATGGCGGGGACCAAGGAGCGCGCCAAGCCGCTTGCGGCGGAGCTGCACGACGCCTTTCGCGACGGCACCGCCAAGCACGTGACCTGCTGCCGCGTGCTCACGCGGGGGATGGACTGGTGGGGAGAGGAGCGCGTCTCCCAGTGCCAGTACCACTGCGCGCTCGCGGCCGGCGCCGCGGCGCGGGTCCTCTGCCGCGAGCTCGGCGTGCGCGCGGAGGCGTGACGCGGCCCCTCGGCCTGGGGAGTATCTCCCCTAGCCCAGCGCCGCCCAGATGACGCCCGCCGTCAGGGAGAGCGCTGCGGCGAGGCAGCACGCGTCCACGACGCCGCCCGTGCGGCAGAGCCCGAGGCTGAATCCGCGCCGCGCGGGCCAGAGGAGGCGCAGGCCCCGGTGGGTGAGCAGGTCGAGCATGAGGTGCGAGGCCATGCCAGCCGCCACGAAGGGGGCGAGCGGCGCGCAGACGAGGTGGGTCGCCGCCGCGAATCCCGCGAGGGCGGGCAGGGAGTGCGAGAAGGACCGGTGCGTCGAGAGCCGCGCCGCACAGCAGAGCGCCGCGAGGGCGGCGGCCCCGAGCGCCAGCGACCCAAGCCCCGCCCCTGCCGCGCGGCTCACGAGGGGCCAGCCTGCCGCGCCGTCGGCGACGAGCGCGCCCACGAGCAGCGCCGCCGCGCCGGCGCGCGTGAGGCGCTCGCGCCACGGGTGCGCCGTGTCTCGCACGTCGAGGTCCGGCAGGACGGCGCCAGCCGCGCCCCCGGCAGCCGCCGCCACGAGGCCAGTGAGGCCCGCCGCGGGCCCGGCGGCAAGCAGCGCCGCTGCGACGCCCGCCGCGAGGTGCGTCTTTCCCGTCACGTGTCCCCCGTCCTTCTCGCCTGCGCGCGTGCTACACTACCTTACGACAACGGGGGGCTGGCGCACGCCGGCTGAGATTGGGCCCAGGAGAGCGGCCCTGACCCAGGAACCTGATCCGGGTAATGCCGGCGTAGGGAAGAGCTTCGCGCGCAAGGCAACGAGGCACCTACGGGAGACGGGGTGCCTTGAGGCACCCGGAAGGGAGGGCGCGTGAACTGCTCGGTTGCTATCCAGTTCCTGCCCATGGACGCCACCACCGACGACGCCACGTGCGACGCGGTGGACGCCGTCATCGCCTACATCGACTCGACGGGGGTGGACTACTTCGTCGGCCCCTTTGAGACGGCGATCGAGGGCGACTACGAGACCTGCATGGAGATTCTCAAGAACTGCCAGCTCGTGGGCGCCAAGGCGGGGTGCAGGCACATGATGTGCTACGCCAAGATCAACTTCCGCCCGGACGGCGACGTCATGTCCACCGACCGCAAGATCGGCAAGTATCACCCCGGAGACCCGGAGTTTGCCCCCAAGGCCGCGGACGCGGCGGCCTAGCATGGCGTCCCGCCCCGAGCCAACCCGCGCGCGCCGCGTGCTCACGCCGCTCCTGACCGTCATGGCGCTTCTCGTCCTGTGGCAGGCCGTCGTGGGCGTGGGGCTCGTCCCCAACTTCCTGCTGCCCACGCCAGTGCAGGTGGTCCAGTCCCTCGTGGAGGACGCCCCGCTGCTTGCGGGCCACTGCGCGACCACGCTCGCCGAGGCGGCCGTCGGCCTTGCGGCGGGCGTTGCGCTGGGCTTCGTCTTTGCGGTGCTCATGGACCGCTTCGAGGGCTTCTACCTTGCCTTCGAGCCGCTCATGACCATCTCGCAGACCATCCCCACCGTGGCCATAGCCCCGCTTCTGGTGCTGTGGCTCGGCTACGGCGCGCTGCCCAAGGTCGTGCTCGTGATCATCTCGACGTTCTTCCCGATCACGGTGTCCCTGGCGTCGGGCTTCCGCTCGGTCGACCCGGACGTCATCGACCTCATGCGCACGATGAACGCCTCGCGCTGGCAGATCTTCTGGTACGCCAAGCTGCCCGCCGCGACGGAGCAGTTCTTCAGCGGCCTCAAGATCTCCGCCACCTACGCCATCGTCGGCGCGGTCATCGCCGAGTGGCTCGGCGGCAACGTCGGCCTGGGCGTCTACATGACGCGCGTGCGCAAGTCCTTCTCGTATGACCGCATGTTTGCCTCGATCATCGTCATCTCCGCGCTGTCGCTCGGCCTCATGAAGCTCGTGGAGCTTGCCCAGCGTGCGTGCATGCCCTGGAAGCGGGCAGAAAGGAACAACAATGAGCGATAGGAACCTCGCAAAGAGCCTCAACCGCCGCCAGTTCGTCGCCGTCGCGGGCGCCGCCGCGACGACCGCCGCGCTCGCCGCCTGCGACGGCGCGCAGGCCCCCGCCGCGGACGACTCCGCCGAGCCTGCGGACGGCGACAAGACCAAGGTCTCCTTCGTCCTCGACTACACCCCCAACACCAACCACACCGGCATCTACGTGGCGCTCGCCGAGGGCTACTTCGCCGACGAGGGCCTGGAGGTGGAGATCGTCCAGCCGCCCGCGGACGGCGCGGACGCTCTGATCGGCGCCGGCGGTGCCCAGATGGGCGTCTCCTACCAGGACTACATCGCCAACAACCTGGCCTCTGACCAGCCGATGCCCTACTCTGCCGTGGCCGCCATCATCCAGCACAACACCTCCGGCATCATGAGCCGCGAGGAGGACGGCGTCACGCACCCGGCCGCCATGGAGGGCCACACCTACGCCACGTGGGACATGCCCGTCGAGCAGGCCACCGTGCGCCACTGCGTGGAGGCCGACGGCGGCGACTGGTCCAAGGTCGAGCTTGTCCCGTACGAGGTGGACGACGAGGTCAGCGGCCTGCGCGCCAACATGTTCGACACCGTGTGGGTCTACGAGGCCTGGGCCGTCCAGAACGCCGTGGTTCAGGACTTCCCGTACAACTACTTCAGCTTCATCTCGGTGGACCCGGTCTTTGACTACTACACGCCGGTCATCGCCGCCAACGACGACTTCGCCAAGGAGAACCCCGAGGCCGTGAAGGCGTTCCTGCGCGCGGCCAAGAAGGGCTACGAGTACGCCGTGGAGAACCCCGACGCCGCGGCGGACATCCTCTGCGAGCAGGTGCCCGAGCTCGACTCCGCGCTCGTCCACCAGAGCCAGACCTACCTCGCGGGCCAGTACGTCGCCGACGCCGACGCCTGGGGCGTCATCGACCCCGAGCGCTGGGCCGCCTTCTACCAGTGGCTGAATGACAACAACCTCGTGAACAACCAGCTTGACGTCAACGCCGGCTACGACCTCTCCTTCCTGGAGTAGGCGTGGGCGCTGGCGAGAAGAACGGGCCCCCCGTGGCCGCGGGCGCGCAGGCGACTCCCGCGCTCGCGGCCGAGGGGCTCACCCTCTCGTGGGACGGCGAGCACGTCATCGTGCGCGACGTCGACGTGACCGTGGCGCCCGGCGAGGTCTGCTGCCTCGTGGGCCGCTCCGGCTGCGGAAAGACAACGATCCTGCACGCGCTCGCCGGCCTGACGACCCCCGTGGCCGGCCACGTCCTCCTGCATGGCGAGGACGTGACCGGCCGGCCGGGCCGCGTGAGCTACATGCTGCAGAAGGACCTCCTGCTGCCGAGCCGCCGCATCATCGACAACGTGTGCCTGCCGCTCGTGCTCGCGGGCATGAGGAGGGCCGACGCGCGCGAGAAGGCCGCCCCGCTCTTTGAGCGCTTCGGCCTTGCGGGCTGCGAGCTCAAGTGGCCGAGCGAGCTCTCCGGCGGCATGCGGCAGCGCGCGGCGTTCCTGCGCACCTACCTCATGGGCGCTGACGTGACGCTACTCGACGAGCCCTTCTCGGCGCTTGACGCCCTCACGCGCACGGACGTGCGCCGCTGGTTCGTCGGCGTGGCGGCCGAGCTGGGGCTCTCCGCGCTCGTCATCACGCACGACGTGGACGAGGCCGTCTCGATGGCGAGCCGGATCTACGTGCTCGCTGGAGCGCCTGCCGCGGGCGAGCCGAGCCATGTGGCGGGCATCGTGCCCGTGAACCGCGTTGCCAGCGAGAGCTTCGAGCTCACCGACGAGTACCTCGCCGCCAAGCGCCGGGTCATGGCGCTTCTGGGGTAGCCGCCGCCGACCCGAGGTCCTTCTCGGCGGCTCAATGTGCCCATATCAAATCTGGCCGCGGCTTTTTGGCACTTTCGTCCCCCTCGGGAGGGCAAAAAGTGCCAAAAAGCCGCTGCCAGATTTTATGTTGTAGGAGAGAAGGACGCGTGGGGGAGAAGGGTGAGCGGGCGCGTGGGCGAGAAGAACGACTGGCCGAGAGGCCCCGCGCATCGTAAGCAAAGAATAACGGCGGTGTAAGGCTCGCGCAAGGGGAGGGGGAGCGATCCGTAAAAGGTCTCCCCCCGGACGTATCGTTAGGGCATCGATACGTCTGAAGGGAGCTTCGTGGGAGCAAGGACCAGGACCCTCGTCGCCGGAGTCGCGCTCATCGTGGTGGCGGCGGCGCTCGCTGTGGGGATTGCGCTCTTCTCCAACGGGACGGTGCCCGGGCAGGGCCCCAGCGAGGCATCCGGGGACGCGCCTGCCGAGCAGTCGCTCACGGTGGTCCGCGGCGTCATCGGCTCCGAGAAGGAGTCGCTTTTCGCGGACCCCGAGGCCAAGGAGATCTTTGCTCGCTACGGGCTCGACGTTCAGGTCACGACGTCGGGCTCCTGGGCCATGGCGGAGCGCGAGGGCATCGAGGGGTCGGACTTCGCCTCGCCCTCCTCTGAGATCGCGGCCGCGCACATCGAGGACGTCCACGGCGACGCCGTTCTCTCCACCACGCGTCCCTTCTACTCGCCGCTTGCCATAGCCACCGGCGAGACGGTCCTCGCCGTTCTCGGGCAGAACGGCCTCGCCGAGCAGCGTGACGGCGTCTGGTTCCTCGACATGGCCGCCTACCTCGATGCCGTCGCCAACGGCAGGCGCTGGACGGACCTCGCGGGCTCCGAGGCCTATCCCTCGAGCAGAAACGTCATGATCACCACCACCGACGTGCGCTCCTCCAACTCCGCGCTCATGTATCTCAGCCTCGCGAGCTACGTCCTCAACGGCAACGCCGTGGTCACAAGCGAGGATGCGGGGCGCCGGCAGGCCACGGACGCTCTCGCGCGCCTCTTCCTCGACCAGGGCTACTCGCAGTCCTCATCCGCGGGGCCGTGGGAGTCCTTCCTCTCCAAGGGGCCCATGAACCAGCCGCTCACGCTCATCTACGAGAGCCAGTACCTCGAGGCCCAGATGAACGAGCCGTCGAGGATTACCTCCGACATGCGCATCTGCTATCCCTCGCCCACGATCTTCTCTGACCACGTGGTCGTGGCCTTCTCGGAGGCAGGACAGCGCGTCCAGGACATCCTCGAGAACGACGCCGACATGGCCCAGGTCATAGCTCGTCATGGCTTTCGCCTGAACGGGGCCAACTCCGGGGCGTTCGACGCGCGGGTGGGCGAGGCGGGTCTCACGGGGTATGCAGCCGAGGGCACGTTCATCGACACCGCCCAGACCCCCTCCTATGAGGTGGCGGACGTCATGCTCCAGACCATAGCCGAGCTCTACTAGCGAGAGGAGAAGAACATGGGACACGAGGCCGCCATGCGTCCGTCGAGCCGGCTTGTCGAGGTCCTTCTCGCCCTTATCTGTGCCGTTGCGTGCGCGCTCGCCGTCGCGGGCTGTTCGGGAGGCGGGGAGCCGCAGGACGCGCCCGTGGCCGACGCGCCCGCATCCGAGGAGCCCTCTGGACAGGAGGGGGTCGACGTCTCGGGCGCCACGCTGCGCGTCCTCGCCGGCTCCGAGGTGAAGGACATGCTGCCCATCCTGGAGGATGCGGAGGAGGAGCTCGGCATCACGGTCGAGCTCGAGTACATGGGAACGCTCGACGGCACGGAGGCGGTCATGTCCGGCGAGGGGGACTACGACGCCACGTGGTTCCCCTCCAACGCCTACATGTCGCTCTTTGACGAGAAGAGCTCGCTCGTCTCCCAGGAGGCCTCGATCATGCGGACGCCGGTGGTGCTCGGCGTGAAGGCGGAGCGCGCCGCAGAGCTTGGGTGGGACGAGGAGAGCCCCACGTGGGCGGAGGTCGTCGAGGCCGCCGCATCGGGCGAGTTCTCCTACGGCATGTCGAGCCCGGTCTCGTCCAACAGCGGCTTCTCCGCGCTGGTGGAGCTCGCGACGGCGCTCTCCGGTACGGGCACGGCCATCACGAGGGAGGACGTGGAGGTCGTCGCTGACGACCTGACGCGCTTCGCGCGGGGGCAGACGCTCACGAGCGGGTCCTCGGGCTGGCTCATGGAGGCGTACGACGGGGACTCCTCGGCGGTTGACGGCGTCTTCAACTACGAGTCGCTCATCATGCAGGATCCGGGCCTCGTGGAGGTGGTGCCGCAGGACGGCGTCATTACCGCGGACTACCCGCTCACGATGCTCGCTGGGTGCGGCGAGGAGGCCGAGGCCGCCTACCGCGCGCTCGTGGACTATCTGCGCCGGAGCGACGTCCAGGCGAGGATCGCCGAGGAGACGTACCGCCGCACCGACGCGACGTCGGCCGACGAGGCCGTGGCCGCCTTTGAGATTCCCTTCCCCAACCGCCTCGATACCGTGCGGACGCTTCTGAACAGCTGGGTGTCGGACGTGAGGAAGCCGGCGAACATGTTCTTCCAGATCGACACGTCCGGCTCCATGGAGGGGGCGCGGCTCGACGGCCTCAAGGCGGCCCTTAACTCGCTGACCGACGCGAACGCCGAGGGCACCACGGCGCTGCTTGCCTTCCAGCCCCGCGAGACGGTCTGCTTCGTGGAGTTCGGTTCCGAGGTGAAGAGCGAGAAGACGTTCGAGGTGGGGGAGGATGGCGACCTGGGGGAGGTGTCCGACTACGTGGGCGGCCTCGTCGCGCAGGGCGACACCGCCATCTACGCGACGCTTCAGCGCTCGCTCGAGCTTGCGGCGGAGAGCCGCACGGCGGGCAATGTCACCTCCGTGGTGCTCTTCACCGACGGGGAGAACACCGATTACCCGAGCTTTGAGGAGTTTGTCCTCTGGTACGAGGGGAACGAGGCCTACCACGGGATCCCGGTGTTCGCGATTCTCTTCGGCGAGACGAGCGCCGACGAGATGGAGCGGCTCGCCGAGCTGACGGGCGGGCGCGTGTTCGACGCCGCGGACGGCGACCTCACCGCCGTGTTCAGGGAGATCCGCGGCTACCTGTAAGTCAGGGACGGCCCCAAATTAACGGAGACGGTTCGGAAGGAGGGTAGATGCGAGGGGATAAGGCGCTGGTGATAGGCGTGGCGGCCGCGGTCTTCCTCGTGTTCGCAGGCGTTGCGGTCCTTATCGCCACGAACGTCGTCACGCAGGTGGCGCTCGTGGGAGCGGGCGCCCTCATGGGGGCGGGCTCCTGGATGCTCCTCACCTCCCTCAACATGCCGCGCCACGTGGTCGCCATCGACCTCGACGCGCTCGTGGGCGCGGACGCCACCCTCAAGGAGGCGGCGGGCGCGGTGAACGGCATGCTCGCGCGCATCGAGGATGCCTGCGCGGCAGACGAGCCGCGCAGGATCGCGTCCGAGGCAGCTGGCCTGCGTGCCCTCGTATCGTCCATGGCGGAGCTCGTGAGCCTTCCGGAGTTCTCCACGGCGGGGTCGGGGGAGGACCGGGCCCTCGTGCTGTCGCTCGCGTCCTCATGGCTGCCCGGCGCGTGGGACCAGCTCGTTACCAACGTCCGCTATCTCGAGTTCGGCGGGCGAGCCAGTACGCGGGCGCGTCAGAACGTACTCGCGCTCGAGGGCCAGTGCGAGGACGTAGCGGGTGCGCTCGACCGCATCCGCACCTCCATAGTCGATGGGGCGTCGGGTCAGATTGAGTCTGGGTCCGACTATCTGCGGCAGCGGCTCGGGCATCGGCCGAGCGAGCTCTCGCTCGACAACCCCGAGCGGTGACGGGCCACCTGTCGCCACCGTTCTGAAACGAGAGGAGAAATACCATGCCAGACGACCTTCTTGAGGCGCCCGACGAGAGCTTCGACCTCGAGCCCGCGCCAGCGCCCGCTCGCGTCGAGCCGGAGGGGGCCATCGCCAAGGTCCCCGCGCCGGACTCTGCCGAGCTGCTGCGCCTGAACGAAAACGCGAACGCCTGGGTCTCCAAGGTGGCGGGGATGGCGCCCCAGAGCCTCGAGTTCAAGCAGGAGGTCGACGCGATCTTTGAGGTGGGGTCTGACGCTTTCCGTGAGACGAGCGACACCTCGAGCCGCTTTCTCGACCAGTCGCTCGCGCAGGCGCGGGGAGGCGGCGCCCAGGAGCAAGTCTCCAAGGGGCTCGTGGACTTGCGCAACGAGGTCGATGAGCTCGCGCCGGGCGAGGACACTTTCGCCGACCGCCTGCTGGGGGCGCTTCCTTTCGGCGGTCGCGTGAAGCGCTACTTCCGTCGCTACGAGTCCAACCAGCAGCAGCTCAACGCCATTCTGCTGTCCCTCAACAAGGGACAGGACCTGCTGCGCAAGGACAACGCCGCGCTTAACGTAGAGCGCAGGAGCCTCTGGGGGAACCTCGGAACGCTGAGGCGAGCCTACGAGCTGCTCACGGACATAGATGACGCACTCGTGGCGCGCATCTCCCAGGAGCGCGCGGCGGGCAACGCGGAGCTTGCGACGTCGCTCGAGAACGACGCGCTCTTCGCGGTTCGCCAGCGGCGCCAGGACGTGCAGACGCAGGCGGCCGTCACGATTCAGGCGTATCTCTCGATGGGCATTATCCAGCAGAACAACGACCAGCTCGTTCGAGGAGTCGAGCGCGCAAAGACCACCACGGTGACCGCGCTGCGCACAGCCGTGATCGTGGCGCAGTCGCTTGAGAACCAGAAGCTCGTGCTCGACCAGATCGACGCGGTCAACAAGACGACTGACGCCATGATTGACCGCACGAGCAGCCTTCTGCAGGAGAACTCGCTGCGCACGCAGCAGCAGGCCGTCTCGAGTGGCGTCTCCCCGGAGACGCTCAAGCGCGCCTACGACGCGGTCTTCTCCACGCTCGACAGCATCGACGAGTTCCGCACCAAGGCCAACGACTCCTTTGCCAAGACGATCGACGTCCTGAACGACCAGCTCGAGCGCGCCCGGTCGTATGCCGATCGCATGGCGACCGAGGAGAAGTAGGCCTGGTTCCGGCCTGTCACGTGCCACGGGCGTCAGGCGTGCAAAGGGGACAGGCACTTTCGCACGGCTCGTCCGTGCGAAAGTGCCTGTCCCCTTTGCACGCCTGACGCCCGTGGCAAAAGCCCGCGCTACGCGCAGACGAGCTCCACTCCCGCCGCGGCGAGCTCGGCGCGCGCCTCGTCGCTCACGTGGGGGTCGGTGATCACGCTGACGTCCTTCTCGCCCAGCGCAAGCGGGACGGTGCCGCGTCGGCTGAACTTCTCGCTCTCTGTGAGCACCACCACGCGCTCGGCGTGCTCCGCCATGTCACGGACGGCCTGCGCGCGCATCTGGTCGCTGTTGGTGAACCCGGTGCGCGCGGAGAACCCGTCCGTGCCGGCGAAGAGCAGGTCCACGTAGAAGCCCTCGACGCAGGACCGCACCATGGGCCCCACCATGACCTGCGAGTCCTTCTGGTAGATGCCGCCGATGAGCACGACCCTCACCGTGGGGTCGTCGCGCACGGACGAGGCGATGAAGGCGCTGTTGGTGATGACCGTGACCTCGCGTCTCTCGGCGGCGAGCTGCGCCACGAGCAGGGCGCAGCAGCTGCCGCTCTCCACCATGACGGTGTCCCCGTCGCGCACGAGCTCCGCGGCGCGCCGAGCTATGGCGCGCTTCTCCTCGTAGTGGTAGGCGAGGCGGCCCTCCACGTTGTCGGTGCTGCGCAGCACCGCGTATCCGTGCTCGCGGCGGACGAGGTGGCGACGCTCGAGCTCGGTGAGGTCCTTGCGCATGGTGACCTGCGAGACGCCGAGCTCCTCGGCGAGCGCCGAGACCTCGACGCGCGTGCGCTCGGTGAGGATCTCAAGAATCCGGTTGGTGCGTGAGGGCATGGCGTCCTCCAGAATGGGGAAATGAAAGTTTCTTGCCTCAATCTGCTTCCGAACGAAGATTATAGCCGCTCAGCGTGCGAGTTCCGGGCAGACGATAGAAGAGGCTGGGTCGCACAACCCGACAAAACTGAGGGAAATCTCGACAATTTGTCGGGTTATGCGACCTGCGCTCGGTTCCCTAGAAGAACGCGTCGATTCCGGCATCCAGATAGGCCTGGCGGAACCCCTCGAGGTCCTCCTCGTGGAGGTTGGTGAGGCCATGGAGCCGATAGTCGCGGCCGAGCAGGTCATACTTGCTCTCGCCCAGGTTGTGGAAGGGGAGGAGCTGCACGCGCGTGGCGCCGACCTCGTGGAGGCGCTCCGCGAACCGCCGGGCGTCCTCGATCCTGTCGTTGAACCCGGGGATGACGGGCGTGCGCACGAGCACGTCGACGCCGCGCTCGATGGCCGCGCGCGTGTTGGCAAGGATGAGGTCGTTCTCCACGCCCGTGCCCTCGCGGTGGGCGGCGGCGTCCCAGTGCTTCATGTCGATGTAGGCGTGGCTGAGCAGCTCGGTCACGCGCTCGAAGTCGCGCGCGGGCACATGCGCCGTGGTCTCCACGTTGGTGTCCACCCCCGCCTCGCGCAGGAGCCCCAGGAGCTCGACGCAGAAGTCCGGCCAGGTGAGCGGCTCGCCGCCCGAGAGCGTGACGCCGCCCGCGCTCTGCTGGTAGAAGGGTTCGTCCTGCATGCACTCCTCGAAGACGTCCTCGGTGGTGCGCGTGCGGCCCGCCACGCTGAGCGCGCGGCCCGGGCAGCCCGCGACGACGGCCCTCGCCTCCGGCGACTCGGCGTCCATTGCGCGCACGTCAACGTGGCGCCTCTCGTCTGGGCCTGTCGCGGGGGTCCCCGGGCACGCCGCCAGGCACGCCCGGCAGCCCACGCAGCTCCGGGCGTTCCATTCGAGCTGCGGGCGGCGCAGCTGGCTCTCCGGGTTGGAGCACCAGTAGCAGCGCAGCGGGCAGCCCTTGAGGAAGACCACGGTGCGGATGCCGGGCCCGTCGTCGAGGCTGAACTTCTGCACGTTGAATACGGTCGCTGTCTGCATGGCCCCTCCCCGAGCCCCGGTCCCTCTCGCCATCGTCATTGTAGGGTACTTACGAACGAAAGTAAATATTATTCCGAACGTTGACACCACGCAGGGCGACTGCTATAAGTATGCTGTAGCCAGAAGGCGTCTCACGAGAAGGGGAGTCCCAGATGTCCCAGGCAAACGAGAGCCACTTCGGAGAGCTCACGCCCCGCATGCGGGCGTTTCGCGAGGAGATGCTTGACGAGAGGCCCTACATCGACGCCGAGCGCGCGGTGCTGGCGACGCAGGCCTACCGCGAGCACCAGAACCAGCCCAACGTCATGAAGCGCGCCCTCATGCTCGAGAAGATTCTCGACAACATGACGATCTACATCGAGGACAAGACCCTCATCGTAGGCAACCAGGCCACCAAGAACAGGAACGCCCCGATCTTCCCCGAGTACACGATGGAGTTCGTTCTGAACGAGCTCGACACCTTCGAGAAGCGCGACGGCGACGTCTTCTACATCACGGAGGAGACCAAGCAGCAGCTCCGCGACCTCGCGCCCTTCTGGGACAACAACAACCTGCGCGCCCGCGGCGAGGCGCTTTTGCCCGAGGAGGTCCAGGTCTACATGGAGACGGGCCTCTTCGGCATGGAGGGCAAGCTCAACGCCGGCGACGCCCACCTGGCAGTGAACTACGAGCGCGTGCTCTCCGTCGGCCTTGCCGGCTATGAGGAGCGCGTCCGCGCGTGCCGCGCCGCGCTCGACCTCACCGACCCCGACGCCATCGACAAGAACGTCTTCTACAAGGCCGTCCTCGTGGTGATCGCCGCGGTGCGCCGCTTCGCCGGGCGCTACGCCGCGCTCGCCCGCGAGATGGCGGAGGCCGAGAAGGACGAGGCGCGCGCGGCCGAGCTTCGCCGGATTGCCGAGACCTGCGAGCGCGTGCCCTACGAGCCCGCCCGCTCCTTCCGCGAGGCCGTGCAGTCCGTCTGGTTCATCCAGCTCATCCTGCAGATCGAGTCCAACGGCCACAGCCTTTCCTACGGCCGCTTCGACCAGTACATGTTCCCGTACTACCAGGCGGACATCGCCTCTGGCGCCATCACGCGTGACGAGGCGCTCGAGCTCCTCACCTGCCTTTGGATCAAGACGCTCTCCGTCAACAAGGTGCGCAGCCAGGCGCACACGTTCTCCTCGGCCGGCAGCCCCATGTACCAGAACGTCACCATCGGCGGCCAGACCACGGACAAGCGCGACGCGGTCAACGACCTCTCCTTCCTCGTGCTGCAGTCCGTGGCGCAGACCCGCCTCACCCAGCCCAACCTCACGGTGCGCTACCACGCCGGGCTCAACAAGGAGTTCTACGACGAGTGCATCGAGGTCATGAAGCTCGGCTTTGGCATGCCCGCGCTCAACAACGACGAGGTCATCATCCCGTCCTTCATCAAGTGGGGCGTGGCAGAGGAGGACGCCTACAACTACTCCGCCATCGGCTGCGTTGAGACGGCCGTCCCGGGCAAGTGGGGCTACCGCTGCACGGGAATGAGCTACGTGAACTTCCCGCGCATGCTGCTCTGCGTGATGAACGACGGCGTGGACGTGACCACCGGCAAGCGCTTTGCCAAGGGCTACGGCAGCTTCCGCGACATGAAGAGCTACGACGAGCTCATGGAGGCCTGGGACAAGACCATCCGAGAGATCACCCGCGCGAGCGTCATCGTGGAGAACGCCATCGACAAGGCCTCCGAGCGCGACGTGCCGGACGTCCTGTGCTCCGCGCTCACGGACGACTGCATCGGCCGCGGCAAGACCATCAAGGAGGGCGGCGCGGTCTACGACTTCATCTCAGGCCTCCAGGTGGGCATCGCCAACATGGCCGACTCCCTCGCGGCCATCAAGAAGCTCGTCTTTGACGAGAGGCGCATCACGCCGGCCGAGCTCGCCGACGCGCTGGAGAGCGACTTCGCGGGCGAGAAGGGCGAGCGGATCCGCCAGATGCTCGTGAACGACGCCCCCAAGTACGGCAACGATGACGACTTCGTGGACCAACTCGTAGTGGACGCCTACCAGTCCTACATCGACGAGATTGCCAAGTATCCCAACACGCGCCATGGCCGCGGCCCCATCGGCGGCATCCGCTACGCCGGCACCTCCTCGATCAGCGCCAACGTGGGGCAGGGAATGGGGACCATGGCCACGCCTGACGGCCGCCACGCCCACGAGCCGCTTGCCGAGGGCTGCAGCCCCGCGCACAACGCCGACACCCACGGTCCCACCGCCGTCTTCAAGTCCGTCTCGAAGCTTCCCACGGAGAAGATCACGGGCGGCGTGCTGCTCAACCAGAAGATGGCTCCCACGATGCTCGCCTCCGAACGCAACAAGCAGAAGCTCGAGATGCTCATCTCAGCGTTTTTCGACCGCCTGCACGGCTATCACGTGCAGTACAACATCGTGAGCCGCGAGACCCTGCTCGACGCGCAGGCCCACCCCGAGAGGCACAAGGACCTGATCGTCCGCGTGGCCGGCTACTCCGCGTTCTTCAACGTGCTCTCCCGCGCCACCCAGGACGACATCATCGCCCGCACCGAGCAGACCCTGTAGCGTGCAAAAGGGACAGGCACTTTTGCACGCTTCCACACGCCAAGCGAAAGGAACCAGTCATGAAGCTCATCATCGACGACGCCGACGTCAATGCCATCAAGCGCCTGGTGGAGTACTACCCCGTTGACGGCGTGACCACCAACCCGTCGATCCTCGCCGCCTCCGGCCGCGCGCCCTTCGAGGTCCTGCACGAGATCCGAGACATCATCGGGCCCGAGATGGAGCTCCACGCGCAGGTCGTGGCCCGCGATGCCGATGGGATGGTCGCCGACGGCAGGCGCATCGTGGCCGAGCTCGGCGCCCACACCTTCCCCAAGGTCCCGAGCGTCCCGGAGGGCTTCAAGGCCATCCGCATGCTCGCCGCCGAGGGAATCCGCACCACCGCCACGGCCATCTACACCCCGATGCAGGCCTTCCTCGCCGCCAAGGCAGGCGCCTCCTACGCCGCGCCCTACATCAACCGCATCGACAACATGGGCTATGACGGCGTGGGCGTTGCCATGGAGATCCACGACATCTTCCGCGCCAACGACCTCCCCTGCGAGGTGCTCGCCGCGAGCTTCAAGAACTCCCAGCAGATCCTCGAGCTCGCCCGCTACGGCGTCGGCGCCGTGACGGCCGCCTCCTCCGTGATCGAGGGCCTGGTCAAGAACGCCGCGATCGACGCTGCGGTGGACGCCTTCACCGCCGACTTCGAGGGTCTCGTTGGCGCCGGCAAGACGATGGCCGACCTGTAGGGGCGGGCGAGAAGAACCTCGGCCCCGGACCTCCACGCGCAATCGGGGATTTCCAACATCCGCGTTAGCGCGTGACAGAAGTTGAACTACCGAACGCGTAGCTTGGGAAACGCGGCCGTCTAGCCGCAGAATCCCGAGCTACGCGTTCTTCTCGCCATGCGCAATCCGAGATTCCGGCAAAGGGTCCTGCCCGGCCGCCCTGGCCCGCGACGTAAGCGTTGCGCAAGGGATGCCGGCCAAGCCAGCATTTCCCCTTGCTTCGGACTAACGTTGTCTTGAGAGCGGAGGGGGGGTACATGGAAGCGCACGAGGACGATACGTACGCGAGGCTCAAGGCGGCGATGGAGGAGGCGGAGGCGAGCGAGTCCCCCGTGGAGTCCGCCCGTGACCGCCGGCGCCGCTATCTGGCGATTGCCTTGATAGTTCTTGTTCCCCTGGCCGTGGTCAGCTATGTCGCGTGGGGACTCATCGGCCTGTTTACCTTGGGCAAGACGGACGAGGGGCCGATCGCGGTGGCGTATCGGCTCGTGGGCGTTCCGGGCTGGCTTGCCATCTTTTCCTTTGGCGTCGTGGCGGTGGCGCGGCAGCTGCGCGACGACTTCAAGGGCGTGGGCGAGCGCATCTTCGGGGCGGTCATCATCGCGCTCATGGTGTGTACCTGCTACGTCTTTGTGGGGCAGCCGCTGCTGGACATCCCGTACCTCTTCGACCCCGTGCGCGTCGAGCTGCACGATGTCGAGACGAGGGACGTGAGCGGCGAGAGCGGAGCGACGTACTACCTCAGCGGCGTCGACGAGTCCGGCAAGGAGTGGGAGTTCCGCATCAACAGCGATACGTTCCTCAGCTGGGACCGCGGCCGCACCACCGCCACCGTGACCGGCCTCCCCAACACCCAGGTGACGCTCGCCATCGAGTGACCCTCCCCGCGCCCTCCAGAGGGTGGAGGCCCTGAGCGACGGCCACCAGGAGTTCCTCACGCCGCTGCAGACAACCGTGACAGCAAAAGGCCGCCCCTCCGATTCTCTAAGCAAGGATCTTCCGCGAAGCGCAGTCCTTGCGTGAGAATCGGAGGGGCGGCCCCCGTTGCCGTAACGAAGTTTCCTACGCGAGCTTGAGGAACTCCTGGTAGCCGCGGTACGCCTCGTACACGTCCGCCTTGCTCGTCGCCTCCCAGGGCGCGTGCATGGAGAGCACGGGCACGCCGCAGTCGACGACGCTCATGCCGTAGGTCGCCAGGATGTAGGCGATCGTGCCGCCGCCGCCCGCGTCCACCTTGCCGAGCTCCGCGGTCTGGAAGTGCACGCCGCCCTCGTCCATCACGCGGCGGATGGTGGCCAGGTACTCGGCGTCGGCGTCGTTGGAGCCGGACTTGCCGCGGGCGCCCGTGTACTTGTTGAACGTGAGGCCGTGGCCCAGGTAGCAGCTGTTCTTCGGCTCGAAGACGCTCGCGAACGTGGGGTCGAAGCCGGCCGAGACGTCGCTCGAGAGCATGTTGGAGTTGGCGAGGCAGCGACGCAGCGCGAGCGGGCCGGTCTCGCCGGCGAGCTCGAGCACCTCGGCCATCGTGTTCTCGAAGAAGTGGCTCGTCATGCCGGTGGCGCCCACCGAGCCGATCTCCTCCTTGTCAACGAGCAGGGTGACGGCGGTGCGCGCGGGCGCCTCGGCGTCGAGCTGCGCCACGAGGCTCGTGTATGCGCACACGCGGTCGTCCTGGCCGTAGCCGAGGATCATCGAGCGGTCGAGGCCCAGATCGCGGGCAGCGCCCGCGGGAACGACCTCGAGCTCGGCGGAGAGCAGGTCCTCCTCCTCGATGTCGAGGAGGTCGCGCAGGATGCCGAGCACGCCGGCCTTGACCGGGCTCTTCTCGGCGTCGCCGTCCTTCTCGCCCCCCTCGACGACGATCGGGCGGTTGCCCACCAGGACGTCGAGCATCTCGCCCTCGATGACCTCGGTGGCCTTCTTGCCCATCTGCTCGCTCGCGAGGTGGGGGAGGAGGTCGGTGATGCAGAAGACCGGGTCGTCGTCATCCTCGCCAATGACCACGGAGACGACGGTGCCGTCCTTCTTGGCCACCACGCCGTGGATGGCGAGCGGCATGGTCACCCACTGGTACTTCTTGACGCCGCCATAGTAGTGCGTGTCAAGCGTCACGAGCTCGTTCTTCTCCTCCACGGGGTCCTGCTTGACGTCGAGGCGCGGCGAGTCGACGTGCGCCCCCAGGATGTTCACGCCCGCCTCGAGGGGCTCGGTGCCCAGCTGGAGCAGCATGAGGGTCTTGTCGCGGTTGACGGCGTAGACCTTGTCGCCGGGAACGAGGCGCCTGCCCTCCTCGATGCGGCTCTCCAGGCTCACGTAGCCGGCCTCCTCGGCCATGGCCACGGCGGCGGCGCAGCACTCGCGCTCGGTCTTGTTCTCGGAGATGAAGGCCTTGTAGCCCTCGCAGAGGTAGTGCAGCTGGTCGAGCTGCTCCTCGGTGTACTCCTTCCATGCGTTCGGACGGTCCATGGAACTCCCTTCCTCGGAGATACGCAATCGGCTCAAGATTCTAGACCAGCCCGGCGGCGCGGGCCAGGGAGGCGTTGTGGAATCTGGGGCCGTGGCAGCGCGGGGCGGGCGCGCGTTGCGGGGAGCGGGGTTGTGGCAGCTTGGGGACTGCCACAACCCCCGATTCAAGAACGGGGGCGAGAAGAACCGCAGGATTTTCGAGTCCGCGCCTGCCAAAACCCCTCTTTTGGCAACGCGCGCTCGCGCGGGGCTGCCACGACGCCGGTTTCCGCAGCGCGCCGTGCCGCGGCCGTGCGCCTACGGCTGGCCAGCCGGGCCCGCGGCCCCCGTGGAGCCGCCGGCGTCTGCCGCGCCGCCCGTCCCGGAGGAGTCCGCGCCCGCATCCGCGCTGTCGCCGGTGCCGCCCTGCGCGCCAGCTCCCGTGCCCGTGCCGGAACCGGAATCGGAGCCGGTCCCGGCGCCCGCGTCCGCGCCCGTTCCGGGCTGCGCGGCGCCCGTGCCCTGCGCGTCGTCGTCCTGGTCGTCCGCGCCCGTGGCGGAGCCTCCCTCGGCGGGGGAGTCCGCGGGCCCGGTGGGCTGCTCGGACGCGCCCTCGTCCTCGGCACCCGCGGAGGGCGCCTCGTCCGCCTGCGGCGCCCGCTCGCCCTCCGTCCGCTCGTCCACCACGACGGGCTCTGCCGGCGAGAGGGACGGCCCGATGCCCGCCCCCTGGGTGGCGAGGCTCACCACGAGGGCGTATGCCAGCACGACGGCGACGGCCGCGACCGTGGCGATGACGGCGACGCGTCGGCGCAGGCGCGTGCGCTGGCGCTCGTGGGCGGCGTCGATGACCTCGGGCGGGGCGATGGGGGTGCCGGACGCGGCGACGCGCGTCCTGTCGGCCGGGACGGGCGTGGGCATGAGGCGCGTCTCGCCCGCGGTCGGCGGCACCTCGCCCGGCACCGGGGCCGTACCG
This sequence comes from Thermophilibacter provencensis, assembly GCF_900128445.1. Taxonomy (GTDB): domain Bacteria; phylum Actinomycetota; class Coriobacteriia; order Coriobacteriales; family Atopobiaceae; genus Thermophilibacter; species Thermophilibacter provencensis. Next base: position 2,610,153 of record NZ_LT671417.1, on the reverse strand, counting down.
CGCGCCGTCTGGTCGGGGCCGAGCGAGCGGAGCTTCTCCGCGGAGGCGTTCAGTATGTTGCGGTAGACCTGCGTCGCCACGCTCGAGGCCACGGCGCCGATCACCGCGCCGATGATCGAGCCCGCGATGCCGATCTGCGCCGAGAGCGCAAAGGACGTGGCCGCGGCAAGGCCCGTCGCCACGATCTGCGAGAGGGAGAAGTCCCCCAGGATGCCCGCCCTGCGCTCGTCCTTCTCGGCCATGCGCCGCCTCCCTTTCATGACAGACGCCCCTGTCACCATTGTCATGATAAAAACCATTCTCCCAAAATGTGGTTGTGAGACTGATTTCATCTGCGTGTCGGGGTATGATTTACCCGTACTGTCCTTCCGGGTTACACCAACGTATGGAGGTCAACATGCTCGTCAACGCTACTGCCATGCTTCAGGCCGCGGAGAAGGGCCACTACGCCGTCGGCGCGTTCAACACCAACAACCTCGAGTGGGCCTCGGGCATCCTCGCCGCTGCCGAGGAGCTCCAGTCCCCCGTCATCATCCAGTGCACCTCCGGCGCCGCCAAGTGGCAGACCAGCTACAAGGTCGTCGCCGACCTCGTCAAGAACCTCGTCGAGGACATGAACATCACCGTCCCGGTTGCCATGCACCTCGACCACGGCTCCTATGAGGACGTCTTCAAGTGCATCGAGGCCGGCTTCACCTCCGTCATGTACGACGGCTCGCACGAGGAGACCTTCGAGCTCAACCTCAAGCGCACCGAGGAGGTCGTCAAGGCCGCCCACGCCAAGGGCATCTCCGTCGAGGCCGAGGTCGGCGGCATCGGTGGCGTCGAGGACGGCGTCGCCTCCAACGGCGAGCTCGCCGATCCCGAGCAGTGCAAGGCCATCGCCGACTTGGGCGTCGACTTCCTCGCCTGCGGCATCGGCAACATCCACGGCATCTACCCCGAGAACTGGGCCGGCCTGTCCTTCGACCGCCTCGGTGAGATCAAGGCTCTGACCGGCGACCTGCCGCTCGTCCTGCACGGCGGCACCGGCATCCCCGTGGACCAGATCCAGAAGGCCATCTCCCTCGGCATCTCCAAGATCAACGTCAACACCGACCTCCAGGTCGTCTTTGCCGAGGCCACCCGCAAGTACATCGAGGAGGGCAAGGACCAGCAGGGCAAGGGCTACGACCCGCGCAAGCTCCTCAAGCCCGGCCGCGAGGCCATCGTCGCCCGCACCAAGGAGCTCATGCAGCAGTTCGGCTCCGACGGCAAGGGCTGGGCGTAAGCAGGAGGCGCGCCTGGCCTCATAGGCAACGTCGGCGCCCGGTCCCGCAGCGCGGGGCCGGGCGCCGTTCTGTGCCATAAAATGCGGGAAGTGCACGATTTTCTTCACGTCGCATGCGAGAAGAACGTGAGCCTGTTACGTTATCGCAGCTAGGAGCCTTGCCCAGTTGCCGACGCCCATGAGCTCCGGCAGCAATGCGCAGAAGTCGGTGCACTTCGCCCTCTTTTTGGCATCGGGCTCCCTTCAGTCGGCTTTATTGTTTTTCTCGCCTTTGTGCCGATGTCCGCGCGGTCCCTCCCGGCGCGTCCCGCAGGCCTACCATGCCCCGTGACACGCGCCGACGAAGGGGGCAGGCATGGGCGAGGCAGAAAACGGGCTGCTCGAGGCGGTCAGGAAGAACGCGCTTGCGGCGCCGGGCGCCCCGGCCTTCCGGTCGGCGGACGGCGCGGTGACGAGCTACGCGGAGCTCTGGGGCCTTGCGGGGGCGCTCGCCTCCGCGCTCATGCGCCACACCCGCGGGCGCGGCCCCGTGCTCGTGCTCGGCGAGAAGGACGCGCGCACCGTCGCGGCGTTTCTCGCCTGCCTCATGAGCGGGCACGCCTTCGTCCCGGTGGACGCGAGCCTCCCCGCCGCGCGCGTGCGCGACATCGCGGGGCAGATAGAGCGGCCCGTCCTTCTTTCCACCTGCGCGCTGCCGGACGAGCTGCGCTCGGCCCTCGCAGGCTGCGAGCTGCTTGACGCAGATGGCCTGCTCCGGGAGCCGATGGGCGAGGCGCCCGACCGGCGGGTCTGGGTCGCGGGGGACGAGACCCAGTACGTGATCTTCACCTCCGGCTCCACAGGCCGCCCCAAGGGCATCGAGGTCAGCGCGGACAACGTGGCCGCCTTCATGCGCTGGCTCGTGGGCTTCCCGGTTATCCGCGACGGGGGCCGCGCCTTTCTCGACCAGGCGCACTACTCCTTCGACCTCTCCGAGTACGAGCTCGTGGGCGCGCTCGCCACGGGCGGGTGCCTCTGCGCGGTGGGCGGCGCCGACGAGATGGACTTCTCGCGGCTCTTTGCGGGGCTTGCCGCCTCGGGCCTGGAGGTGTGGGTCTCGACGCCCTCCTTCGCGGACCTCTGCCTTGCCGACCCGTCCTTCCGCGCGGGGCTGCTGCCACGCCTGCGCCTTTTCCTGTTCTGCGGGGAGACGCTCCACCACACCACGGCGGCCGCGCTCGCCGAGCGCTTCCCGGACGCCGTGATCGCGAACACCTACGGGCCCACGGAGTCCACCGTCGCCGTGACCTACGGGGAGATCGGCGCCGCCGAGCTCGCGGACCCCGAGCCGCTGCCGGTGGGCAGCCCGCGCCCGGGGACCGAGCTTCGGATCGTGGATCACGAGACGGGCGCGCGCCTTCCCGCGGGGGAGACGGGCGAGATCGTCATCTGCGGGGACACCGTGGCCAAGGGCTACTACGCCAATCCCGAGAAGACGGCCGCGTGCTTCTTCGAGACGACCCTCGCCGACGGCACGCCAGCGCGCGGCTACCGGACGGGCGACCTGGGGCACCTCGACGGGCGCGGCGTTCTGCACTGCGAGGGCCGGCTCGACTCGCTCGTGAAGGTGAACGGCTTTCGCATCGAGCTCGCCGAGGTCGAGGGGACCCTCGAGGGGATGGCGGGCATCGAGCAGGCGGCCGTGGTGCCGCGCGAGGCCCGGGGCCGCGTCACGAGCCTCTCGGCGTTCGTGGTAGTGGACCGCGGCGAGCTTGCCCGCGGGCTCGGGCTGGCCGGCGGGGTGCCGGGAGACTTCGAGCTCTCCCGCGCGCTCAAGGCGGCGCTCGGGCGCACCCTGCCCTCCTACATGGTCCCCCGTCGCATCCGCGTGATCGACGAGATGCCCCTCACGGCCAACGAGAAGATCGACCGCCGCGCGCTCGCGAGCCGCGGGTGACCCGAGGTGGAGTTCTTTGCCGACCCTGCGTTCTTCGTGCTCCTCGCTGCCGCCGTGGCGGTGGCGGTCGCGCTCGGCCTGACGGGGCACTCGCTCCAGCGCTGGGGCCTCGTGACCTCGGTCGTGTTTCTCGCCTGCCTGCTGGGCTCGGGGACGCAGGCCGTGGCGCTCGTCTCGTTTCTCGCCGTCGCGCGCGTGTGCGTGGTGGTTCTGGCGGGCCGCCCGGACAACCAGGGGGTCTTCTATGCGTCCGCCGGACTCACGATGCTGCCGCTCGTGGTCTACAAGCTCACCGCGGGCAGCGTCTCGCTCTGGGGCTTCGCGGGCATCTCGTACGTGACGTTCAAGGCGCTCCAGGTGGTCTTCGAGGTGCATGACGGGCTCATCGGGCGCGACGAGCTGGGCCTTCTCGACTACCTGAGCTTCCTGCTCTTCTTCCCGCAGTTCACCTCCGGCCCCATCGACCGCAGCCGGCGCTTCCTCGCGGACGCCCACCGCGTCCCCGCGCGCGACGAGTACGCCGGCATGCTCGCGCGCGGCATCCTGCTGCTGCTCGCCGGCATGGTCTACAAGCTGGTGATCGCCCAGGTCGCGCAGCGCTGGTGGGTGCTCGAGCCCTGGGGGGACGGCCCCTGGCTCGCCGAGCTGGCAAACCAGGTGCGCATCGCCTACGCCTACGCCGCCTACCTCTTCTTTGACTTCGCGGGCTACAGCCTCATGGCCATGGGCGCGAGCTACTGCCTGGGCATCCGCTGCCCGCGCAACTTCCGCGCGCCGTTCCTGGCGTCCGACGTCATCGACTTCTGGAACCGCTGGCACATCACGCTCTCCACGTGGTTCAGGGACTTCGTCTTCATGCGGCTCACGCGCACGCTTATGCGCCGTGGGCGGCGGCGTGGCTGGGGCTGGGTGCGCGACCGCGTGCGCGTGGCGCAGGCGGGCTTTGTGGCGGACATGCTCGTCATGGGGTGCTGGCACGGACTCACGCCCGACTACCTGGGCTACGGCCTCTACCACGGGGTCCTTCTCGCCGCCAACGAGTGGCTCCAGAAGCGCTCCGAGTTCTATCGCGCGCACCGGCGCGACCGCTGGATGCGCATCCTCATGTGGTTCGTGACGCTACAGCTGGTGATGCTGGGCTTTGCGATCTTCTCCGGCCAGATTTCCTATCTCGTGAAGGGAGCCTGATTGACATGGCAGATGGCGATGCGACCGTCCGGGAGAGGGTGCTTGACCTCCTCGTGGACGTCTGCGGGGACGACGCGGTGCGGGACCACCTGGACGATGATCTCTTTGAGCTGGGGCTTCTTGACTCGATGGGCGCCATCGAGCTGCTCGTGGGCATAGAGGACGAGCTGGGCGTGTCCATCGCGCCCACGGCGGTGCCGCGCGAGCAGATGAACACGCCCAACAAGATCGTCGAGCAGGTGGAGAAGCGGGTGGCGTGATGCGCGGCAGGAAGGACCGTGGCGAGAAGGACCACGGCGAGAAGGACCACGGCGAGAAGGACGGTACGGTCGCATCCGCCGCGGGGCGCCCCCATCGCCGGATGGGTCCCGGCGTGCGGCTGCTCCTTGCGGTGGCGGCCGGGCTCGTGGTGGCCGCGGCGGGGCTCGTGGCGCTGGACGTGCTGCTCCCCGGCAACGGCCCCGCCGACCCCTCGCGAATCTACGACTACGTCTATGCCGACGGCAAGTCGGAGAACGCGGACTTCGTGCTCGCCAACATGTCGGACGACTCCTACCTCTGCTTGGGCTCCTCGGAGTTCTACATCTCCAAGGACAAGGTGAGCATGTGCCCGCAGGCTGTCTTCGGGGAGAACGTGACCGGCGTGGACATGACCTTCGTGGGCCAGGGCTACGACCAGAGCCTCTGGCAGGCCATCGCCGCCGGCGCCTATGGGGGCCGCGTCAAGAACAAGAAGGTCATGATCGTGGTCTCGCCGCAGTGGTTCTTCAAGGGCAACGGCGACCAGGACAAGTTCGAGAGCAAGTTCTCCTACTCGCTCTACCGCGCCTTCGCGCAGAACCCAAGCATCTCCGATAAGACCAAGGCCTACGTGCGGCGGCGCTGCGAGGAGCTGGGCGTGGACGCGGGCCAGCTCGCGGCCGCCGCGCAGGACATGCCGCTCGACGCGGTGAACGACTGGTTCTTCTCGCTCGCGGACGGCTGGCGCCTGCGCTCGGAGGTGCCCGGGATCGTGGCCATCGCGCCCTCCAAGAGCCCGGCGCGCGCGGCGGGGGAGCCCACCGGCGAGCCCGACTGGGACGCCCTGCTGGATGCGGCGCGCGCCGAGGGGGCGGCGTCCTGCACCACCAACGACTACGGCGTCTATGACGCGTACTGGGAGAAGAACCACACCTACATGCCCGAGCTCTTCGAGAACTTCCACGAGGCGGACGACGAGTACGCGGACCTTGCCTGTCTGCTCGAGGTCTGCCGGGAGGCGGGCCTGGAGCCGCTCGTGTGCATCCTGCCCGTGCACGGGGCGTGGTATGACCTCGCTGACGTCTCCGCCGAGGAGCGCGCGGCCTACTACCAGCGCATCCGCGGTATCTGCGACGAGGCCGGCGCCGCCTATGCGGACTTCTCGAGCTGCGAATATGAGAAGTACTTCCTGTGCGACACGGTGCATCCCGGCTGGGTGGGCTGGGTGCGCATCGAGCGCGCGTTCTACGACTTCGTGAGCGGCCGCGACGACGACTTCCTGGGCGGCGCGGACCTTGGCGACGCGCCGGGGCTCGCCGCGGAGGGAGGCGACTCGTGATGCCGGGCAAGAAGGGCCTTGCCGCGCGGGCCCGCGCGTGGGTGGAGGCGCGCCCGGGGCTGCTCGCGGCGGGCGCGTTTCTCGCCGTGGTGGCGCTCGTGGCGGTGATCGCGTGGTTCGTGGTGTTCTCGGGTCTCTCGGGGCCGGTGCAGTTCATCTATGACAGCTTCTAGGCATGGTCGCGCGAGGTGCCGGGGACGGCTGCTCGCGGCGGGCGCCGTGGCCGCCGCGCTCCTGGCGGCGTGCGCGCTCGGCACCCCGGCGGTCGCGCGGGCCGACGAGGCGCTGCTGCCCGGGCCCGACGACATTGGCGACCCGGGCCTCTCCGAGGAGGAGGTCGCCCAGATCGCCGAGCCTGAGCTCGATCCCACCGACGAGGGCGCGGCGCTGCCGGGCGACGAGCCCGTGGGCGCCGAGCTCGCGTCGCGGCTCGACGCGTTTCTCGACGAGGCCTTCCCCGCCTGCGGGATGCCGGGCGTCGCCGTTGCCGTGGTGGACGCGGATGGCGTGCGCTACCTGCGCTGCCTGGGGGACGTGACGAGCGAGGACCGGACGTTCGTGGTGGGCTCGCTCTCCAAGTCCATGACGGCCGTGGCCGTGATGCAGCTCGCCGAGGAGGGGCTCGTCGACCTTGACGGGCCCGCGTGCTCCTACGCCCCGGAGACGGGCGTCCCCGTCTCGGTGACGGTTCGCGACCTGCTCAACCAGACGAGCGGCTTTGGGTACTTCGAGTCGCTCGCGGGGGCGTCCGTGGGTGAGAGCGCCGGGTCCTTCTCGTACGCCAACGCCAACTACGACCTCCTCGGCCGCATCGTGGAGGACGTGAGCGGGCTGGGCCTCGGGACGTACCTGCGCGAGCGCGTCTTCTCGCCGCTGGGGATGGACGACGCCTCGGCGGGCGACGAGCCTGAGCGCGCGCCCCGGGCCGAGGGGCACCGCTCGTGGTTTGGCGCGTGGGTGGCGGACGGCTTCGAGCACGGGGAGGGGGACGACGCCTGGGGCGGCCCGGCCTCCGGCTACGTCCGCGCGAGCGTCTCGGACATGGCGGCGTACCTGCGGATGTATCTCAACAGCGGATGCGCGGCGCCCGGTGGCGCGCGCGTGCTCTCGGCGGGCTCCGTCCACCGGATGATCTTCTCGCGCGTGCCCGACCCTGCGGGCGACACCTACTACGGCATGGGCTGGACCACCTACTCCTGGGATGACGGGGAGCTCGTGATGTCGCACGATGGGCAGGTGGAGAACTACGTGGCGCGCATGTGCGCGATCCCCGGGCGTGACCTCGGGGTCGTGGTGCTGGCGGACGGCAACGACGAGTTCGGCGGCAACGAGGCGTTCCTCTCGCTGGCGGACGGAGCGACGGCCATCGCCGTGGGCGGGCGCGCGGACCCCGCGGACGTGGTGCCGCCGCTGGGAGAGCACGTGCGCTACGACGTGCTCTACGCGCTGGCCGTGCTGCTCTGCGCGCTGCCGCTCGCGTGGGGCGCGCTGCGGCGGCGCCGCGGGTCCCGGCGGGCGCCCCGGGCGCTCCCGGCCCTGCTGCTGCACATGGCGGCGCCGGTCTACCTGCTGGGCGTGCCGCCGCTTCTCACGGGCATGCGATGGCGCGACTTCGCGGCCTTCTACCCGGACCAGGCGCTCGTCCTTCTCGCCTGCGCTATCCTTCTCCTTGCGGGAGGGCTCGTCGACCTTTCCGGGAACGCTCGCCGGAGTGGGGCGCAGGGCGTCGCGGCGCCGCTAGATCGGCTTGGCGGTGCAGGGGCCCGCGTCGTCGGGGCGCACGAGGTCGGCGAGCGTCTTTGAGTCGAGGTAGGAGGACGTCACGCGGCCGAGGTCGCGCCAGACGCCCACGGTGGTGCAGGTGTCGCGCTGGGGGCAGAGCTCGTCGCTCCTGCAGTCGAGGCAGCTCACGGGCGCGAGGGACCCCTCCGCGGCGCGCAGGAGCTCGCCCAAGGTGTAGTCCTCCGGCTTGCGCGTGAGCTGGTAGCCGCCGCCCTTGCCGCGCTGGCTACGCACGTAGCCGGCCTTGTGCATGAGCGAGATGACCTGCTCCAGGTACTTGCGCGAGATGCCCTGCCGACGCGAGACGTCGCCGAGCGAGACCCAGCCCTCGTGGCAGGCGAGGTCCGCCATCGCGCGCAGCGCGTACATCCCCTTGGTCGAGAACATTCCTGCCATCTCGTCACCTCCCCGTGCAAAGGGGACAGGCACTTTTGCACGCCGCACGCATCACTGCCGGGCCTCGAGCATCTCGTCGAGCGTGCGCCAGGCGAGCTCGGCGCACTTCACGCGCGCCGGCATATGCGCGATGTCGCGCAAGAGCACGCCGTCCTCGAGGGCCTCGAGCGCGGCCTCGTCCGTCTCCTCGCCGCGGACCATGCGCATGAAGAGCGCACAGAGCTCGCGCGCCTCCTCAGGCGTCTTGCCCACCATGAGGTCGCTCATGATGTCGGCGCTCGCCTGGGAGATGGCGCAGCCGTGGCCGGTGAACGCCGCCTCCTCGATGGTGCCGTCGTCAGCAAAGCGCACGGAGAACGTGAGCTCGTCGCCGCAGGAGGGATTCACGCCCTCGTGGCTGCAGTCGGCGTCCTCCATCTGGTACTTGTAGTCGGGGTGCGACACGTGGTCCATGAAGGCCGCGTTGTAGAGGTCAGTCACTGCCATGGAAGATCCCCCAGACCTGGCTCAGGCCGTCGACGAGGCGGTCCACGTCGGCGGCGTCGTTGTAGAAGGCAAGGCTCGCGCGGCAGCAGGCGAGGTTCTCCACGCCGAGCCACGCGAGCAGCGGCTGCGCGCAGTGGTGGCCGGCACGGATGCACACGCCGGAGGCGTCGAGGATGCTCGCCACGTCGTGCGGGTGGACGCCGCGCACGTTGAAGCTGATGACGCCGTGGTGGCGCGCGGGGTCCGCGCTGCCGATGAGGTCGACGAAGTCGAGCTCCGCCAGGCGCTCGAAGGCGTAGGCCACGAGCGCCGCCTCTCGCTTGGCCACGGTGCCAAGGTCCACGGTCTCGGTGAGGTAGGAGAGCGCGGTGCCGGTGGCATAGATGCCGGCGGCGTCCTGCGTGCCCGCCTCGAACTTCTCGGGCACGGGCGCCCACGTGGCGTCCTGCTCGCGCACGGAGTCGATCATCTCGCCGCCGGTGAGCATGGGCGGCATGGCCTCCAGGAGCTCGTGGCGGCCCCAGAGCACGCCCACGCCCATCGGCCCCAGCGCCTTGTGGCCGGAGAACGCGAGGAAGTCCGCGCCCAGCTCGTCCACGTTCACGCGCAGGTGCGGGACGGACTGCGCGGCGTCGACGACCATCACGGCGCCCACGGCATGCGCGGCGTCTGCGAGCCTGCGGACGGGCAGCTCGCAGCCCATGACGTTGGAGACGTGCGCGGCAGCCACGATGCGCGTGCGCGGTCCGATCTTCTCGGCAATCTCCGCATCCGTGAGCGTGCCGTCCTTCTCGGGGTAGAGGTAGACGAGGCGCGCGCCGGCCGCACGGCAGGCCTCCTGCCAGGGGATCAGGTTGGAGTGGTGCTCCATGACGGTGATGGCCACCTCGTCGCCGGGGCCCAGGACGCACGGCGCCCAGGACTTGGCCACGAGGTTCAGGCTCTCGCTCGTGTTGCGGGTAAAGACCACGTCGCGCGCGTCAGGCGTGCCGATGAGAGCCGCCACCTGCGCGCGGACGTCCGCGATGGCCGCGGTGGCCGCGACGGAGAGGCTGTAGAGGCCGCGCAGCGGGTTGGCGTTCATGGTCTCGTAGAAGTGGCGCTGGGCGTCGAGCACGCAGGCGGGCCGCTGCGCGGTGGCCGCGCTGTCGAGAAACGCGATCTCGGGGTGCCCGGCCAGCAGGGGGAAGTCCGCGCGGTATGGGTTCTGACGAATGTCGACCATCACGCCTCCTCGACCTCATCAAATGTTTCTGTTAATTGGGGACTGTCCCCAATTAACAGACGTGCCTCGGGGCAGGGGGCGTGCATGAGGGCGTCCTCGTAGAGGGCGCTCACGAAGAGCTGCTCGGCGTCTGCGCGGGAGAGGCCGCGGTCGGCGAGGTAGGCGAGCTGCTCGGGGCTCACGGAGCCGATCGTCGCGCCGTGGTTGCCGGCGACGTCGTCCTCGTCGCAGAGTATCGTGGGGAGCGTCTTGTTGACCACGTCGTCGCCCAGCACGAGCACGGTCTCGGCCTCGTTGCCCTGCGCGCCCTTGGCGCCGTGGACGAGGTCGATCGTGGTGCGCAGGCCCTTCTTTGCCGCATCCTCGAGCACGCCGTTATAGCTGAGCTCGGAGCGCGTATTGCGGCCGCGCTGGCGCACGACCTCGTTGATGTCCAGGACCTCCGTGCCGCCGGCGTGGTAGCGGCAGCCAAGGTCAACCCGCGCGCGCTCCCCGGCGAGGTCGCAGGCGAGGCCCAGCGCGACGGTGCCGCCGCCGAGCAGGTACTGGTGCACGTCCACGCGGGCGTCGCGCGCCGCGGAGATGCCCACGCTCTCGAGGTGCTGCTGGTCAGAGCCCACCCTCACGTACTCGTGCAGGTGCACGCGCGCGCCGGCCTCGACGATCACGCGCAGGAGCGAAGCGGACGTGCCGGACCTGACAGATGACCCTGTCACCTTTGTCAGGTCCCCCGCGGCAACGACGATGGTGGCCTCGGCGCCGGCGCGGACCATCACGCCCGTGTCGGCGACGTCGCCCGAGCCCACGGCAACCACGATCGGCTCCTCGCGCTTCTCGTCGCGCGGGACCTCCACGTAGCGCGCGCCACGAGCCTGGGACTCCACCCAGTCGGTGACCGCGCCCCCCATGCCGCACTCCACGCCCTCGAAGAGGCGAGGCAGCGAGAAGTACACGTCGCCCTTTCGGCCTCGCACGGGCACCGTGAGCGTGATGTCGTTCGTGCGCAGGCGGTTCCACGTCTGCGCGGGCGCCACGTTGACGCGCTCGAGGGTGAGCTCGCCCTCGGCGCCGGCCTCGGGCGCCAGGTTCTTCTCGGCCATCATCCTATGGCCCCTTCCATCTCGAGCTTGATGAGGTTGTTCATCTCCACGGCGTACTCCATCGGGAGCTCCTTGGAGACGGGGTTGGCAAAGCCGTTGACCACGAGGGTGCGCGCCTCGGCCTCGGAGCAGCCGCGGCTCATGAGGTAGAGCACCGTATCGTCCGAGATGCGGCCGATCGTGGCCTCGTGGCCCACCTGCGCGGTGGCGTTTCGCACGTCCATCGCGGGGATGGTGTCGGAGCGGGAGATGTCGTCGAGCATGAGGCTCTGGCAGCTCACGCTGCAGCGCGCGCGGTCCGCGTGCCGGCCGATCACCACGGAGCTGCGGAACGTGTTCACGCCGCCGTCCTTGGAGATGGACTTCGTGCTCACGGACGCCGTGGTGTCCGCGCCGTTCATGATCACCTTGCAGCCGGTGTCGAGGTCCTGCGTGGCGCCGGCAAAGGTGATGCCGGTGAACTCGCAGGTGCCGCGGTCGCCCGCCATGATGGTGGAGGGGTAGAGGTAGCTCACGTGGCTGCCAAAGCTGCCGGAGACCCACTCCATCTTGGCGTCGGCGCCGATGGTGGCGCGCTTGGTGTTGAGGTTGTACATGTTCTTGGACCAGTTCTCGATCGTGGAGTAGCGCAGGCGCGCGCCGTCCTTCACGAAGAGCTCCACGGCACCTGCGTGGAGGTTGGCCTCATAGTACTTCGGGGCGGAGCAGCCCTCGATGAAGTGCAGGTCGGCGCCAGGCTCAACGATGATGAGCGTGTGCTCGAACTGCCCGGCCCCCGCCGCGTTGAGGCGGAAGTAGCTCTGCAGCGGATAGGGGAGCGTCACGCCGGCGGGGACGTAGACGAAGGAGCCGCCGCTCCACACGGCGTAGTGCAGCGCCGCGAACTTGTGGTCGGTGGGCGGAATCAGCGTGCCGAAGTACTCATGCACCACGGGCTCCCACTTGGGGTCGTGGAGGGCGTCCTCGATCGTGGTGTAGATGACGCCCTGCTCGGCCACCTCCTCGCGCATGTTGTGGTAGACGATCTCAGAGTCGTACTGGGCGCCCACGCCGGCGAGGCTCTCGCGCTCGGCCTCGGGGATGCCCAGGCGCTCGAAGGTGTCCTTGATGTCCTCGGGCACGTCATCCCAGCTCTTGGCCTGCTTGGTCTTGGGCGAGACGTACGTGGAGATGTGGTCCAGATCCAGGCCTTCGATGCTCGGCCCCCAGTTGGGCGCCATCTCGCGCGCGTGGTAGAGGTCGAGCGCGCGCAGGCGCATCTCGAGCATCCACTCGGGCTCGTCCTTCTTGGCGGAGATCGCGCGGACGATCTCGGGCGTCAGGCCGTCGTCGTAGCGCTCGTAGCCCTCCTCGGACTTGGTGAAGTCGTAAAGGGAGCGATCGACGTCTGCGACCTCGGTGCGCTTGCGCTCCTCGCTCACTGGGCGTCACCCGCCTTGGGACAGCCCGGGCAGTCCACGCAGGCCGCCTCGTCCTGGCCCGCCCCGCGCTCGAAGCGCTCGAAGCCGCGGGCGTCGATGTCGGCGATGAGCTCCGCCGGCCCCTCGGCCACCATGCGGCCCTTGACCATGACGTGCGTGCGGTCCACGTCAAGCCGCTCGAGGATGCGCGTGTTGTGCGTGATCACGATGAGGGCGCCGCCCACCTGCTCGCGATAGGCCTGGATGCCGCGGGAGACGATGCCCAGCGCGTCCACGTCAAGCCCGGAGTCGGTCTCGTCGAGGATGGCGAGCTTGGGCTGGAGCAGAAGCAGCTGCAGCATCTCGATCTTCTTCTTCTCGCCGCCGGAGAAGCCCACGTTGAGCTCGCGCATGAGGAAGCCCTGGTCGAGCTCCAGCTGGTCGGCGATCTCTCCCACGCGCTGGCGGAACTTGCGCGCGGTGGTCTTGAGCTCCGGGCGCATCTGGCAGATGGAGCGCAGGAAGCTGTAGAGCGGCACGCCGGGCACCTCCACGGGCGCCTGGTAGGAGAGGAAGATGCCGGCGAGCGAGCGCTTGTCGGCGGAGAGCTCGGTCACGTCCTCGCCCGCGAAGCTGATGGAGCCCGCGGTCACGCGATAGGCGGGGTCGCCCATGATGACGTGGCCGAGCGTTGACTTGCCGGCGCCGTTGGGGCCCATGAGGACGTGGCACTCGCCCTCGCCCACGGCGAGGTCCACGCCGTGCAGGATGGGCTTGTCCTCGGTGCCCGCAGAGAGGGCGCTCACGTTGAGCAGCTGAGTGGACATGTTCCGCCTTTCTCCTCGCGGGTCGCGCGGGCCCGCGTCTTATTTCGCCTAATTCATAGTAATGAGTGGGGTATTAAAGGCAAGGGGTCAGGGCAAGAAAAACGTCCCTTCGTAACAATTCCTACTTATTTAGAGGCATTTAAAGTCGGGCAGGTCGCCCCGTGGCGCGATGCCGGGGGACGGAGGTCGCATACCCCGACAAATCAGGGCGCATTTTCCAAGATATGTCGGGGCATGCGACCGGGGCATCGGCCACGCGCTCCTGCGACGCCGTTTGCCGTCGCGTTACGCGTGCGCGCGGCCCGCGTGGCGAGAAGTACCATGGCGCACGGTGGGCGGTCGGTGGCGGGAGGTTCTTCTCGGCATGGAGGCGTGGAAGCGGTTCGGTGGCTTCGTCGGGAGCCACATGGCGTTCGTCTCTCCGACGTGCGTGGTGCTCGGCGTGCTCTTCCCCGACCAGCTCTCCGTGCTCAGGCCGGCCGTGACCGCGCTCTTTGCGTTCATGACGTTCCAGAGCTCGCTCTCCAACACCTTCGGCAACCTCGCCCGGACGGTGCGCCGCCCGGCCCCGCTCGTGGCGACGCTCCTCTTGGCGACCGCCCTCATGCCGTGCGTGGCCTGCGTGCTGGCGACGGCGTTCTTCGGCGCGAGCCCCAACCTCGTCTGCGGGATCGTCCTGGAGTACAGCGTGCCTGTGGCCGTGGTGTCTGCCATGTGGACCAACATGCTCGGCGGGGACCCGGCGCTCTCGCTCGCCACGATCCTCGTGTCCACGGTGGCCGCGCCGGTCACGATTCCGCTCACGCTGCACCTGCTCCTCGGGCAGACGGTCGAGGTGGACGCCGCGCGGATGATGGGGGAGATGGTGGTCTCCATTGCGCTGCCAGCGCTTGCGGGGACGCTGCTCAACGACGCCTCGCGCGGCTGGGCGGCGCGCGACCTCTCGCCGGTGCTGTCGCCCGCGGGCAAGATCTCGCTCGTGCTGGTGATCCTCAGCAACTCGACGGGCGTTGCCCCCTACGTGCGCGCCCTCACGCCCCAGCTCGTCGGCGTGATGGCGTTCATCTGCGCCTTCTCCGTCGGGGGCTATGCGCTCGGCCTCGCCGCCGCGCGCCTCATGCGGCGGCCCCGCGAGCAGGAGGTCTCGATGACCTACCTCGTGGGCATGCGCAACATATCGGCCGGGGCGGTCATCGCCGCGGAGTACTTCCCCGGCGAGGTGATGTTCCCAGTGGTCATAGGGACGCTCTTCCAGCAGGTGATCGCCGCGTGCTTTGGCACCGTCCTGCGCCGCGCGCGCCGCGGGGAGGCGCCCGAGTAGCTCAATCGCCGCGGGCGGGGCGGGCGCGGGACTGGCGCTTCCGGGGGTGTGGCGGCTCCGCCCTCCGCGGCGTTGCAGAACGGGGGCCTGCGGCAGCGGCCTTGCCGCGCCGGAGGCAGGGGCCTCGGTCGTCAGTGGTGGCGGTACATGCGCGGGCGCGGGCGGCCGTCGTCGAGGATGACGGCGAGCGCGGCGATGGCCACGACGGCGATGAAGATGATCTTCTTCATGATGACCTCCCTCTCTCTGATGGGTCCATTCTCCCGTCCGTCTCCTCCCGGGGCCATCGATGCGGCTTACTGCTGCCTTTCGCTTTCGTAAGGTTCGGACGGGGCGGACCTCTTGCTTCGGGTGCGCACACCCCCTCATCCGGGTGCGTACACCTTCCTCCCGGATACGTACGCAATTCGAGGTCTGATGTGCTGTCCTCTCCAGAGAACCCGCAGGTAGGCGGCGTGGCGAGAAGAACGTCAGCTTTGAAATCTCGTACGTACCCGGGAGGGGTGTGTACGTATCCGGGGCGAGTTGAGCGAGGAGGGGTCCCTGGCCCGCCTCCCGCATTGTTGCGGCCGCGTCTCGGCGGGGGCAGGACGCGCTGGCCCTGTCGTAGAATGGGGCGCAGCCAAGATAGGAGGACCCATGCCCCTTACCAGAGAAGACGTCGCGGGCATCGCGGACTACGCGCGGATCGCGCTCACGCCCGAGGAGCTCGACGAGATGACCGCGTACATGAACGATGCCGTTGACCTGCTTGAGCCCATCCGCCAGTACGACCTCGAGGGCGTGGAGCCCACGTTCCACCCCATCGGCGACCTCTCCAACGTGATGGCCGACGACGTGCCGGACACCGAGGTGCGCCACCTCTCCGTGGACGTGGCGCTCAAGAACGCCGGCGCGTCCCGCGGCCGCAGCTTCCGCGTCCCGTCCATCCTCGGCGACCAGGGGGGTGACCGCTAGTGGCCACGAACTTCGACCGGCTCTCCGCCGCCCAGATCGCCGCGGGCGTCGCAAACGGCGACTTCACCGCAACCGAGGTGGCCCGCGCCGCGCTCGACGCCGTGGACGCCCGCGACGGCGAGGTCAAGGCGTTCCTGCAGGTCTCCGCCGACCTCGCGCTCGAGGCTGCCGAGGCCACGGACAGGGCCCGCGCGGCGGGCGAGAAGCTCGGCCCGCTCGCCGGCGTGCCCGTTGCCTTCAAGGACAACATGCACCTCGTGGGCACTCGCACCACCTGCGCCTCCAAGATGCTCGCCAACTACGAGTCCACGTTCACGGCCATCTGCGTCCAGCGCATGCTCGACGCCGGCGCCACGCCCGTGGGCAAGACCAACATGGACGAGTTTGCCTTTGGCTCCTCGACCGAGTCCTCCGCCTTTCACCCCACCGCCAACCCGTGGGACACCGAGCGCGTCCCCGGCGGCTCCTCGGGCGGCTCGGCCGCGGCCGTCGCTGCCGGAGAGGTTACGGTCTCCCTGGGCTCTGACACCGGCGGCTCCATCCGCCAGCCGGCCTCGCTCTGCGGCGTCGTGGGCATGAAGCCCACCTACGGCGCGGTCAGCCGCTACGGCGTCGTCGCCTTCGGCTCCTCGCTCGACCAGGTCGGTCCCTTCGGCCGCAGCGTCGAGGACGTTGCCCTGGCCATGAACGCGCTCGTCGCCGGCGGGCGCGACCCGTGGGACTCCACGAGCCAGCCCTGCGAGGCCGATTTCCTTGCCCATCTGAATGACCCGGTCGAGGGCCGCCGCGTGGGCGTCGTGCCCGCCCTCATGGAGGCCGCCGGCCTCACCGACGAGGTCCGCGACGCCGTCGCCGCCGCCGGCCGCGCCCTGCAGGACCAGGGCGCCGAGCTCGTGGAGGTTGACCTTCCCAACATCGCCTCCGCCATCGCGGCCTACTACGTGATCGCGCCGTGCGAGGCCTTCTCCAACCTCGCGCGCTTCGACGGCGTGCGCTACGGCTACCAGGAGCAGGGCTGCGCCACGCTGGCCGAGCAGACCTCCCTCTCCCGCGCGCACGGCTTTGGCGAGGAGGCCAAGCGCCGCCAGATGCTGGGCGCCTACCTCCTCTCCAGCGGCACCTACGACAAGTACTACTACCCGGCGCAGCAGGTCCGCACCCTCATCACGGCCGACTACGCCCGCGCCTACGAGAAGTGCGACGTCATCCTCATGCCGGCCGCCCCGCGCACGGCGTTCAAGTTCGGCGAGATGAGCGACCCCACGCAGATGTACGCCTCCGACCTGTTCACGATCTCCAACAACATCGTCGGCAACGGCGGCGTCTCCGTGCCGCTGGGCCTGGGCGCGCAGAGCGGCCTGCCGGTCTCCGCGCAGCTGCAGGGCCCGGCCTTCGCCGATGCCAGCCTGCTCACGTTCGCGCGCGCGATCGAGCGGTCATTCTCGCCTGGCGGCGGGGCCCCCGTCGCGCCCGCGTTTGCCGGGAAGGGGGGTGAGCTCGCATGAAGAAGCTCGCCGAGGTCCTGCGCGACTGGGAGGCCGTGATCGGCCTCGAGGTCCACACCGAGCTCACCGCGCTCGAGACCAAGATGTTCTGCAACTGCCGGCTCTCCCACGACGACGAGCCCAACACCAACGTCTGCCCCGTCTGCCTGGGCATGCCGGGCGCGCTGCCCGTGCCCAACGAGAAGGCCATCGAGTCGATCGTGATGGCGGGGCTGGCCACCAACTGTGAGATACAGCGCCACTCGATGTTCTACCGCAAGCACTACTTCTACCCGGACATGGCCAAGAACTTCCAGACCACGCAGGGCCCCGTGGCGTTCTGCATGCACGGCCGCCTGGACCTGGAGGTCAGCGGGGCCGGCGCGGCCGAGCGCCCGGACGCCACGGTCGAGAAGAACGAGGACGGCAGCTACGTGGCCCCTATCCGGATCCTGCGCATCCACATGGAGGAGGACGCCGCAAAGATGGTGCACGTCGGCGGCGAGGAGGGCCGCATCACCGCGGCAACGGAGTCCCTCATCGACTACAACCGCTGCGGCACCCCGCTGATAGAGCTCGTCACCGAGCCCGACCTGCGCACGCCCGAGGAGGCGCGCCTGTTCATGGAGAAGCTGCGCCAGACGTTCCTCACGCTCGGCATCTCCGACTGCTCGCTCGAGAACGGCTCCATGCGCTGCGACGGGAACATATCCCTCCGCCGTCGCGGCTCCACGGAGTTCGGCACCAAGACCGAGATGAAGAACATCAACTCGTTCAAGAGCCTGCACGACGCGCTCGAGTACGAGATCTGCCGCCAGGCCGAGGTGCTCGAGGAGGGCGGCATCGTCTACCAGGAGACGCGTCACTGGGAGCCCAGCCGCCGCCGCACCGTGGTCATGCGCGTCAAGGAGACCGCGGACGACTACCGCCTCTTCCCGGACCCGGACCTTGCGCCCTTCGACCTCACGGACGAGTTCGTCGAGCGCTGCCGCGCGCGCATCCCGGAGCTGCCGGACGCCAAGCGCGACCGCTACATGGCCGACTTCGGCCTCAAGCGCGCCGACGCCGCCCAGCTCGCGGGAGACCCGGCGGTGGCGGCCTTCTTCGAGCAGGCGCTCTCCGCGGCGGGCGAGAAGGGCGCGGAGACCGTGGCCAAGGTCATGGTGAACCTCGTCCCCAGCTACGACGCCCTCACGCCCGCGCAGGTCGCGAGCCTCTCGGGGCTTCTCGCCGAGGACGCCATCACGTTCGCGCAGGCGCGCGAGGTGCTCGACGCGGTGAACGGCACGTCCGAGGACCCGGCCGCCTACGTGGACGCCCACGGCATGCGCCAGTCCACCGACGAGGGCGCGCTCGGCGCCATCGTGGATGAGGTGCTCGCGCGCTGCACGGACCAGGTCCAGCAGTACCGCGACGGCAACAAGAAGGTGCTTGGGTTCCTGGTGGGCCAGTGCATGAAGGCCGCCAAGGGCTCGGGCAACCCCAAGGCTTTCAACAAGATGCTCGCGGAGCGGCTCGAGGCGTAGCAGCGTCTCCCAGGGGCCCTTGGATGGGGCGGCCCGCGGACGGTCCCGAGGCCGGGGCCATCCGCGGGCCGCCTCTTTCCACGAGATGCGCGGGGCCTCCTCGGTGACGCGCCTCCGAAAAACGACGGAATAAAATGAATATTCATAAAAAGAAGTTGGTATAAGGGACTCGGCACAACACGGACGAAAGGGAGACGCATGCCGGCAATCTTTTCCACGGGCGACCGCGACGCCATGCGGCGGAGAATGATCGAGGCGGGCTGGGCCTGCCTGCTCGAGCGCGGATACCGTGGGACCCGCGTTGAGGACATCACGCGCCAGGCGGGGATCGCCCAGGGCACCTTCTACGGGTTCTTCTCGTCGAAGGCGGAGTTCGTGGCCGAGATGGTGGCTGAGAACCGGCGCGAGCTGCTGTCCCGTCTTGGGGGCATGCTCGGCGAGTCCGGGGAGGCGCCGGGCCGCGACGAGCTCGGGAGGTGGATGCGCGAGGTCTGGCACAGCGACCGAAGCATCTTCCGCTGCATCGGGATGCGCGACTACCGCAAGATCCGCGAGCTGCTGCCCGACGACCTCGTCCTGGGGCCCGAGCTCGAGGGGGGCGCGCTCGAGCGCATCGCACGCTCCGTCAGGGCGCTCGGCGCCTCGTCCGACCCGCGACTTGCCGCCGCGCTCCAGCGCGTGTGCGCGATCATGCTGCTCGAGCGCGAGGAGATCGACCCCGACGTGCTCGAGCGGGCGGTGGACGCCCTCGTCGAGGACACGCTCGACGCGCTGTATGGGCCGGCGGGCGAGAAGGGCGGCGAGGCCCGATGACTGAGGATCTGACGACGGGCGAGAGGGGCGGGGCGCCCCGTCGCCCGCGCCGCGGGGTGGCCCTTCTCGCCATCCTGCTCATGACATTCATGGAGACGCTCGACGGCACGATCGTCAACGTCGCCCTGCCCACGATGCAGGCGGAGCTCGGCGTCGGGGCGACCGAGATACAGCTCGTGGCGAGCGTGTTCCTGGTGACGACCTGCGCCTTCCTGCTCGTCTTCGGGCGGCTTGGAGACATCGTGGGCAAGGTGCGCGTGTTCCAGGCGGGCGTGGTGCTCTTCACTGCCGGCTCCGCGCTCTGCGCCCTCTCGGCGACGCTGCCCATGCTCGTCGCGTCGCGTGCCGTCCAGGCGCTCGGCGTGGCGTGCAGCCTCGCCAACAACCAGGGCATCATCACCGAGCTCTTCGCCGACGGCCGCGGGCGCGCCCTCGGCCTCGTGGCCACGTTCACCGCGCTCGGCGCCATGGCCGGCCCGACCGTGGGCGGTGCGCTCGTCTCGGTCTTCCCGTGGGAGTCGATCTTCGTCATCAACGTGCCGATCGGCATCGTCTCGCTCGCTATGGGCGTCTGTGCCCTGCCGGCGACGCGCCTCGCGCAGCGGCGGCCGCTCGACGTCGCGGGGTGCCTGCTCGTCGTCCCCTCCATCCTGCTGCTCTTTGCGGCCATCACGCTCATGGAGACCGAGGTCGGTCCCGCCTCGCTCGCCATGCTCGCCGTCGGCGCCCTGCTTCTCGTCGCCTTTGCCCTGGTGGAGCGCCGCCAGGCAGAGCCGCTCGTGCGCCTCGACGTCTTTCTGAGCCCGAGCTTCGACATCGACCTCGTGGCGATGGTCCTCGTGTTCCTCGGCCTGTCCGGCGTGACGATCGTCATGCCGTTCTACCTGCAGGACGCGCTCGGCCTCGACCCGGGCGTCGCGGGCCTCGTGATGGCGTGCTACCCGCTCGTCAACGCGACGGTGGGGACGCTCGCGGGCGCGCTCTCGGACCGCGTGGGCTGCATCAAGCCCACGCTGCTCGGACAGGCGGTGTTCTCCCTGGGGCTCGCCCTGCTCTCCCACCTCGCGCTTGACACGCCGGTCGGGGCAATCGTTGTGCTGCTGATGTTCACCTCGCTCGGCTCGGCGCTCTTCCAGTCTCCCAACAACTCGCTCATCATGGGCCATGCGTCGCCCGAGACGCTCGGGTTCGTGGGGTCCCTGGGAAACCTGATGCGCTACCTCGGCCAGTCGCTCGGCATCACCGTGTCGATGGGGGTGCTCTACGGCACCATGAGCGCCGAGGCCGGCCACCGGGTGACGAGCTATGCGGAGGGTGGCGCCGCCCTCTTCATGGACGGGCTGTCGACGGTGTTCCACCTGCTCTCTCTGCTCGTCATCGTGGGCCTCGCGCTCTCGCTCGTGCGCACCCTCGTGATCGACCGCCGGGCGCGCGGCTAGGGTCGCGCCACGCCATCCCCGCCCGGGCTCTCGGAGGGTGCTCGCCGCTCGCCCGCGCGCCCGCAGCGCGCCGAGGGTCGGACTCTTGGGAGCGGCCTTCCGAACGAGCCTGCCGGAGTCCCTCCAAACTGCTAGACTGCCGTTTCCAGAGCTGAAAAACCCGCCCGGGGCCATCCCCGGGCATGTCCGAGGAGGCGCGGTGGAGGAGCAGGCGGGGGACGCGGTCGAGCCCGTGTCCGGGTCGGTGACGGAGGACGAGGCGGCGCGGGGGGAGCGTCTGTCAAAGCGGAGGATGGCCTACAGCTTCCCGGCGTTCTTCGGCCTGCTCAACGTGGGCCTCATCCTCACCGCCATTGCGCTCGTGCTCTTCAAGACGCCCAACCACCTCGCCTTTGGCGGCACCACGGGCTTTGCCATCCTGCTCAACACCGCCGTGCCCGCGCTCTCGGTCTCGGTCTACATGTGGATTCTGAACGCGGTCCTGGTGCTCCTGGGCCTCCTCTTCCTCGACCGCAGGGCGGTGCTCTGGAGCGCCTTCGCGTCGTTTGCCCTCTCGGGGTACACCTCGCTCTTCGAGTGGCTCTTTCCCGTGACCCAGTCCATCACGGGCGACCTCTGGCTCGACGTGTGCTTTGCGGTGCTGCTGCCGGCCGTGGGCTCCGCCATCGTCTTCGACATCGGTGCCTCCACCGGCGGCACGGACATTCTGGCCATGATATTGCGCAAGCACACCGACATCGAGATCGGCAAGGCGCTCTTCGCCGTGGACGTGGGCGTGGTCGTGGCGGCCATCGGGCTCTATGGGCCGCGCGTGGGCCTCTACTGCGTGCTCGCGCTCATCGGCAAGACCTTCGTCGTGGACGGCTTCATCGAGTCCATCCGCCAGCGCAAGGTCTGCCAGGTCATCTGCTCGCACCCGCGCGAGGTGGAGGAGTTCATCGTCAAGAAGCTCGGGCGCACGGCAACGGTCACACAGGGCTGGGGAGCCTACTCCGGCCGCCGCGTGACCATCCTCACGAGCGTGCTCTCGCGCCGCGAGGCCATGAAGCTGCGGCTCTTCGTCCGCGCGATGGATTCGGGCGCCTTCATCACCATCACGAGCAGCTCAGAGATCATCGGCCGAGGCTTCCGCGGGGTCAACTAGCCGCCGCGACGGACGCGCCGCGGCGGCCGACCAGCGCGAGCGCGATCGCGCAGACGCCGAGAAGGGCGGCGACCACCAGGCCGAGCCCGGGGGTGAGCGTGAGCTCAAGCCCCGCGACCCCGCGTCCCACGGCCCAGGGGTTTCCCCGTGCGACCGAGCGGACAACCAGGTAGAGCTGCCAGCTCATCGCCGAGCAGAGCACGGAGACCACCGCGGCGTCGGCGACCACGAGCGCGCCCGCCACCACGGGGCGCCAGGCGCGGTGCGCGCCCCGGAGGTCGAGCGCTGCGAGGGTGATGGCGGCGCCGCACGCCAGCACGTGGCCGGCGCAGAGGGTCCACAGGAGGGTCGCGAGGCGCCCTCCGGTGGCGCTCTGAAGGAATGTGACAATCTCCGAGGCGCGCTCCTCGACAAGCGGCATGCTTCGCAGCGACTCCAAGGCGGTGAGCAGCGCGTCTGCCAGTCTGCCTGCGGAGAGCGGCATGGTCGCAAGAGGAAGCTCGACGCCCACGATGCCCACGGTCCCGAAGAGCGCCAGCGCTCCCGCCGCGATCCCCAGAACGGCCGGCCAGGCTTCCGTGCCGCGCATTCGCATCATCTCCCGTCGCCTCTCCGTCCACAGGTGGCCTTGGCTCCATCCAAGCCTAGGGCCAGAGGACGGGTGCAGCTGCGAAAATGACGTCGAACATGCATCTCATACACATCCGCGGAGCGGGGAGCGCCCCTGCGGCTTCCTCGCTCGCACGGAGCCGCGCCAGAGCGACGCCTCGGTGCGCCGGACCTACGCGTCCTTCTCGCTGGCGCGCGCCTCGTCGAGGTAGCTGTAGAGGGTGTACTTTGAGATGCCGAAGAACTTGCAGACCTTGGGGCCGCTCTTGGTGATGAGGAAGGCCCCTGTGTCGTTGAGGTAGCGGATCGCGCGGACCTTCTCCTCCTTGCTCATGAGCGCCACGGGGGTGCCCACGAGCTGCACGCTCTGCTCGATGAGGTCGTCCAGGAGGTCGGCCACGCTGCGCACGATGGGCTCGGGCTCGCGCGGGGCGCTCGGCTCCGTGCCCACGACCTCTGCGATCGTGTCGCCCATCGCACGAAGGATCGTGATGTCGTAGTTGATGGCGAAGATGCCCACGGCATGCCCGTCCTCGTCGCGGATGAAGACGGTCGAGGACTTGAGGATCTTGCCGTCCGCGGTCTTGGTGAGGTAGGCGGGACGGTCCTCGAGCTTGGCGTCGCCGGCGTGCAGCGCCTCCAGCACCACGTGGCTGGGGCCGTCGCCGAGCTTGCGGCCGGTGACGTGGCCGTTCTCGATGGCCACGATGGAGTGGCTGGGGTCCTTCGTCTCGAGGTCGTGCACGACGACCTCGCAGCTGCTGCCAAACTGCAGGGCAAGGGCGTGGGCGAGTCGCTTGTAGAAGTCGAGCTGCTCCTCGGTCATGGGGCCTCCTCGATTGGCGGTGCGATGAGAGCATACTAGCCGATTTGCTGCGACTTCAAACTTTTTGTTAGGCGTCCGAACCTGGAGATTCGGCTCGCCCTGGCGAGAAAAACGGGCTCTGACGTGGCGTTATTTCACGGCGTAGATAACGGTATTTTTCTTGTGACGGGGCCGTGTCCCGACCGCTCACGCCCCGCAACCTACCGTCTAACAGATTTTCATCAAAGCAGACAAATTGTTAGACATCTCTCGCAATACTATCGAAACATAGTCGGAGCATCGTGGAGAGGACGATCATGGCTAAGACGCAAGCGACGGGGGTCAAGAGCGCCCACGACTACCTGTTCCAGCGCGAGGGGATGCCGCCCGTCGGCGAGATGATCCCCTGCGCCCTGCAGCACGTGCTGGCCTCCTTCGCCGGCATCATCACCCCGGCGATCCTCATCGCGGCCACGTTCAACTTTACTGCCCAGGAGAAGACCGACATCATCCAGGTCGCGCTGATCCTCTCCGCCATCGACACGGCGCTGCAGGCCTTTGCGCCGTTCCGCCGCATCGGCGGAAATCTGCCCATCGTCATGGGCGTGTCGTTCGCGTTCCTGCCGGCGCTCCAGGCCATGGGCGCCACGTTCTCCTTCGGCGCGCTTCTCGGCGGCGAGATCGTGGGCGGCATCGCGGCCATCCTCTTTGGCATCTTCTACGGCAAGCTCAAGGCGTTCTTCCCGCCGGTCGTCACGGGCACGGTGATCTTTACCATCGGCGTCTCGCTCTACCCGACGGCCATCAAGTACATGGCCGGCGGCGAGGGCACTGCGCTCTGGGGCACCCCGCAGGCCTGGTGCGTGGCGCTCGTCACGTTTGCCGTGGTCTTTGGCCTCAACAACTTCGCCAAGGGCACCCTCAAGCTCGGCAGCGTCTTCTTCGGCATGATCGCCGGCATCATCGTGTCCGCGCCCTTCGGCATGCTCGACTTCTCCGCAGTGGGCTCGGCCGGCATCTTCGCGTTCCCCAAGATCATGCCCTATGCCATCGAGTTCCACCCCGAGGTCTGCATCACGCTCGCCGTGGTCTACCCGATGGTCGCCATCCAGGTCATCGGCGACGTCTCCGCCGCCTGCCTCGGCTCCATGGACCGCATGCCCGACGAGCGCGAGCTCTCCGGCGCCATCGTCTCCCAGGGCTGCACCTCGCTCGTCTCCGCCTTCATCGGCGGCCTGCCCACCTCCGCGCTTGGTCAGAACGTGGGCATCATCTGCTCCAACAAGGTCGTCAACAAGTGGGTCTTCGTGATCGTGGCGGCCGTCTTCGCGGCGGCGGGCCTGCTCCCGCAGCTCTCCGCGCTGCTCACGGCCATCCCGCAGCCGGTCATCGGCGGCGCCACGGTGGGCGTCTTCGGCACCATCACCATGAACGGCGTCCGCATGTTCACCAAGGACGGCCTCACCCCGCGCACCACCACCATCGTGGGCACCTCCGTGGTCTTTGGCCTGGGCATCTGGATGGCCTCCGGCTGCCTTGCCGGCGAGGGAATGCCCAGCTGGGTGACCACCGTCATCGGCTCCAACGCCATCACCCCGGCCGCCATCATGGCCATCATCCTGAACCTCATCCTGCCGGTCGACCCGCCGCACGAGATCCGCAAGGCGGCCACCAAGGAGCAGGCCGTCGCCAAGGTCATGCCCGCCAGCAAGGAGTAGGCGCAGGGCCCGCACCCTACGCACCCGTCCTTCTCGCCCGCAAAGATAGGAGAAGAAGATGCTGCTCGTAGCAAACGGTCGCGTCATCACGCGCGACGCAGACACCCCCTACCTCGAGCACGGAGCCGTTGCCATCGACGGCGAGAAGATCGTGGAGGTGGGCCCGGAGGCCGAGCTCGCCGAGAAGTACGCTGGCGCCGAGTACGTGGACGCCCACGGCGGCGTCATCATGCCGGGCCTCGTGAACTGCCACACCCACATCTACTCGGGCCTGGCCCGCGGCCTGTCCATCAAGGGCTGCAACCCCACCAACTTCCTCGAGAACCTCGAGCAGCAGTGGTGGAAGATCGACGACAACCTCACGCTCGACGGCACGCGCGCCTCGGCGTACGCCACGGTGCTCGACTCCATCCGCGACGGCGTGACCACGATCTTCGACCACCACGCGAGCTTCTGCGAGATCCCGGGCTCCCTCTTTGCGATCAAGGACGTCTGCGAGGAGACGGGCATCCGCGCGTGCCTCTGCTATGAGACGTCCGACCGCCGCGGCCCCGAGAAGCGCGACCAGGCCATTGCCGAGAACGCCGAGTTCGCGCAGTGGGCCTCCCAGCAGGATTCCGGCATGATCGCCGCGATGTTTGGCGGGCACGCCACCTTCACGCTCTCCGACGAGACGATGGACAAGATGGCCGAGGCCAACAATGGCCTCACCGGCTTCCACATCCACGTCTGCGAGGGCATGAACGACGTCTGGGACAGCCGGCAGAAGCGCGGCGGCATCTCGCCGATCGAGCGCCTGCTGCAGCACGACCTCCTGGGTCCGCGCACGATGCTCGGCCACTGCATCCACGTCACGCCCGCCGAGATGGACATCATCAAGGAGACCGGCACCCACATCGTCAACAACCCCGAGTCCAACATGGGTAACGCCGTAGGCTGTGCGCCGGTGCTGGAGTTCTTCCGCCGCGGCATCCCGGTGCACATGGGCACCGACGCCTACACGCACGACATGCTCGAGAGCCTCAAGGTCTTCCTCATCATCCAGCGCCACAACGCGGCCATGCCCAACGTGGGCTGGGTCGAGGCCATGACGATGCTCTTCCAGAACAACCCCGCCATGGCGAGCGAGTACTTTGGGCGCAGGATCGGCGTTCTGGCGCCCGGCGCCGCGGCCGACGTCATCGTGATGGACTACCCGGTCTTCACGCCCTTCTCGGACGAGAACATCGACGGCCACATGCTCTTCGGCATGATGGGCAAGAACTGCCGCACCACCATCGTCAACGGCAAGGTGCTCTACCGCGACCGCGAGTTCGTGGCCTTTGACGAGGAGCGCATCAACGCCTGGACCCTCGAGCAGTCAAAGAAGCTCTGGGGCACGCTCAACGAGCGTACGTACTAGGAACCGTTGGCCGGGCGCGAGGGGCGCCCGGCCCCACTCGGCCTCCGCGGGGCCGAACGTCACCCTTTCGCCGGCGCGCGGTCTCGCCGGCGGGCGTGGGAGGAAACCTCCCGCAGGAGAGGAGCAACAATGAGCGACGTCATGAGGCCGATCCCGTTCGCGCAGGTCATGGACTGGATCCTGACCGAGCACGACACGCAGGCCAGCATCTTCGGGGTGCGCAAGGCCTACGTCCACGAGGGCGGCGCCGAGCCGATCTTTGCCGAGAAGATCGAGACCCCCTTTGGCCCGGCCGCCGGCCCCAACACCCAGCTTGCGCAGAATATCGTGGCCTCCTACGTGGCGGGCTCGCGCTTCTTCGAGCTCAAGACCGTCCAGATCATGGACGGCGAGGAGCT
This sequence comes from Thermophilibacter provencensis, assembly GCF_900128445.1. Classification (GTDB taxonomy): domain Bacteria; phylum Actinomycetota; class Coriobacteriia; order Coriobacteriales; family Atopobiaceae; genus Thermophilibacter; species Thermophilibacter provencensis. The sequence goes on along the minus strand of NZ_LT671417.1, from coordinate 2,583,348 downwards.
CTCCGCCTGCGTGAACAAGCCCTGCATCGTGGCCGAGGACGAGTGCTACAACTGCGAGTGGTCCACCGAGCTCACCGTCCCGCAGGCCTTCGCGGAGTACGTCAAGGCCTGGTGGGCCTGCAAGCTCATCGCCCGCGAGTACGGCCTCGGCGACCCGGACGGCTTTGTCTTCAACATGTCCGTGGGCTACAGCCTCGAGGGCATCCAGAGCCCCAAGGTCGACACGTACATCGAGGGCATGAAGGACGCGTCCGGCACCGACGTCTGGGCCGAGTGCCGCGACTGGGCCCTCGCCAACCTCGACCGCTTCCAGAACGTCGACGCCGACTTCGTCAACGCCGTCTCCCCGCAGGTCTCCAACTCCGTCACCGAGTCCACGCTCCACGGCTGCCCGCCTGACGAGATCGAGCGCATCGCCACCTACCTCATCACCGAGAAGGGCGTGAACACCTACATCAAGTGCAACCCCACGCTCCTGGGCTACGACTTTGCCCGCGAGCGCCTGAACGAGCTCGGCTTTGACTACATCGTCTTCGATGACACGCACTTCCGCGAGGACCTGCAGTGGGCCGACGCCGTGCCCATGTTCGACCGCCTCATCAAGCTCTGCGCCGAGAAGGGCCTCGCGTTTGGCGTCAAGCTCACCAACACCTTCCCGGTGGACGTGACCCGCGGCGAGCTGCCGAGCGAGGAGATGTACATGTCCGGCCGCTCGCTCTTCCCGCTCACGATCGAGCTGGCGCGCCGCATCGCCCGCCAGTTTGACGGCAAGCTGCGCATCTCCTACTCGGGAGGTGCCGACGCGCGCAACATCCGCGAGCTTTATGCGGCCGGCATCTGGCCGATTACCATGGCCACCAACGTCCTCAAGCCCGGCGGTTACGAGCGCTTCTTCCAGATCGCCGGTCTTCTCGCCGGCGCGCCGCGCTCCGAGGACGTGGACGTTGACGCCGTGACCGAGCTCGCCGCCCGCGTGTCCTCCGGCAAGGACTACCAGAAGCCCATCAAGCCGGCCAAGCCGCACAAGGTCGACGCCGAGCTGCCGCTCATGAGCTGCTTCACGGCGCCTTGCCGTACCGGCTGCCCCATCCAGCAGGACATCCCGGCCTACCTCTCCCGCGTGGACGAGGGGAAGCTCGCCGAGGCGCTCCAGGTCGTCGTCGAGCGCAACGCCCTGCCGCACATCACCGGCAACCTCTGCCCGCACCCCTGCGGCGCCAAGTGCGAGCGCAGCTTCTACGAGCCCGAGGGCGCGCGCATCCGCGAGTCCAAGCTCGAGGCGGCCCGCGGCGGCTTCGACGAGGTCGTGAAGAAGCTCCGTGCCGCCGGCCCGGCCCGGCTGGCCTCCGCGGCCGACAAGAACGTCGCCGTGATCGGCGGCGGACCGGCCGGCCTCGCCACCGCGTTCTTCCTCACGCGCGCCGGCACCAAGGTCACCATCATCGAGCGCACGGACAAGCTCGGCGGCGTGGCGCGCCACGTCATCCCCGAGTTCCGCATCTCCCACGACGACATCGACAAGGACGTGGCCCTCTGCCTCGCCTTTGGCGCGCAGGTCCAGATGGGGCGCGAGGTCACGAGCGTGGCCGAGCTCTTCGACGAGGGCTTCACGGACGTCGTGGTTGCCACGGGCGCGTGGGCGCCGGGCAAGGTGGGCCTCAAGGCCGGCGAGGAGATCGACGTCCTGGAGTTCCTCGAGGCCGCCAAGGCCGGCGAGCCCATGGAGCTCGGCACCGACGTCGTGATCGTGGGCGCCGGCAACACCGCCATGGACGCCGCGCGCGTGGCCAAGCGCGCCGAGGGCGTGAAGAACGTGCGCATCGTCTACCGTCGCACCAAGAAGGAGATGCCGGCGGACGAGGAGGAGCTGCAGCTCGCCCTCGAGGAGGGCGTTGAGCTCTGCGAGCTTCTCGCCCCGATCGGCGTGGCCGACGGCAAGCTGGCCTGCGAGGTCATGCGCCTTGGCGCGCCGGACGAGTCCGGTCGCCGCCGCCCGGAGGGCACGGGCGAGACCGTGCAGGTCCCCGCCACGGCCGTGATCTGCGCCGTGGGCGAGCAGATCGAGCGCGGGCTCTACGAGGGCGCGGGCGTGGAGGTCGACCGTCGCGGCCGCCCGGCTGGCACCGCCACCGGCGTGGACCACGTCTGGGCTGCCGGCGACTGCCGCCGCGGGCCGGCCACCTTCGTGGAGGCCATCGCCGACGCGCAGGCCGTTGCCCGCGACCTGGCCGGCGTCGACTTCAACAAGTACGCCGAGAAGAACGTCCGCGCCGACAAGCACGACGCCATCATGGGACGCAAGGGCGACATCTGCCTCGACGTGGCCGGCTGCGCCACGAGCCGCTGCCTGGGCTGCGCCACCGTCTGCGAGGTCTGCTGCGACGTCTGCCCCAACCGCGCCAACGTGGCGATCAAGGTGCCGGGCCTCGCGCAGGAGCAGGTCGTCCACGTGGACGGCATGTGCAACGAGTGCGGCAACTGCGCCGTCTTCTGCCCGTGGAGCGGCCGCCCGTATAAGGACAAGCTCACGCTCTTCTGGAGCGCCGAGGACATGGACGCGAGCGAGAACCGCGGCTTCCTGCCCGTCGAGGGTGGCTTCCGCGTGCGCCTGGCCTCCGGCGAGGGCGTCTACGACGTGGACGACGCCGCGTGCGGCCTGCCCGAGGACGTGCGCCTCACCATCCGCGCCGTCCGCGACGACTACGGCTACCTGCTGGCCAGGTAACGCATCCGCGTGGCGTGCAAAAGGGACAGTCACTTTTGCACGCCACGCGCTTTTCGGGAATCCGTGCAAAAGTGACTGTCCCTTTTGCACGCCACGAGGGGAGTACACCATGGACGACGAGACCAGGCGCATCTGGGTGGCCGAGACGGGCTGCATAGGCTGCCGCCTCTGCGAGCGCGCGTGCCCCGCGGGCGCCATGCGCGTGGAGGACAAGCAGGCGCGCATCGACTACGCGCTGTGCATCGCGTGCGGCATGTGCGCCACCAAGTGCCGCAAGGGCGTCATCCACGACACGCTGGGCATCTACGCCCCGGCCCAGTAGGGGAGGAGACCATGGCAGCCAACGTCAAGGCACCCGCCGAGTACCGCTTCACCGTCAACGGCGAGGAGCAGGTCGTCACGTGCGACAAGCCGCTCCTGCGCTACCTGCGCGACGACCTCAGGCTCACCTCCGTCAAGGACGGCTGCTCCGAGGGCGCCTGCGGCACCTGCACCGTGCTCGTGGACGACCGCGCCACCAAGGCGTGCGTCCTCACCACGCGCCTGGCCAACGGCCGCGACATCGTGACCGTGGAGGGCCTGCCGCACGAGGAGCAGGAGGCCTTCGTCTACGCCTTCGGCGCGGTGGGAGCCGTGCAGTGCGGCTTCTGCATCCCCGGCATGGTCATGGCGGGCGCGGCCCTCGTCCACAAGGTGCCCGACCCCACCGAGGACCAGGTCAAGGTGGCCATCCGCGGTAACGTCTGCCGCTGCACCGGCTACAAGAAGATCATCGAGGGCATCCTGCTCGCCGCCGCGATCCTGCGGGTCGAGAAGAGCATCGACCCGGAGCTCGAGCGCGGCGACGACTACGGCGTGGGCAAGCGCGCCTTCCGCGTGGACGTGCGCCGCAAGGTGCTCGGCTACGGCAAGTACCCCGACGACATCGACGAGCGCGACTTCCCCGACCTGACCTACGCCAGCGCCGTGCGCTCCAAGCACCCGCGCGCCCGCGTGGTCAAGATCGACGCCGAGAAGGCCCGCGCCATGCCGGGCGTCCTCGCCGTGCTCACCGCCGCCGACGTGCCCGTGAACGCCGTCGGGCACCTGCTCTACGACTGGGACGTCATGATCGCCGAGGGCGACGTCACGCACTGCGTGGGCGACGCCATCGCGCTCGTGGTGGCCGAGGACGCCGCCACGCTCGAGAAGGCCAAGAAGGCCGTGAAGGTGGAGTACGAGGTGCTCGAGCCCGTGCGCTCGATCGAGGAGGCCCGCGCGGAGGGTGCCCCCGTGCTCCACAAGCCCTACCTCGCGTTTGGAAATTGGGTCACGCCCGAGAACAACATCTGCCAGCAGCGCCACGTGGTCCGCGGCGACGCGGCCGCGGCGCTCGCGGGCGCCGCGCACAAGGTGACGCGCACCTTCAGGACGCCGTTCACCGAGCACGCGTTCCTCGAGCCGGAGTGCGCCGTGGCCTTCCCGTACAAGGATGGCGTGAAGGTCTGCTCGTCCGACCAGGGCGCCTACGACTCTCGCAAGGAGATCGCCCACATGCTCGGCTGGGACGCCACGCCGGAGCGCGTGGTCGTGGAGACCATGCTCGTGGGCGGCGGCTTCGGCGGCAAGGAGGACGTCTCCGTGCAGCACCTGGCCGCGCTCGCCGCTCTCGCCGTGAGGCGTCCGGTCAAGGTGCGCCTCACGCGCCAGGAGTCCATCAACTTCCACCCCAAGCGCCACTACATGGAGGGCACCTTCACCCTCGGCTGTGACGAGGACGGCACCTTCGTGGGCCTGGACTGCGAGATCAACTTCGACACCGGCGCCTACGCGAGCCTGTGCGGCCCGGTCCTAGAGCGCGCCTGCACGCACTCCGTGGGCCCGTACTGCTACCAGAACACCGACATCCGCGGCTTTGGCTGGTACACCAACAACCCGCCCGCCGGCGCGTTCCGCGGCTTCGGCGTGTGCCAGAGCGAGTTTGCGCTCGAGAGCCTCATCGACCTTCTCGCCGACGAGGTGGGCATCTCGCCGTGGGAGATCCGGTACAGGAACGCCATCGAGCCGGGCAAGGTCCTGCCCAACGGCCAGATCGCCGACCGCTCCACCGCGCTCAAGGAGACGCTGCTGGCCGTGAAGGACGTCTACGAGGCGCATCCCGGCCACGCCGGCATTGCGTGCGCGATGAAGAACTCCGGCGTGGGCGTGGGCCTGCCCGACGCGGGACGCTGCAAGATCCGCGTGGAGGACGGCCGCGCGGTGGTCTACTCCGCCACCTCCGACATCGGCCAGGGCTGCAACACGGTCTTCCTGCAGGACGTGGCCGAGGCCACGGGGCTGCCCCTGTCGCACATCGCCAACGGCGAGTGCTCCACCGAGAATGCGCCCGACTCCGGCACCACCTCCGGCTCGCGTCAGACGCTCATCACCGGCGAGGCCGTGCGCGGCGCGGCGTTTTTGCTGCGCGACGCCATGCTCGCGGTGGAGGAGGGCACGGAGACCGGCACGGAGCCCGTGGTCGCGCACGGTGACGGCTTTGTGGTCGAGTACGCCGACGGCACGCCCTACGTGGGGCCGGGCGCGGGCTACCACGCGAGCGACCCGGTCGCCGCGCTGGCGGCGCTCGAGGGGCGCGAGTTCTCCTACGAGTACCTCGAGAAGACCGACAAGCTCGGAGCGGACGTGCCCAACCCCAAGAGCCATGTGGCCTACGGCTACGCCACGCACGTGGTGATCCTGGACGACGACGGCCGCGTGACCGAGGTCCACGCCGCGCACGACTCCGGGCGCGTGGTGAACCCGATCGCCATCCAGGGGCAGATCGAGGGAGGCGTGCTCATGGGCATGGGCTACGCGCTGACCGAGCGCTTTGACCTCGAGGACTGCGTGCCGCAGGTGAAGTTTGGCACGCTGGGCCTCTTCAGGGCGCCGGACATCCCGGACATCCACGCGATCTACGTCGAGAAGGACGAGCTTCTGGACGTGGCGTACGGCGGCAAGGGCATCGGCGAGATCGCCACGATCCCGACGGCGCCCGCGGTGCAGAACGCCTATCGCGCGCTCACCGGCGAGCTGCAGTGCGAGCTGCCGCTCAGGCACTCGTACTACTCCCGAACCTGACAAAGGTCCCGGGGGAGTTTGTCATAACCTGACAAAGGTCCCGGGGGAGTTTGTCATCATTCCCGCGGCTAGGAAGCTCCGCCTCGTCGCACATCCCTTGCTTGGGGCCCGCCGGTTTGCCATGCCCGGCGGGCCCTTCGCGCTTGAGGACGCCTTAAGCCCGGAAGCCGAGTGCTGCGGAGGCAAAGTTGACGGACTTCTCGTTTCTCTCAGCCACCTGCAGATAGAGCTTGAGGTCGGCAGTGATGACGGGAATGCCCTGATCGGCAAGCTCAACATAGGAGGCGTCGGTAAAACCTAGCCACATGAACGGCCTCTGCTCGACCACCTTATCGGCGGGGACGTGCTTCTCGCTGAGACCCTCACCAGATTGGATGAGCTCCTTCAGCATCTGATAGCAATGCTGTTGGGAGCCCTTGTCGGAGTCCAGGAGGTTGGTCGTCTCTGCAAGGCATCCTGGCGTGACGACGATTTCGTCATAGCTTGCAAGAAGCTTGCAGAGCATATCGTAGGAGTCGGCATCGTATGCGGCAAGGCGCTTGTGTCGGGCTATCGCCTCGCGATTTGCAAGCCCAACAAGGAGGAGCAGAAAGACGTTGGTGTCGAGCGCGACCCTACGACGGCTCATGGTAGGGTTCCATCTTCTTGAGCTCGAGCGTGGCTCCGTCGAGGGTGAGGGTCTTGTACGTGCGCAACGACCTTGGGCTCGCGGAGAGTCCCGCGAGGGCCGTAGTCGGCAGGTCGCTTCCAAGGACATAGCCAACAACGACGCGCCAGCTGGTCCCGTCCTCGCTCAGCTCGATTCCCTCGAGGGCTGCGTATTTGGCCTCAGGGATGAGCTCGACAAGGATTTCAACTGCCCTCTTTGCAGCGGCTTGAGCCGACGAGATGTCCATGATGATTCCTTCCAACTGGCCTTCCCCTCTCGTTGATTGTATCGATACGGCAGGGTGCTGACTTCTCGTCTCACGCCCTCTCGAACATCTGCTGGCGCACCTCCTCCTGGTTCCATCCATTGAGCCCCCAGAGTGGAAGCTCCCGGTAGACCTTCTCCATGGCGAGAAGGACGTTGGGGTCCGGCTCGTCTCGGAAGGGGTCGTAGTCGCGCGATCCGGGCGGATAGGTGTAGATCATGAGAAACTCGGCGTCCTCGTAGGCGCGGTTGTCGTTGACGTCGATCATGGTCGAAGCAATGAGTGCGGACCGGTTGACCTCCTGGGCTATTTTGAACCGCTCCATGTCTTTCTTGGCGCGGTCCTTTCGCCCGAGGCGGATGGCGAGGAGCTCATCGATGAGCCTCTGCGTGCAGGGAGCTTCCTTGATAAGTGCTGGGTGCCCCTTGACCAGCTCGTCGAAGGTCAACTCCTTGATGGGATGAGCGCGATGACGCTCAACAAGCTCCGCCCGGAGCTCCCGCTCGCGCTCAAGCTCGGCAGGGAGCTCCTTTTCGTAACGGTCCATGTGCTCCCAGTCGTTGTGCTTGATGTGGTAGAAGAACCATTCGGCATGCCCGGAATCCGAGAAGGCGGAGGCAAGGGCGTACTCGACGCCCTCGTGTGCCCAGGTCTTGCAGGCACCGTTCCAGGAGGCTGGCCTCTGTGCCGCCGCCTCGCGCATGGTCTCATAGCCCATCGGTAGCTCAGGGAATGCCTTGACGTACAGCTCCACCAGGTCGTCAATGGGTATGACCCCGCAGAGCTCTGCGTAGGTGTCCGCAAACGCTTCCGGGTCGGACGCGACCTCAAACGGGGTGTGCTGAGCGCGCTCGTACATGATGTGGTGCTGCATGGGGGCTCCCTGTCTCTCGTGATGGGGAGACCCTAGCACCTCGGCCGGGCTCCTTGTCTTGCAAGTAGCTTCCACTTGGCTGCGCGCCCAGCTTGAGACGGTCGTTCTTCTCGAAAGAGATGGGTTTGCGTCGGCGGGCGGTATGGTTTTGCCTCCCGGCGGAGGGGTGCTTCGTACTCGGCCCCTCTCGGCCGGCATTGTCAGTACGGAGCGGGACCGCTCGTCACGATTGGTACCGCGCCGCGCGCCCCGCCATGGCGCGCTGCCTCAGGCGATCCGTGGCCGCACCCATCGTACGCACCACGGCACGCACGGCCGGGCCTGCCACGAAGAGCTGCCAGAGCAGCGCCATGGGGAAGTTGAGGGCGACGGTCTGGAGCCACGTGGCCACGAGCTCGCCCGCGGGCGGCTGCTTGAAGACGAGCGTTGCGACCAGGCTCATCATGGGGCACATGGTCCAGCAGGTGAAGGCGCCGCGCAGGATGGTGACGAGCACCTGCGGGCAGCGGTCTGCGTCCGGGAGCCGCTCGACCAGGCGCGCCGCGACCCTGCCGCCGACGAGCGACTCGAGCACGATGACGGCGGCCATGAGCGGCACGATGTCGGCGAGCGGCGCGGCGAAGAGCTCGGTCCTGAGGCCGCCCGCAAGGAGCGCCTGGTTGTAGAGCTCCATGCCGTAGACCATGGCAAAGGCCATGAGGATCGAGAAGACGATGCGTTGGGTACGGGTTCTGGGCATGGCTTTCCCCTCTGCCCAGCCCTTTTGGGTGCGTCGCCGCGCCGCGGAAGGGCAACTGGACTTATGCCTTCCGCAGCGCGTTGCAGCGTCCCATGGTAGCGCGCCGGGTGCGGTGGGGCGCCAAATCTTCACAGAGGGGAGGAGGCACAGCCAAGGCTCGCTGTGTGCTGTCGGGTGCGCCCCGGATAGGCTCAGCATCCAGTGATCAATCAGTGGCTTCTGACTGCGCTTCCTCTAGGATGGCGAGCGCGGCATGGTATCTCTCGCGTCGCCGGGCGAGCTCGTCTGCAGGCGGCTGCGCCCCGCCTGCATAGCGCGTCTCGTCCATGTTGTGTCGGAGGTCGGCGCGCTTGACCGAGCGTGCGATGGGGTTGGCCGCAAGGGCGCGCACGTAGTCGAGGTAGGGCATGCCCGGCTGGTGCGTGAGCAGGCGAAGCGCGTCGATTATCTCCGCCGGGAACTCCCGGGCGAGGTCCTCCAGGGTCACGTCCGTGTCCTCAACGACGTCGTGAAGGAGTGCGGTGCAGGTGGTTGCCTCGTCGTCCATCTGCTCGGCGAGGTGGTAGGGGTGGAACACGTAGGGTGTCCCGCACTTGTCCACCTGGTCGGCATGCGCCTCGTAGGCGATGTGCAGGGCTCGGTTCGTGAGCGGCGTGTAGATCATGGCGGGGCCTCCCTGTTGCCGTCTGGCGCGACCATCAGTTTACGTCTTCGAAGCGGGCACGTATCTGCCCGGGCAAACACAGGGACCGCTTGCTGACAAATATTATTCTAGATAGAATAATTCTGTATAGAATAATCTTCGCCGAGAGGAGTCAGCCATGCGCACTTTCGTTGACCGCGAGGCAGAGCTTCAGGCCCTTGAGCGCGAGTACGCACGCGAGGGGTCCTCCTTCGTCGTTGTCTACGGTCGTCGCCGGGTTGGCAAGACCGAGCTCATCTCCCGGTTCATTCGTAACAGGCGTTCCCTCTATTACCTGGCGACGGAGGAGCCCGAGCTCCAGAACCTCGAAAGCTTCCAGTCCGTGGCGGCCGACTTCCTCCAGAGCGATCTGCTCCGCGCCGCGCGCATCTCGCGCTGGGAGGACGTCTTCCGTGAGATTGCCCGCGCGTGCGGTCCCACGGACGAGCGTGCCGTCATCGTCATCGACGAGTTCCAGTACCTCGGCAGGGCAAACCCTGCCTATCCATCGATTTTTCAGCGAATCTGGGACACGATGCTCAAAGACGCCAACGTCATGCTCGTTCTCTGCGGCTCGCTCATCTCGCTCATGAGGGACCAGGTGCTCTCGGAGGAGAGCCCGCTCTACGGTCGCCGCACGGCGCAGATCAGAATGGGTCAGATTCCCTTCTCGCGCTACCGGGAGTTCCTTCTGGGACGCTCTACGCGAGAGCTGGTGGAACGCTATGCCGTGACCGGTGGCGTTCCCAAGTACATCGAGCTCTTTGAGGACGAGAAGGACGTCTACTCTGCAATCTCCGCCAACGTCTTGGACCGCAGCGGCTTTCTCTACGACGAGCCAAACTTCCTGCTCCAGCGCGAGGTGCCTGATGTGGGAACCTACTTTGCCCTCATCCGCGCGATAGCCGGGGGAGCTCATCGCCCGAGCGAGATCTCGCGTTCCTTCGGGATCAAGCAAACCAGCTTGAACAAGTACCTCAAGACCCTCATCGGCCTTGACGTCCTTGAGCGTCAGGTGCCCGTTACGGAGAGCAACCCCGACAAGAGCAAGAAGAGCCTCTATCGGATAAAGGATAACTTCCTCCAGTTCTGGTTCCGGTTCGTGCTGCCCAACCTGAGCTATCTGGAGACGGGCCGCACGGCTGCCGTCGAGAAGCGCATCCGAGAGCACTTCATCGACGGGCATGTGGCATACGTGTACGAGGATGTCTGTCGCGAGCGCCTGTGGGATCTGGCGGACTCCGGAGAGCTTGGGTTCGTGCCGGAGCGCGTCGGCCGCTGGTGGTCGGGGAGTGACGAGATCGACGTTGTCGGCCTGAGCGCGAGCGAGGGTCGCGCCGTCTGGGGCGAGTGCAAGTTCTGGAAGGATCCCGTCGGCGCGAACGTTTTGCGAGCGCTTGAGGAGAAGGCGGCGCGCGTCCCGTGGGAGCGGGGCAGGCGAACGGACGCTTTTGCGCTCTTCAGTGCGAGCGGCTTTACGGACGAGCTTCGGGAGATTGCTGGAGCGCGAGATGATGTAGTGCTCGTTGACGACTCGGAGTAGAGGGCACGTTAGGCCTGAACGGGGCGCTCTTTGAAAGGCGTGCTACTGGCAAACGACCCACGTGCCGCCGTGTGCTGCACCCTCGCGCCTGAGCTTACCCTCCTTGCGGAGGCTCGCCACAAGGCGCTCTGTGGAGCGCTTGGAGCAGCCGAGAAGGTCGGCGAGCTCCGCAATCGTCCCCTTGGGGTGAGCCGAGAAGTACGCGAGGGCCTGTCGGACGCGGCTCTCCCTTTGGGTCTCCGGTAACGAGAAGGGGAGCAGCGCGTCGCGAATGACCTGAAGCATGAACGTGACGAAGTGATCCGAGGAGCCCGCGGCGTTGGACTCCGCCAGCACACGGTAGTACTCATGCTGCCGCTCGCGAATGACGCTCTCGACGGGAAGCCATGCAAGGGCAGGCCTCCAGCGCGAGAGCAGCAACGTGTGCCAGAGCCTTCCCGTTCGTCCGTTGCCGTCGGCAAAGGGATGGATGAACTCGAACTCGCAGTGAAAGATGCACGATGCGAGGAGCGGGTGAAGATCGGTCGCGGCAAGCCACCCGAAGAGGTTCGCCATGACCTGTGGAACGTAGTTCGCCGGCGTGCCGGCATGGATGAGAGTGTCCCCGTCAAAGACCCCGACGTCACCGGAGCGGAAGCAGCCGGCATGTTCGATAAGCCCATCCATCATGACTCGATGGGCGCGTAGGAGGTCATCCAGGCTCAGCGGGTCGAGGGAGTCAATGAGCTCGTAAGCCCGCTTTGCGTTTTCGACCTCGAGGATGTCCCTTGCGGGTCCGAGGACGCGCTTACCGTCCATGATGGCGGTCACGGCTTCCTCGGAAAGTGTGTTTCCCTCGATCATGAGGGATGAGCGAATGGTACGGATGCGCAGCTCGCGGTGGAGGGTGTGGCTTGTGCCGAGGCCCGAGGAGGGATGCAGCATGCCCACGAGCTCCGCTATCTCCATGCAGAGATTGTCGATTTCCGGTGTTCTCTCAAAAGGTGGCTCGTATCCCATGCGACCTCCTTTTACCGTCACTATTTTACCGCCAATGGCGGTAAAATGCACGCGAGAAGTGCGCGGACAGGATTATTCTGCTAAGAACAATCCTGCGTCCGAGAAGAACATGTTGCTGGTAGATAGATTGGGCAAGGCACGATAATCAGCACGGCCGTCACGGGGCCGAAACACGGGCCATGTACAGTAGGCACTTCAACAGCTCGCGCTGCCCGCGCCCCAACGAGAGGTGCCTCATGTTCGAAAGCTTCATGTCCGCCGTTGCCACGCTGAACACCAACGTGCTGTGGGGCGTCCCCATGGTCGTGCTGATGCTCGGAACAGGCGTGTTCCTGCTCGTCGTCACCAGGGGCGCCGTGTTCACGCGCTTCAACGTGGTCATGCGCTACACCACCAAGACGCTCTTCCAGCGCCAGAACCCGTCCGAGGCGGGGGAGGGCACCATCTCGCCCTTCCAGGCGGTGTGCACCGCGCTCGCGGCGACGCTCGGCACCGGCAACATCGTGGGCGTGGCGCTCGCGGTGGCCACGGGCGGACCGGGATCGATCTTCTGGCTGTGGCTCTCCGCACTGGCGGGCATGGTCATCAAGTTCTGCGAGGTCACGCTGTCGGTGGCGTACCGCACACGCAACGAGCGCGGCGAGATCGTGGGCGGTCCCATGTACTACATCTCCCGCGGCCTGGGGGTCGGCTGGCTTGCGACGCTGTTCGCCGTCTTCGGCTTCCTCGCGTCGTTCGGCATCGGGGCGAGCGTGCAGGCAAACTCGCTCGCCGGCAGCGTGAACGCGACCTTCGGGGTGCCGCTTCCCGTCATCGGCGTCGTCGTGGCGCTTCTCGCGGGCCTTGTCCTTATCGGCGGCATCACGCGCATCGCGCAGATCACCGAGAGGCTCGTGCCCCTCGCGGCGGTGTTCTACCTTCTCGGCGCCGCGGCGGTGCTCGTGGTCAACGCCGCGGAGATTCCCGCAGCGATCGCCCAGATCTTCCGCGACGCCTTCACGGGCACGGCCGCCACGGGCGGATTTCTGGGCGCCACGGTCATGTACGCCTGCCGCGTGGGCATGTCGCGCGGCGTGTTCACGCACGAGGCGGGCATGGGCTCGGCGCCCATCGCGCACGCCTCCGCCGACACCGACCACCCCGCCCGTCAGGGCCTGTGGGGCACGTTCGAGGTGTTCTTCGACAGCATCGTCATGTGCACGGTCACAGGCCTCGTGATCATCACCTCGGGGCTGTGGCACGCTGACCCCATGATGTCCGAGGGCGCCATGAGCTCGGCAGCCTTTGGGCAGAGCATTCCCGGCGGACAGTACGTTGTGACGGTGGGCCTCATGCTCTTCGCGTTTGCCACGCTGATCGCGTGGTACTACTACGGCGAGAAGTGCGTTGAGTACCTCTTCCGCAAGAGCCGCGCCCAGCGCGTGGCGGTGCGCGTCTACCAGGTTGCCTACGTGGCCATGGTCTTTGCGGGCTGCGTGACCAACCTCGACGTGGTGTGGGAGTTCGCCGACTGCTTCAACGGCCTCATGGCAATCCCCAACCTCATCGCACTGATCGCGCTCTCGCCCGTGATCCGCCGGCTTGCGGCGGACTTCTTCCGCGATCCCGACCGCCGACGCCCGCGCGACACGGACTACAGCGGGATGCTGTCGTTCAGGGACAAGTAGCGGGCCCCTGGCGTTCGTTCTGCGACAATGGAGCCACAATCCCCCTCGCGCGGAAGGTTCCCCATGACGTATGCCACCGCCCCGATTTTGCGTCGCAAGCTCGCCCCGCTCGTTCTTCTCGCCATAGTGACCGTTCTTGCCCTCGGGAGTTGCGGCAACCTGGGGGAGTTCGACGAGAGGGATGTCGCCAGGCAGGCGGAGCAGTACTACGCCGAGAAGTACGGTGACGACGCCCACGTGGTCGACGTCTGGGAGGACCGGTCGTACGCCCTGTTTGGCTACCAGTCGTCCGGTCGGGCGTTCTGCACCATGAGCGACGGTCAGACGGTGCTCGTGGACTTTGAGGACGGCGTCGTTGGCGACAACCGGCAGCAGGACGAGGTCACGGCAGCCTACGAGCAGCGCTTCCGCGAGGAGCTCGAGGGTTGCTGCGAGCGCCTGGGGGACGCGGGCTGCGACGTTGCATCCGTGACTGTGAACGGCGTCCCGCTTGAAGAGGACGGCTTCTTTGAGGGGTGCATCTCGACGTACTACTGGCCGGAAGATCCAGCTGGCGAGAAGAACGGCGAGGTCGAGACGACCGTGGAGCAGAGCGCCTCGTTCTTCTACGCGCGCTACACGGGCGACGACAGCTTTTTCGAGCAGGAGGCCTCGCGCGTCAGCCTGGGTGTGCCGTACGTTAAGATCGAGCTCTCCGGTGCGGACGCGGACTACGCGGACGGCTTCCCGACAGACGTTCCCGAGACGCCCGCGTGGGTGGCGCCCATCGAGGGGGCGTGCCGCGCGCTGCTTCCTCTGACGGACGGGGACGCGGAGACGCGGGTGGTCGTCTACCAGGCCGGGTGTCGCGATGGGGTGCCCGAAGACACCGACGCCGCCGTTCTCAGCGACGCGGAGAACGGCAAGCTCGGCGAGCTCAGTCCCTTTGACGATAGTGATACGGGTGCCGATGACATTGGCAGCTGGCTCATCGTGGAGTGGTTCCCCGTGGGCAAGGGCGTTTACGTCACCTCCGACGAGTGCGGCGTGCGTCTGCGCACGGGTGATGTGGAGCTGGAGACCGTGGAGAGTCCCGTCTCGCTGGAGGAACTCCAGGAGAGTGGGAGCCTCGAGCGCTTTGACGAGCGCGAGTTCGCACCGGCGGTCTTTGAGGCCTATAGCCTGGCGGTGGCCCCGGACCTCTTTGCGCGTCTGCCGGAGAGCGTGCAGGACAACGGATGGTTTGACATCAGACTGGCATATGACAACCATGACCCGCAGACGGGCCTTGCAGAGCTGGGCGTCACGCCGGGCGGCCTTGCGCCCACGCTCTATCGGGTCGAGAAGAACCCCGCCGCCGAGGACGTCGACAGCGCTCCTCCCTACGAGGTGATTGCGATGCGGACGGAGACGCTGGCGAACGGCTTTCAGTACAGCGAGCCTGAGCTGTTTGCTGACGCGCCCACGCTTCTCGTGCGAATGTAGGTGGCGGGTCTGCGCGAGGCGCACCTCGCTGGCAACCGTACTGGCTGGACTCACGGATGACTAAACATACGAGAATCGGAGGTTTTATTCTTGGGTATACAATGTAAGATAAAGTAGGACATTGTAGTAGGGAGCAACCATGGCCACCGCAGCTGCGACCGAGTCCATTTCTGCGAAGCTTCGCAAGGACGAGAAGGACCGCTTCTCCATGATCTGCGATGAGATTGGCACCTCTCCAAGTAACGCAATCCGCATGTTCGTGTCTGCGTTCAATCGCCGCGGGGGCTTCCCGTTTGATCCGGCCAATCCCTACGGGTTTAGTCAGGAGACGCTTGCAGCAATGGATGATGCGGCGACGGGCAGGAATCTCTCAGGTCCCTACCACACCGTCAAGGAGGCAATGGCCGCGCTCGACGAGGAGTAGGCCATGCTGGAGCTGAAGTTCACCGCTAAGTTCAAGAAGGACTACAAGCGTGTGAAGCGCCAAGGCAAGGACCTCTCGAAGCTCGAGCGGACCCTTGAGACGCTTGTTCGGGGAGAAGCGCTTCCCAATGCGATGCGCGACCATTCGCTCGGCGGGACATATCGCGGTCATCGCGAGTGTTACATCAAGCCTGGCTGGCTGCTCATCTATCGTGTTGACGAGGAGGGGTTCGTTCTTGTTGCTACGAGGATGGGAAGTCATAGCGAGTTGTTGGGGGCAGCTCTTTTGTCGAACATGAATCTGAGAGGATATGCATGTTGAGACAGCACGCAATTGAGAACGAGCTGAAGCAGCTCGAAGGTGGAGCGTTTCAAAAACTTGCTGAGGCATATGTTTACCGCAAGCTTCACCTTCAGTCCTTGACTACTCTTGGATCGCAGCCCGGAACAAATAAAGTGACAGAGGGCATTCCCGATGCACACAGTCTTACAGACTGCGATGCGATTCTCATTGCATTTACTACTGCTCAGCACGGGTATTTCAGAAAACTCGAGAAAGACATTAAAGACTGTCTTTCGTCTCAAGTTCCTAATGGCTACACCAAGAGAATCATTTGCTGTCATCTTGCGTGGAGGCTATCTCCAGAACAGGAAGGCAAGCTTCGTGCGCTTGATTCTCGAATCGAATTGATTGGCCCAAAGACAATCGCATTGGATTTGGCGAACAAGTATCACGATCTTGCCGCGGAATTTCTGCATGTCCGTATGGGAGTCGACGCAATTATTACTCCTGATGAATGGATAAGGCGAGAAGAGAGGAAAGGCTATGCGACCTCACAATCGGGAGAGTTGCGTCACAGAGCCAAAGAACTGGAAGAACTCAGAGATGCTCTTGAACGAGTCCAAATTGTTGTAATTCACGGTCCTTCTGGATGCGGCAAAACGAGGTTGGCTCTTGAGCTTGTTAACCGCTATGCGCGAGACAAACGAGTTGCATCATATGTTTTATCGAAAGTGAGAGGGACTGGTGTTGCGGAGGATGTAAACGAGTTCCTTTCAGAGGGTGATGCCGTTCTCTTGGTTGATGACGCGCAGCAATCGGACGGACTCGACGAGCTTCTTGAGGTAGTTTTAAAGAACGAAGGCCTTCGAGTTGTACTTACCGTGCGGGATTACGCACATAAGTCATTGCTGACCGCCCTACGTCGTTCAGTACAATTCGAAGAATACTCTCTACAACCGCTGGATAATCAGGCTGTAGAAGAGTTGGTGAGAGACAATTTCGGAATTATCAACCACTACCTCCTTGAGAAGATCGGGAAGGTTGCTCGCGGCAACTTAAGGCTTGCGATAATGGCGGCATTGTGCGCGGAAAAGGATGGTTATCCTGGCATTGAGAGTGCTCATGCTGTAATGGACCTCTTCTACAAGGGTCTTATTGATGAGCTTGATCAAGACGACTTGATGTTGCTGTCATATCTGAGCGTATATTCTCCGTGCGACTTCAGAGAGGGAGATCAAGCTTATGAGAGCTTGCTAGCAGAGGGAATGCCGCTGTCCGAAATGAAACGTAGGGCGAGGAAGCTCCATGACCGTAATATTCTCGATGTATTAGAGGGCACTGAAAGAGTTATTTCGGTTAAGTTCGAGCAGCTGAATCTCCAAGACTACTGCACCTATAAGGCCATTTTTGAAGAGCACGTCGTTGACCTGTATGAGTTTATTTCAATGTTTGTCCTTCGTGATAGGCGGAGGGTCGTCAGGGTTCTTAACGTGCTCATCTCCATATTCGGCGATGACGAGACCATTTCAAAAATCAAATATGACTGCAAAAGAGTTTGGATGAACTCAGGTTCATATAGTATTACAGAGCGCCGTGAAATCATGGACGTGCTCCATCCCCTCATACCAGACAATGCCTACTGTTTCGCGTGCAATGAGATTAGCGGGATGTCGTCATCATGCGTTCCGATATCGGAGCAAGGAGATTATGGAAGACAGGCGACCGGTGAGATTCCAGTAAGCCTTGCCATTCTCTGTGAGCTGATGGACTCAAAACACTATCCCGATGCGATTTCTGTCCTACTTGATGGCATACAGAAAGGATGCTTCAAACTAGGGGATTACAAGTCTGTCATTGAGGAGTCTCTGGCAATAACTATGCACTCTGCAGAGACTGGGTTTCTGCGCGAGCGCAGGTTCCTCAATGAGCTGAGCCAGAGGATGAACAAAGAGTCTGACTCTCGAAACTTGCAGTTTTTTGGCCTAAAGCTTTGCGAGCAATACCTGGCCTTTTCCCACGTATCGACCGAAGCTGAGGAAGGGGGAGCGATTCGTTTTCTCACCATCAGAATGCCGGAAACGGAAGACGCTCTTGAGCTTAGAAGCAGCGCAATAGCATTCCTCTGCAGCTTGCTAGAGCTGTCAAGTTATCAATCCGATGCAGCTCGGGTTCTTTGCTCGCATGTCGGGATAGTCGAAAAAGAACCGGTCAAGGAGGATGTCCGTTTCTTTCTAGAGAATGGTATTCGGTCGTTTGTATCGCATATTCCGGCAGGATTAGTGCCCACTTCTAGGGATGAACTAGAACTCGTTTACCATTGCTCTCTTGCTTGTGAGGCGCTTTCGCTGCAAGAGCAAGAGACGATGTCGAACCTTCTACCCTTGGCGTATTCCGACCGCGAGAAGTTGATGGAAAGCTTTGATCCAGATGAGGGAGAAATACTCTCTGCAGTTAACGGCTGGAGTTCCCAGAGGTATAAGGATGTACTCAAGATTAACCATGAGATGTGGGAGAAAGGAGAGATAGACCCATACAGCGCTGGCTCTCTTGTTGACAGGGTTTTTATTGCTCTGCTTTCAGAGGATAAGCCCGACATTAGCCTCGAAGGTATTTTCGATTATTTCTGCAATCTTCATAATGCTGACCAGCAGATATCTCTTGGCTCTAGGATTATCGAGAGGCTCGGTCAGAGAATCGGATGGCGCCTACTTCTTGATACGGCGATTTCTCATGGGCTTGCGACTTTAGCCGTCGCCGGAATTGAGATGGCGCCGGCTGATATTGCGTCAAATAACGACATAGATTACCTTCTTTTCATGGCGGAATCGGAGCAGGTTTTGATGCATATCGATGGAGTTATGAGCATCGAATCAAAGACTTCCGGCTTTGCAAGCAGATACTGTAGGACAGTCAAGTCATCTTTACTCAAGAAACTCGGATACGCACATCTATTCTTTTTGCCTCTCTCAAATTCAAGAGAGCCGATGGCCGATCTTGACGTGTGCTTCGGGGCTGACTTGAACGATTTGCTTGAGATATACGCAGACAATATCCATGATCGTCATTTCGACTACTCAGGCTTAGTGTTTAGATACCTCGATGAGCGAGGAGCAGACCCAATTGAGAGGCTATTTCAGTTGCTGGTGGCCGCTGAAAATTATGCCTCGCGCCGAGTTATTATTTGTCGACTGGGGCAGGCATCAAGACTGAGTAATCCGATGAAAAGGATGCGAGAGGTTGTTCGTCGTCTTGCGGGCGTTGTTAAATATCCAACAGGAGATGTCCACGCTCTGCTTGTTCATAATGATTATCTTGCTGCTGGATTTGATGTTCCAACTTTAGTATTTGAAGAACTGAGAATCGGGTTGGAGAAGGGCAACATTCCAAATTACTTCAGTAGGGTTCTTTCAGACATCCCGTTTATGAGCCGGGTGGAACCATATGTTGCGCTGCTGAGCAGCGATTTAGCTGGCAAACTATTTGACGTCCTTCCATTTGGTTCGTCCTCTTATGCTGGTTCGATTGAGCAAGGATTTGCACCAGCTATTCGTGCTGAGATTGAGATTATTGAAACGATCTCTGATTCGCTTCCACATGATGGTCGCTTCAGGTATCACAGGGAAGCCTTGGGTGAAATCATCAGCAGAAAAGAGCGGAAAATCGATGAAGAGAGGTGGCGGAGCTTCCACGAGACGTTTTAATCAAGTGTGTCCTGGAGAGATAAGCATGATTGAGCGTTATATCTCCGTCCGAATGTCGGCTCTGACCTCTTACGCGCACCGCTCGAAGACGCAGTCGTTGTGGTAGTGGATGAAGTCGAGGCTCGGCCAAGTCGACTCGTCGCTGCCCGGCAGGGCGATCTTCCTCCCGTCGAAGGCGTAGAGCCACCGGTCGTTCGCGGGCGTGTGCGACACGTGCGAGGAGACCACGACGCGGTAGCGGTCATCGAGCGTGATGAGGCCGCGGTCGAAGGTATCAAGGAGAGCGGCGAGAGGCCCGTCTTTCAATTGCTCGCAGGAATCTGGCCGCCTGTCGATAACTGGCCTTCAGCTACTGTACGGCCGCTAAGATTTGTCTGTGACGGCTCGCCCAATCTCTTTGACCAAGGAGTGCGTTGTGGTAAATCCGGAGGAGTTCGACAGCCAGGATATTCCGAGCGCGGAGCGTTCGGCGGACATGTACGTAGATGCCGTCAATGCGGTTATTGGGCTTGCTGGCATGGCCGCACCACTGCTCGTCCCGGGTGGAAAGGCCGCTGCAGTAGCGGGTGCCGTGGTTAAGGCGGCTCCGGTAATACAGGGCGTTGCCAATCAGCTTCCCAAGATTGCGCCCGTGGTGGCTCCGGCGGCAAAGAACGTTGTTGGCGCTGCTGCCGAGAAAGCCCCCGACGCTGTTGCTGCTGGGTTCGGCAAGGTTGCCGCTGCGGCCAAGGGTGCCGCTGAAGCAGCGGGAGGGGTGGCAGCCGGTGCGAGAAACGCGGTTCAGGGGGCGATAGACGTCAGGGCCCAGGAGAAGGCACGTAAGCTCGCCCGCAAGACCCTGCTCGACGGCGCAGGAATCCGTATGTCCTCGACCTCGTTCATGGAGAACTGGGACGTCCAGTCCAAGCTTCAGGAGGGGAGCACTGGCGAAGGCTATCTCAACTACTGCGGCTGCTATGTGATCATCACCTGTGACGGTGCTGTCCACAAGGATGACTACAGCAAGTATCGGGAAATCTACGTGGGCAAGTCCACGAACATGGGGGCAAGCATTCACGACGACTTCGTCGGCAAGGGGAACGCGGACGTCTACGCCGATGTGAAGTACAAGCAGCATGTCTACGTTCTGCTCTATCCATGCTCAGAGGACAAGCTTGACCAGCTGGAGGAGTCGCTTATCACTGCTTTGGACGCGGATGCATCATACAATCACGGGTTTTCTTCTTGAGGGGAAAAGCGGGATTGTCGGTGTTGTACCTGAGAATTCGGTGATCGTGGGGCTCATCGGCAGAATACGGGCGGAAAGGTTGTTAACTTCGTTCGAAGTCTCCGACCGGAGTCAGTGAAATTTATTTGATTGATTGGTTCCGCTTGTAGGAAGGGGATTGGATGCTAAAGAAAGCCGGAATGTTCGTGATATGTGTTGCCTTGGGCGCCCTGCTCGTCCTCGGTTTCCAGCATTTCCAGAGCGCCAACGTGGCCCATCCCGAAGGAAAGACCGACATCGATCTTACCGTGCTCGAGGAGTCGATGGAGAAGAACAGTGAGCTCTCGACTGCGAAGTACCTCTACACCAGCTCCGTTTCCGTTACCGACCAGAATACGGTGGAGGTGTTCGGAACCGAGGTTACGCTTCCCTTTACCGATGCCACTTACATCTTCGAGTTTGACGGGACAATAAAGGCGGGCTACAACCTGCAAGACGTGAGGCCTTTCGTCGAGAACGGCGATACGGTGGTTATTGAGCTCCCGCCCGCAGATATCCTCTCGCACGAGACCAGTGATGTTACGTGTGTGTACGAGCAGCAGAACATCGCCAATCCTCTAAAGGCCGGCGAGGAGTCGCAGTGGATCGAGAGCCAAAAGGCCGCCATGGTCGAGCGGGCTGAGTCGTTGGGACTCTATGATGAGGCGCAGCAGAATGCAAAGGTCACCTTCGAAAGTCTCTTTGCGGAGGCAATACCCGAGGGCGCCACTCTCGAAGTTAGATTCCAGTAGGAAGGCTGGCATGCATGGGAAATAAGAATAGCAATGGTGGGGGCGCTGGCGTAGCGATTGCGGTAGCCGTAATTGCAGTATTCGTCATCCTCTATATTCTGATCAATAGGATGTTTTTCGCATAGGGCATGGCAAACTGGAGCTGGAGGCGCTCTCGCAGGGAGGCGCCCCCATTCTCTCTTTGCGACGCTCCTAGGAAGTCGGCAGTGAGGAAGAGCGGCTCTTTGAGGTCACCTTTCCGCTCATGGTCTAGGACCCTCCTGTTAGCCCAACTCCTTAGACTGGGACCTATGGGCGTGCCCAGAATCTCTACCATAGATTCTGACGAGAAGAACGCGTCGGAATCGAGGTCCCCATGGCCGACAACAGCGCAACTACCCAAGAAATCACCGCGGTCAAAGACGAGCACGGCCTCCTTTTCCTCGGCGACCCCAAGGAGATCAAGGCTTGGCTCGACGATTGTGGCCTTGCCTCTCGCGAGTTTGCGACCAAGGCGCTGAGGACCGGTGGCTCCGCCGTGCAAACGGCAGCCAAGGTGTCCTCGGAGTCCGGTCGTTGGGTGAAGCTCACCAAGGACTCCGCCAAGCTTCTCGAGAAGTACGGCAAGGCGGGTGCCATACAACCCGGTGTGGTGCAGAAGTCAAATGGTCAGATCGTCAAGTGGCTCAGGTTTGAGAGCCCGAGCCAGCTCTTCTCTCCTGCCATGGCGACGGGCGTTGCCGGGATGATGACCCAGATGGCACTCGAGCAGGCTATCCAGGAGATCACGGACTACCTCAAGAGCATCGATGAGAAGGTCGGAGACCTCCTTCAAGACCAGAAGGACCAGACCGTGGCCGACCTCATCGGGGTGGTCTTTGAGGTGGATGAGGCCGCGGCAATCAGGGACAAGACGGGCACATTGAGCGATGCCGCCTGGTCAAAGCTTGCCCCGTGTGCCCAGACGACAAGTCGGGCGCTCGGATATGCCCTGACCAAGCTTCAGGGCATCTCGGATAAGCTCTCGCGCGCCGAGTCCGTCGATAAGATCGAGCATGTGCTGAGCGCTGTGAAGGAAGACGTGCCCACGTGGCTCGTTATGGTCTCGAGAGCAGTGCAGACGAGGGACAAGCTCTCGGTCATCGAGCTGGAACGCGCCTACGCCGAGCTCCCCGAGGTGCTTGAGGAGCATCGTTTGGGAATCGTGGAGGCGAGGAGAGAGCGCCTTGGCAAGGTCAAGGTCAGGATTGATGCCCTTCGCGAGGTGCTTGAGCTGTCGGCAGACAGAGTCAGGGAGGAGAAGCTCCTCCACCCCTTTGCCGTGGACGACGTTCTCAGAACTCTTGATTCGCTGATGGAGCAGACCAGCCAGTTCTCCAAAGGGCTCGACATCGAGATGGACGAAAAGGTCATCGAGCGCGCCCCGGAGTGGCTTGACGTCGCCGGAAAGTTTGCTGGCGACGTTGCCTCGGGTGCCGCGAACGGCGCGCAGCAGCTTGGCGGTGCGATCGCCGATGGGGCGGGTGTTCTGGGCGAGGCTGCGGGGAAGGGTGCAGCTGATCTGGGGGCTGCCGTGGCTGACGGAGTCCAGGAGCTTGGTAAGGTTATGGGCAACGTTGACCTCAAGAAGGCTACGGATTCGCTTCCATTCAAGCTTCCGTTCGGAGGGAAGTAGGGGATACGACTCTTGAGGAGTTGGCTCGCTTTCTCCTCCGTTTCCTCTCAGGGAGTGCCGTGAACTCTGATTAGCCCACCGAATAACTGTTCAGTGGCTTCAGCTATCATGGCAACATCTGCCTCAGGAGCTAGAACGCCTGACAAATGAGGGCTTATTGACAGCTTGAAAGATTCCGTACTCCAGTTTTACACCACGGGGAGCTTCGCAAACGATAGAGGGGCCGAGGGATGAAGCTCTCGGCCCCTCTCTCTATTAAATGGCGCGGTTAATGAGTTCTCGTCTTCTACGGTGATCCATCGGCCATTCGGCCCATCTTCAGCCACAAGGGCTCTGTCCAGTTCACCAAAATGACCGGTGATAGAATAATACCTGTTAATCGTCGTTGACGACATGATGAAGCCACCTAAGGTACCAGCATGAAGCACGCTTACATAGAGTACGACTCATTGCGAATCAATGAAGACTGGTTCGAGCAGGTTGTCGTCGAACACCTCGTCGACAACCTCGGATACGAGCATCTTTATGGGCCGGACGTCCGCCGCTCCTCAGATGACTACCGCGATGTGTTCCTGCCCGACGTATTGCCCGACGCTCTGGCGCGAATCAACAAGGGGCTCCCCTCCGCTGCAATCGATGAGGCCATCCTCAAGATTTCGAACGTCGAGGGCGGCACCTTGGAGCAGCGCAACGAGACCTTCAACGACTACCTCCAGTCGGGCGTCGAGGTGCGCTACTTCGACGGCGAGCAGGACCGGGACGAGATCGTTCGCCTGCTTGACTTCGACGACCCCGGCAACAACGACTTCCATGTCGTAAACCAGTGGACGTTCGTCGAGTACTCCGAGAAGCGCCCCGACGTCATCGTGTTCGTCAACGGCATGCCACTCGTCATGTGCGAACTCAAGTCACCATCGCGCGAGGAGACGGACGCGTCTGACGCCTACAAGCAGCTCCGTCAGTACATGCGCCAGATCCCCGGCATGTTCGTCCCCAACGTCTTCTGCGTCATGAGTGACATGTCCGAGACGCGGGTGGGCACCATCACGGCGGACGAGGACCGCTTCGTGGCCTGGAAATCCGTGGACGGGGACTACTCCGAGACCAAGGCCGCGACGTGGAAGACGATGCTCGACGGCATGCTTCCCAAGGAGCGACTGCTCGACATAGTCCGCAACTTCGTGTGCTTCAACGACTCCAACGACAGGATTGTCAAGATCCTCGCCGCCTACCACCAGTACTTCGGCGTGCGCAAGGCCATCGAGCGGGCCACGAAGGCCGTCGAGGGCGACGGTAAGATCGGCGTGTTCTGGCACACACAGGGTTCCGGCAAGTCCCTCTCCATGGTCTTCTTCGCACACCTGCTCCAGAGCAGGCTCGACAGTCCGACCATCGTGGTCATCACGGACCGCAACGACCTCGACGACCAGCTCTACGGCCAGTTCGGGCGCTGCTCCGCGTTCCTCCGCCAGGCACCGGTCCAGGCGGAGAGCCGCAAGGACCTCAAGGACCTGCTTGAGGGGCGCGAGGCGAACGGCATCATCTTCACCACCATGCAGAAGTTCACCGACGGCGATGAGCCCCTGTGCGACCGCAGCAACGTCGTCGTAATGGTCGACGAGGCCCATCGCGGCCAGTACGGCCTCACCGAGAGGATGGACGCCTCCGGCAAGGTCAGCGTGGGCGCTGCCCGCGTGGTGCGCAAGGCGCTACCCAACGCCTCCTACATCGGGTTCACCGGCACGCCCATCGCGCTGGAGGACCGTAACACCAGGGAGATATTCGGCGACTACATCGACGTCTATGACATGACCCAGTCGGTCGAGGACGAGTCGACGAAGCCCGTCTACTACGAGAGCCGCGTGGTGGCGCTCCACCTCGACGAGAACGCGCTCGGGCGCATCGATGACGCGTACCGCGAGTTCGCCGACCAAGCCGACGAGGCGACCGTGCAAAAGTCCAAGCACGACCTGGGCGGGCTGGACGCCATCTTCGATACTCCGGAGACCATCGATGCTCTGTGCAGGGACATCGTCGAGCACTACGAGGAGAACCGCGCCGACGTGCTGGCAGGCAAGGCGCTCATCGTGGCGTACAGCCGCCCCATCGCGATGAAGATCTACAAGCGAATCATGGAGCTGCGCCCCGGCTGGAAGGACAAGGTCGGCGTCGTGATGACGATGTCCAACCAGGACCCCGAGGAGTGGTTCGAGGTCTGCGGCGGCTCCAAGCACAAGAAGGACATGGAGCAGCGCTTCAAGAACGATGACGACCCGCTCAAGATTGCCATCGTCGTGGACATGTGGCTCACCGGCTTCGACGTGCCGAGCCTGTCCACCATGTACGTCTTCAAGCCCATGAAGGGCTACAACCTCATGCAGGCCATAGCCCGTGTGAACCGCGTCTGCCGAGGCAAGGAGGGCGGTCTGGTCGTCGACTACATCGGCATCGCCCGCGCCCTCAAGCAAGCCATGAAGGACTATACCAACCGCGACCAGTCAAACTACGGCAACATGGACGTCGCCGCGACGGCCTACCCAAAGTTCCTGGAGAAGCTCGACGTGTGCCGCGACCTCATGTACGGCTTCGACTATCGCAAGCTCATCTTCACAGACAAGAAGGCCGAGCTCGCGAGCGCCATCGCGGAGGGCGTCGACTGGCTGCTCGAGCCCAGGCGGCGGGACGACGCAGAGGAGTTCCTCAAGCAGTGCCAGCTCATGAACCAGGCCCTCAGCCTGTGCAAGAGCCTGGTCTCGCACGAGGACCAGCACGAGGCGGCGTACCTCTCGGTCCTGCGCGTCCAGGTGCTGAGGCTCACGGGGCGCAAGTCCGGGGGCTCGGGAGGCATGACCTACGCGGAGTTCAACAAGCAGGTGACCGAGATCCTGCAGCAGACCGTCCATGCGGACGGGGTTCTCAACCTCTTCGACAACCAGGACGTCGAGATCTCCCTCTTCGACGAGGCGTTCCTCGCCGAGGTCGCCAGCATGAAGGAGAAGAACGTCGCCGTCGAGAGCCTGAAGCGCCTCATCAAGGAGCGTGTGCGGGCCTACCAGCGCACGAGCGTGGTCAAGGCCCAGAAGTTCAGCGTCATGCTCCAGGCCACGCTCAACTCCTACCTCAACGGCATGCTCACCAACGCCGAAGTCATCGAGGAGCTCGTCAAGATGGCCAAGGACATGATGAGGGACAGGACCGACGCCGAGGAGCTCGGGCTGAACGACGAGGAGATGGCCTTCTACGACGCCATAACCAAGCCCGAGGCGGTCAAGGACTTCTACGACAACGACCAGCTCGTGTCCATCACACGGGAGCTCACCGAGACCCTGCAGAGGAGCGCCACGATAGACTGGCAGAAGAAGGAGAGCGCCCGTGCGGGCATGCGCCGCGCGATCAAGCGCCTCCTGCGCAAGTACAAGTACCCGCCCGAGGGCGTCGACGACGCCATGGAGACGGTCATGGAGCAGTGCGAGCTCTGGGCCGATACGAAGATCTACGAATAGGAGCTGCGTATGGCACGCAAGAAGAAGGACAACACCGCCGAGATCGGCTTCGAGCAGCAGATCTGGAGCGCCGCCGACAAGCTGCGCGGCAACATCGATGCCTCCGAGTACAAGAACGTCGTGCTCGGGCTCATCTTCCTCAAGTACATCTCCGACAAGTTCGACCAGCGCCACCAGGAGCTTGTCGACGAGGGAGAGGGCTTCGAGGAGGATCGCGACGAGTACACGGCGGAGAACATCTTCTTCGTGCCGGAGAGCGCCCGCTGGAAGACCATCGCCGCCGCCGCGCACACCCCCGAGGTGGGCAAGGTCATCGACGAGGCAATGCGCCAGATCGAGGCGGAGAACGACAAGCTCAAGAACATCCTCCCCAAGAACTTCGCCCGCCAGGAGCTGGACAAGCGCCGCCTGGGCGAGGTCGTGGACCTCTTCACCAACGTGCAGATGGCGGAGAAGGGCGACACGCGCGACATCCTGGGGCGCACCTACGAGTACTGTCTCTCCAAGTTCGCGGAGGCGGAGGGTAAGAACGCGGGCGAGTTCTACACGCCCGCCTGCGTTGTCAGGACGCTCGTCGAGGTCATCGAGCCCTACCATGGGCGCGTCTACGACCCCTGCTGCGGCTCGGGCGGCATGTTCGTTCAGTCGGCGGAATTCGTGAAGCGCCACCAGGGCAACATAGACGACCTGTCGATCTACGGCCAGGAGAGCAACCCCACCACATGGAAGATGGCGACCATGAACCTCGCCATCAGGGGCATCGACGCGGACCTGGGCAAGCAGAACGCCGACACGTTCTTCAACGACCTGCACCGCACGGAGAAGTTCGACTTCATCCTCGCCAACCCGCCCTTCAACCTCTCTGACTGGGGCGGCGACAAGCTCAAGGAGGACCCGCGCTGGGAGTACGGCGTCCCGCCCGAGAGCAACGCGAACTTCGCCTGGGTCCAGCACATGGTGCACCACCTCAACCGCACCGGCCGCATGGGCATGGTGCTCGCCAACGGCTCGCTCTCCAGCCAGACGAACAACGAGGGCGAGATCAGGGCGCGGCTCATCGAAGCCGACCTGATCGAGGGCATCATCGCCATGCCTGACAAGCTCTTCTACAGTACGGGCATCCCGGTGAGCCTGTGGATCATCACCAAGAAGAAGGCCCAGCCCGGAAAGACCCTGTTCATCGACGCCCGCAACATGGGCACCATGGTATCACGCAAGCTCCGCGAGTTCACCGAGGAGGACATCGCCAAGGTCGCCGGGACATTCGATGCGTTCCGCGAGGGAACGCTCGAAGAGGAGAAGGGCTTCTCCGCCATTGCCTCCATCGAGGACATCAAGGAGCAGGACTATATCATCACGCCCGGTCGCTACGTCGGCATCCCAGACCCCGAGGACGACGGCGAGCCCTTCGAGGAGAAGATGGCCCGTCTGACCGGAGAGATCGCCAAGTGCTTCGAAGAGTCCAACCGCCTGCAGGAGCAGGTCAAGAAGAACTTGGAGGCGATCGGGTATGGGCTTTAATCCTGTGATACCGGTCGGCAACCTTGTTGAGTATTCACGGGGAGGCGGATGGGGGAAAGAAACTCCTTTTGAGGGGTCGTCTCGTGTCGCAATTATTCGCGGTGCAGATTTTCCTTCAGTCGCGCAGGGCTCTTATGGCGGCCTTCCCGTGAGGTATGAGAAGGATTCTAAGGTTAATAGCGTCGCTCTTCGCGCCGGGGATATTGTTTTGGAAAATTCAGGTGGAACTGATTCTCGGCCAACTGGTAGGACGGTTTTCGTCACTAATGAATTGATTGATGCCTATGACTGCCCGGTCATCCCCGCGAGTTTCTGTCGTCTCCTTAGATTTGACAACAGAGCGAATAGCGAATTTGTCTACTACTGGCTTCAGGAAATGTACTCTGCCGGTAGAACATGGGGTTATCAAAATAGGTCGACCGGTCTCTCGAACTTCCAATACAAAGTGTTTGCCGATTCTGAGCTTCTGCCTGATCTCCCAATTGAGGTCCAGAGCAAAATAGCTAGCGTTCTTTCGGCTTTTGAAAAGAAGATTCGAGAGAACAATCGCCAAAATGATTATTTAGCTGAGCTCGGAGACGCGCTCTTCAATAGAGAATGCCCCCAGTCAAATGAGCCTAACGCGATATTGTCGGACATTGCGCAAGTCACCATGGGCCAATCTCCGTCAGGATCTTCGTACAATGAAGATGGGAACGGCGAGGTCTTTTATCAAGGTCGCGCCGAGTTCGGAGCTTTCTTCCCACGCAGACGCCTATTTACTACCGAACCAAAGCGCATGGCGCGAGAAGGCGATACGCTCATGAGTGTGCGAGCGCCTGTTGGTGATTTGAATATTGCGAACGAAGATTGTTGTATCGGTCGAGGCCTTGCTGCAATCCATTCGGAGAACAATCAAAGCTTCGTCCATCATCTTGTCAGAGCCCAGGGAAGACAACTTGACACTTTCAATGGTGACGGCACCGTGTTTGGGTCAATCAATGGAAAGGCTTTGAAGAAGCTCCCAGTTTATCTTCCCAGCAGCGATGTGATAGCCCGCCTAGAGTCCCGGTTAGAACCTATTGATGCATTGATTCGCCGGAACGATGATGAGATGCAAGCCCTGGAGCGTATGCGTGATACTCTGCTGCCAAGGTTGATGTCCGGTGAAATCGACGTCTCAAAGGTCGACCTTACGCAGCCAAATAATCATTTGGCTTGGTGCCTGTCGGATCACAACACGTGGTGCGGGATAGCTCTGCCATCGGCGAACTATTTGCGAAGAGATTCGACTACTGCGGCGGAATCGAACACTGCGCCTGGCTGCTAATCAACCCGTCCTCACTGCGCGATAGAATACGGCTATCAGCTTTCTTTTCTTTGGAGGACCGATGTCTCAGACTCAGTTTTCTTGGATTCCTGCATACGCCGCAATCGTGCAGGGGATTTACGGCTTAAGTGACAATCGGTCCCGTCTGCTGGAACTGTTTGAATCTATCTTCAGCGGCAACAAGGATTTGACATTTCCCATTGATGTAGAGGCGGAAGGTCTTACTACCATTGATCCGTTTACGTTCTTCGCCTCTTTCAATCGCGGTGTCAGTTGGGAAAAGAGGAATCGTATTGTTCGGCTAGCGCTCGACGGTCTTGGCAGCCAAAATGTTGCCACGCCAACGGACTACGAGGGACTACCGCATGTAAACAATATGCGCAGCTGGTTCTTTGCAGGTAAGCAGGACCGTGATGCGCATGATATCGATAACCTGTGGGAGCTCTTTTGCTCCGCAATGGAACTGGCTGACAACCCTGCAGGAGTAGAGTCTCGCCATAAAATGGCTCATGCGTTTGACGTCGTCCGCTCCCAGCGCTGCATTAAATGGAACATCACTATTGGCCTCTTCTGGATCCAGCCCGGCTGCTTCATGCCCCTCGATGCCCACAGCAGGGACTATCTTGCCCAGAAGCTCGGCATCGAGGTCAAGGGCAACGCCTTGCCCACCGGCGAGGGCTACCTTGCCATCATGGATGCCGTGCGCGCCGCAACGGATAAGCCCTTCTACGAGCTCTCTGCCGATGCGTACTTGTGGAAGCCTGCGCCGAAAACCCCCAAGGGATATTTCCCCAAGCTTGATGACTACGACCCCGGAATCGATGCTGATGTCTGGGACATGATGCTCGATGACCCTTCCATCTTTAATTCACAGGCACAGGCACTGCTTCGCCGCATGATGGATGTCGGCGGAAAGGCGACCTGCACACAGCTTGCAGAGACTTACGGCGAGAGTGCGGAGCACTATCGAAACGTTGCCGTTTGGTTTGCCAAGCGCGTTGCTGAAGAGCTTCACTGTCCGCTGTGGCAGGGGAAATACTGGGCAGTCATGTTTTACGGTAAAAGCGCCTCAACGGAGGAGAGTGGCTCATTCCTGTGGATGATTCGCCCCGAGCTTAAAGAGGCCCTGAAGTCACGAGATTTTAGCAGTGTCCCGCTGTACGCCAAGCCAGGCCCAGGGGATGCCGCAGGTGCTTTGGACGCCTCCAAACAGTATTGGTGGCTTACCGCCAACAGGAAGATTTGGTCGTTCTCCGAGATTGCCGTGGGGGAAGAGCAGAGCTACACCATTCGTAATGAGAAGGGCAATCCGCGACGCATTTATAAGAACTTCCTCGATGCCCGGGCGGGCGATGTGGTTGTTGGCTATGAGACCACGCCCGTGAAGAAGATCGTAGCCATCTGTGAGGTATCAAAGCCACAAGACGGTAAGCGCCTGTATTTCAAGAAGGTGCGCGATCTTGATGCCCCCGTTCCGCTTGCTGACATTAAGGATGACCCAACGCTGTCTCAGTGCGAGTTCTGCAAGAATCCCAACGGCAGCTTCTTCAAGCTCACAGAAGAAGAGTATCTGCGGCTCGAAGAGATGTTTGACGAGGATGACACATCGCCCATTCAGGCATCTGACAAAAAGCCGTATAGCGATGAGCAGTTCCTCCAGGACGTCTTTGTCTCCAGGCAAGACCTCTCTACCATGAAGGGTTTGCTTGAGCGAAAGAAGAACCTCATTCTGCAGGGTGCACCGGGTACGGGCAAAACGTATGCCGCCAAACGACTTGCGTATGCCATGATGGGCGAGGAGGATGATTCGCGCATCGGCTTTGTGCAGTTCCACCAGTCGTACGCCTACGAGGATTTCGTCGTTGGGTACCGTCCCAACGGTGAGGGTGGCTTCGACATCCAGCCCGGCGTGTTCGCCGAGTTTTGCAGCCGCGCCGCGCGCGATATCGCACGAAAGTACTTCTTCATTATCGACGAGATCAATCGGGCAAACATCTCAAAGGTGTTTGGCGAGCTGCTATTGCTCATCGAGGCTGATCATCGCGGAGATTCCGTTGTGCTGGCAACTGATCGCAGCAGGCTTTCAGTTCCTGAGAACCTGTACCTCATTGGCATGATGAACACCGCCGACCGTGGCCTCGCCCTTATTGATTATGCGCTTCGTCGGCGCTTCGCCTTCTTTGACATGGCACCTGCGCTCGATTCCCCCGGGTTTGCTGAAAGGCTGAATCAAACGGGAAGCAAAAAGCTCAACGCGCTGGTAGATGAGGTGCGAGAGGTGAATCAGCGGATTGCCGAGGACCCGACCCTGGGGAAGGGCTTCTGCATTGGCCACAGCTACTTCTGTCTGGGCGCGGGTGTGTCCGACGATGAGGTGCACAGCGTTGCTCGTTACGAGATTGAGCCGCTCATTGCCGAGTATTGGTTTGACGATCAGGACAAGGTTGCCAGCATCACCGAGAAGCTCGAGAGCGTGTTCTAGACATGGGTTGCTCGGAAGACACGGTTGTCGTTAAGAACATCTACTACATGATGGCATATGCTTTCCGGGCGATTGACGTTGCGGATTTCCAACGGCTCGAGGTTGAGCCGTTCGACAATGTGTTGGAC
The DNA here is from genome assembly GCF_900128445.1 of Thermophilibacter provencensis. Lineage (GTDB taxonomy): Bacteria > Actinomycetota > Coriobacteriia > Coriobacteriales > Atopobiaceae > Thermophilibacter > Thermophilibacter provencensis. The sequence goes on along the minus strand of NZ_LT671417.1, from coordinate 2,551,640 downwards.
CTGCTTGCGGCGATTCTTGCTGTCGGACTGGACTCGCAGCGGCGGCGCGGCTTTGAACGGGAGTATCAGGCGCGTGAGGAGGACTTGCTCCGTGTTGCCGGACGCATTGATTTGGACAAGACTATGCGCCTGCGCCTGAAGCAGCGGCAGGATTTGCATTGCGCGTTTGACGAGCGCGCGGAGAATACGTATAAGAATCAGATACTTAAGACGACGGCATTTCATCTTATGCGCTCGTCGGATGTTGCCCCTGAGCGGAAGCGCGAGCTTAAGAGATCGTTGGTTTTCATGCAGGGCGTTGCGCTGCTCGATGTTCGGCACATTGCGTGGGACGCCTTGAGGTACCACAGAAACAATCGGGCGTACCAGCTTCTTATGAACGTGTGCTATCTGGTTCTCCATGAGCTGCTGCCCAGAACGGACGTAGGTGACGTTAAGCTTGCGAACGTGTTGAGCGGCGATGCCCTGCATCGGCTGTACGAGAAGTTCATCCTGGAGTATTACCGGCGCCATTGGCTGGAGTTGCATCCTGCGGCGAATGAGGTCAAGCGTGCGGCGGGGGATGTGGAGCCCAGCTTTCTTCCGCGTCTCTATACCGACGTGATGCTGCACAAGAACGGCAACTGCCTGATTATCGATGCCAAATGCTACGGCAGCATTCTGGGAACACACTTCGGAAAAGAGATATTATCTCCGGCGAATGTGAACCAGATCTTTGCGTATGTCATGCACGCTGCGCCTTCGTTTAGCGGGGATGTTTCTGGGATGCTCTTGTACGCAAAGACCGAGGACGCCACGTTTGATGCCAAGAGCTGGAAGGACATGGGGCACCAGTATCACGCACGAACGCTCGATTTGAATCAAGACTTTGCCGGTATCGCAGCCCAGCTCGATGCGATTGCGGGGCTGCTGGGGTAGGCGGCAGGGATTACGCCGTAGACGATACGTGTGTAGTGTCGCGAAAAGTGGGTAGGGGCCCTTGCTCCGAATCTCTGATGAGCCGAACCTACGTCGCCAGAGCCCTTCGTCAAGACCGAGAATGCGAAGTGATGATGCTCTCGCGTATGACGATGATGGGGGAATATACCGAAGACTATCGAGCTTTATACGGGTGCGTATTATGAGGAGCAGATGCCAGGTCGTTTTTGAGATTGCCGGGACGGTCAAAGCGGTCGCCCCGGCAATCATTATGTGATGAGTTTTTATTCGAACTCGATCTCAACCTGCTCCGCATTGAAAATTCGAATTTGGGTGTCCACATCGAACGCGCGTACCATCCATCCCTCAGCAACGCAATGCTGGACGAAGCTATCAATTCGGTTTGCATTGTTTATCTCCCTGAGGGTTGCCACTAGGCCGAAAGGCTGGGCAGCCGGATCTCCCATGCTCAATCGGGATGTCTTGCGAATCTTGATGCCCCATGCTGGCATGTCGTAGATTTTTCTTGCACGTGGGTGAGCCGGGATTTTGTCGCAGATTCGCTTCACGTTGTCCCACTTACCTAGAAAATCGCGTGCGTCTTTCTCGGTAGTTCGGTCGTTCTTCTCGCCCTGAGTGTTTAGTTTTATTGAGGCTACTCCTCCCGCCCGGAGTCGACCGAAGTGCAGGTCAAGCTCTGTTGAGGTGTAGTCAACTCCTTGGTTCCTATCGCATTTTGGTGCGTAACATAAGACGGCACGGGCAAGGTAAGGAAATGCGTTTCCTGCCACGGGGACGGGGATTCCGTAGTTGTACGTCTCATAGGTGTTTGCCGTACCGGTCAAGAAGAATCTAATCTCGTTGTTTGGGGCTTCCAGCACGTCGTGAATGTCGACGGGCACGATACCGTGCCCGATGATTGGGTGAGGGCCGTCATTCCTCCAGCCGGATGCTGAGTCGATAAGCAATGCCTTTGCTGCATCCCGAGGAATGCTCATCACATCAATGAGAAATGCTGCCTTTCTCGCGATAAGCGGGGCTGCGTATGACGTGCCCATGCATAGTTTCTCTCCGGTGCCGCAGCAGGCAGAGAGCTTGCAGCCATTGTCGCCTCCATAGTACGCTACGTCGGGCTTGCGATAGAAGTCCAGGACTGGGCCGCTGCGGCTGTAGCTTGCCGGTGTGCCGTCTGGTCTGACGGAGCTGACGACTAGGGAGTTGACTGAGTCCGCGGGGGCGCCAATCCTGTGGACTCTGCAGGTTTTGTTGTTCGTTGCGGCGACCACGAACAATACGTTTCTGGTGCTCTGCAACTTGTCTAGCACCTCCGCCTCGGGGGAGATACAGAAGCGCTCCGTCTCCTTGTCCGATCCAAGAGAAAGGTTCCAGACGTGGATATCGGGATTATCTTCGACGATATCTTTGATTTTGCGCGCTATTACAAACGAGTTTAGTCCGTTTGCGGGGGCTATTCCGAAATGCCTCACCCTAAAGCACCCGCAGCCGTCATCGAGGCCGGGGTTCATCATGTGGCCGTTTACGATGAGCGAGGTGACACAGGTGCCATGGACGTAATCCTCGCTTCTTGGGAGAACGCTTCCTGGCAACTCATTGTGAACATCAACCCATTCGCTGAAATACGGTGGGTATTCCGTGTCGAAGGGGGTATCTATGACCCCGATGGTGGGCTCGGTTGAGGGGCTTCCGATGGATAGCGGACCCGTAGTCTCGGAGGGCTCAGTTACGTCAATCGCGTCGAGCTGGGACATGTCGAATGTGGACATGGCGATGAGGTAAGGAGCAGTCTCGTAAAGCTTGCGGTACTGCGCCTGCTTGAGTACGGCGCTGTCTCCGAGTGTGTCTAGGAACAAGACGTCAATGCCCAGCCTCTGGAGCATCTCATAGGCCGTTCCGTCGGTCCTGTAGAGTGTCGTCAGGACGACATCGTCTTCTTTTGCTGGGGGGCGAGGGATGTCGAACCCCGCAACGTGACAGGTATCGTGGATGAGCCGGGCAAAGTTAATCCGGGACAGCACGCCTCCCGTGAGCTTCTTCCAGGACTCGTTGGTGTTGCCAGCGCTCCTGTCCCAGAGGTTGTCGAGCGACTTCTTGTCGATGTGTCCTCCGAAATGTTCTTTCAGCAAGCTGGCCGCAAGTTCCAATTCATTGGCAGAGGCCTCGGCAACATCTCGACTTACGTAATGAGTAATTACGTGATGTCTGCTGTCTTCGGACCCATCGTAGCGTGCGCCGCGAATGCTAACTTCGGGGTCCTGCGCCCCCTCCGCGAAGATGCGCTTGATTCGATTGCTCTTGGCGGCAATCTTCCTGTACTCAACGCTAATAAGCATCTTTTGCAGCGGGGCTTCCTTTGGCCAGGCAGCTATTGCGCTCCGAAGGGATCGGGCGAGCCTTCGCATGTCGTTTGCGCTCACCTCTGCCTTTGCCGGAATGGTTGGGTGTGTCGGTGCGGCTGCGGACTTTGATTCGAAGTCCTTCTGGAGCATTAGCAGGTTGTTCACGTTACACCTCCTTGATCATGCGCGAGACCGTGCTCCTTGGCGTGCCCGTCAGCGCCTCAATCTCTCGCACTGTAAACCCGAGGGCAGATAGGCTTGCTACCGACATATTTGTCGAAGGCGACAGCGCCTCGAACAGGCGCCTCAGGTAGTCGTAGGGGTTGTTGGGATCGCTGAACGCCACGCAGCTCCTGATGGTGTTTGACAGCTCTCCGGGGAAGGGGAGCTTTGAGGCGCAGTGGAGGATCTTCTTGAAGAGCTTGAGGTCGCTACGAATGAAGTCAAGCTGAGAGGCGTACTGGGACATGATGGACACGCCAACATCCTCGAGGTCCTCATGGGTGTAGCGGCTGAAGTCAACCGACGTGTCGAAGCGTCGGGTTAGCGCCCGGTCGAGTTTGTCGTAGAGGTTCGTGGTGGCGATGACTACGACGCTCTCAGAGAGATTGTCGAGCTCCCTGAGCAGCGTAGATGTTGCGCGACCCATCTCGCGAACGTCGTTTTGGTTGATACGGTCCAGAGCGAGTGCGTCAATCTCGTCGAAAAGGACTACCGCTCTCTTACCGGCCTGATTGACCTCCTCGAACAGAGACGAGATGTTCTTAGAGGTTTCTCCGAGATGACTATCGATTACTGAATTGAAGTCAACGATATACAGGGTGCGACTAAGGATTCTTGCCAGCTGTTTTGCCGATTCGGTTTTCCCGGTTCCCGGAGGGCCCTGAAACAGAAATGCGTTGACGCCCATGTTCCTACTGACAGCGTTGATGATTCCTCGGAGATCGCCGGCAATGCATTCAGGGAGGGGCAGGGGGGCGTTGTCAATTGTCACCGGGCGGAGGTAGACGTGAGTCTCGCCAAAGTCTTGGGGAACAAATGTCCTTGTCTGCGAGATGAGGGACATGATGTAGGAGGCGAGCTCATGCTCGCCCGTGCTCTCAAACTCTTGGGCAATGTAATGGGCTACGGTGTTGAACTCTATATTGTCCTGATCGCAATGGGCACGAATAAGCCTGACGATATCGGCGCGCTTCATATTGTCTCCTCTCCTTCCACTTCTCCAGTATAGCTGATTCTGGTCAAAATGGGACGGATTGAAATCGAGTTCTAGATTTTCAAATCGAGAGATGCTACTATCGCCTTAAGTAGGAGTTCGGATGTGGGGAGGAGGCTAGTATGGCGCGTCATTCGGGCGGCAGGCTTGGAGCCGCGGCAAGACGTCTCGCCAAGTCGTCGACATCGAGCAAGCAGAAGTCGAAGGATGGCAAGACGCTCGCCAGGCACAGGGCCAGGTGCCACTAGAAGATATGTAGAGAGCGACTGGGACCTCTCTCTATGAACCAAGGGCCGCGCCAGCGGCGACGTGGGTTAGGCTCGAGTCGTGAGACAGGCCCGCCACAAGTCATAGGAGGTCCCAGCCATGATCTATCGTACCAGCGTCGGCCTCGACGTACACGCCCGCTCGATCGCCGCGGCGGCCTTCGTCCCGGAGACCGGGGAGGTCGAGGAGAGCTCGTTCGGCTACGACGCGGCCGCCGTCGCCGCGTGGGCGGCGGCCCTGCCGCAGCCCGCGCGGGCCGTCTACGAGTCCGGCCCCACCGGCTTCGACCTCAAGCGCTCCCTCGACGCCCTCGGTCTGCCGTGCGTGGTGGGCGCGGTGAGCAAGATGCTCCGGCCGGCCGGGGACCGCGTGAAGACTGACAGGCGCGACGCCGTGTTCCTGGCGCGCATGCTCGCGGTCGGCAACGTCGTCGAGGTGTGGTGCCCGACGCCCGGGCAGGAGGCCGCCCGCGACCTCGCCCGAGCCCGCGCCGACGCCCGGGACGACCTCATGGCGGCACGCCACAGGCTCTCCAAGATGCTGCTGAGGAAGGGGCTCGTCTACCCGGGGAAGAGCGCCTGGACCGCAGCCCACCGCGACTGGCTGCGCTCCATCGAGCTGCCGCTTTCGACCGAGGGGCTCGTGCTCTCGGAGTACCTGCAGCAGGTCGTCGCCTGCGAGCAGCGGCGCGACCGGCTCGACGCCGCCATCGCCGCGCTCGCCGCGACCGACGAGTGGCGCCCCGTCGTCTCCCGGCTCTCGGCCGTGCGCGGCATCTCCACCGTCACCGCCTTCTCCGTGGCCGCCGAGATCGGCGACTTCTCGCGCTTCCCGACGGCCCCCTCGTTCATGTCCTACCTCGGCCTCGTGCCCTCGGAGGGCTCGTCGGGCGGCTCGGTCGCGCGGGGGCCGATCACGCGGACGGGCAACGCCCACGTCCGGACGCTGCTCGTCGAGGCCGCCTGGCACCACGCGCGCAGATGGAGCCCCCTGCTGCCGACCGAGGTCGCCGCGCGCCGGGGGATAGGCCCGGAGGCCGCTCGCGTCGCGGCGGAGGCCAACCGGAGGCTCCACTCGAAGGCGGAGCGGCTGAGGAGGAGGGGCGTGCGCCCCGCGAAGGCCAACGTCGCCGTCGCGCGCGAGCTCGCCGGCTTCGTCTGGGCCCTCGCCAACTGCGAGGGCTGACAAACCGCCGACCCCCGGGGCGCAGGCGCCGGGCGGGCGATGGGGAGAACCGCGATGCCGCTATGCGCAGCCCCTGGCGACGCGCGATCCTAGAAAGCGGGTGCCCCGCGCCGGACAGATCGGAATGCGCCACGACGCGCGGATGTCAGACTGGAGATCGCTGAAGCCTTCCGGCTCTCCGCCGCGCCGCCGCCCCGGATCGGAGCATAGCGAAACCGTCCCAACCCGCACCTCCGCGGGCCGGGACGGTCTTGCCTCTTGACAGGTTGATCTACATATCAGCGGCCGGTTAATTCTCTCGATGCGAGGGGAGGTGATGAGCTGTGAGGACTATACGCGTACGGTTCCGAATGCTGCCGACCAGGATTCGCTATGTTGGCAGGATCAGGTTCCGCAAGAGAGGGTAGAGCCCCGTGTGCAGACGGGGCTCTACGAGGCGGCTCGGAGCGGGCTTAGCCCGTCCGACAGACTCTAATTCTATAGGCCGTTGGGCGGAGCGCAAGATACTCCGTCCGACGGCCCTGGCACAGATGCGCCGACGAGCTGGCGCACATCTTGGAGGAGAATTGTTCGAGAACTATATTGACGCAGATCATGATTTTGTTCCGGAGAGCGAACTGAAGGGCTTTGTGCCTGTTTGGGCGGTTGTCCGCACGGTGGGGAACAATACCCGAGATTTGGTTGCCTTGGTGTCCGACGGGAATGATGACGTCATAGAGGCGATGTTGAAAAACGAGCAGGGACTGTCTCTGATACCACTGTAGGCTTGAGCTGAGGAGATGGCGTTGAAGCATGTTATCTCCTCAGCTGCTTTAGATTACGTGCCAGATGATGGTGTCGAGCATGTTAGAGCACCCCCGAAAAGGGGTGTGGCCACCGCCTAGAATCTTCAGTTACCACGCTGACAGAGACTTGGGAGATGACCACATGGACACTTTACAGCAGGGCGCGGCGCCGATGGCGCTGACCGACATGCCGATGACCGCCGACGGCACGATCGACTTCAGGCGGCTCGCCGTCGGGCTCGTGGAGGGCTGCGTCAACTCCGCGATGGAGATGGCCGTCGAGGAGATCGCCAGCGAGGAGGGCGTGCGCCGCAACGGCTACCGCGAGCGCCGCGTGATGACGGTGATCGGCGAGATCACCCTCAGGATCCCCAGGCTGCGCGAGGGCAGCTACTTCCCCGAGGAGGTCCTGCGGTTGCGCTCGCGGGCCGTCTGCTCTCGGCGCCGCCTGACGTAGCGCTGCACGGTGGAGCAGCTGCCCGCGTAACCCTCCTCGTCGCGGAGCCTCACGTAGACCCTCGTCGCCGTGTGGCGCTGGCGCTGCTTGCGCCAGTTCCCTCGGTCGTCGTCGAGCCAGGCCTTGATCGCCTCCTCGTAGGGCGCGAGCAGGTCGCTCTTCGGCTCGCTCAGCGCGGGGGCTCCAGGGAGAGGTCGTCCATCCTCGCGTACTTGCGGACCGTGGGCTCCGAGACGCCGATCGCCCTCGCAATCGACGCAATCGGATTGACGCGCCGGGCCCTTTTGCTTACGTTTTCTATCTTGTCCACGCCAATCATTCCTCCCTGGCTCTCCTTGCATCGTAAACCGAAATAACGACATTGTCGGGCCGACTGCAGATGGTCGGCGTGTCCGTGCACGAAGCCGAAAGAATTTCGTGCTCAGACCCGAATTATTTCGACGCTCAAGCCTGCAACTCCGAGGCTATCAAACACAGCTCAATTCCTGATGCGTGCGTCGCTCAGAAGCCGACGCTCATTCGGACCAGTTCATATTGCACATCAACAAGCGGCGGCGCGTACGGGAGGAGGTGGATCGCTGACGAGCTGCGTGCCAAGAGTCATGCGATCGGCGAGCGGAGGGTGGCTCGCCTCATGGCCGAGGGGGAGACGGTCGCCGCCGGAACCGAGAGGAGGAAGAGGAAGCACCGCTCCTACAAGGGGGAGATATCCGAGCGTCCGGGAAACAGAATCAGGCACGACTTCAGCGCGGCGCTCCCAGCCGCCTCTGGTTCACAGACGCGATGACGTTCTCGACCCCCGCCGGCAGGCTGCGTCTCAGCCCCGTCCTCGACTGCTTCGACGGCGCCATCGTGAGCTGGACGGCCTCCCGATCGCCGGACTCCGAGATGGCGAACTCGATGCCCGGGGCGGCGCTCGAGACGGTCGGCGAGGGGGACAGGGGGTTCCTGATCGTTCATAGCGACCGCGGATGCCGTTACCGCTGGCCCGACTGGCTCGACACATGCAGGGAGGCGGGCATCCAGCGCTCGATGTCGCGCAAGGGCAGCAGCCCGGACAACTCGAGGATGGAAGGGCGGTTCGAGGCACGATGAAGGCGGAGATGCTCGAGCACGGGGACTGGTCAGCCGCCACGCTCGACGACCTCGAGGGGGCGATACGCTCGTATATCGAGTGGCACAACTCTCGGCGCAGGAAGCGCTCGCTCGGGAGTCTGAGCCCCATGGAGTACCGGAAATCGATGGACCTGGCGGCCTGAGGAGCAGCGCGGCCAGGTACGGATTTCCGTTACCACCCCCTTCGGACCACTTCTTTTTGCACATCAACAGCCTGTGCCGCATGTGCTGGAGGGGTGAACGCGCCGCCGGATGCCGCTGGGGACGAGCCTGTCGTGCGGGCGGCACGAGAGGCGGGACGTTACATCAGAACGTTGCTAGACCCCTAGCTGTTCAGTGCCGATACGTTGTTCACATCCGGAGGGTGACAAATAGGGAGGCCTCCCGCATGCTGTGAGTTGTCTAGGCTTACGGCAGAGGGGGCCTCCCATGTCCCAACATCCTAACGCAAGGCTCACGCCGAGGGGCCTCGAGCTGCTGTGCCGCCGGGTCGCCGGCGGCATGCGCGTCTCGGACGCGCCTGCCAGATGGGCGTGAGCAGGCAGACCGCGAGCAAGTGGCTCGCCCGGTCCCGCAGGGGCGAGCCCATGTCCGACCGCCCGAGCAGGCCGCGCAGGCTCGCGAGGTCCACGTCGCCCGAGGCCGAGGCGAGGGTCGTCGAGGCGAGGCGCTCCATGCTGCTCGCCCCGCTCGCCCTCGCCGCCGCCACGGGCGTTCCGGCCCGCACCTGCGCCAGGATCGTGGCGCGCTCCGGGCTGCCGCGCCTGGCCGACGTCGACCGCGTGACCGGCGAGGTCCGCCGGAGGGGCCCCGTCACGCCCGCGCGCTACGAGAGGTCGCGCCCCGGCGAGCTCGTGCACGTCGACGTGAAGAAGGTCGCCCGGATCCCCGACGGCGGCGGCTGGCGCGCCCTCGGCAGGGGCGGGGACCCCTACGGCGGGCACTCCGGCGCGGGGGCGTCGTGCCTGCACGTCGCCGTGGACGACTTCTCGAGGGTCGCCTATGCGGAGCTGCTGCCGGACGAGAGGAGGGCCACGCGCTCGGCGTTCGTGTCCCGCTGCCTGGCGTTCTTCGCGGGCCTCGGGGTCGCGGTCGAGCGCGTGATGACCGACAACGACCCCGGCTACCGCTCGGGCGAGTTCAACGCCCTCCTGGCGTCCGAGGGCGTCCGCCACATATACACCAGGCCATACAGCCCGTGGCAGAACGGCAAGGCAGAGCGCATGAACCGCACGCTGGCGCAGGAGTGGCAGTACGGGAGGGCGTGGGAGAGCGAGGCGGGCAGGGCCGAGGCCCTGCCCGCCTTCATCGAGCACTACAATTGGGGACGTCCGCACAGCGCGTGCGGGGGTCAGCCGCCAATGTCGCGCATCGTCGGCGTAAACAACGTCATGGCACGCAACACCTAGCCGGCGTCCTCCAACGGTGAATGAGCACATTCACAGCCTCGCGGTCAACGCGAGCAAGAAAAGAGCGGCGCTCATCTTCGGTTGCGCCAGTCTGCGTGATTATCGCCTCGCGCAGCGGGTGGTGGCTGCTTACGAGGAACTCGTTCCTCTTGGACAGGCGTTCGAGGTACTCGATCGCAGGCACACGCGCGAATTATCCGCCTTCTCCGCGGTTGCACTCTGGGCACGCTAGCACGAGGTTCCACACGCCGTCGATGTTAACGCCCGGGAGCGCTGATGCGAGCACGTGGGGAAAGAAGTGGTCGACGTCGCACGTCCGCTTGCTCTCAAGGTCTATCCTCGCGTAGCAGTAGAAGCGCTGTCCATTTTGGTATCCGTTGAGGGCGTGTCGGGCAGATGCGAGCCCCCTTCTCCGCATGCCTCCCTCTGCCGCGCAGAATGCGCCGGCCTCTCCGTCATATGCAATGCTTACGAGCGCCTGCGACACGCCGGCCTCCCACGCATGCTCGACGAGGCCCCAGCGAGCTTCCGCTTCAAGGCCAACCGAGGGAGCTGACTCCAACACGCGGAACAGTTCGTCTGTGAGCGCGACGGTTCTTCCGCGGCCGCGTCCTAATACATGGTCGAGCGCACCTACGCCCTGGAGCAGGACGTCGCCGTCGTGAAGGCGGAGATCGAGAACATGCGGAAGGGGGTCATGCTTGGATATAGCTGGACTGCGCTACCGCTATGGCGGGCACTACGCGTGCATCACGGCTGGTGCCTGTGAGGACAAGGTGCTCCGCGTTCTTCTCGCTCGCATCCACGCGCTCGACGTCTCCGTTGTGAACCCGCTGCTCATGTCCTTCTTCGAGGACTATGTCGGCGATGCCCTCTCGCATGACGACTTCGCTTCCATGCTGAGGACCACGGAGAGCTACCTCTTCCGTCGCTCTGTGTGTGACGTTGCGACAAACAGCCTGAACAAGTTCTTCTTGTCCGTGATTGCGCGGCTGAACGCGGTGCGGGATGACGGTGGCAACATCCGCGAGGCCTATGAGGCGATTCTTCTGGGAGAGGAGGGGACGGCTCGACGCATGCCGAGCGACGCGGAGTTCGAGCGGGCGCTCAGGACGCGCGACTGCTACGCGTTCAAACGTGGCTTCTACCTGCTCACCACGCTTGAGAACAGCTGGCACGCGAAGCCGCTGAATGCGCTTGCTAGTGCGGAGTGGCGCGAGATGCTTGGGGATGACTGCGAGCGCGTCTACGAAGAGCTCATCAACACGCTGGGCAACCTCACACTTACGGCTTATAACTCTGAGCTATCCGATGTGCCCTCGCGGGGAAGAAGGCGCACTTCAAGGGCAGCTTCGACAAGAGCTGCCTGGTAATCCCAAAAGAGCAGTGCGATTTGTATGTATGGGACTAGAGCGTCATCTGCGCTCACGCTTAACGGCATCCCGAGCGTGACTTCGAGGTCCTGTCACCCCCATAGTCGATTACCCTCTCAAGGCCCATAATTTTGATACTCTATTCAGAGACTGAAAATGTGACATGAATCGGGGTTTTCATGATTAATATGAAGAAGTCGAAGGTTGCTCTAAGCATTATTATTACTGCTCTATTTGTCACCCTAGCGATTCTTCATGTAGTTTTCCCTAAGGCCAGCATTGACAGTACTTTCATCATCCTAATTATATTTGCTCTTATGCCGTGGTTAATTCCCTATATAAAGACTTTGGAGATTAGTGGTATCGGAAAAGTTGAGTTAATTGACAGGGAAACACAGGTAAGAATGCAGGAAAATATACAAAAACTAAATCTTGAGGCAGTCGAAGTTGATAATCTAACTGCGCAGAGGATTGATGGATCATTGGATGATATTGTCCAGGGCGATCCAAAGCTCGCCTTAGTTTCACTGCGCATAGAGCTTGAAAAAACGTTACGAGCAATTGCCGAAAAGAACAATGTTCAGTTTTACAGGTGTGGATTGGGCAAACTTGCTAGTATCCTGCACAATGACAAACTGATTAATTCAGACGAATATGCGCTCCTTCGAGACTTGATACCACCACTTAACAGCGCTGCACACGGAGATATCGATAAATACTCTTTTGACTCCATTATTTGGACGCTAGAGGTCGGCGTAGGACTGCTTAATTCCATGAAGACAAGGCACGAGGTGTAGTGCCGGCTTTTTGTCTGTCATATCAGATATTCAGAAACCAGCTTGCTGGATTAGACCATATCATGCGGCAGTATATGCTGGGGTATAGATGGCGTTTAGAAAACAACTGACGTGGTGTAGAACACGACGTTAATCAATCATCTTGAGCGTTGTCTCTGGCTTAGCGGCTTTGCTAATGATGTAAATATGCAGTTAGATCAAGGCGGCAGATTCGGTAAACCGTGAGATTTTGCTGTTCTACTGGCAGTTGGGAAAAGACATTGCCGAGTTGCATGCTGAGAGTTGGTGGGGCTCGGGGTTCTTCGAGACGCCGAGCAGGGACCTTAAAAAGGAGATTCTGAACGCCAAGAGCTTCTCGCCGCGCAACCTTCGGTACATGAAGCGCTTCTACGAGCTGCTTCCTGTGGGCCCGGCAATTCTGCCACAACTTATGGCAGAATTGCCGGCTTGCGATGAGTTGTTCTCTGTCCCATGGGGCCATATCAGAACGATTATTGACAAGTGTCGTGGCAGCCGCGAGAAAGCGGAGTTCTACATCCGTAAGACCGTGGAGAATGGCTGGTCGCGCGCCGTATTGCTCAACTATCTGGATAGCGGTCTCTATGAGCGTCAGGGCAAGGCGGTAAACAACTTTACGAGTGCGCTTCCCGCCCCGCAGGGCGACCTCGCTCGGGAGATCACACGCGACCCCTATCAGTTCGACTTTCTCGCCATTCGCGACGACTACGACGAGCGTGAGCTCAAGGATGCCCTGATGACCAATATCTCCCAGTTCCTGATGGAGCTGGGAATGGGCTTCGCTCTCCTCGGTCGGGAGTACCGTCTGGTGGTGGGGAAGACGGAACAGTGGATCGACCTTCTTTTCTACCACGCCGCACTTCAATGCTATGTGGTCATTGAGGTTAAGGCCACCGACTTCAGGCCGGAGTACGTGGGGCAGCTCGGGACCTACGTCGTGGCGGTCAACCACATCCTGAAGAGCGAGATTGATCAGCCAACGGTCGGGCTTCTTATCTGCAAAGGCAAAGACAATGTGCTGGCACAGTACGCGGTGGAGGGCTCCAGCCAGCCGATCGGCATATCCGAGTACGAGCTCTCCAAGCTGATGCCGGAGGAACTTCGTGGCTCGCTTCTTACCATCGAGGAGATTGAAGCGGAGCTGCGCGGGTGAGTTGTCTCGTTTGACGTATTGTTTGAGGTGCCGTTTTGAGAGGGGCAACCATGCCAACACTTCGCGACTGTGTCTACGGTCAGGCGGTGGCCGACGCGCTGGGCGTTCCGTACGAGTTTCGTCCGCGGGGCTCGTTCCGCTGCACGGACATGATCGGCCACGGCAGCCACAACCAGCCGGCGGGTACGTGGAGCGACGACACGTCGATGGCGCTTGCAATCTGCGACAGCTATCGTGAGCTGGGACGCATTGACGTCGATGACATCCGCGAGCGCTTCGTGCGGTGGTATCGCGACGGCGCCTACACGGTCAACGGGCTCTTCGACATCGGTAACGCAACGCGCGAGGCGCTCGAGCGCGGGCACGGCCTTGCGGGGGAGTGGGACAACGGCAACGGCTCGCTCATGCGCACGGTCCCGCTCGCGTTCACCGATGCCACCGACGACGAGGTGCGCGCCGCCTCCGCGATAACGCACGCGCACCCAACGTCCACGGAGGCGTGCGTTGCCATTGTGCATATCGCGCGGGACCTCATCGCCGGCGCGAGCTCGGCGGACGTGGCGGGAGATATCGCTGCGCGCCCTGTGGACGAGATTCGCTCAGGCGGCTTCGTGCGTGACACCTTCGACGCCGCGCTCTGGTGCCTGGCCAACACGTCGAGCTACGCCGAGTGCACGCTCGCCGCGGTGAACCTCGGGGACGACACGGACACCACGGCCGCCGTCGCCGGCGCGCTCGCCGGCATCGTCTACGGCATCGAGAGAATCCCGCTCGAGTGGCTAAACAAGCTGCGGGGCAAGGCCCTCATCGAGAGCTGCCTGTTCTGAGGCGTGCTTGCTTTATTTCTCGACATGCTCGAGTTTGCTCGGTTGTTTTGCTCAGAAAAGTTGAGTCAAAAGTTTTGAGTCAACTTTTCTGAGCAAAGGTCATCGCATGTCAGATTATTCTTGCTATACTGCTATACAAAGTCGAGGTGATGAGTATGCCAGGAACAACCGCGGCGCCGCAGGTTCGGCAGACGCAGATGAATACGCGCATAGACATGGCCCTCAAAGAAGCCGGGGACGCCGTGCTCACGCGGCTTGGCTACTCGCCGTCGGCGGCGGTGCGCGGGCTCTGGCAGTTTGTGGTGGACCATCAGGATGACGCGGCGTCTGTGCGCAAGGTCATCGAGCCCGGTGTGGCTTCTGCGCTCTCTGACGAGTCGGCTCGGAAGGCATCCGCGATTATCGGCCTGCGTTCCCTGTACGCACGGACGGCCCGCGAGCTCGGCATCCTCGGAAACGACGGGGCGGACATCCCATCCTGGGACGACCTCCGCGAGGACTGGTATGACGAGCGCCTGGACAGGGAGGCGTAGATGTCACAGCCTTCGCGCGTTCTTCTCGATACCAACGTCTGGCTCGACGCGTTCGACGGGGCACGTCCGCGCTCCCGCGAGGCAAGCGAGCTGATCGATGTCTGCATTCGCAAGGGGATTGATCTGCTCTACGCGATCGGCACGTCGAAGGACGTGTTCTACCTCGTGGGTGCCTCGCTCAAGCGTCAGGCACGGACGGCGGGTACGGCGCTCTCCGAGGGCCAGGCTCGCGCCATAGCCGCCTACGCCGCGGCCTGCGTCACCAACATGGACGAGATTGCGACGGCTGTGGGCGCCGATTCCTCGGATGTCTGGCTTGCACGAAAGTATCAGCGAATCCACACGGACTTCGAGGGTTGTATGGTTCTGGCGGCGGCTCAGCGCGCGAAGGCTGACTATCTCGTGACCAGCGACGAGGCACTTCTGCGCCACGCTCCCGTGGCGGCGCTCTCGGTGGACGACTTTCTCGCGCTGGTTGGGGAGTAGGTGCGTTCGGAAAGGCTATGGAGATGAGTAGGGGACAAGAGCGGTCGAGCCAGCGTCTGGCACGGATCATCGAGCCGACGGACGACGAGAAGGCCGCGGCAAAGGCCGCCTGGACGTTCGGGCGCTCCTACGCGCATGACAGCACGGCGCTCGGGGTGGCCGCCTTCGCCCTGGTCTTCCTCATCGTCTTTGCCATCGTCGTCGTGACACTCGTCGACGGCGTCTTGCGCGGCGAGTTTGGGGATCGGGACGTCACGTGGCTCGCCGTGATCGGCGCTGCTGTGTTCGTCGTGTTTGCCGCGCTTGCGGTCGTGTCGGTTCTTGTTGCCCGTCACCATTACGTGCATCCGGTCAAGAGCGACGTGTTCGCTGCCGGCGGGCGCCTGTTCCATACCTCGTTCATGCCGGACAAGGAGAAGAACGGGGGCGGCCGCGGAATCGTCCGCGTCAACGTTGTCGACATCGCGGAGTGCGCTGGGTTCCACAACCGGAAGGACAGGACGGTCTGGATTCTCCCGAGTCCCGACGCGTGCATCCATGACGTGTGGCGGCGAGGCAAGCGTTGGGAGGACGAGCGCGAGCTGTGCCTCGCCCTCCTGGAGAAGGGGATCCCGAGCGGTGCGGACACGGACCCGTTCTTTGGCGTTGACGAGCAGTACCGGGGATTCCTCGAGCGAATCGGCGTGCGAATAGAGGAGACGACCGAGCCTGTCGACTTCCTGGCTGGGACGTGGTCGCCGGTGAAAGACGACTTTCATGATTGGTAGTCGCGCGGTAGCGCTGGACTTCACGGGCCCTGGAGTTGCTTTCGGGCCCGTTTTGTATTGAGGACAGGCGCTTTTCGGTCGCGCCCAGTGAGCCGCATTTCTCGAATAAGAAAACGAGAAAAAATAAAATAACGAAAACGGATAAAACCACGATTTCGGTTACGGGGGAGCTTCTGGATGGGAATCGCAAGGCGTTGCTTGCGGCGAGGGGCCGAGGTGTGACAGCCGATTTCTCGGTATTTCGCGAGACTTTTCGGTATAGATAACGGTTTTTGGCCAAATTACGGTATCGTAAGTAAAAGAACGGTATAGAGACACGGTTTTACGGTAGAATTACGGTACCGAGAAACTCAATCTAGGTGGTGATCACCATGCCGGAGTCCCTTCACCAACTAATCCAAAAGGTCCTCTCGATGCGCTGCGAGACGCAGACCATTGAGGTGAAGGCGGCTGCGCAGGGTGCCCCGCGCATCTACGACACGCTCTCCTCGTTCTCGAATCAGGAGGAGGGCGGTGCCATCGTCTTTGGAATCGACGAGGCAAATGGCTTCAAGCCATGCGGCGTCTACGATGCCCAGGCGCTCCAGAAGAGCATCGTCGAGCAGTGCCGCGAGATGGAGCCGCAGATCCATCCGTTCATTCAGACTGGCGAGCTGGACGGTAAGACGATCGTCGTTGCTCACATCCGTGGTCTCATGATGGGGGAGCGCCCTGCGTACCGGCGCACGTCGGGCATGCTCAAGGGGTCTTACGTGCGTGTTGGCGACGCTGACGAGCACATGACCGACGCCGAGCTGTACGAGATTGACGCTTTCAAGAAGGGTGTCTCCGACGATGTCTCGGTGCACCCCGACGCCTCGCGCGGCATGCTCGACGTGGACTCTACTGCCAGATATGTTCTTGACGCCCGAAGGGATCGTCCGCGCCTCGAGGGTCGCAGCGACGATGACGTGCTCCGCCTCACGGGGGTTCTGCGCGATGACGCCCCGACGCTTGCCGGAATGATGACGCTTGGCGATTACCCCCAGAGGCTCTACCGGAACTGCTGCATCACCGCGGTCGCGGTGGCGGGGGAGCATATGGGCGCCGGCGAGGAGGGCCGGCGCTTCCTGGATAACCGGACCATCGAGGGCACTATCCCACAGATGCTGGACGACGCGTGGGCATTCGTTGCTCGCAACGTCCGCGTTTCGTCCGTCGTGAAGGGCCTCAAGCGCGACAACGTCCCGGAGTACCCCGAGGTTGCCGTGAGGGAGATGATTGCGAACGCCCTCGTCCACAGGGACTATGGTCCCTATGCGATAGGCACCCCCGTCCGTCTGGTTGTGTACTCCAACAGGATCGAGTGCGTCAATCCCGGCGGCATCTTCGGCGGAAACACCGTGGAGGCTCTGGGCCGGGAGAGTCTCCCAACGAGAAACCCCACGCTCATCTCCCTGCTGGAGATAACGCATGACGTGGAAAACCGACACTCGGGGATTCCCGCGATGCGCGATGCGATGCGTGCCGCGGGGCTCAGAGAGCCGGAGTTCACGGAGCGCAGGGGAACATTCATTTGCACGCTCTACGGTGGGCGTGCCGAGAAGAACGATGGGGTCGTTGCCGACGAGGAGCGGATTCTCGAGTTCTGCCGTGAGCCTCGCTCCAGGGAGGAGATCGCGGAGGAGCTTGGGCTTCAGGTCGAGACGGCTCGGCGTACGCGCATCCTCCCGCTGGTGCGCGCGGGGAAGTTGGCGCTCACCATGCCGGACGTCCCGAGGAGCAAGTTCCAGCGGTATGTGAGGGTGGGGTAGGCTCCTCTGCGATGTTTTAGGACAGCATAAGCTGGCTCATGGGCAAACGAGTCCGTCATAGCAAGGGGAGGAAGAAGTGAAGGTCTATCTCGTCCGACATGAATCCGGCTGCTATAGCGACCACCTGAGCTACGTTGAGCGCGTCTACTCCACGCGCGAGGCTGCGATTGCCTATGTCGAATCAATCGAGTGGGAATACGAGCGATGCGTTGACGAGAACAGGGCGGAGGACGACGATGCGTGGGAGACCGTAGCCGAGTGCCCGACCATGCATCCAAGTCGCCATGGTGGCTGCTGGTTCGTCGACGGGGACCCCGACTCAGACCGACCGTGCTGGTTCATCGACGAGTTCGAGGTGATGGAGTGACCGTCACGGTTCGGGGCGGCGGCAGCCTGACTGACAATCAAGTCTGACGCTATTGTGAGGAGCTTGGCAAGATCATCGACACCAACACCAAGGGCGTGCTCAGCGCCTTCGTCTGCCTGGCGAGCGACCTCGCGTCCTACGTGACGGGCGAGGTCCTGGCCGTCGACGGCGGCATGACGGTGTAGGTGCTGACTGTTGACGCGTGCGGGCCCGGGAGCTGAGGGCGGCTCCCGGGCCTATTTGTTGTGGTCACGGGTCCGCAGCTGCGCTCGACGTCCTCCCATCTCAAATAGAAAAACGAGAAAAAATAAAAAAACGAAAACGGATAAAATAACGAAAACGGAGCCCTCGACGCGAGGAGGCGCCATGAGGAAGGTCAACCCGTTCAAGCCGACTGCGGGTGCGGAGCCCCCAGTCCTGGCAGGTCGCGATGCGGTTCTCGACGACTTTGAGATTGGGCTTGAGGAGGGCGTCGGCGCCCCCGGCAGGCTTATGCGCATTACGGGCCCAAGAGGCTCGGGCAAGACCGTTCTTCTCACTGAGCTGGGCGATATTGCCCGTCAGCGCGGGTGGCGCGTTGTGGACGTGACGGCGGCGGAGCACCTTCCCCAATTGATTTGTCGACGTCTCGAGAAGACGGACAGCGTTGACTACTCGGTAGAGCTTGATCTCATGGTCGTAAAGGCGAAGGCTCAGAAGGAGGAGCCTCACAGAACTGAGGATATCTATGAAGCCTTGGAGCGCGTCGCCGGCAAGCTGACCGAGAAGGGAAAAGGCTTGCTCGTGACAATTGACGAGATTCAGGACGCCAGCGTTGAGGACGTTCGCGAGATTGCCGTAGCGATTCAGCATCTTATCCGGGAGCGTCGCAACATCGCCTTTGTTTTTGCGGGGCTGACTGCGGGAGTGATGAATCTGCTGGGTGAGGACGGGCCTACGTTCTTGAGGCGCGCGTACCCGAAAGAGCTGGACACCATTCCTGTGGGCGAGGTCGAGGCGGCGCTCAGGGCAACTTTCGAGAAGAATGGCGTCCGGATTGACGAGGGCGCGCTCGCAACTGCCGCCGACTCAACCGCGGGGTATGCCTATCTCATTCAGCTGGTGGGCTACAACATCTGGCGCGCCGCACAGGTTCGTGGCGGCGGGGAATTCGACGCCATTTCAGCTGAGGATGTCGAGAAGGGCGTTGCCGTCGCGCGGCGGGAGTTCGAGCGCACGGTGCTCGAGACGGCAATCGCCCATCTTCCCAAGACAGCGATGGAGTATTTGGTTGCGATGTCGGAGGACGTGCTGGCTTCTTCAACGGGGGAAATAGCCAGCCGGCTGGGCGTTCCTGCCTCATCTCTTTCCACTGCGCGAAAGCTGCTCGTCTCCCGTCAGGTCATTGAGCCGACAGCCCGTGGATACGTGGGCTTCTCGATTCCGTTCATGAGGGAGTACCTGATTGAGAATCGCGAGGCGTTGCTGGCGCGGTATGGGGTTGAGGGGTAAACGTCCTCCGCGTGCCCTAGGAGGGATTATTGTCCGGTCCGGTTGCTATGGTCTAGACACTTGAAGCCATCGCGAACGGAGGCGCAATGAGACTGTGGTACAGAACGGGGGACATTACCGCTCTGCGCGAAATCTCGTGCGATAGGGTCGTGTGCCTTGACGTTGAGAGCACAGGACTCGACCCGCGTTCCGATGAAGTACTGCAGATTGCTCTTGTTCGTGGCGATGGAGAGGTCTCGCTGTCTCGCTACGTACGACCCGAGCATCACTCAAGCTGGCCTTTGGCGCAGCGCACCCACGGCATCTCTCCTTCGATGGTGACAGGCTGTCCGTCTTTGGTGTTGCTGAAGCCGGAGATTGAGGAGTTCTTCGAGGGCACAGATCTTATCGTTGGTTATAACGTCGCCTTTGACCTCCTGTTTCTTCAGACGGCAGGCATCTCCTTCGGCAACGCGTCGGTCTTTGACGTAATGCGAGAGTTCGCACCCGTTGCAGGGCGATGGGATGCTGACCGCCAGAGATATCCAACAAGGGGGCTCGGGGAACTACAAGGATACATTGCCCCGTGCTCCCGCCGCCCCCTGGGCCCGCGCCTCCTGCACAGGCGGGAGTTGCGCTGTCTCATCTTGTCTCGCTCGCGTCGCGCATCAGTCGCACATGTTGGCAGATAGCCGACAGGCTGGGCTGCCCCATCGACCTTGCGGTCGGCCGCGAGGACATCGGCGCACCGGAGCCCGAGGTCTTCCGCTCCCGGCTCGTGGGCGAGACGGGCCCGCTTCTCGTCGGCGTGCGCGTGCAATACCTGATGGATGCCGAGCGAGCTGAGGAAATTGACCCCAAGATCTTTCGTACGGCGTTCTGGGACGGGCTCTTCAACTACTGCTCCGACCGCCCGGACTTTGTGGAAGCGTACGGGGATCAGTCGAATCGGTATGAGAACTCCGGCTGGAATATCTCGTTCAGCCTGGGCCTTCGAGGTGCCAACGCCCTTGCGTATTACTCGCGTCGGGACGCTTGGGTTGGCGCGAGCATCTGGATTGCGGACTTCTCGCTGTACGAGCGGCTCCTGGAGCGGAAGGACGAGATTGACGAGCTTCTTGGTCGCGACGGGGGAGAGGTTGTCTGGAACGACGCAAACGAGAAGTCCCGAGAGCTGCTTGTGAAGCTGCCGGCTGACTTGGCGCCCGACCACTGGGACGAGCTCTATCCGTGAATCGCTGACAGGCTGCTGGGTATCCGCAAGATCGCGGGGTGGCTGCGGTAGTACGTGAAAATGGAAGGTGACGTGCAACCATCAATTTAGCCGAAAGTTTACTATTTAGTTATTACGTCTCACCTGCTAACGTTTGCCTTGTTCAATTCAAACGAGGAGGCATTCATGTCAGCAATAACTGAAGCTCAGATTTGTGCCTGCTACGAAGCTGCCGGGAGGGTACTGCGCAATGGGGAACCAAAGCCCAAGCTAGCGGATTACGTATCAAGATCAACCGGAATGGACGCGGGCTCCGCAAGAATCTATATCGATGCCGTTGTTTCTCTAGTACAGAGAGGAACGCTTGGTCGTGACATAAGTACTTTCGCCCGGCGCAGCTTTCTGGACTGGATAGCTCGAGACTATGGAGCAGATGCTCTCGCTAGGGCGCTGTGTGCCTATCGAAAGAGAGACGAGTGGCTGAAACTGCACGGCCACTCATACGGCACTTACACGAAGATTGCGGACGAGTACTCCCAGTCGTAGTAGGGGATTGGAAACTGCCCGTAAGATCTGTTAACCGATTTTGTGACTGAAAGGTGAGGTTTCTGCCTGGGTCTCGCCATGCGGTCGTGATGCATACGTTAAAGCGAATAAAGGGTGTGGGGCAATGAACGAGTGGAAGCTTCGTGACGCGCTCTTGGAGAAGAACGATCCTCTCAGGGAGAAGAACGATCCTCTCAGCGACAAGGCAATTCGGACGCGTCTGAGCAGAGCCCGCAGGGTAGAGCGCATTTTGAGAGAAGACCTTGACGTGGTTGTGGCAAATGATGACCGAGTCTACGCCGCGCTGCTTACGCTCAAGTCGTGTCCGGAGGAGCGTAATGGCGGACTTCAGAATGCGTTGCGCTGGTACTACCGTGCCGTCAACAGGAGAGACTTTCCAAAGCTGAGCGAGTATTGTCCCAAAGAGCAATTCTCGTATGAGGTTTCCACAAAAGCAGATGTGGGACTGCATGAACAGTCCCATTCAGAGGGCGCGGCCGCCTCCGCTTCCACAAATGAGTCCAGTGAGCCCATAGGCTCCCTTTGGCGCGAGTTCTGCTCAGTGAAGAACCGCATCTCATCTGCTCTTGGTAGGTCAAATAACGTTGTTGGAGAGCTTGCTGAGCGGATCGTTGCCGAGTATCACGGTACGGTTCCTCTTGCTGTCTCACATCCCTCTGCCGATGTCGAGCTTAAGGATGGAACGCTCATTCAGGTGAAGGCTCGCATGCTAACGGACGTAAGGACAACGCCACTCTCCGCCTTTCGATCCTGGAACTTTGACGTGCTCTCTGTCGTGCTCTTTGAGCCAGATGGCGATATTGCCTTTGGCGGAGAAATTCCCTGCTCTATAGCGCGGCGTTACGCGAGGGAGGTTTCGCACGTCAACGGCTGGCAGATTTCGACGACGCATGATTTTCTCTCCGATCCGGCCTTTACCGATTTGACCGATGCTTATCGCCGTACGCTCGAGAACCTTTGATTGAGCCTTGCCTGGTCTAGGCGTACGGGGGCTTCGCGAAAGGCGGCGTAAGCGGCCCGCGTCGAATTATTGTCCGGTCGCCCTTGTACACTCCCCTCAAGTCGAGAGAGGGGAGCCAACATGTACGAGCCGTCACGTCAGCTGATGTCGTTCAACGTCGCGGGGTTCCAGTTCTGGGATGGTGCGCTGGTGCTCGGGGAGCTCAAGGCGGGCACGCTACTCAAGCTTGTCCCGGAGCCGGACAACCCGCACGATCCCGAGGCAGTTGCGCTGCGCTACCATGGGACCAAGCTCGGTTACGTTCCATCGGACGAGAACGCCGTGCTCTCGGTGATGTGCTTCTACGGGCACGCCGCGGCGTTCGAGGCGCGCGTGCTGCAGGTGGACCCGGAGGCTGCGCCTTGGAAGCAGGTGCGCGTCGGCGTCTTCGTGACGGACGCTCGCTGAGACCCGGTCGGCGTACGGCTGGGAAGGTGAGAAGAACGGGAGGAGAACCATGGACAACGGCTTTCGCAGCGTGATCAGGTCCGACGGCACGACACACCTCGAGCATCAGATCGGCACCATGCGCTTTGACCTCGCGACGGGGCGGATGACGCAGATCCTTCCCTCGCCCGGTGGCATGCAAAGCGTCATCCGGCCCGACGGCTCGTTCGGTCTTGAGCAGACCGTCGGCAACATGAGGTTCAACATCGACCAGGGAAGCTACGACCTGCTTCTTTAGGGCCGTCCCGGGGTTTCTGCCACTTCGGGCAAGTACGCAAGGAGGCGCCATGACGCTCGTTCGCCTGTCGGAGCGCATATCCTATCTCCAGCACGTCGGGGAGCTTGACCGTCCCGTGCTGGCGCTCGTGCGTGGGGATCGCCTCGCGCTTGCCGTCGACGCGGGCTACTCGCCGCGCCACGTCGCGGACTTCTACCGCGAGCTCGTCTCGGCGGGCCTTTCGCTGCCCGACCTCACCGCGCTTACGCACTGGCACTGGGATCACAGCTTTGGCATGAGCGCCGTCGCCGGCCTCACGGTCGCCCGGAAAGAGACGAACGAGCACCTACTCGAGGCGCGTGGAATCCTCTCGGACCCGGATGACCCGCGCCACGCGGACATCCGCTCGGCCCAGGGCTTTGCCGAGGAGTTCCCGCCCGGGGAGGACCCTGTCGTCGTGACCGCCGACATAGAGTTTGAGGGCGAGCTCGCGATCGACCTCGGCGGCGCGACGGCCCGGCTGATCGCCACGGACGCGCCCCACACCAACGACTCTACGCTCGTCTACGTCCCCGAGGAGCGTACCCTCTTCGTTGGCGACTGCTTCTGCGAGGACTACGACTCCGGCGACGACTTGGCCGTCTGCCACCTCGACCCCGCGCGGCTGCGCGCACTTCTCACCACGATTGAGGGCCTGGACCCGGCACCGGAGACCTTCGTCATCGGCCACTGCCCGCCGGAGGGCCCGGACGAGTTCGTCGGATATCTGCGCGAGCTGCTGCAGCCGGCCCCGGGGGAGGGAGGAGCGCATGCCAACGCTTCGTGACGCGATCTATGGCCTGGCCGTGGGTGACGCGCTCGGCGTGCCGTACGAGTTCCGCCCGCGGGGGAGCTTCGCTTGCACGGGGATGGTCGGCCACGGCACGCACGACCAGCCGGCGGGCACCTGGTCGGACGACACGAGCATGACGCTCGCCACCTGCGACAGCATTCGCGTCTGCGGGCGCGTGGACACAGGCGACATGCTCTCCCGGTTCCGCGCGTGGATCGACGACGGCGCCTACGCCATCGACGGCGTGGTCTTTGACTACGGCAACACTACGGCCCGCGCGCTCGCCGCCGGCGTGGGCTGCGCGGGCGAGCGCGACAACGGCAACGGCTCGCTCATGCGCATCGCGCCGCTCGCCTTTACGGACGCCACGGACGACGAGGTCCGCGCGGTCTCGGCTATCACGCACGCGCACCCCGTATCCACCGAGGCCTGCGTGGACATGGTGCGCGTGATGCGCGCGCTCGCGGCTGGCGCCTCGCCGGCGGAGGCGGTCCCGGACTACGAGGTCCTTCTCGCCGCCAGCGAGAAGGACCTGGGCTCGGGCGGATTTGTGCGAGATACCTACTGCGCCGCGCTCTGGTGTCTGGTGGTCTCGGAATCCTACGCGGAGTGCGTGCTGCGCGCGGTCAACCTCGGGGACGACACGGACACCACGGCCGCCGTGGCCGGGTCGCTCGCGGGCATCGCGTACGGGGCGGACGCCATCCCACCTGCCTGGATGGAGGCGCTGAGGGGCAAGGACATCATCGAGCGCTGCCTCTTCTGATGTTTCTCTGGTAGAACACTTCAACCCAAATCATGCGATCCGTTCCCGGTGGCCATTTCAGACGCCGCGCGAGGCGCAACGTGTTCCGAGGTGGAGGCAAGCCAGACTACGCTCTCTCCAGCCTTCCGCCCAACTCTCTTGGCGAACAACGCGGCGGGCCCCGCCCGACTTCCTTGCTAGACCAGCCTCGGCCACACGCTCTTCTCGCCCACAGGGAGATCCCTCTCGCCATGACGCGGGACGTCAAACACGTGTGGCCGTCGGCATCGGTGGCATGTCCATGCGCTCCAGCTGCACTGCGACGCCCTGCGTTTCGAGAGCTCCGCCACACCCACACTTGCACGACTTTGGCTACGTTCGGTGCTACGAGCGTGGCATCCGCCGCGGTCAGCGCCGCTGGCGTGCCGAGCACCTAGACGTTCATGTGCTTGATCGTCCACAGCACGTGTCTCACTACCAGCAACGAGGCGCC
Organism: Thermophilibacter provencensis; assembly: GCF_900128445.1. GTDB lineage: Bacteria > Actinomycetota > Coriobacteriia > Coriobacteriales > Atopobiaceae > Thermophilibacter > Thermophilibacter provencensis. The sequence continues at coordinate 2,526,832 of NZ_LT671417.1, read as the reverse complement.
GGCCGTCACTCCACCCGCCCTTCTCGTAAGATGGAAAACAGGGGACGCACGCCAACGAGGCGGGGGAGGGCACATGGAGAGCGACTTCGCGGGCTGGATCGTGCAAGAGTTCCGCCATCCCGTGCCCATCGAGTACAGGGACTTCCTCTTCCAGGACGCTGCAGCCGCGCACGTCGAGCCCGTCATGCCCTCGCGGGCGTATCTCGTCACGGGCGACGGCGACGAGTGCGAGGTCTCCGAGTGGTTTTCCGCCGAGCGCATACCCGACATCTATCGATGCTGCCGCGCGGAGGGACTGATAGCGGAGCATCTGCTGCCGATCTTCGACAGCTGTGGCTGCGTTGCGGCGCTCGACTGCGACGAGCGCTCGAGCACGTACGGCAGCGTTCTCCTGCAGGCTCCTGAGGGCTACTTTGACGACGCCCGTCAGGAGAACGTCTACGAGGGCCGGTCCTTCTCGCACGGAGCTTCTCGGACGTGCTGGCGGCCCTAGAGGGCACCCAGGACGTCACCAAGGCCAGCCGGCGGGACGGCACGCATGAGGGTCGCTGAGCTCACAGACGCCCGTCTCGTCGTCGAGCTCTCCGAGTGGGACCTCGGGGAGCTGGAGCGCTCGTTTGGCGTGCGCCTGCCGGGTGGCACATCGCTCGTCCCCGGGCGCATGACCGCGGAGGACGGGTTCTGCGCGCATGCGGACGAGATGCGGTTTCTGGGCGCGGACGGGGCCTTCACCGCCGCCGGGCTCGACGGCGCCCGGCGGCTTGCCGTCGCCGAGGCGGTCTGCTCGCTGTGGCCGTGGGTCTGCGACAGCTTTGACGTCCGCTTTTTCGGCGAGGACGGGGAGCTGTGGTGCCAAGGGGGCCACCACCTCCGGGTCGAGGTCCGCGCGCCGCGGTCGAGCGCGGCGCTCTGGACGCTCCTGGCGGCGCTGGTCGCCGCCGCCGAGCTGGCCCTCTCCCTCGTGATGGGCTCCCTCGAGGGGGTCTACGGCGTGGTGCTCATCAACGTCCTTCTCGCGCCCCTCTCCCTGCTCTGCGCGGCGCTCGCCCTGCGCTCGTGGCGTTTTGGGGTGACGGCGGACCTGGGCGGGATGAGGGTGCGGCCGACGCTCGGCCCCGAGCGCGCGTTCGCATTCTCCGAGGTCACGGGTGTCGATCGCGTGGTCGCCCCGGACGGGTCGGGGGCGCTGCGCAGGCTCGTGGTCCGCACGGCTGACGCGCGCGTCTCCCTGTCCTCGTCGCTTGAGGGGGTCGAGGCGCTGGACGCCTTCGTCGCCGAGCGCGTCCACCTGTCCTAGCCGCCGCGGCGCGCGAGCGGCCCTGTCCCCCGCTCTTTCTGGCGGCGGCGGGCTGGGGGCGGCTCTCCCGCGTCGAGCGGTCGGCCGCCCCGCCAAGAAGAACGAACGTCGCGTGTGCTGGTCATGAAGTGGTTCTTCCTGGCATGCCGTTCGCAGCCGCAAACGTACCGTCTGCGACACCGCAAAATTTCCTCTTGAAACACGCTTGAAAAGTGGGAATATATGGGCTAACAAACATTTTGTTTGGATACCAGACAAAAAGTTGGCAAGCACGGCAAGCACGAGAGCGCAGGCGGGAAAGCCGCCAGAGCACAAGGAGGAAGCGTTGAGCGAGAAGATCAAGTGGGTCGCCAACAAGATGCCTAAGAGCGACGACAAGCACCTTGGCATCATGTCCCTCGAGAACGTGGAGGCGGCGCGCAGCTTCCACAGGAGCTTCCCGCAGTACGACGTCACCCCGCTCGCCAAGCTGGACCGGCTGGCGGGCGAGCTCGGCCTCGCGAACCTGGCCGTGAAGGACGAGTCCTACCGCTTTGGCCTCAACGCCTTCAAGGTGCTCGGCGGCTCCTTCGCCATGGCCAACTACATCGCGGGCAAGATCGGCCGCCCGGTCTCCGAGATGACCTACGACTACCTCACGAGCGACGAGCTGGCGCGCGACTTCGGTCAGGCCACCTTCTTCACCGCCACGGACGGCAACCACGGCCGCGGCGTCGCCTGGGCCGCCAACAAGCTGGGCCAGAGGGCCGTCGTGCACATGCCCAAGGGCAGCGTGAAGAGCCGCTTTGACAACATCGCCGCCGAGGGCGCCGAGGTCACCATCGAGGACGTCAACTACGACGAGTGCGTCCGCATGGCCGCCGCCGAGGCCGAGGCCTGCGAGAACGGCGTCATCGTGCAGGACACCGCCTGGGACGGCTACGAGGAGATCCCGTCCTGGATCATGGAGGGCTACGGCACCATGGCCTCCGAGGCGGCCGAGCAGTATGCGGCAGCCGGCGTGGAGCGCCCGACGCACGTCTTCGTGCAGGCCGGCGTCGGCAGCCTGGCCGGCGGCGTGGTGGGCTACTTCACCAACCTCTTCCCCGACAACCCGCCCACCTTCGTGGTGATGGAGGCCGACACCGCGGCCTGCCTCTACAAGGGCGCGCTTGCCGGCGACGGCGACCCGCGCATCGTGGACGGCGACATGCCCACGATCATGGCGGGTCTGGCGTGCGGCGAGCCCAACACGCTGGGCTGGGACATCCTGCGCAACCACGTGTCCGTGTTTGTGAGCTGCCCCAACTGGGTGGCCGCCAAGGGCATGCGCGTGCTCGGCGCCCCCAGGAAGGGCGACCCGCGCGTCATCTCCGGCGAGTCCGGCGCCGTGGGAGCGGGCCTGATCACGACCCTCATGGAGTCTGACGAGTACGCCGAGCTCCGCGAGGCCATCGGCCTGGACGAGACGAGTTCCGTGCTGCTCTTCTCGACCGAGGGCGACACGGACCCGGTGAACTACCGCAGGGTCGTGTGGGATGGCGCGTACCCCGCCGAGTAGGGAAGGGCGAGAAGAACGCGTTCTTCTCGGCAGAAGACTGGTAACGAGGGCGTCAGAAAGGACGTAAGCAAAATGGCCAAGGAACTGAACTTCGACGAGATCAAGAGCGCCGCGGAGGCCTATGGCAAGGACATGACCGCCTTCCTTCGCGCCATGATCTCCCACCCCTCCGAGTCCTGCGAGGAGGGCGAGGTCGTGGCCTGCATCAAGGCCGAGATGGAGAAGCTCGGCTTTGACAAGGTCGAGGTCGACGGCCTGGGCAACGTGATCGGCTGGATGGGCGAGGGCGACAAGATCATCGCCATCGACTCCCACATCGACACCGTGGGCATCGGCAACCGCGACAACTGGGAGGCCGACCCCTACGAGGGCTACGAGACCGACGAGCTCATCTACGGTCGCGGCGGCTCCGATCAGGAGGGCGGCATGGCCTCCGCCACGTACGCCGCGAAGATGATGAAGGACCTCGGCCTCATCCCCGAGGGCTACAAGATCATGGTCGTCGGCTCGGTCCAGGAGGAGGACTGCGACGGCATGTGCTGGCAGTACATCGTCAACAAGTACTTCGACGGCCCGGAGGACGCGCGCGAGAAGATCGAGTTCGTCATCTCCACCGAGCCCACCGACGGCGGCATCTATCGCGGCCACCGCGGCCGCATGGAGATCCGCGTTGACGTGCACGGCGTCTCCTGCCACGGCTCCGCGCCCGACCGTGGCGACAACGCCATCTACAAGATGGCCGACATCATCGCCGACGTCCGCGCCCTCAACAACAACGGCTGCGACGAGTCCACCGACATCAAGGGCCTCGTCAAGATGCTCGACCCCAAGTACAACCCCGAGCACTTTGAGGACGCGCGCTTCCTGGGCCGCGGCACCTGCACCGTGTCGCAGATCTTCTACACCTCGCCCAGCCGCTGCGCCGTGGCCGACAGCTGCGCGATTTCCATCGACCGCCGCATGACCGCCGGCGAGACCTGGGACTCCTGCCTCCAGGAGATCCGCGACCTGCCCGCCGTCAAGAAGTACGGCGATGACGTCAAGGTCTCCATGTACATGTACGACCGCCCCAGCTGGAAGGGCACCGTCTACGAGACCGAGGCCTACTTCCCCACGTGGATCAACGCCGAGAGCGCCGCTCACGTCCAGGCCCTCGTCGACGCCCACCACGAGCTCTTCGGCGAGGAACGCATCGGCTGCGAGCCGTCCATGGACAAGCGCGCCGGCCGTCCGCTGACCGACAAGTGGACCTTCTCCACCAACTGCGTGTCCATCCAGGGCCGCTACGGCATCCCGTGCGTGGGCTTTGGCCCCGGCGCCGAGAGCCAGGCGCACGCACCCAACGAGGTCACCTACAAGCAGGACCTCGTGACCTGCGCCGCGCTCTACACCGCCGCGCTCAACCTCTACGACCCGTCCAAGAAGACCGGCGACGTCACCGTCTTCCGCGCCGGCGCCACTGACAACGACATCAAGTAGCGATGCGTGGGGCGTGCAAAAGGGACAGTCACTTTTGCACGCCCCCAGAACCGAAGAATCGGACCGTGCAAAAGTGACTGTCCCTTTTGCACGCAGAAAGGAAACGAACATGGCCAAGGACTTCTCCGCGCTTCTCGACGAGCTCAAGGGCTACGACTTCTCCGGCATGTACAACGCCGACTTCCTGCACACCTGGGACAAGACCACCGACGAGCTCCGCGCGCTCTACGCCGTGGCCGCGGCCCTGCGCAACCTCCGCGAGCGCAACATCTCGCCGCGCATCTTCGACTCCGGCCTCGCCGTCTCGCTCTTCCGCGACAACTCCACCCGCACGCGCTTCTCGTTCTCCAAGGCCACGAACCTCCTGGGCCTCCAGCTCCAGGACCTCGACGAGGGCAAGTCCCAGATCGCGCACGGCGAGACCGTCCGCGAGACCGCCACGATGATCTCCTTCATGGCCGACGTCATCGGCATCCGCGACGACATGTACATCGGCAAGGGAGACGCCTACATGGCCGAGGTCGCCGAGTCCGTCGACGAGGCCTACAAGGACGGCGTGCTCGACCACCGCCCGACCCTCATCTCCCTGCAGTCCGACTCCGACCACCCGACCCAGTCCTCCGCCGACATGCTCTACCTCATCGAGGAGTTCGGCGGCCTGGAGAACCTGCGCGGCAAGAAGGTGGCCGTGACCTGGGCGTACTCCCCGAGCTACGGCAAGCCGCTCTCCTGCCCGCAGTCGCTCATCTCGCTGCTCCCGCGCTTCGGCATGGACGTCACGCTGGCCCACCCCGAGGGCTACGACCTCATGGGCGACCGCGTTGAGGCCGCGAAGGCCTACGCCGCGGAGTCCGGCTGCACGTTCCGCCAGGTGAACACCATGGCCGAGGCCTTCGAGGGCGCCGACATCGTCATCCCCAAGAGCTGGGCCCCCTACGCCGCCATGGAGAAGCGCACCAACCTCTACGCCGAGGGCGACGACGCCGGCATCAAGGCGCTCGAGAAGGAGCTCCTCGCCCAGAACGCCACCCACATGGACTGGTGCTCCACGCGCGAGCTCATGGCCAAGACCGCTCACGGCGACGACACCATCTACATGCACCCGCTGCCCGCCGACATCTCCGGCGTCTCCTGCGAGCACGGCGAGGTCATGGCCGACGTCTTTGACATGCACCGCGTGGGCATGTACAAGGAGGCCAGCTACAAGCCGTATGCCATCGCGGCGATGATCTTCCTGCAGAAGGTCAAGGACCCCGTGGCCACGCTCGCGGCGCTCGAGGCCGCGGCCAAGCCCCGCTGGAACCAGGCCTAATCGCTCGATTCCCCAGAGTTGCCTAAAAGGGGACAGGCCCCTTTTAGGCAACTTTTCTATTCAGGAGAGGAACCATGGGTAAGAGAATCGTCATCGCCCTCGGCGGGAACGCCCTGGGCAACAACCTGCCCGAGCAGATGCAGGCCGTCAAGCACACGGCGCGCGCGATCGTGGACCTCATCGAGCAGGGCAACGAGGTCGTGGTTGCCCACGGCAACGGGCCGCAGGTGGGCATGATTCAGGAGGCCATGACGCAGCTCACGCGCTCCGACCCCGAGAAGTACATCCCGTGCCCGCTGTCGGTCTGCGTGGCCATGAGCCAGGGCTACATCGGATACGACCTGCAGAACGCGCTGCGCGAGGAGATGCTCGACCGCGGGATAGACGTGGGCGCGGCCACCGTGCTCACGCAGGTCGAGGTGGACCCCAACGACCCCGCCTTCGCCAACCCCACCAAGCCGATCGGCTCCTTCATGACGCGCGAGGAGGCCGAGCGCATGATCGCCGAGCGCGGCTACGACGTGGTGGAGGACGCCGGGCGCGGGTATCGCCGCGTGGTGGCCTCTCCCAAGCCCGCGGGCATCGTGGAGCTTGACACCATCCGCTCGCTCGTCGAGACCAATCACGTGGTCATCGCCTGCGGCGGCGGAGGCATCCCCGTGTTCAGGACCGAGGGCAACCACCTCAAGGGAGCGGCGGCCGTCATCGACAAGGACTTCGCGGCAGCACGCCTGGCCGAGCAGCTGGATGCCGACTTCCTGGTGATCCTCACGGCCGTGGAGAAGGTCGCCGTGAACTTTGGCAAGCCCGACCAGCAGTGGCTGGACGAGCTCACGCCCGAGACCGCCGCGCGCTACATCGAGGAGGGCCAGTTCGCGCCGGGCTCGATGCTGCCCAAGGTCCAGGCTGCGCTCGCGTTCGCGCAGTCCGGCGAGGGCCGCTCTTCACTGATCACGCTCCTCGAGCGCGCGGCGGACGGCATCGCCGGCAAGACGGGTACCATCGTACGTGGTTAGTGTGCAAAAGGGACAGTCACTTTTGCACGAGGGCCGCAGGCCCCGGGCCCTTCTCGCCGGCTCGGCGAGAAGGGCGGCTCGGCGAGAAGGACGGTGAATCGCGGGCATGAGACCCGACCTCAGGGCATATCTTCTGGATGACGACGGGCGCCGGGTCTTCGGGCCCGGTCCCGTCGACCTGCTGGAGCGCGTGGGGGAGCTCGGGAGCCTCCGCGCCGCCGCCATCGAGATGGGCATGGCCTACACCAAGGCCACGCGCCTCGTGCGCGACGCGGAGCGCGCCTTCGGCCTTGCGCTCACCGAGCGGACCGTGGGCGGGTCCGGGGGAGGCGGGTCCCAGCTCACGGCCGAGGCGTGCGAGCTCATCGAGCGCTACCGCGCGTTCGAGCGCACGAGCCGCCGGGCCCTCTCCGCTTCCTACGAGACGTGCTTCTCGGGCTTTGTCGACGCGCCGCGCCTGGGCTGCGTGGTCATGGCGTCCGGCGAGGGCGCGCGCTTCGGCGGCGAGCCGGGAGGGAAGCTCCTGGCGCCGCTGGCCGGCGCGCCGGTGCTCGAGCGCACGCTCGCTGCGCTGCCGGCGGACCTGCTGGACGTCGTGGTGGTCACGCGCTGGGACGCGGTCGAGGCGCTGTGCGAGCGGCTCGGCGTGCGCTGCGTGCGCGCGGAGGGCCCGCTCAAGAGCGACACGATGCGCGCGGGCCTGGAGGCGCTGGGGCATCGTGCCGGCTGCCTCTTCGTGACCGGCGACCAGCCCCTCCTGCGCGAGGGGAGCGTGCGCTCGCTGGTGAGCGCGCTCACGCACGAGCCCACGGCGATCGTGCGGCTGGCGTGGCAGGGTCGGCCCGCGAACCCGGTGCTCTGGCCAAGCGACACGCTGGGCGCGCTGGCGGGACTCGAGGGCGACGCGGGAGGGCGCGTCCTCCTGGACGGTCATTCCGAGCTCATGTGCCGCGTTCGCCTGGTGGAGGCGACCGACGAGTGGGAGCTTGCGGACGTGGACACGCCCGACGACCTGGCGCGCCTTGAGGGCGCGCTGGCCGACAGGACCTGACAAAGGTGACAGGGCAGTTTGTCAGGTAACGAGAGAGGAGGGATTGCGGTGAGAAGAATCCTGGCCGGGGGCACGCTGGTCACGCCGGAGGGCCTGCGCCGCGGCGACCTCGCGCTGGAGGGCGAGAAGATCGTTGGCCTTGCGGCTCACATCGAGCCCGCGCCCGGCGACGAGGTCGAGGACGTGAGCGGCTGCTGGGTGTTCCCCGGCTTCATCGACGCGCATACCCATCTGCAGTGCTGGACCGGCATGGACTGGACGGCCGACAGCTTTGAGACCGGCACGCGCGCTGCGGCCTGCGGCGGCACCACCTGCATCGTGGACTACGCCACGGCCGATCGCGGCGTGACGATGGACGACGCGCTGGCCGAGTGGCACCGCCGCGCGGAGAGCGGGGCCGGCTGCACGGCCAACTACGGCTTCCACATGGCCATCTCCGAGTGGGGCGAGGACTCGCCCGCCCAGATGCGTCGCATGCGCGAGGCGGGCGTGAGCAGCTTCAAGACCTACCTCGCCTACGACCACCTGCGGCTCACGGACGCGGAGACGCTCCGCTGCCTGGAGGTCGTGCGCGACTTGGACGCCGTTCTCTGCGTGCACTGCGAGAACGGCGACGTGGTGAACGAGCTGCAGAGGCGCGTGCTGGGCGCCGGCATCGCGGGCCCGGAGGGGCACCCGCTCTCCCGTCCCGCCGAGGCCGAGGCGGACGCGGTGAGCAGGCTGCTCTACCTGGCGCAGGTCGCGGGTGCCAAGGTGAACGTGGTGCACCTCTCCACGAAGCTCGGCCTTCTCGCCGTGCGCGCCGCCCGCGCCCGCGGCCAGAGGGGCGTCTACGTGGAGACCTGCCCGCAGTACCTCACGCTCGACGACACCCGCTACCTCGAGTCCGGCGACGACGGCTTCGCGGGCGCCAAGTACGTGATGAGCCCGCCCTTGCGCAAGCCGGCCGACGTGCGCGCGCTGCGCGAGGCGGTGCTTGCCGGCGAGGTGGACTCCGTCGCGACGGACCACTGCTCGTTCAACCTGCACGGCCAGAAGGACCGCGGCCGCGGCGACTTCACCAAGATCCCCAACGGCGGGCCCGGCATCGAGCACCGCCCGGCCGTCGTGGCCACGACCTTCGAGGGCCAGCTCGGTCCGATGGAGCTGTGCCGGCTGCTCTCCGAGGGCCCGGCGCGCGTCTTCGGCCTGTGGCCGGAGCGCGGGCGGCTCGCCGTGGGCGCCGCTGCCGACGTCTGCGTGTGGGACCCGTCGGCGCGCTGGGTGATCTCTGCAGCCACGCAGCACCAGGCCGTGGACTACACGCCGTGGGAGGGCTTCGAGGCGCACGGACGGGCGCACCTCGTCTACGTGGGCGGCGAGCTCGTGGCACGCGACGGCGAGCCCTGCGGCCCCACCCCCGGCCGTTACGTGGCAAGATAGTGTGAGACGTGACAGGGGGACGGAGGTTTTGTCACCGCTCCGTCCCCCTGTCACGCTTGGAACCAGGTGACACAGGGACGGAGCGGTGACAAAACCTCCGTCCCCCTGTCACACACAGAAAGGAGAAGAATATGGCAATCGAGGCAATCGTCACCGACAAGGCTCCCGCCGCGCTCGGCCCCTACTCCGCGGCGGTGGCCGCCCCGGCCACCAAGGCCATTCACGTGTCCGGCCAGCTGCCGATCGACCCGGCAACCGGCGAGTTCGCCGGCGAGGACATCGCCGCCCAGACCCGCCAGAGCCTCACCAACATCAAGAACATCCTCGAGGCCGCCGGCGCGAGCATGGCCGACGTCGCCGAGGTCACCGTCCTCCTGGACGACATCGTCGACTTCGCGGCCATGAACGAGGTCTACGGCGAGTTCTTTGAGGCGCCCTACCCCAGCCGCGCCGCCTTCGAGGTGGCCGCGCTGCCCAAGGCCGCCAAGGTCGAGATCAAGGCCGTGGCCTACCTGTAGGCAGAGCCTCGCCGGGAGGGGACGCCCGCCGACTTCCACGCAGGACTGCGCTTTGCGGAAGATCCTGCTTAGGAAGTCGGCGGGCGTCCGCCGTCTCGGTCCTCAGGTGCCGGTCTGTTTTTTTAGCTAGTCCTCTACCTCGCGGAGGAGGTCGGCCGGGTCGATGCCATAGAGGCGGGCGACCTTGATGAGGTTGCTCGTGCTGGGCTCCGTGGCGCCCGACTCCCACTTGGACACGGCCTGCCTGCTGACGCCGATCTTCTCGGCAACAAGCTCCTGCGTCATCTTGCAGCGCTCGCGATGGGCGCGCAGCACCTCGCCGAGCGAGCGGCGCACGGCCACGCGCTCGGGGTCCTTGCGCTCGCGCTCCTGGCGCAGGAACCACCGGATGGCAAGAACCATGAGCACCACGAGCAGAATCCACGGCAGGGCGCTTACCAGCGCGACGAGCGCCCCTATGGCGAGCTCCGTCGGTCCCAGTCCGTAAATCATGGCAGCTCCTTTCCGCGTGGCTGGCCTCAACCATAGCAAGTCGCCCCGGTTGACAACAGCACCTATCGCGCAACTTTGGGTTGCGTTCGGCTACGCGGAGTTTTCTGGCAGTGCCCCTGCGGTCTTGAACGCCTATGGCGTGCCTATGGTTCCGGTTCGCAGGCTACCCACGAACGCCGGGATGGCGAGAAGGACCGCGAGCTCGCGGGCGCGCCCGGGCGCCGTCTCGGCCTGGTTGACGAGGGCGACGTCGGCAAGCGCCTCGGCGTTGGCGGCGCGGGCGACGAGCGCGGGCGTGGCAAGGTCCTCCGGCGCGCAGCCGGCGAGCTCGCAGAAGAGCTCCGGGCGGTGGACCGCCTCGCGCACGGGCCGGTCGAGCCCCGACGCGCCGAGCACGAGCACCGTGCGGCCCGAGCACGCGGGGATGACGGGCTCCCAGGCGGCGTGCGCCTTGAGCGGCAGCCGCCGCGCGCCGTCGGCCTCCACGAGGACGTAGTCCGCGAGGGCGGCGAGCGCCTCCATGCCGAGGGAGGGGGCTACGAGCTTGCCGTCCTTCTCGCCCCGCGAGCCCACGCAGACGACGCGCGACGCCGCGAGCGCCGCCCGCACGTCCGCGGCGTCTCCCGATGTCACGAGCGGCACGTCCGCAAACGGCAGGATGTGCGTGGTGGTGGCGAGCACGACGGTACCCGGCAGCTCGCGCGCGAGCGCCGCCAGGAGCGACGTCTTGCCGCCGCTGCCCACGACCGACGTCACGCCGCGTCCCACACCCAGCGCCTCCGCAAAGCCCATGCGCACCTCCTCGATGCTGTCCTACCGCCTGCCGCTTTGTAGTTCTCAAAATATAACGCCCTATTACAATCTGTCTGGCAGGCAGAACGATTTTCGGCGAGCGAGCGAAGGGACGGACATGGCAGAGACGGTGCTCACGATCGACGCGCGGGGCGAGGCGTGCCCCATCCCCGTGGTGCGGACCCTCAAGGCACTCGCGGCGCTGGCCGGCCCGGGCAGCGTGGAGACGCTCGTGGACAACGAGATCGCGGTGCAGAACCTCACGCGCATGGGCGAGGGCAAGGGCTGCGCGGTGGCGAGCGAGCGCCTGGGCGAGAAGGAATGGCGCGTTACCGTGACCACGTCCGTGGCGCTCGGGGTGAGCGACGCGGAGGCCGAGTCGGCGACGTGCGAGGTGCCGGCGCCGGGCACGCCGTCCGCGGCGGCCTCTCCGCGCCGCGTGGTCGTGGCGATCACCTCTGAGTGCATGGGCACCGGGGACGACGTGCTGGGAAAGAAGCTCATGGGGAGCTTCGTCTACTCGCTCACGCAGCTCGACGAGCTGCCGGCGTGCGTCCTGCTCTACAACGGAGGCGCGCGCCTCAGCTGCGAGGGGTCCGCGGCGCTCGAGGACCTGCGGGGCCTCGCGGCCTCCGGCGTGGAGGTGCTCACCTGCGGGACCTGCCTCGACCACTACGGCATCGCGGACACGCTGGCCGTGGGCGAGGTGACCAACATGTACGTGATCGCGCAGCGCCTGACCGGCGCGAGCCTCGTGGTGCGGCCGTAGGGCCGACGGCGGGCGATGGCGCGCGTGCGGGTGCCGTCTTTGGTGGTGACGTTTCCCACCGCCACGGCGGCGATGTCGTGCGAGGAGTGCTGCCTTCGGCGCGGGCTGCCCGGCCGCATGATCCCGGTTCCCGGGGAGGTCGCGGCAGGCTGCGGGCTGGCGTGGAAGGCCGCGCCGGAGGCGCAAGACGAGCTCGCGGCAGCGCTTGCCGCCGACGGCGTGCCCGTGGAGGGCTGGGCCGTGGTGGAGCTGCTGGAGTTTCGCTGAGGCGTGCCGTCCTTCTCGTCGGCGAGGCGGGCCCGGGTACGGCGCAGGCGTGGCGCGGGACGGAAATAACGCGCAAAATCTGACATGTGCGCTATTTCCACCTGAGGATATAGAAAGTCGTAGCAGATTATGCGCGTTAATCGGCAGGCGAGAAGGACGTGGGGTCGATGATCTACCTGGACAACGCGGCAACCACGATGCGCAAGCCGCAGGAGGTCGTGGATGCCGTCGTGGCCGCGATGGGCTCGCTCGGCAACGCCGGGCGCGGCGCGTCCGCGGGCGCGCTCGACGCGGGGCGCATGGTGCTGCGCTGTCGCGAGGCGATGGCGCATCTGCTCGGCTGCCCGCGCGCCGACCACGTGTGCTTCTCGGCAAACTCGACCTGCGCCCTCAACGCTGCGATCTCGGGCCTTGTGGGGCCGGGCGACCGCGTGGTGACCACCGTGCTGGAGCACAACTCCGTGCTGCGGCCGCTCGCGCGCCTGGCGGACGAGTGGGGCGCGGAGGTGGCGTACGCGGGCTGCGACGCGTACGGTTTCTTGGACATGGACGACCTCGAGCGGCTTGCCACGCCGGGCACGCGCCTCGTCGCGGTGACGCACGGCTCCAACGTGACCGGCAACCTCGTGGACGTGGCGCGCGTGGCCGAGCTCGCGCACGCGGTCGGCGCGCTCGTCGTGGTGGACGCGTCGCAGACGGCGGGGGCGGTGCCCCTGGACATGGCATCCATGGGCCTCGACGTGGTCTGCTTCACCGGGCACAAGGGCCTCATGGGCCCGCAGGGCACGGGCGGGATGGCGGTGGCCGAGGGCGTCGAGCCACGGCCGTGGGCGGAGGGGGGCTCCGGCGTCCACTCGTTCGACCGTCGCCACCCGCTGGGGTGGCCCACGCGCATGGAGGCGGGCACGCTCAACGCCCACGGCCTCGCCGGGCTTCTCGCCGCCGTGCGGTGCATCGAGGAGGGCGGCGGGCCGGCTGCGGTCGGCGCGCGCGAGCACGAGCTCGCGCAGAGGCTCTACGAGGGCGTGGCCGGGGTGTCGGGCGTGACGGTGTACGGCGGATGGCCCGTGGCGACCGGGCGCTGCGGGTCGATCGTGGCGCTGAACGTGGACGGCCTGGACTCGGCCGAGGTTGCCGACGCGCTCGCTTCCGGCTGGGGGATCGCCTGCCGCGCCGGCGCCCACTGCGCGCCGCTCATGCACCGCGCGCTGGGGACGGAGCGCAGGGGCGCCGTGCGCCTGAGCTGCGGCTGGTTCAATACGGAGGAGGAGGTCGACGCTGCCGTGGACGCCGTGCGGGCTATCGCCGCGAGTTGAGGATCTTCTCGCCTGCGGCGCGTCGGCTGCGGCGGTCCCCTTCTTCCGGGTACGTACGCTGCCGTCCCGGATACGTACACTATTGCGAAGTTGATGCTGGGGAGCTCAACCCCGCTAGCTGCGGAAACAATATTGCATGGTACCGAATAGACCTTGAAATTGTGTACGTACCCAGGGGCGGGGGTGACGACGACCGCGCAGGCGGAGGGCAATCGCCGCCGAATGGGTCAAAAGTGCCTGTCACTTTTGACCCATCACCGGCGGGAAGGTGCCGTTCGGGGGGCAGCGCGTTAAGGCAAACATTTTGTAAGCTAGACTAACCAGATGGAATACGAGTGGTCGCGCAGGCCGTTATGCTTTTGAAAGTATAACGTTGACGAGGGGGTTTCCGGATATGCTGGTCGTCATTCGCGGGGCGGGGGACATCGCGTCGGGCATCGCGCTGCGGCTCTTCCGCGCAGGCATGCAGGTCGTGATGTGCGACCTTGCGGTTCCCACGTCCATCCGGCGCACCGTGTGCTTCTCGGAGGCCATCCGCTTGGGCGAGACGCGCGTGGAGGGCGTGCGCGGCGTGCTCTGCGCGGACGCCGCATCGGCTCGTGCGGCAGCGGCGGCGGGAAACGTCGCCGTGCTCGTTGACCCCGAGGCCGCCTGCGTGCGCGAGCTCGCGCCGGACGCACTGGTGGACGCAATTCTCGCCAAGCGCAACCTTGGCACCACGCGCGACATGGCGCCCGTCGTGATCGGCGTGGGTCCCGGCTTCACCGCGCGCGAGGACTGCGACGCTGCGGTGGAGACGATGCGCGGCCACTACCTGGGGCGCGTCTACTACGAGGGCTCGCCCATCCCCAACACGGCGGTGCCCGGGCTCATCGGCGGCTACGCCGGCGAGCGCGTGATGCGCGCGTCCGCGGACGGCGTCTTCGAGCCGTGCGTGGAGATCGGCGCGCAGGTCACGGCCGGCGACGTCTGCGCCACGGTAGCCGGCGAGCCCATGCGCGCCACAATTGACGGTGTGGTGCGGGGGCTCTTGCAGGCCGGCGTTCCCGTGCGCAAGGGCATGAAGTGCGGCGACGTGGACCCGCGCTGCCACCCGGAGTACATCGAGAGCGCCTCCGACAAGGCGCTGGCCGTGGGCGGCGGCGTGCTCGAGGCGATCCTCGCGCTCTCGGGCGCCGTGGGCGAGAAGAACGCGGCGGCAGAGCAGGGCGCGGCGGGCGAGAAGAACGCGGCGGGCGAGAAGAACGCGCGCCCCGTCAACGGCTCTCTCTCTGACGAGGGATTCGTCTCCGCGCTCGTGGCGGAGCTCGAGGCCGGGCGGCGCGTGGGGCTGGCGAGCCTGCTCGCCACGAGCGGCTCGATGCCGCGCCACGAGGGCGCACGCCTGGCCGTCCTCGCAAACGACCAGCTCATCGGGACTGTCGGCGGCGGTGCGATCGAGCGGCTGGCCATCGAGCGCGCCCGCGCGGTGCGCTCCGGCGGCGCACCGAGCCTTGAGTGGTACCACACCGGCGACGCCATGGCCTGTGGTGGCGACGCGCTGCTCGCCGTGCGCGCGCTCACGGCCGACGACCTGCCCGTCCTTCTCGCCGTGCGTGACGCGCTCCTGCGCGACGAGCCCGCCTGCGTGGCGGAGCGCTGGGCGGACGCCGCCGCGCCTAAGATCGAGGTCGGCCCGGCCGCGCGCTTGGACGCCCCGGCCTGGGACGATGCCCACGCCACCTACCGCGAGCCCGTTACCGCCCCGAGCCGTCTGCACGTCTTTGGCGCCGGGCACGTGGGCGCCGCGCTCGTGGGCCTGGCGGCCGCGGCGGCCGGCTTTGAGGTCCACGTCTATGACGACCGCCCGGAGCTCGCCATGCGCGAGCGTCTGCCGCAGGCAGCCACCGTGAACTGCGGCGCGTTTGACGATCTTGCCGCCAGCGCCGCCATCGGGCCGCGCGACTCCGTCGTCGTGCTCACGCACGGGCACGCCCACGACGAGACGGTCCTTCTCGCCGTGCTGGCTCGCGACGTCCAGCCTGCCTACGTGGGCTGCATTGGCAGCGCCCGCAAGGCCGCCCTCGCTCGCGAGCACCTCGTCGCCTCAGGCGTGCCGCAGGAGCGCGTCGACGCCGTGGCTATGCCGATAGGCCTCGCCATCGGGGCCGTCACTCCCGCCGAGATCGCGCTTGCCATCGTGGCGCAGCTCGTCCGCCGTCGCGCCGAGCGTCGCGGCGAGGGACCGGGGAAGGGCGAGCGCGCATGACGGCCCTCGCCCGCAGACATCCCGGCCGCATCATAGCCCTTCTCGGCGCGCTGCTCGTGGCCGCCGTGCTCGTCTCGCTGGCGCTCGGCCGCTATCCCATCGGCCCGGCCGACGCGCTCGAGCTGCTGCTTTCCCGCGTGGCGCCGGGCCTCGGCGACTTCTCCGCGCAGCAGGAGACGCTCTTCTTCAACGTGCGCCTGCCGCGCATCCTGCTCGTGATTCTCGTGGGCGCGAGCCTCTCGGCCGCCGGCGCCGCCTTCCAGGGCATCTTCCAGAACCCGCTCGTCTCGCCGGACTTCCTCGGCGCGTCGCAGGGCGCGGCCTTCGGCGCGTGCTGGGCGATTCTCGCGGGGGCTGGCTCGCTCGCGATCTCCGGCTCCGCCTTTGCCGTCTCGCTCGTCGCGGTGGGCATCGTGCTGCTGGTGAGCGGCCGGGCGCGCGGCAACCGAATCCTTGTCACCGTGCTCGCCGGCATCATGGTGAAGTCGCTCTTCGAGGCCGGCGTCTCCTACACCAAGCTCGTGGCCGACCCGTCCAACCAGCTGCAGGCCATCACCTTTTGGCTGCTCGGCTCATTCAACGGCGCCAAGGTGGCCGACCTCGCGCTGGCGGCCGGCCCCATCGCCATCGGACTCGCGGGCCTCATGGCCATGCGCTGGCGCCTCAACGTCCTCACGATGTCCGATGACGAGGCGCTCTCCATGGGCGTTAACGCCCCGCGTGTGCGCGCCGTGGCCGTGCTCTTCTCGGCCCTCGTGACCGCGGCGAGCGTGGCGGTCTCCGGGCTCATCGGCTGGGTGGGGCTCGTGGTGCCGCACCTCGCGCGCGGTCTGGTGGGCAGTGACTACCGGCATCTCCTGCCGGCCAGCATGCTCGCTGGGGCCACGTTTCTCCTGGTGGTGGACGACATCGCGCGCCTCGCGCTCACGGCGGAGATTCCCATCGGCATCCTCACGTCCGTGGTGGGCGCGCCGTTCTTCCTGTGGCTCATCGTGAAGAGGGGGCGCGGCTGACATGAGTTTCCAGATCTCCGGCCTCAGCTTCTCCTACGGCGACCACGCGGTTCTCGAGGGCGTGGACCTCTCCGTCGCGGACGGCGAGCTCGCGTGCGTGCTCGGGCCTAACGGCGTGGGCAAGACCACGCTCTTCCGCTGCATCCTGGGCCTCGAGCGCCCGCGCGCGGGGACCATCCTCGTGAACGGCCGGCCGCTCAAGGAGCTCACGATAGCCGAGCGCGCCCGCGAGATGGCCTTCGTTCCGCAGAGCCACGCGCAGGTCTTTGACTACGAGGTGCTCGACGTGGTGCTCATGAGCGCGGCGTCGCGCCTGGGGCCGCTGCGCGCGCCCGCCGCGGCGGACCGCGCCCGCGCCGAGGAGGCGCTCGAGCGCGTGGGCGTGGCGCACCTCGCGCACCGGAGCTTCATGCAGGTCTCTGGCGGTGAGCGGCAGCTCGTCCTTATCGCCCGCGCCATCGCGCAGGACGCGCGCTCGATCGTGATGGACGAGCCCACGAGCGCGCTCGACTTTGGCAACACGGCGCGCGTGATGGCGGTCGTGCGGCGGCTTGCGAGCGAGGGGCTCTCGGTGATCGCGTCCACGCACGCGCCCGACCTGGCCTACCTCTACGCGGACACGGTGCTCGCGCTCGACGGCGGGCGCGTGCGCGCGTGCGGCTCGCCGGCGGACGTCATTACCGGGCCGCTCCTGAGCGAGCTCTACGGCCTGCCCGTCGAGGTCAGCTCGCTCCACAACGATCGGGCGCGCGCCTGCGTGCCGGCCTGCGAATTGGGGACAGTCCCCAATTCGCACAAAAGTTTTATGTAAATTGGGGACTGTCCCCAATTTACAGGCGGAAGGGAGAAGAAGTGAGGAGAAGGACGTTCTTGTCGGCTGTTGCGGCGCTTGCGGTGGCGGCGTCGCTCGGGGCATGCGGGGGCACGCCGGCGGCGGAGTCCGGTCAGCAGGCCGACGACCAGCGGCCTGCGGCGGAGCAGGCGGCCACGCGCGTGGTCACGGATTCGCTCGGGCGCGAGGTGGAGATTCCGGCCGAGGTCGAGCGCATCGCGGCATCCGGGCCCGTGGCGCAGCAGGTGCTGCTCACGGTGGCGCCCGAGAAGATGGTCGGCCTCTCCGGCGAGCTTACGGACGAGCAGCTTGCCTACCTCGGCGAGGACCTCGCTGACCTGCCCGTCTTTGGCCAGATCTACGGAGGCAAGGGCGACTTCAACCGCGAGGCCGTCGCCGCGGCGGACCCGCAGCTGATTATCGACATCGGCGAGGCCAAGGACTCGCTTGCCGAGGAGCTGGACACGCTGCAGGAGCAGATTGGCATCCCGTGCGTGCACATCGACTCGACCGACCTCCACAGCTACGCCGAGCTCTACGACCAGCTTGCGGACATCCTGGACTCCGAGAAGGCCGCTGAGCTTGCGGAGTACTGCCGCGACGCGGTGGCAGAGGTCGAGGCCGTCGTGGCCGAGGTGCCCGAGGGCGAGCGCCCGCGCGCGGCGTACCTGCTCGGTGACACGGGTACCAACGCGATGGCGCGCGGCGGCTTCCAGTCGGGCATCATCGACCTGTGCTCCGAGAACGTCGTCGTGGTGGACGACCCGTCGTCCAGCGGCAAGGGCAACGAGATCGGCCTCGAGCAGATCGCGCTCTGGGACCCCGAGCTCATCGTCTTCGTGGGCGACTCGATCTATGACACGGTGGGGGACGAGCCTGCCTGGGCTGAACTTGCCGCCATCACGTCCGGCAACTACTTCCGCGCGCCGAGCGTGCCGTACAACTGGATCTCCATGCCGGCGTCGGTCAACCAGATCATCGGCCTGCAGTGGTACGCGCGCCTGTGCTACCCGGAGCGCTTCGACGACGACCTGCGCGACGTGGTGGGGGAGTACTACCGGCTCTTCTACGGCCACGACCTCACGGACGAGGAGTACGACGCGCTGATGCGCGGCGCCGTGCGCGAGTAGGGGAGATTGTCTGTGATTTTACGGGCTCCTGGCGAGTATGGACACGACGCGAGGTCGAAGATCCGCAGGTAGACGAATCGGCCGTCATGCCCCTACTCGTGGGGAGCGATAAAAATCACCGACAATCCTCTCCCCGAACGCCGTGTGGCGCCCGTTGGTCGAGCACGGACCCCAGGAGGCGCCGCCTGCCCCGCTCGTCGGGGCGCAGAACCTCGACCGAGCCCCACGCGGGGCGCCAGCGGGCGGCCACCTCATCGGCCAGGCCGGAGCGCACGACCACGAGCGCGTGTGGCCAGATGGGTGCGGGGCCGGCGTCCAGCAGCTCGAGCGCCGCGGTGAGGCCGCCGCCGCGGCGCAGCTCGAGCGGGCCGACCTCGTCGATGACGAGGAGCCCGGGGCGCGCGTCCTTCTCGCCTGTCGTCTCGGCAAGCCCGTTGAGGTGCGCGTTCACGCGGGCGAGCGCCGCAGCGTCGAAGTCCCAGCCCAGGCCGGTCGAGCACCCATCCCCGGCAGGCGTGGCGAGAAGGACGCGCTCGCGCGAGGGCAGCAGCGCGTTCTCGATTCCGACCTTCTTGCAGTCGAGCCACACGCCCGGAGCGAGCACGCCGCGCACGGGCACGCCCGCCGCCTCGAGCTCGCGCACGCGCGCCTCGAGCCACGTGGTCTTGCCCGTCCGGATGTCCCCGGTGAGAATGAACAGCATGCCGCCTCCCGACCGACCCAACCGCGACGAGCCAAAGTCGCGACGACCCAACCTGGAGGAAATGATGACAGATGCGTGGTCGCTCTACGACCGAATGATTGCCCAGGTTCCCGAGGACGCGCTCGTGCGGCGCGTGGTCATGGGTGCCCACCACTGCCTCGTCGAGGCCGAATGCGGGACGGGCGTGGCCGCGCTCCATCGCGGCGGCGCGCGCCTGCGCATGGAGCGCGGCTGGGCGGGCCGCCCGCTGCGCGAGCTTGCGGCGGGTGCCAAGTCGTGGGACTTCGAGGTGGCGTCGGTGGGCGTGGCGGCGCTCAACGCCTGGCACAACCAGCGAGGGCGGCTGGGTGCGCTGGGCCTGGTCGAGGACGCGGAGAGCACGGACCCGTTCGTGTTTCTCGCCCCGGTGGCCGCGCGCATGGCGGCCGAGAAGAGCGACGGCTCGCGGCCCCGCGCGGTGGTGGTCGGCCACTTCCCGCACCTCGCGGCCATCGCGGAGCATGCGGACGTCGTCGTGCTGGAGCGCTCTGCCCGCGCGGACACGGACCTGCCCGACACCGCCTGCGAGTACCTGCTGCCGGGCGCGGACCTCGTCGTCATGACGGGCATGACGCTCGCCAACAAGACCATGCCGCGCCTGCTGGAGCTTTCGCGCGGCGCGCTCACCTGCGTGGTGGGCCCGTCGGCCACGATCTGCGCGCCGGTGCTGGAGGCTGGAGCGGACCTTGTCGCCGGCAGCGTGGTCGCTGACGCCGAGCTGGCCCGCGAGGTCGTGACCTGCGGCGCGGCGCTTCACGGCTCCGGGGCGCTCGAGCACGTGCTCGTTGCAACGCCTCGCGGTCGCGCGGCGCTTGCAAGCCCAGGCGGAGGTGGTGATGGCGCTCACGCGCAGGCTGCTGGCGAGCTCCTTGATTGAGGGGCCGTTTGCCTCGCTGCGGCGCACTAGACTCGAGCGCACACACGTCCTAGGGGAGCGCTATACTTGCCGCAGGCGGACTTCGCTCCGCCGGAACAACCGCATAGCGCGGGGAGCTTGCAGGACGGCAGGCTGAGAGGGGGCGCGCCCGCCCCGACCCGAGGAACCTGACATGGGTAATGCCAACGGAGGGAGTTTTGCGCATGAGCACAGCTGTAGAGAAATTGGGCGGGCAGGCACCGCGCGGCGAGAAGGGCCTCGTCACGCAGCTCGACTACGCCCGCGCTGGGCAGGTCACGCCCGAGATGCGCGTCGTGGCGGAGGCGGAGCGCCGAGACCCGGAGTTCATCCGCGCGGGCGTGGCGGCGGGACGCATCGCCATCCCGGTCAACGTTCGCCACCTCGAGAAGGGCCTCGTGCCGCGCGGCGTGGGCGCGGGCCTCTCCACCAAGGTCAACGTCAACCTCGGCATCTCCGGGGACGTGGCGGACGCCGGCATGGAGTGGGAGAAGGTACGCACGGCCGAGAAGTACGGTGCGGACGCCATCATGGACCTCTCCAACTCCGGCAAGACCCGCTTCTTCCGCCAGCAGCTCGTGGAGCGCACGCCGCTCATGGTGGGCACCGTCCCCATGTACGACGCCATTGGCTACATGGAGAAGCCGCTCGTGGAGCTCACCGCTGAGGACCTTCTCGCCACGGTGCGCGCCCACGCGGAGGACGGCGTGGACTTCCTCACCATCCACTGCGGCATCAACCGCCGCGTGATCGAGACCTTCAAGGAGACCGGGCGCCTCATGAACATCGTCAGCCGCGGCGGGAGCCTCCTCTTTGGCTGGATGGAGGTCACGGGCAACGAGAACCCCTTCTACGAGCACTACGACGAGGTGCTCGAGATCTGCCACGAGTACGATGTGACCATCTCGCTGGGCGACTCGTGCCGGCCGGGCTGCCTCTTCGACGCCAACGACGCGGCGGAGACCGCCGAGATGATCGAGCTCGGTAAACTCACGAAGCGCGCCTGGGACGCGGGCGTGCAGGTCATGATCGAGGGCCCGGGCCACATGGCCATCAACGAGATCGCCGCCAACGTGACGATGGAGAAGCGCCTCTGCCACGGCGCGCCGTACTACGTGCTCGGCCCGCTCGTGACGGACGTGGGCGTGGGCTACGACCACATCACGGCGGCCATCGGCGGGGCCATCTCGGCGAGCGCCGGGGCGGACTTCCTCTGCTACGTGACGCCGGCCGAGCACCTCTGCCTGCCCGACGCAAAGGACGTGCTCGACGGCCTTATCGCCACCAGGATCGCCGCGCACGCGGCGGACATCGCCAAGGGCGTGCCCGCCGCGCGCGAGGTTGACGACCGCATGGGCGACGCCCGACGGCGCCTGGCCTGGGGCGAGATGTGGGACTACGCGCTCGACCCGGACACGGCCCGCGCGCGCCACGAGGCCTCGCCTGCCTCGACGGAGGGGACCTGCACCATGTGCGGCAAGATGTGCGCCGTCCGCACGGTGAACAAGGTCTTCGAGGGCACCACGATCGACCTCGACCTGGAATAGGGGGCTGCCATGGCACAGATAAACGGCAGGACCGCGCCCGAGGCCGACGGCCGGACCGTCGCCGAGGTGCTGGAGCAGATGGGATACGAGCGTGCCCGCGTGGCGTGCGAGCTCAACGGAGAGATCCTTCCCCGTGCCGAGTTCGACGCCCGTCGGCTGACGGCCGAGGACGCACTCGAGGTCGTCCGCTTCGTGGGAGGCGGCTGATGGCGGGGGAGAGGGACGTCGAGAGGGGCGGTGCCGTCGTGGGGGACGCTCTCCCCGACGCCCTCGAGTGCCGTATCGGGCACGAGGCGCGGGAGCGCCTGCGCGCGGCGCGCATCGGGATCGCAGGGGCGGGCGGGCTCGGCTCCAACATCGCCGTCATGCTTGCGCGCAGCGGGGTGGGCGAGCTCGTTGTCGCCGACTTTGACGTGGTTGACGAGGGCAACCTCAACCGCCAGCACTACTTCCGCGAGCATCTGGGCCGTCCCAAGGTCGAGGCGCTCGCCGAGCAGCTCCGCGCCGTCGGCTCGGGCACGCGCGTGCAGGCGCTGCGCACCCGCGTCACGGCCGAGAACGCCCGGGTGATCTTCGGGGGGTGCGACATCGTCTGCGAGGCCTTCGACGACCCCGAGGCCAAGGCGCTTCTCGCCGAGGAGCTCCTCACCCTGCCCGAGGGTCCCGTGCTCGTCGCCGGCAACGGCATGGCGGGCGCGGGCTCGGCGAGCGAGATCGTCACGAGGCGGGTGAGCCGGCGCTTCTACGTCTGCGGCGACGGCGCGTCGGACGTCGGGGCGACCGGGGCGCTTCTCGCCCCGCGCGTCGCGCTCTGCGCCGCCCAGCAGGCTCTTCTCGCCGTGAGGATCGTCCTGGGGCTCGAGGGCTCCTGACGTCCCCGGTTATCTGGCAACCAAACGCGCCGCGGGCCGACCTGTTTTGCGGGGCCCAGCGCCCGCGGCGCCCATCAACGAAAGGAAGCACCATGACAGAGCACATCGCATCGGGCGCCGTCGCGCCCAGCGCGGACACCTGGACCCTCGGCGGCAAGGAGTTTGCGTCGCGCTTCATCCTGGGGTCGGGTAAGTTCAGGCTCGACGTGGTCAGGGCGGCCGTGGAGGACGCGGGCGCGCAGATCGTGACCCTTGCTGTTCGCCGCGCCAACACCAATCAGGAGGGGAGCATCCTCGATGCCGTGCCCGAGGGCGTGACGCTTCTGCCCAACACCTCGGGCGCCCGCACGGCGGAGGAGGCCGTGCGCATCGCCCGCCTCGCGCGCGAGCTTGGCTGCGGCGACTTCATCAAGGTCGAGGTCATTCGCGACGCGCGCTACCTCCTGCCCGACAACGCCGAGACCGTCCGCGCCACCGACATGCTGGCGAGCGAGGGCTTCACGGTGCTGCCGTACATGTACCCCGACCTCAACGTCGCGCGCGACCTGGTGAGCGCGGGCGCGGCCGCCGTCATGCCGCTCGGCGCGCCCATCGGCTCCAACCGCGGCCTGGTGACGCGGGACTTCATCCGCATCCTCATCGAGGAGATTGACCTGCCGGTGATCGTGGACGCGGGCATCGGGCGCCCGTCGCAGGCGTGCGAGGCCATGGAGATGGGCGCGGCCGCCGTCATGGCCAACACGGCCGTGGCCACCGCCGGCAACATCCCACTCATGGCGCGCGCCTTCGGTGACGCGGTGCGGGCCGGCCGCGCGGCGTTCCTTGCGGGCCCCGGCCGCGTGCTCGACGGCGCGGGCGAGGCCTCGAGCCCGCTCACCGGATTTCTGGGGGAGGAGGCCCGATGAGCGCGGACGAGAAGGACGTGCAGGTCGCGGAGCCTGAGACCATGCCGGTGGGTAAGCGCTGCCGCCGCATCGTCTCCATGGACGAGAAGGACATGGCGCGCGCCATCCGCACCGACTACGGCCTGGACCCCATGACCTTCCTGCCCGACATGGACGTCCTGGACAACGGCATGTTCGACCGCGTGCTCGACGCCGTGGAGGCCTACGACCCCGACGCCGTGACCGCCGCCGACGTGCGCCGCGTGCTCGACGCCGACGTGGTGGAGCCCACCGACTTCGGTGTGCTCGTGTCGCCCGCGGCAGAGCCCTTCCTCGAGGAAATGGCCGAGCGGGCCCGGGCCGAGCGCGTGCGCTGGTTTGGCACCAACATCCAGTTCTTCACGCCGCTCTACCTGGCAAACTACTGCGAGAACCGCTGCGTGTACTGCGGCTTCAACTGCGAGAGCGGCATCCGTCGCGCCCGCCTGGACGAGGCGCAGACCGTCGCCGAGCTCGACGCCATCGCCGCCACGGGCCAGGAGGAGATCTTGCTGCTCACCGGCGAGGACCCGGTGACGTCCGACGTCGATTACATCGCGCGCGCCTGCGAGCTCGCGGCCGCGCGCTTCAGGAACGTCGGCGTCGAGGTGTACCCCGCCAACGTGGCCGACTACGCGCGCCTGCACGAGGCCGGCGCGGACTTCGTGACCGTGTTCCAGGAGACCTATGACCCGGCGCGCTACGCCAAGCTCCACCTGCGCGGCCGCAAGCGCATCATGCCCTACCGCTTCGAGGCGCAGGAGCGCGCGCTCAGGGGAGGCATGCGCGGCGTGGCCTTCGCGCCGCTGCTGGGCCTCTCGGAGTTTCGCCACGACGCGCTCGCCTGCGCGCTGCACGCCTACTACGTGAGCCGGGCCTACCCGCACGCGGAGATCTCCTTCTCGTGCCCGCGCCTGCGTCCCGCCGCGGGCGCCGTCACGCCCAACGGGCCGCACGTGAGCGAGGCGCAGCTCCTGCAGGTCATCTGCGCTTACCGCCTGTTCATGCCCTTTGCCGGCGTCACGGTCTCGTCGCGCGAGTCGGCGCGCTTCCGCGACCACGTGGCCACGATCACGGCCACCAAGGTCTCGGCCGGCGTGTCCACGGGCATCGGCGAGCATACACACCAGGCTGAGGAGGGCGACGACCAGTTTGAGATCGACGACAGCCGCAGCCTGGCCGAGATGTGTACCGCCATGCGAGACATGGGGCTCGAGCCGGTCATGAACGACCATGTTCTGGTGTGAGGGCGCCTATGGGATCGCTCTTTGATGGCAGCTTCCTGCGCGTTGCCATGACGGACCGGTGCCGCTGCGCGCGGCCGCTGCCCGAGCAGGTGGCGCGGGTCGCCGGTGCCTACGACGCGCTTATCATGCGCGAGAAGGACTTGGACGACGGTGCGTACGCCGCGCTTGCCCGCGAGGTCATGGCGGCCTGCGACCGCGCGGGCGTCGCCTTTATCGCCCACGGCCACGTGCTCGCCGCCCGTGAGGCCGGCGCGTCGCGCCTGCACCTGCCGCTGCCCGCGCTTGGGCGCGTTGGGCGCCCGGAGGGGTTCGCCCTCGTCGGCACCAACGTGCACGAGGTGGACGAGGTGGCGGTTGCCGAGGGGCTCGGCGCCGACTACCTTGTGGCGAGCCCCGTCTTTGCGCCGTCGTGCAAGCCACTCCCGGGCCGCGGGGTCGCGTTTCTCGAGCAGGTCATCGCTGCGGCCCACGTGCCGGTGCTCGCCCTCGGCGGCATCACCGACGCCACCGAGCCTGCCGTCCGCGCCGCCGGTGCCGCCGGTGCCGTCCGCATGTCCGACGCAATGGCGTGAGCCCAGGAAAGGAGACGTCCCTCATGGACGCCAATCACATAAAAGTGGGACCCGTCGTCCGCGGATCCTTCTCGCCCGCCGACATCCGCCGTGGCATGCTGCTCTACGCGGTGACGGATCGGTCCTGGCTCAGGGGGCGTTCGCTCGTGGACTGCGTCCGCGCGGCGATCGCGGGCGGAGCCACCTTCGTGCAGCTTCGCGAGAAGGGCCTCTCGACGGACGAGATTGTGGCGGAGGCGCGCCAGCTCCTGCCCCTCTGCCGTGCGGACGGCGTGCCCCTCGTGATCGACGACGACGTGGAGGCGGTCCGGCGCAGCGGTGCGGACGGCGTTCACGTGGGGCAGTCTGACATAGCGTGCGCCGCCGCGCGCGAGGCGCTCGGGCCGGACGCCATCGTGGGGGTCTCGGCCCACACGGTGGAGGAGGCGCTCGCCGCGCAGGCTGCTGGCGCGGACTACCTGGGGGTGGGGGCGCTGTTTGGAACGTCCACCAAGTCCGACACCGTGGCCGTGTCCCTCGGGGGCCTCGCGCGCATCTGCGCCGCCGTGGACATCCCGGTGACGGCCATCGGGGGCGTGAGCGCGCGCACGATGGGCTCGCTCGCGGGGACGGGCGTCGACGGGGCGGCGGTGGTCTCGGCGATCTTCGCCGCCGAGGACATCGAGGCCGCGACGCGCGAGCTGCGCTGCCTTGCCGAGGGTGCCGTGGAGTCGAGATAGGGGGTCTCATGGACATGGGGAGCTGGAGTGTTCCCGCGGTGCTCGCCATCGCCGGCTCGGACTCGAGCGGCGGTGCGGGCATCCAGGCGGACATCAAGACCATCGCCGCGCACGGGCTCTTTGCCGAGACCGCGATAACCGCGCTCACAGCGCAGAACACCCGTGGCGTGCGCGACGTCATGGAGGCCACGCCCCAGATGGTGGCCGAGCAAATCGACGCCGTATTCGAGGACATCCCGCCCGCCGCGGTCAAGGTGGGCATGGTGTCCTCCGCCGTGATCGTCGAGGCCATTGCCGAGCGGCTCGGGCGCTGGGGCGCCGAGAACGTGGTCGTGGACCCGGTGATGGTGGCTACCTCGGGCGCGCGCCTTATAGATGACGGCGCAGCGGGGGCGCTCGTGGGGCGCCTGCTGCCGCTCGCGCGCGTGATCACGCCCAACATCCCCGAGGCGGAGGCTCTTCTCGGCGAGCCGGTGCGTTCTGAGGCGGAACAGGAGGCGGCCGCGCTCGCGCTTGCCGAGCGCCTGGGCTGTGCCGTGCTCGTCAAGGGCGGGCATGGTGTGGCTGACGCCAACGACGTGCTGGTGGAGTCGGCCGTCGATGACGAGGGCGCCCCGCGCGTGACGTGGCTGCGCGCCCCGCGCGTTAAGACCGGGAACACCCATGGCACGGGCTGCACGCTCTCGAGCGCCATCGCCTGCGGCCTGGCGGAGGGTCTCGCACTGCCCGAGGCGGTGTCGCGCGCGAAGGCCTACCTCACCGGCGCGCTCTCCTCCGGCCTGGACCTGGGGCATGGTTCCGGGCCCGTGGACCACATGTGGCGTCATCGCGCGTAATGATACGAAGGGACAATCCCTTCGTATCACTCCTGCTCGGGGCCGTGCATGAGCTGGACGAGCGCCAGGCACGCGACGCCGATGCCGAGAAGCCCGAGCGCGTTTCTCGGCTCCACCTCGTCCACGATGGTGAGCGCGGTCACGCCCACGCCCATGGCCAGCGCGACCGCCTTGAGGACAAGCTCCACGAGCGCGGGCACGCGGGACCCTGCCGGCTCCTCCTGCGCCGCCGTCTTCACCTCGAGCAGCTCGTCCACCGAGGTGCCGAGCACCTCGGCCAGCTTGGGCAGCGACGCCACGTCCGGAAACGACAGATTGCGCTCCCACTTGCTCACGGCCTTGTCCGTGACGCCCATCTGCCGGGCGAGCTCGAGCTGCGTCAGGCCCTTCTCCTTGCGCAGGGCGGAGATGGTGGCGCCGAAGGTCTGCTTGGTCATGGTGGTCCTTTCGCTGGGGTCCGTCTGGCAGGGACATCGTCACGCGACGCCGCCCCGCGCTCAACCGACCGCCAGTTGAGTTGGCTCGACCGTTGGTAGAGTGTCAGTTTACGGCAGGTAACCTTGCGAAACCGTTAGGGGAGCATAAGCCCGGGCGATGGCGCGCCGGGCGGGCGAGAAGGACGATGGGCTTGTCACTGACGCCGGCCGGAAGGAGCCGCCATGCCCGTCACCCTGCGCGTCGCGCTCGGCAACGTCTCGCGCTGCGCGCGCGACTACTCGGCCTACCTCGTCACGCTCGCCTTTGCCACGTGCCTGCTCTACTCGTTCAACGCCTCGGGCGACTACCTCCTGGCGATGCCGCTCACGGGCCCGCAGCTCGAGGTCATCCACAAGGCGCGCGACATCACGGGTGCCTTCTCGGTCTTTGTGGTGCTGGTCTTCGCCGTGCTCGTGGCCTACGCCACGCGCTTCATCGTGCGGCGTCGCTCGCGGGAGTTCGGGACGTACGCGCTGCTCGGGATGCGCGCGCCGGCGCTCGCGGCGATCCTCGCGGCGGAAGGCGCGCTTGTGGGGCTCGCGGCGCTGGCGGCGGGGCTCGCGCTCGGCGTCGTGGCGTCGCCGGCCTTCGGCGCGGTGGCGGCGTTCGTCTTTGGCGTGCCGTGGCGACTCGCCTGGTCCTTCTCGCCCGCGGCCGCGCTCGACGCGTGCGCGTGGTTTGCCGGGATCGAGGGGCTGGCAATCGCGCTCTCCGTGGTTGACGTGCTGCGACGGCCGCTCGTGGAGCTTCTCGAGCACGACTGTGCGCCGGAGCAGCTTACCTTCGCAACCCATCGTGGCGTGACGCGCGCGCAGGCGGTTCTGGCCGTGGTCCTTCTCGCCGTGGTGTGGGGCTCGTGCGTGGTCCAGCCCGGGCTCTTCGTGATCGCGATCCTGCCGATGGGGTGGGCCGCCTACGTTGCCACCTCGCTCGTCTTTCGGCTGGTGGCGACGGGCGCGCCGGGTCGCGTGCGCCGCGGATCCAGCTACTGGGAGGGGCTGCGCGCCTTCACGCTGCGGCAGGTGGAGGGCCACGTGTCCACGGGGTGCCAGGCCCTCTCGTGCACGTGCGTGCTCGTGGCCTGCGCGGTCTGCATGATCTGCGCGGGGCTCCTGTTCTCGGTGGGGCAGCGCGCGGCCGGGCTCGCGGACCCGGGCGCGCTCTCGGAGGCGTCGCTCGCGCCGATAGGCTACGTGGGGATCTTCTACGGGGAGGCGTTTCTCGTTGCCGCTGCGGCGGTGCTCGCGCTCCAGCAGGTGAGCCAGGCTGCGAACGGCCGGCGCGCCTACGCCACGCTGATGGCGCTCGGGACGGACGAACGGCAGGCGCGTGCTGCCGTGCGAGCACAGGTGGGCGTTGCCTTTGCGCTGCCCGCGGCGCTTGCGGTGGTGCACGACTGCTTTGGCCTCATGCTGGTGCGCCAGCTCGCGGGCGGCGTGCCCGACGAGGTGTTTCTCGCCATCGCGGCGTGCTCCGTGGTGGGCACGCTCGGGCTTCTCGCCCTGTACTACCTGCTCTGCGTCCGCGAGTGCGCGCGCGTGCTGCTGGGCGAGGTGTGAGTGGTGCCATTTTGAGTTAGTTAGATTACATAGTGGTCTAAGGTGGTATAAAATGAATCAAATAGCAGATTCCGAGCGAATTAAGAAGGAGGAGGGTTCCGTGGCAACAACAATGACGTCGCTCAACACCAAGTTGAGCGCCGAGGAGAAGGACGCCTTCGTCAGGAACACCGCTGCCCTGGGCCTGACGCCGTCCGCTGCCATCAAGGTCTTCGTTCACATGTTCAACGAGTGCGGCGGCTTCCCGTTTGAGGTTCGCCGGCAGGTGAGCGACGATGCCACGACCTACCTCTCCGCAGATGACTACGGACGCTTTGCGAATGCCCTCGACTCCGCCGTTCCCGCTGCCACCCGCGAGCTGCTCGATCGCGAGTTCTCATGGGAGGATTAGCGTTTCGTCGCATTCGCTCGCTTCGCGATGAGGACGATGTGAGCGGGTTCTGCTCCGGCAACGTCGATAGCGACGCCTGGCTCAAGGAGCGTGCGCACCGCGCGATGCGCGACGGAACGGCGCGGGTGTACGTGCTGCCCCTCGCGACAGGTGAGATTTGCGGCTTCTATGCGCTGAGCACTCATGCGGTCGCGCGTGTTGGGACGCTTGCCGGCTCGTTGCGCCGAAACGCCCCGAACCCGATCCCCTGCACGCTGCTTGGCCAGCTTGCCGTTGATGAGCGCTATCAGGGGGAGTCGGCGGGTGCCCGTCTGCTGCAGGACGCCATTCGCCGCGCGGCTGCGGCGTCGCGCATCGTCGCATCGCGGGCGCTTGTCGTCGACCCGGCCGACGAGCACGCGGAGGGCTTCTACGCTCACTTTGGTTTCCAGTTCCTAGCGAGCGATTCTCGTCGCATGTTCGTACGGCTTTAGGGAGCGGCGTCGAGCCTCGGTTGACCGCGTGCGAGGAATGTCAACGAGCGCTCCTTTGATTCCGCTTCTGCTCGACCGCATACTGGAGGTGAAAGCCGGCTGCAGCGTCGAGGGGGAGCCATGAGCGAGAGCGTAAACATCGGTCGCACGATCGCACGGGAGCGGCGCCGTGCCGGCGTCACGCAGGAGGCGCTCGCCGCCCACCTCGGCGTTTCGAAAGCCGCCGTAAGCAAGTGGGAGCTCGGACAGAGTTTCCCGGACGTGAGCCTGCTGCCGCGCATCGCCGCGTACTTCTCGCTCACCCTGGACGAGCTCTTCGACTGGCATGACGAGCTTACGAGCGAGGAATCTGCCGCGCTCTACGCCGAGGTCTACGCGCTGGGCGAGAAGGACCTCTCGGCCGCGCGCGAACGGCTGCGTGCGATCGCTGCGGAGCACTACTCTGACGCGAGCCTGCTGCTCATGCTGGCGTCGCTCCTCACGGTGTGGGCGGACGGAATGGCCACGCCGTTCGCTCCTGCGGGCGAGAGGGGCGGCGTGTCCGACGCCGGCGGGCTCGCGGACGAGGCGCTCGCTCTGCTCGACCGCGTGCTCGAGGTGACCACGGACCCGTCTGCCCTCTTCCTCGCCCAGCAGCAGAAGGCCACGACGCTCTTCCAGGCGGGACGGCACGAGGAGGCCGCGGAGCTGCTGGAGCCGCTCGTGCGCCGGCAGGACGCGAGCGCCCCGACGATGCTCCTCGCCTCTGCCTACCGCAGGCTCGGCCGCGACGACGAGGCCCTCGACCTTCTGCAGGCGGAGCGCCTGCGCGCGGCGGGCTTCGTGCTCTCGTCGCTCATGCAGGAGGTGGGCATGCGGGGCGACGCGGCGTTCGCCCGTGCGGCCGGCGACGCTGCCGCGGTGGTCTTCGAGGCGCTCGACATGGGCGCGGTGAACCCGACCTTCTCGGCGGCGATGTCCCTTGAAGTCGCCGAGGCGTTGCGCGCGGCGGGCGAGAAGGACGGCGCGCTCGAGGCCCTCGCGCGAGCGCTCGAGGCCGTGCCCGCCGCCCCGGCGCGCCCGGACCCGTCCGGCTCCCCGCTGTGGGACCGCATGGGCGACCGTCTCGACCCCTCCCGTGCCGGCGAGGCGTGGGCGGAGCACAAGGCGCGCCAGGCTGACGAGGTGACGTCGCTCATGCGCCAGGCGCTCGTCGAGCGGGTATCGTCCCCTGAGTGGCGTGAGCTCGCGGGCGATGATCCGCGCTATCGGGACATGGCGCTTGGGCCCTCCGGGGCAGGGCGCTAGGGATTCCGCGACGCTGAGGCCAGCTTCCCTGGGCGCCGCCGGCCGCTTCGCCGCCCCTCCGCCCTTGATCGTGCGGGCTCGCCGCGTCGAATAGGGAGCAAGGTCGCCATGGATCTGCGGGGCGTGGGCGCCCGCCTGCTCTCGGGAGCCGCGCTGGCCGCTCACGCCTTGAGCGACTGCAGGTACGCCTTCTGATCCGGTGCGATGCGGCGGCTCTCCCGCGCCTTCTGGAGCGCCTTGTTGTGCGTCCAGGAGTCAAGGGCGATCGGCCGCCGCTCGAAGAGGGGAAGCGTCGCCGCGGGCTGCTTGACGAGCGCGAACGAGAAGTACCAGGCGCGCGCCATGTTGATGTAGTACTCGGGGCGGTCGATGCCGGCGACGAGCATGAGGTGCTCGGGCTCGAAGGCGTCATCCAGGAAGAGCGTCATGAGCTGTACCACCCCGAAGCGCACCGCGTATTCCGGCTCCGAGACGACCCAGCCCCGGATGCGCTCGAGCACCGCGGGCAGGTCGCGCCGGAAGGCGGGGACGCGGATGAGGTCGCAGGTCGCCCAGTTGTCAACGAGGGGGAGGAACGCGTCGAGCAGCCCGAACGCCTCCTCGGGCTCTTTCGCCACCCGGCCGATGAGCTCGCCGTGGAGGTTCATCTCATCGTAGGTCGCGTGGGCCGGCGTGCCGAGAAACGCGCGGACGCCGTCCGGGCACTCGCGGACGAGCCGCCTGGCGAGGGAGCGCAGCGCCGGCGTACGCACGCCGAGGATGCGCGCGGGGTCGACGGTCGGCACGAGCTTCGCCTGGAAGTCCCGATACGCGGGGTCGGCGAGCGCCTCAAGCTCGCGACGGATGCGCCTGGCGCTCTCGGGGGTGGCGGGGGAGCGGGCTTCCATGGGTCTCCTCTCGGCCGGCTTCCCGCCCATTCTACCTCGGTCGCCCCTGCCTCGCGGCCTCCCGGCGCCTCACGGCGGCGTAGGCGGCCGCGCCGGCGCCGACGAGGGCGAGGGTCGCCGCGAGCGTGGCCCCTGCCGCGGCCCAGTCGCCCCGCGAGGCGAACCCCGCGGCGAGCGTCGAGGTCACGACCGAGGGGATGCGCCCCACCGTGGCGATGGCCGCGATGCGCCACCAGCGGCAGGAGGTGAGCCCCGCGACGTAGGTGAGGACGTCCTTGGGGGTGCCGGGGATGAGGAACACGACGAACATCAGGAGCTCGAAGCGCGCGGAGTCGCGCAGCCACGAGACGCCCTCCAGCTGCTCGGCCGAGAAGAACGCGCGCACGACGCGCATCCCGAGCGCCCTCACCAGCACGGTCACCACGAGCGTGCCCACCATGCCGCCCGCCAGGCACACCGCCGTGCCCTCCCAGAAGCCGAAGAGGTAGCCCGCCGCGAGCTCGACCGGCTCGCCGGGGAGCACCGCGATCACGATCTGGGCGACGACGAGCGCCCCCATGGCCACGGGCGCGAGCGGCCCCTGGGCGTCCGCCCAGGCGCGGACGGCATCCCCGTCGGCGAAGAACCCCCAGAGCTCGGGCCCGTACGCGACTCCGAGCGCGAGGGCAAGGGTTGCGAGCGCCCCCGTCGCCGCCACGGCGCACGCGCGCCGACGGCCGTATCCCCCTGTCGTCCCCGCGCCCTCGCTGCCTTCGCCCATGTGGTCTCCCGTCCTCGTTCCTGCCGTCCGCACGTAGGCTACGGAAGGGAGGTCAAGAAAGCCTCAACGGGAGAAGAGGGGGCAAAAAAGACCGGGGGCGTCACGCATCCGGCGCCCCGTGCGCCACGGCCGGGGTCTCCGGGGCGGACACGCGTGCCCGGACGAGCGCGCCCCCTCCCTCGGCGCGCGCCAGCTCGAGCGAACCGCCGTGCTTCTCGGCGAGGAGCCGTGCCACGTAGAGCCCGAGGCCCAGGTGACCGCTTGGACTCCCCCCAGAAGGGCTCCGCCGCCCGCTTCAGGGCAACGTCTCTGAAGCCGGGGCCGTCGTCGGTGACGACGAGCTCGAGCTCCCCGTCCGCCCACGAGAGCGAGACGCCCACCTCGGAGCGGGCGTAGCGCGCCGCGTTGGCCACGAGGTTGTCCGCGATGCGCGAGAGCGCGCGGCCGTCCGCCATGACGAGCGGCGGCAGGCCGGCGCTTGCGACCACGAGCCCGCGGCCCGCGTCCCGCACCACCTCGCGGGCGTCTGCCGCCGCCTCGCGCACCCACGCCGCCGGGTCGAGCGGCGCCGGGTCGACCTCGGCGGCCTCGAGCGCGTCGAGCCCGCGCATGGAGTCGGCGAAGTCGGAGAGGCGCTCGGCCTGGCGCACGATCGCCGCGGCCGCCGCCTGCACGTCGTCCCTCCCGGCGATCCTGGCGATGAGCTCCGCCTGGCCGCGCACCACGGTGAGGGGCGTGCGCAGGTCGTGGGCGAAGGCGGCGTTGACCTGGCGGCGGCTCTCTGCCGCGCGCCAGAGCTCCCCCTCGGTCCGCGCGAGCTCGGCGCGCATGGCCTCGAACTGCCCGCAGAGCCTCCCGAGCTCGTCGTCGCGCGTCGCCCGGACGCGGAAGTCGAGGTCGTTGGCGGCGATGCGCCGCGCCGCGTCGTCCATGGCCGCGATGGGGCCCGCGAGCCGGCTGCGGTAGAAGCGCCGCCCCGCTATGACGAGGCAGGCGACGAATATCGCGGGCACCGACGCCACCGCCAGCCACGCGAGCGCCCGGTACGCGCCGGGGTCGCCGGGATAGGGCAGGTAGTAGCCCACGTTGGAGACCGCGGGACGCTCCCCGTCGGCGTTGTCGGGCAGCCCCTCTGCGAGCCGCTCGGCGTCCTCGGACCCGGGGCGCGCGGCGCGGGCCGCGGCGTCGTAGGCGGCGACGTCCGCGAAGTCGAGCGACTTGCCCTGCGATCCCTCGGCGCCCGTCCACCACGCGAGGTCCGTCAGCTCCCCGTCGCGGGCCTCCGAGGGTGGCGTGTCGACCGCGATCGGCAGCTTGCCCGCGTCGGCGCGCGACTCCACGTAGAGGGTGACGATGTCGGTCGCGTCCGCCGTGACCTGGACCGACGAGCTCTCGCGGAGTGCCTCTGAGGCGGGTATCTCGTACCAGGAGAGCGCCTCGGCGGGCACGAGCTCCCCTTTCCGCGCGTCGTACACGTACGTGCCGGAGTACGCGTACGGGTCCACGGGCAGCAGGGAGTTGGCGAGAAGCCCCAGGAGCCCGGTGACGACGAACGAGAGCGCGAGCGCGGCGAGCAGCGCGACGGCGGCGTAGAGCGCGAAGGCGGCGCGCACCGAGCAGTTTGCCGCGCGCGACCGCAGACCCCGCAGCGCCCCGCTCACGCTCGCCACGAGTACCCCACGCCCCACACGGTCGCGAGCGGATTTGTCGCGCAGCCGGCCTCGGCGAGCGCGCGCCGGACGCGCCGAACGTGCTCCGTCACCACGGAGGAGTCGCCGGGCTCGCCCCAGACGCGCTCGTAGATCATGTCGCGGTCGAAGACCTGCCCCGGTCGGTGGGCGAGGAGGGCCACGATGTCGAAGTCCTTGCGCGCGAGGGTGGCGACGCGCTCGCCATGCCTGCCGCCGTCGGTCGCGACACGGACCTCGCGGCGCGCGAAGTCCACGACGATGCCTCCCGGGAAGCGCACCGTCGCCCGGTCGAGGCGCCTGTGCTCGCGCGCGAGCTGCGCCCTCACCCGGGCGCCGAGGACCTCGAGCGAGAAGGGCTTGGTCACGTAGTCGTCGCCGCCCGCGGCGAAGCCGGCGATCGCGTCGGCGTCCTCGACGCGGGCGGTGAGGAAGATGATGGGGCAGGCCACGAGCTCGCGGATCGTGCGGCACACCGAGAAGCCGTCGGCGTCCGGCAGGTTGACGTCGAGGAGTATGGCGTCGGGCGCCCTGCCCGCCGCCTCGATCGCGCCCGCGGCGTCGCACGCCACGAGCGTGCGGTAACCCTCGAGCCTGAAGTACGACTCGAGCATGTCCGCGATGTCAGCCTCGTCGTCCACTATGAGAATGAGGGGCGCGTCCCGGTGCCCCCCGCGCGTCACGTCCATGATCCCTCCCGTCGAACCCGGAGCCCCTCAATGTTAGCCGGACATGGTCAAGCAATTCTCAACTCCTGCCGAGGGCGCCGCTCGCGGGAGCCTTGCCTTCCGGATATTTCGGTTCGACCGCTCATCTCGATCTGCCGTCGCGTTAATAGGGATAGAGGGAGGTGGCGCCGTGGGCGAGAAGAACGGTCGAGAGGGCGAGGCTGAGCGCCTGGTCGACGAGCACTATGCGGACGTGCTGCGGTACTGCCGCAGGCATGCGCCGGCGGGGCTCGCCGAGGACGCCGCCCAGGAGACGTTCCTGCGGTTCGTCCGCTCCCGCTCGCGCTACCGGGAGCGGGGCCGTGCCCGCGCCTACCTCGTTACCATCGCGCGCAACGTCTGCGCCGACATGGCCCGGGACCGCGCGTCCTCATGGGCGGAGCTCCCTGAGGCGCTTCCCGGCGGGGGAGACCCGGGGGAGGGGGACGACGGGCGCGACCTCGCCTCGGCCCTCGCCCGGCTGCCCCGCTCCCAGCGCGAGGCGCTGGAGCTCAGGTACGGGGAGGGCCTTGCGGTCGGCGAGGTGGGCGCCGTGCTGGGCATGAGCAGGTTCGCGGCGTCGCGGGCCATATCGTCTGCGCTCGAGGCGCTGCGCGCGGACTTGGGTGTTTCGAAGGGCGAGCGGGGGGATGTGCGATGAGACGGCAAGAAAGACGTGCCCTTGAGGACGCGCTGCGAGGTCACTATCGGTCGGATGCCGCGGGCGCGGCCGCGCCACGAGCGCTCGTGGAGGCGGTCGCGGCGGAGATGGCGCGCCCCTCCCGGCCGAGCGCCGTGGAGGTGGTCGCCGGCCAGGCCCGCCGCGTCGGTGCGGGGGCGTGGGCGGCCCACGTCGCGCTCGTTCTTCTCGCCGTGCCGTGCTCCCTCTCCGGGGTCGGCATCGGGACGGTCGCGGCCGCCCTCGGGGCGGCGCTCGCGATCTTCACGCTCGCGGGGGTCACGCGCTCGCGCTCCTGCGGCATTGCCGAACTCGAGGCCTCCTGCCCGGTGAACGCGCAGGCCGCGGCATGCGCCCGGGGCCTGGCGCTCTGCTGCGCGGACGCGCTCGCGATCGCCCTGATCGCCACCCTCGCGGGCCCGGCTGGGGGGGCGCCCTGGGCCGTGCTCGCCCAGGGGCTCGCGCCCTACCTCGCGGCCCTCGGGGCGGGGCTGCTCGCCGCCCGCCGCGCGGCGAGCCCGGACGCGACCGTCGCCGCCGCCGCGGCCGCGGCAGGGGTGTGCGCCGTCTGCGTCCTCGCCCGCTCGCTCTGCCCGGCGGCCTTCGGCCCCGCGGCGGCGCTCGCCTGGTGGGCGGCCGCGGCGGCCGCGCTCGCCTTCGCTGCGGCGGAGGCCCGCGCGTGGCTGCGCGCGGCGGCCTCCGGCTTTGCCGACGTCCCCGCGCCCGCCGGGGCGCTCTAGGAATCCCCCTGACGAGAGAGGAAGCGAAGGATGGAACTGACGCTCGACCGGCTGACCCGTGAGTTCGGGCCCAAGATCGCCGTGGACCGCGTGAGCGCGACGCTCGCCCCAGGCGTCTACGGCCTGCTCGGCGCCAACGGCGCCGGCAAGACCACGCTCATGCGGATGGTCTGCGGGGTGCTGCGCCCCACCTCGGGAGAGGTGCGCTACGACGGAGCCCCCGTCGCGCGCATGGGCGACGCCTACCGCGCGCTTCTCGGCTACCTTCCGCAGGATTTCGGCTACTACCCCGAGTTCACGGCGCTCGA
The DNA here is from genome assembly GCF_900128445.1 of Thermophilibacter provencensis. Taxonomy (GTDB): domain Bacteria; phylum Actinomycetota; class Coriobacteriia; order Coriobacteriales; family Atopobiaceae; genus Thermophilibacter; species Thermophilibacter provencensis. The sequence goes on along the minus strand of NZ_LT671417.1, from coordinate 2,490,029 downwards.
CTTCATGGAGTACATGGCCGCCCTCAAGGGCCTCGGCCGGCGCGACGCGCGAGACCGCTCGCTCGCGCTGCTCGACCGCGTGGGGCTCTCCGGCGAGGAGCGCAGGCGCATCCGCACCTTCTCCGGCGGCATGCGCCAGCGCCTGGGCATCGCGCAGGCCGTGCTCAACGACCCCGAGGTCCTCGTGCTCGACGAGCCCACGGCCGGGCTCGACCCCAAGGAGCGCGTGCGCTTCAGAAACCTCATCGCCGGATTCGCCCAGGACAAGATAGTCCTGCTCTCCACGCACATCGTCTCGGACGTGGAGTACATCGCCGACGAGATCCTCATGATGCGCGCGGGCTCCGTCGTGCTGTCGGGCGCGCCCTCCGAGCTCGTGGCCGAGGCGAAAGGAAGGGTGTGGGAGGCCGTCGTTCCCGCCGGCCAGGCCGAGGCGCTCGAGGCCAGGCTCTGCGCGAGCAACGTGCACTACCTCGGCCCCGACCGCGCCCTCGTGCGCTACGTCGCAGACCAGCCGCAGGTCGCGGGCTCTGCGCCGGCTGACCCCACCCTCGAGGACCTCTACCTGTACGTGTTCCGCGACGCCGCCCCCACCGCCCGCCCGCGCGAGCGTCGCGGCGCCCATATGAAGGAGGAACGCCATGGCTAGGCTCATCCTGTTCGAGATCAAGAAGATGCTCACGCGGCGCACGGCGCTCGCGGCCAACGTCGGCGTGGTCGTGTTCCTCGTGGCCATCATGGCGCTCAACGTGGCGCAGGCCAAGACGACGGACGCCTCCGGCGCGATCCTCTCGGGCACAGACGCCATCGCGCAGTCCCGCCAGGAGGCAGACGCGCACGCCGGCGCCATCACCCCCGAGCGCGCGGCCGCCGACATAGCCGCCTACCAGGAGCGCCTCTTCTCGCGGATCGACCGCGACGAGGTGACCCAGATGACGGGCTCGGCCGTCTACGACCTCATGTTCCAGAGCTTCTCCGACGAGGAGGTCTACGAGCTCTACAACCCGTACTGGAGCTGGCTGCTGAGGCCGTGGCGCGTCTCGGGCGAGGAGCCGGCCCAGACGGCGGCGCGCGTGACGCCCGAGATGGCGGCGGAGTGGTACGGCGCCGTCTCCGAGCTGACGCAGTACGCCCTCGACGACGGGCAGGCCGGCATGTGGGAGTACAGCCAGGCCGAGCGCGCCTATTGGACCGAGATGCGGGCGGGCGTCTCCGAGCCGATCGAGTACGGCTACGTGGGCGGCTGGGAGAACATCATCAGCTGCGCGGCGTTTCTCGTCTTCTCGATCCTGGCGGTGTGCGTGACCCTTGCTCCGACCTTCTCCTTTGAGTATCAGTCCGGCGCGGACGCCGTGGTGCTTGCCACGAGGCGGGGCCGCTCCACGCTCGTCGCGGCGAAGGTCGTCGCCGCGCTCGCCTATGCGACGGCATACTTCTTGCTCTGCGCCGTCATCATCGTGGGCTTCTCGCTCGTCTTCTACGGCGCGGATGGGTTTGGCCTCTCCATGCAGAGCATGGCGCTCTCCTCGCCCTACCCGCTCTCGGCGGGGCAGGCGGCGCTCGTCCTGGTGGGCCTCATGTACGTCGCGTGCCTGGGCTTCGCGTGCCTGACGCTCGGCGTCTCGTCTCGCGCCCGCTCGACGCTCGCCGTCTTCCTGACGGACGTGGTGCTCGTCCTGCTCACGGGGCTCGTGCCCTCGGGCGGCATCGGGCTCCTCGAGCGCGCGCTCGCGCTCTTCCCGCTCAACTTCGCAAACTTCAGCGTGCCCTTCTCGGCGCTCGAGTCCTACCCGCTGGGCCCCGTGGTGCTCGACCTGATTGGCATGGTGGTCGCGGTCTACGCCCTGCTCTCCCTCGTGATGACGCCGCTGGCGGCGCTCTCCTTCAGGCGGCATCAGGTGGCATAGGCGGCCCGGTGACCGCAGGGGCCATCCCTTCCGCGGCCGCATCCGCGAGGCTTTTGCTGTGGCCGGCCGGACGCAGTTGGATTGATTCATAACAGAAAGATATCTTGCTGTTGAGATGAGTGAAAGCAAGATATCTTTCTGTTTGGGGCATCATGGCGGGACGGGAGCTCCTCTCGACCCCGATGCCCTTGGACAGAACTTGGTGACGGCGTTGCATTCTGAGCAAACGTTTCGCGCTTTCGGGCAAAATGGGCCTCAAGCATTTCGTGTTTTCTGGCAACTTACCTGATGTTCGGGGGAATCCCCACGTTTGTGCGCACGGTCTGCTCGCCCCTTTGTCTGATGCCCGGTCTCGATGAACGCGATCAGCTCCTCGAGGTCGTCGAAATCGTCGTAGTCGCCGACGACGCCCTCGCGGTGGTAGGAGACGCCGGTCGCCTCGTTGCGCTCGAGGCAGTCCAGGAGGCGCCCCTCGCCGAACCTCCGGGCGAACTCGGTGAACGCACGGGGCTTGATCTTGGTGAGGATTCCCCTGCGACAGGGCTCGGCGCACTCGTAACAGTGGGAGAGCCCTCTTGCTGCGGAGCATGCCCGCACCTCGCAGGCGGCGGCGTCCGGGCACGACCCGGAGTCGCAGCCGCCGCATCCCTCGCTCTCCGAGCACAGGCAGCATGCGAGCCCGCAGCGCGCGATTCCCAGCCCCCTCTTCATGGCGCACCCCCTTGATTGCGAACAAATGTTCCTTTACACTGATGCTACCACAGCACGAGGAGACGGAGGCCAGGATGGCGTACGACTTCAAGCGGGAGTTCCGTGACCTGTACCAGCCCAAGGCACGCCCCTCTCTCGTGGACGTTCCGGCGATGACCTTCGCCGCCATCGCGGGAACGGGTGACCCAAACGAGGAGGGTGGTGCGTACGGGCATGCGCTGGAGCTGCTCTACGCGTTCTCCTATGCCGTGAAGATGTCCAAGAAGGGGAGCTGGCAGCCCGAGGGCTACTTCGACTACGTAGTGCCTCCGCTTGAGGGGCTGTGGTGGGGCGGCGAGGGCGCCTTCGACGGGGCGTCGATCGGCGATAAGGGCGCCCTCTCGTGGGTCTCGCTCATCCGCCAGCCCGACTTCGTGACGCCTGACGCGTTCTCGCGGGTCTGCGAGATGGTCGCCGCGAAGAGGCCCGCGCTCGCCGGGGCGCTCGCGTCCGGTGACCTGCGCCTCGTTCGCTTCGCCGAGGGCCCTTGCGCGCAGGTCATGCACGTCGGACCCTATGACGACGAGCCTGCCACGATCGCCGCCCTCTCCGCGTTCATTGCCGAGAAGGGCCTCGTGACGGACATCGCCGAGGGAGGGGAGTTGCCCGAGGGGCATGCGGCGACGAGCGCCTTTGACCCCGAGGCCCTTCTCGACGCGCTCTGCGCCGACGGCGCGGTGCCATCTGTCCGGCTCCACCACGAGATCTACCTCGGGGACCCGCGCAGGACCAGGCCTGAGAAGCTCAGGACGGTGATACGGCATCCGGTCCGGGAGCGGCGGCGCGGCGGGGCCGATGCCATCTGATGAGGGGGTAGTCGTGGACTTTGCGCGTATCGATGCCCGCCTTCTCTCGCACCCCGGCGCAAGCAGGGCGTTCCACGAGAGGTGGGGCTGGATGGTGTACTGGGTGGGCGGCAGGCAGTTCGCCTGCGAGTTCGTCGCGTCGCCGACGGCGCCTGAGCGCCGACCGCGCGTCCGGCGCTACCCGGCCAGGGCGCGCAGCGCGTCCACGGTCTCCTCGGACGCGGCGAGGTCCAGGCTGAGCCCGATGGGCGACACCTCGATCGTCACGGCCGAGGATCCCTCGTAGGTGGTGACCTCGAGAACCTTGACGTCCTGGACGTCGCTGGCATCTTGCCCGGCCCTCTGGGTCTCGGGCTGCCACAGCTCGAGGACGTACTCGGCTGCCGTGTCCGGAGCGTCCGCGAGGCCGTTGACGCCGGAGAGCGGCTCGAAGGCCCGCTCGATCTCCGCCTGGTCCGTCACCTCGCGCACGACCTCGTCGGTCGCGGCGTCGCGCACGACGAGGCGGGACGTCTTGCCGTAGTCGATGCCCGAGAGCGTGTCGGCGAGCTCCAGCGCCTGATCGGCGAGGTCGTCTGCCCGACCGGCGATCTCGCCGGCGTGGCTTGCGATCTCGCCGGCGTGGTTTGCGATCTCGCCCGGGGTCGGGAGGCCAAAGCAGCCGGCAAGGGGCAGGGCGATCGTGGCGGCGAGCAGGGCGGCGACGGTCTTCGGGACTCTCATGCGCAGGTCCTTTCCTGAGGCTCCTCTCGCCATTCTACCCTGTGCGCGACCGCGCTGGTGCGGGGCACCGTCGCGCGCGGAGGCGCCGCGCCTCCCGCCGGCCGGGCAGGGGCCCTGTCCTTGAAATAGAACAGGTGTTCTTCTATCATTGCCCGCGAGGGTCGTGAGAATGAGGGGCCGCCGCCTCTTATTGAGGCTGCGCCGGCGCTTTGGGGGGGACGAATGATCATCAACACGGGCGCGCGCACCGACACCGTCCAGTACTACGCCCCCTGGCTGCTGCGCCGCTTCGAGGAGGGCTACGTCCTGGCGAGAAACCCGCTCTTCCCCAACAAGGTGACGCGCTACCAGCTGGACCCGGCGGTCGTGGACTGCGTGGTCTTCTGCTCCAAGGACTATCGGCCCATCCTGCCGCGCCTGCATGAGGTCACGGACCGGTTCAACACCTACTTCTACTACACGATAACCGCCTACGGCAAGGACATTGAGCCCGGCGTTCCGAGCGTCGAGCAGAGCATGGAGACGCTCGTCGAGCTGGCCGACCAGGTGGGCCCGCGTCGCGTCGCGTGGCGCTACGATCCGGTGCTGCTCACGCCCACCTACACCCTCGAGCGTCACCGCGAGACCTTCTCGCGCATGTGCGACGTGCTGGCACCGCACGTGGACCGCTGCATCTTTTCCTTCGTGGAGATGTACCGGAAGCTGCGCCTCAACATGCCCGAGCTCATGCCGCTCTCCGTGGAGGACATGGACGACCTCGCGCGGACGCTCGGCTCCGTTGCGGCCGAGCACGGCCTCTGGCTTCAGACCTGCGGGACCAACGGGGACTTCTCGCGCTACGGCATTCACCCGAGCGGCTGCATGACGCTCGACGTCCTGGGGTACGCCAACGGCGTGGAGTTCCGTCCGCTCAGGCACCGGGGCATGCGCGCCGGGTGCCACTGCTTCGAGGCGCGCGACATCGGCGCCTATGACACCTGCCCGAACGGATGCCGGTACTGCTACGCCAACAGGGACCATCGGAGGGCGGCCGAGAACCACCGCCGGCATGACCCGGAGAGCCCCCTTCTCATAGGCAGCGTACGGCCGGAGGACACGGTGACCCAGGGGGTTCAGAGGAGCCTGCTTGCCGGGGGCGGCCAGCGGACGCTCGAGTGGTGATCGGGGACCCTCTCTCCAGGAAAAGAAGCGGCCCTCCGTCCTTGTCGCAAATACATACTCATGGTACGTTTACCGGACTAGGAGGGACGGAGGCACGTATGGCGCGCAACAAGTACCCGGAGGAGACGGTCCGGCACATCCTCGACGTCGCCGAGGAGCTCTTCATGTCCAAGGGCTACGAGCACACCACGATGGCAGACATCGTGGGCGGGCTCGGCGGGCTCACCAAGGGGGCCGTCTACCACCACTTCAAGAGCAAGGAGGAGATCTTCGAGGCGGTCTTCGAGCGCGCCAACGAGCCCCTCGTCGCGCGCACGCGGGAGATCCTGGCGGACCGGAGCCTGAGCGGCCTCGAGAAGATCCGCGCCCTCGACGAGGCCTCGGCGGCGGGGCCCTCGGCCGAGATGTGGGGCGCCATGCGACCCTCGTCTGACCCGCTCCGAAGCGCGCGGCTCCTCGCCCGCGAGTACCTCGACCTCTTCGAGCTGGCGCACGACTTCATAGAGCCGGCGATCCGGGAGGGCGTCGCGGACGGCTCGATCTCTGCGACGCACCCGCGCGAGACGGCCGAGGTGATGCTCCTGCTCGCGAACCTCTGGATGGTCCCGCTGTTCAACCCGCTGCCCGACGAGGGCGCCTACGAGCGGCGCGTCGAGGTGTTCCTGCGCGTCATGCGTGCGCTCGGGGTGGATATGGCGGACTGGGAGGCGCTCTCGTCCGAGCGCCTGGACGCGATGGGCGCCACCCCCTGGCCCAACTGGAGGCTGGACGGCCCCGCCGGGGAGATGCCCGACGGTCGCGCCCCCGAGGAGCGGCCGGAGGCCGGCTGAGGCGGCCGCTCAGACGAGCAGCTCGATGACGACGACAAAGGCGACGACTGCGGCCACGAAGAGGGCGACGAGAGCCCACGAGCGGGGGTTGCCCCAGTTCATGGCCCACCCCACGCCAAATCGCTGCGGCACCACGACGGAGGGGTCCTCGCGGTTGGCGTAGAAGACGCCGAGGTGCCAGAGAGCGTCGTCGTCGAAGTCCAGCTCGCCCGCGGCCCCCATGCGGCGCAGGAGGCGCGACCCCGCCTGGCCGTAGACGAGCGAGACGCCGACCTGCGGCACGATGGCCGCCACGCAGATGACGAGCAGCGCCACGATGGACTGCCCCGGGGTCACGACCCCGGCAAACGACAGCGGCATGAGCGCGATTGCCGCCACGACCACGAGGCCCGTGACGAGCAGCGCCACGCTCTGCGCGCGGGCGAACATCCCGTAGGCGAGCGCGGACGCCGTGGGGCTCTCGGGCGCGACCGGCCGTCGGCTGCGAAGCATCTGCCAGTGCGCCGCCGCGAGGGAGAGGGCGAGGAAGGCCTGCACCGCCATCGGCATCGCGATGACCTGCCATCCCTTGGCCAGGTAGTCGTCCGGCGCGCCCGTGGCGTCAAAGTGCACGGGCACCGGGTCGGGCATGGTGGGGTAGAGGGCCACGGTCACGGCCAGCGTGGCGAGGATGACGGGCAGATAGAGGAGGTCCCAGGTGAGGGGGAGGGGCCTGGGCACGTTCCTCTCGGCGGGGCCCGCCACGGCGGCCGTGCGCTGGGCGCGCGCCTCCCAGCCCTCGGAGCGCTTGATGGCCCGCACGCGGGAGCGGAAGAGGAGCATGAGGAGAAACCCGAGGAGCGCGGGCGCGCAGGCCAGGGCGGAGAGGGCGAGCGGGTCGGCGGAGAGCGAGAGCGCGTAGGCGCCCGCGGCGCAGGCAAGCGACACGGCGAGAAGGACCACGAGGTAGACGTGCCGCATCCGGGCGATGCGCGGGTCGGCCTGGGCGGACTCGGGCACCGTGACGGCAAAGGCCTCGCGTCGGCGCGTGAGCCAGGGCACGACGGCGAGGAGCGCCCCCGAGAGCAGGGTCACGAGCGCCATCGTGACGCCCGTGGCCTGGGAGACAAGGTCAGCGGACATGGTCAGCCTCCTCCGGCAGGTCGGCGGCCGCGCGGCGGGCGGCATCGAGGAACGCCGCGCGCGTGCCGCCGGACGCCTTGAACTCCACCGCGAGTTTCTCGAGCGCGGCGGCGAGCGCGGGGGCGCCCATGCCGGCCGCGGGGTTCGCGGGGGCGTCGGCCACGTAGGCGCCGCGTCGGCCGAGCATGATGACGTACCCCTCGTCGCGCAGGGTGGCGTAGGCCTTGTTGACGGTGTGCAGGTTGATGCCCAGGTCCTCCGCGAGCGCGCGGACGGAGGGGAGGGCGTCGCCGGGGCGCAGCTCGCCGGCGGCGATGCCGGCGATGACCGCGTCGCGCAGCTGCAGGTAGAGCGGTGTCTCCGAGAGCCTGTCGACCGTGATGACCGTGGTGCCCGCCTCCCGTGCGTGAAGGAATTGTGTTCTATCTGAACTATAGCAGAGCGCGCGGCAAAGAGGTATAGTACCCGCCAACTGTTATAGAGCAGATATAGCAGAGGCGTGCAAAGGGGACAGTCACTTTTGCACATCCGAAGGAGGAGAGATGGAATACGTGCTCGAGGTGCGCCACTTCCGGAAGTCCTACCGGGACAAGGTCGCGGTGCGCGACCTCTCGCTCTCGGTGGCCCCCGGGGAGATCTGCGGCTTCATCGGTCACAACGGCGCGGGGAAGACCACGCTCATCCGCTCGGTGGTGGGCGCGCAGCCGCCCACGTCGGGCGAGGTTCGCGTCTGCGGAATCGACGTCTGGCGGGAGCCCGTTGCCGCAAAGCGCCGCATGGCGTACGTCCCGGACAACCCCGACGTCTACGACTTCCTCACCGGCATGCAGTACCTGGACCTCATCGCCGACGTCTTCGGCGTGGGCGAGGGGGACCGCCGCCGTCGCGCGGGCGAGCTCTCGGAGCGCCTGGAGCTCGCGGACGCGCTCGGGGACGCGGTCTCCGGCTACTCCCACGGCATGCGGCAGAAGCTCGTGCTCGTGGGGGCGCTGCTGCACGACCCGACGCTCCTCGTGCTGGACGAGCCGTTCGTGGGGCTCGACCCCTCGGCCTCCCACGAGCTCAAGGCCATCCTGCGCGAGCGCGCCGAGGCCGGGGGCGCGGTGTTCTTCTCGTCCCACGTGCTCGAGGTCGTGGAGCGGCTCTGCGACACCGTGGCGGTGATCCGGCGCGGCGAGCTCGTTGTCTCGGGCCCCACCGACGAGGTGCGCGGCTCGGAGTCGCTGGAGGACGTGTTCCTCGAGCTCGTGGACGAGAAGGACGGCGGCGCCGCGGCGAGAAGGACGAGGTGATCGGCATGACGTCTCACTCTCGCGGGCGTGCGCTTCGCCCGCTGCTCTCCCTCCAGGCCCGCTCGCTCATCTACGGGCTCGGCGTGCGGCGCGGAAGGGGCCGCGCGCGGCTGCTGGGCGCCGCGGCGCTCGCCGCCCTCCTCGTCGCCGTGGCGGTCGCCTACCTGTGGGCGCTCGGGTCGGGCATGGTCGCCGTCGGCGCCGCGGGCGCCATCCCCGCGCTCGCCGCGCTCGCGGGCTCGCTCGCCGCGGTGGCGCTCGTGTTCGTCAAGGCCCCGGGCACGGTCTTCGGCTGCCGCGACTACGACCTCGTGGCGGCGCTGCCGGTGCCGACGCGCGTGGTGGTGGTCGCGCGAACGGCGCCGCTCTACGGCTTCGCCGCCGCGCTCTCGGCGCTGATGTCGGCGGCGCTCTATGCGGCGTACTTCTCGGTGGCGCCTGCTGGCCCTGCCGCGGTTGCGGCCGCAGCCGTCCTCTCCGTGCTGGCGCCGCTCGCGCCTGCGGCAGCGGCCACGCTCGCCTCCCTCGCGCTCACGTCGGTGGCCGTGAGGTTCCGTCACGCGGGCGCGGTTCAGCTCGCCCTCTCAGCGCTGCTCGTCGCGGCCGTCCTTGCCGGGTCGCTCGCCCTCGGCCGCGCCTCGTCGGGAGTCGACGACGCGGCGGCCCTCGCGGCGATGGGCAATGTGGCGGGAGCGCTCTCAGCTGCCGTGGCATCCGCCTACCCGCCCGCGGCATGGGCTGCCGCGGCGGTCCGCGAGGGGTCGGCAGCGGGCCTCCTCGCCTTCGCGGCGCTCTCGCTTGCGCTTCCCGCGCTCGTGACGCTGGCGCTCGCGGCGTGCTACCCGTCGGTGAACGCCGCGGCGACCTCCGGACCCCGCCGCCGTGCGCGCTCCGTCGCGACCTCCCGCGGTGCCGCGAGCCCGCTTCGCGCCCTCACGGTCAAGGAGCTCCGCCGTATCGGCTCCATGCCCTTCTACGCGCTGAACGACTGCGCGGGCCTGCTCCTCATGGTCGCGGCGTCGGTCGCGGTCTCCGCGCTCGGGGTGGACGCCCTGCTCGCCTCCGGGGTCGTCGACGGCGTTCGGCTCGACGCCCAGGTCGTCGCGGCGATGCGCTCCCAGGTCGACGCCGCCCTGCCGTGGGTCTTCGGGTTCTGCGGCGCCATGTCGCTCACGGCGGGGCCCTCGGTCTCGCTCGAGGCGAGCGCGAGCTGGCTCATGCTCACGGCGCCGGTGGGCGCCGGGACCGTGCTCGGCTCCAAGCTCCTCGCCAACGTCGCGCTCGGCGGGGTGGCGGCGGCGGTCTCGGCCGTCGCGTTGCTGGCGGGCGGCACCGCACCGCTCCTGGCTCTCCAGTGCTTCGTGTCGGCCGTCGGCATGCTCGCCGGCTTCGCCTCGCTCGCGCTCGCGATCGACGCCTCGCGGCCCAACCTCTCCTGGACGTCCCCCGCCGAGGTCGTCAAGCGCGGCCTGCCGGTCATGGTGGGGTCGATCGGAGGGGTGCTCGCGTCGTTCGGGCTCGCCTTCCTCTCGGTGACCGCCGCCGGCGCCCTCGGGCACGCGGCGTCCGTCGCGGTCAACCTCGCCGCCCCGGCCGCCTGCGCGCTCGGCGGGCTCGCCGCCCTCCGCGCGGTCGCCCGCCGCGGGCTTCCGGGTCCCGGCTGGGGCGAGTGACGCCGGCGGGAGGGGCCGTCACAAGGGGTCGCCGCCGCGGACCCCTCCCTTGTCGGCGCGTGCCGCCCTCCCGGGCGACCCGCCCCGCCGTTCGCGGAGCAATCCCGTCGGAAGGTCCCACTCCGCAGGTCAGAGGTCCTGTATAGCGCCTTATACTGCGCCGTAGACGCCCCTCGGCTACGTTGGGGTCGCAGGGCAGGCCGCGAGGAACGGACAATCGCATGGACATCGGCAACCAGATCAGGGAGCGGCGGCAGCGTCTGGGCCTCTCCCAGGAGGAGCTTGCGCAGAGGCTCTACGTGAGCCGCGTCACGGTGAGCCACTGGGAGACGTCGAAGACTCTGCCCGACGTCCAGAGCATGCTGCTCCTCGCCAACCTCTTCGGCACCACGATCGACGAGCTGGTGAGAGGGGGCGTGGACGAGATGCGCGAGATGGTCGAGAAGAACGAGCGGAGGACGAAGACTTTCGCGGTGGCGCTGGCCGCGGTCGAGGTGGTCGTGATCACGGCGCTCGCCGTGACGGCGGTCGCGGGGCGCGACTACCTGGAGCCGATGCTGCGTCTTCTGCTCGCGGTGCTGGTGCTGGCCTTTTCGGTCGTGATGCTCATGGCGCGCCGCTCCGAGGGCGGCGACGAGGCGAGAAGTGCGGCAGAGCTCCTCGGCGCGGCGACGGGCGAGCCCGTCGAGGCGGTGCGAGTGAGCGGCGCCGCGCTGGGGATAAGGCTCGTCCTGCAGGTCCTCGCGGGGCTTGCGGTCGGCATCGGCGTGCTCGTGGCGGGCGACGTTCTGCTCGATGGGCAGGCGTTCCTTACCCTTGCGGTCGCCCTTGTTGCCGCCGCCGCGCTCACGGGGTCGTTCCTTCTCGGGCGCCTCGCGCGCCCGACGTGGACGGTGGCCATCCTGCCAGCGCTCTGGGTCGCGGGCGCCGTCGCCCTCGGAGCGGCGACGGGCGGCCTCGGCTCTCCCCGTGACTGGCTCGCCGTCGCAGGCGGCGCGGTCGTGCTGCTCGCGTTCTGGGCGATTGGGCGGGGGCGTCGGGGGTGAGTGCGGCCTCATCCTGTTGTCCCGGCTCGCCACGAGCCTCCAGTTTGCTTACGGCGTCTCGGCATTGGCCAGGCCACCGGGTTTCCGTGCCTTGCCTTTTGGCATCTCACCGAGCTAGGTTCTGCTCGGGTCCTTCTTCCCAAGAAGCGTTCCCAAGAAGCGAGTTTTGACTTCCCAGGTTATAGGGGCAGGCATCCCTGCACCTGTGACAAGATATGCTCCAGATCTGTCTCTCCTGGTCATCTCCAAACGCAAAGTTCCAGCAAGCCTGCTGATTCATCTCTGTGTTCTCCAGAGCGTTGACCGGGCAGGTGCTGACGCATAGATTGCAGTCATCGCAGACGGGCTCCTTCATCTCATCGGGCTCGAGCTCCTGCTCGCACAACACTGCGCCCAACCAGACCATGCTTCCGTATTCTGGCGTTATGAGCAGAGAGTGTCTTCCTATTGACCCCAGCCCAGCCGCTTGAGCCATGTGCTTTTGCGAGACGATGGAGCGATATCTGCCAGTGCGCTCATCCCACTGGCTCTCGTTCGTTGGAACGGGAACGCATACTACCTGGCGCCTCTCCATTTCAATGCAAAAGTCCAGAGCCATTGCGTCCATTTTGGGAGTAATGGAATTCCTTACCCTCGTATATGGGACGTCTGATCTGCAGACTAGCGTCCCTACCGGAAATCTGCAGCCAAAAGAAATAACCGATTTGCACGTGGGGAGCACGTCCAAAGGATGATGGCCTTTCGGCGCATCGGCGAACCTGTCCATGCTTGCAATGCCGCACAGGTCTGCGCCCAGCCCAAACAGTATCTCCTTTACCATTTTGCTATCCGTCATGCGATGTCCTTTCCGCATAACATAATCACCTTGTTCTCCTTATACCGTTATATTCAGACGCTGAGAAGGTGCTTTTGCAAGACTGGGAACAGCGGGCGCCCGTGCTCCAGCATTCAGGGGTTACGAACGGCATTTTGGGCTCCTGGTACGTCACACCCCCATTACAAGTGCCCGTCACATGAGAGGGTAGACGAACGACGACCACGTGGTGATCGCCTGCTGCAACGACGGCACCCGGCTCGTCATCTTCAAGATCGAGCGTGCCGACATCCCCGAGACGGATGAGGAGCGCGCAGCTCGAGCGGCAGGACTTCACGAACGCCGCGGAGGACGCCTACACAGGCTGACCCGCCAATCACCCTCGCGAACGGTCGACAGACTCACTCACGGCGGATTCTCGCCATTGCGCCACAAGGGGCAAAGAAAAGGGCGCTCGAAAGTGCCCTCGCGCATCAAGATGTGCCGTTACAGCCTCACGTTCGCAGGCGCCGGGTTCTCCTCGCAGAACAGCTCGACGGGAGAGGCCGTGTCGTTCCCGTATAGATGCTCCGCTGCCTCGGGGCACAAATCCCGCAGCAGATTCACCGCATCGGCGTCGGCGCGGAGCGGGGAGAGCTTGCCGTTGCTCGGGTCAAATAGGCGCTCGGCATGGGCTACTCGGTTGCGGACGCGCAGGATGCCCTCTAAGCGCGGCTGCAGTTTTTTGCGGTCGGTGCCCTTCGGCCAGGCACGGTAAAGCGCCGTCCTCCATATTGTGGCCTCGCGGGAGCGATCGGAAAGGTGTACCCAAAAGCCCAGCGTCAGATTTGCCACGATCGTGCCCGTGCTCGCGTCGGAGGGCAGTCGATCGACCACGGCGTCAATCGTTTTGCGATTGATGCGATTCGCATCAAGCTTCCCTCGCTTCGACTTTCTCATGACCGGTGCGCGTGCCGGCGAGGCGTCGTCCAAAAGCCAGCACCCCTCCCAGCTCTCGCGCAGCACGCGGTCGTAGGCGTTGCGCAGCGCCACCTCGAAGTGGGATATGTCGCGCATGAGCACCTGGCCGAGCGATATGTTCCACTCGTAGAGCGCAAGTGCACGCTCGACGTCGCCGCCGCAGTCAGCGAGGTAGGGAGCGAGACGCTCGGGCGAGAGCCAGCGCTCGGCCCACGCCCTCGTGGGGCTGTCTTGCTCGTTGTTACTGTCCTGGGGGAGAGACTGCTCGGGCACGGTCGCCATCGAACACCTCCTATTGACATGATTGAGGCCCGGTGACTTGAATCAGAGGTCATTCCCGGGCCCATCAATACATATCCTACCCGCTCTCGCGGAACGCAACAAGGGGCTCACCGGGCTGTCATCATATCATCAATCCTTCTGCCCCCCGCTTCCCCCCGAGCCCGCTGCCTCGAGCGTCGACGTCTTGCCGGAGCAGGAGCTCCCCTCACAGGCACACGATGAAGGCCTGGACTCCCAGGGGCGACACCGTGAGCGAGGCAAATTGCCGTCGTAGGCACGGCGCCTAGCCCCGAAGATGCATCAGCAATCGTGCGCCCCGCAGGGATTCTGCGAGGCGCCGCGCCTTCCGATGGGTCGGCTCGTTGGGGTTGCCCTCCTCCGGGCGACTCTCTCCAGGACATCGCGCAGGCGCCCAACGGGCGACAAGCGAGCGTCGCTCCTGTTATTGGCCCGCTCCCTTGAGCGACGCTCCGCCCACCGCCCTGTGGGGACCTCCGTCGGAGAGCGTTCCCGTCATGCGCTGTGAGGCGCACGCCCCGGGTATCATGGCGTCAGACAACCCCTCCCGAGGAGGCGCGCATGACGACTTCCCTCTAGCTGACGAGCCTGACAGCAGCGCGGGCTGCGACCCTGGTGATGCCGGGGCGGTTCCCTACGGCCCGCGACCGGATAGAGAGAAGACAGCCATGGCAGAGAACGCCAACACCTTTCCATCGATAAGCCCCGTCTCGTTCCCGCAGGTGCTCGCAGCGGCACTGCGGGTGCTGACCGCCCCTGCGCTCGCTGGGAGGGCCTACCTCCAGGGAGGATTCGTCCCCTGGGCCGCCTCCGGGCGCGACTCCGGGAGCCCCCACGGTGACGTGGACGTCTCAGTGCGCCTGGGCGACATGCCCGTCGTTCGTGCCTGGCTCGCCGCCGAGGACCTGTACGACCCCGCGCTCGACTCGCTCAGCCTGGGATGCAACGAGGGCCATGGTGACTTTGGCGCCCACGCCGTGGTCGACGGCGTGCTTGTGAGCTTCTGCCCGTTCTACTTCGAGGGCTACGAGCTGCGCCAGCGCAATGCCGCTCTCGTGGCCGCCGCCTACGAGGCCATGCGCATCGCGTGCGTGGCCCACGGGGAGTGGGCGGGCCATCTGAAGGCGAGGGGCGGGCCGCCGCGCGACCCGCCCCTCAGTCACGGACACCCCGTACATCACCACCAGCGCGAAGGTGCGGGGTCCGCTCGCGAGCCCTACGGAGGGAGCCAGCCCTATCCGAGCAGCATGTTCGCGAGCGCGACGCCACCGTAGCCCACGAACGCGCCGACGGCCATCGCGAGAAGCGTCAGGCCGACGGCGTGGGCGGCCTTCATCCGGCTGGGGATCATGCGCTCGCGCCGCCCGCGCTCCGTGTCGCGGTCCACCGCCTCGCCCCTCCAGTAGGCGAGGATCTCGCCGTAGGTGACGAGGTCGTGCGACTTCTTGATGCAATCCACCCAGCAGGCGGCGAACATTGCGACGCCCCAGAGCACGAGGGCGAGAACGAGGGTGGGCACGGTCTGCTCGAGCGGCCAGTCCCAGGCGAACGCCTGCAGGCAGACCCATATCATCGCGGCTATCATGAGCAGCAGGAATCCGAGCATCACGTAGCTCAGGCGCTTCATGGTCTTGACGTCGCGGTCGATGGTCTCGTTCATGGTCTCCACGTCTCCTCTGATGAGAGAGTCCACGGACGCGTCGAAGATCTCGGAGAGCAGGAGCAGGCTCTGGACGTCGGGGTAGGTCTTGCCGTTCTCCCAGGAGCTGATCGTCTGGCGGCTCACGTACACGCGCGCCGCGAGGTCGTCCTGCGACATCCCTCGCTCCGTGCGCAGCTCGCGTATCCTCCCGCCGACCTCCATGCCCGCTCTCCCTCCGTCCTTCTCGGCGCGGCCCCCTACGGGCCAGACCATGGCACGTCCCGCGGAATCGTACCATCAAAGGGTCCTGACACCGGGCCCCGCGGGGCGAAATGGGCGTGTCAAGAGTTCTTTACGTAGCTTCTGCCTGCGGATTTCCGAGGCGCATGCAGTCTGGTCGACGGGTGTGCGTGGGGCTCCCTCCGCCCGCCTAGTTGTCCCGGGCGAGCCTGCGGTAGAGCGCCGCGAAGGCCGCGGCCCCGGCGACCGCCCACGCGATCGTCACCGCCAGCGGGGCCAGGGAGTCGGTCGTGAGCAGGCGCCCGTCGACCGCGAGCCCGAGCAGGTCGTAGACGCCCCCGAGCGGCGTGAACGCCGCGATCGCGTCGATGGCGTCGCTCGCCGTCCCGAAGGTGGGCACGAGGGCCAGAAGCAGCACGGGCACGCTGTAGAAGCCGGCCGTCATCTGGTCGCGCGAGGCGAGCCCGAGCACGAGCGACACGAGCACCACGGGCACGGCGCCCAGCGCAGTGAGGGCGAGGTAGGCGGGCAGCAGCGCGGGGTTGCCCCCTGCGACGGCGAAGCACGCCGCGCCGACCGCGACCACGGCGGCGAGCGCCACCCCGCCCTTGGAGGCGGCCACCTCGCCGGCGCCCACGTTGGCGAGCATGAGGGTGCGCAGGGTGTGCCTCTCCTTCTCCTCGGCGATGCCGTAGATGAGCACCATGGAGGCGACCATCCCGACGCTCATGCAGAGACCGGAGCCGAGCAGGAACTTCTGGAACTCGCCCTCGACGGCGGCGAGCTCCGCGCCGGTGAGCCCGGAGTCCGCGGCGGTGTCGCCGATGACGAGGCGGAACAGCATCATGAAGCCGATGGGCATGAGCAGCACCACGAGCATCGTGGGGTTCTTGAAGAGGTCGGCGAGGTCCTTCGCGGCGAGCGCGCCCACCCGCCTGATCGTGGCGTCCATCCTACAGCTCCCTTCCGGTCAGTTCGAGGAAGACCTCCTCGAGGTCGGGCTCGTCCGAGTGTATCGACATCACCTCGCCGGCGGCGAAGAGCTCGCGCGCGGCGTCGGCGGACGCGGCGTCCTTCGTGAGCTCGACGGCGCCGCGGGTGCGCGTGACCACCACGACGCGGTTGCGCGCGTGCTCCATGGTGAGCTCCGCGGGCGCCCCCGTCGCCGCGATGCGGCCCTCGTTCAGGATCGCCAGCCGGTCGCAGCAGCCTTCGGCCTCCGCCATGTCGTGCGTGGTGAGAAAGACCGTGGTCCCGGCGCGGCGCAGCTCCCTGAGCATCCGGTGGACCTCGGCGCGCGCCGCCGGGTCGAGCCCGCTCGTCGGCTCGTCCAGAAAGACCAGCTCCGGGCTATGCACGAGGGCGGCGAGAAGGGCCGCGCGCTGCCGCATGCCCTTCGAGCAGTTCTTGACGAGCGTCTTGCGGTCCCCCTCGAGGCCCACGCGCTCGAGCAGCGCGGGAATGCCGCGCTCGCCGCGCCCGCGCACCTTCGCGTAGAGGCGCAGGTTCTCCTCGATGGTGAGCCGCTCGTAGAGCGCGCTCGTGTCCGAGAGGATGCCGATGCGGTCGTAGTCGGCGCCGCCTGCGTGCTCGATGGGCCTGCCGAACAGCATGATGCGCCCGGCGTCCGCAGCGAGCTGGCGGGTGAGCAGCTTGATCGTGGTGGTCTTGCCGGCGCCGGAGGGGCCGAGGAACCCGAAGCACTCGCCGCGCGCGACGTCGAAGGTGAGCCCGTCGAGCACGCGCTTGGCGCCGAAGGAGATGCAGACGCCCTCCATCGAGAGCACGGGGCTATGCGTTGCGGCCATCGTCGCCCTCCCTCCGCGGAGCCTCCTCGCTCACGCCCCTCTCGTCCCTGCGGTCCTTCTTGCGCCTGCCGGACTCGAACACGCCGGCGGCGAAGCAGCACGCGATGACGATCGCGCCCATGATCGCGGGGTCCATGCTACATCGCCTCCCTCTCGCGCTCCGTGCGGTTGAGCGCGGACTCGAGGGCGCTTATTCGTCTCTCGGACCGGACGATCTGATAGCCCATACCCATGGCAAGGAGAATCACGGATATGGCGAGCGCCATAAGGAGCGCGGAGAGCTGCTCCAGGCTGATCGGGGTGTTTGGCCCTAGGGCATCGGTGACGATGTCTGCGATTTGCTGCTCGGTCATGGTATGTCCCTTCGCTCTCGCCCGGCTCCGGGGTCAGTCGCCGGGCTTCCTGCTGACGAGCACATCCTCGCCAACCCGGGTCGGGGCAACAAGGGAATCCGGTCATCAGGAGCTGCGGAAACGACGAGAGGAGCATGGGCGGGCACGAGAGGAGCCGTGCGGTCGGGTAAGCCGTTCGCCCATCCGGGCAAGCTGGCATGAAGAGCCGCCGCTTGACGACGGACGTCAATGTGTTGGGGGCCGGCCCAAGCCATGGGGGGACTCTCGTTTGTGGTGTACTTTGAGGCGGGCGCCTCAGGTACACTACAAACGAATCAGGGGTGAACTCCCAGCTAGACGAGCTGCTTAGCTTGTAGTGTACTTCGATGTTTCGCCAGAAAACACACTACAAACGAGCGTCGTGCTGCTAGCGCCAGCCGTATCGCTCGCGCATGGCCTCGGCGCGCCCCTTGGCGAGCGGGATCTGCGTCTGCGCTGCGTCGGCGAGCGTGAGGTTGAAGCTGTTGCGCGTGAAGCGCTCGACCTTGGCGACCTTCTGCACGTTCACGATGTAGGAGCGGTGGCACCGGAAGAAGCCAAAGCGCTCGAGCTCCGACTCCAGCTCGTCGAGGGTCATCGTCACTGGGTAGAGCTCGCCGCGCACGCTCGCGAAGTTCGCGCGGTTCACGCTCTCCACGAAGTCGACTTCGCGCGGGTCAAAGAGCAGCGTGGCGCCGTCCACGCGCGCCGGGACCTTGAAGACGCGAACCTCGTCGCCGGCGTACTCGACGTCCTCGTCCTTCTCGCCCACGGCGGTCTTGGCCTCGTGAAGCCTCCCGTCCTCCTCGTAGAAGGCGGTCCCGGGCATGAGCAGGGCCTCGCGAAGGGGCTCGCCTGCGGTGATGAGGATGCCGCCGGCGTCGGCGACCTGGCCCATCCAGGCGGTGACGATGCCGCGCGTCGAGGGCGTCACGTCGGCGAGGGGTCGCTCGCAGAAGACCACCTCGGGCTCGAAGAGGCTCATGCGCGCGAAGTTGAGGAGCGCCCTCTGCTCCGCGGTGAGCCTTCTCACCTGCGTGCGCGCCGCCGGGGCGAGGCCAAAGTGCGCCATCGCGTCCCCTGCCGTCACGGAGCCTCCCGCAAGGCGCGAGAAGAGCCTCAGGTAGGAGCGCACGGTCTCGCGGTCAAAGCCGCGGTCGGTGGAGACGTAGAACGCGCAGCGGCGTCGGGCGTAGCGCTCGTGCACGAACCTTACGGCGCGGTCCACCGTCTCCCGCCCGCACTCGAGGTGGACGCTCTCGTCCTCGCGGGCGGCGAGAAGGCTCTCGACGGTGTCGTATGAGGAGGGCTGCGCCATGGTGCCTCCGATGGTCGCGCTGTAGGGGCGGGACCAGTATATCGAGTATGATGGGGCGCATGGAAAGCAACGCGTTGAGAAACATACGGGCGCTCTTCGCGCGTGACCTTGCGGACGCGCTGCGCAACCGCACGGTGCTCATGTCGTGCGGGACGGGCGTGTTGCTCGCGCTGCTCATCTCGACGGTGGTGGCGGGGTCGCCCCGTCTTGCCCCGGGGGAGGGCGCGGCGTTTGCGCGCACGGCCGCGCTCTGCGTCGCACCTGCCTTCGCGGGATGCGTGACGGAGCTCTATGTGATGGCGGAGGAGCGCGAGCGCGGAATGTACCTGACGCTTGCCGAGGTCGGCGTCACGCCAGCGCAGCTCGCCATCTCCAAGTGGCTCGTCGCCACCACGGTGACGCTCGCGGCCCAGGCGCTGACGTGCCTGCTCGCGGGGTCTGCCCCCGCGGAGCTCGCCGCGCTCCTGGGGCTTTCGCTCGTCGCGGCGCAGCCGCTGCTGCTCCTGGGGCTCTCCTGCGGGCTTCTTGCGCGTGAGCAGATGGCATCGAGCCTGTTCGCCGTTCCGCTCACGGCTGCGGCCGTGGCGCCGATCCTCGCCTTCATGTCGGACACCGTGCGAACGGTCACGTGGCTCTGGCCGCTGGGTCCCGCCGCCGAGATCCTGCGCGCCGCGGGCGGGATAGCCGCCGCAGCGCCGCTGCCGGCCCTCATCGCCCTCGTGGCGGCATGGGTCGCCGCCTGCGTCCTGCTCGCCGTCTGGGCGTGCCGACGCCTTGGGCGCGAGCTTGGCCTGAGGGCGTGACGGGGGGACGGAGGTTTTGTCACCGCTCCGTCCCCCTGTCACGTGCCCTTAAGCAAACGTTAGGAACTGCCGCGTTCTTCTCGCGTATCCTTGTGGCCGGCATGAGGGGAGGAACGCATGGGCGCACGCGTGCTGGTGGTGGACGACGAGCCGGAGATCTGCGAGCTCGTGCGCGTCTACCTCGAGGCGGAGGGCTTCGAGGTTGAGACGCTCGGGGACGGCGCGGCGGCGGTCGCCCGCGTGACGGATGACGATGCGCCGCAGGTGGACCTTGCCGTCCTTGACGTCATGCTGCCCGGGGCGAGCGGCCTCGAGGTCTGCCGTGCCATCCGAGCGCGCCGCAGCTACCCGGTGATCATGCTCACGGCCCGCGGCGAGCAGGCGGACAAGATCTGCGGCCTCACCCTGGGCGCGGACGACTACGTGACCAAGCCCTTCCTTCCGCTCGAGCTCGTGGCGCGCGTGAAGGCGCAGCTCAGGCGCTATACCACGTACAACGCGGCAAGTGGGGCGCGTGGCGAGAAGGACGGCGTCATCGCCTGCCGCGGCCTCCTGCTCGATGTTCCGGCCCACGAGGCCACCTTGAACGAGCGCCCGCTCGCCCTCACGCCGACGGAGTTCTCCCTCATGCGGATCCTGCTCGAGGCAGATGGCGCGGTCGTCTCCGCGCGCGAGCTCTACCAGCGCATCTTTGGCGACGAGTACTACGAGCGGGGGTCGGGCTCCATCACGGTGCACGTGCGGCACCTGCGCGAGAAGATGGGCGACTCCTTCGAGGACCCGCGCTACATCAAGACCGTCTGGGGATTGGGGTACAAGATTGAGCGCTAGCGAGAAGAGCCCGGGCGAGGGGCGCGGCGCCCGCGAGGCCATCCGCGTCGCCGGCATCGGCGCCCTCTCCGTCCTCGGGGCGGTCATGCTCTACAACGTGTTCGTGGCCTTTGCCGACCAGGTCCTGAACGGGGTGTTCATCGGGTGGGTCTCGGACACCTTCCTGAACGTCCACAACCTCAACGAGTTCGGCATCTCGGCGGGGATCGCGCTCGACATCGTGGGGACGCGCTACTTCTTCTTTCAGCTCGGCGTCTGCGTGGCGGCGGCCATTGCGCTCGCCGCCGTTGTCGCCGCGAGGCTCTCCGCGCGCCGCGCCCGTCGCGAGGAGCGCGCCCGAGCCGCCGAGCTGCTGCGCTTCTACCTGGCGCACGACCTCGAGGCGCACGAGGCGTTCCCGCCCGGCTGGGAGGAGCTCGCGCTCGTTGCGTCAGATGCCAAGCGCGCGGCGGCCGAGAAGGAGCGCCAGCTCGCAGACGAGTCCGCTCGCAGGAGCGACCTCGTGACCTACCTGGCGCACGACCTCAAGACTCCGCTCACCTCGGTGATCGGCTACCTCTCGCTGCTCGACGAGGTGCCCGACATGCCCGAGGCGCAGCGCGCCCGCTACACCGACGTCGCGCTCGACAAGGCGTGCCGGCTCGAGCGCCTGGTCAACGAGCTCTTCGACATCACGCGCTACAGCCTTACGCACATAGAGCTCGAGCTTGCCCCGGTGGACCTTGCGGGTCTTCTCGTCCAGCTCGCCGACGAGTTCTACCCGGCGCTTGCCGCCCACGGCAACGTGGCGCGCGTGACGGTGGAGGGGAGCGTGCGCACGGTCGACGATCCCGGCGAGCCGCTCGTGCTCACGGCCGACGCCTCCCGCCTCGCGCGCGTCTTTGGCAACCTGCTGCGCAACGCGATCGCCTACAGCGACGAGGGGACGCCCGTGGAGGTCGGGGCCGTGGCCGGGGAGGGGAGCGTCGTCGTCACCGTGTCCGACACGGGCGTGACCATCCCCTCGCACAAGCTCCGCGCGATCTTCGACCGGTTCTTCCGGCTGGACGAGTCCCGCGGGACGGCCACTGGAGGCGCCGGACTCGGCCTCGCCATCGCCCGCGAGATCGTGGAGCTGCACGGCGGCGCTATCTCCGCCGCGAGCGAGAACGGCCGAACCACCTTCACCGTCGAGCTGCCCGCGTGACGCGTGACAGGGGGACGGAGCGGTGACAAAACCTCCGTCCCCCGTCACGCCGTCACGCTGAGAGGGCCCACAGGTTCAGGCACTGGCCGAGCACGCGCTCGAGGTCCCAGGTGCGCGAGCTTCGCTCGGCGCTGTTGGGGTCGTGCACGACGACCCCTCCGTCCCCGGCCAGGCCGGAGAGCACGATGAAGTGGCCCGTGCTGGTGAAGTCGCCGGGGCCCACGCTGCAGATGACGGGCCTCCCCGCGAGGAGCGCCTCGCGCACGGCGCCGGCGCTGGCGGGCAGCTCCTCGGAGACGAGCCCCAGCTCGGCCGCGCCGTCGGTCATGAGGGCCCACGCCGTCATCCCGTCGGTCGTGTAGCCGTCGCGCTCGGAGAAGTCGGCCATGGCGGAGGGGTCGAGGTCATCGCGCCCGGTGAGCGACACGTAGACCATGGAGAGGCACGTGGGGCCGCATCCGTTCTTCTCGACGGTCCCCCCGGCGTAGGGGTGGCTTGCCCACTGCGGGTCGGTCTGGTAGAGGAAGGGGACCTCGCCCGCGCGCCATTCCTCGCGCGGCGTGGAGCTGGTCGGCGCCGAGCCGCCCGCCCGCCTCGCGCCGCCAGCGGCCGAGGCCACCGCAAGCCAGAGCGCGACGGCGAGCGCGACCGCCAGCGCGCCGGCCGCCCCGAACACAAGCGGGACGCGACGTGCCCTCCTGCGATTGAGGTACCTGCGCGGCGCGATGCGAGTCGTGTTCATAATTCCCCCTTTGACGTGGCTCAGCCAAGCCTAGGGGCGCCCGCCATAACGGCGCATGAACCGACTGCTAAGAATTCCCTAAGGCGTCGGGGATTCTGCTCGTCGCGCGCCTACGCGCTCGGAACCGCCGCGCCCGCCGCCTCGGGCGCGCCGGCGACGGGGCCGATTCCCCGCGCGCCCGCGGCGCCGTCTCCCGCGCGCACGCGGACCACGCCCCCAATTGCCGCGGCTACGGGAGGGGGATCGCGAGGGTCGCCACGGCGCCGCCCTCGGGCCGGTTGGCAAGGGAGACGGACCCGCCGTGGGCCCTCGCGACCCCCGCCGCGGCGTAGAGGCCGAGGCCGTAGTGCTGGGAGCCGCCCTGCCCCGTCCGGGACGAGTCGTCGGTGAAGAGGCGCTCGCAACCGTGCTCGAGCGCGGCGGGCGAGAAGCCCGGACCGTCGTCTGCAACCTCGATGACCAGCGCTTCGCCTGCTATCGAGCAGGCGATCTCAACGCGGCCCATCGCGTGCTCGGAGGCGTTGGCGACGAGGTTGGCGGCCGCGCGCGCGAGGGCGGCGCGGTCGAGGGGAGCCTCCGGCGCGAGCGAGACGGAGGGGGCGACGCTCGCCGCGAGCCCTACGCCCCGCGCGCGTGCGACGGCCTCGGCCTCGGCCACGACCTGCTCGCAGAGCTCGGCCGGGCGCACGGGCGCGAGCGTCCCGCCCCCCGCGCCGCGCGACGTCTCGATGAGCAGGCGCACGTAGCCGTCGAGCCGCTCTGCTCCGCCGGAGATGTCGCGTGCGGCGGCGGCGAGCTCGGCGCGGCCCTGCTCGCCGGGCTCCGCGCCTTCCGAGAGCTCCTCCGCCACGAAGTCGGCGTTGGCGCGCAGGACCGTGAGCGGCGTCTTGAGGTCGTGGGCGAGCGAGGCGACCTGCTCCCGCTGGGCGCGCTCCGCCTCCCAGCGAGCCTCGAGCGACGCGGCGAGCGAGGAGCGCATGGCGTCCATCGCGGCGAGGACGTCGTTCACCTCGCGCACGTTGGTGCGCCCCACCGGGAAGTCGAGCTCCTCTCGCCCCACGCGCTCCGCCGCCTCGGCGAGCGGGGCCATCTTGCGCGCGATGACGCGGCTTGCCCGCCGCGCGACGAGCGCGAGCGAGACCGCGCTTCCTGCCAGGCCAACGGCGAGCATGAGGTTCTGCGGGTTCGGGAGCACGCCGACGAGGTCGCGAGAGGCCCATTGCGGCAGGTACTCGGACACGAGCGCGCAAGCGCCGCCGTCCTCGAGCGGAAACGCCGCGTAGGTGAGGCCGCTGCCCCCGCCCTCGATCTTCACGCTGCCCGGCTCGGCGAGAAGCGCCGCGCGGGCCGCCTGCGCGGCACGGTCGAGGCGCGTTCCCTCGAGGTCCGTCATAAGCCGCTCGCCGCGCGCGTCGACGATGAGGTACTGGTACGCCGTCGGGATGTCCTGCGGACCCCGGACCCCCTCGCTGGCCAGCTGCGCCGCGACCTCGCGCGCATTGGCCGGCCCCCAGCTTGCCTCGTAGACCCAGCCCAGGTTGATGGCGGCCGAGAGCGCCGCAAACGAGAGCGCCCAGGCGGCGGCAACCGCGACGAACGCGTAGGCGAAGTAGCGCGCGATCACGAAGGCGAGCGGCATGCCGGCGCCCCTCTCGCCCGTGCGGCGGGTTCCTAGAGCTGCCACTTGTACCCCATTCCCCAGACGGTCGCAATGGGGTCGGCGCCCGCGGCGGCGAGCTTCTTGCGCGCTCGGCTGACCTGCATGGATATGGCGGCGTCATCCGCCTGGCTGTCCCATCCGAGCACGGACTCGCGAATCTGGGGGCGGCTCATGACCTGGCCGGGATGGCGCGCGAGAAGCTCGCAGATGGCGTACTCGGTGGGGGAGAGCGGCACTGCCCTGCCGGCCACGGAGAGCTTGCGCGCCCCGAGGTCGAGGCGCACCTCGTCAAACGCGAGCGCATGCGCGTGCGGCCGCCGCTCGCGGCGCAGGTGGGCGGCCACCTTGGCGCGCAGCTCGGCGGCTCCGAAGGGCTTGCGCACGTAGTCGTCAGCGCCGAGGCCGTAGCCGGTGACGGCGTCCTCCTCGGCGACCTTGGCGGTGAGGAAGAGGATGGGGCCGTCAAAGGCGGGCCGAATCCGTCGCACGAGCTCGAAGCCGTCGAGCCCCGGCATCATGACGTCGCAGAGCACGAGATCAAAGCGCGCGAGGTCTATGCCCGGCACGCTCGTGGGGTCGGTGACGCGCACGACCTCGTGGCCGTCGCGTGACAGGACGCGCGCGAGGGCGTCCAGGATCGCCCGCTCGTCGTCTATCGCCAGAATGCGCGCCATCTCTCGCCCCCTTGTTTGCCCAAGACCAGTCTGGCGCCCAATTCTAACGAAGGTGTAACGGGGGTACTTCTGCCGACGTCACATACCCCGACATTTTGGGCTCAAATTTGGCCCAAAATGTCGGGGTATGCGACGTCGGCCAATCTATCCCAGCGCGTCGAGGGCTTTGGTGGGCACGCCTGTCCTATCGCATGCCCGGTAGTGCACCCCAGATTCGCCGCGGGCCTCGATTTCGAGCCAGCCCCCGCCGTCCGACTCCCGCCCGAAGAAGATGAGCTGGAGCTCCCGGACGTTGCCGTCGGCGTCTGCCGCCGTCACAAGGTAGACGTAGTTGGTGCCGGCGCCCGTGGCGTCGGCGTAGGAGCTCGCGTGGCTTCCGGGTATGGGCGCGGGCGCCCACATGGTGACCTCCGGGTTGGGAAGGACGCGGTCGGCGACGGAGCGCAGGGCCGGTCCCCAGCCGGCTTCGAGCAGGGCATTCCCGCCCAGGACGAGTGCCACGCTAAGAAGGGCGAGCATGGCAACGACGAGCGGCTTCCTACGCATCTGCCCTCCCGTCCTCGAAGCGGCGGAACCAGGCGAGAAGGACGGCGACGGCCGCGAGGGCGAGCACGGCGCCGGCGAGCGCGGTCGCGAGGAGCGGCCCCGCCGTTCGTGCGAAGTCGATGAAGACCTCCACCCCGAGCGACCCCAGGCGCGCGGGCCACGCAAACGGGACCCAGGAGAGTGGGGTCGCCAGCGCGCCGGTGAGCTCGCCCGTCATGAGGCCGTGCGCAAGGCCGCCCACCGAGAAGAACGCGAGGAGCGTGCCCGCCGCGCCCATGCCGATGGACGCGTTGCGGCCGAGGCGCAGGGCCAGTGCGAGCCCAAGCGCGTAGAGCGGCAGGCTGCCGAGTACGGTGAGCGCCCAGGCGGCCGCGAGCGGCGCGGGCCCGAGCGGCAGGCGGCCGGCGGCGGCGAGCACGGCCCCGAACACGCCGAGCGCCACGGCCAGCGCGCCCGCGCCGAGCGCCGCAAGGGCGAGCCACTTCGCCGCGACGGCGCGCCCGCGCGAGGGGACCGCCGTGAGGTTGGCGAGGCGCCCGGCGGCGCGCTCCTCGTCCACGGCGAGCCCGCAGACGATGGCGGACATGAGGGGCATGAGGGCGCCGAGGAACTGGGCGTATGCGTCCGCGCCCAGCGCCGGGTCCCAGCGGGCGACGGTGAAGTACTCCCCACAGGCAAGCCCGCCCGCGAGCCCGCAGGCAAGGTGCACCGCTACGAGCGGCGAGCGGGAGAGCCGCAGGGCCTCGGAGCGCAGCGCCCTCGGAAGCGTCACGCGCGGGGCGGCGCCGGGCGCGCTGAGGTCTGCCATGGCGATCACCTCTCCTCGGAGCGCGCGAACCACGCGGCGGTGGCAGCCGTGAGCGCGACAAACGCGGCCGCGCAGACGACGAGCCCCGCGGCGGTGAGCGCCCCGCTCGAGGCGAGCGCGCCGACGAGCACCTCGTCCGCCGCGAGCGGCTCGCCGCTCGGCAGCACGGGGATGAAGCTCGTGGGGATGACCATCGAGGCCGACGGCGGGAAGAGCTGCGGCAGCGGCACCACGCTCCAGGCGAAGCCACCCACGAGCTGCGCGGCGAGCGGGACGAAGATGCCCGCGAGCATGCCGAGCCGCGCCGTGAGGAAGAGGCCGGCGGGGATCATCCACGCCGCGGTCACGGTGTTCACGCCCGCGCACGCGAGCATTGTGAGCGTCCCAGCCATCGTGACGCCCTGCGCCGTGAACGCGGACCCCACGAGGTAGACCGCGAATACCACAAGGTTCGAGAGGGCGAGCAGGGCGAGGCACCAGAACGCCTTTGCCCACCAGGCGCGCCCGAGCGGGACGCCCATGCCCAGGAGCGGCCGCATCCTGAGCCGCGCGTCGGCCTGCGCGACGCAGGCGACCACGAGCGAGAGCGCCACGGGCAGGAAGAGCGAGTACCAGTAGTTCCACGCGGAGAACGACTGGTAGCCGTTGACGGGCATCGTCCCCAGGAGCGGCATCGGCAGCGCCATGGCCACGGCCAGGCGGACGGGGGCCGCGTGGCGCGACTTGAGCGCCTCCGCGCGCAAGGTCGCGAGCAGCGTGCTCCTCTCGCTCATGCCGCCTCCCCGCGCTCGCGCTGTCCTTCTCGGCAGACGCTCATGAAGAGCTCCTCGAGGTCCTGCCCCGGCCGCAGCCGGTCCTCGTAGGCGAGGCGGCCCCGGTAGATGATGCCGACCGTGTCCGCCATCTGCTGGACCTCGGAGAGGATGTGGCTGGAGACGAGCACCGTGGTGCCGGCGGCCGCGAAGCCGCGGACCTGGTCGCGCAGCTCCTCGATGCCGATGGGGTCGAGGCCGTTGGTGGGCTCGTCGAGCACGAGCAGGCGCGGGCGGGCGAGAAGGGCGAGCGCTATCCCCAGGCGCTGTCGCATGCCCATCGAGAAGCGCCCCGCCCGCTTGTGCCCGGTGTCCGTGAGGCCCACCGCCTCGAGCGCCTCGTCGATGCGGCGCTCGGGCAGGCCGAGGAGCGTCGTGCGCACGCGGAGGTTCTCGCGGGCGGTGAGGTTGGGGTAGAGCGGCGCCTCCTCGATGAGGCTGCCGATCTGGTAGAGGTCGTCGCGGCCCCAGGCGTGGCCGGCGAAGAGCATCTCGCCCGAGGTCGGGCGGAGCATCCCGCAGATCATCTTGAGCGTGGTGGACTTGCCGGCGCCGTTGGGGCCAAGGAGGCCGTACACCTCGCCCTCCCTGATGTGCAGGCTCACGCCGGCAACGGCCGTCTGCGCGTCCGCGCCCCGGCCGAAGCGCTTGGTGAGCCCGCATGTCTCGAGCACGTATTCCATGGACGTCCCTTCGTTCGGTTTTTTGTGGACGTCCTCCATGGTGCGGCCCATTTCTAACGAAGCCCTAACGGCTGCAAAAAAGGGACGGGTTCAAACGAGCAGCTCAAACGGGACAGGTCCCGATGGCGCGTGGGACGGGCGATTGCCCTCCAATTATTGACCAATGTTCAACACTGAGTTACGATGGCTCCGAGGAGGTGATGTCGCATGCCCAGGACCGTGAGGGACCCCGAGGAGCGCAGGCGCGAGCTGCTCGCCTGCGCCATGCGGCTCTTCGCCGAGGATGGCTACGACAACGTGTCCGTCCGCGCGGTCGCGCGCGCCGCGCACGTGGCGCCGGGGCTCGCGTACCACTACTTCGACTCCAAGGAGCGCCTGTTCGCGGAGGCCATCGAGGACTACGCGCGCCGCTGCGCCGAGGGGGTCTGCGCCGTGCTGGACGAGCGGGGACCCTCGCTGGATGAGCGGCTCGACCGCGCGCTCGCGACGGGCGCGCGCCACGACGGCTACCCGTACGCGGACTTCTTCCACGCGGCGGGGCACGGGGCGCTCCACGACCGGCTCTCGCTCGCGATGTGCGAGGCGGTCCGCCCGCACCTGCGCCGCGCGCTCGAGGCGGACGCCGCGGAGCGGGGGGCCGCCGCGAAGGACGCCGACGAGCTCGCCGCCATCATGGTCTACGGCTGCGTGGGCCTGGCCTCCGGCCCGGGCATGCCGGACGAGGCGGCCCTTGCGGCGGCGCGGCGCTACCTCCGCGCGCTTGTTGCCGAGTTTCGGGCGGGAGGGTCGCCAAGCTAGGGGCCTTGCCCCGGCTGTTGCCGGGGCTTCGTTCTGCCAATT
Organism: Thermophilibacter provencensis; assembly: GCF_900128445.1. Classification (GTDB taxonomy): domain Bacteria; phylum Actinomycetota; class Coriobacteriia; order Coriobacteriales; family Atopobiaceae; genus Thermophilibacter; species Thermophilibacter provencensis. Next base: position 2,461,681 of record NZ_LT671417.1, on the reverse strand, counting down.
GTATTGAACATTGCTCAACAGAAGGGAACCACGATGGACGAGAAGAACGCCGAGCAGCTCAAGGCGCGCACCCGGGCGGCCTTCGACGCGCAGGCCGCGACCTACGACGCCGGGATGGAGGGCGAGCACGCGCGCCGGCTCTACCCTCACGTGCTCGGGGAGGTGCGCGCCGCGGTCGCGGGGCTCGCGGCCCCGCGGCTGCTCGACCTCGGCTGCGGCACGGGCGCGCTCGCGGAGCGGGTGCTGGGCGTCGCGCCCGGGGCGCACCTCACGTGCGTTGACCTGTCGCCGCGCATGGCAGAGGCCGCGCGTGCGCGCCTGGCCGGGCGCGCCGAGGTCCTTCTCGGCGACGCTGAGCGCCTGCCCTTCCACGACGCGGGCTTCGACGCGGCCTGGTGCAACGACTCGTTCCACCACTACCCGGACCCCGAGCGCGCGGCGTTCCAGGCGTGGCGCGTGCTCGCGCCCGGCGGCGCGCTCGTGATAGGCGACGCCTGGCAACTGGCGCCGGCGCGCGCCGTCATGAACGCGTGGCTGCCGCGCTCGCGCGAGGGGGACGTGCGCATCTACTCGGAGGCGGAGCTCAGGGATATCCTGGGCGCCTGGTTCGCCGAGGTGAGCTGGCGCCACGTCGGGATGACCGCCTGCGTCGCCGTGGCGCGCAAGGGCCGCTGAGCCGCGCGCGTGCTGTGCGAAAACTCATGCAAAGTCACGTTTTCGTCGCTCGAAGCGTGGCTTTCAATGAGTTGAGCGGAGCCAGCTCACTCAAAGTTACGCTTTCAGCCGCGAGAACGTGACTTGGGGGTGCGGACATTTTCTTGTACACATCCTACAGCGGGACCCCCAGCCGCCTGCGCCTCCCCGAGATCGTCTCGTAGCGGCGCCCTCCGCCGGGCTCCTCGAAGCGCTTGAGCCTCCCGTCCCCGTACCACTCCATGTAGCCGTCGATCGCCTCCCTCAGCTCCTCGAGGCCGACGCCCGCCCGGTCGAGGGGATCGAGGAACTCGGTCCTGAACGTGCCGAAGAGGCCCTCGGCCGGGGCGTTGTCGCCGCTTCGCCCCGGCCGCGACATCGACCGCGTCACGCCGCGCTCCGAGCACAGCTCCTTCCAGCCCGCGGAGCGGTGGGGCCCGCCGCCGTCGGTGTGCGCGGTCGGCGCCGACCCGGACGACAGCGAGTCGAGGCAGGAGCGCAGGTACGACGAACAGAGGGCCGAGTCGGGGTGGAGCGACAGGGACCACGCCGCCGGCATCCCGTCGAAGCAGTCGACCACGGGACTCAGGTAGCACTTGTAGCCGTCCATGGCGAGCTCGACGTCGTCCTTAGAGTACATGCGGACCTCCAGTCCGGACCCGATGGTCCAACTTTTCGTCCGCACCCCCTGACGCTATGCATTTCTATAATGCGCGCAGGTCAGCGCGATTGCTCCATGGCGAGGAAGTGCTCGTAGGCGCCGATGAGGTTGGCATCGTTGAAGAACCGGCACGCCACGATGTCCGTATCGGGGAATGCGTTGTCAAACGCGGCGTTGAAGCGCCGGTGTGCGTCCCTCACGCCCTCCACGAAGAGCGGGTTCTGGCTGATGCCGCCGCCAAGGCAGACGCGCTCGGGGTCGAGCCAGCACTGGATGTTGTGAATCTGAAGGGCAATCTCGTTGCACACCCGATGGAACACGCTGGCGACGACCTCGTCCCCGCCTTCGAGCCAGCCGAAGAGTTGCCGTCCGTCGCAGCCGTCGATTCCCTTTGCCCGGGCGACGCGCTCGCATAGGGATTTGGTCGAGCAGGCGGACGACCAGAGACGGTCGTTCGCAATGGGGTCGCAGACCCTCTCGGGCCAGGAGGTGAGGACCTTCGAGGCCTCCCCCGCAAAGAGGTGCGCTCCCCGCAGGACCTTGCCGTCGATGACCACACCGCCGCCGATGCCCGTCCCAAAGGCAAGAACCACGCCGCAGTTAACGCCCTGGAGGTTACCGCGGGAGAACTCAGCGATTGCCGAGCAGCGCGCGTCATTCTCGATCTCAACTGGGAGTCTGAAGCGCTTCTCCCACTCCGTTACGTCGACGTCGTAGTTGTAGAGCAGTGCGCCGCCCGTCCGGATGTACTTCCGGCGCGCGTCGATCTCTCCGGGCATGGAGAGGGCCAGGCCCTCGACGTCGCCCATGCGGGCGAGGATGCCCTCGATGGCCTCGAGGAACGGCTCGGGGTCGTGACTCTCCCCGTCGGGGGTGGGCACCTCCCCCTTGCCCTCGAGGCCCGGTCCGCACATGGTGCAGTACTTGATCGCGGAGCCGCCTACGTCGAGAACCGCCAGCTTCTTCATGTCCTTCTCCTGTCCCTGCCTGCTGCCTATATGACGTTCACGTCGCGCAGCTCGGAGCGCATGCCGTTGCTGCGTGCGACGGAGAACTCGAAGGGCGTTCCGTCGTCGAGGAAGCCGACCTGGGAGATCTCGAGCAGGGGGGCGCCCGCGTCGAGCCGCAGGCGCCCGGCCTCCTCCTCGGTCGCGCCCACGGCGCGGATGATGCGGTGGAAGCTCGAGATCTTGAGCCCGAGCGTGTCCTGGACGAACGAGTAGACGGAGTGGTAGAGCTGGTCGCGCTTGAGGCCGGGCGTTACGTCGATCGGCATGTAGGTGTACTCAATCGTAATTGGGTCGTCCTCAAGGCAGCGCACCCGGCAGAAGTAGTAGGTGAAGTCGTCGGGGGAGATGCTCAGGTGCCGCGCGACGCTCTCGGGCGGGTTCGTGACCGAGAAGTCGTAGACCACCGAGCTCACGCTCCTCCCGCGCGCGCTGTGCGAGGCGGTGAAGCCGATCGGCTGGTCGGACCTGGTGAACCCGAACGTGTCCTCCCGCGTGCCGTCCTTGCCCACGAGCAGCGGGTCGACGCCCCCCGTGTCGAAGAGCTCCGTGATGTTCTTCACGTAGGTGCCCGACCCGCGCTTGCTCGCGATGAGACCCTTCTCGGTGAGGATCTCGAAGGCGCGCTTGACGGTGATCTTGCTCACGCCGTAGCGGTCGCAGAGGTCCACGACCGTCGGTAGCTTGTCGTTGGGCACGAGGTCGCCGTCCTCGATGCGGCTCTGGATGTCCTGGGCAATCGTCTCGTACTTGAGCATGGCGGCTTCCCTCGTGCTTCCCGCGGTCCTCGACGCGCTCCGCGAACGGTCTTGTTTCGCCCGCGAGCGGTTTGATTTTGCGGCCAGGCAAGAGGGCGCGGGTTCGTGCGCGTTGCGCCCCGTCGGGCTGGTCGGCTGCAAAACCCCAGCTCATCGACGTGGTTCTCGTCTGACGTAATCCATTATCTTCCTTTGACCCCGTCTTTGTCGGCAATAAATCCGCTACATAGAGAAAATAAAAGCGCTACAATTTAACCAACAAAGCGCGACAAAGAGCCGCGCAGGACGAGCGAGGAAACGGAGGCATCATGGCAGAACTGACCTTGCCCAAGGACTTCTTCTTCGGGGCGGCGATGTCCGGTCCGCAGACGGAGGGAGGATGGAACGTAGGCGGCAAGCTCGAGAACGTGTGGGACACCTGGTCCAACGAGGACATCGAGGCGTTCCACAACCGCGTGGGCTCCTACGTGGGCAACGACTTCATGCACCACTACAAGGAGGACCTTGCCATCCTCAGGGGACTCGGGCTCGACAGCTTCCGCACGTCGATCCAGTGGAGCCGCCTGCTCGACGCGGACGGCAGCATCAGCCCCGAGGGCGCGGCCTGGTACCACGAGCTCTTCCGCGCGGCGCGCGAGGAGGGGCTCGAGCCCTTCGTGACCCTCTACCACTTCGACCTCCCCACCTATCTCTTCCGCCGCGGCGGCTGGGAGAGCCGCGAGACCTGCGAGGCGTACGCGAACTACGTCGAGAAGGCGCTCCGCGAGTTCGGCAAGGAGGTCCGGTACTGGTTCACGTTCAACGAGCCGAGCGTCGAGCCCGAGAACCGCTACTGGCACGGCGGCTGGTACCCGCAGCACCACAGCTTCCGCGAGGCCGTGGTGGCGCAGTACAACATCTCGGTCGCGCACGCGCTCGGCGTCGCCCGCTACCGCGCGGCGCGCGAGGAGGGCGCGCTCCGTCCGGACGCGCGGATCGGCATCGTGTGCAACTTCAGCCCCTCCTACACCAAGGAGGACCCGAGCGAGGCCGACCTCGAGGCGCTGCGCATGAACGACGGCCTCACCACGCGCTGGTGGCTCGACCTCGCGACCAGGGGCGGCCTGCCCGCGGACGTGCTCGAGACCCTCGCCCGCCTCGGGACGCCCGTCCCGGCGCGCCCCGGCGACGAGGAGGTCCTGCGCTCGGGCGTCGTGGACTGGCTCGGCTGCAACTACTACCAGCCCTGCCGCGTGCAGGCGCCGAGCCGCGACCGCGACGAGTGGGGCAGCCCGCTCTTCGCCGAGCCCTACGTCTGGCCCGAGCGCGTCATGAACGAGAGCCGCGGCTGGGAGATCTACCCCAAGGGCATCTACGACTTCGGCATGAAGTGCCGCGACGAGTACCCCGACCTCGAGTGGTTCGTGTCCGAGAACGGCATCGGCATCGAGGGCGAGTACAAGAACCGCGACGAGAGCGGCCAGATCCAGGACGACTACCGCGTCGACTTCGTGCGCGACCACCTCGCCTGGATCGCCCGCGCGATCGACGACGGCGCCAGGTGCGTGGGCTACCACTACTGGGGCCTCATCGACAACTGGTCCTGGGCGAACGCCTTCAAGAACCGCTACGGCTTCGTCGAGGTCGACCTCATGGAGAGCTACGACCGCAGGCCCAAGAAGTCCGCGGCGTGGCTCAGGGGGGTTGTCGCGACACACGTGGTGAAGTAGGTCCTCGGGCCGGGCCGGGGGGAACGGTCCCGGGCTCCCTCCCCTCGGTCCGGCCATCGGATACGCGTCCCCTGGAGAGGGGCGCGATGGCACGGCTGATGTTTCCAACGGTTCAGTTAGGAGTGAAAGACATGGCCAACGGACAAAGCTTCCTCGACAAGTTCGCGGAAGTCTCCGCCAAGGTCGGCAACCAGGTGCACCTGCGCAGCCTGCGCGATGGCTTCGCCACCATCATGCCGATCTTCATCCTCGCCGGCATCGCGGCGCTGCTCAACAACGTTGTCTTCACGTTCCTGTGGAGCGCGGACCCGAGCAGCCCCGGGCTCTTCCCGAACGCCGACGTGCTCGCCACGGCCCAGTACTGGGGCAACTCGCTCACGCAGGGCGCGCTCTCCATCTCGGCCATCCTGCTGTGCGCCATGGTGGGCTACAGCTTCGCGAACAACAAGCGCTTCGACAACCCCGTCTCGTGCGTGGTGGTGGCGCTCGCGGTCTTCTTCATCATGATGCCGCAGACGGTGGCTGCCAACCTTGCTGCGTCATCGCCGCTCTACGTGGCCGAAGAGGTGACCACCGCTCAGGTCTCGAGCGCGTTCATCACCAACTACACGGGCACCAACGGCATGTTCACCGCCATCATCATCGGCCTGTTTGCGCCCACGCTCTTCATCAAGGTCTCGGGCGTCGAGAAGCTGCGCATCAAGATGCCCGAGGGCGTGCCGCCCGCGGTCGAGAAGTCCTTCAACGTCCTGATCCCGATGCTGCTCACCCTGGGCGCCTTCGGCGTGCTCTCGATGGTTCTCCACGCAGGCTTCCAGACTGACGTCACTGCTCTCATCAACACCTTCATCCAGACCCCGCTGCGAGCCCTCACCACCAACCCGATCGGCCTCGTGGTGATCTACTCGCTCGGCGTGTTCCTGTTCACCCTCGGCATCCACCAGTCCACCATCAACGGCGTGCTCGTCGAGCCCGTCCTCACGGTCGTGCTCGTCGAGGCCACGAGCGTGTACAGCTCCGGCGGCATCGACGCCGTGATCGCCCGTCCGGACCTGTGGCTCAACATGAACACCATCAACGTCTACGCGCTCATGGGAGGCTCGGGCTGCACGCTGGCGCTGCTCGTCGCAACGTTCATCTGGGGCAAGTGGCGCCCCTCCCGCGAGGTTGCCAAGCTCGGCATCCTGCCCGCCATCTTCAACATCAACGAGCCGGTCATCTACGGCTACCCGATCGTGTTCAACATCCCGCTCATGGTTCCGTTCGTGCTCAACACCATCATCGGCATCCTCGTCGGCTACTTTGCCACGGTCATCGGCCTCGTCAGCCCCACCTGCATCCAGGTGCCCTGGACCACCCCGATCATCGCCTCGGGCGTCCTGTCCACGGGCGGCGACATCCGCGCGGGCATTCTCCAGATCGTGCTGCTGGTGATCTTCACGCTGATCTACCTGCCCTTCATGAAGGCGTCGGAGACCGCGCAGCGCAAGCAGTTCGAGATAGCTCAGGAGTAGTCGCGTAGTTCCCCCCGCCCCCTGCGGGCGGGCCATGCCAGCTCGTCCGCAGAGGGCGCCCCCCGGAGGGGCCCCATGCCAAGAAGCGGTGACCGTCATCTGGCGGTCGTCGGATGCAACGGACCGGTATGCCGGTCGGAAAGGACAGATCATGAAGATCATGCTGTGCTGCAACGCGGGCATGTCCACGAGCCTGCTCGTCCAGAAGATGCAGAAGGAGGCCGCGAGCCGCGGCGAGGAGGTCGCAATCGAGGCGCGCCCGATGAACGAGGCCATGGACCACATCAGCGAGGCCGACGTCATCCTCCTTGGGCCCCAGATCGGCTACGCGAGGGGCGACTTCGAGAAGGCCGTCGAGGGGCGCATCCCCGTCGCCGTCATCCCGATGGTCGACTACGGCCGCATGAACGCCGCCAAGATTCTCGACGACGTCAAGAAGATGCTCGGCTAGCCAGCGAGGAGGCTGAGATGGAAGACATGGACGAGCTCGAGCAGATCTGCTTCGAGATCATCAGCTACGTGGGCACCGCCAAGTCCTGCTACGTCAACTCGATCGCCAAGGCCAAGGAGGGCGACTTCGACGCGGCGGCCGACCTGGTCAAGCAGGGCGACGAGGCGTACAACGGCGGCCACGAGGTTCACATGAGGCTGCTCCAGGCCGAGGCGTCCGGCGCGGGCAAGAAGACGCTGCCGCTGCTCCTCCTCCACGCCGAGGACCAGATGGCGAGCGCCGAGACCTGCAAGCTCATGGCGCTGAACTTCGCCGACACCTATCGTGAGCTGCTCTCCCTTAAGGAGAAGCTCAACGCGTAGACGCGGCGGGGCGTGACTGACGGGCCGGGGTCGCCGAAGACGGTGCCCCGGCCTATTTCTGTCTGGTAGCCTTTGGCAGGGCAATCCGTTTCCCTGATTGGGGGCCGCCATGGACTTTGCGAATGTCGACAAGCGCCTGCTCTCGCTCGCCGGCGCCACCAAGGCGCTTCACGAGAAGTGGGGCTGGATGGTGTACTGGGTGGGTGGCCGGCAGTTTGCCTGCGAGCTCACGGTCGCGCCCGACGCCAAGGCTCCCTATGCCGGGCGTCACCTGCTCTCGCTCAAGTGCGATCCCGACCGCATCCTGGAGCTGCGTGCCGAGCGGCCGGACGCGGTCCTGCCCGGCTACTACTCCGACGGGCGCACGTGGATCTCGGTGGACCTCGACGCCGACCTGCCTGAGGGGCTCGTGCTCGACCTCTGCGACCTGAGCTACAGGCTCGTTGTTGCCAAGCTGCCCAAGCGCGTGCAGCGTGAGCTTGCCAGGGGGTAGTCCGCGCAACGATCTGTTGCTTGGCTCTTGCGCCGCCCCCCGGACAATGGGGAAGAAGAATCCGGATGAGAGGAGACGTCCCATGCTCATGCTCAAGGACGCGCTGTCCCGCCTGCGGCGCGAGCGAGGGCTCACGCAGGAGGAGCTGGCGCGAAGGCTCTACATCACCCGCCAGGCAGTCAGTCGCTGGGAGACCGGTGCCACTGAGCCCGGCATTGACATGATCAAGCTCATTGCCCGCGAGCTTGACGTCCCCGTGACGGCACTCCTCGACATGCCGGAGCACTACTGCCAGAGCTGCGGCATGTTGTTCGCCGCGCCCGGCCAGCACGGCCACGAGGCGGACGGCTCCGAGGTGGGTGACCTCTGCCGGTGGTGCTACGATGACGGCGCCTACGTCGAGGACGTCACGATGGACGAGATGATCGAGGACTGCGCCCCGCGCATGGCCAAGGCGATGGGCTGGACGGCGGACGAGGCGTCGTCGCTGCTCGGCGCGGTGCTGCCCACGCTGCGCCGCTGGTATGGGGGCGAGGCGCGCTAAGAGGAGGAGCGGGTGGCCCACAGTCGTACCCTCTACATTGACGCCGACGCGTGCCCGGTCACGCGCGAGGCCCTCGCCTGCGCGCGACGGGCGCGGGTGCCGGTGGTCATTGTGGGAAACACCACGCAGAACCTTGAACGGCACGTCCGACGGGATGACCCGCGCGGCCCCGAGCGGGCCCGCGGCCGCGATGCCAAGCACGGCGGGTTCTGGGTCGACGTGCTCGACGTGTCCGTCGGGGCGGATAGCGCGGACTTTGCCATCGTGGAGCGCCTGCAGCCAGATGACGTGGTGGTCACGCAGGACATCGGCCTTGCGAGCATGGTGCTGGGACGTGGGGCGGCCGCTATTGGCGTGCGCGGGCGCGTGTACTCAAGGGCGACGATCGACATGGACCTCTTCATTCGCCACGAGGAGAAGAAGTTGCGACGCACGGGAGGCCGGACGCGCGGGCCCGCCGCCTTCACCAACGAGGATCGCGAGCGCTTTGCCCGCAATCTCTCTGCCCTTCTCGACGGATAGCGGTGTCGTGGGGTCTACGCCACGACCACGCTCTTCTCGCCGCAGGGGAGGGCGCGACCGATGACTGCTGCGGGAAGGCCCTCTTTGCGCAGGGCTCCCACCAGGTGCTCCGCGTCCAGTTTGGGCAGCGCCAGGAGCAGGCCGCCCGAGGTCTGCGGGTCGAAGAGCACGTCGGTGAGGTCGAGCGGCAGGGCGTCGTCGAGCGCCACGCGGGGGCCGAAGAAGTCGCGGTTGCGATAGGCCCCGGCGGGGATGAGCCCCATGGCCGCCATCTCGCGGGCGCGCGCCATGAGCGGCACGGAGGCGGCGTCCACCTCGAGCGTCACGCCCGAGGCCTCGGCCATCTCGCAGGCATGGCCCAGGAGGGAGAAGCCCGTGACGTCCGTGGCCGCGTGCGGCCAGGCGCCCAGCTCGCGCGCTAGGCGGATGGGCGCCTCGTTGAGCGTGGCCATGGAGTCCGTGGCCACGCGCACGCCGGCGTCGTCCAGAAGGCCGCCCTTGTGCGCGGTGGTGAGGACGCCCGTGCCGAGAGCCTTGGTGAGCACGAGCGCGTCTCCCGCCCGCGCCCCTCCGTTCTCCAGCCGCTCGTCCAGCCGCACGAACCCCGTGACGGCGAGGCCGTACTTGGGCTCGTGGTCGTTGATCGAGTGGCCGCCCGCCACCACGCACCCTGCGCGCCGGCATGCCTCGGCGCCGCCGGCCAGGATCTGCCCGGCGACCTCGATGCCAAGGCAGTTGGGGAAGCACAGGAGGTTGAGCGCCAGCGCGGGCCGGCCGCCCATCGCATAGACGTCCGAAAGCGCGTTGGTGGCCGCGACCTGGCCAAACAGGAACGGGTCGTCCACCATGGGCGGGAAGAAGTCCGTCGTGGCGATGAGGCCGCGACCGTCGCCGAGGTCCCACACGCACGCGTCGTCGGAGGCGTCAAAGCCCACCACGAGCTCCGGCGCGTCCAGGCGCGGCAGCCCGGAGAGCACGCCCGCGAGCTCGCCCGGCGCGATCTTGGCCGCGCATCCTGCGGCCTCCACGAGCTCCGTGAGCCGCACCCCCGTCATGTCCATGGCTTCCTCCCTGTGTCTGCGAGGTGGGTCTGCAAATTGGGGACAGTCCCCAAATCACATAAAACTTTTCTGCAAATTGGGGACTGTCCCCAACTCGCAGACGCCCCCGGGCATGCAGGTCCCGGGGGCGTGCCGAGTCAACGTTCTTGTCGCCGGCGGAGCGCCGGCCGAGAGCCGCTAGTTCTCGTCCGCGGCAAGAGAGGAGTCGCACTCCGCGCGGGTCCGCTCGATGCGGCGAAGCAGGGACTCCTTGAGCTCGTAGGTGTGGGAGCGCGCGATGTCGCCCGCCTCGTGGGTGATGAAGCGGAAGAAGAAGTGGCCGTCGAAGTCCTCGTAGATGCGGAACTTGGGCGTGGACTCGCGATCGAAGGCGTCAACGGTGCTGTCCTCGATCTCGGCGTCGGCGGCGGAGGCGCGCACGCACTCGATTCCGTGCAGGCACTCGTCCTTGGACGGGAAGATGATCGAGGACATGAGGATGTGCCCGTTGCTGGCGCAGAGGTTGAAGCAGTAGCGGCCCTCGTTCTCAACCACGACGTACTGACCCATGGAAATCACCACCTAAGTCGGTTTACTTGCGGATTACAAAAGCCTACCCCGTGCGGGCCCCCGCGGAAGTAACGCGTTCGCGGACGGTCGGATTTGTTCGGGGAGAAGGGCATGACGCAGCGTCGGTGCGGGCGGCAAACGAGTCGTGGGGGAATACGGGCAGGAAAATGGGGTATGATTGCTTTACATCCCCCGAACGCAATGGGTTGGCGTGGTCGGGGGACGCGCCAGCCCACCAGACGAGAAGGGCCCCGGCCTCCCATACGGGCGGCCGGGGCCACGTCGTCTCTGGCGGCGAGAAGAGCGGGCGGGCCGCCCTTCTCGCTAGCGCGCCTCGCCGCGAAGCGCCGCGTCGCGGCCGGCGTCGAAGGCGGCGAGGTTCGCCTCCACGGTCGCGGGCGGCACGCAGGCGCGCACGGCGTCGCGCCAGAGGTCGGCGTCGAAGGGCAGCGCCGTGGAGAGCGCGCCCACGAGCACCACGTTGGTGGAGCGGGGGGCGCCCAGGCCGCGCGCGATCACGCCGGCGTCCAGTAGGTGGGCGCCCAGCTCGCGCAGGCGCTCGTCCACGCGCTCGGGCATCGCGAAGTTGCCGATGTTCACCGAGACCGGGGTGATCTCCTCGTCGTTCACGAACATCTTTCCGCCCTCGGCGAGGTAGTGCTGGGCGCGCAGGGCCTCCACGGCCTCAAAGGCCACCACCACGTCGGCGCAGCCGTCGTCGCAGACCATGGTGGAGACGTGCTCGCCCAGGCGGATGACCGTGCTCACCGAGCCGCCGCGCTGGCTCATGCCGTGGATCTCGGAGACCTTGACGTCGAGCCCGGCTCCGGCGGCGACCGTCGCCAGCAGTTTGCCCGCGAGGATCGTGCCCTGTCCGCCCACGCCCACGAGGAGGATGGTCTTGGTGCCGTGCAAAAGTGCCTGTCCCCTCTGCACGCTCTTCTCGGTATCTGCCATTGCTTACTCCTTCGTGATGCAGCCGAACGGGCAGGACTGGACGCACTGGTCGCACCCGACGCACTGGGTGGGGTCGATCGCGGCCGTGCCGTCCTTGGCGCGTCCGAGGGCGGGGCAGCCGATCTTGATGCACTGGCCGCACGCGCGGCAGCCGCGGATGGTGGGCAGCTTGCCACGGCTGCGGTCGATGAGGCGGCACGGGGCCTTGAAGACGATGACGGAGAGGCGGTCGGTCGCGGACGTGGCGGCCTTGAGCGCGGCGCGCACGGCCTGGAGGTCCTGCGCGTCCACCTCGGCCACGTCCTCCACGCCCATCGCGCGGCACAGGGCGAGAAGGTCGAGCGCCTTGCCGCTCGGGCTGTCCAGCGGGCCTATCTTGTGCGAGCTGTCCGTGAGGGTGACGCCGTTCACGGGGTTGCCCTGCGTGCCGGTCATGGCCGTGGTGCGGTTGTCCAGGATGCAGAGGGTGCCGGTGCCACCGTTGTAGATGGTGCCGAGCATGCTCGTGATGCCGGAGTGCGCGAAGGTGGAGTCGCCGATGACGCCCACGACGGGGCGGCCGGTGCGCTCGGTGGCGCCGGCGAGCTCCATGCCGTGCGCCATGGAGAGCGAGGCGCCCATGTCGATGACCGTGTGGCACGCGCCGTAGGGCGCGACGGCGCCGAGCGTGTAGCAGCCGATGTCGCCGGTGACGATGGCCTTGAGGCGGCGCAGCTCGCAGAAGACGAGGCGGTGCGGGCAGCCGGGGCAGAACGCCGGCGGGCGCGGCGGGAGGTCGGTGGCGGGGTCGAGGTGCGCGGGCTGCTCCGCGCCGAAGGCGGCGCGGATGAGCTGGGGCTTGAGCTCGCCGGCAACGGGGAGCGGCGCGGCGGGCGGCTCGGCGAGCTGGATGCCGAGGGCGCGGACGCGCGAGGAGAAGTAGTCGCTGGCCTCCTCGATGACGTAGCACGCGTCGACGGACGCGGCAAAGTCGGCGAGCGCGCGGGCCGGCAGCGGCCAGGCGAGGCCGAGCTTGAACGTGGAGGCCTCGGGCAGTGCCTCGCGGACGTGCTGGTAGACGGCACCGGCGCAGATGACGCCGATCTTCTCGTCACGCATCTCCACCACGTTGTACGGGCAGGTCTCCGCGTATTCCTCGAGCGCGGCCTGGCGCTCGTCGACCACCGCGCGGCGCTTGACGGCGTTGGCGGGCATCATGACGTACTTGGGGATGTCGTCCGCGTAGTCGCGCGGGGCCGCGGCCTCGCGCGCGCCGGCGGCGGCCACCAGGGTGCGGGTGTGCGCGATGCGCATGGTCTCGTGCAGCATGACCGGCGTGTCGAAGCGCTCGGAGAGCTCGAAGGCGGCTCGGGTCATCTCGTAGCAGTCCTGCGAGTCGGCGACGTCGAGGCAGGGGATGCGGCCGAAGGCGGCGTAGAAGCGCGAGTCCTGCTCGTTCTGGGACGAGTAGCAGGAGGGGTCGTCCGCGGCCAGGAGCACGAGGCCTGCGTTCACGCCGGTGGACGCGGCGGCCATGAAGGGGTCGGCGGCAACGTTGACGCCCACGTGCTTCATCGTGACGAGCGCGCGCACGCCGGCGATGGCGGCGCCGAGGCCCACCTCGAAGGCGACCTTCTCGTTGGGGGACCACTCGCAGTAGACGCCGTCCTTGCGCACGAGCGCCTCGAGCGTCTCGGTGGACGGCGTGCCGGGGTAGCCGACGCCAACCGCGACGCCCGCCTCCCAGGCGCCCTGGGCGATGGCCTCGTTTCCGGACATGAGATGCTTGTCCATGTCTCTCCTCTCCTGCGTGCAAAGGGGACAGTCACTTTTGCACGCCGCTTCGTATGCGTGCAAAAGTGACTGTCCCCTTTGCACGCCTTGCACGCCTAGTGGCGGGTCTCGCGGGCGACGAGGGCGTCGGCCCCGTACTTCGCGCGAAGCGCCGGCTTCTCTATCTTGCCCGTCGGGTTTCTCGGCACGGGCGCAAAGATGACCCTGCGCGGGCGCTTGTAGCGCGGCAGCCCCTTGCAGAACCGCTCGACGTCCTCCTCCGTGAGGGGGGCGGCGTCCGGCTTGAGCTCGATGATGGCGGCGGCGATCTCTCCCAGGCGCTCGTCGGGGAGTCCTATCACGGCCACGTCCTTGATCGCGGGGTGACCCATGAGGTAGTCCTCGATCTGCACCGGGTAGAGGTTCTCGCCGCCCGTGATGATGACGTCCTTCTTGCGGTCGACGAGCCAGTAGAACCCCTCCTCGTCGCGCCGGGCCATGTCCCCGGTGTGGAGCCAGCCGTCGACGAGCGTTTCCGCCGTGGCCTCGGGGTCCTTGTAGTAGCACTCCATGAGGCCGGGGCCCTTGACGCAGAGCTCGCCGACCTCGCCCGTCGCCACCTCGGCGCCGCGCTCGTCCACGATCTTGCACTCCCAGCGATACCCGGGCACGCCGATGGCGCCCACGTGGTCGATGTTCTCCACGCCCAGGTGCACGCAGCCGGGGCCCATCGACTCCGAGAGGCCGTAGTTGGTGTCGTAGTCGTGGTGCGGGAAGACCGCGCGCCAGCGCTGGATGAGGCTCGCGGGGACCGGCTGCGCGCCGATGTGCATGAGGCGCCACTGGTCGAGGTGGTAGTCCTCCAGCCTCACCGCCCCCTCCTCGAGGGCCACGAGGATGTCCTGCGCCCACGGCACGAGCAGCCACACGATGGTGCACCCCTCGCTGGACGCGGTCTCGAGCACCGTCTTGGGCGAGACGCCGCGCAGCAGCACGCCGCGCCCGCCCACGAGCAGGCTTCCCATCCAGTGCATGCACGCGCCCGTGTGGTAGAGCGGCGGGATGCACAGGAACACGTCGTCGTGGGTCTGGCCGTGGTGGCGCTGCTCCATCTCGGCGGCCTGCGTGAGGCTCTCGTGGTTGTGGAGGATCGCCTTGGGGAAGCCCGTCGTGCCGGAGGAGAAGTAGATGGCCGCGTCCTCGTGCTCGGAGAGGGGCACGCGCGGGTCGGCGGAGGAGCACAGGGATGCCAGCTCGCGATATGACTCGGCCCAGGTGGGGCAGTCGTCGCCCACAAAGAAGAGCAGGCGGCCGGCCTGGATGCGGTCCACGATCTCCTCCACGCGGCCGATGAACTCCGGGCCAAAGACGAGGATGTTCACGTCCGCCTTGTCCAGGCAGTACTCGATCTCGTCGGCGGAGTAGCGGAAGTTCAGCGGCACCACCGTGGCGCCAGACTTGAGAACGCCAAAGTAGAGAGGCAGCCACTCGATGCAGTTGTAGAGCAGGATGGCCACCTTGTCGTCCTTGCGCACGCCACGGCTGAGCAGCAGGTTGGCAAAGCGGTTGGCCTTCTCGTCAAAGACGGACCAGGTCATCTCGCGGCGGAACGGCTCATCGTCGGTGGTCTCGACCAGCTCGTAGTCGCGCCAGGTGATGTGGCGATTCTCGCGTCGTTCGGGGTTGACCTCCACGAGGGCGACCTCACTGGGATACTTCTCGGCATTTGCGCGCAGCATGTCGACGATGGTCATACGGGGCCTTTCCGCTCTTGTCACACGTAGGGGACATGATAGACGCGGACGCGCCGAGAGGGGCGCACGACTTCGTGTGCGGTAACGTTCATGTGACGTAGCGTTGCGGCTTTGAGGGCCGTGGCAATCCGGGGCGGACGGGCGTTGCGCGGATGGGGGCTGTGGCAGCGGCACGGCTGCCATAACTCCGAAAAGCGCAGCGGGGCGAGAAGAACGCGCAGTTGACGCCCGGGGCCGATTGCCATAACCCCCATCCGCGCAACGCGACAGGCGCCGGGATTGCCATAACCCCCGCTCGCACAGCGCCTGCCGCCCGCGCCCTGCCGCTGTGCTACCCTCGTGGCGAGAAGAACCTGCGGACAGGAGGCCCCATGAGACGCCTTTTGGTGGTTGAGGACGACGCCCGGCTGCGCGACGAGCTCTGCGTCCTTCTCGAGCGCAACGGCTACGAGGCCGTGGCGCTCACGGACTTCGCGGACACCGCGGCCCAGATTCTCTCCGCCGCCCCTGACCTCGTGCTCCTGGACCTCAACCTCCCCGGCGTGGACGGCCAGTACGTCTGCCGCGAGGTGCGCCGCAAGAGCGACGTCCCCATCATTGTGGTGACGAGCCGCGACAACGACATGGACGAGCTGCTCACACTCTCCCTCGGCGCGGACGACTTCGTGCCCAAGCCCTACAACGACCAGGTCCTCCTCGCCCACGTGGCGACGGTCCTCAAGCGCAGCTACGGGGAGGGCGCGACGCCCGCGGAGATCTGCCACGGCGGCGTGGTGCTGGACACGGCGCGCTGCCGCGTGAGCGCGGGCGGCCGCACCGCCGAGCTCACGAAGAACGAGCTGCGCATCCTGGCGCTGCTCATGCGCAACGCCGGCGCGGTGGTGAGCCGCCAGCGCATCCAGGAGGAGCTCTGGGCCTCGGACGAGTTCGTCGACGACAACACGCTCACGGTGAACGTCTCCCACCTGCGCGCGACGCTCGCGAAGATCGGCGTTGAGGACTACGTGCTCACCAAGCGCGGCATGGGCTATCTGGTGGAGTGAGGCGTGCCGCTGGCGTATGCCACTGGCGTCAGGTTTATTTGGCACGCGTAGCCGGCGTGCCAAATAAACCTGACGCCAGTGGCATACGCCAGCGGCACAGCGGCACGCAAGGGAGGACACATGGGCTTTGGGGCGTACATCGCCGACCGGCTGGTTCCGCTGGTCGTGGGCGTGGCGGCGCTCGCGTTCGTCGCGCTCGTCATGGGCGTCTACGGCCTCGACCCGGCCGCCGTGGCGTTTGTCTGCGGCGTGCTCGTGCTTGCCGCCGCCGTGGCCCTGCTGCTCGACTGGCTCCACCGCCGCACGTTCTACCAGCGGCTCTCCGACATGCTCGACTCGCTCGACGAGACGTACCTCGCCACGGAGCTCGTCGGGCGGCCGGACTTCCTCGAGGGCGAGCTCTTCTACGACGCGCTCGACCGCGAGTCCCGGGCCATGCGCGACCGCATCGCCGCCGCGCGCCGCCGGCAGCGCGAGTACCGCGAGTACGTGGAGACCTGGGTGCACGAGATCAAGACGCCCATCGCCGCGGCGCACCTCATCGCGAAGAACAACCCCTCGCCCGAGGTGGATGCCCTGGACGCCGAGGTCGACGCCATCGAGGGCTACGTCGAGCAGGCCCTCTACTACTCGCGTGGCACCTCGCTCGAGCGCGACTTCCAGATTCGCGAGGTCCTTCTCGCCGACGTGGTGCGCGACGCGCTGCGCCACAAGGCGCGCACGCTGATCGGGGCCCGCGTGACGCCCGAGCTGGAAGGGCTCGACCTCACGGTGCGCGCCGACCCCAAGTGGCTCTCCTTCGTGATCGGCCAGGTGCTCGTGAACAGCGCAAAGTACCGCAGCGAGAAGGACGGGCGGGGCCGCGTGCGCATCACGGTCACGCGGCGGGAGACGGGCCTCGACGCGTGGGAGACGGTGCTCGCGATCGCCGACGACGGCGTGGGCATGCCGGCCTCCGACGTGGGCCGCGCGTTTGACAAGGGCTTCACGGGCGAGAACGGCCGGCGCTTCGCCCGCTCCACCGGCATGGGCCTCTACCTCGTGCGCGAGCTCTGCGAGAAGATGGGCGTGCGCGCCGCGCTGGAGTCCGAGGAGGGCGTGGGCACCACCGTGTACCTGAGCTTCCCCGACATGGTCGACCGCGCGTGACGCAAAGGGGGCGTGCAAAGGTGACCGTGCAAAGGGGACAGTCACTTTTGCACGCGAACACCGTGCAAAAGTGACTGTCCCCTTTGCACGGTCCCCCTTGCACGACTGCCCCCCTGTCTCACCGGCCCCCCTTCCTTACGAAACCATAAGGAAGCGATAAGCCCCTCCGATGGCACCGTCCTTCTCGCCGGGCGAGTATGGTCTTGTACCAGAACGCCACACGAGAGGAGCCCCCATGGCACCCGCTCACATCCGATCCGCCCAGCCTGCCCAGCCGGTCCTCGTCTGCCAGGACGTGGAGAAGCTCTACGGCAGCCGCTCCAACGTCACGCGCGCCCTCGACGGCGTGTCCTTCGACGTTGCCGCCGGCGAGTACATCGCCATCATGGGCCCGTCCGGCTCGGGCAAGACCACGCTCCTGAACTGCATCTCCACGATCGACCGCCCCACCTCCGGCCACATCCTCGTGGACGGCCAGGACATCACCGCCCTGCGCCCCGGGCAGCTCTCGAAGTTCCGCCGCGAACGTCTGGGCTTCGTCTTCCAGGACTCCAACCTGCTTGATACCCTCACCGCGCGCGAGAACATCGCCCTCGCGCTCACGATCAACCACGCCCCCGCCAAGGAGGTCGTCGCGCGCGTGACCGGCGTGGCGGAGCGCCTTGGCGTCGCGGACGTCCTCGACAAGTTCCCGCACGAGATGTCCGGCGGCCAGAAGCAGCGCGTGGCGGCGGCCCGCGCCATCGTGACCGACCCCTCGCTCGTGCTCGCCGACGAGCCCACGGGCGCCCTCGACTCCAAGAACTCCCGCCGCCTGCTCGAGAGCCTCGAGGCCCTGAACGCCGACGGCGCCACGATCATCATGGTCACGCACGACTCCTTCGCCGCGAGCTACGCGCGTCGCGCCCTCTTCCTCAAGGACGGCCGCGTCTGGAACGAGATCGTCCGCGGCGACAAGACGCGCAAGGCCTTCTTCGACGAGATCATGGACGTCGTGTCCTTCCTGGGAGGGGAGGGGGCAGATGTACGCTAAGATCGCGCTCGGCAACGTCCGCAAGTCCTTCCGGGACTTCTCGGTCTTCTTCTTGACGCTCGCCGTCGGCGTCTGCGTGTTCTACGCCTTCGGCTCCATCACCGACCAGGCTGCCGTCATCCAGATGGCGGCCGACCAGCGCCGCATGGTGCAGGCCCTCTCGGACATCCTCTCCGGCCTCTCCGTGTTCGTCGTCATCATCCTCGGGTTTCTCGTCGTCTACGCCAACCGCTTCCTCATCCGTCGGCGCAAGCGCGAGTTTGGCATCTACCTCACGCTGGGCATGGACATCCGGCACGTCTCGTGGATCGTCGTCATAGAGACGCTCGTCGTGGGCGTGGTCGCGCTGGCGGTGGGCCTGCTTTTGGGCATCGGCCTCTCGCAGGTCATGATGTACGTCACGGCCGGGCTCTTCGAGGCAACGATCAAGGGCTTCGTCTTCGCCTTCTCGCCGTCCGCGTGCCTCTCCACGATGGCGTGCTTCGCGGGCATCTTCCTCGTGACGCTCGTCTTCAACGTGACCACGGTCAGCCGCTACAAGCTCATCGACCTCATCAACGCGGACAAGGTGAGCGAGAAGGTCCGCCTGCGCAGCCTGCCGCTCTCCGTGGTGCTCTTCCTCGTGTCGCTCGCGCTCATCGGCGTGGCGTACAAGGTCCTGCTCGAGCACGGCATGATGGAGGAGGGCCCGTACTTCGCCATCGCCACGGGCCTGGTCACGGTGGGCACCCTGCTGTTCTTCTTCTCGATCTCCGGCTTTGCGCTGCGCGCGCTCCAGGCGAGCCCGCGCGCCTACCTCTCCGGCCTCAACATGTTCGTGATGCGCCAGCTCAACAGCCGCATCAACACCGCGTGGCTCTCCGTCTCCCTGGTGTGCGCGATGCTCTTCCTCGCCATCTGCGGCGTGTGCACGGGCTTCTCGGTGGCAACGGGCATGAACGAGAGCTTCAAGGTGGGCACGCGCTACGACATGTCGCTCGTGAGCTATCCCATGGGCATGGCCTCGGCGCTCGTCTCCGACGACCCCGAGGAGGGCCCCGCCGCAGCGGACGGCTACGACGCCATCGCCCGCCTGCGCGCGGACATCCCTGACTACGACGAGCTCTTCCGCGACGCCGTCCAGGTCAACCAGTACACCTACGATGCCGAGGGCAACCTGCTCGTGGACACCACCGTGGAGGAGCTCTTTGCCAATACGGACTTCACCGGCAACGCCACCATGCAGACCATGATGCAGGGCAACACGGACCAGCACCTCGTCATCGTGCCGGTCTCGCAGTACAACGCCCTGGCCCAGATGCTGGGCGAGAAGAACGTGGAGCTCGCGGACGACGAGTGCCTGCTCTGGAACGACATGTCGTCTCTCGACGAGCTCTGGGAGGCCGTGGTCGCGCAGAACCCCGAGGTCGAGGTCCAAGGCCAGACGCTGCGCTTCGCCGCAGAGTCGCTCGCGCGCCTGCCCTTCTCGGACTCGAGCGCCGGCGGCACGGTGTCGGGCGCGCTCATCGTTCCCGACGACCTGGTCCCGGAGGGCACCGGGCCCACCACGACCGTGGTGAACCTCATGTACGCGGGCGAGCGCGCGGAGGTGGAGGCCGCCGCCGTCGCCGCGACCGACGAGGCCTACGGAGACATCATGAGCCAGGGCTCCACGCTCGACGCCTGGCCGGTCTGGATGCGCACGACCGCCCAGAGCCTGCTCGACCAGGCGTCCGGCACCACCGTCGTGGTCACCTACCTGGCCATCTACATCGGCGTGGTCCTGCTCGTGAGCTGCGCCACGGTGCTCGCCCTGCAGCAGCTCTCTGAGGCGGCGGACAACGTGGGCCGCTACCGCGTCCTCGCCGAGCTCGGCGCCGAGCGGCGCATGATCAACCGCGCGCTTCTCGCCCAGGTGGGGGTGTACTTCCTCTTCCCGCTGGTCGTGGCCGTGGCGCACGCGGCGGTGGCGCTCTCCGTGGTGAACGACATCGTGGCGCTGCTCACGGGCTTCCAGATTGGCACGGCGCTCGCGGGCACGGTCGCCTTCGTGGTGGCCCTCTACGGCGGCTACTTCCTCGTGACCTACCTCACCTCGCGCAGCCTCATCGTGCGGTAGCGCAAAAGGGGGCGGCGAGACAGAGGGGACGCGGCGAGACAAAGGGGACGGGTTCGTTTGTCTCATCGAATTCATGAGACAAACGAACCCGTCCCCTTTGTCTCGCTCTGTCTCGGCCGCCCCCTTTTGCGCCGCTGGCCGAATGAACCCGAAACATGCAGGCAACATCGGTACCATGAGACAATGGAAGGGAAGCGACAGGAGGTATCCATGGGACTGTTCGATAAGATCAAGAGCAAGTTCGTATCTGACGACGGCACGTACACGCCCCCCGAGGCGTCGTTCGCCACCCGCCCGGACACCGTGTACGCCCCCGTCTCGGGCGTGCTCATCCCGCTCGAGGAGGTCAACGACGAGATCATCTCCGCCGGCCTCATCGGCGACGGCTACGGGATCCTCCCCACCGGAAACGGCGTGCTCTACTCGCCGGTCAACGGCCGCATCGGGGCCACCACGGTGACCAACCACTCCATCGGCATCGCCACGCACGAGGGCATCGAGGTCCTCATCCACATCGGCATCGGCACGGTCAACATGAAGGGCAAGGGCTTCAAGCGCCTGGTCGAGGCCAACGACGAGGTTCGCGCCGGCCAGCCGATCATGCTCTTCGACGTCGACGCCATCAAGCTCGCCGGCCATGACGAGGTCATCGCCTGCGTCATCTCCAACCCGGACGCCTTTGCCAAGATCCGCCACGTCGGCGCGTCGGGCACGCTCATCGGCGACCGCCCGCTCGTCAAGATCGGAGACCCGCTCCTCGTAGCGAAGAAGTAGCGGTACAATCACGCGGTCACGGGGCCCCGCATTCGTGCGGGGCCCCTTTCACGAAGAGAGAGGATCTTGCACATGGCACGCATCTTCATCAGCCCCAGCAAGTACGTCCAGGGCCCCGGCGAGCTCACCCGCCTCGGCGATTACGTCAAGGCCTACGGCGTCCACGCGCTCGTGGTCATCTCCGAGGGCGGCCTGCGCCGCTCCGGCGACGTCATCACCGCGAGCCTCGAGGCCGCCGGCGTCGCGCACACCTACGACAACTTCAACGGCGAGTGCTCCCAGGCGGAGATCGACCGCCTCGTCGAGGTCCTGCGCTCGTCCGGTGCCGACGTGGTCGTGGGCGTGGGCGGCGGCAAGATCTTCGACACCGCCAAGGCCGTGGCCGCCGCCGTCGACGTGCCCGTGGTGATCGTGCCCACCATCGCCGCCACGGACGCCCCGTGCTCCGCGCTCTCCGTCATCTACACCGACGACGGCCAGTTCAAGGAGTACCAGTTCTTCAAGCAGAACCCCAACCTCGTCCTCATGGACACCGACGTCATCTCCAGGAGCCCGGTGCGCCTGACGGTCTCCGGCATGGGCGACGCGCTGGCCACCTACTTCGAGGCCCGCGCCTGCAAGCGCTCCGACGCCACCACCTGCGCCGGCGGCCACGTGACCGAGGCCGCCATGGCGCTCGCCCGCCTCTGCTACGAGACGCTCATCTCCGACGGCCTCAAGGCCAAGCTCGCGCTGGAGGCCGGCGCCTGCACCGAGTCCGTCGAGAAGATCATCGAGGCCAACACCCTGCTCTCCGGCCTCGGCTTCGAGTCCGCGGGCCTGGCCGGCGCGCACGCCATCCACAACGGCATGACCGCCATGCCCGAGACCCACGCGTTCTACCACGGCGAGAAGGTCGCCTTCGGCACGCTCACGCAGCTCGTCCTGGAGAACGCCGAGGAGCTCTACGAGGTGCTCGACTTCTGCGTGGAGGTCGGCCTGCCGGTGACGTTCGCTCAGCTTGGCGTTGAGGACGCGAGCTGGGAGCGCGTGCTCGAGGTGGCCAAGCTCGCCTGCGCCCCCACCGACACCCTCGGCAACATGCCCTTCGAGGTCACGCCCGAGAAGGTCGCCTCGGCCATGCTCGCCGCCGACGCCTACGGTCGCGCCGCCCTGGGCGAGGAGTAGCTCGGCGGTCCGAGGTTCTTCTCGCCCCGGCGTCCGGGCGCGCAGCGTCCCGGCTTCTGGCTCCCGCCGTCCTCCGGCTCCGCCGTCCAGGCGTTGGCCTTTCCGGGGTTATGGCAATTAACCCGTCGCCCGCGTTGTCCGATCGGGGGTTGTGGCAGTTTTCGACCTGCCACAACCCCCGATTCCGCAACATGCCGAGAAGAACGCCCAGTTGACGCCCCGCCGCGACTGCCACAACCCCCACCTCCGCAACGCGTCGGAGCCAAAAAATGCCATGACCCCCGATTCCGCAACGCGCCCCAGCGGCACATCCCCGCGGCACGAAAACGGGGCCGGAACCCTGAGGTTCCGGCCCCGATCATGACAGTTGACCCTGTCACCTTTGTCAGGTTCAGTCCTTCTCGCCGGAGATGGAGGCGTAGAAGGTCGCGTGATCGAAGACGTCCTTGATGGTCTTGCCGTGGATGAAGGGGAGGGCGAGGAACTCGTCGACTGTGGGGACGAGCTCGGAGCAGTCGACGAAGTGGTCCTTCTCGTTGCGGCGGCTCGTGTCCTGCGCGCGCCAGGACTCGAAGTTGCAGTCAGTCAGGTAATAGATGGCGGAGCCGGTCTTCATGTAGACCGAGTGGTTGCAATGCAGGTACTCGGCCAGCTCGTCGTAGTTGATGTCGAGGGCCTCTGCTGCCTTCTTTCCCATGGCGGTTCCTTTCTCCGGAAGACCGAATGGACGATAGACAAACTATAACCCGACTCGCCGCCTGTTATGCGTCTGTTCCCGAATTGTTAGGTGAGCGTAGCCTCTGCGGTCACTGAGCGCTGGCGAGAAGAACGCGCCCCAGCTCGTCAGGCGTATCCACGAAGGTGGTCGCCCCCGCCGCCACGAGCTCGTCGCGCCCGCGGAATCCCCACGTACATGAAATGCAGCTGCACCCAACGGCGGCGGCGGTCTGCACGTCGACCTCGGAGTCGCCCACGTACGCCATGCCCTCGCGCGTGACGCCCATGCGCCCGAGCGCGGCCTCCACCATGTCCGGGGCGGGCTTCTTGCGGATGCCGGCCGCCTCGTTCTCCCCGAGCACGGCGTCGAAGGCGCCCGGGAACTGCCGTGCGATCAGCTCCTGCACGGCGAAGTCGCCCTTGTTGGAGACCACGGCCAGGCGCACGCCGGCGGCGCGCAGGTGGGCCAGGAGCTCGGGGATGCCGGGGTAGGGGCCGGTGTGGTCCTCGCAGTGGGCGGCGTAGTGCGCGCAGAAGTCCTCGTAGACGGCCTCCTCCGTGGCGGCGTCCGTGCCGGCGGGCACGGCCCGGTGGATGAGCAGGCGAATGCCGTTGCCCACGAAGCGGCGCACGTCGTCGATGGAGTGCGGCGGCATGTCGTGCGTCGCGAGCGCCGCGTTGGTGGAGAGGTGCAGGTCCTCGAGGGTGTTCAGGAGGGTTCCGTCAAGGTCGAAGACGACGGTCTGGTATGCGGGCATGTGCGCTCCTTCGGTTGGCCGGCGCTAGGGTAGCACGAAGGGGCGTGCAAAGGGGACAGTCACTTTTGCACGGCTTCCCGGCGGTTCAGCCGTCAAGCCCGAGGAGCGTCTAGGCTCAAGAGCTTCATTCTGGAATACGAATCGAGATAACTCGCGCTCGTCTCGCCAGATCTATACCGCTGCTCAGCCAGTGTCGCTTGGGTTTGACTCCTCGGCGATGTGGGATTACGTCCTGATGGACTCAAAATTGGCAGTCTGTCTCTGCCAATTTTGGTAATATTGGCAGAGACAGACTGCCAATACGGAGGTCCTCCATGAACGAGATCATCGCTGCCACGCTCCGGGACTTCTCGCTCGACGCGTACAGGCCCATAATCCCCCGCGAGCTCGACCTCGGGGAACCGCTGGTGCCTCGTGCCGGCAACCTGGTCAAGGTCGTCATTGGAATGCGACGCAGCGGAAAGTCCTATCGGCTGCTCCAGGAGATGGATCGCCTGCTCTCATCCGGCGTGCCCTCGGAGCGCATCTGCTACTTCGACTTCGACGACGACCGCCTCAAGCCCATCACCCCTGCGACAGGGGATGCGGTGCTCGAGGCCTTCTACGCCATCAATCCGTCGGCGCTCTCGGAGGGCGCCTATCTCTTCCTTGACGAGCTCCAGGAGATGTCTGATTGGGGTGCGTGGCTCAGGCGCATCGTCGCGACCCGAAAGGCGACCATCTACGTGAGCGGTTCCTCGTCAAAGATGCTCTCGACGGAGATCGCGACGGAGTTTCGCGGTCGTGCCCTCGACTTCGAGCTCCTGCCCTTCTCGTTTAGAGAATATGCCTCCGCGAGGGGCATTCCGGGGGTCGATGCCGTCGCGCGCTCCACTGAGGAGACGATTCTGCTTGAGGGGGCATTCCGGACATACCTTCAGGACGGTGGCTTTCCCGCGACGTTCGGCCTGCCGGCGACCCAGTCGGTCGCCCTGCTGCAGTCCTATGTCCAGCGTGTCGTGGCTCGTGACGTCATCGAGCGACACAACGTGAGGCAGCCACGGGTGGCCGCGCTCTTCGCGCAGCGCCTCCTCGGGCTCAACGCACGGCAGCTATCCCTGCGTAGGGCCACCAGCGACCTCAAGGCGGCGGGGCTCTCTACCACCAAGGAGACGCTCGGGGACCTCCTTGCGCACTATCAGGAGGCATATCTCGTCTTTACCGTTCGCGAGCTGTCCTTCTCGCTTTCCGAGTCGACCACGAGCCAGCCTAAGCTCTACGCGATTGACCCCGGACTTGCCCTTGCGGGTGGGACGGCTCACGCGCTCGACGAGGGCCAGAGGCTCGAGGACATCGTGTACCTCGAGCTTCGCAGGCGGATGCCGGGGATGCGACGTGAGGCGATCTCATCTCTGCGTACGAAGGGACATGGCTACGAGGTCGACTTTGTCGTCGGTGACGCGCTCTCGGGCGAGCTCTACGACCTCTACCAGGTGTGCGCCAACGTCGACCAGGGCGGCGCGTACGAGCGCGAGGTCCGCGCGCTCTGGGAAGCCCTCGCTGAGAGCCGCCGCAAGGTGGCCACGCTCATTGTGGGCAGGGGTCCCGATGCTGTGCTCGAGAAGGACGGGGGACGCATCGTCCAGGTCCCGGCGTGGAAGTGGCTGCTGGGCAAGGGGAACGTGGAGTAGCGTGACGCGCGGGAGAGAAGGGACCGCATACGACGACGTGGGCGAGAGGGGCCCGCGCACTTCCGCCCTTCTCGCCCCGCGCGCTTTATTGTGTTCCGGTTACGCGGCCGCCCCGCCCGGCGCGCCCGTAGTACAATCACCCCCGCTGCGACGCGCGCCGTTTACGTGCGCCGCGGCCATCCGGCAGGCGCCGCCCGTACGGCACGGGGCGGCAGGACGAGAAAGGCATTGCAGATGGACTCCCACACCATGCACACCCACACCTGCGGCGAGCTGCGCCGCGAGCACATCGGCCAGCAGGTGACGCTCACCGGCTGGGTCTGGCACCGCCGCGACCACGGCGGCCTCATCTTCGTGGACCTGCGCGACCGCGACGGCGTGACGCAGGTCTCCTTTGACCCGGAGCACTCCGGCGGCGAGGCCTTCCACACGGCCGAGACCATCCGCTCTGAGTGGCCGATCAAGGTCACGGGCGTCGTCCGCGAGCGTCCCGAGGGCATGGACAACCCCAAGCTCGCGACCGGCGAGATCGAGGTCCTTATCGACGCCATCGAGGTTCTCAACTCCTCCAAGACGCCGCCCTTCCAGATCGAGGACCACGTGGACACCTCCGAGGACGTCCGCCTGCGCTACCGCTACCTGGACCTGCGCCGCCCGCGCATGACGGCCAACCTCAAGATGCGCTCCGACTTCACCTTCGCCCTGCGCGAGGCGCTGCACGGCCGCGACTTCCTCGAGGTGGAGACGCCGGCGCTCTTCAAGTCCACGCCCGAGGGCGCGCGCGACTTCCTCGTGCCGAGCCGCACCCAGCCTGGCCACTTCTACGCGCTGCCGCAGTCCCCGCAGCTCCTGAAGCAGCTCCTCATGGTGGGCGGCGTGGAGCGCTACTACCAGGTCGCCAAGTGCTTCCGCGACGAGGACCTGCGCGCCGACCGCCAGCCCGAGTTCACGCAGGTGGACATCGAGATGAGCTTCGTCGAGCAGGACGACGTCATGGGCGCGCTCGAGGACGTGCTGGCGGACGCCTTCTCCAAGATGGGCGTCGAGATGCCCCGCCCGCTGCGCCGCCTGGACTACTGGGACGCGATGGACACCTACGGCTCCGACAAGCCGGATACCCGCTTTGGCATGGAGCTCCACGACGTGACGCAGATCTTCTCGGCCTCCAAGTTCAAGCTCTTCGCAAGCGCCGCCGCGACCGACGGCCAGTACGTCAAGGCCATCAACGCCAAGGGTGCCGGCGCTTGGCCGCGCGCGCAGATCGACAAGCTGGCGAACGTCGCCGCCGAGTTCGGCGCCAAGGGCCTCGCGTGGATCGCGTTCCGCGAGGACGGCTCCGTGAACAGCCCCATCGTCAAGTTCTTCTCCGACGAGGAGATGGGGGCCCTCAAGGCCGAGATGGGCGTCGAGCTGGGCGACCTCGTGATGTTCGCCGTGGCCGACCGCAAGACGGCGGACGAGATCCTCGGCGGCATGCGCCTGCACATGGCGAACGCGCTGAACGTCCCGCGCGAGGGCCACGACTTCCTCTGGGTGGTCAACTTCCCGCTCTTCCACTGGGACGACGAGACCAAGCGCTACGAGGCCGAGCACCAGCCCTTCACCCTTCCCACCGAGCTCGACGTCGAGAAGATCAAGGCGGACCCGCTCGCCATCGGGTCGGCGACGTACGACTTCGTCATGGACGGCTGCGAGGCGGGCGGCGGCGGCATGCGCATCCACAACTCCCAGATGCAGCTCGACATGCTCGAGCTCATGGGCTTCACGGTGGAGCGCGCCCGCGAGCAGTTCGGCTTCCTGATGGACGCCCTCGAGTACGGCGCGCCCCCCATGGGCGGCTTCGCGCTCGGCCTTGACCGCGTGTGCATGCTGCTTGCCGGCGAGGACTCTATCCGCGACGTCATGGCGTTCCCCAAGACCAGCTCCGGCAGCGACCTCATGTCCGAGGCGCCCGGCGAGGTCTCTGGCAAGCAGCTCAAGGAGGTCGGCCTGCGCCTGCTCTAGGGCTGCGGCATCGACGCCGCGCGTCCGATCGGCAGCGGCCGCCTCAACTGGCGGGTGAGCATGAGGGGAGGGGGATGGGTCCGGCCGGGCCCATCCCCCTCTCTTTGGTATAACGATTCGGCGTCGGCATATGAGAGGAGGTCGCATGGCAGACAAGGAAAGCAGGGAAGAGCAGGTCAGGGCCTTTGAGAGGCGCAACGTCAAGATCTACGGGGGCATCCTGCTCGTGGTGGCGCTGATCGTGATCGTGTGGGCGGTGGTGTCCAATCTCGGCTAGTCGGTGCTCTGCTCGCAGACGAATCGGGCCCGCCCCCGCAAACGAGCGGGGGCGGGCCCGTCCTTGTGGCACGAGGGCGCTCCATCGAGGCCCCGGCCTGCCCTTGACCCATCAGGGCAAGAAATGGCGAAGCGTGCCGGAGCTGGTCTCTGGGTCGGATCTCTCCGAGCGACTGGGCTGGCTACGCCTCCGAGCCGTAGAAGCTCTTGAAGCCCTTGAAGATGGCGGCGGCGAGGGCGGCGCCGGCGAGCGGGGCAAAGATGAAGGCCCAGACCTGCTCGAGGGCGAGGGTGTTGCCGGTCACGGCCATGGCGAGCGCGGGGCCAAAGCTGCGGGCGGGGTTCACGGAGGTGCCCGTCAGGGGGATGCCCATGATGTGAACGAAGGTGAGGGTGAGGCCGATCACGAGGCCGCCGAAGTGGCTGGTCTTGCCGTCGGCGGTCACGCCCAGGATGGTGAGCACGAAGACGCAGGTCAGGACGATCTCGACTACAAAGGCGCCGACCATGGAGAGGCCGGTCGTGGAGGCCGCGTCATAGCCGTTGCAGCCGAGCCCGCCCTCGGCCACGCCGCCGAGGGCGCCGCACTGGCCTACGATGACATGGCCGACGAGGACGAGGACTTCGACGAGTCCAACGACTCCGATCGCCGCTAGCTGCAAATTGGGGACAGTCCTCAATTTGCACATAAGTTTGATATTGACGCCCGCCCCGTGCCGCAGGGGCGGGCGTCCCGCTCTCCGCGCCCTTGACATACCGTCGGACTGTCATATCCTTGCATAGTCAACCATTGACGTGTCAAGGAGTCAGCATGCCCATTCCGGAGCGCGGGTCCTCGCTCGAGGACTTCCACATGCGCCTCATGCGCGCCTTCCACGCGCAGCGCGCCTACCTGAGGCCGCGCGTCGACGAGCTCGGGCTTGGTCCCGGCCAGCCCAAGATGCTCGTCTACCTGTCCGTTCACGGACCGTCAAGCCAGCGTGAGGTCGCCGACTTCTTCGAGTGCGACCCCGGCGCCGTCTCGCGCATGTTCGACTCCCTCGAGCGCGCGGGCTTCGTGACCTCAGCCCCCGGACGCGACCGCCGCACCAAGGCGCTCGCCCTCACGGAGCGGGGTCGCGCCGCCGCGGACTCCTGGGACGCCATCTGCGCTGAGGAGCAGGAGGTCATGCTCGCGGGCTTCTCGCCCGAGGAGCGCGCCGCCTTCGCCGACCTTCTCGCCCGCGCCCGCGCCAACCTCTGGCGCGCCGTCGCCGACGCCGGTCCCGCCGCCTGCGCCGAGGGGGGCGAGGCCTGATGGACGGCGTCCGCCTCATCGCCCGCTACCTGGGCCCGTATCGCCGCGACTTCCTCATGGCCGTGCTCTGCGTGGCCGCGGAGACGTCGCTCGAGATCTTCATTCCCGTGCTCATGGCCTACGTCCTCGACGACGGCATCATGGCGGGCAGCCTGCCCGCCGTCCTCAGGGGCGGCGCCGGAATGCTCGTCTGCGCGCTCCTCTCGCTCGGCCTGGGCTTTCTCTACGCGCGCTTCTCGGCGCGCGCCGCCATGGGCCTGGGCGCGCGCCTGCGCGAGGCCGAGTACGCGCACCTGCAGGAGTTCTCCTTCGCCAACCTCGACGACTTTGAGAGCTCGTCGCTCGTGACGCGCCTCACCACCGACGTCACGGTGGTCCAGAACGCCCTGGTCTCCGGCACGCGCCCGCTCGTGCGCGGCCCCGTGATCATGGTGATGGGCCTTTTGTGCGCGTGGCTCATGTCGGCGGAGCTCGCGGTGGTGTTCTTCGTGGTGATGCCGGTGCTCGCGGTGGCGGTCTTTCTCGTGGTTCGCCGCGTGGGCCCGCTCTATCGCGTGCTCCAGGGCGTGATGGACAAGCTCAACGACGCCCTGCAGGAGGACCTCGCGGCCATCCGCGTGATCAAGGCGTACGTGCGAGAGGGACATGTCGCCGAGCGCTTCGCGGACGTGAACGGGCAGCTTGCCTCCACCGCCACGCGCACCTTCCGCACGGCCGTGCTCAACCTCCCGATCTTCCAGGCGACCATGTACACGACCTGCGTGGGCATCATGTGGCTCGGCGGCCAGATGATCCTCGCGGGCACGCTCACGGTGGGCACCTTCACGGGCTTCATGAGCTACGTGCTGCAGATCGTGAACTCGCTCATGATGATCTCCAACGTCTTCCTGCTGCTCGCCCGCGCCGTGACCAGCGTGGAGCGCGTGGGGGAGGTGCTCGACGAGAGGCCCACCATCGCGTCCCCGCGCCAGGCGGCGCGCGACGTGCGCGACGGCTCGGTCTGCTTCGACCACGTGAGCTTCAAGTACGCGGCGGGGGCCGAGAAGAACGTGCTCGAGGACGTCTGCCTCGACTTCCCGGCGGGGTCCACCATCGGCATCCTGGGCGGCACGGGGTCGGGCAAGACCACGCTCGTCCAGCTCATCGCCCGCCTCTACGACGCGACCTCGGGCGCCGTGCGCGTGGGCGGCCGCGACGTGCGCGACTACGACCTCGCGCGCCTGCGCGACGCGGTGGGCGTGGTGCTGCAGAAAAACGTGCTCTTCTCGGGCACCGTCCGCGAGAACCTGGCCTGGGGAGACGCGGACGCCTCGGACGATGACATGCTCGAGGCGTGCCACCTGGCCTGCGCGGACGAGTTCCTGGACCGCATCGGCGGGCTCGACGGCGACCTCGGCCAGGGCGGCGCCGGCGTCTCGGGCGGCCAGCGCCAGCGCCTCTGCATCGCGCGCGCCCTGCTCAAGCGCCCGCGCGTCCTCATCTTCGACGACTCCACGAGCGCCGTGGACATGGCCACGGATGCCACGATCCGCAAGAACCTGGCGTCGCTCACCGACGTCACCAAGATCGTGATCGCCCAGCGCGTGGCCTCCGTGATGGACGCCGACAAGATCGTGGTGCTCGACGACGGGCGCGTCCACGCCTGCGGGACGCACGAGGAGCTTCTCGCCAGCGACCCCATCTATCAGGAGATCTACGAGTCCCAGATAGGCTCTGGGATCAGCGGGGAGGTGGCGTAGATGCCGTCCCGTCAGACCGCGGCGCCTGCGCGCCCCACAAACCCGCTCGCCACGCTGCGGACGCTCCTCTCCTACATGAGCCACGCGCGCTGGATGCTCCTGCTCGTGGCGGTGCTCGTCACCGTGAGCGCGCTCGCCAACCTCTTCGGCACGTACATGATCAAGCCCGTGGTCAACGCGGTGGGGGAGGGCGACTTCGCGTCCTTCTCGTCCGGCGTCGCGCTGACCGCGGTCATCTACCTCCTGGGCGTGGCGTCTGCCGCCGGCTACACGCAGACGATGGTGCGCGCGGCGCAGCGCGTCGTCTTTGACATCCGGCGCGACCTCTTCGACCACATCGAGCGCCTCCCGCTCTCCTTCTTCGACCGCAGCCGGCACGGCGACGTGATGAGCTACTTCACCAACGACGTGGACACCGTCTCCGAGGCGCTCAACAACAGCTTTGCGAGCCTCGTCCAGGCGGGCGTGCAGATCGTGGGCACGCTCACGCTGCTTCTGGTGCTCGACTGGCGCCTCACGCTGGTGACCATCGCGTGCGACGCGGGCATCGCGCTCTACGTGCGCTTCTCGGGCGGCCGGAGCCGGCGGTTCTTCTCGCGACAGCAGCACGAGCTCGGCGCGCTCGACGGCTACGTGGAGGAGATGATCTCCGGCCAGAAGGTCGTGAAGGTCTTCAACCATGAGGCGGCCAACCTCGCCGGCTTCCGCGAGCTCAACGAGCGCCTGCGCGAGGCGGGCACGTCGGCGCAGGCCTATGCCTCCACGATGGTGCCCGTGACCGTGTGCGTGGGCTACGTCAACTACGCCATCGTCACCATCCTGGGCGCGGTCCTTGCCCTGGGCGGGCAGATGGACGTGGGGTCGCTCGCGAGCTACCTCGTCTTCGTGCGCCAGGCCACAGCTCCCCTCAACCAGTTCACGCAGCAGGGAAACTTCCTGCTCACGGCGCTTGCCGGCGCCGAGCGCATCTTCTCCGTGATGCGTCTGGAGCCCGAGGTCGACGAGGGCGCGGTGCGCCTCGAGCACGCCGACGACGTGGAGGCCGCACGCGTGGCGGCGGGCGCCGCGGGCTGGGCGTGGCTCATCGACGGCGAGCACGTGCCCCTCCAGGGTGACGTTCGCTTCTACAACGTGGACTTTGGCTACGAGGAGGGCCAGACGGTCCTCAAGGACCTCACCCTCTACGCCAAGCCGGGCCAAAAGATCGCCTTCGTGGGGTCGACGGGCGCCGGCAAGACCACGATCACCAACCTCATCAACCGCTTCTACGAGACGCGCTCCGGCGTGATCACCTACGACGGCATCGACGTGCGCGACATAGAGAAGGCGAGCCTGCGGCGCTCGCTCGGCATCGTGCTGCAGGACACGCACCTCTTCTCGGGGACCATCGCCGAGAACATCCGCTTCGGCAAGCTTGACGCCACCGACGAGGAGGTCCGCGCCGCGGCGCGCGTGGCCAACGCGGACGGCTTCATCTCGCGCCTGCCTCGCGGCTACGACACTCCCGTGGTGGCCGACGGTGCGAACCTCTCCCAGGGGCAGCGGCAGCTCCTGGCCATTGCGCGCGCCGCCGTGGCCAACCCGCCGGTGCTCATCCTCGACGAGGCCACCTCGAGCATCGACACGCGCACCGAGGCGCTCATCCAGCGCGGCATGGACGCCCTCATGGCGGGGCGCACGGTCTTCGTGATCGCGCACCGGCTCTCCACGGTCCGCAACGCGGACGCGATCATGGTGCTGGAGCACGGGCGCATCGTGGAGCGCGGCACGCACGAGGAGCTCCTCGCGCTTCGCGGGGAGTACTGGCAGCTCTGGACCGGCGCCAAGGAGCTGGACTAGGCGCTTCGAGGGCCCGCGAAGCGGGAAAGGGGATTTGCATGATCGAGCTTGTGGCCGTAGCGCTGGGCGGAGCCGTGGGCAGCGTGGGGCGCTGGGGCCTGGGGCTGGTGCTCTCGTCGCTCCTGCCGGGCCTGCCGGCGGGGACCTTCGTCGCCAACGTCCTCGCCGGGCTTGTCATCGGCGTCGTGAGCGGCGCGAACGCGGCCTCTCCGCTGCCCGAGCCCGCACGCCTGCTTCTCACCGTGGGGCTCTGCGGCGGGCTCTCCACGTTCTCCACGTTCTCAAACGAGACGTTTCAGCTGCTCGAGGCAGGCAACGGTCTGGCTGCGGCGGTGAACGTCGCGGCGAACGTGGCCACGTGCCTCGTCGCGGTCTGGGCGGGCACGCGCCTCGGCGCCGCGCTCTGCTCCTGAGATGCCCTCGCGCGATGCCGCACAACCCGACAAATCAGAGGAAATAACGCCCGTTTTGTCGGGTTGTGCGTCAGGGGCGTTCTATCCCGCGCCCTCGATGGGGCGAGGCTGCCCGCCCCGACCGTGCACGTGCCGCGTTTTGATGCCAGAATTGGGTGGGAAGCGCGGCACGCGCACACTTGGGAACTCTCTGGCCCGCACAACGAAGGGAGAGCCATGGCGAAGCAGGCATGGAAGGGCGGCAACATGCTCTACCCGCTTCCGGCGGTGATGGTGAGCTGCGCGAGCGAGGCGGGAGAGAGGGACATCGTGACCGTCGCCTGGGCGGGGACCGTCTGCACTAACCCTCCCATGCTCTCCATCTCCCTCAGGCCCGAGCGCCACAGCTACCACATCGTCCGCGAGTCGGGCGAGTTCGTCGTCAACCTCGTGACCGCGCGGCTCCAGCGCGCGTGCGACTGGTGCGGCGTCCGCTCCGGCCGCGACTTCGACAAGTGGGCGGAGTGCGGCCTCACCCCCGCGCCGGCCGCGACGCTCGGACTTGCGCCCGCGATCGAGGAGTCGCCCGTGAGCATAGAGTGCCGCGTCCACGACGTGCTTGAGCTGGGGAGCCACCACCTCTTCCTCGCGGACGTGACCGCCGTCCAGGTGGAGGAGGGCCTCCTCGACGCGCGCGGTAGGCTGGACCTCGCCCGCGCGGGCCTCACCGCGTACAGCCACGGCGAGTACTTCGAGCTGGGGAGGCGCATCGGGTCCTTCGGGTACTCCGTTCGCAAGGACCGGCCTCGGCAGGCTCCCCGCCGCGGGGGCCGCGGTGGTCGCGCTCGGTAGGCTCAGGCGGGCCCGCGTCCTCGATTAACGCACATAATCCGATAAACGCCCTGCGCGTTCCTGCGGATATGCATTGTGAAAACAGTTTCTGCGCGTTATTCGGCCGCCGAGAGGGCCCGTGCGCGTCGCCCGGCGCGGCGGCCGCCCGGGGGGCTAGCGCCCTCCCGCCATGCGCCTGCGGATGGCGAAGTACTCCGTCACGAGCAGCACCAGCAGGATTGCCATGGAGACGAGGCTCGAGACCACGGCGCCCGCGAGCCCGGCGAAGCTCACCAGCAGCATCGAGACCGGCACGGCGAAGGCGATGGCGATGAGATAGAGCCGCGAGACCTGCTCCTGCGCCCGGAGCACCGTGATGATCTGATAGAGGAAGTCGATGCACGCGCAGACGCCGCCCGTCGCCACCATCACGAGGCAGAGGCTGCGGAACTGCTCGAAGTCGATTCCGTACATGAAGCTCATCACCGGGATGCCCACGGTGCCCATCACGAGCGCCATGCCGCCGGTGATGAGCGCGATCACGCCCATCATGGCGAGCACCAGCAGGTCAAAGCGCCGGTGCTTCTCGGGATCGTCCCAGATGCGCGCGAGGCGGACGAGCTGCGGCTTGTAGATGAAGCCCGCCGCCATGAGGATGGAGTGCGCGGGGAAGTACATGGCGTTGTAGTAGAGCTGGTTGTCGTAGCTGAGCGCGCCCTCCATCGTGAACTTGGGCACGGAGTCGATGAGGTTGTAGAGGAAGAGCGCGAGGAACAGCGGGAAGCACTGGACGAAGAGCTCCCTCACGCCGCGGAGGCTCGCCGGGAGCGACCGCTCCGTCTCGAAGTACGCGAGCGGGAGCGTGAGCAGCAGCAGCGACGCCACGCCGCCCACGGCGAGCCCCCAGCTCGCCCACGCCAGGTTGCGCGTCACCAGCAGGACGACGAAGAATACCGCGATCCCCAGCACGCAGCGCGCCGCCTGCGAGAGCCCCGCAAGGTAGAGCTTGTCCGCCTGCTGCAGGCGCCCCTCGTAGACGTCCGCCAGGCCGTCGACCGCGCGGAAGACGAGCACGCCCATGCAGATGGAGAACATGTAGCCGTCATATCCGCGGAACTGGCACCACAGCCATCCCACGAGCAGCATGAGCGCGCACGTTATGACGCGGTTGACCTGGTAGTCCAGAAAGGTCTGCATCTCGTCGAGGTCTGAGACCTGATAGGTGCGCACCCCGTAGTTGGCGAGGAACAGCAGCAGCGTGCCCACGGTGAAGGCCATCGAGAAGAGTCCCGCCTGCTCGGCCCCCACGAACCACGTGGCGACCATCGTGAGCAGCGGGAACAGCATGCCCCAGGCGGCCTGCCCCAGGGTGTTGCACACGTAGTCCCGCTTGGTCTGGTGGGCGAGGTACTGCTCGGTCTCGCTCGAGAAGGTCCCTCCGAAGACGGCGCCGATGAGGCGGTTCCACCAGTCGTTGGCCACGCGGGCAAGGAACCCGGGCTGCCTTTCGGCCGCCGCCTTGGGCGCCCGCCTCCGCTTGCGGCCCTTCACCACCACGCCGTAGCGCGGCGTCCTGGGCGTCTGGTTTGCGGGCCGCACGGGCGTGACTTCGTGGCGCTTGAACGGGTTGCGTGGCATGGACGGACTATTTCCTCTCGAGGCTCTTCTCGCCCCACGATTGTAGCGTCCCGGCGTGACGGGAGTGTAAAGCGTCGGCGCATGCATCCGGGGTTGACGCCCGCGCGGGCGGCGCGTGGCCCGCGTGAACAACGCGTTTCACCCATGGGTCTTTCTTGCACGGTCTTCTCGCCGGGCCCTCACTCACGCTATGGTGGATAGGCATCGCACGTGTACCGCCCGCACGACAAAGGAGGCACGTTGGCCGAGAAGAATCTCTCGCCCGAGAACACGTCCGCTATCATGCCCGCCCCGTCGGTGCTCGCCGACGCCGTGCGAGCCGCCACGGACTCCGCGCGCCAGGCGCTCTCCGGCGTCGACGTCCCCGAGAGCATCGCCGAGAACATGGCGCTCTTCCTGCGCCTCGTCCGCAAGGTGCTCGAGGAGTACGACCCGGACCTGCGCGCGACCTTCGACGTCCTTCTCGCCGACGCGATCCGGGCGAACGCGGACGAGGCCGAGGAGACCGAGGGCGAGCGCGCGGCCTTCGCCGACCTGGAGAAGATCATCGACGGCCTCGACGAGGAGCGCGCCACGCTCATCATGCGCGCGTTCACGGCGTACTTCCACCTCGCCAACGTCTGCGAGGAGAACTACCGCGTGGGGTCGCTCCGCACCCGCGAGAGCGCCGTCCCCACCACGGCGGACGAGGACCCCATCAACGACATCACGGTGGCCTACCGCCAGCTCGTGGACGAGTGCGGCCGCGGCAAGGCGATCGCGCTGCTCAACCGCCTGGAGTTCCGCCCGGTCTTCACCGCGCACCCCACCGAGGCGCGCCGCAAGGCCGTCGAGGGCAAGATCCGCCGGATCGCGGGCCTGCTCGACGAGCGCCCCGGCCTTGCCGGGGTCGCCCTCGCCGAGAACGAGCGCATGCTCCTGCAGGAGATCGACGCGCTCTTCCGCACCTCCCCGATCGCGCATAAGAAGCCCACGCCCGTCGAGGAGGCCGACACCATCGTCGACATCTTCGACAACACGCTCTTCGACATGGTCCCGGAGGTGTACCGCCGCTTCGACGACTGGGAGCTCGGCGAGCGTGCCGGCACCGTGCCGCCCGTGTGCCCGGCGTTCTTCCACGCCGGGAGCTGGATCGGCTCCGACCGCGACGGCAACCCCAACGTCACCGCCAAGGTGAGCCGCCAGGTGGCCGAGAAGTTCCGCGGGCACGTCCTGGGCGCGCTCGCCGACGCCACGCGCGCGACCGGCCGCAACCTCACGCTCGACGCCTCCTCCACGCCCCCCTCGGACCAGCTCGTCAACCTCTGGAACCACCAGATGGAGATGAGCGAGGCCATCACCGCCCGCGCGCTCGAGGTCTCCGCGAGCGAGCTCCACCGCGCGTGCATGCTCGTCATAGCCGAGCGCCTGCGCGCGACCATCGACCGCACGGCGGACATCATGTACCCCGACGCGGACGCCTACATCGCCGACCTGCGCGTGGTGCAGCTCTCCCTCGCCAAGGCCGGTGCGGTCCGCACCGCGTACGGCCCGCTCCAGAAGCTCATCTGGCAGGCGGAGACCTTCGGCTTCCACCTCGTCGAGATGGAGTTCCGCCAGCACTCCGTGGTGCACACCCGCGCGCTCGACGACATCCGCGAGCACGGGCGCTGGGGCGAGCGCGGCGAGCTCCAGCCCATGACGCGCGAGGTCCTGGACACCTTCCGGGCCATCGGCCAGATCCAGCGCAAGAACGGCGTGGACGCCGCCCGGCGCTACATCATCTCGTTCACCAAGTCCGCGCGGAACGTGGCAGACGTCTACGAGCTCGCCCACCTCGCCTTCGCGCACGAGGCGGACGTCCCCGTGCTCGACGTCATCCCGCTCTTCGAGCAGGCGGAGGACCTGGAGAACGCGGTGGCCACGCTCGACGAGATGGTCCGCCTCCCCGAGGTCCAGCGCCGCCTGGAGCAGACGGGCCGCCGCCTCGAGGTCATGCTCGGCTACTCCGACTCCTCCAAGGACGCCGGCCCCACCTCGGCGACGCTCGTGCTGCACGCCACGCAGGCGGCCATCGCGCAGTGGGCGGACGAGAACAGCATCGACCTCGTCCTCATGCACGGCCGAGGCGGGGCGGTGGGCCGCGGCGGCGGCCCCGCCAACCGCGCGGTGCTCTCGCAGCCCAAGGGCTCGGTCAACTGCCGCTTCAAGCTCACGGAGCAGGGCGAGGTCATCTTCGCCCGCTACGGCGACCCCACGCTGGCCCGCCGCCACGTGGAGTCCGTCGCCGGCGCCACGCTCCTGCAGTCCGCGCCCTCCATCGAGTGGGTGAACACCGAGGCCACCCAGAAGTACGACGACCTGGCGCGCGCCCTCGACGCCGCCTCTCGCGAGAAGTACCTCGACCTGCTGCACACGGACGGCTTCGCCGAGTGGTTCTCCACGGTGACGCCGCTCACGGAGATTGGCCTTCTGCCCATCGGGTCGCGTCCCGCGAAGCGCGGCCTCGGCGCCACGTCCCTCGACGACCTGCGCGCCATCCCGTGGATCTTCTCGTGGAGCCAGGCGCGCATCAACCTGGCCGCGTGGTTCGGCCTGGGGACCGCGTGCGAGCGCCTGGGCGACCTCGACCGCCTGCGCGAGGCCTACGCCGAGTGGCCCCTCTTCACCACGTTCGTGGACAACGTCGAGATGTCGCTCTCCAAGACCGACGAGCGCATCGCGCGGCTCTACCTCTCGCTCGGCGACCGCTCTGACCTCGCCGAGAAGGTCCTGGACGAGATGGCGCTCACCCGCCGCTGGGTGCTCGCCATCGTGGGCGACGCTTGGCCGCTCGAGCACCGCCGCGTGCTCGGGCCCGTGATCCGCATGCGCCTGCCGTTCGTGAACGTGCTCTCCGTGACGCAGGCCCTCGCGCTGCGGCGCCTGCGCGCGGGCGACCTCACGCCCGAGGAGCGCGACGCCCTCACCTACCTCATCCTCTGCACCGTCTCCGGCGTGGCGGCCGGCCTGCAGAACACGGGGTGATCCCTGCCTTGTTGTGTTGGCCCCGCGGAGCTGGCGTGCGGGGGATTTGCGACAGATTGGTCCCGTAGAACGTCGCCGGGGCCCCGCGGAGTGGGTGTGCGGGGCCCCGGCGACGTTTCTCCTGCGCGTTCCGTCGCGAATCCCCCGCACACCCACCCTGCGGGGGAGAGGCGACGTTTCCGGCCCGTATTCTGTCGCCAATCCCCCGCCCGTCAACTCCGCGGAAGATTTGCGACGCGCCCCACGACGCGGCGAACTCCCGCACCCCGCCCATCCCCACATTCTCGCCACCCGCCGAGAAGAACCACGGCTCGCAGCTCTCCAAACCCGCGCTGACCTGCGGGCGCAGCAACGCGTCAGCAACTGGGAAGACACCTCCGCCGCTCCAGGTGCTACGCTCGCGCCCTGGGGAGGATGAATCGATTGGGAACATCCGCGTTGGGGAGAAGGTTCTTTCCAATTGGTAATACCCAAAGTATTACAATAGGGAGGAGACAGATGGTAAAGGTGCACTCGAACGCTCTCAAGCATGGCCTCTCCGCCACTGAAATCAGATTGGCTTGGGAGAACTATCTGATCGGTGCCGTCCTCGTTCCCGGAGAATTGGAGGTTCGCGTGGGGGTTGACCCTGCGGGGCGTCTGGTTGAGATGGTAGGGTCGCTTCTTCCAGGTGGTGAGTGGCTCGTGTATCACGCGATGACCCCTCCAACCAAGAAGGTCCTGAATGAGATTGACTATCTAATAAGGAGAAACTGAGATGGCAGAGTACAAGCTGGCAAACGGTGGAGTTCTCACGGACGAGGACATCGACCGCATCTGCAAGGAGTTCGAGACTGAGTCATGGGCGGGCCGCCTCCAGCGCATCCACCAGGGACCGGCGGCCGTCGCCGACGAGCCGCTCGTGACGGTGACCGTCAAGATTCCCCAGTCGATGGTCGAAGCGATTGACGAGAGGGCGCAGAACCGGTCCGACTTCATCAGGAGGGCCATCGCCGCCGCACTCTGAGCACAGACCCGCGCCGACTCGCCCTGACCCGCCGGCACCGCGACAGCCGGTACCCACGCGTCAGACCCCCTCCCCACGAAATGATGACGGTTTGATGGCGCGCCGCGGATTGCGCGACGCCTTGCGCGGAAGCGCCCCCGCTCGCCCCGTACACTTTCCGCAACGATTGGAACAATGTGGCTCGTGCGACCAGAGGGCTAGGCTCTGGTCGGTCGGGCACGTGACGGGAAGGGCGCAGGATGGCGCGCATAGGGGCGAAAAAAGTGCAGTGGGGGGGGGGTCCTCACCGGATAAACCCCTGGAGATGACGCCCGGCTCCGAGGAGGCCACCCAGACGCGCGGGGCCGCCGACGCGCGGAGGCCGCGGGGCATGCGCGGCGCCAAGCGCATCCGCATGACCGCCGCGGGGCCCGTCCGCCTTACCCCCACGGAGGCAAAGATCATCGAGTTCATCGAGCGGCACGAGGGAAAGCCCTGCTCCAAGGCGCAGATCGCGGCCGTGCTGGGCTGCAACGAGAAGACCGTCGACCGCCTGCTCTCCCGCATGCGCCGGGAGGGCATCGTCATATCCACGCCCGTCCACGCGGAAAACGGCGCGCAGCTCGCCAACGTCTACGAGGTGGTTGAGGAGTCGCAGCCGCTCGACTGACGCGCGAGCGCGGGGCGAGAAGAACGCGTTAGTCGGACGGGGCGTGTCCACCGCAGAGCGATGCCCCCAGGCACCAAATCCGTGCATGCCGCGTGTTCCTGCCGTCCGCGAGCTGCTCCGATGCAATGTTGCGCAATCTTGCTGTCGCGTTCCCTCCGTAACGTAGGGGGACGGCGGCCGGCCGGCCTCATCGTCGGGCCCGTCGCCAGGAGACAGATCTTGGGCGGAGGGACGTGGCTCATGGCGCGCATCGGCGCAAGCAAAGTTCAGTGGGGGGTTGCTGCCTCTCGGGGCGGCGTGCCCGCGGAGGGCGCTGAGCGCGATGCGGTGCAGGAGGCCCGCGACGGAGGGCGCACGAACAATCGGCCTCGGCGCGAGCGGCGCTCCAAGCGCATCCGCATGACGGCAAACGGGCCCGTCCGCCTTACGCCCACGGAGGCGCAGATCATTGAGTTCATCGAGCGGCACGCGGGCAGGCCCTGCTCCAAGGCAAAGATCGCGCTCGCCCTAGGGAGAAACGAGAAGACCGTCGACCGGCTGCTCTCCCGCATGCGCCGCGAGGGCATCGTGCTCTCCGAGCCCGTCCACGCCGAGAACGGAGCGCAGCTTGCCAACGTCTACACGGTGGTGGACGAGGTGTGGCCCGAGGACTGACGTCCCTAGGGTCGTAGTTATAACATTTGATAATGCTCGGACCGTAGTGTCAGTCGCAGGCGTGTAAAAATCTCGTGAGTGAAAGAAATACCCCCTCCCAGCAAAATGGTGGAGGCGACGTGGGGCGAATAACGTGCATGGATGCGTTATTCCAGCTCATCGCACTCAACCGCGCGCTGGTTCTCAGCGAGAAGAGCCAGTCGACATCCGCATCATGAGAGGGCTGTTTCGAAATAGACATACCCCCTCCCCATAACATTGCGAATATGATGCGATTTCAGTACCCCCTATCATAAAACAGGAAAAGAGATTATCCCTCAACCAACCCTAAACTTGCCTACATGTGATTCAAAAATGCGTCTCGATTTATGACACGCAACGAAGCATGGACGCATTGGCGCTCCAAAGGCATGGAGGTAGGCGGATGAAGGTACCGAGAAGAACGGCGCTGAGGAGGGTCGCCTCGCTGGTGGTCGTGATGGTCGTCGCGACGCTAGCGGTCATGGGCGTGACCTCGACGGTCGCGATGGCGGCAAGCGCGATGACTTCGGCGACGAGCTATGAGGCGACCACCGAGGACGGCGTCAAGGTGAGCGTCAGCGCTCCCCAGGGCGCGCTTCCCGATGGCGCGGCGCTCCACGTCGACCCCGT
The DNA here is from genome assembly GCF_900128445.1 of Thermophilibacter provencensis. GTDB lineage: Bacteria > Actinomycetota > Coriobacteriia > Coriobacteriales > Atopobiaceae > Thermophilibacter > Thermophilibacter provencensis. The sequence goes on along the minus strand of NZ_LT671417.1, from coordinate 2,420,503 downwards.
CACGTCCGACGAGGACGTTCAGGCAGTCACGGACGAGCTCGACGAGGCCGGGGTCTCCTACGACGGCTTCGCCGCCTTCGACGTCTACTTCACTGATGCCGACGGCAACGAGGTCGAGCCGACCGAGGCCGTGAGCGTCCGCTTCGAGCTCCCCGAGGGCGCCGTGCCCGAGGGCGCCGAGGACCTCGCCGTCCACCACCTCGCCGAGGCCGAGGACGGCACCGTCTCTGAGGTCGAGGCCGTGGCCGACGACGCTGACGCCACCGAGGGCACCGTTGCCGTCCAAGACGACGCCACCGTCGACGCCGAGTTCGCGGTGGAGAGCTTCTCCAAGTTCACGATTACGTGGAGCGGCAACTATGGCTATTCCCGTTATTTCGAGATCACCGTTCACTATGTCGATGAGAACGGCAAAGAAATAGGGGACAACGATCTTCACAGAGACGTATCGATTTCGAATAAACAAACATATACATTTGCGGATTATGCCGAGGGCGTTACTATTCCTGGATACACGTTCTCAGGCGAGTCTCTCTACAGCGAGGGGCAACAGGGTAATTTCGACGATGCAAAGTCCGTTGTTCGCATGGTATCGTCGTCGAGTGGCTCTCGATACCCCGAATATTCACTTGCGTTTTATAACAGCAACTCGGGTGCTAGTGGCCATGTCGACACTCTCACCTATGACACCGGACATTGGTACTCAAGTACCCAATATGCACATATTTACCTCGTATATACCGAGGAACAATCGGAGCCTGAGATTCCTGAAAGCAACGCGACGGTCACGACCGGCAAGTCGGCAGTAAAGCTTGAGGACGGGTCCGGCAACTATGAGCTCAACCTGTCTGTCTCGGGCGACCGTGGCCAGGTCGATCAGAAGCAGAAGGTCGACGTCCTTTTCATTCTTGATGAGTCCAACAGTATGGCGGAAATCTGGGGCGGGCAGACAAGAATCGCTGCCGCAAAGAATGCAATTAGACAGATTCTTGTAGGGGACAACAATAACCCCGGCTTGTCGTCAAACGATTCTATTGACGCGCAATACGCTCTTGTGGGCTTCAAAGGTGGAAAAACAGGCCGTTACCAGAGCGGTTCCTACACTGACAGTGCGTATAACGATTCCGAGCTTCTGCAGGAGTGGACGGGGAATAGCTCTACGCTCATCAACTCGGTGCCCAATTCATTTGACGACTCGCGCCTCGACGGCGGAACTAACTATCAGGCTGGAATAATGGAGGGAGCCAAGCTATTAGAAAACTCGCGTGACGGCGCTTACAGGGTCGTGATCTTCATCACTGATGGTAACCCGACGCTGTACTACCAAAACAATGGCCTTTCAGGTGGTGAGACAACAGAATATGACCCTGATGCATTGAAAATGGCTGTCAATGAGTGCGACAAGCTTAATGCCGATTATTTCTACATGGTTGGCGTGACCGATAATTTTGAATCGAACGTCTTCAATAACATGCTCGACGCGGTTAACGTTCACGAGTCGAACAAAGGAAAATATGTGGCCAGCGATGCTGGCCAGCTCCTCGAGGCGTTCGCAGACATCCAAAAGCAGATTACCTTCTTCGATACGCAGGGCGTTAAGATGACGGACCCCCTGAGCGACAACGCCGATCTCGTCGCGAACGATGATGGAAGCTACAGCTTTACGCTTGAGCTGGAAAAGCGCGATAACGCTCAGAGTGCCTACGAGACGGTTACCACCGAGGAGATAACCGTTAGCCCCAACGCTCAACAGGGCACGAATGTGACGATTAGCGACGGTAGCCAGACCGTCGAGATGACCGTTTTTGTCGACGTTGATGCTAGCGGCAAGGAAACCATCCGAGTTGAGTTTGACAAAGATTATCCTCTCGCCCAGAACTATCGCTATACGGTCTCGTCTACGATTGCGCCGAGCGAAGCTGCGATCAGCGCTTTTGAGGCGAACGATACGAACGCCTATGACGGCACAGGCGAAGCATACACGGGAACGCACGCGAACCAGCGTGGCTTCTGGAGCAACGACAACGCAAACGCGAAGGTTGACTTTACCCCAATTGCCGTGGAAGACGATGATGTAACTGAGCTTGAACCCGACGAGGCGCCGTTCCCCAAGCCCGTCATCCAGGTCGACGAGTCTCTCGTGACCCCGCCCGAGCCGGTAAAGCCCGATTTCCACAAGTACGTTGCCAAGAATGATGACGGCAGCTACGACCTGAGCCTTGACGTTCACGGCACTGTCCGCAGAGATGAGGCCGATCCGACCGAGGTCGACATCGTGTACGTTCTCGACCTCTCCTACAGCATGATGTGGGATATGAATGGCTCCTACCCTGGTGGAAGCGACAATACGAGCGGCGACGAGCAGGGATATGACTATTCGTTTGGACGCTATAGTGCGGCAACGGATGCTATCAACGCCCTGAACGACAAGCTGGGCGAGACGGGCATCGATGCTCGCGCCGCATTGGTGACCTTCGCTTATGACACCATAGATAAGAGTGGCTTTACGCCCCTCAGTAGTTTCGCCTTGCCCGAGGCTGCATGGAGTTCGTTCGCCACGGGTACGAACTACGAGGCCGGTCTGACCGATGCACTCCCCATCTTCAGTACCGCGCGGGATGATGCGCAGAAGGTTGTCGTGTTCATCTCCGACGGCGAGCCCAACCGCTGTCTTGATAATGACGGCAACGAACAGGACCAGAATGCAGACGAAGCGACGCGCCAAGCCGCGGAGGTTGCCGGACAGTTCAACGCCGACAAGTTCTACGTGGTGGGCGTCGGCGACGACCAGTTCGAGAACCGCCTTCAGGAGATCGTAAACGGTGCGACATCTTCTACTGAGAAGGAGATGTTCAAGAGCAGCAATCGCGAGGACCTCATTGCCCGTTTTGAGGGCATCGCCGCCGAGATCACGAGCGTGAACTGCACGGGCGTGACAATTACCGACACCCTGAGCGAGTACGCCGACCTCACGGACGATGCTGAGTTCACTGTCTCCATCACCAAGGGATATCACAGCGGAGATTCGGTTGCAGTGACTACTAATGGTCCCGTGCGTGTCAATGACAACGGGAATGTCGAGAACGCGAAGTTCACCTTCACAGACGGTGAGGGGAAGCAACAAGAGCTGACGCTCAGCTACGACGGCTCAGCCAAGAAGTTTACGCTCTCGTTCCCCCAGGACTACGCGCTCGAGGACGGCTGGACGTACACCGTTACGACGCAGATTGAGCCCAGCGAAACCGCCGTCGACTATTTCAACGAGCACGGCACCTACCCGGACACGGGCGAGAAGATAACCGACGTCCCCGGAACTGCCGAGGAGAATTACATCTCGACGGATAAGGATGGCTTCCATAGCAATACTGAGGCGACCCTTACCTATGAGTCAGCCGGCACACAGCAGACTGACGAGTATCCTAACCCCGTAATCACCTTTGACTCGAAGGAGATCGTCTACGCCGTCGGTGTCAAGAAGGTTCTCGAGGGCGCCGAACTTGAGGAGAACATGTTCGAGTTCTCCATTGAAGCGCGCCAGACCGGCAACGAGGCAGACGGCACGTATGTGTCTGCCAATGAGGCGGCGAAGATGGCGGGCCTCTCCCCGAACACCTATGTGTTCTCAAACGGGACGACCACCTCGGGCGCTATCGACGGCCTGCGAGGCATGCGCTTTACCACAGCTGATGCCAGGGCTGGAAGAGTCTTTGAGTACCTCATCACCGAGACTGGTATGTCTGATAACTACCAGGGCGATTACTCGGAGGACGACTTCGTCTTTGACGAGACTCGATATCTCCTTCAGTTCAAGCCGGTGATTGTCAACGGGCGCCTCGAGGTCCAGCTTTACCAGGCGACCATTGAGGACGGGGATGTTGATTCAGCGAATCCCGAGCTGATTGGTACCTATCCTTCCAACGGATCGTTCCAGCCCGTTGATGCATCGCTTACGCAGTCAGATGGTGGGGTGCAGTCCAGGGCGGTAGCGCCCGAGTACACGCTGACGTTCACTAACGAGCTTAGGCCGCTCGGGCTGCAGATCGTAAAGGTCGAGAAGGGGACTGCTACTCGACTCCCCAACGCGTACTTCTCGCTTGAGGACGAGGAAGGTAATGAGGTCCCTGCGTACCGCGCGCCTGAGGCGACGGAGGATAACAGGCTTGGTGCCGATGAGCAGGCCACTAACGATCAGGGCATTCTCTACTTCTACGGGTTAGAGGACGGCAAGACCTACACCCTCACCGAGACGAAGTTCCCGTCCGGATATCAAGCTGAGTCTGAGGACGGTGTGAGCTTCCAAGTCAAGGTTGAAAATGGCGTTGTGAAGGTTCTCAACGGTGACGGTAAGTGGGTTGAACTTGATCCTGCTCGTGTCGATGGCAATCCAGACGGAACGAGCGACGAGGTTGACCACTGCTTCTACATTCAGGTTTCCAATGTGAAGCTCCCCGACATTCCGTCCTCCGGCTCCAACGGGACGCTCCTCATGATGTCTGCTGGCTTCGCTGCGATCGTCCTTGCCGGAGTCTACCTGAGCAAGAAGTTCGGAAACCTTAGGAACTAGCCTGAGCCCGGCCTCGTCTTGAGGCGGGGCCGGGAGGAGAGGCAACTCTCATCCGTTTTGCGGATGGTGTTGATAGAAGCAAGCATGTGTTGGTTTGTGGGCAATGCCGGCGGGGAGTCGGCGAAAGGAGAAGAGAAATGGCTCACATCAAGAACAGGCTGAGGGGGCTGCTAGTCGCTTTCGTGGCGCTCGTCGCCGCCCTCGCCATCGCCCCGGGCGTGGCCCAGGCCGAGCCTACGCCGTGGACCGGCGGCGAGACCAAGACCATCACGGTCAGCAACCTCCAGCCGGGTGACGTGGTGACCCTCTACAAGGTCGCTGACGTTCAGCTCAACGATGACAACACCACCACACTCGTCGTCCAGACCGGCTTCGAGCAGGACACGGTTGACGCGTACCTCGACGCCGCCGGCTCTGAGACCGCTCAGGACGTCTGGGAGGACCGCGGCGATGCGAGTCCGTTCGGTACCGCTGCTACGGTCCAGGACGGCCAAACCTCCGTCATCTTCAGCAACGTTGACGCTGGTCTTTACCTCGTTGACGTTGTCCCCGCGGACGAGTCCGTGACCTACCAGCCCACGATCGTCGCCATGAGCCCGGTCGCTGTCGAGGACACCACTGACTGGACCTTCGATGACGCCTACATCGACCTCAAGAAGAGCACTACGACGCTCGACAAGAAGATCACCGGTGGCGCCGTTCAGTATGAGCAGAATGGCGGCAAGCTCGGTTACGCCATGGTCGGCGACGAGGTCACCTTCCAGGTCACCTTCGAGATTAACGCCAATCAGAGCGAGTTCGTCCTCACCGATACTATGAGCACCGGCCTCACCTTCACCGGCGCCGAGGACGTCGTGCTGTACAAGAACGGCCAGATCGTCCCCGCTGAGGGTGTCTACACCGTTTCCGACAACGAGGGCGACCAGTCCTTCACGGTCAACTTCGACACTGATTGGCTCCAGGAGAAGAGCGCCAACGGCACTTCGGTCAACGCCGGTACCTACACCATCGAGTACAAGGGCCTCATCACTCCTGAAGCCACGCTTGACGGCGTGACCAACACGGTCACCTCGACCAACAACGCTGACGGCGACACCGTCACCGTCGACTTCGTCGGCTTCGACATCGTCAAGTACGGTGACGCTGACGAGGACAGCAAATACGACGAGGGCGAGGATCTCCTGAGCGGCGCCGAGTTCGCGCTCTACTACGACCAGGCCTGCCAGAACCCCGTCTACAAGAAGGACAGCACGACTCAGGTCACCCTTACGACCGTCAATGGTGAGGCTTCCACGGACGCCGATACGCTCCTCGAGCCTGGCACCTACTACCTCATGGAGACCGCTGCCCCGTCCGGCTACCAGATCGTGGCCAACCCGATCGAGATTGAGGTCACCGCTGAGGGCGGCACCTTCTACATCCCCAACGTCGCCTCCACCGACCACGAGGGCATTGAGCTCCCGACCACCGGTGGCATGGGTACTGTTGCCCTGACCGCTGCTGGCGTCGTGCTTGTTGCCGGCGCGGCTGCCTTCATTGTCCGCTTCCGCAAGGAGAACTAGTCGCTGATTCGCGGCCATTTCGGTCGTGTTTAACGAGCTAGGCGACCCGGCCCCCCCAGTTAGGGGGCCGGGTCATTGTTGCACTTGTGTGGCAACTTACAAAGTGTGTCCCTCGATTGACGATTGATACGTTTTCTGGAACATCAGGAGGCTCTTATGTCCGCGCTTAGGGGAGAGAAAAAAGGGGGGCTCCCATCGCGACGAGGGGTCTTCGTTGCACTTCTCGCACTTCTCGTTGGGATGGGCTGTATTGCGTATCCGTTCGTGAGCGATGCCTTGAACCAGGCACAGGAGAAAGAGGTTGTTGAAACTACTATTCAGAGTGTCTACAGCACCGACGAAGCCACCCTCGCCGCCGAGCGCGAGAAGGCCGTTACCTACAACCAGCAGCTCCTCGACGGCCGTGCGGTGGTGACCGATCCCTTCGACCCCGATGCTGAGCGTCCCACGGACGAGGACTACGACAACGTCCTGAACCTCTCCGGCGATGGGGTGATGGCCACCATCAACATCCCAAAGATCCACGTCGAGCTTCCCATCTACCACACCACGGACACCGACGTGCTCGAGCATGGCATCGGGCACCTCGAGGGCACCTCCGTCCCCATCGGCGGCGAGTCGACGCACTGCGTCCTCTCCGGCCATACCGGCCTCCCCTCGATGAAGATCTTCGACAACCTGGACCAGCTCGAGGTGGGGGACTACTTCGTCATCTCGGTCCTCGGCGAGGACCACGCCTACCGCGTCACCTCTGTCGAGGTGGTCCTTCCCGACGAGACCGACTCCCTCGTCATCGAGCAGGGCCGCGATCTCTGCACGCTCGTCACCTGCACTCCGTACGGCGTTAACACCCACCGCCTGCTCGTCCACGCGGAGCGCTGCGAGCTGCCCGCGGAGTGGCTCGACAAGGGCGACGCCGACTTCCCCTCCGGCTACACCGAGCCGCCCGACAAGGCGCTGCTACCCTCCGTCCTTCTCGGCCTGCTTCTCGCCGCGCTGGTGATTGGCACATACGTGCTCGTGTCCAAGCTGCGGTCCCGCGGGCGCGGCGGCTCGGGGAGCGCCCCGGTTCCCGCTGGCCAGCCCACGCCAAGGCCGACGGGCAGGCACTTCGCCGGCCAGGGTCCCGGAGGCGACGCATCGGCCGGCCCGAGACGCGCCGTGGGCGTGAGGCCCGTCATCCCGCGCGATGGACGTCGCCGTGACGGGAGGCGCTACCGTGGCTAGGCACCTCGCCCAGGGAACGCCCGGTCCCGAGGGGCACCGTAGGCAGCGGGACGGGGTGGCACCCCTCGTGGCTGCGCTCGCCCTTCTCGCCATCGGCGCGTGCCTGCTCCTGGCGCCGAGCGTCTCGGCGGTCATCGAGCAGGGACGCGTGGAGCAGGTGGTCGAGGAGTCTCGCGCGTCCGCGACCGTGTCCGACGAGGAGGATCCCTCCGCCGCCGCTGAAGACGATGATGGGGACGCCTTCCGCCCCAAGGAGGGCGACCCCACCTACGAGGCGCTCGTCGAGTACAGCGAGCGGGTCCGCGAGGGCACGGGCGACGAGGTGAACGACCCCTTCGCCTTCTCTGGCGACGAGCTGGCCGCGATAGGTCTGCCGGACGGTATCGTGGGCTCAATCGACATCCCGGCCATGGGCGTCACGCTGCCCATCTACCTCGGGGCGACCGAGGCCAACATGGAGCTCGGCGCGGCGGTGGTCGCCGGGACGTCGATGCCCGTCGGCGGGGAGTCCTCCAACTGCGTGATCGCGGCGCACCGGGGCGTCTGGCACGGCGTCCAGATGTTCCGCGACATCGAGCTCCTCGAGGTGGGGGACACGATTACCATCACGACGGCATGGGACGAGCTCACCTACCGGGTCTGCGAGATTCGCGTCATCGAGCCGGACGACGTCGACGCGCTTGCCGTCCAGGAGGGCAGGGACCTGGTCACGCTCTTCACCTGCCACCCCTACGCCGTCTCCTCGCATCGCTATCTGGTGTACTGCGAGCGAGTGGAGAACGACGAGGCGCAGGCGAGCCCGGGTGCCGTCGAGCGGGTGGTCGCGGCGTTCCTCCCGGCGGAGTCGACCGGCTCGCCCGCGCTCGAGGTCGAGCGCTGGCTGCGCATCGGCGGGCTGGCGATGCTGGTCGTGGTGCTTGTTCTGCTGGTGGCCACCATCGTCCGGAGGGTCCGCGGCCGGGCGGGGCAGTAGCGAGTCCGTGTGCCGCGCGTCCTTCTCGCCGGGCGGTCTTGATGTGCCCCATTCATGTCTCTTGGTGAGATGGACTAGAAGATTATATAGTATGACATTGTGTTAATGTTGAATCATAACAACCTAAGAACTTCCTTGCATCTTAAGATGAGCTGTGATATAAACTAACTGGTCATCTCGTAAGAGGGGGCTATCAAGGGCCGGGGGGTTCCCCCCGGCATTTTTAATATCGCGAGGCGGTGGAAGGTGAGGGAGCTCTCGGTATTCGTTGACGAGTCGGGCGACTTGGGCGGTGAGTCCAAGTACTATCTCCTTGCGCTTGTCTTTCATGATCAAGCAGATGATCTTGGGCGAACGATTCGCCTCTATGAGGGCGATCTGGCCGTCCGCGGGCTTGAAGACGTTCCTCTGCACCTCAGCCCCCTGCTTCGGGGAAACGACGCCTACGCTGCGATGGAGCCAAAGCGTTGCGCCGCCTATCTCGCTAGCTTTGGCACCTTCGTTCAGCACTCTCCCTTTACCTACCACGTGTTTGTGTACCGCAAGAGCGAGTTTCGCGACCGTGCATCGCTCGGCGCCAGAATGAGGCGCGATCTCGTCGAGTTCCTCTTTGACCACATCGAGCGCCTCCAGGGGTTCGACCTGGTGAAGATTTACTATGACGACGGCCAGGCGCTCGTGACGCGGGCGCTTCACGACGGATTTGAGTATGCGCTCGCCCGCGAGGCGGTCATCTATCGCGACGCGCGGCCTGACGGGTATCGCATGCTGCAGGTCGCCGACTACGCCTGCGGCGTGGAGCTGGCGGCGCTGAGGTACGACGCGCACGAGGAGAACGCCACGGACCGGCTCTTCTTCGGCACGCGCCGCAACTTCGTGAAGACGTTCCTGAGGAAGCTCCGCAAGCACCTGCTGTAGGGGTCGGGCCCACGGCGCGTCCGTTCTTCTCGCCCGTGACGTGAGTGACGGGTTTTGGACGGACTGCTATTTGAGTGACGCGTTTTGGCTGGATGGACGTATGATTCGAGGCCCGTTTGGTCAGAGTGTGTCACTCGCACGCGTCACTCGATCGCGTCACTCGCATACGTCACCCGAGCGCGTCACTCGCATACGGCGCCTGCCGCCGCGTTCTTCTCGCCTAGTCGTCAACGTCCGCCGCGGGGCCGTCCATGAGCGCGGCGCGGCACTCGTCGAGCCGGTCGTGCGACGCGCGCGGCAGCTCGGGGTAGCGCGGGTCCATGTCCTCCAGCACCTGGAGCAGCGCCTCGGACACCAGCGTGCGCGCGACCCACTTCTGGTCCGCGGGGATGACGAGCCAGGGCGCTCGCCGGGTGGCGGTGCCGTTGACCATCTCCTCGTAGGCGCGCTGGTACTCGTCCCACTCCATGCGCTCGGCAAGGTCGCTCTCGGAGAACTTCCAGTTCTTGGCCTCGTCGTCGATGCGCTCGAGGAAGCGCTCGCGCTGCTTGTCCGCGCTCACGTTGAGGAAAATCTTCACCACGCGGTTGCCCGTGCGCCAGAGGTATCGCTCGAAGCCGCGGATGTCCTCGTAGCGCTCCTCAAAGTAGCGCTTCTCGCTCATGTCCGTGCAGCGGCGGGGCAGCTGGTAGTCACGCCAGAGCCCGTGGACGCGCACGACGAGGCACTCCTCGTAGTAGGAGCGGTTGAACACGGCGATTTTGCCGCGCTCCGGCAGCGCGGAGAAGCTCCGCCAGAGGAAGCCGTGCGCCCGGTCCACGCTGGTTGGCTGCTTGAAGCTGCGCACGTCTATGCCCGTGGGATTGATGCCGCCGAGCACGTGGCGGATCGTGGAGTCCTTGCCGGCGGCGTCCATGGCCTGCAGGATCACGATGAGGCTCTGTCGCGCCTCGGCGTAGAGGCGGTCCTGCAGCTCCTCGATGCGTGCCTTGTTGCGCTCGAGCCGCGCCTCGTATGCGGGGCGCTCCTCCGCGTCAACCTTCAGCGTGGTGGGGAAGTCCTCCAGGCGGAAGTCCTTCTCGCCCGTGACGACGAAGTCGCTGACGTCACGCATGCCCTTGTCCGCTCCCATGCTGCCTCCTCGTCGCGCCCGCCCGCGCCCGTTCCTGTATATGTTCCCCATTTCCGTTGCGGTGCTGGACGGGAGTCGTGGGGTGGGCGCTGCTCACAGGGTGGGCGCTGGGCAGAGTGACTCGTTTCGACCGGATGGGGTCTCGTTTGAGGCCCCGTTTGGCCGAAACGGGTCACTCAGCCAGGGCGGGCCGCCCCGTTTGGCCGAAACCCGTCACTCACGAGAATGGGCCTGAGCCACAAAAGTCAGCCGTTTGTAACTCAATCCGCAAAAGGGGTTGCGCTCAGTGAAGTTAGGTATATATTACTTCTGTTGAGTTGGGGAAAGGTAACTCTAAGGGAGGCAGCAGATGGCAGGATCTCGGCTCCCGCTGGCGATGGTGGGCCCGGACGAGAGGGCCCGCGTGGTCGGCGTGCGCGGCGGCGCAGACCTGCGGCAGCACCTGGCGGAGCTCGGCTTTGTGGAGGGCTCCGAGGTCAAGGTCATCTCGCGCGCCGCGGGCGACGTCATCGTGTCCGTGAAGGGCGCGCGCCTGGCACTCAACCGCTCGATGGCGAGCCGCATAACCGTGACACTGTGACGGGGCGGGACCGTCCCGCTCCGTCATTGGGGAGAAAGGAAGGTAGATGGCAACTCTGAAGGACGTGAAGGTGGGGGAGAGCGCGACGGTGACCAAGCTCACGGGCGCCGGGGCCCTCAAGCGCCGCATCATGGACATGGGGCTCACCAAGGGGACGCGCGTCCACGTGCGCAAGGTGGCGCCGCTCGGCGACCCGCTCGAGCTCACGGTGCGCGGCTACGAGCTCTCGATCCGCAAGGACGAGGCGGCCTCGGTCGAGGTTTCCGACGTGACGCGCGACGATCGATAGAACCTGACAAACGTCCCTGGCACCTTTGTCAGGAAACGGCCGAGAGCGGCCGTTTTTCTCGCGCACCAAGTTAGCTGAGTCTAACAATTGTCACCATGCAAGTAGCAATTAGGTAACTCTGAAAGGCAGGACATGGCTGAGATCACGATCGGTCTCGCAGGCAACCCAAACTGCGGCAAGACCACGCTGTTCAATGAGCTCACCGGCTCCAACGGGTACGTGGGCAACTGGCCCGGCGTCACCGTGGAGAAGAAGCAGGCGACCTGGCGCGCGGACCGCGACGTCACCTTCGTCGACCTGCCCGGCATCTACTCGCTCTCCCCGTACACGCCCGAGGAGGTCGTCTCGCGCGACTACATCGTGAACGAGCGCCCGGACGCCGTGATCGACCTCGTGGACGCCACCAACCTCGAGCGCAACCTCTACCTCACCACGCAGCTCCTGGAGGCCGGGCGCCCCGTCGTGGTGGGTCTCAACATGTGCGACCTGCTCAAGGAGCGGGGAGACGTCATCGATGCCGCCGCGCTCTCGGAGCGCCTGGGCGCGCCGGTCGTGGAGGTCTCCGCGCTGCGCAACACCAACCTCGACGCGCTGGTGAGCAAGGCCGTGGAGGCCGGCAGGGCGGGCAAGGTCCAGCCGGGCGCGCGGTGCTTCTCGCCTGAGGTCGAGGGCGCGCTCGCGCAGATCGCCGACGTAGTCTCCGGCAGCTGCGACGCAAACCTCGTGCGCTGGTACTCGATCAAGGTCTTCGAGCGCGACGCCGAGGCGGTGAAGGCCCTCCACCTCTCGTCCGCGCAGCTCAACAAGGCCGAGCAGGTCATCAAGGCAGTGGAGAAGTCCCGTGACGACGACGCCGAGTCCATCATCACCTCAGATCGCTACGACTGGATCGCGGGCGTCATGGCCGCCTGCGTGAAGAAGGCTCCCAAGAAGCTCAGCATGTCCGAGAAGATCGACAAGGTCGTGACCAACCGCATCCTCGGCCTGCCCATCTTCGTCGTGGTGATGTTCGTCGTGTACTACATCGCGGTGTCCACGGTGGGAACGTGGGGCACCGACTGGGCCAACGACGGCGTCTTCGGCGACGGCTGGCTCTGGAACCCGTCCGACCAGGCGGCCTACGAGACGGCGACCGAGGAGTACGACGCCGGCTACTACGGCGACAAGATCGACGGCTTCCTGGCCGCGGCCGAGGCCGACGGGCTTGACACCGCCGGCGTGAGCGACGCGGTCGCCGCCCTCGCCGAGGATCCCGAGGACGCCGAGGCGCAGGCCGTCGTCTCTGGCTTCGTCGCCGAGGCGGAGGCCGCCGGTGTCGTGGCCACCGACGTCCCGATGCACGACGGCGACGGCAACTTCCTCGACGCGAACGAGGAGGTCGTCACCCGCATCGACGCCGACGGCGAGCCCGTGCTGGCCGACGGGCAGGAGCTCGCGGTCATCGACTCCGTGAGCGCGTCGGACTTCGCCGACGCCGTCGCCGCGCAGGAGAGCGCGCCGGCGCTCGATGACTACGCCAGCTTCGTGCCGTCGATCCCCTCCGTCATCGAGGGCTGGCTCGCCGCGGCGGGCGCCTCCGAGTTCGTGACCGCGCTCGTCCTCGACGGCATCGTCGCCGGCGTTGGCGCGGTGCTCGGCTTCATCCCGCAGATGCTCGTGCTCTTCGTCATGCTGTGCTTCCTCGAGGACTGCGGCTACATGAGCCGCGTGGCCTTCGTCATGGACCGCGTGTTCCGCCGCTTCGGCCTGTCCGGCAAGAGCTTCATCCCGATGCTCATCTCCTCGGGCTGCGGCGTGCCGGGCGTCATGGCCACCAAGACCATCGAGAACGAGAAGGACCGCCGCATGACGGCGATGCTCACCACCATGATCCCGTGCGGCGCCAAGACCCCGATCATCGCCCTCGTGATGGGCGTGCTCATCGGCGGCTCCGACGCCTGGTGGGTGGCGCCGATGTTCTACTTCCTCGGCCTCGCGGCGATCGTCGTCTCCGCGCTCATGCTCAAGAAGACCAAGATGTTCGCCGGCGAGCCCGCGCCGTTCGTGATGGAGCTCCCCGACTACCACCTGCCCACCCTCAAGAGCTGGTGGCTGCACGTGTGGGAGCGCATCTCCGCGTACCTCAAGAAGGCCACGACGATCATCTTTGCCGCGTCCGTGGTGGTGTGGTTCCTGCTCGAGTTCGGCTTTGCCAACTGGGAGGGCGGCAACGGCGCCTTCGGCTTCATGTCGCTCATGGAGGGCGCGCCCGAGTACTACACCGACTACTCCCTGCTCGCGATCGTGGGCAACGCCGTCGCCTGGATCTTCGCCCCGCTTGGCGCCGACACCTGGCAGGCCGCCGCGGCGTCGATCAACGCCCTCATCGCCAAGGAGAACCTCGTCTCCACCTTCGGCGTGATCTATGGCATCGGCGACGCCACCGAGAACTCCGTGACCATGTGGAGCGGCTTCGCCGGCATGTTCACCGACGCCTCCGGCATCCTGCACGTCGGTGCGATGTGCGCCTTCGTGGCCTTCAACATGCTCGACGCGCCGTGCTTCGCCGCCATCGGCACCATCCGCAAGCAGATGGACTCGCCCAAGTGGTTCTGGTTCGCCATTGGCTACCAGTGCGTCTTCGCCTGGTGCGTGGGCCTGATCATCAACCAGCTCTGGGAGCTCTTCGTGCTGGGCAACTTCGGGCTGTGGACGGTGGTCGCGTTCGTGCTGCTCGCGGGCATGATCTTCCAGATCGTGCGCCCGATGCCCAAGCAGGACGAGAAGGACGAGAAGGTCCTCGCACAGCTCTGTTAATTGGGGACAGTCCCCAATTTGCAGATTGGCGCGCCGCCGGCTCTTCTTCCCGGCGGCGCGCCCCTTTTGTGCGCTCCCTCGGGGGGCTCTTCCCGTCCCGTCGAGTTTGTAGTGTGCTTTGTGACGGACACCTCACGTACACTACGAAACTGCATCTGAGAATCGGCAGGTAGATAAATGCTACTATTTAAGTAGTACTTCAGATGTCGCTCACAGACTACACTACAAACTTGGGGGCGTCATGAGATGGCGCGCCACATCGAAAAAAAGGAGCTTCTCGCATGATCGACAACATACCTCAGGCGCTCGCATGGGCCGCGCTCGGCTGCGGATTCACCTGGCTCATGACCACGGTGGGGTCCGCCGTCGTGTTTTTCTTTCGCTCCGACCGCAAGAACATGCACCACATCTTCCTCGGCTTTGCCGCCGGGGTCATGGTGGCGGCAAGCGTGTGGTCGCTTCTCAACCCGGCGATCGAGCAGGCGGAGAACCTCGGCGTTCCCGGCTGGCTTCCGGCCGCGGGCGGATTTCTCCTGGGCGTGGCGTTCCTCATGGCGCTCGACACGTTCCTGCCGCACCTCCATGCGGGCTCCGACGAGCCTGAGGGCGTGCCGTCCGGCTGGAAGCGCACGACGCTGCTCGTCTCCGCGGTGACGCTGCACAACATCCCCGAGGGGATGTCGGTGGGCCTGCTCTTCGCCATGGCCGCGCAGACCTCCGGCGCGGCGGGGGAGGCCTACCTCGGCATGGCAATGGCGCTCGCCATCGGCATCGGCCTTCAGAACTTCCCGGAGGGCGCCGCCATCTCGCTGCCCCTCGCCCGCGAGGGCATGAGCCGCGGGCGGGCCTTCGTGATGGGCAGCCTCTCGGGGATCGTCGAGCCTATCTTCGGCGTGCTCGTGGTCCTGGCCAGCGGCTGGATCAGTCCGTACATGCCGTGGCTCCTGGCGTTTGCCGCCGGGGCGATGGTCTACGTGGTGGTGGAGGAACTCATTCCCGAGTCGCACCTCGGCGAGCACTCCAACGTGGGCACGCTCGGCTTCATCACCGGCTTTGTCCTGATGATGGTGCTCGACGTCGCGCTGGGGTAGCCAATAGTAAGCTATGGCTTACTTATGGAGAACCTGTGATATTGCCCTGTTCACGATAGGAATTAGCCAGAGTTAACTTATTCTAACCATGCGCCGAGAAGAACAGCGACTCGCATCGGCGCCGGCACGTTTAACCCTGCCCGAGCGACGGATCCTCTCCCCGCCGCAAAGGCCAGCCCATGCGCCACCTGCCAACCCCCTCTATGGCAGGTGGCGCCTTTGTCTTTGGCGCCCGGGCGGCGTTGCGTTGCCCGCTGGCTCAGTCGCTCTGGACTAAAAGTCAACTTAGGCATACTATCTATCCATAAGTTAACCTATTCTTACTAAGGATTCCTATGGGACGGGGATTCGACGTCTGCCTCGCGCGTCCGGAGGATGCGGCAACCTGTGAGGAGTGCTTGGAGTCGGAGTTCGTCGCCTGCCTGGTGCGACAGTCTGGCCTCGTAATAGCGGGTGTGAAGCCCGCCGCGGTCTTCGGGTTCCGCCCCCGCGCCTCTCGATGCCAGGATGACATGGTCTCGCGGGCAATAGATGCCTATGCGCGCCGATTCGCGGCCGAAGGCGTCATGATGCACCTGCTCGGAGAGCGGGGAGGGGCGCAAATGCTGGTCGTGTGGCGTCCCCGTCTCGTGGCAAAGCTCTTGGAGAGCGCGTCCAACCGAGACTTTCTCACCAGGCGCGCGCTTCCCGCGACGGGTGCCGACGCCCTTATGCGCGCCCTCGCGGAGCGGATGATCGCCTGCTGCACGCGCCATGCGGAGTTCCCGCACGAAGTCGGGCTCGTTCTGGGCTACCCGCTCGAGGACGTGGAGGGGTTCATCGCCGACGGCGGTCGCGGGTCGATTGCACGAGGGCGTTGGAGGGTGTACGGCGACCCGAGGGTCGCCCGCAAGCGATTCGAGCGGCTCGAGCGCGTCGAGCGTCATGTGAGGAGGCTCTACTCCGAGGGGGTTCCCATGCGGGAGCTGCTTCGGATGGCGGCGGCATAGAACGGCGGTTTCGTTCCCGCTGAGGCGGGAGAAGGAGGATGATCATGAGCAAGAACGTGGCAATCGTCTACTGGAGCGGCACCGGGAACACCGAGGAGATGGCGCGCGCCGTCGCGGCGGGTGTCGAGAGCGCGGGCGGGACCGCGTTCGTCGTCGCCGTCGGCGACTTCTCGGCAGACGGGGTTGACGGATATGACGCGCTCGCCTTCGGATGCCCGGCGATGGGCGCGGAGGAGCTCGAGTCGGACGAGTTCGAGCCGGTCTGGGATGAGTGCAGGGAGGTGATTGGCGAGCGCCCCGTGGCGCTCTTCGGCAGCTACGACTGGGGCACCGGCGAATGGATGGAGACCTGGCGAGCCGATGCAGAGGCCGCGGGCGTAAACGTGGTGTCCACGGTGATAGCCAACAACGCCCCCGACGACGAGGCGCTCGAGGCCTGCAGCGCCGCCGGACGCGTCCTCGTCGGCTAGGGGCGTGGCGTCCCAAACCCCTCGGTCGGCGACCTGCGGCAGAAACGCGAGAGGCCCCCGGTTTCCTAAGAGAGAGTTTCGCGAAGCGCACTCTCTCGTGGAAACCGGGGGCCTCAGCCTCGCGTTGCGGACGAACGCAGCCTACTTCTTGGCCTTGCCCTGGTTGGCGACGGCGTTGATCTTGGCCTCGATGGTGGCGGGGTCGCCGATGTAGTGCTTGTCGACGACGTTCCAGTCCTTGTCGAAGGTGTAGGCGCACGGCACGCCGGTCGGGATGTTGACCTCGAGGATCTCCTCGGGGGTCAGCTTCTCGAACTGCATGACGAGGGCGCGCAGCGAGTTGCCGTGAGCGGCAATGAGCACGCGCTTGCCGGCCTCCATCTGCGGCTTGATCTCGGCCTCAAAGTACGGCCAGGCGCGGGCGATGGTGTCCTTGAGGCACTCGGTGTAGGGGAGGTCCTCCTTGGGCACGTCGCGGAACATCTCAAGGACGTGCGGGTCGCGCTCGTCGCCGGGCTCGAGGGCGGGCGGGCAGACGTCGAAGGAGCGGCGCCAGATCTTGACCTGGTCCTCGCCGTGCTCGGCGGCGGCGTCGGCCTTGTTCAGGCCCTGGAGGGCGCCGTAGTGGCGCTCGTTGAGCTGCCAGGCCTTGTGGACGGGCAGCCAGTTGCGGTCGAGCTCGTCGAGCACGCAGTTGAGCGTGTGGATGGCGCGCTTGAGCAGCGAGGTGTAGCAGACGTCGAAGTCGTAGCCGGCCTCCTTGAGGGCCTTGCCGCCGGCGTGGGCCTCCTCGCGACCGGTGTCGGTGAGGTCGACGTCGGTCCAGCCGGTGAAGAGGTTGAGCTTGTTCCACTCGGACTCGCCGTGACGGACGATGACGAGCTGCATGGTCTGATCGTCGTTCATTGGAGACACGTCCCTTCTGATGCAAAGTTTGTGCGGCCGCGGCCGCCTTGCCCCTCTAGTATGACGCAGATGGGTATAGTTGCCTTTGGTTAACAACAAACTTTTCCCCTCTTTTTGGAGGTTGGTCGCATGGGGCTCGTCGACGTCGTCATCATCGCCGCGATCGCGGTTCTTCTCGCCCTGGCGCTGCGGTCCATCAGGAGGTCGGGAGGCGAGTGCTCAGGCTGCGGGAGCAGGGGCTCGTGCTCCGCGCACGCAACGGGCGCGCCCTGCCCGGCCGCCCAGGACATGCTCAGGAACGTCGAGAAGAACCTCGGCAAGTAGCCGTTCCGCCGGCCTTGCCCCACGGGCGCCGGGCGCCGCGCCGGCGACGCCATTAACAGGGGCGAAACACGCGTGTGAGAACCTGTCGCTGAAAAATGAGTAGCCCTGCCGGTCAACCGGAAAGGAAACCGCATGAGCAGCGAGAAGGACATCGACTTCGTTCTCCGGACCGTCGAGAAGCGCGACATCCGCTTCGTGAGGCTGTGGTTCGCCGACGTGCTCGGCAACCTCAAGTCGTTCGCAATCTCCCCCGAGGAGCTCGAGGAGGCCTTCGAGGAGGGCATCGGCTTCGACGGGTCGGCCGTCGACGGCTTTGCCTCGCTCGAGGAGTCTGACATGCTCGCCTTCCCCGACCCGGACACCTTCGCGCTGCTGCCGTGGCGCCCCTCGGAGTCCGGCGTCGCGCGCGTCTTCTGCGACGTGTACACCCCGTCGCGCGAGCCCTTCGGGGGCGATCCGCGCCGCTGCCTCAAGAACGTCTTCGCCCGCGCCGAGGAGCAGGGCTACGTGCCCAACGTCGGCCCCAAGATGGAGTACTTCTACTTTGACAACGACCTCGACCCGGTGCCGCTCGACAACGCGGGCTACTTCGACCTCACGCCCATGGACACGGCCAACGACCTGCGCCGGCAGACCACGCTCACGCTGGAGAAGATGTCCATCCCCGTCCAGTACTCCTACCACGCCGCCGGCCCCTCGCAAAACGGCGTGGAGCTGCGCTTCACCGAGGCCGTGAGCTGTGCGGACAACATCATGACGGCCCGTCTGGTCATCAAGCAGGAGGCCGCCGAGCAGGGCATGTACGCCTCGTTCATGCCCAAGCCCATCACCGACGTCCCCGGCTCCGCGATGTTCCTCTACCAGTCGCTGCTCGACCACGACGGCGAGAACCTCTTCTGGGGCCCCAAGGAGTTCCACGAGGCGCACCTCTCCGAGCTCGCCCAGCACTACATCGCTGGCATCCTCAAGTACGCGCCCGAGTTCACGCTGGTCACCAACCCCACGGTGAACTCCTACAAGCGCTTCATCTCCACGGGTGAGGTGCCCACGCACGCCACGTGGGGCCGCAAGAACCGCGCCGCGCTCGTGCGCGTGCCCACGCACAAGCCGGGCAAGCACATCGCCACCCGCGTCGAGCTGCGCAGCCCCGACCCCACGGCGAACCCCTACCTGGCCCTCGCGGTGACCATCGCCGCCGGCCTCAAGGGCATCGAGGAGGAGCTGCCGCTCCCCGAGGAGGCCACGAGCGAGATGCTCGCCCTCTCGGACCGCGAGCTCGCCGCCCGCGGGATCGCCCGCCTGCCGCGCACGCTCGGCGAGGCCGTCGACCGCTTCGAGTCCTCCGAGCTCATGCGCACCGTGCTCGGCGACCACATCTTCGACTACCTGGTCCGCGAGAAGCGCGCCGAGTGGTACGAGTACTGCACTGCCGTCACCGACTGGGAGCGCGAGCACTACTACGGCGGGTTCTAGGCCCGCGACGAGGGGCCGGCGAGAAGAACGACGAACGACGGCGCGGCGCCGCCCGGGGCTCTCCGGGCGGCGCCGTCCCTCTCGCCGCAGCTCGCCCCATACGTGTCAATCTTGTTAAGAAACTTGGCGATATGGACCTCTTCAGGCGAGTTGAACCAAACTGAGTCTCTGGCGACGGACGGGGCATGCATGCGCCCTGACACGGGAAGACCCGTGCCACCGTCGGGAAAGGGCGTGACCACGCGCCGAAGCATTGGGGGAAGGAAACCCACCATGAAGCTCTCCAGCCGGATTGCGGGCGGCCTTGCGGTTGCCTGCGCGTTAGCCGTGTCTATCGCGGGATGCAGCGGGGGAGGGCAGACAAGCACCCCAGCCAGCGACACCGCGGACGCCGCCTACACCCTCGTCGAGGACGGCAAGATCATCGTCGCGTCCGACCTCGCCAACGCGCCGCTCGACTTCGTCGACGAGAAGACCGGCGAGGCCCAGGGCTTTGAGATCGACCTCATCAACGCCGTCGCCGACAAGCTCGGCCTCGAGTGCGAGGTCCTGCCCGCCATGAAGTTCGACACCATCGTCCCGCTCATCGAGCAGGGCGGCCGCGCCGACGTGGGCGTCTCCAACATCACCATCACGGACGAGCGCTGGGAGCAGGTCGACTTCACCGACTCCTACATGGACTCCAACCAGGGCCTCGTGACGCTTGCGAGCGCGGGAGACGTCACCGAGGAGTCCCTCAACGTCGAGGGCGCCAAGGTCGCCGTCCAGGCCGGAACGACCGGCGCCGCGTGGGCCGAGGAGAACCTTCCCAACGCGGAGATCGTGGCGCTCGACGACCCGGTCGTGGCCGTGACCGGCGTGCAGACCGGGCTCTACGCCGCGGCCGTGGCCGACCTGCCCGTCATGACCTACCTCTGCACCAACTCGTTCACCGACTGCCAGGTGGCCATCGAGATCCCCACGGGCGAGCAGTACGGCATCGCCGTCAACAAGGACAACCCCGGCCTCACCGAGGCCATCAACGGCGCCCTGGCCGAGCTCGAGGAGGAGGGCTACATCTCCGAGCTCGAGGTCAAGTGGCTCGGCGCCGAGCTCTAGCCGTAAGCGTGCAAAAGGGACAGGCACTTTTGCACATCACAATGGGAGGAAATGAAATGACCAGCATGACCCGCCGCAACTTCTTCGCAACCCTCGGCGCCGCCGGCGCCCTTGCCCTCGCCGGCTGCAACGGCTCCGGGGAGCCCGCCCAGACCACCGGCGACCAGACCACCGACCAGACCACCGATGAGGCCTCCTACACCCTCGTGAAGGAGGGCGTGCTCACCAACGTGGCCGAGCTCGGCTTCGCGCCCTTCGAGTACATCGACGAGGACGGCAACACCGTGGGCTTTGACGTGGACCTCTCCAACGCCCTCGCCGAGAAGCTCGGCCTCACCTGCGAGTGGCTGCCCAACCAGGCCTTCGACACGCTCGTCCCCACCATCCAGCAGGGCGGCAAGGCCGACATCTCCATCGCCGGCATGACGATCAGCGACGAGCGCCTCGAGCAGGTCGACTTCTCCGACCCCTATCTGAACTCCAACCAGGGCATCGTGGCCGCCGCCGGCTCCGACCTCAACTCCGAGAGCCTCAACGCCGAGGGCATGCAGGTCGCCTGCCAGACCGGCACCACCGGCGACGAGTGGATCTCCGAGAACCTGCCCAACGCCACCAAGGTGCCGCTTGCCGACGTCACGGCCGCCCTCATGGGCATCTCCACGGGCCTCTACAACGCCATGGTCATCGACCTGCCCGTCGCCCAGAACATGATCGCAGAGTCCTTCTCCGACCTCGAGGTCGTCGAGGAGATCCCCACCGGCGAGCAGTACGGCATCGCCGTCTCCAAGGACAACCCCGGTCTGCTCGCGGCCATCAACGACGCCCTCGCGGCCATCGAGGAGGACGGCACGATGGACGAGATCAAGCAGAAGTGGTTCGGCACCACCGAGATCTAAGCGAGAAGAGCCTGCGGCGGCCGTGCAAAGGGGACAGTCACTTTTGCACGGTACGAAACGGAGGAAGCATGCAGCATAGACGGGGGGCGCTTCTCGTTGCCCTCGCCCTGGCGCTCGCGGGCGTCTTCGCGACGGCGGCGCCGCAGCCCGCTCAGGCGCTTACCACCGAGAAGGCCACCGCTCGCCCCAACGAGGACGGCGGCGACGGCGTCATCGGCGGGATGGACACGCGCCTCACCTGGGAGGGCACGGTGGAGCCCGGCGAGGAGGTCTCCTCGGTCACGCTGACCCTGCCCGAGGGCGCCACGTTCGACGGCTCCACGACGCGCATCACCGCCCTCGAGGGCCTGACGCGCATGGACGTGACCGGAGAGGCCGTCCCGTCCGGCAGCTCCATCACGGTTACCTTCGACCAGGCCATTCCCGAGGGCTCACTCCTGCGTCTTGAGATCACCAACATGCAGTTCCCCTCCGAGGGCGGCGACGTGGTGGTCTCCGGCAGCTACGAGGCGGCCGACGGCACCCACGAGCTCGCGGACTCCGCGCCCATCTCCACGATCGCCAACACCCCGCTCCAGAGCCTCGTCAACTGGCTCGACGAGCAGCCCTGGGTGGAGGCCTGGAACTCCAACCAGTTCCTCGGCATGTTCCTGAGGCCCCAGCTGCTCGTGACGTCCTTCTCGTCACTTGCGCCGGGCTGGTTGCTCTGCCTGGGCATCGTGGTGGCCGCCTACCCGTTTGCCATCGCGCTCGGCCTGCTCTTCGCCATGCTTAAGATCTCCAAGTGGAAGATCTTGCGCGCCGTCGCCGTGGTCTACATCAACGTGCTGCGCGGCACGCCGCTGTTCCTTCAGATCTACATCATGTTCTTCGGCCTGCCGATGCTCAACATCAACATCGACAACAACCTGCTGGGCATCATCGTCATGGCCATCAACTCCTCGGCCTACCTCGCCGAGATTTTCCGCGCGGGCATCCAGTCCATCCCGCAGGGCCAGTACGAGGCCGCGAGCTCGCTCGGCATGAACTACGTGCAGACGATGTTCTCCATCATCCTGCCGCAGACCGTGCGCCGCGTGATCCCCACGGTGACGAGCGACTTCATCACCGCCTTCAAGGACACGTCCCTGCTCTCCTCGGTGGGCGTCATGGAGCTCATGATGTTCTCCAAGAACCTCACCACCGTCACGGGCAACATCACGCCGTACGTGGCCGCGGGCATCTTCTACCTCATCGTCACGCTGCCGCTGATCAAGGTCGTGGGCATCGTCGAGGAGAACATCGCCCGTTCCGAGCGCGGCGGCGGCCCGCGCCCCAGGCGTCGCGCCGACGTGGCCGACAACGCCGACGAGCTCATCGAGAAGGACGCCGAGAAGGACGCCCCCTCCGCCACCGTCGCCCAGATCAAGGAGGCCGCGAATGCCTGCTAAGCACCATCGCCGCGTGGCCATCGACGTCCCGCCCGCGCTGCCGGCAGACGAGGCGGCGCGCATCGCCTACGGCCACGACCAGGGCCTCACGAGCCACCACTTCACGCCCGGCGAGCACCCGATCGTGCGCATCGAGCACCTAAACAAGAGCTTTGACGAGACGCTCGTCCTGAAGGACGTGAACCTCAACGTCTGGCCCGGCGAGGTCGTCGTGGTGCTCGGCCCCTCGGGCTCGGGCAAGTCCACGATGCTGCGCTGCATCAACCTCCTTGAGCGCCCGAGCGCGGGCCACATCCTCATCGAGGACGAGGAGATCACCAACAAGAGCGCGGCCGAGGTCAACCGCCTGCGCCGCGACGTGGGCATGGTCTTCCAGCAGTTCAACCTCTTCCCGCACCTCACGGCCAAGGAAAACGTCATGATCGGCCAGACGAAGGTGCTCAAGAAGAGCCGAGAGGAGGCCGAGGCCGAGGCGCTCAAGCAGCTTGCCGCCGTCGGGCTCGCCGACCGCGCGGACTTCAAGCCCACGCAGCTCTCCGGAGGCCAGCAGCAGCGCGTCGCCATCGCCCGCGCCGTGGCCATGCACCCCAACGTGCTCCTCTTCGACGAGCCCACCTCGGCGCTCGACCCCGAGCTCGTCCGTGGCGTCCTTGACGTCATGCGCGACCTCGCGGAGAACTCGGGCATGACCATGATCGTGGTCACGCACGAGATGGGCTTCGCGCGCGACGTGGCCGACCGCGTGGTATTTATGGAGGACGGCTACGTGGTGGAGCAGGGCCTGCCCGAGAAGGTCTTCGACCATCCCGAGAACGCCCGCACGGCCGAGTTCCTCGGCAGCATCAACTAGCTGCGGCTCGTTTGAAACATAGCGTTTCTGGCTCGTTAAGCGCCGTTTCCAGACGGTCACTGAGCTGCGGCTCGTTTACGAAGTTCTGACATCGCCCCCGTCGAACGCGGGGGCGATGTGCTAATCTTTTCAAATACATGTGCTCAATTCCGGGAGGCCTGAGGATGCATCACAAGAACATCCTTCTCGTATCTGCAACCACGCGGCTCCACGACCGCATGCGCGAGCTCTCCCACGCCATTGACGTCTCCATCGCCCTCGCGAGCGAGGAGACCTTCTCGCAGGCGGTCTCGTCCGGCCACGAGTTCGACCTTGTCATCCTGGACGGCGAGGGCATGGGCCAGGACATCCTGAACGCCGTCGACGCGTTCGTGGCGGAGAACGGCTTCATCCCGATGCTCCTCGTCCAGGACCCCGACAAGCTTGCCACGCTGCGCATGCCCATGCAGGGGAAGAACGACTTCATCCTCTCCACCGCCGGCGTCGCCGAGCTCGAGGTCCGCTGCACCCTGCTGCTCTGGCCCGGAGAGGAGTCCGCGCCGGCGGACATCGTCACCGTTGACAACATGACGATCAACCTCGCCACCTACCAGGTCTATATCGACGACAAGCCCGTCGACCTCACCCTGATGGAGTACTCGCTGCTGTCCTTCCTGGCAACGCACCCCTCGCGCGCCTACTCGCGCGAGACCCTGCTGCACCGTGTCTGGGGCTTCGAGTACTGCGGCGGCACGCGCACCGTCGACGTCCACATCCGCCGCGTCCGCTCCAAGGTGGGCCCCCAGGTGGCGAGCCACATCGTCACCATCCGCGGTGTGGGCTACCTCTTCCGCATCTAGCGCCCTCTCGGGCCCCGTCGGCCCCTTTGAGAGAAGGGCGCGGAAGGCGCGAGAAGAACCTGCGGCCGGGCGGTCCTCTTGCCCGCACCGTTCTTCTCGTTGCCCTGTGACCTGCATTTTCAGGAAGCGGAAAGCATCATGCCGCCCCGGTGATGCGCGCCCGGGCGATGTATGCGCCCCCTTCCGCGGGGTACATTCGACTGCGGACACAAAGACGCGCCCCAACAGGACGGGGCAAGACGAGAGAGGGAAGACATGAGCGACTATCCGTATGGCGCGCAGGACCCCCAGAACCCGCAGGACCCCCAGGGCTCCTACCAGCAGTCTGCCGACCAGCAGCCCACGCAGGCCCAGCCCACCCAGCAGCGGCCCCCCTTCCCGGGCGCCCACAGCGCCCAGGGGGGCTCGCCCCAGGGCGCGCAGCGCCAGGCGCAGTCCGGCCAGACGCCGCCCCAGCCCGAGCCGATCGCTCCCCAGCCGCCCGCGGCGCCCGATTTCGAGACCGAGAAGAAGCCGCGTCCCGGCCTGAGGGCGGTGCTTGCCGGGCTTCTCGGCGGCGTCCTGGGCGCGGCGGCGCTCACGGGCGTGCTCCTGGGCACGGGCGTGGTGAGCACGGGCGGCGGGACCTCGCAGTCGGGGACCTCGCAGTCCATCACCATCGACCCATCCGCCGAGGACACCACCGTCGCCAACGCGGTCGCGGCCAAGACGCTGCCGTCCGTGGTGACCGTCTACAGCACCTATGCCGACGGTGAGGGCATGGGCTCGGGCGTCATCTACGACACCAACGGCAACGTCATCACCAACAACCACGTCATCGAGGACGCGGAGTCCATCAGCGTGAGCCTGAACGGCCAGAGCTACGACGCCACCCTCGTGGGCACCGACGCGTCGAGCGACCTCGCCGTCCTGCACGTGGACTTCGGGGACACCGAGGTCACGCCGATGGAGATCGGGAGCTCGTCCGACCTTCAGGTGGGCGACTGGGTGATGAGCGTGGGCAGCCCGTTCGGGCTTGAGAACTCCGTCTCGCAGGGCATCGTCTCGGCGCTCTCCCGCAACACGCTCATGGAGAGCGCCTCGGGCAACACGCTCTACACCAACCTCATCCAGACGGACGCCACGATCAACCCGGGCAACTCCGGAGGCGCGCTCGTGAACGCCGAGGGTCAGCTCGTGGGCATCTGCACGCTCTACTCGTCCGACACGCAGAGCTTCGCCGGCATCGGCTACGCCATCCCGAGCGACTACGCCACCGAGGTCGCCGACAAGATCATCGCCGGCGAGACGGTCACGCACGCCTACATCGGCCTCACCATGCAGACGGTGAACGCGCAGAACTCCTTCAGGAACAACCTCTCCGTCGATCAGGGCGCCTACGTGGTCGAGGTCGCGTCCGGCGGCCCGGCGGAGGCGGCGGGCATCCAGCAGGGCGACGTCATCACCCGCATCGGGGACGACGCCATCTCGTCCGCGGACGCCGCCATCCTCGCCGTGCGCTCCCACAGCATCGGCGAGACCGTCCAGGTGACCGTCATGCGCGGCAGCCAGGAGCTGACCTTCGACGTGACGCTCGGCTCCGACGAGTCCCTCCAGCAGGAGCAGGAGGAGCAGGGCGACCAGACCGTCAACGTCAACGGCCAGGAGGTCACGATCGACGACCTCATCGACCTCTACCAGCAGTACCAGCAGGAGCAGCAGATGAGCCCCTTCGGCGGCAGGTAGCCAAAACCTGACAAAGGTGACAGGGTCAACTGTCAGGTTCTCGGGGCCCGCGGCGTGCGTCGCGGGCCCCGTTCTCCATGCGTGCCTCCATCCGCGCCCATTTCTGTCCGGCAGTACGGGTACCCTAGGTAGCACGAGAAGAACGGGAGGGACCATGGCAGAGATCAGATGCCCGCACTGCGGAGAGGTGTTCCAGGTCGACGAGACCGAGTACGCGCAGATCGTGCGCCAGGTGCGCGACGCGGAGTTCCAGCGGGAGCTCGCGGAGCGCGGGCGGCTTGCGGAGCGCGAGCGCGCGAGCGCCGTGGAGGCGGCCGTCGCCCAGGCTCGCCAGGAGGCCCAGCGGGCGGCCGCCGAGAAGGACGCGCAGCTCGCCGAGCTCCGCGCCCAGGTCGAGCGCGGCGAGGACGCCGTCGCGCTGGCCCGCGCGGCTGCCGAGCGCGAGCTCGCCCAGGCGCTCGCCGAGCGGGACCAGACGATCGCCGAGAAGGACCGCGCCCTCCTCGAGGCCGCGGCCGCGCGGGACCGCGCGCTCACGGACTCCGCCGCCCAGAGCGAGCGAGAGCTCGCGGAGCGCGACCGCAAGATAGCCGCGCTCGAGGAGCAGCTCAAGGCCCGCGAGTCGACGTTCGCGGCCGAGAAGGCCCTCGCCGTGAGCGAGGCCACCGGCGAGCAGGGGCTGCGCATCGCCGAGCTCGAGGGGCAGGTCCGCGCCGCCGCCCTCGAGCGCGAGCAGGTGGAGGCTTCGCTCAGGCAGCAGCTGGTCGAGCAGGCCACCTACAAGGACCAGACCATTCGTGACCGCGAGGACGAGATCGAGCGTCTCCGCAACCAGCGCTCGCGCCTCACGACCAAGCTCATCGGCGAGTCTCTCGAGCAGCACTGCGAGATGGAGTTCAACCGCTGGCGTCCCACGGCATTCCGGAACGCCGAGTTCCACAAGGACAACGAGGTCGTGGGGGGCTCCAAGGGCGACTACGTCTATCGCGAGAAGGACGAGGACGGCGTCGAGGTCGTCTCCATCATGTTCGAGATGAAGAGCGAGGAGGAGTCCTCGGCCGCGGCGAGTCGCCACAGGAACGCCGACTTCTTCAAGAAGCTCGACCAGGACCGCAGGAACAAGGGGTGCGAGTACGCGGTGCTCGTCTCGCTGCTCGAGCCCGAGAGCGAGCTCTACAATGCCGGCATCGTGGACGTCTCCTACGAGTACGAGAAGATGTACGTCATCCGCCCGCAGTTCTTCATCCCCATGATCACGCTGCTGAGAAACGCCGCCGAGAGCGCGCACGCCTCGCGCCGCGAGCTCGCCGAGATCCGCCAGCAGAACATCGACATCACGCGCTTCGAGGACGCTCTCGAGGACTTCAAGGATCGGTTCGGCCGCAACTACGAGACGGCGAGCCGCAAGTTCAACGACGCCATCGCGGAGATCGACAAGGCCATCGCGCGCCTGCAGAAGGTGAAGGAGAGCCTCACCTCGTCGGAGAACCAGCTGCGACTCGCCAACAAGAAGGCCGACGAGCTCACCATCCGCAAGCTCACGTGGAAGAACCCCACCATGCGCGAGAAGTTCGCCCAGGCCCGCTCCGCCCGGGAGGAGGCGGACGCACGGGCGGCCGATTCGGCCGCTGAGCAGGGAGCGGCGGGCTCCGAGGTCGTCGAGCCGGACGACGTAGAGTAAACTAGACGTTCTTAGCCTCAACCTGGGGAGGAGGAGGTCAGGGGATGGATTTCCGAGCCTTTTTCAGGGACGTCGTCAAGGTGAGCGACGAGGAGCTTCTCGACGTCCTGTCACATAACGCGAGGCACCGCGAGCTCTTCAAGGGAGATTCCGTGGTCCGCTCCGGGGAGCCGCAGACCGAGGTCGGGTTTCTCGTCAAGGGCATCGTGAGAAGCTTCTCTGTGGACGCGGACGGCCACGACATCACCGACTGCATCCTGTTCATGCCGGGCTCCGTGCTCGTGCCGAGCGTGGAGCTCGAGGGGCCCTCGTCCTCGACCGTCGAGATGCTCTCGGACGGCGAGGTGGTATATCTGGGCATCGCCCTCATAAAGGGGCTCCTCGAGACCAGCCTGCCGGCAAACCACCTGTTCATCCGCATCGTCAGCGAGGCGTGGCACATGCACTGGGAGACGCGCCGGGTGGTGTCGCAGCTCCGCTCTCGCGACCGCTACCTGTGGTTCCTCAGGCGCTATCCGGGCGTCGTGGGCAAGGTCCCCAACCGCTACGTGGCGTCGCTGCTCGGCATGACGCCGGTGACGCTCTCGCGCCTGCGCACGGAGCTGAGAAACGAGGGCGTGGTCCAGTAGGGGAGGGCGCCGGGAGGCGTCTACGCGCCGAGAAGGACGCGCACGTCCGCGACGATGCCCTCTGCGGTCATCCCGCAGCTCTCGAGGAGCGCGGAGGGGTCGTAGCGGTCCGCAAAGGCGCGCGGCAGCCCGTAGCAGCGCACGCGCACGTCGTCGCAGGAGAGGGCGCGTGCCACGCGCTCGCCAAAGCCCCCGTCGAGGACGCCGTCCTCGATTGTGACGATGGCGTCGTGGCCGGCCGCGAGCCGCCCCAGCAGGTCCTCGTCGACCGTCGTGGCGAGGCGGGGGTTGACGAGGGTGGCGTCTATGCCGCATGCCGCGAGCTTGTCGGCGACCTGCTCGCCGAGGGGGAAGAGGTCTCCGAGGGCGAGCAGCGCGACGCGCGAGCCCCTCCGCACGACCTCGGCCCCGCGCGCGTAGCCCCCCGCGGGGCGCGAGAAGTCCGGGCGCGACGCCGCGCCCGCAACCGGGACGCGGATGGCGACGGGGCCCTCCGCGCGGTCGAGCGCCCATGCGAGCATGTCGAGGTACTCCTCGGGGCAGGTGGGCGCGAGATAGGGCAGGCCCGGCATGGCGCCGAGCATGGGGATGTCGAAGAAGCCGAGGTGCGTGGCGTCCGTGGTGCCATAGGCCGACGCGCCGAAGACGAGGATGACGGCGCGCGCCGCGTTGAGGCAGAGGTCGTGCCACAGCTCGTCATAGGCACGCTGCAGGAAGGTCGAGTAGATTCCGAGCACGGGGGTGGCGCCAGCGCGGGCGAGCCCCGTCACGTACGTCACGGCATGCTCCTCGGCAATGCCCACGTCCACGAACTGACGGCCTGCCCGGGCGCGCAGCTCGGGCGTGAAGCCCATGATGTAGGGGGTCGCCGCGCTCACGGCAACGAAGCCCGGGTCGCCCGCCATGCGCTCCGTGAGGAAGGAGGCCGTGATCTGGGCGTAGTCCGGGCCACCGCCCTGGCTCAGCGGAGAGCCGGAGGAGAGGTCGAACGGCGCGGCGTGATGCCACCCCTCGGGGTCCTCGAGGGCGGGGGCGTAGCCGTGGCCCTTCTCGGTGTGGACGTGCAGCACGACGGGGTGGTCGACGCCCGCGAGCTCGGCGAGCGCCTTCTCGAGCGCCCGCTCGTCGTGGCCGTCCTCAAGGTAGCGGTAGTCCAGCCCGAGCGCGGTGAAGGGGTTGCGCGGCGAGGCGCCGCCCGTGGCGCGCAGCTCCGCGAGCGCCCCGTAGATGCCGCCGTGGTTGGGCGCGATCGACCACTCGTTGTCGTTCACGACGATGATGAGGCCGCTCGTGAGGGAGGCGGCGTTGTCGAGCCCCTCGAAGGCGAGTCCGCCGGAGAGCGCGCCGTCGCCGATGACTGCCACCACCGCGTACTTCTCGCCGGCAAGCTCGCGCGCAGCGGCGAGGCCGCAGGCGAGGCTCACCGAGGTCGAGGTGTGCCCCATCGCAAACAGGTCATGCTCGGACTCCCCGGGGCTCGAGAAGCCCGAGACGTCCTCGTAGTGGGCCGGGTCAAGAAACGCGGCGGCGCGGCCGGTGAGCATCTTGTGCGGGTAGGTCTGGTGCGAGACGTCGAAGACGATCTTGTCGCGCGGGCTCTCAAAGACGCGGTGCAGCGCCACGGTGAGCTCGACGACCGAGAGGTTCGGTCCCACGTGCCCGCCCACGACCGCGGAGCTCTTCAGGATGGCGGAGCGAATCTCGTCGCAGAGGGGGCCGAGCGCCTCTGCGGGCAGGGCGCGCAGGTCCTCGGGGGAGTCGATGCGCTCAAGATACATGATACCCCCTCCCATCCGCGTTCGACCGTGCCAGAGATTTCTAGGTTCTCACATTTTGATGCCAGAGTTGTGTCGCGCCTGCGGAAAACTGCGGGCCTGGGTGGGTTTTCGCCGCCCGTGGCCCCGGCGTGCCAAAACGACTAAAATGTGCATACCACTGCGCCGAGATGGGAGCTTGCCATGGCACACATCGTCATCACCGCCGAGACGGGCTGCGACGTCCCCGCCGCCGAGGCGGCCGAGCTGGGGGTCGTGCTCGTTCCCATGCACGTCACCGTGGGGAGCCGGACCATCGACGACGGGGAGATCTCCCCGGCCGAGATGCTCGAGCAGTGCCGCCAGCTCGGCGTGCTCCCCAAGACGAGCGGCTGCACCCCGCATGACTTCGAGGTGGCCTTCGACCGCATCCACGACGAGCGCCCCGACGCGCAGATCCTGCACATCGCCTACTCGGCCGTCACGACCTGCTCCCTCGAGTCCGCCCTCGCGGCGGCCGAGACGCGCGACTACGTGACCGCCGTCGACACCCGCCACGTGACCATCGGCCAGGGCCTCGTGGTGCGCGAGACGGCCCGCTGGGTGCGCGAGCACCCCGAGGCGGGCGTCGACGAGGCGCGCGCCTACGTCGAGGACCTCTCCGCGCGCGTGCGCATGGCGTTTCTTCCCGGCGACCTCGGCTACCTGCGCGCCGGCGGCCGCCTCTCCAACGTGGCGTTCCTGGGCGCCACCCTCCTCAAGATCAAGCCCGTCGTCGAGCTGCTCGAGGGCAGGCTCGTGGCCACCAAGAAGCTGCGCGGCTCGATGGCGGCGGCATCCGTCCGCCTCGTCGACTACCTCGCGCTGCGCGAGGACTTCGACCCCGCGCGCATCGTCTTCGTGAAGTCGCCGGGCCTCCCCGACCAGGTGCGCGAGCTCGTGAGCGAGCATGTGCGCGAGCTGGGCTTCGCCGAGGTGGAGTGGTACGAGACCGGGGACGTCATCACGTCGCACTGCGGCCCCGGCGCGCTCGGCGTGGCGTTTGCCGTGAGGGCGCGGGCATAGCCCCGGCGGGCCCTAGACCAGCTCAACGAGGTTGCGCGGCCGCTCGCCGCGCGCGAGCCGCCCCAGGTTCTCCGCAGCGATCCCCACGATGTTGTCCAGCGTGACGGGCAGGTGGTACCAGCCCGAGACGTGCGGCGTCACGAGCGCGCCGGGCACGTCCCAGAGCGGGTGGCCGGCGGGCAGCGGCTCCGGGTCCGTGACGTCGAGCGCCGCCCCGGCAAGATGGCCCGCCTCGAGCGCCGCGACCAAGTCGTCCGTCACCACGAGGTCCCCGCGCCCGCCGTTGACGAAGTACGACCCACGCCGCATCGCCGAGAAGAACCGAGCGTCGGCGAGCCCTCTCGTCTCGGGCGTGCTCGGCAGGAACGACGCGACCACGTCCGCCTGGGGCAGGAGCTCCGGGAGGCCCGCCATCGGGGACACGGCCTCGAAGGGCGGCTCGGCCGGCCGCGCCGAGCGCCGAACGCCCGTGGCGCGCGCCCCGAGCGCCGCGCAGAGCGAGGCGAAGTGCGTCCCGATGTCGCCCGTTCCGAGCACGAGCACCCGCGCGTCGCGAAGCGAGGTCACCACGCCCTCGTCCGCCCAGCGGTGCGCGCGCTGGTCGTCGCGGTAGGCGGGGAGGCGCTTCATCAGCGAGAGCAGCATCGCGAGCATGTGCTCGGAGACGGCCTGGCCGTAGGCGCCCGAGGCCGAGGCGAGCATCGCCCCATCGGGCAGCGTCCCTGCGGCGACGTAGTTGTCGAACCCGGCGGAGTTGAGCTGCAGCAGGCGCAGGCTCCTCGCCTCGCCGAGCCGCTCGGGCGGGAGGTTGCCCACGATGACGTCCGCCCGCCCGACGGCGTCCGCAGGGGCGTCGGGCGTCGTGGCATAGGAGAAGCGCGCCCCGGGCGCGGCGGCCTCGAGCCGGGCGCGCTGGGCGTCATCCACGGGCAGCAGCACGAGCACGTTCATGGGCTTCCCCTCCCTTGGCGCCGCGGGCGCGCGTCCTTCTCGGCCCTTCTCGCCATTCTAGGCCATGGGGCGCGGGCCTCCGTCGAGTTTGCGCGCGCAAGCGTTGCGCATTTTTCATCCCCCAAAACAAGGCTGGCAGCGTTTGCGCAGCTCAGAGGCATGATGATTTGCGCTGCTCCCAGAGCTCCTGCCGAGTTAGCACGAGCAAGCGCGAAGGGGCCGCGCCGGGGCGGGCGCAAACGCTACAATGGCGTGCGAGTGGAGCTGCGAGGGGAGAAGCGCGCATGAACCTTGATGAGCTGGAGATTGGCAAGGATGCCGTGGTGGCGTCGGTGGACTGTGACGAGCCGTCGCTGCGCCAGCACATCCTGGACATGGGCCTCACGCCGGGCGTGGAGGTCACGCTCATGAAGCGCGCCCCCATGGGGGACCCGCTCGAGATTCGCCTGCGCGGCTACGAGCTCACGCTTCGCCGGGACGACGCCGCGCACATCGCGCTCACGCAGGTGCACGACATGCACGACGCCCCGCGCGGCCGCGAGCGCCTGGAGGCGGCCGTTCACCCCGCCATTGGCGAGAGGTACGCGCCGCGCGCGGCCGGCAAGGCAATCCCCGAGGGGCGCCCGCTCAAGCTGGCCCTGGCCGGCAACCAGAACTGTGGCAAGACCACGCTCTTCAACGCGCTCACGGGCTCCAACCAGCACGTGGGAAACTTCCCCGGCGTCACCGTGGACCGCAAGGACGGGCAGGTCAAGGGCCATCCCGAGGCCACGGTCACGGACCTGCCCGGCATCTACTCGCTCAGCCCGTACACGAGCGAGGAGGTGGTGAGCCGTCGCTTCATCCTCGAGGACGGCCCGGACGCGATCATCGACATCGTTGACGCCACCAACATCGAGCGCAACCTCTACCTCACGCTCCAGCTCATGGAGCTCGACCGGCCGATGGTGCTCGCCCTCAACATGATGGACGAGCTCACGGCCAACGGCGGCACGGTGAGCGTGAACCGCCTGGAGGCGGCGCTCGGCATCCCCGTGGTCCCCATCTCCGCGGCGCGCGAGGAGGGCATCTCCGAGCTCGTGGAGCACGTGCTGCACGTGGCGCGCTTCCGCGAGCACCCGGGCCGCGTGGACTTCTGCGCGGCGGACGGCCCGGACCACGGCGCCCTGCACCGCTGCATACACGGCATCTGCCACATCATCGAGGACCACGCCGCCGCGGCCAACCTTCCCGTGCGCTTTGCGGCGACCAAGCTCATCGAGGGCGACCAGCTCGTGATGCGCGCCCTGGGGCTGGACCAGAACGAGCTCGACGCCGTCGAGCACATCATCAGCCAGATGGAGGGCGAGTCCGGCCGCGACCGCATGGCGGCGCTTGCCGACATGCGCTTCTCGTTCATCGAGGGCGTCTGCGCCGAGTGCGTGGTCAAGCCGCGCGAGAGCCGCGAGCATGCGCGCTCGGTGGCGGCCGACCGCATCCTCACGGGCAAGTACACGGCCATCCCCGTGTTCGTCGGGATCATGGCGCTCGTCTTCTGGCTCACCTTCGACGTCATCGGCCAGCGGCTCTCCGACCTTCTCGCCGCAGGCATTGACTGGGTGACGGCGCAGGTCGACGCCGCGCTCACGGCATTTGGCCTCAACCCCGTGGTGCACAGCCTCGTGATCGACGGCGTCTTTGCAGGCGTGGGCTCGGTTCTCTCCTTCCTCCCGATCATCGTGGTGCTCTTCATCCTGCTCTCGATTCTCGAGGACTCCGGCTACATGGCGCGCGTGGCCTTCGTGATGGACAAGCTGCTGCGGCGCCTGGGGCTCTCCGGGCGCAGCTTCGTGCCGATGCTCATCGGCTTTGGCTGCTCGGTGCCCGCCATCATGGCCACGCGCACCCTGCCCTCCGAGCACGACCGCAAGATGACGGTCATGCTCACGCCGTTCATGAGCTGCTCGGCCAAGGTGCCGGTCTACGCGCTCTTCTCGGCCGCGTTCTTCCCGGAGTGCGCGCCGCTCGTGACGATCGCCCTCTACCTCATGGGCATCGTGGTGGGCATTCTCGTGGCGCTCGTGCTCAAGGGGACGGCCTTCAAGGGCGACCCGGTGCCCTTTGTGATGGAGCTTCCCAACTACCGCATGCCCGCCCCGCGCACCGTGGCGCGCCTGGCCTGGGACAAGGCCAAGGGCTTTGCCACCAAGGCGTTCACGATCATCTTCGTGGCGAGCGTGGTGATCTGGTTCCTGCAGACCTTCGACGTGCGCCTCAACGTGGTGTCCGACCAGTCGCAGAGCATGCTCGCGGCGCTCGGCGCGCTGCTGGCCCCGCTCTTCGCGCCGCTCGGCTTTGGCAACTGGCGCGCGGCGGCGGCCCTGGCGGCCGGCTTCGGCGCCAAGGAGAACGTCGTGGCCACGCTGACCGTCCTCATGGGCGGGTCCACGGCGGCGCTGCCCGAGCTCTTCTCGCCGCTCACCGCCTTCGCGTTCCTCACGTTCACGCTGCTTTACACGCCATGCGTGGCCGCGGTGTCCGCGGTGAGGGCCGAGCTGGGGACAAAGATGATGTGGGCCGTCGTCGCCATGCAGTGCGGCGTCGCGTGGGTCGTGGCGCTGGTGGTGCGCCTGGCGGGGACGGCGCTCGGCCTGGCGTAGCGCCCCGTCCCGCGCCCCGCGCCGCTTTCGGCCCGCGCCGCCCCGCCCCGTTCTGTCCCCGTTCCGCAATGTACAGAAGTTCGGCCCCACGTGGCGCCTCCGGGCGTCGGTGGGGCCGAACTTCTGTACATTGCCGTGACGTCGCGCCCGGCAGCGCACGGTGACGGGCTCGCGCGGCGGCGAATGGGTACACAAATGCTATGGCGCCGCTTACGCGCTTCTGACGCGCGCGGCGTAGCGTGGTCATCCCAACGACAAGGAGCAGAGATGACAGACGAGAAGAACCCCGCGGGCCACGTCTCCGCGCCCACCCCCGAGGAGCCCCTCGGGCAGACCTACCACCGCGGCCCCGTGATCATGCGCGGCCCCATGATCCCCGCCGACACGACCACCGGCAACCTCCTCGCCCCGGAGGGCTCCACGGACTGGCTGCACATGGACCCGTGGCGCGTGCTGCGCATCCAGGCGGAGTTCGTTGACGGCTTCGGCGCGCTCGCGGAGCTGGGCCCCGCCGTGACCGTCTTTGGCTCGGCGCGCACGCCGCGCACCGACCCGATGTATCGCGCCGCGCGCCACGTGGGCAGAAAGCTCGCCGAGGCGGGCGTGGCCGTGATCACCGGCGGCGGCCCGGGCATCATGGAGGCCGCCAACAGCGGGGCGGCCAGGGCCGGCGGCAAGTCCGTGGGCCTGGGAATCGAGCTCCCGCACGAGCAGGGCATCAACAAGTGGGTCAACCTGGGCATGACCTTCCGCTACTTCTTCGTCCGCAAGACGATGTTCGTCAAGTACTCGGGCGGGGCGATCGTCTTCCCGGGCGGCTTCGGCACGCTCGACGAGGCCTTCGAGCTGCTCACCCTCGTCCAGACGCACAAGGTGGCGCGCGTCCCCGTGGTGCTCTTCGGCTCCGAGTACTGGGGCGGCCTCATGGACTGGCTCGAGGGGACCGTCCGCGAGGCGGGAAACATCTCGCCCCTCGACCCCGACCTCGTCCAGGTGACCGACGACGAGGACGAGGCCGTGCGCGTGGCCCTCTCCGAGCTGCGGAGCTAGGTCCCGCCCACGCGCCGCCGCATGGCGAGGCGCGGCGCGAATCTTACCAAAGCGTCACCCGACAGTAAGTCCAATCGATTGGTCCCGTCCTTCTGAGCTGCAAGAATGGAGTCACCCTCCCAGGAGCGGGCACGCAGGCGACTCGGCGTGCCCGGTCCCTGGGGGAGGGGTGGCAGCGAGGAGGGGAGGCACCATGATCAAGAGGATGTCCGAGAAGGCCGTTCTTCTCGGTTGCCTGGTAACCTCGACGCTTCTGGGCAGCCTCGCGCTTGCGATGCTCGTCCACGCGGCTACGCTCTAGGTCCGCCGAGCCCCGGTCTCGGCCGCATCTGCCTCCCCGGCTGGCTCTGTAAGGGCGGCGCAAGCATCGGGCAAGGGTTCTCGCGGAGGCCTCCCGGCGATGCCCGCGGGTGGCAAGATGGACGTGGGGAGGTGCGCATTGGGCGAGAAGAACCGGCGTGACGTCGCGGATCGCGACCTGAGGGCAAGAAGGGCGCTCGTCATCGGCGCGCTCGTGACGGTGGCGATCGCGCTCGCGGCCATGTGCCTGCGCTGGGCCCCCGATGCCTATGCCTGGGCGAGCGACCCCGCTGCGGTGCGGTCCTTCGTTGCGGAGCACGCGATCCTCTCGCGGCTCGTCATCGGCGGCGCGAACGCGCTTCAGATCGCGCTCGCCTTCCTCCCGGGAGAGCCCGTCGAGCTGGCGAGCGGATACGCCTTCGGCTTCTGGGAGGGCACGCTCGTGTGCATGGCCGCGAGCGCCGTCGCGTCGAGCGCCATCTTCTGGGCGGTGCGCCGCTGGGGATGGTCGCTCGTGGGCGTCTTCTTCGACCGCTCCCACCTCGAGCGTTTCTCGTGGCTGCGCGACGCCCGGCGGCTCGAGCTCGTCATGCTCGTCGTCTTTCTCATCCCGGGGACGCCCAAGGACTTCCTCACGTACTTTGCGGGGCTTACGGACATGCGCTTTGGGGCGGTGCTGGGCATCACCACGCTCGGCCGCATCCCCTCCATCGTGACGTCAACGGTTGCCGCGTCCGCCCTGGGGAACGGGAACTACGGGGTCGCCGCCGCGTCCATCGTCGTGGCGGTGGCGCTTGCCGCCGCGGGAGGGCTGCTCTATCGCCGCTTTGAGTCCCTCGCCCGCTCGTGACCTGACAAAGGTGACAGGGTCGTCTGTCATGTTTTTCATGACAGACGACCCTGTCACCTTTGTCAGGTCTCATGCTGCCTTGGCAGAGTGACGGGCTCTGCGGGCTACTCGGCGAGGAGCGCCTCCACGTCAGCGCGCTCCGGCATCGCGGGGATGGCGCCGCGCCTGCGGACGCACAGGGACGCGACGGCGTTTCCCAGGCGCGCGAAGCTCGCGGCATCCTCGACGGTGACCTCTCCCGCAGCCTTGCCGCTCTCGCAGAAGCCCGCGAGGAAGCCGCCCCAGAAGGAGTCGCCCGCGCCCGTGGCGTCCACGGCATCGGCGGGGAAGCCGGCGACCTCGGCGCCGCCGCCGGCGCAGCGCACGTACGCTCCGCCCGCGCCGAGCGTCACGGCAACGACCTTGGGACCGCGTCCCAGCAGCGCGGCGGCCGCGGCCTCCGGGTCCTTCTCTCCCGTGAGCAGCTCGCACTCCTCGTCGGAGATCTTCATGAGGTCCATCTGCGGCACCACGGCGCGCATCTGCTCCACGGCGGCCTCGACCGAGGGCCAGAGGTTCGCGCGGTAGTTGGGGTCGTACGAGAGGGTGCAGCCGGCCTCGCGCGCGCAGGCGAGCGCGGCGAGCGTGGCGGAGCGGGCCGGCTCGTCGGTGAGCGAGAGCGAGCCCACGTGGAAGACGCGCGAGGCGGCGATCACGTCGCGCGCCAGCTCCCCCTCCGTGAGGCGCGTGTCCGCGCCGGGCTTGCGCGCGAAGGAGAACTCGCGCTCGCCGTCCGGGGAGAGCGCAACGAACGCCAGCGTGGTGAAGGCGTCCGGGTCGCTGATCAGGCCCGTGGTGTCGATGCCGTTGGCCTCGAGCGTGGCGCGCAGGAACTCGCCGTGCATGTCGCAGCCCACCTTGCCGAGAAACGCCGTCTTGTGGCCGAGCTTCTCCAGGGCCACGAGCACGTTGGCGGGCGCGCCGCCGGCGTTGCGCTCGAACAGCTGCTGGCCGCCCTCGGACGTGCCGGCGTCGGTGAAGTCGATGAGGAGCTCTCCCAGTGCGCTGACAGAGAACATGTTGGATCCTTTCGTTTGCGGAATCGATTCCATGCCCATTATCGCCCGTCGGGAAAGCCCGTGCCGCCTGCCTCGCGCCCTTCTCGGCCAACGGCGGCGCGCGCGGCGCGGGGAGCGCCGCCGGGGCGGGGCCACCCACAGAAGGGCCCCGCCGGTGGGGGAGACCGGCGGGGCCAGGAGGGGATGGACGCGCCAGGAGGCTAGCGCGTCACGCGGATGATCGGGCTGCCGGCGGTGACGGGACCGTCCTCGCGCGGCTGGACGGAGGCGAAGTCGTCGGTGTTGGTCACGATGACGAAGACCGTGTCCTGCTTTCCCGCCGCGGCGACCTTGGCCTTGGAGAAGGTCACGATGGGGTCTCCCGCCGTCACGCGGGCGTCCTGCTGGACGTGGCAGGTCAGGCCGTCACCGGCCATCTCCACCGTGTCGATGCCCACGTGCACGAGTACCTCGGAGCCGTCGTCGGCGAGGATGCCCACGGCGTGCGGCATGGCGGAGAGCACGGTGCCGGAGACCGGCGAGAAGACCGTCTCCTCGGCGGGGCTCACGGCGACGCCGGCGCCCATCGCCCCGGAGGAGAACACGGGGTCGGCGGTCTCGGAGAGCTGGACCACGGAGCCGGTGACGGGGGAGCAGACGGTGCCGCGCTCGTACTCGGTCTGGACGGGCGCGAGCTCGGGCGCGCCCTCCTCGGCATCAGGCCGGTAGGTGACGAACTCGACGACGAAGGCCAGGACCGCCGAGACGAGCGAGGCGACGATCGCGAAGACCATGTGGGAGATCCCGGCGCCGCCGGGGGTCTCGTCGATGAAGTTGAGCAGGTTGAAGACGCCGAGCCCGCCCGAGATGTACATGAGGGCGCCCGTCATCCCCACGATGGCGCCGCCCACGGCGGAGCTCAGGCACGCCACGACGAACGCGCGCTTGTTGGGGAGGGCGACGCCGTAGATGCCCGGCTCGGTGACGCCGAAGAAGAACGCGGAGATCATCGCGGGGAGGGCGATGCCGCGGAAGCGCTCGTCCCTGTTCCTGAGGTACATGGCGAAGATGACCGCGCCGAGCGCGAACCCGTGCCCGATGGTGGCGGCGAGCACGTAGTCGTGGCCGAGGGTGTTCAGGTTCATGATGGAGATGGGGATGAGGCTCCAGTGGAAGCCAAAGATGACGAGGCACATCCAGAGCCCGCCGACCAGGGCGCTGCCCAGGACCGCGCCCACCACGGGGAGCTGGAAGATGAACGAGAACGCCGCGCTCAGCAGGTTGGTGATGAGGGTGGCCACCGGGCCGATGACGAGGTAGCCCAGGACGATGGAGACCGTCATCGTGGCGAGCGGGACGAGGAACATCTTGAGCGCCGCCGGCATCCAGCCCTTGAGCCAGCGCTCCACGAGCGAGCCGAACCACACCATGAGAAGGACGGGAATCACCGAGCTCGCGTAGCCCGAGGCGGGCATGATGATGGGGATCCCGAGGGCGGTCGCGTACCACGAGAACGTGCCGGCGACGCCGAGGTCGATGCTGCCGAGGACCTCGCCCGAGGTCAGGGCGACCATCGTCGGGTAGACGAGCGCCACGCCTATCGCCACGCCGGTGAACTCGTTCATGCGGAACTTGCGCGCGGCGCTGAACGCCAGGGCGACGGGGAGGAAGTAGAAGAAGCCGTCCGCCACGGTGTAGAGCAGCGTGTAGAGGCCGTCGTTGGCAAAGTCCGGGACGAAGTAGGTGAAGAGGGCGAGAAGCCCCTTCATGATGCCCGCGGCGGCGAGCGGTCCCAGGATGGGCTGGAAGATGCCCGAGATGAGGTCGATGATGACCGACGCCACGGTCTTCTCGCCCTCAGGCTCATCCTCGGCGGCGCTGCCGCCGCCCGCAAGCCCGCCGGCCTCCAGGACCGCGTCGTAGACGTCCTCCACGATGTTGCCCACGACCACCTGGTACTGGCCGTTGGCCTGGATGACCTGGATGACGCCCTTCAGGGCCTCGATCTTGGGCGTGTTGGCGCGCGACTCGTCCTTGAGCTTGAAGCGCACGCGCGTGATGCAGTGCGCGACGCTCGTGACGTTCTCGGCGCCGCCCACGTTCTCGAGTATGGACCTGGCCAGATCGTCGTACTTTCCTGCCATGAGTCTCTCCTTAGGGATGTTGCCCGGGCGGCTAGCCCAGGTCGCCTCCGTTGGTGGCGATGACCTGTCGGTACCAGTAGAAGCTCTTCTTGCGCCTGCGCTCGAGCGTGCCGCGCCCCAGGTTGTCGCGGTCGACGTAGATGAAGCCGTAGCGCTTCTCCATCTCGCCGGAGCCTGCGCTCACGAGGTCGATTGGCCCCCAGGTGGTGTAGCCGAGCATCTCGACGCCGTCCTGCTCGATGGCGTCGCGCATGGCCTCGATGTGCTCGCGCAGGTAGGCGATGCGGTAGTCGTCCTCGATCGTGCCGTCGGGGAGCACCTCGTCATGGGCGCCGAGGCCGTTCTCGACCACGAAGAGCGGCTTCTGGTAGCGGTCCCAGAGGTCGTTGATCGTGATGCGGAAGCCCAGTGGGTCGATGACCCAGCCCCAGTCGCTCTTGCGCACGTAGGGGTTCTCCACGCCGGCGAAGGCGTTCCCCTCGGCGATGCCGCCCACGGAGTCGGGGTCGCCCG
Organism: Thermophilibacter provencensis; assembly: GCF_900128445.1. Classification (GTDB taxonomy): domain Bacteria; phylum Actinomycetota; class Coriobacteriia; order Coriobacteriales; family Atopobiaceae; genus Thermophilibacter; species Thermophilibacter provencensis. The sequence continues at coordinate 2,379,758 of NZ_LT671417.1, read as the reverse complement.
CGGCGCAGCGCGAGGAGTAGTAGCTGAACGAGACGAAGTCGACGGTGTTCTCGGCGAGGATGCGCTCGTCCTCGGCGGTCATGCCCACGTCGATGCCCTCGCGCTCGAGCATCCTGAGGGCGTAGCCGGGATAGCGGCCGCGCGCCTGCACGTCCACGAAGAAGAAGTCCTCCTGGTTCTTGAGCTGCGCGGCGCGGACGTCCTCGGGACGGCAGGAGTAGGGGTAGTAGCTTCCCGCGGCGAGCATGCAGCCCACCTTGTTCTCGGGGTCGACCTCGTGGGCGATCTTGGTGGCCCAGGCGCTCGCCACGAGCTCGTTGTGCGCGGCGCGGTACTCCGCTTCGCGGGGGTTCTCGTCGGGCTCGAGCACGATGCCGGCGCCCATGAAGGGACGGTGCAAGATCATGTTCATCTCGTTGAACGTGATCCACCAGCGCACGAGGCCGCGGTAGCGGTTGAAGAGCACCGTCACGAGCCGCTTGTAGAGGTCGATGAGCGTGCGGCTGCGCCAGGCGCCGTACTTCTCGACGAGGTGGATGGGGCAGTCGAAGTGCGTGATGGTCACGAGGGGCTCGATCCCGTGCTCGCGGCAGCAGCGGAACACGTCCTCGTAGAAGGCGAGCCCGGCCTCGTTGGGCTCCTCCTCGTCGCCGTTGGGGAAGATCCGGCTCCAGGCGATGGAGAGGCGAAAGACCTTGAAGCCCATCTCCGCGAAGAGGGCTATGTCCTCGCGGTAGCGGTGGTAGAAGTCGATGCCCGTCTGGGCCGGGTAGTAGTACCCGGGCTCGAAGTCGAGCATGCGCCTCAGGCCGCGGCTCACGTCGTTGCGCTCCGGCCCGTGCGGGATGACGTCGACGTTGGCAAGGCCGCGGCCGCCCTCGTCATAGCCTCCCTCGCATTGGTTGGCGGCGGTGGCCCCTCCCCACAGGAACCCTTCTGGAAACGGCATGGTGCCTCCTTCTCTCTGGCGCCCCCACCTTCGCGGGGGGCGCTGTGCCACGTCTTGCGGTCTCGCGCGCCGGGCCCTCGGGCCCTCCCCCTGGAACGCGCGGAGCCGCTCACGAAGGGATGACTGCTAGCTGGCTGCCTGGCCCGCGGCGGCGCGACGGGCCGCCCTGCCGCCGAGCAGGGAGGGCAGCTGCGCCAGGCACACGCCGGCGAGGATGATGGCGACGCCCAGCCACTCGACGACGCCGAGCGGCTCGCCGAGGACGATCATGGCGATGAGCAGGCCGGCGGGGAGCTCCGCGGCGGCCATGACGGTGGAGAGGCCCGCGGGCAGGTGCGGGGAGCCCATGCCGAAGAGCAGGACCGGGCAGAGCAGGCCGAAGAACCCGGCGATGACGGCAAAGGGGAGGATGCCCTGGACGAGGACGCCCGAGACCAGGTAGTCGGGGCAGACCGTGAGCGACATGACCACGGAGCCCGCGCACACGATGACGCCGCGCTGCTCGCTGGAGCAGGGGGCCTCGACCTTGCCGGAGAGGGTGACGAAGAGGGAGCAGGACACGGCCGCCCCCAGCGCGCAGAGCAGGGCCACGGGGTCGTACCCGGCGATGCCGGTCTTGTAGACGCCGCTCGCGAAGACCGTTCCGAAGACGATGACCAGGGCGGAGACGACTTGGACGGCCTTGGGCGGCCGGCGCGTCATGATGGTCTGCCACACGAGCCCGAGCCACGTGAACTGGAAGAGCAGCGTGAGCGCCACCGGGGCGGGCAGCACGCTCATGGCGTAGCAGTAGAGGATCGAGGTGAAGCAGGTGAGGGCTCCCAGGCCCATGAGCTTGAGCGCGAGCCTCCAGCCCACGTGCTGCCAGCGGTGGCCGAGCGCGCGCCCCGCGAGCGTGGCGAGGGCGAAGAAGAGGCAGCCGAACCACGCCTGGCTCGCCACCACCTGCGCCGAGGTGAAGCCCGCGGCGTAGGCGAGCTTGTACGTCGTGGCCATGGCGCCGTAGCAGGCGCCTCCCGCGAACACCTGAAGTGCCGCCTTGGCCTGCCCGGAGGCCGCGGCGCCCTGCGTCCCGGCAGCCTGCCGCTCGATCGTCGTCTCTGCCATCATGCTCCCTTCCGCCCGCCTGAGCGGGCACACGTGTCGTGCGTCTGCCTCTCGCAGTCGGAAGGTGGGGTTCGTCCGGCCCTGCCGCGGTGCTCTCGGCACCAAAAAACCACGCAACCGACTACTCGGTTGCGTGGCGAAAAGGTGGCTAGCGCCCAGAAAAGTCCACGCGTTTTTAGACGCGGACAGCGTACTACGGCGGCGTGGCGACGTCAAGGGAGCTGAAGAAAAAACTCCCTGCTACATAACGCCGTCTTGCCCTGCGGGCGGGTACGTCCCGGACATCCCGTCGCCCATCTCCCAGGCGGTGACGCCGTCTACGCCGGAGGCCGCGAGCGAGAGGGCGGGGGAGCGGGGGAACCAGCGCGTGGAGAGCACGAGCGCCCCCTCGTTGACGTAGACCTCGACGGCCGAGCTGTCGACAAGGACGCGCAGGTCGCGGACGTCCCCGCAGCGCGCGGCGCGCTCGGTGCGGCCGCATCCCACGGCGTCGTCCGCAAAGCGCAGGCAGACCGCGCCGTCCCCCCAGCCAATCGAGAGCGCCCCGTCGAGGGCGAGCTCGCCTCGGGCGTGCGGATGTTCCGCCACCACGTCCGCGCGGTGGCGGGGCAGCTCGAGCGCGCCCGCAGCGCCCGCGAGCTCGTGCCGCGCGCCGCGCAGCCCCTCGAGCTCGCGGGCGGGCCACTGACGCAGCCCGCCGTCCGCGCCTGCCGTGACCTCGCGCGGCACCGTGAGGCAGTGGCACCAGGTGAGCCCCTCCGGCGCGCTCCCGTAGGGGGCCTCGGGAAGCCCCATCCAGCCCACGAGCAGCGTGCGGCCGGACTCGTCCACGAAGGTCTGCGGCGCGTAGAAGTCGAAGCCGTGGTCCCAGAGGCGGAAGCGGCCCTCGTCCACCACAAGCTCGCCCGCGCGCGCGAGGCTCGCCCCCTCCGGCAGCGGGACGTAGCCCGCCACATCACGCTGCCCGAAGGACCAGGGCCGGCCCTCCATGCCCTGCGGGCAGAGCGAGAGCCACGTGCGCCCGGCGAGCGCCACGCGGTCCGGGCACTCCCACATGAAGCCGAACGTCTCCCGCGGGCGCACCGTGCCCGTGCCCTCCCAGGCCACGCCGTCGCCCGAGCGCAGCACGAGCGCAAGCCCCCGGTCGTCGAGGTCGCGCGCCCCGAGGAGCATCCACCACGAGCCGCCCTCGCGCCAGACCTTGGGGTCGCGTACGTGGCACGAGCAGAACGCGGGGTAGTCGGCGTTTCTCAGCAGCACGTCCTTCTTGCCGAGCGCGAGGCCTCCGGGTGCGGCGGGGTCCGCCTCGGCCTCAATGAGGATCTGCGCGGAGCGGCGCCCCGCGCGCACGTAGTCGAAGTCTCCCGGCTCCTTGGCGTTACCGGTGTAGTAGAGGCGCACCCCGCCCTCGAAGGGGACGGCGCAGCCCGAGTAGGCGCCCGAGGCCTCGTCGGGCGTGTCCGGCGCGATGGCGAAGCCGCTGCCCCCGCCCTGCCAGTGGACGAGGTCGTGGCTCCAGAGGTGCCCCCACCCGCGCGCCGCGCCGGGCATGGGCCAGTCGGGGCTGTACTGATGGAACACGTGGTAGGTGCCGCCCAGCTGGCAGAGGCCGTTGGGGTCGTTGAGCCAGCCGACGGGCGGCATGAGGTGAAAGCCCATTCTCCATAGATCGTGTGACATGATGGCTCCCGAGTGTGAGGGGGGCGGCCCGTCCGGCGCGGGCCGCCCCGTGCGAGGAGGGACGGTTAGGAGAGCTCGACGAGGCTCTCGCCGGCGCGCACGGCCATGCCGACATGCGGCGCGACCGTGGCGTAGGCATCGGCGTTGGTCACGATGACCGGGGTCACCGGGTCGAGCCCCGCGGCGCGGATGGCGTCGAGGTCGACGTCCATGAGGAGCTGCCCGGCCTCCACGTGATCGCCCACCTTGACGTGCGCGGCGAAGGGCTTGCCCTCGAGCGTCACGGTGTCGATCCCGATGTGCATGAGTACCTCGGCGCCCGCGTCCGTGGTCATGCCGAGGGCGTGGCCGGTCTCGGCGAGCACGGTGACGGTGCCCGCGGCAGGGGCGACGAGCCTTCCCTCGGTGGGGCGGACGGCGGCGCCGGTGCCCATGGCCTCGCTCGCGAAGACGGGGTCGGGGACCTCGGTCATCCTGATTGCGGCGCCCGTCATCGGGGCGAGAAGGACCTCTGCTCGCATGGCGGGCGCGGCGTCGGTCACGGTTGCGACGGCGGCGTCGGCAGCGGCGGCGGAGAGGGCCGCGGCGTTGGCGGCGTCAGTGGCGGGCGCGGAGACGGAGGCCTGGACGACGGGCTTCTCGGCGGGGGTCGCGGCCTCGGGGTCCTTGTAGAGCGCGTAGGAGATGGCGAAGGCCACGACTCCGGAGATGGCGAACATGATCACGTACTGCACGGGCTGGCTGAGGCAGAGCAGGATGCCAAAGATGCCGGTGACGCCGGTGCCCGCCGCGGCGAGCCCCACGATGGAGGCGAACATGGCGCCCAGGCCACCGCCGATGCAGCCGGCCACGAAGGGTTTGAAGAAGCGCAGGTTGACGCCGAAGATGGCGGGCTCGGTGATTCCCATGAAGGCGGAGAGCGAGGAGGGGAGGGCGAGCGAGCGGACCTTGACATCCTTGGTCTTGAGGGCCACGGCGAGGGCGGCGCCGGCCTGGCCGATGTTGGCGGCGCTGGCGAGTGGCAGCCAGTAGGTGACGCCGTAGGTGGCGATCTGGCCGAGGTCGATCGTGGTGTACATCTGATGGATGCCGGTGACCACGGTGGGGGCGTAGAGCGCGCCCATGATGAGCGAGCCCAGGCCGAGCGGCAGCGTGAGCAGGAACTGGATGCCGCCGAGGATGGCGTTCTCGGCCCACACGAAGATGGGCCCGACGGCGAGCATGGTGACGTAGGCGGTCGCGGCAACGGAGACGAGCGGCGTCACGAAGAGGTCGAAGGCCTCGGGCACCACCCTGTGCAGGCGCTTCTCGATGAAGGCGAGGATGCCGCAGGCGATGACGATGGGAATGACGTGGCCCTGGTAGCCGGTCCATTCGATGGAGTAGAGGCCGGGGATGACGGGATAGGTCTGGAGCACGCCCTCGGTGGCCACCGTGTTGGCGTTCTGGAGGCCCGGGTTGATGAGCAGCATGCCCACGACCGCGCCGAGGTAGGGGTTGGCGCCAAATGCCTTGGCCGCGGAGAAGCCGATGAGGATCTGCAGGAACGTGAACGCCGTGTTGGAGACGAGGTTCAGGATCTGATACCAGGCGTTGTTGGTGTCAAGCGCGATGAATCCGTTGGCGTCCATGAAGGAGAGCGCGCTCATGATGCCCAGCAGCAGGCCGGAGGCCACGATCGCCGGGATGATGGGCACGAAGACGTCCCCCAGGAGCTTGATCGCGCGCATGAAGGGGTTGGTCTGCTGCTGCGCGGCGGCCTCCTTCACCTCCGCCTTGGTGGCGGCCGTGATGTGGCCGAGCGCGATGAACTCGTCGTATACCTTGTTCACCGTGCCCGTGCCGTAGATGACCTGCAGCTGGCCGGACGCCTTGAAGTTGCCCTTGGCGCCGGCCGCATTGTCCACGGCCGCCTGGTCCACCTTCGCGTCGTCCGCGAGCACCAGGCGCAGGCGCGTGGCGCAGTGCGCCGCCGAGACCACGTTGCCCGGGCCGCCTATGGCGTCCAGGATCTCCTGAGCCGCCTGCCGATAGTCGAGTGCCATGTGACCACCTTTTTCTCCGCCTCATCATACCACGTGAGAACGTTCCCATATGGAATCGTTCTCACAATACGGCGAGAAAAACGTGCGAGCGGGGAGATGTCGCCAACGGCATGGAATTGTCGGTGAACGGTGGTTTGGCCGAGCATGCCCCCGCGCACGGATCGCGGTCGCGTCGGGGCGCTTCCGTGCGCGGGGGCATGCTCGACCGCACGTCCTTCTCGTCACGCTTGCGGGCGCTCGGGCTGGTACGTCGCTGCGAGGGGGGTCGTGGCAATCTGGCGCGCCCGCGCGTTGCGCGGGGCCATGGCGCGCGGTCTACCGCGTGGAGTTCCTCGCCACCACCTCGTAGTCCATCTTGACCTTGCGCGCCACGTACTCCTCGCCGGTCATGAAGCCCACGAGCATCCGGGCGGTCTGCGCGCCGGAGGACTTGTAGTGAAGGTGCACCGTGGTCAGCGTCGGCGTGACGATCTGGGAGATCTCGGAGTCGTCCATGCCCGTCACCACCACGTCCTCGGGGACGCGGTGGCCGTACTCGCGCAGGCAGGTGAGGGCGCCGTAGGCGATGGAGTCGGTGGCGCACACGATGCCGTCGAGCTCGGGGTAGGTCTCGAGCAGGGCCTCCGCCTGCTCGTATCCGGAGTCAACGGTGAACTCCGCGATGCGCATCGCGCGCTCGGGCACCTCCACGCCGGCCTCGGCGCATGCGGCGAGAAACCCCTGGCGGCGCATCCGCCCGACGGCGACGTCCTCCTCGAAGACGCCGATGTAGGCCGGACGCCTGGCGGAGCGCAGCGCGATCGAGGCGACCTCCCGCATGCCCTCGTAGTCGTTCTGGAAGACGCACGAGCGGAAGTCCACGTCCTGGTCGAGCACCACGATGGGCACGGGAAGGGAGGAGATCGCCTCCCGATGCTCCTCGGTGATGACGGTGGCGATAAGGATGACGCCGTCAACCTGGTTCTTCTCAGAGAAGAGGCGCAGGAAGTCCACCTCGCGCGAGGCGTTGTTGTCCGTGTTGGCAAGCAGCACCTGGTAGCCGGCGGCGTTGAGCACGGGCGTGATGCCCGCGACCATCCGGCTCACCGAGGCGGAGTTGATCTTGGGGATGATGATCCCCACGACGTTGGTCTTGCCCGTGCGCAGGGTCTTGGCGTGCTGGGAAGGCACGTAGCCGGTCTTCTCGATGACGCGGCGGATGGCGGCGCGCTTCTCCTGGCTGACGTAGCCGTCGTTGAGATAGCGCGAGACCGTCGCCCGCGAGACGCCTGCCATCTGCGCGATCTGGTTGATGTCCATCCTGGGGGACTCCCTTCAACGTAACGAGTGTAGCGCGGGCGGGACCCTTCTCACCAAACACCCACGAGAGGGCAGACTGAGGCCGCAGGCGGCGCCTCGGGGCGCTATGCTCGTGTCATGGTAGGCTACGAGCACATAGTCCATGAGTTCGATCCGGTGTTCGACGAGCGCTCCCGCGTTCTCGTGCTGGGCTCGCTCCCCTCGGCGCTCTCGCGCGAGAACCGCTTCTACTACGGCAACCCGCGCAACCGCTTCTGGCGGGTGATTGCTGCGTGCGCGGGCGAGCCCGTCCCGGCGGACGGCGACGTCGCGGCCAAGCGCTCGCTGCTGCTGCGCCACGGCATCGCGCTCTGGGACGTCATCGAGAGCTGCGACATCCGTGGGTCGTCGGACGCCTCCATCAAGAACGTGGTCCCGGCCGACGTCCCCCGCGTCCTGCGCGCGGCGCCCGTCGAGGCCGTGCTCTGCAACGGCGGCACGGCGGGGCGGCTCTATCGTCGCTGGCTGGAGCCCGCGTGCGGCCTCTCGGCGCGGGTGCTGCCGTCCACGAGCCCCGCCAACGCCGCGTGGTCGCTCGACCGTCTCGTCGCGCGGTGGAGAGAGGAGCTCGACGGGCTGCTGGGCTGACGGCCGGACGTTCTTGTCGCCTTGGCCCCGCACGGCAGGTCTGCGGGGCCAAGGCGACAAGAACGCCGGGCGCCCGACTCCCCGCGCTAGAACGTCCGCGTGATCTGCCGGATGGCCCCGGCGGCGGTGTCCTCGTCCGGCCCGCTCACGGTCACGACCACGTGCTCGCCCGTGCGCACGCCGAGCATCAGGAGCTGCATGAGCTGCTTGGCGTCCACGACGCGCCCCGCGTGCTCCAGGGTGACGTCGCTCCTCCAGCGCTCGGCCTCGCTCGCCAGCAGGACGGCGAGCTGGATGTGCAGGCCCAGCGGGTCTGTGATGTCGCAGGGTATCTCGTGCATGGGGCGTCCTCTCGGGGGGCGGGGGAAACGGGCCGCCTTGCCCCCACACGATAGCCCTCAACCCTCGCCGAGGGAGAGGGGCTTTCGGCGCGTGGCGAGAAAACCCGCGCAAATGGGGGCGGCCTTCCGAGCGGAGGGAGATGGCGTTACGTCAACTCCGCTTTGAGGAGGGGGCGCATGTTCTCCGTCCGAAATGCCCCTGTGACAAACTAGCCATATATCGCTGATGTATCTCCAGCTCTCGGCAGCGCATTCTCCGGGGAGGCCCGTTCGTGAACATAAAGCAGCTCAGATACGTCGTGGCGATCCTCGCTACGGGGAGCTTCTCTGCCGCTGCCGAGCGTGAGGGCGTCTCCGTCCAGGCAGTCTCCAAGGCCATGTCCGAGCTCGAGGGGAGGACGGGCGCCCCGCTCTTCAACCGCGCGAGCTCCGGGGTGACGCCCACGCCACTCGGCCGCGCCTTCGGCGCCCGTGCCAAGCGGGTGCTCGCGGAGTACGACGCGCTCGTAAGCTTCGCCCGGTCAAGCGCTCGCGAGGCCGGCGTCTCGCGCGCCCTGCGCCTCGGTCTCTGCGTGCCCAGGTTCCCTGGCATCGAGCGCATCTGCACGATGATCAGCGTCGTGGCCGGCCGCGCCCTCGGATGCGAGGTCGACGTCGTGCTCACGACCTGCTCGGCCTGCATCGACGAGCTCAGGGAGGGGCGCTTCGACGCCCTCGTGACGGTCGGATCGCTGAAGGAGCGGGGCGTCGTCACGGGGAGCCTCGGCACGATGTCCCCCTACGTGGTTATGGCGGGGTCCAACCCGCTCGCCAAGAAGAGCGAGCTCACGCTCGAGGACATCAACGCGTGCCCCGTCGCCCTCGCGCCGGAGTTCGACCACTTCAACGAGTCCGTCTGCCGCGCCTACGCGGCGCACGGCATGACCTCGGAGCTCGTCGAGATTCCCACGCTCGAGTCGTACGGCGACCTGATGGAGCACAGAAACGGCCTCTCGCTCATCGTGGGAGGAGAGTTCATCGGCCCCTTCGACGGCTGCGTCATGAGGCCGATCGCGCAGAAGGACCGGCTTGCGATCCCCATCTGCCTCTCCTCGCTCAAGGGGGCGAGCTTCAGCTACCTCGAGCTCAGCCGCGCCCTCTCCAAGATGAAGATCCTCTCCTAGGACCTGACAGATTGCCCTGGCACCTCTGTCATGATGACAATGGTGCCAGGGCAATCTGTCAGGTTTGGCGTCTACGCGAGGTACCAGACGAAGCCCCAGGCGGGCAGCTGGAAGGTCTCGAAGCCCATGGTCTCGCCCGTGAGCAGGTTGGTGTATTCGGCGCAGGCCGGCATCCAGACGGTCTTCTCGGCGTCGCAGAAGTTGAAGACCGCGTTGAGCGTGCGGCCCCCGGCGCTCCGGCGGATCCAGAGGATCGAGGGGTCGCTGTAGTCGACGATGCCCACCTCCGCGTCGGCGTCGAAGACGTCCTCGCGCCGGCGGATGGCCTCGAGCTCGCCGAGCGCGTCGAAGATGCGCTCCTGGACGCTGCCCTTCTCGTCAACGCGGTCGACGAGCGACCAGTCGAAGCGGCCGCGATGGATGTAGCGCGAGTCGTCGGCCTTCTCGGGGTCGTCCTTGTAGGCGTAGTCGTTCACCTGGGCCACCTCGTCGCCGCTGTAGATGATCGGCAGGCCGGACTGCGCGAGCAGGTAGGCGTGGAGCATGACGTCCTTGCGGATGGCGACCTCCATCGCCTCCTCGTCGCCCTCGAAGCCCGCCGCCTCGATGCCGCACATGGAGGCCGTGGTGGCGCAGAAGCGGGCGTCGCCGGTCACCGGGTCGGCGTTGTAGAGCTCGCCGCGCGAGGTGCTGCCCGGCACGCGGCCCTGGAAGTAGTCGTTGAGGTAGCGCTTGTGCGGAACCTCCTCCATGCCCCAGGTGCTGAGTGTGGCGTAGTCGAGGCCCCAGCCGATGTCGTCGTGGCATCGCAGGTAGTTGAGGAAGGTGTACTGGCTGGGCAGGCCGCACACGGCGTCGAGCTGCGAGCGCAGCAGGCGCGTGTCGCGGCACGCCACCGAGTTCCAGGTGGTGGCCATCGTCGTGACGTTGTAGAGCATGTGGCACTCGGGCTTCTCCACGGTCCCGAAGTAGGGGACCACCTCCACCGGCGCCATGACCACCTCGCCCAGGAGCACGATGCCGGGGCACACGATCTCGCCGATCATGCGCATCATGCGCACGATGGTGTGGACCTGGGGGAGGTTGCGGCAGTTGGTGCCGAGCTGCTTCCAGATGTAGGGCACGGCGTCGATGCGGATGATGTCCATGCCCTGGTTGGCCAGGTAGAGGAAGTTGTACATCATCTCGTTGAAGACGCGCGGGTTGCGATAGTTGAGGTCCCACTGGTAGGGGTAGAACTGCGTCATCACGGACTGGCCCAGCTCCGGCAGGTAGGTGAAGTGGCCGGGCGCCGTGGTGGGGAAGACCTGCGGCACGTCGCGGGTGTACTGGTCGATCACCGCCTGGTTGCCCTCGAAGAAGTACCGGCTCATGTACTCGCCCTCGCCGGCGCGGGCCCGCCGCGCCCACTCGTGCTCCTCCGAGGTGTGGTTCATGACGAAGTCCATGCAGAGGCTGATGCCGCGCTCGTGGCACTTCCCCGCGAGGTGGGCGAGGTCCTCCATCGTCCCGAGCTCGGGCTTGACGCGACGGAAGTCCTTGACGGCGTAGCCGCCGTCCGAGCGGCTCCTGTCCGCGGGGGTGTCGAGGAACGGCATGAGGTGGAGGTAGTTCACGCCCACGCGCTCGAGGTAGTCCAGGCGGTCCTCCACGCCCCTGATGTTCCCGGCGAAGTTGTCGATGTACATCTGCATGCCGAGCATGTCGCGGCTGCGGTACCACTCGCCGGCGGCCTCGCGCTCGGCGTCGAGGGCGCGCAGCCGCTCGGAGCGTGCGTCGTAGTAGGCCCGCATCTGATCGAGCAGCTCGGCGAACATGTCGCCGTTGTCGTAGAGCTCCATGTAGAGCCAGCGGAGCTCGTCGTGGTGGCGGGCCAGGCGCTCCTGGAAGACGGCGTCGGCCCTCACGCGCTCCGCCCCGCCGACGCGTGGCGCGGCGACGGCCTTCCGCGTCCTTCTCGCGGCGGTCTTCTTGGCGGGGCCCTTCCTGCTGGCCTTCTCCGTCATGGCGGTTCCTTTCGCTCTCCGTATGCTCCCGGACGCATTGTAGCGGCGTTCCCGCCTGGGGATGGGAACGATTCCGTAGACGTAGCCAATGAGGGGTGGGAACGTTCCCTCACGCGCGCTCCACGTGGACGGCGGCCGCCTGCCGCCCCCGTTCGGCGTTTGCACGAGCAAACTCGCCACAGCGCGTGGAGAGAAGAACGGACAACGCCTCTACCTGCTAAGACGCAAATGATCGTCATCCCAGTGTCCCCGTCTGTGGAGTTTGCCCGTGCAAACGCGGGAGGGGCGTCAGGGTGGGACGTCGCGCACTTGGGTATAACAGCCTCAGGCGGCAATCGAGGCGAGGAGGAGCCATGAGCGACATCATCCAGGGCATGCTCGACCGCAGGAGCATCCGCGCGTACACCGACGAGGTGCCGAGCCGGGAGCTGATCGACCAGGTCGTCGAGGCCGGCCTCTGGGCTGCGAGCGGCATGAACCGCCAGGGCCCCATCATCGTGGCCGTCACGAACCGCGAGCTGCGCGATCGCCTCTCCGCCATGAACGCCGAGGTCATCGGCGACCCCAGCCGCGACCCGTTCTATGGCGCGCCGGTGGTCCTCGTGGTGCTCGCCCCGCGCGGCGAGCGCAACCGCGTCTACGACGGAAGCCTCGTCATGGGCAACCTAATGCTCGCCGCGCACGCGCTGGGGCTCGGCAGCTGCTGGATCCACCGCGCCCGCGAGGAGTTCGACACCCCCGAGGGCAAGGCCATCCTCACCGAGCTGGGCATCGAGGGCGACTACGAGGGCATCGGCCACTGCATCCTGGGGTACCCGGCCGAGACGCCGGAGCCCAAGCCGAGAAGAGACGGTCGCGTGTTTTACGCGGAGTAGGCCGAGCCGGCCGCGCGTTCTGTTAGCCTAGGAAGGCGCCGGGTTCTTCTCGGCGTCTTTTTTCGTGGACGGGAGTGAGCAACGTGGACCTCAGCCAAGCCATAGAGTGCGCGAGCGCCTTCGTGTTCCCCGGGTTCCTCACGGATGACGCCTCGCTCTCCGCCGAGCGCGCCAAGAACGAGGAGGCGCTCGGGGTCCTGCGCGCCGCGTGGGCGGAGGCGCCTGCCGGCCGCGAGCCGTTCTCCTACGACCTCGTCCTCTCCCTCGCGGACCGCAACCGCGACGTCTGCGACCGCTTTGGCATAGAGAAGCTGCGCGACCTCTCTCCCTCGAGCCTCGCGCGCGGCCTCTCCGCGGCCGACCTCATCCATGCCGTCGCCGTGCTCCAGCACCGAACCGACGCGCAGGTGACGGCGCTCGCCGGCGCGGACGCGCGCGACCTCAACGTGGCCTGGGTGGACGCTCCGGTCTCCGGCATGGTCGTGGGGATCGACATCGAGACCACCGACCGCGACCCGGCGCGCGGCTACATCATCAACGTGGGCCTGGAGTTCATGACCATCGGGCCCAAGGCCAGGCCGCACGACCCCTTTGCCGGCTACTTCGGCCTGCCCGAGATGTATGCCGAGAAGGGCGTGCCGCTCGCGGACATCCACAAGATCCAGTGGTCCGACCTCGACGGGAAGACCCCCTTCCGAGAGGACAAGCAGGTGCAGAGGGCCCTGCTCGCCGCGCTCACCGCCTACCCGTTCATGGCGCACAACGCCGCCTTCGAGGACTCGTGGTTCATGCTGCACATCGACGGCTACGCCGAGGCCCGCAAGGCCGGGCGCGTGGTGGTTGTGGACTCGCGCGACATCTGCCGCCGCGTGGACCCCGAGACGCGAATCCTGCCCCACGAGCAGAGGCCTGCGTCGCTTGAGAGCTGGGCGCGCCGTCGCGGCACGCTCAAGGCGGGGGAATCCGAGCGCCACCTCGGCCTCGACGACGTGGAGCTCATGCTCGCCACCGTCCAGGCGGAGTTCACGGCCCGCAACATGCTCGCCTGACGTCCCGGCGAGCGGGCCGGGCCCTTCGGCGTCCGCCGCGGGTACGTACGCCCCATCTCTGGATGCGTACACACCTCGGGGGTCGACGTCCTTCTCGCCAAGCGAGCTGCCTGCGGCTCCTTGTTTGCATGGTACCGCATGAATTATGAAATTTTGTACGCACCCGGAGGTGGGGTGTGCGTACCCGGGAGAGTGGGCATCCGGAGGCGCCCGCCGCGCCGAGAAGTGCTAGGCTTATCGGCCGCGCTTCGCAACGGCTTGCGATTGAATCTGCGACCGAAGGAGACCTATGAGCGAGAAGGACGCCGCCGCCGGGCTCGTCGAGTTCGTCCGTGCGTGCCCGAGCATGTTCCACACTGCCGCTGAGATCTGCCGCCGCCTCGACGCCGCCGGCTTTACCCGCCTGCGCGAGGCGGATGCCTGGGAGATGGTGCCGGGGGGCAGTTACTACGTCGTCCGCAACAACTCGAGCGTCGTTGCCCTGAAGGTGGGCGACGAGCTCGGCGCCCCGTCCCGCAGGGCGCCCCACCACTTCCAGATGGCCGCCGCGCACGGCGACTCGCCCACCTACAAGGTCAAGGCGGTGCCCGTGCTCGAGGGGCCGGAGGGGTACCTCCGCCTTGACGTCGAGGCCTACGGCGGCATGCTCGACCATACGTGGCTGGACCGCCCGCTCGGCCTTGCGGGCCGCGTGCTCGTGCGCGACGGGGCGCGCGTGGAGAGCCGCCTCGTGGACATCGCGGATGACGTCTGCCTCATCCCGAGCCTCGCCATCCACCTCGACCGCACGAGCGGCCTCTCGCCAGAGCTCAACCGCGCGGTGGACCTCTGCCCGCTCTTCTCGGCGGGCGAGCTTCCCGCGGGGGCCTTCGACGAGATGGTGGCCGAGGCCGCGGGCTGCGAGCCGGCGGACGTCCTCGCGCGCGACCTCTTCCTCGTGGCCCACGAGGAGCCGCGCGTCTGGGGCCGCGCTGGCGAGTTCGTCTCCGCAGGCCATCTCGACGACCTCCAGTGCGCCTATGTGGCGCTCGAGGCCTTCCTCGCGGCGGATAACCCGGGCGACGTGAGCGTCTACGCGTGCTTCGACAACGAGGAGGTGGGCTCGGGCACCAAGCAGGGGGCGCTGTCCACGCTGCTCGCCGACACGCTCTCCCGCACGAGCGCGGCGCTCGGCCGCACGCCCGAGGAGCATCTGCGCGCGCTTGCCAGCTCCATGCTCGTGAGCTGCGACAACGCGCATGCCGTTCACCCGGCCCACCCCGAGAAGTACGATGCGGCGAACCGGTGTCGCCTCAACGGCGGCCTCGTCATCAAGGAGGCGGCCAACCAGCGCTACTGCACAGACGCGTTCAGCCGCGCCGCCTTCATTGCCGTTCTCGATCGCGCGGGGGTGCCGTATCAGACCTTTGCCAACCGCTCGGACGTGCCCGGCGGCTCCACGCTCGGCAACCTCTCCAACACCCAGGTGAGCGTGCACGCCGTGGACGTGGGTCTCCCGCAGCTTGCGATGCACTCCGTCTTTGAGACGGCGGGCGCGCGCGACACGGCCCTCGGGATCGCGGCGCTCGAGGCGTTCTACGAGGCGGACCTCCTCATCGACGGCGCCGACGGGGTGGAGATCCGCTAGGGGTCGGCGTCGCCCGCGCCGGTGCCGTCCAGTCCGCCGCCAGCATGCGGTCTGCCGGGATGCGGGCGCAAATTCGCGGGCGGGCAGCCTCGGTCCGCGCGGCGCGCAGGGAATCGCCCGGGCGTGGGGACGCGGGGCGCAAAAGGGCGCGGGGCCCCGTCGAGGACCCCGCGCCCGCCTTCTCGCCCGTTGGACGCGCCCTACTCGTCGCCGAAGCTGATACCGAGGGCCTTGGCCTCCTTGACGAGGTCGCCCTTGGGGTCGACGTACTTGAGCTTGCCGGCCACGTCCTCGAGCGGCACGCGGCACATCTTGCCGTTGACCTGCGCGATCATGACGCCGTACTTGCCCTTGAGGCAGGAGAGCGCCGCCTCGACGCCGCACTGGGTGGCAAAGATGCGGTCCTGGGCGTCCGGCTGCCCGCCGCGCTGGGTGTGGCCGGGGATGGCGATGCGAATCTCGCGGCCGGTGCGCTTGTCGATCTCCGCCGCGATGTCGTAGGCGACCGACGGGGTGGTGCGTGCCGCCACGAGCTTCTTGTACTCCTTCTTCGAGAGCGCGGCCTCCTCCTTGGAGATGGCGCCCTCCGCCACCACGACGATGGTGAAGCGCGAGCCGGCCTTGTCGCGGTCCTCGATGACGCGGATGACGTTCTCGATGTCGTAGGGGATCTCGGGGATGAGGATGACGTCGGCGCCGCCGGCCACGCCCGCGTAGAGCGGGATCCAGCCGACCTTGTGGCCCATGATCTCGATCACGAAGACGCGACCGTGGGAGCTCGCGGTGGTGTGGATCTCATCGATGCAGCGGGTGGCCACCTCGACGGAGCTCGTGAAGCCGAAGGTCATGTCGGTGCCGTAGGTGTCGTTGTCGATGGTCTTGGGAAGCGCGATGACGTTCAGGCCCTCCTGGGAGAGGCGGTTGGCGGTCTTGGTGGAGCCGTTGCCGCCGAGCATGAACAGGCAGTCCAGCTTGAGCTTCCTGTAGGTGTCCTTCATGGCCTGGACCTTGTTGACGCCGTCGGCCTCGGGCGTGTCGAGCAGCTTGAAGGGGGTGCGGCTCGTGCCGAGGACGGTTCCGCCGCGGGTGAGCAGGCCGGAGAAGTCGCGGTTGTCCATCATGCGGTAGCGCTCGTAGATGAGGCCCTGGTAGCCGTCCTCGAAGCCATAGACCTCGACGGGCTCCTTGGACTGGCGGTAGAGCGTCTTGACGATGCCGCGCATGGTTGCGTTGAGCGCCTGGCAGTCGCCGCCGCTCGTGAGAAGACCGACTCGAAGCATGGTGCATCCTTCCCCTCGTGCTCACAGATAGTCAAAGTATGCACCTCGTTCGGTGTGATGCGGAATAATCTCCGTGAGCGGTATCGTTCCCAGTGTGACAGGGGGACGGAGGCTTTGTCACCGCTCTGTCCCCCTGTCACCACTGCTACCATGACGATAAGAGCGTCGAGCTGAGGAGGAGCCATGAGGGCTGACGAGCGACGAGAGGTGGCCGAGGCAGTGGCGGCGGGACGTCGCGCGCTCACCTCGCTTGAGACGGCGGCGGACGCCCTCGGCAGCGCGAGCAACTGGGGCCTCTTCGACATCCTCGCCGGCGGCATCATCTCGAGCCTCGTCAAACGCTCCCGGCTCGATGACGCCGAGGAGGCGCTCGAGCGCGCCCGCGCCGACCTCTATGCGTTCACGCGCGAGGTCTCGGACGTCCGCGGCATCGAGGAGCTCCGCGTGAACGTGGGTGGCCTCGCCTCCGCGCTCGACATCCTCGTGGACAATCCCTTCGTTGACCTCTACGTGCAGAAGCGCATCGATGACGCCGAGGAGAACGTGCAGGCGGCGATCAAGGCAACCAAGACGGTGCTCCGCCGCCTCGAGGCACTGAGCTAAGGCTCCCGGGGCGCGCCGGCCAACGGGATGCTGCCCCCATCGGGTCTCTCTATCCTGGCAGAAGGCCTCGCCATGGGATTGTGCGCCTCTCTGAGGATTAGCCTGCGTAAGTAGTGTAGTTTGCGGGCGCCCCCTCAAGTAGCCTCTCGCCGCGTGACGAGCAAATCCGCTGGCACACGAATTGCCACCAGCTGGGCAGTACTTCACGGGGCGGCCGCAAACTACACTACAAAAGAGCGAGTCGGTCAGATTGTCGGGAAAATGCGTTCCGCGGGGGCGGACTCCCGTAGACAACCGTTTCCGTTTGCGAACGCCCGTGGCGAGCCCGCCCCATTCGCCATACATTCGCCATAAAATCTCCCCATCTGTGGTTTGGGTTCCAGAAAGGGTAGGGCAAATGCAGGAGATTCTCCATGCGCCCCACGAGCAGATCGAGCAGATCCAGCTCGAGGGCATCAAGAAGACCGTGATCGCGTGCTACGAGAACGTGCCGTTCTACAAGAAGAGCTTCGACGACGCCGGCTTTGACCCGTATGCCGTCAAGACCCTCGATGACCTGCAGAAGGCGCCGTTCGTCACCAAGCAGGACCTGCGCGACAACTACCCCTACGGCATGTTTGCCACGCCCCTCTCCGAGGTGAAGGAGATCCACATGTCCTCCGGCACCACCGGAGTGGCGACGGTGGGCGGCTACACGCAGCATGACCTCGACATCTGGGGCGAGTGCTTCGCGCGCGGCATCGAGTACGCCAACGGTGGCAAGGACGACGTCGTCCACGTCTGCTACGGCTACGGCCTCTTCACCGGCGGCCTGGGCGCGCACTACGGCGGACTCTACTCCGGCGCCACCACGATCCCCATGTCTGCGGGCAACACCGAGCGCCAGATCCGCGTGCTCAAGGAGATGGGCTCCACGATCATCTGCTGCACGCCGAGCTACGCCATGCACATCGCCGACACCGCCCTCGAGATGGGCATCGACCCGGCGCGCGACTTCCACCTGCGCGCGGGCATCCACGGGGCCGAGCCCTTCTCCGACAACTTCCGTCGTGACCTCGAGCGCAAGCTCAACTACCACGTGCTCGACGTCTACGGCCTCACCGAGACCATGGGCCCGGGCGTGGCCATCGAGTGCTGGGAGCAGGACGGCCTGCACCTGGCCGAGGACCACTTCTACGCGGAGATCATCGACCCCAACACCGGCGAGGTCCTGCCCGACGGCGAGTGGGGCGAGCTCGTGCTCACCACCATCGACCGCGAGGCATCTCCGGTCGTGCGCTACCGCACGCGTGACATCACGCGCATCCTGCCGGGCGAGTGCGCCTGCGGCTGCACGCATCGCCGCATCGACCGCATCCACGGCCGCACCGACGACATGCTCATCATCCGCGGCGTCAACGTCTTCCCGAGCCAGATCGAGGACGTCATGAAGACCTTCGACCAGGTCTCGTCCTGGTACCAGATCGAGGTCGACACCGACCACCGCTCGCTCGACATGGTCACGCTCAAGGCCGAGGTCAACCCCGGCTTTGCCTTTGACTCCGTCGCCGCGGTCGAGCGCCTGCAGAAGGAGATCTCTGCGCGCCTCAAGACCGCGCTCTCCGTGGGAGTCAAGGTCAAGCTCGTGGAGCCCAAGACCATCGCGCGCAGCGAGGGCAAGGCCAAGCGCATCGTCGACCTGCGAAAGGGGATCAAGTAATGATTGACCAGATTACGGTTTTCCTCGAGAACAAGCGCGGCCGCATCGCGTCTCTGTGCCGCACCCTCGGTGACGCCAACATCAACATGGCCGCGCTCTCCGTGGCCGACACCACCGAGTACGGCATCGTGCGCATCATCTGCAGCGACACCGACGCCGCGATCGCCGCGCTCGACGCCGGCGGCTATCGCGCCGTCAAGACCAAGGTCATGGCCATCGCCGTCCCGCACCACCCGGGCGGTGCCGCGGACCTGCTCGAGAAGCTCGACGACCTCGACGTGGACATCGAGTACTTCTACTGCTTCTCCACGACAGACGACCTCGCGGTACTGGCGCTCAAGATCTCCGATCCCGCGAGCGCCGCTGAGGCGAGCTGGGCCATCGAGAAGGCCGGCTTCCACGTCTTTGACCAGGACGAGATCGAGTAGGCACCTTTCGCACGCCTGCCCCTTGACGGTCCTGCCATACAACGCATGTATGGCAGGACCGTCTCATATGTATTTTACCGAGGGTCCTCGTCCGCCTACCATAGAGGGCGTTCCAACCGCGTCATTGGAGGCAGCGCATGATTCTTGGCATGGGCGTTCCCGAGCTCGCCGTCATTCTCGTCATCGTCCTCGTGATCTTCGGGCCGAAGAACCTGCCCAAGATCGGCTCTGCCATCGGGAAGACCGTCAAGAACGTGCGCGAGGGCATGGAGGAGGGCTCCGGCGACTCGGGCCCCTCCTCCGAGCCCTCCGTCTCTCCCATCGAGGCGTCGGATGCCGAGAAGGACGATGGCCTCCGGTAACGCATCTGCAGGCTGACCCCGCGCCCCCGGGACCTCCTTCCCGCCCGGGGGCGCCCCCATGCCGGGACGGCCTGTCGCCGGGACCCCGCGCGGCGGGTCCGCGGGAGGCGGCGGCCCGTTCGTCCTTCTCTCCCGCGCTGCTGCCCCTAGCCCAGCTCGCCGAGGAGTGCCACGACGCGCTCCGCGAGCGTCGTGAGCGCGCGGTCCGCCTTCCAGATGACCGCCGCACGCGTCTCGAGGTCCTTCTCGGTCACCGTCTTGATGAATTGCTCCCCGGTGTCGCAGACCCTCAGCATCGAGCGGGGGACGAGCCCCACGCCCAGGCCTGCCGCCGCCCACGCGCAGGTGGTGCGCTCGTCCTCTGTGACGCAGGCAAGGCGCGGCTCGAGGTGGCGCGTCGCGAGGGCGTGGCCCACCCGCTCGGAGAGCCGCCGGTCGCAGATGAGCGGGCTTGAGACGAGCTCCTCGAGCGAGACCTCAAGCTCGCCGCCCGTCTCCATCGACGGCGGCATCACGGCGACGAGGGGCTCGGAGGGAGCGTAGCGACAGCGCAGCCCGGTGCTGGCAAAGGGCGTTCGCACCACGCCGACCTCGGCGATGCCGCTCGTCACGAGCTCGATCACGGCGGGGACGCTTCCCTCGCGGACCTCGAACGACACGCTCTCGCTGCCGGCAAGCTCTCGGAGCCGCGCGCTGGGCACGAGCCCGGCCGCCCCCGCGCAGACCGCGAGGCATGCGGTGCCCGTGAGGCCCCTCCCCACGCTCGAGACCTCGCGCGCCGTGGCGGTGGCCATGGCGAGGATGTGCGCGGCGCGCTCGTAGAGGAGCCTGCCGGCGTCGGTGGGGGTGACGCCGCGCGGCCCTCGGTGGACGAGCTTGCAGCCGAGCTCCCGTTCGAGCTGCGCAAGCTCGTAGGAAAGCGGCGGCTGCGAGATGTGAAGGCGCCTCGCGGCGGCAGTGACCTGCCCCTCCTCGACGATTGCGACGAAGTACTCGAGCTGCTTGAGATTCATGGTTCCTCCCGGGAGCCCGTGCGGTATAGAAGGATTGTATCGCTCGCACGCGCCGGCCCCGAGAGCGCGCTGCCGGGCCGGGGCTGCTGAGGTCCCGCGGCGGCCCGTCACGCTCAGGCGGCGTTCCCCATGACGCGTTCCTGCCAAAGCCCTGACGCTGGGCTTATCTTCAGGCGAAGAGTCTGAGTAGGGAGTTGTTGTGATTTTGTCAAGACCTTTTCGACAGATGGGCGAATTGGGTATAACGAACGATGTAACCGGAAGAGAGGAAAGGAGGGAAGGATATGACCAAGGTCAAGAACATGGGCTCCCGCCAGCGCAAGGTGCTGAGGGCGTGCCACAACGGCTGGTTCATGAGCGGCGAGTACCGCGCGCTCTTCGACGGCCACGAGCGTCGTTTCTGGGCTGACAGCCCCAAGATGCTGTTCAACGACGTTGACCAGTGGTTCTCCGCTCACGAGCAGAACCACGCTGACTCGCACCTGCTCGTCAAGTGCGTCCGCGCGGCGTAGCGCCAGCGCCCTAACGAGAGGTCGAGCGGAGCCTGCGGGCTCCATTTTTTTGCCGCGAGGTCGGGGTGCGTCAAACGCGCCGACTGGGTCCTGCTCAGCGGCTCCCGACGTCGGTCGCGTGCGCGAGCATGAGCGCGAGTATGACGGCGAGGCCGCGCCGGAGGCTGTCCTTCTCGATCCACTCCTCGCGCGTGTGGAGGAGGTCTCCCTCCACGGTGCCCACGGTGTGGGCGCAGACTCCCAGCGAGAGCGGTATGTTCGCGTCGGTCGAGGACTCCTGGTGGATGGGCGTCACGCCGCCGAGCTCGCGCAGCACCTCGTCGGTTCGGGCGATGAGCTCGCCCTGTCCCGCGGGGATGCGCTCGCCGGACGCGGGGCGTCGGCCGATGAGCTTGACGTCGATGCGCGAGCCCTTCCGCAGGTGCTCCTCCACGAGCCCCACGAACTTCCCGTACATCAGCTCGAGGCACTCCTCGGACGCGGAGCGGTACTCGACGAGCACGCTCGCGTCCTCGGCGATGGAGTTCACGGTGGTGCCGCCCTCAAACCGGCCGACGTTGATGGTGGTCTTGGCGGCGGTGGGGAGCTCCATCGCGTAGAGGTCCTCGATGAGGGAGCAGAGCTCTTCGATGGCGTTGTCGCGCCCGAAGTTCTCCCACGAGTGTCCGCCCTGCGTGTGACACATGACCCTCCAGCGATGCGAGCCGACGGCCGACACCACGTGCATGCCCAGGTAGAGGTCGAACGAGGTGAACTCGCGCACGCGGCCGTCGTACTGGCGGAAGAGCTCCCGCGTGCCGGCGAGGTTGCCGAGCCCCTCCTCGCAGGAGTTGGCCACGACGAGCAGCGGCCGGTCGAGGGCGATGCGGTTGCGCATGAGGTAGCGGGCGGCGAGGAGCAGCCCCACGAGGTTGGCGGTGTCGTCGCCCACGCCGGGCGCGAGCAGGCGCGTCGCGCTCTCGGCGAGCGGCAGCGGCTCGGTGTCGGGGAAGACTACGTCGGTGTGGGCGGCAAAGACGGCGATCCCGTCGTCCGCCGCGCCGGCGCCGGCGGGAAGCGAGAGGATCACGTTCTTCGCGTCGTCGATGCGCACGGACCCCACCGGGGCGCCCTGCGCGAGCAGCCAGTCGCGGATAAACTCGGCGCGGCGCTCCTCGTGTCCGGAGGGGGCGGGAATCTGCGCGAGCGTGCGGAGCAGCTCGAGCTCCTCCTCATGGCACTCGTCGGCGTAGGCGGTGGCAAGCTGCTTGATCTTCTCGTTCACGATGGCTCCCGGCGCGTCTCATGACAGGGGTGACAGGGTCAATTGTCACACTATTCTCTTATGACAGTTGACCCTGTCACCTTTGTCAACCTCTGTCGTGCTTTGCCGAGAAGAACGCGCCGCCCGCGGAGTCGGCTTCCGCCAACATGACGCTTTGGGCGCATACTACCCTGCGGACGGCTGGCATTCCGGCACTCGCGACCCAAGGGGGAATCACAGCATGGCAGTCAACCGCTTCGTCCTGAACAACATCTCCTACCACGGCTCTGGCGCGATCAAGGAGATTCCCGGCGAGCTTACGCGCCGCGGCTACAAGAAGGCCTTCGTCTGCTCCGACCCCGACCTCGTGAAGTTTGGCGTCGTGGCCAAGGTGACCGACCTGCTCGACGATGCCGGCATCGCCTGGGAGCTCTACTCCGAGATCAAGCCCAACCCCACGATCAAGAACGTCCAGGACGGCGTCGAGGCGTACAAGGCCTCCGGTGCCGACTGCATCGTCACCATCGGCGGCGGCTCCTCCATGGACACCGCCAAGGGCATTGGCATCATCGTCGCCAACCCCGAGTTCGCCGACGTCGTCTCCCTCGAGGGCGTGGCCCCCACCAAGAAGCACGCCGTCTTCACCATCGCCGTGCCCACCACCGCCGGCACCGCGGCAGAGGTCACGATCAACTACGTGATCACCGACCCCGAGAAGGTCCGCAAGTTCGTGTGCGTCGACGTCAACGACATCCCCGACGTCGCCGTGGTCGATCCCGACATGATGGCCTCCATGCCCGCCGGCCTTACCGCCGCCACCGGCATGGACGCGCTCACGCACGCCATCGAGGGCTACACCACCCAGGGCGCCTGGGAGCTCTCCGACATGTTCCACTACAAGGCCATCCAGCTCATCTCGAAGCACCTGCGCGACGCCGTGGCCGAGGCCAAGAGCGGCGTGCCCGGCTCCGGCCGTGAGGGCATGGCGCTCGCCCAGTACATCGCCGGCATGGGCTTCTCCAACGTGGGCCTGGGAATCGACCACGCCATGGCGCACACGCTCTCCGCGCACTACGACACCCCGCACGGCGTCGCCTGCGCGATGCTGCTCCCGGTTGCGATGGAGTACAACAAGCCCGTCGTGACCAAGCGCCTGGCCGAGGTGGCCGTGGCCATGGGCGTCGACACCACCGGCATGACCGACGAAGGGGCCGCAGACGCCGCGATCGCCGCCGTGCGCCAGCTCTCTGCCGACGTCAACATCAAGCCCACCTGCGACGGCCTGCTGGAGGCCGACCTCGACCAGCTCGCCGACGACGCCATCGCCGACGCCTGCTTCCCGGGCAACCCGCGCGAGGCCGACCACTCCGCCGTCGTCGAGCTCTTCCGCAAGGTGATGGCGTAGCGTCCTTACCGTCGCTGGGGCGCCCCGCCCCTTTGCACGCATGTTGCTTCGCGCATAGCGCTCAGGAAACATGCTTTGCAAAGGGGCGGGGCGCCGCCGTTTCGGGGCTGCTTTACCGCTGGAAAAGAATGCTGCTTCGCGCTTTGCGCTCAGGAAGCTTGCTTTGCGAGAAGGGCGGGGCTCGCCGTTTCGGGGCTCCTTGACGGGGAATAAGAGCAGCGTGGCAAGAAGGACGGAGGGGCTGTGGCGGACGTTCGGGACTATCTGGAGCTGCGCGGGGACATCACGCTCGCCGAGCGGCCGTTCAACGACGTGGACAACCTCGTGCTGGCGACCCTTTCCTACCTCGACTTCACGGGCGTCGTCGGGGGCCCTGACGAGCCGGGCACGCGCCTTACGGACGCGTGCGGCGAGCTGCTCGCCCGTTCGGGCGGGGACTTGGCCTCGCGCGTGCGCTCGCTCGCGACGATCGACGAGCGATTCGTGGTGGCGGCCGGCGGCTCGTCCCGTTTCGGCGACGCCCTCCTGCGCGACTACGTCGACGTGCGCGACGACGAGCGCGTGATTCAGTTCTCCGCCGTCACCGCCGATCTCGACAACGGCGAGACCTACGTCGCCTTCCGGGGCACCGACACCACGCTCGTGGGCTGGCGCGAGAACTTCGTCCTGAGCTTCGCCGTCACGCAGGCGCAGCGCGCCGCCGCCGACTACCTCGCCCGAGAGCTCGAGCGTGCCGCCGCGCGGGGCTGCCGCGTGCGCGTGGGCGGACACTCGAAGGGCGGGAACCTCGCCGCCTACGCCGCCGCGAGCGCGCCCGTCCTTCTTTCCGGCGCGATCGAGCGCGTCTACAGCAATGACGGACCCGGCATGGACCGCTCGGTGTTGCCCGTGAGCTGCCATGACGTGATGGGGGAGCGCTACACGCGCATCATCCCCTCCTACAGCGTCGTGGGTCGGTTCTTCTCGGACGACGCTCCCGCCACCATCGTGAGGAGCTCCGCGGAGCGCAGCCTCCAGCACGACCCGATCTCCTGGCAGGTGGGCCCTGCGGGGTTCGTGGAGGCGGACGGTCCTGACCCGGAGTGCCTCGTCGTGGCGCGCTCGTTCTCGGCATGGCTCGCGCGGCTCGACCCCGAGGACCGCCGTCTGCTCACCGACGAGCTCTTCGACGCGCTCTCGGCCGGTGGCGCCACGACCTTCGAGGACCTCTGTGCCACGCCGGCCGCCATCCAGAAGGTCATCGGCTCGCTGAGGGAGGTCGACCCGCGCACGCGCGACATGATGCGCAGCCTCCTCGGGGAGCTCGTGGGGGCTGGCGTGGCGGCTGCGGGAGAGGCGATCACGGATGCCGCCGCTGGCGCGGCGACGCGGGCCGCGCGTCGGGTCGCCGGACTCGTCGGCGCGCCGAGGGACCAGGAGGGGGAGGAGAATTAATCCGCCCTCTGGGAGCCCTCCGGAGCGTTTTCCCTGTTGAGCAGAAGCCGTCGCGCCCACAGGGCGGATTATTATTTTGGGCCCCTAGTCGTCCGCCCCGATGACGCCGCCCACGAGCATGCTCACGAGCGAGATCACGATCGAGCCGAGGATCGCCGAGAAGAGCGAGTCGATGGCGATGCCGGCGTGGAAGATGTTGCGCGAGAGCCAGCTCGCGAGCTCGAGCACGAACGCGTTGACCACCAGATAGAAGATGCCGAGCGTGGCGATGGTGAAGGGTATGGCGAGCGCCTGCATCACCGGCTTCACGGTGGCGTTGAGCAGCGCGAGCACGAGTGCGCAGACGATTGGCCCCACCCAGGTGCCACCGACCGGCACGATCCCGGGCACGAGCCAGACGGCCACCGCGCACGCGATGGCCGTCACGAACCACTTTCCGAGGAAGCCCATCAGATTCTCCTTTCGTTCCTGCGGGTAGGATACCCAAGATGGCGCAGGATGACACGCCTTGCGGCCGACCGTCGGCGCGGGGTCCGCATCGAGGGAGGAAGCATGCAGCTGCTTGTCAGCATCGAGGACGCGTCGGGCGGCGAGCGCGTTTGCGCGGAGACTCCGGACGGAGCCGTCTCGGTCGAGGTTGTGCCCGCTCCGGGGTCGCTGGACGAGGGCTCCTGCCAGCTTGCCGTGCTTCCCGACGGGACGGCCCGCGTGGTCGGGGGCGAGGTGCCAGCCAGCGCCCGGCGCCTGGCGACGGTTCGTGCGACGGGCGTGTCCGCGACGGAGCTGCGCCGGGCCATCGCGTCTCCCCGTGAGCCCGGCCCCGGGCGCGCCGACGAGGTCGCCCCCGTCCTTCTTGCCCTTCGCGCCGTGGGGGTCTTTCCGGGGGAGGCCCCCGGGCCCTCAGGGGGCCGCTCCGCGGGCAAGGCCCGGCATCGCTGGCGCCCCGAGCTCGCCGAGCTCCCGCTCCGCGTTCGCCACGAGGGGAGCGAGGCCACGGTCGTCTGGGAGGCTCGCGACCGCCTGCGGGTCCTCGCCGGGGCGACGCTTCGGGCTGAGCCCCCGCTCAACCGCGACGGGAGCCTCGGGTTTGCCGCGCGCTTCGCGCTTCGGCTGCGCGAGGAGCACGCAGATGCCATCTCGGGCGCGCGCACGACGGAGGACATCGTGCTCAGGAGCGTGAACGAGGTTGGCCACCTGCTCTACTTCGCAGGGACCAACAGCTGGCTCGTGCTGCGCGACGACGCCGGGCGCACGCTCGACGAGCTCTCGCGCTAGCGCTCCGCGGGCGCGCCGCGCTGCGCTATGCTGGGTGCACCCGACCGAGAGGAGCCGCCATGCCCGTCGTCCACACCTACTGCTCCGCGCCCATCGCGCCCGAGGCCCGCGAGGCGCTCAAGTCCGCCTACGGCCGCGCGATCGAGGCCGTGCCCGGCAAGTCCGAGTCCTGGCTCATGTGCCTCTTCGAGGACGACGCCCACATCTACTTCGCGGGCGACGACTCCGAGCCGTGCGCCCTCGTCGACGTGAGCGTGTTCGCGCGCTCCGAGGTGCCCGCGTCCGCATGGGAGCGCTTCACCGAGGAGGTGACGCCCGCGATCTGCCGCGAGCTGGGCGTGGATCCCGCCCGGGTCTACATCCGCTACGGCTGGACGCCGAGCTTCGGCTGGAACGGCGCCAACTTCTGATGGGCGAGATGGATGACGCGGCGCGCCTCGCCGCCTACGACGAGTTCGCCGCCGGCGTGCGTGACGAGCTCGAGGCCACGAAGGCGCGCATGGGCGAGCTGGCGGCGGCCGGCAGGGTGAAGAGCGCCACGTACCGCCAGCTCTTCGCCGCGCGCGTCACGCTCAGGGAGATCGACGCGCGCCTTCGCGAGCGCGGTCTGTGAATTGGGGACAGTCCCCAATTCACAGACCCTGGCGACCCCGCGGTAGTGTATCCGTCCGGTGTCCGAATGCCCTTGCGTCGTTGACACCCGGCGACGCCCCGCCTAAGTTGTGCGTAGTGCAGCAGGCGAGAAGAACGTGGGGGATTGCGTCATGGGCATCAGGACATGCGTGGTGGGGGC
The DNA here is from genome assembly GCF_900128445.1 of Thermophilibacter provencensis. Classification (GTDB taxonomy): domain Bacteria; phylum Actinomycetota; class Coriobacteriia; order Coriobacteriales; family Atopobiaceae; genus Thermophilibacter; species Thermophilibacter provencensis. The sequence goes on along the minus strand of NZ_LT671417.1, from coordinate 2,352,943 downwards.
GACGGGATACGCGGGCGTCGAGGCCTGTCGTCTGGTCCTCGGTCACCCCGAGCTCGAGCTGGCCATGGCAACGGACCGCAAGGAGGCCGGCACGCGCCTGGACGACGTCTACCCGTCGCTGGCGGGCGCGTGCGACGTGGTGCTCTCGCTCCCGGAGCCCGACGCCATCGCCGCGGCGGCCGACGTGGCCTTCCTCGCCGTGCCGCACACCGCGAGCCTCGCGCTCACTCCGGAGCTGCTCGCGCGCGGCGTGCACGTGATTGACCTCTCCGCCGACTACCGCCTGCACGACCCGGCCGTCTACGAGGCCTGGTACGCCACCCCGCACACGAGCCCCGAGCTCCTCGCGCAGACCGTCTACGGCCTGCCGGAGCTCTTCCGCGGCGGCCTGTCCGAGCTCGCCGCCCGCCGCGCCGCCGGGGAGGCGGTGCTCGTGGCCGTGCCGGGCTGCTATCCCACGGCCACGGCGCTCGCCGCAGCGCCGGCGCTCTCCGCGGGCCTTGCGATGGGCGACCTCGTGATCGCGGACGCCATCTCGGGCGTCTCCGGCGCCGGGCGCGGCTGCAACGCGCGCACGCACTTCTGCCATGCCAACGAGTCCGTCGAGGCCTACGGCGTGGCCAAGCACCGTCACACGCCGGAGATCGAGCAGACGCTCTCCGAGGTGGCGGAGCGCGAGGTGTCCGTCGTCTTCACGCCGCATCTGGCCCCGCTCACGCGCGGGCTTCTCTCCACGGTCTACCTCGAGGCCGCCCCTGACGTGACCGTCGAGGACGTGCAGGCGGCCTATGAGCGCGCCTACGCCGACGAGCCGCTGGTCACGACGCTTCCCGCGGGGAGCATGCCCGCCACCGCCTCCGTGGCCGCCACCGCGCGCGCCCAGGTGGGCGTGACGCTCGACGCGCGACGACGACGCACGATCATCGCGTCCTGCGCGATCGACAACCTCGGGAAGGGGGCGGCCGCCCAGGCCGTCCAGTGCGCCAACATCGTGCTGGGCCTCCCCGAGACCGCCGGGCTCCTCGCCCCGGCCCCCCTCATCTGAAACGTCCGTCCCGCCTGGTCGGGACTGATTGGAGCATGACGTACGCTCACGTCGGGCCTCATGAAGGGCGGCCGGGAGCACGCCGGCCTCCAAAACCGAAGCGCGTCGCTTCCCGTGCTCGCCAGGCATCCCCGTCCGGGACGGCCGACCAAATGGAGAAGAACATGAACGACATCCAGCCGCTTGCGGTCCCCGCGGCGTCCGATGCGCCCGAGGCCTGCGGCTTCTCTCCCTGCGAGGGCGGCGTCTGCGCCGCCTCCGGCATCAGCGCCGCCGGCGTATCGGCGGGTTTCCGCAGAAACCCCAACCGCCTTGACCTCGCGCTCGTCGTCGCGGACGAGCCCTGTGTCGTGGCGGCCACGTTCACGACCAACCGCTTCTGCGCGGCGCCCGTCACGGTGAGCCGAGCGCACGCGGCGGACGGGCGCGCCCGCGCCGTGGTGCTCAACTCCGGCAACGCCAACGCCGCGACCGGGGAGCCGGGCCTTGCCTGCGCCGAGCGCGCCTGCGGGCGTGTGGCCGCCGAGCTGGGGTGCGCCGCCGAGGACGTGCTCGTGTGCTCCACGGGCGTGATCGGCGTGCCGCTGCCGTGGGAGCCCTACGAGGCGGGCGTGCCGGCCGCCGTGGCCGCGCTCTCGCCCGACGCCTCCGGCGCGCATGACGCGGCCTGCGCCGTCATGACCACGGACACCGTGCCCAAGGAGGTCTCGCTTGCGGGCGAGGCCCCGCAGGTGGGCGGCGGAACCGTGGCCGTGCGCGTGGGCGGCTTCGTCAAGGGCTCGGGCATGATCCAGCCCAACATGGCCACGATGCTCGCGGTGCTCGCCACGGACGCCCCGCTCACGGCCGAGGCGGCGCGCGAGGCCCTGCGCTCCGCCGTGGGCCAGAGCTTCAACAAGGTGACCGTTGACTCGGACACCTCCACCAACGACACCTGCATCCTGTTCGCCACCGGCGCGGCGGGCGGCGAGGCGATCGACCTCTCGCATCCCGCGTACCCGGTCGTGGCGGCGGCGGTGCGCGGCGCGTGCGTGGAGCTGGCCCGCAAGATCGCCGCGGACGGGGAGGGCTCCACGAAGCTCGTCACCGTGACCGTCACGGGCGCCGCCACGGACTCCGACGCGGACGCCGTGGCTCGCGCGATCGCCAACTCGCCGCTCGTGAAGACCGCGATCTTCGGCCACGATGCCAACTGGGGGCGCGTGGCCGCCGCCGCCGGCAAGTGCGGGGTGCCCTTCGACCAGCATGCCGTGGACATCGACTTTTTGGGCGTGCCGGTCTGTCGCGCCGGCCTCACCGTCCCCATGGACGAGGAGGACATGCTGCGCCGCTTCGAGGCGCCGGAGATCGACATCACGGTGAGCCTGGGCATGGGCGAGGCGTCCACCCGCGTCTGGACCTGCGACCTCACCCATGACTACGTCACGATTAACGGAGACTACCGCACGTAGCGCCCCGTATGGGTCCGCGGCCGCGGACGACCCCACGTTCTTCTCTCCAGCAAGTCTAAAGGAGCAACCATGAAGCAGCGCGACAGGCAGGAGCGCGAGCGCGCGTCCTCGAAGGTCGACGTCCTGAACGAGGCCCTGCCGTGGATCCACCGCATGGCAGGCAAGACCTTTGTCATCAAGTACGGCGGATCGGCCATGGAGAACCCCGAGCTCTGCCGCCAGGTCGTGGCGGATATCGAGATGCTCAAGCTGCTGGGCATCCGCATCGTGCTCGTGCACGGCGGCGGCAAGGCCATCAGCTCGCACGTGAAGGCGCTGGGGCTCCCCGTCACCTTCAAGGGCGGCCTGCGCGTGACCGACGACGCCACGATGGAGGCCGTGCGCGAGGTGCTGGTGGGCAAGGTCAACCAGGACCTCGTCTGGGCGCTCAACGAGTACGGGCACAACGCCGTGGGCATCTCCGGCGCGGACGGCAAGACCCTGAAGGCCGAGCAGATCGACCCCGAGCTCGGCCGCGTGGGCCGCATCCGCGAGGTGGACCCGAGCCTCATCGAGACCATCCTCGAGGACGGCTACATTCCCGTGGTCGCCACGGTGGGGTGCGCGCCGGACGGCTTCTTCAACATCAACGCGGACGTGGCGGCCGGCAAGATTGCCGAGGCCATGGGCGCCGACAAGCTCATCTACCTCACGGACGTCGACGGCCTCTACGGCGACGTCGCCGACGAGGACTCGCTCATCCAGAGCCTCACGCGCTCCGAGACCCACGATCTGCTCGACTCCGGCACGCTCGACGGCGGCATGCTGCCCAAGATCCGCTCCATCGCCGAGGCCCTCGACGCGGGCGTCTCCGAGGTCGTCATTCTCAACGGAACCTTCCCGCATTCGCTGCTATTGGAGATCTTCACCGACGCGGGCTGCGGTACCATGTTCACGCAGGACAATGCCTAGGGGAAAGGATGTCCCATGCCAGCTGACGAGAAGAACGACATGCCGACCTTCTCGACCGTCTCGGAGCGGGTCATGAAGGCTGACGCCGACTACGTCATGCACACCTACGGTCGCTATCCCGTCGAGTTCGTCTCGGGGCACGACGCCACGCTCGTGGACTCCACGGGCCGGGAGTATCTCGACCTGCTCGGCGGCATCGGCTGCGCGAGCCTCGGCCACTGCAACCCCACCGTCGCCGACGCCATCCGAGACCAGCTCGGACTCGTCTGGCAGACGAGCAACTACTTCTATGACGAGAAGCGCGCCCGCCTCGCCGCGGCGCTCTCCACGATGCTCTCCACCACCACCGACGAGGGCGGCCACGTCGTGGGCTCCACCGGCACGCGCTGGCGCACCTTCTTCGCCAACTCCGGCGCCGAGGCCAACGAGGGCGCCATCAAGCTCGCTCGCCGCTGGGGCGAGGTCAAGCTGGGCGGCGCGAGCACCATCGTGACCGCGCGAAAGAGCTTCCACGGTCGCACGCTCGCCACGCTTGCTGCCACGGGCCAGGACAAGTTCCACCGCAGCTTCCGCCCGCTGCCCGAGGGCTTCGTCACCGTGGCCCTGAACGACATCTACGCACTGCGCGAGCGCGTTGAGCGCGGCGGCGTCTGCGCCGTCATGCTCGAGTGCGTGCAGGGCGAGGGCGGCGTCTGGAACGCCAACTACGACTACCTTCGCGACGTGCGTGATCTCTGCACCGAGAAGGGCATCCTGCTCGTCATCGACGAGGTGCAGACGGGCTTCTATCGCTGCGGCTCCCCGTTCTGCTACCAGCGCTCGGAGATCGAGCCCGATGTGGTGAGCATGGCCAAGGGCATCGCGGACGGGTTCCCAATGGGGGCCGTCGCCGCCCGCGCGAAGGTGGCCGACCTCATGGGCCCCGGGGACCACGGCTCCACGTTCGGCGGCAACCCGCTCGCCTGCGCGGCGGGCCTCGCCTGCGTGAGCGCCCTCACCGACCTGGGCATCGGCGAGCACGTCCTGTCCGTCGGCCGGCACCTGCGCCACCGCCTCACCGCCATGGACCACGTGGTGGACGTGCGCGGGCACGGCCTCATGCGCGGGGCCGAGCTCGACGCGCCGATCGCCGCGCGCGTGGTGGAGGAGGGCCTCGCCGACGGCCTGGTGCTCAACCACATCGGCGACTCCATCCTGCGCTTCCTCCCGCCGCTCGTGATTACGCGCGCCGAGGTCGACGACGCCTGCGACCGCCTCGAGAAGATCATCGCGCGCCTGGCGTAGGCCTTCGCTCGCATCACTGCCATCTCGGGCGGGGTCCGGACGTCCCCTGGGGCGTCCGGGCCCCGCCCGTTCTTCTCGCCGGCCCGTCTGTCCTCGTCCTTCTCGCCATGCGTATTCCGGGGTTTTCGCACATTGCAGTTTGCGCGTGCAAAACTTTGAACTACCGCATGCGCAACTTGGAATGAGGGCCCCATTTGGCCGCAAATCTGAAGATGCGCGTGCCGAGAAGGACGCGGAAACTCCAATGTCCACCAATCGGGATTTACGCATCCTCGTCATGCCAGCGCTGTGATGCCGGCATCAGCTGGGAGAGAAGGACGCTTCGTGCCAGAACGACGTCAGGGTCATCGAGGCGCTGCCGCATCCTTCGCTTGAAGGACGGGCCTTCGTACGGTGCGAACTTCTCAACGAGCTGGGCGAGAAACGCCCGGACGGCCTTCTCGCTGTGCGCGTCCTTCTTGGTCACGGGGAAGTAGTCGATGCCGCACAGCTCGTAGTCTCGTGCCCGATTGCAGTCCTCGGCCAGCGCCTCCTCGCTCGCATGGTCCTTCCCCTGGTGCTCGCATGCCGCGCGGTAGAGCGCCCAGTAGAAGTCGGGGCGCATGGTCTGGTGGCTGACGAGCGCGCTGACCTCGTCGGGCCATTCCAGAGGGACGTTCTGGAGGGGCCTTTGAAGGTGCATGCCGCCGAGGCGCGGCGGAAGGCAGAACGCGTGATACCACAGCGTCTCCATGGTGGAGCCCGAGCCGTCGTTGGCATATCCAGCTGCCATGCGCGCGAGTGTGTGACCATGAAGGCCGCTCGCTGATTCGAGGAACGACGCTGCCTCGGCGACTGAGGAGACCGGGGGAAGGTCATAGACGACCTCGCCCGAGGCGGGGGAGAGGGGGTCGCGCGCGTACGAGCCGCAGAGCTCCATGAGAAAACCGCTGAGGCGGACGAGTGCGGCGTTTCTCGTGAGGCGCCCCCTGCGGACCAGCTTGCCGAGGGATTGGGCAGCGCTGAGGAGCGAGAGCCCGGCCGCCTCGACAAACACGTGAACGGGCTCCCCTGCCGCAGTGGGGGGCGGTCCTCCTGTCGAGCTGATGAGCTCCAGGTACGAGCTGTCGGGCAGGCGGGCGAGGTTGGGGACCGCTCGGACGATGCCGCACTGGCTGCGGGACGCATCGTCCGCAAAGCGCAGGGAGACGGGCTGCATGCGCGTGGGCGCGAGGATGCCTTCGGGAAGAGCGGAGGTCAGGCTCGAGGCGTCGATCCGACCATGGTCGCGGTGGATCTCCTCCCTGTCCGCGGGAATCAGCGCAAGGTCCTCTGTTCTTCGGGCGTGGCGTAATACCTTCAGGGAGTCCTCGTGCGCAAGGAAGATGTCCATGAGCCTCCTCTCTTCGTGGTGACGGGAGGCTAGCAGAGGGGGCTTTCACGAAGCTGACGATTCCATTCCCCTGGGCGTGCGGCAGGCTTTCCGCGAGGGGGGTGCGGGCGGTTTAGGGCGAGGTGGGGCTCCTGCGAGAGAACGTGAGGCGTGTTTCGCCTGTTTGCGCGAGAGCTTGCGGATTCTTAGGAACTACACGTTTACAGGCGGTGTTGATGCGGGCGGCCGCGTGAGGATGCGCGGACTGCGGTTTTCGGACATCTCAAATTACGCGTGCAAAATATCTAACTAGATGACGCGTAATCTAGAAAATGCATGCAGATGTATGGGAAATCCCCGTCTACGCATCTTCAGGAGGACGCGCAAGCGGGGATTGCTGAAAAGGCGAGATTGCGCGTGCCTCCCGGACCATGCCGCGGCCGGCCAGGCCTACGCCGTGCGCTCCGGGACGCGCAGCATCACGACGAACCCCACGACGAAGAGCACCGCGATCGAGAGCACGCCGAGGCTGGAGTTGCCGGTGAGCGCGGTGAACGTGCCCACGAGGAACGTGCCCAGGATGGCGGCGTACTTGCCAAAGATGTCGAAGAAGCCGAAGTACTCGTTGGCGCGCTCCTTGGGGCAGAGCTTGCCGAACTCGGAGCGGCTGAGCGCCTGGATGCCGCCCTGGAACATGCCCACGAGGATGGCCAGGAACCAGAACTCGGCGGCCGAGCGCAGGAAGAACGCGGCGAAGAGGGTGATGCCAAAGTAGGCCGCGATCGCGATGAGAAGCATGCGGCGCGTGCCGTACCTGGACGAGAGGCGCCCGTAGATGATGGCGCTCGGGAACGCCACGAACTGCGTGACCAAGAGCGCAAGCACGAGCTGCGTGGAGTCGATCCCCAGCTCGGTTCCGTAGCTCGTCGAGAGCTTGATGATGGTGTGCACGCCGTCGATGTAGAAGAAGTACGCGATCATGTAGTAGCGGATGGCGCGGTTGGCCCAAATCTCGCGCAGCGTCCCCGCGAGGCCGCGGATGGCGCGGGAGACGGCGTGCGGCTCGCGCGGCTTGAAGTGCCTCTGCTGGACGTTCTTGAGCAGCGGGACGGTGAAGACGGCCCACCACGCGCCGGTGATGATGAACGCAATCTGCATGGCGGTCTGCAGGGCGATGCCCAGCGCCTCGTAGCCCAGGACCACGCCCAGGCACGCGATGAAGGGCACGCAGCTGCCGATATAGCCCCAGGCGTAGCCCTGGGAGGAGATCTCGTCCATGCGGTCGTCGGTCGTGGTGTCGACCAGCAGCGCGTCGTAGAAGACCATCGAGGAGTTCAGCGCCACCGAGGAGATGACGTAGATGATCAGAAACGCCAGGGCCGCGGTCACAAAGCCGAGCGCCACCGTGGCCACCACGCCCGTGCCCACGCAGCCGACGATGAACCTCTTCTTCATGCCCTGCATGTCCGCAATCGACCCCAGCACGGGCATGAGCAGCGCGATGATGAGGGACGCCACCGTCTCGGCATAGCTCCACGCCACCACGACCCCGCCGTCGGGGGAGAGGGAGGAGAAGTAGATCGGGATCACGCTCGTGGCGAGAAGAACGAGCGCGGAGTTGCCCACGTCGTAGACAATCCAGCTCTTCTCTGCCCTGGTCATCTTCTGGCTAGCCATGAGGCTCCTCCCGTTGTGGCGACGCAGCGTTTCCATGGTAGTCGAGCGCGGGGCATGCGGGCGGTAAGAAGTGCGTAAAAGCGGCCGGGCCGCGCCATGGGCGCCTGGCTTGCATGGCACGCGCGCCGCGTGAGGCAAACAAACCCGACGCCGATGGCGCGACCCTCCGGCGCGGCCGCGTGGCATAATCGGGTGAGCACACACGACGAAAGGCGCGCCATGCCCGCGATCCTCACGCACGACCTCTTTGGCCGGGAGTCCCTCGACGAGGTACGGGACCTGCTCGGCTTCAGGACAGATGACGAGACCGACGCGTTCCTCCTGGGCAACCAGGGGCCGGACCCCCTCTTCTACCTGGTGATCGATCCGCTCATGCGCAAGTGGTCGCCGCTCGGCAACGCCATGCACGCGGCGCGCCCGGCGCTTCTGCTGCTCGCCATGCGCGAGGCCGCCGCCGGCCTCGAGGGCCGCGAGCGCACCCTCGCGCGGGCCTACGTGGCCGGCTTCGCCTGCCACTGGCTGCTCGACTCCACCGTGCACCCCCTCGTCTACCACTGGCAGAACGGCATCTGCGACGCGGGCGTGGAGGGGCTCGACGAGCGCGCCGCCTCGAAGGTCCATGCGGAGATCGAGCGCGACCTCGACGAGGCCGTGCTCTTCTCGCTCACCGGCCAGACGGTCGCGACGTATCGCCCCCACGCCCGCACGCTCGCCGCGAGCCATGAGGTGCTTGCGGCCGTGGACAAGGTGTACTTCTACGTTGCCCTGTGGGTCTACGGCAAGGCCATCGATCCGAGGACCTTCTCCACGGCGGCGATTGAGTTCCGCCTGGTGCAGCGCGTCTTCGACTCGCCGGGCGGCCGCAAGCGCGCGGTCATCGGCACCCTCGAGCGGGCTCTCGGCCGCACGCCCTTCTCGCTCGTCTGCGCGATGTCGCACCGCGACCGGGCCGACACCCGCTCCGCCTTCGACAACCGCGAGCACGGCGCCTGGGAGAACCCCTTCACGGGCGAGGTCAGCGAGGACGGCTTCTGGGACCTCTGGGCAAGGGCCCGCGGCCGGGTGGGCGAGGTCATCCCAGGGCTCTGCTCGCCGGACATCGACCTCGCCGCCATGCGCGAGCTCACGGGCGACCTCAGCTTCGAGGGGGCTCCCTCGGCGCCGGACGCGCCCTTCACGTGGTAGCGCGCGCCGCACGACCGCGCCCGGACACCCCGCCCGCCTCATCGGAGGCCACCCGTCACGTCATGCAGGCAAACCGGAGCAAGGACACCAAGCCTGAGCTCAAGGTGCGCGCCGCGCTGCGGGAGGCGGGGCTCACGGGCTATAGGCTCCACTGGAAGAAGGCGCCGGGCCGCCCGGACGTGTGCTTCCCCGGGCGTCGCGTGGCCATCTTCGTGCACGGGTGCTTCTGGCACCGCTGCCCCCACTGCTCCCCCTCGCGCCCCAAGACGCACTCTGCCTTCTGGCAGGACAAGTTCGCGCGCAACCGCGCCCGTGACGCGCGCGACAGCGCCCGGCTCGTGGAGGCGGGATGGACGGTCGTGGTGGTGTGGGAGTGCCGCCTCAAGGGCGCCCGCCTCGAGCCGACCATGCGCGAGGTGGTCTCGGTGGTGCGCGCGGCGGGGGAGGGCCATCTTCCCGCCCGCGTCATCGAGGTCGGCTCCTCGCCCGCCTGGGTGCTCAGGATGCGCCGCTCGCGCCGCAAAACGCGACGCTCCTAGGCCATGCTCCGACCGCTCGCCCGCCCGCGGGGCTCACCCGGGACGGCGAGGGTGTAGGCTAGCGGGAGGGGTGGTGCGCCCCGCACAGGATTCGGTCAGGGAGGGCCCGAGATGGCTACATACGTGTTCTCGGACGTGCACGGTCACCGCGCCGCGCTCGAGCGCGCCCTCGACCGCGTGTCCCCCTCCGAGGACGACCGCTTCTTCTGCCTGGGCGACATGATCGACCGCGGGCCGGACCCGGTGGGCGTCCTGCGGGTCGTGCGGGGCCTGCCCAACGTGACCGTCCTCATGGGCAACCACGAGGACCTCATGATTGACTGCGTGAACAACCCGGGGGACGGCCTCGCCGCCATGAACTGGGGGCTCAACGGCGGAGCCATGACCTCCGCGGGCCTCTCCGAGGTCGAGGACGACGAGGCGAGCGAGCTGCTCGGGTGGGTCGCCGGGCTGCCGCGCTGGTCGAGCGCGCGCGTCGCGGGGCGCCTCTTCCTCTTCGTGCACGCCGGCGTGCGGCTCGGCCACGTCACGCCGGAGGCGTGGGGGGACGCCGCCGTGGAGACGTTCTTCTCGTCGCAGGACCCCGAGGACCTCACGTGGATCAGGGAGGACTTCTGGGGGGCCGCCGAGGGGCTCTCGGGCGGGGACGCGCGCGGCCCCGTCATCGTGGCGGGTCACACCCCGACCCCCTACCTCGAGCGCATGGCCCACGAGGTGGACCGCCCGGCCGTGGGGGCAGACGGGCTCGCCCGGATGGTGCGCGTGGGCGCGGACCGCTGGGACGTGGACAGCGCCGCCGCTGCGGGCGCGGGCCTGGGGCAGGTGCTCGTCCTCAGGCTCGAAGACGAGGAGGAGTTCTACGAGCCGGTCCTGGAGGGCGAGTAGCCGCCGGGGGCTCCGCGCGCCCGGCCCCAGGCATCCAGACCGTGCGGGGACGCCCCTCGGGCCACATGTGCCACAATGGTCAGGCCGCAATCGACGCTGATTCGCAAGAGGGAGCATGGGCCTTGAGATGAGCGCCGGCGCGTCGGGTTTCCTCCACGGCGCGCTCGGATTCACAACCGATAAGGACGGCTGGGTCCGGCCGTCACGCTTCGCGCCGGAGCAGCTGCGCGCCGTGGGGAGCGTCCGCGCCTGGCACCCCGGGCTCTACCGGCAGCTCGCGGTGGCCACGGCGGGCGTCTGCCTCGAGATGGAGACCGACGCCACCCGCCTCGCGCTCGAGGTGCGCGTGGACCCCACCCCGCGCGGCGCGGCCTCCGTGCTCGCGGACGTCGAGCGCCACCCGCACGGCCCGCGGCCGCCCTTCGACGGCGTGTCCGCCGTCGTCGACGGCCGACGCCTCCCGCTTGCCCTGCCTGACGAGAAGAACCTCATCACGTGGCTGCTCGACGACCCAGCGTCCGGCCCCGAGCCCGGCCTCCAGCACCTCCCCGGCATGGGCGAGCCCCATCACGTCCGGGTCTGGCTGCCGTGCCTCACCTCCTGTGCCGTGCGTGCCGTCACCTGCGACGGGACCTATCTCGAGCCCGTGGCCGCTCGTCGCCAGCTCGTCGTGCTGGGGGACTCCGTCGCGCAGGGCTTCGTCGCGCGCGACCCCTCGCGCTCCTGGTGCGCGCTTCTCGCCGAGCACCTGGGGTTCGACCTCGTGAACCAGGGCCTGGGCGGCCAGGTCTTCCAGCCCGGCTCGCTCGTCGGCCTCCCCGAGCGCGTGGACGCGGCGGGCGTCGTGGTGGAGTTCGGGGAGAACTATCGCTACGAGCCCTGTCAGGCGGCGCGCGTCGAGCGCGACGTGCGAACCTACCTCTACGAGCTGGCCGAGGGGTTCCCGGACGCGCCGATCTGGGTCCTCACCTGCCCGCCGCACACCGAGGACGTCTACCCCACGCACCCGAGGAGCTGCGCCGCGGAGGTGGACGCGATCGTCCGCGCCGCCGCGGGGGCCCACGCGCAGATGCGCCTTGTGGAGGCTGCGCCGCTGCTTGACGCGGACCGCCTGCCGGAGCTGCTCGCCGACGGCTCCGACCACCCCGGCCCCCTCGGCCAGGAGATGATGGCGGAGCGGCTCTCCTTCGTCGTCGACGCCACGCGCGACGACCCCGCGGCGCGCCGCGAGCGCGCGCTCCAGATCGCCGAGGGGTACGGCGACGATGCGCTGCCGCTCGCAGAGTGCCTGCGCCGGGGCGCGGGCCAGGTCCTTCTCGCCGAGAAGGGCGCCGTCGTGGTGGGCCTCTCGGGCGGCATGAGGATCGTGGCGGGCCCGAGCCGCCGCCTCGTGCGCCGGGCGCTCACCTGTCTTGGCGCCGCCGGGGGGACCACCTGCGTCTGCGGCAAGCGCGCGCTCGCCCGCGAGGTCGCCCGCGCCTTCGGGGGCCGGGAGCGCGCCTGCCACGTGGTGGTGTGGCGCGGGGGCGAGCCCCCGACCGACCCCTCGCGCGACATCCGCGTGCTCACGCCGGCCTATGCCGGCGTGGTGCGCGAGCGCTACGCGCACCCGGAGTACCTCGCCCCCGGCGAGCTGGAGGCGGCGCTCGAGGCGGGAAAGTTCCTCGGCGGCTTCGAGGCGGGAAGGATCGTGGGCTTCGTAGGGGAGCACGAGGAGGGCTCGATGGGCATGCTCGAGGTCTTCGAGGGGCATCGGCGCGAGGGCTGGGGGACGGCGCTCGCCGCGGCGAAGGTCGCCGCGCACCTCGCCGCCGGCGAGCTCCCGTGGGCGGAGGTCTGGCCGGAGAACGACGCGTCGCTCGCGCTCGAGCGGGCCATGGGGTTTGAGGTCCGCCCGGAGGACGCCCTGTGGTTCGTCTCGTAGGGGGGCGTGCCGCTTGCCTGGCGCAGCGTTTTGCCGCCCTGCTCCACCAAGGGTCCACAAATTGATAAAATCTTCGCGTAAAAAGACTGTGAAATTTGTGCTTTTCGCTGGTAACGCTTACAATGCTCGCCGCGTGGCGGGTCGGGACCCGCGCGCGTGAGCAACTGTCTGACCGTTTGGAGCATATATGAGCAAGCTGAGGGGCCGTGCGCTTGAGGACGAGTTCTGCGGCATCGTGAGGGAGCTGGGCGGTGACGCGGAGGGCCGCGCCGCCGGCGACGCCTACCTCGAGGCCTCCCACCCGATCGTCGAGCATGACGGCACGTCCACGTGGGCGCTCACGCCCAAGGTCCTCGGCACCGCTGAGATCGAGATCCTGACCGAGGCCGCCGAGACCATGGGGCGCATCCTCGAGAAGGTCACCAAGCGCTATCTCGTCGACCCCGACCTGAGGGCACTCTTCGGGCTTGACCCTCGGGCCGAGGAGCTGACGCTCATCCCCACGGGCTACGAGCAGGTCATCCCCTTCGCCCGTCTTGACGTCCTCTTCAACGAGGAGACCGGCGACTTCGCCTTTGCCGGCGTGTCCACCGACAGCGCCGTGGGCACCACCGTCTCCGTCGACGTGACCCGAGCCATCCAGCGCACCGAGTCCTATCGCCGCTTCGCCGAGCGCCACCGCTCGATCGAGACCTTCGACATCGCGGACGGCATGATCGCGGCGCTGCGCGAGACCTACCAGTCCTGGGCAAACGCCGACGCGGGCACCCACCACCCCGAGCGCCCCGTCGTGGGCATCGTCGACTATGCCGAGAGCGCCTCGGAGGGCGAGTTCGCCGACCTCATCGAGCGCATGGCGGACGAGGGCGTCTTCGCGCGCTTCGTCGACATCCGCGACCTGCGCATCGAGGAGGCAGCGGGCACCCGTCGCCTCGTCGACTCCCAGGGCCCCATCGCCTGCGTCTACCGCCGCGCGCTCGTCGGTGAGATGATCGAGAAGCCCTGCGAGGGCGTCGACGCGCTCGTCGAGGCGACCCGTCGCGGACTCGCCTGCGTCATCGGCGGCTTCCGCACCTGGCCGGCGTCCGTGAACTCGCTCTTCGCCGTCCTCCACTCCGAGGCCGTCGAGTCCATCCTCGACCCGATCGAGCTCGCCTTCGTGCGCGCCCACGTCCCCGAGGCCCACGTCCTCACGCGCGACAGCGACATCAACCGCTACCTCTCCGAGCAGGACGACTGGCTCGTCCGCCCCGCCGGCCCCTATCGAGCCCCGGAGACCGTCGCCGGCGTCGACCGCATGGACCGCGACGAGTGGTGGCGCGTCCTTCTCGCCGCGTGCGAGGAGGGTGCGACGATCGTTCGGCGCGACCCCGCCTACCGCACGCCCGTCATCGTAGGCGGCGCTACCCCGCGCCCGGACGGCTCCGATCCGGCCGAGCCCATCGAGGCCAACAACCTCCTCGGCCTCTTCCTCTTCCGCGGCAAGTTCGGCGGCGTCTACGCCCGCTGCGCATACGAGGGCGTCATGGGCGAGTGGGGCCACCGTCTCGACATGGGCTGCCTCGTCGTCAACGAGTAGGGGGCTGACATGGCGGAAGGCGAGAACAGGCTCGCGCCCAGGCTCACCGGGCAGCTCTCCGAGGCGGCGGCCGCTGCCGTCAGGGAGCGGCTCGCGTCCGGCGAGCTCTCGCCCTTCGCGTGCCGCGACGCCTCCGCCATCCGCCGCGACTCCTGCGAGCGCGACCGCGACACCTGCGTCCGCCCTGCCTTCGTGCGCGACGCCGAGAAGGTCGTGCACCTCCCGGCGTACAACCGCATGGCGGGAAAGACGCAGGTCTTCTCGTTCCGCGCGAACGACGACCTCGCGCGTCGCGGCCTGCACGTGCAGCTCGTGGCCCGCGTGGCGCGCGACATCGGCCGCGCGCTCGGGCTCAACCTCGACCTCGTCGAGGCCATCGCGCTCGCGCACGACCTCGGGCACACGCCCTTCGGCCACGCCGGCGAGCGCTTCCTGAACGACGTCTACCACGCCCGCACGGGGCGCTGGTTCTTCCACAACGTCCAGAGCGTCCGCGTGGTCGACGTGCTCGCCGGACGCAACGTGAGCCTGCAGACCCTCGACGGCGCCCTCTGCCACAATGGCGAGTTCGAGCAGCAGGTCTTCGAGACGAGCGGCCTCGCGGAGTTCGACACCTTCGACCGCGTGGTCGCCTCCTGCTGGGAGTGCGGCGACGAGACCATCTCCCACCTGCGCCCGATGACGCTCGAGGGCTGCGTCGTGCGCGTCTCCGACATCATCGCCTACGTGGGCAAGGACCGCCAGGACGCCATCCGCGCCGGCCTCTGCTCGGAGGACACCTTCGACGACGGCCTCGGCGGCGCCTACAACGCCTGGGCGCTCTCCTCGTTCGTCGCCGACGTCGTGGAGCACAGCGTGGGCCGCGACCGCATCGAGATGAGCCCGGAGGGCTTTGCCGAGATGCGCCGCGCCAAGCGCGAGAACTACGAGAAGATCTACGGCGCGGGAGAGGTCAACGGAGACTTCTCCGCCGAGGTGCGCGAGCTCTTCTCGGCGCTCTACGAGCACGAGCTCGCGGCCCTTGCGGCCGGCGACGAGTCCGCGGCGGTCTTCGCGCACCACGTGGCGCCCACCGAGCGGCGCCTGGCGCACTACGGCCGCACCTACGACTGGGAGTCCGACCCCGACCAGACCGTCGTGGACTTCATCTCCTCGATGACGGACGACTACTTCATCGCCACCTGCGAGGCGCTCTTCCCCCACGCGGCAGCCCTCTTCCCGCAGCGCGGGTACTTCTCGGCCGGCGTCCGCGCCTGACAAAGGTGCCGGGGCACTCTGTCAGGTCGCCGCCCCGGGTCCCGTTCATCGCGAGGAAGAAACAGTACAGACTGTTATAATGTCCCGCCCGGAGCAGAACAGGGGAGGACGCATGGCGCTCGCGAGAAGGACCAAGAGGATTGTGACCGCGGTGGTGGGCGCGCTTGTGGCGCTCACGCTCGTTGGCCTGGGATTTGTGGGGAACTTCCTCGTGGACTTCGCGCTCAACCCGCACGCGGAGGTCTCGATGGCTCGCTCGATGGGCTCCGGCAGGGTGAGCGGGCTCGAGGGGAGCCGGGAGGCGAAGGCCGATGACGCCTACGCCGAGACGGCCGCCGCGTGGTTCGACGCCACGCGCGAGAGCGTCTCTCACCAGGCCGAGGACGGCACGGTCCTTCTCGGCTGGAGGCTCGACGGCGCCGAGGACGCCGCCTACTCCGACGGGCACACCTGGGCCGTGGTCTGCCACGGCTACGTGGGCGAGCCCGCCGACATGGCCAAGTACGCCTACCACTTCGCGCAGATGGGGATGAGCGTGCTCATGCCGGCGGCGCGCGGGCACGAGCGCAACGTCGACACCGGCCTCATCCAGATGGGCTGGCAGGACGCGCGCGACCTTATCGGCTGGATCGAGGACATCGTCGCCGCCGACCCTGAGGCCCGCATCATGCTCTTCGGCGTCTCGATGGGAGGCTTCGAGGTCATGGCTGCCTCCGGGCTGGACGGCCTGTCCGAGAACGTATGCCTTGCCGTGGAGGACTGCGGGTACACGAGCGTGTGGGACGAGTTCGTGGTCCAGCTCGACAACGTCTTCGGCCTGCCGAGCTTCCCGATCCTGAACGTGGCTGACGCGGCGTGTCTGCTGCGCGCGGGCTACACCTTCGAGTCGGCCTCGGCGGTGGAGAGCCTTCGCCAGGCGAGCGTCCCCATGCTCTTCATCCACGGGGACGAGGACGACTTCGTGCCCTTCTCGATGCTCGACGAGTGCTACGAGGTCTGTGCGAGCGAGCAGAAGGAGAGACTCGTCGTCCCCGGGGCCGGCCACGGCCTTTCCGCGAGCACCGACCCCGAGCTCTACTGGGGCACCGTTGATGCGTTCGTGGGGCGCTACCTCTAGGGTTGGCCGGCGTTAACGCACAAATTTTGCCAAATCACAAACCTGAAACCCTGATTATATAAAGTGAAAGCAGATTCTGTGCATTAATCGGGGGTGTCGGCGGGCACGGCGCCGCGGGCACGGCGGCGCGCGGGCCCCGGGGCTGCGCGTCGCGGCGGCCGGCTCGATGGCGTACAATCGTTCTCATGGATACCTTGTTCACGCGCGTCGAGACCGCGCGCAAAAACGACAACGCCCCGCTCGCCGCGCGCATGCGGCCCACCACGCTCGACGGCTACGTCGGCCAGGCCCAGGCCGTGGGCCCGGGCTCGTGGCTCCGGCGCGCCATCGAGCACGACACCCTCTCCTCGGTCATCCTGTACGGCCCCGCCGGCACGGGCAAGACCACGCTCGCGCGAATCATAGCCAACTCCACTCACGCGGAGTTCGTCGAGGTCAGCGCCATCACGGGAACGGTAAAGGACCTCCGGCGCGAGATCGAGGCCGCCGAGTCCCGCCTGCTCACGCTCGGCCGGCGCACCATCCTCTTCGTGGACGAGATCCACCGCTTCAACCGCAGCCAGCAGGACGCGCTCCTCCACGCCGTCGAGGACCGCATCGTGGTCCTCGTGGGCGCCACCACGGAGAACCCCTACTTCGAGGTCAACTCGGCCCTCATCTCCCGCAGCCGCGTCGTGGAGCTCACCGCGCTCGACGACGCCTCGGTCCGCGAGCTCGTGCGCCGTGCCGTGGCGGCGCCGGAGGGCCTTGCCGCGCGCTTCGAGCTCTCGCCCGAGGCGGAGGACGAGATCGTGACGCTGGCCGGCGGGGACGGCAGGGCGGCCCTCACCTCGCTCGAGCTCGCCTCCCAGATGGTGGACGCCCCTGCGGACGGGGAGGGCGGTCCCGCCCCGCTCGTCATCACGCGCGAGCACGTCGCCGAGGCAAACCCCCGCCGGGGCCTGCCCTACGACAAGTCCGGCGACATGCACTACGACGTCATCTCCGCCTTCATCAAGTCCATGCGCGGGTCGGACCCGGACGCCGTCCTCTACTGGCTCGCCCGCATGCTCGACGCGGGGGAGGACCCCAAGTTCATCGCCCGGCGCATCATGATCTGCGCCTCCGAGGACATCGGCAACGCCGACCCGCAGGCCCTGCTCGTGGCGCACGCCGCCTTCCGCGCCACCGAGGTCATCGGCATGCCCGAGTGCCGCATCAACCTGGCGCAGGCGGCTACCTACCTCGCCCTCGCGCCCAAGTCCAACGCCGCGGAGGCGGGCATTGACGCCGCCCTCGAGGAGGTCCGGCGGGGTCCCCGCCGCGAGGTGCCCAGCCACCTGCGCGACCGGCACCGTCCCGGCTCAGACGAGTACGGGCCCTACCTCTACCCGCACAACTACCCGGGCGGATGGGTCCCCCAGCGCTACCTGCCCGAGGGCCTCGAGCGCGGGTGCTTCTACCAGGCGAGCCCGCGCGGCTGGGAGGCCTGGCGGCAGGAGGCGATCGGCAGGGATGTCGCGGACGCCGATAAGAGCGGGCATGACTTTGGCTCACTTGGGTAGAATGAGGGTCCGGGGCATCATCTCCCCGAGGCGGACGCTCTAAGGAGGGCGCTATGGACTACCTGCAAATCGCTCTGCTCGTGCTGGTCGTCGTAGGGGTGTGGGCCGTCGTCGAGATCGCCCTTACCATGCGCAGCGCCCGCCGCGACATCGAGAAGGTCACCACCTCGGCCAACGACCTCATCGAACAGGTCCAGCCGGTCGTGGCCAAGCTCGACGGGGTGGTCGACGAGCTCGAGCCCGCCGCCAAGCACATGGCGCCGCTCGCCGAGAGCGCCGAGACCACCATCGCCGCGGCCAACGTCTCCGTGGAGCGCCTGAACGGCATACTGGCGGACGTCTCCGCCGTCTCCGGCACCGCCTCGAGCGTCACCGGCGCGGTCAACCGCGTCGCCGAGAGCGCCGCATCGGGGGTGGCGAGCGTCATGTCCCGAATCACCGGGTCCGGTCCCGCCGAGCACGCCGCCCAGCTCGAGGAGGCGCCGGAGGTCGAGCGCGCCGAGCGCCCGGACCGCGCCCCCGTCCGCTACGTCGACTACGGCGAGGTGTCCGCCGTCGACGCCCCCGCCACCGAGGACGCCGAGCAGGAGAAGTGATGACCGAGAAGAACGTGCGCCTCTGCGTTCCCGCAGAGGCCGGATTTGCCCGCTCCGTCCGCATGACGGCCTCAACCCTGGCCGTCTGCTGCGACATGAGCGTCGATGACGTGGAGGACGTGCGCATGGCCGCGGAGGAGGGCTTCGTCTACGCGTGCGCGACGTCTCCGGATGCCGTCGACGTGTCCTTCTCGCTTGCGCCGGACGCCATGACCATGGACTTCTCGCTTGGCGAGGAGGAGCCCGACGACGAGTCGATAGACCTCGTCGAGGTGCTGCTCTCGGCCGTGTGCGACGTGTTCTCGGTCTCCGAGGACGGGCGCGTCCTGCACCTCGTCAAGCGGGCGGGGGACGCCCATGGAGAGTAGGGGACCCTCCGGGCGACGTGCCGCCCGGGCGGGGTCGCGCGCGGGTCGCGCCGCCTGGGACAAGGACCGTACGCGGGAGCTCTTCCGCCGCTACAAGCAGAAGGGGGACACCGAGGCGCGCGACCAGCTCATCGTGAGCCACCTCAACCTCGTCCGCTTCCTCGCGTCAAAGTTCAAGAACCGCGGCGAGTCCCTCGAGGACCTCGTCCAGGTGGGCACGATCGGCCTCATCAAGGCGATCGACCGCTTCGACCCGGAGCGGGGCCTGGAGTTCACCACCTATGCCACGCCCACGATCATGGGAGAGATCAAGCGCCACTTCCGCGACAAGGGCTGGTCGGTGCGCGTCCCGCGCCGCCTGCAGGAGCTCTCGGCGAAGGTCAACCAGGCCACGGACGAGCTCGTGAACCAGCTGCAGCGCAGCCCCTCGGTGGCCGAGATCGCAGACTACCTGGGCGCCTCGGTCGACGAGGTGCTCGAGGCGATGGAGTCCTCGAGCGCCTACAGCTCGGTGCCGCTCGAGGGCGGCGGGTCATCTGACGACGTGGAGGCCCCCTCGGTCATCGACCACTACGCCACCGAGGACGCCGACCTCGCCGCCACCGACGACCGCATCGTGCTCGAGCAGGCCGTCGCCGACTTCTCGCCGCGCGAGCGCGAGGTCGTCAAGATGCGCTTCGAGGACGGGCTCACCCAGGTGGAGATCGCTGAGCGCCTGGGAGTCTCGCAGGTCCAGGTCTCGCGCCTTCTGCGTCGGACGCTGCGCCGCATTCAGGACAAGATAGACCCGGAGGGCCGGCTGGCCTGACGGCGTCGCCCGGCCGGCCGGGCGCCCAGGAGAGGAGAGACATGGATCAGAGGGCGGCGCGCGTGCGCCTCGCCTGCCTCAGGGTGTGGACCGTCGTTGGGGCGATCATCGTGGCGGCCGTCGTGCTCATGGTGCTGGGGCGCCTCTCGAGCGTGCTTCTGTTCCTCGTGACGGGCTGCCTCATCGCGTACGTGGCCTCGCCGCTCGTCAACTGGCTCGCGCGCCATCGCGTGCCACGCGGCGTCGCGTCGATTCTGGGCGTCATCGTGGTCGCCCTTGCGGTGGTGCTGCTCTTCTCGCTCATCATCCCGCTCTTCTTCGCGCAGATGACCGACCTCCTGCGCGACCTGCCCGCGCGCATCTCGGGACTCGGCTCGTGGGTCTCGAGCCTCGAGAGCCAGTACGACGTCTTTCAGCAGATAAGCGAGTACGTTGACACCGGCGAGCTCGTCAGCACGCTCCAGAGCGTGCTGACGGGGCTTATCTCGGCGCTGCTCTCGGCGTTCAGCAACGGGATCGTGCCGGCCGTGAGCAACCTCGCCTCCGCGGTGTTCACGGTGTTTCTCGGCCTGGTCTTCGCCTTCTGGCTCGTCTGCGACTACCCGCGCATCAACGATGAGATCTGCCTCGTGCTGGGCTCTCGCCGCGCTGACGACTACCGCGTCACGCTCGCCGTGGTCTCCCGGTCCGTGGGCGGCTACCTCCGCTCTACGATCATCGACTCCTTGATTCAGGGCAGCCTGGCGTGCGTGGGCTTCATGATCGCCGGCCACCCCTATGCGGGTCTCATGGGCGTGCTCTCCGGCGTGCTGAACTTCGTTCCGGTGGTCGGCCCCTCGGTGTCCGCGATCATAGCCACCGGGGTCGCCCTCTTCTACAGCCCCACGATGGCCTTCTGGACGATGGTGGCTGCCATGGTCGCCCAAAACGTCACGGACAACCTCATCGTGCCGCGCATCAATCAGTCCACGATGCAGATTCACCCCGTGCTGTCCCTGCTCGCCATCATGATCGGCTCGGCGCTCTTGGGGCCGCTCGGCATGGTCGTGGCCATACCGCTCTGCGCCATCGCCAAGGGGCTCTTCGTCTTCTACTTCGAGACGCGCACGGGCGAGCAGATCGTTTCCTATGACGGCGCGCTCTTCAAGGGCACCCCCTTCCACGACGCCTCCGGAAACCCCGTCCCCGCGAGCGACGCCCTCGGCGAGGAGCGCTTCGCGGAGTCAGAGATCTTGCCGGCGACGCGCGAGCACGAGTCCGCCACCGCCGCTCCGCGTCCCAAGCATCCGGTCGAGCGCCTCGTCGAGCGACTCCGCGAGGGCGAGAAGGGCGAGAAGGGCGAGAAGTAGGGGAGGGCCGTCGTCCTTCTCGTCGCGTCGCGCCCTGGGGCCGCGCACCTCCTGACTGAAAACCCGGCGATTGCGTGACGCGCCGCGCGAATGGGCCGCTCGCGCTATACTAACAAGGTTGTATGCGCATCAGGACCCGACCGCAGGGGAGCGATATGAGCACCGCCGACTACAAGACCATGACCACTGCCGAGATCCGCGAGGACTTCCTGCGCTTCTTCGAGGAGAAGGGCTGCAAGCTCTACCCGTCCTCGTCGCTCGTCCCGGACGACCCGTCGCTGCTGCTCACCAACGCGGGCATGAACCAGTTCAAGGAGTACTACCAGGGCAAGCGCACCATGTCCGAGATCGGCGCCTGCTCGTGCCAGAAGTGCCTGCGCACCAACGACATCGACAACATCGGCGACGCCACGCACCTCAGCTTCTTCGAGATGCTCGGCAACTTCTCCTTCGGCGGCTACTCCAAGGAGAACGCGATCGAGTGGGCGTACGACTTCATCACCAACCCCGATCACCTGGGCCTGCCCAAGGAGCGCCTCTACATGACCGTCTTCGAGGACGACGACGAGGCCATCGAGCTCTGGCACAAGCAGGGAGTCCCCTACGACCACATCTCCCGCCTCGGCGCCGATGACAACTTCTGGGCGGCCGGCCCCACCGGTCCGTGCGGCCCCTGCTCCGAGATCTACTTCGACCAGGGCGAGGAGTTCGGCTGCGGAGGCGAGCACTGCGGCCCGGGCTGCGACGACTGCGACCGCTTCCTCGAGTTCTGGAACCTCGTCTTCACGCAGTACGACCGCCAGGAGGACGGGTCGCTGCCCGAGCTTCCGCACCGCAACATCGACACCGGCATGGGCCTCGAGCGCATCGCGGCCATCATGCAGCACAAGTCCACCAACTACGACGGCGACCTGCTGCAGGGCCTGATCGGCGTCGGCGAGCGCCTCTCGGGCCACGCCTACGGCACCGACGCCGCGCGCGACCGCTCGCTGCGCATCGTGGCCGACCACTCCCGCGCCGTCACGTTCATGATTGGCGACGGCATCCTTCCCGGCAACGAGGGCCGAGGCTACGTGCTGCGGCGCCTCCTGCGCCGCGCGGTCTACCACGGCCGCCTCATGGGCATCGAGGGCGAGTTCCTCGGCTCCTACGTGGAGAAGATCTGCGAGCTCATGGGCGAGAACTACCCGGCGATCGTGGAGAGCCGCTCGCTCATCGACGGCATCGTCCGCGCCGAGGAGGAGCGCTTCGGCGCCACGCTCGACGCCGGCGAGGAGAGCCTCTCGCAGGAGCTCGAGAAGCTCGACGAGGGCGCCGCCCTCCCCGGCGACGTGGCCTTCAGGCTTCACGACACCTACGGCTTCCCGATCGACCTCACGCGCGAGATCTGCGAGGCGGCCGGCCGCTCCGTCGACATGGACGCCTTCGACGCCTGCATGACCGAGCAGCGCGAGCGCGCCCGCGCGAGCGCCAACCGCGACGCCTGGGGCACCTTCAACGACGTGTGGACTGCGCTCTCCGACCGCCTGGCCGCCACGGAGTTTGTCGGCTACGACGAGCGCGAGGCGTCCGCGCACGCGCTCGCCATCGTCGCGGGCGGCGCCGAGGTCGAGCGCGCCGAGAAGGGCGACGAGGTCGATGTGGTTCTCGACGTCACGCCGTTCTACGCCGAGATGGGCGGCCAGGTGGGCGACACCGGCTCCATCACGACGGTCGGCGGCGCGCGCCTGCGCGTCACCGACACCAAGGTCAGGGGCGGCATCTACGCGCACGTCGCCGTCGTGGAGGAGGGCTCGCTCGCCGTGGGCGACGAGGTCAGCGCCGCGATCGACGCGGGCCGTCGCGAGCTCATCCGCCGCAACCACACCGCCACGCACCTGCTCGACGCCGCGCTCAAGAAGGTCCTGGGCGACCACGTCTCCCAGGCCGGGTCGCTCGTGGCCCCCGACCGCCTGCGCTTTGACTTCACGCACTTCGAGGCCATGACGCCCGACGAGCTCGCCCGCGTGGAGGGCATGGTCAACGCCGAGATCTTCGCCGCCGAGCCCATCGTCACCCGCGTCATGGGCATCGACGAGGCCAAGGCCTCCGGCGCCGTCGCCCTCTTCGGCGAGAAGTACGGCGACGTCGTGCGCGTCGTCTCCACCGGCGAGTCCGAGGCGCCCTTCTCGCGCGAGCTCTGCGGCGGAACCCACGCGCGCAACACCGCCGACCTCGGCCTTTTCAAGATCGTCTCCGAGGGGTCCGTCGGCTCCAACGCCCGCCGCATCGAGGCCGTGACCTCGATGGGCGCCATCGAGTACGTGGACGAGCGCCTGCTCGCCCTCGACGACGTCGCCCGCGAGCTCAAGTGCCGCCCGGACGCCGTCTCCGAGCGCGTGGCCGCGCTCGAGCACGAGCTGCGCGAGACCAGGAAGGCGCTCGAGGCCGCGACGACCGGCGCCGGCGCGACGAAGGTCGCCGACGCCTACAAGGCTGCCGTCCAGCTCGACGGCTACAAGGCCGTGGTCGCCCGCATCGACGGTCTCTCCGGCAAGGAGATGCGCTCCGCCTGGGACGGCATCCGCGACGCCGCGAACGGCGAGGCCGTGGCCTGTGTCATCGCATCCGCCACGCCCGACGGCAAGGTCGCCCTTCTCGCCGGCGGCACGGACGGGGCGGTCTCCGCGGGCTTTGCCGCGGGCTCCATCATCAAGGACATCGCCGGCCTCGTGGGCGGCCGCGGCGGCGGGCGCCCCAACATGGCGCAGGCCGGCGGCTCCGACGTCTCCGGCATCGATGCCGCGCTCGACGCCGCGCGCGCCGCGCTCGGAATCTAGCGGCCATGAGGGTCCTCGCGCTCGACATCGGCGAGGTCCGCGTCGGCGTTGCCGTGAGCGACCCGGCCGGACGCGTGGCCTCGCCGGTCTGCGTCCTCCCCGCGCAGGAGGTGCTCGCGCACGCGGTCACCTTCCGGCGGGTGCTCGAGGACTGGGAGCCCGAGCTTCTCGTCTGTGGCAGGCCGATGACGCTTGCCGGCGAGGAGGGCCCCCAGGCGGCGCGCGTGCGGGAGCAGGCCGAGCGGGTCGCGGCGGCATGCGGTCTTCCGCTGGAGTTTGAGGACGAACGTTTGTCCTCAGCCGAGGCTAAGCGTATCCTGAGGGAACAGGGGCTCAGCGAGCGTGCCATGCGTGGCAAGGTCGACATGGTGGCCGCGAGCCTGTTTCTGCAAGCCTGGCTCGACGCCAGACACAACTGAGAGGGCACGATGGCAACACCCACCAACCGGACCCCGCGGCATGGCGGGTCTCACTTTGGAACGAGCGGCCAGGCGCAGGCGCCCCAGCCCGCCTCCTCGCAGCCCGTGAGCCGGCAGCGCGGGCCGCGTGCCCAGGCGGGAGCCTCCTCTCAGGGGGCAACGGCGCCGCGCGCCGCCCTCGCGGGCACCCGCGTCTCAAGTCGCACCGCCGCCGCCACCCGACGCGCCGGCAGCCGCAACGTTCACCACGGCGGGAGAAGCCGGCGCAGGAGCAGGGCGCCCTTCATCGTGCTCGGCCTCGTTGCCGTGGCGGCCGTGCTCGCGGTGGTCTTCGTCATCCTGCCGAGCCTCGGCTCGCAGGGGAACCAGGGCGAGCCCCAGTCCGCCGCCGAGGGCACCGTCGTCTCCGTGAGCATCCCCGAGGGCTCGGGTGCCTCCGCCGTGGCCGATCTGCTCTACGACGCCGGCCTCATCTCCAATAAGAGCGAGTTTCTCAGCCAGGCGCGCCAGATGAACGCAGAGCAGAGCATCAAGAGCGGCAGCTACGCCTTTACCGCCGGCTCCGACCTCCCCTCGATCATCAACCAGCTGACGGCCGGCCCCAACGCCGAGATCACGCTCACCATCCCTGAGGGCTACACGCTCGCAAGCATCGCGGCCGCGGTCCAGGAGGTGCTGCCCATCACGTCCGACGAGTTCCTCGCCCAGGCCAAGGCCTCGAACTACGTCGCCGACTACTCCTTCCTCGAGGGCGTGGAGAACGACTCGCTCGAGGGCTTCCTCTTCCCCAAGACCTACAGCTTCTCCAGCACCGAGGTCACCGCCGACGAGGTCATCCGCATGATGCTCGACCAGTTTGAGACCGAGCTCGCCTCGCTCGACCTGAGCTATCCCACCTCCGACGGCCTCTCGGTGGCGCAGATGGTCAACCTCGCCTCCATCGTCGAGAAGGAGTCCACGCCGAGCACGCGCGCCCAGGTTGCCTCCGTCTTCTACAACCGGCTGGACAACATGGGCGACCCCAACTACGGCTTCCTGCAGTCTGACGCCACGACGGCATACTCGGTGGGCCACGACCCCTCCGCGGATGAGGTTCACGACGAGTCTGATCCCTACAGCACCTACGCCCACCAGGGTCTGCCGCCGACCCCGATCTGCAGCCCGGGCCTCGAGTCGCTGCAGGCGGTCTGCTCGCCTGACATGGACTACATCGACGGCGGCTACTTCTACTTCTTCTTCTGGACCAACGACGCCGGCGAGACCGAGTACGCCTTCAGCAGGACCTACGACGAGCACCTGCAGGCCATCGCCAACAACTCGTAGGCGCATCCGATGGGTCTGTTCCGCGCCTGGCGCTATGTGGCATCGCTCCCCCTCGTTGACGTGGGGGAGCTTGTCGAGAAGGACGTGCGGCTCGTCCTGCTCGACCGTGACAACACCTGCGTGCCGCGCGACGCCTCCTCGGCGCCGCCCGAGGTCGTGGCCTGGCTTGACGCCGCGCGCGCGGCGGGGATCGGGCTCTGCCTCGTCTCCAACAACTTCCACTCGAGCCAGGTGGGCCGCACGGCCCGCGAGCTCGGGGTCGAGGTCGTCGACCACGCCATGAAGCCGGCGCCCTTCGCCCTGCGCCGCGCGATGCGGCTCATGGGCGCCTCGCCCGAAAAGACCGTGATGATCGGCGACCAGGTGTTCACCGACGTCGCCGCCGGCAGCCTCGCCGGCGTCCGCACCATCCTCGTGCGCCCGCAGTCGCGCAGCGACCTCTGGTACACGCACATCTTCCGTGTCTTCGAGCGCCTCGCCCTACGCGGCGTCACCTTCGAGGGGGAGTGACGCCGGGGCGGCTCCGGCGCGCCGCGCCGCCCTTCTCGCTTCGTCCTTCTCGCCCGCGCTTTTCGGTGGCCCTTCTCGCCGCATGCCCCGACGCAGGTCTCGAGGCTGGTTCCGCCGCGTATCCGCGGGCACTCACTTCCGGAAGTGCGTACCCACCGGCGCTCAGTTGCGCAACTGAGTGCCGGCTGCGCCCCGCTCTGCATCCCCTTCCGGATGCGCGTGCCCATCGGGCGCGTTTTTGTGCCTATTGATAAGGTTTTTCTCTTCGCTCCGCCGCCAGGGGGTACTCACTTCCGCATCTGCGCATCGGGCTGTGCTCACTTCCGGATTTGCGTATCGTCCCGTACGCACTTCCGCAACTGCGTACCGCCCGCATTTGCCGTCTCGTACTCATTTCTGGACGTGCGTGACAGCCGGTACTCACTTTCGCAACTGAGTACCGACCACGGGCCGTCTTGCACGCAGTTCCGGAACTGCGTACGCTTCGGGCGCGGTTTTATGCCTGTCGGCGTGCTCCCGTGGCCGCCACGCTCCGAGCCACCGCTGGCCCGTACGCACTTCCGCAGCTGAGTACCAGCCCGTACGCACTTCCGCAACTGCGTACCGGCTGCGCGGGGCGGGGTCGGGCAGACGTCGTTCGCGGCTCCTGCTAGAATCGAGGGCGGCACGTCATGCAAGGGAGGTTCGGTGCTGGCACAGGGTGGGGGATACGTCGTTCACGAGGGCTGCGACCATATCTTCTTCGTCGGGTTTCTCGGCGCGGGCAAGTCTACCCTCGCCCGGAACCTCGGTGCCCTCTTCCACCGCCCGTACGTTGACACCGACCGGCTCGTCGAGCGCAGGCTCGGCAGGTCGGTCACGGAGATCTTCGCGCGGGAGGGCGAGGAGGCGTTCCGCGACGCGGAGACCGCCGAGCTGCGTCGACTCGCGCGAAGGAAGTCGCTGCTCGTGAGCTGCGGAGGCGGCATCGTCGAGCGTCAGGAGAACTGCTCGCTCATGCACGAGATGGGGGTCATCGTGTACCTCGACGGCGACCTCGCCGACTCGCTCAGGCAGATTCGCTGCCCCGAGCGCCGCCCGGACCTCGGCTCGGCCGAGCATGCCGAGCTGGTGTACCGCCATCGCCGTCCGCTCTACGAGGAGGCGGCCGACGTCACCATCGACATCAGGAACAGGACCTTCGAGCAGGTCGCCCATGCCGCGGCGCAGCTGCTCTGGGAGAGGGGGCTCTTATGATCGAGCACGAGGCCACGCCGGCGCAGGCGCCCGGGGCCGAGACCGCATCCGCGCCCGAGGCCGCCGAGGCGGCGGCACCCGAGGTTCGCCGGCAGCGCCAGTGGGTGACGCTGCGCGGCGGCTCGATGGACGTGCGAGGGGGCCTCGGCATCTCCTCGAGCGTCGCGCACGACCTGCGCTCGGTCGTCGGGAAGCCTCACTCCTGCGCGCTCGTCAGCGAGCCGGGGGTCCCGGAGGCCCTCCTCGAGGGGCTCCATCGCGACCTCTCCGACGAGGGCTTCTCCGTGCGGCGGCTCGAGATGCCCGGAGGGGCCTGCGACCTCGCGCGCGTTCAGGCGCTCGACGGCCTTCTCGCCGAGGAGCGCATCACCTCAGACGACCTCGTCGTCGCCGTGGGCGGCTACGAGACGCTCTCCGTGGCCTCCTTCGCGTGCTCGTCGTGGTGCGGGGGAACGTCGCTCGCCGAGGTCCCGCTCGATGCCGCGAGCGCCATCGTCGCTGGCGCGACGCCCCGCGCGCTCGACCTGCCCGGCCTCCCGCGCATGGTGACCCAGGACGGCTCGGCGCGCTTCTCCATCGTCGACATCGGCCTCTTCGACCTCGACCCCGCCGGGGAGCCCGCGCGACTCTCCTTCGCCCTCATGGCGCAGACGGCGACGTGCGACTCGAACAAGGCCTTCGAGCGGCTGTGGGACGCCACGGATGACCTCGTCGCAGGTGATGTTGCCGCCACGCTCACGCAGCTCCTCGACACGGTCAAGAGCCGGGGAAGGGTCGTCTCGTCCACGGCGGTCTCCACCCGCCAGTCAATCGCGTACGCGATGGACCTCGCCCGCCCGCTGCGCGCCCTCCTCGGCCCCGAGGTCCCCGACTCGACCCTGATCGCGGACGGGATGCGCTTCGCCGCGCGCCTCTCCGCCGCGCAGGACCAGCTTTCTATCGATGACATGTTCACGCAGGACGAGCTGCTCGAGCGCCTCGGGCTCGGCACCGTCGAGGCGCCCGTGGACCCGGACGCCCTTCTCGCCGCCATGCGCGAGGAGCGCTACCGCCGCACCAACCGCTTCATGCTCGCGCTGCCCCGCTCGCTCGGCCGGGTGCGCCTCTCCATGGTGCCCGACGACCTCCTCGCCGAGCACGTGGCCGCCTGGTGCGACTCGCGCCCCGTCTGACGGCCTCGGGGCGCGCCCGCGCCCCCCCTCGGCACCTCACGCCGCCCCTCGGGCGGCACGACCGACAACACGTAAGGAGAAGAACATGGCAGACAGCACGGCATGCGCGGCCCGCGTGGAGCGCCTCCGATCCCTCATGGCGGAGCGCGGCTATGACGCGGTCATCCTGCGCAACAACCCAGACCTGCGCTGGCTCACCGGGGCCGAGCGCACCTTCGATGACGAGGTGGCCCACACGGCCGTCGTCACCGCGGGGCGCCTCTGGCTCCACACGGACTCGCGCTACTACAACACGTTCCGCGAGCGGCTCGGGGAGGGATGCGCCTGGGAGATCGACCAGGAGGCGGTCGCCCCCGCCGCTTGGGCCGCCGCGCGCGTCGTCGAGGCCCGCGCCCGGGTCGTTGCCGTGGAGGACACCTGCGACCTCGCGTTCTTCGACGCCTTCAACGGCGCCTGCGCCGCCTCGTCCGTCGCCTGCCTCACCCCGCGCCTGCACGGCGACATCTGCGACCTCAGGATGGTGAAGGACGCCGAGGAGGTCGAGCTCATGCGCCGCGCGCAGCGGGTGACCGACGCCGCCTTCGACCACATCTGCGGTTTCATCCATGCCGGCCAGACCGAGCAGGAGATCCGCGTCGAGCTCGAGAACTACATGCTCAGCCATGGCGCCGACGCGCTCTCCTTCGGCACGATCATCGCGGCCGGCCCCAACGGCGCGAACCCGCACGCGCAGCCGGGCCCCTACGTCGTCCAGCGCGGCGACCTCATCGTGATGGACTACGGCGCCGCCACCTGCGACTACCATTCCGACATGACGCGCACCGTGTGCGTGGGGGAGCCGTCAGACGAGCAGCGCCGCGTCTACGACGTCGTGCGCCGCGCCCACGAGGCCTGCGCCGCCGCCGTCCACGCCGGCGTGATCGGCCGCGACGTCCACCAGGTGGCCGTGGACGTCATCTCCGAGGCGGGCTACGGCGAGTTCTTCGGCCACGGCCTCGGCCACGGCGTGGGGCTCCAGATCCATGAGCGCCCCAACTTCAACCGCCTCTGGGACCGCCCGGTGCCCGCGGGTTCGGTCGTGACCATCGAGCCGGGCATCTACCTGCCCGGGCGCTTCGGCATCCGCCTCGAGGACTTCGGCCTCGTGACCGAGGACGGCTTCGAGCCCTTCACCCAGTCCACCCACGACCTCGTCGTGGTCGGATAGCCGGCGAAAGGGGCCTGGCCTTGGAGCGGGCGCCGGGCCGCGGGGGAGTCCGCGGCCCGGCGCCCGCTTCCGTCCCTCTCGTTAGCCGAGGAAATGTCAACGAAACATCTTCACGTCATGCACACAAGTTGCTAGAATATGGACGGTACGTGGAGCAACGGGGGAGAAACTGTGCAGGGGGAACCCGGTGCTGCACGCACTGTCCGTTCGGTAAGAGTCCGCGTTTGGGAAAAGGAGGTAAGCGGTGGTTAGCATTGTCCTAGCCAGTCACGGCTCGTTCGCCGAGGGCATCAAGATGTCCGGCCAGATGATCTTTGGCCCTCAGGAGAACGTCGCCGCCGTGACGCTCACGCCCGACATGGGGCCAGATGACCTCAGGGCGAAGATCCTCGAAGCTGTCTCCGGCTTCGACGACCAGGATCAGGTCCTGTTCCTGGTCGACCTCCAGGGTGGCACGCCCTGGAACCAGGTCTCCCTGCTCCTTGAGGAGCACCCGACCTGGGTCGCCGTCGGCGGGATGAACCTGCCGATGCTCATCTCGGCCTATGGTGAGCGCATGGGAGCCGAGACCGCCGCGGACGTCGCCAAGGCCATCTATCCCGAGGCCAAGGCCGGCGTCTGCATCAAGCCCGAGGAGCTCGCCCCCGCGGAGGCCGCGCCCGCGGCCGCTGCCGCCCCGGCGTCCGCCCCGACCGGCGCCATCCCCGAGGGCACCGTCCTCGGCGACGGGCACATCAAGTTCGTCATGTGCCGCGTCGACACCCGCCTGCTCCACGGCCAGGTCGCGACCACGTGGACCAAGCAGACCAACCCCGACCGCATCATCGTCGTCTCCGACGGCGTCGCACACGACGAGCTGCGCAAGACGATGATCCAGCAGGCCCACGTCATCCCGATCAAGAAGATGATCGAGGTCGCCAAGGACCCGCGCTTCGGCGCCACCAAGGCGATGCTGCTCTTCGAGACCCCGCAGGACCTTCTCGCCTGCGTCGAGGGCGGCGTCGACATCAAGGAGGTCAACCTCGGCTCGATGGCCCACTCCGTGGGCAAGGTCGTCGTGACCCAGGCCATCGCCATGGACCAGGACGACTACGACACGATCGAGAAGCTCGCGGCCAAGGGCATCAAGTTCGACGTCCGCAAGGTCCCCGCTGACTCGCCCGAGAACTTCGACTCCATGATGAACAAGGCCAAGTCCGAGCTGGCCGCACAGGCATAAGAAGGAGGGAAACATGTCGGTTTTCACAATCATCCTGATTGTCATCGTTGCCTTCCTCGCCGGCATGGAAGGCGTCCTTGACCAGTGGCAGTTCCACCAGCCGCTCGTCGCGTGCACGCTCATCGGTCTGGTGAGCGGCCACCTCGAGGCGGGCATCATCCTCGGCGGCACCCTGCAGATGATGGCCCTCGGCTGGGCCAACGTCGGCGCGGCCGTCGCCCCTGACGCGGCCCTCGCGTCGGTCGCCTCCGCGATTCTGATGGTCATCGCCATCAACGGCGGCTCCGACCAGTCCACCGCCATCTCCACGGCCATCGCCGTGGCCGTGCCCCTCTCCGTGGCCGGCCTCTTCCTGACGATGATCGTCCGTACGCTCGCCATCCCCGTCGTCCACATCCAGGACGGCGCGGCGGCCAAGGGCAACTTCGCCGCCATCGAGCTCTGGCAGATCATCGCCATCTGCATGCAGGGCATCCGCATCGCCATTCCGGCGGCGGCCCTCTGCTTCATCCCGTCCGACGCCGTCATGGGCGCCCTCAACATGATGCCCGCGTGGCTGAACGAGGGCATGACAATCGGCGGCGGCATGGTCGCGGCCGTCGGCTACGCCATGGTCATCAACATGATGGCGACCAACGAGGTCTGGCCGTTCTTCGCGCTCGGCTTCTGCCTCGCCGCCATCTCCGAGCTCACCCTCATCGCCCTCGGCGCCATCGGCCTCTCCCTGGCCCTCATCTACCTGGGCCTCAAGGACGTCGCCAAGTCCGGCGCCGGCGCGATCGGCTCGGGCGACCCGCTCGGCGACATCCTGGACGACTACGAGTAGGAAGGGAGGAGAGCACACATGGCAGAGAACAAGATCACGCTGTCCCAGAAGGACCGCATCTCCGTTTGGTGGCGCCACCAGTTCCTCCAGGGCTCCTGGAACTACGAGCGCATGCAGAACGGTGGCTGGTGCTATTCCATGATTCCGGCCATCAAGAGGCTCTACCCCAGCAAGGATGACCAGATTGCGGCGCTCAAGCGCCACATGGAGTTCTACAACACGCACCCGTACGTGTCGTCCCCCGTCATCGGCGTCACGCTCGCCCTCGAGGAGGACCGCGCCAACGGCGCGCCCGTCGACGACACCGCCATCCAGGGCGTGAAGGTCGGCATGATGGGCCCGCTCGCCGGCGTCGGCGACCCCGTCTTCTGGTTCACCGCCCGCCCGCTGCTCGGCGCCCTCGGCGCCTCGCTCGCGATGGGCGGCTCCATCCTCGGCCCGATCCTCTTCTTCGTGGTGTGGAACGTCATGCGCCTGGCGTTCATGTGGTACACCCAGGAGTTCGGCTACAAGCTCGGCACCTCCATCACCAAGGACCTCTCCGGCGGCCTGATGGGCAAGATCACCGAGGGCGCCTCCATCCTCGGCATGTTCGTCATCGGCGGCCTGGTCCAGCGCTGGGTGTCCATCTCCTTCGCGCCCGTGGTCTCCACGGTCACGCAGTCCGAGGGCGCCTACATCGACTGGACTGCCATCGCCGAGACCGCCGAGAACGGCGGCCAGGGCGTTGCCGACGCCATCCACAGCGCGCTGTCCCAGTTCTCCTCGCTCGGCGCGACCGGCCTTGAGGTCGAGAAGGTCACCACGCTCCAGGCCAACCTCGACAGCCTCATCCCCGGCCTCGCCGCCGTGGGCGTGACGCTGCTGTGCTGCTGGCTGCTCAAGAAGAAGGTCTCCCCGATCGCCATCATCATCGGCATGTTTGCCATCGGCATCGTGGGTCACCTCATCGGCCTGCTCTAAGCCTCAGGCCCAGGCCCGACTTCTCGGGGCCGCGTCCCGCAGGAAGTGTCACAATGACCTTCCGGGGCGCGGCCCCGCTCTTGTACCACGGAGAGGAGCTTCCACGATGGCCCAATCTCAGAACACCAAGGTCGAGCTCACGACCCCCGCGTCGTCCTTCTCGGGGCTCTCCTCCTATGGCAACGTCATGGTGGGGGACCGGGCGTTCGAGTACTACAACGAGAAGAACGTCGAGGACTACATCCAGATTCCCTGGGACCAGATCGATCACGTGGCGGCGTCCGTCATGTTCGGCGGCCGGCTCATCCCGCGCTTCGCCATCTTCACCAGGCAGAATGGGCACTACGCGTTCTCGACCCGCAACAACCACGCCACGCTGCGTGCCATCCGCGACCACATCGGCAACGAGAAGGTCGTGCGGTCGCTCAACTTCCTCGACGTGGTCAGCGCCGGCCTGCGCGGGATCTGGCGCCGCATCGCCCGTCGCTGACGCGCCCCTGACGCGCCGCTCTGATTTGGGCGTTTTGATGGCCGTGCCGCGTGCGTGATAGAATACAGTGCCGTATGTACGCGCCCCGCAGGGGCATAGAGGGAAAAGAGCACACGTGGCAACCATCAGCACCGCAGACTTCAAGAACGGCATGGGCCTCAAGATCAACGACAAGTACTACACGATCGTCGAGTTCCAGCACGTCAAGCCCGGCAAGGGCGGCGCATTCGTCCGCTACAAGATCCGCGACCTCAAGAGCGGCCGCGTGATTGACCAGACCTGCAACGCCGGCACCAAGTTCGAGAACGTGCAGCTCATCACCAAGGAGATGCAGTACCTCTACAACGACGGCGACACCTACTACTTCATGGACAACGAGACCTACGAGCAGGTCGAGCTGCCCGCCGACTTCATCGGCGACAACGCGAAGTGGTTCAAGGAGAACGACAACGCGCAGCTCCTCTACGCCGACACCGAGCTGCTCGGCGTGGAGCCCCCGATGTTCATCGAGGCCGAGATCACCGAGACCGACCCCGGGTTCAAGGGCGACACCGTCCAGGGCGGCACCAAGCCCGCCACCATCGAGACCGGCGCCGTGATCCAGGTCCCGATGTACCTCAACCAGGGCGAGCGCATCAAGGTGGACACCCGCACCGGCAAGTTCGTGAGCCGCGTGTAGCCCGCCTCCCAGAGCGCAACCGCGACGGCCGACGCCTCAGGGCGCCGGCCGTTTTTTGGGCGCAGCCCCTCTCGCGTTTGCACGAGCAAACGCGAGAGGGGCCGAGCCTAAGGTTCCGCTTGCCAGATTGCTTTATTCCGCTAAAGTATTCCCGGACGCAGACGAGAGGGGAGCGAGATGGTCGAACGGGGCACAGAGAACGCCGAGAAGGACGAGACCGCGAGGCTCCTCGCCGCGCTCTGCTCGCTCTCGACGCCCGAGGAGGCGCGCGCGTTTCTCGCCGACCTCTGCACCGCGCGCGAGATAGACGACCTCTCCCAGAGGCTCGCGGTCGCCTCCATGCTCTCGGCGGGCGCCTCCTATGTCGACGTCTCGCATGCGACCGGCGCGTCGTCGACGACGGTCTCGCGCGTCTCCAAGTGCCTCAACGGCCCTGCGGGCGGCTACCGGATGGTCCTCGCGCGCATCGGCGACGAGGCGTAACCGCGTTTCTGTCCATGCGCTGCGGTACGATTTCAGGCGAGAAGAACCGTCGCGTCGTGAGGATCGCATGTCGCTGCATGTCGTGAGAACAACCGAGGAGGCCCTTGCCGGCGCCGCCGTCGAGCGGGCGCTGAGAGAGGGGCTCGAGGGGTGCGGGCGCGTGGCGCTGCTCGTCCCGAGCTTCGCCCAGGCGCTCGACGCGCAGCGCTCGCTCGCGGCGCGCGGGCTTGCCCTCGGCGTCACCGTCACCACCCCCTCCGCCTGGGCCCAGGAGCGATGGGAGGTCTGGGGGGACGGCCGACGCGTCGTCGACGCCGCCTCGCGCGAGGTCCTCTGCTCGCGCGTCCTGGCCGGAGCGGCTGATCGGCCGGCCGGCTCGCCGCGCCCGTCCCCGGGCACGTCCGCGCTCCTCGCGCGCCTCGCGCGGCGCGGCCTCCCCTGGATGCTCGACGCCGGCGCCGCGGGGGGCGTGAGCGCGTCAGAGCGCGCGCTCGTGGGCCTTCTCGGGGACTACCGGTCGGAGCTCGCCGCCGCGGGCCTCGTCGAGGAGTGCGAGGTCATGGCGGGCCTCGCCGACCTGCTCCATGACGAGGCCGCCGCAGTGCCCCCCGTGGTCGTTGCCGGGTTCGCCGAGATGTCCCGCGCCGTGCGCGAGCTTGTCGTCGGGCTCGCGGCCCGAGGTACGGTGACGCTCGTGTCCCAGTGGGCCACGACCCCGGCGCTCGCCGGGCGCGAGGCGCTCGCCGGCGAGCTCGCCCGCCTCGCAGTGGGGCGCGGCGCCGACGTCTCCGAGTCCCGCGCGCCTGCCGCGGCCGAGCCGGTCGCGCGCGAGGGGGAGCTCCAGGCCCTTCTCGCATCGCTCTTCCGGGCCGATGCGGGCCCGTGCCGCCCGGAGGGCGCCGTGTGCGTGCTGCTGCCCGCCGGCCCGTCGGCGCGCGCCGAGCTCGTTGCCCGCGAGGTCGAGCGCCTCGCGCGGGAGGGGGCGTCCGAGGTGGTCGTCGTGGCGCCCGACCCGGCCGCGGCGTGGCGCGACCTCTCGGGCCGCCTCTGCGCGCGGGGGGTCTCGGTGCGGGCCCAGCTCTCCGTTCCCGTTGGCGGGACCGAGTGCTGCCGTGCCTACCTCGAGCTCGTCCGCTCGGTCGCGCGCCTCTCCGAGCTCGCAGTCTCCTGGCCCGCGCCCACGCCGGTCGAGGGGGGCGTGCGCGTGGCGCTCGCCGACATGTCCTGGTGGCCGCCGCGCGAGCTCTCTGACTTCCTCCTCTCGGAGATCTCCCACGTCGACGTCGCCCGCGCCCGGGCGCTGGACGCCTCCTGGCGCTCGAACCGCCTGCTCGCGCCCGCCGCGCTGCTCGACCAGCTCTCGTCGGAGCGGGACGTCTCGCCGCAGGTCGCCGCCGCCACGCGCGAGCTCATGCGCGGCAGGCTCGGATCGGCGGCGTCCAAGCTCCTCTCGTCGTACGTGCAGGGGGAGGACGCTGCCTCGCCCCTGGCACCCGAGGCGTCGGCAGTGCTCTCGGCCGTTCTGGGCGTGGCCAAGTGCCTGAAGGAGCTTGGGCTCACCGCCGACCCCTCAGAGCCGGGCGCCGTTCCCCTCGCGGAGCTCGTCTCCGTCGCCGAGGCCGCGCTCGAGGCCCAGCCCGCCGCGATGCGCCTCGAGCGCGCGGTCCCGGGAGCGTCGTGCGCGGCGCGGGTCATGTCCCCGTCCGCCGCGGCGTCGCTCGCGCCCGGCTCCGTCGACGCGCTGGTCCTCCTCGGCCAGACCTCCACGGAGTCCGCGGTTCCCGTCGCCGACGACGTGGCCTCGGCGCTGCTCGAGGCCTATGGGGTCGAGCGGCGCTCGGACGCCCTGCGCGCCGCGCGCGACGCCTTCCTCGCGACCCTGCGCTCCGCGCGCCGCCGCGTGGCGCTCGAGCGGCCGCTCTTCGGCGCCGACGGGCGCCCCGCGTACCCGTCCGTCATGCTGACGGAGCTCCTCGCGTGCTACGGCCTCGCGGCGGACGCGGGCGCGGAGGACCTGCGAGCGGCTCTGGGCGCCTCGTCCGTGGCCTCGGGGTCGGAGACGCCCGTGGGGGAGAACGCCGCGACTACCGGGCGCGCCCCCGCCCGCATGGGCTCCGAGACGCCCGCGCCCGCGGGCCGCATCGACGACGCGTGCCGCCCGCTCGTCTCGCCCCCTCCCGAGGGGATCCCCGCCGAGGACGCCCGCCCGCTCCTCTCCGCCTCCCAGATAGAGACCTACCTCGAGTGCCCCTACAAGTGGTTCAGCCTGCGTCGCCTCCGCCTGCGTGACGCCGACGCCGGCTTCACCGGGGCCGAGATGGGCACCTTCGCGCACCGCGTCCTCGAGGTCACCCGCCGCGACCTGCTGGCCCGGGCGCTCGAGCGCCGGCTGGGCGCGCACGTGCTCGAGGACCTGCGCGCGGCGTCCCCGGACGCCACGCAGTCGGACGAGTACCGCGCGCGCGTCGAGGAGCTCGTCGCCCTCTCGCAGGGGGCGCCCGCCGAGCGCGTCCCCGGGTCGGCCCCGCGCTCGCCCGAGGAGCTCGAGCGCGCCCGCGCCGTCCTCGAGGAGGAGTTCGACGCGCACCTCTCCCACCAGTACCAGCTTATGGGACGCAAGCGGCCCCGCCCGCTGCCGCAGGCGCTCGTCGCCCACAGCGCGCAGCAGGCCGGGCAGCTGCGGGCCCTCAGGCGCGACCTCGCGACGCTGCTCGACTACGAGGCGGGCCTCTTTGAGGGCTTCGAGCCGCGTCTCTTTGAATGGGGGTTCGGCCGCGGCGGCGCGGAGGTGGAGTACGCCGGGGTGCGCCTCACCGGCACCATCGACCGCGTTGACGTGGACGCCCACGGCCAGGCGGTGGTGATCGACTACAAGCACAAGTCCGACGCGGGCTTCGCGCGGGAGTACGACGTCTTTCCCAAGGGCGGCCCCGCGCCCGGGGCGTCGGCGCTCCCCCGCCGCGTCCAGTCGCTCATCTACGGTCAGGTGGTGCGGCGCGCCTTCCCCGACCTCACCGTGCGCGCCGCGGTCTACCTCTGCACCAAGGGGCGCCACGCGCTCGCCGGCGCCGTGGACGAGAACCTCGCGGACAACGTCTTCGGGGGCCGCCCGCCCTCGGCCTCGCGCCTCGAGCGGATCTGCGTCCCGCGGGCGGAGGGCTTCGGCCGGGCGGGGGAGGGCGGCATGGAGGCCCTGCTCGACTCCTGCGAGGAGGCCGTCGCGGCGTCGATCTCCCGCATGCTCGCGGGGGACATCGAGGCGGCGCCGGTCGATGCGGACGCGTGCCTCTTCTGCCCGGTGCTCAACTGCGAGAGGAGGCTCGGGAAGTGAGCGAGAAGGACCTGACGCCGTCGATCGACCTCTCCTGCCTGAACGACCGCCAGCGAAAGATCGCCGAGACCCTTGACGAGCCGCTCTTCGTGGAGGCGGGCGCGGGCTCGGGCAAGACCTTCACGCTCACGCAGCGCGTCGCCTGGGCGCTCTCGCCGGGCTCGGGCGAGGGGGGAGCCCCCTTCCTCGACGGGCTCGAGCAGGTGCTCGTAATCACCTTCACCGAGGCCGCCGCGCGCGAGATCAAGGAGCGCGTGCGCTCCACGCTGCGCCGCGCGGGCATGGGGGAGGCCGCGCTCGCCGTGGACGAGGCCTGGATCTCAACGATTCACGGCATGTGCCGGCGCATACTCTCCCGCCACGCGCTCGACCTCGGGCTCGACCCGTCCTTCTCGGTCATCGCCGACTCCCGGCAGGCGGCGCTCTTCGACCGGGCCATGGATGACGTCATGCGCGCCGCGCGCTCCGAGGCGGCCCTCGCGCCCGTCTTTGCGGAGTTCGAGCTCGGCGCCTACGCTCCGCAGAGCGGCTACACGGGGGCGATGGGCCTCGTCGAGCGCCTCGTGCGGGAGGGCGGTTCGCTTCCGGGCGGGCTCGACGACCTCGTGCCGGCGCCCCGCGACCCCGGCGCGGTCTCCGATGCGGTCCGCGACCTGGCCATGCGCGTCGAGGAGCTCGGCGCCCTGCGGCTCACCCCCGCGGCAGCCGCGAAGGTGGGGCCCTCCCTCGAGGCGCTGCGCCGTCTGGAGGGGGCGTCCCCCGCGGAGCTCACCCCGGAGGCCGTCTCCGCGGCGCTTCGCGAGGTCTCCCTGCCGCAGGCGCGCGGCGCGATCAAGTCCGAGGTGGCCGCGGCCAAGTCCGCGCTCGCGCTCGCCCGCGCCGAGGCCGAGTTCGCGCGGGTGGCCCCGCTCGCGGAAGGCCTGCTCGAGCTCGCCCGCAGGGTTCGCGCCCGCTATGACGAGCTCAAGCTCGACCAGGCCTGTCTGGACAACGACGACCTCGTGCGCCTCGCCCTTCTCGCCGTGCGCGACCACGAGGAGGTGCGCCGCGCGTACGCGGGGCGCTTCAGGCTCGTGATGGTGGACGAGTTTCAGGACACCGATGAGATGCAGCTCGAGCTCATAGGCCTCCTCTCGGGCAACGACGCCCGCCACCTCTGCACGGTGGGCGACGCCCAGCAGTCGATCTACCGCTTCCGCGGCGCGGACGTGGGCGTCTTCCGCGGGCGCGGCGCCCAGGTGGACGAGAGGAACTCGGTCAGGCTCGACACCAACTACCGCAGCCACGCGGACGTGCTCGCGCTCGTGGAGCGCGTGTGCGCCGGCGGCGCGGCGGGACGGGGGGTCATGCCCGACTTCATGCACCTCGACGCAAGCCCCACGCGCAAGGACCGCTATCGCGCCCGCGACCTGCCGCGCATTGACATCGAGGTCTGCGCGGGGCAGGGCCGGTCGGGCAGGGCGACCCGCCATCAGACGGCCGCGATGGCGGCGCAGGTGGCGGACGCCCTCGCGCGGTACCGCGACGCGGGCGAGCGTCCCGGTGACATGGCGCTGCTCCTCGGGGTCACCACGCACGCGGACGCCTACATCGATGCCATCCGCGCGCGGGGGATGGAGTGCGTGGTCACGGGCGGCTCCACCTTCACCTCCACCGACGAGGTCAAGGTGGTGCGAGCGCTGCTCCATGCCCTCGCCAACCCCGCGGACACCCAGTCGGGCCTCTTCCCCCTCCTCGCGAGCGAGATGTTCGGTCTCGACGCCAACGACTTCTGCGAGCTGGGGACGCGCCCCCAGGTCAAGCTCGACGCCCCCACCAAGCGCACGATTGACCGGGGCCTCGCCGACATGACGTTCTATCGCGACGCGGCCCCCTCGGGCCGCCTGGAGCTCGCCCACGAGGTCCTCGCCCGCGCCCTCGATGACGTGCGTCGCCGGCCCGTGGCCGACGTCGTCGCCGACGTGGTGCGCGACTCGGGCTGGCTCGCGCGCCTCGAGGCGGGCGGGGCCGAGGGGCTCGCCCGAGCCGCCAACGTCCTGGCCGCGGTGCGCTACGTGCGCGA
The DNA here is from genome assembly GCF_900128445.1 of Thermophilibacter provencensis. Taxonomy (GTDB): domain Bacteria; phylum Actinomycetota; class Coriobacteriia; order Coriobacteriales; family Atopobiaceae; genus Thermophilibacter; species Thermophilibacter provencensis. Next base: position 2,313,294 of record NZ_LT671417.1, on the reverse strand, counting down.
CCTCACCGTCGAGCTCGGTCTCGGCGCGGCGCGCGCCGCGACGGAGTTCGACCTCTGGCTCGCGTCGTCCAAGGTCCCGCCCGCCTCGCTCGCGGGCGGCGAGGGGGAAGCGGGCGAGGGCACCGTGCGCGTCATGACGGTGCACGCCTCGAAGGGTCTCGAGTTCGGGGTGTGCGCCGTGGCGGAGTGCTGGGGCAACCCGCGCGGCGACGCGCAGGTCGCCTCGGGGCCCGCGGCCGGGGGCGGGCGCGTCTTCGTGCTCCGCCCGGCCGAGGCGCCCAGGCTCGCGGACGTCGACCCCGAGGAGCTCGAGGAGAGCGCGGACCGCTCGCGGGGCCTGCCGCTCGCCGCCCGCTACCTCGCCCTGCGTGCGGCGGACGATGCCGCCGAGGCGCAGGAGCGCGCGAGGCTCCTCTACGTGGCCCTCACCCGCGCCCGCGAGGCGCTCGTGGTGGGCGTCTCCGCGGCGTCGGGCAAAGGAGGCGTCTCCTCGGCGCTCGCCGCCGCCACGCTCCGCGCGCTCTCGGGCGGCGACTGGGACCCCGCCCCGGGCGTCCGGGAACTCGACTACGGCGGCTCCGCGCCGGCTCGCCTGCGCTGCGTCACGGTGGAGAGCCAGGGGAGCGGCGCGGGGGCGCCTGTCGTCGCGGACTCGGCCGGGACGCTTCCCGGCTTCGACGGCGAGCTGCCGGCCGACGCCGCCGCGCTCGCCCGCCTGGGGGTCGACGCCGCGGCGCGCCCGGTGTCCGACAACCCCGACGCCTTCGACCTCTACGAGCGGGACCTCGCCGCGCATCCCGGCGCGCCCGGGACCTGGCGCGCCCGCGAGGGCGTCTTCAGCTACTCGAGCGTGCGCGCCCTGCTCGACGCCGGCCCCGCCCCCCGGGCGCTCCCCACCCGCGAGGAGCGCGAGGCCGAGGCCGCGGGCGCCCCCGCGGCCGAGGACGCCGACCGGGCGACCAACCTGGGCTCCGCCTTCCACGAGCTCGCCCAGGCCATGGTCGAGTCCGGGCGCGCCGCCGATGACGCCCGCGTCGCCGCGCAGGTCCGCCGCTGGAACCTGTCCCCGCGCGCTGAGGGACGCCTGCGCGCCTCGCTTACGCGCTGGGAGGGGTCGAGGATTCGCGCCGAGGCGCTCTCGTGGCCGCTCACGCGCGCCGAGGTCCCGTTCTTCCAGCGGGTGGAGTCCGACTACGGGGACCACCTCGAGGGGGCCATCGACCTTCTCTGCACGGACGCGGCGGGACGGCGCGCGCTCGTGGTCGACTACAAGACCGGCGACGCCGGCCTCTCGCCCGACGAGGTGCGCGAGCGTCACGCCATGCAGGCGGAGTTCTACGCGGGGGTCCTGCTCCGCGAGGGCTTCGAGCGGGTGACGTGCGCCTTCGTCTGCGTGGAGCGCGACGACCCGGCCAGCCCCGGCGAGCCCCTCGTGGCCCGCTACGAGTTCGGCGGGGGGAGAGGCGGCACTTCCTTTCGGGAGGGGTGAGGCGCGATGCCGCGGACGGCCATGACGAGAAGGGCGCTCCCACCCGAGCCGGGGCACGCACCTGCACAGCTGCCTGCGCGCGTTCTTCTCGGCATGGGCCGGGCGGTGTGACGCCGTCCTCTCGCGCGCCGCAGGGATGTCGCCTCGCCCCCGCATAGGGACTGCGCGGAGGCTTGGCGACGCCCCGTCGGCCGGAAGCGTCGCCTCGGTCCCGCACGTCCTTCTCGCCAGCCGCCATGAAGAATTCCTGTGGTTGTCACCTGCGGAAACGCGACTCGTCGCAGGTCGGGTGCCCACGGCCCCGGCGCCTTGCGTCCGGGCCATCGGCTAGACTAGGTGACACATGACTGACGCACAGCTGACGGGACCACGCATGGCATTCGTTCACCTGCACAACCACTCCGACTTCTCGATCCTTGACGCCGCGACGCGCGTCTCGGACATGGTCAAGCGCGCCGTCGACCTCGAGATGCCCGCGCTCGCGCTCACGGACCACGGCTACATGTTCGGCATCCCGGACTTCGACCTCGAGTGCCGCAAGTACAACGACGCCCAGAAGGACATGGGGCAGTGGCGCCACGACGTGGAGTGCTTCCAGAAGGGGTGGGAGCTCGAGGAGCCCGAGCCGGACGCCGCGGACGCCAAGCCGCACGACCGCGTCCACGCCCAGTGGGCCGCGGACGTCAAGATCTGGAACGAGACCCACGACCTCGACGCCGTGCGCGCCAACCGCCCGAGCCTGCTCATCAAGCCGATCTTTGGCTGCGAGGCGTACTTCATAACGGACGACTGCATCGAGAAGGGCACCAAGCAGCACCGCTACCACCTGATCCTGCTCGCCAAGAACGAGACCGGCTACGTCAACCTCATGAAGATGATGAGCGAGGCGGCCTCCGGCGACATGTTCTACTACTACCCGCGCACAACCCTCGACATGCTGCGCCGCTACCACGAGGGCATCATCTGCACCTCGGCCTGCGTCTCGGGCATCATCCCGCGCATGTACTTCCAGGGCCGTCCCGACGAGGCCAAGCGCTGGGCGCTCGCCTACAGGGAGATCTTCGGGGAGGACTTCTACCTCGAGGTGCAGGACCACGGCCTGGCCGACCCCAACTGGGGCGGCTTCACGGACCGCACGCTCTCCGAGCAGATCCTGAGGCTCGGCCACGAGCTCGGCATCAAGGTGGTCGCCACCAACGACAACCACTACCTCACCCGCGAGGACGCGCCAACGCAGGACGTCCTCTCCTGCATCGGCACCGCCTCGAAGCTCGACGACGAGAACCGCAAGCGCATGACCGGCACCGAGTTCTATCTCAAGAGCGAGGCGGAGATGCGCGAGCTCTTCTCGTGGGCCCCCGAGGTGATTGACAACACGCTCGAGGTGGCCGAGAAGTGCAGCTTTGAGCTCGACTGGTCGCACATGTACCTGCCCAAGTTCCCGGACCTCGACCCCGGCGAGACCTCGGAGGAGCGGTTCCGGAAGGAGTGCGAGACGGGGCTGGCCAAGCGCTACGGCGAGAACTGGCGCGAGCTCGAGATCGGCGGCGAGAACGTCCGCGAGCGCTTCGAGTACGAGTACAAGGTCATCTGCGAGAAGGGCTTCGCCGACTACTTCCTGATCGTCCAGGAGTACGTGCGCTGGGCAAAGCGCAACGGCATCGGCGTAGGCCCGGGCCGAGGGTCCGCCGCCGGCGCCATCGTGGCCTACGCGATGGACATCACCACCTTCGACCCGCTCGACAACGGCCTCATGTTCGAGCGCTTCCTCTCCCCGCAGCGCTCCGAGATGCCCGATATCGACATGGACTTCGACGATGAGCGCCGCCTCGAGGTCGTGGAGCACGTCCGCCAGCTCTACGGCCCCGAGCGCGTCTGCCACGTCATCACCTACTCCACGATCAAGGCCAAGCAGGCCATCAACGACGCCGCGCGCGTGCTGGGCTTCCCCGTGTGGCAGGGCCAGAAGCTCTCGAAGATGCTCGCCAACGACCCCAAGCTCACGCTCGACCACGCCCTCCACAAGTCGGAGAAGACGCCCGACCAGTACTCCCCGGACTTCGAGGACGCGTACAAGAACGACGCCGACTCGCGCTCCATCATCGACGCGGCGCTCTCGATCGAGGGCATGCACCGCGGCGAGGGCGTCCACGCCTGCGCCGTCCTCATCGCCCCCACGCCGGTGAACGACCACGTGCCCACCAAGGTGGACACCAAGGGCGGCGTGGAGATCACCCAGTACGAGGGCCACTCGGTCGCGGACATGGGCCTGCTCAAGATGGACTTCCTGGGCCTGCGCACGCTCACGGTCATCTCCAAGGCCCTCGCCAACATCAAGGCCAACCACGGCATCGACATCAACGTCGACGAGATCCCCTTCGATGACCCCGAGATCTACCGGCTCATGCGCGAGGGCCGCACGGCGGGCGTCTTCCAGATCGAGTCCGCCGGCATGACGTCCACGATCAAGAACATGCGCCCCACCGAGTACAAGCAGGTCGTCGCCCTCATCGCGCTCTACCGCCCGGGTCCCTTGGGCGCCGGCATGGTCACGAGCTACATCAACCGCATGAACGGCCGCGAGGAGGCCGTCTCCTACGACCCGCGCCTCGACGACATCCTGGGCGAGACCTACGGCACCATGGTCTACCAGGAGCAGGTCATGAAGATCTCGATGAAGATGTCGGGATTCTCGGCCGGCGAGTCGGACAGCCGCATCAGAAAGCCCGTGGCCAAGAAGAAGATCAAGCTCCTCACCTCCACGGTCTTCCACTGGGACGACGGCAAGGACGAGACCACCTACGACCACTGGATGAACGGCGCCGTCAAGAACGGCTACAAGAAGGAGATCGCCCAGAAGATCTGGGACGACGTCCTCGAGTTCGCGTCCTACGCGTTCAACAAGTCGCACTCCGCGGGCTACGCCATCCTCGTCATGCAGACGGCCTGGCTCAAGGCGCACTACCCGCGCGAGTACATGGCCTCGGTCCTCACGTCCTACATGGGGAAGACCGACAAGATCGTCCACTACGTCACGGCCTATCGCCACGAGGGCGTGGCCATCCTGCCGCCGGACATCAACGAGTCCGGCCGCGACTTCACCGCCGTCCCCGAGGGCGTGCGCTTCGGCTTCGCGGGCATCCGCGGCGTGGGCGAGGGCGTGGGCGAGGCCATCATGGCGGAGCGCGAGAAGAACGGGTCCTTCGCCACCCTCCACGACTTCGTGGACCGCATGGACACCGGCCAGGCCAACCGCCGCGTGGTGGAGGCGCTCATCTGCTCGGGCGCCTTCGACTCCACCGGATACACCCGCATGCAGCTCATGCGCTTCGTTGACAAGACGAACCCCGAGAACATCATCGACGCCGCCGCCAAGCGGCAGAAGACGCGCGCCGCGGGGCAGTTCTCGATGTTCGACCTCTTCGGCGACGTGGAGGGGTCCGGCTTCGAGAACACCGTGCCCGAGCCTGACGGCGTGGAGTGGGACCGCTCGGTCAAGCTGGCCAAGGAGCACGAGGTCCTCGGCCTCTACGTCTCCGACCACCCCCTGCGCCCGTACGAGTACGCGCTGGCCAAGAACCGCGACTACACGATCGCGGACATCGAGGTGGCTGAGGAGTACACGGACCCCTCGGGCGGCGTGCACGAGCGCTTCCGCGTGCCCGAGGGCAAGGTCATCCGCCTCGCGGGCATGGTCAACGCCGTGCAGAAGAAGACCACCAAGAACGGCGACTCCATGGCCATCGTCACCCTCGAGGACATGGAGGGCGAGGTCACGCTCGTGGTCTTCCCCAAGCTTTACAAGAAGTGCGCCGGCGCCCTCGTGGGCCAGGTCGACGAGGAGACGGGCGAGACCCAGGGCGACGTCTTCGTGAAGGTCGAGGGAAAGCTCGAGCGCGGCGACCGCGGAAACCAGGTCATCTGCATGAACGTCGAGCCCCTGGTCCTGGACGAGCGGAGCAACCGCCCCAAGGTGCTCGAGGTGAACATTCCCGCCGGGCTGCTCACGCGGCCCTATATGGACAGCCTCTGCTCCATCCTCGGGCGCTACCCCGGCCTCGACCGCGTTGAGATGCGCGTCGAGTCGAGCACGGGCGACATCATGCGCATGGAGCTCCCCGCGCGCATCGACGCGCGCAACATGGTCCTTCTCGCCGAGATGGTCGACCTCGTGGGTCGCCAGGGCCACGTCAAGGTGGCGTAGCGCCGCGCGAGGGGCGTGCGAGGGGGACAGTCACTTTTGCACGCCCCTGCACGGCCGTTCGCCCGAGCCGTGGCTAAAAATGCAGTCTGTTGGGTATCAATGGGAAAAGGCGATGCAGAGGGCGTCGCCCGATCCCAGAGAGAGGACCCACCATGGCTGAGGTCAAGTTCTATCGCTGCAACCACTGCGGCAACATCGTGGCCGTCGTCAAGGACGGGGGCGTGACCCCGAGCTGCTGCGGCGAGCCCATGGAGCTGCTCGTCGCCGGCTCCACCGACGCCGCCACAGAGAAGCACGTCCCCGTGGCCGTCAAGGACGGAAACCACATCGTCGTGACCGTCGGCGAGGTCGCCCACCCCATGGCCGAGGAGCACTACATCGAGTGGGTCGCGCTCGCCACCGACGGCAAGCTCTGCCTCAAGCACCTGAAGCCGGGCGACGAGCCCAAGGCAACGTTCGGCGCCTGCTGCTCCGAGGGCGGCACCGTCTACGCGTACTGCAACCTCCACGGCCTCTGGAAGTCCGAGCTCTAGCGCATCGCTCGGCATCCGCGCGGCGACTCAGGGCCCCGGGGAACCGGGGCCCTTCGCATGGAGGGGCCGCGCTGTGGCACAATCGGATGGAAGCGGGGACGAGAGGACGGGGGCGGACATGAGGATTGCGATTGCGCAGATGGGGACCCGCGCGGGCGACTTCGAGGAGACGTCGAGGCGCATGGCCGAGCAGTCGCGCTCGGCGGCCGAGAAGAACGTCGACCTTCTCGTCTTTCCCGCGACCGCGCTCTGCGGCGCCTCGCCCGTGCCCTACGTGGACCGAGAGGGGTTCCTCCTCGACCTGGCCGAGTGCCTCCTCGACCTGGCCGACGAGCTCGCCTGCCCGTGCCTCGTCCCCGTGCTCACGGACTTCGACGGGGTCGCGATGCCCGAGGCGATGCTCGTCACGTCGGGGAGGGTCGTGCCGGTGCGCCTGACGTCGTACCTCGAGGCCGCGGCGTCCGAGGAGGGGGACGTGCACGCCCTGCCGGAGCTCGAGTTCGCGGGCGCCCGGATCGGCATTGCCTTCACCTACGAGGACCTCGACGAGTACGACGAGTTCGAGTACGACGTCGACGTCATCCTCTTTCTCTCCGGCTACGGCTTCGCGGCAGACGACGTCTCGAGCGCGCTCGGCAGCTCGATTTCCGAGGGGCGCTACCCCGCCGACGCCGAGGCGACCGGGGCCTGGGTCGTGGGCGTCGGGGGCGTGGGGTGCTATGACGGGCAGGTCTTCTGCGGGTCGAGCTTCGTGCTCGCGCCGTGGGGCGAGCTCGCCGCCCAGGCGCCGAGCTTCGAGGAGGCGCTGATCGTGTGCGACGTGGACCCCTCCGCGGAGGGTCCCCTCGCCGAGCCCCTCGCGCCCGAGGTCTATGACGCGCCGCTCATGACGTGGGGGGCGCTCACGGCGGGCCTCGCCGAGGAGTGCGGCGGCGGGGCCGGCGCATGCGTTCTGGTGGACGACCAGATCGGGTCCCAGCTCGTAGCCACGCTCGCGACCGACGCGCTCGGGCCCCTCCGCGTCCGCGCGCTCGTGCGGCTCACGGGCGACGCGCGGCGCGATGCGGTGGCGGAGGCGCTCGTCCGCGCGCTGCGCCTTCCTGACGAGCGCGTCGAGCGGCTCGCGCCGGCTGACGGGGCGGACGAGGAGCTCTCGCGCGACCTCGCCGAGGCGCGCCTCGCCGCCCTCGCCCGGCGCACGGGCGCGGTTCCGCTGGGGTCCGACGACAAGACCGCGCTCGCGCTCGACGGCCGCGCCCGCGCGAGCGCGGCGCGCCTCCAGCCGATCGGCGACCTCTACCGGTCGGACGTCGTGGCCCTCGCCCACCTGCGCAACACCATCTCTCCCGTGATCCCCGCCGACGCGGCCGTTCCCCGGCCGGAGCTCCCCCTCTCGGGGCTCGAGCGCTCCCATCCCACGCCAGAGGCGCGCCTCGGCTTCGTCGACCTCGTGCTCTCGAGCTACGTCGAGTGGGAGCTTCCCGTCTCGGACATCGTGTCGGAGCGCGGGCACGAGGAGGTCGTCAACGCCATCGTCGGGCGCCTGCGCGACCTCGACTCCGCGCGGGTCACGCGCGGGCTCGTCCTGGAGCTCTCCTCGAAGACGCTCGCAGAGGCGCGCTCGCCCCGCGGGCTCGCCTGGCGAGACCGGGTGCGGGCGGATGACGAGCGGGCGATGGGCCGGGCCGCCGAGGCCCTCGAGCGACTCCGCGAGGCCGAGGAGGGGGGCGCCGAGGCGCCCGCCGCTCCCCGGGCCTCCTCGCCGACGGGGGAGGGGCACGAGCGTGACGTCCGCGACCTTCTCGGCTACCTGCGCGACTTCTCCCAAGGGGGCGGGCTCTCGCCCCTCGGGCAGCCAACGGGGGAGCCTGGCGGGCGGCATGGCGCTCCGGGGGAGGGGCCGCACCCGCTCTGGGATGGCCCCTTCTCGGAAAACTGAGGCTTGCGAGAGGGGCCTCCCGTGCTATGATAGAACGAACGTTCGCATCATGGGAGGAGGCAGATGGTCGTACTCGGCATCGACCCGGGGCTCGCGCACACGGGCTGGGGCGTCGTTGAGACCAGGGGAGCCACCTGTCGGGCGCGGGCGTACGGCTGCGTGACGACGCGCGCCTCCGAGCCGATCGACCTGCGTCTGGGCAGGATCTACTCGGAGCTGAGAGGGGTCATAGACCGCTACGGCCCCACCGAGCTCGCCATCGAGAGCGTCTACTTCGGCGAGAACACCAAGTCGGCCATCGCCACCGCGCAGGCCCGCGGCGCCGCCATCGTCGCATGCTCGACGGCGGGGCTCGCCGTGGGGGAGTACACTCCCATGCAGATCAAGCAGGCCGTCGTGGGGACCGGCGCGGCCGACAAGCACCAGGTCATCTACATGGTGAGAAACGTCCTGGCGCTCGACCACGACCCGCGCCCCGACCATGCGGCCGACGCGCTCGCCGCCGCCGTGTGCCACGCGAACGTCGTCAGAACGAAGAGCCTTGGGGAGGCAAGGAGGGTCCTCACGTGATAGTCCAGCTCACCGGCACGCTCATCGAGGCGCTGCCGACCCACGTCGTGCTCGACGTGGGGGGCGTCGGCTTCGAGCTCGGCGTCTCGTCGACCACGGCAGCCTCGCTGCCCCACGTGGGCGAGGCGGGCGTGACGCTGCTCGCGCGCATGGTGGTGCGCGACGGCTCGATGGAGCTCTACGGATTCGCCACCCGCGAGGAGCGCGCCCTCTTCGACCAGCTGCGCGCCATCTCGGGCGTGGGCTCCAAGCTCGCCCTCTCGGTGCTCTCGACCTTCTCGCCCTCCGTGCTCGCGCAGATCGTGACCACGCAGGACGCCGCGCGGATGGCCCAGGTCCCGGGGGTGGGCCGCAAGAAGGCGAGCCGCCTCATCGTGGAGCTCTCCGACGTCTTCTCCAAGAGCGCCGAGCTGCGCGGGCTCGTCGGCCTCTCCGAGCCCGACGCCGCGCCGCTGCCGGTGGCCGCCTCGGGCGCGGGCGTCGCCGCCGAGGCGACCGAGGCGCTGCTCTCGATGGGCTTCACCTCCCAGGAGGCCGAGCTCGCCCTCGAGGGGCATGAGGAGGCCGGCGCCGTCACCATCGAGCAGGTCCTCGCCTACGCCCTGAGGCGCCTGGGGAGTGGCCGATGATGTGGGAGGCGAGCGAGAAGGACCTCTTCGCCGGCGCCGCGCCCGCCCGCCCCGCGGGCCCGCGTGACGTCACGGGCGAGCTCACCGCCGACGACCTCGACCAGGACCGCACGCTCAGGCCGAGGACGCTCGACGAGTACATCGGCCAGGAGCGCGTGCGGGAGAACCTCCGCGTGCTCATCCAGGCCGCGCGCGACCGCGGCGAGGCGCTCGACCACGTGATCTTCTCGGGCCCCCCGGGCCTCGGCAAGACGACGCTCGCGGGCATCGTGGCAAACGAGATGGGGGCCAAGATGCACACCACCTCGGGCCCCGCCATCGAGCGCGCTGGGGACCTCGCCGCCATCCTCACCAACCTCGAGGCGGGCGACGTCCTCTTCGTGGACGAGATACATCGCCTCAACCACCAGATCGAGGAGATCCTCTATCCCGCGATGGAGGACTTCTTCCTCGACATCGTCATCGGCAAGGGGCCGGCGGCGCGCTCCATCCGCATCGACGTCCCCCACTTCACGCTCGTGGGCGCAACCACGCGCACGGGCCTGCTCACGGGCCCCCTGCGCGACCGCTTTGGCATCTCGTACCGCCTCGACTACTACACCCCTGCGGAGCTCGGCGTCATCGTGAGCCGCTCGGCGCACATCCTGGGCGTTGAGATCGACGAGCAGGGTGCGGCCGAGATAGCCTCGCGCTCGCGCGGCACGCCGCGCCTCGCCAACCGCCTGCTCAAGCGCGTGCGCGACTATGCGCAGGTCAAGCGCGAGGGAACGATTACCTGGGAGGTCGCCGCAGAGGCGCTCGAGTTCTTCGAGATCGACGCCATGGGCCTCGACACCATGGACGTGCGCATACTGACCGCGCTCTGCAGCACCTTCCGCGGCCGTCCGGTGGGGCTCACCACGGTCGCGAGCGCCGTCTCCGAGGACCCCTCCACGCTCGAGGACGTCTATGAGCCGTACCTGCTGCAGCGCGGCCTCATCGTGCGAACGCCGCAGGGCCGCCAGGCCACGCTTGCGGCCTTCGACCACCTGGGGATCGAGCCTCCGGCACGGTAGCGTGTCCTGCGCCTCCACCGCGCAACCGCTATCATGGGGCACAGGGCGGGCCTCGGGGGCCCGCGGGAACAAAGGAGACTCACGTGAGCGACTTCGTCAGGGCAGAGAGCGTCTTCATCGGCCAGAGCATCGACACGCGGGAGGACATGCTCCGCTTCATCTCGGAGCGGGCGGTCGAGCTCGGCTTTGCGAGCGACGCCGAGGTGGTCTGCGACGCCTTCCTCGCCCGAGAGGCGATGGGGGAGACGGGCATGACCGACGGCTTCGCCGTGCCCCACGCGAAGTCGCCCGCCATTCTCGAGGCCTCGGTCATCGTGGTGAAGAACGACCACCCCATCCCCTGGCCGAGCTTCGACGACAAGCCCATCGACGTTGCCATCTCCCTGCTCGTCCCGGAGGGGGAGGCGGGCACCACGCACATCAGGCTCCTCTCCAAGACCGCCGTCCTACTCATGAAGGACGACTTCAAGACCGTCATTCGCGGCACTGACGACCCGCGGGCCATCGCGGACGCCATCAACGCGGGAATAGAGATGGACTAGTAGGGCGGCGCGCGACGCAGCTCGGAGGAGGATGACATGTTCAAGCAGGCAAGTGAGAAGCGCGTGGCCGTGTTCGTGGCGCCGGGACTCGAGGAGATCGAGGGCCTCACGGTCGTTGACCTCCTCTTTCGTGCGGGCATCCCCTGCGACACCGTGGCGATTACGCCCGAGCGCACGGTGACGTCATCGCATGAGGTCACGATCGTCTGCAAGCGCTCGCTCTTCGACGAGGACTTCTCGTTTGACGACTACGACATGCTCGTGCTGCCCGGGGGCATCCCCGGCACGCCGAACCTGAGGGCGTGCGCGCCCCTCTGCGAGGAGCTCGCCGCCCGCGCCGCGGCGGGCCGGCCGCTCGCCGCGATCTGTGCCGCCCCGTCCATCCTTGCCGAGCTCGGCCTGCTCGAGGGGCGGCGCGCCACCTCCAACCCCGGCTTCCAGCACGTGCTCGCCGAGCACGGCGCCGTTCTCCTCGCCGACGAGCCGGTGGTCGTGGACGCCAACCTCATCACGAGCCAGGGCGCGGGCACGGCCATGCTCTTCGCGCTCGAGATCGTCCGCCACTACCTGGGGGACGAGGCGGTGGGGCGCGTCCGCGAGGGCGTCGTCCTGCGCTAGGCCTCCCGACCTGCGGCCCGTCCCGTCCCGGGCGAGGGAGAGTGACAGCTTTTGAACAGACGAGGCCCCTTTTGGGGCCTCGTCTGTTCAAAACGAGTCGGTGTGCAAAGGGGGCCGTGCAAAGGGGACAGGCACTTTCGCACGGAGGGTCCGTGCGAAAGTGCCTGTCCCCATTGCACGCCTTCGCTGGCGCCGCGGTCCTTCTCGCTACGCGCTCTTCTGCCCCATGTCCACCGAGACGTCGTTCAGCACGATGATGGCGTTCTGGAACTCGATGCCGGACACCCACGGCCTCTGGACGATCTGGCGCTTGGGATAGTAGAGCGGGATCGTGCCCCAGTCCTGCTGCGTGAGGATGCGGTCGGCCTGCTGGGCGAGCTCGGCGCGCCTGTCCTCGTCCAGCTCGGAGAGGGCCTCGTCGCAGGTGGCGTCGAACTCGGGGTTGGCGTAGAAGGAGCTCCTCTTGGACGCGTTCTCGGTCTTGAACCACGACGAGAGGTGCACGGCACCCTCGAGCGGCACGGTGGTGAGCCAGGTGACGATGGTCGCGGGCATGCCGCCCTGGGCGCGCGTGTCCGTCCAGACGCCGTTGTCGAGCGTCTCGACCCTCACGTCGACGCCGATCTCGGCCCAGTAGGCCTGGAGCGCCACCATGATGTTCTGCTCGGAGGCGCGCGTCATCGCGGTGAAGGAGAGGCCCTCGGCCCCGGCCTCGGCGAGCAGCTCGCGGGCGCGCTCGGGGTCGTAGGCGTAGGCCTCGCGCGAGTCGTCGTAGCCGATCTCTCGCGGGTTCAGGAACTGCGTCGCGGGCGTGCCCGCTCCCGAGAGAAGGGTGTCAACGAGCTCCTGGCGGTTGATGGCGAGGGAGAGCGCCTCGCGCACGCGCGTGTCGGAGAACTCAGGCATGTTGAGGTTGACGTTGACGAAGCAGGTTCCCATCGGCTCGTAGGAGACGATCTGGTCGGCCACCTCGGCGTCTCCCTGGTATTGGGAGAGCAGGGTCGCGTCGAGCTCGCATGCGTCGACGTCGCCTGCCTTGTAGTTGAGCATCTTGGTGTTGTTGTCGTCGATGTAGACGATCTCGAGCCGGTCGAGCGCCGGCGCCCCGCCGTGGTAGTCGGGGAAGGCCTCGAGCGAGACGCCCGTCTCGGTGCTGGAGACGAGCCGGTAGGGGCCCGTGCCCACGAGCGTGCCGATGCCCCAGTCGTCCCCCGCCGCCTCGCAGGCCTCGCGGGGGAAGATCTCCGCGAAGGCGAGCGTGAGCGCGCTCACGAAGGGGGAGTAGGGGTACTCGAGCCGGATGGTGAAGTGGCGATCGTCCTCCACGGTGAATCCCTCGAGCTCGGTGGCCTCGCCGTCGAGCATGGCCTGGGCGCCGACGATCATCACGTAGTAGCCGGAGCACACGGACGCCTGCTCGGGGACGAACATGCGAGTGAAGGTGTAGCGCACGTCCTCCGCGGTGAGGGTGGACCCGTCGTGGAAGGCGATGCCCTCCGCGAGCTCGAAGGAGTAGGTGAGGCCGTCCTCGCTCGCCTCGGGAAGGCCGGTGAGGAGGACGGGGGACACGGTGCCGTCGTCCTGCGAGAAGGACACGAGGCACTCGCAGATCGCGCCCGGGATGGTCCCGTTCTGCGTGGAGTGCTGCATGTCGAGCGTCTCCTTGGTGTTCTTGACGCCCCAGGTGAAGATGCGCTCCTGGGCGGCGTCGCCTGATGCTCCCCCCTCATCCGAGCACGCGGCGAGCCCGAGCGCGAGCGCCCCCGCTCCGGCGAGCGCGCAGCGACGGGTGATGAGCGGAGCTGTCGTGGGGTCAGGGTGCGACATGGTGGCCTCCAAGGTATCTTAATGTGCGGATGTAGCGTATCGTAGCAACTATAAGGCGACGCTACGTCATCAGGTCTGCGGGAGGCGCCATGTCGTTTGCCAGCGCGTGCGAGAACCTTCTCCGGGGCGTTCCGGACTACCCGTGCTTTCTGACCGTGGACGAGCTCGAGGCGGCCACCGACGGGCTCGCCCGAGCCCATCCCGACGCCGTGCGCGTGACGGAGCTCGGGCGCTCGCGGGGCGGCCGGCCCGTCAGGTGCCTCACCGTCGGGGCGGGGGAGTGCGCCGCTGCGGCGCTCGGGGCGCCCCACCCCAACGAGCCCGTGGGCGTGATGGCGGTGAGCTACCTCGCGGAGCGCCTCGCCGCCGACCCGGGTCTCGCCGCGGAGCTGGGCGTCACCTGGTACCTCGTCAAGGCGTGGGACATAGACGGGCTCGCCTTCAACGAGGGCTGGCTCAAGGGGCCCTACACGCTCTTCGACTACGCGCGCCACTACTTCCGCCCCGACTTCGCCGACCAGCCGGACTGGACCTTCCCCGTGCGGCACAAGCGGCTCGCGTTCAATGCGCCCACGCCCGAGGCGTCCTGCGGGATGCTCCTCATCGACGAGGTGCGGCCCGACCTTCTGCTCTCGCTTCACAACTGCAGCTTCGGCGGGGCCTACTGGTACGAGACGGAGCCCACCCCCGCGCTCTGGGAGCCGCTCCGCGACGCGGCTCGCCGCAGGGGCGTCCCGCTCGACCTCTCGACGCCCGAGATGCCCTACGCCAAACAGCTCGCGCCCGCCGTCCTGGGGGCCCTCGGGGCAGAGGACGCCTACGACTACTATGAGTCCCTCGGTGCCGAGGACCCGGCCGCGCTCGTGGGGCACGGCACGACGAGCGCGGCCTATGCGGCGCGCCGCCACGGCACCTTCGGCCTCGTGTGCGAGATCCCCTACTTCTACGACCGCGCCATCGAGGACGGCTCGGGGTGCGGGCGCACCCTCTCCGAGGTACTTCTCGCCCGGCTCGACTGGGTCGGCGCGTGCGGGAGGCTCGTCGAGGGGTGGATTGGGGAGCTCGGCGGCGTCCTGGGCGAGAAGAACCCGTATCGCCGGGCGCTTGCCGCGGAGTCCTTCGCGGCCTCCGACGCGGCCCTGCGGCGTCAGGCGCGGGACGACCCGGCGTTCGCGCGCGAGGCGACCGTCGCCGAGGCCTTTGACGCCGACGTCGTGCGCCGCTTCTACCGATCAAGGAACGTGGGCATGCTGCTCTCCGCGATCGACTGGGAGGCGTCCGAGCGCCGGCTCTCCTCCTCCGAGCGCGTCGTCGCGGCGGAGGTCGGGGCGGAGGCGGAGTCGTGGCTGCGCGAGGCCTGCGCCGACTTCGAGGCGCGCTCGAGCTACCGGGCGATTCCCATCCGCGACCTCGTTGCCACCCAGCTCGAGAGCGCCCTTCTCGCCGTCGCGCACGTGCGCGGGCTCATGTGACGCGCCCACCCCGCTCGGCCCCTCTGCGTGAGTGACGGGTTTTGGACGGATGAGGCCCCATGGGGGGCTCCGTTGGTACGAAACCAGTCACTCGGCCAGTTGTGGCGTGCAGGGGCGTGCAAAGGGGACAGGCACTTTCGCACGGGCGCGCCCGTGCGAAAGTGCCTGTCCCCTTTGCACGCCTGAAAAACATGACAGATGACCCTGTCACCTTTGTCAGGTCGCCTACTCCGTGGGGGCGAACTGGGACTCGTAGATGTGCCGGTAGCGCCCGCCGGCGGCAAGGAGCTCGTCGTGGGTTCCGCGCTCCGCGATCACGCCGTCGGCCATGACGCAGATGAGGTCGGCGTCGCGCACGGTGGAGAGGCGGTGCGCCACGACGAAGCTCGTGCGACCCGCCATGAGGTTGGCGAGGGCCCGCTGGACCAGGAGCTCGGTGCGCGTGTCGATGTTCGAGGTGGCCTCGTCGAGGATGAGCATCGCCGGGCGCGCGAGGATCACGCGGGCGATGCACAGGAGCTGTCGCTGGCCCGCCGAGAGCGCGCTCGAGCCGTCGAGGACCGTGTCGTAGCCCTGCGGCAGGCGCATGATGAAGTCGTCCGCGTAGGCCTCGCGGCACGCGGCGCGGACCTCCTCGAGCGTGGCGTCGGGCCGGCCCATGCTCACGTTCTCCCGCACCGTCGCGCGGCGGACCCACGTGTCCTGCAGCACCATGCCCCAGCCGGCGCGCAGGCTCTCGCGCGTCCACTCGCGCACGTCACGCCCGTCAACGCGCACGGCTCCCGCGCTCACGTCGTAGAAGCGCATGATGAGGTTGATGAGGGTGGTCTTGCCGCAGCCGGTCTCGCCCACGAGGGCGATGCGCATGCCGGGGCGCACCTCGAGGTCGACGTCGCGCAGCACCAGGCGGTCGGCGTCGTAGCCAAACGCCACGTGGTCCAGGCGCACCTCGCCGCGGGGCTCGGCGAGCGCGGCCGCGTCCTCGGCGTCGGGCGCCTCGGCGGGCTCGTCGAGCAGGGCGAAGAGGCGCCGCGCGCACGCCACGGAGTTCTGGAGCTCCGTGGCGACGCCGGAGATGTCGTTGAAGGGCTTGGCGTACTGGTCGGCGTAGCCGAGGAAGGCCGAAAGGCCGCCCACGGTGATGCCGCCGCCCATGGCCACGAACGCGCCGAAGATGCCGATCGCCGCGTACACGAGGGAGTTCGCGAAGCGCGTCGTGGGGTTCACCAGGGACGAGAAGAACACCGCCTTGAAGCTCTCCTCCCCCAGGGCGTCGTCCGTCTCGGCGAAGCGCGCGGCGACGGCCCCCTGCGTCTCGAAGGTCTCGACGGCCGAGATGCCGCCGACCATCTCCTCCACGTAGGCGGTGAGCTCGCCGCGGATGCGCGACTGGCCCGAGAAGTGCTTCGCGCTGTGCGTGGCGATGAAGCGCGCCGTGAAGACCGAGACGGGGGTGAGCAGCGCCACCACGGCGGCGATGGCGGGGTTGAGCGCAAACATGAAGACGAGCGTCACCACGATGGTGAGGATGCCCGTGGGGAGCTGCTGGAAGGCCATGAGCAGGCCGTTCGTGAGCATGTCGGCGTCCGTGACGATGCGGCTCGCCAGGTCGCCGTGGCCGTGGGAGTCGAGGTAGGAGAGCGGGAGCTCCTGCAGGTGGTCGAAGCAGCGACGACGCAGGTCGAGCGTCGCGCCGAAGGCGAGTCGGTTGGTCACGGCCGTGAGGGCCCACTGGCAGGCAGCCGTGGCGGCGAGCGCCCCGGCGATCCAGGCGAGCGAGGCGCGCAGGCCGGCGAAGTCGACCTCGCCCGGGCCCACCACGCAGTCGACCGCACGGCCGGAGAGCACGGGCAGCGAGAGCGTGCCCACCACGACGGCGACGGTGAGCAGGGCGGTCAGCGCGAGCGCACCGCGCCGCCCGGCAAACAGGCCGGCCATGCGGCGGACGGTGCCGTCCGAGGGGCGCGTGACGCCCCCGCGCGGGTTCTTCTCGCTCATCGGGACACCTCCTCGGCGGTGAGCTGGGACTCGCAGATCTCGCGGTAGACGGGGCAGCCCTCAAGGAGCTCCTCGTGGGTGCCGAGCCCCACCTGGCGCCCACCGTCGAGCACGAGGATCTGGTCGGCGTGGCGCACGGCGGTCACGCGCTGCGAGATGGTCACGACGGCGGTGCCGGCGCAGTCGCGGGCGATGGCCCGGCGCAGCGCCGCGTCCGTGGCAAAGTCGAGCGCCGACGAGGCGTCGTCGAGGATGAGGACGCCCGGGCGCCGCGCGAGGGTCCGCGCGATGGCGAGGCGCTGGCGCTGCCCGCCGGAGAAGTTGCGGCCGAACTGCTCGACATCTGCGGCAAGCCCGCCCTTGCCGTCCACGACCGAGGCGGCCTGCGCCGTGGCGAGCGCGGCCTCGAGGTCCTTCTCGCCCGCGCCTGCGTCGCCCCAGCGCAGGTTGGACTCGATGGTTCCCGAGAAGAGCGCGGCGCCCTGCTCCACGAGCGAGACCTCGCGCCGGAGGCTCTCGCGCGTGAGCTCGCGGACGTCGGCGCCGCCCACGCGGACCGCGCCCTCGGTGGCGTCGTAGAAGCGCATGGCGAGGCTCGCGAGCGTGGACTTGCCCGATCCCGTGCCGCCGATGACCCCGAGCGTCTCGCCGGGCGCCAGCGCGAAGCTCACGTGGCTGAGGGCGTGCCCGGCGCCATCGGCGTAGGTGAAGCTCACGTCGTCGAAGGCGAGTGCGGGCTCGCCCGGCAGGAGCGCGGCCTCGCGCGGGCCGTCGGCCATGGAGGGGCGCGTCTCGAAGACCTCGTTCACGCGCTTGGCGCAGGCTGAGGCCTTGGAGAGCAGCACGATGAGGTTCGTGAGCTTGAGGAGCTCGACGAGCGCCTGGCTCACGTAGCTCACGAGCGCCACGAGCTGCCCCTGCGTGAGGTGGCCGGCGTCGACGCGCAGGCCCCCGAACCACAGCAGGGCTATGAGGCCGCAGTTTATGGCGAGGTAGGTGAGCGGGTTCACGAGGGCGGAGACGTCTCCCGTGGAGACCTGGCGGTCGCGCACGGTGCCGGCCGCATCGGAGAAGGCGGCGCGCTCCGCGGCCTCGCGGCGGAAGGCGCGCAGCACGCGCACGCCCTCGAGGTTCTCCGTGGTGGCCAGGAGCACGTCGTCGAGGCCCCGCTGAATCTCGCGGTAGCGGCTCGTGGTCACGCGCATGAAGCCCATGACGACGGCGCCCGAGACGATCACGGCGGCGAGCAGCGCCGCCCCCTCGACGCCGTCCACGAGAAAGGCCGCGACCACGGTGCCGAAGGTCACGAAGGGCGAGCGCAGGATGAGCCTGAAGAACATGTTGAGGCCGTCCTGCACCTGCTGGGAGTCGTTGGTGATGCGGGTGACGAGCGTGGACTTGCCCAGGCGCTCCACGTCGGCGCGCGAGAGGCTGAGCACGTGGCGGAAGAGGTCGTCGCGCAGGGCGGTGCCGAAGGCGGAGGCCAGCTTGGAGCAGAAGTACTGCGCCGTGACCGAGATTGCCCAGGCGAAGACGCCCATGCCCACGAGCAGCGCGCCGTGCCAGAGCACGTAGGGGACGTCGCGCGTGGCTATCCCGACGTCGATCACCTGCGCCATCACAAGGGGGACGAGGAGCTGGAGCAGCGCCTCGAGCATCTTGAAGAGCGGGGCGAGCACGCACTCGGCGTAGTGCCCGGCGAGGTAGCGTCTGAGCCTGAACATCTGGCCTCCGGAAAGAGCGGTCAACCGTTTGATTCTAGCGCGCGCCGCGGGCCGAGGCCCCTCTCGGCCCCTCCGCCGTCCGTGGCGCGGTGCCCGACTGCCTCGTCGTGCGCGGCTCGCCGCTGCCGGGCATCTGAGCTTGCGCGTCATATAGGCTGAACCATCAGATGCGCCGCCGCGGAAACGAGCGCACCATGACGAGAAATCCCCGCCCACGCATCCGAAGGCCAATGCGTGGGCGGGGATTCTCGACAATCCCAGGTTGCGAATCCGCGCGCTCGCGGGCCGTCTCGCCGCCCGCCGCGGCGGCTACTCGCCGAGAAGCACCTTGCTCGGCGTGATGGGCAGGTCGCGCACATAGCGGCCGGTCGCGTGCGCTACGGCGCTCATGACCGCCGGCGACGGCGTGTTGATGACGACCTCGCCGATGGACTTGGCGCCAAAGGGCCCCGTGGGCTCGAAGCTGGGCATGAACTCGACGCGCGGCTCGGGCACGTCCATGCGGGTGGGCAGCTTGTACGTCATGAGGTCGCCGGTGCGCAGGTTGCCGCGCTCGTCGCGGGAGACCTGCTCCGTGAGCGCCATGCCGATGCCCTGGGCGATGCCGCCCTCGGCCTGCACGCGCGCGAGCGCCGGGTTGATGACGGTGCCGCAGTCCACGACGGCCGCGTAGTCGGTGACCGTGACCTTGCCGGTGGCCTTGTCGACCTCGACCTCGGCGACGCCGGCCATGTAGGGCGGCGGCGAGGTGGGCTGGGCGTTGGTGCCGTGGCCCTCGAGCATGCCGGGGTGCAGGCCGAAGCCGATGAGCCTGTTGGCCAGCGCGGCGACGGTCATCTCCTGCTCGGCGCCGCCCGCGCCCGCGCAGCGCACGGACTCGCCGTCAAACTCGACGTCGTCAGCCGTCACGCCGAAGACGCGCGCCGCCTGCTCGCGGATCTGTCGCACGAGGTCCTCGGCCGCGCGCACGACGGCGCCGCCGGTGGTGTAGGTGCCCGAGGAAGCGTAGGCGCCGGTGTCGAAGGGGGAGGTGTCGGTGTCCACGCCCTTGGTGACGATGCGGTCCACGTCGCAGCCGAGCGCCTCGGCCGCCATCTGGGCGAGGATGGTGTCCGCGCCGGTGCCCACGTCGGTGGCGCCGATGGAGAGCACGTAGAAGCCATCGTCCTCGAGGCGGATGTCCACGTTGGCGATATCCACCATCGCGATGCCGGAGCCCTGCATCGTGAGGGCCACGCCCAGGCCGCGCACGCGGTCGCCGAGGTCCTCGCGGAGGGGTCGGCCCTTCCAGCCCACCATGTCCATCGCGCGCTCGAGGCACTCGTCGAGGCGGCAGCTGTAGAGGTGCTCGTCGTTGAGCTGCCAGAGTGTCTCGCCGGGCTTGACGAGGTTCTTGAGGCGCAGCTCGCACGGGTCCATGCCCAGCTCGTCGGCCAGCTCGTTGACCGCGGACTCCACGGCAAAGCAGCCCTGCGTCGCGCCGTAGCCGCGGTAGGCGCCGCCTGGCGTGGTGTTGGTGTAGACCACGTCATAGCTGAAGCGGCTAGCCGAGGCGTGGTTGTAGATCGGCAGCGCCTTGCCGCCCACGAGCGTGACCGTGGTGGTGCCGTGGTACCCGTAGGCGCCGGCGTTGGAGAGCGCGTAGAGGTCGATGGCCTCGATCGTGCCGTCGCGGCGGGCTCCCACGCGCACCTTGAGGACCATCTCGTGGCGCGTGTTTGAGCAGCTCATGGTCTCCGCGCGCGTGTAGGTGCACACGCACGGGCGGCCCGTCTTCATCGCGGCGAACGCGGCGAAGGGCTCGTTGCAGCCGCTCTGCTTGGCGCCAAAGCCGCCGCCCACGCGCGGCTTGATGACGCGCACCTGGCGCTTGGGGATCCCCAGGGCGTTTGCCACCTGGCGGCGGATGTGGAAGGGCACCTGCGTGGAGCTCACCACGGTGAGGCGGCCAAAGGCGTCGGTGTAGGCAAAGGAGCGGAACGTCTCCATCATGGACTGCTGCGTGGCCTGCGTGCGATAGGTTCGCTCGATCACCACGTCGGAGGCGGCGAAGGCGGCGTCCAGGTCCCCGTGGACGCGCTCGCCGTGCGCCACGAGGTTGCGCGACGGGTCGCCCGACCTGTCGCCGCCGGGCGTCCAGTCGTCCTCGTCGTGGATGACGGTGGCGTTGTCCAGCGCCTCCTCCACGTCGACGACGGCGGGAAGCTGCTCGTAGGCGACCTTCACGGCCTTCACGCCCGCGGCGGCAGCGGCCTCGGTCTCGGCCACGACCATGGCCACCTCGTCGCCCACGTAGCGCACGTGGCGGTCGAGAAGGACGGTGTCGTAGGGGCTCGGCTCGGGGAAGCTCTGGCCCGCCAGGGTGAATCGGTTGTGCGGAACGTCGTCCGGGCCGAAGACCGCGACGACGCCGGGGACCTCGAGCGCGCGGCTCTTGTCGACGTCCGTGACGAGCGCGTTGGCGTGGCGGCTGCGCACGAGCCTCACCACGAGGGCGCCCTCGGGCGCGAGGTCGGCGGTGTAGACGGGCGCGCCGGCCAGAAGCGCGCCGGAGTCCTTCTTGGCCACGGGACGGGCGATCTGGGCGTGCCTCTCGCCCGACTCGGTGGTCGGGTCGTCCGGGACCTCGCGCGGTGGCAGCTCGCCGCCGGCTTCGTGACGGGCGAGGAAGCGGCGGATCGCGCGCATCTGGCTCGCGTAGCCGGAGCAGCGGCAGAGGTTGCCGGAGAGGTAGCGGCGCACGGTCTCGTCGTCGGCGTGCGCGTGCGCCGCGTCGAGCGCGAGCACGGCCATCTCGAGGCCCGGCGCGCAGAAGCCGCACTGCTCGGCCCCCTCCTCGGCGAGGCACTGGGCCAAGAGCTCGCGGCGTCCGTCGCGCATGCCCTCGAGCGTGGTGACCTCGTGGCCGTCGGCGCGAGCCATCATGATCGAGCACGAGAGCACGGGCTCGCCGTCAAGCAGGACGGTGCAGAGCCCGCAGCTGGAGGTCTCGCACGCGCACTTCACGGACTTGTAGCCGTGGGCGCGGCAGAAGTCGAGGAGCGTCATGTCCGGGCGGACGTCCTCCTCGAGGCGCGCGCCGTTCAAGGTGAGGTTGACGAGCATCCCTAGGCCTCCTTCTCTGCGTGAGGCTTCCCTGAGGCGCGCTCCACGGCGCGGCGGACGAGCGCGGGCGCCACGGCGCGGCGCCACGCGGCGGTGCCGCGCAGGTCGTCGCCGAAGTCCAGGCTCTCGGCGAGCTCGCAGACGCCGTCGAGCTCGGCGGGGGAGAACTCGGCGCGCAGCGGGATGCGCTCCCCGCCGGTGACGAGCGTGGCCTTCTTGGGGCGCGCGCCCACGGCGACGTGCCAGGAGCCCTGCCAGCAGGCGGCCGCCGCGTTGAGGGCGGAGAAGTCCGTGGCCGCGTTGCGCACGGATTCGAAGGCCGCGCGGTAGCGGTGCCTGCGCACGACGACGTGCGTGAGGACGTCGTTTCTCGCGCCGCGCTCCACGAAGGGGATGATGGGCATGGTGCCCGCGCCCTCGAGCTCCACCTCGGTGTCCAGGGCGAGCAGCGCGCACACGACGTCCGAGAAGCCCATGCGCGCATAGAGCGATCCTCCCACGGTGGCGAGGTTGCGGAACTGCGTCCCCACGATGTCGCGGACCGCCTCGGCGAAGATGCCGCAGGTCGCCGCCTGGAAGCGCTCGTGGCCCTCGAGCTGGCCCAGGGTCACCATGGCCCCGATCCTGAACCCGGCGGGCGTCTCCTCGATCTTGTCGAGGCCGCAGTTGGAGAGGTCTATCCCGAGCGGCGAGGTCCGGTCGGCGAGGCGAAGCCACATCATGCCGCCGATCACCGTGGCCTGGCGGTTCTCCCGCAGGAGCTCGTAGGCCTGCCGCGTGGTGCCGGGGCGGACGTACTTCTCGAAGGTGAGCACGTGTCCTCCTCTTGGTTTTTCTCGGTAGCACATCAAGAATACCGCAGGTAGGCGGCATCGCGCGTTGCGTCGTTATACTTTCGGCGAGACAACGGACAGCATGTGGGGCCTGGCGGGGCGGCCTGACAAAGGTGACAGGGTCGTCTGTCATGAAAATCATGACAGACGACCCTGTCACCTTTGTCAGGCCGCCCCGGCACCCGGGCGTGAGGTAAAATAATCGACTCCGCGTCGGCTATCGAGGGGGTGGGATGGGCGAGAAGATCGTGGAAGCGCGCGACATTGGCCACGCGTACGTGAGGGGCCGCACCACGCTGCGTGGCGTCTCGCTCGACATCTCCCGGGGCGAGCTTGTGGCGATCGTGGGCGAGAACGGCTCCGGAAAGACCACGCTCGCGCGCCACCTGAACGCGCTCATCCCCCTGCAGGACGGCGAGCTGCGCGTCGCCGGGATCGACGCCGGCGACCCGTCGCGCGTCTGGGAGCTCCGCCGCGCCTGCGGCATGGTCTTCCAGAACCCCGAGAACCAGTTCGTCTCCTCCGTGGTGGGGGAGGACGTGGCCTTCGGGCCGCTGAACTTCGGCGCCGACGAGCCCGAAGCGCGGGAGGCGGCGTCGGTGGCCCTCTCCGCGGTGGGGCTCGCGGGCTTCGAGCGACGTGACACGCACGCGCTCTCCGGAGGCCAGCAGCAGCGCGTGGCCCTCGCGGGCGTGCTCGCGTGCGACGCCGACGTCATCGTGCTCGACGAGGCGACCTCGATGGTCGACCCGCGGGGACGCGACGAGCTCGTGCGTGCTGTGGCGCGGGCGCGCGATGAGCGGGGCACCACCGTCATCTGGATCACCCACGACATGGAGCTCGCCGCCCGCGCCGACCGCGTCGTGGTCATGCGCGAAGGCGAGGTCGCGGCCGACGGCATCCCGGCGGACGTCCTCGCCGATGAGGCGCTGCTCGAGGGGGCCGGCCTGGAGCCGCCGCTCGTGGTTCGCGTCTGGCGCGAGCTCGAGGGGGCCGGCGTCGTGGCCGGCCCCGCGCCCGTGACGGTCGAGGGGCTGGTGAGCGCGCTGTGCGAGTGAGGCTCGAGGGGGCGAGCGTCACCTACGAGGGGGCGGCGGGCGAGAGAAACCGCGCGCTCGACGACGTCACGCTCTCGCTCGACGGCGGCGTCACCGGGCTCATGGGCCAGACGGGCTCGGGCAAGTCGACCCTGCTCGAGGTCCTCGCCGGCGTGCTGCCGCCCGACTCCGGGCGCCTTCTCGTGGACGGCGCGGACGCCCTGCGAGGCCCCGGGGCGCGGCGTCTCGCCGCGTCCGTCGGGCTGGTGTTCCAGATCCCCGAGCGCCAGTTCTTCGAGTCCACGGTGGAGCGCGAGGTCTGCTTCGGCCTCCTCGCCCGCGGCGCGGGGGCCCGCGAGGCGCGCGAGCGGGCGGCGAGCGCGCTCGCGCTCATGGGGCTCGACCTCGACGAGATCGGCCGCCGCTCCCCGTTCGCGCTCTCGGGGGGCCAGCAGCGGCGCGTCGCCATCGCGTCCGTGCTGGCGCTGCGCCCCGCGCTGCTGCTGCTCGACGAGCCGACGGCCGGGCTCGACCCGCGCGCACGCGCGGCGTGCCTCGCTGCGGTGCGCGCCGCGGCCGAGGGCGGGGCGACGGTCGTCGTGGCCAGCCACGACGCCAACACGCTCGCCGCGGTCGCGGACCGCGTGGTGGCGCTCGAGGCGGGGAGCGTGACGCTCGACGGGCCGATGCGCGCCCTTCTCGGCGACGCGGGGCTCATGCGCGCCCACGGCCTCGAGGGCGCCTGCGCCGCGCGCGCCGCCTCCGCTCTGAGGCGCGCCGGCGTCGACGTGCCGGGCACCCCCCTCACGGCCGAGGAGCTCGCGTCGGCCATCGCGCGGGGGAGGGCGTCGTGAGGTCGCCCTCCGGATACGTGTGGGCGGACTCTCCGCTCCACCGCATGGGGGCCGCCCTCAAGCTCGTCGGCCTTCTCGCCTGCGCCCTTCTCGTGGTGCTCGCCACGACTCCGCTTGAGCTGCTCGCCGTCTCGGCGGGCTCCTGCGCCCTCGTTGCCGCCTCGCGCGTGGGCTGGCGCGCCGCCGGACGGGCTGCGTGGGGCCTGCGCTGGTTCCTGCTCATGGTCCTTGCGATGAACGCGCTCTTCTTCAGCGACGCCGCCCCCCTCATCTCGCTCGGGCCCGCGCACCTCACCCTCGCGGGGCTCGCGCAGGGTGCGCGCGTGGTGGTGCGGACGCTTCTGGTGGTGGTCCTGGGCACCCTCCTCACGGCGACCACGCGCCCCCAGGAGCTCGTGGGCGGCGTGAGGCGCCTGCTGCGCCCGCTCGGCCGCCTGGGCCTTCCCGCGGAGGCTGCCGCGCTCGCCGTGGGCGTGACGGTGCAGTTCGTGCCGACGCTCCTGCGGGAGAGCCGCCAGCTCATGCGGGCCCAGGAAATACGTTGCGGAGGCGTCGCTTCTCATGGTATTGTGCGACGAGCCGTCAGCTACGTACGGCTGCTCGTACCCATCTTCGTTTCGGCGATGAGGCGAGCCGACGAGCTCTCCTGCGCCATGGAAGCCCGCGGGTACCGGATCGACCGCCCGCGCGCCGCCGCTCCGGCGGGAGAGGGAAAGAGGCACCAATGAGCCAGGTGAAGAAGGTCGTCGTCGCCGCCGTGTGCGCGGCGCTCGGGATCGTGCTCCCGATGGCATTCCACTCCATCCCCAACGCGGGCGCCACGTGGCTGCCCATGCACATCCCCGTGATGATCTCCGGCCTCGTGGCCGGCCCCGTCGCGGGCGCCGCGACCGGCGTGCTCGCGCCCGTGCTGTCCGGCCTGCTCACGGGCATGCCCCCCGCGCCGATGCTGCCGCCCATGACCTGCGAGCTTCTTGTCTACGGCCTGGTCTCCGGCCTGCTCTCCCGCGTGGTGCGCACCGGCAACGCCACCGCCGACCTCTACATCTCGCTCGTGGGCGCCATGCTCGCCGGGCGCGTGGTCGCGGGCGTGCTGCGCGCGCTGATCTTCTCTCCGGGCGCCTACTCGCTCGAGGCCTGGCTCACGGCCTCCTTCGTGACGGCCATCATGGGCATAGTCCTGCAGCTTGCCGTCGTGGTGCCGATCGTGGTCTCGCTCGAGCGCGCCGGGCTCGTCCCGCCGCGCTACCCTGAGGAGTAGCCGAGCGGTCGTCCCGTCCGTTCGTATTCGTCGCCAGGGCCCCGCATGGTTGTGAACTGCCTCCCATTTCTTGGACTGGAAAGTAGAGTCCGAGTGATGGGAGGCTTTTTCCATGACGATCTACGACAGGTCGGCGAGGGGGCGCGCGTGCGACCTCTTCGACCGCGGGCTGGGCCGGGATGCAGCCGCAGGCGTCCTCGGCCTCCCGGTCGAGGCCGTGAGAAAATGGCACCAGACGTTCCGCGCCGTGGGAGGGGATGCGCTGCTGGACATGGGGAGCCATGCGAGATACGACTTCGAGACCAAGGTGGCGGCCGCGAGCGCGGTCGTGGACGGCGGGATGGCCAAGCCGGAGGCGATGAGGCGCTTCGGAATCGCCAGCGTATCACCCCTGAAGGCATGGTGCCGGCTCTACCGGGAGGGCGGCGCCGAGGCCCTCAGGCCCAGGCCCAAGGGCAGGCCGCGCAAGGTTCCCGGCGCCCCGGCGACGCGCGAGGAGGAGCCCGAGCGCGAGGTTCGCAGGCTCGAGGCGCAGGTGGCGTACCTAAATAAAACGATAGCCCTGAAGGTGGAGCTGGGCTTGCCGCTCGGGAGCGAGCGGCGGCCGTAGCCGAGCTTTCAGGGCTGGGGCACGACCTCGCCGACCTGCTCGAGGCGGCCGGCCTCGCGAGGTCGACCTACTACTACGCGCTCGCGAACCCGAAGGGGCCGACCAGGCCGGAGCTCCGGGACAGGGTCGCCGAGATCTTCGGAAGGCTCCCGAACGGCGTCGGCCACCGGCAGGTGGCGATGGAGCTGCGGGCCGTGGGCGGCGCCCGCATGGCCGACAAGACCGTCCTCAGGATGATGCGCGAGATGGGCCTGCGCTGCGGCATCCGCCGCGAGACCGACTACCACAGGTACAACTCGTACAAGGGCGTCGTCGGCGAGACCTTCGAGAACGTGCTCGGGCGCGACTTCAAGGCGGACGGCCCGTGGCAGAAGATGGGGACGGACGTCACCGAGTTCAGGCTCTCCTTCGGCAAGGCCTACCTCGCGCCGGCGTACGACTTCGGGAGCAAGGAGATCGTGGCGCACTCGATCTCGGAGCACCCCGACCTCGAGCAGCAGCGCGAGATGCTCTCCATGCTCGCGGAGGCCAAGCCCGGGTGGGCCAGCCCGGTCATGCAGACGGACATGGGCTGGCAGTACCAGCACGCCGAGTTCGTCGCCGCGCTCGAGGGGATGGGGATCGTCCAGAGCATGTCGCGCAAGGGCGACTGCATCGACAACGGCGCCACCGAGCAGGTGTTCGGGCACATCAAGGACGAGTTCTTCCGCGGGCGCGACTGGGACACGTTCGAGAAGTTCAAGGCGGATCTCGAGGACTACATCCACCACTGGAACCACGCGAGGCGCCAGGTCGGGCTGAAGGGCCTGACCCCGGTGGGGTTCCGGGAGCAGGCCCTTCGCGACGCCGCCTAGCGGCTATTATTATTGCGTCCAAGTTTTGGGCCGCAGTTCACTGCCCCGCGGGGCCGTCGCGACGTTTCCGGCATGAGGGGAGGGACGCCTCGCCGTCACGACAGCCGCGTGCTCGCGCGCTCGATGACGGTGCCGGGCACCTCCACGCGCCCCGTCGGGCGGGTCGGGTCCTTCGCCCGCGCGAGCACGCGCACGAGGACCTCGCCGGCAACGCGCGCGGTGTCCTGCGCGACCGTGGTCACGCCGCCGAAGAGCACGCGGTTCCAGGCGTAGTCGTCGAAGGTTGCGAGGGCGACGTCGTGCCCGACCGCAAGGCCGCTCCCCCTGATCGCCTCGGCGAGGCGCAGGAAGACGAGGCCGTTCACCGCAACGATGGCGAGCGGCCCCTCCCCGCGCCCGCGAGCGAGGCGGGCGAGCACCTCCTCGATGCCCTCGCCCCCCTCGCCGAGCCCCTCGACGGAGCCTCCCATGCCGTGCCGGGAGAGGCCCTCGGCGAAGGCGTCGGCGCGGGCGCGCCGCGTGGCGCTCGTGGAGACGGGCTCCGTGAGCAGCGCGGCCCTTCTCGCCCCGCGCCGCGCGAGCAGGTCGAGCAGGTTCTCCACGAGCCGGGCGTTGTCCGAGGTCACGAGGTCGACCGCGCACGTGCTCCCGTCCGGGCCCGAGATCGCGCGGTCGAGCAGGCAGGTTGGGACGCGCGCCGCGGTCTTGGCGATGAGCTCGTCGTTGCCGCCGGTCGTGTTGACCACGAGGCCGTCGACGCGTGCGTCCACGAGCCGCTCGACGGCCTCGGCCTCGCGAGTGGGGTCGTTCTCCGAGAAGGAGCACATGAGCGTGTAGCCAGCGGACTCGGCCTGGTCGCAGAGCTCCTGCAGGACCTCTCCGGAGTAGGGGTTGCGGACGTCGGCCATGACCACCCCGAGCGTGTGGGAGGTCTCGAGGCGAAGGCTGCGCGCCACGCTGCTCGGCCGGTATCCCGTTCGCTCCACCACCTCCGCGATGCGCTCGCGCGTCTCGGCGGACATGGAGGTCCAGCGGCCGTTCAGGAACCGCGACACCGTGGCCGGGCTCACTCCCGCCTCGCGTGCGACGTCCCTGATGCTCGTGCGCGCCATGCCGCCCCCTCGTGTTTGTCGAGACTTCGTGTGCGCGCTCCTCCGCGCGCAGATTGTTCTTCTCGGTACTATACTACATACTGTTGGGAAATCGATTTCCTAAAGCTAGACACGCTAAAGATGGGAGACGTGGTGAACGAGAAGACCAAGGTGCTCGCGTTCGGCGAGATCATGATGCGGCTCTCGCCGCCGGACAACCTCCGGCTCGAGCAGGCATCGACGTTCGAGGTGCGCTACGGCGGCGCCGAGGCCAACGCGGCGCTCTCCCTCGCGTACCAGGGCGATGACGCGGCCTTCGTCTCCATCGTCCCCGCCAACCGCATCGGCGACTGCGCGCTGCGCTCGCTCGCGTCCTACGGCGTCGACGTCTCCCGCGTCGTCCGCTCGGGGGACCGCCTCGGGTCCTACTTCTTCGAGGTGGGCGCGTCGGTGCGCTCCAACGGCTGCGTCTACGACCGCAAGTACTCGGCTATCTCGCTCGCGGGCCACGACGAGCTCGACTGGGGCGCCATCCTCGAGGGCGTGGGCGCCTTCTACGTCTCCGGCGTGACGCCCGCCGTCTCCGAGGAGATGGCCCTCGCCTGCGAGGAGGCGCTCGCCGCCTGCCGCGAGCGCGGCATCACCACCATCCTCGACCTCAACTACCGCGGCAAGCTCTGGAGCCCGGAGCGTGCCCAGGCCGTGATGGCGCGCCTCATGCCGCACGTCGACGTCTGCGTGGCCAACGACGAGGACGCGCCCTCAGCCCTGGGGATGACCTGCGTCTCCGGCTCGCTCTCCAACGGGATCGAGGAGCGCGACGACTACGTGGAGATGGCTCGTCAGATCTGCGAGCGCTACGGGTGCGGGATGGTCGCCTCCGTCATCCGCGACGTCCGCTCCGTCGAGGACTCCGACTGGATGGGCATGGTCTACGCCGACGGCGAGCCGCACTTCTCGTCCGTCCATCACGTGCACGTGCTCGAGGGCGTGGCCGCCGGAGACGCCTACGGCGCGGGGCTTGTCCACGCGCTGCTCCACGGCTTCGACCTCGACCACGCGAGCGAGTACGCCATCGCCGCAAGCGTCCTCAAGCTCACGATCCACGGGGACTCCAACCTCGTGACGCCCGCCGAGATCGAGGCAGTGGCATCGAAGGGCGCCGGCACGCGCGTCGCCCGCTAGCATGACAAAGGTGACAGGGTCAACTGTCAGGTTTTGCCGGGGCTTCCGGCAGGAGGGGAGAGACATGGGGTACATGGACGGGTTCTATCGCGAGGTGGAGAGGGTCGGCGTGGTGCCGGTCGTCGTGCTCGACCGTGTCGAGGACGCGCTGCCGGTGGCTGACGTGCTCGTGAAGGGCGGCCTGCCCTCGGCCGAGGTCACCTTCCGCACCGCCTGCGCCGCCGACGCAATCCACGAGATGAGCGAGAAGTGCCCCGACCTGCTCGTGGGCGCCGGCACCGTGCTCAACCTCGAGCAGGCGCGCCGGGCCGTGGACGCGGGCGCGCGCTACATCGTCTCTCCGGGCTACAACATGCAGGTGGTCAACTGGTGCCTCGAGCACGAGGTGCCGGTGCTGCCGGCCGGCGTCACCCCCACCGAGGTCACCGCACTCGTGAACGCGGGGCTCGAGGTCACCAAGTTCTTCCCGGCCGCGCAGTACGGAGGGCTCGCCACCATCAAGGCGCTCGCCTCTGTCTTCGTGGGGCACCGCTTCATGCCCACCGGCGGCGTGTCCGCGTCCAACCTGCGCGAGTATCTCGAGTGCCCGGCGATTCTCGCCTGTGGCGGCACCTGGATGGTCAAGCCCGACCTCATCCGAGCCGGCGAGTTCGACCGCATGCTCGAGCTCACCTCCGAGGCCGCCGCGCTCGTTCGCGAGATCAGGGGCTAGCCGTGGCCGTTCACGTCATCGAGGAGGCCAACCGCTGCCTGGGCTGCCGACGGGCGATGTGCCAGGAGCGGGGCTGCCCCGTCCACACCCCCATTCCCGAGGTCATCCGGCTCTTCAAGGAGCGCCGGATGGATGAGGCTGGAGCCCTGCTCTTCGAGAACAACCCCATGAGCGCCGTGTGCTCGCTCGTGTGCAACCACTCGAACCAGTGCGAGGGCAACTGCGTCCAGGCGCGCAGGGGCAACCCCGTGCACTTCTCGAGCATCGAGCACTACATCTCGAGCACCTACCTCGACCGGCTGGAGCCCGAGCGGCCGGAGCCCTGCGGGAAGTCCGTCGCCGTCATCGGCTCGGGCCCGGCGGGGATCACGGTGGCGATCAAGCTCGCCGAGCGCGGCTGCGCCGTCACGGTCTTCGAGCAGCGCACGGAGATCGGGGGCGTGCTGCAGTACGGCATCCCCGAGTTCCGCCTCTCCAAGGAGCTCGTGCAGCGGTATCGCGAGGTCATGTGCGCGCTCGGCGTTCGCGTGCGCCCCTCCACCACGATCGGAGGAGCCCTGCACATCGACGACCTCTTCCGCGACGGCTACGATGCGGTCTTCGTGGGCACCGGCACCTGGCGCGCCCGCAAGCTCGACATCCTGGGCCAGGCGCGCGGAAACGTCTTCTTCGGCATCGACTACCTCGTCGACCCCTCGAGCGTCTCCATCGGCCGCGACGTGGCCATCATTGGCGTGGGCAACGTCGCCATGGACGTGGCCCGCTCGGCTCTGCGCCACGGGGCGCGGCGCGTGACGCTCTACTCCAACACGCGCGACGTCACCGCCAGCTCCGAGGAGGTCGAGTACGCGGAGCTCGAGGGCGCCGAGATCGTCTACGGCAAGGACGTCGTCTCCATCGACGACGAGGGCCCGACCTTCCGCACCGCGATCTTCGACGAGAAGAACGACGTCGTCGGCTACGAGGACGAGCCCGACCACGTGCGCTGCGACACCGTGATCATCGCCGTGTCCCAGCTCCCCAAGAACAAGCTCGTGCTCACCACGACGGGGCTTGCCACCAACGAGCGCGGCCTGCTCGAGGTCGACGAGTCCTGCATGACCACCGTCCCGGGCGTCTTCGCCGCGGGCGACGTGGCCACCGGCCCGCGCACCGTGGTCCACGCCGTCGCAGGGGCCAAGCGTGCCGTCGAGGGGATGCTCGCCTACATGGGCCTTTCCGCCGACGCTGCCCCGACAGCGCCCTAGCCGTCATCGATGACCCTTCTCGACGCGGGGTCCCGCCATGCACCCCTCGCCGAGCCTCCTTTCCAGTGCCGCGCCCCACCTCACAGCAGGTGGGGCGCGGCGTCTTCGTAAGGCCCGGTGCGCAGAGCGAACGCCGAGGAGCCTTAGCGCCCGCGTCCGACCCGCTCGAAGAACGCGAGCGCGTTGCCCGCGCAGATCCGCTCGCAGACCCCCTCGCCAAGGCGCCTGGCGAGAAGGGCCTGGAGGGAGGGCAGCGTCTGTGCGCCGTCGAGGAAGGCGGGGACGGTGGCTCCGTCGAAGTCGGCCCCGAGCGCGACGACCCCCTCGCCCCCGAGGTCGAGCCAGTGCTCGATGTGGGCAACCACGTCATCGAACGTGACGTCGCCTTCCCCCTCGCGCAGGAAGTGACGGCAGAGATTGAGGCCTACGAGGCCTCCCCGGTCGCGGATCTCCAGGAACTGCCGGTCGGTGAGGTTCCTCGGGTGCGCGCAGACGGCGCGGGAGTTTGAGTGGCTCGCCACGACCGGGCGCGTCGCGCGGGCGAGCACGTCCGCGAGGCTCTCGTCGTTGAGGTGGGAGACGTCAAGCACCATGCCCGCGCGCTCCATCTCCGTCAGCGTCTGCTCGCCGAGACGAGTGAGCCCGGCATGGGAGTCGCAGCCGCTCGCGAGCGGGCCCTCCGCGTTCCAGCTGAGAGAGGCCATGAGGACGCCCCGCTCTGCGAGGCGCCCGACGAGCCCGAGGTCCGCGGCGAAGAGGCGCGCGTTCTCGATCGTGCGGATGGCCGCCATGCGGCCTGACTGGAGGACGGGGCGGATCTCGTCGGCGCCGCTCACGAGGGCCACGGCACTCGCGTTCTTCTGAACCTCGGCCTCGAGGTATGCCGCGACGTGACGGTAGAAGCGGACGGCGGGCTCGGGGGCGAGCTCGTCGGGGATGAAGCAGGCGAAGCACTGCGCCCAGGGCGTCTCGCCGACGACCTCGAGGGAGACGTGACAGCGGTTTCGGGCGAGCTCGCGGCAGCCCGTGGGGTCCTCCCCGTCGTCGGGGCCGTAGAAGTCCGCTCCGCAGGCGAGGCGCAGGTCCTCCGGCAGCGTCTGCCACGCGAGGCGGTCGGCGGTGTCGCAATGCAGGTCAAAGACAGGGTGGCTCATGAGGCCTCCTTGGGAGCGCGAGCGGGGGGGCGGGGCCCGCCCGCCTTGCAATCAGGCGGATAGTGCGAAGAATCTGCAGACCGGCCTGCAGTCAGGCGGATAGTGCGAAGCAATTTTCCGCCTTCCGAGGCGCCCCGTCGGGTGGCCATGTCCCACCCGAGGCAAAAAGGCCAGTTGGCGACGGTGCCCCTTGAGGGCGAGGCAGAAAAAAGGCTTCACACTATCCGCCTGATTGCAGGCCGCGCGGGGAAAACTCCGCACTATCGACCAAATTGCAGACGATGGCCGCACCGGGGCATCGGGGAGCCGGGCTCAGCGCTGCGCCTCGCCCTCGAGGAGGCTCCCGAGGCGCACGAGGCAGTAGAGCGCCCCGGCGGCCGCGACGGCGCCTCCCACGAGCCCCACGCCGGCGGGGCCCGCGGCGTCGCACACCAGGCCGCCGACGATCGAGCCCGTGCCGATCCCAACGTTGAAGAGACCGGAGAAGACCGACATGGCGACCGGGGTGGTGGCCTGCGAGGTGCTGCGGATGACCTCGGCCTGCGCGGCGACGTTGTATGCCGTCGCAGAGACGCCCCAGATGACGCAGACCGCAAAGGGCCCGGCCGGCACCCCTGCGAGGGGGAGGAGCAGGAGGAGCGCCGCCGCCATTCCGAGCATCGTGGCGGTGAGGAAGGGGCGTCGGTGCGCGTCGAAGAAGCGGGCGAAGAGCCCGCTTCCGACGAGCCCCGCGACTCCGAACACGGTGAGCGCGGCGGTGATGAGCGCGTCGGGCATGGCTGCCACCTGCTGGAGGAAGGGCTCGATGTAGCTGTAGCCCGTGTAGTAGCCGGTCGCGAAGAGGATGGTGGCGAGGTAGAGCCCCATGAGAGCGCGGTTGCGAGCGAGCTCGGGCAGGCGGTCGAGCGTGAACGGCTTGCCCGCCTCGAGCCGCGGGAAGAACGCGATGAGGCCGGCGAGCGCCGCCGCGGCGGCCGCCCCCACGCATACGAAGGTCATCCGCCAGCCGAGCGCGAGCCCGAGCGCGCGCCCGAGCGGCAGCCCGAAGATCATGGCGACCGAGGTTCCCGTGACGATCATGCTCATGGCGAGCGCCGACCGCTCGGGCGCCGCCACGCGCACGGCAAAGGGGGAGGCCACCGACCAGAAGACCGCGTGCGCGGCGGCGACGATGAGGCGAGATGCCACGAGCAGCTCGAACGTGGGGGCGAGGGCGGAGGCAACCTGCCCGCCGCAGAAGACGGCGAGCACCGAGACGATGAGGGCCCTCGGGGGGACGCGACTCGCGGCGAGCATGAGCGGCAGCGAGAGAAGCGCCACGGCCCACGCATAGATGGAAATCATGGCACCGGCGCCCGACTCGCTGAGGGAGAACGCCCCGGCGATGTCCGTGAGCAGGCCGATGGGCACGAACTCCGAGGTGTTGAGCAGGAAGGCTGACAGGGTGAGGGCGACGAGCGGCAGGAGCTCTCGCGTCGACATGCGGGGTGTGGGGTCGGCCATGGGTTCCCTTCGTGCGGTCGTGGTCCGGCTTTTCCGGGGGAGACTCTAGCGCAATCAGGTTCCGGGGGATAGCAGCATGGTGCTAGGTGCCATATCCCCTTGCGAGGTCTTCCTCGGGCGGACCGAAGGCGCTGCGCACATGCGAGCGCCGCCCGCCCCCGTGGGGCGGGCGGCGCATGGAAGGGGCCCGCTGGCACGTCCTTCTCGCCCTAGCGATCTGTCTGCTCCTTGATCTTGCCGGACAGCACGAAACACAGCACCGCGAAGGCGATCGAGACCACGTACATGCTCATGTTGGCGGCAGCGCCATCGAGCGCGACGCCGAGCACGAGGCCGACCACCGAGAAGACGACGGCGACGAGGCTCATGGCGCGGAAGGGCCCGATCCTGCGCGGGGTGTTGGCCCCGCGGATGCCCGCCCCGGCGTAGATGAGGTAGAAGACGCCGGACGCGATTCCCCAGATGCCGAAGACGACGGCCCAGGCCTGCAGGTTGAAGTCGATGCCGCCCACGCTCACGACGTCGGCCGGGTCGAGAAGCCCCATGCCGGCGAGCGTGAAGCCGCCGAAGACGAGGCAGGCGAGGGCATCGAGGACGTACAGGAAGCAGACGATCTTGAGGAGCTTGCGCTCTTTTGACATGGTTCCTCCTTAGGGTGACGGTCACCCCAACTATACCGCGAGCCGTCACCCCGCCATCCTTATAATGGGGCGCGTGAAGGTATCCGACGAAGGGTTGGTCATGACGAGGGTTGCACTCATCTTCGGTGGCGTCTCCACCGAGCACGACATCTCCTGCAAGTCCGCGGACAACGTCGTCTCCGCGCTGGACGGTCGCTTCGAGCTCGTGCTCGTGGGCATCACGCGCGACGGGCGCTGGCTGCGCTACGCGGGGGACCCGGCAGAGCTCACCGGGTCGTGGGAGGGGCACGACTGCACGCCCGTGGCACTCCTCCCGGGATCGGGCCTCGTCGAGCTGGCCGAGGGCGGCGCCACGCGTCCCCTCGCGGTTGACGTCGCCCTCCCCGTCCTGCACGGCCAGGGCGGGGAGGACGGGACCGTCCAGGGCGCGCTCGAGGTCGCCGGCGTCCCGTACGTGGGCTGCGGCGTCATGGCGAGCGCCGTGTGCATGGACAAGGACGCGTCTCACCGGCTGGCCGCGGCGGCCGGCGTTCGCTCGCCGCGCTGCGAGGTGCTCTGGCGCGGGTGCTCCCCGGAGGAGTGCGCCGCGGCCGTCGCGGCCTGCGGCGGATACCCGGTCTTCGTGAAGCCCGCGCGCGGCGGCTCCTCGATCGGCGTCTCCCGCGTCGCCGACGAGGCCGCGTACGCAGGGGCGCTCGACGCCGCGTTCGCGCTCGACGAGAAGGTCGCCGTCGAGGAGGCCATCACGGGCGTCGAGGTGGGCTGCGCCATCGTGGGCGACGCCGTGCGCGGCACCTGGATGGGCGAGCCCGACGAGATCGTGGTCTCCGGTGACGGGTTCTTCCGCATCCACCTCGAGAAGGAACCGGGCGCAAACACCGAGCTCCGCTGCCCCGCCCAGCTCCCCGACGACGTCCTCGCGCGCGTCCGCGCCGCCGGGACGGCCGTCTACGAGGCGCTCGGCTGCGAGGGCCTCGCGCGCGTGGACCTCTTCGTCACGCCGGAGGGCGAGGTCGTCTTCAACGAGGTCAACTCCATGCCTGGCCTCACGTACTACTCGCGCTTCCCCCAGATGATGCGCGTCGCCGGCCACGAGCTCGGCGACGTGCTCGAGTCCCTCGTCGCCGAGAGGCTCGCCTAGGCGCGCTCGCCAGGGCGGCCCCGAGCCCGCGTGGCCGAGGCCGCCGGACGCGCGCACGCCGCCCCCTCGCGCCGGCTCTCCGGGCGAGATTTCGTGGAGGGCGCATCCTATGGCGCTTCGTGGGTAGGATACGGGCGGAAGAACCCGACCAGAGAGGAGCCCCCATGCCCGCGCCCAATTCCCCCTCATACCGCCTGTTCGTCATGCCCGGCTGCCCCTACTGTCAGAAGGTCCTCGCGTACCTCGCCCGCGTCGGGCTCGATGACGGGCGCGTGGCGGTGGAGGACATAACCTCCGACCCCGCCGCGCGCGACGAGCTCGTCCGCGTGGGCGGCAAGGGCCAGGTTCCCTGCCTCTTCGTCGATGGCGAGCCGATGTACGAGTCGGATGACATCATTGCCTACCTTGGGGCGAACCTCCGCTAGCGCGTGAAGGGGGGCGTGCGAAGGGGACAGTCACTTTTGCACGGGTAGAATTCGTGCAAAAGTGACCGTCCCCTTCGCACGCCCCCCTTCACGCGGCCTCTGCGCGGCTACTCCGTGCGCATGCAGCGCATGGCGTTGAGGATCGCGATCATGGCAACGCCCACGTCGCCGAAGACGGCGAGCCACATGTTGGCGATGCCGAACGCGGCGAGCAGGAGGATCAGCACCTTCACGCCGATGGCGAATACGATGTTCTGCCAGACGATTCGCATGGTCTTGCGCGCCACGCGCATGGCCTGGGCGATCTTGGAGGGGCGGTCGTCCATGAGGACGACGTCGGCCGCCTCGATCGCGGCGTCGGAGCCCATCGCACCCATGGCGACGCCCACGTCGGCGCGCATGAGCACGGGCGCGTCGTTGATGCCGTCGCCCACGAAGGCCAGACGCGCGCCGTCCTTCTCGCCTGCGAGCAAGTGCTCCACGGCGTCGACCTTGTCCTGGGGGAGGAGCTGCGCGTGGACCTCGTCGATTCCCAGGCGTCCCGCCACGGCCTCGGCCACGTCCTGGCGGTCGCCGGTGAGCATGACGCAGCGGCGCACGCCGGCGGCGTGGAGGTCTCGGACCGCCTCCTCGGCGTCGTCCTTCACCACGTCGGCAATCACGATGTGGCCCACGTACTCGCCGTCGACCGTGACGTGCAGGATCGTTCCCGTGAGGTCGCAGTCGTGCCAGGCGGCCCCGTGCTCGGCCATGAGCTTGTCGTTGCCCACGAGCACCAGGTGCTCGTTCACGAGCGCGCTGACGCCGTGGCCGGACTCCTCCCGCGCCTCGGCAATCCTCCCGCGGTCGATCTGGCCGGAGTAGGCGGCGCGCACGGAGACGGCGATGGGGTGGTCCGAGAAGGACTCGGCGTGCGCCGCCATGGATAGCACGTAGTCGGGGTCCACGCCGGTCTCCGGGTGGATGGCCACCACGTTGAAGGTGCCGCTCGTGAGCGTGCCGGTCTTGTCGAAGACGACGGTGTCCACGTGGGCGAGAAGCTCGAGGTAGTTGGACCCCTTGACGAGGATGCCGAGGCGCGAGGCGCCGCCGATGCCGCCGAAGAAGCTGAGCGGCACGGAGATGACGAGGGCGCACGGGCAGCTCACCACGAGGAAGGTGAGGCCGCGCAAGATCCAGTCGGACCACGCGCCCATGCCGACGAGCGGGGGGATCACCGCGAGCGCGAGCGCCGAGAGCGTTACGGCCGGCGTGTAGACGCGGGCGAAGCGGGTGATGAAGTTCTCGGTGCGGGCCTTCTTCTCGCTCGCGTTCTCCACGAGCTCGAGGATGCGGGCCACCGTGGACTCGCCGTAGGGCTTGCTCGTGCGGACGCGCAGGACGCCCGTCATGTTGACGCAGCCGGATATGACCTCGGAGCCCGGCTCCACGTGGCGCGGGACGGACTCGCCGGTGAGGGCGGCGGTGTCGAGCTGGGAGACGCCGTCTGTGACCACGCCGTCTATCGGCACGCGCTCGCCGGGCTTGACCACGATCGTCTCTCCCACGGCAACCTCGGCAGGGTCGGCCTCCACGAGCCGGCCGTCCTTCTCGACGTTGGCGTACTCGGGGGCGATGTCCATCATGGCCGCGATCGACTTGCGGCTCTGGCCCACGGCGTAGCTCTGGAAGAGCTCTCCCACCTGATAGAAAAGCATGACCGCGGCGCCCTCCGCCATATGGGGCTCCGTCTCGGGGAAGAGGACCATCGCAAAGGCGCCGAGGGACGCGACCGACATGAGGAACGCCTCGTCGAAGGGGTCGCCGCGACGGATGTTGCGCGCCGCCTCGAGGAGCGTCTTGTGGCCGGCGACGAGGTAGGGGACGAGGAAGAGCGCGAAGCTCGCGTAGACGTCGCCCGGCGTCCCGAAGAGCGCGGCGAGAAGGCCGCTCTCCTCGAGGCCGAACGCCGCGGCGAAGAGGGCCAGGGCGATGATGATGCGGTTGCGCCACCGCTTCTGCTTCTTGTTCACAGCAGCTCCTCTGCAAATTGGGGACAGTCCCCATTTCACATAAAACCTTTCTGCAAATTGGGGACTGTCCCCAATTTGCAGAGCTAGCGGATGATCTCGCAGTCGGGCTCGATCTTGGCCGCGAGCGCGACCACGCGGCCCAGCACGTCATCGAAGCGGTCGTCGGCCGCGGAGAGCGTGAGCTTCTGCGTCATGAAGTTCACCGAAACGGCGTCCACGCCGTCCAGTTTGGCGAGCTCCTCCTGCAGCTTGCGCGCGCAGTTGGCGCAGTCGATCTCGTCGAGCCTGTATGACTTTCGCATCGCGGCCTCCTTACTCGCAGATGTGGGACATGCCCTGGTTGAGCATCGTGTAGACGTGGTCGTCGGCAAGCGAGTACAGGACGTTGCGCCCGTCTCGCTGGAACTTCACCAGGCGTGCCGACTTGAGGGTTCGCAGCTGGTGGGAGACGGCGCTCTGTGTGGAGCCCGTCTCCTCGGAGATGTCCGCGACGCAGAGCTCGCGGCCCATGAGCGCGTAGAGGATCTTGATGCGCGTGGTGTCGCTGAAGACCTTGAACAGGTCGGCGAGGTCGTAGAGCAGCTCCTCGTCGGGCATCTCGTCGGGAGCCTCCCCGGCAGCCACCTTCTCGGCCATGATGGGCCTCCTCTCACGTGAGAATGAACATCTGAACGGATGCTCATACGTTTTCTTACACATGATTATATGAGCATCTGTTCATATGTCAACGGGAATCTTGCGCCTTGCTTCTCCGCGGTGGCTGTTGGGGCGGGAGGTTCGGCGGAGGAGACGCGAGGAGCCAAGAAGCGCAGGCAGAGAAGGGCGCGGTCAGGGCAGCGCGAGAGGCTCGTCCGGAGAGGCGCCAGCAGCCGAGGCCAGGGGAGGGGCCGCGTCTACGCGAACACGATCTCGCCGGTCTCGGCGTCCATCGACTTGACCACGGCAAGCGACTCCACCTGGTAGCCGCGGCGACGCAGCTCGTCGCCTCCCGGCTGGAAGCCCTTCTCGATGGCGATGCCGATGCCCTCGACGACGACGCCGGCCTCGTCGCAGATCTCGAGCAGGCCCCTCATCGCGCAGCCCATGGCCATGAAGTCGTCGATGATGAGCACGTGCTCGCCGGGCGTGAGGAAGCGCTTGGCGACGATGACCTGGTACTCGCGCCCCTTGGTGTAGCTCGTGATGTTGGTGCGGTACTGGTCGCCGTCGAGGTTCTTGGACTCGGTCTTGCGCGCAAAGACCACGGGCACGCCGCCGAAGTGGGTTGCCGCCACGCACGCGATGCCGATGCCCGAGGCCTCGATCGTGAGGATCTTGTCGATGCGCTTCCCGGCAAACAGGCGCGCCCACTCGGCCCCCATGTGGTCGTAGAGGGCCACGTCACACTGGTGGTTGAGGAAGTTGTCAACCTTGAGGACGTTGCCCTCGCGAACGATCCCGTCCCTGCGGATGCGGTCCTCAAGCTCCAGCATGTGCCTGCCCCTCTCGTGTGGTGTTGGCGTTCCGTCCATTATGCACGCTCGACGCGCCTTTGGTTTCGCTCACCTGAAACTTTGCCCGTTATTATCGAGAGCCAACAGCCGGCGGCGCCGGGGCGCGTGCCAGGGGCAAGGCGAGAAGGACGTGCGCCCGCTACTTGGCGCGCCGTCCGAAGAACGGCAGACGCGGCAGCCGTCCGCGGTACGGGCTCACGAAGTCCTCGTCCCCGATCTGCTCGGCGGCCTCGACCTCGGGCGGCACGCTCTCCACCACGCCGTTGGGTACGTCGGCGACGGGCATGTCGGTGATGTCGGGGACGACGGTGGCGACGGGGCGCTCCTCGCCCGCGGCCTCGGCGGCCGCCTCCGCCTTCTCGCGGTAGCGCACCATCATGTTGCGCTGCAGCTCCACGACGCTCGGCGGCGCCCAGATGAGCGCGTTCGCGCCTGCGGCGATGGTGGCGGCCGCGGTCGCGTCGTCGCGCCCGCCAGTGGCGATGATCGGAAGCGCGGGGAAGGCGGCGCGCAGCTCGGCGATGACCTCGGGCGTGCGGCGCCCGGCGGCCACGTTGATGACGCGCGCGCCGGACTGGATCTTCTCGGCGGCCTCGTTGTCAAAGCGCGTGATCGTGGCGATCACGGGGATGTCCACGGTGGAGGCGACCTGCGCGACCATC
Organism: Thermophilibacter provencensis; assembly: GCF_900128445.1. Lineage (GTDB taxonomy): Bacteria > Actinomycetota > Coriobacteriia > Coriobacteriales > Atopobiaceae > Thermophilibacter > Thermophilibacter provencensis. Next base: position 2,272,874 of record NZ_LT671417.1, on the reverse strand, counting down.
TCCGGGGTGGCGGGGGAGTTCAGGACCACGCCGGCGGCGCCCTGCATCTCGGAGACGGCGGCGAGCTCCGCGGCGCGCCGACCCGTGGTGGTGCCGCCGCCCACGCCCACGAAGAGCGGAGCCTCGGCGACCGTGAGCAGCGCCTGCGTGATGGCGGGCTGTGCCGTGAACGGGTAGACGGCAAAGATCGCGTCCGCGTTGGAGTTGCGGATCGCGGCGACGTCGGTGGAGTAGAGCAGCGTTCGGATGCGGCGGCCGAAGAGCGTGAACCCGCTGCACTCCTCGTAGTTGTCCGGCACGCGCAGCGGCGCCTTGCGGAGGCGCCCCTCAATCGGCTCGGGGCCGTCCGCGGCGGGGACGATCTCGTTGGGTGAGCGGCCGACCTCAAAGATACCGGGGCTCGCGAAGTGAGCGACCTGCTCGGGGGCCGTGTCCTTCTCGGCGTGCGTCTCTTCCATGGGGCCTCCCGGGTCTCATCGTTTTTCAGACAGTGTTTTGTTCCCCGCGAGACCCGCTCGTATTCACGTGGAGAGAAAAACCATCTGGCTCGTCTAGGCCTCGTCCTCGAACTCCGCCGCGACCTCCTTGAGGAGCTCGCGAATGGGCAGGTGCTGCGGGCAGGCGCGCTCGCAGGCGCCGCAGCCCACGCACTCGGACGCAAGGCCGTGGCCGTGGCCCGTGTGGACCGACTTGTAGTAGAAGCCGGCGGAGCCCTCCCCGTAGGCGCGCTTCGCGTTGAGGCAGGAGAAGACGTCGGGGATGTTGATCTTCTTGGGGCAGCCGTCCACGCAGTATCGGCAGGCCGTGCACTCGATCGCGTTCTGGCCGCGCAGAATCTGCGTCGCGCGGTCGATGGCGTCGCACTCGGCGGGGGAAAGCGGCCTGAGCGGCGAGAAGGTGGCGACGTTCTCCGCAATCATCTCGGGCGTGCCCATGCCGGAGAGGACCATCTCCACGCCCGGCAGCCCCGCGGCAAAGCGAAGCGCGAAGCTCGCGGGCGAGCCTTCTCCTGCGGCGGCGAGCGCATCGCGGGCCTCGTCGGGCAGGTTGACCAGGCGTCCCCCCTTGACGGGCTCCATCACGATGACGGGCTTGCCGTGGGCGGCGGCGACCTCGCAGCACGCGCGGCTCTGGATGACGCCGCTCTCCCAGTCGAGGTAGTTGACCTGCAACTGGACGAACTCGACGTCGGGGTGGTCGGTCAGGATGCGATCCAGGAAGGCCGCATTGCTGTGGAACGAGAAGCCCACGTGACGGACGAGCCCCGCGTCGCGCGCGGCGAACGCCTCCTCGTAGGCGTGCTCGCTCTGGTACTTCTCGTAGTTGCCCATGCCCTGCGAGTGCATGAGGTAGAAGTCGAAGTAGTCCACGCCGCAGGCGCGCAGCTGGTCCTCGATGAGCGGGCGGATGTCCCCGCGGCGCTCGAAGCCGTTGGGGGAGAGCTTGTCCGCGAGCAGGAACTCGGAGCGGTCGTGGCGGGAGGCGAGCGCCTGCGCGAGCGCCGGCTCGGAGCCGCCGGAGTGGTAGGGGCGCGCGGTATCGAAGTAGTTGAGGCCCCCGTCGAGGAAGGCGTCCACCATCTGCGTGAACGTGGCGATGTTAATGCTGCCGTCCTCGAGCTTGGGCAGGCGCATGCAGCCAAAGCCGAGCTTGCCCCTAGCGTCCTGGAACGGCGCGACGCGCGTGGTCTTCGATTCGATCATGGGCTCCCTCTCCCTCGTTGACCCGGGTCCATTGTACGCCGTCCCCCCGAGGAGGTGGCCTACGGTCGCGGGCCGTGCGAAGGGGACAGTCACTTTTGCACGCAAGGTGGATTGCGTGCAAAAGTGACTGTCCCCTTCGCACGGCCCATGGGCTGCGGGCGACATGCGCCCTACCAGAGGCCGTAGATGCTCGTGAAGGCGTCGGCGAGCCCGTCGGAGTCGACCGCCCATCCGTCGCCATCGCGTCGGAGGCTGATCGAGCTGAAGCCCTCGACGCCCTCGGCTTCCTCGAGGACGCCCGCGAAGACGTCTCCCACGTGCGCCCGCTGCTCGTCGGTGAGGTCGGACGCCTGGCCCCCTCCGTAGATGCCCCAGAGGTCCTGCTCCACCAGGTAGTCCGCGATCGCGTCGTCGAAGGCCCAGAAGACGTCGCTGACGCTTGGCGCGACGACGTCGGCGTACACGACGGCCGTCCCGTCCCCGCGGTCGTACGCGCCGTCGGTCGAGAAGGACGTGCTGGCGATCGCCCACGAGGCGAAGGCGTCCGCGTCTATCCCCAGCTCCTCCGCGGTGTAGCCCTCGATGGAGAGGAGCTTGTCGTCCAGGTAGCCGGCGATGAGGTCGTGCAGGGCGCCGGACTCGGGGTCTGCGAGCGCGCCCGAGAGGGCGGATGACGCGGCGAGCTCCATGGCGCCCTCGTCCGCCTCGTCGCTCTCGTAGATCAGGTAGGACGTGTCCTCGGTGGACGAGGACGCGTCCCCCGCGAACTCGCCCACGAGCGTGATGACGGGCACCGCCACGTTCACGGCGATGATGACGACGACGACCGTCGCGATGAGCCTTCCGAGCCTCGCGCTCGAGGGCCTGCGGTCGCTGACGGGCTCGGCCGCCGCGGGCCGCGGCGCTCGTCGCGCCCGACGCCGGCTCGCCGCCGGCTCGTCGACGGAGGGGGCGTCGTAGTCGCGCCCCCGCGTGGTGGGCGCCTGGTAGTTGTCCTCGAGCTTGTGGGGCTGGCCGCCTGGCTCGCCGTGAGGCGCGTACTCGACGGGTCCCGCCTGCTGCTCCGGCTCTCCCATCCGCTCGTACGGGCGGTCGTCGAAGACGTCCCCCTCGTCCGCAAGCGCGCCCGGTTCGTCCCAGGGCAGGACGGGCTCGCCCGCGTTGAAGGGGTCGACCTGTGACTCGTCGTGGCGCGAGAAGCGGAAAGCGGGCATGGGAGGCTCCCTCCATCCGGCGGAAATGCCAGCTCACGGTAAAAACTCTGCTCCCAGTATATTGTTGTCCGGCCAGATGGGTATGCTGAGAGGAACCTATTGGCCGTTCTAGGGAGTGACCATGGAGCTCTTCGGCTTCGTTCTTCTCGTCCTTGTTGTGTTCTTGATCGTAGGCCTCGTCACGGGCAACCTGTTCTATGTGGTCAAGCAGCAGCACGCCGTGATCATCGAGCGCCTGGGCAAGTTCCACCGCATCGTTGGCGCGGGCTTCCACGCCAAGATTCCGTTCGTGGACCGCAAGGCCGCCACGGTCTCTCTGCGCACGATGAAGAACGGCTTTAACATCGACGTCAAGACGCAGGACAACGTCACCATTGGCCTCGAGGTCTCCGCGCAGTACCACGTGAGCTACGAGACGGGTGCCACCCCGCAGCAGTCCGGCGTGTACAAGAGCTACTACATGCTCCAGCAGCCGGTGGCGCAGATGCGCGACTTCATCACCGACGCGCTGCGCTCGTCGATCCCCGTCTACACGCTCGACGAGGTCTTTGCCAAGAAGGACGACATCGCGCGTGACGTCAACGACACCGTGTCCGAGCAGATGACCGCCTACGGCTTCACGCTCGTCTCGACGCTGATCACCAAGATCGCGCTGCCCGCCGAGGTCGAGGACTCGATGAACCAGATCAACGCCGCACAGCGCACGAAGGCGGCGGCGCAGGACCTGGCCGAGGCAGACCGCATCCGCCGCGTGACCGAGGCCCAGGCCGAGGCCGAGGCCATGGAGAAGTCCGGCGAGGGCATCGCCAACCAGCGCAAGGCCATCGCCGCCGGCATCTCCGACTCCCTCGCCACGATCCAGGAGACGGGCGTCTCCGCGGCCGAGGCCAACCAGCTCTTCATGTTCACGCAGTGGACCGAGATGATGGGTGAGTTCGCCAAGACCGGCAAGGCGTCCACCGTGGTGCTGCCGAGCGACTTCACGCAGACCGCGGGCATGTTCGAGCAGATGCTCGCGGCCGGGCAGGCGAACGAGGGCTCCAAGGTCCCGCCTGCGTCCCCGCAGAAGTAGCCCCCGCTTTCTCGAGTTCCGCTTTGGGCGGGCTTGGGTCGTCCCTCCTGTCGAGGGCGCCCGGCCCGCCCTTCTCGCCTAGCGAGGGCTCCGGCCCAGCACGGCGGCGGGGAGCTCGCGCAGGCTTCCCAGCACTGCGGCGCACCTCTCGATGACCTCGGGCGTGGGGGTGGCCCACTCGGGCACGAGGTAGGTGGTCATGCCCGCTGCGCAGGCGGCGAGCGCCCCGTTGACCGAGTCCTCCACGGCGGCGCAGCTGATGGGGTCGATGCCAAGCCGGCTGGCTGCCTCGAGGTAGATGTCGGGCGCCGGCTTGGCGTGCTCGATCTGGTCTCCAAAGGTCATGGACGAGAAGAACGGCGTCATCCCGAAGCGCTCCATGAGGGGCAGGGCGTGCTCGCGGGCGGTGGAGGTGGCCAGCGCGAGCGTCATGCCGGCGTCCGCGAGCGCCCGGAGTGCGTCGAGCGCGCCCTCGCAGGGCTCGAGGCTCTGCTCGCGAATGACGAAGTAGAGATCGTGCTGGCGCGAGAAGAGCCGGTCGGTGAGGGCGGGGTTGCCGAACTCGGCGTCGATCATCGCTCGGGCGTCGGGCATGCTGCAGCCGACGAAGGCGTCCCAGATGCGCTCGGGGACCTCGATACCGAGGTCGGACGCCGCGCGACGCCATGCCGTCTGGCTCACGCGCTCGGTGTCGACGAGCGTTCCGTCCATGTCGAAGATAACCGCCCGGGGCGTCTGCATAGGGTTCCTCTCGCCTGAGTCTCGTTCGAGGCCGCATTGTATCGCAGGACCTCCACCGCGGACCTGACAAAGGTGACAGGGTCGTCTGTCATGAAAAACATGACAGACGACCCTGTCACCTTTGTCAGGTCGCCTGTGTCGGGCTAGAGCGCGTCGGCGCGCAGCGCCTCCACGAGGTTCATCGCGTGCGTTTTCCTGAGCGCGTAGATGGCGCTTGCGGCGAGGACGGCCACCACCAGGGCAAACGCCATGGCGATGTGCGCCCAGGGCACCGCGGGCGTGATCCCGCTCACGGAGAGCGACATCGCCTGCCACAGGAAGAGCTCCACGACGAGAGAGAGCAAGGCGCCGAGCGCGAGCCCGCGCAGCGCGTAATCGGCGCACTCCACGAGGATCATCCGCCGGAACGCGCGCTCGCCCATGCCGGCGGAGCGCAGCGCGGCGAACTCGCGCGCGCGCAGCATCATGCCCGAGGCGATGGTGTTGAAGACGTTGGCCACCGCGATGAGGGCGAGAATGGCGGCGAAGCAGTACAGGAAGACGCGCACCGTGAACGACACCGCGCGGGCGTCGCGCTGGACGGCGGCGAGGTTGGTGGTCCCGAGCGACTCCACGCCGGGCAGGCCGGTCGCGACGTCGGTCATCCCCCTCAGCGCCTGGGAGGCGTCGGCACCCTCGGCGAGGCGCGCGTAGAAGTACGCCCAGGTCGTCTGGCGACCCTGGCGAAGCGCCCCGAGGGCGCTCGCGGACGCGCGGACCGCCCGGGCGGGCATCACGAGCGTGGGGAACTGCGCGCGCATCTGCGCCGCCGCCACGGGAAAGTCCCTCCCGAGGTCGTCGGGGACCACGGTCGTGGGAACCTCCGCGACGACGCTCGCGACCTCGCTCACGGGGAGCTCGATACCCTCGGCGCCGTCCGACCCCGAGAGCGGCGGGTAGTAGGCGCTCGCCTCGTCGAGCCCCCAGGAGACGAGGGGGTCGTCATAGCCCTCCCTGCCCTCGAGGACGAGGAGCTCGACGGTGCCCGTCGTTCCGGCGGCTAGCGCCTGGCGCGTGCCGTAGCGAACCCCGTCGTTTACGTCCACGGTTCCGACGAGCAGGGCGGAGAGGCGCGCGGGGTCGGCCGCCTCGGGGGAGACGTGCCCTGCCTCCGCGAGCGCGCGCCAGGTGGCGTCGTCGACGAGGTGCACGTTCGCGGTGGCGATCCCGTCCGCGGCGACGGCGAGGCTGCCCGAGAGCTCCCCGCCCGCGTCCGCGGACGCGTTCCAGCCGAGAAGCCCTCCCGAGAGGCGCACGGTCGTCGACGACTCGCAGACGTAGGCGGCGCCCTCGACGCCGTCGAGCGCGGCGATCTCCTCGAGCGCCTCGTCCGCCCCGTCGAGGACTGCGGAGCGCTCGGGGGCCTCCAGCGCGTCGGATTCGTCGGCGGCCACGAGCTCGAGGTCGTAGCCCGTCATGGTGAGGGGGCCCGCGCCCGTCGCGCCCGAGAGCATGTCTCCCGTCACGCCCGCCGTCACGAGCAGCGCCACCGAGACGGCGAGGGAGACCACGGCCACGCGCGCCTTGCCCGCGCTGGCGGCGAGCGTGCGCCGCGCGAGGAACGCCGGGACGCCGCCGAGGCGCGCTGCGAGCCCGCGCGGCCTGCTGCCGTCCTCCGAGAAGTCGTCCATGGCGCGGCGACGGCGCGAGAAGGCGCGGCGCAGCCGCCTGCCCGGCCGGACGTCGCGCGAGCCGCGGATGGCGTCGACGGCGGAGACGCGTCCCGCGCGGAGTGCCGGCACCGCGGCGCTCACGAGCAGCGTCGCGGAGGCGAGAAGCACCGTGAGCCAGAGGCACCACGGGCGCACGACGAGCGTCACGGCGGTGTCGGTCCCCACGATGCGCGCCCAGCCGGTGCCGGTGACGGCGAAGGCGGCCGCGGCGCCCGCGATTCCGAGCGCCACGCCGAGCGGTATACCCACGAGCCCGAGCGCCCCCGCCTCCACGAGGACGGCGCCCCTCAGCTGGCGCCGTGAGGCGCCGAGCGAGGAGAGCAGGCCGAACTGGCGCGTGCGCTCCGAGACGGAGATGGTGAAGGCGTTCGAGATGAGGCTCACGGCGGCGACGACGATCACCGTCGCGAGCGTGGCCGCGAACATGCCGAGGCTGTCGAAGACGCGCCGGTCTCCCGTGAGCCCCTCGTAGGCGAGAAGGCCGCCGTTCAGGACCGTGGGCCGTGCGCCCGCGGCGGGGCGCACGGTATTCACGAGGGAGGTGAGCTCCTCGTGGCTCGCGCAGCTTGTCGAGAAGTACGCGTCGGCGCGCGTCGAGGCGGCGCCGCCCGTGTCGTCGGGGCTCACGTAGGCCACGGTGCCCGGGAGTGACCAGTCGGGCTCGACGAACCCGACGACGGTGTAGGAGCGCGGCGCGGAGACGCCATCGAGGGTCTCGGCGATCTGGACGGGCTCGACGTTGGGGGTGCCGTCGGGGTCGGTCCCCTCGATGACGCTCTGGTACATCACTCCGGTCTCCGCGCCGACCTCCTGGCTCGTGCCGTCCTCGAAGTGGGCGACGCGCCTGCCGAGGGAGAGCGTGACCGTGGAGCCCACCTCGATCGGCCCGTCCGCCGACACGCCCGCCTCCGTGCCGGGGAGCTCCGAGGCGCCCTCAGCGAGCTCGGCCCCCATGAGGCCGGAGTCCAGGGCTATCTCGCCGTCCCTCTCGGGGAGCCGCCCTGACGCGAGCGTGGGCGCGGGCGTCACCTCGTAGTCGAGGTCGCCCCTGGCGCGGGCCGTGCCGCCCTGCTCCTCGGGGAGCGTCAGCACCGAGAGGTAGGTGCCCCGGCGCTCCGCGTCCTCGGCGGAGAAGGGCGCGGCCCCGAGGTCCCGTCGAAGGGCGAGCCGGTCGAGCAGATCGCCGGCGGCGTCGCGCAGGGCCTGGAGCTCGCCGTCGTCGGTCTCCCTGAACTCCACCTGCCAGACGCCGCCGCTCTCGCGGCTCTGGTTGGCGAGGCCGTTCTGGAGGCTCGTCACGCTCGTGAGCACGGCCATGAGCAGGCCCGTCGCGAGCGCGATGCCCACAACGGTGACGGCGGTCCGCACCCGGTTGGCCGCGAGCGAGCGGAGCGTGTACCTCACGAACACGGACCGTGCAAAGGGGACAGGCACTTTTGCACGGCTACGCGTGCAAAAGTGCCTGTCCCCTTTGCACGGCCTGTTGGTCGCCACGGCTACCTCGCCCTCGTGTCGGAGGCGATGCGGCCGTCCTCGAGCGCTATTACGCGGTCCGCGGAGAGGGCGATGTCCTCGTCGTGCGTGATCACGACGAGCGTCTGGCCGAGGTCCCGGTTGGACGCGCGCAGGAGCGCCATGATCTCGGCGGAGTTGCGGGAGTCGAGGTTGCCGGTCGGCTCGTCGGCGAGCACGACCGCCGGCGCGTTCATGAGCGCGCGGCCGATGGCCACGCGCTGCTGCTGACCGCCCGAGAGCTGGTTGGGAAGGTGGTGCTCGCGCCCCTCGAGCCCGAGCGCGCGGAGCATCCCCACGAGGCGCCCCTCGTTCACCGCCCGCCCGTCCATGAGGACCGGCAGGCACATGTTCTCCACCACGTCCAGCACGGGGACGAGGTTGTAGAACTGGTACACGAGGCCCACCTCGCGCCGGCGGAAGACCGCGAGCTGCTCGTCGGTGCGCCGGAAGACGTCCTCCCCATTCAGGAGCACGGTGCCGGAGGTGGGCCGGTCCACGCCGCCCATCATGTGCAGCAGGGTCGACTTGCCTGAGCCCGAGCTTCCGATGATGGCCACGAACTCGCCGGCGGCGACGGAGAAGCTCACGTCGTCGAGGGCGGTGACGGCCGTGTCCCCGCTCCCGTACGTCTTGGTGAGGTGCTCCACCTGCAGGATGTCCAATCGTCCCTCCTCGGTTCCTTCTCGGTTGACCCTATGATGGCAGAGGATCCCGGCGCCGCGATGACGCGCGCGTGACGGATTCGTCACCCGGCCGTGCGAAGGGGGCAGCGTGCAAAGGGGACAGTCACTTTTGCACAGGTGCTTGTGTGCAAAAGTGACTGTCCCCTTTGCACGCTGCCCCCTTCGCACGCCTTGCACGCCGCTCGCGTCACACCGTGGCCCTGAAGAAGACGATGTCGAAGCGCGCCCCGCCGCCGGGCGCGTTGCCGGCGCGGATGGAGCCGCCCTGCGCCGTCACGAGGCTTCGCGCGAGCGCGAGGCCGATGCCCACGCCGGCGGGGTCGACCTCGGAGCCGCCCGGCACGGCCGCCGCGCCGGGAGCGGGGGCGCCGCGATAGAAGCGCTCGAACACGTGCGGGAGGTCCCGCTCGGGGATGCCGGGCCCCGTGTCCTCGACGCGCAGGCGGAAGGCGAGCGCGTCCTCCGTGCAGCTTACGCGTACCTCGCCGCCGGGGGGCGTGTGCTCGAGGCAGTTCTTGAGGACGTTCTCGAGCGCCTCGGCGGTCCAGGCGAGGTCCCCCTCAAAGCCGGCGCCCGGGCGCACGTCGCACACGAGCGCCACGTCCGCGAGGTCGAAGGCCACGGCGAGCGGCTCGGCGGCGTGCCGGACGAGCTCCGCTCCGTCCACGCGGGTCCGCGCGAGCCTCACCGCGCCGGCGTCGATGCGCGCGAGCTTGAGCAGGGACGAGACGAGCCACTCCACGCGGTCCTCGAGACGCTCCATCGTGCGCAGCCGCGCGACCTCCGCCTCGTGCCCGCCTGCGGCGGCGAGCCGGCCGCGCACGAGCGACGTCATGAGGCCGAGCGAGGTGAGCGGGGTCTTGAGCTGGTGCGATATGTCGGCCAGCGCGTCGGCAAGCGCGTTCTTCTCGCGTTCGAGGTCCTCGGCGGCGAGGGTGAGCCTGCTCCTCATCTTGTCGAGCTCGGAGGCGAGGATCGCGAGCTCCCCCTCGCGCATGCGCTCGAAGCTCACGTCGCGCCCGCCGTGCAGCACCTCGTCCACCTGCTCCGCGAGCCGCGCGAGCGCGCGGTAGCGGGCCCTGGTCGCGAGGAGCAGGACGGCGAGCAGCGCCGCCGTCGCGCACCCGACGCAGGCCGCCGCCTCGGCGCCCACGGCGAGCCAGGCCGCGAGCGCGCACGCCGCTCCCACGGCGAGAAACGCCGCGACGGTCCGGAGCACCTCGCGGTTCCTTCCGATCACGCCGCGCCCTCCCCGCCGGCACGGTACCCCAGGCCGCGGACGGTGACGATGAGCTGCGGGTCGGACGGGTCGTCCTCGAGCTTGTCGCGCAGGCGCTTGATGTAGACGGAGAGCGTGTTCTCCTCCACGTAGGCGCCCGCGTCGTCCCAGAGCGCCTCGCGCATCATGTCGCGCGTGACCAGCCGTCCCGCGTTCTTGGCAAAGAGGAGCAGCAGCCGGTACTCGAGCGCGGAGAGCGCGACCTCCTGGCCGTCCAGCTCAACGTGCGCGCGGTCGGGGTCGATGGCAACCCGCCCCAGGCGCAGCACGGTGCGCTCGGGGTGCGCGCGGCGGATGGCGGCGTGGATGCGGGCCACGAGCTCGCGCGGGCGGAAGGGCTTGGCCACGTAGTCGTCCGCCCCCATGGAGAGGCCCGTCACGGTGTTGAGCTCGTCGTCGGCCGCGGTGAGGAAGATCACCGGCACGTCGGGCGCCGCGGTCTTGATGGCGTTGCAGACCGCAAACCCGTTGCCCTCTGCGAGCGTGAGGTCCACGAGCGCGAGGGCGTAGCCCGCGCCGGGCCGGCAGGCGAGCTCGACGGCGCCCGCCTGGGTGGGGGAGGAGTCAACGACAAAGCCCTCGTTGGCGAGGAGCTCCGAGAGCCCCTCCACGATGAGCTGGTCATCCTCCGCGAGAAGTATGCGCTGCATGGCACTCCCTTCGTCACCTCAGAGTATAGGGTGGCGCTGCGCGTCCTCGCATGACGGTTTCGTCACGTGCCGCCGACGCCGGAGGCATGCCTGTCCGTGAACGGCATGTTTCCTGCCGGTTAGCGGTCGGGAACTATGTGGGAATCGTGGAGGTCCGAGCGGATGTTGCGCGCGCAACATGTCCGGGGTTCCTGCAAGCGTAAGGGGGAAACATGAACGGAATCGTCATCGTGCTCGTTGCGGCCGTGGTCCTGGTCGCCGGGTACCTGCTCTACGGCCGCTGGCTCGCGCGCACGTGGGGCATCGACGCCGAGGCCATCACGCCGGCGCGTCGCATGGAGGACGGGAAGAACTTCTCGCCCGCATCGTGCTTCACGGCCTTCTCGCACCAGTTCAGCTCCATCTGCGGCGCCGGCCCCGTCACGGGCACCATCGCCGCGATGATGTTCGGCTGGCTGCCGGTGCTGCTGTGGGTCCTCGTGGGCGGCATCTTCTTCGGCGCCGTGCACGACTTCGGCGCGCTCTACGCCTCGATGCGCAACAACGGCAAGTCGCTCGCCCAGCTCATCGAGAAGTACATCGGCCACACCGGCCGACGCCTGTTCCTGATCTTCTCCTGGCTCTTCACAATCATCGTGATCGCCGCCTTCGTCGACATGGTCGCGGGCACGTTCAGGGCGACCTTCGACGCCGCGGGCGCCGTCGACGCCGCCGCCTCCTATGCGGGCGGCGCGGCCGGCACCATCTCGATCCTCTTCACCTTCGTGGCCATCGCCTTCGGATGGATCAACCGCCGCTTCGGCCTCACCGGGTGGAAGGAGCTCCTGCTCGCCGTCGTCCTCTTCGTCCTGATGTTCGCCGTGGGCATGCAGTTCCCGGTCTACCTGGACAAGAACGGCTGGTTCGCCGTCATCATGGTCTACCTGCTCTTCGCTGCGGCCATGCCCATCCAGACGCTCAAGCAGCCGCGCGACTACCTCACCTCGATCATGATGCTCGTCATGATCGTGTGCGCCGTCATCGGGGTCTTCGTGCTCGGGGCGGGCGGCCAGGCCACCATGACTGCCCCGATGGTCGCCGACCTCGGCGCCCTCGCGTCCAAGGGCAGCTACGTCTTCCCGCTGCTCTTCGTCTCCGTGGCGTGCGGCGCGCTCTCCGGCTTCCACAGCCTCGTCTCCACCAACACCTCCTCCAAGCAGGTGTCGAGCGAGAAGGACGCGCTGCCCGTGGGCTATGGCGCCATGGTGCTCGAGTCCTTCGTGGGCGTGCTCGCCATCGTCTTCGCGGCGATCATGTTCTCCGACCTCAACACCGCCGGAACGGGCCTGCTCAACAACGGCGCCGCTGCGACCCCGTTCCAGATCTTCTCGCAGGGCGTCGCGCGCGGCATGACGGCCTTCGGCGTGGACTCCACGCTCGCCACCGTCTTCATGACGATGTGCGTCTCCGCGCTCGCGCTCACGTCCGTCGACGCCGTGGCGCGCATCGGCCGCCTCTCCTTCCAGGAGTTCTTCGCCAAGAGCAACGACGCGGCCGAGGAGGCCGGGGCGGGCGCCGAGGGCGCGGCCAGGTTCTTCTCCAACACCTGGGTGGCCACCGTGCTCACGCTGGCGCTGGGTCTCGCCCTCGCCTTCGGCGGCTACAACAACATCTGGCCGCTCTTCGGCGCGTCCAACCAGCTGCTCGGCGGCATGACGATGATCATGCTCGCGGTCTTCTGCAAGTGCACCGGCCGCAAGGGCTTCATGCTCTACGTGCCCGTGGCCTTCCTGCTGGTGAGCACCTTCACCTCGCTCGTCCAGAGCATCATCGGCTGCGTGAGCGCGCTCTCCGCGAGCGGCGCGGCCGTGATCGCCACCTCGGGTCTGCAGCTCGTCTTCGCGATTCTGCTCGTGGTGCTCGGCCTCATCGTGGCCTACAACTGCCTGCGCGAGCTCTTCACCAAGAGCGCGGGCTCCCTGCCCGACGAGGAGCCCGAGTGGTCCGAGCTCGGCCGGAGGAACTGCGGCGAGTAGGGCCCGTCGACAGCCCTCCCGCGGCCCCGTCGTCCTGGGACGACGGGGCCTTTCTCGTGGCGGGCCCCGCCTCTGGCCCCGGCTCGGGCCCTGTCGCGTTGCGGAATCCGGGGTCGTGGCAGCCTGCGGCGGGGGAGCGTTGCGAGATCCGGGGTCGTGGCGGCCCGCGGCGGGGGAGCGTTGCGGGATTCGGGCTCATGGCAGCGATTGCCCTGCCATGAGCCCGAATCTCGCAACGGAGGCCGAGAGACCCGCAGGTCGCCGTTCTTCTCGCCTGCCATAACCCCCCAACGGCGCAACGCCGCGGGCCGAGAAAATGCCACGACTCCCGATTCCGCAGCGGCCGGGTGGCCGCCGGGCGAGAAGGACCCGCGGCTCCAGGTCCTTCTCGCCGCGCGCGGGCGCTACTGGATCCCGGGGACGCTCGGGATCGTGGCGAAGCCAGCCTCGAGCTCCTCGTCGGAGGGCACGTGGTCCTCCATCTCGCCGCGGTTGAACCTGTCGTAGGCGACCATGTCGAAGTAGCCCGTGCCCGTGAGGCCGAAGAGGATGGTCTTGGCCTCGCCGGTCTCGCGGCAGCGCTCGGCCTCCCGCATGGCCACGAGGATGGCGTGGGCGCTCTCGGGGGCGGGCAGGATGGTCTCCAGCCTGGCGAACCTCTCGCCCGCCTCGAAGACCTCGGTCTGGCGCACCGCCACGGCCTCGAGGTGGCCGTCGTGCCTGAGCCTGGAGACGATCGGGCTCATGCCGTGGTAGCGGAGTCCCCCCGCGTGGTCGGGGCTCGGGATGAAGCCGTTGCCGAGCGTGTACATCTTGCAGAGCGGGCAGGTCTGGCCCGTGTCGGCGAAGTCGTAGGCGTAGCGGCCGCGCGTGAGCGAGGGGCAGCTCGCGGGCTCGACGGCGATGAAGCGCGTGTCGGGGCGCTCGCCGCGGAGCTTGTCGCGCATGAAGGGGGCGATGAGGCCGCCGAGGTTGGACCCGCCGCCCGCGCATCCGATCACGATGTCGGGGTACTCGCCGAGCTCGCGCAGGGCCTCGTAGCTCTCGAGGCCGATGACGCTCTGGTGCAGCACCACCTGGTTGAGGACGCTGCCGAGCTGGTAGCGGCCGCGGTTCTCGGGCACGTGGAGCGCGCGCTCCACGGCCTCTGAGATGGCGGTGCCGAGCGATCCGGAGGAGTCGGGGTGCGCGGCGAGGATCTTGCGGCCGGCCTCGGTCGTGGCGCTGGGCGACGGCGTCACCGTGGCGCCGAAGGTCTCCATGATGTTGCGGCGGAACGGCTTCTGCTCGTATGAGCACTTGACCATGAAGACGTCGAGGTCAAGGCCGTAGTGCGCCGCGGCCTCGGCAAGGGCGGTGCCCCACTGGCCGGCCCCGGTTTCGGTGGTGATGTTGGTGAGGCCCTGCGCGGCGGCGTAGTAGGCCTGCGCGAGCGCGGAGTTCAGCTTGTGCGAGCCGCTCGTGTTGTTGCCCTCGAACTTGTAGTAGATGTGGGCCGGCGTGCCGAGCGCGCGCTCGAGGTTGTACGCGCGGCAGAGCGGGCTCGGGCGGTAGACCTTGTACATCTCGCGCACAGGCTCGGGGATCTCGAAGTAGGCGGTCTCGTCGTCGAGCTCCTGGTCGATCAGGGCGTCGGCAAAGACGGGCGCGAGGTCGGCGTGCGTGGCCACGGCGCCTGATGGCAGCCGCATGGGCTCGGGCTTCCCGGGCATGTCGGCGCGCAGGTTGTACCAGGCGGTCGGAATCTGCTGCTCGCTGAGGTAGGTGCGGTAGGGGGTGGTGCCGGTCATGACGCGCTCCTTTCGTGGTTGCTTCTCGGCGCACAAGAAAAGGGCCCCCGGAGCTGAGTCCGAGGGCCCTTATGCACGCGCGAGTGGCCTCGTCAGTCCGAGAGGGGAGTCGTCCTTGTCCACCACCACGCGCCAGCGCCGGCCGCGGCCGGGGCGCCGAGAAGTGCGGTGTGCGCGAGGAGGGTCATGGGTCTCGTCCTTTCGGTGACGGTTGAGGGGAGCTTACCCGGCGGCTGTTTCGTGCGTGTTGCCGGCAGGAAACGAATCGGTCGCCGCGACGTCGTGCGGGGGCCTGCGCAGCAGGGCCCGGATTGCGCGCTCGTCTGGGTACGCGCGGGCGAGAAGGACGTGGAACCGCTCGCCGTGTCCGGGCTCCAGGAGGTGCGTGAGCTCGTGGGCAACGACGTAGTCCAGGCAGGCGGGCGGATAGGCGGCAAGCCGGACGTTGATGCGGATCCGCCCCGTCCCGGGCGTGCAGGAGCCCCAGCGCGTGGACATCGCGCGCAGCTGCCAGCCGGAGGCGCGTGCGCCCACGGCCCTCTCCATGCGCGCGGCGACCTCGGGCAGGCGGCGGGCGACCTCGGCGCGGTAGACCTCATCGGGGGGCGGCGCCCCCGGGCAGCGGGACGAGCCGGCCACAGAGGGGGACGAGCCCGTCTGCGGGCGTGGCCTCGGCCGCAGACGCCAGGCGCCGGTCGACGTGCCGGCGGAGCCAGTCGGCGTGCCCGTCGATGAAGCGCTGGGCCGCGGCGAGCGTGACGCGCGGCGGGATGGAGAGGTGCGCGGTGCCGTCCGCGCGCACGCGCAGGTTGAGGCGTCGCACGCGCCTGCGCTCGACCTCGACGGCAACGCCGCGCGGGCCTCCCGCGAAGAGCGTCCGCTTTGTCGGGTTCTTCTCCATGCGGGCATTGTAGCGCGCCGGGCAAGAGAGTGTCTCATGGCAGACGCCCGTTCATGACAGTTTCCCCGGTTATGACAGTTGCCCCGTTCGATTTTGTCAGGCGCCTTTCCTGACAGTTTCCCCGTTCGCCTTTGTCAACCTTTGTCAGGCTTAATTGCTATTCATTTTGTGTCATTTATGGGAAGGGAGGGGGCGGGGGTTCCGGGGCGCGTAGGCTCAAGGGAGGAACACGAGAAGGGAGACATGCCATGTCCAGCAATGATGTCCGGGTGACACACGGCGACGTCGTCGCAACGACGACCCCCGAGGCCCAGGCGGAGGTCGAGCGGGCCCGCCTCGAGCTCATGGCGGAGCTCTGCGCCCTCGGGTCCACGATGACGTCCGCGATGGACGCCGCCCCGGGCTTCGTCCCCTGCGGGCACGCCTTCGGTGAGCTCGTCGAGGGCCTCTGCGCCGTGACGGGGTCCGATGACGCGCGCGAGCTCGCGGCCGCCGGGGCGTCCGCGCGCGCCCGCGCGGAGCACGTGAGCGAGCATCGCGGCGTCGCGCTGGGGGCGGCGGTGTTTCCCATGCTCGACGACGCGCGCGCCGCGCTTCTGTTCGCCACGCTCCGGGGAGTCGCCGCGGACGCCCGGCGTGCGGCGCGCGTCGGGAGGTCGGACGACGGCGTCAACGCGTTTCTCGCCAACGCGCTCTCGGCGCTCGGGTCGGGGGCGGTCGACGACGACCTCCTGGTAAGGGCCGGCCGCGTGGCGTATGCCGCCGGGGCGCTCGTGGGCACGGCTCGCTAGAGGGGGGACGGGGGGATGCGGCCTCCTGCCATCGCCAGGGTGATGGTGAGGACGTCGCCGTCGAGGCGGGCGGACAGGCCCATCCCCTGGGCCTCGGCGAGCTTTGCGGCAACGGAGAGGCCGAGACCCGAGCCCGCCGTGGCGCGCGACGCGTCTGCCTGGTAGAACCGCTCGAAGAGGCGGTCGGCGTCGATGGCGGAGGGGTCGGGCACGGGGTTGGAGAAGTCCACGGCGACGCCGCCCCCCTCGCCCCCCGGCGCCTCCTCCGCCCGCGCGCTCACCGAGAGCGGGCCGCAGCCGTGCCGGAGGGCGTTTGCCACGAGGTTCTCCACGATGCGCGCGAGCGCCTCGGCGTCGGCGTCCACCATGACGTCTCCGCAGGTCAGCGCAGGCTCCCAGCCGCGCTTCTCGAACTCGGGATAGTGGCCCAGAAGGACCTGCTCGAGCATCGGGCGCAGGGCGACCGGCCCCAGATCGAGCGGGGTGTCGGGGTCTGTCGCGCGGGCGTACGAGAAGAGCTCGTCCAGAAGGCCTGACATCGCCGCCAGCCGCGCGTCGGCGGCGGCGAGCTGCGCGTCCCTGCGCGCCGGGTCCGCCTCCCCGAGCGCGAGCTGCAGGTAGCCGCGCGCGCCCGTGAGCGGCGTCCTGACATCGTGGCTGAGCGCGGTGAGCCCGCGCGAGAACTCGTCCGCCGCGCGCAGGGCCCCCACGCGCTCGGCGTCGGCGGCGTCGATCTCGGCGTTCACGGCGTCGACCATGCCGACCGTGCCCGGCAGGCGGCTCCCGCAGGTCAGCCGCGCGTTGCTCAGGCGCTCGCGCCGGGAGAGGAAGCGCGCCTGGCGCCCGAGCTCTGTGGCGTAGCAGGCAACGACGAGCGCAGCGCCGATCGCCAGGCCAAGCGCGAGCATCGCCACGAGCAGGAGTCCCTCAGCCATGTGGAGCCTTTCGTAGAGGTCGAGCCATCCGTCCATGGTAGAGCTCGCGAGCAGCCACCGCGCCGCGGATCGCAGCCAGCGGTAGAGCGGCTCGAGGAGCGCGTCCGTTGTCATGAGACGTCGCGGCGGGAGGTCGCGAGCGTCCCCGCGCCGGCGAGCACCGCGCAGAGCGGCACGCAGACCGCGAGGGCTCGGAAGGCGGGGGAGAGGCCCGTCGCGTCCACGGCGAGCATGTCGGCGGCGCCGTTGCCGACGGAGACGAGCACGGCGTAGGGCATCCAGGCGAGGGCCGCCTCGAGCGCCGGGGCCCAGCCGAAGCCGAGCGCCGAGTCAACGAGCAGCAGGAACGAGAAGAACCCCTGTTCGACGGCTGCCGACGTCAGGAGGAACGCGGCGATGAACGCAATCGCGCGGCTGCGGACGAGCTGCCCCACGAGCAGGACGGCGAGGGCGTAGACGCATGAGATGAGCCAGCCCTCGCCCGCCCAGGCGACGACCTGCCAGAGCGGCTCGACGTTCTCCACGGGCCGCATGGTCACGAGCACGCCGAGCCCCCCGAATGCGAGGTAGGCGACGAGAAGCGCGCCGGAGAGCAGGGCCGCGAGCAGGTACTTCTCGGCGTAGTATGCGGCACGACCGTGAAGGGATGACAGGAGCGTACGGTCAAAGCCGGCGTCGGAGTCCGCGCAGGAGAGGTGGGCCGCCACGAAGGGGGCGATGGTCGAGACGAGCGAGATCGAGGACCCGCGCCCGGCGAGGCGCAGCGCCCCGGCGCGCCCGGTGAGGCCGTCATAGACGACGCCGGACTCGAGCGGCCACCAGATGGTGAGGATGGCGGAGCCCAAGGTGGCGAGCGCGACGATGCCAAGCACCGCCCACGGCCAACGCGAGCGCAGGATGCGGTGGAGGTCGGACCTGAGCAGTGCCATCATGCGGCATCCCTCCTCGAGACGAGCAGCGCGTCGGCGGCGATGGCGGCAACGGCGAGCGGCAGGCAGACGATGAGCGCGCGCAGGGCGGGAGCCAGCTGGACGGCGTTCTCGGCGGAGAGCGTCGCCTGCGCGCCGGCACCGACCGCAGACGCAATCTCAGCAGGCAGCCACGGACCCACGGCGGACGTCACCGCGAGGAACTCGCCGCCGGCAAGCGCGTGCAGGAAGTCTATCCCGATGAGCAGGCCGCCCTCGAGCAGCCCCCCGGCGCCGAGCATGGCGAACGCAATGGTCACGCCCTCGCTGCGCGTGAGA
Source organism: Thermophilibacter provencensis (assembly GCF_900128445.1). Classification (GTDB taxonomy): domain Bacteria; phylum Actinomycetota; class Coriobacteriia; order Coriobacteriales; family Atopobiaceae; genus Thermophilibacter; species Thermophilibacter provencensis. The sequence goes on along the minus strand of NZ_LT671417.1, from coordinate 2,254,626 downwards.
TGGGCAACGAGCACCGTGAGCACGACATAAGGCGCCGCGCAGAGCCACGTGCAGCCGAGCCAGGCCGCCACCTGCCACGCGGGCTCGGGGTTCGCCACCGGAACCCCGGAGGCCAGCAGGCCGAGAAGCCCAACCGCAAACGCGAGCACGGTCAGCGCGGCGGCAAGCGCCAGCGAGAAGACGCTCTTCTCGGCGAACCAGACCATGCGGGCGCGCCCGCCGAGAGACGAGAGTATCGAGCGGGCGAAGCCGATGTCGGTTCGGTCGCAGCACACGATCGACGTCAGGGCCGCGGCGAGTAGCTGGACGCCGCTCATGGCGAGCGCCGAGCCGGTGAGATTGTCGTAGCAGACGGGCCCCATGTTGGTCCAGCGCATCATGAGGGCGGGAGCAAGCGTGAGAAACACCACGATGGCGGCAACAGCCCAGATCCACCGGGAGCGCAGGACGCGGTAGGCGTCGGAGCGCAGCAGGGCGATCATCGTGCCTCACCGTCCTCCGCGTGCGAAGGTGCCTGTCCCTTCTGCACGCCCATGAGCTCGACGAAGTACTCCTCGATGTCGCGCTCCTGCTGGGCGAGCTCGCGGACCTCGACGCCGGACGAGAAGCACGCGGAGCTGACCTCGCCGAGCGCGGCGCCCGTCACCACGAGCGCCCCGTCCGGCTCCGCGCGGAAGGTCGCCTGCGGCAGCGCCTGCTCGAGCAGGGCGAGGCCGCGCTCGGGGGCGGCCAGGCGCACGCGCACCGAGCTGCCGCAGCGCTCGTGGAGCTCCTCGTCCGTGAACTCGGCGGCGAGGCGGCCGTCCGCGATGACGCCGAAGCGCGTGGCCACGCGGTCGAGCTGGTCGAGCACGTGGCTGGAGATCATGATCGTGACGCCGCGCTCGTGGTTGAGGCGCACGAGCGCGAGGCGCATGGCGCGCGTGGCCTCGGGGTCGAGCCCGTTGAACGGCTCGTCCAGAAGCAGGAGGTCGGGGCCGCCCACGAGCGCGAGCGCCAGGCCAAGGCGCTGCTTCATGCCGAGCGAGTAGGCCTTCACGCGGCGGCGGTCCGCGGGGTCCAGGCCCACGAGGGCGAGCAGGTCGTCCGCCACCTGGCCCGCGTGCGTCATGCCGAGCGCGAGCGCCTTGGCGACGAGGTTGTCGCGCGCGGTGAGGCTGGCGAGCACGCCCGGGCTCTCGATGAGCGCGCCGATGCGGGAGAAGCCCTGCGGGGTCGCGCCGCCGCGCTCCGGGTCGCCGAAGAGGATGACCTCGCCCGCCGTGGGGCGTGCCAGGCCGCAGACCATCTTCATCGTGGTGGACTTGCCCGACCCGTTCTTGCCCACGAAGCCGTAGATGTCGCCGGTGGCGACGGTCATGTCAAGGCCGTCCACGGCCAGCTTGCGGCGATAGCGCTTGGTGAGGCCGTGCGTCTCGATGACGTTCACGCTGAGCTCCTTTCTAGAGGCTGCCTCCAGTCTGGCAGGAGGGCCTTTAGAAACCATGAGGCAAGTCTTAAGAAAGTTTGAGGATGCGGCCGGAACCCGACAGAGGTGACAGGGTCAACTGTCATGAAAGGCTCATGACAGTTGACCCTGTCACCTCTGTCAGGTTTTGTCAGGCTCCGCCTCGCCGCCTCAGGCGAGCTTGAAGCCCATGCCCCAGACGGTCTTGACGTAGTCGTCCGTGCCGGTCTCGCGGAGCTTGGAGCGGATGTTTGAGACGTGCACGGCAACCGTGGAGTCGTCTCCGGCGAAGGGCTCGCCCCAGGCCAGCTCGAAGAGCTCCGACTTCGAGAACACGCGGTTCGGCCGGCGGACGAGCGCCTCGAGGATGTTGAACTCGATTCTGGTGAGCGAGACGGCGCCGCCCCGCTCGTCCCCCTCGCCGGGGGCCACCGCGAGCGTGCGGGCCTCCGGGTCGAGCTCCCAGCGTCGCCAGCGCAGCGTCCTGCCGTCGGGGGCGGGCGTTCCGCGATGGCGCAGCTGCACCTCGACGCGCGCGGCGAGCTCGTCGAGGTCAAAGGGCTTGGAGAGATAGTCGTCCGCGCCGAGGCGCAGAAGGTCCACCCTGTCGGCGGCCGTCGTGCGGGCGGAGATCACCACGACGGGCGTCTCGGAGCCGCGGGAGCGAATGAGGCCGACGAGCTCCTCGCCGGTGGCGCCGGGCAGCATGAGGTCGCAGACAACGACGTCGAAGCCGCTGCTCTTCTCGCCCGCCGAGCCCAGGAGGAGACGCGCCTCGGACCCGGAGAACGCCTGCGTCACGGCATGGCCGTCGCGGGAGAGCCTCGTCGCCACCACCTCGTTGATCGCCGCGTCGTCCTCTATGACCAGAACCCGTGCCATGCGCCTGACTCCTCTCGACCGCCCCCATTGTGCCAAATCTTCGGGCGGGCGGCGGCGGGAGGGCGCCGCGCGCGGCGCCCCCGCGACCGGGGTGTCTCCGCGGCGTCGATTGTGAGGCAAGGTCTGAGGGGAGGGTGGTTTGGGTACCATGAATGGATCTGCTGCCATTCCGGAGGAACCACATGCTCGAGCTCAATGACATCTGCAAGCGTTACGTCACGGCGGGCTTCACGCAGGTCGCGCTCGACCACGTCTCAGTGGCCTTCCGCGACAGCGAGTTCGTGGCGGTGCTCGGCCCCTCCGGCTCCGGCAAGACGACGATGCTCAACATCGTGGGCGGCCTCGACCATTTCGACGAGGGCGACCTCGTGATCGACGGCATCTCCACCCGCAGGTACAAGGACCGCGACTGGGACGCCTACCGCAACAACCGCATCGGCTTCGTGTTCCAGAGCTACAACCTCATCCCGCACCAGACCATCCTCGCAAACGTCGAGCTCGCGCTCACGCTCTCGGGCGTGGGGCGTGCCGAGCGCCGCCGCCGCGCGCTCGACGCCCTCGCGCGCGTGGGCCTCGCCGACCACGTGAACAAGCGCCCGAGCCAGCTCTCCGGCGGCCAGATGCAGCGCGTCGCCATCGCGCGTGCCCTCATCAACGACCCGGAGATCCTGCTCGCGGACGAGCCCACCGGCGCCCTCGACTCGGCCACCTCCGTGCAGGTCATGGACCTCCTCAAGGAGGTCGCGCGGGACCGCCTGGTCATCATGGTCACGCACAACCCCGAGCTCGCCCACCAGTACGCGACGCGCATCGTCGAGCTTGCCGACGGCCGCATCACGGCGGACTCCGGCCCCTTCGACCCGGCCACGGCTCCGCGCCGCGAGGCCAAGCATGCCCGGCGCACCTCCATGAGCTTCCTCACCGCGCTCGGGCTCTCCTTCAACAACCTCATGACCAAGAAGGGCCGCACCATCATGACGGCCTTCGCCGGCTCCATAGGCATCATCGGCATCGCCGCGATCCTGGCCCTGGCCAACGGCGTCAACGAGTACATCGCCAAGGTTGAGGAGGACACGCTCTCGAGCTACCCGCTCACCATCAGCAAGCAGAGCATGGACATCTCGGGCATGCTCTCGGAGGACGCGGGCCCGGGCGACGGCGCCGCCGCGTCCGAGGAGGGCGAGGGGGACGGCGAGAAGGACGGGGACGGGCAGATTCCCGAGTTCATGATGCTTACGGACATGTTCGCCTCCGTTGGCTCCAACGACCTCTCCGGTCTCAAGTCCTACCTCGAGACCAACCCTGAGGGCCTCGACGAGGACGTCAACGCCATCCAGTACGACTACGGCCTCACGCCGCTCGTCTATAAGGCGGACACCTCGGGGGGAGCGGTCCAGCTCAACCCCAACGCGCTCTCCACGGCCATGACCGGCGGCGCGTCCGGAACCGCCACGGCGGGCATGTCCACCGGCGGGATGTCGGTCTTCAACGAGATGATCGACGACCAGGAGCTCCTCGAGTCCCAGTACGACGTCGTGGCCGGACGCTGGGCCATCGCGGCCGACGAGTGCGTGCTCGTGCTCACCCAGAGCGGCCGCATCAGCGACTACACGCTCTACGGAATCGGCGTGCTCGACCCTGCCGAGCTCACGAAGATGGTGAACTCCGCGATGAGCGGCACGGCGGGCGACAATACGGTAGAGCGGGAGGACGTCGACTTCACCTACGACGACGCGCTCGGCCTCTCCTTCAAGGTGATCGCCCCCACGGACGCCTATCGAAGAAACGAGGAGACCGGCGGCTGGACGAACATGTCCTCCGACGAGCAGTTCATGGCCAGCGCCGTGGACAACGGGCTCGACCTGCACGTCGTGGGCGTGGTGCGCCCCAACGAGTCCTCCGACGCCAAGGCGCTCTCCGCCGGCATCGCCTACACCCCCGAGCTCACGCTCGAGCTGATGGACCGCGCCGCGAGCTCGCAGATCGTCCAGCAGCAGCTGGCAGACCCCGAGGTCGACGTCTTTACCGGCAAGTCCTTCGATACTCTCCAGGAGGAGGCGCGCCAGGGCGTGGACCTTGAGAGCCTCTTCACCGTTGACGAGGACAGGCTGCGCTCCGCCTTCTCCTTCGACACCTCCGGCCTCGCGGCGGGCTTCGACCCCTCGGGGCTCGACCTCTCGGGGCTCTCGGTCGACCTCTCGGGCGTGGCGGACTCCATCGACGTTGAGTCGCTCGTCGCGGGGGTGCCCGCCCCGGACTTCTCGTCCATCCTCGATCAGGAGCTCTCCGACCCCACGCTCACCACCGAGCAGCTCGAGGAGGTCGCGACCCTTGGCGGCCAGCTCGCGCAGGACTTCGTCGCGTGGTGGGGCGCGAACGCCGGCGCCCTCGACCCCGAGGACCCCGACCTCGCCCAGAAGGTGGTCGGGTACTTCGAGCAGTACCTCGCGACCGAGGGCGCGCGGGCGATCCTGGCCCAGATCGACGCCGTGGCCGGCCCCGCCGTCCGCGGCCGCGTGGAGGAGATCGTGCGCGGCTACGTCTCGAACGACCTCGCCCCCTACCTCCAGGGCTTCATGCAGAGCATGTCCTCCCAGATCGGCTCGGCCATCTCGTCCCAGCTCCAGGCCGCCATGACCCAGGTGCTCTCCCAGTACGCGAGCCAGGCCGCCGCGAGCCTCTCCAACCTCCAGGACGCGTTCTCGGTGGACGTGGACGCGCTCTCGAGCGCGGTGCAGTTCAACATGGACGCCGAGGACCTGACCTCGCTCATGGAGAGCTACGCCAACGCGAGCCAGCTCACCTACGACAACAACCTCCAGACGCTCGGCTACGCCACGCCCGACGACCCGGCGGCCATCGAGATCTACCCCAGGGACTTCGAGGCCAAGGAGCGCGTCATCGACGTCATCGACGCCTACAACGACCAGCAGCGCGCCGCCGGCAACGAGGAGGGGGTCATCACCTACACCGACTACATGGGCGTCATCATGGGCAGCGTCACCGACATCGTGAACATGATCTCGCTCGTGCTCATCGCCTTCGTGAGCATCTCGCTCGTGGTGAGCTCCATCATGATCGGCATCATCACCTACATCTCCGTCCTCGAGCGCAAGAAGGAGATCGGCATCCTGCGCGCCATCGGCGCCTCCAAGGGCAACGTCGCGAGCGTGTTCAACGCCGAGACCTTCATCGAGGGTCTCATCTCGGGCCTCTTCGCCATCGCCGTGGTGGTGGCCGTCTCGGTCCCGGTGAACGCCTGGGTGCTCGCGGACTACAACGTGGAAAACATCATGAGCCTACCCTGGACCTCGGCCGCCGTGCTCGTGTGCATATCGGTCGTGCTGACCCTCGTGGCGGGCCTCATCCCGAGCTCCGCCGCCAGCCGCCGCGACCCGGTGGAGGCCCTGAGGAGCGAGTGATGGAGAGCGCGCTGACAGGGACGATGCTGACAAAGGTGACAGGGTCAACTGTCAGGAAAGGCTTCCTGACAGTTGACCCTGTCACCTTTGTCAGGTCCCGTCACCTTTGTCGGCAACCTCCGCTGGCGTCCGCGCTATGCTTTCGGGGTGACGAGAGGAGCATCGATGCTGCAGCGAGACTATATCCTGGAAATCGTGGGTCAGTTCGTGGACGGCGTGAGCGAGGCGCTGCGCCGGGCGCTCGGTGGCGAGGCCGGCGCGTGCGAGGACGTTGAGTCGCAGGTGGCGGAGCTCCTCGAGCTCGACCGCGCGACGGCGCTCTCTCTCGCCCCCGACTCCCTCGTGACGATGATGGTTCTCTCCGGCATGGGCGACACGGTCGCCGCGTACGTGTGCTATGCGCTCGACAGGCTCTCGCGCGTCTACGAGGCGCGCGGCGAGGGCGACCTCGCCGGGCTCAGGCGCCTTCAGGCGCGCGCCGTTGCGGAGTCCTTCGACTGCGACCCCGCCGCGGTTCCCGCGGAGCTCTCCTCGCTCGACGCCGAGCTCTTCTCGTAGGGCGCCCGCCGCCCGTCCGCGCGCCATGCAGACGCGGCGACGGCCCCCTGCGGGGCCTGGCGTTGCGCGGCCGCCCTCGGGGGACGTAAGGTTGTGACGACGCGCCAAGAATGAGGGGGAGGCCAACATGGACAAGCTCGAGCGCCGCCAGGCCGCCGACGACGAGATGGGGGAGGCCGTCTACGTGCTTCCCGCGGATGAGCTCGACAGGCCCTCGGCCGCGTCCGGACTCTCCCTGCGCGCGCGGGCGGCCATCGCCGTCGCGCTCGTGGTCGTGGCCCTCGTGAGCGGGTTCCCGCTGCGCGAGCACTTCTCCGCGCCGGAGACCTACGCCGACACCATCGCCACCATCGACGAGAAGAAGGCAAACGTCCTCGGCCTCGTGGCGAGCTCGACCGCCCTCTCCGCCGCGATCACCGCCATCCCGGATGACACCGGGACCCCCGTCGCCGAGAAGCTCATGGAGGTCTCCGGGGACCTCGGCATCGTGCTCTCGGTCCTCTACCTCGAGAAGTACCTGCTCACCATCTTCGGCCTCGCCGCCTTCGGGATACTCGTCCCCGCCGCCTGCGCGCTGCTCGCCGCCGCCGTGCTCCTCGCCGGGAGAGTCTCCTGGGACGGGGCGCTCGCCCGGCTCGCCGCCAAGCTCGTGGCGCTCGCGCTCGTCATCCTCGTCACGATCCCGGCGAGCGTCGCCGTCACGCGGATGATCGACGACACCTATGCGGACTCCGTCGCCCCGGTCGAGGAGGTCGCCGAGACGCAGCCGGACGAGCAGTCGGACGAGGGCGGCTCTCCGCTCGACTTCATCCTCAAACTGCCAAGCATGGTGGCAGACGGGCTCACCAGCATCACGGACGGCGTCCTCGACCAGGTGAACGCCCTCATAGAGTGGCTCGCCGTGATGATCGTGACGTCCTGCGTGATCCCCGTGATCGTGCTGCTCTTCTTCCTCTGGGTGGCAAACGCCATCCTCGGGATCGACGTCAGCGCCCCCATGGGGGCGCTCCGCGGCCGGGCGCGGCGCCTCGTCCCCGCGCGGAGGGGTCGCTAGCCCCGCGTTGACATGCAAAACTCTGCATATTAATCTATCTGCAAAGTTTTGCATGTCGTGAGGGGAGAAGAACGTGGACGCGATGCCCATCGACGTGCCGCGCCAGGCGGGAATCTACGTGCGACGCGCCCGCGAGGCGCGGGACATGACCCGTGCCCGGCTCGCGGCGGAGTCGGGCGTCTCGGAGCGGCTGCTCGCCTCGCTCGAGCTCGGTGACGCCACGGGAATCCGGCTGGACAAGCTACTCGGGGTCTTTGGGGCGCTCGGGCTCTCCCTCACGGTGCAGGGGGAGGGGGTTGCCGCCGGCTCGGCGGGCGTCGCGCTCCCCGCGGTCGGAGATCCCGCCCCGCGACAGGCGCCCGTCGCCCCGTCGCCCCAGGTGTCCTCCTATGACGAGCTCTATCGCGAGATCGCGCGCGAGCAGGGAATCACCCTTGTCGGAGAGGGGACGTAGCCGTGGCCGTCGTCGATCTCCGCGTCCTTATCGCCGGCGTTCCCGCAGGGACGCTTCACCAGGACGGGCGCGGTCTGATGAGCTTTCGCTACGACGAGTCCTACCGCGGCGTCCCGCTCTCGCTCTCCATGCCCGTCTCGAACCGGACCTACGGGCAGGACGTGGTTCGCCCGTACCTCTTCGGCCTGCTTCCTGACGGCGAGCGCCAGCGTCGCGCCATAGGGCGCGAGCATGACGTGAGCGCCAACAACCCCGTGGCGCTGCTCGATCACATTGGCCTGGACTGCCCGGGGGCGGTGCAGTTCGTGCGTCCGGAGCGCCTTGGGGAGGTCGTGACGCGCACGGGGGAGCTCCGCGAGCTCGCGGACCACGAGGTCGCCCTGCGACTCAGGACCGTGCGCGACGAGGGGGACGTCACGTGGATGGGCATGGGGGAGCGCTGGTCGCTCGGCGGGAGCCAGGGCAAGTTAGCGCTTGCGGGGAGGGGCGGCAGATGGTACGAGTGCCGCGGTGCAGCCCCGACCACGCACATCCTCAAGAGCGGGGTGGCGGGTTTTCGCCTGCAGGCACTCAACGAGTACGTGTGCATGCGGTGCGCCCAGCGCTGCGGCGTCTCGGCCGCAAGCGTGGACTACCGCTTCTTCGAGGACGAGCCGGCGCTTGTCGTGGAGCGCTACGACCGCGTGGTAGACGCCACGGGCGCGGTGGCGCGCCTGCACCAGGAGGACCTCTGCCAGGCGCTCTCGGTGATGCCGGACAACAAGTACACCGCGGACGGAGGCCCTACGGCGCGTGACGTCCTGAGGCTGTTCGCCAGGACGGTCCACAGCAAGCTCAATCTGCTGCTCTTCTCCCACCAGCTCTTCTTCAACGTGCTCATTGGCGCGCCCGACGCCCATGCCAAGAACTACTCCGTGCTGCTCGGCCTGGGGAGAAACGCCGGCCTTGCCCCCATGTACGACGTCGCCTCGGGCCTTGCCTACGAGCGCATGAGGTGCCGCGCGCGTCTTGCCATGTCCGTCGGCGGAGAGAATCGCGTGGGGCGCGTGGGCGCTGGAGCCATCCGCCGCTACGCGGGCGAGGGCGACGCTGAGCTCGCGGGGCTGCTCGGCCGTGCGGGCTTCACGACGAAGTCGTGCCTCGCGCTCATGGCTGACCTCGCGCAAGAGGTCCCCGTTGCCATGGAGGAGGTGTTCGAGGAGTCATTCGCGCTGCCGGGCGCCGACGAGCTGCGCGAGCGGCTGCTCGGCCCGGTGACTGAGAACTGTCGGCAGACGCTGGCGCTGCTCTAGCCCGCGCGGCGCGGCGCCGCGGACGGCGCCGCCGGGTACAATTGAGAGTCCGGACACCCAGCGAGAAGAACGGGGGACCCGAGTCCATGCCCTACGCGAGCGTCGTGCTCGACATACCGACGCGCCACCTCGAGGGCGCGTTCTCCTATGCGGTGCCGCCCGAGCTCGCGGGCGAGGCCAGGACGGGCTCGACGGTCCTCGTGTCCTTCTCGCACCGCATGGCGGTGGGCTACGTGCTCGCCGTCTCCGAGGAGCCCCCCGAGGGCGTCTCGGCGCAGCGGGTCCAGCCCGTGCTCCAGGTCCTCGCGCCGCCCGCCTTCGACGAGGCGGCCGCCCGCGTGGCCATGTGGATGGCGCGCGAGTACGCGTGCCCGCTCTGTGATGCCGTGCGCCCGTTTCTGGCCCCGGGGCAGAAGCTCCGCGTGACGCGCGCTGCCGAGGACGCCCCTTGGGAGCTCCAGACCGAGCGCGCCGGCGCCGTGGACGTCCGCTGGGCGAGCCTCACCCCCGCGGCGAACGACTTCGTCCCCGCCAGGACCGCCTCGCGCCAGCGCGCGGTGATCGAGGCCCTGCGCCAGGGCCCGCAGCGCGTGGCCGAGCTCTCCGCCACCATCCCGGGCGCCACGTCCGCCGTGGCGGCGCTCGCCAAGAGGGGCGTCGTGGCGGTTGAGAGCCGTCGGCAGATCCGCGGCTCGGACGACACCACGCTCTCGTCCGCCGCGGCGCCGCGGCCCGAGCGCCTCACGGAGGGGCAGCGCCGCGCCCTTGCCGCCATCGACGAGGCGCGCGCCGCCGGCCGGGGAGACGTGGTGCTCGTCGACGGCGTCACCGGCTCCGGCAAGACCGAGGTCTACCTCGCGGCCATCGAGCGCGCCCTCGCGGACGGCCGCGGCGCGCTCGTCCTCGTGCCCGAGATCTCGCTCACGGCGCAGACCGTGGGCCGCTTTCGCAGCCGCTTCGGCGACGAGGTGGCCGTGCTCCACTCGCGCCTCTCCGCCGGCGAGCGCTTCGACCAGTGGGACCTCGTCCGCGCCGGTCGCGCCCACGTGGTGGTGGGCGCACGCTCGGCGCTCTTCGCCCCGCTCGCCGAGGTCGGGCTCGTCATCATCGACGAGGAGCACGAGGGCTCCTACAAGCAGGACAAGTCCCCGCGCTACCACGCGCGAGAGGTCGCGGCCCGGCTTGCCCGCGAGCGCGGGGCGGCGCTCGTGCTGGGGTCGGCAACGCCCTCCCTCGAGGCGCTCGAGCGCTGCCGCGAGGGCGGCTTCGGCGGCGCCCGCTGGACGCGCGTGGAGATGCCGGAGCGCCCCGGCGCGTCGGTGCTGCCGCGCGTCACCGTGGTCGACATGGGGGAGCAGTTCAGGGGCGGCGGGCGCTCGATCTTCTCGGCGCCGCTCGTGAGGGCGCTCGAGGGCGTCGCGGAGCGGCGCGAGAAGGCCGTGCTGCTGCTCAACCGCCGGGGCTTCGCGAACTTCCTCATGTGCCGGGACTGCGGCTGCGTGCCCGAGTGCCCGCACTGCTCCACGGCGCTCACCTACCACGAGCGCGGGCACCTGCTCGCCTGCCACACCTGCGGGAGGAGCTGGCCCGTGCGCGCCTACCCCGACCCCTCGACGAGCTGTCCCAACTGCGGGAGCCGCTACCTCGCCGCCTTCGGCGTGGGCACGCAGCGCGTCGAGGACGAGCTCTCCATGCTGCTGCCCGCAGACGTCGAGGTCATCCGCATGGACGCGGACACCACGCGCGCCAAGGGCGCCCACCAGCGCCTGCTCGAGCAGTTCGACGCCGCGGGGTGCGCGGTGCTCGTGGGCACGCAGATGATCGCCAAGGGGCTCGACTTCCCGGAGGTCACGCTCGTGGGCGTCATCAACGCGGACACGATGCTCAAGCTCCCGGACTTCCGCGCCGCCGAGCGCACCTACGACCTCCTGGAGCAGGTCGCGGGCCGCGCGGGCCGCGGGGAGCGTCCCGGCGAGGTCATCGTGCAGACCTGGTGGGCCACGCACCCCGCCATGCGCGCCGTGGCGTCCCACGACCGCTCCGTCTTCCTCGAGGCGGAGCTCGCCGAGCGCGCCGAGGCGGGATACCCGCCGTTCGGCCGCCTCGCCAACGCCGTCGTGTGGGGCCGCTCGGAGCGGGGCGTGCGGGAGGCCTCGGCCCGCCTCGCCGACGCGGTCCGCGAGCGCGTGGCAGACGCCCCCGGCTGGGAGGTGCTCGGCCCCGCCGACTGCGTCAGGGCGCGGGCGAAGGACCAGGTGCGCCGCCACGTGATGGTGAAGGCCCCCGTGGGGGCGGACCTCGGCGGGATGCTTTCCGCGTGTGCCGCCTCGCTTGGCCGCCTGCCGGGTATTAACATGGCAGTGGACATCGACGCATACGACATGATGTGACCCTCGGCGCCGGGGCCCAGAGCCCGGCGCCCGGAAGGAGGACCATGAACGAGCTCAAAGAGATCGTGCTCTCGCCCGACCCCCGCCTCTCCCAGGAGTGCGCCCCCGTCGAGAAGATCGACGACGAGGTCCGCGCCCTCGCCAAGCGCATGCTCAGGGTCATGTACGCCGCCGACGGCTGCGGCCTCGCGGGCCCGCAGATTGGCGAGATGCGCCAGATCGTGGTCATCGACGTCGACTACGCCGGGCGCGGGGGCAAGAAGAACCCGTACGTGCTCATCAACCCGCGCATCGTCGCGGCCGACGGGCCCGAGAGGGAGGGCTCGGAGGGCTGCCTCTCCTTCCCGGGCGTGAGCGTGCGCGTGAGCCGCCCCTCCCACGTGGTGGTGCAGGCGCTCAACCTGGACGGCGACCTCATGCAGTACGAGGCGGCGGACAACCTGCTCGCCGTCTGCCTCCAGCACGAGATCGACCACGTCCACGGCGTGACGATGTTCGACCACCTGCCGCCCATCCGCCGCGCCGAGGCGCAGCGCGAGTACGAGGCCGCCCTCGCCGCGGGCGCGCGCCCCGGCGACACCGAGGTGGAGTAGGGGGCGCCATGGCTGACGAGAAGAACGCGGCCGCCCCGGGGGCCCGCCGCCCGCGCGTCGTCTTCATGGGGACGCCGGAGTTCGCCGTGCCGTCCCTCTCCGCGCTCGCCGAGGCGTGCGACGTGGCCCTCGTGGTCACGCGCCCGGACGCCGTGCGCGGGCGCGGACGGCGACTCGAGCCCTCTCCGGTGAAGGCCCGCGCGCTCGAGTTGGGGCTTCCCGTGCTCGAGGCCTCCCGCATGACGCCGGAGACGCTCGCGGCCCTCTCCCAAGCGACGGCAGACGTGTTCTGCGTGGCCGCCTACGGCTGCATCCTGCCGGACGAGGTGCTCACGATGGCACCTGCCGGATGCGTGAACGTGCACGCCTCGCTCCTCCCGCGCTGGCGCGGCGCGGCGCCCATCCAGCGCTCGATTCTCGCCGGGGACGCCGAGACGGGCGTCTCGATCATGCGCATCGGCCATGGCGTGGACACCGGCGCCTACTGCGCGCAGGCCTCGACGGCGGTGGCCGGAAAGACCGCGACCGAGCTCACGCGCGAGCTCGCCCGCCTGGGGGCGGACCTTCTCGTGGAGACGCTCCCCGCCGTGGTGGGCGGCACCGCCTCATGGGTGGAGCAGGACGAGGCGCGCGTCACCCATGCCGCCAAGATCTCCAAGGCCGAGCTCATGCTGGACCCGGCCGACCCCGCTGCCGACAACGTCCTGCGCGTGCTGGCGTCCTCGGACGCCGCGCCGGCCCGCTGCTCGGTGGCGGGCCGCGGCGCCCGCGTCACCCTCGCCCGCCGGGGCGAGGGCAACGTCGGGCCGGGAGAGGTCGCGGCCGCGCACGGGCGCGTCCTTCTCGGCTGCGCCGAGGGCTCGCTCGAGGTCATGCGCGTGAAGCCCGACGGCAAGCGGGAGATGGAGGCATCCGCCTGGGCCGCCGGCCTGCGCGGCGGCCTCTCCTGGGGGCGCGTCTAGGTGGCGCGCGCGACGGCAGCCCGGCGCAGCGCGCTCTCGCTCGTCTCGGAGCGTCGCCGCCGCGACGCCCGCGCCCGCGAGCTGCTGCGCGCATCCGATGAGCTCTCGGCCCTTTCGGAGCGCGAGCGCGCCCAGGCCACGCGCCTCGTGCTCGGGACCGTTGCCGCGGAAGGGGAGCTGGACCGCGTCATCGACGCCCACCTCCGCCGGGGCGCGCGCCTCGAGCCGCGGGTTCGCGACGCTCTGCGCCTCGCCGCCTTCGAGCTCCTCTACCTCGGCACGCGCGACGACGTCTGCGTGAGCCAGGGCGTCGAGCTCGTGCGCGGCGTGTCCCCGCGTGCCGCCGGGCTCGCCAACGCCGTGCTGCGTCGCGTCGCCGAGAAGGACGTCCCCGCGCTCGCCCGAGCGCGGGAGCGCGTCGCGGCCGGGGCCTTTGACGCCCGCGACCTCGCCCGCGTCGGCGCCCTTCCCGAGTGGCTCTGCGCGCGGGCGCTCGCCTCGCTCGGAAACGGGCGCGCCGCCGACTGGGCCGTGACGGCACTCGCCCCCGCCGCCCCCGCCGTCGCCGCAAACCGGGCGCGCTGGAAGGACGACGAGGCCCGCCGCCTGCTCGAGGCCGCCGGCTGCGCGCCCGAGGAGGGGCCGCTGGCCGGGTCGTTCACGCTCGGCGCCCCCGCCCGGCTCGCCGCCTCCGGACTCGTGGAGCGCGTCGACGTGCTGCCGTGCGACCTCGCGGCCCAGGAGGTCGCGCTCGCCTGCTCGCCCGAGCCCGGCTCGCGCGTGCTCGAGGTCGGCCAGGGCAGGGGCACCAAGACCGTGCTGATCGAGGGGGCCTCCGTCTCCGCGGGCGGCCCCTGCGAGATCGTCTCCGTGGAGGTTGACGCCTCCAAGTCCGAGCTCGCCGGGCGCCGCATGGCGGCGGCCGGGATCTCCGAGCACGTCCGCTGCGTCGTGGCCGACGGGCGCGCCCTCGCGGGCGAGGGCCTGCCCGACGACCTTCTCGGCAGCTTCGACCTTGTGTTCGTTGATGCCCCGTGCTCGGGGTCGGGCACGCTCGCGCGCCATCCGGAGATCGCGTGGTCGCTTCGCGAGGAGGCGCTCCCCGGCCTCGCCGCGCTCCAGGCGGACATCCTGCGCGCCGCGTCGGCGCGCGTGGCGCCGGGCGGGCTCGTCGTCTACTCGACCTGCTCGGTCCTCGCCGAGGAGGACGAGCGCGTCGTGGAGGCGCTTCTCTCCTGCCCCACGGGCGGGCGGTTCGAGCTGCTCGACGCCCGCCGCACCGACCAGCCGGGCTCGGACACCCACTTCGTGGCGCGCCTGCGTCGCCGGTAGGGCGCGCCCGCGCGCCGACCCGTCGCCGCTCCGGGCAAACTTCTGCACATTGTGCCGTGCCCGAGGACCACGTCGGTACGCCCGACGTCTTCACCTGCGATAACGCAACGAGAGACCGTTCTTCTCGCCAGCAATATGCAGAAGTTTGGATACTCCGCCCCGAGCCCCGTCGGGGCTGCTTAGTCTTTTGGGGTCGTTGCGGGATTTCGGCGGGCGCGCGTTAGGGAATGGCGGCCGTTGCAGGAGGCGTCGGGGCGAGAAGGGCCATCGGGCCGCCGTTTGCTAGGGATTGCCGGCCGTTGTGGCACGTGCTCCTCAACGGGCGGCGATTCCTAATCGGCCGACGGCACCGTCGCGCAACGACCCCGAGTCTCTAACCCGAGTGCCCGGTATTCCCGCAACGACCGGCGATTCCTAAGCGCGCGGCGCCCGCCTTAGAAATAGCTAAGCCCCTCCCGAGTTCCATGGTGAACTGCCTCCCATTTCTTGGACAAGGAAATTGAAGTCCGAGAGATGGGAGGCTTCTTCATGTCCGTCGACCTGAGATTGAGGCACGACCGCTCGCTGCGCGAGCGCGCAGCCGAGATGTTCGAGAGGGGCCTCGGCTACAAATCCGCCGCCAGAGAGCTTGGCGTGCCGGACGAGGCCGTGAGAAACTGGCAGAAGACGTACCGCGCGACCGGGAGGGACGGACTTCTCGCCATGGGTGGAGGACAGGCAAGATACGACTACGAGACCAAGGTCGCCGCGGCGAGCGCCGTGGTCGACGGCGGCATGGCGAAGCCCGAGGCGATGGAGCGCTTCGGGATCGCGAGCGCGACGCCGCTGAAGCAGTGGTGCCGCCTGTACCGCGAGGGCGGCGCGGAGGCGCTCCGGCCCAGGCCCAAGGGCAGGCCCAGGGGACCCGGCGCGAAGGGCGCGCCCAAGACCCGCGAGCAGGAGCTCGAGGAGCGCGTCCGCAGGCCCGAGGCCCAGGTGGCGTACCTAAAAAATCGATAGCCCTGAAGGCGGAGCTGCGCTCCCGAACCGGGAGAAGGCCCTAGCGGTCGCCGAGCTTTCAGGGCTGGGCCACAGGACGTCCGACCTACTGGAGGCCGCCGGCCTGGCGAGGTCGAGCTACCACTACGCGCTCGCGCACCCCAAGGCCCCAACGAGGCCCGAGCTCCGGCCCAGAGTCGCCGAGATCTTCGGGAGGCTGCCGAACGGCATCGGCCACCGGCAGGTGGCGATGGAGCTGAGGGCGGTCGACGGCGCCCGGATAGCGGACAAGACGGTGCTCAAGATGATGAACGAGATGGGGCTCAGGTGCGGCATACGCCGCGAGACCGACTACCACAGGTACAACTCGTATAGGGGCGAGGTCGGCGAGACCTTCGAGAACGTGCTAGGCCGCGACTTCGCCGCCGACGGCCCGTGGCAGAAGATGGGCACCGACGTCACCGAGTTCAGGCTCTCCTTCGGCAAGGCCTACCTCGCTCCCGTCTACGACTTCGGCAGCAAGGAGATCGTGGCGTGGTCGGTCTCGGAGCACCCGGACCTCGCCCAGCAGGAGGAGATGCTCGGGATGCTCATCGGGGCCAAACCCGAGGGCGCGAGGCCCATCCTGCACTCCGACATGGGCTGGCAGTACCAGCACGCGACCTACGTGAAGAGGCTCGAGGAGAACGGCTTCACCCAGAGCATGTCGCGCAAGGGCAACTGCATCGACAACGGGGCCACCGAGCAGGTCTTCGGCTACCTGAAGGACGAGTTCTTCAGGGGCAGGGACTGGGGCACGTTCGAGGAGTTTAAGCGCGACCTGGAGGAGTACATACACCACTGGAACCACGTGAGGCGCCAGGTCAGGCTGAAGGGCCTGACCCCGGTCGAGTTCCGGGAGCAGGCCCTTCGAGCGGCAGCCTAGCGGTTATGATTTAACGCATCCAAGTTTTGGGGCGCAGTTCATGGAGGGCCCGGGAGGGCACGCTATTGCTTTGGTTCGGGTGTCGAGTTGTACGTGCTGAACGACCCTTGTCCTATGCTGTCCAATGCATAGTGCCAAAGTTAACATTCACCTCGTATACATTGACTTGACCTCCGTCAGCCTGTTCGTGGAACACTACCTGTCCGTTTGCGGTTGCCGCTATTGTTTTGGTGCCTTCGGACCATGCTCGTGCGCCGTTTTGTCTCCAAGAATAGAAATTTGATGCTTCTCCAGTTCGATAGGTAGTACAGCCACTTACAGACATGATTTGGTTGTACTGCAGATCTATCACCGCACTTGCCTCCATACGGATGGTGGCATAGCAGCTTGGCCTGTTGTTGGGTGATACTACTCTCTCGGTATGATAGGTTTTATTTATGGGCATGGGCGTCCGATTTACTGACTGCGGTGAGAGATTTCTGAGAAGCTCTGTCGTACTATCTTGGACGGCTACTTCCCTGACGGGTTCCTCGCAAATCTGTGAGATCTCTTTTTCGAGCTGTTCTTTCGTATAAGTCTTCGTAGTGTCTGGGTTAATGATGGTGAAGTTGACGCCCCTTTTTGGCTCATCGAAGCTTTTGGTGGGTAGCACGCCCCGTCCCCCGTGACCGCGGGTACCCCGAGCGGTACCATTCTGCCGACGGGCGGAGGAGAGGGGCTCCCACATGGACGCTCAGGCGGTGATGCTGGCGAGGCTCTTCGAGCACTCGATGGGGCTCGGGGAGGAATGGCGGGTCGAGGACGTCTGGTTCGAGTCGCCCGAGTCCGGCGACGAGGAGCTGCACATACGCGTGGGCAGGGTCCCCGGCAGGGCGGTGAGGTGCCCCGAGTGCGGCGCCCGCTGCGGGGTCTACGACGCCCGCGAGCGCACCTGGCGCCACCTCGACATCTGGCAGTTCCGCACCGTCGTGCACTGCCGCGTGCCCCGGGCCGACTGCCCCGAGCACGGCCCCAGGACCGTCCGCATGCCCTGGGAGGTGCGCCCGAACTCCCACTTCACCGCCCTGTTCGAGGCGCAGGTGCTCGTGATGGCGATGTCCGGCGCGACCGTGACGGAGATCGCGCGCCGGGTCCGCGAGTCCGACTCGAGGATATGGGCGATGCTCGGCCGCGCGGTCGCCGAGGCGAGGGCCGGCGCCGACTACTCGGACGTGACGAGGGTCGGCATCGACGACACGGCCCGCGCCCGCGGCCAGCGCTACATATCCGTGATGGCCGACGTCGACGGCCGGCGCGTGGTCGCCGTCACCGAGGGCAGGGACCGCGGCGCGGCCGGCAGGCTCTGCGACCAGCTCGAGGAGCGCGGCGGCGACAGGTCCGCGATCTCCGAGGTGACGCGCGACATGGCGAGCTCCTACTCGCTGGGCTGCGCCGACGCCATGCCGGGCGCCGCCCAGACCGTGGACCGCTTCCACGTCATGCAGCTGCTGACGAGGGCCCTCGACAGGACCAGGAACGCCGAGGCGAGGAGCTGCGAGGAGAAGAGGCGCCTGCTCAGGGGCACCAAGTACGTCTGGCTCAAGCGCCCGGAGAACCTCACCGGGCGGCAGGCCGAGACGAGGGCGTCGCTCGCCTCCGAGCACCTGCTCACGGCGCGCGCCTGCGCGATGGTGGAGGCGGTCCGCGCGGTCTACTCGTGCGCGACCAGGGAGGAGGCCGCAGCCGAGCTCGACCGGGCGATCTCCTGGATCATGCACTCGAACGTGCCCCTGATGAAGGCGGCGGCGCGGACGATCCGCGACGAGCGGGAGGGCGTTCTCAACTGGTTCTCCGCGAGGTCCTCGAACGGCTTCCTGGAGGGCATGAACTCGATCATACAGTCGCTCAAGAGGGCGTCCAGGGGCTTCAGGAACGTCGGCTACTTCACAACGATGATCTTCCTCAGGCTGGGGAGGCTGGATTTCTCGGCCCGGCCCGCGTCGGCATGTGCTACCCACTAGAAACGCGGAAGAGCCCCCTTTTTGAGTATTCCGAACGGAGGGTTGCATAGTATTCCTCAAAGGAAATAACGCCGTTGACTGAGTCCGCGATTTCCCCCGCCTGCGCGGTCATTGGGGAAATAACGATACCCATGACGAAGAGAAGGCAAATAATAAAATCCAGCTATTTGTTTTTCGGTTTCAAGACGTGCTCCTTTCGCTTATCGTGCTGTGAACTTGCCGATTTGTATCGAGCCCATCTCCCTCCTCCCGTTGGCCTCCCAGACAATCACGTAACCATCGGGGCTTCTCGCGCCGCTTAAGAAGTCTTCTTTCCTGATGTAGCCGGCCTCTCCATATGTGTTCCAGGACGTTGACGTTGTCGCAATGAGGTCGGGCAGGCATTCACGCATATCGGATTCCGTTACAGAGGGATGCTCAAGAAACTCGTCCCATGGTTCGGGCAGGTTAGCGCGTTCGATTGAGCCAAAGGTCTGGTCATTCTCGTTGATTGCATAAAGGACGCCGTTGACGCTGCGCATGCCCACGGCCTCGCCGCTCAGGAATTCCCTAATGGCGTCGACTGGGAGAAAAGTTTCAGCGATTGCGAGAAGCGCGGCGACGGCAATTACCGTGACCATGCATCCGAGAGCGAGACGCTTTCCCCTCCTCTGCCTCCTCTCACGTTCCGCGCATTCGCCTTCGAGCATGGAGAGGAGCTCCTCTCGTGAGCGAACGCCGAGGAGCCGGTACCCGTTGGACCTCGCGCATCCGACGGTACCAGGCGCCACGCAGAGCTCCCGGGCAATCTCTGTCGTGGGAACTCCCGCCGCAGCACGTGCGAGGACGTCGAGCTGGGTGTCCGAAAGGCCCCTGTTCTCAAGGGCGCTGCGAAAGCCCTCGATATTGTTCGCGAGCTCGTTCACGTCCTTGTCGCCATGTGGCCCGTAGCGTCGCACGAGCTCGCGTCCGTCCTCCACGCCGAGCTTGTGATACGCCCGTTGCCTGAAGCCACCCACCGTTGATGCCTCAATGCCCATCTCCCTCGCCGCCATCTCAGCGGTCATGCCGGCGAGTACGGAGCGCGCGGCGTCGACCTCTCGCTCAGTGAGGCCATGCTCAGAGAACGAGCGCTCGGCCTCGTCGGAGGCGTGCGGAATCCCGGGCGTCTCATGGGTGGAACGTCGCTGGTCGCTCATGGTAGCTCCTATCACCTAGGCCTCTTTCGAGCATCGTATATCCCCGTAGTGAGGAGGTCTGTGCTAAGAGGGCATGAATCCCGATTGCCACGGGTTTTGATGTGCGATGGGTCAATCTTCTCGACGTCGCCGAGGCATATCCTGCATTGTAGGAGGCGCGATTCCCGGCGCACTATGGCAGCAATGTACAGAAGTTCGGGTGCTCGGCGGGGACGGCGGGCCCTCAGTCGGCGAGCCCCTCCCAGCCCTCGATCCAGAGGTCGGCCGCGCGACGCAGCTCGCGGGCGGGCTGGCGCGGGTCCTCGCAGCGCACGGCCACCGTCGTCATGCCGGCGCGGGCGGCCGAGAGCGTGCCGGGCAGTATGTCCTCGAAGACGCAGCACGCGCCCGGCGCCGCGCCCAGGCGGCGGGACGCCTCGAGGTAGATGTCGGGGTGGTCCTTCCCGCGCGCGACCTCGCGCCCGCAGACCACCTCGTCGAAGAGGCCGTAGACGTCCACGTGCCGCATGGCGCCCAGCACGTGCGGGTCGTTTGTGGTGGCAAGGGCCAGCGGTACGCCCGCCTCCCGGAGCGCGCGCAGGTAGGCCTCGGCGCCCGGGCGCAGGCGGACCTCCTCCTCGTAGAGCGCCGCACCTAGGCGGTTCCACTCGTCCACGATGTCGGACACCTCGTCGCGCAGGCGGTAGCGCTCGACGCACCAGCGGGCCCCGGCGGAAAACCCGAGCGTGGCGAGCGTGGCGGAGGCATCCTCGTCGAAGGGCAGCCCGCGCGTGGAGAAGAAGATCTCGTCGACGCGCCGCCAGAGGTGCCAGGTCTCCGCGAGCGTCCCGTCGAAGTCGAAGATGCCCGCCGAGAAGGACGGCGGGAGGAGCGAGGGCGCGGCCATCAGCGGTCCGGCTCGTCCTCGACGGAGCGGAGCATGCCGAAGTAGACGTCGTCGCGCGAGATCATGCAGAGCTTTCGCAGGAGGTCGCGCGCCACGCGGAAGATGCCGGCGTCCGTGGCGGCGCGCGTGGCCTCGAGGAAGGCTGCGCTCACGGTCTCGGTCGGGGCGAGCGGGATCCCGGCCGCCTCCAGGAGTGAGTCCGCCTGGTCGGGCGAGAGCTCGCCTCCCGCCGAGGCCCCAGCCTGGCCGATGAGGGCCGCCATGGCGAGCCGCGCCACGAGCGCGGGCGCGCCGAGGTGGCGGGTCGCGCGCTGGTAGCAGGCCTGAGCGGTGAGCACGTGGCCGCCCTGCCACTGGAGCTGCGCCATGCCCAGGTAGCCGAGGCCGATCGACTCCGGGTCATGCGCGAGCGAGAGCAGGCGGCAGAGCTCGCGCCCGGCGGCCTCGGGGTCGCCCGTCGCCTCGAGGCACTGCGCCAGGTTGAGGCTCGCCTGCGAGGAGAGCGGGGCCACCTCCGCGGCGCGCCGGGCGTGTTCGAGCGCCTCCTCGGCGCGGCCCCGGGCGAGGGCGGAGGCGGCGGCGATGGTGTGGGCCTCGAGGTAGGCGGCGGGGACGAGGGCGCAGCGCTCTCCGGGGGCCGCGATCAGCCGGTTGTAGAGCGCGCGGTCGGCATAGGACCCAAAGCCGCGCCAGACGAGCCCGTCCGACCCGTCGAAGGACCCGAGCCCGTCGATGGGCAGGAGCGCGTCCGTCGCGTACTTCCCCGCGGCCTCGAGGTCGTGCGAGAGCAGCGCGTCGCGCGCCCGGGCGCAGCCGCGCTGGAGGTCGCCGCCCTCCACGAAGGACTCGCCGATGGCGAGGGCGTCGTCCTCCAGCTCTCCGTCGATGAGGCCGGAGACGCAGCGCCGCGCCGCCTCGATGACGTCGGGGTGCCCGTCCTCGCGCGCCGCGGCGAGGATCGCCTGGACGTTCTTCTCGGTGGAGCCCGTCAGGTGGCGCGCGAGCTCGTCGGCGACGTGCCTGCGCCGGGCGCCCTCGTCGATCCCGAGGTCGCTCACGCGCCAGCAGCCGAGCGCGTCGCCGAGCTCGCCGGCGAGCGTCGCCTCGGAGAGCTCGGGGGCGTCGTAGCGCTCGCGCGGGCAGAGCGTCTCGTCGTCGAGGGAGAAGCCCTGGCGGACCGGGGCGAGGCCGCCCGTCTCGTCGGGGGAGATGGCCGCCCCGCAGGAGCGCAGCAGCGCGACGGGGTCGAACGAGCCCCCTCGGTCGAAGGCCTCCAGGGCCTCCCGCGAGATGCGGGCGGAGTAGAGGCAGGCGTGGTCGCGCGCGGTGTCGATGACGCCCGCCACCCAGACCTCGCCGAGCTCGGGGGCGGCGGCCAGGGCGTAGCCCGCCACGAGCGCCGCGAGCCGGGCGTTGTAGGTGCCGGCGGCGCGCCGGCGCATCTGCTCGGTCGCGGGGACCACGCCGAGGCCGTCGACGAAGGCCGAGCGCGGCCACGCCTCCGGCGGGACGAGGTCGAGCTCGAAGGCGGCGACCCCCGCCCGCGCGTTCACGCGGAAGCGCGCCGTGAGGCGGTGGGGGAGGCGGAAGGCCTCGATGCCGTAGGCGAGCGCGTAGCGCACGTCCCACTCCCCTCGCACGGGCCCCTCGAGTCGCTCCGCGACCTCGCGCGCCTGGCCGGCGACGGACCTCGTGACGCGCTGCTCGGCCCGCACGATCGCATCGAGCGGGGCGTCGTTGGGGTTCGCGAGGGCATGGGCCGCGAGAAGGACGGAGTTGAGCGCGGACTCGACCTGCAGGACGCGGAGCTTGGCGAGGTAGCTGACCCGCTCCTCCTCGATGCGCAGGTAGAAGAGGCCCGAGGTGCGCGGGCGTACCACGCGGACGCCCGGAAGCTCGACGTCTGCCTCCAGGAGGCCCGCCTCCACGAGCCTCGTGGCGAGATGCACCTCGAGCGGGCTCGGCAGCAGCTTGGGCGCCTCGCCCGGGAGCTCGGGCGCCCCGGTCGCCCCGACCCGCGCGCGGACGTCGACGACGAGCCCCGCGAGAAGGGCCATGGGGTCGGGGGACGAGGCGAGGGAGCGCGAGAGCCCCTCGAGGTCGAGGACGGTGGTGTTGCCACCCGCCGGGTCCTTCTCGGCATCCTGGCCGGCGGGGCCCGCCCCTTCGGGCGACGCCTCGCCCCCGTCTTCGTCCCCCACGTTCACGAGCGCGGCGAAGAGCCTCCCGAGCCGTCCCGTCCGCTCCTCCTCTGCCATGGCCTTGCCCCCTCTCGTCCCCTTGCCGTCCCTCGCGCGGCCTAGCGCGCGCCCCTCCCGCCGGGGCCGACCCTCCTGATGAAGAGCCCGCTTCTGAGCTTTGGCTCGAGCCAGGTCGACTTGGGCGGCATGAGCCTCCCGGCGTCGGCCACGGACATGAGCTCCCCCATGGAGACCGGGAAGAGCGAGAACGCGACGCCCCGCTCGCCCGCGCGCCGCGCGAGCGCCTCGGGGCCCTCGGCGCCGCCCACGAACGAGATGCGCCCGTCGGAGCGCGGGTCCCCGATGCCGAGGACGGGGCCGAGCACCCGGTCCTGCAGTATGGCGACGTCGAGGCCGTCGACCGGATCGTCCGACCGCGCGTCCCCGAGGGAGAGCTCACGCCACGCCCCGAACGCGCGCATGCCCACCTGCCCGCGCCGCGCCGGGCACACCGGCGCCTCCTGGCGCCCCCCGACGGTGACGCCCGCCGCCTCGAGCGCCGCCACGAGCCCGCCCTCGTCGAGCCCGTTTGTGTCCGCGACCACGCGGTCGTACGGGAGCACGGCGAGCTGGCTCGCGGGGAAGAGGGCGCAGAGCAGGAAGTTGTAGGGCTCGGTGCCGGACAGGCCCGAGCCCGCCTCCTCGCGCATGCGCCGGCAGACGCCCGCCGCCGCGGCGGCGCGGTGGTGCCCGTCGACGATGTAGGCGCGGTCCACCTGGCCGAGCATCGCGCGGAAGCTCTCGACGGCCGCCGGGCGCGCCACGCGCCAGACCGTCTGGCGGACGCCCTCCCCGTCGGTGAAGTCGTAGAGGGGGTCGGCCGCCTTCGCGGCCTCCACGAGGATGTCCATGACCGCGTTGTCGCGGTAGGCGAGAAAGACGGGGCCGGTCTGGCAGCCCGTCGCCTCGATGTGGCGGGCGCGGTCGGCCTCCTTCTCCGGGCGGGTGAGCTCGTGCGCCCGCACGGTCCCGTCCGCGAGGTCGTCCATCGCCACCCCGGCGACGATGCCGGTCTGCTCGCGGCCGTCCCTGCGCAGGCGGTAGAGGTAGTAGCAGGGCGTGGCGTCGCGCAGGAGCGTCCCGTCGGCGACGCGCTCGGCGAGCAGGTCGCGGGCGTGCTCGTAGACGTCCTCCGCGTACGGGTCGTGCCCGGGCGGGAAGGCGGTCTCCGGGCGGTCGATCGCCAGGAAGGAGCGCGGGTGCTCGGACGCGTACGCGGCGGCCCCGTTGCGGTCGAACACGTCATAGGGCGGCGCGGCGAACTCCGGGGCGGCGTCCGGTCGCGGGCGGTGGCAGGTTATGGGCTCAGCGTGCATGGGGCCTCCTCGCTTGCGTATGAGGACATGATACCCCGCGGGCGCGCTCCGTCGCCCGCCCGCTCCCTCCGCTCGACGCCGCGCCTTGCCGCCCGGCGCCGCCCGGGCCCGCGCTTTGCGCGCCGCCCCCGGCCCGCGCTGTGCGCCCAGACAGAGCGAGCGGACGTTTTTGGCCGCCCGAGGGCGCGTTTTTGTCGATTCGCTCTGTCTGGGCGCGGGGGCATGCTCGACCGCAGCGCGGACCCGGGCCCGCTTGGGCCCGCCGCGCCTTGCCCGCGCGCCGCGCAGGGCGCCGGCAGGGGTGCTACCCTGATACGGACGAAGGGAGGCGCGCATGGCGCTCACAGGCGAGGACGTCACCGGAAGAGGGCTCGTGATCTTCGACTTTGACGGGACGCTTGCGGACACGATAGCCGGCATCATCTCAACGGCTCGCACGGTCCTGCTCCGCCACGGGCTCACCGAGGAGGAGATAGGCGACGTGCGCAGGATCATCGGGCCGCCCTTCCCGCAGGCGTTCTCGAGCGTCTACGGGCTCTCCGAGGAGGAAGCCGCGCAGGTGACCGAGGAGTATCGTGCCATCTACCTGGGCCTCGGCCCTGAGGGATGGCCGCTCTACCCGGGCGTCCGCGAGCTCCTCGTCGACCTGCGCGCCGCGGGCAGGACGCTCGCCGTCGCCTCCTCCAAGCGCCAGAGGATCGTGGAGTGCGCCGTCGCCGACAACGGCGTCGAGGGGCTCTTCCTCGCGGTGCTCGGCAAGGCGTCCGACGCGCAGGGGGACAAGGCCGCGACGATCGGGCGTGTCCTCGAGCGCGCTGGAGTGGGCCCGGGCGAAGCCGTCATGGTGGGGGACCGCCACCATGACGTGGAGGCGGCTGCGGCGTGCGGCGTGCCCTGCGTGGGCGTGACGTACGCGGGCACCGCCGCCCCGGGCGAGCTCGAGGCCGCCGGGGCGTGCGCCGTGGCGGCGAGCGTCGACGAGCTCCGCCGCGCCCTTCTCGGCTCGTGACCGCCGCGCGCGGCCCCCTCCTGCGGCCGTCTCCAGGCGGACCGGGCCATGCCGCTTGCCGAGAAATGCCGGGCCCCGCCGCCGGGATATGGGTAGAAGGACGAGCATAGAGGGATGCGAGGGGCGTCCCGCCGGTCTCGAGAGATGGGAGCAGACATGGCAGACTTTGACGTGACCGAGGGCATCCGCAAGCTCTTCCTGGCCAGCGTGGGCGCGGTTGCCATGGGGGCCGAGAAGTCCCAGGAGGTCGTCGAGGAGCTGGTCAAGAAGGGCGAGCTGACGGTCGAGCAGGGCAAGACGCTCAACCAGGAGCTCACCCGCAAGGCCAAGGAGGTCATCGACGGCGCCGGAGACTCCGCCCTGCGCGCCCGCCTTGAGTCCATGACGCCCGAGGAGCGCGCGGCGTACGCCGCCAAGGTGGCCCAGATGTCCGCGGACATCGACGCGCAGACCGTCACGGTCGACGTCGAGGACGCCGAGGGAGAAGAGGAAGACGCCGAGTAGCGGCTTGGGGAGCACGTGACGGAAGCTCGAAGCGACACAGGCCGGGGTCGCGCCGACGACGCGACCCCGGCTCGGCAGGACCCGCGGGCCACGACGTCGCCCGCGGAGCAGGCGCCCCCCGCGGGCGACGTCCCCCCCGAGGGGGAGGGGCGGCGCGCGTGGGGCTGCGTCATGGGCACCGAGCTGCCCAGGCGGCAGGTCCCCACCACGGCAAAGACCCCGGACGACATCCTGGACGCCTGGTACTCCGCCGTGAGGAAGCGGGAGGAGCAGCGCGACTCGTCGCAGACGATCGGGCTGTTCGGCGGGCGCGCGGACGGGGCGGACGACTACGGCCTCACCACGGGGTCGCGCCTCGCGCGCATCGGCGAGATGGTCAACATCGTCCGACGCTACGACATCTTCCACGGCCTCACGCCGAAGAGCCTGCGGCGCATGCTCGAGGAGCTCGGCCCCACCTTCGTCAAGGCGGGGCAGATCCTCTCCATGCGCTCGGAGATCCTGCCGGAGAGCTTCACGCGCGAGCTCGGGAAGCTCCGCACGAGCGTGGAGCCCATGGACCGCGACACGGTGATCTCCGCCCTGCGCGCCGAGTACGACCGCCCGCTCGAGGACATCTTCGACGCGATCGACGACCGCCCGCTCGGCTCGGCCTCCGTCGCCCAGGTGCACAAGGCGCGCCTCGTGACGGGCGAGGTCGTGGCGGTGAAGCTCCAGCGGCCGCACGTGCAGGAGATCATGGCGCGCGACATCTCCATCATCCGCTCGCTCGCGCGCTACGCGAGCCGCTTCATGGGGGACGAGCAGTTCATCGACCTGCAGTCGGTGGTGGACGAGCTCTGGCAGTCGTTCCGCGAGGAGACGGACTTCCTCGTGGAGGCGCGCAGCCTCGAGGAGTTCCGCCGCAACAACGCGGGCTGCCGGTTCGTCGACTGCCCCAAGCCCTACCCCGCGCTCTGCACGCGGCGCGTGGTGGTCATGGACTACGTCGAGGGCATCCCCATCAACGACACCGCGCGCCTCGTCTCCGAGGGCTACGACCTCGCGGAGATCGGCACCAAGCTCGCGGACAACTACACGAGCCAGATGCTCGACGACGGCTTCTTCCACGCGGATCCTCATCTCGGCAACCTCGTGATCAACGGCGGCAAGATCGTCTACCTCGACCTCGGCATCATGGGCCGCCTCTCCAGCCACGACCGCGGCGCGGTGCGCGACATGGTCTTCGCCGTCGCGCGCTGCGACTCGCCGGCGCTCGCCGACGGCCTGCTGCGCTTCTCGACGTCCGACACCTCGGAGGTCGACCACGCGCACCTGCTCGCCGACCTCGACGCGATCGTCGCCGACTACGGCCTCGCCGACCTCTCCGACCTCGATATCGGCTCGTTCATGAACGCGCTCATCTCCATGGCGCAGAAGAACGGCATCGAGCTCCCGGGGTCGGTCACCATGCTCGCCCGCTCCCTCGTGACGCTCGAGGGCGTGGTGCACACGCTCCTTCCGGATGCCTCGATCGTGGAGATCATCCAGAGCCACCTGCGCGCGCACGCCGCGCCTGACGAGCTCGTGCGCCAGGAGCTCTCGCGCCTCTCGCGCGAGACGGTTGCCGCCACGCACGGCCTGCTCGGGGCGGCGGGCGACCTCAGCCTCATCACGCGCATGCTCACGCGCGGCCAGCTCCGCGTGAACCTCGACCTCGCCGGCACGGCCGACCCGCTCGAGGACCTCTCGCGCATCGCCAACCGCCTCACGATGAGCGTCATCGTGGCGGGCCTGTTCATCGGATCGTCCGTCGTCTACTACGCCCGCATCCAGCCGGTCATCTTTGGCATCCCCATCATCGGCTTCATCGGCTACCTCGCCGCCTTCATCCTCGGCGTGTGGGTCGCGCACGACGTCATCCGCGAGAGCCGCCGTCGCCGGCGCAGGTAGCCTCCCGTTTCGCCGTCGCCGGTCGATGGCCCGCACTGGGCGAGAAGGGCGTGGCGAAAAAAACGCGAGAAGGCCTGCAAGGATTCCCGTCCCTGGCTCGTGTCTGTGATGAGGGGCGAGAGGGTCGCCCCACGGAGCGGGGGAGTGATTGCGATGCTGAGGGGAATCTGCCTGGGGCTTGCCGGCCTCGCCGCGGCGGGGGCGCTCTCGTTGGGATGCCTGGCGACGCCGGCCGCCGCGGCGCGGTCGTCGCTCACGGGCCAGGCGATCGAGCGCAGGGTCGACGCCGCCACGGACCGATGCGTCTACGTGGACGTGGACGCCGACGGGGTGTGCGACAACCGCGAGGACGGGACGTGCGCCGGGAGGGGCTGCGGACGTGGCCACCATTCCGGCCGGGGCTGCGGCTCCGGCGTGCGGAGCGGCCGCGGCGGGGCGCATCGTTGCTGGTAGCATGATGGAGGGAAGCGAGGGGGAGGTCACGTGCGCGACGCGGCGGACATAGAGCGCGCCATGGGCGCCCACGCCGACGCAGTGTGGCGCGCCTGCCTCGTCTACCTGCCCGCTGCGGATGCCGAGGACGTCTTCCAGGAGACCTTCCTCAAGTACGCGCTGCACGACGGGCCGTTCCGCGACGACGCCCACGCCCGCGCCTGGCTCCTGCGCGTGGCCATCAACGGCTGCAAGGACGCCCTGCGCGCGGCCCGGAGGCGCGACGTCTCGCTCGACGAGCGCATGGAGCGGCTCGGCGAGGGGGCCGTCGACGCCGAGGTGCCCTCCGAGCTCGGCCTGCGCGAGGTGCTCGACGCCATGTCCGCGCTCGGGGACCCGCCCCGGACCCAGCTCTACCTCGCCCTGTGCGAGGGATACACCGCGCGCGAGATAGCCGGGATCTGCGACATGCCCGTGGGCACGGTCTACTCCTGGATCTCGCGGGGGAAGCGCAGGCTCAGGGAGGTGCTGTCATGAGGGAGGGTGCCGCCGAGAGGCGCGTGCGCGAGGCGTTCGCGTCCGTCCATGCCCCCGAGGGCGTCAAGGCCCGCGCGCTTGCCGCGATCGAGGCCCGCCACGGCGAGGGGGAGCGCGCCGACGCGCCCGCGCCCGCCGCGAGCGTCGCCGCGACGGGGTCGCGTCCTTCTCGCCCGCGCGCCCGGCGCCGCGCGCGACTGCTGCTCGCCGCCTGCCTCGTGGTCGCCGCGGTGGGCGCGGGCCTTCTCGGGCTTGCCGTCGCCACCCCGACCGCGTACGTGGACATCGACGTGAACCCCTCGATCGAGCTCGGCCTCAACCGCTTCGACCACGTGGTCAGCGCGCGGGGCCTCAACGAGGACGGGGAGGACGTGCTCTCCGCCACGGACGTGACGTGGATGGGGTACGAGGATGCCGTGCGCGCGCTCGTCGAGGGCATGGAGGCCGCCGGCTACCTCACGGCGGACTCGGCGGTGAGCGTGACCGTGAGCTGCGGGGACGATGCCCAGTACGGCGCCATCGAGGATGCGAGCCATCGGTGCCTGGGCGCCTCCGCCGCCGAGGTGAGCTGCTCGCACGCGAGCGAGGAGGAGCACCATGCCGCGCACGAGGAGGGGCTCGGCGTGGGGAAGTGGCGCGTCTGGCGCGAGCTCGTGGACGCGGGCTCCGACCTCACCGCCGAGGATGCGGCGGACATGAGCGTGCGCGAGCTCGCGGAGCTGCTGGAGGGCGCGGGGTCCTCTTCCAGCCATCACGGAGGGCGGCACCGGGGGCGGGCCGGGCACGACTGACCCGCCGACCCGCCGCGTTTGCATGTGCAAACGCGGCGGGCGCCTCCTCTTCGGCGACGTTTCCGCAGGTCGGTTCTTCTCGCCCCGCCCTGGCGTGACGTTTGCTCGTGCAAACGCGGCGGCCGCGGATGGCTGCTCGCGCAAACGTGGCGTCGCACGCTTGCCGACGTGTCCCCCGCGCGCGGCGACCCCGGCGCTACAGTTGAGCCATCGGGAGCATGCGAGAAAGGGGAGACCATGAGGGACGAAAGCTGCGCATACTGCATGATTGGCGAGAAGGACGAGCTGGTGGGCGCCTTCGGCATCCCCATACGCGAGCTGCCGGCAAGCCAGCTGATACTCTTCAGGGAGCAGAGCCACCGCGGCCGGTGCATCGTGGCCTCCAGGCGCCACGTCGACGACATCAGCGACCTCACCGAGGAGGAGTCGGCCGCCTTCATGGCCGACGTCCGCCACGTGGCCTCCGCGCTGCATCGGGCCTTCTCTCCCGACAAGATCAACTTCGGGGCGTATGGAGACACGATGCATCACCTGCACTTCCACCTCGTGCCCAAGTACGCGGACGACCCCTTCGAGTTCGGCGACGTGTTCGCGATGAACCCGGGCCGCGTGACGCTCTCCGACGCCGAGTATGCCGAGCTCATCGACAAGATCTCTGCCGCCCTGTAGCGCTCTCGGCATGACAAAGGTGACAGGGTCAACTGTCAGGTTTTTCCTGACAGTTGACCCTGTCACCTTTGTCATGCCGGAGGCATAAAGTTATGTGCATCTAACAAATTGGGGTTATAGGACAAAATGTGTGTCTCGGCGGAACGCCTGTCCTAGTCCAGCCAGAAGGTATACGGGTCCTTGTGGTGGAGCTCCTCCCAGACTACCCGGTCGCCCCACTCCGGGCCCCCGTCGTCGCGCTTGGGTGATGCCGAGTAGGTCCTGTAGAGCAGGTCGATGTCGTCGTCCGTTGGCATGGAGGCGAGGATTCCGCGCGCGTCCCTCGGGCTCTCTGTGTGCAGGTAGCACCACCAGAAGACCGCCTTCACGCGCCGCATGGTCGACATGCCGCGATGGTTCCTGAGCATGTCCCGGAGCTGCGCGTTGACCCCTCCCTCGATCGCGTTGTTGGTGCGCGGCAGCGGCCCCTCCGCCGTCAGTGCGGGGTCCAGGTAGGTGAAGAGGGTCCCCCGCGAGACGAGCCGCGAGAGCGAGGAGCGGGCCTTCCTGAGCCTCTCGTGGGTGAACTGGCGCCTCCCGTCGACGTACGAGACGTCCTCGAGGAAGTCGGCCCAGAACTCGCACCACTGCAGGTAGCGCTCAACCCACCAGTCGGCCTGGCGGAGCGTCTCGAGGTGCATCAGCTCGAGCGCGAGCGCGTAGAGCTCCCTGCCCGCCTGGAGCCTCGGGCGCGAGGTGGTGTAGCGCCTCACCTGGCAGAACGCGTGGAAGAGGCACCTCTGCACGCGCGTCCTCGGCCACGCGCGGCGCCTGGCCCTCTCGAAGCCCGTCCCGCCGTCGCACACCACCACGTCCGGGGCCGGGATCGGCGCCATCAGGGCCTCCCACGCCCTCGAGGTCTCCGACTGCGCCATGTACCACGACACGACGAAGCTCCCGTCGTGCGCGATCAGGACCACGAGGTCGCGGGCGAGCCATATCCCGTCGACGAAGAGCACCCTGCGGACCTCCCCGGTCGGCTCGGGCATGGGCCACACCCGCCAGAACCCGGCGGTCCTCCTCCTGAACGTGCGCCCCTGGCCGGGCATCGAGAGCTGGGTGTCCTTCGAGGTCAGCCACGCCAGGAACTCACCGAGCCTCGCGGCCGTGTCGTCGTAGGAGAGCGTCGTGGAGGCGCCGCAGGAGCCACACCTCCACCTCTGCGCGCCTGCGCTCGTCTTCCCGTTCCTCTTCATCGCCGCCCCGCAGGAGGGGCACCTGACCGCCTTCATCCGCGAACCTCGATTCCGCCGGGTTTAACGGTCGGATTTTCCGTCATCGACCTGCGGAAACGAGTTGCGAACGGACACACTTTCTGTCCGAGTGGTTAAATTCGCCACATGGATTTAAGGCCGAGAAAAAGGGGCATCGACCTGCGTCGATGCCCCTGAAACGGACACACATTTTGTCCTATATCCCACAAATTGAGTTGCATTCGTCTAACCTCTACGTCCAGATAGTTTACTGTTTCTAACAGATGAAGGCGGACGTGAGGGGCGACGCGCGTGATGATCGACAAGCGGCTCATCGGCATCGTGCCGGGGAGCATGAGGTACGTGGGCGTGAGCGTGGCCCTCCAGTGGGCGTCGCTCGTGGCCAACATGGGGATGGTGCTCGCCATCTGCCGGACGCTCTCCGCGCTCCGGGCGGGCACGGCGGGCGAGAAGGACCTCGTGCTTCTCGCCGTCTGCGTGGTCTCGGCGGCCGTCGTGCGCGGGCTTGCCGCCATGGGCTCCGCGCGCATGGGGTTTCTCGCCAGCCGCGAGGTCAAGCGCACGCTGCGCCATCGCATCTATGAGAAGCTCCTGCGCTTGGGGCCGAGCTACCGCGAGGACGTGCGCACCTCCGAGGTCGTGCAGGTGGCCGTTGAGGGATGCGACCAGCTCGAGACCTACTTCGGCGCGTACCTGCCGCAGTTCTTCTACGCCATGCTCGCGCCGCTCACGCTCTTCGTGGCCCTCTCCTTCGTGAACGTTCCGTCTGCCGTGGTGCTGCTCGTGTGCGTACCGCTCATCCCGGTCGCCATCGCAGCGGTGCAGACCTGGGCAAAGAGGCTGCTCGGCCGCTACTGGGGCCAGTACACCGAGCTCGGAGACACGTTCCTTGAGAACCTCCAGGGCCTCACCACGCTCAAGGTCTACCAGGCCGACGAGTTCAAGCAGGCGGAGATGAACGAGCAGGCCGAGAAGTTCCGGCGCATCACGATGCGCGTGCTCACGATGCAGCTCAACTCCATCACGATCATGGACCTCGTGGCGTATGGCGGGGCGGCCGCCGGCGTGGCGGTGGCGCTCTCGCAGATGGCCGCCGGCGCGATTGACCTGGGAGGGTGCCTTGCCGTCATCCTTCTGGCGGCGGACTACTTCATTCCCATGCGCCAGCTGGGGTCGTTCTTCCACGTGGCGATGAACGGCATGGCCGCGAGCGAGAAGATCTTCCGGCTGCTGGGCCTGCCGGAGCCCCCGGCGGGCGGGGAGGCATTCCCCGCGCGCTGCGACGTGCGCGCACGCGACCTGCGCTTCTCCTACGACGGCGAGCGTGAGGTGCTGGGCGGCGTGAGCCTGGACGTGCCGGCCGGCGGCTTCGTTGCCGTGGTGGGCGAGTCCGGCTGCGGCAAGTCCACGCTCGCGGCGCTCCTTCTGGGGCGGCTGCGCGGGTATCGCGGCTCGCTCACGGTGGGCGGCGTGGAGGTCGGCGCGCTCGACGCGGCCGACCTGCTCGCCCACGTGACCTACGTGGGGCACGAGAGCTACCTCTTCAAGGGGACGGTGCGCGAGAACCTGCTGGTCGCAGCTCCTGGTGCGAGCGACGATGCGCTGTGGTCCGCACTCGAGGCCACGCGCCTGGCGCCCTTCCTCCGCGGTGAGGACGGGCTGGACACGATGCTCGCGGAGCGCGGCTCCAACCTCTCGGGCGGGCAGCGCCAGCGCCTCGCCATTGCCCGGGCGCTCCTGCACGAGACGCCGGTCTACGTCTTTGACGAGGCCGCCTCCAACGTGGACGCGGAGAGCGAGGACGCCATCATGGGCGCGGTGCGCGGCCTGGCGGGGCGCGCGACGGTGATCCTCATCTCTCACCGCCTGGCGAGCGTGATGGGGGCCGACAAGATCCTCGTGCTCGACGACGGGCGCGTGGCAGAGTGCGGGCGCCACGACGAGCTCGTCGCCGCCGGCGGGCGCTACGCCACGCTCTGGCGTGCCCAGCGCGAGCTCGAGGACTACGGCGTCGTGACAAAGGTGACAGGGTCGTCTGTCACGACGGAGAGGGGGAGCGCATGAGGGTGATGCTTCGGCTCGTGGGCCTGGTGCGCCCGCTCGCGGGATTCATGGCGCTGGCGATCTTCATGGGCCTTCTCGGCCACGTCTGCGCGGCGGCGATCACGGTGCTCGGCGGCTACGGCGCGCTCGCGGTGCTCGCAGGCGCCGCCGCCGGCCCGCTTGCGGGCCTCGTCGGGGCGATGGCGGCCTGCGCCGTGGCACGCGGGCTTCTCCGCTACGGCGAGCAGGCGTGCAACCACTTCATCGCGTTCAAGCTGCTCGCGCTCGTCCGCGACCGCGTGTTCCGCGCGCTGCGCCGGCTTGCCCCGGCCAAGCTCGAGGGGCGCGACCGCGGCGACCTCATCTCGCTCATCACCTCGGACATCGAGCTCCTCGAGGTCTTCTACGCGCACACCATATCACCGGCGGCGATCGCGCTGCTCTTCTGCGCGGGCGCCTGCGCCTTCATCGGAAGCTTCCACCCGCTGCTCGCCGTCGTAGCCGTGGCGTCGTATCTTGCCGTGGGCGTGGCGTGCCCGCTCGTCGCGGCGCGCCTCGCCGGGGACGCCGGTGCGCGGTTCCGCGCCGGAGCGGGCGAGCTCTCGAGCTTCGTGCTGGAGGGCCTGCGCGGCCTGGACGAGGTCCTGCAGTACGGCGCGGGCGCGGATCGCCTGGCCCAGATGGACGAGCGGTCTCGCGCCCTCGCCTCGGACGAGGAGCGCATGAAGCGGGCCGCCGGTCGCGCGACGGCGCTCACCAACACGGTCATTCTCGCCTGCGACCTGGTCATGCTGCTCGCGGCGGCGGCGCTTCACCGCGCCGGCACCGTGGGCTTTGACGGGGTGCTCATCCCCGTGCTCGCGCTCATGGGCTCGTTCGGCCCGGTCGTGGCGCTCGCGAACCTGGGGTCCACGCTGCAGCCCACCCTCGCGGCGGGGGAGCGCGTGCTCGCCATCCTGGACGAGGAGCCGGTCACGCCGGAGGTCACGGGCCGGGCGCGCGTGGGCTTCGACGGCGCCGCGGCGAGCCACGTGGGATTCTCCTACGGGGGCGAGCGCGTGCTCGCGGACGTCTCGCTCGAGGCTCCCGCAGGCAAGATCGTGGGCATCACCGGCCGCTCCGGCTCGGGCAAGTCCACGCTCCTGCGCCTGTTCATGCGGTTCTGGGATGCGGACGAGGGGAGCGTCTCCGTCTCCGGGCGCGACGTGCGGGGCGTGGACACCGCCAACCTGCGCGAGCTGGAGTCCCTCGTCACGCAGGAGACCCACCTCTTCCACGACAGCATCCGCAACAACCTGCGCATCGCGCGGCTCGACGCCACGGACGACCAGATCGAGGAGGCCTGCCGCAAGGCATCGGTCCACGACTTCGTTATGAGCCTGCCCAAGGGCTACGACACCCCGGTCGGAGAGCTCGGCGACACGCTCTCCGGCGGCGAGCGCCAGCGTCTGGGGCTCGCGCGCGCCTTCCTCCACGACGCGCCGTTCATGCTGCTCGACGAGCCCACGAGCAACCTCGACAGCCTGAACGAGGCCGTCATCCTGCGCGCGATAGCCGAGGAGCGCGCCGGTCGGACGGTCCTTCTCGTCTCCCACAGGCCGTCCACGATGCGCATCGCCGACACCGTTGTCAGCGTCGAGGACGGGAGGGTCTCATGACAAAGGTGACAGGGTCATCTGTCATGAAAAAGCGCGAGCGCGAGAAGCGCATGGTGTCCGAGATGATCGCGCTCTACTGTCGCAGGCGCCACGGCACGCGCGGCGGCGCGCTCTGCCCGGAGTGCGCCGAGCTCGCCAAGTACGCGCGCAGCCGCAGCGACCGCTGCCCCTTCATGGAGACCAAGACCTTCTGCTCCAACTGCCGCGTGCACTGCTACAAGCCCGAGATGCGCGAGAAGATCCGCGAGGTCATGCGCTTCTCGGGGCCGCGCATGATCTTCCATCACCCCGTGGCGGCCATCCGCCACGTCATGGAGACCAAGGCCGAGAAGAGACGACTTTCCAGGGAGGATGCATGAACGTCAAGAAGGTGCTGCTCGTTGCGCTGGGCTGCGTGGGGCTTGTTCTGGGGGCTGTGGGAGCGGTGGTGCCGCTGCTGCCGGCGTTTCCGTTTCTCATGCTTGCGGCGTTCTGCTTTGCCAAGAGCTCCGAGCGGCTGCACACGTGGTTCACGAGCACCAAGCTCTACAAGAAGAACCTCGAGAGCTACGTGAGGGGCCAGGGCATGGACTGGGCCGCCAAGATCCGCGTGATGGTCACGGTGACCATGCTCATGTCCATCGGCTTTGTCATGATGCATCAGGTGCGCGTGGGGCAGATCGTCCTCGCGTGCGTGTGGGTGTTCCACATCCTGTACTTCTGCTTCGGCGTGAAGACCCGCCGCGTCCCCGCCGAGGCGTAATGGGTCAAAAGGGGACAGTCCCTTTTGACCCATTTGGCGGGCGAGAAGAACGTGAGCTCGTAAGGGGGTTGCCATGATCAACGTCGTTATCGTCCTGGCCGTGGTGGCGGTCGTCCTTCTCGCCGCCCGTCGCTACCTGCGGACGCTCCGTCAGGGCGGCTGCGGCTGCGGGTGCTCCGGCGGGGGAGAGTCCCACGTCGCGCGCCCGACGGTTGCCGACACCAACGAGGCGCACTACCCCTACTCGGCCGACCTCACCGTCGAGGGAATGCGCTGCGAGCACTGCCTCGCGGCCGTGGAGACCGCGCTCGACGGCATCGGCGGCGTGTGGGCGCGTGCGAGCCTGCCCGACCGCGTGCGCGTGCTCTCCAAGGACCCGATCGACCCTGCGGCGCTGGCCGCAGCCGTGGAGTCCGCCGGCTACCGGGTGACCCAAGGGTGATTCAAAAGGAGACGCCCCCCTTTGAATCACCCGACGCGCTATGATGGCAGGATGCTATTGCGGCAGTGCGCGTGCGGGGAGGAGACTCGATGAGGCAGTGCATGGATGCGGCGAACCTCCACAGGCGCCTGCACAAGATCATCGGCCAGGTGCAGGCCATCGATCGCATGGTAGACGAGGACGTGCCGTGCGAGGACATCCTCTCGCAGATTAACGCTGCGAAAAGCGCCCTGCATCGGTGCGGCCAGGTTGTGCTCGAAGGGCACATCCAGCACTGCGTGCGCGACGGCATCGAGCACGGGGACGCGGACAAGACCGTCGCCGACTTCACCAAGGCCGTCGAGCGCTTCGCCAACATGATCTAGTGCCCCAGCTGAAAAAAAGAACTTCGGCTTGACCCCTCTTCCTCAAAGCGATATACCCATAGGGGTATAGGTATCAAAACGCGCCGGCGAGAAGGACGGGGACGCTCATGATCGAAGGCCTGGAGAAACTGCTGGCGTGGGGCGGAACCAGGCGCGACATTGCCTTTCTCGCCGTCTCGGGCGTGGCACTCGTGCTCTCGCTCGCGGGCGTCGAGCCGTTCCCGTTCTCGATCGCGTGGGTGGCCATCATCCTGTGCGGCGTGCCCATCATCCTAGAGGCCGTCATCGGCCTCGTGACCGAGTTCGACGTCACGGCCGACGTGCTCGTCTCGCTCGCCCTCATCGCGAGCGTCTTCATCGGCGAGGACTTCGCTGCGGGCGAGGTCGCCTTCATCATGCAGCTCGGCGGCCTGCTCGAGGAGCTCACCGTGGCGCGCGCCCGTGCCGGCATCGAACGGCTCGTCCATCTGACGCCGCGCACGGCACGGCGCATCGCCCGCGCGTCCGCCGAGGGGGCCGAGCCGCGCCCCGTGGCGGAGGAGACCATCGCGGCGGAAGCCGTTCAGGTGGGCGACATCCTGCGCGTGCTGCCCGGGGAGGCCGTGCCCGTAGACGGCGTCATCGTCTCCGGTCAGACCTCGGTCAACCAGGCGGTCATGACCGGCGAGAGCCTGCCGGTGGACAAGGGCCCGGGGGATGAGGTGTCGTCCGGCACGGTCAACCAGTTCGGCTCGTTCGACATGGCCGCGACACGCGTGGGCGAGGACTCGTCCATCCGGCGGATGATTCGCCTCGTGCAGTCGGCCGACGCCGGCAAGGCCAAGATCGTGAACCTCGCCGACCGCTGGGCGGTGTGGATCGTCGTCATCGCCCTTGTGGCAGCAGTTCTCACCTATCTCGTGACGGGCGAGATAATCCGCTCGGTCACCATCCTCGTCGTCTTCTGCCCGTGCGCGCTCGTGCTCGCCACGCCCACAGCCATCATGGCGGCGATCGGCAACGCCACCAGGCACGGCTTTCTGGTGCGCGAGGGGGACGCGCTCGAGCGCCTGGCGCAGGTCAGGCGCGTGTGTTTTGACAAGACGGGCACGCTCACCACGGGGGAGCCGCAGGTGGTTTCCGTGTGCGCGGGCGAGAAGGACGTGAGCGAGGACGCGTTGCTCGCGGTTGCTGGCGCGGCCGAGAAGCGATCCGAGCACCCCCTCGGGCGCGCCATCGTGGCCGCGGCCACGGAGCACGCCGGAGCGGCGCCGAAGGACCCGACGTCATTTGCCATGGTGCCCGGTCGCGGCGTGGTGGCCGAGGTGGGCGGGCGCACGGTGTACGCCGGCAGCGCCGCGCTGCTGGCGGAGCACGGTCTGGCTATACCGGACGCGCTGGGGAGGCGCGTGGACGCTGCGCGCGCCGAGGGGGCAACGATTACCTATCTCGGCTGGGGCGACGCGGCAGCGGGGTTCATTGCGCTCGCCGACCGCGTGCGCGAGAACGCCACCGCTACGCTTTCGGCAGTGCGGGAGACGGGCGTGGAGCCGGTGCTCCTCACGGGGGACCACGAGGCGGCTGCCGCCCACGTGGCTGCCGAACTCGGCATCACCACCTACAAGGCCGCCTGCCTGCCCGAGGACAAGCTCTCCTTCATCGATGACTCGGAGCGCGCGGGCAAGGGAGTTTGTATGGTCGGCGACGGCGTCAACGACGCGCCTGCGCTCAAGCGCGCGCTCGTGGGCATCGCCATGGGCGGCATCGGCAGCGATATCGCCGTCGACGCGGCGGACATCGCACTCGTGAACGATGACATCGCCGAGCTACCGCACCTCCTGCGCCTCGCGCGCCGCATGATGACGACCATCAGGATCAACCTGACGTTCTCGATGACCCTCAACTTCATCGCGATCGCACTTGCCATCTCGGGCGTCCTGAACCCCGTGGTGGGGGCGCTCGTGCACAATGCGGGGTCGGTGCTCGTCATCGTCAACTCCGCGCTTCTACTGGGATGGAAGCCGCGCGTTCGGTAAGGCTGCTAGGGGCGGTATTCGGCCTAGCGGCGAGCTTGATGATTGACGCTTACGAGGCGTCGCTGTAGAAGCATCCGTTACCACCGGGCGAGAAACGCGAGCGTCTGGGTGAAGGCGTCCTCGCGGCTTTGCCGGCATGCTTCGGGGTGGGCGCGCTCGACGCGGAAGAGCTTGAGCGAGGGTGTCTCCATGGGCACGAGGATGTGGCTCGCGTACTCGTAGGAGCGTCGCGTGATCTCGAAGGGATGGGCGTGCTTGGCGAGGCGCTGCTCGACGATCCGACAGGCCTCGTCGCTCGGCCACATGGCGTCATGCGAGGGGCTGGCGAGAAGGACGGGCCCGTTGATGCGCTCCACGGCAATCCAGGCCTCCTTGGGCGCGCGCTCGACGATCCGCTCGTAGACGAAGCGCATGTCGAGCTGGCGCTCGGTGACGATGCGGCGGATGATGCCGAGGTAGGGGAGCCTCCCGCCGCCCCGCGCGCAGGGCACGGGCTCGCCGCGCCAGGTCCAGCTCGAGCGGTCGCTCAGACCCTTGCCGGCAAGGCTTTTGTTGCCGGTGATGCCCGGCATGGCGCAGGCGAGCGGGGAGATGGCGACGACGCAGGTGATCTGAGGCATGAGCGAGGCGGCGAGAAGCGCCAGCTCGCCGCCCTTGGAGATGCCGTAGATCCCCACGCGGTCAAAGCCACGCTGCCGGAGATAGGCGACGGCACGCTCGATTGGCTCGATCGACACCTCGATGAGCTCATCGGGGAGTCCCGGCACGTTCCAGTAGCACAGGCCGAGCGCGGCGATGCCCTCCCGTGCGAAACGCGCACCGAGGTTGCGCGGGATGTTCTCGTTGCCCTCGCTGCCGCCGAGCACGATGAGCGCCTTGCCGGAGTACGCTTCGACGTGCCGCTCCGGCAAGTGGAGGAATCCGAAGAAGCCGTCTTGCTCGACGGTGAACCGCTCCATGTCTCCACTTCCCAACGACAGGCCCCACAGCGGACCGATTGATGCTTCCTAGAGACGTCGAGCGCTTTCTGCGGCCAGCGCGATGGTGGTGCCGTTGTGCAGGAGCGCCGAGGTCTGGGGTCGGATGATGCCGACGATTCCCGCAGCGAGAAGCGCCGAGTTGATGCCCATAACCGCGGTGAACGAGCGGTCGAGGCGCCCCATGAGGGAGCGGCTGAGCGCGTGCAGGCGCACGATGGCGTCGAGCCCGCCCGCGGCGAGCGTGACGTCGGCGACCTCCTGCGCGATGGCGGTGCCCGTGCCCATGGCGATGCCCACATCGGCGGCGGAGAGCGCCGGCGCGTCGTTAACGCCGTCACCCACCATGACGACGCGTTGTCCGCGAGCCACGAGCGCCTCCACGTAGGCATGCTTGTCCTCGGGGAGCAGGTCAGCCCGGTACTCGGTGATGCCCGCCTCGGCGGCGATGCGTGCGGCGGTGCGCTCGTTATCGCCGGTGAGCATGATGATGTGGCCGATGCCCTGTGAGCGAAGTGCCGCAATTGCCTCGGGCACTCCTGCCTTTAAGGGATCTTCGATGCCGAGCACGCCCACCAGCTTTCCGTCTTGGGCGAGGTAGAGCGGTGAGAGGCCTTCGAGGTCGCCGTCGATGCGCGCCTCTGCCTCGGGGGCGACTTCGACGTGCTCGTCCTCCATCACGAAGTGGCGACCACCGATGACGATGCGCTTGCCATCGAGCGCCGATGCGATGCCGTGCGCCACGATATAGGCGACCTCGGCATGGCGTTCGCGATGCTCGAGGCCGCGCGCGGCGGCGGCCGCCACCACGGCGCGCGCCACGGGATGCGGGAAATGCTCCTCCAGGCAGGCCGAGGTGCGCAGCACCTCGTCCTCGGTCCAATCGGGCACGAGGGCGAGCACGCGCGCGACCCGGGGCGTCGCCTCGGTGAGCGTTCCCGTCTTATCGAACACGATGGTGTCGGCGGCGGCGATGGCCTCGAAATGCTTGGCACCCTTGACGGCCATGCCCTCGTGCGCGCTCTGGCTCATGGCGGCGAGCACGCTGATGGACGACGTGAGCCTGAGGGCGCAGGAGTAGTCGACCATGAGGGCGGCCGATGTCTTGGCAAGGCTTTTCGTGGTCGCCGCCACAAGCCCCGCAAGCAGGAAGTTCCACGGCACGAAGCGGTCCGCGAGGTGCTCGCGGCGCGTCTGGATCTCGCTTTTGAGCTGCTCGGAGGCTTCAACGAGATTCACGATGGAGCGGAGCTTGGTCGATGCGGGCTCGGCGCCCACGCGGATGACGATCTCGCCCTCTTCAACCGCGGTGCCGGCGAAGACGTCGTCGCCGGCCATGCGCTCGACGGCAAGCGGCTCGCCGGTGAGTGCCGCCTGGTTGACCATGGCCGCACCGCGTACCACCACGCCGTCGACGCACACGGGCATGCCGTCGCGCGCCACGACGAGGTCGCCCGCGCGGAGACTCTGGGCGGGCACGGTGACCTCCTCGCCGTCCTCGAGGCGCCGGGCGTTTTGGGGAATGGCCATGAGGGAGCGAATGAGTTCGTGCTCTGAGCGTTCACGAGTGGCGTCCTCGAGGACCTCTCCCAGGTCGAGGAGGAACATGGTGCTCGCCGCGGTTTTGGGGTCGCGCTTGACAAACGACAGACCGATGGCCGTGGCGTCGAGTACCGGCACATCGAGGCGGTGCCGCATGAGCGAGGTGAGGCCGGCGCGAAGAAACCCGAGGTAGTGAAGGCCGGCCCATACCGCCCTCAGTGCGGGCGGGAGGAGCCAGCGGCGGATGAGATGGTTGCCCACTAGGCGGATGATGCTGCGCGCGGCGGACGGGACCGCGGGCGCGAGCGCCGTGGGCGCCTGGGCGCGCGCCGCATCGAGCTGGACGCGGCTGAGCTCGTTCAGCCGATCGAGCAGGGCGGTTCTTGCAAGGGCGTCGCGGTACCAGATGGCGACCGAGCGAATGCGCGGGTAGGAGCGCACGCGCTCGACGCCTGTCCACGAAGAGAGCGAGGTCTCGAGGGCGAGGGCGTCGGACGCGTCAAGGTGATCGGCAAACGTAAGGCGCAGCCGCCCCGGCACCTCGTGTTCGATGACGTATCGCACGGGCGCGCCTACGCCTTAGCGGGGACGGTCTCTGCGGCGGTATCCGACGCGCTGTCTTCCTCGTCCTCGACGCCGTAGACGGTTTCATTGAGATACGCGGCTTCGGCGACGATGTCGTCCATCTCGGCGCGTGCGCGTTCGACGGTGTCTTCACAGGCCTGCTTCGCGCGCAGCCCTGCCGCGACGGCTTCGACGTAGACGCGTTTCGCCCCGTCGCTCGTAAGCACCTTGGCGCCAACAGACCCGATCAGTACGCCCGCTCCCAAAAGCAGGCCGTGCGTCCCCTTGAGAAAGCCCAGAGTACTCATGCAAAACTCCTCTCTGCGCACAACAGTACGCCTTGGTAAACAATTTCAAGTTAACTGTAGTTCACTTTGAGGAGAGGAGTGGTGTGATTTGTGAATTGGGAAGAACTTGCCGCCAAGAATTCGAAAGAATGCGGCGGCTGGTCGCATTCATGGCGGAGCGCTTTCCCGGCGGGCGGCTAGCGTTCGATGTGGCGAGGGAGAACCGCCGTCAAGCTGATGCTCAAGACCTGGGTGAAGCAGACGGGCATCGCGGACATCGGCGCGTACTTCTCCGTGAAGGATGCGCAAGCGTAGTTGGAGCCCTGGTTGCCGCTGCTCTCCGTTTCCAGTTGCGGGTACATGCAGGGCTAACAGAAGCTCAAGGTGCCGGGCGTGCCGCCCGTCCACCGCCTTCTTGCCCGGTTCGTCGACTGTCGCTGCATTTGCGGGTCGTTCGCGTGGATTTCAAAGAGACTCCCCGATAAGCGATCCACAGACGATCGTGACGGTCTACATATAGTATAGGTCCGGTGGTGATTAGGCGAGCAGGCAGATGAGCATCGCAGTGAACATGATCGTGAACACGAGGTTGCTCCACCCGCCGAAGAGAATGCACCGCGCTGGCTGCGGCACGCGCATCCACACGAGACCTAAAAATCGTCCCTGTGGGCTTCTCGCAGGTCAAGGGCTATTCCGTTTATGTCCTGCTGTATAACATAGCGGCAAAAGCTGTCATCGTTAATGTGGGCGGCAACAAGCTGTCTTAACTGCGGGTCGGTCAAGCCGGGATTATATTGCTTCATAATCGTTGCGCCCATGGTGTCCACGATAGCGTTTGCGGTCTGCACCTGCTTCACTGCCACGCCGTTCACATAGATTTCAAGGTCAGCCATGAGCCGGGGAAAATCCGGGTGCTCCGCCAGCGAGACGCTCTCCGACATCCGTCAGTCCAAGCGGCTCGCCACGGCCTACGGGGTGACGCTCGACGAGCTCATCTCGTTCGACCTCGACGTCGCCCAGGTAGAGGAGGCCATCGAGCGCACGAGCGACGAGGTCACGGAGAAGGTCGACTGGAGCGCCTGGGCCAAGAGGTACCCCATCCTCGCCCGCTACCAGGGCGAGGTCAACGTGCCCCTCTACGCCCGCCGCATCCGCCAGATGCTCGACGAGCTCAAGGCCGAGCGCGGCTACTCCGAACTCGACGCCATGCTCGCGCTCAAGGACATCCTCTACCAGGTCTGGAAGCAGGCCAAGGCGGCGGGCGCGAGGTAGTTTCGCCGGGCGAGAAGAACGCCCTCAATTCAGTAATCAACTTAATTAATGCTATAGGCGAGAAGAACGACCGCGCATGCACCGCCACCAGCGATTTTGCACATTCCCGCGAGAACCTGTCGACAACCTCTCGGCGCTCCGCGCGAAGCGTCGCCCCGTGTTCCAAAGCGTCTCATGCCGAGAAGAGCGCCCGGGGCCCCCGATGTGGGAAACTCCCGCACGCCGCCCTTATAATGGGGCGCACGGGACGAGAAGAGCCGCGCGACCATGCGCTGGCCTAAGCGCGCCCGCCTCCAACGGCGCCGCCCGGGCAATGTCCCCGTCGAAAGGATCCAGATGATCACTCATACGCTCGGCACGGGCACGCGGACGGCGGTGCTCTTGCACGGGGGCGGCCTCTCGTGGTGGAACTACCGGGCAGTCGCCGACCTGCTCGCCGCCAACGGGTACCGTGTCGTGCTCCCCGTGCTCGACGGACACGCCGGCTCGGACCGACCGTTCACCTCGATCGAGGACAATGCCTCCGAGCTCGTTGCCTTCATCGACCGCGAGCTCGGCGGGCGCGTCGACGCGCTCGGCGGCGTCTCCCTCGGGGCGCAGGTCGCTCTCGAGGCCCTTGCGCAGCGGCCGCGGATCGCGGAGCGCGCCGTCATCGAGAGCGCGCTCGTGCTCCCCATGCGCGCCGCCCGCGCCCTCGTCGCGCCCGCCGTCGCCCTGAGCTACCCGCTCGTGCGGCGTCCCTGGTTCTCGCGGGCGCAGTTCGCGAGCCTCCACCTCCCCAAGGAGCTCTACGAGTCCTATTACCGTGACAGCTGCGCCATATCAAAGCGGGACATGATCGCCTTCATGCGGGCGAACAGCTCCTACCGGCTGAAGCCCGAGCTCGCAGGCTGCGGGGCGCGGGCCACCATCCTTGTCGGCGGGAAGGAGCCCCGCATCATGGTGCGCTCGGCGCGCGCC
Organism: Thermophilibacter provencensis; assembly: GCF_900128445.1. Taxonomy (GTDB): domain Bacteria; phylum Actinomycetota; class Coriobacteriia; order Coriobacteriales; family Atopobiaceae; genus Thermophilibacter; species Thermophilibacter provencensis. Next base: position 2,210,723 of record NZ_LT671417.1, on the reverse strand, counting down.
CTGGCTGAGGCCATGCCGGGCAGCACGCTTGTCGAGCACCCTGGCTGGCGGCACGGCGAGGCGAGCTTGTGGCATCCCGGGGTCTATCTCGAGGCGCTCGAGGGTCGTCCATAAGCAAGCGCCCGAGCACCGCTACGGCAGATGCAAGGCGTTGCGTATCAAAATTGGACGAGAAGAACGCCCGCGCGGCGCCTCCCCGGGCAGGCAGCCCAAAAGACAGTCCCCACGGGCGGACCTCCGTACATGCCTCAGTATTGACCAATGTTCAATAGAGGTGTACGATCCCTCCCGAGGAGGTGGCCGCCGTGACCAGAACCGTGATGGACCCCGGGGAGCGCCGGCGCGAGCTGCTGGCGTGCGCCATGAGGCTCTTCGCCGAGGAGGGCTACGACAACGTGTCCGTGCGCGCCGTGGCGCGCGCCGCGGGCGTGGCGCCGGGGCTCGCCTACCACTACTTCGACTCCAAGGAGAGGATGTTCGCCGAGGCGATCGGGGACTACGCTCGCCGCTGCGCCGAGGGGATAAACGCCATCCTGGACGAGGAGGGCCCCTCGCTGGACGAGAGGCTCGACCGCGCCGTCTCCCTCGCGTCGGGCCACGCTTCCTTCCCGCACGAGGCGTACTTCCACGCCGAGGGGCACGGCGCCCTCCACGACCGGCTCTCGCTCGCCATGTGCGAGGCGGTGCGGCCGCACCTGCGCGCCGCGCTCGAGGCCGACGCCGCCTCGCGCGGCTCATCGGCGCCCGACGCCGACGAGCTCGCCGCGATCATGACCTACGGCGCGGTCGGCCTCGCCTCGGGTCCGGGCATGCCGGACGGGGCCGCGGCCGCCGCTGCCCGCCGCTACCTTTGCGCACTTCTTGCCGAGTTTCGCTCGGCGGGCGCCGCCGACTAGGGATCCCGCCCCGGCTTCGGCCGGGGCTCTTTTCGGCCGATTGTATTGAACAATGCTCAACAGAAAGGACACAAGATGGACGAGAAGAACGCCGAGCTGCTGCGCTCGCGCTCCCGCGCGGCCTTCGACGCGCAGGCGCCGACCTACGACACCGGGACGGAGGGAGAGCACGCGAGGCGCCTCTACCCGCACGTGCTCGCGGAGGTGAGGCGCGCCGTGGCGGGTGGCCCAGCCCCGCGCCTGCTCGACCTGGGCTGCGGCACGGGCTCCCTCGCCGCGCTGGTGCTCGAGGGGGTCCCGGGCGCGCGCCTCAGCTGCGTGGACCTGTCGCCGAGGATGGCCGAGGCGGCCCGCGCGCGCCTGGGAGAGCGGGCCGACGTCCTGCTCTGCGACGCCGAGCGCCTGCCCTTCCGCGACGGCTCGTTCGACGCCGCGTGGTGCAATGACTCCTTCCACCACTACCCGGACCCCGAGCGCGCGGCATTCCAGGCGTGGCGCGTGCTCGCGCCCGGCGGCACCTTTATCATCGGTGACGCGTGGCAGCCGGCACCGGCCCGCGCGATCATGAACGCGTGGATGCCCCACTCGAAGGAGGGCGACGTCCGCATCTACTCCGAGGTCGAGATGCGCCGCATCCTCGGCACCTGGTTCAGCGACGTGTCCTGGCGCCGCGTGGGCTCGGCCGCCTGCGTCGCCGTCGCGCGCAAGGGTGCCTGAGGAGCGATATAATCGGCGCATCGGAGATGAAAACACGACCCCGTTGGGTAGTCGGGGTGCGGGCGCCGCCCGTCAGTAACCTGCCTCCTTGGTTGTCCCTTCTCCGCGTGGCTCTCACATAAAGGAGGAATTTGCCATGCGGAAGACAACCGTGTCCTCCACCCTTACCGTGTGCTTCGACGGCCAGTTCTGGGTGGGGATCGTGGAGCGCGTCGAGGACGGCGCCCTGAGCTCGTGCCGCGTCGTGTTCGGCGCCGAGCCCTCGAACGAGGAGGTCCTCGACTTCGTGCTCAGGGAGTGGGCGAGGCTACCCCTCGGCCCCGCCGTCGCCTGCGAGGAGCGGGCGATGGCGAGAAACCCGAAGCGCCGTGCACGCCAGGCCTCCCGCGAGCTGAAGCAGCGCGGTCCCTCGACGAAGGCCCAGGTCGCGCTCGCCGAGCAGCGCGAGGCCCTGGCGCAGGAGTCCGCCGCCCGCGACAAGGAGCGCAGAGAAGAGGAGAGGCGCCGACGCTTCGAGCAGAGGCATGAGAAGGCGAAGCGGAAGCGTCGGGGACGCTAGCGGGCCAATCGGGCGGACGGGAAGCGCAAGACAGTGCTGTTATACCGCGTGCGCCATATGGCTTCTGACTTCACCCGCGTCGTCCTGTAGCTGCTCGTGAAGAAGGAAGCCGCCATGGACCGCTCGCGCATAGACGCCCACCGACCTCTCGCCCTGAATCTCCACCATTCGTGTTGCGGCAGCCAGGGCAGATTCATCGAATTGCGCCAATGGGCTACTGGAACTTGCGGTGATTGACTAGTAGAATATGCGATAATCGACCAGTATAAAGTAAACGCCCCAGGAAAGCGGTCAACATGATCGAGCGTGAGATGACGGCAAAGCTGCTCGAGCTCTCCGAGCAGTATCCCATCGTGTCGATTACCGGTCCCAGGCAGAGCGGTAAGAGCACCCTTGCCAAGAGCTCCTTCCCCGACTATGAGTACCTATCCTTCGAGAATCCTGATGTCCGGAGTTCGTTCGAGGATGATCCGGTGACCTTTCTCAGACGTCATGGGTCGCACGTCATCTTTGACGAGGCGCAGCGTGTTCCGGAGCTCTTCTCGTATCTGCAGGGAGTCGTCGACGAGTCGGGACAGCTCGGGCAGTTTGTCATCACGGGCTCTCAGAACTTCCTGCTCATGAAATCTGTCAGCCAGTCGCTTGCGGGCAGGGTCGCGCTGTTCACCCTCCTCCCGCTTTCTCAGTTCGAGCTTGCCGCATCGGGCAAATTGCCGTCGACACTACAAGAGTGGTTGTTCAGGGGTGGGTACCCGCGCCTGTACGATGCCGTCCGCGACCCGCGAGACTTCTTTCCCGATTACGTGCAGACGTATCTCGAGCGCGATGTCCGTGCCGAGCTGGGCGTGAGAAACCTTGCCGGCTTCCAAAGCTTCCTGCAGCTCTGCGCGCTGCGGTGCGGGGAGCTGCTTAACGTGAGTTCGCTGGCTGCCGACTGCGGCATCTCACCCACCACGGCCCGCGAATGGCTCTCCATTCTCCAGGCGAGCCACATCGTGTTTCTGCTGCGCCCGTATTATTCAAACCGCACGAAGCGACTCGTGAAGTCACCTAAGCTCTATTTCCATGATACTGGGTTGGCGGCGCATCTCATAGGGCTCGAATCCGCCGACGACCTGTATGAGGATGAGGCAACGGGTCGGCTCTTCGAGTGCGCGGTCGTTGCCGAAGTATCGAAGCGCCTGTATGCGCGCAAAAGGACGCCGCGCCTCTCGTTCTGGCGAGACGACCACAAGCAGGAGATAGACCTTCTCATTGAGCGGGGGAGAGATGTCGCTCGAGCGGTGGAGTGCAAGTCCTCCGCGACATATCGCAGCCGCTACTTCGAGACGCTCAACCGCATTGCCGGCGAGCGCCTGGAGCTCGATGCCAAGCGGCAGGCCGTGGTATATGGTGGTGCGGAGTGTCTCTCCACGCGGATGGGGGAGCTCGTTTCGTGGACGGAGATGGAGCGGCTGCTTTCGTAGCATGGATGACGTCGTCCACTTGTCATCAGACGACCACGAACGCGAGCATCGCGGCGAACATGACCGTGAAGACGAGGTTGCTCCACCCTCCGAAGAGAATGCACCGCGCCGGCTGCGGCACGCGCATCCACTCAAGGCCGAGAAAGCTCGTGACCAGCGGCGTGAGGACGACAAACCACGCGGGAAAGACCGTCTGTCCCAGCGCTATGGCAATGCCGAGCACAACAAAGCCCAGGTACATGGGCACGGTGGCAAACCGCATGACAAACATGATGTTGCCCGCGATCTCGTCGTACAGTTCTTCTCGCCCCGCCTTGGCGATGACGGAGAGATAGACGTACTGAGCGTGATAGGCGCCGCCGCAGATGAGGGCGAAGGCGAGCAGCACCGCGGCCAGCCAGACGAGCCAGTCCATCTCGCCGCGCGCCGTGAGCGCGAGCCCGGCAAAGCCGAGCACGTACAGGAACGCGGCGATCGGCCCAAGTACCCCTCCAAGCCGCGCGCGGCCGGCGGGCACGTCGCGCATGATGCGCATATACGGCCTGAGCGTGCCGTCCATGTCGTAGGCGCCGGGCGTGAAGTAGAGCAGCATGTCCCCGGCAAACATGAGAATCGAGCCCAGGAGTCCCAGGGCGAGAAGTACGAGTGTCAACGGCATGGCGCCTCCCATCCATCGTGGGCGTCAGATGGCCCCGGAGCCCTCTCGGCTCCGGGGCCTCAGCTTGAGCCATTACGCCTCGACGAGGCTCCTTGCGGCCGTCTCGAGTTCGGCGATGGCATCGTCATCGGGGGCCTCGTTGGCGATCACGGTGCAGACCACGTTCACGCCAGCCCCCTCCGCGTCTGCCCGCCAGGCCTCCATCCACTCGCCGGTGCCCCAGCCGTAGCTGCCGAACAGCGCCACGGGCTTGTCGCCCAGCGCGTCGCGGCACGCCTCCCAGACGGGCTCGAACTCGTCGGACTCAAGCTCCTCGGCGCCCATGGCGGGGCAGCCAAAGGCAAGCGCGTCATAGCCGGACACATCCTCTGCCGAGAAGTCCGCGACGGGCACGACACGAGCCTCGGCCCCTGCTGCGGCGACGCCCGATTCGAGCGCACGGGCCATCTCCTCGGTGTTGCCCGTTCCCGTCCAGTACACGATTGCGATGTTCTTGCTCATGGAAGTCTCCCTCCGTCGTGCGGGCTCGGCCGCCCTTGCTATGCCGTTGCCATCCGAAGAAGCCCCCGCAGGGGCGTTCCCTCGGAGTAGAGCCTCCTGATCCTGAGCTCCTCGCGCTCGAGCTCCTTGAAGCGCCGCAGCGCCTCGTCCACGTCTCCGTAGACCTTCCAGCGTCCGCACGCCCGTGCTCCCTGGCCCCCGTCCGACATGAAGCCGTCGACGTCCTCGATGGGGTAGCCGAGGACAAAGCCGATCTCATGGGGAAAGGGGGTCCTGTCGTTGTAGTAGGCGCGCAGGCGACGCCTGAGCTCTCCCATGAGCGCCCCGCTTCGAGAGGGGAGGTGGTTCTTGGCGAGAAACTCGTGCGCCCCCGCGTCGGAGAGAAGACGCCGGATGCGGCGCGGACGCCAGACGAGCAGCATCGCCCGCCCTTCTCGCCATCCCAGCAGGGAAGCGCGCACGCCAAAGCGTAGGAGGTGCCACGCGTAGGTCCCGATGAGGGTCTTTACGCGGAGGCGGCACATGGACGTCGGACGCGCGGCATCGTCGGGCGGCATCCGGAAGCCAAAGACTGCGGCCGGCTTGCATCCCGCAAGCACGATGCCCGCCTGACAGACGAGGCAGCGCACGAACCTCGCCTCAAGACGCTCGTGAGGCGAGGCGTCGCTGGCGTCAACGGCAAGACAGATGTCCATCCCCTGACCCATACGCCTCCAATAGTTAGCTGTGTCTAACTCTGTTGAGCATAGAGTAAACCATAGCTAACATATTGTCCATGATCCGAAAGGGGACTGTCCCCTTTTGGATCACAGCGTCCAGTCTGCGCTCTGGGTCTGCAGGCGGACCATGCGGGCGAAGAGGCCGCCCGCGGCGAGCAGCTCCTCCGGAGAGCCCTGCTCGGCCACGCGGCCGTCCTCGAGCACCACGATCTTGTCCGCGCTCATGACGGTGCGCATGCGGTGGGCGATCACGATGACGGTCTTGCCGGCGAGCAGGCGCGAGAGCGCCTCCTGGACCTGCGTCTCGTTCTCCACGTCCAGGCTCGCCGTTGCTTCGTCCAAAAGCACGACCGGCGCGTCCTTGAGCAGCGCGCGGGCGATTGAGATGCGCTGGCGCTCGCCGCCGGAGAGGCGCGCGCCGTTCTCGCCGATCATCGTGTCGTAGCCCTGCGGCAGGCGGCTCACGAACTCGTCGCAGTTGGCCGCGCGCGCCGCGGCGAGCACCTCCTCGTCGGTGGCGCCGCGCCGACCCAGGCGAATGTTGCCCATCACCGTGTCGTCGAAGAGCAGCACGTCCTGGAAGACCACGGAGAAGTCGCCGAGAAGGACCTCGGGGTCCACGGCCGCCACGTCAACGCCTCCCACGGCAACGTGCCCCGCGTCGGCATCCCACAGGCGCGCTGCCAGACGGGCGCAGGTGGACTTGCCGGAGCCGGACGGACCCACGAGCGCCGTGACCTCGCCCTCGCGCGCCGTGAACGTCACGCCGTCCAGGACCTTCTCGCCACGATCGTAGGAGAAGGACACGTCCTCGAAGGCGACGTCGTGCCCGGCAGGCTCATACGTCTCGCCGCCCTCGGCGAGCGGCTCCTCGTAGAAGCTCTTCATACGTGCCGCAGCGGTCTTGGCAGAGAAAAGCTCGGCTATGAGCATGAGGCACTGGTCGAAGGGCGCGTAGATGCGGCTCACCACCAGAAGGAACGCGAAAAGCGTCATGAACGTGCAGGAGCCCTCCAGGATGAGCGCCGCGCCCACGAGGACCGTGGTGGCGAGGCCCAAGCGCAGCACGATCTGGGCGCCGTTGACGGCGATGCCGCAGGCGATCTCCGAACGGGCGGCCTGGCGCTCCGCGGCGTCCACGTCGGCGTGGATGTGCTCGAGGTAGCGCCCCTCCTGGTTGGTAGCGCGCACCTCGCGCACGCACTCGAGCGCCTCCTGGATGTCCTCCGAGGTTGCAAGGCCGCGCATGCGCGTGGCCTCCATCATGGGCTGGAGAGCGCGGCGCGCGCCGAAGAGGATGGCGAGCCCCACCGGGCAGCTCCAGAGCGACGCGAGCGCGAGCCGCCAGTCAAAGGAGAACAGGCAGACGGCCGCCACGGCGAGCGTGATGTAGGCGCCGTAGAGCTCGGGCAGCACGTGGCTGTAGGCGTGCTCGGTGGTCTTGACGTCGGTCATGAGGGTCTCGGTGAGGTCGGCGAGGTCGCGGCGGCCGAAGAAGCCCAGGGGCAGCTTGCGCAGGCGCTCGGCGAGGCCGATGCGCTGCCGGCCGCTCTCCTTGTAGATGACGCCGTACTGGTAGTAGTAGGCCCAGTACTCCGCCACGAAGAGCGCGACGGCAAAGGCGACGAGGCCAGCTGCGTACGGGAGGAGGTCCGGCAGCGGCGCGCCCTCGGTGAGGTGCGCCACGAGCTCGCTCATGAGCAGGTAGAGGGCACCCACGCCGCCAAACACCACGAGGTTCGAGGCGGCGGTCCACACGGCGCCGAGCTTGACATTGCGCATGCCCTCGTCGGTGAGGGCGTACTTCTCCTGGATACTCATCTACTCCACCTCCGCGGCGCTCGTGATGCGCCAGCTCACGGACTTCTCGTAGTCGGCCCACATGCGGGCGTAGAGGCCGCCCGCCGCCAGCAGCTCGTCGTGCGTGCCCTGCTCGACCACGCGCCCGGCGTCGAGCACCACGATCTTGTCGGCGTTCCGCACCGTGGAGAGGCGGTGCGCGATCATGAGGACGGTGCGCGGCGAGCCGTCGCGCCCGCGGGCGAGTCGCTTGAAGGCGGCCTGGATCTTGACCTCGTTCTCAGGGTCGGCGAAGGCCGTCGCCTCGTCGAGCACCACCACCGGAGCGTCCTTCAGAATCGCGCGGGCGATCATGAGGCGCTGCACCTCGCCGCCGGAGAGGTGGGTGCCGCCTGTCCCCACGAGCGTGTCGGCGCCCTGGGGGAGCTTCTCCAGGATGTCCGCGCACTGGGCGGCCTCGAGGGCGGCGAGCGCCTCCTCGCGAGTGGCCTCGGGGCGCGCGGCGCGCACGTTCTCCAGGATCGTCTGGCGGAAGGGCCGGTTGGCCTGGAAGACAAAGGCCACACGGTCCATGAGGTCGTGCGGGTCCATCTCGCGCACGTCCACGCCGCCGAGCGTCACGCGTCCGGCGCCCACGTCCCAGAAGCGAGGCACGAGGCTCGCCGCCGTGGTCTTGCCGCCGCCGGAGGGGCCCACGAGCGCCACCGTCGCGCCGGCCGGCACCTCAAAGCTCACGTGGTCGAGCGCCGGAGCGTCCACGCCCTCGTAGGTAAAGCTCACGTCCTCGAAGCGGATGGCGTTGCCCGCGGGCGTGCGAGGTGCGACAGGGGCGGAGATCACGGGTGCGGCCAGCACCTCCTCGACGCGCGTGACCGCGTCCGCGGCGGACTGGAACGCCTCGGACATGAACATCACGCGCGTCATGGCGGTGGGAATCACGGCCGAGAAGATCGCGTAGAACGCGACGTTGGCCAAAAAGCGCGCAAAGTCCCCCTCTCCGGGCGCAACGAGAATCGCCGCCGGCACGAGGAAGATCGCGACTCCGTTGATGATGGTGAGCGAGAGCGACTGCGGCGTCTGGCACCACTTTACGGCGTAGTCCTGCGCGAGCCGCGTGAACTCCTCGATGGCGTCATGGAACGCGCGGAAGCTGTAGACCGTCTGCTGGAAGACCTTGACCACGGGGATGCCGCGCACGTACTCGGTGCCGGTCTTGTTCATCTTGACGAGCGACTCCATGTAGCGCGTCATGAAGTCCATGCCACGCCCGCCCATCATGTAGAACATGCAGCCGAGCGAGATGATCACCGCGACAAGGCACGCGAGACCGAGTCGCCAGTCAAAGACGAAGAACAGCACGAGCATGCCGACGATCATGGCAATGCTGCCTGCGGTGTCCGGGAGCTTATGGGCGAGAAGACCCTCGGTCTCGGCGGCGCAGCCGTCCACGACGCGGCGAAGCGCGCCGCTCGCGTGCGTGTCGAAGTAGCCGAGGCTCGCGTGCATGAGGTGGTCCGTGGTGCGCTTGCGCATGTTGGACGCGCAGCGGAAGGCCGCGAGGTGCGTGCACATGAGCCCGGCGAAGTAGATGAGGATGCTCGCGGCCGCAAGGCCGAACGCCCACCAGCCGTACGCTGCGATGCCAGTGGCCGCGCCCCAGTCGGGGGCCACGGCGATGAGGTCGCGCGCCACGAGCCAGACGCAGACGTACGGGCCAAAGCTCACGAGCATCGAGACTGCCGAGAGCGCGCAGCCCAGGTACGTGAGCGCCTTGCGCGGACCGGCGAAGGCGAGCAGACGGCTCACGGCGCCCTTGCCGCGCACGTCACTCGCCTTGGTTGCTTGAGTGTCAGACATCGAAGCCTCCTTGCCCTCGTGTCTTGATTGGCATTCCGCCGCACCGTATCATGGGATCCGTTACTTGTTAGCTACGGTTAACTAACTGTGGACGATTCCTCAAGGGAGGCGGACGAACCCTCAAGATGACGGGCATGGGCGACATTCCCCGCGAGCTCGTCGCGCTCTTCGAGCCGCAGGTCGAGCAGCTCGGCGTGCTCCTCGAGCGCCGGGGCGGCATCTGGGTGGGGGAGGCGCGGGGCTCCGTGGCGACAGGCTCGATGTGGCTTTGCGCGCCTATGCCGCACTGCCTCGTGCTCTGCCACGACGTCACCCCGCTTGAGGACATGCCGCTCTTCGAGGGGTCGCTCGGGTCGTATGCCTGCGCCTGCACGATGGGGGACGACGCGGTGGCGTGCTCACGGGACTGTGGCCTGCCGATCAGGCTCGTCGGCGCCGGGGGCGGCGCGCGCCGTCCGCATGACGAGGTTGCCACGTTCGTTGAGCACGGCCCCCGCTCGCTCTCGAGTCGCCTGCTCGCCGACCACGTCTACCGCTCCCGCTCCATCATCTGTCTGCCCGACTTCTTCGACGAGCTGGATCGTAGCTATCCGGGGGAGTTCGGCGGGCTCTTCTCGGCGTTTGACGGCGCCTGGGGTCCCGAGTCCAAGGGGGCGATTCGTCATGCGCTCGACAGCTTACCCGCGAGTCCTCCGCTCGGCCCCGGTGGGTCGCTCGGGCTTCTCTCGACCGTCACCTCCCTCGTGGCGTCTCTGGCGGCGGACGAGAAGGGCTTCGGTCAAGACGAGGGTGCGCTGGTGAGCCACGCGAGGAGGCTCCTGTCGGCTGCGGTCGAGGAGGGTGACGCACCACCTTCCGTCGACGCGCTCGCGCGCAGGCTCTACGTGAGCCGGTCGCGGCTCTGCGACGCGTTCAGGCGCGAGATGGGACAGAGCGTGGGCGCATATGCGCGCCAGCTGCGGATGGAGCGCGCGTGCCGACTCCTCGGGGACGGGGATCGTAGCGTCTCCGAGGTCGCCGTCCTTCTCGGCTACCCGAGCCCCTCGGCCTTCTGCCACGCCTTCTCTGACTTTACGGGCATGCCCCCTCGTGCATGGAGGGAGCGCGCTGCGATGGAGGATGGCGCACCTACCCGATGTACCCGATGAGCGTATGGCCTCCTCCGGGTGTGTACGAGATTGCACAATTGATGTTCTTCTCGCCAAATGCTCCACCTGCGTTTCTTTGATTGTTCGGTACATCATTATTTTTGCAACTTCGTACGCACCCGGAGATGGGGTGTGCCTCCGGAGAGCAGCATCCATGTCCCGGGGGAGACGCATCCGCTACAATAGCTGGGCTCGAGCCACAAAATGATACGAAGGGACTGTCCCTTCGTATCATCTGCATAGGAGGACGCGCATGCCAAGCCTTGAGGAGGAGATCTCTTCTCGCCGCACCTTTGCCATCATCTCGCACCCGGACGCGGGCAAGACCACGCTCACGGAGAAGCTGCTGCTCTACACCGGCACCATCCAGAGCGCGGGCTCGGTCAAGGGCAAGGCCAGCGCCAAGCACGCGGTCTCCGACTGGATGGACATCGAGAAGCAGCGCGGCATCTCCGTGACCTCGTCCGTCCTGCAGTTCACCTACGAGGGCCACTGCGTGAACATCCTCGACACCCCGGGTCACCAGGACTTCTCCGAGGACACCTATCGCACGCTCATGGCAGCGGACTCCGCGGTCATGGTGATCGACGGCGCCAAGGGCGTGGAGGCCCAGACCGTCAAGCTCTTCAAGGTGTGCGCGCTGCGCGGCATCCCCATCTTCACCTTCGTGAACAAGCTCGACCACGAGACGCGCGACCCCTTCGACCTCATGGAGGAGATCGAGAGCGTCCTGGGTATCGGGACCTACCCCATGAACTGGCCCATCGGCAACGGGCGGACGTTCCGCGGCGTCTTCGACCGCGCGAGCCGCCGCGTGCTCGCCTTCGAGGGCGACGGCCGCGCCAACGCCACCAAGCGCGTGGCCGAGGTGGAGGCGGAGCTTGGCGACGCCGCCCTCGACGAGCTCATCGGCGAGGAGAACCACCGCGCCCTCATGGACGACATCGAGCTTCTGGACGGCGCGGACCACGAGTTCGACCTCGAGGCCGTGCGCACGGGCAAGCTCACGCCGGTCTTCTTTGGCTCGGCGCTCACCAACTTTGGCGTGGAGCCGTTCCTGCGCGATTTCCTACGCCTCTCGCCGGCTCCCGGCGCGCACACGGATGCGCTCACGGGCGAGCCCGTGGAGGCCACGGACCCGGACTTCTCGGGCTTCGTCTTCAAGATCCAGGCCAACATGGACAAGAACCACCGCGACCGCATCGCCTTCCTGCGTATCTGCTCGGGGCGCTTCGTGCGCGGCATGGACGCCTTCCACGTGCAGGGCGACCGCAAGATCAAGCTGGCCACGGGCACGGCGATGATGGCTGACGACCGCGCCACGGTGGACGAGGCGAGCGCCGGCGACATCGTGGGCCTCTTCGACCCCGGGATCTTCTCGATCGGCGACACGCTCTGCAAGGTGGGCCGCCGCGTGCAGTTTGCAGGCATCCCCACCTTCGCGCCGGAGCACTTTGCGCGCATCGAGCAGGTGGACACCCTCAAGCGCAAGCAGTTCGTGAAGGGCATGGAGGAGCTCGCCCAGGAGGGCGCCATCCAGATCTTCCGCGAGTTCGGCGCCGGCATGGAGCGCGTCATCGTGGGCGTGGTGGGCGTGCTGCAGTTCGAGGTCCTGGAGCAGCGCCTCAAGAGCGAGTACCACGTCGAGGTGCGCCGCTCGCCCTTGCCCTACGGCCTCATCCGCTGGATTGACGAGAAGGACGGCGAGGTCGACGTGGCCAGGCTCAACCTCACGCGCGAGACCCTGCGCGTGGAGGACATGCGCGGCGGCAGGCTGCTTCTCTTCACGAGCCCGTGGAACCTCAACTGGGCGATCGAGCACAACCCGGACCTGCGCCTCTCCGAGTTCGGCAACGTCACGTTCTAGCATTTGGGGACGGGCGGCATTTGGGGACGGGTTATTTCTCTCAGAGCTTTTGGGACAGGCCCCGCCGGTTACACAGCCGGCGGGGCCTGTCCCAAAAGCTCTGAGAGAAATAACCCGTCCCCAAGCGCGCTTTCCGTCCTTCTCGGTTGGCGAGAAGGACGGAGCGCTCGTTTGCCTGTATGAAAATGAAGCCGAATCAGTCGATAATGTTGAGCGCTCACACGTTCGTCAGAGCTTGGATGTCGTCGCGGGGTGGCGCGCGGTGACCCAGCCGATTGCCAGACCTACCATCGCGGGAGCGAGGCCGTATGCAAATGCGGAGAGGTCGGCGGCCGCGATGTTGGTGAGACCGAGGGCGTTGGAGAGGCCAAACGTCGCTGCGATGAAGAGCGCATGGAGCGCGTCGATAGCGACCGGTGCGGCCAGGCGCCGCCAGCGGAGCTCGGTCATGCGGCCAATCAGAAACGCTGAGACGATGCCGGCTATCGGCAGGGCAATGTAGAGCGACAAGATCGTGTAACCCATGATGCCACCGCCGCCGAGCACACCCGTCGCGAGGGACCCCCAGTACAGGACAAGACAGGCGAGCCAGGTCACGCCGTAGATGAGCGTAGCCTTGATGAGACGCTTCTTCATGGGGCACCTCCTCTGGGGTTGTCTCTAGGGTACCCCATGCGCTGTCGTGTTATGTTGTATGTAGACACGTCTACGAAGGAGGCGCGCATGGCAACGGCAGTGGTGTCGGGGCGAGTGGACGAGAAGGTCCGTCAGCGCGCGGACGCCTACATCCGCGCGGCGGGGTCCACGCCCGCCGAGGTGATCAAGGTGGTGTGGGAGAACATCGCGCGCACGGGCGAGGTGCCGACTGAGGAGCAGGCGGAGGAGCCTCGCGGCGCCTGGGAACGTTTCATGGAGTTCCGGGAGAGCCTTCCCGAGGCCGAGCCGTGGTTGGTGAACCTTACCAAGGAGCAGATGCGTGACATGATTGCGAGCCGCTATGCGTGACTTCAACAGCAGGAGGCTGCTTTTTGACACCAACGTTCTTCTCGACGCGGTCTGCAGGGAGCGGCCGCAGTCTGCGGAGGCCTGCGAGGTGCTGCGCCGCTGCAATGGCGGGGGAGACCTGGGGATCGTTGCCGTGGGGTCCCTCAAGGACGCGTATTACGTGCTTCAACGTCAGTACGACGAGGTGTGGGCGAGAAGGTCGATCGAGTGGTTGCGCGAACTGCTCGTGATTGCGCCGCTGGGCGCGGAGGAGTGCGAGCTCTCGCTCGGTTGCGGGGAGCCGGACTTTGAGGACGGGCTCATTCGCGCCTGTGCGGAGCTCAACGACGTGGACGTGATCCTCACGCGCGACACAGCTGCGTTCAAGCGCTCCAAGGTCCGCGCCATGACCTGCGCGGAGTACCTGGAGCTCTTTGGCTAGGCATTCGCTTGTCCAACTCAATCCCCATAACCTTATTTAGACAATATCTATTGAGTTGTGTTATCAATGGGGGTGTACTTAATGAAGTATCGTGTTCTCAGAAGACGAATCTCCGAGTTGGCAAGGTCAAAAGGGCTTTTGGTAGTTTGGGAAGAGGGTTCGAGCCATACAAAGGTGAGTGTTGGGGGCAAGCAGACGACAATCCCTCGTCATTCTGAGGTCAACGAGATTACCTCCCGCGCGATACTTCGCTACCTATTTGGGGGCGAGTGACATGGCAAAGGACGTGACGGCACGCGTAACGCGCAGTGACGGTTGGTGGGCAGTCTCGGTCGATGAGATTCCGGGTTTGTTCACGCAGGCTCGTAGGCTCGATCAGGTCGCCGACATGGTTCGCGAGGCGGGTTCTCTACTCGGTGTTGACGTGGGAGCCGTTGAGGTTGCGCCCATTCTTGATTCTGACTCGCAAAGAATGCTTGAAGAACTCGAGGCTGCACGCAAGGAGGCAGAGGAGAAGCAGCGTATCTCCTCGGGACTCACCAGAGAGGTGATTAGGCGATTTCGTGACGAGGGCCTCACCCTGCGAGACATCGCGTCTCTCGTTGGGCTCTCGCAGCAACGCGTTGCCGTGCTCAGCAAGGATGTCTAGCTCTCTCCGGGCTCCAGCGCGTCGCGCAGGGCGGTCACGAGCTTGCCGGTCAGCGAGAGCAGCTGGCTCTGCTCGTCCTTCTCGAGGGCGTGGAATGCCCGCCGCTCTCCCTGCATGAGCGGTTCGATGGCGTCATCGATGAGGGTCCGCCCCCGTTCCGTGATGACGATCGCCTTGTCATGTCGACCTCCGAGCAGCGGCTCGAGGCTGACGTAGCCCTTCCCCTCAAGGGTCTTCAGGGCATAGTTCATGGTCTGCGGCGAGGTGTGCCACTCGTCGCAGAGCCTTCGCTGCGTTGGTTGCTCGCGGTGCAGCTGGAGGGAGTAGAGCAGCCACAGCATGGAGTCGGAGAGGCCGTGACGCTTTGCGTAGTCATGGTAGAGCCCCTCGATCTCCAGGTAGAGCTGGTTGAGCCGGGCGGTGACGTGGTCTTCTGTCTGGGACATGGGCACCTCGTGTTTTTTCGTCGGGAGCGCGTTTGTCGATAATTGTAATCCGAATTTGGATATCATTCCGAGTAGCTAGAAATCCGAATTCGTACTTATGTGTAGAGAGCCGAGGCGACGTGGCATGAAGGACGACATGAGCAGGCGAGAGTTCTCAAGACGTCTCGTTAAGATCGCGGGGGGGTTCGCTGGTTGCGCTCGTCGGGGTTCCGCTGCTCATCCTTCCCGGCCCAGGGGTGGCACTCATTCTTGTCGGAGCGGGCCTCGTCGGTGAGGGGCTCGGCCTCGACGTGAGGGGCTTCCTCAAGAGAGCCGTGCAGAGACTCGACAAGGAGCTGGGCGACTCGGGCAAGGCGTCCGCGCGAAGGGGGAAGGCCGGGTCCGGGCGAACAGGTCGGCATGCGCCTGGCGCTGGCAGAACGGCGGCATAACGAGGGGATGCATCATGAGAAAACTGGCTATCGTCACGGACAGCGCGGCGGATATCCTTCCCGCAACGGCCCGAAAGCTTGGGGTGCGCGTGGCCCCCATGCGTATCAACATGGGTGGTGATGACCTGCGCGATGGTGTTGACGTGCAGATTGGTCCGTACCTTGATCAGCTGGGAAGCTTGCAGCAGCTGCCGAGGACGTCGATGCCAAGCCCGACCGACTTCATGGAGACGTATCGCTCTCTTGCGATACAGGGGTACACCGACATCCTGTCCATCCACCTTTCGCGCTCGCTGTCCTCGACCATTGAGATTCCGAGGTTCCTTGCGGGCACGATGTTCAACGACGTCCACATCGAGGTTATCGACAGCCGGGCCGCATCGGTCGCGGAGGGGGCGATGGTCCTCGAGGCAGCGGCGGTTGCCGCAGCAGGGGGCAGTATCGAGGAGGCGGCCGCGAAGGCGCTCACCATTCGAGATCTCATCAAAATCCAGTTTGTTCCCAAGCGGCTCACCAACCTGGTCAAGGGAGGGAGGGCGACCGTGCTGCAGGCGTTCGCTGCTTCGGCACTCAGCGTGAAGCCCGTCATGAGCTTCAACTGCAAGGGTGAGATGCAGGTTGTCCATAAGGCGCACGGGATGGGGCGGGCTGCTGATTACATGGCGCGCAGCCTTGCCGACCAGGGGCAGGAGCAGGGGGAGCTCATCTACTTCACGCTGCACACCCGGGCCGAGAAGAGCGTCGAGCGCCTCGCTAACGCCATCGGTGAGCATGGCGCAGTCAGCTGGTGCGGAGGCTGCGCGACCATCGGTCCCTGCATCGCCACGCATGTGGGGGAGGGCGCGATCGGGGTCATGAGCTACCCGGCGTCCCTTCATAGCCCGACGCTCAGGAGCGAGGAGATGTTCTTGTCGCTGTAAGATCGTGCGGTGCCCGAACGCAGAAACGAAGATTACTGGCAACCTTCGATGCTGCATGCTAAAAGAACGCACGGACGAGAAAAACTGTCCGCGTGCGGCTTAAAAGCGACGCTTGAGCCAAGGAATTTCGATCGTGCGTCCTTCTCGGCATGCAAAATCGCATCTTTCCAGCAATCTTCGTTTCTGCTGGCTGGAGGCACGCGGGAGCCGGTCCGTGTTCCGCGCCGCGCCGCCGCACTCGTGACAAAACTCACTTCCGCGGGTGCGGGCCGCCTGTGACAATGGCGCCAAGAGAAAGGGGCCGCCATGCCACACACGCACGCCGCATCACCCGACGTCGTCCGCGTCACCGGGCTCGTCAAGCGCTACCGCGAGCTCGTCGCGCTCGACCACCTGGACCTCGCCGTCCGCCAGGGGGAGATCTTCGGGCTTCTTGGCCCCAACGGCTCGGGCAAGACCACGGCCATCAACTGCATCCTCCAGCTGCTCTCCTACGACCGCGGCACCATCGAGCTCTTCGGCGAGCCGATGGCACCCAACCGCTACGACCTCAAGGCGCGCGTGGGCGTGGTCCCGCAGCAGGTGGCCGTCTTCGACGAGCTCACCGTGCGCGAGAACGTGGACGCCTTCTGCGCGCTCTACGTGCGCGATCGCCGCCGGCGCCGCCAGCTCGTGGACGAGGCGATCGACTTCGTGGGCCTCGGCGACTACGCGCGCTTCCGCCCGGCCAAGCTCTCCGGCGGCCTGGCGCGGCGGCTCAACATCGCGTGCGGCATCGCGCACCGCCCCGAGCTCATCTTCTTCGACGAGCCCACCGTCGCCGTGGACCCGCAGAGCCGCGCGAACATCCTGGACGGCATCTGCCGCCTGCGCGACGAGGGTGCCACGGTGGTCTACACGAGCCACTACATGGAGGAGGTCGAGCAGATATGCGGCCGCATCATGATCTGCGACCGCGGGCGCGCCGTGGCGCAGGGCACCGCCGACGAGCTCAAGCGCATGATCAGCCTCGGCGAGAAGATCACGGCCGAGGTGGGCGAGCTTCCCGAGGGCACGCTCGAGCGCCTACGCGGCCTCTCGCACGTGCTCTCAGCGGACTGCGCGGACGGCATGCTGAGCCTGACCTGCGAGGCGAGCGCGCACAACCTTACCGACGCGCTCGGCGTGCTGACCGCGGCCGGCGTGCGCCTGGGGCGCGTGTGGTCCGAGCCGCCCACCTTGAACGACGTCTTCCTCGAGCTCTGCGGCCGCGAGCTGCGCGACTAGGGGGCTGCCATGGGAACCTCGTTTCTGGTGAGCGTCAAGAGCCTCGCGCGCACGCCCGCGGTGATCGTGTGGGTGCTGGCGTTTCCCCTCATCATGTCCGCCATCTTCCTCTTCATGTTCTCCGGCATGCGTACGGACGGCGTGGTGGATCCGGTGCCGGTGGCGCTCGTGGCGCCGGCGGGCGAGAAGGACGGCGCGCCCGCGGGCTCGTTCGCCCAGGTCGTGGACGTCCTCGCGGAGCCGGGGGAGGACCAGCTGCTCGATCTGCGGCACGTGGAGACCGCCGCCGATGCTGCGGACCTTCTCGCTGCCGGCGAGGTCGACGGCTACTTTGAGCTCGCACCCGACGGTACGCCCGCGCTCACGGTGGGCTCGGCCTACACGCTCGCGAGCGCGGACGGCGCGACGGCGGTCAACCGCACGATCCTGGAGACCGTCGCCAGCTCCTACGTGCAGTCGCGGGCCCTTCTGGAGGAGGTGGCGCAGCGCGACTCCGCGGCGCTCGCAGACCCCGCCGCGGTGGCGGATGCCCTGGGCACCCAGGTTGACGTGGAGCAGACGCAGATAACGCACGCCCGGCCGGAGGAGATCGTGCGCTACTACTACGCGCTTCTCGGCATGGGCGCGCTCATGGCCACCCAGGCGGGCATGCTCGCCGTGGCGCAGGCCCAGCCCGGCGTTTCGGCGCTCGGGGCGCGCCGGGCGGTCTCGGGCACCTCGCGCCTGCGACAGCTCGCCGGCTGCGTGCTCGGTGCATGGGCGGTCTCGACCGTGGCGCTGACGTTGGCCTTCGCGTTTCTGCGCCTCGTGGTGGGCGTGGACTTTGGCGGCCGAGAGGGGCTCGCGCTTGTGGCCGTTGCCGTCTGCGCGCTGCTCGCCACGGCGCTCGGTGCGTGCGTGGGGGCGCTGCCCCTCTCGGCCGGCATCTCCGCACGTTCGGGTATCCTCACGGCGCTGACCTGCGTGCTCTCGCTCTTTGCCGGCCTCTACGGAACTGCGGCGATGGAGCTCGCGGACAACCTCGCCCACACGCTGCCGTGGACGAGCTGGGTGAACCCGGCCAAGCTCGTGTGCGACACGTTCTACGCGCTCTACTACTACACCTCGCTCGCGCCGTTTGCCGCGCGCCTCGCCGCCTGCGTGGCGGGCGCGCTCGCCCTTCTCGCCGTGGCCGGCGCCATCTTTAGGAGGCAGAGCTATGAGCACCTTTAGGACCGCCCTGCGCGTGGTTGCCGGACACCCCATCTACCTCGCGGTCTACGTGGTGTTTCTCTCCCTCATGGGCGTGTTCGTGGTGGGGGACATGGGTGCGGCCACCGCGGGCGAGAAGGGCGGCTATGCCGCCTACGAGGCGCGCGTCGCGGTGGTGGACCGCGACGGCACGGCGCTCTCGAACGCGCTTGCGGCGTGGGTGAGTGACGCCTTCGAGCTCGTGGACGTTGCGGACGAGCCGCTCGCGCTGCAGGATGCCGTGGCCACGGGTCAGGCGGACTGCCTCGTGGTGCTGCCGGGGGGCTTCGAGCGAGAGCTGCTCGAGGCGGCGCGCGCGGGGGACGAGGTGCCGGCGCTCGAGGTCGCCTACGGCCAGGACGTGCAGGCGGGGGCGCTCGCGGCGCAGGCGGCGTCACGCTGGGTCTCGCTCGCGGCCGCCGCGGCGGCGCTCGAGCCGCAGGCGTCGGCGTCCGAGGTCGCGGACCTCGCGCTGGTTGCGGCGGCGGAGCGGGCCGAGGTGGACGTGCGGGAGTCAGAGGGTGCGCTCGGCGGTGCCGACCGGCTCGCCACGTACCTGAACTTCTCGACGTACTCCGTCATGAGCTCCATCGTGGTGGTGGCTGGGGTCTCGCTCGCGGCGTTCCAGCGCCCGGAGCTGCGGCGTCGCACGGCGGCGGGTCCCGTCTCGCCCGCATGCCTCTCTGCGGGGCAGGTCGCGGCGTGCCTCGTGCTCGCGGTGGCCGTGTGGGCGTGGACCTGCGCCGTGGCCCTCGCGTCGTGCGGGGGAGCGCTCGCGGGGACGGATCCGGCGCTCGTGGCCTGCGCGCTCGCGAGCGTGCTGCCCTTTGCCCTGGTGCCGCTCGCGCTGGCGTTTTTGCTCGCGCAGCTCGGCCTCGGAGAGGACGCGGTCAACGCCTGCGGCAACATCGGCGCCACGATGCTCTCGTTTCTCGGCGGGGCGTGGGTGCCGCTCTCCATGCTGCCCGACGTCGTTCAGATGGCGGCGCGCCTCTCGCCC
Source organism: Thermophilibacter provencensis (assembly GCF_900128445.1). Lineage (GTDB taxonomy): Bacteria > Actinomycetota > Coriobacteriia > Coriobacteriales > Atopobiaceae > Thermophilibacter > Thermophilibacter provencensis. The sequence goes on along the minus strand of NZ_LT671417.1, from coordinate 2,191,167 downwards.
TCGTACTGGGTGAGCCAGGCGGTCGCGGCGGCGCTGCACGCCGAGGCGCTCACGCCCGAGCTGGCCGCCGAGCTGGGGACCAACCTGGGGATCGTTCTGCTCTTTGCGGTGACGCTCTTTGCCGTGGGACTCGCGCTCGGCCGCGCGCGCCGCCGCGTCGCCGGCGCGGCGTGAGCAACGCCCGTGTGTGTTGTTGTCCGGCCGCGCTGCTAGAATCGCCCCATGGAGAGACTGGCCGACAAGCTCGTGGTGCTCGTCGCCTGCCTGCCCGCGCTCGTCGCGGCGGCGGGTGGGTCGGCCGGCGCCGGCCTCGTGGTCGCGCTGCTGGCGGCGGTTGCCCTGGCGTCCCTCTGCGAGCTCGCCCGCGGCCGGTCGGTCCTCGTGCCGCCGCTTGTCCTCTGCGTTCTCGCGTGCGTTCTGTCCGAGGCCGTGGCGCTTCTCGGCGTGGCCGCCTACGATCTGTGCCGCGTGAGCGCCGGGGAGCGGGGATGCGTGCGTGCCGTGCCCGCCGCCGTGCTCGTGCCGCTCGCCTGTGGCGCAGCGCGCGGCGTGCCTGACGAACGTGCGGTTCTTCTCGCCGCGGTCGGGGTCGTTGTGGGCGGCTGGCTCGGCCTGCGCGTTGGGGCGTCCGAGCTGCGGCGCCGCGACGCCCTCCGCACCCGGGACGACCTCACCGCCGCGCGCCTCGCCCTGGCCGAGAAGAACCGCGAGCTCCTGGACGCCCAGGACTACGAGGTGCGCCTGGCCACGCTCTCCGAGCGGGCGCGCATCGCCCGTGAGATTCACGACAACGTGGGCCACCTGCTCACGCGCGCCGTCGTGCAGGCGGAGGCGTACCGCGTGGCGCACGCGGGGGAGCCGGTGGCCCAGGACCTCGCGGCCGTGGCGGACACGGTGCGCGCGGCGCTCGACGAGGTTCGCGCGAGTGTGCACGACCTGCGCGACGACGCGTGCGACCTCTCGGTGCAGGTGCGCGCCGTCGTGGAGCGCGCCTGCGCGGGGACGCCGCTCGCGCCCACGGTGCGCGTGGAGGCGGGGGAGGCGCCGGCCGCCGTGGCGAGCTGCCTCACGGCGGTCGTGCGCGAGGCCGTCTCCAACGTGCTGCGCCACGCGGACGCGCGCCACGTGGGCGTGGAGCTCGTGGAGCATCCCGGCCTCTGGCGGCTCACGGTGACAGACGACGGTCGCGGGGGCGCCGGGCGCGGCGACGGCTCCGGCATGGGGCTCGCCTCCATGGAGGAGCGCGTGCGGGCGCTCGGCGGCACCTTCCGCGCCGGCCCCGGGGAGCGCGGCGGCTGGACCGTCTTCGCCAGCGTCCCGCGTGGAAAGGGGACAGTCACTTTTCCACGCTCGAGGGGAGAGACATGAGGGTGGTCATCGCAGACGACGACGCCGTGGTGGTGGAGTCGCTCAGAATCGTACTGGACGCGCAGCCGGACATCGAGGTCGCGGGCTGCGGGACGGACGGGGCCGACGCCGTGCGCTTGGCGGCGGACGCCGCGCCCGACGTGGTCCTTCTCGACATCCAGATGCCCGGCATGGACGGCCTGGCCGCCGCCGAGCAGATCCTCGCCACGCCGCGGCCTCCGCGCGTGGTCTTTCTCACCACCTTCTCCGATGACGAGTACATCGTGCGGGCGCTCTCCCTGGGGGCGGCGGGCTACCTCATCAAGCAGGACGTGGCAGGCGTGGCGTCGGCGCTGCGCGCGGTCATGGCGGGGCGGAGCGTCCTCGAGGGCGAGGTGCTCGAGCGGGCGGTCGCGCTCGGCGCCGGCGGGGCCGCCGGAGCGTCCGGCGCGACAGCCGAGAAGCCCGACCTCGCGACGGTCTTCCCGCAGCTCACAGACCGCGAGCGCGAGGTCGTGGCGCTCATCGCCGAGGGCCTCGACAACCGCGAGGTGGCCGCGGCCGCCTACATGGGCGAGGGCACCGTCCGCAACCACATCAGCTCGATCCTGGCCAAGCTGCACCTGCGCAACCGCACGCAGATCGCCGTGGCATACTGGAGGGCGCTCAGATGAACCCGTCCCCAATTACCAGAGAGGGAGTGCAATGAACGAGGAGAGCGGCTGGAAGGCCAAGCTCGCGTGCGTGTGGGGCGGCGAGCTGGTCTCCGTGCTCACGAGCTCCGTCCTGCAGATGGGCTTCGTCTGGCACATCACGCTCACCACGAACTCGGCGAGCATGCTCTCGCTGGCGTCCCTCGCGGGCTTCCTGCCGCTCGCGCTTTTTGGCACCTTCGCGGGGGCCGTCGTGGACCGTCTGCCGCTCAGGGTCACGCTCGTGGGGGCCGACCTCTTCATCGCCGCGGTGAGCGCCGTCGTGGCGGTGGTCTCGCTCACGGGGACACTGCCCGTGTGGGTGGTCATGGCCGCGCTCTTCGTGCGCGCCATCGGCAGCTCCCTGCACACGCCGGCCTTCCAGGCGCTCACGCCGCTCGTGGCGCCTGCCGAGCACCTCACGCGCCTCGCGGGCGTGACGCAGGCGGTGCAGTCCGGCGGCTACATCCTCGGCACGGCCATCGCGGCGGTGATCTACCCGCTCTGGGGTCTTACGGCCATGATTGCGCTCGACGTGGCCGGGGCGCTCATCGCCACGGCGGCGGTGCTGGCGGCGCGGCTCAATGTGGGCGGCGCGGGGCAGGGCACACAGGCGGGCGAGAAGAACCTCGGCCTCGCGGCGCAGGCCCGCGCCCTCGCCGCCGAGACCGCCGACGGCTACCGCGTCCTGCGCGGCTACCGTGGCCTCTTCGCGCTTCTCTGGTGCGGCTTTGCCTTCACGCTGGTCTTCTCGCCCATCTCGGCGCTCTTCCCGCTCATGACGCTCGACCACTTCGGCGGCACCACGGGCGACGCGGCCACGGCGGAGATCGTGTTCTCGGTGGGTATGATCGCGGGCTCGGCGCTGCTCACGGCAACGGGCGGCCTCAAGAACCGTGCGCTCACCGTCGTGGCGGCGACGGCGCTCTACGGCGTAGCCACGCTCGCGGCGGGCCTGCTCGACGCCGGCGGCTTTGTCGCGTTTCTCGCCATGAGCTTCCTCATGGGTCTGAGCTCGCCGTTTTACTCCGGCCCGCAGACCGCCCTCATGCAGGAGAAGGTCCCGCCCGAGTACCTGGGGCGCGTCTTCGGCCTCTACGGGGCCATCATGTCCTGGGCGCTGCCGCTGGGCCTGGCGTTCTCGTCCGTCTTTGCGGACGCGGTGGGCGCCCCGGCGTGGTTCGTGGGCGCCGGGGCTGCGATGGTCCTTCTCGCCGGCGTGACCTGGTCAATCCCCGCCATCCGCCGCATCGAGGAGTAATTGGGGACGTGTTTTACCGAGCCCAGGACTCGTTCACAATCCTCAGCGTGAGCTCGTCGCGGCCGCCGGCATAGTACTTGTCCAGCACATCACCAAAGACGGGGTCGACGCCCGCGAGCTCGAAGAGCGTCATCGACGAGCGGACCTTGAGGGCGTCGATGCTCCCCAGCACGGCGACGGGGTCGCCTCCCGGCAGGGCGAGAAGTGCGTGCGAGATCTCAAGAAGACGCCCCCTGAGCAGGGGATGGTTGACGTATGCGTCAAGCTCGTCGCGGCTGGCGATGCCATAGCGCTCCGCCATGGGGCTGCGCCCGAGCCCGCGTGCCTGCGGGAAGACGAACCAGATCCAGTGGCTCCGCTTGCGGCCGGCGCGAATCTCGGCGAGCGCCTCCTCAAAGACGCCGCCCGCCTGTGCGCGCACGAAGCGCTCGATGTCAAAACCTGCGGTCATGCGCCACCCCTCCCGTTTGTCAGATAATAGACCCGTTGCCTGCCGAGAAGAGCGGAGACCTGTATGTCCTACTGCGACTGGGGCACCACCGACGAGCTCTGCCTGCGCTACCACGACGAGGAGTGGGGCGTGCCCCTGCACGACGACCGCGGGCAGTTTGAGTTCCTCTCGCTCGAGGTCATGCAGTGCGGGCTCAACTGGACCATGATGCCGCACAAGCGCGAGGTGCTCCGCGCGTGCTTCGCGGGCTTCGACTACGATGCCGTGGCGGCGTTCGGGCCGGAGGACGTCGAGCGCATCCTGGAGACGCCGGGGATGATCCGCTCCCGCCGCAAGGTTAAGGCTATCATCAACAACGCGCGCTGCTTCCAGCAGGTTCGTGAGGAGTTCGGCAGCTTTGACGCCTATCTCTGGGGCTTCTCGGACGGCAAGACGATCCTCTACAACAAGCACGCCGACGGGTGGATTCCGGTGAGCAACGGCCTCTCGGCGCGCGTGGCGGCTGACCTCAAGCGTCGCGGCTTCAAGTACCTGGGTCCCACGACGGTCTACTCGCACCTGCAGGCCTGCGGCATCATCAACGACCACGCCCGCGAGTGCCCGCGCTACGCCGCGGTCAACGCCATGGGCCCCACGGTCGAGAGGCGCCGCTACCTCGAGAAGGACGTGCGGCACTACGAGTAAGTCAAAAGGGGACAGGCCCCTTTTGGATCAGAACGCGAAGTTTGCGACAGACTAATTGTGAGCTCAATGCGCTCACAATTTGGATTCGGCACACACCGTGTGCCGAATCCTTGGGCTGAAGATTCTTGACGCAATGCGTCAAGAAAGTGCACACATCGTGTGCACAATTCGAGACGCGCCGTGTCTCGAATTGGTGTCTCCCACCGCGGGAGTGTTCTTCTCGCTGTGAGATGAGCTGCAACTACCCCAGATTCTTAAGCAGCTTTCTACCTGAGGAAACTCGAATAATAGCAGGTAGAACGATTGCATTTGCCGCTTAAAAAACCGGGAGATTGCAGGTCGCAACTTCTAGAGGTCGACCACGCGTACGGTGCGGCCGCGCCCGCGCAGCAGCGCAATCAGGTCCGTGGTGGCGAGAAGGACAGTGGCGGTGTTGTCGCACGGGTGCACGGTCACGCGGCCGGCGTCGACGAGCTCCCGGTCGATCACGACCTCCACGCGCCTCTCGGCGTCGTTCAGCACCCCGAGCGGCGTGACGGAGCCGGGCGCGAGGCCGAGCATCTCCCCCAGGTCCTTCTCGCTCGCAAACGAGAGGCGGCGCGAGCCCAGGCGCTCCTGGACCTCCCGCAGCGATAGGCTCTTCTCGTCCGGAAGGCAGACGAGGTAGTACGCACGGTGCTTGTCGTCCCTCAGGAAGAGGTTCTTGGCGCCGAGCTCCTGATGGGGGATGCCCGCGGCATGCGCCTGCTCCACGGTGAAGACGGCATCGTGCTCGTAGAGCTCGTAGGCTATTCCGGACCGGTCAAGCAGCCGCAGCACCTCGCCCTTGCCAAGCGTGCAAAAGTGCCTGTCCCCTTTGCACGTCATCGCTCGAGCTTGGGGATGACGGCGATGGCGGGGTCCACCTCGGCGGCGAAGGCGTCGAGGTCGGCGTAGGTGCCGACGATGCTGCCGTAGTGGGTGGGCACCGCGGCGGCGGGGCGCAGGACGTTCACGAAGGCCGCGGCCTGGTGCGGGTCGCAGGTGTAGGTGCCGCCGATCGGCACGAGGGCGACGTCGCAGCCCACGGCCTCGTTGTCCGGGTTCTGGTCCGTGTCGCCGGAGACGTAGTAGCGCGTGGGCTCGCCGTCGAGCGTGACCACGTAGCCGAGCCAGCCGTTTGCCCGCGGGTGCATCCCCAGGCGCTCGGGCTCCACGTTGTAGGCGGGCACGGCCTCCACGCAGATCCCCGGCAGCTCGATCCTCTCGCCCGCGCCCATGAGGTGCGTCGCGGCGGCGCCCAGCCCCGCTATCTCGCCCGCCATGCTCGCCGGCGCCACGACCACGGTATTCTCGCCGGCCACGCGCGCGTAGTCCTCGGGCGAGAGGTGGTCGTAGTGGGCATGCGTGATCAGCACGTAGCCCGCGTCGTGCGCGGCCTCGGCGGCCGCGAGCGAAAAGGGGTCGAAGTACGCGACCGTCCCTCCCGCCCCCTCGATCCGGATGGCGCTCTGGGTGAACACGCGGACGTTCTCGAGGCTGCCCATGGCGGCTCCCCTCCTTATAATCGGGTTATCTGATTGTACGTTGGGCGGGAGGCACGCATGCGCGAGAAGATCGACGTCGCCGAGTACGCACCCACCATCCTGCGGGAGCTGCCCAAGGGCGTGCTGCTCACCGCCCGCGCGGGTGGTCGCGCCAACCCCATGACCATCGGGTGGGGCACGCTGGGCGTCGAATGGGGCAAGCTCCTCTTCGTGGCCTACGTCCGCAGCAGCCGCTTCACGTACGGCCTCATCGAGAAGAGCGGCGAGTTCACGGTGAGCGTGCCCATGCGCGCAGGCGAGAAGGACCACGACCGGCGTATCAGCCAGATCCTTGCGGTCTGCGGCTCCAAGAGCGGGCGCGACCTGGACAAGGTGGCCGAGCTCGGCCTCACGCTCGTCGAGGGGGAGGAGGTCGGCGCCCCCGCCGTCCGGGAGCTCCCGCTCACGCTGGAGTGCCGCGTGCTCTACAGGCGCGAGCAGGACGAGTCGCTGCTGCGCGAGGACCTGCGCGGGAGGTACTACTCCACGGACGCCCCGCACACCGCGTACTATGCGGAGATCGTCTCCGCCTACGTCCTGAGATAGGGCAGGGGGACGGAGGGCCTGTCACCGCTCCGTCCCCCTGTCACGCGCTTATGCGGGCGCTACTTCCTGCCGAAAAGGCCGCCCAGGCCGCCGAGCATGCCGCCGAGGCCGCCGGCCAGCGCGCCGAGGTCGAGGTTGCCGAGGTCCAGCGCGCCGAGGTCGAGGCTGCCGTCGGCGATGCCGCTCTTCACGCCGTCGACGATCTGCGAGAGGTCGGCGTCTCCGATTGGCTGGCCGGTGAGCTCCTCGATGGTGCCCTTGGGGTCGGCAAGGAGGTCCTGGAGCCTCTCGGGGGCGTCCGCGAGGGCGGCGGAGACCTGGGAGATGATGGCCTGGATGTCCATGGGGGTCCTTTCTTTTGGGCGCCGGGGGCGCGTTCGACTCTGGGGCTCTAGACTACCTGCTGGCCCGCTCGGGGGCGAGCCGCGTTCGGCCGGCGTCCGCGGGCGGTTGAGGGCGGTCCGCGCGCGGCCCGTCCCCCTCCGGTCCGATGGCGGCCCGCACGGCGTCGAGCAGCTCGGCGCAGCGCAGCGTGGCCGCGAGCGGCATGACGTCAGACTCCGCCCTTCCACAGACCACGAGGTCGACGAAGTGCCCGATCTCGTCGTAGAAGTCGTCGACGGGGTAGGGGAGCTCGAGCCCGACGGGGTCCTCGCCCGGGCGCTCCAGGCGGGCGCGCTGCGGGCGGTGCATGTCCTCCACCACGATGGTCCCCGCCGCCCCGATGATGCGGGCCTCCCGGGGGCCGGCCGCGTCGGCGGCGGTGACGAGCCGCGCCGTCATCTCTCCGCGCGCGAGCTCGGCCTCGACAAAGCAGTCGTGGCCGTGGTCCCAGCGCGCGGCCGCGCCCACGACCTCGAGGGGGCCGCCCAGGTAGTCCTCCACCCAGGAGGAGCAGTAGATGCCGGAGTCCAGCAGGATGCCGCCCCCGCGCGCGGCGGAGAGGTAGTCGCCCCCGCGCGCGATGCGCTCCCCCATGTCGTTCTCGAGCAGCGCCTCCACGCGGCGGACCTCGCCGATGGCGCCCTCCGCGACGAGCTCGCGCACGCGCCGGTAGAGCGGGGAGAAGCGCGTCTTCATCGCCTCCATAAAGAGGGTCCCCGTCTCGCGGGCCGCGCCCGCGAGCTCGCGCGCCTCCTCGGCGTCCACGCAGGCCGGCTTCTCGCAGAGCACGGCCTTGCCCGCCCGCAGCGCCGCGAGCGCCCACTCGAGGTGCATCGCATGGGGGAGGGCGAGGTAGACGGCGTCGACGTCCGGCCGGGCGAGAAGGGCCGCGTGGGCCGCCCCCGCGACTCCGCCGAGCGCCTCGTCGGAGAGGGCGCCGCCCTCGGGGACGCCGTGCTCGAGGGCGAAGGCCTCCGCCCGCCCGGCGCGGCGGCAGCTGATGGCCACGAGCTCGGAGCGCCCCTCGTGCACGAGGCTGCGCGCGAACCGGTGGGCTATCCTGCCCGCGCCGACGATCCCCCAGCGCACCGCGCGGGCGCCCGCCGCGCCGCGGTCCCTCGTGGCGGCGCCCCCGCCCAGGTCCTTCTCGCCCATGGCGTCAGCCCCTTTCCCCGTGCGCGGCCCCGAGGCCCATGAGGGCGCGCTCGGCGCGCAGGAGCAGCGGGTAGGGGAGCAGCTTGGCGGCGACGTAGAACGCGCGCATGTCGGGGGAGGGGATACAGAGCGCCCGCCCGGCGCGGGCGGCCGCGAGGGCGCGCTCCGCCACGCGCGCCACGTCCTCGAAGCCGGTGAGGCCCGCCATGCGCGCGGCGACGTCGCCCGCCCCCGCGTGGTCGAGAAACCCCGTGCGCATGAACTTGGGGCAGAGCGCCGTCACGTGGATGCCCACGTCCCCGAGCTCCGCGTCGAGCGCGCGCGAGAAGTCCAGGACGAACCGCTTGGCCGCCGAGTACGTGGCGAGGCCCGGCTGCGGCATGAAGGCGGCCACGCTGGCCACGTTGAGGACGCGCGAGCCCGCCGCCATGTACGGCAGCGCGCGGTATGTGAGCTCCACGGGCGCGAGCATGAGCAGGCGCGCCATGTCCGCGTTGTCGGCCGCGGGCATGTCCGCGAAGTCGCCGAACGTCCCGAAGCCGGCGTTGTTGACGAGAAGCGCCACGCGGGCGCCGGGCGTCTCGGCGAGCGCCGCCTCGAGCGCGTCGAACGACGCCGGCTCCGTGAGGTCGAGCGCGAACGGGCGCACGCGCGGGGACGTGCGCGCGGCATGGCGCGAGACGGCCCAGACCTCGTCGAGCGGCCCGAAGGCGCCCTCGACGAGCAGGCGCACGAGCTCGGCGCCAAGGCCGGACGAAGCTCCGGTGACGATCGCGATGCTGGTCATGGTCGGCCTCCTTCCGCGCGGCGGCGCGCGCTGGGAACGGTCCCCCGCCTGTCCGGCTTTATGATAGGTCTTTCTGCGGGCCGGAGGCCGTCCCCAGCGTGCGCGCCAGGAGGGAGAATTCGTTGCAGACGAACTGCCTCAGGCGCTCCACCTCCGGGCGGCACGATCCCTCGAGCGTGACAATACAGACGGGGACCGAGGGGGCGTCCGCCGGGTCGAGGCCGTGCATCATGGCGAAGGGCCTGATGCTGAGCGCCTTGAGGTTCACGCCCATGATGAACCCGTTGCGGCTCTCGAGGAAGTCGACGACCTCCTCGCTCGTCTCGATGGGGACCACGGGTGAGCTCAGTCCGGCCCTCTGGCAGGTGACGAGGACCGTCTCGTTGAACCCGTCGACCTCGTCTGACCAGAGGACGGGGTACGGCTCCAGGTCCGCAAAGGAGAGCGTCCCCTTCCCGCGCAGCGGGTGGCCCCTCCCCAGAAAGACGCCCGGCGAGACCGACCCGATCTGCGTGCATTCGCACTGCGGCGCCCTGAGCCGGCCGATGGTGAACAGGGCGTCCACCGTTCCCGCCCGAAGGCCCGCGAGCGCCTTGGCCCCCACCGAGACCGAGAGGCGGGTCTTGACCCCGAGGGCATGCGTCGCGAGCCGAGAGATGACGCCGCAGATGAACTCATGCTTGGAGAAGGGCGGAGAGACGAGGGCGAGCTCCAGGCCGTCCCTTCTTTCGGCCGCGCGCCCGGCGCCCGCGGCGCGTTCCACGGACTCGAAGCTCATGACCGCGGCGCGCGCCGGCTCGAGGATCTTCTCGCCAAGGGGCGTGAGGGCCATCCCCTTGCCGGCCCTGGCGAACAGCGCCCCGCCCAGCTCCTCCTCGAGCTCGTGGATGGACTTGGAGACCGCCTGGACTGTGACGCCCTCCTCCCTCGCCGCGGCGGAGAAGGTGCCGTCGCGGGCGGCGAGGCAGAAGAATCTGAGCTGTCTGACGTTCATGCGCCCCCATGTCCCGGCAAGGAGATATGTTCCGGCAAAGAGTGCGGCCGCCGCCATGTCGGGGGTGGCGGCGGCCGGAGAAGGACCGTCTGGTCTCGGCCATACAGAGACTATAGCCGACGTCCCGTCCCGGATTCCTGGGGCGGGCGAGGCCAAGGGGCGCTACTGGGCGTCGGCACCCTTCATGGCGCGCGAGGCATAGACGATCGCCGTGAAGGCGAGCGCGGCGTAGAGCAGGTTGACCCAGATCGGGCCGTCCTCGTCGGAGCCGATCTTCATGAAGACCTCGAAGAGGTTCACGAGCGTGAGGATGGTCGCGGAGACGACGAAGGGCTTGAGGCGCGCGGGGTCCTTGGAGAGGCGGATGCCCATGACGCCCGTGACAAGCTCGAGCGCCCCGATGAACAGCAGGACGACGGCGGCCGCGAGGACCATCGCCCCCTGGTCCTCGATGCCCAGGTCGACGGTGGGGCCGAGGAAGTAGGCGATCGCCGCCATCGCGATCGAGGCGATGCCGATAAGGGAAAGGAAGATGCTGATTCCCTTCACGATGCTGCATTCTTTGGTCATGGGCTTCCCTCCGTGGTGCCGTATCGTGGGGCTGGCTGCACATCAAACCGGGAAGTATACGCAGGCGGCCTCCGCCCGGTCAATCGGGGCGAGAAGAACGGGGCGATTCAACGATTCCTTGAGTATGGGGCGGCGGGGCCCTTCCCATCGGGGCGAGAGGGCCTCTCGGTTATCGTGGGAACGCTTGCTTACCCTTCGGTTGGACCGGGCCTCGAGGAGCTCACATGACCCCAAAGGCGCAGCCAGAAACCATCGACGCCGACATGCGCGCGGGCGCCCCCGCCTCGGAGGGCGACGCCGCGGCCGCGAAGATCCCGCTCGCGATGCGGCTCTACGGGGCCCTCTGCACGGTCCTCGGCGTGTTCACCCTGTTTTCTGTCATCGTGTTCGCCGCCCTCATGACGTGGGCGCTCCAGACCGACCCGTCCCTGATCATCGTGGGCACCGACCCCACGCTGCCCGTGGTCCTTCTCGCCATCAGCTACCTCGTCACCATTGGCAACGGCGCGGCGCTCGTCGTCTTTGGGCGCTCGCTGCGCAAGAGCCGGCGCCGCAACGCGGCGCGCTGGTCGCACGTGCTCATCGGCACGTCGGTCGTCCAGGTCCTGCTCAAGATCATGCTGCAGGGCATCGACCTCTCGCTCATCCCCGACGCCATTCAGCTCTTCCTGCTGATCGCGGTCTCCGTCACAGTTGATCCGTCGCTCAAGAAGGAGCGCGCGCTCGAGCGCCACGTGCGCGACATGGTGGAGCGCGAGGCTGCCGAGGAGGGCATGCTCGGCCGCGACGTCGAGGGCAAGGGCTACATCGAGCTCAACTTCTTCAACCTGTTCTGGGTCTTCGTGATCTGCTGCTTCCTCGGCCTCGTCATCGAGACCGTGTATCACTTCGTCATCGTGGTGCCCGGAGAGATCCAGGACCGCGCCGGCCTGCTCTTTGGCCCGTTCTCGCCCATCTACGGCTTTGGCGCCGTGCTCATGACGGCGGCGCTCAACCGCTTCTACAAGGCCAACCCGGTGGTCATCTTCGCCGTCTCCGCCGTGATCGGCGGCCTCTTCGAGGCGGCGACCTCGCTCTTCATGGAGTTCGGCTTCGGCGCGGTGGCCTGGGACTACTCCGGCTCCACGATCTTCGGGGCCTTCCCCGACCCCATCGCGGCCGTCTTTGGCGGGCGCACCTCGACCCTCTTCATGTGCATGTGGGGCGCCCTCGGCCTTATGTGGATCAAGCTCTGCCTTCCGTGGATGCTCAGGCTCATCAACCTCATCCCGTGGAAGGTCCGCTACTCCTTCACCACGCTCTGCGCCGTCCTCATGCTCGTGAACGGCGTCATGACGCTCGAGGCGCTGGACTGCTGGTTCGAGCGCCTCTCGGGCATCCCGCAGACCACGCCCGTCGAGCGGTTCTATGCCGAGAACTACGATAACGACTACATGGCGCACCGCTTCGAGTCCATGACCATCACGCCGGACGACTCCGCGCGCGTGGACGGGGCGGCGCGCGCCGTGGCTGACGTCTCGGCGGCCCCGGAGGCATGATGGCGCCGGGTGAGGCCCCGGCGAGGCCGCGCTGGGGGCGGCGCGTCCTTCTTGCCCTGCTGGCGGCCCTGGCCGTCGCCGTCGTCGCGCTCGGGCTGGCGGTGCAGCGGCGCCTCGCGCAGAGGGAGGCGGGCCTGGGCGTGGTCCAGGCCCCGAGCGAGTTCGCGGCGCTGGAGGGCTCGTCCGGGCGCACGGGGTCCTTCTCGACGCGCATCGACTTCACGAGCATGGCCACGGGCTCGGAGACCATCTCCACGGAGGTGGCCTGGGACGACGACTGGTTCTTCCGGGATCCCACCGTCTACAACCACGATCTTGCCACCACGTGCTCGGTGCTCTCTACCGTGGCCAACTCCGAGTCGGCGTACTACCAGGCGGGCTCGGACTCGCCGGCCCACATGGAGGCTGCGCTCGCGGCGCTGGGCTTCGAGGAGATCTCCACGGCGTCGTATCAATACCGCAGCGAGATCTTCGACGAGGTCGTAGACCTCATCACCGGCACGGATGACGTCGTTGCCTACTCGGTTGCCGCCAAGCGCGTGACGGGCGAGGGCGCCGCCGAGAAGACCCTTTTCCTCGTGTCCATCCGCGGGAGCTACGGCTCCGAGTGGCTGAGCGACCTCAACATGGGCGACGCGGCCGCCTACGACATGGACGAGATCACGCACGAGGGCTTTGCCCAGGCCGCGCGCGAGATCGTGGACGTGCTCGCCGAGCGCGTCACCGAGGAGGCGGGCCTCGACGGCACGGACGACATCTGCCTGCTGTTCACCGGGCACTCGCGCGGAGCCGCCGTGGCCAACATCGCCGCCGCGTACGCCGACGAGATGTCGCAGGGCCTGCGCGTGCTGGCGCCGCTTGAGGGCATCTACTGCTACACCTTCGCCACGCCCGAGGTCACGACCTTCGACAACGCGCGCGACGCCCTCTACGACAACGTCTTCAACGTCATGAACCCGAGCGACCTGGTACCGCGCCTGCCGCTCGCCTCCTGGGGCTACGAACGCTACGGGCACGACCTCTGGCTTCCCGGCCACGGCGACGAGGGCTTTGGCGAGAAGTACGAGGCTATGTGCAAGATCTTCGAGGCTAACACCGGCGTGGGGTGCCCCTACGTTCCCGAGGACCGCGAGCGCGTGGACAGGCTGGTGGAGGACCTCGCGCGCGAGATTCCCACGGCCGACGACCTCGCGAGCGCGGGCGGGGTCTTCTCCCTCGCGCACGACCTCCTCGCCGACGTGAACCCCGTGCAGGTGCTCTACGGCCACTACCCGAGCGTCTACATCGCCTACATGCAGTCTGTCAATTGGGGACAGTCCCCAATTGACACAACTGATTGATATAAAATATATCTGCAAATTGGGGACTGTCCCCAATTTGCAGACGGACGGATGGGAGACGGGCGATGGGGGACGTGCGCAAGGAGCTCGCACGCGTGCTGCGCGAGGGCGAGCGGACGGTGGAGCGCCGGCTTGAGGCGTTTCTCGCCGACCCGGACGACGTCGAGACCATCCACCGCCTGCGCATCTCCATCCGCACCCTGCGCAGCCTGCTCGCGTTCTCCTCGCCGTTCCTCAGGCGTCGCCGGTACCGGCTGCTCCAGGACGACCTGCGCTCCGTGGTGATAGAGACCTCGCGCCTTCGCGAGTACGACGTGCTGCTGAGGCAGGTCCGCGCGCTCGACGTCCCCTACGGCGAGCTCGACGAGAAGATCGGCGAGCTGCGCGAGCTCGAGCGCAACCACGTCGTCGACGTCATGCGCGGGCGCCACGCGCGCCGCGCCCTGCGACGCGTGAGGAAGGCGATGGAGAAGCTGCCCTGGCGGCGGCGCGCTCGCGAGGCGGGCGTGACGCGGGGGGACGTGCGCGCGGCGTTCGACGAGCTGGTCCGCAGCGTTGACGAGCGCTACGCGCGCGTCGACCGCGCGGACGCCGACGCCGTGCACACGCTGCGCAAGCGCGCCAAGCGCGTGCGCTACGTCGGGGAGAGCTTCGGCGACCTGCTGGGGCATGACGCCGTCGCCGAGGGAGCGCGCATGAAGCTCGTGCAGGACGAGCTCGGGGACATCTGCGACGCCCGCGTCAACGTGGCGATGGCGCGCGAGTTCCCTACGAGGGGGCTCTCCGACGAGGCGCGCAGCGCCCTCGGGGCCCTCCTCGCCCAGAACCAGGCCCTTGTGGACTCCTTCTTCGAATCGGGGACAGTCCCCAATTAACACATATATTTGATATAAATCATATCTGCGAATCGGGGACTGTCCCCAATTTGCAGAGGCCGACCGAGCGGGCGGCGTCGAGAAGCTCGGCGTTGCGGGCGTTCATCGTGCCGAACTCGCTCACGCAGCAGATGACCTCGCGACAGGCGAGAAGGGCCTCGCGCGCCTCGGAAACGGCGCGCTTGCTCACGGGCTCGAAGTCCCGCTCGAAGACGGCTCGCGCGGCGAGGCTCCGTGCGAGCAGGCCGTCGACGTCGTGCTCGTGCAGCACCCCCGCGGCGAACGGCGTGCCCTCGCGCGCGAGGCGCCGGAAGCACGTCGCCCCCGTGCCGCCCCCCGCGATGACGAAGACCTCGGGCTCCCCCTCTGGCCGCGCGAGCTCGACGCTGCCGAACGTCGGGTCATAGGCGCCCGGCGCGAGGTCGTAGAGCTCGGCGACCCGCTCTGCCGTGAAGACCTCGTCGGGCGCGCCCTGAAACGCCACGCGGCCGCCCTTGACGCAGATCACGTGGTCGGCGGCCTTCTGGGCGAGGTCGACCTCGTGCAGCGACGCCACGACGGCGATGCCGCGCCCTCGCGCCTCCCGGCGCAGGAGCTGCAGAACCTCAAGCTGGGAGCGCACGTCCAGATACGAGGTGGGCTCGTCGAGCAGCAGCACGCGAGGCTCCTGGCAGAGCGCCCGGGCGAGAAGGACGCGCTGCCGCTGGCCGTCGCTCACGTGGGCAAAGTCGCGTTCCGCGAGCCCGAGCACATCGGTTGCGGCCATCGCCGAGACGACGGCCTCCCGGTCCCCCTCGCCGAGGACCCCGAGGCTCCCGGTGAACGGGTAGCGGCCCGCCTCCACGACGTCGCGGCAGGTGAGAAGCTCCGTTCGCGGGCGCCCGGTGAGCATGACGGACATGCTGCGGGCACGATCGGCCGCGGGGACGCCGTCGAGGGGGCGGCCGAAGAGCTCCACGACGCCGCCCAGCCTCCTCAGCTGCCCGGCGACGGTGCGCAGGATCGTGGTCTTGCCCGAGCCGTTGGGTCCGATCAGCGCCACCACCTGCCCGGGTCGCACGGCGAGGCAGATGTCCCGCACGAGCGCCCTTCGCCCGTGCCCCACGTCCAGCCCCCGCAGCTCAAGCGCAAGCGTGGAAGGCGTGGAAGGGGGACAGGCACCTTTGCACGTCATCGGCCCGCCCTCCCGCGAAGCATGAGGGCAATCACGACGGGCGCCCCAAAGACCGCGGTGACGGCGCTCACGGAGAGCTCGACCGGCGAGAAGAGCGTGCGCGCGACGAGGTCGCACCCGCAGCAGAAGGCCGCTCCCGTGAGGAAGCACGCGGGCGTCACGAGGAGTGGCCGAGACGAGCCCACGCCGCGCCGCGCGAGGTGCGGCGCGGCGATGCCCACGAACGAGACCGGCCCCGCGAAGGCCGCCACGCACGCCGAGAGCAGGCTCGAAACGAGCACGATGAGCATGCGCAGGCCGAGCACGTTGACTCCCACGCTCTGCGCGTAGGGCTCGCCGAGCTGGTAGGCGCCGAGCGGCTTGGAGAGCGCGAACACCGCGGCCGCCATGGCGACCACCGCCGCGGCGATGATGCCCGCGTCGGGCCACGTGGCGCCCGAGAAGCTCCCGCGCGACCAGTTGTCCAGGTTCACGATCGCCTGGTCGTCGGCAAACGCCACAAGGAAGTTCGTGGCGGCGGAGCAGATGTAGCCCACCATCACGCCCGCCACGATGAGCATGCCCTGGGAGCGCACGCGGCGCGAGATGAGGAGGACGAAGCCCATCGTGAGGAGCGAGCCGAGAAACGCCGCGCCCACGGATGCCGCCGGGCTCATGGGCTGGCCGGCGCCGAGCACCACGATCATCACGACGGCCACCACGAGCTTGGCGCCAGAGGACACCCCCAGCACGAAGGGGTCGGCGATGGGGTTGTTGAAGAACGTCTGCAGCAGGAAGCCAGAGAGCGAGAGCGCCCCTCCCAGAAGCGCCGCCTCGATGACGCGCGGCAGGCGGATCTGCCAGATGACCTGGGCCGCAGTGGAGGTGTCGCCGGGCCCGGACAGAAGGATGCCCAGCACCTCCGCGGGCGACGTCCCCACGCTCCCCAGGCATAGGTTGGCCGCGAAGAGCGCCAGAAGGCCGAGAAGGACGATGAGGTCGTAGGCCGTCGCCCGCCGCCCCCGTCCGCCGCCGCTGACCTTCGCGTCACCCACGCTACTCGAGCCTCCAGACGAAGGTGGTGGGCTCCCCCGAGCCGGCGATGGCGGAGCGCAGGTCGGAGATGATGTCCGCCATGCTGGTGATCTGCTGATAGAGGTTGGAGTCGCAGGTCCAGACGTCCCCGTTTCGCACGGCGCGGAAGTCCGCGAGCAGCGCGTTCTTTTCGACGAGCGCCTCGAGGCTGGTCACGCCGCCGTCGATCGTCCCGTTGTAGACGATGACGTCGGCGTCTCGCGCGCCCTCGTAGAAGCGCTCCATCTCGACGGTGACGGTGGTGGGGGAGGATTCGGTCGCGCCCTCCTCGGAAAAGCTCACGTACGCGCCGCCCGCCGCCTCGATCATCTGGCAGAAGTAGTCGCCGGAGCGCCGCGTCACGGCGGCCCCGTCCTCGTTCACGTAGAAGAAGGTCACGGTCCTGCCCGCGGGGCCCTCCGCGGCGGCCTCCTCCACGCGCCTCGCCACGTCGTCGAAGACCTCCGCGGCCTCGTCCTCGCGGTCGAAGAGGGCGCCCATGAGCTTGACCCACTCCAGCCGGCCGAGCATGTCCCCCTCACGGCTGGACTGCTCCATGAGGACGGCCACGCCCAGCTCCTCGAGCTTGGCGCGCACCTCGGGCACGTGGTCGATGTTGGTGTTCTCGATGGCCAGCGGGCAGCCCGTGGCGGCGATGAGCTCGTAGTCGGGGGCGCGATAGATGCCGCCGTAGGAGATCTCGCCGCTCTCCAGGCGCTCCGCGAACGCCGGGACGGGGGAGTCCTCGGCGCGGACGGACGACACGCCGATCGCATCGAGCGCGCCGATGGCGTCCACGAGGCAGATCATGCCGGTGGAGGCCAGATAGACGTTCTCGAGCGGCCGGCGAATCACGGCGATGTCCTCGGGGAGGCGCTCTGGCACCGTGGCGCCCTCGGGCACGATGAGGAGGCGCTCCCCGCTGGCGAGCGTGGCGAGCCGGTAGCCGCTCTCGTAGGCGTCAAGCGAGAACTGCGTGGCGTGAGAGAGGGCCACGGGCGTCGGCTCGCCGAGCGCGGCGAGGCCGCGGTCGCCGTCGTCCTTCTCGCCCGTCGGCGAGCATCCGGGGAGGGCGAGCGACGCGGAGGCGAGAAGCGCGAGTCCAACCGCGCCCCTGCGCGAGATGGAGCGGGCTGCCATGCGGGTCTCCGTTCGCGGTGAGGTCAACTCACCCATGATACGCCCTTCGCCGGACGCCGTCGCTGGCGCCGCGCGGCGCGCGGGGCCGTGGGCCGGATGCCGTCGCCACGCATGGGGGAGTCCCATAACCAGTACACTTGTCACGAGGGGATAGCGAGGGAGGGTGCCATGCGCGTCGAGAAGGCCGTGCCGCGCGGATCGGGCTGCGGGTCCAGGGCCGCCGCGCCCGCGGCCTCTGTGCGGGACAGCGCTGAGGGCAGGTCGGCGCGCCGCCTGACGCGCCTGGGCGCGCCCATGGAGCGTGAGTAGCCGTGGGGGAGAGGGGCGGCTCGAAGCGTGCGCGCCCGGCGCGCTTCGTCGCGGCGGCCTTCCTGGCGGCATGCCTCTACGCGCTCTCCACGCCGTGCTCCAAGGTCCTTCTCTCCGACGTGGCGCCCAACATGATGGCGGCCCTGCTCTACCTGGGCGCGGGCGTGGGCATGGCGGCGCTCGCGGGCCTGCGGGCGGCAGTGCGTCGCGGCACGTCTGACGAGAGGCCCCTCGAGAGCGCCGACGCCCCGTACGTCGTGGCGATGGTGCTGCTGGACGTGGCTGCGCCGATCCTGCTCATGGCGGGCCTCTCGCATGCGGCCCCGGAGAACGTGGCGCTCCTCAACAACTTCGAGATCGTGGCGACGGCCGTGATCGCCCTTCTCGCCTTCGGCGAGCGGGTGGCGCCGCGCACGTGGGCGGGCATCGCGGTCATCACGCTGTCGTGCGCGCTGCTCAGCCTGGAGGGCGGGGGCGCGCTGAGCTTCTCGGCGGGCTCTCTGATGGTGATCGGCGCATGCCTGTGCTGGGGCGTGGAGAACAACTGCACGAGCCGCCTCTCCGAGAGGGACCCGGCGCAGGTGGTCGTCGTAAAGGGGCTGGGGTCGGGCGCGGGGGCCCTGGCCGTGGCGCTTCTCGCCGGTGACGCGCTGCCCGCGCTGCCGGACGCGGCCGCGGCCCTCGCGCTGGGCTTCGTCGCCTACGGGCTCTCGATCTTCTTCTACGTGTACGCGCAGCGCGGCTTGGGCGCCGCGCGCACGAGCGCCTACTACGCGGTGAACCCGTTCATCGGCGCGGCGCTCTCGCTTGCGCTGTTCCAGACCGTGCCGGGGCCTGCGTTTCTCCTCGCCCTTGCGCTCATGGTGCTCGGCGCCTGGCTCGTGACGCCGCGCGCGGGGGAGGCGTAGGCCGCCCCGGCCCGCTCTGCGGCGTCTCGGTCGTGACTACAAATGCTAGTAAATGGGTAACAAATCACCGACCCCCTCAGGGGAGGGGACCCACCGCTACCGGCAAAGGAGCCGACCATGTCCCTCATCAGCAAGGAGATCTCAGACTTCAGCGTCAAGGCGTACCAGAACGGCGAGTTCCGCACCGTGACCAAGGCGGACGTGCTGGGAAGGTGGAGCCTGTTCCTCTTCTACCCGGCCGACTTCTCGCTCCTGTGCCCGACCGAGCTCGTGGACCTCGAGGAGAGCTACGAGGCCTTCAGGGCGGAGGGCTGCGAGCTCTACTCCGTCAGCTGCGACACCCACTACGTCCACAAGGCGTGGCACGAGGGGTCCGAGCTCGTGGGCAGGGTGACCTATCCCATGCTCGCCGACCCGGCGCACGTGCTCGCGCGCGACTTCGAGGTCCTCAACGAGCCTGCCGGCATCGCCGAGCGCGGCGCCTTCATCGTGGACCCCGAGGGCAGGATCCAGGTCTACGAGGTCACCGCGAGCGGCATCGGCCGCAACGCGGAGGAGCTCCTGCGGCTCCTCCAGGCGGCAAAGTTCGTTGCGGAGCACGGCGACCAGGTCTGCCCCGCCCGCTGGCGTCCCGGCGCCAAGGCACTCGGGCGATAGGGGACGAGGGCGCACCGCGGAGGACCCCCGGCGCCTCCTCAAGGCGCAAAGTTTCGTGGCGGAGCCCGGCGCCCAGGCCGCCCCCGCCCGCGGGGGCCCGGGCGCCAAGGCACGCGGGGGAGAGGGGCCGAGGGGCGGGGAGGGGATGACGCCCCCGCCCCGCCCCCGCCATGGGGGGCTACAGCTTGGGCTCCGGCTGCCGGGTGAGGTCCCGCCCGAGGCGCCCGAGGCGCGAGACGTCTGTCGCGGCCTGCCCCTCGTTCCACCGCTGCCGCGTCTCGTGCATGGGGTCGCCCTCGTCGGCCCAGAGCCGATCGGCCACCGGCGCCCAGGCCGCCGCCGCGGCCTCGGTCTTCTCGCGCAGCTGCTCGGGCGTCTCCTGCTCCACGAGGTCCGTCGAGCGGGCGCCCGTCTCGGCCACCATGAGCGGCAGGTCGTCGGGGTTCTCGAGCATGGGGCAGGGGCGCAGGTGGTTGGTGTTGAACGGCTGGCCCTCGTAGTACTTCATGAAGAGCGGGGAGCGCAGCGCGTCCAGCAGGCTCACGTCGTGGATGTTGGCGTTGGCGTAGTGGATGAAGACGCATGGCTCCACGTCGCCCGCGGCGTTGATGTGCAGGTAGCGGCGCCCGCCGGCGATGCAGCCGCCCACGAACTCGCCGTCGTTCTGGAAGTCCATCGTGAAGAGCGGCTTCTTGTCGCGCATCTCGCGCACGAAGCGGTACATCCGCTCGCGCTGCTCGGGCGTGGGGATGAGCTCGGGCGTGGAGGAGCGCCCCACGGGCATGAAGTGGAAGTACCAGCAGAAGAGCGCGCCCTTCCCGATCATCCAGTCCATGTTCTCCTCGGTGGCGATGGCGTCTGCGTTGGCGCGCGTCCAGCACGCCGAGATGCCGAAGGGCAGCTCGTGCTCGCGCAGGAGATCCATCGCGCGCTCGATCTTGACGTAGGTGCCGTCGCCGCGGCGCGCGTCGGTGGTGTGCTCGTTGCCCTCGGCGGAGATGGCGGGCACGAAGTTGGCCACGCGGATCATGTCCTGGCAGAAGGCCTCGTCGATGAGGGTGGCGTTGGTGAAGCAGAGGAAGGCGCAGTCGGGGTACCTCTCGCAGATGCGGATGAGGTCGTCCTTGCGCACGAGCGGCTCGCCGCCCGTGTAGATGTAGATGTGGCAGCCCAGCTCGCGGCCCTGGTCGATGATCGAGCAGATGTCCTCGTAGGAGAGGTTGAGCGCGTGGCCGTACTCTGCCGCCCAGCAGCCGGTGCAGCGCAGGTTGCAGGCGCTCGTGGGGTCCAGGAGGATCGCCCACGGGATGTTGCACCGGTACTTCTCGCGCGCCTTCTCCTGGACGGGCCAGGCGAGGATGTTGGCGTCCACGATGAGGGCCTTGAGCAGGCGCGTCCGCACCTCGGGGTTGAGCCGGAACGCCTTGAGGATGAGCTCGTACCAGTTGCTGCGCCCGTCGATGGCGTTCCTGAACGCCGCACGCTGCGTGGGGAAGACGTCCTTGGGCGTGTAGCGGTCGATCGTGTCCATGATCTTGGGGATGCGGGCCTCCGGGTCCTCGTCCACGTAGTCGATGAGCTTGTAGAGCGCCGCGCGCTCCGCCGTCTGGGTAAGCGACATCCTTGGTCCTTCCGACGCGATCCCTATGGTTTCTGGAACCGAACGGTGCTGTTTATACCCATCTAGGAATAAATCCACAACTGTGGAATACTAGGTATGTCTCTTCCATGAAGGGGAGCGAGTTGGCCACTATTCCACAGAGGGGCGGACAATGGGGGATTGCGCACAGGGCGAGAAGAACGGTCGGGCCGTGGACCGGCGCGTGCGCCGGAGCCGCCGCGCCATGATGGGCGCCTTCGACCGGCTGATCATGACGACGCCCTTCGAGCAGATCTCCGTGAGCGCCGTGGCGCGCGAGGCGGACGTCGACAGGAAGACCGTCTACCAGCACTTCGGCGGCGTCGACGGGATCCTCGACGCCATCGTCGAGGAGGCGGTGTCGGAGCTGCTCGACGAGGTGGAGGAGACGATGCGCGGTCGCGTGGGGGCGGGCGAGGACGTCCGACCGCTGTCCGCCTTCTTCGACGCGCTCTCGGTGCACCTGGGAAAGAACGCCGTGCTCCGGCAGCGCTACTGCGAGCACGTGCCGACCGAGCTGCTCTTCGACCACCTCGCCCGCCCGCTCGCCCGCCAGATCGCCGCGCGCGGCCTCGTGCGCGGCGAGCTCTCGGACACGGAGCTGGAGATGCTGCTCGCATTCGGCGTCGGCGGCCTGCTCTCGCTGTACCGCTGGTGGCTGCTGTCGGACCGCAGCGTGCCGCTCGAGGAGGTGACGCGCCGCGCCGGCGCCCTCCTCGAGGCCGGCGTGTGACGGCCCCTCCGCTCAGCCGGCCCGGGCGGGCGCCGGGGCTGACGTCCCCATTTCGCCCAGACAGAGCCAGCCGACGTATTACGCCCCGGGAGGGGAGAAGAACGTCGGCTGGCTCTGTCTGGGCGAATGCGACAGGGAGGGCGCGGGGACGGCGAGGTCGCCCCCGTCACGCCATGAGACGCTCGCGCAGCCAGCCGGCGAGCACGAGGGCGTGGTTGCAGCGCTCGTCGCGCGCCGCGTAAAGCAGCGTGACCGGCCCGCGCGCGAGCAGGGCGCGGCACCTTTCGGAGAACTCGGCCGCGGCCTCGCTCGCGTCGAGCTCGGTGCGGTAGCGCGCGGAGAACTCCTCGAAGCGGCTCGGGTCGTGCCCGAACCACCTGCGGAGCTCCGTCGAGGGGGCGACGCCCTTCTCCCATGCGTCGAGCGCCGCCGCCTCGCGGCGCAGCCCGCGCGGCCAGAGCCGGTCAACGAGCACGCGCGCCCCGTCGCCCGCCTCCGGGCCGTCATAGACGCGCCTGCACCTCAGCTCGAACATGCCCTGTCCCCCTCTCTCGATCGGTCAATTCGTGCGGGGGCGGAGCGGCGGGTGCCCCGCCCCCGCACGGGGCTAGAGGTCCTCCTCCGGCGTGGAGATCGGGGAGACCCCGAAGTGCTCGACCAGGTAGGCGAGCACGTTGGGAGAGACGAAGGCGGGCAGCGTGGGCCCGAGCTTGATGTTTCTGATGCCCAGGTAGAGCAGGGTGAGAAGGACGCACACAGCCTTCTGCTCGTACCAGGAGAGGATGATGGTGAGCGGCAGCTCGTTGACGTCGCACCCGAAGGCGTCGGCCAGCGCCAAGGCCACGGTCACGGCGCTGAAGGCGTCGTTGCACTGCCCCATGTCCATGAGGCGCGGCAGCCCGGCGACCGTGCCGAGGTCGAGGTCGTTGAAGCGGTACTTGCCGCAGGCGAGCGTAAGCACCACGCTGTCGGCGGGGGTCCGCTCCACGAGCTCGGTGTAGTAGTTGCGCCCCGGCTTGGCGCCGTCGCATCCGCCCACGAGGTAGAAGCGGCTGATCTGGCCGGACTTCACCGCGTCGACCACCTTGTCCGCCACGGAGAGCACCGCGCCGTGCCCGAAGCCCGTGGTGAGCGTGGTGCCGCCGTTGATGCCGGTCATCTGCACGTCCTCGGGATACCCGCCGAGCTCGAGCGCCCGCTCGATGACCGGCGAGAAGTCCTTGTCGTCACCGACGTGCACGAGCCCGGGGTAGGAGACCACCTCGGTGGTGAAGACGCGGTCGGCGTAGCTCGGGCGGGGCGGCATGAGGCAGTTGGTGGTGAAGAGGACGGCGCCCAGGATGCCGTCGAACTCCCGCTGCTGGTTCTGCCACGCGGTGCCGAAGTTGCCCTTGAGGTGGGGGTACTTCCTGAGCTCGGGGTAGCCGTGGGCGGGGAGCATTTCGCCGTGGGTGTAGACGGAGACCCCGGTGCCCGCGGTCTGCTCCAGGAGGGCGTGCAGGTCAAAGAGGTCGTGTCCGGAGACCACGATGAAGGGCCCGCGCTCGATGCGCATCGAGACCTCGGTGGGCTCGGGGACGCCGTACGTCTGTGTGTTGGCGCGGTCGAGGAGCTCCATGCACGCGTAGTTCTTCTCGCCGACCTCGAGCACGAGGGGCAGCAGCTCGTCCTGGCCGAGCCGCTCGCCGAGCGAGCGCAGCGCCCTGAGGAAGAAGCGGTCGAGCTCGTCGCTCGTGTACCCGAGCACCATGGCGTGGTAGGCATAGGCGGCCATGCCGCGGAGGCCAAAGAGCACGAGCGACTTGAGCGAGCGCACGTCCTCGTCGGGGTCGTTCCAGATGAGGTCGAGGTCGTATTCCCTCGCGTCGCGGGCGGGGGAGAGGGCCTCGCGCGCGCCGCGCACCCGCGCCGTGAGCTCGCGCACCGTCTGGGCGTTGAAGCTCACGTTGGTGACGGTGGTGAAGAGCCCCTCGAGGACGAGCCTCGCGACCCCGGCGGGGGCGCCCTCCTCGCTCACGGCGCGCGCGAGGCCCACGAGCGCCCCCGTGAGCTCGTCCTGCAGGCGGGCGACGTCGGCGGGCTTGCCGCACACGCCCGCCCTCCCGGTGCACCCGCTGCAGCCCGCGGTCTGCTCGCACTGGAAGCAGAACATCTCGTTTCCTGTCGTAGCCATCTGGGCCTCCTTGCCCTCGGGGCGGCCATCCGGCGGACGGCCTCTTCCTGACAAGGTTTACCGCTCGCGGGGGAAGGCGTATGTTGTTTCTACAACATAGAGGGAGGCTCCCATGGACTACATCGCGCTTTCACACTCCGCGCTCTTCGAGGGCGTGGACCCCGGGGACATAGAGGGGATGCTCCCCTGTCTGGACGCGCGCGAGCTGAGGCTGGGGCGAGGGGAGCGCGTCTATCGCGCGGGGGACGTGGTCACGCGCCTGGGGGTCGTGCTCGAGGGCGGCGTGAACGTCGAGGCGAACTACTACTGGGGGGAGCGGGCCATCTTCGCGCATCTCGGCCCCGGGCAGATCTTCGCCGAGGCGTACTCGGCGATCCCGGGCGGCGAGACCCTGGTGGACATCGTGGCCGCCGAGGACGCGACGGTCCTCTTGCTGCGGACCTCCTCCCTGCTCGCCACCTGCGAGCGCGCCTGCTCCCGACACCACCGCGTCATCGGCAACCTCCTGCGCGTCTCCGCCGAGAAGAACGTCGCGCTCTCGCGGCGCATGATGCACATCGCCCCGCGCACCATCAGGGAGCGCGTCCTCTCCTATCTCTCCGAGCAGGCGGTCGAGCGCGGGTCGCGCTCCTTCGTCATCCCGTTCTCCCGCCAGGAGCTCGCGAACTACCTCGGGGTGGACCGAAGCGCCCTGTCCGCCGAGCTCTCGCGCATGCAGCGCGACGGGCTCATCGTGACCCGCAGGAGCCACTTCGAGCTTCTCGCCGGCCCGGGTGGGCGCCGGGGCTGACGTTCCCATCTCGCCCAGACAGAGCCAGCCGACGTTTTGAGCCCCGGAAGGGGAGAAGAACGTCGGCTGGCTCTGTCTGGGCGCATGTGACGGGGCGGGGCGGCGACGGCGCCTTCGCCCCCGTCACGCTACTTCACGGTGAGGACCGGCACGTCGACGGAGCGAAGCACGCCGAAGCTCACGCTGCCGATCATGCCGCGCAGGGCGCCGAGGCCGCGCCGCCCCATGACCACGAGGTCGATGTCGTGGCTCTTCACGTACTCGGCGATGCCCTCGACCGGGGAGTTCGAGATGACAGCGTCTGCCACGACCTTGCACTCGGCGCCGTCGAGCGACTGGTCGACGATCTCCTGCGCGTCCGCGCGGGCGTTCTTGACGACGGAGTCCATGAGCCGCTCATAGGTTGCCGGGTCCGCGATGGCATAGGGCGTGCCGATCCCCCCGTCCCCGAGCAGCGTGGGGTTGGGCAGCGCGGCCGAGGCGATGACGGTCAGCACGCTCACCCGCGCCTCCGGGTAGGGCCCCGCCAGCCCGAGCGCGATGTGAAGGGCGCTCTTGGCGTGTTCGGACTCGTCATAGGGGACCAGGATGTTCTTGAAGTACATGGTTACCTCCCTCGTGACGTTGCGTACTGTTGAGGTGGTTATACCCCCTCGGCGCCGAGGGGGCCTCTGCCTCGGCGAGCGCACGGGAGAAGCCCGCAGGCGTATGATGCGAGATGGGGAGGCTGGGACGAGCGGAGGCATGCGATGCGCGTGACGGTGCTGATGGAGAACTCGACGCCCTCGAGCCGCCTGCTGGCGCGCCACGGGCTCTCGCTCTGGCTCGAGCTCGCGGACGGCCGGCGCGTCCTCTTTGACATGGGGCCGGACGACGGGTTTCTCTCCAACGCCCGCGCGCTCGGCGTGGACGTTGGAGAGGCGGACCTCGCCGTGGTGAGCCACGGCCACTATGACCACGGCGGCGGGCTCGCCGCGTTTCTCGGGATGTGCTCGGCTGCGGGGCGCGAGATCCCGGTCTACGCGCGCGAGCGGGCCTTCGAGGAGCATGCGTCGGGGACGCCGGAGCGCCATCACGCCATCGGCCTCGACCCGGCCCTCGCGGCGGACCCGCGCGTTCGCATGGTGGGGGAGCGCCACGCCCTGGGCGGCGGGCTCACGCTGTTCACCACGACGCGGCGGGCCCGTCCCGTCGCGCGCTCAAACGGTCGCCTCCTGGAGCGTCGCGGGGGCGCGCTCGAGCCCGACCGGTTCTTGCACGAGCAGAGCCTGCTCGTCGAGGAGGAGGGGCGTCGCACCCTGGTGTCGGGCTGCTCGCACGGGGGCATCCTGAACCTCATGGACGAGGCGGAGGCAATCGCCGGAGCGCCGCTCAACGCGGTTGTCGCGGGCTTCCACCTCATGGACCCGAGCGGCGGCACCGTCGAGGACGAGGCCCTCACGCGCGCGCTCGCAGCGGAGCTCGCCGCGCGCGGGGCGAGCTACCTCACGTTCCACTGCACCGGAACCGACGCCTTCGCCATCCTGCGAGACGAGCTCGGCGGGCGGGTGCGCTACCTGCATGTGGGGAGCCGGGCGGAGCTGTGAGGCGCCGCGCCGCGCGCGGCAGGAGGGGCTAGGCCGTGTGGCGCAGGCCCTCGAACTTCTCCTCGTCCGTCATCTTCGCCTTGCCGTCGAGGGCCTCGATCGAGCGCTCGACGGTGGCGATGAGGCGGTCGGTCTCCTCGTGCTCCGCGCGAAGCGCCTCAAGCTGCTGGGCGAGCGCCGCACGCCGGGCCGCGCGGTTGCCCTTGAGCAGGGGCGCGATGTCAGAGAGCGGCGCGCCCATGCGGCGGAACAGCAAGATCTCCTGCAGGCGGTCGACGTCCTTGGGACCGTAGTGGCGATACCTGCTGTGCGCGTCGCGCGACGGGTGGAGCAGGCCGAGCTGGTCGTAGTGGCGCAGGGTGAATACCGTGACCCCGGCGAGGTCCGCGAGCTCGCCGACGGTGTAGCCTTGTGCGTTCATGAGGGTCTCCTTTCCTGTGACCTCAGGGTAGACGGCGACGCAACGTCGGCGTCAAGCGAGAAGAACCTGCGAGTTTTGCGCCGTGGGCGCCTGAAAAAGGTCGACAGGGGTCATGACAAAGGTGACAGGGCCATCTGTCAGGTTTTTCCTGACAGATGGCCCTGTCACCTTTGTCATGACCCCTGTCGCCCCGCTCGGGGTCCTTCTCGCTATTCGAGCTCGAAGGCGCCCGTATACAGCTGGTAGTACGTGCCCTTCTTGGCGATGAGCTCGTCATGCGTGCCGCGCTCGATGATGCGGCCATGGTCGAGCACGATGATGACGTCGGAGTTGCGCACGGTGGAGAGGCGGTGCGCGATGACGAACGTGGTGCGCCCGGTCATGAGCGCGTCCATGCCGCGCTGGACGATGGCCTCGGTGCGCGTGTCGATGGAGGACGTGGCCTCGTCGAGCACCATGACCGGCGGGTCCGCGACCGCGGCGCGCGCGATGGAGAGGAGCTGTCGCTGGCCCTGCGAGAGGTTGGTGCCGTTGTCCGTGAGCATGGTCTCGTAGCCGTCCGGCAGGCGCTTGACGAAGTCGTCGGCCCCGGCCAGGCGCGCGGCGGCGATGCATTCCTCGTCGGTGGCGTCGAGCCGGCCGTAGCGGATGTTGTCCATGACGGTGCCCGTGAAGAGGTTCACGTCCTGGAGCACCACGCCGAGCGAGCGCCTGAGGTCCGGCTTCTTGATCTTGTTGATGTTGATCCCGTCGTAGCGGATCTTGCCGTCCTCGATGTCGTAGAAGCGGTTGAGGAGGTTGGTGATCGTGGTCTTGCCCGCGCCCGTGGCGCCGACGAAGGCGACCTTCTGGCCGGGCTTGGCGTAGAGCGAGACGTCGTGCAGGACCGTGTGGCCCGGCTCGTAGGCAAAGTCGACGCCGAAGAGGCGCACGTCGCCCGCGAGCGGTGTGTAGGTGACGGTGCCGTCGGCCTGGTGCGGGTGCTTCCACGCCCACTGGCCGGCCCAGTGCCCGTCGCGGCGCTGGCACTCGCGCACGGTACCGTCCTGGTCGATGGTGCAGGCCACGAGCTCGACGTAGCCCTCGTCCTGCTCGGGCTCCTCGTCGATGAGCTCGAAGATGCGCTCGGCGCCCGCGAGGCCCATGACCACGGAGTTCACCTGGTTGGATATCTGGCCGATCTGGTTGGCGAACTGCTTGGTCATGTTGAGGAACGGCACGCCCACGGCGATGGT
Source organism: Thermophilibacter provencensis (assembly GCF_900128445.1). Classification (GTDB taxonomy): domain Bacteria; phylum Actinomycetota; class Coriobacteriia; order Coriobacteriales; family Atopobiaceae; genus Thermophilibacter; species Thermophilibacter provencensis. The sequence continues at coordinate 2,163,160 of NZ_LT671417.1, read as the reverse complement.
GAGCGGCAGCCCCGAGATGGCGGGGTTGGGGATGCCGAGCACCAGGAAGACGCCGATGGCCACGGCGACGATCACGTAGAGCAGGTTGCCGGCGTTCATGAGGATGGGCATGAGCGTGTTGGCGTAGGAGTTGGCCGTGCAGGCGGCGTCCTGGTACTCGTCGTTGAGCTCGTCGAAGGCGCGCTCGATCTGGCGCTCGTGGGAGAACACCTTGACGACCTTCTCGCCGTTCATGACCTCCTCGACGAGGCCCTCCACGGCCGCCACGGCGCGCTGCGTGCGCAGGAAGTTCTTTGCCGAGCGGCTCGCGAGCGTCTTGCCGAGGAGCGCCATGATGGCCGCGCCGCCCACCACGACGAGCGTGAGCGGCAGGCTGTACCAGAGCATGATGCAGCCGACCGAGCAGAGCATGAGCATCGTGAGGAAGAGCTGGGGGAGCGACTGGGCGATCATCTGGCGCATGGCGTCGATGTCGTTGGTGTAGTAGCTCATCACGTCACCGTGCTGGTGCGTGTCGAAGTACCTGATCGGCAGGTCCTGCATGTGGTCGAACATGAGGCAGCGGAACTTCTTGAGCGACCCCTGGGTGATGATGGCCATGCACTGCTGCCACACGGCGTTGCAGATGAGGCTCGCAAAGTAGAGCGCGGCGAGGATCGCTGCGTTGGCGAAGATCTGCGGCTGCGCCGCGGCCCAGTCGCCGGACTCCCAGGTCTGCCCAACGACGGTGAGCGCGCGCTCCATGAAGACGTTCGGCATCGCCTGGACGACGCACTGGATGAGGATGCAGCACGCGACGGCCGGCAGCATGATCGGGTAGAAGCCGCGCAGCATCTTGAGGACCCTGAGGGCGGTCCTGCCCATCGACTTGGGCGCCCGCCCGCGGTGCATGTTCCTACTCATCGGCGCTCACCTCCAGCTCGCCGAGCTCGCGCTCGTCGTGGCTCTGCTTGTTCTGCGAGAGGTAGACCTCGCGGTAGATGGCGTTTCGGCGCAGGAGCTCCTCGTGGGTCCCGATGTCGTTGATGGTGCCCGAGTCCATGACCACGATGCGGTCGGCGTCCTCGACGCTCGAGGTGCGCTGGGCGATGATGACCTTGGTGGTCTCGGGCAGGTAGTTCCTGAAGCCCTCGCGGATGAGGCGGTCGGTCTTGGTGTCGACGGCCGAGGTCGAGTCGTCGAGGATGAGGATCTTGGGGCGCTTGAGGAGTGCGCGCGCGATGCAGAGGCGCTGCTTCTGGCCGCCCGAGACGTTGGTGCCGCCCTGCTCGATGTACGTGTCGTACTTGTTGGGGAAGGTCTGGACGAACTCGTCCGCCTGGGCGAGGCGCGCCGCCTCGAGCACCTCCTCGTCGGTGGCGTGCTCGTTGCCCCAGCGCAGGTTCTCGGCGATGGTGCCCGAGAAGAGCACGTTCTTCTGGAGCACCATGGCGACGGCGTCACGCAGCGTCTCGAGGTCGTAGTCGCGCACGTCTCGCCCGCCCACGCGGACGGACCCCTCCGTGACGTCATAGAGGCGCGGGATGAGCTGGACGAGGGTCGACTTGGCGGAGCCCGTCGACCCGATGACGCCGATGACCTCGCCGCTCCTGATGTGAAGGTCGATGCCTCGGAGCGCCTCGTGGTCCCTGTCCCCGCGATAGGAGAACCCGACGCCGTCGAAGTCGATTGAGCCGTCGGCGACCTCGGTCACGGGGTCTGCCGGCTGGTCGATCGTGGTCTTCGCGTCGAGGACCTCGTAGATGCGGCGCGCGTTCTCCTCGCTCATGACGACCTGGGCGAAGATCATCGAGAGCATCATGAGCTGCATGAGCATCATGAAGCCGTAGGTGATGAGCGAGGAGAACTGCCCCACGTCGAGCAGCTCGCCGCGCGTGGAGACGATGGCGAAGGAGCCGGCGTAGATCACGAAGACCATGACCGTGTAGATGCAGAAGTTCATGATCGGCGCGTTGAGGGCGAGGATGCGCTCCGCGTAGGTGAAGTCGTTCTGGACCTCGGTCGCGGCGCGGTCGTACTTCTCCTTCTCGTAGTCCTCGCGGACGTAGGACTTGACCACGCGGATGCCGGCGAGGTTCTCCTCGGCGCGCTCGTTCAGGGCGTCGTACTTGCGGAAGATGCGCCGGAACACGGGCACGACCTTGCGGATCACGGCGAACAGGGCGACCGCCAGCACCGGGATGATGACCACGAAGACGAGGGCGAGCCACCCGGCCATGCTGTAGGCCGCGATGAACGCGAGCACGAGCATGAACGGCGAGCGGATGGCGGTGCGGATGAGCATCATGTAGGCCATCTGGACGTTCATGACGTCCGTGGTGATGCGCGTCACGAGCGACGAGCTGGAGAAGCGGTCGATCACGGCGAACGAGAAGGTCTGGATGTTATAGAACATGTCCTTGCGGAGGTTCTTCGCGAAGCCGGTCGAGGCCTTCGCGCACGTGAGGCCGGCCGCGGCGCCAAAGGCGAGCGAGACGAGCGCCATGAGCGCGAGCACGCCCCCCGTGGAGAGGATCTGGCTCAGGTTGGCGCCGGACTTGATGGCGTCGATGAGGTCGGCCGTGTAGAGCGGGATCATGACCTCGAAGACGACCTCCCCGAGGACGAGCAGCGGGGTGACGACGGCCGCGGTCTTGTACTCGCGCACGCTCTCGGTGAGCTTGCGGCCCACCGTCGCGTAGTTCACGTGCGCGGCGGTCTTGACGAACTCCTGGTCCATGACGGGCTTCTTCGGCAGCAGGCTCATCGGTCATCACCCCTCTTCTCGGCCTCGATCTCCATCCAGCGGGCGGCCACGCGGTCGAGCGTGCTGGCGAGCTGCGTGGTCTCCTCGGGGGAGAGGCAGTCGAAGGCGAGCCTCTCGAACTCCTCGCGCGTGCGCAGCACCTCGCGCGCCCGCTCCGTCCCCGGCTTGGTGAGCGTCACCGTGAGCTGGCGGCGGTCGGTCTCCGATCGCTCGCGCTCGACGAGGCCCTCGGCCTCGAGCTTGGCGATGACCTCGGAGAGCGAGGCGGACGTGATGCACGACGCCTCCTGGAGGTCGCGCTGCGTCATCCTTCCCTCGTGGGCGAGAAGCTCCACGAGGATGTGCTGCTTCCCGTTCCTGCCGCCCCAGTGCACGTGGAGGTAGTAGCCAAAGAACCCGAGGTTGCGCATGATGCGCAGCGCCTCGCTCTCCGGCCGCGTGCCGTCCCCCTTCTCACGCACGGCAGCCTCCTTCCTTCCCGAATCTGAAAACGTTCCAAACCACACTCTGAGACCCTCGCGCGGTGAAGTCAAGGTACCATGCGAAAAACCTCGCGGTACCGAGCAATGCGACGCAGCGTCGCCGAGAGGTCATGACAAAGGTTGACAAAGGTGACAGGGTCATCTGTCAGGAAAAACCTGACAGATGACCCTGTCACCTTTGTCAACCTTTGTCGAGGACCCGCGCTACTCGAGCTCGAAGGCCCCGGTGTAGAGCTGGTAGTAGGTGCCCTTCTTGGCGATGAGCTCGTCATGGCTGCCGCGCTCGATGATGCGGCCGTGGTCCAGGACGATGATCGCGTCGGAGTTCTGCACCGTCGAGAGGCGGTGCGCGATGACGAACGTGGTGCGCCCGGTCATGAGCGCGTCCATGCCGCGCTGGACGATGGCCTCGGTGTGCGTGTCGATGGAGGACGTGGCCTCGTCGAGGATCATCACCGGCGGGTCCGCCACGGCGCAGCGGGCGATGGAGAGGAGCTGCCTCTGGCCCTGGGACAGGTTGGAGCCGTTGTCCGTGAGCATCGTGTTGTAGCCGTCCGGCAGGCGCTTGATGAAGCCGTCGGCGCCCACGAGGCGCGCCGCCGCCATGCACTCCTCGTCGGTGGCGTCGAGCCGGCCAAATCGGATGTTGTCCATGACGCTGCCCGTGAAGAGGTTCACGTCCTGGAGCACCACGCCCAGGGAGCGGCGCAGGTCGCTCTTCTTGATCTTGTTGATGTTGATCCCGTCGTAGCGGATCTTGCCGTCCTCGATGTCGTAGAAGCGGTTGATGAGGTTCGTGATCGTGGTCTTGCCCGCGCCCGTGGCGCCGACGAAGGCGACCTTCTGGCCGGGCTTCGCCCACACGCTCACGTCGTGCAGGACGGTGTGGCCCTTGCGGTAGGCGAAGTCGACGTCGAAGAGGCGCACGTCGCCCGCGAGCGGGGTGTAGGTGAGCGAGCCGTCGCCGTGCGGGTGCCTCCACGCCCACTGGCCGGCCCAGTTCTCGGAGCGGCGGTCGCACTCGGTGACGTTGCCCTCGCGGTCGATGGTGCAGGCCACGAGCTCCACGTAGCCCTGGTCCTGCTCCACGGGCTCGTCCATGAGCTCGAAGATGCGCTCGGCGCCCGCGAGGCCCATGACCACGGAGTTGATCTGCTGGGAGATTTGGCCGATCTGGCCGGCGAACTGCTTGGTCATGTTGAGGAACGGCACCGTGACGGCAATCGAGAAGGGCAGGCCCGAGATGGAGAGGTTGGGCACGCCGGTCTCGATGAACACGCCGCCCACGAGCGCCACGATGACATAGATCAGGTTGCCGAGGTTCATGAGGATGGGGCCGAGCGTGTTGGTGTACATGTTGGCGGCGCGGCTCGCCTCGAAGAGCCTGCGGTTGAGCACGTCGAAGTCGTCCTGCGCGGCGTCCTCGTGGCAGAAGACCTTGACCACGCGCTGGCCGTTCATGACCTCCTCGACGTGGCCCTCCACGACGCCGATCTCCTTCTGCTGCGCCACGAAGTTGCGCGCGGAGCGAGAGCCCAGCACCTTGGTCATGTAGCTCATGAACAGGACGCCCGCCACGATGACCGCGGCCATCCACACGCTGTAGTAGATCATCACCGAGAAGACCGAGATGAGGGTGACGAAGGTGAGCGTGATGTTGGGCAGCGACTGGCCGATCATCTGGCGCAGGGCGTCGATGTCGTTGGTGTAGTGGCTCATGATGTCGCCGCGCTGGTGCTCGTCGAAGTAGCTGATCGGCAGGTCCTGCATGTGGCCGAAGAGCCGCTCGCGGAACTTCTCGAGCGAGCCCTGCGTGATGATGGCCATCGCGCGGGTCCAGGTGAAGCTGAGCACGAGCGACACCACGTAGATGCCCACGAGCGTGAGCACGAGCGAGCCGATCTGGCCGGCGACGGCCTCCCAGTCGCCGCCCTCCCAGTGGGCGGTTACGATCTCGAGCGTGCGCTGCATGAACGTGGCGGGCAGGGCCGAGAGCACGGCCGAAACCACGATGCACAGGATCACGAGCGGGAGCATCCTGGGATAGAACGAGAAGAGCATCTTGATGAGGCGGCCGAGCGTCCTGCCGCGGCCCCCGCGCCTCTGCGGTCGGGCGACCTGGCGGCCGGCGACGTTCTGGCGCTCCGGCTCGCGCTCGGGCTCGGTGGGCTGGTTGGAGCCGGTCACGTTCTTGAGGATGTTCTCGGCGGAGTTGTTGTTAGCGGCCATCCGCCTCACCTCCCTTCGTGGGCGCGACGTCCGCGGCGGCATCGTCGTCCTTCTCGGCCTCCTGGCTCGTGCGGTTCTGCGCGAGGTAGGTGTCGCGGTAGAACGGGCAGCTCTCGAGCAGCTCCTCGTGCGTGCCGAGGCCGGCCACGTGGCCGTTGTCGAGCACGAGGATGCGGTCGGCGTCCTGCACCGAGCTCACGCGCTGGGCGATGATGATCTTGGTGGCCTCGGGGAGGTAGGACTTGAGGCCCTCGCGGATGAGCGCGTCGGTCTTGGTGTCGACGGCGGAGGTGGAGTCGTCCAGGATCAGCACCTTGGGGTGCTTCAGCAGGGCGCGCGCGATGCACAGGCGCTGCTTCTGGCCGCCGGAGACGTTGGTGCCGCCCTGCTCGATGTAGTAGTCGTACTTCTTGGGCAGCTGCTGGATGAACTCGTCTGCCTGGGCGAGCCTGCAGACCTCGACGAGCTCGTCGTAGGTGGCGTCCGGGTTGCCCCAGCGCAGGTTCTCCTTGATGGTGCCCGAGAAGAGCACGTTCTTCTGCAGGACCACGGCCACGTTGTTGCGCAGGAACTCGAGGTCGTAGTCGCGTACGTCCACGCCGCCCACCTTCACGGAGCCCTCGGTGACGTCGTAGAGGCGGCTGATGAGGTTCACGAGCGACGTCTTGGCAGATCCGGTTCCGCCCATGACGCCGATGGTCTCGCCGCTCTTGATGTGCAGGTCGATCTCCGCGAGGGCGCGGTGCTCGGCCTTCTCAGAGTACTTGAAGGTCACGTTGTCGAAGTCGATGGAGCCGTCGCGCATCTCGGTCTCGGGGTGGGCGGGGTTCTTGATCGTGGGCTCGGTGCGCAGCACCTCGCAGATGCGCTCGGCGCTCTCCTGCGCCATCGTGATCATGGCGAAGACCATCGAGACCATCATGAGCGCCATGAGGATCATGAAGCCGTAGGTGGTGAGCGCCGAGAGCTGGCCGACGTTCAGCAGCGTGCCCTGGCTCGAGATGATGAGGTAGCTGCCGAACTGCAGCGTCACGGCGAAGACGGTGTACACGGCGAAGTTCATCATCGGCGTGTTGAGCGCGAGGATCTTCTCGGCGCGGGTGAAGTCGGCGCAGACGTCCTGGGCGGCGCGCCCGAACTTCTCCTTCTCATAGTCCTGGCGCACGTAGCTCTTGACGTCGCGCATGCCGGTGACGTTCTCCTCGATGGACTCGTTGAGGGCGTCGTACTTGTGGAAGACCGAGCGGAAGATCGGGTGCACGGTGCGCACGACCTTGTAGAGGCCAAAGCCCAGGATGGGCACGATGATCACGAAGACGAGCGCCAGCGGGCCGGCCATGATGAACGCCATGACGATGCCTGCGATCAGAAGGAGCGGGCAGCGGATGGCCGTGCGGATAATCATCATGTAGGCGAGCTGCACGTTGGTGATGTCCGTGGTGAGGCGCGTCACGAGCGAGCTCGACGAGAACTGGTCGATGTTGGCGAAGCTGAAGCGCTGCACCGCGGCAAAGACGTCGTGGCGCAGGTTCATGGCCAGGCCGCAGCTCGCCTGGCTGCAGGTGACGCCGGCGCCGATGCCAAAGCAGAGGGACGCGAGCGCCATCGCCACGAGGACGCCCGCGTAGGGGAGCATCTCCCCCAGGGTGGCCCCCGCCTGGATTGAGTTGATGAGCTGGGCGGTCACGAAGGGGATGGCGACCTCCATCACGACCTCGCCGGAGACGATGATCGGCGTGGCGATCGAGGCTCCCTTGAACTCGCGGATGCTCCCCTTGAGGGTGCCTATGACCTCGCGGCCGGTGAGCCCCTGCCCTTCCTTCTTTTTCTTCATATGACTCCTTTCGACACAGAGAGCAATTGTGCGACGCGCCACAGAACATTTCAAGGTACCGTGAGAATATTCGCACGGTACCTTCAAACCGCGCAGAGGGGCAGGCGTGCGGAGGGGGGCGTGCAAAAGGGACAGGCACCTTTGCACAGCTAACCGTGCAAAGGTGCCTGTCCCTTTTGCACGCCCGTCGCCAAATGTAAGGCCCATCCAAGGAAAAACCCCAGCTCGGCGGCAATTGTAAGCTTGCCTCGGCGCGAGTTTACAAACGTGCCAGCGTTTGTAAGTCAAATGTAAGCCGCCGTCAGCCGCCCGTAAGAGATGACCGATCAGGGCGGCGGGCGGAACGCGCCGCCCTAGGATGCACTTGACACGGCCGGGGGTCGGGGACCCCAGGCCTACATCCTTGGGAAGGAGAACCATGTCTGATATCTCTCGTCGTCAGTTCCTCGGCCTCTCCGGCGTCGTCGCTGCCGTGGCCGGCCTCGGTCTCGTGGGCTGCGGTGGCACCGGCGACACCGCCGCCGACTCCACCGGCGACGCCGCCTCCACGCTCTCCGGCTCCATCTCCTGCTCCGGCGCCACCTCGTTCCAGCCGCTCGTGGAGAAGGCCGCCGACGCCTTCATGGATGCCAACCCCGACGTCTCCATCGCCATCGCGGCCGGCGGCTCCGGCCAGGGCCTCTCCCAGATCGCCGAGGGCTCCGTCCAGATCGGCCGCTCCGACGTCTACGCCGAGGAGAAGCTCGAGGCCGACCAGTGCGAGGGCCTCGTCGACAACCAGGTCTGCATCGTGGGCATGGGCCCGATCGTGAACGCCGGCGTCGACGTCGACGACCTCACGCTCGACCAGCTCAAGGGCATCTTCCTCGGCCAGATCACCAACTGGTCCGAGGTCGGCGGCAGCGACGGCACCATCCAGGTCATCCAGCGCGAGGCCGGCTCGGGCACCCGCGCCACCTTCGAGGCGGCGGTCCTCGGCGGCGAGACCGCGCCGGACAGCTTCCGCCCGGTCGCCGAGGTCGACTCCTCGGGCACCGTCGTCGAGCAGGTTGCCGCCACCGAGGGCTCCATCTCCTACGTCGCGTTCAACTACATGGAGGGCGACGGCATCAAGGCCCTCACGGTGGGCGGCGTGGAGCCCACGCAGGCCAACGTCGAGTCCGGCGACTTCACCATCTGGGCGTACGAGCACATGTACACCCGCGAGGACGAGGACGAGTCCACGGCTGCCGTGACCCAGGCCTTCATCGAGTTCATCATGTCCGACGACTTCGCCTCCACCGTCGTGGAGGAGGGCTTCATCCCCATGGCCGACATGCAGGTCAAGAAGGACGCTGAGGGCAACATCACCGCTGCCTAGCCCTGACCCACCCTCCCTGCGGCGGCGTCCTTCCGGGGCGCCGCCGCTTCCTTGACGAGAAAGGCTCCTCCATGGCAAACCTCATGCCCAAGCGGAGGCTCGAGAACATTGGCCTGGGAATCACGGGCTTCTGCGTCGCGCTCGTGGCGCTCGTCGTGGTCACGCTCATCTTCATGGTGGCGCAGCAGGGCCTCACCACGTTCTTCGTTGACGGCATCAACCCGATCGACTTCTTCTTCGGGCAGAACTGGATCCCCGAGCAGGAGCGCTACGGGGCGCTCCCCATGATCGTGGGCTCCTTCGCCGTCACGCTGCTCTCCACCGCCTTCGCGCTCCCCGTGGCCATCGGCTCAGCGATCTTCGTCGTGGAGGTCGCCCCGTCCTTCGGCCGCCGCGTCTTCCAGCCCTTCATCGAGCTGCTCGTGGGCATCCCGTCGGTCGTCTACGGCGTCCTCGGCCTCTACGTGATCAACTCGCTCGTGAAGGCCATCTTCGGCGACGCCGCGCCCACCGGGGCGGGCATCCTGTCCGGCTCGCTCGTGCTGGCCATCATGATCCTCCCGACCATCACCACGCTCTCGATGGACGCCCTGCGCGCCGTGCCCAACCAGTACCGCGAGGGCTCCTACGCGCTCGGCTGCACCCGCTGGCAGACCACCTGGCACGTCGTGCTCAAGAGCGCCATGCCCTCCCTCATGACCGCGGTCATCCTCGGCATGACGCGCGCCTTCGGCGAGACGCTCGCCGTCCAGATGGTCATCGGCGGCGTCGAGCGCTCCATGCCCATGGGCCTGCTCGACCCGGCGTCCACGCTCACGGCGGCGCTCACGGCGGGCCTCTCCAACGCGACCTCGGGCTCGGTCTACTATCACGCCCTCTGGTCGCTCGGCCTGATCCTCCTCGCCATGTCGCTCGTCTTCATCCTGATCATCCACCTCATCGGCAGGAAGGGGGCCAAGGCCAATGGCTAGCGAGAACAGCCGCGCGCTCTCCCTGGACGCCCACGTCAAGCGCATCAACTCCCAGGACAAGGTCGCGACCGGCATCCTCACCGTCATCGTGGGCCTGGTCATGCTGCTCGTCGTGGCCATCATCGTCTACATCCTCGCCCGCGGCGCCGGTCGCGCGCTCACCCCGGGCTTCCTCACCAACCCGTACAACGACGACGTGGCTCCCGGCATCCTCTACCAGCTGTGGGACTCCTTCTACATGCTGATCGTGACCCTCGTCATCTCGGTGCCCATCTCGCTCGGCGCGGCCATCTTCCTCGTCGAGTACGCGCCCGACAACTGGGTCACCTCCGCCGCCAAGACCGCCATCGAGACGCTTTCCTCGCTGCCCTCGATCGTGGTCGGCATGTTCGGGTCCCTCTTCTTCGTGGTGACCCTCGGCTGGGGCATCTCGATCCTCGCCGGCGCCTGCGCCCTCACGATGTTCAACATCCCCATCCTGGTGCGCACCATACAGCAGGCGCTCGAGGACGTCCCGCGCAGCCAGCGCGACGCGGCCCTCGCCATGGGCCTCACCCGCTGGGAGACCACGATCAACGTCCTTCTCCCCGCGGCCATGCCCGCGATCGTGACCGGCATCGTGCTCTCCGCCGGCCGCGTCTTCGGCGAGGCGGCGGCCCTGATCTTCACCGCCGGGTCCGCCCCCGCGCGCCTGAACTTCGGCTCGCTCAACTTCCTGAGCCCCACCAACCCCTTCAACATCTTCCGCCCGGCCTGCTCGCTCGCCGTCTACATCTGGCGACTCACCTCCGAGCCCACGGCCGGTTCCACGGAGATCGTCTGGGGCACGGCGACCATCCTGCTCGCCTGCGTGCTCCTGTTCAACCTGCTTGCCCGCCTGCTCGGCAAGCTCCTCTCGAGGAGGCTGACCGCAGAATGACCGACATCATCACCCCGGCAGCTCCGGCAGGCGAGAAGAACGGGCCGCTGCTGCGCACCAAGGACGTGACCGTCACCTACGACCTCACGCACGAGGCCCTGCACAAGACCTCGCTCACCTTCGAGGCCGGCCAGGTCACGGCGCTCATCGGGCCCTCGGGCTGCGGCAAGTCCACGTTCCTGCGCTGCCTCAACCTCATGAACCGCGAGATCCCCAAGTGCTCGATCGGCGGCGAGATCCTCTATCACGGGCATGACATCAACACGCCCAAGGAGAACCTCTTCGAGCTGCGCAAGTCCATCGGCATGGTCTTCCAGCAGCCCACGCCCTTCCGCAAGTCCATCCGCGAGAACATCCTCTTCGCGCCAAAGAAGCACGGCCGCGTGAGGACCAAGGCCGAGGAGGACGAGCTCGTGGAGACGTCCCTCAGGCAGGCCGCGCTCTGGGACGAGGTCAAGGACAAGCTCAAGCAGTCGGCCCACGCCCTCTCCGGCGGCCAGCAGCAGCGCCTGTGCATCGCCCGCACGCTCGCGATGAAGCCCGACGTCGTTCTCTTCGACGAGCCCTGCTCGGCGCTCGACCCGATCTCCACCTTCTCCATAGAGGAGACCATCCGCGACATCGCCTCCACGGGCATCTGCGAGATCATCGTCACGCACAACATGGAGCAGGCCACGCGCGTCTCCGACCGCACCGCCTTCTTCTACGTGGGGGACATGGTGGAGACGGGCACCACGCAGCAGATCTTCTCCGATCCGCACGACCAGCGCCTGGTCGACTACCTTACGGGCCGCTTCGGCTGATGGGAGGCATCATGGACACAGATAACACCCAGAACGCCCAGCGCGGCATCGAGGGCGTGGAGACGGCCATCAGCATCCGAGACTTCAACCTCTGGTACGGCGACTTCCAGGCGCTCAAGGGCGTCAGTCTCGAGATTCCCAAGAACCGCGCCACGGCCTTCATCGGGCCCTCCGGCTGCGGCAAGTCCACGCTGCTGCGCACCTTCAACCGCATGTGCGACTTCGTCGAGTCCGTGCGCACCGAGGGCACGATCGAGTTCGGCGGCCGGGACATCTTCCAGATGGACTCCAACGCCCTGCGCGTCTACGTGGGCATGGTCTTCCAGCACCCCAACCCGTTCCCCATGAGCATCCGCGAGAACATCCTCTACGGGCCTAAGCGCCAGCGCCGCATCTCCAAGTCCGAGGGCGACGAGATCTGCGAGCGCTGCCTCACGCGCGCCGCCCTCTGGGACGAGGTCAAGGACGATCTCAACAAGAGCGGCCTCGGCCTCTCCGGCGGCCAGCAGCAGCGCCTCTGCATCGCCCGCGCGCTCGCCACCGACCCGGACATCCTGCTCATGGACGAGCCCACCTCCGCCCTCGACCCCATCTCCACGAGCATGGTCGAGCAGCTCATGAGCGAGCTCGCCACCGATCACACCGTGGTCGTCGTCACCCACAACATGCAGCAGGCCGCACGCGTGGCCGACAAGACCGCCTTCTTCTATCTGGGCGAGCTCATCGAGGAGGGCCCCACGCGCGAGCTCTTCGGCAACCCCAGGGAGCAGCGCACGCAAGAGTATCTCTCAGGGAGGTTCAGCTAATGGTCATCAGCACTCGCACCAAGTTCACCGACCAGCTCAACGAGGTCGAGGTCCTCATCCGCCGCTTCAGCGAGAAGACCGTAGCGGACGTACGCGCCGCCGGCCTCGCCGTGACGGGGGACAAGGGCGCCGCGGAGGGCGTCATGGAGGGCCGCAAGGCGGAGGACCGCCTGCGCTCCGCGATCGAGAACACCTGCCTCGACATCATGCTGCTCCAGCAGCCGCTCATCGGCGTCGACCTGCGCTTCGTCTCGGGGTCCTTCCGCATGGTGAGCGACCTCTCTCACATTGACTCCATGACGCGCGACGCGGTCTTTCTGGCCGAGGACATCCCCGCCAAGGCCACGAAGAAGCTCGAGAAGGAGTTCACGACGCTCTCCGCCTACGCGGCCAACATGGTGGACAAGGCCGTCGACGCCTTCTGCACCTCCGACGTGGAGAAGGCCCAGCAGGTCATGGAGGCCGACACGGCCGTGAACGACCTCTATGCCGAGGCGGAGGAGAAGCTCGTGGGCCTCATCCGCGACGGCAAGTCGTCCGCCCAGTACCTGCCCGAGCTGCTCATGGTGGCAAAGTACTTCGAGCGGATGGGCGACCTCGCCAAGCGCATCGCCGCCTGGGCGGTCTTCCGCGTGACGGGGGAGCACACCGTCGCCGAGAAGGCGAGCCAGCAGCAGACTCCCGCGGAGCAGTAGAATCGAGAGTCGAGGACGCGAAGGGAAAGGCGTGCAGCGTGGTCTACTACGTCGAGGACGACAAGAACATCCGTGAGCTCACGGTCTATGCGCTGGGCCAGGGCGGCATCGAGGCGCGCGGGTGCGCCGATGACGCCGAGTTCCGCCGCGCCTGCGCCGAGCGCACGCCCGACGCCGTCCTTCTCGACATCATGCTGCCGGACACCGACGGCCTCCAGATCCTGGCGCGCCTGCGCCGGACCCCCGGCCTCTCCCATGTTCCGGTCATGATGCTCACCGCCAAGGACACCGAGCTCGATGCCGTGAGGGCGCTCGACTCCGGCGCGGACGACTACCTCTCCAAGCCCTTCGGCATGATGGAGATGGTGAGCCGCACGCGCGCCCTCCTGCGTCGTGCAGCCCGCGAGCAGGCGGTGCGGGAGGAGCCCGCCGCGCTCTCGATTGGCGACGTCACCCTCTGGCCCGACCGTCGCGAGGTGGCGGTCGGCGGCCAGGAGGTCCAGCTCACCATGCGCGAGTTCGACCTGCTTGAGTTCCTCATGCACTCTCCCGGCGTGGTGTTCTCCCGCGAGACGCTCCTCCAGCGCGTCTGGGGCTGGGACTTCGACGGGGGGTCGCGCACCGTGGACGTCCACGTGCAGCAGATCCGCGCCAAGCTCGGCGACTCGTCCGACCTCATCGAGACCGTCCGCGGCGTGGGATACCGCGCCCGCGGGTGATAGCCTGACAAAGGTGTCCGGGTCGTTTGTCATGATCTGAGGAGGGGTGCCGTGACTCGGGAGCCCGGTGCAAAAGGATCGCTCTCGCATCGCATGTTCGTGGCGCTCGTCGTGGCGTGCGCCCTCGTGGCCGTCGCGGTTACCGCGGCGGCCTCCCTCATCTACCAGTCCGCCTTCCTCTCCGACGAGCACGAGCAGCTCGCGAGCGAGTGCCGCACCATCGCCTCGCTGCTTGACCTCGCCGAGGACGACGCGACCGTCCTCGGCGAGCTGGACATGGGCGACATCCGCGTGACCCTCGTCAGCCCCGACGGCACCGTCACCTACGACTCGGGGGCGGACGCGGTCGAGCTGCCCAACCATGCCGACCGTCCCGAGGTGGCCGCCGCGCTCGCCGAGGGCACGGGCTCCTCCGAGCGATCGAGCGACACCGTCGGGTACATGAGCCTCTACGAGGCCGTGCGGCTCGAGTCGGGCGAGGTGGTCCGCCTGTCCGTCGACCGCGCGGGGGTCGTCGCCTTCCTCTTCCAGGACCTGGCGATGCTCTGCGGCCTGGCCGTCCTGCTCGTGGGGGCGAGCTGGGTGGTCTCCCGCCGGCTCTCCCGGCGCTTCGTGCGGCCGATCCTTGAGATCGACCCGGCGTCCGGCGACGGCGTTGCGCCCTACGAGGAGCTCGACCCGCTCGTGAGCCGCCTCAACGAGCAGCACAAGGAGCTGGTGCAGCGCATGAACGCCATCCAGGACGCCGCCGACATGCGGCGCGACTTCACCGCCAACGTGACGCACGAGCTCAAGACGCCCATCGCCTCCGTCCAGGGCGCGGCCGAGCTCATTCGCGACGGCATCGCCCGGCCCGAGGACGTCCAGGGGTTCGCCGGGCGGATCTACAAGGACGCCCATCGCCTGTCCGTGCTCGTGAGCGACATCCTCACGCTCTCCCGTCTCGACGAGTCGGAGCGCTCGGGCGACCGCGAGGTCTTCGGGGCTGCGGAGCGCGTGGACCTCCTCTCCGTCGCGTCCGACGCGGTCGAGCGCCTGCGGGGCAGGGCGCAGCGCAAGTACGAGGTCACGATCTCGCTCTCCGGCGTCTCCACGCCCATCATGGGCAACGCGCGCCTGCTCGACGAGCTCGTGAGCAACCTCATCGAGAACGCCATCCGCTACAACCACCCGGGCGGGCGCGTCTTCGTGTGGGTGCTGCCGCAGGGTGGCCGCCCCTGCCTGCGCGTGAGCGACACCGGGATCGGCATCCCGCCCGAGGCGCAGGACAAGGTTTTCGAGCGCTTCTACCGCGTGGACAAGGGGCGGAGCCGCGACATGGGCGGAACGGGCCTGGGCCTGGCCATCGTCAAGCACGCCGCCACCTACCACGGTGCGGACATCCGGCTCGACAGCACGGTCGGAAAGGGCACCACGATCACGGTGACGTTCCCCAGGCAGTAGGCGCGTCCTTCTCGCCACGCGCTCCCGCTGGGGAGGGGATATCAAATCTGGCCGCGGATTTCCGGCACTTTCCGGGCTCAAAACGGGCCCCAAAGTGCCAGAAATCCGCGGCCAGATTTGATGCTGTGGGAATGTCAAAGAAACTTATAAGAAGAGGTGTGAGGTATTACGTTCCTTTGTAAAACGCGACACGCTGCAACACTGTTGCTGCAGAAGAGTGACTGACAAGCTTCTTAACGGATGAGGATGAATAGCATGAGCTTTAAGCGATATTCAGTCTCTTACATGAAAGTGAAAGGAGGTATTTGAACCCGATCGCAAGGTGATTGATGAAAGGAAGTATGACATGAGCAACGAATGCATCACAAGAAGGGCTTTCATAGGGGCGGCACTGGGAGCGGGAATGCTTCTCATATCAACCCCTTCCGTTGCGTTGGCTGATGAGCAGTACGCGGCGACACCGGGGAGGTCCATCGACCCTCACTCTGTCTCCATGGCGGGGTCTCGGACCTTGTCGTCTATATCAAGTTCGCATTGTCTGACTGAACTGCGACGGGGGCTGTATGATGGGTCCTACTGGCTTTGGGTCAGAACGACTGTATATAAGAGCAGCAATTACGATTATGGTGGAAGCGCAAGCCTTACAACGCCATACGGAAGTACTGACGGGGCACGCTACGGGGGCGGAAATAATCTGACAGTCGGAAGCGTGATGTCGACCGCCGCCATTTGCATCGGAATACCTTCGAGTGCCATAAGGGTCACCTACTCAGGATGGACTGATTGGCCGGAACTCATCGCCTATAGGACGGTGACAATTCCCGCTGAGAGCATTTCTCGCACAGAGTAAGCCTTGAAAGAGCTCATCGGAATGACCCATAACTAGACCTTTCTATGGTGCGCTTTGATAGAGATGAAACTTGCGGAGGAGCCTGTTCAGTCGCGCAGGCTCCTCTGCAAATGATTTAGTAACGTAGCCATGGATTTCAACTAGGCAAGGGGTGCGTGAAGCTAATGTGCGGAGTCAACTTTGTATGATTTGGTAGGCGTGACTCTTGGATGAAGCTATCAAAAAAGAACGGATAAATAACTTGGAGATGCCCCTTACCATGAACTCATGATATATCTTTTCGCTAATTGATGCTCTGCTGGAGGATGGGAGAGCCATGGGCGACTTGCTTTGGATGATTTGGACGTTTATTTTAGGTGCCATGCCCGGGTTCTTCGAGACAAGTTGGTTCGGTCCCGTTATTCCGGGGCCCTCGAACGTGACTTCAGTCTGTCTGGTTCTGGTGGCGCTCTTACTGGTTGCTGCCACTGGCGAAGGCCATTACTCCCTTTCTCAGAAAGCATGGCCTCGGCGCTTGGCGGTTGCGCTTGGCGTAGCGGCGACCCTTGCGTGGGCAGCGCTGATTTTGGCCGATTTCGTCTACCTCCATTTTGGCATGCAGCTCCCTGGGCAGATGCGCGTGACATGCTTCAATTTCAGGGGGATGCTTCGTACGCCGAGCGAGTCGTTTGCTCTTACGGGATGGGCTTTGGTTACGTTGTGGAAAAACCCAGTCAGGGAGAATATTCCCGCCGTTCGCATTCCAGCATTATTTTTGGGAGCCGCACTCTGGCCTTGCGTAGCTATGTTGACTGGAATTGCTATTTCTGTCCCAGACCTGTTCTCCGCATACGCACCCGATTCTTGGGGAGTTCTGATGTGCTTGGCATCTGGGATTTTGCTTTGTGCAACGTGTGCCCGAATGGCAAAGATCGGTATTCGTCTCATGGATTTGGTCGCCCTTTTTACGGGTGTTGTTGTCTTCAGAGCTGCGGCAGAGGTGGCCAACCCCTTCCTCGTGACGTTTTCCGGGGTCTTCCCTCCTGTCGAATTTCTACTTGTAGGGGGGTATTTAGTTTTGACTGGAGTAGGATGCGCGCTGCTCTGGTGTGCGTCAGCAGTCCTGCCACGCTCCGCTACGGGCACAAGAGGACATAGCTTAAATCGAGAGCGCGCGCGGATTGCGTTAACGGGTTTTTCAGGCGCAGATCGCCTTACCAGCCGTGAGCAAGAGGTGGTTGAAGATACACTTAATGGCCTGACATTGCAGCAGATTGCCGAGAAACATGATTTGTCGGCATCTACGGTGGGGACGTATCGTCACCGTGCATACGGAAAGCTCGGCGTATCAAAGAAGAGAGAGCTCATCGAACTGGTGGCGCGGGCGTCCTGTTGCAACAAAAAACCAGTTGATGACGAGGTGGCGTCTCCTGAGGTTGATGGGCAGGAGATATGTCTGTCGAAGCGGGCTCGCATCGTAGCCTACCTCATCATAATTGTTCTGCTGGCATATATACCGCCGAATTATGTGTCGCTCAGTTTTCCGCCTTACGGAATGGAGGTAGGAGAGATTGCCCCCTATCTTGTGGGCAGTATATTCTTGGTGGGCGGCATTGCTCGTTGGACGTGGGTTCAGCGGGAGGGATTGTGTTTCGATGCTACAGACGGCACGCCACGCGATAAGGACGAGATGCTGCGAGTGGTTTTTACGGCATTGGGCTTCTTGGCGGCTGGCTGGGTGGTGTCCATGGCATGGCTCTGGCCCTTTTCCGGGTTCGAGATTCCTATCTTGCTTTTCGATTGGATGGTGTGGCGTGGCTGGGCCATGCTGGGAATGATATGCGCGATTGTTGCGCTCGGTGCGTTTTGCGGTGGCTCTTGTCGGGATCTCGGAGGCTTGAAGTCGGTGCCGAGGCTTTTTCTAAAGGGGGTAGATGAGCTGTTCTTGAGGCGTCCTTATCATGTTGCGCTTGTTGGGGTGGGATTACATCTTTTTACACTTGAGAGGAGTGTGTACTCACTGGATGTATTACTTACGGAACGCTTCACGGAGCTATGTTGGCTGACTCCCCGGATATTTATAGCTGTTCTATTGGTGTTGGTGGGAGTTCGAGTTTTTCATTATAAGGATGGAGATGAGGGCAGGATTTGTGACGGCCATGTCCAGGAAGCCTTTCTTCTGTCCAAAGGGTTGAGCGAGCTGCAGGCCAAAGTTGTTGTGCTGACTTTGGAGGGCAAGACAAGTGATGAAATTGCTTCCACGCTCTATTTGG
The DNA here is from genome assembly GCF_900128445.1 of Thermophilibacter provencensis. GTDB lineage: Bacteria > Actinomycetota > Coriobacteriia > Coriobacteriales > Atopobiaceae > Thermophilibacter > Thermophilibacter provencensis. Next base: position 2,145,051 of record NZ_LT671417.1, on the reverse strand, counting down.
CCCCTGGTACAGTAAGAGCTTATCGATCGCGCGCGTGTAAAGTTTTGGGTCTCGACACCCTTTCCGATTTGAAGAAATGGAGATAAATGGCACCTTGCTGCATGGATGCAACGCTAGAAATGACAGACGGGGTGCGTGTCCTATCCTAATGTCCCCATAAATGAAGGTCTGGCAATGGGAGTGAGGTTGACAATGGGCGCTGCACTGTCTCGACGGAGCTTTTTGGCGTCAATCGGGCTGACGGCGCTTGGAGTTCTTGCACATCCCCAGAGGGCGCTTGCACAGGCAATGGAAGAGGTCGTTCCAACAGTTTCATATGAGATGTCATCCGAGATTTCTGCGGAAAGATCTTGGTATGCATCTTCCTTTCAGTTTGAAAGCATCTTTGAGACAGGTAACTACTATTTTGATGGAAATAATATAGGTATTGAACTCAACGCAACAGTGTCTTCTGCCTCGGGAGTCTCTTTTGTCGTGACACTCTATCAAGGCTCGCGATCTAGGGGTTCTGCGACGCTTAATGCCAGTGGCTTTGTGCGAGCGGAATGGACTGGTGTAGGGCCGGGCAGCTATAGCTTCAGGTTTACGAGTACCTCGGGAAAAATGATTGTCTGCACTAATGTTGCGATGTTTAGCTGGTAAGTGGGAAGGCGAAGAGCAATGACCATGCGTTTGAAACTGAGTATTGTCTGCGGCATCTTTGCCGTGTCCCTTGCGCTGGCGGGCTGCGCTTCCGGCGGGGCAGGAACGCAGCCCACGGACGACAGCGCAAACGAGCCAATTGCTGAAGACAACGTGAGCTCAGAGGAGCCGACAGTATCCGACGAGGCTGAAGTGCCGAAAGATGACGAAGAGCACGAGCAGCCGATAGAGGCCGACGAGAGCATCATGGAGACGATGACGTGCGACCTCTTCGATGCGTCGAAATCGGAAGAGCTGACGACGATGTTCGGCTACTTTGACCGTGCAGCGTCGGTCGAGGTGGGTGAGAAGGACGGCGACACATGGTGGGTCGTCATCTTTGAATGGGATGGCGATGACGGCGCGGTCGACCTACGCGAAGCGTACCTTACCGACTCCCTCGAGATGCCTTCCTATCGAGATGGCATGTGGATCGAACTTAAGAGCGGCGATCGTTGGCGCAACGTTGACTGGGGTCACGACATGCTCGTGCGGGGTCAGTCAGCGTTTGATCTGGCGTGGGAGACGCTGGTGAACTCATAGGCGCGCTGCGCGTCCTTCTCGCCACGCGCTCCCGCTGGGGAGCGAATATCAAATCTGGCCGCGGATTTCCGGCACTTTCCGGGCTCAAAACGGGTCCCAAAGTGCCAGAAATCCGCGGCCAGATTTGATATGGAGGCGCCGGGGCCGCGAGAGGCGGGGCCCCCCGGACGCGCTACAGCTCCAGCTCCCAGAGGCTGGTCCATCCGGGCAGGGGCAGCCCCGGGTAGGGGAGCCAGAGCGGGCGGTGCCGCATGAACCCGCGGCTGGCGTAGAGCGCGTTTGCGGGCACGTTGGCCACGCTCGTGTTGAGGCGCACCGTGCGGGCGCCGATCTCCCGCGCGCCGCGCACGCCGGCGGCGAGAAGGGCGTCGGCCACGTGACGGCCGCGGGCGGCGGGGTCTGCCGCGAGGAGGTGCCAGCACGCCACGTCCTTCTCGGCCCGCCTCGCCCATGAGGGGCCGCCGAGGCCGGAGCCGTGCCCGGGGGCGCTGCCGTCACCCATGTCCGCATCGTGGTCCACGGCCACCGCGCCGAGAAGGACAGCGTCGTCCGTCGGCCTGCCGTCGCGCACGTCCGCGGCGTCGAAGGCGCCCCAGTAGGCGCCTGTCGCCAGGAGCTCTGCCGCCATCCCGACGGGCGGCCACACGTCCTGCACCCAGCCTGAGGTCCCGGGCTCGGCGTCCACGCGGCGGTAGAGTCCGTCAAGCTTCTCGGCCCAGCGGCCCGAGACGGGGATGCGGCAGATGGCGAGGCCATCGGGCAGCTCGATGGCGCGGCGGGGGTGCCGCACATCGTTCTTCTGGACCGTGGCCAGAAGCTCGCGCGCGACGGCGGCGGGAGCCATCTTGGGCAGGTTGTGGTCGATCCCGGGCTCCACGACCTTGCGGGCGCCGGCGATGGCCGCCACGATGCGGTCGGTCTCCTCGGGGAGGATCTCGTCGAACTCACCGACCATCACGGTGACAGGGCAGCTCACGGAGGCGAGCGACGCCGCGTCTATCTGAGGGTTCTCCACCATGAGCTGCAGGAGCTCCGCGATCTGCGCGGACTCGGCGGGGGAGGGCACGGGCGTGCCGTCCTCGAGGGTCGCGCCCTCCTCGCCTTCGGCCGCCCAGCGGCGGTTCTCCGCGGCCGCGTACGCCATCCAGTCGGTGTCCTCCTTCGGTAGCCCGGCCGGGGTGAGGTTGGCGCCGAGCGCGGTCACGGAGAGCACGTGCGCGCCCCAGTCCCGTGCGAGGAGGAGCCCCAGGATGCCGCCGTCGGAGAAGCCGAGCACGTGGACCTCGGGCACGCCGAGGCGGGCGCACGCCTCGATAGCGTCGGCGGCCATGAGCTCGTAGGAGAGCGGGGCCGTTCCGCGCGTGCTCTGGCCCTGCGCGCGGGAGTCCAGGGCGATGACCGCGCGGCCGGAGGCGCACACGGCGTCGATCACGGGGCCAAAGATGCCGTGCTCCTCCCCGTTGCCGTGGAGCATCAGCACGGGCGGCGCGGAGAGGTCTATGCCGAAGGGCGTGCCCGGCGCGTCTACCACGCCCTCAGGTGCGTACGTCCAGGCAACGATGGCGGCGCCGTCCTCCGTCGGGACCTCGACGCGCGCCGCGAGCGCGGTGGCGGGAAGCGCGTACGGGCGCGGGACGTGCACGGGCGGAAACTCGACGGGCATGGGGGCTCCTTCTCACGTTGGTCTCTGACCATGATAGACCGGGGGCTGCTTCCGTCTGGCCGCGGCCCGACGAAAAACGTCGCGAGCCCTCCGCTTGGCCTGGGTGCCGGGGACTCGCGACACCCAGGCCGCGCCAGACGTCGCGACGCCCCCGCAGAGCTGCGCTGCGGGGGTATTGCGACAGAAGTGGTGGGAAAAACGTCGCGACGCCCCCGCAACTTCGCTCTGCGGGGGCGTCGCGACGGTTTCTGGCGGTGCGGTGCGGTGACGTCCTTCTCGCTACCTGCCCTTGACCTGCGAGGGGTGCTTCTCGAAGAAGTCAAAGCGCGGGGGCAGGGGTACGATGGCATGCTCCGCGGGCGTCTCGCCGAGCGCGGCGGCCAGCTCCGAGGGCCCCTCGAACGCGTGCTCCCAGGAGAAGAACAGCTCGGGAGAGAAGCCCATGTGCCCGCAGATCCTCTCGCAGCCCGCGGGCACGCACGCGTGCATGAGCAGCGCCGTCGTGCGCAGGGCGACGAAGGCATCGGCGAGCGCAGCCTCGTAGGCGGCGTCGTCGCCGCGCGCGGCCTTGGAGGCCTCGTCCCAGCGCTTGTTCGCGGCGCGGCAGAACTCCTCGGCCACCGCCAGCGCACCATGGGCGTCGAACTCGTAGGCGCGGCGCTCGAACTCCAGCGTCGCCTCGCGGGCGGCCTCGGCGGCCTCGGCGGACGGCGTCGCCGCGGGCAGGTGCGCGTCGCACACGTTGGCGGCGCCGTAGAAGCAGCTGCGCGCCAGACGGTTGAAGATGTTGGTCAGGAAGGCGCTCTCCTTGAGGGCGGGGTCAACCACGCGCGGGTCGTCGCGCACGAGCACGTCCTCGCCGGTCGCCTTGTCCTTGTGGCTGACGGAGGTGTCGAAGGCCTTGGGGTTGAAGGAGACGGCCTTCTGGTCCAGCCCGAGGGAGAGCCAGTGCGCGCGCAGCTGCTCGGGGGTGTAGTGCTCCAGCAGCTCGGCCGCCATGGGAGGGGTGATCTTGCCGGAGCTCGAGGCCTTCTTGTTCATGAACAGGATGTGGTAGTTGGCCACGGGGACGTCCTGCGTGAGACCCCAGCCCAGCGCCTCCCAGAGCGCGGGCTGCGCCACGCAGTAGAAGTAGATGTTGTCCTGCCCGATGAACTGGTAGACGCGCGCGTCCTCGGAGCACCACCAGTCGCGCCAGTCGCGGCTGGAGTAGCGGCCGTCCTCGGCGAGGCCGAGCGCCGTCTGCGTGAAGGAGATGGGCGCCCACAGGCTCTCGGGCCACACCCACACGGTGAGCCCGGAGCTGCCTTCGAGGTCCGGCGCGGGCACGCCCCACTCGATGTTGCCGGTGATGCGCAGCGGCAGCAGACACTTGCCCGTTCGGAAGCGCACGCCCGCGGCGTCGAGCTTCTCGCGCGCCTCGTCGCGCGCCTCCCAGCCGGAGAAGGTGAGCGAGAAGGACTGCTGGCCCTTCTCGGCCTCCGCGAGCGTGTGCTCGGGAAGCTCCGCGGCGACGGCGTCGTAGGCCTCGCGGAACTTGGTCTGGACGTAGATCACGGGGTCGACGAGGCTCTCGCGCACGGTCTTGGTGACCACGGCGCGCACCTGCGGGTCGACGTCCCACTCGTCCATGAGGCGCTCGAGCTCCTCGCGGAAGGCAGGCAGGTCGAAGTACCAGTTGTCCACCGGGCGGAGCTCTGGCGTGGTGCCGGTGAGCTGAGAGACGGGGGCGATCAGCTCCTCGGGGTCGAACTGGTGGCCGAGGTCGCACTCGTCGGCGTAGGCCTTCTCGGACTTGCAGCCGCGCACGGGGCAGCGGCCCTGGACTTGGCGGCCGTTGAGGAAGGTGCCGGCCTCCACGTCAAAGAACTGGCGCGTGGTGCGGCGGTGCAGGTAGCCGCGCTCGTGGAGGCGGCGGATGAGCTCGTCGGTGAGGCGGGCGTGGACGTCGCGCGCGGGCTCGAGCCCGGAGCCGGCGAAGAGGTCGAGCGAGATGCCGTAGGCGTCGAGCGCGGCCTTCTGGGCGTCGTGGTTCACGCGGACGTAGTCCTCGATGGTGCCGGCGTAGCCCTCGTTCTCGACCTTCTTGCGGTAGCCCTCGGCGATGGGGGAGCCGTAGCAGTCCGTGCCGGAGACAAAGATCACGTTCTCCGCGCCGATGCGGTCGCGGAGGAACCGCGCGAAGAAGTCGGCGGGGACAAAGACGCCGCCGATGTGACCGAAGTGCAGATTCTTGTTGCCGTAGGGCATGCCGCCGGTGATGACCGCGCGGCGGGGGAAGCTCGGGCGAGAGGAGGTCTCGGGCATGGGTGCTCCTTCGTGTCTGGGTGCAGCCTTCTCATTTTGGCACTTCTTCGCATGGGGTACCATGGCCACATGCAAAAGATAGCCGTCATAGACGTCCTGGGCGACGAGGCCCTCCAGGCGCGCATCATGGCCCTCTCGCTCGCCCTCATGGGCACGACCGCCGTCGCCGCCGTGCTCGTGGCGCTGATCTGCGGCCTCGGCGAGGTCACCTGGCCCTGGTGGTGGCTGGGCCTTGCGGCCGGCTGCCTCGTTCCGCTCCCCGTCCACGAGCTCGTTCACGCCGCGTGCTTCAAGCTGCTCTGCCCGGGCTGCCGCGTCTCGTTCGGCGTTCAGGGCGCGTTCCTCTACACGCGGACCGACGGCGTGGTTGCCACCCGCGGGAGGATGGTTGCCGTGCTGGTGGCGCCGGCGCTGCTCGTGACCGGCTGCGTCCTCGCGGCCTCGCTCGTGGCGGGCAGCCCTGTGCTGGCGGTCCTGCTGGCGGGGATCCATCTCTCCGGGTGCGCCGGGGACCTCATCATGGCCGCCGCCTCGCTGCGCGAGCCGCGATGCACGCACGTTCGCGACACGGAGACGGGGATCGACCTGCTCTTTTGCCCGCGAGACGGGAGTCGCTGACCGTCCGCCTCGTTTGTGGTGCATTTATTTGAGGGCGTCGTAAGTACTACTAAAATGATAACATTTATCTAGCTGGGGATTTACGCGCCAGTTTCGCAGGTATACTCATGGGGTCGTCTAAAAAGTACACTGCAAACGAAGCCGCGCGGCCGAGGACGAGATTTCGCGGCCTCAGGCGGCGAAAAGACGCCCCGGGCCGACCCGGATGGCCCTCTTGACGGGATGGGGGTACCGACATGACGCCGCTTCTGCTCCACGCCTGCTGCGGGCCGTGCTCGCTCGAGCCGGTGAGGCTGCTGCGCGCGGAAGGCTTCGAGCCCACTATCTGCTGGACCAACCCCAACATCCAGCCCGTCTCCGAGTGGCAGCGCCGGCTGGACACGCTTCGCACCTGGGCTGACGGGGTGGCGCACGTGGGCGTGATCGTCGCCGGCGACGACCGCGGCGCGTGGGAGGCCGCCGCGACTCCGGCGGGCTTCGACCGCGCGCGGCGCTGTCGGGCCTGCTACGCGCTGCGCCTTGCCGAGGCCTGCCGCGTCGCGCGCGATCGGGGCTTCGAGTACGTGTCCACGACGCTCGTGGTCTCCCCCTACCAGCTCTTCGAGGCCTGCGGGGAGATCCTCGCCACGCTGGCGCCCCGCTACGGCCTCACGCCCGTCTGGCGCGACTTCCGCCCGCACTACCCCGAGGCCACGCGCGAGTCCCGCGAGCTGGGTATGTACCGCCAGAACTACTGCGGCTGCCGCTTCTCCGCCGCCGAGGCCGCCATCGAGCGCCACGAGGCGCGCGACGCCCGCAAGCGCGCCAAGGCCGCTCGGCGGGCCTGATTGCCGGTGGGATCCGCCCTCCGTGTAAGGATTTAACAAGGTCGACCGTTCCTTCTCGTCCCGCTGAGCCTTTTGGGCTAACGTGGGAGGGCATTTTGGACCCGACTCGCGAGAAGGACGGTGGAAAAATGATCGAGTGCCTGATGACCGGCGCAAACGGAACCATTACGAGAGTGGAGGCCCCGTGTCCGGGGTGCTGGATCAACGCCGTGGCTCCGTCGGAGGAGGAGCTTGCGTGGCTTGAGCACGAGATCGGCGTCCTGCCGGAGTTCGTGCGCTCCGCCCTCGACGAGGAGGAGACCTCGCGCATCGACTACGACGAGGACGCGCGCCAGATCTTCGTCATCGTGGACTACCCGGTCGTGGACGAGGACGGCACCACGGTGCGCACCTCACTCCCGCTCACGTACGACACCATGCCCCTCACGATGATCTTCCTTCCCGAGAAGGGCATGTTCGCCACCATCTCCATTCTGGAGAACGAGGTCGTGGACGACCTCAAGAGCGGCCGCGTCCGCAACGTTGACACGCGCTACCGCACGCGCTTCCTGCTGCAGATGCTGCTGCACATCTCGCAGCTCTACCTCGTCTACCTGCGCCGCATCGACCGCCTTTCCTCCAGCACCGAGGCGCGCCTGCACGCCTCGGTGCGAAATGAGGAGCTCATCCAGATGCTCAACCTCGAGAAGTCGCTCGTGTACTTCTCGACGTCGCTCAAGTCGGACGAGGTGACGCTCAACAAGATCGCCCAGGGTCGCATCATCCCGCTCTACGAGGACGACCAGGACCTTCTCGAGGACGTGCTCGTTGAGGTGCACCAGGCCATCGAGATGGCCAACATCTACTCCGGCACCCTCTCCGGCACGATGGACGCCTTCGCGAGCATCATCTCGAACAACCTCAACATCGTGATGAAGGTGCTCTCGGTCATCACGATCGTCATGGCCATCCCCAACATCATCTTCGGCTTCTACGGCATGAACGTGGAGCTGCCCTTCGAGGGCGTCGCGCTGCTCGACAACTGGGCGTTCCCGCTTCTGATCGCCGTGGTCGGCTGCCTCGTTGCCGCCTGGATCTTCAACCGCAAGGGCCTCTGGCACTAGCGGCGTTTCCCATGCGGGCCGCACTCGCTGGGAGCACTCGCGCGTGCGCTCTTCAAATTTGCAGGTAGATGCCTCGGGCGCATCGAGTGCCCTCCGGGAGTGCCCCCCACATTGAGAGCGCCCCGTCCAGTCCGCCTGGGATTGCGGCGGCGGGCACGGCGCCCGGCGTGAGGGTCCGCCGCGAGTTCTGCAGCGCGCGTTCTGTGCGCGCGAAGCTGTCTGAGCGCCGTACCCTCACGCCGGGCGGCCCGCGCGTGCTATCGTAGTGCGCTGGACCAAGGAGGAACCCATGCGCACCGATGACTTCGACTACCCGCTCCCCGACGAGCTCATCGCCCAGGCCCCGGCCGAGCCGCGCGACTCCTGCCGCCTGCTCGTGCTGCACCGCGAGGACGGCTCCGTCGAGCACCGTCGCTTCACGGACATCGTCGACTACCTCGAGCCCGGTGACCTGCTCGTGGCCAACCGCACGCGCGTCATGCCGGCGCGCCTCGTGGGCCGCAAGCGCGGCACGGGCGGCGTCTGCGAGACGCTGTTGCTCAAGCGCCGCGAGGACGTGGACCCGCTCGGCGGCGTCTGGGAGTGCCTGGTCAACCCCGGCAAGCGCCTCCGCCAGCCGGGCATCGTGATCGAGTACCGCGCCGGCGGCCTGCACGCCCCGGAGTCCGCGCCGGTCGTGCTCACGGGGGAGATCGTCGACTTCGTCGAGGGCAGCAAGGGCGGCCGCCTCGTGCGCTTCTCGCCGGCGGGCGAGAAGGACGACGGCACGCCGCGCACCCTGGACGAGGCGATCCACGCTGCCGGACACGTGCCGCTTCCTCCCTACATCACCCAGTACGAGGGCGACCCCGAGAAGTACCAGACCGTCTACGCCATGAGCGAGGAGCACTCCGCCGCGGCGCCGACGGCCGGCCTCCACTTCACGCCCGAGCTCATCGAGCGGATTCGCGAGAAGGGCGTGGGCTGGGCGACGGTCGAGCTCGAGGTGGGCATCGACACCTTCCGCCTGGTCACGGAGGATGACCCAACCCAGCACGTGATGCACACCGAGCGCTACCACGTGCCCCAGGAGGTCGTCGACGCCGTGCATGCCGCCAAGGCGGCGGGCCATCGCGTGATCGCGGTTGGGACCACGTCCGTGCGCTCGCTGGAGAGCGCCTGGGAGCCGGGCGCCGCGCCGAGCGAGCCGCCCGTGGCGGCGCGTCGCTTCGAGGGGGCTGCCGGCGTCGGCGACATCGTCGCGCGCGAGAACGCCACCACCAACCTCTACCTCATGCCGGGCTCGCACTTCCATGTGGTGGACGCCATGATCACGAACTTCCACGTGCCGCGCTCCACGCTCATGATGCTCGTCTCGGCCTTCGCCACGCGCGACCAGATCATGGCCGCCTACAACGCCGCCATCGATGAGCGCTACCGCTTCCTCTCCTTCGGCGACGCGATGCTGATCGAGTAGGGCGCCCCGGGGCCTCGCTACAGAACGATAAGGACGACGATCAGGACAAGGACCAGCGCGACGGCGATGATGACGGCGCCGAACGCGACGCGCTCGCGGCGCGTGCGCGCCCGGAGGCCGCGCTCGGCCTCCGAGAGCCCCTCGACGACGGTCTCCTGGTCGGAGATCTGGGCGCGGAGCCCCTCGATGCTCTCGCGGAGCTCGGCGGTCACCTCGGGCGTCGCGTGGATCTCCTCCGCCTCGTCGATGAGCGCCTGCGCTCCGTCGTGCCGCTCGGCGGCCTCGTCGTAGGCGGCCTTGGCCTCCTCCGCGCCTTCGCGCGCGGCGGAGATCTGCTCCTCGAGCGCCTTCTCCTCGGCCCTGGCCTTGGCCTGGAGCCCGTCGTACTCGCCCTTCTTCTCCTCGTACTCCCTGCGGGCGTCGTCCGCCTCGCGCTGGGCGCTCTCGAGGGACTGCTTCTGGGTCCAGAGGTGCGTGCTCGCCGCGTCGACCGCCTCCTGGGCGTCGTGCGTGGTGGCGTCGACGTCGGAGCGGGCGGCCTCCACGTGGGCGAGCTCGGTCACGATCTCGTTCTTGAGCTGGGTCACGGCATTGGAGGAGGGGTCGGCCTCCTGCGCGCGCCTGAGCTCCTCCTGCACCTTGCGCAGTCGTGCCTGGGAGCTGTCCACCGCGCGGTTTGCCGCGGCGATGCCCTGCTCCCTGCGGTCGGTCGCGCTCTTCAGCTGCCCCTCCGCGGTCTTCACGGCGCGCTTGGCCTCGGCCACGACGCGGCTCGCCTCGTCGTGGCGCTCCCGGGCCGAGTCCGCGAGCCGCTTGTAGGGCCGCAGCTCCTGCTCGTGGTCACGCCTCGTGCGCGCGAGCCGGTCCTCGAGGGCCTTCGCCTCCTCCTCGAGCCGCTCGACCTTGCCCTGCTCGGCCACGAGCGCCTCGTTGGCCTCCGACACGATGGCGCCCTGCTCGCGGAGGATGTCCTCGTAGCGGGCCTCCACCTCCTCGCGGTGGGCGAGCTCCGCCTCGTCGGCCTCGAGCGTCTCGCGCAGCTCGCGGAGCCGCGCGCGTGCGGACCCGTGCCGCCGCGCGGCCTCGCGGACGTCCTTGACGGCGGACAGCCCGTTCATGAAGGCCGTGGCGGCCGTCCCCGCGGCGTCCCGCGCCGCCCCGAGCGCGGCGTCGAGCGCCTTCGGCGAGCCGTGCCCCTCGGCGGCGTCAGCCTCGGGGGAGGCGGCAAGGCCGGTCGTCGGCGCGTCGGCCGGCGCGTCCGTCTCCTTGGCGTTCTTCCGCTCCTCGGGTTCGTGTGCCATGGGTCCGCTCCTCTCAGCCGCGAGCGCTCGCGGCGCGCTGTCTCGTGCGACGGCGATGCCGCCATCGACATTGTCTCGCACGACCGCCCGCCGCCCGCCCTGATTCCGCTTATCCCCAGAGATTGCACCCTTGGCCAGAAGTTTGGCGTCAACGCGTCTCTTGTTTGCTAGGATGTGCTATGTGTTTCTCAGAGGGGATGCAGACGTCCCCGATTGTTCTGGAGTATTTGGAAAGGGAGTCCGCAACATGGTTTCTAAGCAGACGAGCATCATCAACGCCACCGGCCTTCACGCCCGTCCCGCGTCCGTCTTCGTGACCGAGGCCAAGAAGTACCAGTGCAACGTCACCATCAAGAACGTCGACAAGGACTCCGCTCCTGTCAACGCCAAGTCCATCATGATGATCCTGGCCGCCGGCCTCGGCACCGGCACCAAGGTCGAGGTCGCCTGCGACGGCGCCGACGAGCAGGAGGCCCTGGACGCCCTGATCGCCCTCATCGACTCCGGCTTCGGCGAGTAGTCGATCGGCGACACCCCATCACCTTTTCTCGATGGTTCGACCCGGCGTCACTGCGACGCCGGGTCCTTTTGTGTAGGATGGGCACGCCAAGTTGCGACCGCGAGGTCGCCGAGAAGAACCGTGTGACCCGCCGCGAGTTCTGCAGCCGCGCTCTTTGCGGCGAAGCTGTCCGAGCGTCGGGTCACACGGTTCTTCTCGGCGACCTCCCCACGCGAGCGGAGGAAGCCGTGGATACGAGCCTGTTCAAGTACGAAGTCCTCGCCGAGGACCCGGGGACGCACGCGCGCGCGGGCGTCCTGCACACCCCCCACGGCGACGTCCCCACGCCGATCTTCATGCCGGTGGGGACCAAGGCCACGGTGAAGGGGCTGCTCCCGTCCACGCTCGAGCAGCTGGGCACCAAGATCCTGCTCGCCAACACCTATCACCTCTCCATGCGCCCGGGCGCCGACCTCGTCGCCGAGATGGGGGGCCTCCACGACTTCATGTGCTGGGACCGTCCGATCCTCACCGACTCGGGCGGATTCCAGGTCTTCTCCCACGAGGAGTTCTTCAGGCTCTCGCGCGACGGGGTGCGCTTCCGCGCCGTGGACTACGACGGGCGCTGGGTCGAGTGGTCGCCCGAGGAGAACATGGCGATCGCCCAGAAGCTCGGCGCCGACATCGTGATGCAGCTCGACCAGTGCGTTGGCTATCCCGCGCCGCGCTCCAAGGTGGAGCGCTCCGTCGAGCTCTCAAGCCTGTGGGCGGAGCGCTGCTACGCGGCGCACGCTCGCCCCGATCAGGCCCTCTTTGGCATCGTCCAGGGGGGCATGCACCTCGACCTGCGCCTCCGCTCCCTGCGCCACCTTGAGGAGATCGGCGACTTCCCCGGCTACGGCATCGGCGGCTACTCGGTGGGGGAGGACCACGAGACGATGTTCGAGTCCCTGGCCCCGCTCGTCTCCGAGCACATGCCGCGCAACAAGCCTCGCTACCTCATGGGCGTCGGCAACCCCACCACCCTCGTGCGCGGCGTCGCCTGCGGCGTGGACATGTTCGACTGCGTGCTGCCCACGCGCACGGCACGCACCGGCTCAGCGTTCTCGAGCGAGGGTCGCCTGAACTTCCGACACGCCCGCTTCACCCACGACCACGGCCCGCTCGACCCGGCGTGCTCCTGCCCCACCTGCACGGGGGGCTTCTCGCGCGCCTACCTGCACCACCTCGTGCGCCAGAAGGAGATGCTCGGCTCGATCCTCATCTCCCAGCACAACGTCTACTACCTGCTCGACCTCATGCGCCGCGCGCGCGAGGCCATCATGGCGGGGACCTATGCCGCCTTCGTCGAGGACTGGATGGCGTCCGCGGCGGCGCAGGACTGGTAGGCGCGGGGAAGGGCCCCCGCCCGAGCGTCCGGCCTTCGGGACCCCCCGCTCGTTGCGGTATGATTGTTCGGATTGACAGGGCGCTGAAGCGCCACCCAACCGAAGAGGCATGCCATGAGAGACGAGAAGAACGGGAAGGGCGCCACGGGCGTCAGGCGCTGGGGAGCGACGGCGGGGCCCGCGCCGAGGGGCCGGGCCGGGCGGGCGGGCCGCGGGGTCCCCTCCGACGCGCGGTCCCAGATAGCCGCGCTCCTCGCCGCCCTCGCCCTGCTCGTCGCCTCCGTCCTTCTCGCCCTGCCCCCGGCCGAGGTCCTCGGCTGGGGCGTCGACTTCGCCGGGGGGACCTCATATTCATACGCGCTCGCTGACGGCGCCGCGGACTCCGCGGCGACCGCCGCCGCCGTCAGGTCTCGGCTCTCCGCGCTCGGCGTGCGCGGCGCGCGCGTCAGCTCGGGGGAGGGGGTGACCGTCGAGGTCCCCGCCGGTCAGGACGCCGCCGACGCCGTCGCGGTCGCCACGAGGCCGGGTAGGGTCGAGCTCGTCCGCCTCGATGCCATCTCGGACGCCGACGCGCTGGCGCGGGTGCAGGCGGGCGCGTCCGGCGTCGTCCTCGCCGAGGGTAGCTACGAGGCGTTTCTCGATAACTCCTCGATCGCCTCCATCGACCCGGTGAGGCTCTCCGCATCCTCCGACCTCTACGGCATACAGATCGCCTTCACCTCCGAGGGAGCCGAGGCCTTCGCCGAGGTGACGTCCGAGCTCGCCCCCGTGGGCGGGCAGGTCGCGGTCGTCTTTGACGGCACCGTGGTCGCGGCCCCCGGGGTGAGCGACCCCATCACCGACGGCGTGGTCACCGTCTCCGCGGGCCTCTCGCTCACGGACGCCGCGGGCATGCAGGCCGCGGTCAGGACCGGCGTGCTGCCGGTCGAGCTCGGCGAGGGCACCGCCGCGCCGCTTGCCCCCGCCGTCTCCGGGACGGGCCTCCTCCGGGCGCTCGTCGTCGCGGGCGTCGCGGCGCTCGCGGCGCTCGTGGCGCTGCTCGCGACCATGCGCCTGCTCGGCCTCGTCGCGTACGCCGGCCTGGTCAGCGTCGCCGTGCTCGAGGTGGGCGGCCTCGCCGCGCTCTCTCGCGCCGGGCTCTTCGTGCCCACCGGCGCGGCCTACGTCGTGGCAGCCATCGTCGTGTGCGCGACCTTCCTCGAGCTCCTCCGCGTCCTCTGGCGCGTCCGCTCGTGCGTGCGCGGCGGCACCGACCCGCGCGACGCCGGCAGCGTCGCGCTGCGCCGCCACGCGCGGGAGCTCGCCGTCATCGCGGTGGCGTTCGTCGCGGGCGGCCTGGCGCTCTTCCTCCTCGTCTCCGAGGGCGGGCTCGCCTCCAACCCCGCGGGCCTCGTCTGGCCCGTCGCGGCCGTCGCCGGCGCCCTCACGCTGCTGCTGGTCTGCCTGCCGCTCACGAGGGCCTTCTCCCGCGCCATGCGCGCAAACCCCGACGCGTGGGGCGTGGCGCCGCGCGACGAGGGCGACCGCTAGATGTCCGGCCTCGCGAACAGCCGCCGATGGGCGGTGCTCGCCCATGACCCGGCCGCCGAGCGCGCGCTCGCGGACGGCCTTGGCGTCAGCGCGCTCGTGGCGCGCGTCCTCGCGGCTCGCGGCGTGACCGACGTCGCCGAGGCGCGCGCGTTCCTTACGCCCTCGCTCGAGCGCGACTGGGCGGACCCGCTGCTCATCCCGGGGATGGACGCCGCGGTCTCGCGGGTCGAGCGCGCGCTCGACGCACACGAGGCGATCGCCGTCTTCGGGGACTTCGACGTCGACGGCATGAGCTCGACCTGCCTGCTCACGCTCGCGCTCCGGCGTCTCGGGGCCGACGTCCACCCCTTCATCCCGCATCGCTTCGGCGAGGGGTACGGCCTCTCTCGCGAGGCGCTCGCCCGGGTCCGCGCGGCATGCAGCCCGGACCTCGTGGTGACCGTCGACAACGGAATCGCCGCCGCCCGCGAGGTCTCCTGGCTCGTGGGCGAGGGGGTCGACGTTGTGGTAACCGACCACCACGAGCCCGCCGACCTCGTCCCCGAGGGCGTTCCCGTCACCGACCCCAAGCTCGACGAGGGCTGCCCCTCTCGCGACCTCGCGGGCGCCGGCGTTGCCCTCAAGCTCGTCTGCGAGCTCGGCCGGAGGCGCGGGGCGCCCGACCTCTGGCTCGACTTCATCGACGTCGCCGCGCTCGGCACCCTCTCGGACATGATGCCGCTCGCGGGCGAGAACCGCGCGCTCGTGGCGGAGGGGATCTCGCGCATGCGGGAGGCCACGCGCCCCGGCCTCGTGGCCCTCGCGGCCACGGCGGGGGTCGACCTCGCGCAGGTCTCGGCGGACGGCCTGCCGTTCTCCGTCATCCCGCGCCTCAACGCGGCGGGGCGCATGGGCTCCACCGACGTGGCGCTCGAGCTGCTCCTCACCGACGACGTCTCCGAGGCGACGATCCTGGCCGGGAGGCTCGAGGCGATTAACGCCGAGCGGAAGGAGACCGAGTCCGCCCTCTCCGAGGAGGCCTTCGCCGAGGCGGAGCGCACCTATCGCGGCGGCCGGGCCGTCGTCGTGGCGGGGGAGGGCTGGCACGAGGGCGTCAAGGGCATCGTGGCTTCGCGCCTCGTCAACCGCTATCACGTCCCCGCCATCGTCTTCTCCGTGACGGACGGCGTCGCGCGGGGGTCGGGGCGCTCCGTGGGCTCCGTGGACCTCTTCCATGCCGTAGAGCAGTGCTCGGACGTGCTCGTGCGCTTCGGGGGGCATGCCGGCGCGGTGGGCGTGACCTGCGAGGCGGCCCGCGTCGACGAGTTCCGCGAGCGTCTGTGCCGCGCGCTCGAGGAGCTCCCCGACGAGCAGTTCGAGGACACGGGCGAGGTCACGGCCATCGTGCGGCTCGGGGAGCTCTCCGTCGAGAGCATCGCCTCGCTCGAGCTCCTCCAGCCCTTCGGCCAGGGCAACAAGAAGCCGCTGCTCGCCTCCGTTGGCGTGAGCATGAGGAACCGCGCCCGCGTCGGGGCCGACGGCGCGCACGTGCGCTTCGTGGCCACCGACGGCGCGAGCTGCGTCCCCGCGATCATGTTCCGCGCGCCCGACGCCGAGCGCGCCAGCTCCTGGGAGGGCGTCGTCGACCTCGTCTACGAGGCGGTCAACGAGACCTGGCAGGGCAGGACCAAGCCCAAGCTCATGGTGAGGGACATCCTGTACCGCCTGCCCGACGCCCCCTTGCGGCCCGTGGTCCCCGACGGCGAGCTCGAGGCGCCCCCGGTGCCGGGCGACGACGCCGTGACGCCCGCGGAGGGCCGTCGCGCGGAGCTCGCGCGCCTCCCCTACGACGGCCTCACGGATGCCCTGCGCCGCTCGCTCATCGGCGACGCGCCGCTGCTCCCCGCTCAGCGCGCCGCGCTCGACCGGCTCGCCGCCGGTCGCTCCTGCCTCGCCGTCATGGCGACGGGGCGGGGCAAGTCGCTCGTGTTCCAGCTCCACGCCGCGCGCGAGGCCATCTCGCGCGACAGGGCGAGCGTCTTCGTCTACCCGCTTCGCGCGCTCGTCGCCGACCAGGCCTTCCACCTGCGCGAGGGCCTTGCGGCTGACGGCGTCTCGGCGGAGGTGCTCACCGGCGAGACGCCCGCGCCCGAGCGCGCCCGCGTGCTCGCCGGGCTCGCGTCGGGCTCCGTCGACGTCGTGCTGACCACGCCCGAGTTTCTCGCCATCCACCGCGCGTCCTTCGCCGAGTCGCGTCGCGTCGGCTTCGTCGTCGTGGACGAGGCACACCACGCCGGGCTCGCCAGGCCCGGCGACCGTGACGCCTACCTCGAGCTGCCCGCGGTGCTCGCGGAGCTCGGCCGGCCCGCGGCGCTCGCCGTGACGGCAACGGCGGCGCCGGGCGTCGCGGCGCGCATCTGCGAGCTGCTCTCCATCGGCCGCGGCGACGTGGTGGTCGACGGCGCGTCTCGGCCCAACCTCGCGATCGACGACTGCCGCGAGATCAGGGACCGTGACGCAGCCCTCGCCTCGATCGTGGCGCTCGGCGAGAAGACCATCGTCTACGCGAGCACGCGCGACCAGGCGGTGTCGCTCGTGCGCGCCCTGCGCCACCGCGTGCCCGAGCTCGCCCATCGCGTGGCCTTCTACCATGCCGGGCTCTCTCGCGACGCCCGCGGCCGCGTCGAGCGCGCGTTTAGGTCCGACGAGCTGGCGTGCATCGTCTCCACGAGCGCCTTCGGCGAGGGGGTCAACCTCCCGGGCGTCCGCCACGTGGTGCTCTTCGGCCTGCCGCTCGGCGAGGTCGAGTTCAACCAGATGAGCGGCCGGGCCGGGCGGGACGGCGCGCCCGCCACGGTGCACGTGCTCTTTGGCTCGCGTGACGTCTACGCCGGCGAGCGCATCCTCTCCGCGGCCGCGCCGGCGCGCCCGCAGCTCGTGGCGCTCTATCGCGCCCTCTCGTCGCTCTATCGCTCCGGCGGCCCCATCTCCCTCGACGACGAGGGCATCGCCCGCGAGGCGCGCGCGCTCGAGCCGCGCGTCGCGCTCGACGCCCCTGAGGTCGCCTCCGGGCTCGCGGTATTCTCGGAGCTCGGCTTCGCCTCCGTCGCGGGATGGGGCGACGCCCGCCGGGTCTCCATGGCCGCCTCGCCGGAGCGCATGGAGCTCTCCCAGTCCGCGTGCTACGCGGAGGGGCTGCGCGCCCAGCGGGCCTTCTCCGAGTTCTGCGCCTGGGCGCTCGAGGCGACCCCGGACGAGCTTCTCGCCCGCGTGAGCCGGCCCATCACGCCCGACTTCGGTATCATCGTGTGAGGGGAAGGAGGGGAGCCATGAGCGCCAACGAGTACACGGCCGCCCCCACGGCGGCGCGAGACCCCAAGAGGGGGGTTCCCGACGCGGCGAACTATCGGCTGCTCCAGGCGGCGTGCGCGGCGTATCTCGACGAGGAGGGGAGCGAGAAGGTCGAGCGGGCCTATCGCTTCGCCGCCGAGTACCACCGCGACCAGCGCCGCCGCTCCGGCGAGCCCTACATCAACCACCCCGTCGAGGTGGCGCTCATCCTGGCGCACGACCTGCGCATGGACGAGGACACCATCTGCGCGGCGCTTCTCCACGACACGGTCGAGGACACCCCCGCGACCAAGGACGAGCTCGCCGAGCTCTTCGGGGCGACCGTCGCCGACCTCGTGGACGGCGTGACCAAGCTCACCTCCATCCAGGTCTCCTCGATGGACGAGAAGCAGGCCTGGAACCTCCGCAAGATGTTCCTCGCCATGAGCCGCGACATCCGCGTGGTCATCATCAAGCTCGCCGACCGCCTGCACAACATGCGCACGCTCGCGGCCCTGCCGCCCGACCGCCGCCAGTTCAAGGCGCGCGAGACCATGGACGTCTACGCCCCGCTCGCCGACCGGCTCGGCATCTCGTCGGTGAAGTGGGAGCTCGAGGACCTGGCGTTCTTCTGGCTCGAGCCGGAGGAGTACCAGCGCGTGGCCCGCATGGTCCAGGACAGCCGCGCGCAGCGCGAGGACGACACCGAGGCCGCCATCAAGACGCTCGACGACGAGCTCAAGGCGGCCGGCCTCAGGAACTACCAGATCACGGGACGGCCGAAGCACCTCTGGAGCATCTACCAGAAGATGACCCGCAAGGGCCGCGAGTTCTCCGACATCTACGACCTCATCGCCCTGCGCGTGATCACCCAGACGGTGGGGGACTGCTACTCGGCGCTCGGCGCGGTGCACTCCCTGTGGAACCCGATGCCCGGCCGCTTCAAGGACTACATCGCCACGCCCAAGGCGAACCTCTACCAGAGCCTGCACACCACGGTCGTGGGCCCCGACGGAAAGCCCATAGAGATCCAGATCCGCACCGTGGAGATGCACGAGGCCTCCGAGTACGGCATCGCCGCCCACTGGCTCTACAAGAAGGAGGGCAACTCGCGCGGCCGCATGAGCGCTGAGGACCGCGCCATAGACTCCACGATCAACTGGATCCGCAAGACCCTCGACTGGGCCGCCGAGGACGACATCGACGACCCGCACGAGTTCCTCGACAACCTGCGCGTGGACCTTTTCGAGCACGAGATCTTCGTCTTCACGCCCAAGGGCGAGGTCATGAGCCTGAGGCGTGACGCCACGCCGCTCGACTTCGCCTACGCCGTCCACACCGAGGTGGGCAACCACTGCGTGGGCGCCAAGGTCAACGGCTCGGTGGTGCCGCTCTCCTACAAGCTCAACATGGGCGACCGCGTGGAGATCCTCACCAACAAGAACGCCAAGCCGTCGCGCGACTGGATGCAGCTCGTGGCCATGCCGTCGAGCCGCGCCAAGATCCGCAAGTACTTCTCCACCCAGACCAAGAACGACGACGCCGAGCAGGGCAGGACTGAGCTCGCCCACGAGTTGCGCAAGCGCGGATACGGCATCTCCACGCGCCGCACGGTCAAGGCCATCGAGCGCGTCTGCGAGCACTTCGAGCTGAGGAGCCCGGAGGACCTCTTCGCCTGCGTCCACACCGGCAAGGTCTCGGTCAAGCAGGCGGCCAACCGCATCGAGGAGATCCTCGAGGAGGGCTCGCCCGAGCAGCTGGCCGCTGCCGCCGCCGAGGCGGAGCGCCACGCCGCCCACGAGCGGGCCATGTCCTCGGGCGCGCCGGTCATGAAGTCCTATGCGCTCACGCAGGCCACGCGCGGCAAGCGCCGCAAGAGCAACTGCGGCGTGGTGGTCAAGGGCGACGCCGACCTCCTCGTGCACCTCGCCCACTGCTGCAACCCCGTGGCGGGAGACGAGATCGTGGGCTTCATCACGCGCGGCCGCGGCGTCTCCGTCCATCGCGCGAACTGCCCCAACGTGGCTGATCTCAGGCGCAACCCCGAGCGGATGATCGAGGTCGCCTGGGACACCTCGGGCGCCACCGAGTTCCGCGTGGAGATAGTCGTGGAGGCAACCGACCGCATGGGGCTGCTGAAGGACATCACCGTCGCCATCGGGGACGCCGGGGCCAACATCCTCTCCGCCGCCACGCAGACCACGGCGCAGGGCGTGGCTCGCCTGCGCTTCCTCGTGGCCATATCCGACGCGAGCCTGCTCGACGTGCTGCTGGCCGCCGTGAGCCGCGTGCCCTCGGTCTACGACGCCCGCCGCATAATGCCCGGCGAGGGCGCCAACCAGATGAAGCAGCGCGTGAAGTAGCGTGCAAAGGGGACAGGCACTTTTGCACGCCTTTCCGCGCCGGGAGGAGGGCTGATGGCCGAGAAGAACGATGAGCTGCGGCAGTTCGTGGTGACGCCGCTGCAGACCAACTGCTACGCGTACGTGAGCGCGGGGGAGTGCCTCGTGGTGGACCCCGGCGGCTCCGGAGCCCAGGTCGCAGGGCACCTGGCTGACGTCCACGTGGCCTGCGTGGCGGCCACGCATGGTCACGGCGACCACGTCGGCGGCGTGGCGGCGCTCGTCCGCGCGACGGGCGCCCCCTTCGCCATCCATGCGGCGGATGCCGGGCTTGCGGCCCACGCCGGGGAGATGAGCGAGGTCGGCAGGAGCTACGACGAGAACGCGCCGGCGCCGGACGTCCTTCTCGCCGAGGGCGTCGTCCTGCGCGTGGGGACCGCCACGTTCACCGTCATGGAGACGCCGGGCCACACGCCGGGCGGCGTGGTGCTCGTGGGCGGCGGCACGGCCGAGGGCGTGGCCTTCGTAGGCGACACGCTCTTCCCGGGAAGCCATGGCCGAACGGACCTTGCGGGCGGCGACGAGGGGCAGATCATGGCGTCGTTGCACCGGATGGCGCTGGAGATCCCGCCCGCGACCACGCTGCTCTGCGGCCACGGCCCCGCCACGACGATGGCGCGCGAGCTCGCGCAGAACCCGTTCCTGCTGTAAGGGGCCTCGTGCCCCCGACTCTCCCCTTGCCCCATCTCCGGGTGAGCGGCGACGGCTCGAACAAAGTGCCCGCCAAAGAGGGCGGCGCGGTTCGGACCATGCGGGAGGAGCCCATGCCCGAGGGGTGCCCGCGCTTGGGCGGAAGGCGTCAACGCAAGGGATGGGCAAGGAAGGTGCCCGAGGCGGGGCTCGAACCCGCACGAGTTTCCCCAACGGTTTTTGAGACCGTCGCGTCTGCCAATTCCGCCACTCGGGCCTGAGGGCGCGTGGTGTGCGCGAGAAGAACTATAGCAGACGGCGCGTTTTTGTCGCCAGTGGGGTATATAGTTAGCGTAGTTGAACATCCCACAAGAGAGAGGAACTCCCATGGCGCTTTCCAACGAGGTCACCGCCGTCCTGAACGAGCAGATCAACAAGGAGCTCTACTCCAGCTATCTCTACCTCACCTTCGCCGACTACTACGACGACCGCGGTCTCAAGGGCTTCGCCAACTGGTATGAGATCCAGGCCAAGGAGGAGATGGACCACGCGCTGGCCATCCGCCGCTACCTGCTGGACAACGACTTCAAGCCCACGATGGAGGCCATAGCCAAGCCTGACAAGGCGTTCGACGACGACCTCGCCCCCCTCGAGGCTGGCCTCGAGCACGAGGAGTACGTCACGAGCCTCATCCACCACTGCTACGAGGTCGCGCACGCCGAGCACGACGTCCGCACGATGAAGTTCCTCGACTGGTTCGTGGAGGAGCAGGGCGAGGAGGAGACCAACGCCCGCGACATGATCACCAACATGAAGCTCTTTGGCTGCGACCCGAAGGGCCTCTACGACCTCGACCGCGAGTACCAGGCCCGCACCTACGTGCAGTCTGCCTCCCTCAAGCTCTAGTCATGACAAAGGTGACAGGGTCGTTTGTCATCATGACAGATGGCCCTGTCACCATTGTCAGGTTGTGGAGGTTGTCTGGCGAGAAAAACCCATTGCCTCCGAATCGCTCGCGTGCTATTCTTCCCTAGTGTGCTTTTTGCGAAGCGGGACTTCGGTCCCCACCTACACGGCGCCTGCGGGCAGCTGTCTGGTCAGACAACGTAGCTTTCTCGTCCCCCTCGGGGGCGTGTGTCGTCTCCCGGATGCTGCATGGCGTCGGGAGTTTTTTCTATGCGGCGAGAGCCGCAACGAGAGGAAGGTGTGAACGATAGCCAGGAACGACGGTCCTCGCATCAATGAGGAGATCACTTCCCGCACGTGCCGCCTGATTGGCATCGACGGCTCGCAGCTTGGTCTGTTCGGCGTGCGCGACGCTCTGCGCATTGCGCGCGACCAGGGTCTCGACCTCGTCGAGATCGCGCCGAACGCGGAGCCCCCGGTCTGCAAGATGCTCGACTACCGCAAGTTCAAGTACGAGCAGGACCGCAAGGCCAAGGCCGCCCGCAAGAACCAGGCACGGGTCGAGGTCAAGGAGATGAAGTTCCGCCCCAAGATCGACGTGGGCGACTACGAGACCAAGAAGGGTCACGTCATCCGCTTCCTCAAGAAGGGCGCCCGCGTCAAGATCACGATCATGTTCCGCGGTCGTGAGATGGCCCACCCCGAGCAGGGTCGCATGGTGCTCGATCGTCTCGCCGAGGACCTCAAGGACGTGGCCACGGTCGAGCAGAAGCCTCTCATGGAGGGTCGCAACATGCACATGACGATCGTCCCGATCAAGGGCGCCTTCGAGAAGAAGGCTGATGGGGACGGCGATGTCACCACGGAGAAGGAGAACTAGCATGCCCAAGATGAAGACGCACAAGGGTACGGCCAAGCGCTTCCGCCGCACCGGCTCTGGCAAGATCATGCGCGCCAAGGCGTTCAAGAGCCACATCCTGACCAAGAAGTCGCCCAAGCGCATTCGTGGCTTCCGCCAGGAGACCGTCATCTCCCCCGCGGACGTCAAGACCGTCTCCCAGCGCATGGGTTCCAACTAGGCGCGCGAGCGTCCTCGATTCAGTCTCACCAAGGAGTTGATCAGATATGGCACGAGTCAAGCGCGCCGTCGCCGGCCGTAAGAAGCGTCAGACGCTCGTCGAGCGCACCAAGGGCTACTACGGAGTCCGCTCCCGCACCTTCCGCGGCATGAAGGAGCAGGCCCAGCACTCCGGCCAGTACGCCTACCGCGACCGTCGCAACAAGAAGCGCGAGTTCCGCGCCCTGTGGATTCAGCGCATCAACGCCGCCGCCCGCATCAACGGCCTGTCCTACAGCAAGCTGATGCACGGCCTCAAGCTCGCCGGCGTCGAGCTCGACCGCAAGGTCCTCGCCGAGATCGCCTACAGTGACGAGCAGACCTTCGCCGACATCGCCGAGGTCGCCAAGAAGGCCCTCGCTGACGCGGAGTAGATGAGGCAAGGGGACCGTCCCCTCGCATCGCGCGCCCCGGGTTTCTCGCCCGGGGCGCTTTTTTTTGGCCGGCGAGGCCGTGTCACGCCACTCGCATAACCTTTACGACATGACATCCGACCTGCTTGGGGCATACGATTTGGTAGTCAGGCGAGAGGGACGGAAAGGGGTTCCCATGGGCGAGCGGTCACGGACGGTGGCGCGGACGGTGCTGTGGGCGGCATGGGGTCTGGCGCTCCTGCTGCTGCCGGCGGCCTATCAGGCGTATAGGTACAACGTGCAGCTATCCTCCGGCTGGGAGGGCTACGGGCTGCCGCTGAGCTACTTTCTCTGGACGTCGGCGATTCCGCTCTCTGCGGTGACGGCGGCCGTTGCGTGGGCGCTCCGTGATCGCCTCGAGTGCCGGCGACGCGCTCTGACGGGCGCCGGGCTTGCGGTTCTTCTCGCCTACGCGTTGGTTGCGGCGGCGTACTACCTGTGGTTACCCGTGGGGGCGGGCGGTCTCGTGCGCGCCCTCGGCTGGGCCGAGCGCATCCTGCGCTGGGGGTCGTGGGCCCTCTGGGGCGCGGCGCTTCCCGTGTGGTCGCTTCGCGCCGCGACGTCCTCCACGACCTCGACCTCACCGCTCGATGGGCTCGACGGGGCCGAGGCGCTCAGCGAGCGCGAGCGTGCGATTGCGGAGGCGCTCGCCACGGGAAGCTCCGTCGCGCAGGTGGCCGCCGCGCTGGGGCTGAGCGCGTCCACCGTCATGACGTATCGCTCGCGCGCGTGCGAGAAGCTCGGCGTGTCCTCGCTCGACGAGCTGCGACCGGTCGTGCGGGGCGCGGGCGCCGTGCCCGCGGCCTTTGACGTGACCTCGCCCGGCGCGCCCGCGCTCATGGCGATGGCGCTCTGCGTCGGCCTCTCCCTGCGCCTGCTCTCGCGTGTGACGCTGACGAGCGGCAGCACGTGGGACCAGGCGCTCGGGCTCATCCTCGTTCCTGCCCTCCTGGCCGTGCCCTGGGCCGCGCTCCTTGTCTACGCGCGCCTGCGCGGGATGCGGGTGCGCCTGCGCTGGACCACCTCCCGGCTTTGCCTCGTGCTGCTCGCGCTTGCCCTCTTTGGGCTGCTTGCCGGAGGCGGATGGTACGGGCTCGAGGTTCAGGTGCCCGGCGGGTTTATCAGCCTCAATGCGCTTGGCGTCCTCGGCAACGCCTGTGCGGTGGCGGCGCTCGCGCCCTACCTCCTCTGGCCGCGCGAGCGCGTGACCACGTCACTCGACGAGGAACGCTGCGCGCTCTACCTTCGCGGCCGCGGGGCGGGGGAGCTCCAGGCCCACGTGCTCACGGAGATTGCCCTCGGTCGAACCACGCCGGAGATCTGCGAGTCCCTGCACGTGGCGCGCGGCACCGTGAACGCCTATCGAGCGCAGGGCTACGAGCTTCTGGGGGTGCACAGCAGCCGCGAGCTCACCGACCTTCTCGCCCGGGACGTGGGGCGCGTGCCGTCCGCCGGAAAAACACGACCGTCCGCGGATGACTCTGTCACGACTGAGTAAGGTGCCGCCTGGAGGGAACAAGAGCAGTAACAAAGAACATTGTCGCTACCCACAAAGCGACCGTCAGAGGAGGCGAGTCCAGTGAACACAGAAGAGATAGCAGGGTTTGGACCCGCCCTCCGCGCGACCGAGGCCCGTTAGACTTTGGGCGAGCGCACTCGCCGACATTCTCCGACATTAGCATCGGATTTAGGCCGTTGAAAGAAGCGCCAGGAGCGGGTCCAGACATTGAATTGCCTTGTCAGCCCACTAACTCCTGAGACAGGTGATTCCACCCTAATACGTAATGAGGCGGGGCGGCGCAATGGGGCGCCGCCCCTGTTTTGTGCCAGAGGCAAGGGTACTGACAAACGTGACAAAGGTGCCGAGGGCGTTTGTCATGATAAACGTGACAAACGCCCCCGGCACGGGATATAGGACAAAATGTGTGTCCGTTTCAGGGGCATCGACGCAGGTCGATGCCCCTTTTTCTCGGCCTTAAATCCATGTGGCGAATTTAACCACTCGGACAGAAAGTGTGTCCGTTCGCAACTCGTTTCCGCAGGTCGATGACGGAAAATCCGACCGTTAAACCCGGCGGAATCGAGGTTCGCGGATGAAGGCGGTCAGGTGCCCCTCCTGCGGGGCGGCGATGAAGAGGAACGGGAAGACGAGCGCAGGCGCGCAGAGGTGGAGGTGTGGCTCCTGCGGCGCCTCCACGACGCTCTCCTACGACGACACGGCCGCGAGGCTCGGTGAGTTCCTGGCGTGGCTGACCTCGAAGGACACCCAGCTCTCGATGCCCGGCCAGGGGCGCACGTTCAGGAGGAGGACCGCCGGGTTCTGGCGGGTGTGGCCCATGCCCGAGCCGACCGGGGAGGTCCGCAGGGTGCTCTTCGTCGACGGGATATGGCTCGCCCGCGACCTCGTGGTCCTGATCGCGCACGACGGGAGCTTCGTCGTGTCGTGGTACATGGCGCAGTCGGAGACCTCGAGGGCGTGGGAGGCCCTGATGGCGCCGATCCCGGCCCCGGACGTGGTGGTGTGCGACGGCGGGACGGGCTTCGAGAGGGCCAGGCGCCGCGCGTGGCCGAGGACGCGCGTGCAGAGGTGCCTCTTCCACGCGTTCTGCCAGGTGAGGCGCTACACCACCTCGCGCCCGAGGCTCCAGGCGGGCAGGGAGCTCTACGCGCTCGCGCTCGAGCTGATGCACCTCGAGACGCTCCGCCAGGCCGACTGGTGGGTTGAGCGCTACCTGCAGTGGTGCGAGTTCTGGGCCGACTTCCTCGAGGACGTCTCGTACGTCGACGGGAGGCGCCAGTTCACCCACGAGAGGCTCAGGAAGGCCCGCTCCTCGCTCTCGCGGCTCGTCTCGCGGGGGACCCTCTTCACCTACCTGGACCCCGCACTGACGGCGGAGGGGCCGCTGCCGCGCACCAACAACGCGATCGAGGGAGGGGTCAACGCGCAGCTCCGGGACATGCTCAGGAACCATCGCGGCATGTCGACCATGCGGCGCGTGAAGGCGGTCTTCTGGTGGTGCTACCTGCACACAGAGAGCCCGAGGGACGCGCGCGGAATCCTCGCCTCCATGCCAACGGACGACGACATCGACCTGCTCTACAGGACCTACTCGGCATCACCCAAGCGCGACGACGGGGGCCCGGAGTGGGGCGACCGGGTAGTCTGGGAGGAGCTCCACCACAAGGACCCGTATACCTTCTGGCTGGACTAGGACAGGCGTTCCGCCGAGACACACATTTTGTCCTATAACCCCCCGGCACCTTTGTCAGCACCCGCACTCGTGCACCATGGCGTCGCGCGCGGCCACGGCGGTGGAGACCAAAAAGGGCCCGGCACCGTCTGGCGCTGGGCCCCAAGGGCGTGCCGAGAAGAACGGTCTTATCGCTAGTCCTTCTTGATCCAGCTGAACATGGAGCGGATCTTCTCGCCGGTCTTCTCGATGGGGTGGGAGTTGATCTCCTCGCGCTTCTCGAGCAGCCACTTGTGGCCGTTGTTGCAGTCGTCGACGAACTCCTGCGCGAAGGAGCCGTCCTGGATGCGGGCCAGGATGCGCTTCATGGCCTCGCGCGACTCGGCGTTGATGACCTGCGGTCCGGCGTAGTACTCGCCGTACTCGGCGGTGTTGGAGATCGAGTAGTTCATGAAGTGGATGCCGGACTCGTACATGAGGTCGACGATCATCTTCATCTCGTGGTAGACCTCGAAGTAGGCCAGCTCCTCGGGGTAGCCCGCCTCGGTCAGGGTCTCGAAGCCGGCCTTCACGAGCTCAACGAGGCCACCGCAGAGCACCGCCTGCTCGCCGAAGAGGTCCTCCTCGGTCTCCTCCTTGAAGGTGGCCTTGATGATGCCGGAGCGGGCGCCGCCGACGCCCCAGCAGTAGGAGAGGACGATGTCCCAGGCGTCGCCGGTGGCGTCCTGGTAGACGCAGGCGAGGTCGGGCACGCCGGAGCCCTCGGTGTACTGGCGGCGCACGATGTGGCCCGGCCCCTTGGGGGCGCACATGATGACGTTGACGTCCTCGGGGGCCTTGATGTAGCCGTAGTGGATGTTGAAGCCGTGGGCGAAGGCGAGGGTGTCGCCGGCCTTGAGGTGAGGCGCGACGTGCTCCTCGTAGACCTTGGGCTGGGTCTCGTCGGGGACGAGCATCATGATGACGTCGGCCTCCTCCGCCGCGTCGTCCATGCTCATGACCTTGAGGCCGGCCTCTTGGGCGGCCTGGGCGGACTTGGAGCCCTCACGCAGGCCAACGCGGACGTCAACGCCGGAGTCCAGAAGATTCAGCGCGTGGGCGTGGCCCTGGGAGCCGTAGCCGATGATGGCGACCTTCTTGCCCTGGATGACGCTCGGGTCCACGTCCTTCTCGTAGTAGATGTCGACGGCCATGTTCTTCTCCTTTGCTGTGATGAGACAATGGGGACAGGTTCATTTGTCTCATCACGCACGTTCTCGTGACGGTACGTTCCTATGTGAGATGAGACAAATGAACCTGTCCCCATTGTCTCATGTGACACCTTGCCTACTGCGCGCCGCGGGACATCGCTATCTTGCCGGTGCGCGTGAGCTGCTTGATCCCGTAGCTGCGGAAGAGGTCCTCCATCGCGTCGAGCTTGCTCGCGGTGCCGGTGGCCTCGATCGTGAGCGTGTTCCTGCCCACGTCCACCACCTTGGCGCGGAAGACGTTGGCGATCTCGATGACCTCGTGCCGACGCTCGGGAGCTGCCTGGACCTTAAAGAGCACGAGCTCGCGCTCGACGGCCTCCTCGTAGGTGAGGTCGGAGATCTTGTAGACCGAGACGAGCTTGTGCAGCTGCTTGGTGATCTGCTCGAAGCCGACCTCGTCCGCCTCCACGATGATGGTCATGCGCGAGAGGCTCTCGTCCTCCGTGGGGGCCACGGTGAGCGACTCGATGTTGAAGCCGCGGCGGCTGATGAGGCCCGTCACGCGGGAGAGCAC
Organism: Thermophilibacter provencensis; assembly: GCF_900128445.1. Lineage (GTDB taxonomy): Bacteria > Actinomycetota > Coriobacteriia > Coriobacteriales > Atopobiaceae > Thermophilibacter > Thermophilibacter provencensis. The sequence goes on along the minus strand of NZ_LT671417.1, from coordinate 2,117,403 downwards.
GCCCGGCTTGTTCTCAACGAGAACGGAAAGCAGGTAGTTCATCACTCATCAACTCCTTCGTGGGACGGCTTGACGCGGGGACGGCCCGCCTCGCCGAAGCCCTTCTCGCTGACGCGCACGCCGCCGAGCGTGACGTCGAGGGCGCCGATGATGTCGTCGATCGGGGCGCCGGGCGCGACCATCGGGTAGACGGTCTGCTGGGCGGGGATCATCACGTCGAGCAGGTAGGGCTCGTCGGAGGCGAGCATCTCGTCGAGTGCGGCGTCGATCTCCTCGGGCTTCTCGATGCGGCGGGCGCGCCAGCCGTAGGCGTCGGCGAGCTTCACGAAGTCGGGGTTGTCGGCAAGCTCTGTGAACGAGAAGCGGTCGTTGTAGAAGAGGTGCTGCCACTGGTGGACCATGCCGAGGGCGCGGTTGTCGATGATGAGGACCTTGACCGGCACGTTGTTGATCTTTGCCGTGGCCATCTCCTGGCTGTTCATCTGGAAGGAGCCGTCGCCGGCGATGCAGACGACCTGCTCGTCCGGGCAGCCGATCTTGGCGCCGATGGCGGCGGGGAAGCCGAAGCCCATCGTCCCGAGGCCTCCGGAGGAGAGGAACGTCCGCGCGTGCTCGCGATGGATGTTCTGCAGCGCCCACATCTGGTGCTGACCGACCTCCGTGGTCACGATGGATGCGTGCGGGTCGAGCTTCTCGGAGAGGGTCTCGAGAAGGACCTCGGGCGCGATCTTGCCCTCGTAGTCGGCGAAGTCCGGGGTGTAGAACGGCCAGCGCTCGCGCCAGCTGAAGACCTCGTCACGCCAGGCCTCGCACGCGGGCTGGGCGCCCATCTTCTCCAGGCGCTCGTTCACGGCGGCGAGGACCACCTTGACGTCGCCGACGATGGGCACGTTGGGGTTGATGATCTTGCCGATCTCGGCCGGGTCGATGTCGATGTGGATGATCTTGGCGTGCGGCGCGAACTCGGAGACCTTGCCGGTCACGCGGTCGGAGAAGCGCGCGCCGCAGGCGATGATGAGGTCGGACTCCGTGACGGCCATGTTGGCGTACTTGGAGCCGTGCATGCCAACGGGACCGAGGTTGAGCGGGTTGGAGCAGGGGATGGCCGCCTTGCCCATGAGGGTGGTCACCACGGGGATCTGCATCCGCTCCGCGAGCTCTACGAGCTCGGGGCAGGCGTGTGACGCCACGATGCCGCCGCCGGCCATGATGAGCGGGCGCTCTGCCTGGCAGATGAGCTCGGCGGCCTGCTTGACCTGCTTGGCGTTGCCCTTGTAGGTGGGGCGGTAGCTCGGGATGTTCACGGTGTCCGGGTAGTGGAAGACCATCTCGGAGCCGGAGAGGTCGCTCGGGATGTCAATGAGGACGGGGCCCGGGCGGCCGGTCGAGGCGATATAGAACGCCTCGCGGAAGGTCTTGGTGAGCTCGTCGGTGGACTGAAGCAGGAAGCTGTGCTTGACGATGGGCATCGTGATGCCCACGATGTCCGACTCCTGGAAGGCGTCGGTGCCGATGACGCCGCGCGTGACCTGACCCGTTATGACGACGAGCGGGACGGAGTCCATGTAGGCCGTGGCGATGCCCGTCACGGTGTTGGTGGCGCCCGGGCCGGACGTGACCAGCACCACGCCCACCTTGCCCGTGGCGCGCGCGTAGCCGTCTGCCATGTGCGTGGCGCCCTGCTCGTGGCGAGCGAGCACGTGGTGGATCTTCTTAGAGTCATAGAGGGCGTCGTAGATCTTGATGGCCTGGCCGCCGGGGTAGCCGAAGATGGTGTCCACGCCCTCGGCCTCGAGGCTGGCGATGATGGCCTGAGCCCCGGTCATGGTCTTGCCCTCGTGCTCCGTCTTGCTTCCTGGCCCGAACGGGCGCCCCTCGATGGCGCGCTGCCGCCGGGCGATCTTCTCCTCGGTGGTGATCATGAGAGGTATGCCCCCTTGTCTGCGCTCGTGACCAGCCTTGCGTAACGGGAGAGGACCCCCGTGGTGTACTTGGGCGCCGGCGGCTGCCACGCGGCGCGCCGCTCGGCGAGAACCTCCTCGGGGACGCGCAGCTCGAGCGTGCCGGCCTGGATGTCGATGTCGATGACGTCGCCCTCCTGGACGAGCGCGATTGGTCCGCCGGCGGCCGCCTCGGGGGAGACGTGGCCGATGCACGGGCCCTTGGAGGCGCCAGAGAAGCGCCCGTCGGTGATGAGGGCGACCGAGCTCGCAAGGCCCATGCCGCAGATGGCGGAGGTTGGGGTGAGCATCTCGCGCATGCCAGGACCGCCCGAGGGGCCCTCGTAGCGAATGACCACCACGTCGCCCGGGTTTATCGCCCCGCCGAAGATGGCCTTGCAGGCCTCCTCCTCGGAGTCGAAGACGCGGGCGGGGCCGGAGTGCTGCCACATGCCCGGATCGACGGCGCTCTTCTTGACGACGCCGCAGTCCGGCGCGAGGCTCCCGCGCATGACCTTGAGGCCGCCGTCGGGGGAGTAGGCGTTGTCCACGCTGCGGACGACCTCGCCGTCGACGGGTGGGCACGCATCGACCCATTCGGCCATGGTGCCGTGGCAGGTGAGGGCGGAGAGGTCGAGGTGCCCGGTGCGGCCGAGCTCGCCGATGATGGCGGAGACGCCGCCCACGTCGTTGAGGTCCTGGATGTGGAGCGGTCCTGCCGGCGCGATGCGCACGATGTTGGGCGTCTCGGCGCTGGCGCGGTCCCAGTCGTCCATCGTGACGGGGCAGCCGGCGGCCTGGGCGATGGCCGTGAGGTGGAGCATCGTGTTGGTGGAGCCGCCGAAGGCCATGTCGAGCACCATGCCGTTGTGGATGGCGGAGGAGGTGATGATCTGGCGGGCGGTCACGTTCTTCTCGACGAGCTCCATGACCTTCATGCCGGCCCGCTTGGCCAGGCGGACGCGCTCCGAGTAGACGGCGGGGACGGTACCGTTGCCGGGAAGCGCGGTGCCGAGGGCCTCGGCGAGGCAGCAGATGGAGTTGGCGGTGAACATGCCGGAGCAGCTGCCGCAGGTGGGGCAGGCCGTGCCCTCGAGCCAGTGGCACTCCTCCTCGGTCATGGTGCCGGCGGTGACCTGGCCCACGGCGTCGAAGAGGGAGTTGAGGTCGGTCTGGCTGCCGTTGCGCCCGCGGCCGGCGAGCATGGGGCCGCCGGAGACGAGCATCGTGGGGATGTCGAGGCGCGCCGCGGCGATGAGCATGCCGGGGACGATCTTGTCGCAGGAGGGGATGAGGACCATCGCGTCGAACTGGTGGCCCTGGACCGCGCACTCAACGGAGTCCGCGATGACCTCGCGGCTGGTGAGGCTGTAGTGCATGCCCTCGTGGTTCATGGCGATGCCGTCGCACACGCCGATGGTGTTGACCTGCAGCGGGGTGCCGCCCGCCATGCGCACGCCGGCCTTGACGGCGTCGGCGATCTGCTGGAGGTGAAGGTGCCCAGGGATGACCTCGTTCTGGGCGGAGACTACGGCCACGAGCGGCCGGTCGAGCTCCTCGTCGGTAAGGCCGTCAGCCTTGAGTAGGCTGCGGTGTGGCGCGCGTGCCAGGCCCCGCTTGATGGCGTCGCTTCTCAGTTCCACGCTTCCCCTCGCTTTCTCTCGTCGTCTGTGAGAAATGCGAGGCGTGGCCTCGAAGCCGTCACGGTGGCCGCCGGCGCGCGGTACTTCTCGGCGGGACGTCGGGGGTGGCCGCCGACCGCGCAGAGGTTCTCGCGAGCTGCTCGAGGGAGTCTTCGGGGCCGTCCGGCGCGGGTTCTCACGCTGCCCGCTCGCTGTGGGACGGATGCGGCCCGTACTGGCCCTGTCGTCGCATTTACTCGTAGGGTGCACTCTACGCGGCTCGTGTTTCCGCCCCGTGACCGTCCGTGAACGGTGTCATTTCCTCCGTGAGCGGCTCTTGACGGTTAGAAGGGTGTCCCGGGGAGAGCCTACAAGCGGCCTGAGCCAGTTTGTAGTGTGTTCCCCGAGCTTCCCCCTAGGTACACTACAAAAGGGACAACTCATCTACCTGCTGTTTTGTTTCCACTGAGTTGGTAGTGTACTTAGTGACTCGATCGGAAAACACACTACAAACTCGGGCAGGCCTCGTCTGAAGCTGAGATGGCCTACAGCGAGGTCTGGGCGAGGGTGGGGGTGAAGCCGGCGTCCTTGAGAGCGTCGAAGATCTGCTCCTTGTGGTCGGTCCCGAACGCCTCGATCGTGACGCGCAGCTCTACGGCGGCGTTGCGGTTAGTCGAGACGAACTGGTTGTGCTCGAGCTTGATGACGTTCCCGTTCTGCTCGGCGATGACCTGCGCCACGCGCACGAGCATGCCGGGGCGGTCGGGCAGGAGCACGCTCACGGTGAAGATGCGGTCGCGCATGATGAGGCCATGCTGCACCACCGAGCTCATCGTGATGACGTCCATGTTGCCGCCGGAGAGGATGGAGACCACGCGCTTGTTCTCCGCGGGGAGGTGCTTGAGCGCGGCCACCGTGAGCAGGCCGGAGTTCTCCACGATCATCTTGTGGTTCTCGACCATGTCGAGGAAGGCCACCACGAGCTCGTCGTCCGGCACGGTCATGACGTCGTCGAGGTTGTCGCGCAGATACGGGAAGACCTTGTCGCCCACCTCGAGCACGGCGGTGCCGTCGGCGATGGTGTTGGCGCTAGGAAGCTTGACGGGATGCCCGGCCTCGAGCGCCGCCGTGAGCGAGGGGGCGCCCTCCGGCTCCACGCCGATGACGCGGATCTTGGGGTTGTAGAGCTTTGCAAAGGTGGCCACGCCGCAGGCAAGGCCGCCCCCGCCCACCGGCACGAGGATCGTGTCCACGAGCGGCAGCTCCTGCACGACCTCCATGGCGATCGTGCCCTGGCCGGTGGAGACGCACGGGTCGTTGAACGGGTGGATGAAGGTGTAGCCCTCGCGCTCTGCGAGCTCGAGGGCGTGGTCGCACGCCTCGTCATAGACGTCGCCGTGGAGCACGACCTCGGCGCCGTAGTGCTTGGTGCGCTCGACCTTGATGAGCGGCGTGGTCTCGGGCATCACCACGACGGAGCGCGCCCCGGCGCGCGTGGCGGCAAAGGCGACGCCCTGCGCGTGGTTGCCGGCGCTCGCGGTGATGATACCGCGTCCCAGCTCGTCGGGTGAGAGGGTGGAGATCTTGTAGTACGCGCCCCGCACCTTGTAGGCGCCCGTGCGCTGCATGTTCTCCGGCTTGAGCCAGACGCGGTTGCCCGTCTGCGCGGAGAAATGCGGGCTCTCCACGAGCTTGGTCTCGAGCGTGACCTCGCGGACCTTCTCGGACGCCTCCTCGAAGGCCTCGAGCGTGAGCATCTCTGCCATGGCGGGACTCCTTTGCCAGTTGGTGACGGCGCGCCGGCCGGCGCGCGGGCACGGTTGCGGTCTGCCTATAGTAGTCCTGCCGGGGCGGGCCCGTCCCGGCGCGACGCAAGGGGGCATCAAATGGAAACCATCGATCAGGACGCCGCGGGCGAGAAGAACGACGTCGCTCCGCTCTTTCAGATTCATGACGCGAGCGTGGTGCGCGGCGGCAAGACGATCCTGCACGTCTCGGACTTCTCGCTTGTCGACGGCGAGCACGTCGCCCTTCTCGGTCCCAACGGCGCGGGAAAGTCCACCTTCATCCAGCTGCTCACGCGCGAGGTCTTCCCGCTCTGGCGCGAGGAGCCCCCGGTGCGCTTCCGCGGCGCCGCTCGACCCCAGCTCGCTGACATCAAGCGGACCCTTGGCATTGTGAGCTCCACGATGCACGACCAGGTGCGCGTGCACCTGCCGGTGATCGACATCGTGGTGGGGGGCCTGTTCGGCACGCTCGGCGCCCCGCTGCGTGGGGACGTGAGCGCCCGGGACCGCTCGCTCGCGATGGACGCGCTCGAGCGGCTTGGCATCGCCGAGCTCGCCGGGCGCGACGTGATGACGCTCTCCACGGGGCAGGTGCGCCGCGTGCTCGTGGCGCGCGAGCTTGTGCGCGACCCGCAGGTCCTCATCTTCGACGAGCCCTGCACCGGGCTCGATCCCGAGGGCATGTACCATGTGCGCCAGACCATGCGCACGCTCGCCGCCGAGGGCCGCTCGGTGGTGCTCGTGACGCACTATCCCGAGGACATCATCCCGGATATCCGCCGCGTCCTTCTCGTCAAGGAGGCCGAGGTCTTTGCCGACGGCCCCAAGGAGCGCCTGCTCACGAGCGAGGTCATGAGCGAGCTCTTCGGCGTGCCGCTCATGGTGGGGGAGTCTGGCGGCTGGTACTCGCTGCGCGGTGTGTACGGGGAGTAGCCTCCCTTCTCGACCGTCCTGCGCTCGAGCTCGCTTCCGGTGCCGCACAAAAAGGCGGGCACCCATATCGGGCACCCGCCTGATGTTTCCTGGTGGAGACGAGGGGATTCGAACCCCCGGCCTCTGCCTTGCGAAGGCAGCGCTCTCCCAGCTGAGCTACGTCCCCAGGCGCTTCGCGCGTTGGCTATTGTGGCAGGGCGCACCGATGATGTCAAGCACCAATCGGGAATTGCCTTCCACGGGACACGTCGGCCTCGCCGCGCCATCGGCGGACGAGAGGGACTTCGTCCGGACACAAAGACGCCCCCTGCGGCTCGATAATGAACCCACCTCTCAAAGGTGGGTGTCCCCATCGCGCGTTCCGGCTTTCCCATCAACGGGGAATACCCGTACTGAACACGAGATATCGGACTCCCTCGTAACGCTTGTCGGTTCACCCAGTTTGACCGCAGGGGGACGACACCACCTACTATAGGGGTTCTCGCGGGGGATACCAGTCTTGACACGGTGGTTCTTCTCGGCAACAGTTAGGGGGAACGTGTGCATCGCGCGGTTATGCCGCAGCTCAAGCTCCCCTTCAGCTCATATGTGACCCGTTTCCGCTATCATGGCAGGGCAGCTGCTAGGAGCGTGTGCCGGGGAGGGGACGAGGTGGATTCAGGTCTGGTGCCATATCTGTGCCTTCTCGCGGCATCCTTCCTCGTCTCGCTCGCATCGACGCCGCTCGCGCGCAGGATTGCCGTGTGGTGCGGCGCCGTGGACTACCCCAACGCCCGCAGGATCAACAAGAAGCCCATCCCGCGCATGGGGGGCGTCGCCATCTTCCTCGGCATCGTCGCCGCCTTCGTCGTCCAGTACCTGGGGACCACCTTCTGGGGCTGGCCCGTGGTCCTGGTCCCGTCGCCGCGCCTCGAGGTCAACTACTGGCTGCTCGTCCTCGCGTTTCTCGTCATCTTCTTCACCGGACTGCTCGACGACCGCTTTTCGCTCTCGCCGCGCCAGAAGCTCTTCGGCCAGGCGCTCGCCGCCGTCATCGCCGTGGCGGGAGGCCTCGTCATCGGGGACATCTCCAACCCCTTCGTCCCCGGTGGGTTCGTCCACCTGGGGTGGCTCGCCTACCCGGTGACCGTGGTCTACCTCGTCGCCTACACCAACATCATCAACCTCATCGACGGCCTTGACGGGCTTGCCGCCGGCATCTCGGCCATCGCGAGCTTCACCATGTTCGTGCTCTCCGTCTGGGCGGGCCGGCTCGACGCCGCCGCGCTCTCCGTTGCCGTGGCTGGCTCGTCGCTCGGCTTCCTCCGGTTCAACTTCCACCCGGCATCCATCTTCATGGGAGACTCGGGCGCCCTCACGCTCGGCTTTGCCCTCGGGACGGTGTCCCTGCTCTCCGTCACGCGCTTCGCGGGCCTCACCACCATCATCGTGCCGCTCGTGATCGCCGCCGTGCCCATCATCGACACGTTCTCGGCCATCGTGCGGCGCCTGCGCGGGCACACCGGCATCGGGCACGCCGACCGCGGTCACATCCACCACCGCCTCATTGACGAGGGCTTCGACCAGCGCCAGGCCGTGCTGCTCATGTACGGATGGACGGGCCTCATGTGCGTGGGGTCGCTCGTAATGACGCAGGTCGACACCGTGCCACGCATCGCCATCTTCTGCGCGCTGCTGGTGGTCTCGATGGCATTCGCCCGCCATCTCCACCTCTTCGAGCCGGTCCTGCTGCACCACTACAACCCCAAGACCGGGGCGGACGAGCTCGTCGCGCCGGGGGACGCCGCCTTCGAGGAGGAGAAGCGGAACCTCCACCGGCGCAGGAGGGACGACTAGCGTGGCTGGCGAGAAGGGCGCCGCCCCGGAGCTCGGCCACGAGGCCTACGGGCGCTGCGAGCTCTGCCCGAGGCGCTGCGGGGCCGCCCGCCTGGAGGGCCGTCCCGGGATGTGCGGAATGACCTCGACCCTGATGGTGGCGAGAAGCGCCCTGCACTTCTGGGAGGAGCCGCCCATCTCCGGCGAGGCGGGCTCCGGCGCCATCTTCTTCTCGGGCTGCCCGCTTCGCTGCGTCTTCTGCCAGAACCACGAGATCTCGAGCGGCGGGTTCGGCCTGCCGGTGACGGCGCCGCGCCTCGCGGAGATGATGCTCGAGCTCCAGGCGCAGGGCGCGCTCAACGTCAACCTCGTGACCCCGCTCCACTTTGCCCCGCACGTCCGCGAGGCGGTCCTTCTCGCCCGGGGCGCCGGGCTCGAGGTGCCGGTGGTCTGCAACACCTCCGGCTACGAGCTGCCCGAGGTGGTCCGCGCACTTGCGGACGTCGTCGACGTCTGGCTCACCGACTTCAAGTACGCGAGCCCCGCGCTCGCCGCCGAGCTCTCCCGCGCCCGGGACTACCCCTCGCTCGCCGCCGCCTCGCTCGCCGTCATGGTAGACGCCGTGCGCGCGGCGGGTGGGCGAGCCTGCGCGCCCGACGGCGCCATGCGGCGCGGCGTGGTCGTCCGTCACCTCGTGCTCCCGGAGCACGTCGACGACTCCTGCGCCGTGCTCGACCGCGTCTGGGACATAGCGGGCAACGACGTGGACCTCTCCGTGATGAACCAGTACACCCCCAACGAGGCATGCCGCCGCGCGGGCGGCGCGCTGGCGCGCGGCGTCACCGACGAGGAGTACGAGCTCGTGCTCTGCCATGCCGACGACCTGGGCTTCGAGAGGATCTGGTGGCAGGAGGGCGGGACGGTCTCGGAGAGCTTCGTGCCCGCCTTCGACGCCACGGGCGTGGAGGGCCCCGAGCTCGGCGCGGCGGGCGCGGCCCCTGAGGTATAAACTGTTGTCACTGCAGGGGCACGACTGACGGAGGTCGCATGGCGGACAGGACCGGTCTCACCGACGAGGAGCGCGCGGAGCTCGAGCAGCTCAGGGCCGAGAAGGCCGCGCGCGAGCAGGCCGAGCGCGCCGCCGCCGAGCGCGCCGAGCTCGACCGCCTGCGCAGGCAGAAGGCCGAGGACGAGGCCATGAGGGCCTCCCTTGAGCGCGACGCCGAGGCCCGCGAGCGCGGCCGTGCCCTCATGGAGCCCGATGACGATGACCTCAGGATGCCGCTCGGCCAGAAGGTCGTCATTCTCGCCGTGGTGGGCGTCGCCATCGTCTGGCTCGCGGCCACGGTCCTTGGATAGGAGGAGCCATGTCTCTCACCGACCGCACCAAGCCCACCGACGTCTGCCTCAACACGGACCTCTACGAGCTCACGATGGCCCAGGGGTTCTGGGAGGCGGGGCTTGCCGACGGGGAGGCCTGCTTCAACGCCTTCTTCCGCGACTGTCCCTTCGACGGCGGCTACGCCGTGTGCTGCGGCACCGGCCAGATCGCCGACCTCGTTGAGAACTTCGTCTTCGAGGATGACGACATCGCCTACCTCGCCGGCATTCAGGCGCCGGGCGGCGGTCCCATGTTCAAGCCCGCGTTTCTCGAGTACCTGCGCGACCATCGCCTCGACATCACGATCCACGCCGTCCCCGAGGGCCAGATCGTCTTTGGGCGCGAGCCCATGGTGCGGGTGGAGGGCCCGGTCATCGACTGCCAGCTCATCGAGACGGCGCTTCTCAACCTCGTGAACTTCCAGACGCTCGTGGCCACCAAGACCGCTCGCGTGGTGCGAGCGGCGGAGGGCCACCCGGTCTCCGACTTCGGCCTGCGCCGCGCCCAGGGCCCGGACGGCGGCCTCGCCGTGGCGCGTGCCTCCTACATCGCCGGGGCCTCGTCCACGTCGAACGTCCTCGCCGGCAAGATCTACGGCATCCCCGTCTTTGGCACGCACGCCCACTCCTGGGTCATGGCCTTCCCGAACGAGCTCGAGGCGTTCCGCGCCTTTGCCAAGTCGAGCCCCAAGAACTGCGTGCTCCTGCTCGACACCTATGACGTGCACCAGGGCATCAGAAACGCCATCACCGTGGCTAAGGAGATGGAGGGCATCGGCGAGCGCCTCTCCGCCGTGCGCCTCGACTCGGGCGACCTCGCCCGCCTCTCCAAGGAGGCCCGCTCCGCCTTCGACGAGGCCGGCCTGCCCTACGTCAAGATCTCGGTCTCCAACGACCTCGACGAGTACACCATCCAGTCGCTCTTCGCCCAGGGCGCCCCGATCGACTCCTTCGGCGTGGGGACCAAGCTCGCCACGTGCGACCCGCAGCCCTCGCTCGGCGGCGTATACAAGCTCTCCGCCGTCCGTCGCGACAAGAGCGAGCCGTGGACGCCCGTGATCAAGCTCTCCGAGCAGTCCTACAAGCGCACCGTTCCGGGCGTCCAGCACGTCCTGCGCTACTACGACCAGGCGGGCCGCCCCACGGCCGACATGCTCGTCGTCGACGACGTGGCACGCGAGGGGACGCCGCGCGAGATGGTCGACATCCTCGACCCGTACCTGACGCACCGCCTCTCGGGCGAGCCCGAGGAGCTGCTCGTCAAGCTCGTCGAGCACGGCAGGCGCACGGGAGGCCCCGAGGGCATCGAGGTCGCTCGCGAGCGCTGTCGCGAGGCCCTCATGCGGCTCGACCCGGCGGTCGCCCGATTCCTCAACCCCCAGACCTATCCCGTCGGACTTGAGCTCGGGCTTGCCGACCTGCGCAGCCGCCTCGCCCTCGAGGAGCGCGCGGAGTCCGGCCGCCCCACGGCATAGACGGGCGATAAGCGCCGAGAAGGACGAGGCCCCGACGTCTCCGCGAGAGCGTCGGGGCCTTCCGCCCTCCCGCGTCGCGCCCCTCCCCGCGGTCCCTCTCGCGCCGAGTCCCCCTGGTCCAATGTACTTCTCGCCCCGCGCCCCCTCGCCCGATATCCCTCTCGCGCCGCGCCCCTCCAAACGGTTCAACCATTCATCACATGGAAATGAAGGGGACAACAGGGCCCTGACGCCCCAAATCGGGCCACCGAGCCTCGTTGCCCCCTTCTTTACCATGTAATAAATGATGGAAGTTCCCACGAGACGGGCGCCGCGGGGCGCCCATCCGGCTCGTGGGGGCAGTCGCTTTGCTACAATCACACAGTTACCCGCACAACTGAGTCGCCGCGCCGCCGCCGTCCCAGGCGAGCGCGGCCACGATGCAAGCAAGAGGAGAATTCATGCCCGAGAAGATCGAGGAGCTCGTACGAGCCGCCATCTCCGCCGCGCAGGAGGCCGGCGAACTGCCTGAGTTCGAGGTCGGCGACCTCGGCTTCGAGCGGCCGGCGGACCCCTCAAACGGCGACTGGAGCTCGACTGTGGCCATGCGCTCGGCCAAGCTCGCCCGCCGCGCCCCGCGCCAGATCGCGGACTCCATTGTCTCCCGCCTTCCCGAGGACCCCTCCGTCGATCGCGTCGAGGTTGCCGGACCCGGCTTCATCAACTTCTACCTCGCCACCGCCTCGGCCAACGAGGTGTTCCGCACGGTGCGCGAGCAGGGCGCCGACTACGCGCGCTCCAGCATGGGGGCGGGGACCAAGGTCCAGGTGGAGTTCGTCTCCGCGAACCCCGTGGGGCCGCTCCACATCGGCCACGGCCGCTGGGTCGCCATCGGCGACTCGCTCTGCCGCGTGCTGGAGCACGTGGGCTATGACGTGGAGCGCGAGTACTACGTCAACGACCACGGCTCGCAGATGGACGTCTTCGGTCACTCCATCTCGATGCGCTACCAGCAGCTGCTTTCCGTGATGGGGGAGCGCGGCGCCTCCCTCGAAGACGCCCGCGAGGTGCTTCTCGCCGACCGCGAGGCGTTCGTGGCGGACGAGGGAGACGAGCGCCCCGAGACCCACCCGCTCACGGACGCCTTCAACGAGGCGCTGGGCGGCAACGCCTACGGCGGCGACTACATCGTCGACATCGCAGCGCGCTTCGTGACCGAGGACGGGGACAAGTGGCTCGCGACCCCCGAGGACGAGCGCATGGCTGAGTTCCGCGAGCGCGCCTACCTCTGGATGCTCGACTCCATCCGCGGCACCTGCCACGAGGCGCGCTGCGACTTTGACGTCTGGTTCTCCGAGCGCAGCCTCTACGTGAAGGGCGAGGACGGCTCCTCCGCCGTCGACCGCGCCCTGGCAGCGCTGGACGAGATGGGCCACCTCTATCGCGACGAGGCGGGCGCCCTGTGGTTCCGCTCCACTACCTTTGGCGACGACAAGGACCGCGTCCTCATCAAGACCAACGGCGAGTACACCTACTTCGCCTCCGACGTGGCCTATCACTGGAACAAGTTCCAGCGCGTCGACCACGTGATCGACATCTGGGGGGCCGACCACCACGGCTACATCCAGCGCGTTCAGTCCGCCTGCGAGGCCCTCGGCTATCCCACCCAGTTCGAGGTCCTTCTCGGCCAGCTCGTGAACCTGCTGCGCGACGGTACCCCCGTGCGCATGTCCAAGCGCAAGGGAACGATGGTCACCTTCGACGAGCTGCTTGCCGAGGTGGGCGCCGACGCCACGCGCTACACGCTCATCTCCAAGTCCTCCAACCAGATGATCGACTTCGACATCGAGCGCGTGAAGCGCCAGGACAACACCAACCCGGTCTACTACGTGCAGTATGCCCATGCGCGCATCTGCTCCATCCTGCGCCGCGGCGCGGGCGTCACCGTAGAGGAGGCGGCCGATCTCGGCATGGACGAGGTCGCGCGCCGCGCGGTGGGGGAGTCCTACGACCTAGGCCTTCTCTCGGACGCCTCCGAGGCCGCCCTCGCGCGCAAGATCGGCGAGCTTCCGAGCCTCGTCGAGAGCTGCGCGCGCGACCGCGCCCCGTTCCGCCTCACGCACTATGCCGAGGAGCTCGCCGGAGAGTTCCACTCGTTCTACGCCGCCTGCCAGGTGCTCCCGGGCAAGGGGAGGCCGATGGACGAGGAGCTCTCCCGCGCGCGCCTCGCCGCGTGCGACGCCACGCGCCGCGTCCTCGCCCTCGTGCTGACGCTCGTCGGCGTCCACGCCCCGCAGAGCATGTAGGGCCACTCGGCCCCTGCCTTGGGCCCCGGCGCCATGACGGCGTCGGGGCCGTCCCATTTGTGTAAGGATTGCGAATAAACGAATTGTTATCTAGGATTTTTATTGCTTGAGAGCGTTAACAATGGTTAATGCTCTCAAAATTATGTATACTGCCCCCTATCAAGGAGGCAGTTTTTATCAGCTGCTTTGCAGGAAGTCCTTCGCACTAGCGAAGGTGTGTGAGAGGTGGGGCTGTGGACCTCAAGGAATTCATGTCCGTCAGAAGGGCGTACAACATCGTCAGGCAGGCGGGCTCCTCGGAGGAGCGTCTCACCTTCGAGGAGTTCGCGATCCTCTGCCGGCTCGAGATCGCCGACGAGCCGATGAAGACCTCGGCGATCGCCGAGTACCAGGGCGCGCTCAGGCCCACGATGACCCATCGCACGAATCACCTCGCGGCGCTCGGGCTCATCGAGCGCGCCGAGGGGGCGGAGGACCGCAGGAACGTGGTCTGCTCCATCTCAGAGCGCGGCCGTGCCCGCGTGGAGGAGCTCTCCGACCTCACCCGCGCGCAGATCCCCACGGGCCGCGCGCTCTCGCGGACGTCGGCGGAGCGCATCAGGAAGTACGCCGACGCCATGGGGTCGCTCTTCTGCAAGGCCGGTGACCTCGTGCTGCTTGGCCTCTACGCCTCCGAGAGTGACTCGCTCACCATCATGCAGATCGTCGACGCGCTCGGCCTTCTGCAGCCGACGGTCTCGATGTCGGTCTCCTCGCTCGTCGAGCGCGGCCTCGCGACGCGCTCCCACGATGCCGCCGGCGCGCACACCACGAGCGTGAGCCTCACCGAGGAGGGCGTCCGCGTCGCGAAGTCGCTCGTCGAGAGCATCGAGGGCGTCGTCGTGCGTCGCAAGCTCCGCGGCAGCCGCAAGGCGGCCGAGGCCGAGGAAAGCGTGGCGTAATGCAGCGTTTTTGCTGCGTCGTCGCATGATACGTGCTATAGTTTGAAGGTGGTCCCGCACGCAAGGTGCGCGGCCGCCTTCATCCGTTTTATGGGGATGCGTTCCCCGAACCCACATGAGAGCTCGCATTGCACCCGGGCCTTGCCAGGCGACCGTGCCGTGACGCATGTGGGGCCGCAACAAGAGAGGTTGTTTTATGTCGGACGCCGAGACGCCTGTTTCCGTGCCTGACCAGGCCGATTCCGTGACCGCCGCGCCCGAGGCGCCGCAAACCAAGCCGCGTCGGCGTCGCCGGACCAAGGCGGAGATGGAGGCCGCGCGGGCCGCGGAGGCAAAGGCGCGCGAGGAGGCCGAGGCCGCAGGCGAGCCCGTCGCCCCCAAGCGCCGCCGCGGCAGGCCCCGCAAGACCGAGCAGGCTGCCGAGCAGGAGGCGACGGCAGCGCAGGTGAGCGACGGGGGAGAGGCTACCTCCCAGCAGGCCGATGAGGCGGCCCCGGCCCCCAAGCGCCGCCGCGGGAGGCCCCGCAAGGCCGAAAAGGCGGCGGAGGCTTCCGAGGCGCCCGCGAGCGCGCAGGCGCCGTCCCCTGCCGACCCCCAGCCCGACGAGACGGGACGGGCGGCGGAGGTGCTGACGCACGCGAGCTCAGAGCCCACCCCCATGCCCGCGCAGACCCTCGACGAGGGCGCTTCCGGGAAGGATGCCGCCCCGGCCGAGCAGCCTCAGCAGGACGCATCCGATCAGGCGTCGCGCCAGGGCCGCAAGCGTCGCCACAAGGGCGACCGCGACGCCTCTGGCGGGGGCGCCAGCCAGGGTTCCGCGGGCGGCTTTGCCGGCCAGGGCCGTCGCCAGAACGGTCAGGGCCGCCGCCGCAACCGTCGCCAGCAGGAGGCCGCCGAGCCCTCGCTCACCCGCGAGGAGCTTTCCGAGATGAAGGTCGCCGAGCTGCGCGCGAAGGCCGCGGAGCTGGGGATCGACTACGTGGGCGTGCGCAAGCCGGCGCTCGTGGAGGCCATCTACGAGGCCGCCGCCCGCGCGGAGGGCTTCCGGCCCGTCGAGGGCATCCTCGAGATCGGCAACGAGGGCTACGGCTGGATCCGCACGGGCAACTACATGGAGGGCGACGACGACGCGTTCGTCCACCAGCAGATGATCCGCTCGCTCGGCCTGCGCGCCGGCGACCGCGTGTCGGGCACCGTCGGCCCCGGCCGCTCCAACAGCAAGTACCCGCCCCTCATTCGCGTCTCGGCGGTGAACGGGCGAGCCCCCGAGAACCTCAAGGCGCGCCCCCGATTCCGCGACCTCACGCCGGTCTACCCCAACGAGCGCCTGGCCATGGAGTGCGGAAAGGACTCCATCACCGGCCGCGCCATCGACCTGGTCTCGCCCATCGGAAAGGGCCAGCGCGGCCTCATCGTCTCCCCGCCCAAGGCGGGTAAGACCACGGTCCTCAAGAAGATCTGCCAGTCCATTGCCGCCAACAACCCCGAGGTGCATCTCTTCTGCCTGCTCGTGGACGAGCGCCCCGAGGAGGTCACGGACATGGAGCGCTCCATCAGGGGCGAGGTCGTGGCCTCAACCTTTGACATGCCGGCCGAGAACCACACCCATGTCTCCGAGCTCGTGATCGAGCACGCCAAGCGCCTCGTCGAGATGGGGGAGGACGTCGTGGTGGTGCTTGACTCCATCACCCGCCTCGCGCGCGCCTACAACCTCGCACAGCCCGCGAGCGGCCGCATCCTCTCCGGCGGCGTTGACTCCGCCGCGCTCTACCCGCCCAAGAAGTTCCTCGGCGCCGCGCGCAACATCGAGGATGGCGGGTCGCTCACCATCATCGCCTCCGCGCTCGTGGACACCGGCTCCAAGATGGATGAGGTCATCTTCGAGGAGTTCAAGGGCACCGGCAACATGGAGCTCAAGCTCGACCGAGACCTCGCCGACAAGCGCATCTTCCCCGCCATCGACCCGGTGGCGTCCGGCACGCGCAACGAAGACCTGCTGATCGACCCCGCCTACCAGCCATTCGTCTGGGGCATCCGCCGCGTGCTCGCCAACATGAACAACGTGGAGCGCGCCGCCAACGCGCTCGTGCGCGGCCTCAAGGAGACCGACTCCAACGAGGAGTTCCTAATCAAGAGCGCCAAGAAGGCAAACCAGACCGGCTACGTGGCCTAGGTCGCGACAGCCCCCTCCTGCCGTCCTCGCGGGCGCGCGCCCCAGCCGATCGGGACGCGCGCCTGTTTTTGTCCGTCTAGTCTGGCGAGAAGGACGTCGGGCTTGTGGGGCCTCCCACGGCGCAAATTCCGCCAATGGGGGAGGGGGTCCTAATCTATGGGTCGAAACCCCTTGCGCGCCACGTTGACGAATGGGTATAGTTGCTTGAAAGCGCATGTGCGCGTCGTCGCGGTAACACGAAGATGAAACGAAGCCCAAACCGTAGACGCCCCCTTCCACCTCGCGTTCGTTGGTGGGAACCCGTGGTTTGAAGTTCGTCTCGTCTTCCGTCTCTGGGAGGAGCGGGAGAGCATGAGAGTGGGTAGGAATCCGGCCGTCCTTGCGGGGATAGGCGGGCCGCTCGCGCTGGCGCTGCCGGCGCCCGCGACGGCCCTTTCGCTTGAGGACGTGGTCGGCGAGGCCCTTTCCTCCCCGGGGGCATCTTTTGCCGCTGGCTTCGCGGGCGGCGTCGTCGCCGTGGGCGCCGTGCTCGGCGTGGCGGCACTCGTGCGGGCGCTGTCCCGGCGTGCCGCCGCGCGACGCCCGGTGCCGACGCCTTCCGAGCGGACCTCGGCCTCCGTCGCCGTGCCCGACGATGTCCCCGCGTATCGTCCTCGTCACATGCGCCCGGTCGACGGGGAGCCTGCAGCCGGGAGCGTCCCCGCCGCGCCGACGCCCATCGAGGAGCCGCCTTCCGCCGTCGTGCCCCGGGCCGGCGCGGAGCCGTCGACCGACTCCGAGCGCCGTGGGCCGAGCCACGCCGCGCGCGACTACGAGGACGTCGCCGAGAACTACGTCAGCCGCCTGACCTTCCGCGAGCGGATGGCGCGCCGTGCGGAGGGCGTCGCCGCGACGCTCAGGGCGCGCATGGACGCGGGCAGGATGGCGGGCGTCCCCGTCATCGAGCGCGCCGACGGAACGGTGGGCGACGTGGGAACGAGCTGGTGGACGGCATCCGTCGGCGCCGACTCCATCCCATCGTCCTTCGGGATTGCCGCCGAGGACGACCCGCTCGCCATTCCCGCCGACTTCTCCGGCATGGGCCGCAGGCTTGACGCGGGGCTCTCCCGCGGCTTCGACGTCCCGCCGGCGGGCGGCGAGGCGTCCCATGCGAGCATCTCCGGGCGCGTGGCCTTCGTCGACGAGGGCGCGTACCCCGAGCGCCGCACGGTCGAGGAGCTCACCGCGGACGACGACTGGGCGGCGGCACTGCGCTCGCTCGACGAGCTGGTCGCCGCCGAGCTCCCGAAGCGCGACCCCATCGTGTTCATCGATTCGGTGGGCGGCGCGGACACCCTCGACGAGCCTGACAACCTCGAGCCGGACACCGCGTTCATCCCCTTCCGTCCGCCGGCCGGCCATCCCGAGGTCGTGGACACGGAGTCCTACGTCGACTACCTCATCAAGGATGAGTTCTCCAAGAGCTCCTCCAATGCCGTCCGCCGCACCTCGAGGCGGTTCCTGCAGGTCATCGAAGGGGGGACGCAGCGCTCGGCGCACCTCGCGGGGTCTCCGTCCGCCCGTCCGGCGCACACGCCCCGGCACTTCTCGAGCACGGTGGCTGTCGAGGCATGACGCGCGTGCATGGCGACTCGGCGCGGCGGCCCGCTCTCCCATGGGCCGTCGCGCTCGCTCTGTGGATAGCCTTTATCTGGGGGCACTCGCTTGTCCAGGGGCCTCAGTCCTCGGCTGAGAGCGGAGCCGTCGTGGGGCTGCTGAGGCCGCTCTTCGAGGCGGTCGGGGTGGCGGACACCGACGTCATGTCGCTTGTCGTTCGCAAGTGCGCCCACTTCTCCGAGTACGCCGTCCTCGGCGCGATATCTCGCGGGCTCCTCGTCGCCCGACGCGCCGAATCCGGCAGGCCTGCGCTGCCTGCGGGTCTTCTCGTCGCGCTCGTCCCCGCCATCGACGAGTCGATCCAGCTCTTCGTCCCCGGGCGCTCGGGGAGCCCGGTCGACGTCTGCATCGACCTCGCCGGGGTCGTCGCGGGCGCCGCGCTCTCCTGGGCCCTCTCGCGTCAGCTCGCAAGGTCGCGTGCGCGGTGATTGTTTCGATGCTGTTAGCATGGTCACAGCTCGGTTAACAATTCCTCCACATCGCTGCTGCCGCGCTTGGGGCGGGCGTACGGTAGCAGCACGCTTTACGTAAGAAGCGACGGGAGGAGAAAGACATGTTCGAGAACGTTTCCAGGCGCCAGTTCGTGACCGGCTCCGCGGCGGCGATAATGGGCCTCGGCCTCGTGGGCTGCGGCGGCAACGGCGGCGGCGAGGGCGGCGACGGCGCGTCTAGCATCAAGGTGGGCATCATGGGCCCGCACACCGGCGACAACTCGTCCTACGGCCTCGCGTGCCTGAACGGTGCGCAGCTCTACTTCAAGCAGCTCAACGCTGACGGTGGCGTCAACGGCAAGCAGATCGAGGCCGTCGTTTACGACACCAAGGGCGACGCCACCGAGGCCGTCAACGCCTACAACCGCCTCGTCCAGGAGGACGGCGTGACGGGTATCGTCGGCTCCGTTCTCACCGGCCCCACCATCGCCGTTGCACAGGCCTCCGTGGCAGACAACATGCCCTGCGTGACTCCGTCCGCCACGGCGGCTGACGTCGTCACCTATGGCTCCAACTATTTCCGCGCCTGCGTGACTGACCCGGAGCAGGGCCGTGTCATGGCCCACTTTGCCTCTGAGCAGGGGTACAAGAACGTTGCCACGCTCTATCTCTCCGGCTCCGACTACTCTGAGGGCGTCAACGCCGCCTTCTGCGATGAGGCGGAGTCCTTGGGCATCACGATTACCACCCAGCAGTCCTATGCCGACGGCGACGTCGACTTCAAGGCGCAGCTCACCAACATCATTGCAACCAACCCTGACGCCATTCTCGTCCCCAACTACTACCAGGACGACGGCATGATCGTGAACCAGGCGCGCACCCAGGGCTACGATAAGGTCTTCCTGGGCGTCGACGGTTGGTCGGGCATCTACGGAGGCTCCGAGAACTACGCTGACGCCGCCAACCTTCACGACTGCTACTACTGCTGCGCGTTCAGCTCCTCCAACGAGTCCGAGACCGCCACGAAGTTCGTCTCTGACTACGAGGCCGAGTACGGTGAGGCACCCACCAACTTCTGTGCCCTCGGCTATGACGCAGCCATGGTTCTTGCCGCAGGCCTTACCGCAGCCGAGGAGGCCGGTCTCGAGGCGGGTTCCGATGAGTACAAGCAGGCCGTGATCGACGGCGTCGCCTCTGGCACTGTCGAGGGCGTCACGGGCTCCATCTCCTACGAGGGTACCGGTGACCCGGTCAAGTCTTCGCTCATCATCACGTTCGCCGAGGACGGCGCCGAGGAGACCTTCCAGGTCCTTGAGGCCTAGTGGCCCATCGTCCTTCTCGCCCCTTACGGGGCACTGGGCAAGCTGTGCCCGGTGCCCCGCTTTGCTCGCGCGCGGCTGTGCCGCGCCCCTCATGAGAGGAGCTCGCCTTGTTTATTACGCAGGTGCTCAATGGCCTGCAGCTCGGCAGCATTTACGCGCTCGTCGCCCTGGGCTACACGATGGTGTACGGCATCATCCTGCTGCTCAACTTCGCGCACGGCGACATCATCATGGTCGGCGCGTACGTGTCGTGGCTGGTCATGGCCCAGCTGGGGCTCAACCCCGTCCTCGCCGTCATACTCTCCGTGGCCGCATGCACGCTCATGGGCGTGCTCATCGACAAGGTCGCGTATGCCCCGCTGAGAAACGCGCCGAGGCTCTCGATTCTCATCACCGCCATCGGCGTCTCGTACTTCCTCGAGAACGGCGCCCAGCTCGTCTTCGGCGCCGATGCCAAGGTGGTCCCCGCCTACACCGATCTGCAGACCATCCAGGTGGGCGACCTAGCGCTCTCGTTCCCCTCAGTGCTCACGGTCATCGTTACCATCGTTGCCACGGTCGCGCTCACCCTCGTGGTTCAGAAGACCAAGCTCGGCAAGGCCATGCGTGCCGTGTCCGAGGACATGGGCGCCGCGCGCCTCATGGGCATCAATGTCAACTCCACGATCTCGTTTACCTTTGCCGTGGGGTCCGCGCTCGCTGGCATAGGAGCCGTGCTCTATGCGATGGCCTACACGCAGGCTAGCCCAACCATGGGCATGATGCTCGGCACCAAGGCCTTCGTCGCGGCGGTCCTGGGCGGCATCGGATCGATTCCGGGCGCTGTCGTGGGTGGCCTGCTCGTCGGCTTCGCCGAGGTTATCGTCACCGCGCTCGGTCTCTCCGTCTGGAAGGACGCGGTGGTGTTCCTGCTGCTCATCATCGTCCTCGTGGTGCGGCCCACCGGCATCTTCGGTCGCACGATGAACGAGAAGGTCTAGGGGGTGCACGCATGGAAGAAGAGGTCATGACCGAGAAGCGCCCCATCATTTCGACGGGTGGCCCTCAGCCGGCCGCCGGCAAGCGACGCAGCCTGTCGATGCCTGCGAGGTACGCAATCAACGCTGTTCTAGTGCTCGTAATTCTCATCTTGGGCGAGCTTATGATTGATGGAGGTGCCATCAACCGCTACCAGTCCACGGTGCTCGAGCAGGTGGGCATTTACATCATCTTGGCAGTCTCGCTCAATATCGCCACCGGCTATCTCGGCCAGCTGCCACTCGGCCACGCGGGTTTCATGTCAATGGGAGCCTACGGCTGCTCGATCTTCATCATTCGCATGAGCGAGGTTCTGGGCATCGGAGCGCGTGACTTTGTAACAGGCTCGCCGATGACGTTCCTGCTCGTTCTGGGCGGCCTCGTCGTGGGCGGACTGTGCGCCGCGGTTGCCGGCATCATCATCGGCATTCCCGCGCTGCGCCTCAAGGGCGACTACCTCGCCATCATCACGCTCGCCTTCGCCGAGATCATCCGTGTTGTGATGCTCAACATCGACAGCGTGCTCGGCTTCGAGCTCACGGGCGGTGCGGCGGGCCTCACGGGCATTCCCGGCTATACGAGCTTCCTGCTCGTCTTTGGCTGCGTCGCGGTGGTGTGCTTCCTCATCCACACGATGATGAAATCCCGTCATGGCCGCGCGATCCTCGCCATCCGCGACAACGAGATCGCGGCAGAGGCCACGGGCGTCAACACCACCTACTACAAGACGCTCGCCTTCGTCGCCTCCGCGTTCTTCGCGGGCGTGGCCGGCGGCCTCTATGCCGGGTGCGTCGGCGTCCTGCAGCCAGCGGTCTTCGGCTTTATGAAATCGATCGAGATTCTCGTCATGGTGGTCCTCGGCGGCATGGGTTCCATGCTCGGTTCCGCCCTCTCCGCAACTGTCCTCACGATTCTGCCCGAGGCGCTTCGCGCGTTCTCCGAGTATCGCATGATCGCCTACGCCGTCGTGCTCGTTCTTGTGATGATCTTCCGCCCGCAGGGCCTGCTCGGCTCGTATGACTTCTCGCTCTCCCGCATCATCGAGCGCGTCATGAACCGCGACTTCCCGTGGTCGAGGAAGAGCGCCGCGCCCGCGGGCGCAGATGACGGAAAGGAGGCGAGCCACGATGCCTAGCGACAAGAAGAAGCGTCGCCCCGTCCTCGTGCAGATGGAGACGCCGAACCTCATTCCCGAGCGTGACCTCGGCTCCATCCCCGTGCTCCAGGCGGAGCACCTCGGCATCGACTTCGGCGGCCTCACCGCCGTGGATGACTTCAACATCGCCATGGGCCGCACGGAGATCTCCGGGCTCATCGGTCCCAACGGCGCCGGCAAGACCACGATCTTCAACCTGCTTACGAGCGTCTACAAGCCCACGCGCGGCACCGTCCTCGTTGACGGATACGACACCGCGAGCAAGTCCGTTGCGGAGGTCAACCGCATGGGCGTCGCCCGCACGTTCCAGAACATCAGGCTCTTCTCGCAGATGAGCGTGCTCGAGAACGTGCTCGTGGGCTACGGCAACGCCATGAGGACGAACCTCATCACGGACATGCTCCGCCTCCCCGGCCACTGGCGCCAGGAGGCCGAGTACCGCGAGAAGGCCCTTGAGCTGCTCGACATCTTCGACATGAGGAAGTATGCAGACACTCAGGCGGGCAACCTCCCGTACGGCGCCCAGCGCCGCCTGGAGATTCTCCGCGCCCTCGCCACCGGCCCGAAGGTCCTGCTCCTCGACGAGCCCGCGGCGGGCATGAACCCCGCCGAGACCGAGGAGCTGATGGAGAACATCCTCAAGATCCGCGACGAGTTCCAGATCGCCATTCTCCTGATCGAGCACGACATGTCGCTCGTCATGGGCGTGTGCGAGGTCGTGGGCGTGCTCGACTACGGCAAGATCATCGCCAAGGGCACCCCCGAGCAGATCCAGAACGACCCGCGCGTCATCGAGGCCTACCTCGGCAAGCAGGAGGTGAAGTAGATGGCCCTTCTTTCAGTCAAGGACCTGCACGTCTCCTACGGCGCGATCAAGGCGGTCCGCGGCATCTCCTTCGATATCGATGAGGGCGAGATTGTGACCCTCATCGGCGCCAACGGGGCCGGCAAGTCCACCACGCTCAACACCGTGGCCGGTCTCATCAAGCCTGACTCGGGCTCCGTGGACTTCGAGGGGGAGACCCTCCTTGGCCTGCGCGCCCACAGGATCGTCGAGCGGGGGCTCGCGCTCTGCCCCGAGGGGCGGCGCGTGTTCACGCAGATGACGGTCGCCGAGAACCTCGAGATGGGCGGCTACACCCGCACGGATGCGGAGAACAGGGAGACGCTCGAGAAGGTCTACGATCACTTCCCGCGCCTCAAGGAGCGTCGCGGCCAGGTGGCCGGCACGCTCTCCGGCGGCGAGCAGCAGATGCTCGCCATGGGCCGTGCGCTCATGAGCAAGCCCCGCCTGCTCATGCTCGACGAGCCCTCCATGGGCCTCGCTCCCATCCTCGTGCAGGAGATCTTTGCCATCGTCAAGCAGCTGAACGAGGCGGGGACCACGATTCTGCTCGTCGAGCAGAACGCCAACATGGCGCTCTCTGTTGCCGACCGTGCGTACGTCCTGGAGATCGGCACGATCAAGAAGACCGGAACCGGTGCCGAGCTGCTCGTCGACGACGACGTCCGCAAGGCCTATCTCGGCGGCTGACAACATCGTGTACCTGGGCGGCGGCCTTTTGCCGCCCTCGTCTCAGGCGGCGGACCACCCTCCCGGGTCCGCCGCCTTTCCCATGGCGCGGTTCTTCTCGCGTGCGCTAGTGGACCTCGACGGTGGTGCCGAGGGTGTTGGCGGGAAGGGTCTGCAGCCAGTAGCCGGGACAGGCGTCGGCAAAGGCGGACGCCACCCTCGCCGCCGCGGCGTCCCCGTCCGCGACGGCTATCATCGTTGACCCCGAGCCGGAGATGAAAAACGCGCACGCGCCCGCCTCGAGCGCGGCGGAGCGCAGGGTCTCGTAGTCGGGGATCAGCTTTGCGCGGTACGGCTCGTGCAGGCGGTCGTGGCAGGCGGGGGGGAGAAGGCCGGCGGCGCCGAGCTCGAGCGCCCCCACCATGGCTACGCAGCGGCCCATCTGCCAGACGGCCGTCTCGCGCGAGACCTCCTCGGGCAGGACGCGACGCGCGTCGGCGGTGCGGACCTCGTACGGGGGCGCAATGGCAACGAAGCGCAGGTTACCGGCAACGTCCATCCGCGTCGAGGTGGTCAGGTCCCCGTCGACGAAGGAGCTCACGAGCCCGCCGAGGAGCGCCGGGGCAACGTTGTCGGGGTGGCCCTCCATGGCGACGGCGAGCTCGAGGGCCCTCTCGCGCGAGAAGCCCCCGCCCGAGAGGGCCATGGCCGCCCCGACGCCGGCGATCACGCAGGCGGAGCTTGAGCCAAGGCCGCCCGAGAGCGGGATCGGCGAGAGGATCGTTATGTGCAGGGGCACGGCGTCCGTTCCGAGCCGCCCGCACGCGTCGAGGTAGCTCTGCCAGACGAGGTTGTCCTCGCCGCGGAAGCGCTCCTCGCACCCCACGACCTCGAGCCGCTCGGAGGGCGTCATGAGAAACGTCGCCGTGAGGTCGAGCGCGAGCCCGAGGCAGTCAAAGCCCACGCCAACGTTGGCCGAGGTGGCCGGCACGCGGACGATGACCATGGGCCGCTCGCGGCCGTCGGCACCGATCACAGGAACACCCGCGCGCAGGCGGACTCGACGAAGGCGCCCATGCGCTCGCGGTCGCAGACGTCATCGTGCAGGATGGGGTCAGCCCGCAGGCCGGAGAGCTGTGCCGGCGCAACGGTGTCCGTGAGGCGCTCGAGGGCGTCCATGCAGGCGAACCCGTTCATGCCGTCGGTGACCTCGCCGAGGGCGGAGAGGACGTCCGCGCAGAACTTGTACGGGCTCGCCGTGGAGAGGCAGACGCGCGCAGAGCCGTCGTCGGGCGTGGCGTCGAGCACGTGCTTTGCCACTGCGGTGTGCGGGTCAATGAGGACGCCGAGCTCGTCCCAGGTCGAGCGGATCGTCTCGCGCGTGTCGGCGTCGTCGGCGCGGCCGCAGCAGAACACGGAGCGAATCTCGTCCATGACGCGGTCGGGCACGGTGTAGACGCCCTTCTCCGCGAGGTCGCCCATGAGGGAGGACACGAGCTCGCAGTCGCCGTCGGAGGCGAAGTACAGCAGGCGCTCCAGGTTGGAGGACACGAGGATGTCCATCGAGGGCGAGATGGTCTTGTGGAACGTGCGGCGGCGGTCGTAGGTGCCGGTGGTGAGGAAGTCCGTGAGGACGTCGTTGGCGTTGGACGCCACGATGAGGCGGCGCACGGGCAGGCCGAGGCGCCTGGCGTAGTAGCCGGCGAGGACGTCACCGAAGTTGCCGGTGGGCACGCAGAACGTGACCTCGTCGCCCGGAGTCACGGCGCCGGCGCGCACGAGCTGCGCATAGGAGTCGAAGTAGTAGGTGACCTGCGGCGCCAGGCGTCCCACGTTGATGGAGTTGGCGCTCGAGAGCACGACGCCGCCCTCGGCGAGGCGCGCCGCGAGCTCGCGGTCTGCGAAGATGCGCTTGACCTCGCCCTGGCAGTCGTCGAAGGTGCCGCGCACGGCGCAGACCGCAACGTTGCCGCCGAGCTGCGTCACCATCTGGAGGCGCTGGATGTCGGACACCTTGCCGTGCGGGTAGAAGACCGTCACGCCCGTGCCGTCGACGCCAGCGAAGCCGTCGAGCGCGGCCTTTCCAGTGTCGCCCGAGGTGGCGGTGACCACCATGATCTTCCGCCCGTCGTCCGCGCGCGCGACGCTCATGAGCTGCGGGAGCATCTGCAGCGCCACGTCCTTGAAGGCGCAGGTGGGCCCGTGGTAGAGCTCGAGCAGCCAGTCGGCGCCGAGCGGCGTGACGGGGCAGACGTCGGGCGCGTCCCACTGCGCGCCGTAGGCGGCCTCCACGCAGCCGGTGAGCTCGTCGGCCGTATAGTCTGGTAGGAGCGTCCCCAGGACGAGGCGGGCGGTCTCGCGGAAGCCCTGGCCGCAGACGACGTCCAGGCCCACGCTCTTCTCGCCGAGCCCGTCGGAGACGTAGAGGCCGCCGTCGGGCGCGATGCCCGCGAGGATTGCTTGCTTGCTTGTTACGGATTGCGCGCCCGAGCGCGTGCTGTGGTAGAACGGGGTCACTGTGGCTCCTTGCGTCCGAGGTACCCGTGCCTTGCCTGCAAGTATCATAGCCGCGGTGCGCGCTCCCGCCGCGCGTTGGATACACATTCGAAAGATTGGACGAGACGCATGAAGATCGCCCTCCTCGGCTTTGGCACGGTCGGCCGCGGCGTTGACCAGATCATCTCCGAGCGCGTGCCCGACGTTGAGGTCGCGCGCATCCTCGAGCTGCCCGATCGCCTCACCGACCCTCGGATGACCTCCAGCTATGACGACATCGTCGCCGACCCAGAGATCGGGCTCGTGGTGGAGTGCATGGGCGGCGTCGAGCCCGCCCGCACCTACATCATGGCGGCGCTCGAGGCGGGCAAGCACGTCGTGACCTCCAACAAGGCCGTCGTGGCGGCCCACTTCGCGGAGTTCGCCGCGGCGTCGGCGGCCTCGGGGGCGGGCCTCTACATCGAGGCGTCCGTCGGCGGCGGCATCCCCTGGATCGCGAGCGTCGAGAAGGTTCGGCGCATCGACGAGGTCACGTCGTTCTCCGGCATCATGAACGGGACGACCAACTACATCGTGGACGCCATGCGCCGCGAGGGGGCGGACTTCTTCGAGGTCCTGGCCGAGGCGCAGCGACTCGGCTACGCCGAGCGCGACCCCTCCGCCGACATCGACGGCATCGACGTGGCCAACAAGACCATCATCTCGGCCTCCGTGGCCTTTGACGTGGCATGCGAGAAGGACCTCCCGGTGACGGGCATCCGCAACCTCAGGAAGTCGGACCTCGACCTTTTGGCCGGGTGCGGCCGCACGGCCAAGCTCCTCGGGCGCGGCGTCTGCCGCGACGGGCGCTACGCCGCGGCGGTGGAGCCGGTCGCCGTCTCGCTCGACTCGCTCGAGGCGAGCGTGCCCTCGAACTTCAACCTCGTGACCCTTGACGCCACCACGGTGGGGGAGCTGCGCTTCTATGGCCAGGGCGCCGGCAGCCTCCCCACGGGCAACGCCATCGTCCAGGACGTGCTCGACTGCGTGCGCGGCGTCCGCCGGCCCGCCTACGACTTCTCGCGCGGCCTCGCGTGGGACCCGGAGCTGCTCCGCTCCGACCACGTGTTCCGCACCGAGGCCACGATCCCCGGCTCCGAGCCCTTCGCGCCCGGCGCCGTGGTCGCCCGCGACGTCACCGCCGCGGAGGCCCGCGCCCTTCTCGACGCCGCGCTCGAGGCCGACCCCACCACGTTCATGGCCGCCCTCGCCTGACCCCGATGTTGACAAAGGTGCCAGGGCAATTTGTCAGGTTGCCTAGGAAGGCAGGTTTCTCAGCATGATAAAGATCGCCAAGTTCGGCGGGTCCTCCGTCGCGTCCGCCGAGCAGTTCCGCAAGGTCAAGGCCATCGTCGAGGCGGACCCTGACCGCCGCTTCGTGGTGGTCTCCGCCGCCGGCAAGCGCTTCGACGGCGACAACAAGATCACCGACCTCCTGCTCCTCGTGAACGCGCACATCCAGTACCACGTGGACTGCACCGCGCTTCTCGCCGACATCGAGCAGCGCTTCGTGGAGATCGCCGACGAGCTGGGGCTCAAGTGGCCGGTGCACGAGAAGTTCGAGACGTTCGCCAGGAACATCAAGAAGCACTCGCCCGAGTACATCGTGGCGCGCGGCGAGTGGTTCACGGCGCACCTCATGGCGGAGTACCTGGACCTGCCCTTCGTCGACGCGGCCGACGTCGTGGTCTTCCACCACGACGGCAACGTTGACATGGAGCGCACCGCCGCCCGCCTCAAGGACGTCATGGTGCGCAAGGGCTGCTTCGTGCTGCCCGGCTTCTACGGCGCCACGGTGGACGGGCAGATCAAGCTCTTCCAGCGCGGCGGCGGCGACATCACGGGGGCAATCCTCGCGCGCTGCATCGACGCGGGCCTCTACGAGAACTGGACCGACGTCTCTGGCTTCCTCTCCGCCGACCCGCGCATCGTCGACCATCCGCGCTCCATCCGCCGCATCACCTTCGACGAGATGCGCGAGCTCTCCTACATGGGCGCCTCGGTCCTGCAGGAGGAGGCCATCTTCCCGGTGCGCGAGGTGAACATCCCCATCCAGATCAAGAACACCAACCGGCCGCAGGACGAGGGCACCATCATCCGCGAGAAGGCGCGCATCGGCGAGGACGAGCACCTCATCACCGGCATCGCCGGCAAGCGCGACTTCATCTCCGTGCACGTGAAGAAGGCGCACATGTCCGGCGAGGTGGGGTTCGTCCGTCGGGCGCTCTCGATCTTCGAGCGCTACGGCATCTCGGTGGAGCACATCCCCACCGGCGTCGACTCGTTCTCCGTGGTGGTGAACGGCGCCGACGTCAAGGACTCGATCTACTCCATCGTGACCGACATCCGCCGCGAGCTCGAGCCGGACGACATCACGATGGTCGACAAGCTCGCGCTGCTCTCCGTCGTGGGCCGCAACATGTCCAAGCGCTCCGGCACCTCGGGCAAGATCTTCGGCGCGCTCGGCGAGGCGGGCGTCAACATTCGCATGATCACGCAGAGCTCGCAGGAGATCTCCATCATCATGGGCGTCAACAACGAGGACTTCGACCGTGCCGTCCAGGTGATCTACGACCGCTTCGTCCGCGACGAGATGGTCACCACCAGCTAGCGTGCACGGTCCCCCTTGCACGCCCCGCACGCCCACTCGGCAGAAAGGAACCGCTATGAGCGAGAAGACCGTTGCCATCCTCGGCGCCACCGGCGTGGTGGGCCAGCAGATGCTCCAGTGCCTCGAGGAGCGCAGCTTCCCTGTGGGCAAGCTCGTGCCGCTGGCGAGCCAGCGCTCCGTTGACGCGGGCAAGACCGTGCGCTTTGCCGGCGAGGACGTGCCCGTGCGCCTGGCCGAGCCTGACGCCTTCGAGGGCGTTGACATCGTCCTCGGCGCGGCCGATGACGCCACGGCCCGCGCGCTCCTGCCGGAGGCCGTCCGCCGCGGTGCCGTGTGCGTGGACAACTCCCACGCCTTCCGCATGGACGCTGACGTGCCGCTCGTCGTGCCCGAGATCAACGCCGCCGACATCGCGGCCCACCACGGCATCATCGCCAACCCCAACTGCGCCACGATCATCGGCCTCGTGCCCGTGTGGCCGCTCCACCAGCTCGCGGGCGTGACGCGGCTCATCGTGTCCACCTACCAGGCGGCGTCTGGCGCCGGCAAGCCCGGCCTCGACGAGCTCGTGCGCGAGATCGGCTGCGTGGCGGCCGGCGAGCCCGTGGGGGAGACCGCGCCCTTCCAGTACCAGCTCGCTGAGAACCTCATCCCGCAGATCGGCGGCTTCAAGGACGAGGGCTACACCTCCGAGGAGCTCAAGATGCTCAACGAGGGCCGCAAGATCATGCACCTCCCCGAGCTGCGCGTGAACTGCACCTGCGTCCGCGTGCCGGTGGTGCGCTCGCACTCCGAGTCCATCACGGCCGAGTTCGAGCGGCCGCTCTCCGTGGAGGAGGCGCGCGCCGCGCTCGAGGCGGCCCCGGGTGTGAAGGTCGTGGACGACCCCGCGTCGAGCCGCTACCCCATGCCGCTTGAGACCTCCGACCAGGACCTCATCTACGTCGGCCGCATCCGCCGCGACCTCTCCGCGCCCGAGGGCGCAAGCGCGCTCACGTTCTGGTGCTGCGGCGACCAGATTCGCAAGGGCGCGGCCACGAACGCCGTTCAGATTGCGGAGTACCTGGTCTAGCAGGGGAGAATAACGCGCGGGGCGAGAAGGACGGGCGGCTTCCGCGGCGCGTCCTTCTCGCCCCGCCGCACGGGCGCGCCGCGTGGGCGCGCTTCTGAGGGAGGTCTCGCCATGGCGCTTCTCGCACGCTATCACCTGCCCGGGCTCGTCGTGGAGGACCGCTCCTGCGAGGTCCCGCTCGACTGGTCGGGCCGTCGCTTCCCCGGCCGCTCGACCAGCCTCTTCTACCGCGTGCTCTGCTCGCCCGAGAACGCGGGCCGCGACCTTCCATATCTCGTGTTCCTCCAGGGCGGGCCCGGCGGGGCGTGCCCGCGGCCCACCTCGCCGACGAGCGACGGCTGGGTCGAGGAGGCCGTCCGCCACTTTCGCGTGATCCTTCCCGACCAGCGCGGCACCGGCCGCTCCGGGCGCGTTGACGGCTCCGTCGTCGCGCGCGAGGGCGACGCCCGCGCGCAGGCGGCGTTCCTGCGCTGCTTTCTCGCCGACTCGATCGTGCGCGACCTCGAGCACCTGCGGGTGCGCGAGCTCGGCGGCGCGCGCTGGGTGACGCTCGGCCAGAGCTACGGCGGCTTTCTCACCCTCGCGTACCTCTCGGCCTTCCCCGGCGCGGCGCGGGCGAGCTTCGTCTGCGGCGGCATCCCGCACGTGCCCGCGAGCGCGGACGAGGTCTACGCGCGCACCTTCCCGCGCATGGCCGCCAAGACGCGCCTCCTCTACGAGCGCTACCCGCAGGACGAGGAGCGCCTCTCGCTGCTTGCCGATCGCGCCGCCGCAGGTGACCTCACGCTGCCCGACGGCTCCCCGCTCACGGTCAGGCGACTCCAGTCGCTCGGCCAGGGGCTGGGGATGAAGCCCGGCCACGAGCGGCTGCACAACCTGCTTGACCTCGCGTTTGCCGCAGGAGATGGCAGCGCTGCGGCCGCGCTCGACGCGGCGGGCGGGGACCCCGCGCGCGTTGAGGTGTCGCCGGCGTTCCTCGCGGGCGTCTGGTCCGCGACCAACGTCGTGGCGAACCCGCTCTACTGGGTGCTTCAGGAGCTCATCTACGCGGACGGCGAGCTCGAGCGGCCGGTCGCGTGGGCCGCGGAGCGCGCCCTGCGGGGTCGCCCGGAGTTCTCGCCCGACGCCCGCCCGCTCATGCTCACCGGAGAGGCGTGCTTCCCGTGGATGTTCGAGGAGATGCCGGAGCTTCGCCCCTTCGCGGGCGCGATGGGCGCCCTCATGGGGGAGACCTCGTTCGGGCGGCTCTACGACCCGGAGGTCCTTCTCGCCAACGAGACGCCGCTCCAGGCCGCCGTCTACTACGACGACCTCTACGTGGATGCGGGCCTGCAGCTGGACACGCTCTCGCGCGTGGGCGCGAGCCACGCCTGGGTGACCAACGAGTTCGAGCACGACGGCGTGCACGGCAGCCAGGTGTTCGGGCGCCTGCTGGAGATGGCCCGCGACCGCGGCGACCTGGACGGCGTGCTGTAGGGGCGCGCGGTCACTCGCCGGTCCCCCTTCAGCTTCCTGGCGCCCTTTCGCCCCTGCCACCTCCGTTGCCCCTGTCACCCCTGTTGTCCCTGTCGCCCCTGTCGCCCCTTCGGCTTAGGTGAGCAAATTGATCTAACTTCCGACCCCCTCTTTGCTTAGGTGAGTCACGTTTTCCCAGGTTCTCGGGGCCCAGACCCCTTAGGTGAGCAGTGTTGGTTCAAGATTTGTGCTCACCTAAGGAAGGAGGGGAGCTGGGACGCGTGGCGAGAAGGACGCGCGGCAGAAGGACGCGCGGCGAGAAGGACGCGCGGCGAGAAGGACCGCCCGCTAGAACCCCGCCAGCACCTCGGACGTGAGGCGATCCGCCACGGCGACGGCCACCTCGGCCGCGGCGCGCACGTCGTCGACGCGGCAGATCGCCGTCCCGGCGTGCACGTAGCGACACGGCACGCCCGCCACCACGCAGGGGACGTCGAGCTGGTGCACGGGCCCGCCATCGGTGCCGCCGCCCTCGCGTACGGAGGTCTGCGCGGCAATCCCCACCTCGGACGCCACGCCAAGAACGAAGCGCTGGTAGCGCGGGTGCGTGATCATGTAGCGGTCGAAGTAGCGAAACATCGGGCCTCGGCCCAGTGCGGCCTGCACCTCGTCGGGCGGGCAGAACGTGTCGTCCGCGGGGCAGCCCTCGAAGAGGAACGCCGCGGCGGGCGAGAAGCGCCGCGCGGCCGCGGCCACCCCGCGCTCGCCGACCTCCTCCTGCGCGGAGATCGAGGCCACCACGTCGACGGGCAGGTCGTCGCGGCGTGAGAGCTCGCGCAGGGCGAGCAGCATCGCGCACACGCCCGCGCGGCAGTCGAACGCCTTGCCAAAGGCCACCCCGCGCGCCGCGTCGTAGGCAAACGTCGTGTCCGGCACGATCGGCTCGCCCATGCCCATGTGGAACGCGTTGACCGCGTCCTCGTACGAGCGCGCGCCAACGTCCAGGATGAGGGCGGTCCTTCCCGAGGCGCGCTCGGCCTCGCTCAGGAAGTGCGGCGGCTTCACGCCCACCACGCCGCGCACCCAGGAGCCGTCGGTCGCGCGCACCCACACGCCCTGGCCGGCGAGCGTCCCTGGCGTGAAGCGGCCCAGCTCGACAAAGCTCATCGTGCCGTTGGAGAGCACGGCCTTGACCATGCCGCCCACCTCGTCCCCGTGGGCGTCCAGCATGAGGACGGGCTTCTCCCCGGTGAAGTTGCGCGGCGTGATGAGGCCGTCGCGCAGCGTGTTCTCCTCGAAGCTCGCCCAGCCCTCGCAGAACGCGCGCGCCACGGCGAGCGCCTCGTCCTCGAAGCCGGATGGCGCCTTCGCGTTGGAGAGCGCGCCGAGAAGCGCCACGAGCTCGTCGTTGCTGACGTCCATGCGTATCCTTCCGCCATGTGCAAAAGGGACAGTCACTTTTGCACGCTTTTCCACGTCGGGCGACGGCGTGTCGGGCCAGCGAGGGCCGTCGCTTCCGACCGTGACCCACAGTATAATCTGGCGCAGTCCCTCCGTCGGGGTGTGCGCGGAATGCGGCGAATAGCTCTGGGGGGACGGTCGGTCCGGCTTCTCGGGGAGGGGCTCGCTCACATTGAGGAGGTCATCTCGTCGGCCTCGAACCTTGCTCTCGAGTTTGCCGCTGACGGGGGTTCGAGAATGCCTCGGGAATATAGGATTGACTCGTGTTGACTGTTGCGAGGCGAGAAGAACGGAGGCTCGATGAGCGCTGGCATGCCCGGCTGGGCCGCGTGGGGGAGCCTCGCGGAGGAGGAGCTCGCCAGCGAGGCTGAGGCGCTGCTGCGCGAGAGCCGGCGCGCGCCGGTGGACCGAAGGCGCGTGGAGAGGCTGCTCGAGCTCTACGGGCAGCGCTACGACACGCTGCCGGCGCGCATCCGGCGCATCGTGGGGGAGATCGAGGTCGAGGACTGAGGGGCTGTGCAAAGGGGACAGGCACTTTTGCACGCATGCCCGTGCAAAAGTGCCTGTCCCCTTTGCACGGCGGGACCGTCCGCGGAGGAGAGCGTGCGCAACCGCTCGCGTTCTCGTTATGATGGATAACGTTGACAATTGCTGTCCGGTCCCGATACGTAGTTTTCAGGGTTCCGGCAACGCTGTGCGGTATGGGAGCTAACAGATGATCCTGCTTACGGTCGAGAAAAACGTTCGGGGGGGGGGTTCTCCGAGTAGGAGCGCCAGTCTAGTCCCGCATGTCCCGCTATGCCGCTCCGAGGGGGTGGCGTAGCGAATGGACAACGCCTTTTTTGACAACAAGACCAGCGTTCTCAAAGATGACCTCGTCAAGGTAATAAAAGAAGGAGATACCGTCTCCGTTGCGGCCTCGGTATTCTCGATGTATGCCTTCAACGAGCTTCGTGAGCAGCTTGAGTCGCTAGACGAGTTTCGGTTCATCTATACCGAGCCGACCTTTGCCAAAGAACGCGCCAAGAAGGAGCAGCGCGAGTTCTACATCCCGCGCCTTTCGCGTGAGCAGGGGCTCTACGGCACAGAGTTTGAAATCAAGCTTCGCAACGAGCTCACGCAGAAGGCCGTTGCGTCTGAATGTGCGAGCTGGATTAGAGAGAAGGCTCGCTTCAGGTCCGCAACAGCCGGTCAGGCACCCGTGGCGCCCGCTCTGACTGTGAGCGGAAAGGAAGACGCCTCTACCTATATGCCCTTCCAGCGCTTTACGGTAGGGGAGCTTGGGGTGGGCGACCATCCAACCGTGACGGGCGTGTCACGTCTCGACACCTCGACGTCTCGACAGTTCCTCGCCATGTTCAATCAGGCATGGGAAAACGGAGGGCTGGAGGACGTCACGGATACAGTTGTGGACAACATTCAGGCAATGTATCGGGAGAATGCGCCCGAGCTCATCTACTATGCGGCGCTTTATCGAATCTTCCACGAGTTCCTCGACGACGTATCGGTGGACAACCTTCCCAAGGAGGGAACGGGATTCCGCGAAAGCGCCATCTGGAACCTCCTCTATGACTTCCAAAGAGACGCGGTTCTTGCCATCATCAACAAGCTCCAGACCTATGACGGCTGCATCCTCGCCGACAGCGTGGGCCTTGGCAAGACGTTCACGGCGCTTGCTGTCATCAAGTACTACGAGTCGCTCAACCGCAACGTGCTCGTCCTTTGTCCCAAGAAGCTTTCGGATAACTGGACGATGTACCGCAACAACCAGGTCAACAATCCCATAGTCAGCGATCGCCTCCGCTATGACGTGCTCTATCACACCGACCTCTCACGCAAGCGGGGCAAGACCGTCACGGGCATGGACTTGGAGACAATCAACTGGGGAGGATATGACCTCGTCGTCATCGATGAGTCTCACAACTTCCGCAACGGTGAGGACACGGCAACCGCGGCAAAGGACGACGGGACCGGTGGTACCGAGAACCGCTATCAGCGTCTGATCAACCACGTCATTCGCGGTGGAGTCCCTACCAAGGTGCTCATGCTCTCCGCTACTCCCGTCAACAACCGTTTCCGGGACCTGCGCAACCAGCTGAGGCTTGCCTATCAGGGAGATCCGGCTGGGTGGTCGGAGAAGCTGGGGCTCTCTTCCAACATCGAGGACGTGTTCAAGAGCGCCCAGGGCGCCTTCACGGTCTGGTCCAAGCTTCCCGCCGAGGAGCGCAGCACCGAGGCGCTCACCGACTCGCTCGACTTCGACTTCTTCAAGGTTCTCGATCAGGTGACGGTTGCACGCTCGCGCAAGCATATCCAGCGCTACTACGACGTGAGCGCCATCGGCCCGTTCCCGCGTCGCAACGACCCCATCTCCATCTATCCCAAACTGTCCACGCTGCCCAACAGCACTACGTACAGCGAGATTGCAAACTCGCTTGACCTGCTCAAGCTTGCGGTCTACATCCCTTCGCACTATCTGCTGCCTTCGGTTCGGGGCAAGTACGAGGACAAGAACGGCAACCTCACCACAAGCGGTCGCGAGACGGGTGTCCGCAAGCTCATGGCAGCCAACCTGCTCAAGCGCCTCGAGAGCTCCGTCTCGTCGTTCAGGCTCACACTCGAGCGCGTCTTCTCCGTAATGAATCAGTGCCTCAACACCATCGAGGTGTTCAAGGCCGAGGGCGCTGTCTCCAAGAGTATCGATGCGTCCTCTTATGGCAAAGACTTTGACCTTGACTACGAGGATGCCGACTTCATGGACTTCTCCGTGGGCGGCAAGACGCAGTTCGACCTTCGTGACCTTGACTGGAAGAGCTGGGAGAAGGACGTTCGTGATGATGCCCAGACCATCGAGGGCCTGCTCGAGATGATTTGCGGCATCGATGCCGAGCATGACGACAAGCTCCTGCGTCTTGAGCGGCTCATTGCCGAGAAGGTCGAGAACCCCATTAACCCGGGCAACAAGAAGGTCATCGTCTTCACCGCCTTCGCTGACACCGCGAACTACCTCTATGAGCATGTTTCCGAGTTTGCATCTCGCGAGCTGGGGCTGGGAGTCGCAGAGGTCACGGGATCGGGTGGCGGAAAGACCAACGTTGACGGGGTTCGCGGTGACCTCTCCGAGATCCTCACCTGCTTCTCACCCGTCTCCAAGGACCGCGACAAGGTCTACCCGCGTCTGCGCGGCAAGGACATCGACATCCTCATCGCCACGGACTGCATCTCCGAGGGCCAGAACCTCCAGGACTGCGACTATCTTGTGAACTACGACATCCATTGGAACCCGGTGCGCATCGTCCAGCGCTTCGGCCGTGTTGACCGCATCGGTTCCAAGAACGACGTGATTCAGCTCGTCAACTTCTGGCCGGATGAAGACCTTGATCACTACATCAACCTAAAGGCGCGCGTCGAGAACCGCATGCACGCCGTCGTCATGACTTCGACCGGCGATGACGACTACATCAACGAGGAAGAGAAGGGTGACCTCGAATATCGCAAGCAGCAGCTCGAGCAGATGAAGCACGAGGTCGTGGACCTCGAGGACGTCTCGGGCGGCGTCTCCATCACCGACCTTGGCCTCAACGACTTCCGTATGGACCTGGTCTCCTACTACCAGGAGAACCCGAACATCGACAGCGTTCCCACGGGCATCGATGCCGTGGTGGAGGGTGACGCGCCAGGCATCATCTTTGTGCTCCGCAACGTGAACCAGGAGCTTGACGCCAAGACGCGCAACCAGATTCACCCGTTCTACTTGGTATATGTGAGCGACGAGGGCGAGGTCGTTCATGGCTACCTCGATCCCAAGGAGTCTCTCGACGCCATGAGACGCCTGTGCAAGGGAAAGCCCGAGCCTGACGCAGCACTTTGCCGCGCCTACAACAAGGCTACGAAGAACGGGCGAGACATGCGCGCCGCATCGGGCCTGTTGCGCAGCGCCATCGAGTCGATCGTGGAGGAGAAGGCCGAGGCCGACCTCGACAGCTTCTTCTCCGGCGGCACCACAAGCTTCCTCGAGAACGACGTGGCGGGCCTCGATGACTTCGAGCTCGTCTGCTTCCTGGTGGTGAGGCCTCGTGCTTAACCTGCCGAGCACGGTGCTCGTCAACCGTGTGATGCCCAAGAAGGCGTTCTACGAGCACCTTAAGACGACGGCTGCCATCAAGGAGCAGTTCGTCCAGCAGATCGAGCGCATCGAGATGGTCGCCTCCGTCAAGGAGGCCAGCATCCACATCCCTGGCGACAAGGACGTGGCGGAGATAGACGTTCTCGCGCTCTACCTCAGGGGTGCCGATGTTCCCTACGAGGCAATCGAGTTGGTTGCCCGCTCGATACCCAATAAGCTGCTCTTCGTTTGTCT
The DNA here is from genome assembly GCF_900128445.1 of Thermophilibacter provencensis. Lineage (GTDB taxonomy): Bacteria > Actinomycetota > Coriobacteriia > Coriobacteriales > Atopobiaceae > Thermophilibacter > Thermophilibacter provencensis. The sequence goes on along the minus strand of NZ_LT671417.1, from coordinate 2,080,463 downwards.
ATCGGACGAGTCCTGCAAGCTGCTTGTCAGACGAGACCGCCTCTATGAGACGGAGTGGATGTCGACCGATGACACCAGGCTCGAGTTGGCAGGATCGACTTTAAGAGAGCTCTGGGATTCCATCGTGTCTCAGGTCGTTTTCGGTGACACCAACTCTGTGGACCTTGCCGGACGCCTCGAGCGCAAGAGGCGGAGCGAGGCGCTGCGGCTCGAGCTCGAGCAGGTGGAAAGAAAGCGCAGATCAGAAAAGCAAATTGCCAAGAGGAACGCTCTCTTCGATCGCAAGCGCGCGATCGAGGTGGAGCTGTCCCGTCTGGAGGGGGAGTCCTGATGGAGAAGCTGTCCCACGCCACCGAGAGCATCATCGGTGAGAACGTCGAGAGGCTTGCCGCGCTCTTCCCCGAGGTCGTGACCGAGGTCCGCGAGCCCGACGGGAGCCTCCGCCACACCATCGACGTCGACGCGCTGAAGGAGCGCGTGGGCGACGTCGCCGAGGGCCAGAGGGAGCGCTACCAGTTCACCTGGCCGGGCAAGCGCGAGGCCAAGCAGGAGGCTTACCGCCAGATCGACAAGTGCCTGCGCCCGTGCCCTGAGGAGAGCGTGAACTGGGACACGACCCAGAACCTCTACATCGAGGGCGACAACCTCGACGCGCTCAAGCTCCTGCGCAACACCTACGCCGGCAAGGTCAAAATGATCTACATCGACCCACCCTACAACACGGGGCACGACTTCATCTACGACGACGACTTTGCACGCTCGAAGGCCGACTACGACGCGGAGAGCGGCGACTACGATGAGGAGGGCGGACGCCTCGTTGCCAACCCCGAGTCCAACGGCCGCTTCCACTCCGACTGGTGCAGCATGATGTACCCGCGCCTGCTGCTCGCGAGGGATCTGTTGAGCGAGGACGGAGTTCTGTTCATATCAATTGATGATGTTGAACAAACAGATATAGCAAAGATTTGTAATGAATGTTTCGGAATGCAGAATCACATTGCAAATTTGATTTGGCAAAAGAAGTATACGCGCGCAAACGATGCAAAATTCTTCTCTGCCAACCATGACTTCATTCTCTGCTATTCCAGAAGTTCTGACAGATGTGTAATTGGCAAGTTGCCGCGGTCAGAGGAGATGAATCGCGCATACAAGAATCCAGATAACGATCCAAGGGGACCGTGGAAAGCAACCCCGCTCCATGCTCGAAGCGGGAAAGCAGGGGGCGTTTTTCAATACACCTTTTCGAATGGTTATGTTTGGAGCCCTCCGTCTGGCACATACCCACGTTATTCGGTTGCCAAATTAAGGGAGTTAGATGAGAGTGGAGAGATATGGTTTGGTAAAAATGGGGATGCAGTTCCATCGAGAAAAACTTATCTGACTTCTCTTGGAGATGATGGAGTGGTTCCTACGACCATCATTTCCTATAAGGAGGGTGGCGATAATCATCGCGCCGTGGAGGAAGTTAAAGGACTCTTCGAGGGGAAGAACCTCTTTTCTAGCCCAAAGCCCACGTCGTTGCTGAGGATGCTACAGCGCTTTGCTAATCTGGCTGGCGATTCTATCGTCCTCGACTTCTTCTCTGGCTCCGCTACGACCGCTCACGCCGTCATGCAGCTCAACGCCGAGGACGGCGGTAACCGTAAGTTCATCATGGTGCAGCTGCCAGAGGTCTGCGACGAGAAGTCCGAGGCGGCCAAGGCGGGCTACAAGAACATCTGCGAGATAGGTAAAGAGCGCATCCGCCGAGCGGGCAAGAAGATTGCTGCTGAGGTGGAGGAGTCCAACCGCCAGCTCAAGCTTGGCGAGGAGCCGAAGGGGGTCCCGGACATCGGCTTCCGCGTGCTCAAGATCGACTCCTCTAACTTCGAGGACGTTTCCGTGGAGCCGGGTGAGTTTTCCCAGGACGCAGTGCTCAGGTACGCCGACAACCTCAAGCTCGACCGAACTCCCGATGACCTCATCATTCAGGTGATGCTCAAGAAGCAAATTGAGCTCTCAGCGTCCATCGAGAAGCTCGACGTTGACGGCTGCACGGTCTTCTCGGTCGACGGAGGCCGCCTGATCGCCTGCTTCGACAGAGACGTCTCCGTCGAGGTTATGACGGCAATGGCCAAGATGGAGCCCGACTACGCGGTCATGCGTGACGCCTCCTTCACCGGTGACGACGCCGTCTCGAACTTTGCCGAGATCTTCAAGAACTACAGCTCCATTACCGAGGTCGAGGTGATCTAGGCTATGGAGTTCAAGTTCAAGGTCCAGCAGTATCAGACTTTGGCGGCTAAGGCTGTCTCTGACGTCTTTGATGGTCAGCCCAAGATTGAGGGGCAGCAGTTCGTTCGTGACCTGGGTTCGAATCGCGGGGTCGGCGGAACTGTGAGCCTTGATTTGGTTTATGCGGACTCGGATGGCTACAAGAACGCTCCGTTAACGATGGGCTCCGACGTTCTTCTCGACAACATCAAGAAGGTCCAGGACCGCAACGGCATCGAGCGTTCGGGCAAGCTCAGCCACGCGCTTGGCGCCTGCGAGCTGGACGTTGAGATGGAGACGGGCACCGGTAAGACCTACGTCTATACCGAGACCATCTTTGAGCTCAACAAGCGCTACGGGTGGTCCAAGTTCATCATCGTGGTGCCGAGCGTCGCCATTCGTGAGGGCGTGGCTAAGTCGCTTGCCATCACCGAGCGGCACTTCGCCGACCGTTACGGGAAGCGCATCTGGTGGTTTGTCTACAACAGCTCGCGCCTGAACGAGCTCGATGCTTTTGCCAGCAGAAGCGACATCTCCGTCATGGTCATCAACATGCAAGCGTTCAACGCCTTTGACGAGTCCAAGAGCAAGGAGGGGCGCGGGGGAGACAAGACCGCCCGCATCATGTTCTCCGAACGCGACGACTTTGGCAGCCGGCGCCCCATTGACGTTCTTGCAGCCACCAACCCCATCCTCATCCTCGATGAGCCTCAGAAAATGGGGAAGAAGAACAGCGCCACGCGCAAGGCGATGCAGCAGTTCCACCCGCTCTTCTCGCTCAACTACTCGGCCACGCACACGGAGCACCATAACGAGGTCTATGCGCTTGACGCGCTCGATGCCTACAACATGCGTCTCGTGAAGCGGATCGAGGTCAAGGGCTTCGAGGTGCGCGGCATGCGCGGCACAGACGGTTACCTCTGCCTGCAGGAGATCAAGGTGAGCAAGGCCGCTCCTGTCGCGCGCATTGAGTTCAAGAAGCTCATGGCCAACGGCAGCGTGAAGAAGGTCATCGGCTCGTTCAACGAGGGTGACGACATCTACGTTGCCTCGGGCGAGCTCGAGGCATATCGCAACGACTTCGTCGTCTCTGAGATTCGCGCTGATCAGGATGGCACCCTTGGCTACGTGCGCTTCCGCAATGGTGAGGAGCTGCGTTGCGGCGAGGTTGTTGGCGACTCCGCGGGCGAGGACATCCGTCGCGTACAGATTCGCGAGACCATAAAGAGTCACCTTCAGAAGGAGGAGCAGCTTTTCTCGCGGGGCATCAAGTGCCTCTCGCTCTTCTTCATCGATGAGGTTGCGAAGTATCGGGTCTACTCGGATGACGGTGAGGAGCTGACGGTCGGCTATGGCAAGGTATTCGAGGAGGAGTACGCTGCCGCTGTGGCAGAGCGCCTCGACTCATCCCGCATTGGGGACGACGCGCCTGGCTCCTATGCCTCGTATCTCAAGCAGTTTGAGCCAAACCAGGTGCACAAGGGGTACTTCTCGATAGACAAGAAGGGTCGTGCGGTCGATAGCGCCACGAAGCGCGGGTCGGAATACTCCGACGATGAGAGCGCCTACGACCTCATACTCAAGAACAAGGAGCGCCTGCTTTCCTTCGACGAGCCCACTCGTTTCATCTTCTCCCACTCGGCGCTTCGCGAGGGATGGGACAACCCCAACGTCTTCCAGATCTGCACGCTCAAGGAGTCTGGATCCGAGACGAGCAAGCGACAGGAGGTCGGGCGCGGCATGCGCCTGTGCGTGAACCAGGAGGGCGACCGTCAGGACGTTGGAGCGCTCGGCGAGGACATGGTCCAGAAGGTGAACCTGCTTACGGTTATCGCGTCCGAGAGCTACTCGAGCTTCGTGAATGACCTGCAGAAGGACATTAGAGCCGAGCTGCGCGAGCGACCGAAGAAGGTCACGAAGGAGTTCCTCCGGGACTTCCACTTTGTTGGCTCGGGCGGCGTGAAGCTCGAGCTGGACGGCGAGCAGGCCGAGCTCGTGCACAACGTGCTGGTGAAGCTCGAGTACGTTGGCCTCGACGGCAGCGTCACCGACAAGTTCAAGACTGAGGGCATCAGGCGCGAGGAGATCGAGACACTCCCCGTTGCCGCGCGTACGGTGATCGAGCAGAAGCTTCCGCTTATCGAGACGGTTCTGACGAGCGTCTTTGACAGCTCGGCGCTCGATGATATGGTGAGCAACGGACTCGAGGCGAAGGTTCTCTCCAATCCCCTTAACGAGAACTTCGGAAAGAGGGAGTTCCAGGAGCTCTGGAACAAGATCAACTTCAAGCAGGCCTATACCGTTCACTTTGACGGTGACGAGCTGCGGCGCAAGGCGGTGGACAATATCGACCGCAACCTGATGGTCTCCAAGGTGACGTATCGCATCGTCACGGGAGGGCAGGCCGAGGAGGGGAGCACCGAGCAGCTTGACTCGAAGAGCCACTTCGAGGTGAGTCATACCGAGACGCACAACCTTTCTGACGTGTCTCCCATCCACGTCAAATATGACCTGGTGGGCGAGGTCGCAAGGCGGGCGAAGATCACCCGTCGCAGCGCGGCGAGGATTCTCTCCGAGATGAGCCCTGTGAAGTTCGCGCTCTTCAAGGAGAACCCCGAGGAGTTCATCGCCAAGGTGGGGGATGCCATCGTCGACGAAAAGGCGACGATGATCGTAGAACACATCAGCTACAACCGGCTCGAGGAGCGCTACGACGCAGCTATCTTCACGGAGACCATGCCGGAGAGCATGGCGCGTGCCTACCGTTCCAAGAAGAACGTGCAGGACTACGTGTTCCCGGACGGGACGGCGGTGAAGTCCGTGGAGCGACGGTTTGCCGAGGACCTGGACGCGGCTGACGAGGTGGTCGTCTACGCCAAACTCCCGCGCTCATTCCAGATACCGACGCCGGTCGGCAACTACGCCCCCGACTGGGCGATTGCCTTCAAGCAAGGGAGCGTGAAGCACGTGTTCTTTGTCGCGGAGACGAAGGGATCGATGAGCACGTTGGACCTGCGTCCCATCGAGCAGGCGAAGATCGCGTGTGCGAGGAAGCTGTTTGCCAGCATGGGCGGCGCCAACGTTGAGTACGATGTTGTCGATAGCTACGAGAAGCTGCTGGAGTTGGTGAGAGAGTAATGGAAAAGACCCTGCTGATTGGTAACGGCCTCAACCTGGCGGCTGGAGGTCGCAGCTGGGATGCCTTGCTCCAGGAAATATGCCCCGATGACTTGCGGATTCAGACAAACGACAAGAATGATGCCATTCCGCAGCCAATTCAGTTTGAAATGATTGGGGCCAGGGAGAACGAGCGCTCTTCTCGTCGCGGCAAAGATTCGTATCTGAAACTAAAAAACAAGATCAAGGGTCTGTTCGATGAGACGCCATACGACTTTGGGCCTCTACATCACGCAGTGTATAAAACTAAAACTGACAATATTATTACCACAAATTACGACTTTGTTCTTGAGGAGGCTTCTGGGCGCTGGGACCCTAACGATGCCCGGAGGTGGAACTCCCAGCAGAAATATCTGTTTGAGTCCACGGGCGTCGTTGGGGGCAGGAACTTCTTCCATTGCCATGGGGTGTGCAATCTTGCGTCCTCGATTTGCATAGGTTATGAGCATTACATGGGCTATGTCCAGCATATGAGGTCCCTATTAGTGAAGGGATCGAAGGACGAATGCGAATTAGACAGTCCTCGCATCGCCCGAATACTAAATGGGACGGTAGCAGTTTCAGAAATGCAGTGGCCGATTCTGTTCTTCAACTCTGATATTGCGATACTTGGGCTGGGGCTTTCCTTCTCGGAGCTGGACCTCTGGTGGCTCCTAACGTTCAGGGCAGCCTTCTTTTCTAATGTCGACATTACAGCGAGACCTAATAAGGTTACATATTTCGATGTCGCCGAGATAAGCAAAGACGAGGACTGCGAGGAAAAGAAGCACGAAATGAGGGAGGGTGCCAAGGCGATTGCCCTAAGCGGGCTCAACGTCCAGTACGTCCCCATTGTTACCCACTCGTACAAGAGGGGCTACGGGATTGTTCTAGAGTCGCTCCAAGAGGAGGACGGCTGGGATTGATGTCCTTTCTTAAAACTGGTGTGTGGCATCGTTAAGTTGCCTCCGGATAAGGGGACAGGCACTTTTGCACGCTTCTCTGGCGTGCAAAAGTGCCTGTCCCCTTTGCACGGCGCCCTCCGCCGAGGGGGCGCGGCCTCTGGCAGAGTCGAGCGCCCTTCTCGCCCAGGGCGGCCGGTAGAATGCTACCAACCAGTCCGATGGGAGGTGCACCATGGCTAACCTGCTGAAGGATCGCTACGACGCGCTGGTCGCCACGTGGGTGGCGCTTCCGGAGGAGCGCCGGGAGAAGCTGCTCGCCGACTTTGTCGTCGACTACGTCTACAACTCCGAGAAGATAGAGAACGAGGAGCTCACGTTTGCCACCGTGAGCCAGATCGTCAAGGGCGACGCCGTCGAGGGCTACACCGGCGACGTCCAGGTGCTCGTCGAGGCGCGCAACCTCAAGGTCTCCTGGGACCTCGCCCGCATCAAGCTCGCCGAGGACCCCTGCCTCTCCGAGGAGCTCATCCAGGAGGCCCAGGGGCTCGTGACCATGGGGACGTACAAGGAGAAGCTCCTGCTCGCGGGCGAGCGCCCGGGCGCCTTCAAGCTGGACAACTACGTCGGCGGCCCGGCGCGCGTCGGCATCCCCGCGGTCGAGGTCCCGCACGCGGTGGGCGTCCTCGCGGACGACGTCAACACGGAGCTCGAGGCGGGAGGGCGCCATCTCACCATCGCCGCCTACCTTCACGCCCGCCTCTCCGAGATCCACCCCTTCGCGGACGGCAACGGCCGCACCGCCCGGCTGCTCATGAACGGGGTGCTCCTCGCCATGGGGATGCCTCCCATCGTGATCCGCGCGCAGGACCACGGGGCGTATCACGCGGGGCTCGACGTCTTCCACCTCGAGGGCGACCTCAGCCCGTTCCGCCGGTTCCTCCGCAACGAGACGCTGCTCACGTGGGAGGGGATTATCGACTAGGCATGGCGGGAAACCCCTTCGACTTCAATCGGGACGGCCGCTGGTCCACGCCGGAGCGCGCGCTCACGCACTACGGAGTGGACCCGCTCGTGCGAGGTGGCGCCGAGAGGGGAGGCTGCGGAGGCTGCGGGTGTGCGCTCGTGCTTCTCGCCCTGCTTGCGGTCGTCCTTCTCGCCCTTGTGATGTGAAGATGTGGACTCCCCAAAAAAGTCCTTGCATCGGACGGCGGGGTTTTGCATAATAATCGAGCTGCTTGAAGAGGTGGCCAAAAATGGTGGGTGTAGCTCAGTTGGCAGAGCGACGGACTGTGGCTCCGTAGGTCGAGGGTTCGAGACCCTTCGCCCACCCCATTTAATCGAATACGGATCGTTAGCTCAGCTGGTAGAGCAGGGGACTCTTAATCCCAAGGTCCAGGGTTCGAACCCCTGACGATCCACCACTTTTTGGATCGTTAGCTCAGCTGGTAGAGCAGGGGACTCTTAATCCCAAGGTCCAGGGTTCGAACCCCTGACGATCCACCACGATAGATTCGGCCGGGCGCCTTCGGGTGCCCGGCCGTTTTGCCGTGTCTCGGGCGGGGCTGAGGCGGGTCCGCCCGAGCATGCCCCCGCGCACGGAACGGTGGCTCCGGACGGGGATTCCGTGCGCCGGGGCACGCTCGCGAGCCTCCCCCTCAATCGCGGCGCAAGCCGCGGCGGGCCGCCGATTCCGTCCGGGCCGCATGGTATCCTGCGATGCGGGAAGGGAGGGGCACATGGCGAGAAGGACGTTCGGCGCGCGGCGCCCCCAGAGCAGGCCCGCGCTCATCGTTGCGATTGTCTTCGTTGCGCTGCTGGCGCTCGGCGCTGCGGGCGCGCTCCCCGGCGCCCCCGGGCTGCGGGCGGCGCAGGAGCCTCCGCGCATCTCCGAGCGGCAGGCCGGCTACACCGAGTGGGACCCCGGCGAGAGCCCGGACTACTACCGCGTGGTCGGGACGGCCGTCGTCGACGTTGACCTGGACCCGGGTGAGGCTCGCTACGAGGGGCTCGACTCGCTCGGGCGCACGGGTCGCGTGGTCGCGCTCGTCACGCCCGAGATGTCGCGCGAGGGCGCGGACCGCGAGCGCGAGGACATCCACGACATCCACCCCGCCGGGTGGGGGCACAACCGCGAGGTGGACATCGTGAACCCCGACGGCTCCACCTACCACGGCGCGATCTTCAACCGCAGCCACCTGCTCGCCAAGTCCCTCGGAGGGGACGACGCGGACTACAATCTGGTCACGGGCACGCGCACGCAGAACGTCGGCGACAACACGGGCCAGAACGGCGGCATGGCCTACGCCGAGGGCCTCGCGCGCGACTGGCTGCGCCACAACGGCGGGACCGTCTACTACTCCGCGACCCCCGTCTACGAGGGCGACGAGCTCCTGCCGCGGAGCGTCATCGTGGACGTGCGCAGCTCGGACGGCGAGCTCGACCTCGAGGTCGAGGTCTACAACGCCGTTGCCGGCTACGACATCGACTACGCGACGGGGCGATTCTCCGCCGCGGGGGAGTGAGGGGGCATGTCAGAGGGACTTGACGCCATCGAGGCCGCGCTCGAGCCGGATGAGACCCTGATCGAACGGGTGGTCGAGAAGAACGTCGAGTGGGAGGGACGCATCTTCTCCGTGGAGCACCTGCGGGTGGGGCTCTCCGACGGCTCCCTCGACTGGCGCGAGGTGGTGCGCCACCACGGCGGCGCCGGCGTGGTGGCGGTGCGCGACGGGCGCGTGTGCCTGGTGCGCCAGTATCGCGTGGCGCTGGGGCGGATGACGCTCGAGATCCCTGCCGGCAAGGTGGACCCGGACGAGCCGCGAGACGTCTGTGCCGCCCGCGAGCTCACCGAGGAGACGGGGCTCGTGGCCGACCGCCTGGAGCTCCTCGCCGAGTCCTACGGCGCCCCCGGCTTTACGAACGAGCACACCTCGGTGTACTTCGCCCACGGCCTCACGCAGGGGGAGGCGGCGCCTGACGAGGGGGAGTTTCTGAACGTCCTGTGGGTGGGCGTCGAGGACGCCGTGGAGGCCATTCGCCGCGGCCTCATCGACGACGCCAAGACCGTGACCGGCATTCTCGCGGCGCGGGCCTACGGGTTGCTATAGAATGACCACGCGGCATGTCGCGAAACGCGCCCTTAGCTCAGTTGGATAGAGCCGCGGACTTCTAATCCGAAGGTCGGGGGTTCGAATCCCTCAGGGCGCACCACGAGAGCCTCGGGCCGGGCCACCCCTGCGGTGCCCGGCCCGTTCTTCTCGCCAGCCCTTGTCTCGGGCGGCACGACTGCAGCAGCTACTGATATATGAGATGGTTCCCCGCCCCCGGCGCGCCCGCGGGGGCCGGGACGGCCCTTTGGCGGAAATCCTTACGCCGTATAGGCGATTTACGGTTTGTTGCGGGGGCGTTATGCGGCATACTTGAGTCCGTGAGTCTGCCCGTTGGAAGGAGCGCGCGTTGATTTACACAATGACGTTGAACCCCGCCCTTGACTACGTCATGCACCCGCTGACGCTGGACATGGGCTTTACCAACAGGTCCTCGAACGAGGAGCTGCACTGCGGCGGCAACGGCATCAACATCTCGACCCTGCTCAACGAGCTCGACGTCCCCAGCATCGCGATGGGCATCGCCGCCGGCTTCACCGGCGACTACCTCCTCAGGTGCCTGCAGGAGAAGGGCGTCGCGAGCAACTTCGTCATCCTCGACCGCGGCTACACCCGCATCAACGTCAAGCTCAACGGCATCGTCATGACGATGGTCAACGGCATGGGCCCCAAGATCCCCGAGAAGAAGGTCAACGAGCTGCTCGAGCGCATGGACATCGTCGGCTCCGATGACACGCTCGTCCTCACGGGCTCGATCCCCAACTCCCTGCCCGAGGACATGTACATGCAGATCATGCGCCGCCTCGGCGGGCGAGGCATCCAGTTCGTCGTGGACGCCCCCGGCCAGCTCCTGATGGAGTCCCTCGAGGCGCACCCGTTCCTCATCAAGCCCAACAACCATGAGGTCGGCCGCATCTTCGGCGCTGAGATCGAGGAGCCCGACGAGTGCATGCCGTACGCCCACAAGCTCCAGGATGCGGGCGCGCGCAACGTCATCATCTCCTGCGGCGGCCACGGCTCGCTGCTGCTTGACGAGAACGGCGCCGAGCACGTTGTCCCCACCGCCAAGATTCGCCTGGTCAACGCCACCGGCGCCGGCGACTCCATGGTCGGCGGCTTCCTCGCCCAGGTCACGCGCGGCGTGGACTACGAGACCGCGCTCATCTTCGCCTCCGCCTGCGGCACCGCGACCGCGGCCAGCAAGGGCATCGCAAAGCGCTCGACGATCGACCGCGTCGTCGGCGCGCTCTACAAGAAGATGGGCCGCGCCATTCCCGGCTCCATCGCGCGCGACATGGAGGCCAACAAGGCCCGCGAGGCCGAGCGCGAGGCGGCCGAGAAGGCCGAGAAGTAGCCTCTCGCGGGCCATCCGGCCCGCTCCTTGGTGTTCCCGTCCCACGAGGGACGTGGCCATACTGGGAAGTGGCCGCGTCAGCGGCCAGGAAGTAGGGGGAAGAGATGTACGAGGGAGTCAACGCATCGGATGGCATCGGCATCGGCGTCGCGCGCGTCGCCGTGGAGCCCGACCTGAGCTTCACGCCGCACAAGCCCGAGGATGCCGGCGACGAGAAGCAGCGCTATGCCGCCGCCGTCGTCAAGTTCATCGAGCAGACCAACGCCCAGATCGAGCGCATGAAGGTGACGGTTGGCGAGGAGGCCGCCGCCATCATGGGCGCCCACATCGAGTTCGCGGAGGACGACGGCATCAAGGACATGGTCAACGCGTCCATCGAGAGCGGCATGTGTGCCGAGCAGGCCGTCTCCGAGGCCTATGACATGTACTACAACATGTTCGCCAACATGGAGGACGAGCTGTTCCGCGAGCGTGCGGCCGACGTGGCCGACGTCAAGACCGGGCTTCTCGCCGACCTTCTGGGCAAGGAGGTCGTCGACCTCTCCACGCTGCCCGAGAACTCCGTCGTCGTGGTGCACGAGCTCACGCCGTCCATGACCGCGGACATCGACAAGGACAACGTCGCCGCCATCGTCACCGAGACCGGCGGCCGCACGTCCCACTCCGCCATCATCGCCCGCGCGCTGGAGATCCCGGCCGTCCTCTCCGTCGCCGACGTCACCAAGAACATCAAGAGCGGCGACATGGTCATCGTCGACGGCTCGCGCGGCCGCGTTATCGTGAACCCGGACGACAACGACCTTACGCACTATCGTGCCAAGGCCAAGCAGTATGCCGAGGAGAAGCTCGCGCTCGAGGCCTATCGCGGCAAGGAGACCGTGACCGGCGACGGCGAGAAGGTCCTTCTCGTCGCCAACATCGGCAACCCCGATGACGCCAACGTCGCCTCCGAGCACGACTGCGAGGGCGTGGGCCTGTTCCGCTCCGAGTTCCTGTTCATGGACGCCAAGGAGCTCCCGAGCGAGGACGAGCAGTTCGCCGCGTACCAGAAGGTCGCCCTGCGCATGAAGGACCAGCCGGTCATCATCCGCACGCTCGACGTGGGCGGCGACAAGGAGATCCCGTACATGAACCTCCAGAAGGAGGAGAACCCCTTCATGGGGTACCGTGCGGTGCGCTACTGCCTCAACAACCCTGACCAGTACAAGGTCCAGCTCACGGCGCTGCTGCGCGCCTCCGCCTTCGGCGACATCAAGATCATGATCCCGCTCGTCACCAACATTGACGAGATTCGCCAGGTGAAGGCCCTCGTCGAGGAGTGCAAGGCCGAGCTCGACGCCCGCGGCGTGTCCTATAACAAGGACATCGAGGTCGGCACCATGATCGAGACGCCCGCCGCGTCGCTGATCGCCGACGACCTCGCCGCCGAGTGCGACTTCTTCTCCATCGGCACCAACGACCTCATCGGCTACACCATGTGCGCCGACCGCGGCAACGACCGCGTGGGCTATCTCTACGACGTCTACCAGCCCGCCGTGCTGCGCTCGCTCAAGCGCATCATCGAGGAGGGCCGCAAGGCCGGCATCATGGTCGGTATGTGCGGCGAGGCCGCGGCTGACCCGCTGCTCATCCCGGTGCTGCTCTCCTTCGGCCTGAACGAGTTCTCCGTGTCCGCGCCGTCGATCCTGCGCACGCGTCGCATCATCTCCGAGTGGACCAAGGCCGACGCCGACGCCCTCACCGAGAAGGTCATGAAGCTCAAGACCGCCGCCGAGGTCAAGGCCATGCTCCAGGCCGCCGCCCGCTAGTCTGCAAATTGGGGACAGTCCCCAATTTGCACAAACCTTTGATGCCGTCCGCCGAACCGCTGGCGGGCGGCATCTTATTTTGATTTTTACGACGGGTATGTTTCCTCGCACGCCGTCGATTGGGGGAGACATGCCGAGGGGACCAAGGGAGCTGTCGGAGCAGGGGCTCTATCACGTCATCATGCGGGGCGCGGGCAAGCAGGTGCTGTTTGAGGACGGGCGAGACTACGAGGCGTTCCTTCAGATGCTGCGGCGGGCGCTCGAGAGGTTCTCGCTGAGCGTGATGGCGTGGTGCCTCATGAGCAACCACGTGCACCTGCTCGTCGACGATGCCAAGGGGGAGCTGAGCGGGTTCGCGCACCTGGTGTCGACCACGTATGCCCGCCACTTCAACGAGCGGTGGGGGCACGTCGGGCACGTCTTCTCCTCGCGCTTCACGAGCGTCGCGATCGGCTCCGACGAGCAGCTGCTTGCGACGATGAGGTACATTCACCAGAATCCGTCCCGCGCCAGGATGGCGGCGCCGCAGGAATATGCGTGGAGCAGCTACTCGGAGTATGTCGGCGACGCGGGGATCTGCGAGACGGGAATGGTTCTCGACCTGCTCGGAGGCGTTGCCGGCTTCTGCGAGTACGTTAACGATGCCGCAGCGGCACCGTACTATCCGCGGACCTCGGCGAGGGTCCCCGACGAGGAGGCCATAGAGGCGGCAGCGGCCGCGATCTGGCCCGAGCGGCTCGACGGGCTGAAGGCGATGTCCCCCGAGGCAAGGGCGAGCCATCTGCGCAGGCTCGGCGAGGCGGGCCTCTCCGTCAGGCAGATCGGGAGGCTTACGGGACTCGGTCGCTACGCGATCGAGAAGGCCCTGCATCAAAAAGCTGCGTTAATTGGGGACTGTCCCCAATTAGCAGACAACGCGAAGGGCGGAGGGGATGACGTCGATCTCAAAGTGGGCGCCGCGCATGCGCTCTCCGTCGACCTGGCAGGGCGGCTCCTCGGCAAAGTCGAGAACGGCATGTCGGATATGGCGCAGGCTCACGACGCTCGACCGCGCGTGACGTCCGCCCCGCGCCAGCCCGAAGAGTGCCAGCAGATGGGGGAGCAGCGGTTTCTTGACGTTGTAGCAGACGTCGAGAAGGCCGTCTCCGGGATCGGCGTCCGGGCAGATTCTGAAGCCGCCGCCGTAAGTTGGGCCCACCTGCACGGCGAAGATGAGCGTCTTGAGCTCGACCGGCCCCTCGCCGTCAAAGCGCGCCGTGCAGGGAAAGCCGCCCTTCGCCCGCGAGAGGATCTTGAGCCCTGAGGTGACGAAGAGCGCCTCGCCCTCCTGCGAGGTGTTGGCCGCGCGACGGTCCGTCGTGTCCAGCGCAATCGCCGCGTCGAGGCCAAACGAGAGGGTCTGCATGAAGTGAACGCCGTTGACCCGACCGACCTCGAGTTCGCGCACGGTGCCGCGCACGAGCTGCGCGAAGGCGCCCTCGACGTCATTTCTCGCCATTCCGAGCGTTCGGGCGTAGTCGTTTCCGGAGCCGAGGGGTATCACGCCGAGCTGCGGCCGCGCGGACCCCGGAAGCCTCATGAGGCCGTTCACGACCTCATGGATGACGCCGTCGCCGCCGAGCGCGAGCACCGTATCAAAGCCGACGGCCCCCGCGGCGATCCCCACGGCGTCTCCGGGGCCCGTGGTGAGGCGCACCTCGTAGCCGCTCGTGGCGGTGGCGTAGCTTCCCAGGAAGTGGCGGGCAAAGTCGGCGCCGGCGGCGCCCTTGCCGCTGTGGGCGGCGGGGTTGGCAATCAGCAGCGTTCGTCCGAGCGGGGAGTGGGCCATAAGACGTCCTTCTCGAGGTTCTTCTCGCCCCGATTGTACGCCAGACTGCGGCGAAAGCGACCTCCTGCCCCACGCCGCCAAGCGGGCGAGAAGGACGACGGATATGTAAATTGGGGACTGTCCCCAATTTGCAGATTGCCTGAACGGGAGCGCTCGCCTATACTGGGCACTTGCGACCGGGGCGTGGCGCAGCTTGGTAGCGCATCTGCTTTGGGAGCAGAGGGTCGCTGGTTCGAATCCAGTCGCCCCGACCACGCAACGCGGGTGTGGTTCAATGGTAGAACCTCAGCCTTCCAAGCTGATGACGCGGGTTCGATTCCCGTCACCCGCTCCAGATCTTGAAGAGCCCGGGCCTCGTGCCCGGGCTTTCTGCAAATTGGGGACTGTCCCCAATTAACAGAAAGCGCGCGTGTGGATTGCGCCTGTGTTTCGTGTGTACGGGAGATTTCGCACGAGGTTCGATGCCGTTACACTTCTCGCGCAGATTTGTGCCGCCACGTTTCGTCAACGTATCCTCTCTTCCGGAACTTTCGTCGCGGCCGCGGCCGCAGGAGAGGGGAGAATCCCATGACGTATTCCGAGAGAGTCATTGCCGAGCTTGAGGCCCGCTATCCCGAGCAGCTCGAGTTCATTCAGGCGGCCAAGGAGGTCCTCGAGACCCTGCAGCCCGCCCTCGACGCTCACCCCGAGTACGAGGAGAACGCGCTTCTCGAGCGCATCGTCGAGCCCGAGCGCGTGATCATGTTCCGCGTGCCGTGGGTCGACGACGAGGGCAAGGTCCAGGTCAACCGCGGCTATCGCGTCGAGTTCAACTCCGCCATCGGCCCCTACAAGGGCGGCCTGCGCTTCAACCCCACGGTCACCGTGGGCATGCTCAAGTTCCTCGGCTTCGAGCAGATCTTCAAGAACAGCCTGACCACGCTGCCGATGGGCGGTGGCAAGGGCGGCTCCGACTTCGACCCCAAGGGCAAGTCCAACCGCGAGGTCATGGCCTTCTGCCAGTCGTTCATGACCGAGCTCTTCCGCCACATCGGCCCCAACACCGACGTCCCCGCCGGGGACCTGGGCGTGGGCGGCCGCGAGGTGGCCTACATGTTCGGCCAGTACAAGCGCCTCAAGAACGAGTGGACCGGCGTCCTCACGGGCAAGGGCCTCACCTTCGGCGGCTCGCTCGCCCGCACCGAGGCCACCGGCTACGGCCTGGTCTACTTCGTCGACGAGTACCTCAAGAGCACCGGCGACTCCTTCGAGGGCAAGAAGGTCGTCGTCCACGGCTCCGGCAACGTGGCCATCTACGCCATTCAGAAGGTCGCCCAGCTCGGCGGCACCGTCATCGCCTGCTCCGACACCAAGGGTTGGGTCGAGGACCCCGAGGGCATCGACTACCAGGTGCTCGAGCACATCTACAACAAGAAGCGCTCCGGCCACGACGCTGGCGTGAGCCTCGCGATGTACGTCGACGAGCGCCCCAACGCTGTCTGGCACGAGGGCGACGGCCGTGGCGTCTGGCAGCTCCCCTGTGACATCGCGCTGCCCTGCGCCCGCGAGAACACCCTCACCCTCGAGGACGCCCAGGCGCTCGTGGCGGGTGGCTGCAAGGTCGTCGGCGAGGGCGCGAACATGCCCACCACGCCCGACGCCACCACCTACCTCATGGAGAACGGTGTTGCCTTCATGCCCGGCAAGGCGGCCAACGCCGGCGGCGTGCTCGTTTCTGGCCTTGAGATGAGCCAGAACGCCGAGCACCTCTCCTGGACGTTCGAGGAGGTCGACGGCAAGCTCGAGAGCCTCATGCGCGGCATGTTCCACAACGTGGACGACACCGCCCGCGAGTACGGCCACGAGGGCAACTTCGTGATGGGCGCCAACATCGCCGGCTTCCTCAAGGTCGCCGAGGCCATGATGGCCCAGGGCGTGTGCTAGTCGCCTGACCTGATACGCGTTGGGGGAGGCCCCCGACTTCCACGCAGGACCACGCTTCGCGGAAGATTCTGCTGAGGAAGTCGGGGGCCTTCCGCATGCAGGGTCGCTCCTGCTGGGTTTTATGCTAGGGCGCCTAGGTAGAGCGCGGCAGCGAGAAATGCGGCGGCGGCAAGGGCGACGAGCCACGCCTTCCAGTAGGGGATGAACCAGCGAAAGAGAAAGTCGCCCGGAGGCGGCTCGGCCGGGTCGCGCCCTTCGAGGTATGCCGCGGCGGCTATCGCGTTCTCGAGGTCGTGGTTGCGCATGAAGGAGCGGAGGCGCGGCAGCGCACGAAAGCCGAGCGCCAGCTCGCACGCAAGGGCGATGACGAGCAGGGCGATTCTCAGCGCATCCGCCCCGGGGCTGCTACCGCGCAGCGGAGTGAGCAGGTACGCCGCCATCACGAGCAGGAGGCCGAGCGCCAGCAGGGTCCCTGCCGACGCGAGAAGCCGCGCGAGCGCGTGCCGGTCCTCGGCGGTGGACCTCACGGCGCGCGATCCCTTCTCGCCGATCAGGTCGTCCACCGTGGTCTCAAAGACCTGGGCGAGAAGGACGAGGCTCTGCGCGTCCGCCAGGGTGCGCCCGGCCTCCCAGTTCCCGACCGTCTGGCGTGAGACGTAGACGCGGCGCGCCAGCTCGGCCTGGGAGATCCCCGCCGCTTTGCGGAGCTCGCGGATGCGCGCCCCGATGATCTGCTGCGCGGATGTCCGGCTCTCGTCCATGCTGCCCTCCCTGATGCCAGTGTATCCATGTGCCGCGCGCAGGGCGCAGATGGGCCGGCGAGCGGCGTGACAAAGGGCTTTGCCAGAGCCGCGAGCTGCGGCGCATTGGACACGCCCGCTGCCGGCGGACGCCATGCCGCAGCGATGGGCTAGAGTGGTGACGTCGGTTCCCGCAACGTGGAAAGGTGGACCCGTGTTTCTCGCCCTCGCGCTTGGCGCGCCCGCGCTCGTGCTGCCCGTGATCGCCGCCGTGGGTTCCCGCCCCTCGGCGCGGACGCTGGGCCTCGTTGCCGCGAGCTACTTCTTCATTGCGCTCTGCCTGACGTTTGTGCTCTGGAGCAACACGGTGGTCGACGAGTCGTCCCTTGTGGACACCGTGCACGGGTGGCTCTTCGGAGCGGTCTTTCTCATGGCGTGGTCGACGCTCTTCTCGGCCGTCGCCCTCGCGCGCATGATGAAAGGGGACTGCCCCATTTCATCATGAGAGCTCGCGGCGCCAGCGGGCAATGGCGAGGAGTGCCCGCTCCTTCTCGGTGTCTGACGAGAAGTGCGGGATTGAGACCCGCGGCGTGCCGGCACTCATGAGTGCCGGCGGGGATTTGAAGGTATGATGTGCAAAAGTGACTGTCCCTTTTGCACGTGGGAGGGAGTGGGATGACGCGCGTTGCCATCATGGGGGTCATCGTCGAGGACCCGACGTCCGTGGAGGCGCTGAACGAGCTTCTGCACGAGTACCGCGACCACATCTTCGGCCGCATGGGCGTGCCGTACCGCCGGCGGGGCGTGAGCGTGATCTCGGTCGCGCTCGACGCGCCGCAGGACGTGACGTCGGCGCTCGCCGGCAAGGTGGGGGCGCTCCCGGGCGTGAGCGTTAAGACGCTCTACTCCAACGTCATGGCCGAGGAGGACGCGTGTGGCTGACGCCCGCGGGCTCGTAGACCGCCTGGCCGCCGAGCACGCGCTTCCGGTCGAGAAGTACGAGGAGCTTGTGAGGTCCTTCTCGCCCGCGCTCGCGGCCTACGCGGCGGAGCGCGCCGTGGCGGCCCGTCGGGAGGTCTACGGCGACGAGGTCTTCGTCCGCGGGCTCATCGAGGTCAGCAGCCACTGCAGAAACGACTGCCGCTACTGCGGCCTGCGGCGCTCCAACCGCTCCGCCGAGCGCTACCGCCTTGCGCCCGAGGAGGTCCTTTCCTGCTGTGACACGGGCTATGACCTGGGCTTCAGGACCTTCGTGCTGCAGGGCGGGGAGGACCCGGCGCTCACGGACGCCGTCGTGTGCGACATGGTCTCCCGCATCAAGGCCGCGCATCCCGACTGCGTCGTGACGCTCTCGCTGGGCGAGCGGAGCCGGGCGAGCTATCAGGCGCTCCGCGACGCGGGGGCGGACCGCTACCTCCTGCGGCACGAGACGGCCGACGCCGCCCACTACGCGCGCCTGCACCCGCCGGAGCTCACGCTCGAGCGCCGCCTCGCGTGCCTGCGCGACCTGCGGGAGATCGGCTATCAGGTGGGCTGCGGCTTCATGGTGGGATCGCCCGGCCAGACGAGCGCCACGCTCGCGGAGGACCTCAGGCTCGTCGAGGAGCTTCGGCCGGAGATGTGCGGCATCGGGCCCTTCGTGCCGCATCACGCGACGCCGTTCGCCGAGGAGCCCGCGGGCTCGGTCGAGCTCACGTGCTACCTGCTCTCCCTCCTGAGGCTGATCGACCCGTGCCTGCTCCTGCCTGCGACGACGGCGCTCGCCACGCTTGACCCGCGCGGATGCGAGCGCGGCATGCTCGCCGGCGCCAACGTGGCCATGCCCAACCTTTCGCCGATGGACGCGCGCGAGAAGTACGAGCTCTATGATAATAAGGCGCACGCCGGGAGCGAGGCAGCCGAGGGGCTGGCCGAGCTGAGGCGACGCATGGAGTCGGTCGGCTGCCGCGTGGTGGTCGACCGGGGCGACGCGAGGCGCCGCTAGCGCGGGAGGGGTCCCGCGCGTCAGGGCGCGCGGGCTTTTCGCCAAGCCCGCCGCGCGAAGCGCTGAGGGGGAAGGCCCAGGGAGTCCCGGGGCCTGACCGCGAAGGGGAGGAGCATATGGCGACGTATGACCCGAGGTCCCGCTACGCCGAGGACTTCATCAACGACGAGGAGATTCGCGAGACCCTCGACTATGCCGCGGCGCACGCGCGCGACGTGCCGTTGATCGAGTCCCTGCTCGAGAAGGCCCGGCCCCGCCCCCTGGGCAACGGCTGCCACTGCGCGGGCCTCACGCACCGCGAGGCGAGCGTCCTTCTCGCCTGCGAGGTCCCCGAGCTCAACGAGAAGATCTTTCAGCTGGCGCGAGAGATCAAGCTCGCCTACTACGGCAACCGCATCGTGCTCTTTGCCCCGCTCTATCTCTCCAACTACTGCGTCAACGGCTGCACGTACTGCCCGTACCACGCCAAGAACAGGCACATCGCGCGCAAGAAGCTCACGCAGGACGAGGTTCGCCGCGAGGTGATCGCCCTGCAGGACATGGGGCACAAGCGCCTGGCGATCGAGGCGGGCGAGGACCCGCGGATGAATCCGATCGAGTACATCCTCGAGTGCATCCAGACGATCTACTCGATCAAGCACAAGAACGGTGCCATCCGCCGCGTGAACGTGAACATCGCCGCCACTACGGTGGAGGAGTACCGCATGCTCAAGGACGCGGGAATCGGGACCTACATCCTCTTTCAGGAGACCTACGACAAGAAGAGCTACCTCGAGCTTCACCCCACGGGGCCCAAGCATGACTACGACTACCACACCGAGGCCATGGACCGCGCCATGGACGGGGGCATCGATGACGTGGGCCTAGGCGTGCTCTTTGGCCTCGAGAAGTACCGCTACGAGTTCGCGGGCCTGCTCTGCCACGCCGAGCACCTCGAGGCCGTGCACGGCGTGGGGCCGCACACCATCTCGGTGCCGCGCCTGAAGCGCGCCGACGACATCGACCCCGACCAGTTTGACAACGGCATCGACGACGACACCTTCGCCAAGATCATCGCGTGCATCCGCATCGCCGTGCCCTACACGGGCATGATCGTCTCCACGCGCGAGAACGAGGCCGTGCGCGGGCGGGCGCTCGAGCTGGGCATCTCGCAGATCTCCGGGGGATCGCGCACGAGCGTGGGCGGCTATGGCGAGGAGGTGCGCCCTCACGACTCCGAGCAGTTCGACGTCTCGGACCAGCGCTCGCTCGACGAGGTGGTCCGCTGGCTCATGCAGCTCGACCACATCCCCTCGTTCTGCACGGCGTGCTATCGCGAGGGCCGCACGGGGGACCGCTTCATGAGCCTGTGCAAGAGCGGCCAGATCCTCAACTGCTGCCACCCCAACGCGCTCATGACCCTCGCGGAGTACCTCGTGGACTACGCCTCGCCCGCCACGGCGGGGGTGGGCTGGCCGCTCATCGAGCGCGAGCTGGGGCGCATCCCCAACGAGCGCGCTCGCTCGCTCGCGACCGAGCACGTGGCCGACATCCGCGCGTCCAGCCGCCGCGACTTTCGCTTCTAGCTGTCAATCGGTAAATTGGGGACAGTCTCCAATTTACACATGTTCTTGATATCAAACCTATGTGCAAGTTGGGGACTGTCCCCAATTCGCAGACGGAGGTGGCATGGGACTTAGCGAGACGTCGTCGGGCGAGCGGGCGCACATCGCCTTCTTCGGGGTGCGCAATGCGGGGAAGTCGAGCGTTGTGAACGCCGTTTTGGGCCAGGAGCTCTCCGTGGTCTCAGACGTGCGCGGCACCACCACGGACCCGGTCAGGAAGGCCATGGAGCTCCTGCCCCTGGGTCCCGTGGTGATCGTGGACACGCCGGGGGTCGACGATGAGGGCGCGCTCGGGGCAAAGCGCGTGGATCGCTCGCTGCGAATGCTCGCGAGCTGCGACGCGGCGGTGCTCGTGGTGGACGGGGAGCGCGGGCTCGCCCCCGCGGACCGCGAGCTCGTGCGTCGGTTCGGGGCGCGTGGGATTCCCTACGCCGTCGCCTGGAACAAGTGCGACCTCGCCTCCGCCCGGGCCGGCCTGCGCGCGCTCGGCGAGAAGGACCCCGACCTCGCGGAGCGCGCGGTCGGCGTGAGCGCCCTGACGGGGGAGGGCGTCGACGAGCTCAAGGAGCGCCTCGCGCGCCTGGCCCGGCCCGAGGGCCGAGGGCGCCGCGTCGTCGCGGACCTCGTGCGGCCGGGGAGCGTCGTGGTCCTCGTCTGCCCGATCGACGCCTCCGCGCCCAAGGGCCGCCTCATCCTGCCGCAGCAGATGGCGATCCGCGACCTGCTCGATGCGGGGTGCGTGCCGGTGGTCTGCCGCGAGACGGAGCTCGCGCGCTCGCTCGCCTCGCTCGTCGCGCCCCCGGCCCTGGTGGTCACGGACTCCCAGGCGTTCGGGCCCGTCTCGCGCGTCGTGCCCGACGCGGTCCCGCTCACGTCATTCTCGATACTCATGCTGCGCTACAAGGCCGACCTCGCGCTTGCCGTCGCGGGCGCGGCCGCCCTCGACCGCCTGCGTGACGGCGACCGCGTCCTCATCAGCGAGGGCTGCACGCACCACCGCCAGTGCGAGGACATCGGGACCGTCAAGATGCCCGCATGGCTCGCCGCGCACACCGGCGCCGAGCTCGGGCTCTCGTTCACGAGCGGCGCGGACTTCCCTGACGACCTCACCCCTTACGCGGCCGTCATCCACTGCGGGGGCTGCACGCTCACCGCGCGCGAAATGCGCCGCCGCCAGTCCCAGGCCGCGGACCAGGGCGTCCCCCTGACCAACTACGGCGTGGCCATCGCCCACATGCACGGCATCCTGCGTCGCAGCCTCACGCCCTTCCCGGAGGCCCTCGCGGCGCTGGACGAGTAAGCCCTCCGGGCAGCGCGTGGGGCCCGCGGATGGGGCCGGCGGCGGCTCTTGGCGGTCTCGCCCACTTTGTAGTGCGCTTTGAGGCGGCAGTGGCAGATACACTACAAATGACGCAAGCACCCTACCAGCGGATTATCTATGGGATCGTTTGTAGTGTACTCGGGGTCTCCCCCGTGAGGTGCACTACAAACGCGCCTCCGCGGGACCCGAGCCGGCCTGCGCCCACTTTCCGCCCGCCCTCCCGCGTTTTTTGCGAATGCGTTATGCCGCAACACGGTGAACGCGTTTCCGGCTATACTGTCAAAGACCTTTAAGACGGTACGAGAGACCGAAAAGGCGTCCACAACCTAATCGCAGCTGCCTTATTCGGAGTCTCCGCCCCGCGGCGGGTGCTCCGTTTTTTGTAGCTGCGAGTTTGCCCCTGGGCGCACGACGAAAGGGCGGTGTTGCTGTGAACCTACTGGTTGACGACGGCAGGCATCCTAAGGCGCTTCTCGCGCTCGAGAACGGGATGCACTTCTTTGGGCGCTCTGCCGGCGCCGAGGGAGAGACCTTCGGAGAGATCGTGTTCAATACCTCGATGGTCGGCTACCAGGAGATCGTGAGCGACCCGTCCTACGCGGGCCAGATCGTCACGCTCACGTACCCCCAGATCGGCAACTACGGGATCAACGAGAAGGACATGCAGGGCGACCCGCTCCACCTTGCCGGCCTCGTGGTTCACGACATGTGCTACACCCCGAGCAACTGGCAGTCCGTGGAGAGCTTCCCGAACTTCCTCGCGCAGAACGGCGTCGTCGCCATCGAGGACGTGGACACGCGCGCCCTCACCATCGCCATCCGCGAGGGCGGCGCCATGAGGGCGGCCATCTCCACCACGGACCTCGACCCAGAGAGCCTCGTCGCGCGCGTCAAGGCGTCCCCCGCCATCGCCGACCACAACTACGTCGCCGACGTCTCCACGAAGGAGTCCTACGTCGTGCCCGGCCAGGACTCCGACGGCCAGCCGCGCCTGCACGTGGTGGCCTACGACTGCGGCGAGAAGAAGGGCATCGGCAAGCGCCTCTCCGCCGTCGGCTGCGAGGTCACGGTCGTGCCGTGGGACACGCCCGCCGAGAAGGTCCTCGAGATGAACCCCGATGGCGTGTTCTTCTCCAATGGCCCTGGCGACCCGGTCTCTGTGCCGCCCGTGGTCGACGCCGTGCGTGCCTGCCTGGGCAAGCTCCCGGTCTTTGGCATCTGCCTCGGCAACCAGGTCATCTCCATGGCGGCCGGCGCTCAGATTGAGAAGCTTCCGTATGGCCACCACGGCGGCAACGAGCCCGTGATGAACCTGCTCACCGGCAAGGTGGAGATCACCGCGCAGAACCACAACTACGGCCCGGTCTTCTCGTCCTTCGGCCCGCTCGTTCCCGAGCTCTCGGGCGGCGTGGCCGAGCACCCCGCCGACGAGGACCTGCGCTTCTGGTCCCGCGCCCACGTGGCGCCCGTCGTCCAGACCAAGGCGTACGGCCGCGTGCGCCTCACGCACGTCAACCTCAACGACGGCACGCCCGAGGGCATCCAGTTCCTGGACATCCCCGCCTTCTCCATGCAGTACCACCCCGAGGCCAAGCCCGGCCCCAACGACTCCACCTACGCCTTCTCGGCGTTTGCCAAGCTCATGCGCGGCGAGGACGACTACCTCGCCATCGACGTCCGCGAGGGGAGGCGCTTCTAGATGCCCAAGCGCACCGACATCAAGAAGATCCTTATCATCGGCTCCGGCCCCATCGTCATCGGCCAGGCCTGCGAGTTCGACTACTCCGGCACCCAGGCCTGCAAGGCCCTGCGCTCGGAGGGCTACGAGGTCGTGCTCGTGAACTCCAACCCGGCCACCATCATGACCGACCCGGAGACCGCCGACCGCACCTACATCGAGCCCATCACCGTCGAGTCCGTGACCAAGGTCATCGAGAAGGAGCGCCCCGACGCTCTTCTGCCCAACATGGGCGGTCAGACGGGCCTCAACTGCGCCGTTGCCCTCGGCAAGGCCGGCGTCCTCGAGAAGTACGGCGTCGAGGTCATCGGCTGCGACGTCGACTCCATCGAGACCGGCGAGGACCGCGAGCTCTTCGCCAACGCCATGCGCGACATCGGCCTCGAGGTCGCCAAGTCCGGCATCGCGCACACCGTCGAGGAGTGCGAGAAGATCGCCGACGAGCTCGGCTACCCCGTGGTCCTGCGCCCTGCCTTCACGCTCGGCGGCGCGGGCGGCGGCATGGCCTACGACCATGACGACCTCGTGCACATCGCCGAGCAGGGCCTCGCGCTCTCGCCCGAGAGCGAGGTGCTCGTCGAGCAGTCCGTCGAGGGCTGGAAGGAGATCGAGATGGAGGTGATGCGCGACTCCGCGGGCAACGGCGTCGTCATCTGCTCCATCGAGAACCTCGACCCGATGGGCGTCCACACCGGCGACTCCATCACCGTGGCCCCCTGCCAGACGCTGAACGACTTCGAGCTCCAGCGCCTGCGCGACTACTCGCTCGCCATCCTCGAGCGCGTGGGCGTCGCCTGCGGCGGCTCCAACGTGCAGTTTGCCGTGAACCCTGACGACGGCCGCGTCATCGTCATCGAGATGAACCCGCGCGTCTCGCGCTCCTCGGCCCTCGCCTCCAAGGCCACCGGCTTCCCGATCGCCAAGATGGCGGCACTGCTCTCCGTGGGCTACACCCTCGACGAGATCGAGAACGACATCACGCGCGAGACGCCGGCATGCTTCGAGCCCTCCATCGACTACTGCGTGGTCAAGGTCCCGCGCTTCGCCTTCGAGAAGTTCAAGGGCACCGACGACACGCTCACCACGCGCATGAAGGCCGTGGGCGAGGTCATGTCCATCGGCGCCACCTTCGAGGAGGCCATGCAGAAGGCCATGCGCTCCCTCGAGCAGGGGCACGCCGGGCTTGGCGCGGACGGCAACGACGACTTCGACGGCGTTTCCGAGGAGGAGTTCGAGCACCGCGTGGCAACGCCCACGCCGGACCGCATCCTCTACGTGACCGAGGCGCTGCGCCGCGGCTGGACCGTCGAGCGCGTCTTCGACCTCACCAAGATCGACCGCTGGTTCCTGAACCGCATCAAGGACATCGTGACCGCGGAGGGCGTCATCGCCGAGAAGGGCCTCGCGGGCCTCGACGCGGACACGATGATGGCCGCCAAGCAGCTGGGCTTCTCCGACGCGCAGCTCGCCCACCTCACCGGTCAGCGTGAGGACACCGTGCGTGCGGTGCGCGAGGTCCTCGGCGTGCGCCCGTGCATCAAGACCGTCGACACCTGCGCCGGAGAGTTCGCGGCCCGCACGAGCTACCACTACCTCGCCTACGAGAAGGGCGGCGTGACCGAGTTCCACGAGGCCGAGAAGCCCCGCGTGGTCATCCTCTCCGCCGGCCCCAACCGCATCGGCCAGGGCATCGAGTTCGACTACTGCTGCGTCCACGCGGCCTACGCGCTCGCGGCCAAGGGCTACGAGACCGTCATGGTCAACTGCAACCCCGAGACCGTCTCCACGGACTACGACACCTCCGACCGCCTCTACTTCGAGCCGCTCACCTTCGAGGACGTCATGAACGTCATCGAGGTAGAGAAGCCGGTGGGCGTGATCGTCACGCTCGGCGGACAGACCCCGATCAACCTCGCCAAGCGCCTCAAGGCCGCCGGCGTCCCCATCATGGGCACCCAGCCCGAGGCCATCGACCTCGCCGAGGACCGCGACCGCTTCGCGAGCCTGCTCGACCGCCTCGAGATCGCCTACCCGCCCTCGAGCACGGCCGAGACCGTCGACGAGGCCAAGTCCGTGGCGCGTCGCGTGGGCTACCCGCTGCTCGTTCGCCCGAGCTACGTGCTCGGCGGCCGCGGCATGGGCATCGTCTACGATGACGAGGACCTCGTGAGCTACATGGAGGAGGCCACCAAGGTCTCCCCGGACCACCCCGTCTACCTGGACGCCTTCCTCGAGGACGCCATCGAGCTCGACGTGGACGCCCTCTGCGACACCGAGGAGTGCTACGTGGGCGCGGTCCTCGAGCACATCGAGGAGTGCGGCATCCACTCCGGCGACTCCGCCTGCTGCTTCCCGCCCTTCTCGCTCTCCGACCGCCTGGTCGAGAAGGTCCGCGAGACCACGAGGCGCCTGGCGCTCTCCTGCCACATCAGGGGCCTCCTCAACGTGCAGTACGCCGTCCGCGACGAGCAGGTCTTCGTGATCGAGCTCAACCCGCGCGCGAGCCGCACCGTGCCCTTCTCGTCCAAGGCAACCGGCGTTCCGCTCGCCAAGTGCGCCGCGCGCATCATGAGCGGCGAGAAGATCTGCGACCTCGGCCTTCCGCCGGAGGGGCGCGACCTCGGCTACTACGCGGTCAAGGAGGCCGTCATGCCCTGGAGCCGCTTCCCGGGCGCCGACGTCACGCTCGGCCCCGAGATGAAGTCCACGGGCGAGGTCATGGGCCTCGACGTCACCTTCCCCAAGGCGTACGCCAAGACCCGCGAGGCCATCGAGTACGACGTGCCACAGTCCGGCAGCGTCTTCATCTCGGTCTGCGACCGCGACAAGCGCTCCGTGGCGCCCGTGGCGCTGTCGCTGCGCAACCTGGGCTATGACCTCTTGGCCACGCGCGGCACCGCCAAGACGCTGCGCGCTGCCGGCATCCCGTGCGAGGTCGTGAAGACCATCTCCGAGGGCTCGCCCAACGTCCTCGACCTCATGGCGGACGGCAAGATCTCCTTCCTCATCAACACCCCGAAGGGCCACAGCTCCCGCGGAGACGGCACCAAGATGAGGAGCGAGGCCGTGAGCCGGGGCATCGACATGGCCACGACCATGTCCGGCGCGGTGGCGCTCGTCCAGGCCATCGCGGCGCTGCGCGAGGGGCCGCTCTCCGTCTACGCCCTCCAGGACCTGTAAAAGCGTGTAAAAGGGACAGGCACTTTTGCACGCTTCCGCACGCTTTCGACCCCCGTGCGGCGGGCCGTCGGGCTTCACGCCCGGCGGCCCGCCTTATGGGCCGCTTACACGACGCGAACGGGGCTGGGATATCATCGGTGTGAGTGCAGCCCGCAGAAGCAAGGAGAACCCCGTGGCACGTCCGCTCGCTCCCGGATCTATCGTTGACACCCACACCCACACGCACTTCTCGGACGGGGCGGGGACCTTCGAGGAGAACGCGCGCGCCGCGGAGGCCGCCGACTGCCGCGTGCTCGTCTCGACGGACCACCTCACGCTGCCTGCCGTCATGGACCCGGCAGGGGAGGCGCAGGTCGCGGAGGCCGATCTCCCCGAGCACCGCGCCGCGTGGGAGGCCGCCCGCGACGCCCACCCCGGCCTCGAGATGATCTACGGGTTCGAGTGCGACTGGTACCCCGGCTGCGAGGGCAACGTCGAGCGCTGGGCGGCCGACGCACAGGTTCTCCTGGGAAGTGTCCACTGGCTGGGCGAGCAGGACGACGGGGCCTGGATCGACGACCCCTCCGACCAGCGCATCTGGCGCGAGCTCGGCCCCGACGAGGTGTGGCGCCGCTACGCCGCCACGTGGTGCCGCGCCTGCGAGAGCCCGCTTCCCTTCTCCACGATGGCGCACCCCGACCTCGCCATGCGCTTCGCGAACGCGGGCTTCGCCCCCACGATCGACCTCGTGCCCCTCTGGGACCAGATGGCGTCCTGTGCGCGCGACACGGGGCGGCGCGTGGAGCTCTCCACGGCCGGCTGGCGCAAGGGGGTGGGGGACTACTACCCCGCCCGCGGCCTGCTCGAGCGCTTCCGACGCGCGGGGGTGCCCATCACCGTTGGCTCGGACGGCCACCGGCCGGAAGACATATGCGACGGGATCCGCGCCGCCTACGCGCACGCCTGGGAGGTGGGCTACCGCACGGCCGAGGTCCCGCGCGCGGACGGCTCCTGGGAGTCCATGCCGCTGCGGTAGGGCGCCGGGGCGGCCGCCCTTCTCGTCGTACCCCCGATTTAGGCAAAAGGCACGCTCCGTAGGCTGGGGCGTGCCTTTCGCGTGGGCCATGTGCTCGCCGCCGGGCGAGAAGGACGTGCGTCCGCCTATACCTCGTCCGCGAAGGCGGGGTTTGACCAGGCCGTCCGCCCGCGCGCGTCGACGCACTCGACGCGAAGGTAGGTCTCGCCGCCGCGCAGCTCGAACTCCGCGTGCGTGAGGCCCTCGGTGCCGGCCTGCGCGATGACGGTGCCGCCCGCGTTGACGGGGCCTCCCGCCACGAGGTTCACGCGCTCGCACGGCGAGCACTCGACCCACACCCGCCCGGCCTCGACTCCCCAGGAGAGGAGCTCGGGGCCGCTCGAGGAGTAGTAGTCGCCTGCGAGAAGCGCGCGGACGATAGCGTCCCTCGAGAGCTCGGGAGCTCGCACGACGACCCAGCCGCCGAAGGCGTCGTCGAACAGGCCCTCGTTATGGTTGTCGTCGGAGGCAAAGCCGAGCACGCGACGCCCGCGGCGCAGCATGAGGTCCCAGTAGGTGACGTCATAGCCGGTCCCGGACTCGTTCACCGTGTCGTAGTTGAAGATCTCGAGCGCGAAGTACCCCTCAGCCCCGCAGAACTCGTCTGGTTCCACGCGGCTCCAGATGGGGTGGTTGTACGTCACGACGCAGCCGCGCTCGGCAAGGCTCCGCGCCAGCTCGCCGGCCACGGCCTCGCCGTCCCAGCTCCCGTGGCAGCGGATCGGCTCGAGGCGCTCCATGTGCGAGAAGAGCCGCGGCGCCGCGCCGACCATCTCGTCGGTCCCGAGGATGCCGTGCATGTGATGGCAGCGCAGGCGCACGGACTCGGACTCATCTGCGTACAGGTAGGCCGAGGCCTCGAGGCCGGGGAGGATGACGAAGCCCTCGTCGTCGAAGGCGTCCGAGTAGTCGGTGTAGAGGTCGTGCTCGGAGAGGCACAGGAAGTCGTAGCCGTGCGCGCGGAAGGCCGCGACGGACTCCGCGGGGGTGAGGCGGCCGTCGGAGTTGGTGGTGTGGCTGTGCAGGTTACCCTTGTAGCGGCTGCCGCCGGGGGCGAGGAAGACCTGGTCTGAGAAGGGCATGGTGCGCTCCTTGCTGTCGGTGGGGCGAAGGGGAGGCGTGCAAAGGGGACAGGCACTTTTGCACGCTGCCTCCGGCCGTGCAAAAGTGCCCGTCCCCTTTGCACGCCGGCGGGCGGGCTGACGTCCCTCTCGCCGGCGCCCCCGTTACGCGGCGCTCTCGGCGGGGATGCAGAGGCAGTCGTGCTCGGGGAGGGTGAGCCAGACGGTGTCGAGGTCGTCGAACATGTGGAAGCTGCGGAAGAGGACGTCGACGCGCAGCGTGGTCTCGCCCACGTTGACGGTGTAGCGCAAGACGTTGCCGCGCGGGGTGCTGTCGATGACGGTTCCGCGCACCACGTAGGCGCCCTCGGCAGCCTCAGGCCTCTCGAGGGAGATGCCGATGGTCTCGGGGCGCACGGCGACCACGTTGCCGGCCGGGACGGCAACGCCGGTCAGGCGGGAGAACTCGCCGGCACTGAGCTGGTTGTAGCTCCCGATGAAGCTCGCGGCGAACTCCGAGACGGGGCTCGTGTAGACCTCGACGGGGCTGCCGGCCTGCTCGATGCGGCCGGAGTGGAAGAGCTGGATCACGTCGGACATGACCATGGCCTCGTCCTGGTCGTGCGTGACGAAGATGGTGGTGAGGCCGAGCTCCTTGTGGATCTCGCGGATGCGGGACTGCAGCGCCTTGCGGAGCTTGGCGTCGATGGCCGAGAGGGGCTCGTCGAGCAGGAGCACCGAGGGCTCGGTCACGATGGAGCGGGCGAGGGCCGCGCGCTGCTGCTGGCCGCCGGAGAGGTTGGCCGGGTAGGCGCGCTCCTTGCCCTTGAGCTCGACCATCTCGATGGCGTCCGCGACCTTCTTCTCGATCTGGTCCTTCGGCACCTTCTTCATCTTGAGGCCGAAGGCGACGTTCTGCTCGACGGTCATGTTGGGGAAGAGGCTGTACTGCTGGAAGACCATGCCGATGTTGCGCTTGGACGCGGGCACGTTGGTGACGTCGCGGCCGTCGAGCACGATCTGGCCCTCGCTGACGCTCTCGAGGCCCGAGAGGCAGCGCAGCAGCGTGGACTTGCCGCAGCCGGAGGGGCCGAGCAGCGTCACGAGGTCGCCCTGCTGGATGCCGAAGTTGATGTGGTCGAGGACGGTGTTGTCGCCGAAGCGCTTAACGACGTCCCTAAACTCGATGTAAGCCATGTTATGCCTGCTCCTTAGCGTTGTTCTGGGCGGCGCCCTGAAGCTTCAGGACGAGCGCGGTCACGAGCGCGACCACCACGAAGATGACGACGACGACGGCGCTCGAAAGACCGCTCGAGACGTCCATGTTCGCCTGGAGGAACACCTGGATGTTCTGGTAGTTGGTGCCGGCGATGTTGTTGGCGAGCACGAAGTCGCCGAAGATGATGCTCTCGGCGAGCAGGCTCGAGACGAGGATGCCGGAGAGGATGTTGGGCAGGACGACCTGCACGTAGGCGCGGAAGCGCCCGCACCCGAGCATCTCGGCCGCCTGGATGAGCATGCCCGCGTCGATGGAGTTGAGCGCGTTGCGGATGCCCTGGTAGATGTAGGGGAGCACCAGGATCGTGTAGGCGCCGAAGAGCATGAACATGCGGTTGGAGAGGATCGTGCCCGTCCCGGTGTAGAGCGAGATGATGCCGATCGAGAGGATCACGCCCTGCAGGGCGTACGGGATCATGCAGAGGAACTGCATCACCGGCGCGACCTTGCGGTTGACGGCCACGACGACGTACATCGCGAGCAGGATGAGCACGATCGTGATGGCGACGCTCACCAGGCACAGGACGAGCGTGCGCCCGATGGAGGCCCAGAACACGGTGTTGGTGAAGAGCTCCTGGTAGTTGCGCAGGGTGAAGCCGGACGGAAGGATGTCGGTCCACTCCACGAACAGCGAGTACACGAGCGTCGCCAGGAAGGGGACGAGCAGGTAGGCGGCAACGACGCCGAGGAAGATCTTGCCGGCGAGCGAGGTCTTCTGGGCGGGCGCGTGCGTGGCGCGCAGGTTCTTCTCGGCCATTAGACGAGCTCCCTTCCCTTGGCGGCGCGGCGCGTGAAGTAGTTGTTCACGAGCGTGCACACGACCATGAGCGCGATGAGCACCACGGCCAGCGCGCCGCCGGTGGCCGCGTCGGTCTGGACGTCGCCCTTGAAGCGCGAGGTGATCTGCAGGGCGAGAAGCGCATAGTTGTTCATCACGAGCGCGTAGGCGGTGGCGTAGGCCGCGAGCGCGTTGGAGAAGAGCACCGAGAGGGTGCCGAGAATCGACGGCATGAGGTTGGGGATGACGATCCTGAACCAGTAGTCGAAGGCCGACGCCTGCAGGATCGTGGCGGCCTCGCGCCAGGACTTGCGGATGCCCGCGAAGGCGGGGATGAGCAGCAGCGTGGCCAGCGGGATCTGGAAGTAGATGTACATGATCACGAGGCCGTCGGCCCCGTAGAGGTCGAAGTTGGCGAGAAGCGGGATGCCGAAGCGCTGGCCGATGAGCGTGAGCACGCCGGCGTTGCCCATGAGGATCATGAAGGCGAAGGCCAGGGGCACGCCGGAGAAGTTCGACATCATGTTGAGGATCATCGTGAAGGCGTTGCGCACGCGAGGGCTCGCCTCGTGGGCGAAGCGCGCGGCGAGAAACGCCACGACGATGCCGACCACGGCGGAAAGCAGGCTGATCCAGACGCTGTTCCAGATGGACTGCTGGTAGAGCGGGGTGGTGAAGACGCGGACGTAGTTCTCGAGGCCGAGCGTCTCGGAGTCGCGCCCGATGACGCTGTTGAGCGCCAGCTGCAGGAGCGGCATGATCTCGAAGAGCGCGACGATGGCGAAGAACGGGACGATGGCGACCCAGCCGAGGCGCCTGCGGGACCCTGCGCGGCCCTGCGCGCGGGTCCCGGTCCCGGAGCCCGACGCGGCGGTCGCACCCCGGGCGCCCGCGTCCTTCTCGCCGATGGTGACGGTGTTTTCCATACGCGCGGGCCGGGCGCGCGCGGCACCCGGCCCTGCCTCCTTCTTGTGACTAGCCGAGGATCGGGATGATGTTCTCCTGGTACCAGGTGATCATGTCCTGGCACACGCCGCTCCAGACGGACTCGTCGACGGTCTGGACGTGGTCGCCGTACTGCTCGTCGGGCAGGCGCAGTGTCGCCACGTCCTCGGGCAGCTCAACGTCGCGGATCGGGGTGGCGTAGCCGCGCGCGAGGTTGATCTGGCCCTCGTCGGAGAGGATGAACTCGCGGGCGAGGCAGGCGGCCGCCGGGTGCGGCGCGTTCTTGTTGATGATCGTGCAGTAGCCGGACTGGACGGAGGCGTCCGACGGGATGCTGACCGAGAACTGCGCGTTGGGGTTGTTCTCGAGGATCTGGTCGCGGTAGTTGAGGGAGTTGTAGTCCCAGTTGATGCAGACGTCGATCTCGCCGGACTCGATGCGCGCGAGCGAGGCGTCGGAGACGTCGAGGCGGCCCTGCTCGGCGAGCTGCTTCAGGAAGTCGTAGCCGGGCTGCATGTCGTCGATGCCGCCGCCGAGCGCGTAGGCCGCGGCGAGCACCGCGTACTGCGCCACGGCCGCCGCCGTGACGTCGCCCACGCAGACGTTGTAGTCGCCGTCGAGGAGGTCCTGGAAGCTCGTCGGAGCGCTGGGCACGGTGGAGTCGTTGGACATGAGGGAGATGGTGCCGTAGTAGCCCACGACCCAGTCGCCGTCGTCGTCCTTGGCCCAGTCAGGGATCTCGTCCCAGTAGCTCGTCTTG
This sequence comes from Thermophilibacter provencensis, assembly GCF_900128445.1. GTDB lineage: Bacteria > Actinomycetota > Coriobacteriia > Coriobacteriales > Atopobiaceae > Thermophilibacter > Thermophilibacter provencensis. The sequence goes on along the minus strand of NZ_LT671417.1, from coordinate 2,047,686 downwards.
TACTTGAGCGTGAGCTCCTGCTCCTCGGCAGTGGGGCCCCAGGACTGGCCCACGTCGCCGATGTCCTTGGTGCCGTCGACGCCCTCCTCGCGGAACATCGCCAGCTCCTCGGAGGAGGACATGTCCTGGTCGGCGTGCGTGATGCCGTACTCGGCCTCGATGTCCTCCCAGGTCTCGACCCAGTTGGCCCAGGTGTCCGGCATGCCGACGGAGGCGATCTCGCCCTCCTCCTGCGCCTGGGCGACGAGGTCCTCGAGGCTCATCGAGTTGTAGTCCACGGACGGCTGTGCCGAGCCGCCGTCATCGCAGCCGGTGAGGCCGAGGCCTGCGGCGCAGGCGAGGCTGGCCATGCCGACCATACCGAGGAAGTTGCGGCGCGAGAGCGCGCGCATGCCGACGAGGTGGGTGGTGCTCTTCTTCACAGGTGCTCCCTTCGGGTCGTGCCATGGGAAACGGTCAGCCGCGCGCCAGTCGCACGGCTTGCTCACGGCGTGAGTCTATGGGACGCTTGCCGCGCCGTGTCGCCCGTTCGACCCGCGCTTTCGAAATGCTGACGCTTCATTACGTCTCGCTGACCTCGCCGTGCCGGCGGCTTACGTAAGTCTGTGCGTTCTCTTACGCGGGGATTGCGCGACCCCCCGTCGCGTCCCCCGACGCTTCGAGCGCAATCATGGCTAGGTCGGAGAGAGGGGGCGAGAAGGGCGTGCTGCAGATAGCCGTGTGCGACGACGAGCGGGCCGCCGCGGACCTCATCGCGGGCCTCGCGCGCGACTGGGCGCGCGGGCGCGGCGTCGAGGCGCGCGTGGACACGTTCGCCTCCGCCGACGCGCTGTTCTTCTCGCTCGACGACGGCGCCCCGGACGTTGCGCTGCTCGACATAGAGATGCCCGGCGCGAGCGGCATGGAGCTCGCTCGGCTCCTGCGCGAGCGCGGCGAGCGCACGCAGGTCGTCTTCGTGACCGGCATCATCGACCACGTCTTCGACGGCTATGACGTGGACGCGGTCTCCTACCTGCTCAAGCCGGTGCGCGCCGACAGGCTCTTCTCGGCGCTCGACCGCGCGTGGGAGCGCCTGGGGCGCGCCGAGCCCGTGCTCGTGGTGGAGTCCGCGGGCGAGACGAGCCGCGTCGCAGTCTCGCGCGTCTGCTACGCGGAGGGCTCGGGCCACGACGCGCTCGTGCACCTGGCGGACGGGACGTGCCTGCGCAGCAAGGCGGCCCTCGTGGGCCTGGCGTGCGTCGCGTTCGGGGGGCGCGCCCGGGCGGGTCGTCGCCGCGCTCACAGTGGCGCCGCTCGCGCTCGCGTTCGTGCTCGCCATGCGGCGCCGCGGCACGCTCTCTCGCCGCGACGTGGCCCTTCTCGCCTGCGTCATGGCCGCGCTCGGGACGCTCACGGCCGCGGGGCCGCCCGCCTCCGCGGCGCTGCCCGCGGACGGCCGGTGGCTGCGCGTCTACGTGGCCGCGCGCGGCAGCCAGCTCTACGCGTCCATCCAGAACTCAGCCGTGGAGGACCCGAGCTTCAACCAGCGCAACTACATCAGCGAGAAGCGCGGCAACCACGGCCTGGGCATGAAGCGCGTGGCCGCGGTGGTCGAGAAGTACGAGGGCTTCCTGAACCTCGCCAACGAGCCGGGCGTCTTTGCCGCTGAGGTCAGCCTGCCGCTGTAGCGTGCAAAGGGGACAGTCACTTTTGCACGGCGCGGTCGGTCGGCGCCGCTCGCCGAAAGCTGTGGGTCCGCGCGGCGCCCGCGCCCTATGATGGAGTCGTCCTGTTCCCGGCGAAAGGTCGTCATGCTCTAGGTCTCTCCTGACATACTGGTTTCGTTTGAACAGGGGAGAGACATGACATCTATCACGCCTGCCGCGCGGGAGTACTTCCGTGCCTTCTTCGACCACAACCGTGCCCGCTTCGCGGCGGCGCTCGCGCTCACGGTGCTCGACATCCCGTCGGCCCTCATCGGCTCCTGGCTGCTCGGGGAGATCATCGACGTCATCGCCGCCGGCGACCTCGGGCGGCTCCAGGCTCTTCTCGCCCTCTGCGCCGTCTTCATGGTGGCGTCGTTTGCGATTAGCGTGGGGATGTACCGCGCCAAGTCGGACTTCGTGTTCCGCGCGCTGGTGAGCTACAAGTCGCTGGCGTTCAGGCGCCTCTCCGAGAAGAGCATCCGCGCCTTCTCGCGCGAGAACACGGGCAGCTACCTCAGCCTGCTCACCAACGACGTGGCCTCAGTCGAGGAGGGCTACCTCAAGCGGTCGTTCCTGCTCGTCTATCACGCGCTGCTCTTCGTGGGCACGCTCGCGATGATGCTCTTCTACAGCGTGCCGCTGACGCTGGCCGCTGTGGCGCTCTCGCTGCTGCCGCTTGCGGCCTCCGTGCTCATGGGCCGCGAGCTCGCCGTCCGCGAGCGCGCCGTGTCCGACCGCAACGAGGCCTTCGTCTCCGAGCTGCGCGACCTCTTGGCCGGCTTCTCCGTCATCAAGAGCTTCAAGGCCGAGGCGCAGGCGCGCGGCCTCTTCGACGCGGCGAGCGGGGCGGCCGAGGAGGCAAAGCGCGCCCGCTACTGGTGGGACTGCCTGATCACCGCGGTTTCCGGCGACCTGTGCTCGGTGCTGCTTCAGTTTGGCGTGTTCTTCATTGGGGCGTGGCTCGCCATCGACGGGCAGATCACGGCCGGCACGGTGCTCATCTTTGTGAACCTGTGCAACTACCTCATGCAGCCGATTAGCATCGTGCCGCAGTACTGGGCGAGCCGACGGGCCGCCGCGGGCCTGGTGGAGAAGCTCGCCGCGGCCACGCGCGAGAACGCGGAGCGCGCCGGCGAGAGGATCGATCCGCGGCTCGAGCGCGGCATCGAGGTCTCGGGCGTGAGCTTTGGCTACGAGCCGGGCGCGCCGGTGCTGCGCGACGTCTCGCTCGAGCTTGCGGCCGGGCGCAGCTACGCGGTGGTGGGCGCCTCCGGTTCCGGCAAGTCCACGCTGCTCAACCTCCTCATGGGCGGCTACGACGGCTACGAGGGCTCTATTACGCTGGACGGCCACGAGCTGCGCGACGTGGAGGCCGGCAGCCTCTACGACCTGGTGAGCCTCATCGACCAGAGCGTCTTCCTCTTCGACGGCACGATCCGCGCCAACGTGACGATGTTTCGCGACTTCCCCGACGAGGCGGTGGACGACGCCGTGCGCCGTGCCGGCCTGGCGGCTCTGGTGGCCGAGAAGGGCGAGGGCTTCCGCTGCGGCGAGAACGGCTCCGCGCTCTCCGGCGGCGAGCGGCAGCGCGTCTCGATCGCGCGGGCTCTCCTGCGGCGCACGCCGGTGCTGCTGGTTGACGAGGCCACGGCGGCGCTCGACAACCAGACGGCTCGCGCGGTGGGCGAGGAGATCTTGGGGCTCGAGGGGCTCACGCGCGTGGTGGTGACGCACCGTCTGGAGGCGCCGCTGCTCGAGCGCTACGACGAGGTCGTTGCCCTGCGCGATGGGCGCGTGGTGGAGCGCGGGACCTTCGACGAGCTCATGGCGGCCCGCGGATACTTCTACTCCCTCTTCACGGTCAGCAACTAGCGTGCAAAAGGGACAGGCACTTTTGCACGGTACGACGGCGCGCGGCGAGCGACGGCGTCAGCGGAGCCAGTCGTCGAGGTGCGCCGCGAGCTGGGGCTCGAGGTCCGCGCCCTTCTCGCCGAGAAGGGCCAGCGGCTCGCCCACGGTGGCTCCCGGGCAAACGCGCCGCAGGTCGCGTGCCATGTCCGCAGCCGTTCCCATGCTGTCTGCGAGCGTGCAGACGGGCCGGACGGCGTGGCCGGTGAAGTCGTGGGGGCCGCGCTGCGCGAGCGCGTCCTCGACCGGCTGGGCGAGATGCCCGTCCCGGACGGGCGCGCAGACGACGATGGTCTCGTAGCGCTCGAGGATGCTCGGCAGGTGGGGCTGGATGACGAGCGCGCCGTCCTTCTCGACCACCTCGTTGACCATAACGAGGCTCTGCCCGTGCGGTGCGTCAGCGCGATGCGAGAAGAGCCGCTCGCAGAGCAGCCGCTCGAGCGCCTTCGCGGCCTCCGAGGCGGGGGAGGGCTCCGCCTCCATGAGGTGACCCTCGTCGTCGAGCGCCTTGCCCGCGCGCGAGAGGTAGATGACGCACACGTGCCGGTCCTCCGGCAGGGGGCGGCTGTCAGCGTGCCACATGGCGACTCCCTTCTCCGCTATGCTGCCATTGTAGTGCCGCGGCGCGGAGGGGGCTGTCATGACGTATGAGGTTCGCGAGCTCGGGACCGCCGAGCGCGAGGCGCGCATCGCCGAGATCCTCGACCTCTACCAGGCCGTCGGCTGGGTCAACTACACGAGCCGCCCGGAGATGGTCCGCGCCGCGCTTGCCGGCTCGCTCGCGGTGTGGGGCGCCTTTGCGGGCGAGAGGCTCGTGGGGTTCGCGCGCGTCGTGGGCGACGGGGCCTCGATCGTCTTTCTCCAGGACGTGGTCGTGGCGCCCGAGCTTCACCGCCGCGGCATCGGAGGGGCCCTCGTGCGCGCGGTGCTCGAGCGCTTCGGCGGCGTCTACCAGACGGAGCTTCTCGCCGACGACGCTCCCGGGACCTGCGCGTTCTACGAGTCGCTCGGCTTCTCGCGCGCAGAGCGCCTGGGGTGCGTGGCCTACGTGCGCCTTGTGCCCGCTGGGTAGGCCGCCGCGGCGCCCGCTGGCCCGCACTCGCGAGTGCGGGCATCGAGTGCGGGCGATTGCGGGCGTGCGGGGCCGGGAGTGCGGGCGCCCGCTCGTGCTTTGGCGAGAAGTGCGGGCGCGAGGGGTGCGTAAGGACCGCACTTCTCGAGCGCCTGCCTCAAGTGCGTCCCGAGATTGGACTCGCCCGCGCGCGTCGGCTCGCCTAGGGTCGCGCGGGCGACTGAGCGAGCAGCATCTCGAGCTCGTCGCCCGCCTCGTCATCGTGGAACATCCGTCCCGTCAGCCTGAAACCAACGTGCTGGTAGAACCCCTGCGCTTGCTCGTTTCTTGCAAACACGGTGAGCACGAGGTCGCTCTCGCCAATGCGCTCCCGGACCGCATCGACAAGTGCCCTGCCTACGCCGAGCCCCTGATGCGAGCGAAGCACATAGAGGTTGCAGAGCTCTGTCGCGTCGGTCCGCCCAAGCTGCTCTCGTGCCGCGGAGAAGCTTGCGTATCCTACGATGTGGCCGTCCCAGAGCGCCACGAGCGTCGTGAGCCAATCGGCCTGCTCATGTGCGAGGCGCTCGGCGAACTGCGGCGTAATGTGCGCGTTAAGCTCGTCGGGGAGCATTCCCGCATAGGTTTCCCGCCACGTCTGCGCATGGACGACGGCCTTCTCGGGAATATCGTGCCCCCGCATTTCTCGTATCTGAAGCATGTTCACGCCCTTCTCTTGCGGTATGTATGTTGAGGTCTGGTCCCAGCTGATGTGCTGCGGATCAGCGCGCATGTCAGTTGCCCCCTTCGACCGCGTCCGCGGACGTCGCGTCCGGAAACGCGAGGTTGATCGCGGCGAGAAGAGCCAGCGTGATCGCCATGAGGACCACCATCGCGGCGCGCATGTCGAGCGCTCCCGAGAGCCAGCCGAAGATCGGCTGCGAGACCGCGGACAGAAGCGAGATCGCGATGGAGCTGAACGAGGCCACGGTCACGCGGAAGCGCGCGTCGACCCCGAGGCTCAGCAGCTTGGAGCGCACCGGGTTGGTGAGCCGAAACGTCGCAAGTCCCAGCAGGTAGAGCGCGATGGCCGCGCGCGGGTCCGGGACGAGGGCAAAGCACAGGAAGACCGCCACCGTGGCCGCCGGCCCCACGCGCGCGACGAGCCCCTCGGGCACATGGCGCGCAAGCCGCGAGCTCGCAAGCCCGGCGAGGCTCGCCGCCACAAACTGCGCGGCCACGACCACGCCCACGAGCGGTAGCGGGATGCCCAGGAAGTCGTGCAGGTAGTTGTTGTAGAAGTCGTCCGCCGGGACCATCGACCACGCCACGGCGCCCTCCACGAGCGCATAGTAGAGCGCCGGCCGGTTGGAGACCACGTAGCGCGCGGCCTCGCGGACGCGAATCGGTCGGTCTCCGCCGTCCTTCTCGCCCCCGGCCCGTACTTCTCGCATGAGCGCCACGGCCGCGAGCGCCCCCTCGAGGAAGCCCACGCTGAGGGCGATCACGAGCTCGTAGCTCTGCTCGCTGAGCCAGCCCGAGGCCAGCGCGGCCACGCCGTAGCAGAGGTAGAAGATGACGCCGGAGCGCGCGGAGAGGTCGGTGAGCTGGTCGGAGCGCCCCTCGGCGAGAAGCGCGTTGGTGACGATGGCCGAGGCGCACCCCGTGGTGAGCGTGTTGGCGAGCGCGAGCAGCACCATCACGGCCGCCATGGCGGGCAGCGCCCCCGCAAGCGGCATGAGCGCGTAGGCCGCCATCTGCAGCGCGAGGGCAAAGATCAGGCTCGCCCGGTTGCCGAAGCGGTCGGCCACAAAGCCGGTCGGGATCTCGAGGACGGTGTTTCCCACCTGCAGGACTCCCAGCAGGATGCCTATCTGATAGAGCGAGAAGCCCAGGTGGGCGAGGTAGAGATTCATGACCACGGAGATCATGGACAGGTTGGAGAGCGCCACGTAGGCGTAGTAGAGCCGCGTCTGGCGGCGGATGTCGACATGCAAGAGAGGGTGCCTTTCCCTAGAGGCGTGCGGGTCTGCGTGGACTCGCGGGGGAGAGGCGTTCGGCGGCTACGCGGGCGTGATGCGGCAGCTTCGAGGCGCATGACAAAAACCCGTCCGTCATGCGGGCGGCGGCACTACCTCGGAAAACGGGTCTCCCTAGCGGGTCTCCTCGTTCGTCTGCCTCATTGCGGCCTCCTTTGCATCAGCCGGTTGCTGGGGGGATTGTAGCACGTGGCGGGCGAGAAGGGCTTTTGTCTGCCCGCACTCGGTCGGCGTAAAGCTGTTGTTGGCAGGCGCCCTCTCAGCTGGACCTGAAGCGCACGTCGGAGCCCATCCCGGCAAGGGAGGCGGAGACGGGGTACTCCCATCCCTTCCCCTCGGATTTTAGCCTGGTCCCCGGCCTGGGCGCCACGAAGCCCGCGAGCCTCTCGTCCCTGCGGGCCGCGCGGCGTCGCGAGCGCGACCCCTCGCGAGCGCGCTTCGGCAGCGCGAACCCGGAGTAGACCCAGCTCCTGACCCTCGCCATCGCGTCGGCGCCCGCCGCGGACCACGCGCACGGGAACGACCCCATGCGCGCCTTGTACATGTGCTGCTGCTCCGCCTCCATCGTGCCCATCGAGGGCCCGCCCCCGATCTCGGCCGCGTGGCGGCGCAGGCAGGCGGCCACGGCCTCGGCGCCCTCGCGCGCCGTCCCGTCCTCGAGCATGTCGTCGATGAGGTCGGCGCAGGCCTCCGGGCCGAGCGAGCGGACCGCGTCGGCGAGCGCCGCCCCGCCAGACGCCCTGTCGACCGCGCACGAGGCGACCGCGCGGGCGACGTGGAACGGGTCGATGTGCCCGGCTGCGTCCGGGAAGCGCAGCCTGGAGATGCCGTTGACGTACTGGGCCTCGCCGTCGGTGCCGAGGTGGACCCTCCTCACGCGCGCCAGGTCGAAGCGGCGGCCGGCCTGCGCCACGGCCTGCCCCCAGAAGTCCCCGGGCGCCTCGCCGACGCAGCCCGGCCGGCCTGCGCCACGGCCTGCCCCCAGAAGTCCCCGGGCGCCTCGCCGACGCAGCCGAGGCGCACCGGGGACACCCGGCGGGCCCTCCCGCCCTCCCGCTCCTTGCCCGCGTAGGCGACCACGGCCTTCACCTCGGCGGTGGACCCGTCCCGCATGCGCACGTAGGTGCCGTCGGCCTCCACGAGCACCTCCTCGGCGACGGAGTCGGCCTCGGGCGGCGCGCCGTCGCGGTAGAGGTCCCTCGCGGCCGAGCGCTCCATCTCGGCGACGGCCTCGCCGGCGCGGCGCGGCGAGTTCATCACCGTCGTGGCCGACACCGCCGCGCCGCCCGCCATCTCGAGCAGCCGCGCCGTGCGCGCGAAGGGGACGTCGGCGCCGCAGGTCACGAGGAACTCCCGGGCCGCCGGGCTGACTCGGTCGCCGAGGGGCAGCCCCAGCCCTCGTCCAGCGGGCAGAGCGTGTTCCCCGCGGCGTCCAGCAGCAGCGTCCTTCGGAACGTGACGTCGCCCATCGTCGTCGCGAGCGTCCGCGGGCGCCTCGAGCGGACCCTCGACCCCGACGGCCTGGACGCGAGCAGCTCGCGGTCGCGGGCCTCCAGGGCGCGGGAGAGCGCCTCCGCGCAGCTCGCCGGCGCCATCCGCCTCGCGGCCTCCTCGAGCCGCGCGAAGCCGGCGGGCGACGACGCCATCAGCTCCGAAAGCGCCGCCTCCAGGGCGGCCGCCGCCCCGGGCACGATGCTAAGATTCACTTGCGGGCCTCCTCTTCCTCCGAATCCGAAGCAACTCGAAGGGTAAGGGAGGCCCGCCCCCAGCTCAAACCAACAGAAACTTTATGCCGACGGGGGATAAATGGACAGAACGGCCCTTTGGAAGTCAGTTGTTACGTGCTTCTCCATGTAATAAATACTGAAAATATGTGAGGGGAGGCGCGCGGCAGGGCGAGAAGAACGTCGGCTTGCTTGTGTTATCCTAGCCATGGCCTTTCCGTCGAACAGAAGGGGGCAGCGATGAGGCAGACGAACGAGGAGACCCTCCGCTAGGGAGGCTCGTTCCCAGCGTGACCCGATGACGCCCGCGCGGACGGGCGGGTCCTGCCGTGTCGACGCAGCCTCCCCGAGGGATCCGACCGCAGGCGTGCAAAGGTGACGGTCCCCTTTGCACGGTCGACCCTTCGTGAAAGGCAACACCCAACGTGATACCGCTCTACTACGCCTTCGTGGCGTTCTCAAACCTGTCCATGGTCTCCACAGTCATGGGCCTCTACCTCGAGCACGTGGGCTTCTCGCTCGCGGGCATCGGCGTGCTGTTCGGCGCGCTGCAGCTGGGCAAGACCCTGCTCGAGGTGCCCACGGGATATGTCGCCGACCGCTTCGGCAGCCGCGCGAGCCTCGTTGCCGCCGTCGCGCTCGAGATGGCGGGCTACGCACTCATGCTCGCGGTGCGGGGCCTCCCGGCGATGCTCGGCGTGATGGTCCTTCTCGCCGCGGCGTACACGCTCACCACGGGCTGTGCCACGGCCCTCGTGGCCGACTACCTCATCGCCCGCGGCCGCGAGGACGAGTTCACCCGCGTGAGCGCGGTCTCGGGCAGCGTCTTCTACTGCTGCTACGGGCTCTCCGCGCTCGCGGCGGGGCTGCTCGCGGACGTGAGCTACGAGCTCGTGTTTGGGCTCTCCCTCGCATCGCTCGCAGGCGCGCTCGTCTGTGTGCTCCTCATGCGTGACGAGCGCGCGGGCGAGAGGGACGGCTCGCCGGCGGCCCCGGTCGGTCCGCTCGAGGCCGCGCGCTACGTGGCCGGCTGCCGGCCCGTGCTCTACTACGTGCTGGTGGAGGGTGCCGTCGCGTGGTCGATGGTGCCCGTGGACGACTTCTACAACAACTATCTCAACGGCTACTTCGGGATTCCCCTGCCCGTGGTGGGCACGGTCGTGGCGGCGCAGTTTGCGGTCACGAGCCTGGTGGGGCTGGGGAGCGCGCGGCTCGCGCGGCGCCTGGGGGACGCTCGCGTGGCGCGGCTGGGGCCGCTCGTCACGGTGGCGCTCTTCCTGGCGTTCTCGCTCTGCACCGACCCGCGGGCGGCCGTTGCGCTCTACATGGCCGGGCTCGCGTCGTTTCGCCTCGCGAACCCGGTCCGGACGAAGGTGCTCAACGTCGCGCTGGACGCGCGCTTCCGCGTGACGGCGCTCTCGTTCGCCTCGCTCGCTGTGTCGCTGCTCTCCGCCGCGTCGCAGCCGCTCTTCGGCTGGCTCTCGGGATGGCTGGACATGCGGCTTGCCATGGTGGCGCTGCTTGCGACCTCGATGGTTCTTCTCGGCGCGATTAACCTGGCGTTTTCACGAACCGAACTCAAGAAGGAGGCGCACTCATGAACCTTGAGCTCTATCGTCCCGCCGTGCGCGACCTCTGGTTCAAGCGCGATCTTCTGGCCGACGAGGCCACCATGTCCTACAACCGCGCCTGGGGAGGGACCGTGGACTTCCCCGAGGAGCTCTGGGGCCGCTGGCACGCGGCCTGGGTCGAGCGCGAGGGGGAGGGGCGACGCTCCTACCGCTACCTGCGTGACGCGGACACCGGCGAGTTCGTGGGCGAGGTCGCCTACCGCTGGGACCCTGAGTACGAGAGCTTCATCGCGGACGTGATCGTGCACGCGCGCTATCGCGGGCGCGGGTACGGCGGCGCGGGCCTCGAGCTTCTCTGCGACGCGGCCCGCGGGCGCGGCGTCGCCACCCTGCGCGACAACGTCGCCCTGGACAACCCCGCCATAGGTCTCTTCCTGCGGCACGGCTTTGCCGAGGAGTGGCGCAGCGACGAGTTCGTCATGCTGCGGCGCGACCTGTAGAGCGGGCGGCCACGCATACCCCGACAAAATGAGGGAAATATCCTCAAAAATGTCGGGGTGTGCGACGGGCCGCAAACCTGACAAGGGTGACGGACCATTCGATTGGGTACCAGGAGTCAGAGGCGGGGCTACCCTGTCGAGGCGTCATCGGGGGTGTGTCGTGGAGTATGTCTGGGTGTGGGGCGTGATTGCCGCGGCCCTTGCTATTGCTTTCCTTGCGGGCCTGTCGTCCGAGGCTGGGCGGTGGGTATACTTTCCCATCAAGGAGATGCGGGCGGATGGAGGGGCCATGGAAGACGAGGGGAAGTATCGTGCGACGCTGGCCTGTGACGGTCGGTACACGAGCTTCACGTTTGGCGACCGAACCATTCGGTTCCGCACATCACGCGCCCTTCTCAGGTATATCGAGGTCAAAGAGTGGGACAAGGGGTATCTCGTGGTGACCGCAGAATACGATGGCGCAGCAGCCCCAGTCGAGGAATACATCGACCTCGTTCCCATTCTTCAGGACCTGTACTACGATCCCCAGGCCTTTCTGGGTCCCATCAGGGAGGTGCTGGTTGCATGAGCGAGACTCAGCTCAAAGAGATAGCCGATTTCGCCGACATGATCGTGAACGGCTACGCCTTCACAATTGCTGGCGATGTCGTGAGGGTTCTGAACCTCAATTCACCCGCGTGTGCCGCGGTCTTCTCGTCGGAGGGCGAGATGCTCGAGACGAGCATGGATGACATCGAGCTGCATATCGTGAGCGACTATCTCCGCCGCAACGCCGACGCGCTTGAGGCCTCCCATGCCTATGTACTTCAACTTTAAGGTGTGCGGGTATTATCTCTACTTCACTGCCCATTGCATCGTTGAGTGCATGCACGTGCATGCGAGCGACTCAAGACTCACGGAAGGCGGCTCGGCGAAGTTTTTTGTCAGGAGCAATGGTGACTCGGTTTTGCAGAATCGCGGCTCCCTCACCGATCGCGAGCTTCGCATCATACAGAGGTTCATCAAGGAGAACTACCGTGAGATGTATCTCACCTGGTCCTCGATGAGCGAGAAGGGCTTCTTCGAGTAGCGCTGCGCCGAAAAAGCCGCCCCCGTGCAGCTCGCGCGGAAAATCGCGCAACTCGTGCGGCGTTGCCCCGCGCCCGCCGCGCGCGTCGTATCACATACTGGAGTCGAAAGGATGTGATCGACATGAGGGAATCGGAAGCCGCCGGGGTGGCGCAGCGCCGCTACGGGCTGGGGGACAACGTGGCCCTCCTCCTGCGCTGGATGGCGCGCATCTGCGGGCCGCGCGCGCTCGCCGTGAGCGTGCTCGACGTCGTCGTGGGCGTGGCGCAGCCCTTCCTCGCGGCGGCGCTGCCCAGCGTGGTGGTGGCCGCGCTCACGTCCGGCGCGGAGCCGCTCGCGGCGCTCGCGCTCGTGGCGGGCGCGGCGGCTCTGCTCCAGGCGCTCGTGGTGCTCAAGACGTGGGCGGGCGCCAAGTCCAACTGGAACTACATGCTCACGCGCGTCTGGGGCGGGTTTGACCTCTGTCGGGATGCCCTCGCCGCGGACTACCGCTACATAGAGGGCGACGAGGCGCACAAGAAGCTGGACCTCGCCACGCGCGCGTTCTTCAACGACAACTCCATGGGTGTCGAGGAGGCGCTGCGGCGCCTCTTCGCGGCGCTTACGGGCGCCCTCGGCATGGTCGCCTACGCGGTGACCATCGGCGTGCGCGTGACGTGGCTGCTCGTGCCGCTCGTCCTTCTCACCGCGGCGTCCATTGCCGCCAACCGCCGGGCCAACGAGAAGGGCTATGCGGTCATGGACGACGAGTTCGCCGCGAGCGAGGCCTTCGAGTACCTCAGGCGCCAGGCGCTCGATCCCGCAAACGGCAAGGACATCCGCCTCTACCGCATGGCCGCGTGGTTCCGCCGCGCCTTCGCGCAGGTCATCGAGAAGAACGTCGTGCTCAGAAACGTGGAGTACGGTGCCTTCGAGCGCGCGGAGTACGTGGCGGCGGCCTGCGCGCTCGTGCGCGACGGCGTCTCGTATGCCGCGCTCATTGCGCTCCTCTTTGCGGGTGCCATCGACCTGCCGGCGTTTCTGCTGCTCGCGGGCATGGTCTCGGGCTTTGGCACGTGGATGCAGACCGCCTTTGACAGCCTCTCGGAGCTCACGATCCAGCTGCGCCACGTGAGCACGTACCGCGACGTGCACGAGGACTGCCGGCCCACGGCGCGCGGCACTGCGCCGGCGCCCAACCCCGGGCACGCGCACGAGATCTGCCTCGACCACGTGTCCTTCTCCTACGACGGGCGCGCGGACGCGCTCTGCGACCTCACGCTCACCATCCGCCCCGGCGAGAAGATCGCCCTCGTGGGCGTCAACGGCGCGGGCAAGACCACGCTCGTGAAGCTCCTCTGCGGGCTCTACCGGCCCACGTCCGGCACCGTCTACCTCGACGGAGTCGACATGGCAAGCATAGACCCCACGAGCCTGTGGCGCGAGTTCTCGGTGGTCTTCCAGGACTGCTTCCCGTTCTCGTTCAACGTGGCGGACAACGTGACCTGCGCGGCGGGCGAGAAGGACGTGGACGCCGCGCGCCTCGCCGCGTGCCTCGCGCAGGCGGACCTCGCCGAGAAAGTGGCGTCCCTGCCGCACGGCGCGGACACCTACCTCGGGCAGGACGTGGACCCCGAGGGCGTCTCGCTCTCCGGCGGCGAGACCCAGCGGCTGATGCTCGCCCGCGCGCTCTACAAGGGCGCGCCGGTGGTCCTTCTCGACGAGCCCACGGCCGCCCTGGACCCGCTTGCGGAGCGCCAGATGTACGAGCGCTACGACGAGCTCACGCACGGCAGGACAAGCGTCTTCATCTCGCATAGGCTCTCGTCCACGCGCTTCTGCGAGCGGATTCTCTTTCTGGAGGGCGGCCGCGTGACCGAGCAGGGCACCCACGACGAGCTCATGGCCGCGGGCGGCGGCTACGCCCGCATGTTCGAGACGCAGGCCCGCTACTACGAGGATGACCCAATTGGGGACAGGACACTTTTGGCCCATGGGCCCGATGGGCCAAAAGTGTCCTGTCCCCAATTGGGTCACGAGGGAGGCGATGACGATGCTGAGTAGCCTGCGCTCCTCGCTGGCGTTCCACCGGACGGGCCTGCGCCTGCTCGGCGTGGTGCGAAAGATTGACCCGACGCTCCTGCCGGTGAACCTCGTCTACGCGCTCGCGCAGGTGGCGGGCGTCTACGTGGGCCTCGCGCTCACAGCGGGGCTCGTGGACGCGCTCGTGGCGCTCGAGGCGCGCCGCGCGGTGGTCTTTGCGGCGGGCGTGGCGGTGACCTCGTGCGCGAGCGCCTGCGTCTGCGCGTTCTGCAAGCGTCGCGCGACCGTCGGCGGCATGCGCTGCGCCTGGCGCTTCAGCGCGATGCTGCGCGAGAAGGCGCTCTCGCTCTCCTACGAGACCGCCGAGGACCCCAAGCTCGCCGAGCGCCTGGCCTACATCGAGCGCACCGCGCAGATGCACGGCAACATCGGCACCGTGCCGCGCTACTACCGCGACCTCCTCTCCGCCGCGGCTAACATGCTCACCTGCGTCTCGCTCGTGGTGGCGCTCGCCTTCTCGCGGCCGGTGGCCGCGGGCTGGCTCGGCGTCGTGGCCTCTCCCGCAGTCTCGGCGGGGCTGCTGGTGCTCGTGCTCCTTGCTGCGGTGGGCGGGAACACGCTCGTGGGCCGCGCCCGAACCCGGCTCATGGCCTGGGTCACGAGCACGCACTCCTCCGTCGAGAACCGCCTCATCTACCTCCTCAACCTCGTGCTCTTTGACCGGCGCGTTCCCAAGGTGTCACGCATTTACGACATGGGCGACATGCTCATGAGAAACATCGAGAAGAACCAGCGCGCCTCGATGAGCTACTTCGATCGCTGGATATCGGGCGAGCGTCGCATTGACGTGGGCACGAGCGCCGTCAACGCCGCCTTCACGGTGGCCTCCTACGCCCTCGTGGCGGTGAAGGTGCTGGCGGGCGCCATCACGGTGGGCGCGTTCACCCAGTACGCCGGCGCGCTCGCGCAGTTTGGGGCTGCCTACTCCCAGCTCGTCTCCAACAACGGCGACCTGCGCCAGTGCTGCGGCTACCTTCAGGAGTTCCTCGACTTCATGGACATGGAAGACCCGCGCCCTGCAGGCTCCATCCCGGTGGAGAAGCGCGACGACGGGCAGTTCGAGATCGCCTTCGAGCACGTGAGCTTTCGCTATCCCGGCACGAGCGAATGGGTGCTGCGCGACGTGAGCTTCAGGCTGGACACGCTCGGCAAGCTCGCCGTGGTGGGCCCCAACGGCGCGGGCAAGACCACGTTCATCAAGCTGCTCTGCCGGCTCTACGACCCCACGGAGGGGCGGATCACCCTGAACGGCGTGGACATCCGCAAGTACGACGAGGACGAGTACCGCGACCTCTTCGGCGTGGTCTTCCAGGACTTCAAGCTCTTCGCGCTCCCCGTGTGGGAGAACCTGGCGGCGGGCTACGCGCGCGACGACGCCCGGATGTGGCGGGCGCTCGCCCAGGCGGGCGCAGACGGTCTCGTGAGGTCATGGCCGGAGGGGCTGGAGACCCGGCTCTACAAGGACCTCGGAGACGGCGTCATGGTCTCCGGCGGCGAGGCGCAGAAGCTCGCGCTGGCGCGCGCCCTCTACAAGGACGCGCCGCTCGTGATCTTGGACGAGCCCACGGCGGCGCTCGACCCCATCTCGGAGGCCGAGGTCTACAAGCGCTTCGACCGCATGGTCACGGGACGCACGGCGGTCTACATCTCGCACCGGATGAGCAGCTGCCGCTTCTGCGACAAGATCGCGGTCTTCGACGGCGGGCGCATCGTGGAGCAGGGCAGCCACGAGGAGCTGCTCGCGGCGGGCGGCCTCTACGCCCGGCTCTGGGAGGCCCAGGCGAGCTACTACGCGTGACATGACAAAGGTGCCGGGGGAGTTTGTCATGCTGACAAAGGTGCCGGGGGAGTTTGTCATGAACGATTTCATGACAAACTCCCCCGGCACCCCTGTCAGCATCACCTCCGTCTCAGCCTCTGCTACGGTAGAGGGAGACGGGAGGAGGGTCATGCTGAGGATTGCGGTGGTCGATGACGAGGAGGCGGCTCGGGAGCTCTATGGATCGCTCGCCCGCGACTGGGCGCGCCGCCGGGGTGTCGAGGCCGAGGTCGTGACCTTCGCCTCCGCCGAGCAGCTGCTCTTCTCGCTCGACGACGCACCCTGCGACGTCGCGCTCCTTGACATCGAGATGCCCGGCCTCGACGGCATGGCCCTCGCGCGCGAGCTGCGCTCCCGCGGCGAGCGCGCGCAGATCGTCTTTGTGACGGGCGTCATCGACCACGTGCTCGACGGCTATGACGTGGACGCGGTCTCCTACCTCCTCAAGCCCGTGCGCGCCGAGAAGCTCGACGCGGCGCTCGACCGGGCACTGGATCGCGCGGGCAGGGAGGAGCCCGTGCTCGTGGTGGAGGGCGCTGGCGAGACGAGCCGCGTGCCCCTCACGCGCATCTGCCTTCTGGAGGCGCGCGGCCATGACACGCTGGTCACGCTCGCGGACGGCACGAGGCTCGTCTCCACGCGCGGCATCGCGCAGCTAGAGGCCGAGCTCGCCCGGGCCTCCGGGCTCTTCGTGAAGGTGCATCGCTCCTACCTCGTGAGCCTCCCGCACGTGCGGCGCATCACGCGGCGCGACGTGGAGATGGACACGGGGGACGTGGTCCCCATCGCGCGCGGCCGCTGGGAGGGGCTCAACCGCGCGTGGCTCGCGTGGTGCCGGGGGACGCTCGCATGATCGCGCTGGCGGCACAGGCGGCGCTGCTCGTCGCGTACGCGGCGTACGTGCGCTCGCTCGGGCGCCTGCGCGCCTCCCGCGGCGCGTGGGCGACCGCGCTTCTCGTCTGCGCGGCGGCGCTCGCCTGCGGGTGGTTCGGCGCGGCGCTCGCGTCCTGGGCGCTCACGGGCGCGTGGGCCGACCCGCTCGCCGCCGGCGCGGGCTGGGGCGTCGCCGCGGCGTGGGCCGTGGCGACCCTCGCGCTCACGCTCCTGGACGCCTTCTTCGACGAGGAGCCCCTGGCGCTCATGTGGGCGCCCGTGGCGGCGCCGGGCGCGCTGTCCTGCGCCCTTCTCGCCTGCGCCGCGGCGCTCGGCGGGGGAGCGGCGCCCCTGGGCGTGACGGCGGCGCTTGTCGGCGCGCCGCTCTGCCTGATGTTCGCGCTCGCCATGCGCCGGCGGGGGAGCGGGGGCCGCCGCGAGACGGTCCTTCTTGCCTGCGTGCTCGCGCTCTGCTCGGCGGCCGTCGCCCTGGGGGAGCCCACGGTCGCCGCGGGCGCGCTCGCGGTGGAGCTCCTCGTCTACCTGCTGCTCATGGGCGGCTTCGAGCGCCTGCGCCGCGGCTTCGAGACCTCGACGGAGCGCTTCCAGCAGGAGGTCCTCTCCCGCCAGTACGACGAGATCCGCGCCATCTACCTGGACATGCGCGGCTGGCGCCACGACTACCACAACCACCTGCAGGTCATGAAGGCCGAGCTCGCCGCCGCGCAGCTCGCGGAGCTCTCCGCCTACCTCGACGAGCTCGAGCGCGACCTCGACCGCGTGGACACCTACGTCAAGTCCGGCAACCTCATGGTGGACGCCATCCTGAACTCCAAGCTCAGCCTCGCCGAGCGCGACGGCGTGGCCGTGACCTGCAAGGCGCGCGTGCCCGATGCGCTCACGGTGGACGACGTGGACCTCTGCGTGATCCTGGGCAACCTGCTCGACAACGCGATCGAGGCCTGCGCGGCGCTGCCTGCGGACGGCCGGTGGCTGCGCGTCTACGTGGCCGCGCGCGGCAGCCAGCTCTACGCGTCCATTCAGAACTCCGCCGTGGAGGACCCCAGCTTCAACGCGCGCAACTACATCACCGAGAAGCGCGGCAACCACGGTCTGGGCATGAAGCGCGTGGCCGCGGTGGTGGACAAGTACGAGGGCTTCCTCAACCTCGCCAACGAGCCAGGCATCTTTGCCGCCGAGGTCAGCCTTCCGTTGTAGCGCTTGCCGCTAGCGCAAAGCATTGCGGAGGGGCGGCGCCCTCGCATCAATTTTTATTACATGGAAAACCATGTAGCAATCGGGGCCAAATGGGCAGAATCGCCCCTTGGGGGCCTGTTGCTACATGATTTTGAATGTAATAAATACTACAACCAGTTGAACGAGGGCGGAGGGCGGCGCTGACGAGAAGGGCGGCGCTGACGAGAAGGGCGGCGCGTCCGGCGGATGCGGCCCCGGGCCCGTGCGTCGCCAGCCGGGCGGCGCGGCGTGTGCGATAATCTTCTCGGGGCGGTCGGCTTGGGCCGCCGAGAGGGGCCTTGGGGGTGACCGTCATGGAGCTGACGAAGAGCCGTCGCCGGGTGGTCGTTGCCGCGCTCTGCGGGCTGGCCGCGCTCATGTGCCTTGTCTGGTACGTCGCGTCTCCGGTCCGCCGTCCGCTCAAGGACCTCCGCGTCGACGAGGTGGCGTCCGTGCGCCTCACGGATAACCACGGCCTCACCGACGTCATGCTTGGCAACGAAGACCGCGAGCACGTCGTCGGCCTGATCTCTGACCTGACGGGCACGCGCCTTGACGGGCGGCTGCAGGACATGTCCGGCACCGAGCCCGTCTTTATCGTCGAGACCACGACGAGGGGCACGATTGAGGTGTCTGTCGTCGCCGGATTTTCCTACTTCACGGTCGGAGGGACGCCGTATCACGAGGCCTTCGGGACGCCTGTGGTCCAGAGGCTCGAAGAGGTGTACCAGAGGTACTGCAACTGGTAGGCGGCACCTATACGTGCCTGCAGGGAGTGCCGGCAGAATTGACGTGAGGCGACGAGAAGTGCCGGGTTCTTCTCGACATCTGCCGAGAAGTGCCGGCTTGACGTGTCCGACGCGCCGGCACTCATCAGTGCCGGAGGGGGCGGCTTATGTGCGGGCGGATGGCCGCCGGGCTGTCGGCACGGAGTGCCGGACGTGTCGGGCTTCGCGAGAAAAGCCGTCAGGTTCTGCTGGCCCTCGTGTGGTATAGGTGACGGGGCAACACCGGTTGCGCCCCGCCGGCCATATCCGACGACGAGAAGAGGAGGTGGGCCGTGACCACTGTGCCCGCTGTGCCGGACCGAGACCCCGAGCGGCTCGTGCGCGCCTACGCGGACCTCGTGCTGCGCGTGTGCTACACCTACCTGCGCTCGACGGCCGACGCCGAGGACGTCTGCCAGGACACCCTCATCAAGCTGGTGTGCCGCGAGGAGCCGTTCCGCAGTCTCGACCACGAGCGCGCCTGGGTGGTGCGCGTGGCGGCAAACGCCTGCAAGAACCTGCTGCGGAACCGCGCCGCGCACGCGGAGGTGAGCCTCGACGACGTGCCGGAGCCCGCCTCCGGCGACGCGCCCGGCGAGGGCGCGCTCCGACGGCGCGACGGGTGTGTGCTCGATGCCGTCATGGCGCTCCCGCTGCCGCAGCGCGAGGCCGTGTTCCTGCACTACTACGCGGGCTATGGGGCCCGCGCCATCGCCGAGCTGGCGGGCGTGAGCGAGAACGCCGTCCACCAGCGCCTGAGCCGCGCCAGGGCGCAGCTCAGGGAGACCCTGAAGGGAGACTACGATGAGTTCCCCGCTTGATTCCTACACCTCGTCCCTCGACGAGCTCCGCTTTTCCGACGAGGCCAAGGCCCGCATGGTCGACGGCCTGCGCGCCGTCGCCAGCGAGCGGCAGGCCCGCTCCGCCGAGGTGCTGAGCATGCCGGCGGCACGTCCGGCGCGTCGGTCGCGCCGCTGGCTGAGCGTCGCCGCCGGGCTCACCCTCGCGCTGGTGCTGGGCGGGGGAGGCACCGTCGCCGTGGCGGCGGGCGTGCTGCCCAACCCGGCCGACGTGCTCTCCGACGTCTTCGGCGGCGCCCCGGCTGAGACCGAGCTCCTGAATGAGGTGGGCCGGCCGATCGGCGCGAGCGCGACCTCGAACGGCGTCACCGTGACGGCCGCGGCCGTTGCCGGCGACCGGTCGAACTACACCGTCGTGTACGACGTCCGGTTCGATGACCCCTCCGTACTCGAGGGGATCGAGCCCGGTGAGGACGGCACGCTGCCGCTCGTGGCCGACACCGACCGCCATATCGACGGCGTCATGGCCGGGGGCGGCGGCGCCTGGTTCTACGACGCCGACCCGGGTGACGACACCATCCAGTACGCCGAGACCATGGGATTCACCACCTGGAACGGCGCGGGCATCGTCGGGCGCACCATGCGCTTCTCGATGAGCGGGATCAGGGCCTACGATGCCGAGGGTGGATACGCGACCCTGGTGACCGGCGACTGGGACCTCAAGTTCGAGATGAACTACGTCGACACCACCGTCGACCTCCCGGCCGGCCAGAAGACCACCTGGCAGGGCGCGGGCGTCACAATCGACGCCGTGGCGGTGTCCTCGGTCGGCGTCACGGTTGACTACACGATCGGGCGGCAGATGGGCGACCTCGGCCCCTCGGGCCAGCTGAGCGACGAGGCGCTGGCCCGGCAGGACGCGGTCATCGGCCTGCCCGTCACCGTGACCTTCGCGGACGGCATGACGTTCGACGCGACCAACGCCAACACGTACGCGCAGGAGCGAGACGACGGCACGAGCGCCGTCAACAAGAAGGCCACCTACGACCGCATCGTGGCCGCGGGCGACATCGTGAGCGTGACCGTGGGCGACGTGGAGATCCCCGTGAACGCCGCGTAGGGCTGCGATAACAGCGTGCTGCAGGAGGGGCGGGCCGTCCGTGCGGCTCGCCCTTCTCGTTGTCCCTTCTCCGGGTACGTACGAAGTTGCAGAACTAGTGCGGTACCATGCAATATTATTCGCCCAGGTAGATGCCTCGGCGAGAAGCACATCAAGTCAGCAACCTCGTACGTACCCGGAGAAGGGGGGCGCCGCCCCAGCGCTTCGGCCGAGGACCAGCCGCGCGATCGCCGAGAAGGGCCCTGTATCGGGACATTGAAGTACACGCACATCTGAAAAGCGGGCCGAATGGCAGAACACCCATTGACGTCAGATACCATGCGTCGTATAGTGTGTATTACACAGTATAGGACGAGAGGAGGTGTGCGGATGGAGGCCCAGATGAAGCGCGGCTTCCTGGAGGCCTGCGTGCTCGCGGCCGTCTCGGGCGAGGAGTCCTACGGCTACCAGATCGTGAAGGACGTTCCGACGAGCATGGGGCTCACGGAGTCGACGCTCTACCCGCTGCTCAAGCGCCTGGAGAGGGCGGGGTGCATCACGGCGCGCTCCGCCGAGCACAACGGGCGGCTGCGCCGCTACTACCGCATCACGGACGCCGGGCGGGCGCGCATCGAGGAGTTCCTGGCCGAGTGGCCGTCCGTGCAGGAGATCTACGCATACGTTGAGGGGGCGCACCATGACGCGCGATGAGTTCCTGGACCGGCTGGGCGAGCTCTTGGCCTGCCTGCCGGCAGACCAGGTTGAGGAGACCAAGGCGTTCTACGCGGAGGCCATCGCCGACCGCATGGAGGACGGCATGAGCGAGGAGGAGGCCGTGGCCGCCATGGGCTCGCCCGGCGAGGTGGCGGAGGCCACGCTCGACGACCTGCCCGCCGTGCCGCGCGCGATCGCCCGGACGCGCCGCCGCAGCACCGCGCTCCTGTGGGTGCTCGCCATCGTGGGCTCTCCGGTGTGGGTGCCGCTGCTCATCGCCTTCGCCGCCGTGGCCGTCACGATCTACATCTGCATCTGGGTACTCGCGTTCTGCGTGTGGATCGTTGCTGCGGCCTTCGGCGGCATGGGCGTCGTGGAGCTCCTGTTCGCCGTGGGCGGCATCACCATCGGGCACATCCCGTACATCCTGGCCTCTGCGGGCATGGGCCTCGGCCTCCTCGGCGTGGCGCTCCTCATGGGCGCGGGCGCCTGGGAGGTCTCCAAGCAGATCGCGCGCCTCTCGGCGCTGTGGGCGAAAAAGGCCGTCTCACCCTTCTGGAAGGGCAGGGGCGAGAAGAACGACGTGGCCGCGCACCTCGCGGCATAGGAAGGAGCGAGCATCATGACCAGCGCGAAGAAGATCTACCTTGCCGTGGCGGGAGGGCTCGTGGCCGCGGGCGTCGTCCTCGCGGGCATCGGATTTATCGCCTCAGGCTTGAACCCCGCAGTATTTACCACGCAGCTCGATCTGCGCGACGACACCGTCATCCTCGGAGGCGTCGAGGTGGACGACCCGACGGGGCTCCCCCTCGTCGGGCAGCTCGCCGAGCTGGGTGAGGTCGACACCTCCGGCGTCGCCGCGCCCGAGGCCCCTGCGGCCCCGGAGGCCCCCGCCGCGCCCTAGCCGCGTCACTGGTGCAAGGTCTATCTGGCATAATCTGGCCGAGCGTGGGCGATTGCGCCCGGGGATGCTCGTGCGATATGGAGGGAAGATGGGCTACAGCAGGAGCGACCCGCACCGCCCGTGCCTGCGGGAGCACTCGTACGGGGGATCCGAGGTGTGGTTCACGAACATCCCTGAGGGCGAGGGCTGCTTCGACACGCTCGACGAGGACGTCGGCAGGGCCGTGGCCGACCTGAGGCGGCTCGCCGGCGAGGTGCCGTCCAGGACGGGTGACGCGAGCGGGAAGGGGAGGGAGCAGAGGTGATCTCCGCCGTCGTGCTCGCGCTGGCGAGCGTCATGACCCTCCTCGCGGGGGCCAAGATGATCGCGAGAAGAACGTGCTCCCCGCTCAAGGCCGTCCACCGGCGCAACCTCACGCCGGAGGCCGAGCGAAGGCTCTCCCTCGTGTGCGGGCCGGCGCTCCTGGTGGCCGGCTCCTCGTTCGCCGCCTCGGCCTACCTCGCCGCCTTCGCGGGCGACGCGGCCAGTGGGGCCCAGGCGATCATCGGGGTCGTGGGGATAGCGCTCCCGGCGCTGGTCATTCTCCTCGCCATCAGGCGCTACAACGGATCGGTCGTCTCCTAGGCGCGCGAATCGCGATTCGTGTCCTTCTCGCCAGCGTCGTACCTCTCGGCTAGCCTCTTGAGCTCGCGTACGGCCTCCTCGTCCTTCTCGCCCATGTCGGGCATGTCGAAGGGGCAGTCGCCCCAGTCTGCGTACCAGACCTGCGTGCCGCCGAGGGAGTTCTTCTTCCAGTAGGGCCAATGCGGGACGTCCATCCTCTTCTCCTCCTTTCGGTGCGTCAGGCTCCGGGCCCAAGGCCACACCTGCGCTCGAGCTCGGCCACGAGGGCGTCGTTGTCGGTCACCGAGACGATGGCGTCGCCGTCTTGGGGCGCCTCTATGTAGACGCGGTCGAGCGAGTTGGCCGTGCCCGCCCAGAGCGTCCTGGTGCGGCTGACGCCCCGCACGCGGGCGTAGGGTATCGACGAGCGCGTCCCGGCGTACACGACGACGAGGCGGTCGCCGTAGAGCTCGACGCGGTTGCTGCGGATAGGCAGGGCGGCCAGAGCCACGAAGGCCGGGACGGGCAGGAGCGCGAGCCAGCCCCACGGGGACGAGGGGCCCGAGCCCGCGAAGCACGCGACGCACCTGACGGAGAGGCCTCCCGCGACGATTGCCATGACGGCGATGAACCACGGGTCGGTCCTGCCGGGGAACATCCGCTCCGGCCGCACGTTCTTCTCGCCCATCGCAGCCTCCCCTCCGACGCTCTCCCTAGCGGCCCTCGCGCTGCCAGACGAGGAAGCTGTAGACGGCCACGACGAGGGTTGCGACCAGGACCGCCGCCATGCCGACCCAGAAGGACGCCTCGGGCGCCACGGCCGAGAGCAGCGCGGCAACGAGCATAGCCGCGCCTGCGACCATGAAGACGGGTCCGGCGAAGCGGTGCGTGCGGCGCCAGTTGTCCTCGCTCGCGAGCGTCCAGGGCGTGCGGATGCCGAAGGTGTAGTTGGGCTTGACGCGCGGCAAGTAGTTGCCGAGCGCGATCATAGAGGCGCCGAGCGCGAAGAGTATGGCAGCGGAGACGAACGATCCGCCTTCGGGCACGAGGCCGAAGGCGGTGAGCGGCGTCATCCACGCGACGGCGACCATGAACAGAGTGAGCGCGGCGCTCATGCCCGGGTAGACGCCACGGAAGCGCTCGAAGTTGCGCCCCTTGGGGTCGAGGCGCGGCACGGCGAGCATGACGAGCGCGAGGACGAGCGGCATGGCTGCCATGATGAGCGTCCCCGCCTTGTCGCCCCAGCCGTCGACCGCACCGTCGGCGCTCCAGTGCGTGGGCACCGTCTGGGGCATGGCGGGGTAGGCCAGCAGCGCGTACGCCGCCAAGTGGGCGACCACCGCCGCGAAGAGGACTATCCAGAAGGCGCGCTCCCCGCGCCCAAGCTCAACCCTCATCCGAAGCCTCCGTTTCCGTGAGCCCGAGGAACCATGAGATGAGGCCCTGCAGGACGGTGGTGTCCAGCCGGTAGAGGACGTTCCTGCCCCGGCGCTCCGCCTCCACGAGGCCCGCCTCGCGCAGGACCTCGAGGTGGTGCGAGAGCGTCGCCTTGTTCTGGGGGAAGTGCTCGCCGATCTCTCCCGCCGTCATGTCCCGCTCGCCGAGGAGCTCGAGGATGCGGCGGCGCGTGGGGTCAGAGAGCGCCTTGAACCCGTCGCCGACCATCTCGCCTCCCCTCGTCCGCTGACCTCTTACGGCGGAGTATACCCCCCATTGTTCGACGGATATCATACGGTTCGACATTCGTCGAACTGTTCTTGCCCGGCCGGGCCAGCCGCTGGGGCGGACCCGCCGCCGGCTTCCGCCCGGCCGTGAAATATCTGCCAAGACGTGGGTATCCTCTAGAAGTTTGGTATATTCATAAGGCTGTGCAAGCTGCGGGCGTGGTGGAACTGGTAGACACGCTGGATTTAGGTTCCAGTGGGGGAGACCCCGTGAAGGTTCGAGTCCTTTCGCCCGCACCAGCACAAACGGCACGCACGGCGGGGCAAGCCCGCCCGCACGAGACACTGGAGGAACGTTGAAGATCACCGTCACCGCTGAGAAGCCGATCGACGACAAGGTGGCCGCCACGGTCACCGTCCCGGCCGCCGATGTCGACAAGGCCATCGCCAAGACCTACAAGGACATCGCCAAGAAGTACAACTTCCAGGGCTTCCGCCGCGGCCACGCCCCGCGCCCGGTGATCGACGGCATCATCGGCCGCGAGTCCGTGCTCGCCCAGGCCACCAACGACCTGCTGAACGCCGTCGAGCCCATGATGCTCGAGGAGCTCGACGTCACCCCTGTCGGCCGCGTGAGCTTTGGCCCGGAGGGCGCCGACCCCGAGCTCGCCGCCCAGGGCACCGACTACGTCGTCTCCGCTACCATCGGCGTGCGCCCGACCTGCGAGCTCGAGAGCTATGACGCCCCCGAGATCAACCTCCCGCCCGAGGAGGCCACCGAGGCCGAGATCGACTGGCAGATCAACCAGCTCCTCACCTATCAGGTGACCTACGAGGACGTCGAGGAGGACCGCGCCGCCGAGCCGGGCGACGTCGTCTCCGTCGACGTCGAGAACGTCGAGGGCGCGGGGCACCTCGCGGGCAAGAACCGCCTGCTCGCGCTCGACGGGCAGCAGGTCCCCGAGCAGCTCCAGGAGGGCATCGTCGGGATGAAGAAGGGCGAGGAGAAGGCCATCGAGTGGACGCACACCCACGTCCACGAGGGAGAGGAGCACTCCCACACCTTCTCCGTCAAGGTGACGCTCAACGGCATCAAGAAGGCCGTCACCCCCGAGCTCGACGACGAGGTCGCCAAGAAGTTCGGCTTCGACGACGTCGCCGCGTTCCGCGCCGCCGTCAAGGAGGAGATCGAGGGCGACAAGAAGACCACGATCCCCAACCTCAAGGAGGACCGCGTCGTCGAGGCCATGGGCAAGGTGCTCAAGCTCGAGACCGTGCCCGAGGCCTATCAGAACGAGATCTTCAACGAGCTCGCCTCTGAGTTCCTCGCCCAGCTCCAGCGCCAGAACGTCTCCCTCGACATGTTCCTGCGCGCCCGCGGCCTGAAGTCCGACGACTTCATCGCCGACCTGCGCGTCCAGGCCGAGGAGCGCGCCCGCCAGTCGCTCGCCCTCGACGCCGTTGCCGCCAAGCTCGGCCTCGAGGCCACCGAGGACGACGTCCGCGCCGAGTTCGAGCGCGCGGGCGTGGAGGACGTCGACGCCTCCGTCAAGCAGTGGCGCGAGGAGGGTCGCCTGCCGGCCATCCGCGACTCCATCCGCCGCACCAAGGCCCTCGACTGGCTCGTCGAGAACGCCAAGGTGAACGTCGTGGATGAGGTCGCCGAGCGCGCCTCGGAGGGCGAGAAGGACGACGAGGCTGCCGACGCCGAGTAAACCCCGCTCATCAGGCATCGAAGCGCCCCGGGCGAGCAGGCCTCGTCCGGGGCCTTCTACAAGAAACGGAGACCACATGCACCAGCCGACCAACATCCCGCTCATCCCGTACGTGGTCGAGCAGACCCCGCGCGGCGAGCGCAGCTACGACATCTACTCGCGCCTGCTCAACGACCGCATCGTGTTTCTCGGCGAGGAGGTCACGCGCGACTCGGCGAACCTCGTCATCGCCCAGCTCCTGCACCTCGAGAGCCAGGACCCCGACAAGGACATCGCGCTCTACATCGACTCCCCGGGCGGCGACGTCTATGCCGGCCTCGGCATCATCGACACGATGAACTTCATCAAGCCCGACGTCTCCACCATCTGCGTGGGCATGGCCGCCTCCATGGGCGCCGCCATCCTCGCCTGCGGCGCCAAGGGCAAGCGCCTGGCGCTCCCCAACTCGATGGTCCTCATCCACCAGCCGAGCTCGGGCGTCTCCGGCCAGCAGACCGACATCCAGATCGTCGCCGACGAGACCCGCTGGATCCGCCAGCGCCTGAACGAGATCCTCTCGGAGGCGACGGGCCAGCCCATCGAGAAGGTCAACGCCGACACGGAGCGCGACAACTACATGCGCGCCTCCGAGGCGTGCGCCTACGGTCTCGTTGACAAGGTCATCTCGTCCCGCGCCGACCAGACCCAGGAGTAGCTTGATGCCTAGCTTTGATCAGGGAGGCCCCGGCTTCTCCAACGAGATGCACTGCTCGTTCTGCGGCAAGAGCCGCAGCCAGGTGAGCAAGCTCATCGCCGGCCCGGGCGGCGTCTTCATCTGCGACGAGTGCGTGCACGCCTGCACCGACATGATCGACGAGGCGGACGTCGATGCCGCCGAGGCCGTCGAGGAGGCGCCCGAGGAGGCGCCGATCAAGAACCTCCCCACGCCGCACGAGATCTACGACGAGCTCTCCCAGTACGTCATGGGCCAGGAGCAGGCCAAGCGCGCCATGAGCGTTGCGGTCTACAACCACTATCGCCGCATCCTCTCCGGAAACGACGAGGTCTCCGAGGGCGAGGAGGAGGTCGAGATCGCCAAGAGCAACATCTTGCTTCTGGGTCCCACCGGCACCGGCAAGACGCTCCTCGCGCAGACGCTCGCTCGCTTCCTCGAGGTGCCCTTCGCCATCGCTGACGCCACCACCCTCACCGAGGCCGGCTACGTGGGCGAGGACGTGGAGAACATCCTGCTCAAGCTCATCACCGCCGCCGACGGCGACGTCGAGCGCGCGCAGGTGGGCATCGTCTACGTGGACGAGATCGACAAGATCGCCCGCAAGGCGGAGAACCTCTCCATCACGCGCGACGTCTCCGGCGAGGGCGTGCAGCAGGCGCTCCTCAAGATCCTCGAGGGAACCGAGGCGAGCGTGCCCCCGCAGGGCGGCCGCAAGCATCCCCAGCAGGAGCTCATCCGCATCGACACCACGAACATCCTCTTCATCTGCGGCGGCGCCTTCGTCGGCCTGGACAAGATCGTCGCCGACCGCATCGGCAAGAAGGGCATCGGCTTCGCCGCCGAGGTCGGCCGCAACGCCGAGAAGGACGAGGACTACCTCATGGAGCAGGTCATGCCGCAGGACCTGCACAAGTTCGGCATGATCCCCGAGTTCCTCGGCCGCATCCCCGTGATCACCGCCACGCGCGAGCTCACCGAGTCCGACCTCGTGAGCATCCTCACGCAGCCGAGAAACGCCCTCGTCAAGCAGTATCGCCGCATGTTCGAGCTCGAGGGCGTCGAGCTGGTCTTTGAGGACGACGCGCTTGAGGAGATCGCCCGCCAGGCCATCGCCCGCGGCACGGGCGCCCGCGGCCTGCGCGCCATCTGCGAGGCGACGCTCCAGGACACGATGTTCGACCTGCCGAGCGACCTCGACATCACCAAGGTTATCGTCACCAAGGAGTCCGTCGGCGGCGGGGAGTCACCGAGGATCGTGACCACCGCGCACGGCAAGCACCGCATCGCGTAGCATGCGACGGGCCCGGAGCGAGACCACGCTCCGGGCCCGTTCTGCTAATCGGGGACAGTCCCCAATTAACACATAATATTGATATAAATAATATGTGCAAATTGGGGACTGTCCCCAACTTTCAGGCTACAGGTTGGCGCCGCCGAGGCGCATGTACGTCTTGATGACGGCGCCGCGTCGCTTGGTCCCGGCGGGGCAGGCCTTGTCGAAGGCCGGCATGATGCCCTTGTAGAGCACGATGACCTGCAGGCGCTTGGCAAGTCCCGCCGCCGAGGCGCGTGACTCCTCAAGCTGCCCGCGTATCTCGTCAAGGTAGGGGGAGTGCATCGCGTAGCGCCAGAAGAGGTCGGCGCCGTCCGCGTCCGGGTAGAGCCAGGGGCGGTTGTCGGGTCCCGCGAAGTGGACGATCGAGGGGTCCGACGCGGCCTCCTCGTACTCGGCGCGCACGTCGGCGGGTGCGTTCGCCACGATGTGGGTGCGGCGCAGGTGCTGCCAGTCCATGAGGTAGTTCCAGCGCATGTGCACGCGCACGTAGTTGCCGTTCACCACCTTGTTGAGGACGTCCTGGTCGAGCCAGCGCCACATGCGCTCGGTCGAGAGGGCGAGGAAGCGCTCGGGGGAGACGGTGCGGCGCAGCTCGGCGAGGTTCATGAGGATGACGCCCGCCTGGAAGTAGTCGTGCGGGTCGTCCATCCCGAGCTCGTTCTTGAGATAGGGGCCGACGGATGGGTCGTAGCCCTCGATCTGGCCGATCGTGTCCGCGTCGCGCGTCGCGGCGAGCGGGTAGCCGGTGACGTCGACGTCGAAGAGCCTGGCGACGTCGTCGTCGACGATGAGGTCTGAGTCCAGATAGATGGCCTTGTCCACGTTGGGGAGAAGCTGCGGGGCGAGCAGGCGGAAGTAGGTCTCGGGCCTGAAGTGTCCGTGATGGGGAAGCTTGATGTCGCCAAGCGCGGCGTCGACGTCAAGGAAGCCGATGCCCACGTTCTCCGAGGTCGCCTGGCGCGTGAGGGTGATCATGCTGGCCGGGGAGATGTTTCGCGTGAGCACCACGATGTCGTAGCGGCGCTCCGGGCTCGCGTTCTCGATGATCGACTGTGCCGCGACGGAGAGGTAGGGGACAAAGTTCTCGCTGCAGGCGAAGACGATGACGACGTCGGTCAGCGGCAGGTCGAGGTCCCCCGACGTGCTCGCAAGCATGGTCGAGGAAATGGGGTTCTTGACGTGCGGGTTTCTCACGCGCGTCGTCTTGCGGAGTGGTCTCATGGGCCTTCCCGTCAGGTCGGCTAATTCGCTCCGTCAACTCTACCATGACCTGGCATGGGGGACGGGGTCGTTTGTCAGGACTCGCGCGACGCGCCCAGGGCGGCGCCATTGGCGGCGATAAGGGCGCTCAGCTCGCGAGGGTCCATACCGCGAGCCGAGGACATGGCGTCGACGGAGAGCCCGAGCGAGGCCACGATGTCGGCGGCGCCCCCGGCCGAGCCCTCGAAGGGCGGGAGGTCCGTCTCCGTCAGCAGGCACTCCTCGGGCAGGACCCGCGCGTACTCGCGCCCGCGCCGCGTCGCGAGCGCGCGTTCGCCGAGCGAGAAGAGGCAGCCCAGACGAACCGCGCGCCAGAGCTCATCCGATGAGCCGGAGAACCAGTGCAGCACGCAGCGGCAGCTCTCAGCAGCGCCCGTTCTCTCGAGAACGTCCAGGGCCGCCCCGGCGGAGCGGACCGCGTGCACCGAGAGGACCTTGGGGGCCTCGGGTGGGCTCGTCTCAGCGCAGGCGCGGCAGATGCGCTCGAAGGCGTCGAGCTGCGCCTCCCAGGTCGCCGCACGGCGCGGTGCGGCGTCGAGCCCCACCTCGCCGACCCAGCGGACCCCGGGCAGCAGCTCGCAGAGCGCGTCGGCGTCCGAGGCGTCGTGCACCCACCACGGGTGGAGCCCGGCCGCGAGCGCCACGTTCTTCTCGCCCCCGAACGCGGCGCGGAGGGCGCGGAACTCGTCGGGCGTCACCGTGACGGCAAGAAGGCCGAGGCCCTTCTCCGCCGCCTCGCGCGCCACGGCGGCGGGGTCGGAAAACCATCCCAGATGGCAGTGCGCGTCAATCCACATGCGAGCCTCCTCCCCGCGATGATACCTCCCGCGCTTGCTCGTGCAAGCGCCGGGCGTGACGGGGCGCGGGCAACGAGGCGGGGCGCGGGCGGCCGACGATGCCGGGCCTCCGGGCGTCGCCGCAGCGCAGGGCGGTCGCCACCGCCCTCCCAAACCCCCGCGTGCTATCCTGTTGGACTGATACGCACGCGACCGGGAGAGGATGCCCCGTGGAAGAGATGCCCAAGAATTACGACCCCCAGACCGCCGAACCCGAGCTCATCGAGCGCTGGATGAGCGCCGGCTGCTACCAGCGCTCCAAGGGAGTGGGGGACTGCACCGTCGTCATCCCGCCGCCCAACGTGACGGGCATCCTGCACATGGGCCACGCGATGGACGACTCCATCCAGGACGCCTACGTGCGCTACGCTCGCATGCGCGGCCGCTCCACGCGCTGGATCCTGGGCACCGACCACGCGGGCATCGCCACGCAGACCAAGGTGGACAAGAAGCTCAAGAGCGAGGGCGTCTCGCGCCTTGAGATCGGGCGCGAGAAGTTCCTCGATGCCTGCTGGGACTGGACGCGCGAGTACGGCGGCACGATCGTCTCCCAGATCAAGCGCATGGGCTGCTCGATCGACTTCTCCGACGAGAAGTTCACGATGAGCCCCGAGTTCTCCCGCGCCGTGCGCAAGGTCTTCTGCGACTGGTACCACGACGGCCTGATCTACCGCGGCAAGCGCATCGTCAACTGGTGCCCCTCCTGCTGCACCGCCATCTCGGACGACGAGGCGGAGTACCAGGACGAGAAGGGCCACCTGTGGTACCTCCAGTACCCGCTTGTGGAGCCCGTCGACGGCATCGACCACATCACGGTGGCCACCACGCGTCCCGAGACCATGCTCGGCGACACGGGCGTGGCCGTCTCCCCGCAGGACCCCGAGAAGGCCAAGCTCGTGGGCAAGATGGTGCGCCTGCCCATCGTGGACCGAGAGATCCCGATCTTCTCCGACTGGCACGTCGACGCCGGCTTTGGCACGGGCTTCGTCAAGGTCACGCCCGCGCACGACCCCAACGACTACGCGATGGGCCAGGCCCACGACCTCGAGCAGATCAACATCTTCGACGAGCACGCCGTCGTGGTGGACGGCTACGGCGAGTTCTCCGGGATGAGCCGCGACCAGTGCCGCGAGGCCGTGGTGTCGTGGTTCGAGGAGCACGGCCTCCTCGAGAAGGTCGAGGAGCTCGACCACTCCGTCATGCACTGCTACCGCTGCAACACCGCGCTCGAGCCCTGGCTCTCCGAGCAGTGGTTCGTCGCCGTGGACAAGCTCAAGGAGCGTGCCACGCAGGTCGTGCGCGACGGCGAGGTCAAGTTCCACCCCGAGCGCTGGACCCAGACCTACCTCACCTGGATGGACAACCTCAAGGACTGGTGCATCAGCCGCCAGCTCTGGTGGGGCCACCGCATCCCGGTCTTCTACTGCGAGGACTGCGGCTGGGAGGACGCCCTCATGGAGGACGCCGACGTCTGCCCCAAGTGCGGTGGCCGCCACGTGCGCCAGGACGAGGACGTGCTCGACACCTGGTTCTCGAGCCAGCTGTGGACCTTCGCCACGCAGGGCTGGCCGGACCACCCGGAAGAGATGGAGGGCCACCACCCCACCAAGGTCCTCGTGACCGCGCGCGACATCATCGCCCTCTGGGTGGCGCGCATGATCATGAGCTCGCTCTACTTCACCGACGAGGTGCCCTTCCACGACGTCTACATCTACGCCACGATCCTGGCCAAGGACGGCAGCCGCATGTCCAAGTCCAAGGGCAACGGCGTGGACCCGATGGAGCTCATGGAGAAGTACGGCGCCGACGCCATGCGCTACAACCTCCTCACGCTCATCACCAACAACCAGGACGTCAAGTTCGACGCCAACATCGACAAGAAGACGCACAAGCTCATCGACAGCCCGCGCACCGAGCAGGCCCGCGGCTTCGTGACCAAGATCTGGAACGCGAGCCGCTTCGTGCAGATGAACCTCGAGGGCTACGCTCCGGGTGCGCCGGCGGCCGTCACGCCCGAGGACGCCTGGATGCTCAGTCGCCTCGCGCGCGCCGTCGCGCATGCCACCGAGCAGCTGGAGACCTACGCCTTCGGCGACTACGCGCGCGAGATCCAGAGCTTCTTCTGGGGCGACGTCTGCGACTGGTACATCGAGCTCTGCAAGAGCCGCCTGCTCGACGGCGCGCCCGAGGAGCGCCTCCAGGTCCAGCGCAACCTCGTCTTCGTGCTGGACACCTGCATGAGGCTGCTCCACCCGGTCATGCCGTTCGTGACCGAGAGCGTGTGGGACGCCCTCCCCGCGAGCGGCCTCGACGACCACTCCGCCGAGTTCCTCATGGTTGCCGCCTGGCCTGAGCCCGAGCGCTTCGCCGAGTTCGTGAACGAGCGCGCCGAGAAGGACTTCGAGCTCGCCAAGCGCGTCATCTCCTGCGTGCGCTCCACGCGCGCCCGCTACCGCCTGTCGCCCCGCGCCGAGCTCGACGTCACCGTGCGCTGCGGCGCCGACGAGGCCGCGGTGCTCGCCGGCCAGGAGGGCTTCGTGCGCTCCGTGGGCCACGTGGGCGCGTTCGCGGCCGGGGACGGCGCCGAGAAGCCCGCGGGCTGCGTCTCCGTGGCCGACGGCGGGCTGGAGATCTTCGTCCACGTGGGCGACCTCGTGGACCTGGCCGCCGAGTCCGCGCGCCTCGCCAAGGAGCTCGCCAAGGCCGAGAAGGACCTCGCGGGCGTGGAGCGGACCCTCGCCAACGAGGGCTTCGTCGCCAAGGCGGCGCCCGCGGTCATCGAGAAGAAGCGCGCGCAGGCCGCCGAGCTCACGGCCACGATCGAGCAGCTCAAGGCCCAGATCGCGGACTTCGCGTAGGCCCTCGTGCGCCGGGGCGACCCCAGGCTCTTCTCCCCAGCTCACTGCGCCGCGCGCAGAAGTCGCTGGGGGAGAAGAGCCTGGGGTCGACGCATGCCGGCTCTCGCTCGGACCGAGGGGATGACGCTGGGGGCGCGCCGGCTTGACGTCGGGTGGCGAGGGAGTATCATCTCCGCATCTGACGAGAGGGGGCTCACGTGGAGGACGCGGCGCTTCAGGTGCGGGACCTCTGCTTTGGGTACGGTGACGTGCCGGTGTGGGAGGGCGTGTCCTTCTCGCTGGCGGCCGGGCAGGTGGCGTTTCTGGCCGGGCCCAACGGGGCGGGCAAGTCCACGCTCTTCCGCTGCCTGGCGGGCTGGCTCGAGCCGGACGCGGGGGAGATTCTGGTGGCCGGCGAGCCCTTCACGGGGCGCACGCGCCTTACGCCCGGGACGCTCTCCTTCGTGCCCGACGTCCCTGCCTTCTACGACGACCTTACGGCCATCGAGCACGTTGAGCTCGTGCTCGCCGCCAACCGTGCCGATGACGCCCGCCCGCGCGCGGAACGCCTGATCGAGCGCTTTGGCCTCTCCGGCCAGGAGCGCCTGCCGCCCTCAGCATACTCCCGCGGCATGCGCGAGAAGCTTGCCCTGGTGCTCGCCCTCATGCTGCGCCCGCGGGTGCTGCTGCTCGACGAGCCGCACGGCCCGCTCGACCGCGAGGCCTCGCTCGCGCTCTCCCAGGAGCTTGCCGCCGCGGCGCACATGGGCACGGCGGTGCTCCTGAGCTGCCATCACGACGTGCCGGGGCTCGTGCCGGACGTCTCGTTCGCGCTGCGTGACGGTGCGCTCACGAGGGAGTCCTGAGGTGGGCGGCGGTGCCCGCAGCGGCGGCCTGCGCACGCTCGTCCGCCTGGAGCGGCGCCACGTGCGTGCGAACGCTCGCTTCCTGCTCTTTGCCGCCGGGACGGACATAGACGAGGAGCGCGACCTTCTCGACCGCGCCTACCAGCTCTACCTGCTGATTTTCGTTGCCGTGTCGCTCGCGCTCTCGTTCGCGCAGGTCCTTGACCTGGCGGGGCAGCTGCGCGAGGGCCTGGGCGTTACGGTCTCCTCGCAGATGGCGCACCTCGTGCTCGTGCTCGCGCCCACGGCTGGCCTCGTGGCGTGGGGCGTCTCCGACCTGCGCGAGACCCCGCTGCGCCTGGCCGCTCCGGACATCACCTGGCTCGCGCGCGTCGTGCGCCCCGAGGAGCTCTTCGTCGTGCGGCTCCTGCGCGACCTGCCGGTCATCGCGCTGGTCTCCGCGTTCGGCGGGGCCCTGCTCGGCGAGATTGCCTCCGCCCACCTGGGTCTCTGGGCCGCCATGTGTGCCGCCCTCATGCTGGCCGCGCGGCTCTTTGCGCTCGACACCGCGCTGCCCCGCTCGGTTGCCGAGCCGCGCCGTCGCCGTGCGGCCACCGTCGTGGCTTACGTGATCGTGGCGGCCTCGGGCCTGGCGCTTCTGCTCGCAGCCGCGCCGCTCGCCGCGCTGCTGCCCCGGGCACTGTCCCTCGGCGTCTACTCCGTGGTCGTTGTCCTTCTTGTTGACCTGCTGCTTCTGGGCATGGCCGGCAACAAGTCCTGCTACGCCGATATGGCCTTCGTCATCGATGACAACGAGCTCTACGCCGCGCGTCGTTCGATGCGCTTCCTCGCGCTCGCGGATTCCAACGCCTACAAGGAGGCGTGCCGGCGTCGCCGCGCGCAGAGGCACCGCCGGCCGAGAAGGACCTGGCGCTTCCGGCCAGGACGCCTGGCACCTGTCTCCCACGCGCTCGCGTCGCTCGCGCGGCGCCCCTCGGCGCTCCTGGGGCTGTTCTCGGTGGGCGGTCTCCTGGTGCCCATGGGTGCGCTCGTCATGACGCTGCGACCCGGCGCGGGCGTGACGCTCTGCTGGCTCGTCTGTGCGTGTCTCTCCCTGCGCGAGCCTCTCGAGCTCGGGCATGTCTTCCGGGAGGACTGTCGAAATCGCCTCGTGCGCTCCCTGCTGCCGTTTGGCCGTCTTGAGCTGCTGGTGCTCGACGCGCTGCCCGCGCTCGTGGTGACGCTCGCGGCGAGCGGGGCTGTCAGCGGGGTCGCGGCGGCCGCGGTGGGGGCTGACCCGGCAGCCGTGGTCCTTCTTTGCTGCGCGCTCGACGTCCTTCTTGCCCTGTCGTGTGGGCTCGACGATCCTGCGGCGCCCGTGCGGCTGGGATCGGTGCTCGTGACCGGTTTTGCGTTCTCCGTGCTTACGCTCGTTGTCGTGGGGCTGGCGTCGCTTCTGGGCACGGCTCCCGCGCTCGCGTGCGCCGCGCTGCTCGTGGTCCTTCTCGCCCGCGCCCTGCGGTAAACCCCGCGCTGTTCTCCTCAAACGCCATCGAGAGCGCGTCAGCGTGCCGGTGACGCCCAGGGAGCTGGCGCGCGTCTCGTTGCTGGCTTTCTCTGGGGGGTTCGGCATCAGCGGGCCTTGCTCGCCCCAAGGCCCTCCCTCGTTCCGTCCGGTCGGAGCGTCTCGGCGCTCGCTGCCTTGAGCACGCCTGCCGAGAGCAGCGCGCAGAGCGCGGCCGTGCCGGGGAAGTTGAGCCAGATGCCCTTGAGCCCAAGTGGGCTCAGGACCACGAGGAGCACGAGCAGGAAGACGAGCGCCGCGCTCACGGAGATGACCGATGCCGGCAGCGGCTTGGCGATGGCGTTCATGTAGCTCTGCGTGGCGAAGGAGAGCCAGCGGAAGAGGTACGTGATGGTGAAGAGGCCGAGCGCGCCGCGCGAGAGGGCGAGCACCTTGCCTGCGGCGTCGGGCATGAAGAGGGCGATGAGCGCGCCCGGGAAGAGCGCGACCACCGTCACGGCCGTGGCGCCGATGGCCGCCGCGGCGAGGAAGCAGCGCTTCTCGAGGGCGCGGACGCGGCTGTAGCGACGGGCGCCCCAGTTTTAGCTCACGGCGGGCTGCAGCGCATCGCAGGTTCCGTAGAAGAGCGGCTGCACGAAGCCGTCCACGAACATGAGCACGCCGTAGGCGGAGACCGCGGCCTCGCCGCCCAGGCGCACGAGGACGGCGTTGATGACGATTGAGGCTATGCGCTGCGTCACGTTGTTGAGGAAGGTGGGGCTGCCGCGGGCGAAGATGCGGCGCACCAGCGCGAGCGAGAAGCGCGGCCGGCAGAAGGCGAGGGTGGCGCGTCGCGCGACGAAGGGGACGAGCTCCGGGACGAGGCAGAACAGGATGGCAAGGCTGCAGGCGAGCCCGGCCGCCCAGATGCCCCAGCCCAGCACGCCGAGGAAGAGCACCTCGAACACGAGCGCGAGCACGGACATGAGCACGCAGAGCGCCATGTTGGCCTTGAGGTAGCCCGAGATGCGCATGTAGTTGTCCATGGCATAGAAGAGCGTCGTGAGAGGGGACCAGAGCGCATAGACGCGCAGGTAGCTTACGGCGAGCTCCGCGAGCTCGCCCGTGGCGCCCATGAGCGACATGATGAGGGGCGCCCCGGCGAAGAGCGCCCCCCTCGAGCGCGCCAAGGCGCTCGCCCAGGAGGTCGAGGTAACGACGGCTGAGCGAGATGAGTGCTGAGCGGTCTTCGGGCGACAGGTCGGCAAGGGCGGAACGCTCTGCATCGATAAGGGGGTCGATAATGCTTTCCGCGATGCAGCAGCCCTCGGGAGTAAGCCGCGCGGTCTTGTCGCGCCTGCTGCCGGCTGCGGGCGCAAGCGCGACGAGCCCCTGTGCCTCGAGTCGCTTGAGCGCAGAGTTGATGGTCTGCGGGGGATAGTGCCAGTCCGCGCAGATGGCCGCCTGGGTGAGGCTGCTCCCGCCGAGGCGAATCACGTACAGGAGCCACAGAGCGGCATCAGAGACGCCCGCGCGTCGCGCGTAGGCGTGATAGAGCTGCTCGAGCTCCTTGCTGGTGCAGTTGTAGGCGACGTGAAGCTCATCCGTTGACGTCACGGCCTATCCCTCCAAATCATCCGAAATCGGATATAGCAGAGGGGTTTATATCTGATTTCTGATGATGTGTGACGTGATAAAGTGGTCAAAAGTGCCTGTCCCTTTTGACCGGTCGGAGCGCGCATGGGCGAGAAGAACGCGGCGGCCGCGGGCGACATCACCGAAGCGCGGTTTCAGGACACCGCCTACAGCTACACGCTTTCGCTCATCCAGGGCAAGCACAAGATGGCGATCCCCTACTGCCTCATGGAGTACGAGCCGGTGCGCTTCAACGAGATGCGGCGCTACCTGGGTGGCATTGCCGACAAGACGCTCTCGGCCAACCTCAAGGAGCTCGAGCGCGACGGGCTCGTGGCGCGCCGCGAGTACCCGCAGATCCCCCCGCGCGTGGAGTACTCGCTCACGTCGTTGGGGGACTCGCTCATGGTGGTGCTCGACGGCCTCTGCGTCTGGGGCGCGGAGCACATGCCGCGCAGATGAGAACGGCTCGGGCGGATCGGGATTATTAATCCGCCCTCTGGCACGATGGCTTCTCTACCAACTGGGATTATGTGAATCGCAATTAATTCAGGGCGGATTAATTTTCGGTGGCGTCGTCTTGCGCGTCCGATGCGTGCCGGCTATGCCACCGCCCGCACCGCGTCCAGGAACTCCGCGACGTGCGGAGCCGGCTCGGGCGCGTGCAGCACGCCGTAGCTCACGGTGACGCCCCAGTCGGTGGGGACCGTGCGCAGCAGCGGGTGCACGTCGCGCCAGACGGGCAGCGTGGCCAGGGCCAGGTCCTCGTTTGCCGCCCGGTTGAAGACCTCGGCGCGGTACTGCGGGAAGTCCTCAACGCGGACGTCCGGGCAGTCGGCGTGGATGCGGTCGCGCAGGGCGTCGATGTCCGCGTTCCAGCCGCGCCGGATGAGCAGGAGGTCGTGGCCGCGCAGCGCGTCCAGCGTCACCATGTCGAGCGCGCCCAGCTCGCCTCCCACGGGCACCGCGCACCACAGTGGCTCGCGGGAGAGCTCGAGCCCGGCGCAGCCGTGCTCGGCGAGGAAGTTGTCGTCGAAGACGCCCACCACGACGTCCATGTCCCGCCCTAGGTCGGCGAGGCCGCGTGCGGCCTCGGGCCCGTTCTCAAAGGTCACGACCTGCAGGCTCATCCCGGGACAGCGCTCCTTCACGCGGGGCCATAGCCTCGCGAGCGGCGTCGACGGCGTCATGAGCGAGACGCCCACGCGGATTACGCGCTTCTCGGCGCGCTCCGCCATGCGGGCGCGGGCGACGGACTCCTGCGAGTACCGCACGATGTGGCGCGCGTCCTTGAGCAGGCTCTCGCCGGCCTTGGTGAGCGAGAGGCCCTGGTGGGAGCGGCGGAACAGCGTGAGCCCCAGGCGCGACTCCAAGAGGTTCATCTGCTTGATCACGGCGGTGGGCGTGATGAAGGCGTCCTGCGCCGCCTTGGAGAAGCTGCCGGCCTCGGCCACGCGGATGAAGGTGTCGAGCTGCGGGTTGTACATGGGCGCTCCCGTCCCTCGGGTTCTTCTCGTCAGTATATACCCAGGGGTTATATCCCCCATTCCAACGTGAACTTCTCGTGCGGCGCCCGGCCCCGTAGAGTCAGTGTCGAGAAGAGCCAAACGAAGGGAGCAAACATGGAGTACCTGAAGCTCAGCAACGACGTGCGGATGCCCGTGATGGGCCTGGGGACCTTCCTCATGAGTCCGGCGGAGGCCGAGGCAGCGGCGACGGCGGCGCTGGCCGCGGGCTACGAGCACATCGACACCGCCAACGCCTACATGAACGAGCGGGCCGTGGGCCGCGCCATCGCCAAGAGCGGCATCGCGCGCGAGAAGATCTTCGTGTCCACCAAGCTGTGGCCGAGCGTCTACAAGGCGGGGGACGCCGCCGTGGACTCCACCTTGGCGCGCCTGGGGCTCGACTACGTTGACATGCTCATCCTCCACCAGCCCGTCGGGGACTACCTTGCCGCCTGGGAGACGATGGAGCGCGCCTACCGCGCCGGCAAGGTCCGCGCGCTCGGCCTCTCAAACTTCCCCCAGGACAAGATCGCCGAGGTCATCGAGCGCGCGGAGGTGGCGCCGCAGCTGGTGACCGTGGAGTGCCACCCCTACCACCAGCAGCGCGACCTGCGCGCGTACCTCGAGCCCTACGGCACCGTGATCGAGGCATGGTACCCGCTCGGCCACGGCGACGCCGGTCTGCAGCAGGAGGGCGTCTTCCAGCGCCTGGCCGAGAAGTACGGCAAGTCCGCCGCGCAGGTCATCCTGCGCTGGCACACGCAGATGGGCACCTCGGTGATCCCGGGCTCCAAGAACCCCGCGCACATCGCGGACAACGCGGACATCTTCGACTTTGCCCTCACCGACGGGGAGATGGCCGAGATTGCCCGGCTTGACGGCACCAAGCAGTACTACAAGGCCAACAAGGCGCAGCTCCTGGGCTATCTGGCGACGCGCCCCAACTTTGACGCCCAGGACTAGGGACAGAGAGGGGATTCTCATGAGCATCATGACGCGTCGCAACTTCCTGAGGGCGGCCGTGGCCGCAGTACCGCTCGCCGCGCTGCTCACCGCTTGTGACGGCGGTTGGCAGGATGACGCCGAGGCCGCCGATGAGCCGGCCGCCGTCGAGGACGCACCGGCAGGCGGCGCTGCGGGCGGCAGCGTCCTCGTTGCCTACTACTCCGCGCAGGGCCACACCGAGTCCGTGGCACAGACCATCGCCGACGAGCTCGGCGCAGACCTCTTTGAGATCGCGCCGACGGAGCCCTACACGGACGACGACCTCAACTGGAACAACCCCGACAGCCGCGTGAGCCGCGAGCACGACGACGAGAGCCTGCGCGACGTGCCGCTCGAGCGGGTCACGCCCGAGGGCTGGGAGGACTACGACACTGTGTTCGTGGGCTACCCCATCTGGTGGGGTATCGCGGCGTGGCCGGTGGGCGGCTTCGTCACCGGAAACGACTGGGAGGGCAAGACGGCGATCCCGTTCTGCACCTCCGCGTCCTCGGGCCTCGGCCGCTCCGGCGAGCTCCTGGCCCAGGCGGCGGGCACGGGGGAGTGGCAGGAGGGCCAGCGCTTCTCGTCCGGCGCGGACGAGTCCGAGGTCCGCGACTGGGCGTCTGGCCTTGGCCTATAGGAAGCAGCGACGAGGAGGCCTTTGATGGCACGAGAGAACCACCTTACGCGCCGGGCGTTCGTGAGCATGGCGGCGCTCGCCGCGACGGGGCTTGCCGCCTGCTCAAACGGCGCCATGCCGCAGGGCGAGGTCGACGACGCCGCCCACGAGGGCCGCGCCGCGGAGCCCGGCGGCACGGAGCCCGCGGTCTACCTCGTCCGGGACGTGAGCCCCGAGGCGATGCAGGCCGTCTTCGACGCGCTGGGGACCTCGTTCTCGGGCGCGCGCACGGGCGTGAAGCTCTCCACGGGCGAGCCCGGGAGCAACCCGCTCGACCCGGAGCTCATCTCCGGCCTCGTGCGCGCCGTGGACGGGACCATCGTGGAGTGCAACACGGCCTATGGCGGCGAGCGCGGAGAGACCGCGCACCACCTGGAGGTGGCGGCCGAGCACGGCTACACCGGCATCGCCGACGTCCAGATCATGGACGAGGACGGCTCCGCCTCCATCCCCGTCGAGGGAGGCGAGCACCTCACGGAGAACCTCGTGGGCGCGCACTTTCCCGAGTACGACGGGTTTCTCGTCCTCTCGCACTTCAAGGGGCACGCGATGGCGGGCTTTGGCGGGGCGCTCAAGAACATCTCCATCGGCATGGCATCGCGCGAGGGCAAGTGCCTCATCCACACGGACGGCCGGAGCCACGACAGCCCCTGGGGCGGCGAGACGGCGGCCTTCCAGGAGTGCATGGCGGAGGCGGCCAAGTCCGTGGTGGACGCCGTGGGCGGCAACATCCTCTTCGTGAACGCGATGAACCACCTGAGCGTGGACTGCGACTGCGACTCCAGCCCCGCGCCCGCCAAGATGGCCGACATCGGGATTCTGGCGAGCGCCGACCCGGTGGCACTCGATCAGGCCTGTGTCGACCTCGTCTACAGCTCGGACGACGACTCGGCCGACCTCATCGGGCGCATCGAGAGCCTGGGCGGCGAGCACGTGCTCGAGCACGCCGAGAAGATCGGGCTGGGCAGCCGCGGTTACCGGCTCGTGGAGGTTGGGGCGTGAATGTCACGAGAAGGACTTTCCTTGCACTCGCCACCTCTGCGCCCCTTGCTCTTACCGGATGCTCTGCAGTGGAGGATTCGGTGGCGTCGAGAGGTGGCGATTCAGGCCCCGGGGAGGCCGCGGATGTCCGTGAGCTTGACGGCTACGTCCTCACGGAGGGGTCGCAGACAGACCGCGGCTTCGTCGTTGACGACGCCCTGCAGACGCCGTCCGGGCGCACGCTGCACTTCTCGCTCCACGTGCCGGACGCCTACGACGGGTCCGCGCCCTACGCCCTCTACGTGGCCTGCCCTGGCTGGGAAGGGCTCTACTTCCAGGGCGTGGGCGCCAACTTGCAGGAGGACTATCCCTTCGTGGCCAACGGCTACGTGCCGGACATGATCGTGGCCTCGCTGCAGCTCGACGACTGGGGCGAGCGGTCCGCGGCGGACGTGATCGAGCTCACCGAGTGGCTCCTCGGCGCCTACAGCGTGGACCCCGAGCGGGTCTACCTCTCCGGCTGCTCGGGCGGCGGGGAGACCATCTCGATCGTGCTGGGCACGCGCCCGGAGCTCTACCGCCGGGCGCTCCACACCATCTCGTGCTGGGACGGCAACATCGAGGCGCTCGTGCAGGCAGAGGTCCCCGTCTACATGGCCATTGGCGAGAAGGACGACTACTACGGGCCCGAGCCCGCCCGCGAGGCGTACGCCCGCATCTGCGACGCGTACCGCGCGCGGGGGCTCTCCGAGGACCGAATCGACGAGCTCGTAGTGCTCGATGTCAAGCCGACGAGCTACTTCGCGGAGCACGGCTTCTCCGAGGACGTCGGTCAGCACGGTGCCGGCGGCTACCTCTTCGCCCACGACGAGGAGATCATGCGATGGTTTTTCTCCTAACTGAGAGGGCGCAGCGCCGGCGGTGCGTACGTCGCGTCCTCGACGTTGCCCTCGCCTGTCTCCTTCTCGCCCAGATGGGCTACCAGCTGATGCCGGAAGACCTGCATGCGGTGCTGGGCGCTGCTCTGGTCATCGTTGCCGGTGCTCATCTCGCCATCAACGGAGCGTGGTTGCGCTCACTCGGGCGCGGACGCATGACCGCAGCGCGCGCCGCCTTTGCCGTCATGGCCTGCGCATCGCTGCTCCTCATGCCGTCGCTCGCTTTGAGCGGCCTCGTCCTCTCAGGGCTGTTCCCCGCGCTGCAGCCCTTTGATACTGCGGCTCGTGCGGCGCATCTGAGCTCCTCGTACCTTGCGCTTCTGGTCTTCCCGTTCCATGCGGGGATGCATGCGGCGCCGTTCCTTAGGGCAAGCGGCGCTTCTCGTGCAGGCAAGCGCTCTCCCGTGCGCATCGTCGGGCTTGTCATCTGGGCGGTTATCGCTCTCGCTGGCGTTTGTGAATTTGCGTCTCTTCACCTTTGGGACTACATAACGCTTCGAGCTCCCTTCGT
The DNA here is from genome assembly GCF_900128445.1 of Thermophilibacter provencensis. Taxonomy (GTDB): domain Bacteria; phylum Actinomycetota; class Coriobacteriia; order Coriobacteriales; family Atopobiaceae; genus Thermophilibacter; species Thermophilibacter provencensis. The sequence continues at coordinate 2,005,295 of NZ_LT671417.1, read as the reverse complement.
GCTGCCCGCCGAAGCACCGCTTCCGATTTATCTTGCGCAGCACGGTGTCGTGGCTGCTCTCTCTGCCCTGTTGGGGGCGATTGCCATGCACGCGCTCAAAGCCCGTAAGACGTGCTGAGCGAACGATGAACTTGGTCACGAATGAAAGCGACAGGGCTGGAATCACCGAACTTTTCTCAATCGCCATAAAAGTTCGGCGAGATTATATCCATGACTGCTGTCAGGGCAATACTGCCACTTATTCAAATATTGGCGGTTTTACTCTGCTAACACGTATGACCAGAAGATGCGCTCTGGGAAGCACTTGACCAGAGCAGGCAAGATACGGGCGTGCTTATCGTCGGCAATAGGACGTCGGAGATGCTCGAACGAGATGGCAAGTACATCGTCCAAATACCCGCATGGCAGTGGTTGCTTGAAGCCGACGGATCACCCCTTGCGTCCTACCTCCAGCGGCCGAAGTGAAGCTGCTTGTCCAGGTCCGCCTTGGCCTGCTCGAGCTGGTGCTCGGCCGGGTCGGCGTAGCCGATGCCGATGAACGCCGGAATCATGTACGTCGGCGGCACCTTGAGGCGCTTCTTCACGGCGTCGTGCTCCTCGCTCAAGGGGATGCGCATGGAGCGGGCGAGTCCCTCGGCCGTTGCCGCGAGGAAGATGTTCTCGATGACGCACCAGATGGTGGCGAAGGGGTTGAGCCTGGAGACCCACTCGCCGTTCAGCTGCTTGCACTTGAAGACCGGGATCACCATGTAAGGCGCGGTGGCGAGCATCGAGTACTGCCGGGGCATGGCGTGGGCGTACATGTACTGCCCGAGCGTGGTGGGGTAGGGCTTCGGCCTGTTGAGGTAGGCCTCGGCGTCGAACTTCTCCGCAATCTTCTTGGCCTCGGGGAAGGCGAACTCCTTCTCCTCGGGCGTACGCAGGACGATGTAGCTCCAGTTGCGGTCGTGGTTCCAGGTGGGGGCGGCGTTGCCGGCCTCGAGGATGCGGCGCAGGACCTCGAAGTCGACGGCCTTGTCTAGAAACTCGCGCACCGTCCGCCGCTGGTAGACTGCCTCGTAGAGTTCCATGGGTCATCTCTCCTCGCTACGGTAGCCCGCGGCTCCCGCTCCATCAGCTCCGACAGTCGCTCGGTGAAGCGCTCGTGCAGCCCTACGAGCAGCGCCTGCTCCTCGGGCGCGAGCGACGCCATTGCGGCGTCCTCGGCCTGGGTATAGGGCCGCACGCGGTAGTCCACCACGAAGCACTGATAGCCTCGGCGGGCGAGCTCCTCGGCCGTGGGGTAGCAGTCCGCATTGTCCGCACGCACCAGGAACGCGCCACCCGCGCAGAGCAGGACGGCGCCCTTCACCGGGGTGCCCTCCGGAACGGGAACCGAGGTAACGGCGGGGCGGAAGCCCGCCGGGTCGTAGCCGCTCGCGGATGGCTCCGTGACCGCCGGCATGCGCCCCTCCCCCCAGAGGAACAGGCGCTGCGGGGTGCGGGGTTTCACCTCCGCCGTGAGTATCGTGCCTGTCACCGTGGAGGGGTCGGGGCTCACGTGGCCCGTCGCCAGCTGGGCGAGGCCCTCCTCGTCGACGGGCAGGGCTACGAGCTCGCGTACCCCGTCGCCCGTGCTCTCTTCGGCGGGATGCTTGTCCGTGCCGCGCGAGCAGGCTGCGGCCAATGTCGAGATTCCCAGTGCCGCTGCCGAGAAGAACGTCCGTCTCGTCATGTTCATCGTTGCTCCAACCAGAAGTCGATGGCGTCGTCGATTCAGCCCTCCGCCACGGTGTCGAGTCCGAGCCCGAAGCCGTGGCCGAGCCCCTCGTACACGTGGAACTCGGTGGGCACGCCGCTCGCCGTGAACTCGTCTATGCGCGCCTGCATGGTGCGCCAGTTGGCGATGCCGTCGCGGTCTCCCACGCAGGCGTAGGTGGCGGGGTCGGCGCCCGAGAGATCCCGGTGCCCCGTGTACTGCATGACCACTGCCGCGGGCTGGGGCACCTCGTCCCCGCCGAACGCCGCGGGCCCGTAGCCGCCCACGTAGGCGGCCATACGGGCGCCGGCGGACCCTCCCCAGAGCGAGTAGCCTGCCGTATCCACCTCCAGCTCCTCGGCATGCGCGAAGATGAAGGAGACGGCGCGGGCAAGGTCCTCGCAGGCGAGCTGGGCGTCGGGCCGGTAGATGACCGCGAAGCCGTTGAGCCCCGCGCGTGCCAGGTGCAGGCAGTGCGGGAACGAGTCATGCATCGCCGCCACGTAGGCAAAGCCGCCGCCCGCTGAGACCACGGCGAAGGGCGCACGCTCGCCCTGCGGCGCCCCCTTGGCAGCAAAGCGGAAGAGGCCCGTGTCGGCGAGCGTGGGGTCGGTGTCCTTCTCGTCCTCCGAGTAGAGGTCATCCCAGACTTATGACGTCCTTCTCGCCCGCTTGTGCGTCATCGTGAGCGCCGCCGCGGCGCCGAGCGCAGAGGCAAGCACCACGACGGCAAACGCCACGGGAAGGCTGCCCGCCGTCGCGAGCATAGCGGCCACGGCGGCCGTGCCGAACGAGCCGCCCACCTGTTGGAACATGCGCACGATGACAGCGGTGTCCGGGATGGCGTCGTCCGGCACGCTCACATAGGAGCCCGTGGTGATGGGCACGATGAGCATGCCCACGGCAAGCCCGCGCACAAAGAGGAGGGTCCCCGTGAGCAGGCTCGGGGCGTGTGGGTCAAGCAGCAGGAACGGTGCCGTGGTGAGCGCCGTGGCGGCAAACTCTCCCGCCGCGACAACCCGCCCGCCGTAGCGGTCCGTCAGACGCCCTGCGAGCGAGCGGGAGAGCAGCGCCCCCACGCCCTGGGGAAGCAGCATGAGGGCGGCGCCGAGCGCGTCCGTGCCCAGGAGCTCCTGATAGTAGAGCGACAGCAGGAACTGGGCCGAGTAGAGCGTCACGCCCGCCATGAATATGGCGGCGGACGCCGTGGGAACCGAGCGGTGGCGCATGAGCGTCACGTCCACGAACGAGCGGCGCGGGTCGCGGGCGGGGCGGCCATGCCACGAAGAGCGCGAGCGCGGTCACCCCGCCCAGCAGAGGCAGGGTGACCGTCGTCCGGGCAAGGTCGCCTCCCTGGCTCGCCTCCGTGAACCCAAAGATCAGAAGGGGGATGCCCGCAGCCACGAGGACAAAGCCCACCGGGTCGAAGGGGCGGGCCTGCGCCGCGGGCCGAGGTACGCCCTCCACGTGCTTCTCGCCCAGAAAGAGGGCCGCGACCACGATGGGGACGTTGATGATGAAGAACCAGTGCCAGCTCAGGAAGTTGAGGATGACGCCACCGATGACGGGCCCGAAGATGGGGCCGCAGGAGAGCGGCAGCAATGATGGTGGACATGATGGAGCTCACGTTGATCAGGCCGCGGGCGTGCGCCATCTCGACGGGCAGCGTGGTCATGAGCATGATGAGCATGCCCGCCGCAAAGCCCTGGACCACGCGCGACGCCACGAGGACGGGCAACGTGGGCGAGGCGATGCAGCACACCGAGCCGGCGAGAAAGGCCTAGAGCCCCAGCAGCCACGCAAAGCGCCCGTCGCGGGCGCGCTCGAGCCAGCCCGCCACCGGAATCCCAATGGCAAGCGCGAGTAGGTAGCCTGTAGAGACCCACTGGACGGCCACCGTGTCGATCCCAAAGGCGTCCATGAGCGCGGGGATGCCTATGGCCACGATCGTGGTGTCGCACCCCGGCATGAGCGCGCCCATGATGATGGCGACAAGCATCCCGCCCATGCCGGCGTTCTTCTCGACCCCTGTCGTGCCCTGTTCGCGCATCGCTGCCACCCTCTTCCGGGTTGAGCGTACCGAGCGAGCGGGCGGAGGGGAACCTCCGGTTGGCGCGCGCCTTATAACCAATGGGTTTGCTACCCCGTGGTTATAACCCGCACACCAACGGAGACTTCTGGGAGTGCCCGGGGCGCCGTAGGGTTTGGTCGACAGATCTCCGAGAAAGGGGAGACAATGGACCACATCACCCTGAACAACGGCGTGGAGATGCCGCAGCTCGGCTTTGGCGTGTACCAGATCCCGGATGCGGCCGAGTGCCAGCGTGCGGTGGAGGACGCGCTCTCGGTGGGCTACCGGCTCATCGACACCGCCGCGAGCTACGGCAACGAGGAGGCGGTGGGCGCGGCACTCAGGGCGAGCGGCGTGGCGCGCGACGAGGCGTTCGTCACATCCAAGCTCTGGGTGTCCGACATGAGCTACGAGGGCGCCAAGTGCGGGTTTGACGCCTCGCTCACGCGCCTGGGGCTCGACTACATCGACCTCTACCTCTTCCACCAGCCCTTCGGTGACATCTTCGGCGCGTGGCGCGCGATGGAGGAGCTCTACGAGCAGGGCGTGGTGCGCGCCATCGGCGTGGCCAACTTCTACCCTGACCACCTGGCCAACCTCATGGCCTTCACCAACGTGGCGCCCGCCGTGGACCAGATCGAGTGCAACGTCTTCTTCCAGCGCACGGCAGACCAGGCCTACCTTGAGAGCCGCAGCGTGGCCATGGAGGGCTGGGCGCCCTTCGCCGAGGGACACAACGACCTCTTCCACAACCCCGTGCTGGCGCAGATCGGCGCGGCGCACGGCAAGAGCGTGGCGCAGGTGGTTCTGCGCTGGCAGCTGCAGCGCGGCATCGTCTGCATCCCCAAGAGCGTGCGCCGCGAGCGCATGGAGCAGAACTTCGACGTCTTCGACTTCACGCTCAGCGACGCCGAGATGGACCAGATCCGCATGCTCGACACCGGCCGCAGCACGTTCTTCGACCATCATGACCCGGCCATCGTCGAGATGATAGCCGGCCTCTCCCGCAGCGCGTAGCGCCGTCGCCTGCGGAGGGGGCGTCTTGCGCGGGCGCCATGCGCCATGGTCCGGGTACGTACACTTCCCGCGCGGGTACGTACATATTTCTATGTTTGATGTTCTTATCGCAAGGCAGCCTACCTGGGGATATTCGATTGCGTGGTACCGCATGAATTACGCAACAGTGTGCGTACCCGGAGACGGGGTGTACGTACCCGGAACATCAAGCCCAAGTTGGCAGTAGATCCCAGAAAGGAAGCAGCATGAACGCATTCACCTATGACTACCCCGTGAGGAACTACTTCGGCGAGGGTGCCGTTGACCGGGCGCTCGACGTCGAGCTCGACGTTATGGGAGAGACCGTCCTTCTCGCCTACGGCGGCGGCTCGGTCAAGCGGACCGGCGTGTACGACCACGTGGTCGAGAAGCTTCGTGTGGCCGGCAAGCGCATCGTGGACTTTGGCGGCATCATGTCCAATCCCACCTACGAGAAGTGCCAGGAGGGCGCCGCGCTCGCCCGCGCCGAGCAGGTTGACTTCATCCTGGCGGTGGGCGGCGGCTCGGTCTTTGACTGCTGCAAGGTGGTCTCCGCCCAGGCGTGCCTCGATGAGGACATCGAGAAGTACGAGCACGCAGACGGCCGTATGCCCACCGAGTTCATCCCCATGGCCTGCATCGTGACGCTTTCCGGCACCGGCGCCGAGCAGAACGACGGCGCCGTCATCACCAACGAGGAGACGCACGTGAAGGGTCCCTTCGCGGGTGCGCTGCCCCGTTGGGCAGCCCTCGACCCGGCGCTCACGCTCACCGTGCCGCACATGCAGTTCATGAGCGGAGCCTACGACACGCTCTCGCACTGCATGGAGAGCTACTTCGGCACCCCGCGCGAGGCCAACGTCACCGACGACATCAACCTTGCCATCCAGAGGAACGTCATCCGCAGCATGCGTGCCGTGGCCGAGGACGACCAAGACCTCGCGGCGCGCAGCGAGCTTGTCTACGACTCCGCGATGGCCGAGAACGGCGTGCTCAAGGTGGGCAAGGTCACGGACTTCCAGGCGCACATGATCCAGCACCAGTACGGTGCCTACACCCACACCAACCACGGCATGGGCCTCGCGGTGATCCACCCGGCGCTCTACCGCCACCTGGCGCCCGAGGCGCCCGCGCAGTTTGCCCGCTGGGCGCGCGAAGTCTGGAACGTGGCCGAGAAGGACGACCTTGCCGCGGCCATGGCGGGCATCGACGCGCTCGCCGCGTTCACGGCGGAGATGGGACTGCCCACCACGTTTGCCGAGCTCGGCGGAGACGCCTCCGACGAGACGCTGCGCGCCGTGGCGGACACGTGCGTTCTCACGCCCGGCTGCGCCAAGCAGCTGAGCCGCGACGAGGTGTTCCAGATCCTGACCGAGTGCCGGTAGGACGGTCCTTCTCGCCCTGTCGCCCTGCAACAACCTCGTTTTTCTAAGCACCGAAAATAGGCCATCTACCTGCGGATATCTGCATCTCCGCAGGTAGATGGCCGTTTAGGAAACGCCACTCGTTGCAGGTTGTGGCGTCAGGCCCCAACGAATCCGAGCGCGCACCCAATGCAGCGGGAATCCGAGTATCGTGTAGCTCAGGAGCTTCATGGTCTTGATGTCGTTGTCAGCGGTCGTGGTCATGGCATCCACATCTCCTTTAATGAGGGAGTCCACGGTCGCATCGAAGATCTCGGAGAGCGGAAGCAGGCTCTGGACGTCCGGGCAGGTCTTGTTGTTCTCCCAGGAGCTGATTATCTGGCGGCTCACGTACACGCGCGCCGCAAGGTCGTCCGGCGACATGCTCGCCTCTTGGCGCAGCTTGCGTATGCGCGAGCCAGCCTCCATGCCCGTCGCTCCTCTCGTCCCATTTCGATGCGACCCCTACGGCTCAGACCATGACATGTCGCGCCGCATCGTACCATCAATAGGTCCGGTCAAAGTTTGCCGGGCGACAAGAGTCGCGTGTCAAGAGTCCTTGACATAGCCGTTTACCTGCAGGCTATAAGTTTGCGCAACGCCAACTGGCAGGACGTCGAGAAGAGCTGGAGAAATCGGTAAGGTGCGCGCCGTTCTTTTGGCTGCGAGGCTTTGGTCGGGCGTACGCCCTCGGCACGTCATATGCAGTCCAGGATGCGTCGCTTCGGTGCGATATCTTCGCGTACATGTATGGGGCGCCGGCAAAATAACATACATTTGAAAGGTTACGATAATTGTATTCGCAGTTGGCGAGAAGAACGCCTAGCTGAAATGTACGTTATTTCGAGGGCATAATCCGGCGCCTGCCCCGAGCGGCCGGCGCCGTGCGGCTCAGTGAGAAAGTCGCGGCAGCATGCGTTCGATGAACTCCGGCCCTCGGCCATGCTCGTTCGTGCGGTACACGAGGTAGAACGTGGCGCGGGCGCCGGCGTCGACGAGCGGGACCGTGACGCGGTTGTCGAGTCCGTCGGACTCGTGCGCCGTATACGGCCCCGAGGCATCCGTGCTGAACGCGAGCGCGTCGCTCGTCGGGAGCAGCATCTCGAACATCGAGCGGTCGTCCTGCCAGAGGAACGTGGCGTGCGGCAGCTCGCGCTCGACGACGTCGCGCCAGAAGCCGATGTTGGCGTATACAAGGAACGCCTCACCGTCTATGTCCCTGAACCGCAGCGCCCGCTTCGTTGCAAGGGGGTGCGTGCGCGGCAGGAGCACCGAGAGGCTCTCGGTCATGATGGGCTGCGAGATGAAGCCGGGAAGCGCGAGCGGTCGCAGCATGATGGCGGCGTCGAGCGTGCCCTCCATGAGGGTGCGTTCCAAATGCTGCGCGTCGAGCGACTCCGAGGCGACGATGGTGCCGGGCAAGGTCTCCACCACGAGCTGCGTGACGCGCCAGAGCGGCGCGGGCGCGCAGGTGCCAACGCGCAGCGTGCGGCGGCGCTTCTCGAGCGAGGACAGCTCGTCGCGCATGCGGCGATAGGTGCGGAGCAGGTCGTCGGCGTAGTCCGCCGCGATGCGGCCTGCCTCGGTGAGTGCCGAGCTGTTCGCGGTGCGGCGCAACAGGTCGCAACCGAGCTCCTCCTCGAGCCGTCGTACGGAGCGGCTGAGCGCCGGCTGGGACATATGGAGCTCCGCAGCGGCGCGGGAGATGGATCCCGTTCGCGCGACGCAGGCTATGTGCTCGAGCTGCTCGATGGTCATGGGCGTCTCCCGTGTTCTGGTGTGTCCTTCTCAGTATGCACGTTATGCATGCTAACTGCTCGAATGCGTAGGGCGCGGCATTCGCTTTTCGCAGCATGATGGTGGGGTCAAAGGACGGTGCGATTAGGCGAGAAGGGAATCTACCATGGCAAACGTTCAGACCGTGACGCTCAACAACGGTATCGAGATGCCGTGCGAGGGCTTCGGGGTGTTCCAGGTACCCAACCCTGCGGTATGCAAGCGGGCGGTGCTCGACGCCATCGACTGCGGCTATCGCCTCATCGACACGGCGGCCGCCTACATGAATGAGGAGGCGGTGGGCGCCGCCATCCGCGAGAGCGGCGTGGCGCGCGAGGAGCTCTTTGTCACCACCAAGCTCTGGGTGCAGGACGCAAGCTACGAGGGCGCCAAGGCGGCGCTCCAGATCTCGCTCGACAAGCTCGGTCTTGACTACCTGGACCTCTATCTCATCCACCAGCCGCTCGGCGACTATGTGGGAGCCTGGCGCGCCATGGAGGAGGCGTATCGTGCCGGCACCGTCCGCGCCATCGGCGTGTGCAACTTCTACCCGGCGCGCCTGGCGGACTTCTGCGAGACCGTCGAGGTGACGCCTGCCGTGAACCAGGTGGAGCTGCACCCGTTCTTCTCGCAGGAGGCGGCGCTTGCCACGATGCGCGAGTACGGCGTGGTGCCCGAGGCGTGGGGCCCCTTCGCCGAGGGCAACCACGGCATCTTCACGCACCCTGTCCTCATCGCGATCGGCGAGAAGTACGGCAAGACTGCGGCGCAGGTGGCCCTGCGGTGGAACATCCAGCGCGGCGTGGTGGTCATCCCCAAGTCCGTGCACCGCGACCGCATGGAGCAGAACATCGACGTGTGGGACTTCGAGCTTACCGCAGATGACATGGCGCAGATTGCCGAGCTCACCCTTGACCACAGCGAGATCGTGAACCACGACGATCCGGCGTTTGTGAAGATGCTCCACGGCGTGAGCAGCGTGAGGACTCGTCTTTAGCGACGCAGGCGGACAGGGGACGCTTTGCTGGGAGCATCGATGCTGCCGGCAAAGCGCCCCTTTCCGGAACGTGTGAATCGTTTGAGCTACACGCGCAGCACGTAGCCGTCCTTGCGCGGGGCGGCGGCGGGCTCGGGGCCGTCGGCGTAGCCCAGCGCGATGGCTCCCACGCCGCGCAGCGTCTCGGGCAGGCCCCACTCCCTGAGGAGCGCCTTGCCCTCAGCGCCGTCGAAGATCTCGCGCTCGCGGTGGATCCAGCAGCTAGAGAGGCCCACGGCGTGCGCCGCGAGCATGAGGTTCTCGAGCACGCAGGAGCCGTCCTCCACGAAGGTGCCGCGCTCGCCGTCGGCGAGCACCACCACGATGGCCGGCGCGCCGTAGTACGGGTCGGTGTCCTTGCCCATGACGGCGGCGTTGAGTGCGCGCAGGCGCTCGCGGGTCTCGGGGCTCGTCACCGCAACGATCACCGGAGACTGGTGCCCGCCGCCCGTGGGCGCGTAGGTGCCCGCCTCAAGTACGGTATCGAGCAGCTCCTGGGGGACGGGGTCCGCCTTGTAGCTGCGCACGCTCCTGCGCGTCTTGATGAGGTCGATGAGGTCGCTTGCCATGCCATGTCCCTTCTCCCGCCGGACCCGCCAATATAGAAAAACCGCCCATCTGCCCGAGGCAGGTGAGCGGCGAAAAGATGATGGCGGCATCCGGAAAAATCCGCTTGGATTTTCTGCCCCCATTATGAGCGCTCTTTGTGTCGTGTCAAGCGGGCAGGCGGAGGTTCTTCTCGCCGATTTCTGGCCCTTCTGCGCCCGAGGACGTGGTGGCATACAATGCGGTGAAGCCACGTCGAAGGGATTCCCCATGAAGGACGTCAAGGAAGCGTGCAAGGTCGCCCTGGTGCAGGCGGAGCCGGTCATGTTCGACAAGAAGGCCTCGCTCGCCAAGGCGCTGCGGCTCATCGACGAGGCGGCGCCCCGGCGCCCGGACCTCATCGTCTTCCCCGAGCTCTTCATCCCCGGCTACCCAATTGGGATGAGCTTCGGCTTCAGCATGGGCAAGCGGACGGAGGACGGGAGGAGGGACTGGAAGCGCTACTACGACGCCTCCGTCATCGAGGGAGGGCCGGAGTTCGACGCGCTCGCCGAGCGGGCGAAAAGGACCGGCGCCTACATCAGCCTGGGGTTCTCCGAGCGCGACGCGGTCAGCGGGACGCTCTACAACAGCAACGTGGTCTTCGAGCCGGACGGCTCCCACAAGGTCCACCGCAAGCTGAAGCCCACCGGCTCCGAGCGGACCGTCTGGGGAGACGCCAACCGCGGCTACTTTCCCATCTCGGAGACGCCGTGGGGCCCCATGGGCGGTCTGATCTGCTGGGAGAGCTACATGCCCCTCGCCCGGGTCGCGCTCTATCAGAGAGGCGTCACCATCTATCTGGCGCCCAACACCAACGACAACCCCGAGTGGCAGGCAACCGTCCAGCACATCGCGATCGAGGGAAAGTGCTACGTGATCAACGCGGACATGATCGTCCGGCGCTCCTCCTACCCCTCGGGCCTCCACGAGGAGGACGCGATCTCCCGGCTGCCAGAGACGGTGTGCCGCGGGGGCAGCTGCGTGATCGACCCCTATGGGCACTACGTGACGGAGCCCGTCTGGGACGAGGAGACGATCGCCTACGCCGATCTGGACATGAGCCTGCCGGCCGCGTGCAAGATGGAGCACGACGCGGTGGGGCACTACGCCCGGCCGGACGTGCTGGAGCTCGTCGTCAGGGAGGGGTTGCGCTCGCCGTCCGCCATCGGCGTCGCCTTGCGCCCTCTGTCCTACCTCCCGAGTCGCATGTAGAGCAGCGGGTAGGGGCAGCCCTCCTCGTCGGTCTCCGTCCGGTGGCAGGTCGAGAAGCCCATGTGTTCGTAGAAGCCCACGGCCTGGGGGTTCTGCTCGTTGACGGTGAGCTCGGTGACGCCCAGGCGCTCGATGCCGTGGGAGAGAAGCGCGCGGCCGAGCCCCTGCCCGCGCGCGTCCGGGTCGAGGAAGAGCATTTCCAGGCGCCCGTCCTCCACGCCCATGAAGCCTATGGGAGCGCCGTCCCTCTCGGCAACGGCGAGCGCGCCCACGCCCTGGATCGCCTGCGGGACGAAGGGCCTGATCTCTGCGATGCCCTCCTCGGTGAGAAACGCGTGCGTGGAGCGCACGGCGCGCTCCCACACCCGGGCGAGCTGCGACACGAGCTCGGGCGTACGGTCGGTCACGAGGCGGATTGTGGCGTCGGACATGGGGGCTCCTCTCTTCTGGCCGTCACGTCATCCTGACATAGGTGCGGGTTCCGGATGAACTCGGGCGGGAAAGCGACCGCGAGCTGCCCACATCCGGTGCGAGGGCGGCTCGCGGACGGTCCTTCTCGCCAGAGCGTCTGCATCCCAGAGCGTCTGCATCCCGCCCGCATGGCGCTGTGTATCATGGGGCGAGAAGAACGTGCGGCAGATTGCGGGAGAGGCGTCGGATATGAAGAACATCCTGGTCATTCAGGGAGGCGGCCGCCCGCGCGGCAACACCTCCCAGCTCGTGGAGCGCTTCTGCGCAGGCGCGCGCGACGCGGGCCATGCGGTCGAGGTGGTCTCGCTCGTCAAGAACGAGGTCCGCGGCTGCCTGGGCTGCAACGCGTGCCGCTACGGCAAGCCGTGCGTGCAGAGGGACGCCTTCAACGACATCGCGCCCAAGGTGCTCGCCGCGGACCTGCTGGTGCTTGCGTCGCCGCTCTACTACTGGACCCTCCCGGCGCGCATGAAGGCGTTCATCGAGCGCTTCTACTGCCTGGCACAGCCCGACCCCAACCCGCCGCACGGCCGATACGAGAAGTACGACGTGCGCGACTGCGCCCTGCTCATGACCGCCGCGGACGACTTCTTCTGGACGTTTGAGCTGGCCGTTGGCTACTATCGCCAGTGCGTCGTCAACTACATCGGCTACCGCGACAGGGGCATGCTACTCGCCGGCGGCTGCGGTGACACCGACGGCGGCCCCCAGATCGATAAGACCGCACACCTCGAGGAGGCATACGAGTTCGGCCGGACGGTCTATCCGGCCGAGTAGGGCCCGCGGGCGCGGGCGACCTCGCGCGCCGCGCTACGCCCAGCCCAGAAGGTCGCGGATCACGCGGCTCGCGATCATCTGGCCCATGATGGGCGGCAGGTAGCTCATCGTGCCCAGGAGCGACCCCTCCTCGCGCCAGCGCTCGTCGGAGATGCGCTCCATGCGAACGGGCTTCTCGTCAGAGAAGAGCACGCGCAGGCCCCGGATGCCGCGGCGGCGGCACTCTTTCCGCATGACGCGCGCGAGCGGGCAGTTGACGGTGTCCTCGATGCGCGCGAAGCGCAGGCGGCACGGGTCGAGCTTGTTGGCCCCGCCCATCGCGGAGAGCTCGGGCACGCCGCGCTCCTGGCACCACTGCGCCAGGCGGAGCTTCTGCGCCACGGTGTCGATGGCGTCGACCACGTAGTCGAGGCGTCCGAGGGCGTCCATCTGCTCGGGGAGCGCGTCCTTGTCCAGGAAGGCCACGTGCGCCTCAACGGTGGCTGCGGGGTTGATGTCGAGCACCATCTGGCCCATGACCTCGGCCTTGGGGCGGCCTATCGTGCTCTGGAAGGCGAGCGCCTGGCGGTTGATGTTGCTCGGGGCCACCACGTCGCGGTCCAGGAGCACGAGGCGCCCCACGCCGCCGCGCGCGAGCGCCTCCGCGCAGGAGGATCCCACGCCGCCGAGGCCGATCACGGCCACGCGCGCCTCCGCGAGCCGCGCGAGCCCCTCGTCTCCGAGGATGAGCCTCAGCCTGTCCGTCGCCGTCTCCACCACGTTGCCTCCTGCACCTTGAGGACGCGTTTTTTCTCCCAGAGATTTTGGGACAGGTCTGGCCCTCGCCGCAACAGACCTGTCCCAAAATCTCTGTGAGAAATAACGCGTCCCCAAGGTGCAGGTTTCCGGTTTGCGACGGCTCCGCCGGGAGGCGCTTTACTTTGATAGAGTGCTGCGAGACGAAGGAGGTGCCATGCACAGAGAGTTCCTGATGGGCAACGAGGCGATGGCCGTGGGCGCGCTCGCCGCCGGCGTGAACGTGGTGGCGGGGTACCCGGGCACCCCGTCCACGGAGGTCCTGGAGGCCGTGGCCCGCCGCCGGCCGGAGGGCGTGTACGTGGAGTGGTCCGTCAACGAGAAGGCGGCGCTCGAGGTTGCCGCCGGGGCGGCCTACGCCGGGGCGCGGGCGCTCGTGACCATGAAGCAGGTGGGCCTCAACGTGGCGTCCGACCCGCTCATGAGCCTCTCCTACATCGGCGTCAAGGGCGGCATGGTGGTGCTCGTGGCCGATGACCCGGGCCCCATATCCTCCCAGACCGAGCAGGACACGAGGACCTTCGCCGCCTACGCCAAGCTGCCGGTCCTCGACCCCTCCAGCCCGAGCGAGGCCTACGAGATGATGGCGGATGCCTTCGCGCTCTCCGAGGAGCTGGGCTGCCCGGTGATCGTTCGCCCCACCACGCGCGTGGACCACGGGTACGAGGACGTCGAGGTGGCGGACCCGGGGGAGTGGGAGCGCCACGAGCCCGAGGGCTTCGTGCGCGACCCGTCGCGCTGGGTCATCTTCCCGGCGCTCTCGGTGCGCGCCCACGCCGCCATAGAGGCGCGTGACGCCGAGCTCTCGCGCCGGCTCTCCGGCTACGCTCGCAACGTCATCTCCGAGCCGCCCGTCGCCTCGCCGCGCCTCGGCGTGGCCACGCACGGCATCAGCGCCACCTACGTGGCGGAGAACCTGGGCGAGAGGGACGGCGTGCGCGTGCTCCGCGTGGCGACGCCGTACCCCTTCCCCGAGGACCTGGCGGTGCGCTTCCTGGAGGGGCTCGACGAGGTCCTCTGCGTGGAGGAGCTCGACCCCGTGATCGAGCGCGCCCTTATCGCCACCTGCGGCCGCCGCGGGCTCGGCGTCAGGATCCGCGGCAAGCTGACGGGCGACGCGCAGCCCTCGGGCGAGAACACCGTGGAGAGCGTCGGCCGCGCGCTCGACGCGTTTCTCGGCCGCCCCTCCGCCGCGTCCCCCGGGGCCGACGAGGCCGTCCCCACGCTGCCGGTCCGCCCGCCGGTCCTCTGCGCGGGCTGCCCGCACCGGGCGAGCTTCTACGCCGTCAAGCGTGCCATGCGCGGGCGCAAGGTGATCTTCTGCGGTGACATCGGGTGCTACACGCTCGGCAACGCCGCGCCGCTCGACATGGTTGACACGTGCCTGTGCATGGGGGCGGGCATCAACATAGCGCAGGGCGTGACGCGCGTGGAGCCGGGCACCAAGGCCTTCGCCTTCGTGGGGGACTCGACGTTTTTCGCCTCGGGCATCACGGGCGCGGTCAACGCCTTCTACAACCAGGCGGACATGACGCTCGTCGTGCTGGACAACTCGACCACCGCCATGACCGGCCACCAGCCGCACCCGGGCACCGGTCGCACGATGATGGGGCAGGTCGTGGAGAAGGTCTCGATCGAGCGCGTCCTGCGCGCGATTGGGCTCACGGTGGTTGAGACCGTGGACCCGCTCGACCTCGAGGCGTCCGTCGAGACCGTCCGCCGCGTGGCGGACGAGCCGGGCGTCAAGGCGATCGTCTTCCGCTCCCCGTGCGTGGTGCTCGCGCGCCCGGAGGCCGTGAGCGCGGTGGACGTCGAGAGGTGCGTGGGCTGCCGGCGCTGCGTGCGCGAGCTCGGCTGCCCGGCGCTCGTGCCCGACGCCGCGACCGGCAAGGTGAGAATAGACCCCGCCCAGTGCACGGGCTGCACCCTCTGCGAGCAGGTCTGCCCCACGCACGCGATCAAGGGAGGTGAGCGCCCGTGAGCACCAGCATCGTCCTGTGCGGCGTGGGCGGCCAGGGCGCCGTCCTGGCATCCAAGCTGCTCGCCCGCGCCGCGATGGGCCGCGGCCTCAGCGTCAAGACAGCCGAGACCATCGGCATGGCGCAGCGCGGGGGATCGGTCTTCAGCCACGTGAGGCTGGGCGAGGGCGCCGCATCCCCGCTCGTCGGCCGCGGGCGCGCGGACGCGATCGTGGCCTTCGAGCCGGCCGAGGCGGCGCGGCAGCTGCCGTTCCTCCGCGCGGGCGGCACGCTCGTGACAAGCGACGCCCCGGTGGTTCCCGTCTCCGCGGCAACCGGGGGCCCGGCCTACGACCTCGCGACCATCATGTCCTACCTGCGCGATCGCGTGGGGGAGAAGAACCTCGTGGTCGTGGACGCCGTAGCTGCAGAGGCGGAGCTCGGCACGGCGAAGGCGCTGAACGTGGTCCTTCTCGGCGCCGCCGCCCGCGCGGGGGCGCTCGGCCCCGTCACCGTGGAGGACCTCGCGGACGCGGTGCGGGCCGTCGTGAGCCCCCGCTTCATCGACCTCGACCTGCGCGCCCTGCGCCGTGCAAAGGGGACAGTCACTTTTGCACGGGCATGCGTGCAAAAGTGACTGTCCCCTTTGCACGAAGGAGCCCAGCATGAAGATCAGCGAATCCCAGCTCAAGCTCGTGAACGACCAGGTCCAGCGCCTCGTGGCGTCGGGCAACTACTTTGGCCGGCGTCTCGAGGAGGCGGGCGTCACCGAGGTCCTCACCGAGGAGGACTTCCTCGCGCTGCCCTTCTCCGAGAAGGAGGACCTGCGCAACTGCTACCCGCTCGGCGTCTCGGCCGTGGACGAGCGCGAGATCGTGCGCATCCACTCGAGCTCCGGCACCACGGGCACGCCGGTCATCATCCCCTACACCGCCAAGGACGTCGAGGACTGGGCGGAGCAGTTCCGCCGCTGCTACGAGCTCGCCGGCATCACGGCGGACGACCGCATCCAGATCACGCCCGGCTACGGCCTCTGGACCGCGGGCATCGGATTCCAGGCGGGCGCGGAGAAGCTCGGCGCCATGGTCGTCCCCATGGGCCCCGGCAACACCGAGAAGCAGCTGCAGTTCATGGTGGACCTCCAGACGACGGTCATCGGCGCCACGTCGAGCTACGCGCTGCTTCTTGCCGAAGAGGTCGAGAAGCGCGGCATGCGCGACCAGATCGCCCTCGCCAAGGGCGTCATCGGCTCCGAGCGCTGGGGCGAGAGGATGCGCGAGCGCGTGAAGGCGGGGCTTGGCATCGACGTCTACGACATCTACGGCCTCACGGAGGTCTACGGCCCGGGCATCGGCATCTCCTGCGACGCCGAGGACGGCATGCACTACTGGGACGACTTCATCTACCTTGAGATCGTCGACCCCGCGACGGGCGAGCCGCTGCCTGACGGGGAGTGGGGCGAGATCGTCATCACCACCCTCGTCAAGGAGGGCGCGCCCCTCATCCGCTTCCGAACGCACGACCTCAGCCGCATCATCCCCGGCGACTGCCCCTGCGGATGCCCCTTCCCGCGCATCGACGCGCTCCAGGGCCGCTCGGACGACATGGTCAAGATTCACGGCGTCAACGTCTTCCCGCGCCAGATCGAGGAGATCCTCCAGACGTTCCCGGCCCTCTCGAGCGAGTACCAGATCCGCCTCTCGCACCTCGAGGGCCGCGACACCATGCGCATCTACGTGGAGACGGACGGCACCCAGGACTTCCTCGACACTGCGGACGCCGTCGCGCACGAGGTCAAGCGCCGCATCGGCTTCACGCCGCTCGTGAAGGTCGTCGAGCTCGGGGTGCTGCCCAGGAGCGAGAAGAAGACCCGTCGCGTCTTCGACGAGCGCTACGACTAGGCGGCGCTCGGCGAGGCGGCGGGCCAGGTTATGACCGCGCCCCGCACGACCTGACAGATGACCCTGTCACCTTTGTCAGGTCGCCGAGAAGCGGTAGACGATCTCGGACTCCCAGGGGCTTTCGGGATCGCAGACGGGCTGCGGCCACTCGGGGTGGTGGATTGCGTCGGGGTAGAACTCGGGCTCAAAGGCGAACCCGGACCGCGGCGCGTAGTCAAAGCCGCCCTTGGCCCCCTTGTCGCCCAGCCAGTTGCCGGTGTAGAGGTGCGCGGCCGGCGTGGTGAGAAGCACCTCGAGCACGCGGCCGCTCGCGGGGTCGCAGGCGAGGAGGGCGCGGCGGGGAAGGCCCCCCGGGACGTAGCCTCGCACGCAGAGGCAGTGGTCGTAGCCTCGGCCGCGCCGGAGCTGCTCGTCGTCCGCGTCGATGTCGGCGCCGAGCGCCTTGGGCCGGCGGAAGTCGAACGGCGTCCCCGCCACGTCCGCGACCTCGCCGGTGGGCACCGAGTCCTCGCGGACCGGGAGGAAGCGCTCGGCGTCCACCTGGACCACCTGGTCGAGGACGTCTCCCGACCCGTTCCCCGCGAGGTTGAAGTAGGAGTGGTTGGTCATGTTCACGTACGTGGGGGCATCGGTCTCGCACCGGTACGACACGCGCAGCTCGACGGCACCGTCCTTCTCGCCGAGCGCGTAGGTGGCGCGGAAGGTGCGGTTGCCCGGCAGGCCGAGCTCGCCGTCGGCGAGGCGGCAGGTCAGGCGGACGGCGTTCGCCGCCTCGTCGGCCTCCGCGTCCCAGAGCCGCTTGTGGAGGCCGCGCTCCGAGCTCGTGTGGTTGTTGTTCCGCCCGTCGGGCCCGTCGTTTCCGGGAAGGCGGTAGGTGGCGCCCGACAGCGGGACCTCGGCGCGGTCGGTGCGGTTCGCGACGGGGCCCACGGTCCCGCCGAAGAACGCGGGGTTCTCCCCGGCGTAGCCCTCGACCGAGTCGAAGCCGAGAAGGACGTCCGCCACGGCGCCGTCACGGTCGGGCAGCTCGAGGGCGAGCAGCGTGGCGCCGAAGTCGGACACGGACGCGCGCACGCGCCCGGCCTCGAGGACGAAGCGCGCCGCCTCCGCGCCGCCGGGGGTGGTCCCAAAGGGGCGTCTCTCGATCATGATGCACCTCCGCTTTCGGTTGTTGCCCCAGTGTAGCGCGCCGCGGCCGCTCGGCGGGCCGTCGTCTGGCGGGCGACGGCACGGGCTCGGTGACGGGTTTTGGACGGATGGGGGGCGCTTGGGGCGCGCGTCCGTCCAAAACCCGTCACTCTCACGCGTCGCGTGCGGACGCGGGCGCGCCGGCGCGATGCGGGCGGGCCTCGGGCCCGGCGCCGCCCGCCCGCTGCGGTATAGTAGGTGTTCCTATGGCTCGTACGGAGGGGAGCGGATATGGCGGACTACAAGTCGGACATCGAGATCGCGCAGGAGGCCCGGATGCTGCCCATCGCGGAGGTCGCCGCGCGCGCGGGCCTTACGGAGGACATGCTCGAGCCCTATGGGCGCACCAAGGCCAAGGTCGACATCCACTCGCTGGCGGACCGCCCCTCCAAGGGCAGGCTCGTCCTCGTGACGGCCATCAACCCCACCCCGGCGGGCGAGGGCAAGACCACCACGTCCGTGGGCCTCGCCGACGCGATGAACCGCCTGGGGCACCAGACGATGCTCTGCCTGCGCGAGCCCTCGCTCGGCCCGGTCTTCGGCATCAAGGGCGGCGCGGCGGGCGGCGGCTACGCGCAGGTCGTCCCCATGGAGGACATCAACCTGCACTTCACGGGCGACTTCCACGCCATCGGCGCGGCCAACAACCTCTGCGCCGCCATGCTCGACAACCACATCAAGCAGGGCAACGCCCTCGGCATCGACCCGCGCCGCATCGTCTGGAAGCGCTGCGTCGACATGAACGACCGCCAGCTCAGAAACGTCGTAGACGGCCTTGGCGGCATCGCGGACGGCATGCCGCGGCAGGACGGCTTCGACATCACGGTGGCCTCCGAGGTCATGGCGGTCTTCTGCCTCGCCACGGACCTCTCCGACCTCAAGGCGCGCCTCGGGCGCATGGTGATCGCCTACACCTATGACCGCAAGCCCGTCACCGTCTCCGACATCCACGCCGAGGGCGCCATGACGGCGCTGCTCAAGGACGCCATCAAGCCCAACCTCGTGCAGACGCTCGAGGGCAACCCCGCGTTCGTCCACGGCGGCCCCTTCGCCAACATCGCGCACGGCTGCAACTCGGTGGAGGCCACGACGACCGCCCTCAAGCTCGCCGACTACGTGGTGACCGAGGCCGGCTTCGGTGCGGACCTCGGCGCCGAGAAGTTCCTCGACATCAAGTGCCGCGCCACCGGGCTCGCGCCCTCCGCGGTGGTGCTCGTGGCCACCGTGCGCGCGCTCAAGTACAACGGGGGCGTCCCCAAGGCCGAGCTCACCGTGGAGAACCTCGAGGCGCTCGAGGCCGGCCTGCCCAACCTGCTGCGCCACGTCTCCAACATCAAGGACGTCTGGGGCCTGCCCGTCGTCGTGGCAGTCAACGCCTTCCCCACGGACACCGAGGCGGAGCTCGCCCTCGTCGAGCGCCGCTGCAACGAGCTCGGCGTCAACGTCGCGCTCTCCGAGGTCTGGGCCAAGGGCGGCGAGGGCGGCGTGGCGCTCGCCAACGAGGTCGTCCGCCTCTGCGACGAGCCGTCCGACTTCCACTACGCCTACGAGCTAGAGGGCGGCATCGCCGAGAAGGTCGAGGCCATCGCGACCAAGGTCTACCACGCCGACGGCGTCGACTTCACCGGACCGGCCAGGCGCCAGCTCGCCCAGCTCGAGGAGCTCGGCTATGGCGGCCTGCCCATATGCATGGCCAAGACCCAGTACTCCTTCACCGACGACCAGACCAAGCTCGGCGCGCCCGAGGGGTTCCGCATCACGGTGCGAAACCTCCGCGTGTCCGCCGGCGCGGGCTTCATCGTGGCGCTCACGGGCGACATCATGACCATGCCCGGCCTGCCCAAGGTCCCGGCCGCCGAGAAGATCGACGTCACGCCCGACGGCAAGATCGTCGGCCTGTTCTGACGGCGTTCGTGACAAAGGTGACGTGTCGTCTGTCAGGTTTTGAGGAAGGGGCGCCTTGGACGAGAGGTATACGGAGCTGAGCTGCGAGGAGTTCTCCGACCGGCTCGCGGCGCGCGAGAGCGTTCCCGGCGGCGGCGGCGCGGCCGCGCTCGTCGGGGCGCTCGGGGCGGCGCTCTGCTCGATGGCGGGCTCCTTCACCGTGGGGAAGCCCCGGTACGCGTCAGTCGAGGACGAGGTCCGCGCCCTCGTGGACGAGGCCGAGGACGTGCGCTACCGCCTGCTCGAGCTCGTGGAGGAGGACGCGGAGGGGTTCGCGCCCCTCGCCGCGGCCTATGCCATCCCGCGCGATGACCCCGGTCGCGCGGAGGCGCTCGAGCGCGCGACGGAGGCGGCTGCGATGGCGCCGCTCGCCATGGTGGGGGAGTGCTGCCGCGCGGTCTCCCTCCTCGAGCGCATGGGGGAGCGCTGCTCGCGCCTGCTCGCGTCCGACGTGGCCTGCGGAGCGTTGCTCGTGCGCGCGGCGCTCGGTGCGGCGAGCGTCAACGTCTACGTGAACACCGCCTCGCTCGCGGACCGCGCGCAGGCGGCGGCCATCGAGTCCGCCTGCGACGAGCTCGTCGAGGAGTACGTGCCGCGCGCCGACCGGCTCGCCGAGCGCGTCCTTGCGGGCATCCGCAGGGGGTCGCGCTGATGGCGGAGCTGCTCAGGGGCGCCCCCGTCGCCCGCGCCATCGCGGAGGCCCTCGCCCCCCGCGTCGACGCCCTGCGCGCGCGGGGGGTCGAGCCCCGGCTGGCCGTCGTGCGCGTGGGCGAGCGCGAGGACGACCTCGCCTACGAGCGGGCGGCGGAGAGGCGCTGCCTTGCCGTCGGCATCGCGTTCCAGAGGGTCGTCCTCGGGGCCGACGGCGTCGACCAGGCGTCGCTCGAGGGCGCGCTCGACGCGCTCGGCGCCCGGGGCGACGTCCACGGCATCCTGCTCCTGCGGCCGCTGCCGGCGCCCCTCGACGACGCGGCCGCCGCGGCGGCGAGCATCCCCGCCGAGAAGGACGTGGACTGCGCCGGCCCCGCGGGGCTTCTCGCCACGCTCTCCGGGCGCGGAGGCGGCTTCGCCCCGTGCACCGCGGAGTCCGCGCTCGCGATTCTGGACCACTACGGCGTGCCGCTCGACGGGGCCAACGTGACCGTCGTCGGCCGCTCCCTCGTGATCGGGCGTCCCGTCTCCGCCCTCCTGCTGGCGAGAAACGCCACGGTGACCACCTGCCACACGCACACGCGCGACCTCGCGGCCGCCTGCCGCGCGGCTGACGTGATCGTTGCCGCGGCGGGGTCGCCCGCCGCCATCGGCCCGGATTGCGTCCGGCCGGGCCAGGTCGTCGTCGACGTCGGCACCAACTGGGACGCCGCCGCGGGCCGCCTCGTCGGCGACGTCGACTTCGACGCCGTCGAGCCCATCGTCTCCGCCATCACGCCCGTGCCCGGCGGCGTGGGTGCCGTAACAACCGCCATTCTGGCCCGGCACGTCGTCGAGGCCGCAGAGAGGACCTGCCGATGAAGCTAACCGAGAAGCCCTCCTCGTCCTACAGCGGGGCGATGACCCCCGCGTCGATGGAGCTCAAGAACGAGCGCGTCGCCGAGACCAAGGCCGGGACCGACCTCGCGAGCGCCCTCGTGCTCGCCGTCATGTCGGGGGCGTTCATCTCGCTCGGCGCCACGTTCATGCTCGTGGTGAAGTCGGACGCCACGCTGCCCTTCGCCGCCACGCAGTTGCTCGGCGGCTTCGCCTTCACGCTCGGGCTCTTCCTCGTCCTCGCGGCGGGCGCGGAGCTCTTCACCGGGAACTGCCTCATGGTCATGGGCCCGCTCTCCGGGCGCTTCTCGTGGGGCAAGCTCCTCTCGAGCTGGCTGGTGGTGCTCGCGGGCAACCTCGCGGGCGCCCTCCTGGCGT
Organism: Thermophilibacter provencensis; assembly: GCF_900128445.1. GTDB lineage: Bacteria > Actinomycetota > Coriobacteriia > Coriobacteriales > Atopobiaceae > Thermophilibacter > Thermophilibacter provencensis. The sequence continues at coordinate 1,983,497 of NZ_LT671417.1, read as the reverse complement.
CCGCCGCCATGCTCGCCGCGGGCGTCGCGTCCGCCAACGGGGGCGCCCTCGGGGAGGCGGCCATCGCCGTGGCGGAGGGCAAGGTCGCGCTTGGCTGGGGGACCGCCTTCGCGCGCGGCGTCCTCTGCAACATGCTCGTCTGCCTCGCCGTCTGGGTCGGCCACTCCGCCAGCTCGGTCACCGACAAGTTCTTCTCGGCCCTGCTGCCGGTCATGGGGTTCATGGCGGCGGGCTTCGAGCACTGCGTGGCCAACATGTTCTTCCTGCCCTATGCGATGATGCTGCAGGCGACGGGCGTCGCATCGGGCTCGGTCGACCTTGCGGGCGTCCTGCACAACCTGAGCGCGGCCACGCTCGGCAATCTCGTGGGCGGCGTCGTGCTGGTGGGCGCATCCTACTGGTTCGTGTACGGCAGGGGAAGGGATCGCGCGTGAGCGACAAGAGCACGTCGGGCGAGAAGAACGTGAACGCCCAGGGCTACGGCCCCATCGACAAGCCCCGCGTTGAGGCGGCCGTCCGCGAGCTCCTGCTCGCCATCGGCGAGGACCCCGACCGCGAGGGGCTGGTCGGGACGCCCGACCGCGTGGCGCGCGCCTGCGAGGAGATCCTCGGCGGCACGCAGGAGGACCCGGGGGCGCACCTGCGCCGCCAGTTCCACGAACCGGGAAACCAGGAGATGGTGATCGTCAAGGACATCCCGTTCTCCTCGCTCTGCGAGCATCACATCCTGCCCTTCACCGGTCGCGCGCACGTCTGCTACATCCCGCGCGACGGCCGCATCACGGGCCTCTCCAAGATCGCGCGCTGCGTCTCGGGATACGCGCGCCGCCTCCAGGTGCAGGAGCGGCTCACCGGGCAGATCGCCGACGCCATGGTGCGCGAGCTCGACCCGCTCGGCGTCCTCGTGGTGCTGGAGGCGGAGCACACCTGCATGACCATGCGCGGGGTCCGCGCGGCGGGCGCCCTCACCACCACCTCGGCGGTGCGCGGGTGCCTGCGCGACCTCAAGACCCGTCAGGAGGCCCTTCGCCTCCTCGGGCTGTAGCGGCCCTCGGCGAGCGCTCGGTCGCTCGCCCGCCGCGCGTCGTTCTCGCTCGATGGCCTCGCGGCGGGCGGGCAGGTACGCCCCGCCGCGAGCTCTTGCCGCGTCCCGTGCGGCAAGCTTCCCGGGCGCCGGGGCGCGCCTGCCCGCCCCCGGCCGAGTGACAGGAGATGGCATGTACAAGCTGCCGTTCGAGGTTCCCGAGATCACGTACGACGAGGCGCTCGACGTCCTGCACGGGGCGCTGCGCTTCGGGATAGAGCCCCTGCTCGAGACCGTTGAGGACATGCTCGCCGAGCTCGGCGACCCCGACCTCGCGTTCGAGTGCGTGCAGGTCGCCGGCACCAACGGAAAGACGTCCACGAGCCGCTTCACGGCCGCCGTCCTGGCGGGGGAGGGCCTCTCCACGGCGCTCTACACGTCGCCGGAGCTCGTGAGCTACACCGAGCGCATGGAGGTCGGCGGCTCGCCCGTCTCCGAGGAGGCCTTCGCGCACGGCATCTCCGCCGCGCGCGAGGCGGGCTGCCGCGTGAACGAGCGCCGCGTCGCCCAGGGCCTTCGCCCCTATGACGTGACCGAGTTCGACACCCTCACGGTGGCCGCCATGGTCGTATTCGCCGAGGCGGGGGTCGACGTGGCCGTGCTCGAGTGCGGCATGGGCGGCCGCTGGGACGCGACCTCGGCCGCCAAGTCCATCCGCGCCGTCGCGGTGACCGGCATCGGGCTCGACCACATGCGCGTCCTCGGGGACACGCTCGAGAAGATCGCCGGCGAGAAGGCCGCCATCATCAAGCCCGGCCGCGCCTGCGTGCTCGGGGTGGGGACCGCCACCCCCGACAGCGTCGAGGACGTGTTTCTCGCCCAGGCGCGCGCGGCCGGCGTGACGCCTGTGCTGCTGCGTCCCGAGCGCCTCGAGGACGCGGCGGGGGAGATGCACCCCGGCGTCCCGCGCCGGCGCGACGACCTCCCGCGCGCGAGCTACCGGATCGTGCGGCGCCCCGCGCGCATCGGGGCGCCCCTCGAGCTCACGGTGGCCACGCCGCGCGCCACCTACGAGGAGCTCGCCTGCCTCAAGCCCGCCTACCAGGCCGCCAACGTGGCCTGCGCCGTGGCGCTCGCGGAGGGCTACCTCGGCCGCGCGCTCGACTCCGAGGCGCTCTTCACCTCCGTCGTCCAGTGCCCCACGCCCGGCCGCTTCCAGCTCCTGCGACCGGAGCCGCCCGTCCTCATCGACGCGTGCCACAACCCGCAGTCGGTGGCGGCGTTCCTGACCGCCGTCGATGCCGTGGCGCCCGTCCGGGAGGGGCGGCCGACGCTTCTGGCGGCCGTCCTGGCCGACAAGGACGTGGAGGGCATCGTGGCCCTTCTCGCCCGCGCGTTCCCGCGCGTCGCCGTCACGCAGACCGCGAGCCCGCGCGCCCTCCCCGCGGCCGAGCTCGCCGCCCTCTTCGCCGGCGCCGGCGCGGAAGTGGTCGGGACGTATCCCACGGTTGAGGCCGCAACGTCGGCATTGTGTGGAGAATCCTACGTTGGATGTGGTTCCATCACGCTCGCAGGCGAGCTTGCGGCCCTTCTCGGATAGCTTTTGTTACAATTCAGCTGTCTGTGGCGTCGCGCCGTGACGTTTTCCGATGGCAGAAGGAGTCCCCGTCATGCAAGAACTTTTCGACCAGCTCATCACGCCCGAGGTCCGCATGGTCCTCTACCTTATGGTCGTGTGCGTCGTCATGCTCTACATCCTCTCGATCGTCTACGTGATCCGCGACGCCCAGCGCCGCGGCGCGGAGCCCTGGTGGATGTGGGCGATCATCTCCGTCATCCCCATCGTGGGCCTGCTCGCCTACGTCATCCTGCGCCCGAGCTCGTACCTCATCGACCGCGAGGAGCAGGACCTCGACATCGCCCTGCGCGAGCACCAGCTCTCCCACTACGGCATCTGCCCCAAGTGCGGCGCCCCCATCGACCGCGACTTCGTGGTCTGCCCGATCTGCAACACGCAGGTCAGGAACGTCTGCCCCACCTGCCACCGCCCGCTCAACGCCGACTGGAAGGTGTGCCCGTACTGCCGCACGCGCATCCAGTAACGGCGCGCTGGCTCTTCTCGGCACGCATGGCCCCGCCCCGGCGGGGCCTTTTTCGTCTGGCGTGGCCTTCTTGCGGCTGCGCCGGGTATGCCCCTGCGCACGGTTTTGCCCGATGCGCCGCTGGTTCCGTGCATGGGGGCATGCTCGGCAAAACCGTGCGCAAAGGCATGCCCAGGGGACGCCCTGACGAGAAGAGCCTGCGCACTCGGGCTCATCGAGCATGCCCCCGCGCACGAAGCCGGGCGGGACGTGGCTGGTTCCGTGCATGGGGGCATGCTCGGCCCGCGGCTTTCGGGCGAGGGGCCGGCGCCCGCCGCTCACGCGCAGATGCTGCGAATCTGTTTCCCCGTGCATAGACGCGGCGCACTTGTGGTAAACCTATGGTCAGGCAATGACGAAAGGCGTGTACCAGATGCAGTGCATCTTTGCACATAGCGCTCGAACGCAGACTATCTAGGCGTCTGTCCCTTCCCCGGGCCGGCAGGCCCCGGACAGGCGCCACATATCGCTCGACGCTGCCAGGACGGCGGCGTGCGGGCGATTTTCATGTTCGCAGACCATCCAGAGAGAGGTTTCCCATGAAGGTCCTGTACAACGACGGCCACATCGACGAGTGCCCCGCTGACGAGGTCACCCACGTCGTCCGCCACAGCGCCGCCCACATCATGGCCCAGGCCATCAAGCGCCTGTACCCCGAGGCCGACTTCGCCTACGGCCCCGCTACCGACAATGGCTTCTACTACGACATCGACCTCCCCGAGGGTCAGAAGATCTCCGAGGAGGACTTCCCGGCCATCGAGGCCGAGATGAGGAAGATCGTGAAGGAGAACCTCAAGTTCACCGTCTTCGAGCTTCCGCGCGCCGAGGCGATCGCCCTCATGGAGGAGCGTGGCGAGAAGTACAAGGTCGAGCACATCGGCGACCTGCCCGAGGACGCGCGAATCACCTTCTACCAGCAGGGCGAGTACATCGACATGTGCGTGGGCCCGCACCTCACCTACACCAAGGCGCTCAAGGCCTTCAAGCTCACGGGCGTCTCGGGCGCCTACTGGAAGGGCGACAAGGACAACAAGATGCTCATCCGCGTCAACGGCACCGCCTTCGCCACGAAGGACGAGCTCGACGAGCACCTGCGCCTGCTCGAGGAGGCCAAGAAGCGCGACCACCGCAAGATTGGCCGCGAGATGGACATCTTCATGATGCGCGACGAGGCCCCCGGCTTCCCGTTCTTCCTTCCCAACGGCATGATCCTCAAGAACGAGCTCCTCAGCTACTGGCGCGAGATCCACCGCGCCGCCGGCTACGTGGAGATCTCCACGCCCATGATCATGAACAAGGAGCTCTGGAAGACCTCCGGCCACTGGGACCACTACAAGGACAACATGTACTCCACGATCATCGACGACGAGGAGTACTGCATCAAGCCGATGAACTGCCCGGGCGGCGTGCTCGTCTACGCCTCCAGGCCGCACAGCTACCGCGAGCTGCCCATTCGCGCCGGTGAGATCGGCCTCGTGCACCGCCACGAGATGCGCGGCGCCCTCCACGGCCTCTTCCGCGTCCGCTGCTTCAGCCAGGACGATGCGCACCTCTTCGTGCGCCCGGACCAGCTCACGGACGAGATCGTGGGCGTGGTGAACCTCATCGACTCGGTGTACGAGAAGTTCGGCTTCACCTACCACCTCGAGCTCTCAACGCGTCCCGAGGACTCCATGGGCTCCGACGAGGACTGGGAGCGCGCCGAGGCCGCGCTGCGCCACGCGCTTGAGAAGCTCGGCAAGGACTACGTGGTCAACGAGGGCGACGGCGCCTTCTATGGCCCCAAGATCGACTTCCACCTGGAGGACTCGCTCGGCCGCACCTGGCAGTGCGGAACGGTCCAGCTGGACTTCCAGATGCCGATCAACTTCGACCTCGAGTACACGGACGCCGACGGCTCGAAGAAGCGCCCGATCATGCTGCACCGCGTCTGCTTCGGTTCCATCGAGCGCTTCATCGGCATCCTGATCGAGCACTTCGCCGGCAAGTTCCCCACGTGGCTCGCACCGTGCCAGGTGAAGGTCCTGCCCGTCTCCGAGAAGAGCCGCGACTACGCGCGCTCCGTGACCGAGAGGCTCGAGGCTGCCGGCATCCGCGCCGTCCTCGACGAGCGCGACGAGAAGATCGGCTACAAGATCCGCGAGGCGCGCAACATTGACCGCCCGCCCTACATGCTCATCATCGGCGAGAAGGAGGTCGAGGCCGGCACCATCTCCGTCCGCGACCGCTCCAACGAGACCGTCTCGCGCGAGCTTGACGAGTTCATCGCCGACGTCACGGCGGAGATCGCCGACCGCCGCTAGGCGCAGCGCGGTGGGCGAGAAGAGCCTCGATCTTGCGACCCTCCAGGCGCTCTCCTCCCGGATGGGGCGGGAGCGCTGGAGGGTCCTCTCCGACGCGGCGCAGGTGGTGGCCAACTACCTCGCCTGCCACCCGCGCGTGGAGGCCGTGCGCTATCCCGGCCTCAAGGCAGACCCCGACTTCCCGCGCGCCGCGAACGAGCTCGTGGGAGGCTTCGGCCCCTACGTCGCGTATCGTGCGGCGGGGGAGTGGCGCCTCTGGGAGGCCGACGACCGCGACGCTCGCGAGCAGGTCATGGAGCTGGAGATGCGTTTGTAGTGTATTTCACGCGCTTCACTCTATGTACACTACAGACGCTTCTACCAAAAAGTCCCAGGTAGAAATCTTGCGTCGTTTTGCAGTGTACTTTCGGATTGCGTCCTGAAACACACTACAAACGGACCGACCTGACAAAGGCGACCTGACAAAGGTGACAGGGTCAACTGTCATGAACATTCATGACAGTTGACCCTGTCACCTTTGTCAGGTCGCCCCTGGCGGGCTACAGGACCTCGACCTCGGCCTCCTCGCAGTACTTCTTGAAGTGCTCGGTGAGGTTGCCGTCGGACACGACGTAGTCGACGTCCGCGAGGTCGCAGATCTTGAAGGTGCTCCTCTGCCCGAGCTTGGAGGAGTCCATCAGCACCACGGTCCTCTCGGCGTGCGCGATGAGCGCGCGCTTGAGGGCGGCCTCGTCGTCGGACCCGCAGGCGAACCCGGTCGCGGACTGGAAGGACGTCACGCCCAGGAACAGCAGGTCAAAGCTCAGCGACCCCACGTCCTCGATGGTCTTGCTGCCGTTGAGGCTCATGCTGTAGCGGTTGAGGCTGCCGCCGACCATGATGGTGCGGACGCGCTCGAGGCGGGCGAGCTCGGCCGCGCAGGTGAGGCTGTTGGTGAACGCGAGCGTGCGCACGTCGTCGAGCTCGCGGGCGAGCGCCGTGGTGGTGGAGCCGGAGTCGAGGAAGATCGTGCTGTCCGGCCGGACGAGCCCCTTGGCCTTGCGCGCGATCGCGGCCTTCTCCTCGACGTTTCTCGTGCTTCGGTTGAGCAGGAGGTCATCGGTGCCCACCACGTACTCAACCGAGCGCGCGCCGCCGTGGGTGCGCACGATGAGGCGCGCCTCGTCGAGCGCCTTGAGGTCCGTGCGCAGCGTCATCTCGGAGACACCGGGAAACGCCTTCTTAATTTGGCCGAACGTCACGCTGCCCTTGGAGTTGACGAAGAGCACGATCCCGTCGCGCCGCTCCTTCATCGATGAGCTCATGGCTGGACTCGCTTTCGTTCGGACTGACCTGCCTCAAAGAGATGGTAGCGCGAACGCGCCCCGCACGGGCGCGTCGCCTCGACGACATGCGCCCCGCCCCTCTCGCGAGACGCCGGCTGGCGAGAGGGGCGGGGCGGGGCATTCGTGCGATCCGGCGACCAGGGTCAGGCAGGCCCGACGCTGCGGCGGGGCTACGCCTCGGCCCAGTGCTCGAGCAGGTAGCGCTCGGCGGCCGGGCACCACAGGCCGCGGTTGGCCTCGACGATGTCGGCCAGGCCCGCGAAGCGCCCGTCCTCGTCGGCCTTGGCGCGCAGGTCCTCGAGCGCGGTCAGGGGCATGCTGATGTGCGTGTAGATGAGCTTCTTGCCGCCCGGGATCTTGGGCAGGCCGAGCGTGGTCTCGGCGGCGGCGTCAAGGCCGCCCACGTGGGTCACCATGACGGAGGGGTCCACGCGGTTCGCCGCGGTGAGCTCGAGCGACTCGACCATGTCGTCGGTGTTGCCGCCCGTCGTGCCCATCACGTGATGAGAGCCGTAGTGCACCTCATAGAAGTTCATCTCGGCCTTGAAGTTCTTGTCGGTCGGTCCGGCGAAGAAGTTGAGGCAGCCGTCGCGGCCGAGGATGGCGTCGGAGAGCGTCACGACGGGGGCAACCGGGGCGTAGCAGAGCACGTCGTCGAAGCCCGTGCCGCCGGAGACCTCGAGCAGCGCCGCGACCTGGTCGTCGTACGCCCCGTTGTTGATGAAGACGAGGTCGATGCCCGTCTCCGCCTTGACCTCCGCGGGCGGGAAGAGCTCGGCGGCGCGGTCCAGGCGGTCCTGGTTGATGTCGGCCACGCACACGAGCGCGGGGCGACGGTCGCAGTGCAGGGCGTAGGTGAGCGCGCCGAGGCCCATGGGGCCCGCGCCGGCCACGATGGCGAGCTTGCCGCCCTCGCGAATGCCCATCTCGTGCGTGTAGACGCCCATCTGCGTGTGGTACGCGGCATGGAACGCGCCGATGGAGCAGCTCATCGGCTCGGCAAGGGATGCCTGGTAGTACGCCTCGCCCGTGTACTCGAGCAGGCAGTCGCACTCCATGACCTCGGCGGGAAGGATGCAGTAGGTGGCGTCGCCGCCGCAGAACTCGTAGGAGTAGCCGGGGCTCCACATGGTGCCCTTGTAGTTGAGGGCGGGCTGGATCGTGAACTTCATGCCGGGCTTGAAGCGGTCCGCCCACTTGGCGCCCACCTCGACGATGTCGCCGGCGAACTCGTGGCCCATGATCGCGGGGTGCTCGGCCACGTCCTCGTGGACGCGCTTGTGGTTGACGCCCAGGGTGGCGCACTTGTAGGTGGACATGCAGATGCTGTCGGAGATGACCTTGACGAGGACCTCGTCGTCCTTGATCGGGGGGAGCTCGAACTCGTCCATGCGCAGGTCGTTAGCCGCGTGGAGACGCACTGCCTTAGCCTTCATGATGCAACCTTTCTCTCATGACATTGGTGACAGGGTTATCTGTCAGGTTCTCTGACGCCCTAGAGCGCCTCGATGGAGACCTTGTCCAGGAGCGAGTCGACGAGCTCGCGCTCGGCCGCCTGGGTCCCCGACTGCATGACGTTGGCCGCGCCCGTGGCCATCGCGAGGCGGGCGGTGTCCTCGAGGCCCATCCCGCGCTCCTCCGCGTAGGCGAGCGCCGCGACCACGGAGTCCCCGGCGCCGACCGTCGACCCCACCGGGACCTTGGGCGACCGGGCGAGAAGGACGTGCTCGCCGTCGGCGATGAGCGCCCCCGCGCCGCCCATGGAGACGACGACGCGCCCCACGCCGCCCTCGACGAGCGCGCGGGCCTCGGCGGCTATCTCGCCCTCGTCCGCGAGCGCCCGCCCGCAGATTCGGGAGAGCTCGGCGTCGTTGGGCTTGGCGAGGTAGGGGCGAGCCTCGAGGCCCTTGGAGAGGGCCGCGCCGTCCGCGTCGAGGAAGACCTTCGCCCCCGCCCCGGAGCATGCCCGCGCCCAGGCGCCGTAGGTCCCCACCGGCGCCCCCTTGGGCAGGCTTCCCGAGAGCACCACGATGTCGCCCCTCTCGACGGCCCCCGTGAGCTCCCCGAGCATCGCGTCGAGCTGGGCGACCGTCGCCTCGGGCCCGGGCTCGTTGATGTCGGTGTGCGTGTCGAGCTCGGGGTCGACGACCTTGAGGTTGGTGCGGGTCTCGCCCGATGCCGCGAAGGCCCAGACGTCGATGCCCCCCGCGGCGAGCAGGGAAGAGATCTTCTCTCCGACCGAGCCGCCGAGAAGCGCGAGGGCGCGGCTCCTCCCGCCGAGCTTGGCGATGACCTTCGAGACGTTGATTCCCTTCCCGCCCGGGTCCTCGCGCAGGTCGGTGATGCGGTTCACCGCGTCCAGGGCGAATCGCGGGACCGTCGCGGTCTTGTCGAGCGCGGGGTTGAGCGTGACGGTGTAGATCATGCGGCTCTCCTCTCCTCTTTTGTTGCTACGACTGCAGATACTGTTGAAACAAAAGTCAATTGTCAGCATAGACATCCTCATGCTGTTGTCAATACAAAGGCAGTATTTTCGTTATAACAGCCGTTTAGCGCTCATTTCCTACCATTAGGCGGTACTAAGGTGAATCTCAGTACATTATTGAAATGAAAGTCTAGAATCTGAATCGTTGAAACAAAAGTCATGGGCGCAAGCCCACCCTGTTCAACGCGTCGGCCCGTTGCGACGGGCCTCAAGGAAGGAGGGACCGATGTCAGTACGCGAGGGTCTCTCTCGGTTCGGCAAGTTCCTCAGCGGCATGGTCATGCCCAACATCGGTGCGTTCATCGCCTGGGGCTTTCTGACGGCACTGTTCATCGAGACCGGCTGGCTGCCCAACGAGGGGTTCGCAAGCATCGCCAGCCCCATGCTCAGCTATCTGATCCCCGTGCTCATCGCGGCCCAGGGCGGCTACCTCACCGGCGGTGACCGCGGCCGCATCACGGGCGCCATCGCGGTCATCGGCTGCATCGCCGGCGCCCCCGACACCACCATGCTCATGGGCGCCATGGTCATGGGCCCGTTCGCCGGATGGGTCATCAAGATGTTCGACCGGTTCATGGAGGACAAGACGCCGGCGGGCTTCGAGATGCTGATCGACAACTTCTCCGTCGGCCTCATCGGCATGTTCCTGTCCATGCTCGGCTACATCGCCATCGGCCCCATCATGACCGCGATTCTGGCGGTCCTCATGGGCGGCGTGCAGATCCTCATGCAGTACGGGCTCATGCCTCTGCTCGCGATCTTCATCGAGCCCGCCAAGGTGCTCTTCCTCAACAACGCGATCAACCACGGCATCTTCACGCCCATCGGCATCGCGCAGGCCGAGGAGACCGGCCGTTCGATCATGTACATGCTCGAGGCCAACCCCGGCCCCGGCCTGGGAGTCCTACTCGCGTACTGCCTCTTCTGCAAGGACGCAAAGACCCGCCAGTCCGCCCCGGGCGCGGTGATCATCCACTTCTTCGGCGGCATCCACGAGATCTACTTCCCGTACGTGCTCATGAACCCCAAGGTCATCATCGCCCCCATCGTGGGCAACATGTGCGCCATCGCGTGGTTCAGCTTCACCGGCGCGGGCCTCACCTCCGCGGCGTCCCCGGGGTCGATCATCGCGTTCCTCTCGATGACCCCCTCGGACCTCATGCTCACCAACATCATCGGCGTGGCCATCGCGGCCGGCGTCTCCTTCGCCATCGCGACGCCGCTCGTCCGCACCATGGCGACCGCCGACCTCGACCAGGCGAGCCAGCAGATGCGCGACATGAAGGGCTCCGCGGAGGCCGCCGTCATCTCCGACACGCAGGGAGGCAAGATCGTCTTCGCCTGCGACGCCGGCATGGGCTCCTCCGCCATGGGCGCGACGCGCTTCCGCAACCGCGTCAAGGCCGAGCGCCCCGACCTCACGGTCGAGCACTCGAGCGTCGACACCGTGCCCGCTGACGCCAGCATCGTCGTCTGCCAGCGCGTCCTCTCCGAGCGCGCCCGCAAGAGCGCGCCGCAGGCCCAGATCGTGACGATCGACAACTTCCTCGACGACCCCGCGCTCGACGCGCTCTACGCCTCGCTCACGCAGCTCAGCCACGCCGCCGAGCTCATCGAGACGACCCCGGCGCCGGCGCCCGCGCCCGCCGAGGAGGAGCGCCCGAGCCTTGCCATCGAGCGCGCCGACGTGCGTCTCGGCGTCCCCTCGGTGGGACGCGAGCAGTGCATACGGGACTCCGGCGCCCTGCTCGTCCAGCGCGGCTGCGTGAGCGAGCCCTACGTCGACGCCATGGTTGAGCGCGACCGCCTCACGAGCGTGTACATCGGCATGGGGATCGCCATCCCGCACGGCACCAACGACGCCAAGGAGGCCGTCGAGAAGACCGGCGTGGTGCTGCAGCAGTACCCCGACGGCGTCGACTTCGACGGGGAGAAGGCCTACCTCGTCTTTGGCATCGCCGGCAAGGGCGAGGAGCACCTCGAGGTGCTCGCCAACATCTGCCGCATCCTCGAGGACGAGTCCGTGCTCGAGAGGATGAAGACCACCGACGACGTCGACTGGGTCGTGGACGTCCTCTCCGGGCGCAGGTAGCGGCAGCGAGGGAGGGGGGGCGCGGCGGGGCCGGCGTGTGACGTAAGGTCTCGTCGCGCCCGTGATATACTCTTCAGGATATTCTGAGTGGCCTAGATCTCTAGCAGCGGTATCTTGTCTTCTGTACGACCGCGCGGGTTACTGGAAGCCCGCGCGGTCCGATGGAATAGGAGGAACGCATGGCAGACAACGTTACGACCACGATTGACAGCGTCGAGGCGCTGCAAGCCCGCATCAAGGAGATGCGTGCCGCGCAGGCCGAGTTCGCGAAGTTCACCCAGGAGCAGGTGGACAAGATCTTCTACGCCGCCGCCATGGCGGCAAACAAGGCCCGCATCCCGCTGGCCAAGATGGCGGTCGAGGAGACCGGCTACGGCATCATGGAGGACAAGGTCATCAAGAACCACTACGCCTCCGAGTACATCTACAACAAGTACAAGGACATGAAGACCTGCGACGTCATCTCCGACGACAAGGCCTTCGGCTACAAGCAGATCGCCGAGCCCATCGGCCTCGTGGCGGCCGTCATCCCGACGACCAACCCCACCTCCACGGCCATCTTCAAGACGCTCATCTGCCTGAAGACGCGCAACGCCATCCTCATCTCGCCGCACCCGCGCGCCAAGGCGTGCACCGCCGAGGCCGCCCGCATCGTGCGCGACGCCGCCGAGGCCGCCGGCTGCCCCAAGGGCATCATCGACTGGATCGACGTGCCGTCCCTCGACATGACGAGCGAGCTCATGCGCTCCGCCGACATCATCCTCGCCACCGGTGGCCCGGGCATGGTCAACGCCGCCTACTCCTCCGGCAAGCCCGCCCTCGGCGTCGGCCCCGGCAACAACCCCGCCATCATCGACGACACCGCCGACGTCGAGCTCTCCGTGAACTCGATCATCCACTCCAAGACCTTCGACAACGGCATGATCTGCGCCACCGAGCAGAACGTGATCGTCCTCGACGGCATCTACGACGCCGTGAAGGCCGAGTTCCAGAAGCGCGGCTGCTACTTCCTCCAGGGCGACGAGATCGCCAAGGTCGGCAACACCGTCATCGTCAACGGCGGCGTCAACGCCAAGATGGTCGGCCAGCCCGCCCCCAAGATCGCCGCGGCCGCCGGCGTGACCGTGCCCGAGAGCACCAAGGTCCTCATCGGCGAGGTCGAGTCCGTCGAGCCCTCCGAGCCGTGGGCCCACGAGAAGCTGACCACCATCCTCGGCATGTACCGCGCCTCCGACTGGGAGGACGCCCTCTCCAAGGCCGAGCGCCTCATCGCCGACGGCGGCTACGGCCACACGAGCTCGCTGTTCATCGACACGCGCGAGACCGAGAAGATGGCAGAGCACGCCAAGCGCATGAAGACCTGCCGCATCCTCATCAACACCCCGGCTGCCCAGGGCGGCATCGGCGACATCTACAACTTCAAGATGGCCCCGTCTCTGACGCTCGGCTGCGGCTCCTGGGGCGGCAACTCCGTCTCCGGCAACGTCGGCCCCCAGCACCTGCTCAACATCAAGTCCGTCGCAGAGAGGCGTGAGAACATGCTGTGGTTCCGTGTCCCCGAGAAGGTCTTCTTCAAGAAGGGCTGCATGCCCGTGGCCCTGCGCGAGCTCTCCGAGGTCTACGGCAAGAAGCGCGCCTTCATCGTCACCGACTCCTTCCTCTACAAGAGCGGCTTCACCAAGAAGATCGAGGAGTCCCTGGACGAGCAGGGCATCGTCTACTCCAGCTTCTGGTCCATCTCCCCTGACCCGAAGCTCCAGGACTGCGAGCGCGGCCTCGAGCAGGTCAAGGCCTTCGAGCCCGACTGCATCATCGCCATCGGCGGCGGCTCCGCGATGGACGCCGGCAAGATCATGTGGATGATGTACGAGCACCCCGAGGCCAAGTTCGAGGACATGGCCATGGACTTCATGGACATCCGCAAGCGCATCTACACCTTCCCCGAGATGGGCGAGAAGGCCTTCTTCGTGGCCATCCCCACCTCCTCCGGCACCGGCTCCGAGGTGACGCCGTTCTCGATCATCACCGACGCCAACACCGGCACCAAGTGGCCGATCGCCGACTACCAGCTCCTGCCCAACATGGCCATCGTCGACACCGACAACATGATGACCCAGCCCAAGGGCCTGACCGCCGCCTCCGGCGTCGACGTCCTCACGCACGCCCTCGAGGCCTACGTCTCCATCATGGCGTCCGACTACACCGACGGCCTCGCCCTGCGCGCCATGAAGCTCGTGCTCAACTACCTCGAGCGCGCCTATGACGACGGCACCGACGTCGAGGCCCGCGACCACATGGCCAACGCGTCCTGCCTCGCCGGCATGGCCTTCGCCAACGCCTTCCTCGGCGTGAACCACTCCATGGCCCACAAGCTCGGCGCCTACCACCACATCGCCCACGGCCTGGCCAACGCCGTCATCCTCACCCGCGTCATGCGCTACAACGCCGCCGAGCGCCCGGTGAAGATGGGCACCTTCCCGCAGTACGACCACCCCAAGACCCTCGCGCGCTACGCCGAGGCCGGTCGCTTCTGCGGCATCCAGGGCAAGGACGACAAGGAGGTCTTCGAGAACTTCATCGCCCGCATCGAGGAGCTCAAGGCCCACGTCGGCGTCCCGACGACCATCGCCGGCTTCGGCGTGACCGAGGAGGACTTCCTCGCCACGCTCGACGAGATGTCCGAGAACGCCTTCAACGACCAGTGCACCGGCGCCAACCCGCGCTACCCGCTCGTGTCCGAGATCAAGGAGCTCTACCTCGACGCCTTCTACGGTCGCGAGCCCAGCTCCTACGAGGACTAGTCCCAGCCGGTTCTTCTCGTTGCCCTGAAGGAGGCAGCAATGGAACTTTCTGACAGCAAGCAGGTCATCGTCGAGCGCCACAACAAGGCCGTCTACCTTGACGGCGACCGCATCATCAAGGTGTTCAAGGCCGAGAAGCCGGCCTCCGACATCTTCAACGAGGCGCTGAACATCGCCCGCGTCATCGAGGCCGGCGTGCGCGTGCCCAAGATCCTCGAGGTCTCCCAGGTCGCCGACGGCTCCTGGGCCCTGGCCACCGAGTACGTGGAGGGCGTGACCATGCGCTCCCTCATGGACGCGGCCGAGGGCACCGACGAGTACGACAGGCTCCTCGAGCAGTTCGTGGACTTCCAGATCGAGATCCAGAACACGCCCGCACCCGAGCTCCTCAAGGACCAGAAGACCAAGATCGCCGGCATGGTGGGCAAGGTCAAGGAGCTCGACCCGTCCGTGCGCTACGACCTCCAGATGCGTGCCGACCGCATGGGCTCCGGCCGTGCCATCTGCCACTGCGACTTCAACCCCTCCAACGTCATCGTGACCGAGGACGGCACGCTCTACGCCTGCGACTGGACCCACGTCACCCGCGGCCTGCCCGAGGCCGACGCGGCGATGACCTACATCCTCTTCAAGATGTATCACGCCGGTCACGCCGAGAAGTACCTCGACGTGTTCTCCAAGAAGGCCGACGTCGCCAAGCAGAAGGTGCACTACTGGGTGCCCGTCATGGCCGCCGCCGAGCTCTCCCGCGGCCGCAAGGACGCCGAGGAGTTCCTCCGCAGCCAGGTCGACGCCGCGCTCGACATCGACTAGCGGCTCGTCACACGCACCGCTTCGGGCCCGTCAGCTCCGGCTGGCGGGCCCTTCTCTGTGGCTGGGGATGACGTCTGGGTTTTTCGGTTGCCGTCACAAATCGGCCGTCCGCCTCGACGCGCCCCGCTGGCATGGGCTAAGCTGATATGCGGATAGTTACGCGGAAGGAGCCCCATGCGGAACAAGCGACTCGTCCTGGCCGGCATCGCCCTCGTCGCTCTTGTGGTGGCCGGGGTCTGCGTCGCCGCGTCGCTCGGCGCCTTCAGGTCGGACGCGGAGCGGGCGCAGGACGCGGTCGCCGAGCTCATGGCGTCCTACGTCGTGCCGGTCCCGAACGAGGAGGGCGAGGAGCCCGAGGACGCCGCCTGGCCGGCTGCCGACTACGGTGACGCCGCCACGATGGAGGCCCTCGGTCGCTTTGGCGTCGATGCGGATGAGTGGCGTCGCCACTGCCTCAAGAACCTGACGTATGAGGTAGGGGAGGCCCAGGCGGATTCCGCGGCGGGGACGGCGACGGTCGGCGTCACGCTCACCAACGCGAGTCTCTCGTCTGCCGTCTCGTCGGCGGGGTCAGACTTTTCCGCCTTCTCGCAGACCGCCGACGCCGAGGCGGCCTATGCGCAGGGCGGCCGCGCGGCGCTCTTCTCGCACCTCGTCGACAGCGTCTACGCGCACCTCGACGCCAACGAGAGCCCCGTCACGACCACGGTACAGGTGAGCTGCGTGAGAGACAACGAGGGGGCCTGGATCCCGCAGGTCGCTGGCGACGCCGCGTTCTTCTCCGCCCTCTACGGCGGCTCGGACGTCCTCTCCGGGCTCGTAGCGCAGCAGTCCTGACGATTGTCGGTGATTTTTGAAGAGGCGGGCGAGTAGCCGCATAAGCGCCCCGCTCTCTAGCTGGGGCTCCTTAACCCCCGAAACGAGCGCTACGGAGCAGGTCGGGCAAAAAACACCGACAATCAGAGCCTGCGGTAGGTCGCGAAGTCGAACGGGACGCCGTCGGGCGTGACGCCTCCGTCGCGCACCTCGGCGAGCTCCCAGTCGGGGCGCGCGTCGAGGTCGGGGAAGAACGTGTCGCTGGGCCGGACGCAGTGATTTCGCGTCACGACGGCCTCAGAGCAATGGGGGAGGAGCAGCCCGTACACCTGCCCGCCGCCGATGACCCACGCCTCGCCCTCGTCGGCGACGGCATCAAGTGCCTCATCGACTGAGTGCACGACCTCAACGCCCGCAGTCGAGAAGGACGCGTCGCGCGTGAGCACCACGTTGCGTCGGTTCTTGAGCGGACGCCCCCCGGGGAAGCTCTCGAGCGTGCGCCGGCCCATGATGACGGGGTGTCCCGTCGTGCAGGCCACGAAGTGCCTCATGTCCTCGCGGTTCTCCACGACCATCCCACCATCGAGCCCAATGCCCCAGTCGTCGCATACCGCCACGATCGCACTCAGCTTGCAGCTCATCTTTCAAACCTTTCTGTGAGGGGTTGGCCCGGCATGTCGCCCCGTGCTCAGACAGCTTCGCCGGGCGTAGGACGTCCGGCTGCAGAACTGCGCGCGGGACGACATGCCGGGCCATCAGCTCGGAGAAACGCAGGCGGGAGGGGAGAAGGACATTGTCCCGCCGCGAGTTCTTGCCGCGCCCTCTGCGGCAAGCTGTCTGAGCGCCGGGGCATTGTCCTTCTCCCCTCCCGCCGGACGGTCAGACCGCGATCGGGATGTTCTTTACCTGCGGGCCGTGCTCGTAGTTCTCGACGATCAGGTCGTCGGTCGTGAAGTCGTAGAAGTCCGTGACGTCAGGGTTGAGGCGCACGGTGGGGGCGGGGTACGTTGGCCGAGAGATGAGCTCGCGCACGACGTCCACGTGGCGGTCGTAGATGTGGGCATCGGCGATCATGTGGACGAGCTCGCCCGCATTCATGTTCGAGACCTGGGCCACCATCATGAGCAGGATCGCGTACTGGCAGACGTTCCAGTTGTTGGCCGCGAGCACGTCCTGGCTGCGCTGGACGAGCACCATGTTCAGCGTGGGCCGCTCTTCGCCCGGCTCCTGCGTCACGTTGTAGATCGCGTTGTAGGCGCAGGGGTAGAGGTTCATCTCGGAGAGGTCGGCGAAGGTGTAGAGGTTCGTCATGATGCGGCGCGAGTAGGGGTTCTCGCGCAGGTCCTTGAGGACGCGGTCCATCTGGTCGAAGTCGCCGTCGGGGTAGTGGGACTTCACGCCCACCTGGTACCCGTACGCCTTGCCGATCGAGCCGGTCTCGTCCGCCCACTCGTCCCAGATGTGGGGCTTGAGGTCGTGGATGTTGTTGGACTTGCGCTGGTAGATCCAGAGCACCTCGTCCATCGCGGACTTGAGCGCCGTGCGCCGCAGGGTGAGCGCGGGGAACTCCTCGCGCAGGTCGTAGCGGTTGCACACGCCGAACCGCTTGATCGTGTAGGCAGGCGAGCCGTCCTCCCAGCGCGGACGGACCCTCTGGCCCTCGGTGGTGGTGGTGCCGTGCTCGATGATGTCCGAGCACATGGAGACGAAGATCTCGTCTGCCTTGCTCATGGCGCTCCCTTCCGTCCCGTCTCGCGGGTCTGAGTCCTGCTGGCCACGTCCGCTAGGCGTCGTAGGGGCTCTCGAGGGTCATGCCGTAGTCCTCCTCGGCCCAGGGCCACTCGGTCCCGAAGCCCTCGTCCCAGGCGTCGTCGTACCCCTCGTCCTCCCACAGGTACGAGCTGCTCGCGATGGAGCCCAGCGCCGCGGTGCAGCTCGAGATGCTCATGGCGAGAAGGACGAGCAGGCCGACGACCACGCCGAACACGACGTAGGCGGTCGGCCCGGACTCGGAGTTGCGGGGGTCCGTGGTCCCGCTCGCGCTCTCGATGACGGGCGACTCGGGCACGAGCCCCGTCTCGTCGGTGTGTTCGTTCACGGCGCTCCTCTCGTCGTATCGCCCCATCATAGCAGCCCCGCGGGCAACCTCGGCCTGGCGTCAGAGCATCTGGTCCGAGAGGGCCTCGTCCCAGTAGTACGTGAGCGAGCCCGCGAGCGCCACGTCGGCGGGGAGCCACTCAACGTCGAGCAGCTCGCCGCGCGCGAGCCAGCGCAGCTCGTCGTGGGACGCGTCGGCAACGACCGGCTCCGATCCCTCCTCGAGCGTGCAGACGAGGCAGTCCATCGAGAGGTGGAAGTCCGGGTAGTCGTACTCCACGGTGTCGTAGGGCCACGCCGCGCGCACCGAGCACCCGAGCTCCTCCTCGACCTCGCGCTTGAGCGCCTCGACCGCGCTCTCGCCCTGCTCGATCTTGCCGCCGGGAAGCTCCCAGCCCCCGGGCAGCGTCCCGTCCGCGCGGTGCGCGGCGAGAATTCGGCCGTCTCGGTGGATGATGCCTGCCGCGACGCGCACAACGTTCTTGTCGTCCATCGGTCCTCCTAGCGTTCCTGGAACCTGACGAGCGCGTAGCTCGCGCCCGCCTCGTCGGTGAGGTCAACGTCCCAGCCGTCGGCGCGCTCGTGGGCGACGGGGGTGACGACGTCCCCGAGGTGCGCCTGCGCGCGATAGAGCACCGAGAGCGCCCTCGGGCGGACGCGCCTGCCGAGCCCGACGAGGGCGTCCTCGGCAAAGAGCACGTACTGGGCGTTGTTGACGTGATGGTTGGTGTCGATGCTGCGCGCGCCCACGACGATCGGCGCGCAGGGCGTGCCCTTGCCCTCGGCGCGGAGATGCCGGTCGAGCGGCCCCATCTCGAGCGGGGGCTCGGGCGAGACGTAGACGAGCTGGTCGGCGGGGACGTGCGTCGCTCGCCCGCGATCGACGTCGAACACGAGCCACTGCGAGTCGGCCCGCGCGAACGAGCGGCCGTCCGGGGAGCGCAGCTCGAAGTTTCTCCTGGCGTGGGCGCGCGTCATCTCGTAGCACCATGTCGAGACCTCGACCGGGGCGCCGAAGGGCGGGAGCTCGTCGATCTCGATCCTCCAGAGGGCGAGTACCCACGCGAGGTGCTCCTCGGCGAGGCGCGTGATCCCGAGCCCCAGGCTCTCGGACTGGAAGGTCGAGCAGTCCTGGAAGTAGTTCATGAGCGAGACGAGCGAGAGGCGCCCCGTGTCGTCGCACTCGCTGTAGCGGACGCGACCCTCGAACGAGTACATCCTTGCCCTCCTTGTCTTGTGTCCGAGACAAGACCTTAGCAGTCCTC
This sequence comes from Thermophilibacter provencensis, assembly GCF_900128445.1. GTDB lineage: Bacteria > Actinomycetota > Coriobacteriia > Coriobacteriales > Atopobiaceae > Thermophilibacter > Thermophilibacter provencensis. Next base: position 1,964,335 of record NZ_LT671417.1, on the reverse strand, counting down.
GGGGGCGCGGGGCGCGAGAAACCCGGGCGCGTGGTCGGAGTGTACAATCGACTGCGTACCGCGGGACGCGCGACGGAAGGGGAGCGACGTGGGTGACCTCCGCATTGCGACGATAGGGACGAGCGGCATATGCGCGCGCTTCTGCGACGCGCTCGCCGCGTATGACGGCGCCGCGCTCGTCGGCTCCTACTCGCGCGACCTCGAGCGGGCGCGCTCCTTCGGCGGGCCGCGCGGCGCGCGGCTCTTCTTCGACGACCTCGACGCGCTCGCGGAAAGCGCCGAGGTCGACGCCGTCTATGTCGCGAGCCCCAACGCGCTGCACGCGGGACAGGCGCTCAGGCTCATCGCCGGGGGCAAGCACGTGCTCGTCGAGAAGTCGCTCGCGTCGAACGAGCGCGAGGCCCGCGAGGTCTTCGACGCCGCCCGCGCCGCCGGCGTGGTGGCGCTCGAGGCGACGCGCAACCTCCACACCCCCAGCTTCGGCGTCATCGAGCGCATCGTCTCCGAGGGGCTCGGCCCCGTGCGGCTCGCGTCCCTGCGCTTCTCGAAGGTCTCCTCGCGCATGCCGCGCCTGCTCGCCGGCGAGCGCGTCAACATCTTCGACCCCGCGCTCTCGGCGGGTGCCCTCATGGACATCGGCGTCTACTGCGTCGAGCCCGCGATCGCGCTCTTCGGGCGGCCCGACGAGGTGCGCGCGCTCTCCGTCACGGCCCCGGTCCCAGGCTGCCCCGAGGGGGACCCCTGCTCGACGATCGACCTCGCGGGGGAGGTCATCCTCGGGTACGCGGACAAGGTCGTGAGCCTCTCGTACGGGAAGGCGAGCGACGGCATGCTGCCCTCCCAGGTCGAGGGCGAGCGCGGCACGCTCGTCTGGGAGCCCACCTCCGGGCCCGAGCGCCTGTGGCTCCACGAGTGCGCCGCCTCGGGCCAGGTCTTCCGCGTCGAGCAGGCCGAGATGGCCCCCGTCGAGGTCGAGGTGCCCGAGAACGACATGGTCTGCGAGCTCGCCGACTTCGTGGCCGCGGCTCGCGGCGACGCGGCGGCGCTCGCGGCGCGGGAGCGCTTCGAGCGCGTGACGCTCGAGTCGCTCGCCGTGATGGACGAGGTCCGCCGTCAGGCCGGCGTGCGCTTCCCGGCGGACCTCCGCTGAGGGCGTCACGGATGGACCGCTCCGACCTGCGCGCCGCCGCGAGCGTGGCGCTCCCCGTCATGCTGGGCTACCTCACCATCGGCATCCCCTGCGGCGTCATGGAGGCTGAGGTCGGCGTCTCGCCCCTCTGGGCCTTCGTGGTCTCTGCGACCTTCTACTCGGGTGCCGGGCAGTTCATGATGTCGTCGCTCGCTCTGGCGGGGACCCCCGTCGCCGCGATGGTGGCGAGCGTCTCGCTGCTGAGCGCCCGGCAGACCCTCTATGCCGCCGCGCTCGCCCCGCACGTCTCGTCCGCCCCGCGGCCCCTCGCCGCGCTCTTCGCCGCCACCGTGACCGACGAGAGCTTCGGCGTCAACCTCGACCGCTTCGTATCCGACGACGCGTGGACGCCGGCTCGGGCGACGCTCGTCAACCTGATGAGCATGCTGTCCTGGGCCGCCGCGAACGCGCTCGGCGCCGCCGTGGGGCCGGCGCTCGCCATCCCCACCGCCGTCATGTCGTTCGCCATGACGTCCATCTTCGTCTGCCTGCTCGCGGGTCAGCGCTGGGTCGCGCGCACGGCCGCCGCGGCCCTCGTCGCGGCGGCGGCCGTCGTGGCGCTCAAGCTGCTCGGGGCGGGGTCGCTCTCCGTCTTCTTCGGGGCGATTGCGGGCGTCGCGGCCGGGCTCGTCGCCGACGCCTTCGCGCGGGGGAGGGACGCGCGGTGAGCGGCTCGGACTTTCTCGTCTTCTACGGGTGCGTGCTCGTCGTGATGCTCGCCTGCCGCTGCCTCCCGCTCCTCGCGCTGAAGGGGCGGCCGCTCGCGCCGCGCGCCGCGGAGGCGCTCGCGCTCATCCCGCCCGCCGCGTTCGCGGCGCTCGTGGCAAACGACCTCTTCGACCCGACCGCCCCGCTTCGGGCGGCGCCGCTTCTCGCGGCGGCCGTCGTCGCGCTCGTGGCGAGAAGAACGGGCTCGCTCATCTGGTGTGCGGTCACCGGCATGGTCGCCTACGCGCCGCTCGCCGCGCTCGGCCTGGGCTAGGGGCGGCCCCTCGACGGCGCTACGCGTCGGGGTAGGCGATGACGTCGGAGCCGCCGAAGCGGCTCGGGCCGTCGTCCCCGCTCGCGTAGGGGCCCATCGCGTCGACGACGATGCGCGCCGTGCCGGGGAGCACGCGCGCGTCGTAGGAGGTCACGAGGCCCGGAATCACGTCGCCGTCGACCTCGAGCGCGACGGGTCGGTCGACCTCGACGCGAATCTCCTTCCCGCGGAAGCTCTCGAGGTGCGGGCGGCCCATCACCTTCCCGGTGCGGTCCATGAGGCCGAAGGCGAGGGGCTTCAGGAGCTGGGCGGCGTCGGAGGTCTCCGCCACGATCACGTCGAGCAGGCCGTCGTCCATCCGGCAGTCGGGGATGAGCTCGATGTCCCCCTGGATCATGGCGTTGTTGGCAACGAGGCAGGTGATCCCCTCGCGCTCGTGCACTTCGCCGTCCACGGTGATGCGGAAGCGCTCGACCGTCGGGCGGGGGTTGGAGAGCGCGGCCGCGAAGTAGGCCGCCTGCCCCATGATCGCCTTGTTGGGGAGGGCGGCCTGCATGAGCTGCGCGTCGAAGCCCGTTCCCGACATGAGGGCGAAGCCGCGCGTCCCGCGCGCGCCGCGCTCGCCCTCCCAGGAGATCTCCCCGAGGTCGACGGCGGCCGTCTTCCCCTTGCGGCATGCACGGGCGAGCGCCGAGGGCTCGGGGGCGTTGCCGATGTTGGCGGCGAGCAGGTTGGCGGTCCCCGAGGGGAAGACGCAGACCGGGACGTCCGTCCCGGCGAGGGCGTGGAGGAGGGCCGCGACGGTGCCGTCGCCGCCCGAGGCGACGACCACGTCGAAGCGCTCGGCGTCGCGGCAGGTCACGCTCGCCTCGAAGTCCTCCTCGAGGACCCTGAGGACGCATTCGTCGCCCGCCCGCACGAGCGCTCGCTCGAACTGGAAGACGGCGTCCGACCCGAAGCCGGACTTCGGGTTGTGGATGATGAGGGTGCGCATCGGTCTCCTCCCCGGGACGCGGGGGCTATTGGGTATCATGGAACGCGCCGCCGCCCGCGGGGGGCGACCGGCACTTCCTATGGTACCCAAACCTCGCATGACACAGAATCGAGCGCCGTGTACGTATCGACCCCTTCCGAGCTTGCTGGCTTCTGCGAGCGCGCCTCATCATCCAAGGTCCTTGCCGTTGACACCGAGTTCCTGCGCGAGAAGACCTACTACCCCAGGCTCTGCCTCGTCCAGGTCGCCGCGGGCGACGAGATAGCCGCCGTCGACCCCATCCTCATCGACGACCTTGCGCCGCTGAAGGCGCTCCTGGAGGACCCGTCGGTCACCAAGGTCTTCCACGCCTGCAGCCAGGACATCGAGGTCCTTCTCGACGGCCTTGGCTGCGCGTGCGCCCCCATCTTCGACACGCAGGTCGCCGCCGCGTTCCTTGGCATGCGGCAGCAGGTGAGCTACGGCTCGCTCGTGGACGCCTACTGCGGCGTTCACCTGCCCAAGGCCGAGTCGCTCACTGACTGGTCGCGCCGCCCGCTCGACCCCGAGCAGCTCGCGTACGCCGAGGACGACGTGCGCTATCTCCCGGGAATCTACGAGACGATGATGTCGCGCCTCATCGAGCTCGACCGCCTCTCGTGGGTCGAGCCGGAGATGGCCGAGCTCGCGGACCCGGCCCGCGTCCGGCGGGACCCGCGCGAGGCCTTCCTGCGCCTTCGCCGCTCGGGCTCGCTGACGCGCCGGCAGCTCGCCGTCGCCCGCGAGGTGTGCGCGTGGCGCGAGGAGGTGGCCGCGCGGCGGGACGTCCCCCGCAAGTGGGTCATCTCCGACGAGGTGGCCGTCGAGGTCTGCAAGCGCACGCCGACCTCGCTCGATCGCCTGAGGCGCATCCGGGGGACCGACCAGCTCGGCGAGCGCGAGGGGGCGAGGCTCGTCGCGGCCGTCGGGAGGGGGCTCGCGTGCCCGGCGGACGAGTGCCCCAAGGTCACGCGCCACGCCCGCCCGTCCGCCGAGACGGAGAGCGTCATCGACCTCATGTACGCCGTCCTGCGGCTCGTCTCCGAGCGCAGCGGCGTCGCCACGCAGCTCATCGCCACCCGTGACGACCTTCTCGACTTCGTCTCGGACCGCGAGCGCTCGCGCCTCTCGCGCTCCTGGCGCGGGGAGCTCGCGGGGCGCACGCTCGACCGCCTGCTCGCGGGGGAGGTCGGCCTCACCGTCAAGGAGGGGCGCATCGAGCTGCTCTAGCGCGGGCGAGAAGGGCGCCCCCGCGAGGCATTAATGTCCGCCCGGCCGGGTAGAATGGTCCTCAGTCGAGCGATTGGAGACCGCACATGCCCCTGTACTATGGCTTCTACGGCATCGATTTGGGCTACTACCTCGTCGCGCTCGTCGCGCTCGTCATCGGCGGCATCGCGCAGGCCTACATCAGGAGCACCTATGCCAAGTGGTCGAAGGTGCCCGCCAACATCCTTGGGACGGGGGCGGACGTCGCGCGCCGCATGCTCGCCGACGGCGGCGCCGGCGAGGTGGGGATCACGCGCGTCGCGGGCTCGCTGACCGACCACTACGACCCGCGCGACAACCGGCTGCACCTCTCCGACGACAACTACCGCGGCGCCTCGGTGGCCTCGGTCGCCGTGGCGTGCCACGAGGCGGGCCACGCCATCCAGGCCGCCCAGGGCTTCGGGCTCTATCGCCTGCGCTCCGCCCTCGTTCCGGCGGTCAACATCGCCCAGCAGGGATGGGTCATCGTCCTCGTGCTCGGGGTGATGCTCAACGCCCTCAACCTCGTGCAGCTCGCCATCTTGCTCTTCGCCGTCTCCGTCGTGTTCCAGCTCGTCACGCTGCCCGTGGAGATCGACGCCTCGCGTCGCGCGGTCGCCTATCTCTCGCAGAACGGCGGCGGGCTCGACGAGGAGGGCGCGCGCAAGGTCCTCACGGCCGCCGCGCTCACGTACGTGGCCGCGGCGCTCACCTCCATCATGCAGCTGCTCTACCTTCTCGGCCGCTACGGCGGAAGGGGGGAGGAGTGATGTCGGACGAGGCGCGCGCCTCCTCGGCGCCCATCTCGGTGTCTGACGCCGTCGCCCTGGCCAAGGGCGCCGTCTCCGCCTGGCCGACCCTCGTCGTCTCGGGGGAGGTCTCGGGCTTTCGGGGCCCCAACGCCCGCTCGGGGCACTGCTACTTCGAGGTGAAGGACGACGGCGCCGCCATGAGCGTCATCGTGTGGCGCGGCACCGCGGCAAAGATGGGCTTTCAGCTGCGCGACGGGCTTACCGTCCAGCTCACGGGCAAGTTCGACGTCTACAAGGCCTCCGGCAAGCTCTCCTTCGTCGCGAGCAGGGTCGAGGCGGCGGGCGAGGGGCTGCTCCGCCAGCAGGTGGCCGAGCTCGCGCGTCGCCTCGAGCGCGAGGGGCTCATGGCCCAGGAGCGCAAGCGCCATGTCCCGGTGTTCTGCTCGCGCGTCTGCGTGGTCACGTCCCTCTCGGGGAGCGTCATCGAGGACGTCAAGCGTACGCTCGCGCGACGCAACCCCCTCGTGGAGATCGACGTCGTGGGGTGCTCGGTCCAGGGCTCCGAGGCGCCGGCGACCATCGTCCGCGCGCTCGCGACGGCTGCCTCCGCCCGCCCCGACGCCATCCTGCTCGTGCGCGGGGGCGGCTCGTTCGAGGACCTCATGTGCTTCAACGACGAGTCGGTCGCGCGTGCCGTCGCGGCATGCCCGGTCCCCGTGGTGACGGGCATCGGGCACGAGCCGGACACCACGATCGCCGACATGGTGGCCGACCGTCGCGCCTCGACGCCGACGGCCGCCGCCGAGTCCGTCGCCCCGGCCATCGACGAGGTCGAGCGCCAGATGCTCCAGCGCCAGGTGCGCCTCGGCCGGGCGATGTCGGCCGCGCTCGAGTTCCGCGCGCAGCGCGTGGACGCGCTCGCGCGCCTCATGTCGGGCTCGATGGACGCCGGGCTCTCCCGCCGGCGCATGGCGGTGGAGGCGCTGGGCGCTCGGCGCTGCCTCACCGACCCGCTCTCCCCGGTGCGCGACCGGGAGGCGGACCTCATGCAGACCGAGCAGCGGCTCCACGACGCCATCCCGCGCGCCCTCGCGCGCGACCGCGAGGCGACCGAGCGCGCCGCGGCGCGCCTTCTCGAGCTCGCCCCGCGCCTGCTCCGCCCTGCGGAGTCGACGCTCGCGCGGCTCGCCGCCTCGCTCGACGCGCTCTCGCCGCTCTCCGTCCTCGCCCGCGGCTACGCCATCGCGCGCGACGGCGCGGGGCACGTGGTGAAGGACGCCGCCGCGCTCTCGTGCGGCGACGACGTGCGCGTTCTTCTCGGCACGGGCTCCTTCGATGCGACGGTCACCGCAGTAAACGACTAGCTGGCTATCCTCCCGGAAAGGTGTGAGATCATGGCTGATGCAACCTATCGCCCCATCGACGAGATGACGTTCAAGGAGGCCTCCGTCGAGCTCGAGCAGATCGTGCGCGCGCTCGAGTCCGGCGACCTCGAGCTCGAGGAGTCGCTCGAGCGCTACGGCCGCGGCGTGGAGCTCCTGAGGAGCCTGCGCGAGCGGCTCTCAGGCGCGGAGCAGAAGGTGCGCGTCCTTCTCGACGCCACCGACGAGAACGCCCCGGTGACCGACACCTCGTCGGCTCCGAGCACGGCGTATATTAACGAGTAGCTCACGCGAACCGATGGGAGGCACCATGTCCGACTGCATCTTCTGCAAGATTGCCAACGGGGAGATCCCGAGCGAGTTCCTCTACGAGGACGAGCGCGTCGTCGCGTTCAGGGACCTCAACCCGCAGGCCCCCGTCCACGTGCTCGTTGTCCCCAAGGCGCATCACGAGAACTTCGTCGACGACGTCCCCGCGGAGACGCTCGCCTCGATGGAGCGGGCCGTCAAGGCGGTCGCCGAGAGGACCGGCATCGCCGAGTCGGGCTTCCGCTGCATCATGAACACGGGATCCGCGGCCGGCCAGACCGTGATGCACCTTCACATGCACGTCCTCGGCGGCAAGCCCCTCGGCGAGGGCCTGATTCCCGCGTGATTTTGTTCCGCGGAGCGCCCTGCGCGTCGCCGCAGGGGCGTATCATGGGGGTGTTACTCGTCAGCAAGAGGGTGGGGGAGTCCCCGCGAGAGGAGAGTCATGAACGTCCTTGTCATCAACGCCGGCAGCTCGTCGCTCAAGTACCAGCTTCTTGACGTCGACACGCGCGAGGTATACGCGAAGGGCAACTGCGAGCGCATCGGCATCGACGGCTCGTTCGTCGGCCACGAGGAGATGGGCGGCGAGAAGCAGAAGCTCGAGGTCGCGCTTCCCGACCACAAGACGGCCATCAAGTACGTCTTCGACATCCTCAAGACCGTGGACAAGCCCATCGGCGGCATCGGCCATCGCGTGGTCCAGGGAGGGTGGTACTTCCCCGAGTCCGCCGTCGTGACTGACGAGACGCTCGCCCAGGTCCGCGAGGTCGCCCCGCTCGCCCCGCTTCACAACTACGCGGAGGCCGACGTCATCGAGATCTGCCGTGACATGTTCCCCGAGCTCGGCAACGTCATCGTCCCGGACACCGCGTTCCACTATCACATGCCCGAGCGCGCCTGGCGCTACGCCCTGCCGCGTGACGTGGTGGACAAGTACCACGTGCGCAAGTACGGCGCCCACGGCACGAGCCACCGCTTCATCTGGCGCACCGTCCACGAGCTCATGGGCGACAAGACCCACAAGCTCGTGAGCTGCCACCTCGGCTCCGGAGCGTCCCTCTGCGCCATCGAGGACGGCCAGTGCATGGACACCACCATGGGCCTCACCCCGCTCGACGGCCTCATCATGGGCACCCGCACCGGCACCGTCGACCCCGCAACGGTCTTCTACCTCAACCGCGTCGGCGGTTACTCGATCGACGAGATCGACACCATGATGAACAAGCAGTCCGGCCTCCTTGCCGTCTCCGGCGTCTCCTCCGACTCCCGCGACATCGAGGACGGCGCGGCCAAGGGCGACGCGAACTGCCAGATGGCGCTCGACATGTTCTACTACCGCACCGCCCAGCTCTTCGCCGAGATGGCTGCCTCCATGGAGGGCGTCGACACCATGGCCTTCACCGCCGGCATCGGCGAGAACGCGCCCGAGATGCGCGCCGGCGTGGCGAACCGCCTCGCCTGGATGGGCGTCAAGATCGACGACGAGAAGAACGCGATTCGCTCCGACGAGCCTCGCGTGATCTCCACGCCCGACTCCGCTATCACCGTCATGGTGGTTCCCACCAACGAGGAGTACATGATCGCCCTCGACGTCGAGGAGCTGCTGGGCTAGTCGCGCACGGCGTGCCCCAGAACGCGTCACGAAGGGCCCGGCCGCTTGGTCGGGCCCTTCTTCTGTCTGGGCGGCGGGGCTTAGGCGGCGGAGCCTGGCGGCGTTGGGATGACCGCCGAGCATGCCCCTGCGCACGAAAGCGGAAGCGACAGGCCCAATTCCGTGCGTCACGGCATGCTCGGCGGGACCGTGCTCCACGGCATGCTCAGGCGCTGCGGGCTTGTCTCCCGCTGGCGGTCTCGTGGCTGCCGAGCATGCCCCAGCGCACGCCCGTCGCGGAAACAGGTTAGCGTTGCATTTCAGGGCGTGGCGTGGTGTCTGAAATCCTAGTCCGAAGGGTACAATTTGAAATTATGAACGGCCTACGTCCCGAAAGGAATACACCATGGCCCTCAATCACCTGATGATGAGCCGCCGCCAGGCACTCGGCCTCGGCGCCGCGGCGCTTGCCACCCTTGGTCTCGCTGCCTGCGACTCGGGGGAGGCCCCCGCCCCGTCCGGCGGCTCCGCCGACGAGCAGGCGGAGGAGGCGAAGCTCGACGCCGAGGCGTACGACGCGCTGCTCGCTGAGGGCGCCGTCGCCACCGACGAGGACATCGCCGCCTCCGAGTGGGCGACGAAGGTCCGCGACGCCGGCACCCTGCGCGTCGGCGGCGTCCAGACGTCGCTGCTCTTCTCGTCCCTGAACGAGCAGGACGGCAAGACGCGCGGCTTCGACGCCGGCCTGTCCCAGCTGCTCACGCGCTACATCCTCGGTGACGAGTCCAAGCAGGAGATCACCCAGGTCACCTCCGACACCCGCGAGTCGGTCCTCCAGAACGACCAGGTCGACGTCGTCTTTGCCACCTACTCCATCACCGACGCCCGCAAGGAGATCATCTCCTTCGCAGGCCCCTACTACAGCACCCAGCAGTCCATCCTCGTGATGGCGGACAACGACGACATCAACTCCGTCGAGGACCTCGCGGGCAAGAACGTCGCGGCCCAGTCCGGCTCCACGGGCCCGAGCATCCTGGAGGAGTACGCGCCCGAGGCCAACGTCCAGGAGTTCAAGACCGACGAGGAGGCCCGCACGGCGCTCTCCCAGGGTCGCGTCGACGCCTACGTGATCGACACGGCGATGCAGATGGGCTCGATGACGCGCAACCCCGGCCGCTACCGTCTCGCCGGCGACCCCTTCGGCCCCGTCGACCCGTACGGAATCGGCCTTCCGCTCGACTCCGACGGCGTCGAGTTCGTAAACGCCTGGCTCAGGCAGGTCGAGGATGACGGGGTGTGGGAGCAGCTCTGGCAGATCTGCATCGGCGACCGCGCCGGGATTGAGTCGGCCCCGGAGCCGCCCGCCATCGGTGCGTAGCGTTGCGAGGGGAGCGTCCCTTCGTGTCTTCGGGGAGGTGTGATGGGACTCGCTGAGCTTCTTGGGACATACGGCCAGAACTATCTGGACGGGCTGCTCGCGACGTGGTCGATGACGGCGGTCTCGTTCGTCTTCGTCATGGCGCTCGCCGTGCTCGTGACGGTCGCGCGGGTGAGCCCCGTCGCGCCGCTGCGCGGGCTCGGCGAGCTCTACGTCCAGGTGTTCCGCAATATCCCCGGCGTGGCGCTGCTCATCCTCATCGCCTACGCCCTGCCTCAGCTGCGCGTGGTCCTCGACTGGCGGACCTGCGTCATCGTGACCGTGGTGCTGCTCGGGTCGGCCTTCGGCTCGGAGAACTTCATGAGCGGCATCAACACGATCGGCGTCGGCCAGATCGAGGCCGCGCGCTCCGTCGGGCTCACGTTCATGCAGATCCTGCGTCACATCGTGATCCCGCAGGCGCTGCGGACCACGGTGCTGCCCATGACGAACCTCCTCATTGCCGTCATGCTCACGACCGCGCTCGGCTCCCAGGTGCCGCTCTCCCCCCAGGAGCTCACCGGCGTGGTCTCCTACGTCAACACGCGCGCGACGGGCGGCATCCTCGCCTTCCTGATCTCGGCGCTCGGCTACGTGCTCACGGCGTTCGCGATCTCGTTCGTGGGCAACCGCATCGACAAGAGGGTGAGGATACTCCGATGAGCACGCGCACCAAGACCGCTCCGAGCGTGCGCGCCGCGCTCTACGAGGCGCCCGGCCCGCGCGCCAGGCGCCGCATCGCGATCGGCACCGCGGTCTCCGCCGTCCTTCTCGCCCTGCTCGCCGCGCTCGTGGTCCGCCAGTTCTACGTGACGGGGCAGCTCGCGCCGCGCTACTGGTCGTTCCTGCTCGAGTGGCCAACGTGGCGCTTCCTGCTTCAGGGCTTCGTGGGCACCGTCGAGGTCGCGCTCACGGCGGGCGCAATCGCGCTCGTGCTGGGCCTCGCGCTCATGCTCGGACGCACCAGCGGCATCGCCCCGCTCGCGGCCCTCTGCCGCGTGGTCACGGACTTCTTCCGCGGCGTGCCGAGCCTGCTTCTGATCTACTTCTTCTTCCTCGTGGTCCCGCAGTACGGCATTCAGATGCCCTCCTTCTGGATGCTCACGCTCCCGGTGGCGCTCGCCGCCTCGGGCGTGCTCGCCGAGGTCTTTCGCGCGGGCGTGAACGCCGTTTCCAAGGGCCAGGTCGAGGCCGCCCTCTCGATCGGGCTCAGCCCGGCCAAGACCATGCGGAGAATCGTGCTTCCCCAGGCGGTCCGCTATGTCATTCCCTCGCTCATCGCCCAGCTCGTCGTCGTGGTCAAGGACACGACGGTGGCCTACGTGGTGAGCTACCCCGACCTCATGCAGAACGCGCGCGTGCTCATCACCAACTACGACGCGCTGCTCTCCATGTACCTGGTCGTCGCCGTCATCTACGTCCTCATCAACTTCGCCATCAACAAGGCATCCGTGTACGTTGCCCGCCGCACGGGCGTCAAGATCATTCGCTAGGAACGGACAAGCATCATGAGCCAAGACAGCGCTGCCGAGAAGAACGTGCCGGTGATAGAGCTTCGCCATGTGGACAAGCACTACGGCGACCTCCATGTCCTGCGCGACGTGAGCCTGACCGTGGCCCGGGGCGAGGTGCTCGTCGTGATCGGGCCCTCCGGCTCCGGCAAGTCGACCCTGTGCCGCACCATCAACCGGCTCGAGACGATCGACTCCGGCGAGATCCTCATCGAGGGCGAGCCGCTCCCGCAGGAGGGGCGCGAGCTCGCGCGCATGCGCGCGGAGCTCGGCATGGTCTTCCAGCAGTTCAACCTCTTCGCCCACATGACGATCCTCGACAACGTGACGCTCGGCCCGCGCGAGGTCCTGGGGCAGGGCAAGGAGGAGGCCGAGAAGCACGCGATGGAGCTCCTCGAGCGCGTGGGCGTCGGCGAGCAAGCCCACAAGGTCCCCGCGCAGCTCTCGGGCGGCCAGCAGCAGCGCGCGGCCATCGCGCGCTCGCTCGCGATGCGCCCCAAGGCGATGATGTTCGACGAGCCCACGAGCGCGCTCGACCCCGAGATGATCAACGAGGTCCTCGACGTCATGGTCGAGCTCGCGCGCGGCGGCATGACGATGGTCGTGGTGACGCACGAGATGAGCTTCGCCCGTCGCGTCGCCGACCGCGTGGTCTTCATGGCGGACGGCCAGATCGTCGAGGAGGGCTCGCCCGACGAGTTCTTCGACCATCCCACGACCCAGCGCGCCCGCGACTTCCTCGACTCGATCAGGGGGCACTAGCATGGCGAGAAGACCGGTCGTGCTCGTGGCGCCCCGGTGGGTCCCCGAGTCCGTCGCGGGGTCGGAGCGCATCGCCCCCCAGGAGGCCATCGCCGACTGCTTCGTCGACGCCATCCTCGCCGCCGGGGGCCTCCCGCTCGTCATGTCGCTCACGGACGACGAGGCGGTCATCGACTCGTATCTCGAGATCGCCGACGGCGTCGCCGTGCCCGGCGGCCCCGACGTCAGCCCGCGGCGGTGGGGGAGCGACATGGACTACGACCCGGCCCTGCTCTGCGAGCAGCGTGACGCGTTCGAGTTCCCGCTCGTCCGGCGCGCCCTCGCGGCGGACCTGCCGCTGCTCACGACCTGCCGGGGCACGCAGCTCCTGAACGTCGCGCTCGGCGGGACGCTCTGCATGGACGTGCCGAGCCTCGGGGCGCCCGACGGCATGGCCCAGTGGCGCCATGCCGGTATCCTGAACGGCGTCTGCCACCCCGTCGACGTTGAGGAGGGCTCGCTGCTGTCGCGCGCCCTCGGCGGCGTCACGCACGCGCAGGTCAACTCCGCCCACCACTGCTGCGTCGAGCGGCTGGGCGAGGGCGTCAGGCTCGTGGCGCGCGCGACCGACGGCGTCCCCGAGGGAATCGAGGTCCCGGGCAGGCGCTTCTGCGTGGGCGTGCAGTGGCATCCCGAGTACACCTGGCGGTCCCTGTCGACGGACTTCTCGCTCTGGCGCTCGTTCGTGGAGGCCTGCCGCGTCGCCTAAAAGGGGACAGGCCCCTTTTAGGCGACGCGGCAGGTGATTTGCATGGTTGCTAAAAAGGGGTCTGGCCCCTTTTAGGCGACGAAATGGTAGGCGATTCGCGGGGTGCCGTCGTCGCAGATTATGGTGCCGCGCCGCACGAAGCCGCACCGCTCGAGGGCGCGCTGCATGGGGACGTTGTCCTCGTGGGTGTCCGCGCGGACGTTGTCGTGGCGCGCGCAGAGCCACGAGAGCATGTGCGAGCCGAGGCCTCGCCCCTGCTCGGCGCAGGCGAGCCGATGCATGACCCGGTAGGGCTCGTCGTTTAGCCAGGGCTCGCCGTCAATCGCGGCGTAGGTGCGGTCGGGCCCGGGGAGCACGCTCATGCAGGCGACGGCCCCCCTGCCCTCGTCGAGCACCCAGAGCCAGCCGCCCGCGAGGTCGCGCTCGGCGTGCGCGCGGGAGGGGTAGCCCCCGACCCACTGAGTCAGGTTTCCCGTCGAGCGCATGAAGGCGCGCGCGGCGTCGTAGATGCCCATCACCGCGTCGAGGTCCCCCTCGGTCGCCCGTCGAATGGCTCCCGTCACTAGAATGGCCTCATGGAGAAGGTCTTCTCGCACGACTGCCCGGGCTCGAGCGTGATGGTGCCGCGCTTCTCCTCGAAGACGTCGGACTCATCGTAGGCCGTCGCGCAGCCGACCCAGGGCTCGATGGCGACGAACGGCGCCTCGGCGGAGGAGGTCCACACGCCGAGGTAGTCGAAGCCGTCGAAGGAGACCTCAACGCCGTGCCCGGAGGGGCCGACGAGCCTCACGCCACGCCCGGGGACCTCGACGAAGACCAGGGTCAGGAGCCTCGCGATGAGGTCGTGGGAGAGGCGCAGGCGATCGGAGTCGCGGAAGAGCTCGTGCGTCTTGGAGAAGTCGTGCAGGCCGGCGGCGTCGATCGTGGGGACCTCGGCGGTCCATGCCTCGTGGAACACGAGCTCGTAGTCGGAGAAGGACTCGCCCTCGCATCCGGGGGCTGGGACGTTGAAGGCGGGGTGGCCTCCCAGCGTGAAGGGCAGGGGCGCGTCTCCGGTGTTGGTGACCGCGAAGGTCTGGGAGAGCGTCCCGTCCTCGACGGCATAGGTCATGTTGAGGCGGAAGTCGAAGGGATAGGCCGCGCGCGTCTCGTCGGTGGAGGCGAGCTCGTAGGTCACGCTCGACGGGGTCTGGGCGACGACGGCGTGGTCGTAGAGTCGCGCGATGCCGTGGCGCTGGAGGCGGACCTCGCCCTGGGCGCTCGTCGCGCGGTTGTCGCGCAGGCAGCCGACGATGGGGAAGAGCACGGGGGCGCGGCGCGGCCAGAACCGCTCGTCGCCCTGCCAGAGGTACTCTCCCGCGTCCGTGCGCAGGCTCATGAGCTGGGCCCCTGTCGCGTCGACGCTCGCGGTGACGTGGCCGTCAGAGATGGTGGTGATGGCGCCCATGTTCTTCTCCCTTCGTTCCCTATCTCTCAAAACCTTATCCATTCCTGACTGAATTGTTGCGCGAATCTTGCCGAATGGGGCGGTTGGCGCCGCTAGCGGGGCGATGTGGCATAATAGCACCTGCTGAATCCATCCGCGTTCCGGGCGGATGGCCGCGACGTTGCGTCAAAGGGGGCGGTCGGGGGACCGCTTTTTTCCAAGGAGGTACGCATGATCATCGAGGAGCTTCTGCGATACGGCATCGCGCACACGGAGGAGAAGACCGTCATTGACGCGTCTCCCGCCGTCCTCATCGAGACCGCGGTCGAGCGCGGCGAGGGCGAGCTCACGGGAACCGGCTCGCTCTCCGTCATCACCGGCCAGTACACGGGCCGCTCGCCCAAGGACCGCTTCATCGTCGACACGCCCGACGTGCACGACAAGATCGCGTGGGGCAGCGTCAACGTGCCCTTCTCCGTCGAGAACTACAACAAGATCAAGGCCGAGGTCATCGGCCACCTCTCCGAGCGCCGCCTCTTCGTGGTGCACGGCCTCGCCGGCGCCGACCGCCGCTACTCCCGCAAGATCTGCGCCATCTGCGAGCTCGCGAGCCAGGCCCTCTTCGTGCACCAGATGCTCGTGCGTCCCACGCAGAGCGAGCTGCGCGACTTCGGCGAGGCAGACTTCGTCGTGATGGCCGCCCCCACGCTCAAGCTCGACCCCGAGGTCTACGGCACCCACTCCGAGGCCGCGGTCCTCATCAACTTCCAGGAGCGCATGATCCTCGTCGTGGGCACCCAGTACTCCGGCGAGATCAAGAAGTCGATCTTCTCGGTCATGAACTACCTGCTGCCTGTCGAGGACAACGTGCTCACCATGCACTGCTCCTGCAACATGAACCCGCGCTCCCACGGCACCACGGTCTTCTTCGGCCTCTCCGGCACCGGTAAGACCACGCTCTCCGCGGCCGACGACCGCCTGCTCATCGGCGACGACGAGCACGGCTGGGCCGAGGACAAGGTGTTCAACATCGAGGGCGGCTGCTACGCCAAGACCATCGACATCACGCCCGAGACCGAGCCGCAGATCTGGAACGCCATCCGCTTCGGCTCCATGTGCGAGAACGTGGTCATCGACCCCGACACCCGCGAGGCCGACTACTTCGACACCTCCCTCACCGAGAACGGCCGCGTGGCCTACCCGGTCGAGTTCGTCCCCGGCGCCGTCAAGAAGGGCCGCGCCAAGCGTACCCCCGACGTCGTGATCTTCCTCACCGCCGACGCCTTCGGCGTGCTGCCCCCGATCGCCAAGCTCGACCGCAACGCGGCCATGTACCACTTCATGACCGGCTTCACCTCCAAGGTCGCCGGCACCGAGCGCGGCATCAAGGAGCCCCAGCCCACGTTCTCCTCGCTCTTCGGCGAGCCGTTCATGCCGCTTGACCCCAACGTCTACGCCCAGATGCTCGGCGAGAAGATCGACAAGGGCGGCGTGCGCGTCTACCTCATCAACACCGGCTGGACCGGCGGCCCCTACGGCACCGGCTCGCGCATGAAGCTCGCCTACACCCGCAAGATGGTCGAGGCCGCCCAGTCCGGCATCATCGACGACTGCGAGTTCGTCCATGACGAGCGCTTCAACCTCGACGTGCCCACCACCTGCCCGGGCGTGCCCTCGGAGCTCCTCAACGCCCGAAACACCTGGGAGGACCGCGCGGCCTACGACGAGATGGCCGAGAAGCTCGCCCAGATGTTCGTCGACAACGCCGAGAAGCGCCTCACCACGATGGCGCCCGAGGTCCGCGCCGCCGGCCCCAAGCCCATCATGGGGAAGTAGCACCCCTTCGATGCGCGACGGTCCTGCTCGGGACCGAGATGGCGCCGCCCGTCCCGTCCGGGGTGGGCGGCGCCTTTTTCGTCGTGCTGAGACAGGCGTTGGCATGAAAGGGGCCCGGAGGCATCAGCCGCCGGGCCCCGCGTTCTTCTCGCCTGTTCTTCTCGCCGTGCGTCCCGAGCGCTACTCGGCCATCTGCGCCTGGACGGCGGTGATGGCGACGACGCCCACGATGTCATCGGCGGAGCAGCCGCGGGACAGGTCGTTTACCGGCTTGGCGATGCCCTGCAGGATGGGGCCGTAGGCGTCCGCCTGGCCGAAGCGCTGCACGAGCTTGTAGCCGATGTTGCCGGTCTCGAGGTTGGGGAAGACGAGCACGTTGGCGTGGCCGGCCACGGTGCTCTCGGGGGCCTTGAGCTGCGCCACGGAGGGCACGATGGCGGCGTCGAGCTGCAGGTCGCCGTCAACGGCGAGCTCGGGCGCCTTCTCCTTGGCGAAGGCCGTGGCCTCCTGCACCTTCTTGGCGGTGTCGCCGCCGGCCGACCCCATCGTGGAGTAGGAGAGCATGGCCACCTTGGGCTCGACGTCGCCCATGAAGGTCTTGAAGGAGTTCGCGGAGGCGATGGCGATCTCGGAGAGCTCGTCGGAGGTCGGGTCGATGTTGAGGCCGCAGTCGGCGAAGACGAGCGTGCCGTCGGCGCCGAACTCGGGGGTCTTGGTGCACATGACCATGAAGGCGGAGACGAGCTTGGTGCCCGGGGCCGTCTTCAGGATCTGCAGGGCCGGGCGCAGCGTGTTGGCGGTGGAGTGGCAGGCGCCGGAGACCAGGCCGTCGGCGTCGCCCATCTTGACCATCATGGTGCCGTAGTAGGTGGCGTCCATCATCTGCGCGCGGGCCTGCTCGATGGTCACGCCCTTCTTGGCGCGCAGCTCGGCGAACTTCTGGGCGTAGGCCTCGTGCTTGGGGGCGGTGGGGCTCTTCGGGTCGATGACGGTCACGCCCTCGACGTCGATCGTCGCGGGGTCGCCAAGGATGACGAGGTCGGCGAGGCCCTCCTCGACGACCTTGCGGGCCGCCTCGAGGGTGCGCGGGTCCTCGCCCTCGGGCAGGACGATGGTCTTCTTGTCCGCCTTGGCGGCGGTCTTCATCCGTGCGAGAAAGTCGCTCATGTTCTTCCCTTCGATAGCCGCGAAACGCTCACATTCTAGCGCGCTCGCCCCTCGAATGTGTGAGAATCGGCGGGGAGGGGGCGGGCACGAGACCATTATAGGGACGAGGTGCTAGAATCTATCGCACGATTGGGTGAGCGGAGCGCGCTCGCCCCGCCGCAGCGGCGGCACGCGAGTATCTGACGGCTGAGAGGACGTGTATGGGTATCGAAAACGGTCTGCCCGCTGGTTTCAATCCGGACAGCTATGACGCCATCGTCGTCGGCGCGGGATACGCCGGCGCCGTGTGTGCGCGCCGCCTTGCGGAGTCCTGCGGCTTCAAGGTCGCCATCCTCGAGCGTCGCGACCACATCGCCGGCAACGCGTACGACTACTACGACGAGGCGGGCGTCCTCGTGCACAAGTACGGCCCGCACATCTACCACACCATGAGCGAGCGCGTGAACCAGTTCCTCTCGCGCTTCACCGAGTGGACCGACTACCAGCACAAGGTGCTCGCCAACATCCACGGCACGCTCATGCCGGTGCCCTTCAACCACCGCTCCCTCAAGCTCGCCTTCGGCGAGGAGAAGGGCGAGCGGCTCTACCAGAAGCTCGTTGCGACCTTCGGCGAGAACAAGAAGGTCCCCATCATGGAGCTTCGCGAGAAGAACGACCCCGAGCTCGTCGAGGTCGCTGACTACGTCTTCGAGAACGTCTTCCTCTACTACACGATGAAGCAGTGGGGCCAGACGCCCGACCAGATCGACCCGTCCATCACCGGGCGCGTCCCCGTCTTCGTGGGCGACGACGACCGCTACTTCCCGGGCGCCCCCTTCCAGGGCATGCCGGCGGAGGGCTACACCGCGCTCTTCGAGCACATGCTCGAGCATGACCTCATCTCGGTCTTCCTCGGCGTCGACGCCCGCGACATCCTCAAGGTGTCCGACATGAGCGTCTCCGTGTGCGACAAGCCCTATGGCGGCGAGGTCATCTACACCGGCCCGCTCGACGAGCTCTTTGACCTCGACCTCGGAGCGCTGCCGTACCGCACGCTCGACATGGTCTTCGAGACGCTCGACCAGGACCAGTTCCAGCCCGTCGGCACCGTCAACTACACCACGAGCGAGGACTTCACCCGCATCACGGAGTTCAAGAACATGACCGGCCAGGTCCTGCCCGGCAAGACCACCATCATGAAGGAGTACTCCAAGGCGTACACGCCCGGCTCGGGGGAGACCCCCTACTACGCCATCCTCGAGGACGCCAACCGCGAGCTCTATCGCCGCTATCGCGAGCGCGTCGCCGGCGTGGTGAACTTCCACTGCGTGGGCAGGCTCGCCGAGTACCGCTACTACGACATGGACGGCGTCGTCGCGTCGGCGCTCGAGCTCTCCGACGAGCTGGTATCCCAGCACAGCTAGCGCGGACCGCGGGCCCCTCGGGGCCCGCTCCCGTGAGGTACCTGCGGCGGGCCGGAAGGGCCCGCCTCCCATGACCCGAAGGGCCCCGATGAACAAGACCATCACCTTTGGCATCCCCTGCTACAACTCGGCCGCGTACATGGACCACTGCATCGAGTCGATCCTCGAGGGCACGGGGTATGCCGAGGACGTCCAGATCGTCATCGTCGATGACGGCTCGACCAAGGACGAGACCCCCGCGAAGGCGGACGAGTGGGCGGCGCGCCACCCCTCCCTCATCAAGGCGGTGCACCAGGAGAACGGCGGCCACGGCGTCGCCGTGATGAAGGCCGTCGCCAACGCCGACGGCGTCTACTTCAAGAACATCGACTCCGACGACTGGGTGGACGGCGAGGCCGTCATGGCCCTGCTCAAGCAGCTCCGCCGCTTCATCAGCCTCGGCGACCACGTCGACCTCGTGATCACCAACTACGTCTACGAGCATGTCGAGGACGACACGCAGAACGTCGTCGACTACCATCACGTGCTGCCGCGCGGGAAGGTCTTCACCTGGAACGACATGGGCCACTTCATGATGTGGCAGTACCTGCTCATGCACGCGCTCACCTATCGCGTGGACACCCTGCGCGAGGCCAGCCTCCAGATGCCGCCGCACACCTTCTACGTGGACAACATCTACGCCTACGTGCCGTTCCCCAAGTGCCGCAGCATCTACTACCTCGACGCCGACGTCTACCGCTACTTCATCGGACGCGAGGACCAGTCCGTGAACGACAAGGTCCTCACGAGCCGCGTGGACCACTACTGGCGCGTCGCCCGCATCATGATGCATGCCTATCATGTCTACGACGACATCTCCTCGGCAAAGCTCCGCAGCTACATGATGAACTACTTCACGATCATCATGGCCATCTGCTCCGTCTTCTCCAAGAAGAGCGACCGCGAGGACGCCATGGACGAGCTTCAGTCGCTCTGGGACGAGCTCAGGGCCTACGACAAGCGCATGTACCGCCGCGCGCGCCACGGCATCGTGGGCATGGCGACGAACCTCCCCGGCACCGTGGGACGCTCGCTCACGCTCGCCGGATACAAGGCCGCCCAGAAGCTGGTTAAGTTCAACTAGCGTTTTGTCTGGTGGGGGAGCGCCCCGTCCTTCTCGGCAGCTTTGCCGCGCCCGTGCGGGTCCGCTGGCGAGAAGGACGGGGCGCTCCTTGCGTGTCCCGCTCGCGGCGCCGGGGGCTGCTGGGTCGGCGTCGCCCTCCCGAAGCGCGCCGGCGCTGCTTCCCGGCCCGTCTACCGGCGGCGCCTGGGCAGTGCACACAGTTCCGGATGTGCGTACAGTCTGGTGCTCAGCTCCGCTTCTGAGTACGCCGGGGCCCGCGACCGGCACGTAGTTTCGGATGTGCGTGCCGTCAGACTTTGGGGCCGTACTCAGTTCCAGTGCTGCGTGCCGGCCCGTGCTCAGTTCCTCATGTGAGTGTGTCGTGGCTCGCGGCCGGTGCTCAGTTCCGGATTTGCGTCCAAGTACGTATGCAGTTCCGCATCTGAGTACGCCGGGGCCTGCGAACGATGCTCCGATGCGGATATGAACGCGTCTCGGTCTGTGATTGGCGCTCAGAAGCGGAACTGAGTGCGTCCGAGCTCCGCGGCCGGTACGCAGTTGCAGATGTGAGTATCGGACGGCACTCACTTCCGGAACTGCGTATGGACCGATGCGCAAATCCGGAAGCGTGTACGCCGCGAGGCGGCAATCGGCACTCAGCTGCGCATCTGCGTACAGCGACGGGCCTGTCAGAGATCGTGCGTGTACGCAGATGCGGAACTGCGCGCCGGTCGGCACTCAGATGCAGAAGTGCGCGCAGCAGGCGGGGAGGGGCGCCCAGCTACAGGTCGGATGCGGCGGGATAGCCGTATGCCGTCGCCGCCTGGCGCGCCCCGTCGGCGATGGCGCGTCCGAGCGCGCGCGTGGCGAGCGAGCCCACCACGTCCACGGGAGCCTCCACCGCCCCCGTGGCCATGACGAAGACGGTGTCGCCGTCGTTGGTGGTGTGGGTGGGGGAGATGGCGTGGGCGTAGGCGTCTGCCGCCATCTGGGCCACCTTGGTGGCCTGTGCCTTGGTGAGGCGGGCGTTGGTGACCACGCAGGAGATGGTGGTGTTGGTCCGCTCGAGTGGCATGCTCGCCGAGCCGCCGAGAAGGACGTCGAGGGTCCTCGCGAGCCCGCCCGTCGCGTCGCGCATCCCGGCGATCGCCTCACCCGTGTCGGGGTCTCGCACGTCGCCGCACGCGTTGACGGCGGAGACCGCGCCGCAGACAAGCTCGCCAGCGCGCTCGACGTCCTCCCCGAGGCCTCCCTTCATGGCGCGCTCGGGTCCGGCGAGCTTTCCGACGGTGCATCCCGTTCCCGCCCCGACGTTGCCGCGCGCGAGCGGCGCGTCAAGGTCGTCGAGCGCGCGGGCGCACGCGGCGCGCCCGTCATCTGCCGTGGGCCGCACGCTCGGGTCCCCGCAGGCGAGGTCGAACAGGCAGGCCCCTGACACGATGGGAACGCGCGCCACGCCCACGTCGAGCCCGATTCCGCGGCGCTCGAGCTCGTCTGCGACGCCGCATGCCGCCGCGAGCCCGAACGCGCTTCCCCCGGAGAGCACGACGGAATGAAGCACGTCGACGGTCTCCTCGGGGCGCAGGAGGTCCGTCTCGCGCGTCGCGGGCGCCCCGCCGCGCACGTCGACGCCCCCCGTGGCGCCGCTCGGGCAGATGATGACGGTGCACCCGGTTCCCGCCGCCCCGTTGGTTGCGTGGGCGGCGAAGACGCCTGGGATTTGCGTGACGCTCGCGATCTGTGCGCTGCTAGGCATGGGCCCCTCCCATCCTGATGGATTCCGCGACGGTGTCCGCGTCGCCTGATATGAGTCTGCCGAGCTCGCGCACCAGGCGTGCGACGGGCAGGCCGACGACGTTGGGGTAGTCACCGTCGACCCTTCTCACGAGCATTCGTCCCGCCCCCTGGATGCCGTAGGCACCCGCCTTGTCGAGTGGCTCCCCCGTGGCGACATAGGCCGCGACCTCAGCCTCGGTGAGCTCCCAGAACGTGACGTCCGTGGTCTCGACGAAGCGGGTCTCGGCGATGCGCTCTCCGCCCGGGGCGAGCCTCATCGCGCAGACGCCCGTGGAGACGTGGTGCGTGCGGCCGGAGAGCTCGTGCAGCATAGCCGTCGCGTCAGAGGCGTCAGAGGGCTTCCCCAGCGCCTCGTCTCCCATCCACACAATGGTGTCGGCGGCGACGAGCAGGTCGTCTCGGACGCCTGCGCCCAAGCTCGCCCGAACCGCCTCGGCCTTCTCCGCGGCAAGCCTGCCCACCAGCTCGACGGGGGTCTCGCCCGGAATGCGAGACTCATCGATTTGCGCCGGGATGATGGTGAGCTCAAAGCCCGCGTCCTGCAGCAGCTCGCGGCGGCGGGGCGATTGCGAGGCGAGTATCACGCACGACCTCCTGTCCGTGTCACGTTACGCGTCCCATTGTAGGGCCGCCCTCGCGTTTGCACGAGCAAACTCCGCGCGCTCGGGCGCATTTCCCCGGTTGGGCTCCGGGGGACGCCATGTTCTCCTCCGCGTTTGCACGAGCAAACGCGAGAGGGCCTGAGCGGATGGCGGGATGGATGGGGCGTCAAACAAAAAGCGGGGGCCCGAAGGCCCCCGCGGGCAGTGCCTGGCGCAGCTGCCTACTCCACGACGATGGCGGAGACGGGGCAGTTGTCAGCAGCCTCCTGGGCGGCGTCCTCGGCGTCCTCGGGGACGTCCTCCTCGATGGCGACGGCGACGCCGTCGTCGGAGATGGAGAAGACGTCGGGGCAGGTGCCCTCGCAGAGCCCGCAGCCGATGCAATCCTCGTTGACCGTAGCCTTCATGTTGATTCCTCTCTCTAGCCTGGGCCTGGGCCCCTCGCCCAGGTTCACTCTGTTTTTACACGTTTCGCGCCGCGCGCGCAACTGTTTGTCGTCTGTTGGCAGAAATGACGGCCAACGGTCATGAGCTGCGCTTTATTCCTACCAGAGAGGTGGTGTTAAGCCGCCCCTCGCCATGTCGCCAGCCCAGGGTTCCCTACGCGCGCTCGAGCAGGGTTACGGTCTCCACATGGTAGGTCTGCGGGAAGAGGTCAACCGGCGTCACGCGAACGGGTGCGAAGGTCCCGGCCTGCTCGAAGCGGGCGAGGTCGCGCGCGAGCGTCGCGGGGTCGCAGGAGACGTAGGCTATGGCTCGCGCCGGCTGCTCGGAGAGGCGGCGCACCACGTCCGCGGAGAGGCCCGCGCGGGGCGGGTCGACGACGATCACGTCGGCGTCCGTGTCCGGGAACTCGCGGCCGGCGTCGCCGCCGATGGGGTCCACGTTGTCGAGGCCCGCGGTCTCGAGGTTGCGACGAAGGTCGCGCACCGCCGGCCCGTATGACTCCACTGCGCTGACGAACCCCGCCCTCCTTGCGAGCGGCAGCGTGAAGGTGCCGGCGCCGCAGTAGAGGTCCATGGCCTCCTCGTCATCCCTCGGGTCGAGGGCGGCCATGACGAGCTCGACGAGCCGCTCGGCACCGCGCGTGTTCACTTGGAAGAATGACGGGGCGGAGACGCGCATGCGCTCGTCGCCGACGAGCTCCCCCCAGGAGCCCGCGCCGGAGAGGCACTCAACGCCCGCGATGCGGCGCGCCTTGGCGGGGCCCTTCTGCATGACGCGCACCACCGAGGTGGGCCTGAGGGCGTCCTCGAGCACCTTTGCCGCCTGGGCGCGAGGGAAGGCCCCCGGACGGTCCCAGAGGGCGACCTCGACGTCGCGCGTGCGCCGCGAGACGCGGATGCCCACGCGCTCGAGGTCGAGGCCGTGGCTGTTGGAGAGGTAGGAGAGCGCCCCGGCGACGGACTTGACGGCGCCGGCATGCGCCTTGTCGAGCAGCATGCAGCCCTTGACGCGCACGATTCCCTCGCCGCCCGCGGCGTGCATGCCGAGCGCGACGCGGCCGCGATCGCGGGAGACGGCGAGCTCGACCTTGTTGCGATACCCCCAGGGATCGCCTGCGGACTCGAGCGGCGCAACGAGCGCCTCGGCGCGCCCGTCGCCCATGCGCCCCACGCGCGAGAGCGCGTCGACGACGCCGGCGCGCTTGGCGGCGACCTGCGCGTCGCGCGAGAGGGCCGCCCACGGGCAGCCGCCGCAGGCGCTCGCATACGGGCACGCGGGCCTGACGCGGTCGGGGGAGGCCTCCAGGACCTCGGTGGCGCGGGCATGGGCCCAGCGGTCCTCCTCGCGGTCCACGACGGCGCGGACCCGGTCGCCCGCGACGGCCCCGGAGACGAAGACGGCCCGGCCGTCGCCGTCGTGGGCGACGGCGTCCGGGCCATAGGTCATGCGCTCGCAGGCGAGCTCAAGCTCCTCGCTCACTCGTCACCTCCGCCAAAGAGGGTGCCGAAGGCCTGGCCGAAGAGCGACAGGGCACGCCCGACGCGCCCCCTGCGCCGCGCCGGGGCGGGGCGCAGGGGGCGCGTCGGGCGCCCCCCCCCGCCCTCCGGCCCGGCCCCCTGCACCCTCCTCGGCGGTGGTGCCGTGTGAGGCACGGGCTTCGGCGCCCCTCCGAGCGCCGGGCACCGTGCCCCGGCGCCGTCGCGCCCGCCGCCTGCCGCCGGGCGGCGGTGGGCTCCGGCGCGGGAGCGGGCTGCGCGACGGGGGTCGCCTCGGCGGCGGGCCGCTCGACCGGCCCCTCGTCGGGCGCGGCGTCCTCGACGGGCGTGAGCGCCGGAGCGGCCTCGGGCTCGGGCTCGAAGCGGTCGGCCTTCGCGGCGGCCGCGCGCTCCTCGACGGCCGCCCTGGCGCGCTCGTAGGCCTCCCTGAGGAGGACCTCCTGGCTGACGACGCGCGGGTCGTCGGGGCTGGACTCGACGCGCGCCCAGGTCCCGTCGGCCGTGAGCTGGCGCGCCTTGACGTTGTCCGCGAGCTGGAGCTCGATAAAGTGGCGGACGATCTCGGAGCAGGCGGGGTCGCGCACGGGATAGGCGATCTCAACGCGGCGCTCGGTGTTTCTCGTCATCATGTCGGCGCTCGAGAGGTAGATCGTGTCCGAGTACTCGCCGAAGGCGTAGATGCGCGCGTGCTCGAGGAAGCGCCCGGCGATCTGGCGCACCACGAGGCCGTCCGTCTTGCCGGGGACGCCCGCCTTGATGCAGCAGATGCCGCGCACGATCATGACGACCTTGACGCCCGCCTCGCAGGCCTCGGAGATCTTGTCGATGACGTCGCGGTCCGTGAGCGAGTTCATCTTGAAGAAGACGCGCGCCGGGGCGCCCTCGCGGGCGCGGGCGATCTCGCGGTCGAGCCCGCGCATGACGAGAGGCTTCAGGCCGACCGGCGCGACGCCGAGCTGGCGATAGGTGCCGCGGAGGTTGCCGAGGGAGAGGTTGCGGAAGAACGTGTTGCCGTCCGCCCCGATGCCCTCGTCGGCGGTGAGCAGCATGAAGTCGGAGTAGAGCGTCGCGGTCTTCTCGTTGAAGTTGCCGGTGCCGAGGCACGTGATGCGGCGGATGCCGTCACGGTCGTGGTAGGTGATCTGGCAGATCTTGGAGTGGCACTTGAAGCCCTCGGAGCCGTAGATGACCGTGCAGCCGGCGTCCTCGAGGCGCTCCGCCCAGGCGATGTTGTTGGCCTCGTCGAAGCGGGCGCGCAGCTCCATGAGGACGGTGACGTCCTTGCCCGCCTCGGCGGCGCTGATGAGGCTCTCGCAGAGGTGCGAGCTCTTGGCCACGCGATAGAGCGTGATCTTGATGGAGATGCACGCGTCGTCGGAGGAGGCCTCGCGCACGAGGCGCAGGAGCGGCGTCATGGACTCGTAGGGATACGTCAGCAGGACGTCGTGGTCCTCCACCTGCCCGCGCATCGGGCGAGAGAGGTCGACCATGGGGGATATCTGCGGCTCGAAGGAGCGGTAGACGCAGGCGGTGTGCACGTGGTCGGGGATGTGGGACTCGAGCCCGTAGACGTAGCCGAGGTCGATGGGGCGCTCCAGGTGGAAGATCCGGCGCGGCTCGAGGGAGAGCTCGCCTGCGACGAGGTCCTCGAGCTTCTTGCCGAGCTTGCCGCGAATCTCCAGGCGGACGGGCTGGAGGCGCTGGCGGAGCTTGAGGACCTTCTTCATGTGCTGGCGGTAGTCCTCCTCCTCCTCAACGCCCTCGCCGTCGGGGTCGATGTCGGCGTTGCGCGTGACGCGCAGCACCGCGGAGCGCTTGGGGACGTAGTCGCCGAAGCACTGGTCGAGCGAGGTCTCGAGGACGTCCTCGAGCAGGGTGTAGCGCCAGGTCTTGGGCCCGGAGGGCAGCGCGACGACGCGCGCCTCGGTGCGCGGCACCTCGATGATGCCGAGAAGGCCCGTCTCGTCGGCGCCGTCGAGCGAGCAGGCGACGAAGAGGCGGCCGTTGCGCAGGTTGGGGAAGGGGTGGCGCGGGTCGACGATGAGCGGGGAGATGATCGGCGCGAGGCGGCGCTCGAAGTGGCGACGCACGGCGGAGCGGTCCTCGTCGGTGTACTCGGA
This sequence comes from Thermophilibacter provencensis, assembly GCF_900128445.1. Taxonomy (GTDB): domain Bacteria; phylum Actinomycetota; class Coriobacteriia; order Coriobacteriales; family Atopobiaceae; genus Thermophilibacter; species Thermophilibacter provencensis. The sequence goes on along the minus strand of NZ_LT671417.1, from coordinate 1,938,033 downwards.
GGGGGAGACGCGCACGAGGCCCTTCTCGGCGAGGAGCGACTCGACCTCCGCGAGGCCGCGCTCGTGACGCTCCACGAGGGCGGGCAGGGCCTCGAAGATGCTGTCGAGCTGCTCGGCCGGGGTCTGGTTGGACTTGTTGTCGCGCGGCTGGTTCTTAAGCGAGGCGAGGTCGGAGAGGCCGCCCACGCGGATCATGAACCACTCGTCGAGGTTGGACTCGACGATCTCGCAGAACTTGAGGCGCTCGAAGACGGGGACGTCGGGGTCATAGGCCTCGTCGAGGATGCGGTCGTCGAAGCGCAGCCAGCTGATCTCGCGGTTCTGGGTGTAGGAGAAGTCGCGCTTGCCGTCCTTGTCCCTGCCGGCGGCCTTCCCGGCGTACTTCTCGGCGGCCTTCTCGAGCTCCTTCTCGCGGTGTGCCGTCTTGGTGCCCTTCTTGGCATCCTGGTCTGCGGCGTCTTTCGTCTTGTCCTTGCTCATCGCGAACCTTTCAACGGCGTTGTGGTGTGAGCCTACCTCACGGCTATTCTCACATAGTACCGCTTGCGCGCCGCCGCGCCGCCCCTGCGACCGTTAAGGTTGTGCAAAGCGGCACGCTCTACCGCGCCCGCCGGCGAGCGGCAGGGAATACAATGCACTTCTCAGCAAACCCGCGACGGGCCGCGCCCGGAAGGAGAAGAACATGTCCGTGAGCCTCTCTGGGCGGAGCTTCCTCAAGCTCCTCGACTTCACCCCTGACGAGATTCGTTACCTGCTCGACCTCTCCGCCGACCTCAAGGCGAAGAAGCGCGCCCATGAGCCGCACCGCTACCTCGAGGGCAGAAACGTCGCCCTCGTCTTCGAGAAGACCTCCACGCGCACGCGCTGCGCCTTCGAGGTGGGCGCGGCGGACCTCGGCATGCACGCCGTCTACCTCGACCCCTCCGCGAGCCAGATCGGGAAGAAGGAGTCCATCGCCGACACCGCGCGCGTGCTCGGCCGCATGTTCGACGGCATCGAGTACCGCGGCTTCGGGCAGGAGCGCGTGGAGGAGCTCGCCGCGTACGCGGGCGTGCCCGTCTGGAACGGGCTCACCACGGAGTTCCACCCCACGCAGATGCTCGCCGACGTGCTCACGATGGAGGAGGAGTTCGGGCGGGGCGGCATGGCCGGCCGCAAGGTGACCTTCATGGGCGACGCGGGCAACAACGTGGGCAACTCCCTCATGGTGGTGTGCGCCAAGCTGGGGATCGACTTCTGCGCGTGCGGCCCCGCCGAGCAGATGCCCGCTGCCGAGCTTGTCGAGGCGTGCCGCGAGGTTGCGGCGGGGACCGGCTCCACGATCACCCTCACCGCCGACGTTGACGAGGGCGCGCGCGGCGCGAGCGTCATCTACACCGACATCTGGGTCTCCATGGGGGAGTCGGCCGACCTCTGGGGCGAGCGCATACGCCTGCTCTCGCCGTACCAGGTGAACGACGAGCTCATGTCCAGGGCCGCAGACGACGCGATCTTCATGCACTGCCTGCCGAGCTTCCACGACCGCAAGACCACCATCGGCGAGGAGGTCTACCAGAAGTTCGGCCTGGCCGAGCTCGAGGTCACCGACGAGGTCTTCGAGGGGGCGCGCTCTCGCGTCTTCGAGGAGGCCGAGAACCGCCTGCACTCGATCAAGGCCGTCATGCTGGCCACGCTGCAGTAGCTCGGGCGCCTGACAAAGGTGACAGGGCAAACTGTCATGTAATTAGGGGCGGGCTATTCGGCCCGCCCCTTTCATGACAGTTTGCCCTGTCACCTTTGTTAGGAGAGCGTCGCGCTAGTACACCATGCCCATGACCTCGCGGACCTCGTCGAGGGTCGCGGCGGCGATCTCGCGGGCGCGGCGGTTGCCCTCGTGGAGGACGTCCGCCACGTAGCCCATGTCCTTCTCGATCTCTGCCCTGCGCTCGCGGATGGGGGCGAAGTAGCCGTTGACGGCCTCGGTCACCACGCGCTTGAGCTGGCCCGCGCCGCCCATGCCGATCTCCTCTGCGATCTCCCTCGGGTCGCGGCCGGTGCAGATGCCGGCCGTGGTGAGCAGGCCGGAGATCTCGGGGCGCCCCTCGGGGTCGAAGGTGATCATGCGCTCGGAGTCGCTCTTGGACTTCTTGATGAGCCTGGCGGTCTCCTCGGCGGTCATGGAGATGGAGATCGCGTTGCCGTAGGACTTGCTCATCTTGCGGCCGTCGAGGCCGGGCAGGAGCGGCGTGGAGGTGAGAAGGCCCGTCACGTCGGGGAAGACCTTGCCGTAGCGCTCGTTGAAGCGGCGGGCGATCTTCGAGGTGATCTCGATGTGGGGGAGCTGGTCGCGTCCCACGGGCACGATGTTGCCCTTGCAGAAGAGGATGTCGCAGGCCTGGTGGACGGGATAGGTGAGCAGAAGCCCCGTGAGCGCGTGGCCGGAGGCCTCCTGCTCGGCCTTCACGGTGGGGTTGCGCTCCATCTCGGCCTCGGTCACGAGGGAGAGGAAGGGGAGCATGAGCTGGTTGAGCTCCGGCACCGACGAGTGCGTGAAGATCATGGTCCTCGCCGGGTCGATGCCGCAGGCCAGGTAGTCGATGACCATGTTGTAGACGTTGTCGCGGATGTGCTCGGTGGTGTCGCGGTCGGTGATGACCTGGTAGTCGGCGATGATGATGTTGGTGCGCACGCCCATGTCCTGAAGCCTGACGCGGTCGACGAGCGTGCCGAAGTAGTGGCCGAGGTGCAGCCGGCCCGTCGGGCGGTCGCCCGTGAGCATCGTGTAGTTCTCGGGATGGACGAGAAGGTCGGCGTGGACCTCGTCGCTCCGGCGCTTTGCCGCCTCGTAGCTTCCCTCGTTGGGCATGTCTTCCCCCTTCGTCGCGCCCTCGCGCGTTCGCGTTCACACGACCATCTATGGTACGGCAAAACGGGCCGAATTGCCCGGCGCGAGACCGGCGCGTGTGGGATTCACTGTTAGAATGGACACACTGCGACGCGAGAGGGGAGAGGCCATGGCGAGCTCATACGGGACGGACGCCGACAAGAGCTCGCTCAGGAGCAACTACCTCGTCGCCCGTCGCACCATCCCGGCTCGATCGCGCCTCGAGAGCGACGCCTCCATACGGGGCGCCCTCGAGGCGTTCCCGCTCTTCTCCGAGGCCCCTCTCGTGCTGACGTACGTCTCGCGCGATGCGGAGGTGGGGACGCGCCCCCTCATCGAGGCGCTGCTCTCGCGGGGGCGGCGCGTCGCCGTTCCGAGGGTCGACCTCGAGGCCCACGACATGACCTTCCACGAGATCGGCTCCCTCGACGAGCTCGTTCCCCGCACGATGCGCATCCTGGAGCCCGCCGCGGGCGCGCCGGTCGTGACCACGCCCGAGATGGTCGGCTCGGTGTGCCTGGTCCCGGGCCTCGTCTTCGACGGCGCCGGACACCGCGTGGGGTACGGCGGCGGCTACTATGACCGCTTCCTCGCATTCTACCCCGGCGACAAGATCGGGCTCGCGCGCACGGCGATGCTCTCCTCCAACCCGCTCCCGACGGATGGCCACGACATCCCGGTCGACTTCATCGCCACGGAGGGCGCCGTCTGGAGCTGCCGCAGCCGCTAGGGACCGTCCGCGCCCTCGCGGGCGGCGAGCAGCACGGCGGCGGCGAGCGCCCACGTCACGAGGTAGGAGAGCGTGAGGGCAAGCCCCTTTCCCGCCCTCACGCACGCTCCCCTCCGCCTCTCCGGCGGACGGCCCTCGCGGCGCGCCCGACGAGGAGGCCAACGAGCGAGATCGCCGTCCCGACGAGGAGGACGCCGGGGTCAGGGGAGTGGACGTTGCCGGTGGCGAGCGTGTTGGCGAGCGTCGTCGTGAGGTAGGGGACGAGCATGAGGCCCGCCCCGCAGGCGGGCGCCCAGAGCCACGTGGCCCTCCCATAGGGGTTGAGCAGCGCCGCGGCAACCGAGGTGCCGAGCGTCACGGATGGCATGACGAGATAGAGCCACAGGATGATGGCGCCCATGAGCCCGACGGTGTCCGCCATCCAAATGGCCAGGATGGACGCTGCCCAGGCGCACAGGTAGATGACGGGAAGAACGAGCCTTGCGCGAGCGTGTCCCATGGTGGCCTCCTCCGGCGGGCGGTCTGCTGGCTATGACGCGGGGCCGTCCCCCTCGATCCCAAGGTGCTCCGCGAGGTCGAACAGCGCCTTGCGATAGCCGTCCAGTCCGAGCCCCGTGACCGTCTCGAAGCACGCCGCGCGGATGTAGGAGACCTGGCGGAAGTCCTCGCGCTCGTCGAGCTTGGAGATGTGCACCTCGACCATGGGCAGCCCCACCGCCTTGGCGGCGTCGAGAAGGGCGATGGAGGTGTGCGTGTAGGCGCCGGGGTTGATGACGATGCCGACGTAGCTCCCGTAGGCGTCCTGGATGGCGTCGATGAGGTCCCCCTCGTGATTGGACTGGAAGCAGGTGCAGTCCGCAAAGCCGGCGTCGCGCGCGCTCGCCTGGCAGATGCCGAGAAGGGCCTGGTAGGTGTCGTGCCCGTAGATGTCCGGCTCGCGGATGCCGAGCATGTTGATGTTGGGGCCGTTGATTACGAGCACCCGCGGCCTCCTGCGCGCGGGCTCGGCGCACGCCTCGTCCCCCTCTTCCGGCGCCTCGAGAGCGTCGTCCTCCTCCGCGTCGAGGTCGGCGTCCGAGGGCTCGATCTCGCTCAGCAGGCTGACGAGCTCGTCGACGGGGGAGGGGTCGTCGCCCGCCGCGGGCGAGGCGGGCGCCACCGGGGCGCTGCTGTCTCTTATACCCCTCTGTCGCTGACGCCTAGAAGGGGGGGGGTCGTCGTGGGGGGCGGTATAATACCA
>NZ_LT671417.1:877546-1933030 GCF_900128445.1 Thermophilibacter provencensis | reverse complement strand
AGGCGGGCGCCACCGGGGCGGGGCGGAGGCGGGAGGGGGTGATGTGGACCCTTATGGAGCTCTGCTGGGGGAGGAAGGAGGGGCCCTGCTCGGCGTCGCTCGTGTCGACGCCGGTCATGCGCGCGATCTCATCGTGGACGGCCTCTGCCTTGCCGGGCCCGAAGACGACCTCGATGCCGTTGTCGCCCCTCCTCACAAAGCCGAGCACTCCGCGCGCGGCGGACAGCTGGTCGGTGTCGACGAGGGAGGGGTCCTCGGTCACGAGCCTGAGGCGGGTCATGCAGATGTCGTTGGCCGTGACGTTCTTGCCCCCGCCGATGGCCGCGAGGACCTCCTCTGCGATCTGGTGCCTGTCCACTCCGCGATCCTTTCCCCGTCGTCGAATCGCGAGTCAGAGCCCCGTCTCCACTCACCGTCATACGACTGCGTCATCCGTCTTTTCGAATGGCTAGTATACGTGTGCCGCGCCGCCGCGCCGCCCATCCCGCCGAGCGGCGCGGCGGGCGGTCGAGGCTCCGGCAAAACGCCACAAGTCGGCGTGCCCGCCGCCGCGACGGCTCGACGCGCGCCGCTACAGGCCGAGGCGGGAACGGATGAGCGCCGCGTCGCCCTGCGGCGTCCCCGTGCACCTCACGACCACGTCCGACCAGGCGCGATAGAGCGGCATGCGCTCGGCCGCGAGCTCCTCGACGCCGCGCGCCTGCGAGACCGGGCGATCCTCGGTGCCGAGCTGGCCGACCGGGCGGTCGAGAAGGACGATCGTGCCGTTCTGGCGAAGGGGCCCGTAGTTCTCGGGGCGCGTGACGACGCCCCCTCCGCAGGCGATGACAAGGCCGGAGCGGGCGCCGTAGCGGGCGGTGGCCTCGGACTCGACCTCGCGGAAGCGCCCCTCGCCGTCCTCGCGGATGATCTGGGCCGCGCTGCGGCCCTGCTCGGTAGCGACGACCTCGTCGATGTCGACGAACGGCCTGCCGAGCGCGCGGGCGAGGGCCCTGCCGCTGCTCGTCTTGCCGGCCCCGGGCATGCCGATGAGCACCACGTTCTGGGTCTGGGAGCGAATCTCCCGCTCGATGAGGGGGACGACGGCGTCGTCGATCTGGCGCCCCTGGAAGAGCTCGCTCGCGTAGAGCGCCTGGGCGACGAGCATGGCGAGGCCCGACTCGCTCGGCAGGCCGAGGCGCTCGGCGCAGAGGCAAAGCCCGGTGCGCTCGGGGTTGTAGACCACGTCGAGCACGCCCCTGAGCCCCGTGAGCCGGGCAAGGTCCCCCTCGGGGACGGGCGTGGCGGGGCAGCGCGGGAACATGCCCACGGGCGTGGTGTTGACGAGGAGCGCGGCGTCGGCATGGCGCTCGACGAGGGTGCCGTAGGTCTCGTCGCCCGATCGGGAGATCACGACGGCGCGCGCCCCGGCGACGTGCTCGAGCGCGTCGACGACGGCCTGGCTCGCGCCGCCGCTCCCGAGGACGAGGACCTTCTCGCCCTCGAGGAGGTCGCGCGGGGAGCCCCCGAGGCGCTCTCGGCAGAAGCGCGAGAGCATCCAGGAGAAGCCGAGGACGTCGGTGTTCTCCGCAACGACGCGCCCGTCCTCGGCGCGCACGAGGGTGTTCGCCGCCCCGATGCGCCTCACTGCGGGGGAGCGCACGTCCGCGAGCGCGGCGGCCTCGCGCTTGTAGGGGATGGTCACGTTGAGGCCGCGCCACGCCCCGTCGCGCACGAGGGGGGCGAGCCCATCCGGCTCGACCTCAACGAGCGCGTAGGGCGCGGAGCCCAGCCGCGCGTGGATCTGCGGCGACCAGCTGTGCCCGAGCGAGCGCCCGACGAGTCCGAAGCGCGCCTCGCCGAGGCCCCTCTCGCTTTTCACTTAGATCACCTCCGCATAGCTCCCGAGGTAGCGGAACTCCTGGCAGAGCGGGGAGAGCGTCGCCAGGAGGGAAGAGAACTCGGGCGCCGCGACCGGGCACTCGATGTCGAAGTAGAACATGAACTCGAAGTCACGCTCGGGGATGGGGCGGCTCTCGAGCTTGAGGAGGTTGATGTCGAGCGCGTAGAACTTGGCGAGCAGCTTGTAGAGGGCGCCGGGCTCGTGGGGCAGCACGATCATGAGGGAGGTGCGGTCCGCGCCGGGGTAGACCTCGAGGCTCTTGGAGATGCAGGCGAAGCGCGTGTAGTTGTTGTCACGGTCCTGGACGTCGGCGGAGAGCACCTCGAGGCCGTAGAGCCCGGCGCACGGGAGCGACGAGAGCGCGGCGACGTCGCGCCGTCCGGACTCGGCGACCCCCTTGGCCGCCGCCGCGGTGTTCTCGCAGACGCGCACACGGACGTCGGGCAGGCCGGAGAGGAACTCCGCGCACTGGTTGATCGCCTGCTCGTGGCTGAATATCTCGCGGATGCCGGAAAGCTCGGCGCCGGGCAGGGCGAGCAGGTTGTGGTCAACCTTCACGCGGGTGGTGCGCACCACGTAGAACGAGTGCTCCATCATGAGGTCGAAGACCTGGTTCACCGAGCCGGCGGTGGAGTTCTCGACGGGGATGACGCCGTAGTCCGCGGCGCCCTGCTCGACGGCGCGAAACACGCCGTCGAACGTCGCGGCGTAGCTGATCGAGGGGCGGCGGAAGATGCGCTCTGCCGCGATCTGCGAGTAGGCGCCCTCGACCCCCTGGCATGAGACGTGCGCCGAGCGGGGGAAGAGCTCCGGCGTCTCCGCGCGGGCCCGCTCGACGAGCGCGAGGGTGCCGTCGTCCGCGGCGTCGGCGAGCAGCGCGTGCTGGCGCGCGCGAGAGGCCTCCATGAGGAGCTCCATCAGCACCTGGGCGTAGGTCGCTAGGTCCCGAGGCGCGCGCTCTGCGGCGTCCGCGACCTTGGCCCGCTCGCGGGCGGGGTCGAAGACGCGCATGTCGTGCTCGCGCTTGTAGGCCGCGACCTGCTCGGCCACGCCGGCGCGCTCCGAGAAGAGCCGGAAGACCTCCCCGTCAATGCGGTCTATCTCGCGTCGAAGTTCAGAGAGCTCAGGCATGTCAAACCTTTCGTTGTCGCCTGCGTGCGTCACTCGGCGGGCCATGCGAGAAGGAGGTCCGCGAGCGCGAGCGCGCAGACCGCCTCGACCACGGGGACCGCCCGGATGACCGCCGTGGTGTCGTGGCGGCCGTGCACCTTGAGCCGCGCCGGCTCCATCGTCGTGAGGTCGACGGAGTCCTGCTCGACCATGACGCTGGAGATGGGCTTGAAGGCGCAGCGCACGAGCACCGGGGCGCCCGTGGTGATGCCGCCGAGGATGCCGCCGGCGTTGTTGGTCGCGGGGACGCAGGTGCCGCCGCGGACCTCGTAGGGGTCGTTGTTCTGCGTGCCGGAGAGCCGGGCCACGCCGAAGCCGCGCCCGAACTCGACGCCCTTCACGGCGGGAATGCCGAAGAGGGCGCGCGCCATGACGTTCTCCACGCCGTCGAACATCGGAGACCCCGCCCCTGCGGGCAGACCCGTGGCCACGCACTCGACGACGCCGCCGAGCGTGTCCTTGCGGGACCTCGCGTCCATGACGGCCTCGACCATGCGCGCGCCCGCGGCCTCGTCCACGGTCGGCATGCGCCTCCCGTCGCCGAGGGCTGCCATCTGGCGCGCGAGCAGGTCGAGCGAGGCGGGCGAGTTGTCGAGCGCCGAGAAGGGCTCGTCGGGGATGCCGGCGAGCTCGGCGACGTGGGCTTGCACGCCCACGCCCCTGGTGGCGAGCCACTGGAGGGCTATCCCGCCCGCAACGCAGAGCGGGCCGGTGAGCCGGCCGGAGAAGTGGCCGCCGCCCGGCACGTCCTGCTCCCCGTGCCACTTGGCCCAGGCGGCGAAGTCGGCGTGGCCCGGCCGCGGCACGGCGAGGAGGTTGTTGTAGTCGCGCGAGCGGGTGTTGGTGTTCTCGATGACGACGGCGAGCGGAGCGCCGCAGGTGCGCCCGTCGGGGTTGAGCCCGGAGACGATGCGGGGGGCGTCCGGCTCCTTGCGCGGCGTCCCCCAGGGGTCGTTGCCGGGGGCGCGGCGCGCCACGAAGGCCGAGAGGGCCTCGAGGTCGACGGGCAGCCCCGAGGGGAGCCCCTCCACGACGCACCCGACGGCGGGGGAGTGCGACTGGCCGAACACGGTGACCCTGAGCGCGGTGCCAAACGAGGACGGCATCACCGCTCCTTTCTGACGATGCCCCCGAGGGCCGCGAGGTCCTCGAAGAAGGCGGGATAGGACTTGGCGACGCACTCCGCCCCGAGGATGGTCACGGGGCCGGAGCAGCGGGAGGCGAGGATCGCGGCCATCATGGCGATGCGGTGGTCGTTCGCCGCGTCGACGGTCCCGCCGGCGAGCTCGGGCACGCCCTCGATGTCGAGGCCGTCGTCGACGGCCCGCGCGCGGCCGCCAAGCGCGCGGATCGCGGCGGAGACGGTCTCGAGGCGGTCCGACTCCTTGATGCGCAGCCGCGCCGCGCCGCGCACGCGCGTCGTGCCCTCCGTGACGGCGGCGACGGCGGCGAGGGGCGGCACGAGGTCGGGGCAGCTGCTCACGTCGAGCTCGCGGCCGCGCAGGCGGTCGAGCTCGCACGCGGCGCCGCCCGGGCGGCGCAGCACCCGGGCGCCGAGCAGGGCGAGCGCGGCGAGGACCTGGCGGTCGCCCTGGGCGCTCGCCAGGTCGAGCCCCCGCACGGCGACGCCGCCCTCCCCAATCGCGCCCGCGGCGAGCCAGAACGCGGCGTTCGACCAGTCGCCGCCCACGGACACCTCGCCGGGCGTGACGTAGCCGCCCGGGGCGCAGACGACGAAGGAGCGGGCGGGGCGCCCGCCGTCCGTCACCGCGCCACCCTCGGAGACCTCGACGCCGAACGTCCTGAGGGCTGAGACGGTGATGTCGATGTAGGGGGCCGACTCGACGGGCTCGCCCACCACGACCTCGACGGGGGCGCGAAGGAGCGGGGCGGCGAGCAGGAGCCCGGTCACGAACTGCGAGGAGACGTCGCCCGGAAGGGAGAAGCGGCCTGGCCTGAGCCTGCCCCCCACCGAGAGCGGGAAGACGCCCTGCCCCGAGAGGGTCGCGCCATGCGCCTCGAGCTCCTCGTAGAGCGGCGAGAGCGGCCGCTCGGGGAGCCTGCCGCGGCCGGTGAGCCGGGCGTCGCAGCCGAGCGCGGCGACGACGGGCAGGAGGAAGCGCAGCGTGGACCCGGACTCGCCGCAGTCGAGCAGTGCCCCGCGGCGCGCCTCGGGGAGGTTGTCCGTCGCGGAGGTGCCGGGCACGGGGCGCACGCGGAAGCCGCCCCTCGTCCGGGCGATGCGGGCGCCGAGCTCCTCGAGGCACGACGCCGTGGCCTCGATGTCCTCCGAGGAGGTGGCGCAGGAGACGTCGGTGACGCCCGGCGCGAAGGCGGCGCAGACGAGCAGGCGGTGCGCCTCCGACTTCGAGGATGGGGCGTCGAGCTCGCCGGAGAGGGGGCCGGCCTCGATGGTCGCGTTCACGGTCTGGCCCCCCTTCCAAGCTCCACGATGCGCTTGAGCTCGCCAAGGGCGACGCGGCGGACCTCGACCCTGCCGGGCTCGACGGGGACGACGAGGTTCACGGAGTCGCCGTGGCGCTTCTTGTCATGCCCGACGTAGCCCATGAGCGTCTCCGTGGGGACGTCGCTTCCCGTGGGCAGCCCGTGCGCCTCGACGCACGCGACGATGCGCGCGGCCGTCTCCTCGGAGCACCACCCCATCCTCGCGGACGCGCGCGAGACCATGCAGAGGCCGGCGGCGACGCATGAGCCGTGCCCGAGGGAGAACCCGCTCGCCGACTCGATGGCGTGCCCCAGGGTGTGCCCGAGGTTGAGCGTCTGCCGAAGCCCGCGCTCTCGCTCGTCGGCGTCGACGACGTCGCGCTTTATCTCCACGTTCCTTGCCACCACGTCGGCGAGGCGCGCCTCTCCGACGCCCGGCGCGGTGAGCGGGGCGCGCGTGAGGTCGTCGAGCATCCGGGCGTCGGCGAGAACGGCGTGCTTCACGACCTCCCCGCACGAGTCGCGGAAGAGCTCGGGGGACACGGTGGAGAGGCATCGCACGTCGGCCACCACGGCGGACGGCTGCCAGAACGCGCCCGCGAGGTTCTTGCCCGCGGGCAGGTCGACGGCGGTCTTGCCGCCGACGGAGGAGTCGACCATGGCGAGAAGCGACGTGGGGACCTGCACCACGGGGCACCCCCTGAGGTAGAGCGCCGCCGCGAGCCCCGCGACGTCGCCCGTCACGCCGCCCCCGAGAGCGACCACGACGTCGTCTCGCGTGAGGCCGCGCTCGGCGAGGCCCTCGAGCAGGCCCGCGAGCGTCCCGAGGCTCTTCGAGGGCTCTCCTGCGGGGAAGGTGAGCCTGGGGGCGACCTCGTAGCCGGCGGAGGCGAGCGAGGCCTCGAGCTCGTCGGCGTAGAGGGGCCCGACGTTGGTCTCCGTGACCACGCAGCACCTCCCGCCGCCCGCCGCCTCGCGGGCGATGGCCCCGGCGCGGGCGAGCACGCCCGCGCCGACGTGGACGTCATAGGCGCCCGATGCGGCGCTCACGCGCACCACGCGCCCGCCGGAAGACGGCTCGCTCATCGGCGGTCGACCTCCCTCTTGATCCTGTCGCCCTCCGCGAGGAGCGACTCGAGCCGCCCGGCGTCGCGCGCGTCGATGGCCTCCTTGTACTCGGAGAGGCTCCGGATGATGGTCCCGATCTCCTCGGAGAGGAAGTCGGCGTTGTCGAGGAAGAGCTCCGTCCACATGGGCGCGTTCAGGCGGGCGACGCGCGTGAGGTCGCGGTAGGAGCCCGCCGAGAACCCCCGGTGCGCGCGGGCCGTCGGGCTCTTGACGTAGGCGTTGGAGACGACGTGGGCGAGCTGCGAGGTGAAGGCGATGACCCGGTCGTGCTCCTCGGGCGTGGCGAGCGTGAAGCTGCCGAAGCCGCATGGCTCGAGGAGCTCCTTCAGGCGCTCGAGGACGTCCGCCCGCTCGAAGTCGTCCATCTCGGGCGGCACGACGACCATCGGCGCGCCCCTGAACATCGACGCGCGCGCGTGGGCGAAGCCGGAGTACTGCGTTCCCGCCATGGGGTGGCAGCCGACGAAGGTGAAGGGGCGGCCCTCCGCGATCTTCTCGCACCGCTCGCAGATGACGCGCTTGACGCCCACCGCGTCGATCACGATGGCGCCGGCGGAGATGAGCGGCGCCATCTCCTCGAGCCACGAGACGGCCGCGGCGGGGTAGCCCGCGAGGATCAGGAGCTCGCAGGTCGGCACCACCTCGTCGGTGAGCTCGCCCGAGACGGTCTCTATCATCGCGAGATCGAGCGTGGAGCGCGTCCTGTTCCAGGCGAAGGCCTCGACGCCGGCGGCCGCGAAGGCCTTGGCGAAGGAGCCCCCCATGAGGCCGAGCCCCACGATGCCGATGCGTCCCGGGACGACCTCGGGGGCGAGCGCGCGGGCGGCCACCTAGGCCTCCCCGAGGTCGGCGGTGACGGCCTCGCGGATGAGCGCGATGCGTCGCATGGCGTCGGAGAACTGGTCCGGCGTGAGCGCCTGGGCGCCGTCCGACCAGGCCTTCGCGGGGCAGTCGTGCACCTCGATCTCGAGGGCGTCGGCCCCCGCGGCGACGGCCGCGTAGGCGGCGGGCCTCACGTAGCGCGTGTAGCCCGTGGCGTGGCTCGGATCCCCGACGACGGGCAGGTGGGTGAGGTGGTGCAGGACGGGGATCGCGTTCACGTCGAAGGTGTTCCTCGTGCGCGTCTCGAAGGTGCGGACGCCGCGCTCGCAGAGCATGACGTTGGAGTTGCCCTCGCTCATGACGTACTCGGCGCTCATGACGAACTCGTCGATGGTCTCGGACATGCCGCGCTTCAGCAGGACCGGGATGCCGGACTTGCCAACCTCGCGCAGGAGGGGGAAGTTCTGCGCGTTTCTCGCCCCGACCTGGAGGACGTCCACGCCCCTGTCGAGGAAGAGCCCGACGTCGCGCGGGTCCATGATCTCCGTCACGACGGGCATGTCGAGCTCGGAGCCCGCCTCCATGAGCAGGTCGAGGCCGCGCTCGCCCATGCCCTGGGACGTGTAGGGGGAGGTCCTCGGCTTGAACGCGCCGCCGCGCAGCATCGTGGCGCCCGCCGCGCGCACGGCGCGGGCGATGCCCATGAGGTTGTCGCCCTCGACCGAGCACGGCCCGGCGATCACCTGGAAGTTGCCGCCGCCCACGAGCACGCCGTGACCGCAGTCGACGACGGTGTCCTCGGGGTGGAACTTGCGGTTGGCGAGCTTGAACGGCTCGGAGACGCGCTGTACGCGCTCGACGATGTCCATGCTCTCGAGCAGGAACGGGTCGATGCGGGTGGTGTCGCCGATGATGCCGACCAGGGTCTCGTTGTCTCCCTGGGAGACGTTCGTCCTGAAGCCGCGGTCCTCGATCCACCTGACGAAGTGGTCGAGCTGCTCGGCTGTGGCGCTGTCCCTCACTACTGCGATCATTCGCTTCTCCTGTGTCGGGTGCGTGAAATGCTGCGCGATGATACCACGCGCGTGTGACCGCGAGGTTACGGCGTCCCGCCCGTCTGGATTGTGACGGGCGGGGGATTGAGCTATACTGCCCTCGCATGCGCCCATAGCTCAGTGGATGAGAGCGTCTGCCTCCGGAGCAGAAGGTCGTGGGTTCGAATCCCCCTGGGCGCACCATTCGCAAGACGTGCGAACCCGTGAGACCCCCCGTCTCGCGGGTTCGTTTCGTTCTGCGCGCGCCCGCGCCGCGCCCGAAAGTCTCTCTTTTTCGTAAGGTTCGCCGAGCCGCGCCCGCCCCGTGGCACAATGGGTCACGCACCGGACGAGAGGGGAGCGATGACGCCAGACGAGAAGGACGCGGTGCCCGCCGGGCTCACCGACGCGGAGGTCGCTGACCGCGTGGCCAAGGGCCTCACCAACGCGAACACCGACGTCAAGACCAAGTCCGTGCGCCAGATCGTGGCGGAGCACGCGCTCACGCTGTTCAACGGCGTGAACCTCGCGCTCGCCGTCCTCGTGCTGCTCACCGGCCAGTACCGCAACCTCCTCTTCATGTGCGTCGTGGGGGCCAACCTGCTCATCGGCGTCGTCCAGGAGGTCCGCGCCAAGCGCATGGTGGACCGGCTCACGATCCTCACGCAGAAGGAGGTCACCGTCGTCCGCGCCTCCGGCGAGCGCGCGCTGCCCGCCTCCGAGCTCGTCCTCGACGACCTCGTGCGGCTCTCCCACGGCGACCAGGTGCCCGCCGACGGCGTCATCGTCTCCGGCAACGTCTCCATGAACGAGAGCCTGCTCACCGGCGAGGCCAAGCCCGTCTCCAAGGGCCCCGGCGACGAGCTGCTCTCGGGGAGCTTCGTCGACGCGGGCAGCCTCGTCGCGCGCGTCACGCGCGTGGGCGCCGAGGGCTACGCCGCGCGCATCAACGCCGAGGCGAAGTACGTCAAGGCCGTGCGCTCGGAGATCCAGGAGACCCTGCGCGCCATCATCCGGCTCGGCACGGCCGCGCTCGTGCCGCTCGGGCTCGGCCTCTTCCTGAGGTCGGTCCTCATGGACGGCGGCAGCCTGGACGACGCGATCCTCACCTCGGTCGCCGCCGTCATCGGCATGATCCCGCAGGGCCTCGTCCTGCTCACCTCCTCCGTCCTCGCCATCGCCACCTTCCGGCTCGGCCGGCGGATGGTCCTCGTCCAGCAGGCGTACTGCGTGGAGACGCTCGCGCGCGTGGACACGCTCTGCCTCGACAAGACGGGCACGATCACCTCGGGGGAGATGGAGGTCTCCTCCGTGCGCGCCGCGGCCGGGTTCTCCGAGGCCGAGGTCGAGTCCGCCATGGCCGCGATAGCGGCTGCCAACGCGGAGGACGCCAACGAGACCGCGCTCGCCCTCCTGCGCCACGCCGACGCGCTCGGCATCCGCGCGGCGAGGGCGGCCCGGGCCGTCCCCTTCGACTCGGCGCGCAAGTACTCGGGCTGCGTGGCCGCGGACGGCCGCGCGCTCGTGATGGGCGCGGCCGCGTTCGTGCTCGGCCGCGACCGCGCGGGGGAGGCGGACCGGGTCGCGCGGGCCTTCGACGCCACGGAGCGCGTGCTCGTGGTGGGCCAGGCCGACGGGTTCGACGAGGGGAACGCGCTCGTCGGCGAGGTGCGCCTGATGGGGTGCGTCGCCATTCGCGACGAGATCCGCGCCACCGCCCCCGAGACCATGCGGTTCTTCCTCGACCAGGGGGTCGAGCTCAGGGTCATCTCCGGGGACGACCCCCGCACGGTCTCGGCCATCGCCGCGCGCGCCGGCGTCCCGCACGCCGACCGATACGTGGACGCCGCGACGCTCGACACCCCCGAGAGGCTCGACGCCGCCGTCGACGAGGCGCGCGTGTTCGGGCGCGTCACGCCGCAGCAGAAGCGCGACCTCGTGCGCGCCCTGCACCGGCGCGGGCGCACGGTGGCCATGACCGGCGACGGCGTGAACGACGTCCTCGCCCTGCGCGAGGCTGACTGCTCCGTCGCCATGGCCTCGGGGTCTGCCGCGGCGCGCAACGTCTCCGAGATCGTCCTCGCGGACAACGACTTCTCGCACATGCCCGAGGTCGTCGCCGAGGGCAGGCGCTCGATCAACAACCTGCAGCGGTCCGCGTCGCTCTTCCTCGTGAAGACCGTCTTCACCGCCGTCCTGGCGCTCATCTGCATCGTCATGCCGCCGTACCCCTTCATCCCCATCCAGATGTCGCTCCTCTCGACGGCGGTCATCGGCATACCCTCGTTCGTGCTCGCCCTCGAGCCCAACCACGAGCTCGTGCGCGGGAGCTTTCTCGCCAACGTGCTCGCCCGGTCGCTGCCGGCCTCGGCGGCCATCGTCGCTGCGCTTTTCGCCGAGCTCGTCGTGGGTCGCGCGCTCTCCCACTCGTTCGGCGAGATATCGACGGTCTGCACCGTGCTGGTCGCCTTCGTGGGCATCGCGCTCGTCTGGCGCATCTCCCAGCCGCTGTCCCCGCTCCGGGCCGCGCTGCTGGTCGTGATCGTCGCCATTGTTGCGTGTGGGTGTACGGTCTTCGCCTCGTTCTTCGAGATGGAGGACATGACGGGTAGCATGGGGGTGGTGATCGCCGCCGCGGGCCTTGTCGCGGTCGCGTTCTTCAACTGGATGTACAACCGCTCGCTCGCGAGCTACGAGACTGACGAGCGCTTCGCGCGCCTCGTGAGGAAGGTGGAGGGCAGACATGGCAGCAACGACTGATTTCCGCGAGGCGGTCCTCTCCGCGCGCCGGCCGGTGACCCTTGAGGGCGGGGGCGTCTCGCGCCTCGCCCACGTGGTCTCGGGGATCCCGGGCGCCGAGCGCCTCCCGAGGGCGCTTCTCGTCCTTCTCGAGAACGTCGTCCGACGCGCCGCGACCGACGATGACGCCGTTCGCATGGCCTCCGCCGTCGTCGAGGCCGGGACGGCCGGGGCGGCGGGCTCAGAGATCGAGTTCATGCCCGCCCGCGTGCTCTTCCAGGACTTCACGGGCGTCCCGGTGTTCGTCGACTTCGCCGCCATGCGCGACGCCATGGTCGAGCGCGGGGGCGACCCGCTGCTCGTGAACCCGCGCATCCCCTGCACGCTCGTCGTCGACCACTCCGTCATCGCCGACGTCGCCGAGTGCCCGGGGGCGGTGGGGGAGAACCAGCGCCTCGAGGCCGAGCGCAACCGCGAGCGCTTCGCCTTCCTCAAGTGGGCGAGCCGCTCCTTCCAGAACGTAGAGATCGTCCCGCCGGGAGGCGGCATCTGCCACCAGCTCAACATCGAGCGCTTCTGCGGCGTGGTCACGACCGACGCGCTCGGCGCGGGCGAGAAGGACGTGGCGTGCTTCGACACCCTCGTCGGCACCGACTCCCACACCACGACGGCCAACGGCGTCGGCGTGCTCGGCTGGGGCGTCGGCGGCATCGAGGCGGAGGCGGCGGCGCTCGGCCAGCCCATCTCGATGCTCGTGCCGCCCGTCGTCGAGCTGAGGCTCACGTCCTCGCTTCGCCCCGGCGTCTCCGGCATGGACCTCGCGCTCACCGTCGCGCAGCTCCTGCGCGCGGAGGGGGTCGTCGGGACCATCGTCGAGGTGACGGGCGAGGGGGTCGCCACGCTCTCCGCGACCCAGCGCGCGTGCGTCTCCAACATGACGCCCGAGTACGGGGCGACGGCGACGCTCTTCCCCGCGGACGACGTGACCTTCGACTACCTCGAGACCGCCGGGCGCGACTCGGGCGAGATGGCCTTCGCGCGCGCCTACCTCGAGGCCCAGGGCGTCTACGGCACGCGCGAGGGTCGCGTCTACGCGCGCAGCCTCGACCTCGACCTCTCGAGCGTCGAGCCCTCGCTCGCCGGCCCCTCGCGCCCGCACGACCGCGTCTCGGTCTCCGGCCTCAGGGAGCGCTTCGAGTCCGCGGCGCGCGCAGGCGGGCGCGACCTCGCCGAGAGGGTCGAGGTCGAGGGCGTCGGGACGCTCGCGCACGGCGCCATCGCCATCGCGGCGATCACGAGCTGCACCACCGCGACGGACCCCGCCATGATGGTCGCCGCGGGGCTCCTCGCGCGCAACGCCGTCGACCGCGGCCTTGAGCCCAAGCCCTGGGTCAAGAGGGTCCTCGCCCCCGGAAGCCACGCGACCGAGCTTCTGCTCGAGCGCTGCGGCCTTGCCGAGCCGCTCCGGAAGCTCGGCTTCTTCACCTGCGGCTTTGGCTGCATGAGCTGCATCGGCAACTCGGGGGAGATCAAGGCCTGCCTGAAGCCCCACGCGGCCGAGCTCGAGCTCACGAGCGTCCTGTCGGGCAACCGGAACTTCGAGGGGCGCATCTCCCCGGACGTGAGCCAGAACTATCTGTGCCAGCCCGCGCTCGTGGTCGCCTACTCGCTGTGCGGGACCATGGACGTCGACCTCGCCACTGAGCCCGTGGGCCATGCCCCGGACGGCACGCCCGTCATGCTCTCCGACCTCATGCCCACCGCCGACGAGATCTCCGCCGAGCTTGCCGCCCACTGCGACGCCTCGCTTTTCGAGGAGGGCTCGCGCGGCCTGCTCGAGGGCTCCGAGACCTGGCGCTCCATCCCCTCCGACCAGTCCGCGACCTTCCCCTGGGACCCCGAGTCCACCTATGTGCGTCGCGCCCCCTACTTCGAGATCGCCCGCCCGCAGGACGTCGTCGAGGTGCGCGGGGCCCGGGCGCTCGCCCTGCTCGGCGACTTCGTCACGACCGACCACATCTCGCCCGCCGGATCCATTGCCAAGGACTCGCCCGCGGCTCGCTACCTCCTCGAGCGTGGCGTCGAGCCCGCCGACTTCAACACCTACGGCGCAAGGCGCGGCAACCACGAGGTCATGGCTCGCGGCACCTTCGCCAACGTGAAGCTGAGAAACGAGCTCGCCGAGGGTCGCGTGGGCGGATGGACCAAGGACCTGCTCAGCGGCGACGTCGTGCCCATCTTCGACGCGGCGGAGTCGTATCGCGTCGCAGGGGTCCCGCTCGTCGTGGTGGCCGGCAAGCTCTACGGCTCAGGCTCGAGCCGCGACTGGGCGGGCAAGGGCCCGCTGCTGCTCGGCGTGCGCGCCGTCATAGCCGAGAGCTTCGAGCGCATCCACCGCTCCAACCTCGTCCAGATGGGCGTCCTCCCGCTCCAGTTCCTCGAGGGCGAGGGCGCCGAGTCCCTCGGCATCCGCGGAGACGAGACCTTCGACGTCTCCCCGGTCGACCTCTCGGGCGGGCTCCCGGCCTCGCCGAGGGCGACCGTCCGCGCGTCGCGGCCGGACGGCTCCTCCTTCAGCTTCGAGTGCGTTGTGCGCGTGGACACGCCCATGGAGGGCGCGTTCCTCGCGAAGGGTGGTATCCTTCCGTTCGTCCTGGACGAGCTCCGCTAGCGGACCGAGAGAGGAGGGCGCCGCCTCGTGATCTGCCCCGCCTGCGGGGGCCGCGTGCCCGACGGCTCGCTCGCCTGTCCCCGCTGCCATGAGACCATAGACGCGACCCAGCGCATCTCGCTGAGCGACGCGGCCTGGTGCCCCGGCTGCGGCGCCCTGCTGCCGCCGGGGGCCGACGTGTGCCCCAAGTGCGGCTCGGCGGTCCGGCCCGAGGGGCCCGAGGCCGCCCCCGCGCGGCCGACCCGCGACCTCGACCTCCCCGACATCGGCGCGACGGGCGAGCTCGGGGAGGCCGCGGACGCCGACGAGACGGGCGTCATCACGCGCATAGAGAGCGCTCTGCCCTCCGTCGACGACGCCTCGTCGCCCGTGTCGCGCAGCGACCGCATGCCCCGCACGCGGGCGTTCCTGCTCGCCGGCCTGCTCGCTGTTTTCGTGGTGGGCGGGGCCACCGTCCTCATCACCCATCCCTGGGACCCGAGCGCCACGCGCATCTCCGCGACGACGCCCGCCGACACCTCGATGTCGGGCTTCCCCGGCTTCCTCGAGACGCTCGTCGGGCAGGACGGGAACCGGGCCGGGGAGACCCGGACCATCGAGGACACGCTCTCCGACGCCCACGAGTCGCTCGGCTCGCTCTCGGCTCGCGTGGACGAGTCCGAGCGCCTCCTGCGGTCGGACGGCGTCCTGTCGTCCACCTCGTCAGAGGACCGGGCCGCGGGGCTCGACGCCGCGCGGGGCATCTCGATCGAGGTCTCCAACCTCATCAACGACATCGGCGCCCTCGACGACGGCAGCGAGGAGGTCTCGGAGGCGGTCGACCACCTCGAGACGCTCGGCAACTGGCTCAGGAACCGCTGCGACGCCCTCACTGAGGCCTGGCAGATCTCCGCGGACTCCTCCGACCCGTCCGCGGACGCCGAGGCCATCACCCACGCCATGTCCGCCGGCTCCGCGTTCCAGAGGCTCTTCTCGCAGAACTACGACGCGTGGGACCCAGCCGCCTGAGGGGCGTCCTGCGCGCCGTCTCTCTGCCGAATATGTGAAACCTGGCGCCTCCTGCTAGAATCATCTAGTTGGAAGCATAGTGCGCGCGTACGCAACGCGCCCCGAGAGGGGAGAGGGACATGGGATTCATCCAAGACCCGCTCTATACGCCCGTCTACCAGGTCATGGGCGACGAGGTTGCCGTCTTCGACACGTCGAGGGGCACCATCCGCGCGCGCCTCGACGGCGCGGGCGCGCCCGTTCACGTGGCCAACTTCTGCGAGCTTGCCACCTCGGGCTTCTACGACGGGCTGAAGTTCCACCGCTACGTCCCCGGCTTCGTCATCCAGGGCGGCTGCCCCAACACCCGCGAGATGTCGCCCGCAGACGTCGCCGCCGGCCGCGTCGGCCCCACGGGGCGCCCCGGGACCGGCGGCCCGGGCTACCGCATCCGCGAGGAGTACACGGTCAACCCCCGCAACTCCCACGACGACGGCGCGCTCGCCATGGCGCGCTCCATGGACCCCAACTCCGCCGGGTCCCAGTTCTACTTCTGCCTCGGGCCCCAGCACGGCCTCGACTCGGGCTACACCGTCTTCGGCCAGACGCTCGAGGGGCTCGACGTCATCGCCGCCCTTCGCCAGGGCGACGTCATCAACTCGGTCAGGATCGAGCACGCCGGCGCCTAGGCGCGGGCGGAGCACACGTTGGAGGGCACAGTGAACCAGCAGGCTTATGAATCCGGCAAGCTCGCCTACAAGAGCGGCGACTGGTTCGGGGCGGTGACCCGCCTCGCCGACGCAGCGGCCCCGGGAGAGCCGTCCGGCGAGGTCGACCACCTCCGCGGCAACGCGTACATGAAGCTCGGCCAGTTCGACTCCGCGGCGCGCGCCTACGAGGGCGCGCTCGGCGACGCGTCGTACGGGAAGCGCGGCGCGCTCCAGTGCAACCTCGGCCGCGCGCTGCTCGCGGCCGGTCGTGCGGACGAGGCCATCCCCGCGCTCAGCGTGGCCGTCTCCGACGCCTCCTACGCGACCCCCTACAAGGCCTATCTCGCGCTCGGCGCGGCGTACGAGCAGGTCGGCGACGTCCGCGGCGCCGGCATGGCGTACCGCAACGCCGCGATTGACGAGGCCAACCCCGCCCCCGCCGCGGCGCTCTCGAAGCTGGGCAGCTGCTTCATGCGCCTCGGGCGCGCCGTCGACGCCGTCGAGGCCTACCGCACCGCGCTCGACTTCACGACCCCGCTCGAGAGCCAGAACCAGATCTGGTGCGACCTCGGCCTCGCCTACGTCGCCGCGAACCGCATGAACGAGGCCGTCGACGCCTTCGCGCACGCCACCGCCGACGGCACCTACGCGCTCACCCCCGAGGCGCAGGCCTCCTACGACGCCGCCCGCAAGGCGGTCGCCTCCATCGGCGAGCGCCGCCAGTCCGACACCGACGCGTTCCTCGCCGCCGCGGGCTACGGCGGCGGCTACGACCCGCTCGACCCGATGGGCGAGTCGGGCGAGCTCATGCCGTCTCCCGAGGACACGGGCTTCTTCTCGGTCACCGAGGAGGACCTCATGGCCGCCGACAAGCAGGAGCGCAAGGTCCGCCGCAAGCATCGCCACACGGGCCTCAAGGTCCTCGTCTTCCTCCTCGTGCTGCTCGTCCTCGCCGTCGGCGCCGCCGTCTTCGCGTACGTGCGCGGCTACGGCTGGCCCACCCAGGAGGCCGTCGCCGAGGAGCTCTTCGAGGCCAAGTCCTCCGGCGAGGACATCGCGCAGTACGTCGTGGCAGGCACCTCCGCAAGCCAGATCGAGGCCATGAGCGACTCGCTCCCCACCGGCGACGTCACCGTCACCGTGAGCGGCTGCGACCGCAGCATGACCGACTCAACCGTCTACCTCACCGCCGCTCTCGCGGCCGGAGGGGAGCAGGACTACACCGTCGAGCTCCGCCGCGACGGCATCAGCTGGAAGGTCGTCTCGGTCACGCCCGAGTACGCCTCCGCCGGCGGCACGACGGCCAACGAGTAAGAGCCAGCGAACAGGGCAGGGACCATGTCACTTTTCGACACCCTCTTCGGGGAGTACGGCGGCGACCTCGCCATCGACCTCGGCACGGCCAACACGCTCGTGGCCGTTCGCGGCCAGGGGATCGTGATCAACGAGCCCTCCGTGGTCGCCATCGACAAGAGCGAGAGCCGCGTGCTCGCGGTGGGCGCCGACGCCAAGCGCATGATCGGCCGCACCCCGGGCTCCATCATCGCCGAACGACCCCTCAAAGACGGCGTCATCGCAGACTTCGACGTCACCGAGGTCATGCTCCGCTACTTCATCGAGAAGGCCCGCGGCAACCACTACCCGTGGACGCCGCGCCCGCGCGTCGTCGTCTGCGTTCCGTCGGGCGTCACGTCCGTCGAGAAGCGCGCCGTCTTCGAGGCGACCATCTCCGCGGGCGCCCGCCAGGCCTACCTCATCGAGGAGCCCATGGCGGCGGCCATCGGCGCGGACCTGCCCATCGAGGACCCGACGGGCTCGATGGTCGTCGACATCGGGGGCGGCACCACCGAGGTCGCCGTCATCTCGATGGGCGGCATCGTCGTCTCGCAGTCCATCAGGACCGCCGGGGACGAGTTCGACCAGACCATCCTCCAGCACGTCCGTGACGTGTACAACCTCTCCATAGGCGAGCGCACCGCCGAGGACATCAAGATCAAGGTCGGCTCCGCCGCCCCGCTTGCGGAGGAGCTCGACGTCGAGGTCAACGGCCGCGACGTCATGAGCGGCCTGCCCAAGTCGGTGCGCATCGAGAGCGAGGAGATTCGCCGCGCCCTCGACCGCCCGCTCGACGAGGTGACCAAGGCCGTCAAGGACGCCCTCGACGTGACGCCTCCCGACCTCGCCTCGGACCTCATGTACTACGGCATCCTTCTCACGGGCGGCGGCGGCCTGCTCCGCGGGCTGGACCAGCGCCTGCGCGAGGAGACGGGCGTCCCCGTCAACGTGAGTCCGACCGCGCTCGAGAACGTCGTAAACGGGTGCGCGAAGGTGCTCGAGGCCAACGCGCTCTCGGGCGGCTTCGTCCAGAGCGCCGGGTAGTCGCGTGCCTCTCTCTACGCGGGGGCGGCAGGCGGGTCCGACCATAGGCAACAACCGAAAGGGCGGCAGCGGGCGCACGCTCGTCGCGTGCCTGCTCGTCTCGCTCGCGCTCTTTACCGTGAGCTGCCGCTTCGGCGAAGAGGGCCCGCTCGCCGCGGCGCGCGGCGCCTTCCAGACGGTGACGCTGCCGGTCCGCTATCTCGGCGCGACCGTCGCCGCCCCCTTCCAGGGGCTCGGCAACATCGTCACCAACCTCACCGCCGACCAGGCGACGCTCTCCGAGCTCCGCGCCGAGAACGAGGAGCTCAAGGCGAGAAACGTCGAGCTCGAGGAGGCCGCGCAGTCCGCCGAGCGCCTGCAGGGCCTGCTTGACCTGCGCGACTCCAACAACCTCCAGTCCACCGCCGCGCGGATCATCTCGGGATCGGGCGACTCGTGGGGGACCACGGTCACCATCGACAAGGGGACGTCCTCGGGGCTCTCCGTCGGCATGCCGGTCACGACCTCGGCCGGCGTCATCGGCCAGATCGTCGAGTGCGGGCCCGCCACCTCGACGGTGCGCCTCGTGACCGACGACAGCTCCTCCGTCTCCGCCATGATCCAGTCGAGCCGCGCGCAGGGGATGCTCGTCGGCACGGTGACGGGGCAGCTCGAGCTCACGCTGATCGGAGCCGACCAGAGCGTCTCGCAGGGTGACATCGTCGTCACGAGCGGCCTCGGGGGCGTCTTCCCCAAGGGCCTTCCCCTCGGCGAGGTCGTGAGCGTCGAGAGCGTTCCCGGCGCCGCCTACCTCACCATCGTCGTCGAGCCGTTCGCGCATGCGGAGAACTATGAGGAGGTGCTCGTCATCACCTCGCTCACCGAGGAGCAGCGCGCCACCGCCGAGGACATCGCGGCAGCGGACGCCCAGGACAGCTCGTCCACCTCATCCCAGGGCTCCTCGGACGGGGGCGAGGGGGAGGACGGCTCGGGCTCCGACGGGCAGTCGGGCGAATCGGGCGAGGACGGCTCGGCGCAGGACGACGCCGAAGCAGGGACGACGGGGGAGTAGGGGGTGCCCATGCAGGTCTCCGACAGGAACAGGGAGTCGCGCAGCATCGCCGTGCTCGCGCTCGTCTGCGCGGTGCTGCAGCTCGCCCTCGCGCCCAACGTGGGGCTCGGGAACGGCCGGGCCAACTTCGCGCTCGTGTTCTCCGCCTGCGTCGCCCTTCAGTCGGGCGGCAGGCGCGGCGTCGTGGCGGGCTTCCTCGCCGGCCTCTTCTTCGACCTCTCGACGACCGGGCCGATCGGGCTCATGGCCTTCTGCCTCTCCACGTCCTCCTTCGCGCTCGGGCTGGAGGAGCGCAACCGCATGGCGGGGGACCTCGCGTCGGCGACGGCCCACTTCGCCGTGGCGTCGCTCGCCGTGTCGCTCGCCTACCACCTGGCGATGCTTCTCGTGGGGCAGGCGGACTCGCTGCTCGACGTCCTCGTGTTCCGCACGCTTCCCACGGCGGCGCTCACCTTCGTCTTCTTCCTCCCCTTCGACTATTACTTCTCCCGCGTCCACGTCCCCTCGGGGCCGAGCCTCGGCGGCGGGCACTTCTCCAGGCGGGGCGTGTAGGGGGCTGCGATGGACCTCTCCCTCGTGATCGTCATAGTCTGCGCGGTCCTCGCCGTCGCTCTGATCGTCGTCTTCGTGGTGTATGGCCGCTCGGAGGCCGCCTTCACGCTCGACATCGGCGGCGCGTCCCCGCGCGCGTCGGGAGGCTCGGACTCCTCTGCCGAGAAGACCCTCTCCGGCAGGCTCACCGGCTTCGCCGTGGTGGTCGGCGCCGTCTTCGCCACGCTGCTCGCGCGCCTCTGGTCCATGCAGCTCGTCTCGAGCGAGGAGTATTCCGAGCAGGCCGAGTCAAACCGCACGAGCACGGTCTACACGCAGGCCCCGCGCGGCCGCATCCTGGACCGAAACGGGCGCGAGATAGTCAGCAACCGCGCGAGCCTCACCGTGGCGGCGAGCGCGGACGTCCTCGACGACGAGGTCGAGGTCCAGCTGCTCGCCAACCTCATCGGCATGCCCGCGCAGGCCGTCCGCCGCCGCCTGCAGGACAGCTCCGAGGGCTATCAGAGCCTCCGCACCGTCTCCGTCGACGTCTCCCGGCGCGTCGTCGCCTACATCGGGGAGCACCCGGACGTGTTCCCGGGCGTCGAGGTCGAGCAGCGCACCCAGCGCTCCTACCCGCTCGGCTCGCTCGCCGCCCACGTCGTCGGCTACACCGGCACCGTGACCTCCGAGCAGCTGAGCGCGAGCGAGGAGTCCGACGGCGAGGGCATCACGTATCGCTCGGGCGACGTCGTGGGGCAGACCGGCGTCGAGCTCGCCTACGAGAGCGTGCTCCAGGGCGTGCGCGGGGAGCAGGTCGTATACATCGACGCCTACGGAGACGTGCTGGGCCTCTCCACCAGCATCGAGCCGCAGAGCGGGTCGGACCTCGTGCTCACGCTCGACGTCGACATCCAGCGGACGGCCGAGGAGTCCCTCGATCGCATCGTGGGCGAGATGCGCGACACCGGCATTGACTCGGTCGGCGGCTCCGCCATCGTCATGGACTGCACCAACGGAGAGATCCTCGCCATGGCGAGCAACCCGACCTTCTCGCCGAGCGTGTTCGTGGGCGGGATCTCCACCGCCGACTGGGACGCGCTCCAGGACGAGGGCGCGCACAACCCCATGCTCAACCGCGCGATCGCCGGCCAGTACCCGCCCGGATCGGTCATCAAGCCGCTCACCACCTTCGCGGCGCTTGACCACGGGATCGCGTCTGCCGACTCCGGCTACTACTGCACGGGATGGTGGACGTGGTCGGGGGACCAGAGCGACCCCAACGGCATGAGGTGCTGGAGCGAGAGCGGCCATGGCGGCGTGGGCCTCGTCGACGGCATCACCTACTCGTGCGACGTCGTCTTCTACGAGATCGGCAAGGGCTTCTGGAACTCAGACACCCCCGAGGGCATGCAGGAGACCTTCCGGGAGTACGGCCTCGGGTCAACGACGGGCATCGACATCTCGGGCGAGGCGGCGGGCCGCGTCCCGGACGCGGCGTGGAAGTGGGACTACTTCAAGTCCCTCGGCTACTCCGACGAGGACAGCACGTGGCAGGGCGGCGAGAACTGCAACCTCGCGATCGGCCAGGGCGACATGCTCGTCACCTGCCTCCAGATGGCCTGCGTCTACTGCGGCATCGCCAACGGCGGCCCCATCTGGCGCCCGCACGTCATGCGCGGCGTGCGCGCCCGCATCGGGGACGGCTTCATCTCGCGCTACCGCTGCGAGCAGATCAACGACGTCCATGAGGACGACGCCTATCGCAACCTGGTCAAGCAGGGCATGCTCGGGGTCACCTACGAGGAGAGCGCGACGCAGGCCGCCCACTGGACCAACCTCGACGTGCGCGTCTGCAGCAAGACCGGCACCGCGGAGCAGACCTCCGTCGACCGCAACGTGGGCTGGTTCGGCGCCTACGCCCCGGCCGACGACCCCAAGTACGTCGTCTTCGCCAACGTCGACGGCGCGGACTGGGGCTCGTCGAGCGCCATGCTCGTCGTTCGCGACATCTTCGGAACGATCTACGGGCAGCCCGACACCTCGACCGCCGAAGTCGGCGGCACGGACTAGGAGGGGAGCATGGCACGCGAATTCACCGGTCTGGGCACCGCGGGCGGGGGGCTCTCCCTCCTCCATCGCGCAGCGCGCGGGGCGAGGGGGGTCCGGGGGAGCCCGCGTGGGAAAGCGCGGCGGCCCGCTCGAGAAGCTCTACCTCTCGCAGCTCATCCCCACCCTGCTCCTCCTCATCATCAGCGTGGTCACCATGTGGTCGTGCTCCCTCGCGCTGCAGGACGCCAACTTCACGAGCCACCTCGCCGGCATCGCGCTCGGCGCGGCAGTCGCGTTCGTGGCCTGGCGCTACGACTATCGGAACCTCGCGAACATGACGACCGTGCTGTTCGTCCTCGCGTGCGTCCTCATGGTGCTTCCCAAGGTGCCGGGCCTCGGCGTCGAGGGCGGAGGCATGGTCGGCTGGGTGCGGATCGGCCCCCTGCGGTTCCAGCCCTCCGAGCCCGCCAAGCTCGTCGTCATCTTCCTCATGGCCGCGACGTGCGCGCAGTACAACGGGAAGATCGACTCCTTCCGCGACTACGCGAAGATGTGCGGGACGCTTCTCGTGCCGCTCCTGCTCATCATGGTGACCGACCTCGGCACCGGCCTCATGATCTTCTTCGCCGGCGCCACGATCATCATCTGCAGCGGCGCGCCGCGCCGCTGGGTCCTCGCCACGATCGCGCTCATCGTGGCGGCCGCGGCGTTCGTGGTGATAACCTCCTCCATCGAGGGGATTCCGCACATACTCAAGGAGTACCAGCTCAAGCGCCTCACCGTCTTCATGGACCCCGAGGGGACGGCGTCGGAGGAGGGCTACAACCTCCTCCAGGCCAAGATCGCCATCGGCTCGGGAGGGCTTCTCGGAAAGGGCGTGGGCAACGCCTCGCAGGCGCTCTCGGGCTTTCTCCCGGAGGCGCATACGGACTTCATCTTCGCGACCTTCGCAGAGCAGTTCGGCTTCGTGGGGTCGCTCGTCCTTCTCGGCCTCTTCGCCTGGATGATCTTCGCCACGATTCTGCTGGCCATGCGCGTGGAGTCGCCGTTCTCCAAGCTCGTGCTCGTGGGGTGCGCGGCCCTCTGGACCTTCCAGGTTCTCGAGAACGTGGGCATGTGCATCGGAATAATGCCGATCACGGGCATCCCGCTCCCGTTCATCAGCTACGGCTCGTCGTCCATGATCGTGCAGATGGCGGCGGTCGGGGTCGTGCAGTCGGTGTGGAGGCACCGCCAGAAGGTCGCGTGAGGCAGTTCCCGGGGGGCGCCCCGGAAGGAGGGGAGGAATGCATGGCAAAGCGAAGGGTCACCCTGGGCAGGGCGCTCGAGGTGCTCTCCTCGGGGAGGAGCTCGTTCGCCCAGCGCGACGAGCGGGTGGTCGTGCGCGTCCACGTAGACGCGACCTGCCCGCGGGCGGTCGCCGCAGCCGTGCGGGACGCGCTCGTCGCGGAGCGGCCCGGGGGCATCGTCGACGTGCGCGGCCTCGCCGCCGCGCCCGATGGCTCTGAGGCGGCGGACGTCGCGCTCGTCCTCGTGGGCGAGGGCCCCTGCGCCGCGCTCGCCCGCGCCTACGCCGGGGCCGGGGTTCCCGTCGCACTGGTTGCCGAGGGGGCGCTCGACGTCCCCCCGCTCGAGCTCGGAGAGCAGACCGCCCCGCTCGTGGGCATCATCGCCGGCTCGAGCGAGGCCGCGCTCCTCGACGGCCTCGCCGCATGGCTCGCCCGGTCCGCGGACAAGACGCTTGCCCTCGCCGCCAACTTCCCCTTCTGCCGACGCGCCGTGACCGACGCGCTCGTGGCGCGCAGGGCGCTCGAGAACGCGGCGGTGGGGGCGGTGAGCCTCATCCCGGGCTCGGACTATCCCATCATGTGCGCGAGCCAGTGCGCGCTCGCGCTCGACATCGCCGCCGCGTACGGCCGGGAGGTCGACCTCGAGCGGCTGGCCGAGCTCGCCGGCGTCATGGGCGGCGGCGTCGCGTACCGCTCGCTCGCCCGCGCCCTCGTGGGGCTCGTTCCGGGGCTGGGCGCCATCCTCAAGGCCTGCGTCGGCTACGGGGGGACCGTCGCCACGGCGCGCGCCATCAGGCTGCGCCTCGAGCTCGAGGACGAGGGCCGCGCGGGCCGTCCCGCCGGGGACGCCGCCCCCGCCCCCTCGGGCCCGGCCTCCCAGGCCCTCCCCGCGACCCCTCCCGCGGACGACTACGTCACGATTGGCGGGGGAGCGGCATGAGGGCGCGTCGCGAGAACCTCTTCCACCTCATCGAGCCTTTCCTCTCGCGGGTCGAGCACCCCTCCCGCTACCTTGACCACGAGTGGGGCGCGTGCGAGGAGCAGGAGGGGCCCTTCCACCTCTGCATGGTCTATGCCGACGTCTATGAGGTGGGGCAGCCCAACCTCGGCGTGGCCATCCTCTACAACGCCGTGAACGCCCAGCCGGACATGAGCTGCGAGCGCTGCTACCTCCCCTGGAGGGACATGGCGGCGCTCATGCGCGAGCGTGGCGTGCCGCTGCTCTCCCTCGAGGGCTCCGCTCCGCTCGCCTCGTTCGACGCCATCGGGTTCACGCTCGCGCACGAGCTCATCGCCACCAACGTCCTCGAGGCGCTCGACCTCGCCGGCATCGCGCTCACGTCTGCGGAGCGCGACGAGGACGACCCCATCATCCTCGCCGGCGGCCCGTCCGCCTGGAACTGCGAGCCCCTCGCGCCCGCGCTCGACGCCGTCCTGCTCGGCGACGGGGAGGAGTCAATCGTCGAGGCGTGCGCGTGCATCCGCGACGCCCGGGCGCAGGGCGTCCCCCGCGCCGAGGTCCTGCGCCGCCTGGCGCGCGTCCCCGGCACCTACGTCCCGTCGCTCTACGACGTGGCGGTGGACGACACGACCACGCGCTGGGGGAGGGCGGTGCCGAGGGCGGGCGAGGACGTTCCCGAGGTCGTCCGCAAGCGCTGTCTCCAGGACTTCGCGGGGACCCCCGCCATCGCCCAGAGGATCGTCCCCTACATGGGCATCGTCCAGGACCGGCTCTCGCTCGAGGTGCTGCGCGGCTGCGCGCGCGGCTGCCGCTTCTGCCAGGCGGGCATGACGTATCGCCCCGTGCGCGAGCGCCCCGCGGAGCAGGTCGTCTCGTGCGGCGTGGAGGGGCTTCTCGCCAGCGGCCACAACGAGATCTCGCTCACGTCGCTCTCCACGACCGACCACTCCCAGTGCGAGGAGATCCTGGTCGGCATGAACGAGGAGCTCGCGGGGAGGGGCATCCGCGTCTCCATCCCCTCGCAGCGCCTCGACTCGTTCGGCGTCGACATGGCGGCCGCCGTGGCGGGCGGGAAGCGCGGGGGGCTCACCTTCGCGCCCGAGGCGGGGAGCCAGCGCCTGAGAGACGTCATCAACAAGAACGTGACCGAGGACGACCTCGAGCGCGCCGCGCGCAACGCCTTCGCCCAGGGGTGGCGGCGCATGAAGCTCTACTTCATGATCGGCCTTCCGACCGAGACGGACGAGGACGTCGTCGGAATCGCTCGGATGGCCGAGCGCGTGCTCGAGATCGGCCGCGAGGTCGTGGGACGCGGCCCCAAGAGCGGCGTTTCGGTCTCGATATCCGTCGCCGTACTCGTGCCCAAGGCCTACACCGCCTTCCAGTGGGTGGGCCAGCTCGACCCCGACGAGGTCCGCCGCAGGCAGCAGCTCCTGCTGCACGAGGTCCGCGACCGCGCCATCCGCGTCTCGTACCACGACGCCGACGTGTCGCTCGTCGAGGGGGCGCTCTCCAAGATGGGGCGCGCGGGCTTCCCCCTCGTCCGGCGCGCCTGGGAGCTCGGCTGCTCCTTCGACGCATGGACGAGCGAGTTCAGGTTCGACCTCTGGGAGCGCGCCGCGCTCGAGTGCGGTCTCGACCTCGCCGACGTGGCGTGCGAGGAGTTCCCGCTCTCCGCCGTGCTTCCCTGGGACCACACGTCGCCCGGCGTCGCAAAGGGCTACCTGCAGCGCGAGTGGCTGCGTGCCGTGGAGGGCGTCACCACGCCCGACTGCACGCGCGAGAGCTGCACCGGCTGCGGGGTGTGCCCCGCGCTCGGCGTCGGCAACGTCATACAGGGGGTGCGCTCATGACGAGGCAGCAGCCATTCTCGGGGCGGCCGCAGGACCTTCCGACCAAGGCCGAGCTCGCGCGTCTGCGCGTGGAGTACGAGAAGGACGAGCGGCTCGCCTACCTCGGCCATCTCGAGGTGATCGCCACCGTGGAGCGCTGCGTCAGGCGCGCCGGGCTGCCGTTCTCGATCGGCAACGGGTTCGCCCGGCGCATGCGGCTCCAGTTCTCGGGCGCCCTCCCCGTCGGCGCGAGCTCGGCGTGCGAGTACTACGACATCCGGCTCACCGAGCGCGTCGACGCGCGGGAGGCGCTCGGCCTCCTGCGAGCGGCGACGCCCCCGGCGCTCGCCCCGACGCGCGCCGCCTACGTCCCCGGCGCCGACCCCGCCCTCGAGGCCTGGCTTGACCGCTCGAGCTGGGAGGTCGAGCTCGTCGCGTCGCCTGTCGGGGCTGCCCTGATCGAGCGCGCCGTCGAGTCCCTGCGCGCGCGCGGGACCCTCACCTATCTGCGAGGGGAGCGAGAGAAGACCGTCGACCTCGCCTCGACGCTCGTGGGCGTCTCGGCCGTGGACGCCCCCTGCGGCTCGGTGCGACTTCGCGTTGAGACGCGGTCGGGCGAGCGTGCCTCGCTCCGGCTGCGCGCCCTCGTCGACGCGGCGCTCGCCGAGACCGGGCGCGGCATGCCCGATGCCGTGCGCGTCCGCAGGGTCGCGCAGCGCCACGAGGAAGATGGGCGTCTTGTGGAGCCTCTCTAGTTTTTTGCGAGCGAGCCGCACGCGCCGCTATCCTGAGCAAGGCCGCATCGTCCCCGCATGAGCTCGGGCGCCGTCTTTTCCCTTACGGACCCGCAGGTCACGGCAACTCCACGTTGACGCGCGAGGGCGCTGCTAGTAATATGAGCAACTGTTGCATTCACGCCAGCAATGAAGGGTTTCGCACATGTACGCAATCGTAGCAACTGGTGGCAAGCAGTATAAGGTTGCCAAGGGCGACGTCATCGACGTCGAGAAGCTCGACGCGCAGCCTGGCGACAAGGTCGAGCTTGACGTCCTTCTCCTGAACGACGGCTCCACGACCATCGTCGACCCCGCCTCCCTCCAGGGCAAGAAGGTCACCGCCGAGGTCGTCGACCAGTTCAAGGGCGAGAAGGTCCTCGTCTTCAAGCTCAAGAAGCGCAAGCGCTATCACCGCACCAAGGGCCACCGTCAGAACCTGACGAAGCTCCAGGTCGTCGAGATTCCCGCGTAGTTTCGTATCTGAGTAGAAGGCAGGTCACACCATGGCTCACAAGAAGGGTCTCGGCTCGTCCCGCAACGGCCGCGATTCGCAGGCACAGCGCCTCGGCACCAAGCGTTACGGCGGGCAGTTCGTGAAGGCCGGCGAGATTCTCGTCCGCCAGCGCGGCACCCACATCCACCCCGGCGACAACGTCGGCATCGGCAAGGACGACACCCTGTTCGCCCTCACCGCCGGCACCGTCGAGTTCACCAAGGGCGTCAAGCATCGCGTGCACGTCCGCGAGGCGTAAGTCTCGGTCACATCGCACCCCAGGGCCCCGCTCGTCGGGGCCCTTTTCGTATCCGCACGTCCGCTCGGCGCGGCCCGGCGCGGCCCGGCGCTCGGACAGCTTCGCCGCAGAGGACGCGGCTGCAGAACTCGCGGCGGGCCGCGCCGGCCCCCGCCGAGCTGCGGCACCCCAGGGCCCCGACGAGCGGGGAGCTGGGGTGCGCGGATGCCCGAGGGGCGCGGGGCTCGCCCCGCCGGGGTGCGTGTTCGGGCGGTTGTGCTCGCTTGGGCGGTTGCCGTACCATGGGGGCCCGGACAAAGGAGAAGCGCGTGGAGAACACGTTTACCGATCTTTCCCACATCAACGTCAAAGGCGGCGACGGCGGCGCGGGCTGCATGTCGTTCCGGCGCGAGGCCTACGTGCCCAAGGGAGGCCCCGACGGCGGCGACGGGGGGCGTGGCGGCGACGTCATCGTAGAGGCCGACCCCCAGCTCTCCTCGCTCATCGACTTCCGCTACAAGCACCACTTCCGCGCCGAGCGCGGGACGCACGGCCAGGGGGCGCGCAGACACGGGCGCGACGGCGCGGACCTCGTGCTGCGCGTGCCGGTCGGAACGGTCGTCCGCGAGCTCGACCCCGAGACCCAGACGCCCGCCTTCGACATCGCCGACCTCACGCGCCCCGGCGAGCGCGTGGTCGTCGCCCCCGGCGGGGCGGGGGGACGGGGCAACATCCACTTCGTCACCTCCGTCCGCCGCGCCCCGGCCTTCGCCGAGAAGGGCGAGCCTGCGCGGGAGCACTGGATCGAGCTCGAGATGAAGCTCATGGCCGACGTCGCGCTCGTGGGCATGCCGTCGGTGGGCAAGAGCTCCATCATCGCGCGCATCAGCGCCGCGCGCCCCAAGATAGCCGACTACCCGTTCACGACGCTTGTCCCGAACCTGGGCGTCGCCCGTGCCGCCAGCGGCCAGTCCTTCGTCGTCGCCGACGTGCCCGGGCTCATCGAGGGGGCGAGCGAGGGCAGGGGCCTCGGCCACCAGTTCCTGCGGCACATCGAGCGGACCGCGCTCATCCTCCACGTCGTCGACGTGACGGGCGGCTACGAGGGGCGCGACGCGGTCGAGGACTACCACGCCATCAACGCCGAGCTCTCCGCCTATGCCGCCGGGCTCGCCGAGCGCCCGCAGATCGTGGTGGCAAACAAGTGCGACCTGCCGGGCGTCGACGACCAGGTCGAGCGCCTGCGCGCAGCCGCGGAGGCGGACGGGCGCGCGTTCTTCTCGGTCTCGGCCGCGACGGGCGCCGGGCTCGATGCCCTTGTGAGCGCCTGCGCGGCCGACGTGGCGCGCCTGCGCGCCGCGGCCGCCGAGTCCGGGCCCGCCCCCGACCTCAGCGAGCGCTGGGAGCTCGAGCGGCAGCGTCGCGACCGCCAGATTCGCGTCTCCCGCGAGGAGCGTCACGCCTGGCGCGTCACCGGCTCGCAGGTGGAGCGCATGGTCGTCCAGACCGACTGGGACAACGACGAGGCCGTGGCCTACCTCCAGCACCGCTTCTCCCGGTGCGGGCTCGACGACGCGCTCGCCAAGGCGGGCGCCGTCAGCGGCGACGAGGTCCGCATCCTCGAGCTCGCCTTCACCTTCGAGGGCGCCGACGACGCCCCCGACTTCGACGAGATCACGGACGAGGACGACGAGGTCCTGCCGGGGGAGGGCGAGGCCTAGATGGGCGCCCCGAGGCTGCTGGTCGTCAAGGTCGGGTCCTCCACCCTCGTCGACGGGGGCGGCGCGCTCGACCGCGCCTTCATCCGCTCGCTCTGCGACCAGGTCGCCGCGCTCGTCGCGCGAGGGACGCGGGTCGTCGTCGTGTCCTCGGGCGCCGCGGCCGCCGGCCGTGACGTCCTGGGCTTCGCCGATCGCCCGGGCGACATCGCCACGCTGCAGGCGTGCGCCGCCGCCGGGCAGGCGAACCTCACGCAGGCGTACGCCGACGTCCTCGCGGAGCGGGGCATCCCCTGCGGCCAGGTCCTCCTCACCCGTCGCGACGTCATGGACCGGGACGGCTTCCTCAACGCGAGGAGCACGCTCGGGCGCCTGCTCGAGCTCGGCGCCGTCCCCGTCGTCAACGAGAACGACACGGTCTCGACCGCCGAGTTCGCCTTCGGCGACAACGACATGCTCGGCGCGCTGGTCGCCGCGCTCGTGGGCGCCGACCTCTACGTCATCTGCTCGGACGTCGAGGGCCTCTACACCGCCAACCCCCAGGACGACCCCGGCGCGGAGCTGATCGGCCGCGTGAGCGAGGTCACCCACGAGCTCATGTCCGTCGCGGGCGGGGCGGGGACCACGTTCGGGACGGGCGGGATGGCCTCCAAGCTCCGAGCCGCCCGCGCGATGCTCGCCGCGGGCATCCCCATGGTCGTCTGCCGCGGCCGGCGTGACCGCGTGCTCGAGCAGATCGTCTCCGGAGAGGCCGTCGGCACGCGCTTCGAGGCGCCCGCGGGCTCCCCTCACGAGGGAGGCAGGAAGCTCTGGATCGGCCTCGCGGAGGTCCCGCGCGGCACGATCACCCTCGACGACGGGGCCGCCCGCGCCGTCCTCGAGAACGGCGCGTCCATCCTGCCCGTCGGCGTCGTCTCGACGACGGGCGGCTACGCCGCGGGAGACGTCGTGAACGTCCGCTCGCCCGAGGGCGACGTCATCGGGCGCGGCGTCGCGCGCTACTCGTCCGAGGACATGGCCCGCGTCCGCGGCATCAAGCTGGACGTCATAGCGCGGTTCCTCGGCGAGGACCGCGCCCAGCCGGCCGTCCACCGCGACGACCTCCTCGTCTTCTAGCGCGCCCGCCCCGCGGGGCCGCGGGGCGCAGGACGCTATATAATCTGGGGGAACCCTGCGAAAGGAGCGGCCCATGTCAGAGGCTCGCACCAAGGCCTCGCTCGCGCGCGAGGCGTCCATACGGCTCGGCCGGGCGAGCGCGAGCGCGCGCTCGGGCGCCATACGCGCCGCCGCGCGGCTCATCCTCGAGCGCTCTGCCGACATCTGCTCGGCGAACGAGCGCGACCTCGCGCGGGGAAGGGAGGCCGGCATGCCGGCGCCCCTCCAGGACCGCCTGCTGCTCGACGACGGGCGCCTGCGCTCCATCGCCTCCGCCCTCGAGGACATCGCGCGGCAGGACGACCCCCTCGGCCGCGTCGTCGGCGGCCGCACGCTTGACTGCGGCGTCCGCATCGAGCAGGTCAGCGTCCCGCTCGGCGTCGTCGCCATCGTCTACGAGGCGCGGCCCAACGTCACGGCCGACGCCTTCGCGCTCTGCGTGCGCTCCGGGAACGCCTGCGTCCTGAAGGGCGGCTCCGCGGCCCGCGAGTCCTGCGAGGCGATCGCCGCCGCGTGCCGCGACGCGCTCGTAGAGGCGGGGCTGCCCGCGGACGCCCTGCAGTACGTCTCCGACAACGCCGCCCACACGGAGACCGACGAGCTCATTCGCGCAAACGACCTGGTCGACGCCCTCATACCACGGGGCGGCGCGGCGCTGATCCGCCGCTGCGTGGAGCGCGCGACCGTCCCCGTCATCGAGACGGGCACCGGCAACTGCCACATCTACCTCCACCGCGAGGCCGACGTCGAGAAGGCCGTGCGGATCGTCACGAACGCCAAGTGCTCTCGCCCCGGCGTCTGCAACGCCGCGGAGTCCCTCCTCGTCGACTCGTGCGCCGCGGGACGCCTCCTGCCGCCCGTCCTTCTCGCCCTCTCCGAGCGGGGGGTCGAGCTCGTGGGCGACGACGGGGCCCGCGCCGCCGCCGCGTCGTGCGGCGTCGAGATGGGTGCCGCAGCCGAGGAGGACTGGGGGACCGAGTACCTTGACCTCAAGATGTCCGTCCGCTGCGTCGAGGGCGTCGAGGAGGCCATCGAGCACGTCAATCGCTACGGGACCGGGCATTCCGAGGCCATCGTGAGCGAGTCCTACGCCGCCTGCGAGGCGTTCCTCGCGGGGGTCGACGCCGCCGCCGTCTACGCCAACGCGTCGACGCGCTTCACCGACGGAGGGGTCTTCGGGCTCGGCGGCGAGATCGGGATCTCGACCCAGAAGCTCCACGCGCGCGGCCCCATGGGCGCCGCGGCGCTCACGACGACGAAGTACCTCGCGCGCGGGGACGGGCAGGTGCGATGAGCGTCGACGTCTCCGCGCTGCGCGCCGCCGACCTGCCCGTCCTCGGGGCGGACGAGGGGCGCTCCTACCGCCTCGGCATCATGGGCGGGACCTTCGACCCCATCCACCACGGCCACCTCGTCGCTGCAGAGCAGGCATTCGACGACCTCGGGCTCGACCTCGTGGTGTTCATGCCGGCCGGCCGCCCGGCCTTCAAGCTCGACCAGGACGTCACCTCGGGCGAGGAGCGCTTCGCCATGACGCTGCTCGCGACGGCCGACAACCCCCACTTCGTCGCCTCGCGCTTCGAGATAGACCGCGACGGGGTCACCTACACGGCCGACACGCTGCGGCTGCTCCGCGGGCTCTACCCCCCAAACGTCGAGTTCTATTTCATCACGGGCGCCGACGCCATCACCGAGATCGTCACCTGGCGCGACGCCGCCGACATCGCTCGGCTCGCTCACCTCGTGGGCGCGACGCGCCCGGGCTACGACCTCGACCGCGCCTGGGACGTCATCGCGGCATCGGGGCTCGACTTCGACGTTACGTACCTCTCCGTCCCCGCGCTCGCCATCTCATCGAGCTACCTGCGCGAGCGCGTGCGCGCCGGGCAGAGCCTGCGCTACCTCACTCCCGACCAGGTCACGGGCTACCTCCACAAGCACGGCCTCTATGGCGCCAGCAGGGGCAGGTACGGCCAGACCGGGGAGGTGGTCTCCTAGTGGTCCGGGCTGGGCGCGCCGAGTCCGCCGCGTACGCGCCCGAGGAGCGGGCGCTCCTCGGGAGGATCGAGGCCGACGTGACCGAGCACCTCGCGCGGAAGCCGCGACGCCTCGCGCACTCGCTCTCGGTCGCCCGCACCGCCGAGCGGCTCGCGGCGGACTACGGGGCGAGCCCCTTCCTCGCATACGCCGCGGGGCTGCTCCACGACTGGTCCAAGGCGTCCTCCGCCTCCGAGCAGCTCGAGGAGGCGCGCGGGCTCGGGCTTGACTTCGGGGTCGACCTCGAGCTCGTCCTTCCGCTGCTCCACGGCGCGATCGCCGCCCGGACGCTGCCGGAGCGATACCCCGAGCTGCCGCCCGAGGTGTGGCACGCCATCTCCGTCCACACCTCCGCCGCAGTCGACATGGGGCCGCTCGACGAGGTGCTGTTCGTCGCGGATGGGATCGAGCCGCTCCGTCCCGACACGCCCGGCATCGAGCGGAGCCGCTCGCTCGTGGGCGTGGCGTCGCTCGACGACCTCTTCTGGGAGTGCTTCGTCGGCGGCATCGTCTACGTCCTCGAAGGAGGGCGCTACCTCTATCCCGGCACCATCGAAGTCTACAACGCCCTCGCCGCGCGCCGCGCCGAGGCCCGCCCGTAAGGAGAAGAACATGCCCCTCACCCCGCTTGAGATCGCCCGCGTTGCCGCGCGGGCGGCAGACGACAAGAAGGCGGACGACCTCGTCTGCCTCGACCTCACGTCGCTCACCGACGTCTGCGACTACTTCGTCATCTGCACCGGCGCCAACGCCCGTCAGGTCGACGCCATCGTCGACGAGGTTCGCGAGCGCGTCTCCAAGAACTGCGGCGTCTCGCCCCTTTCCTGCGAGGGGAGGGAGGCGCTCTCCTGGGTGCTCGTCGACTACGGCTCGGTCGTCGTCCACGTCTTCCGCCCCGAGTCGCGCGACTTCTACCGCCTCGAGACCCTCTGGGGCGACGCCCCTCGCCTCGACCTCGTCTAGGCCCGCGCCCGCCGCTCGGCGGCCGCCGGCCCGCGCGCGGGTCCGTCCGGGCGCGGGCATATAATCGACCCATGGACGGAGCTGCGAACATCGTGTCCCTCGAATGGGAGGGCCCTGCCGTGGGCCTGCTCGACCTCGACGCCTTCTTCGCGTCGGTCGAGCAGCTCGACCATCCGGAGTGGCGGGGGAGGCCCGTCATCGTGGGCGGCTCGGCGGACCGCCGCGGCGTGGTCTCCACGGCGTCGTACGAGGCGCGGCGCTTCGGCGTGCACTCGGCCATGCCCTCGGCGACCGCGCGCCGCCTGTGCCCCGACGCGATCTGGACGCAGGGGCGCTTTGACCGCTACCGCGAGATGAGCTCGCGCGTGATGGGGATCCTTGGGGAGGAGACGCCCCTCGTCGAGCAGGTCTCCATCGACGAGGCGTTCTTCGACGTCACCCCGGGGCGCTTCTCGCGGGAGAGCCCCGTCGCGATCTGCCGCCGCGTCCAGACGAGGGTGGCCGAGCTCGGCGTCACCTGCTCCATTGGGCTTGGCGCCAACAAGACCGTCGCCAAGATCGCCTCCGAGCGCGAGAAGCCGCGCGGCCTCACCGTGGTCCCGCCCGGCACCGAGCGGGCGTTTCTCGCCCCGCTGCCGGTGGGCGCCATGAGCGGCGTCGGGCCCGCGACCGAGGGGCGCCTGCGCCGCATGGGCATCAGAACGCTCGGGGAGCTCTCGCGCGCCGACGCGCGCGCTCTCGAGCGGGAGTTCGGCATCCTCGGGCCCAGGATGGCGGTGCGCGCGGCCGGGCGCGAGCGCAGCCGCGTCGCCGAGGCCGCCGCCCCCGATGACGTCAAGTCGGTGTCCAACGAGCGCACCTTCTCTTCCGACCTGACTGACCGCGAGGAGATCGAGGCGGCGATACTGCACGTCGCCGCCGTCGTGGGTCGCCGGCTTCGCCGCAAGGGCCTCAAGGGGCGGACGGTGACGCTCAAGCTGAAGTACGACGTCGGGCACGGGCACACCGCCCAGCGCTCGCTCCCGGCGCCGACCGATGACGAGCGCGTCTTCGGCAGGGCGGCCGCGGCGCTGCTCGACGAGGTGTGGGCGCAGGGGATGCCGGCTCGGCTCGTGGGGGTGGGCGTCTCGGGGTTCGACGGGTCGAGGGCCGAGCGGCAGCTCTCGCTCTTCGACGAGCCGGGCGAGGGGGCGGCCGGCGCGGCGCGAGACCTCTCGGCGCTCGGCCGCGTGACGGACGCCGTCCGAGACCGCTTCGGAGACTCCGCGGTCGGCTATGGGCGCGACCTGCGCTTCAGGCAGAGGACCTCGGACACGGCACCGATGAACAAGTCGGACTTCTGACGGCGGCGGGGCCTGACGGGGGCTGACAAAGGTGACAGGGTCAACTGTCATGAAAGTTCATGACAGTTGACCCTGTCACCTTTGTCAGCCCCCGTCAGGCGAGGGGGAGAAGGACGGTGAAGGTCGTCCCCGCCTCCGCGCTCGAGGTGGCGCCTATCGTGCCGCCGTGCGCCTCGGCGATGCTGCGCGCGATCGCGAGGCCGAGCCCGAAGCCCCCCTGCGGCTGGCGCTCGCGCGCGCGGTCGGTGCGGTAGAAGCGCTCGAAGAGGTGCTCGAGGTCCTCCGGCGCGATGACGTCGCCGAGGTTGGTGACCGCGAGTCGGCAGCGCCGCCCCTCGCGGGCGAGCGAGACGCGCACCTCGGTGCCGCGCGCGGCGTACTTCGTCGCGTTGTCGAGCAGCGTTCGCACGAGCCTTCCGACCTGCGAGGAATCCCCGGCGACGGAGAGTCCCGGCTCGATGGAGCTCTCGATCGAGCAGCCCCGCTCGAAGGCGACGGCGTCGAACTCGAGCGCGCAGCCGTCGACGAGCGCGCTGAGGTCCACGCGCTCGGTGGAGGCGCGCTCCCCGGAGGCCCGCTGCTCGTCGGCGCGCGCGAGCGTGAGCAGGTCCTCGACGAGGCCCTTCATGTGCTTGGCCTCCTCCGCCGTGCTTCTCGCCCAGCGTCGGGCGTCCTCGGGCACGCCCTCGACCGCCTCGAGGATCTGCGCGTTGGCGAGGATCACGGCGAGCGGCGTCTTGAGCTCGTGCGAGGCGTCGGAGACGAAGCGCCTCTGCTGGTCCCACGCCTCCTCGACGGGGCGCAAGATCCATCGTGCGAGGCGCCTCACGAGGAGCAGGAGCGCCGCCATGGCCACGAGGAAGATGGTGACGTCCATCGTCGCCTGCGCGCGCAGGGCGGCGTCCCTCGAGTAGGTGTCGGCGAGCGCCACGCGCCAGCCGCTGGGCGTCGAGGCCCGCATCCAGGCGACGTGATAGGAGGAGTTCTTCCCGGACGACGACTTGCTCGAGAGCGCCTCGGAGAGGAGCTCCTCGAGCGTGGGGTCCGAGATCGTGAGGGGGGTGGCGCTGCTCAGGCTGACCGTGCCGTCGAACCCCACGTCAACCGCGACGGCGAGCATGACGTCCGCGCCCTTCCCGTCGCCGTCGCCGATGCTGGCGGCGGCCCAGCTCTCGGCGGAGAGCGCGCGCGTGAGCAGGTCGTAGGTCAGCGCCTGCTGCGTCGTGTAGGACGAGAAGAACGAGGACCCGAGCGAGGCGAGGAGGACGGCGCCGGCAATCGACATCGCGACGGCGATGAAGTTGCGGCGCAGCCGCGCGAGCATCGGCTCGCGCCGGGCGCTATCGCTCGAACGTCTCAAGGCGGTAGCCGAGCATCCTGAGGGTCGTGATCTGGACGGCGGACCCCACGTGGGCGAGCTTCTTGCGCAGGAACGAGACGTAGGCCTCGACGGAGTTCTCGGACGCCTCCGCATCGGCTCCCCAGACCTTGAGGAGGAGGTCCTGCTTGGAGACGACGCGCGCCGACGAGCTCATGAGGACGCTCATGACCTCGAACTCCTTGCCGGAGAGGTGGACGGAGGACTCCCCGCAGGAGAGGTCGTGCGTCTCGAGGTCGAGGCGGATGTCGCCGAAGGTCAGCTCGTCGAGCACGACGTCGCCGCGGCGGCGCGTGAGGGCCCTCAGGCGGGCGAGGAGCTCTGCCGCCTCGAACGGCTTCGTCATGTAGTCGTCCGCGCCGGAGTCGAGGCCCTCGACCTTGTCGGCGGTCGAGGAGCGGGCGGTGAGGAGCAGTACGGGCGTCGCGGAGCCCTCGCGCCGCATCTTGTGCACCACGTCGTAGCCGCTCATGCCGGGCAGCATCACGTCCAGCACGACGGCGTCGTAGGCCCCCGAGAGGGCCGACCTGAGCCCGGAGGTGCCGTCGTAGACCGCCTCGGCGTTGTAGGAGGCCCCCTCCAGGATGCGGACGATGGCATCCGCGAGGTTTCTCTCGTCCTCGACGACCAGTATGTTCATAGGTGCCCCCTGTCGGCCTCGGCTGCACTTACCGCTGCTATCCTACCCAGCGAGCCTTAATTTCTCCTGAACTCGCCCGGGCGCGCACGGACTCGACGCCGACCGTTCACAAAAACTGCACCTTGCGACCACATTGAGGAGCGGTATGATGTCTAACTGCTATGTGGCTATGCGGTGCGGCCTACCTACCAACCACGCGCACCGCACGTATCGGAGGAGTTTTCATTGGCAGTTAAGATTCGCCTGGCCCGTCACGGTGCCAAGAAGCGCCCGTACTACCGCGTCGTCGTCGCCGACGGCCGCATGCCGCGCGACGGCCGCTACATCGAGGAGGTCGGCCGCTACAACCCGCTGACCACCCCGAAGGTCATCGACATCAACCTCGAGAAGGTCGACGAGTGGGTCGCCAAGGGCGCCCAGCCGACCAACGCCGTCGCCCACCTGATCGACATCGCCCGCACCGGCGAGCCCGTCGTCGAGAAGAAGGCGAAGCTCTCCAAGAAGGCCGCCGCCAAGGCCGCTGCCGCCGCCGAGGCCGCCGCCGAGGCCGACGCCGAGTAGGCGCGCCCCATGGAGGCCACGGACAGCGCGCTCGACGATGCCCAGGGGCGCGAGCTCCCGTCCGACAGGGTCGCCGACCTCGTCGAGTACATCGTGTGCGGGCTCGTCGACGACCAGGACGCCGTGTCGCTCGACGTGACGGACAGCGAGGGGTCGTCCCTCATCGAGGTCACGTGCTCCGAGGACGACGCCGGTCGCGTCATCGGCCGCAAGGGCCGCACCATCAAGGCCATCCGCACCCTCGCGCGCGCCCTCGGGCAGCGCGTGGGCACGATGGTCGAGGTCGAAGTCGTAGGCTAGGGGCGCATGCGCGAGCGCTACAGGACCATAGCCCGCGTCGCCAAGGCGCGCGGGAGAAGAGGGGAGGTCGTGACGGAGCCCGTCCACGGCCTTCCCTCACTTGTGCGCGAGGGGCTCGAGGTCGCCGTGGTCCCGCCCGAGCTCAAGGCGCCACGCTGGCGCACCGTCGTCTCGGTCTCGGTCTCGGGCGCGGGCCGCGCGGGGAGGCTCGTCGCGCTCTCGGGCGTGGACGACGTCTCGTCGGCCGAGCGGCTCGTCGGCCGGTTCCTGCTCGCCCGAGAGCGCGACCTGCCGGAGGACCTTGCGCTGCACGACCCGGAGCGCCTCGTGGGCAGGGAGGTCGTGGGCGAGGGGGACGGCCGTCGCGCGCGGATACGCGAGGTCATGAGCGGCCCCGCGAACGACGTGTGGGTCCTCGACGTCGAGGGCGACGAGGTCCTCGTCCCCGTGGTCGACGAGGTCGTCTCGGCGGTCCCCGACGAGGGCCCCATCCCCATCCGCGTCCCGCGCGGGCTCGGCTGGCCGGGCGAGGGGGGGTCGCTGTGATATTCGAGACGCTCTCCGTCTTCCCCGGCGTCTTCGCCCCCTATCTCGACGCGTCCATCATGGGCCGCGCCCAGCGCGCGGGCGTCTTCGAGTTTCGGGCGCATGACCTGCGCGACTGGACGCACGACCGCCATCGCACGGTCGACGACGCCCCGTTCGGCGGGGGGCAGGGGATGCTCATGAAGCCCGCCCCCATCTTCGAGGCGGTCGATGACCTCTCGTCGCGCGGCCCGGCTCCCCACGTCGTGTTCTTCTCGCCCTGCGGCGCCCGCTTCGACGAGGCGCGCGCCGAGCGGCTCTCGCGGCACGAGCGCGTGCTGCTCGTCTGCGGCAGGTACGAGGGGATGGACGAGCGCGCCTACTCGCTCGCCGACGAGGTCATATCGCTCGGCGACTACGTCCTCACGGGCGGCGAGCTGGCGGCCCTCGTGGTCATCGACGCGACGGTTCGCCTGCTGCCGGGCGCCCTGGGCGACGAGAGGAGCGCGGAGGACGAGTCGTTCTCCTCCGCCGGACTGCTCGAGTACGCCCAGTACACCCGCCCCGCGAGCTATCGCGGCATGGAGGTGCCGGAGGTGCTCCTCTCGGGCGACCACGCCCGGGTCGACGCGTGGCGGCGGCGCAGCGCGATCGAGCGCACCGCCCGCTGGCGGCCCGACCTGCTGGCGGCTGCGGAACTCACGACGGAGGAGCGCGACCTCGCGGAGCGGGTCGCGCGCGAGACGAGAGGGGATGGCGCGCATGGCGAGCCATGATGCCTCGGGGCGCGAGGGCTTCCTCGCGCGCCATGGCTGGATCATCGGGAGCGTCGCCTTCGCGGTCGGCGTGGCGTTCCTGCTCAGGACCTTCGTCGGGATGCCCTACTACGTCCCCTCCGGCTCGATGCGCGACACGATCCTCGAGGGGGACATGCTGCTCGGCGAGAAGGTGAGCCTGCGCTTCGAGCCCCCATCGCAGGGCGACATCGTCACCTTCGAGAGCCCGCTTGACGGGGAGACCCTCATCAAGCGCGTCGTCGCGGTGGGCGGACAGACCGTCGACCTCGTCGACGGCGTCGTCTACGTCGACGGGGAGGCGCTCGACGAGCCCTACGTCGGCGGGAGGCCCACCTACTCGCTCTCCGACCTCGAGGGCTCCGCGGGCATCGAGTACCCCTACGTCGTCCCCGACGGCTGCGTCTGGGTCATGGGGGACAACCGCACCAACTCAAAGGACTCGCGCTACTTCGGCCCCGTGAGCGTCGATGACGTAACATCGAGGGCGCTGTTCATCTACTGGCCGCTCTCTCGCATCGGGGCGCTCTAGCCCCTGACCTAGGGAAGGACTGACATGAGAGACTCCGCGCTGACGTTTCAAGACATGATCCTAGCGCTCGAGCGCTACTGGGCCGCCCAGGGCTGCACCGTCATGCAGCCCTATGACTCGGAGGTGGGCGCGGGCACCTTCCACACCGCCACGACGCTCCGCTCGCTCGGGCCAAAGCCCTGGCGGACCTGCTACCCGCAGCCGTGCCGCCGCCCGGCGGACGGGCGCTA
The DNA here is from genome assembly GCF_900128445.1 of Thermophilibacter provencensis. Lineage (GTDB taxonomy): Bacteria > Actinomycetota > Coriobacteriia > Coriobacteriales > Atopobiaceae > Thermophilibacter > Thermophilibacter provencensis. The sequence goes on along the minus strand of NZ_LT671417.1, from coordinate 1,893,664 downwards.
CGGCGAGAACCCCAACCGCATGCAGCACTACTACCAGTTCCAGGTGATCTTGAAGCCGTGCCCCGTCGACTCGCAGGACCTCTACCTCGGCTCCCTCAAGGCCATCGGGCTTGACCCGGCCGAGCACGACGTCCGCTTCGTCGAGGACGACTGGGAGAGCCCGACGCTGGGCGCCTGGGGCCTTGGCTGGGAGGTCTGGATGGACGGCATGGAGGTCACCCAGTACACCTACTTCCAGCAGGTGGGCGGCATCGAGTGCGACCCCGTGCCCGTCGAGATCACCTACGGCCTCGAGCGCATCGCCATGTACATCCAGGGCGTGGACTCCGTCTACGACGTCGTCTGGTCGTATCTGCCGGACGGCACCCCGATGACCTACGGAGACGTGTTCCACGAGAACGAGTACGAGTTCTCCACCTACAACTTCGAGGTGGCCAACGTCGAGATGATGCGCCAGAAGTTCGACGACTACGAGGCCGAGTGCCACTCGTGCCTCGAGCGCCGCCTGCCGCTGCCGGCGTATGACTGCGTGATGAAGTGCTCCCACGCCTTCAACCTGCTCGACGCCCGCGGCGCCATCTCGGCGACGGAGCGCGCCAACTACATCCTGCGCGTCCGCACGATCGCGAAGCTCTGCTGCGAGAGCTACCTCGCGGAGGTGGCGGGAAAGACCGACGGAGACGCACAGAAGGGGGAGGTGGCCTAGATGGCCGAGACGCGAGACTTCCTGCTTGAGATCGGCACCGAGGAGATGCCCTCCGCGCCGCTCATGAACGCCGCCGGCCAGCTCGGCGAGCTCGTCGCCAAGGGGCTCGACGCCGCCGGGCTCGCCCACGGCGAGGTGCGCGTGATCTCCACCCCGCGCCGCCTCGCGGCCCTCGTCGCCGACGTCGCCGTGGCGACCGACGAGATCCACGAGGTGAAGCGCGGGCCCAAGGCCGCCATAGCGTTCGACGACTCCGGCGCGCCCACCAAGGCCGCCCTCGGCTTCGCCCGCAAGTGCGGCGCCGAGCCCGCGGACCTCGTCCGCCGCGCGGACGCCGACGGCAACGAGTACGTCTTCGCCGAGAGGAACGTCCCCTCCGAGCCCGCGGCCCCCATCCTCTCCCGGCTCTCCGCAGAGGTCATCGGCGGGCTGCAGTGGCCCAACTACCGCAGCCAGCGCTGGGGCTCCGAGCACGCCACGTTCGTGCGGCCCATCCGCTGGATCTGCGCGCTTCTCGGCACCGACGTCGTCCCCGTGTCCTATGCCGACGTCACCTCCTCCAACGTCACGCGCGGGCACCGCGTGCTGGCGCCGGGCGAGCACCTCGTCGCGTCCCCGGCCGACTACGAGGCCACGCTCGAGCGCGCCTTCGTGCTCTCGTCCGAGCGTCGCGCCGAGGCCATCCGCTCCGGCATCGCCGAGATCGAGGCCGAGCGCGGGGGCGCGCGCGTGGACACCCCCAGGCGCATCTTCGACGAGGTCGTGAACCTCTGCGAGTGGCCCACGGTCCTCGTGGGCACCTTCGACGAGGCCTTCCTCGAGGTCCCGCACGAGATCATCTGCGAGTCCATGCTCTCCAACCAGCGCTACTTCCCGATCTATGACGCCTCGGGCGACCTCACGCGCGAGTTCGTCGTGGTCTCGAACGCCGACCCCGCGGTCTCGCAGACCGTCGTCGCCGGCAACGAGAAGGTCGTGCGCGCCCGCCTCGACGACGCAAAGTTCTTCTACGACGAGGACCTCAAGCGACCGATGGAGGAGTTCGTCGAGCGCCTCGGCTCGGTGACCTTCCAGGAGCGGCTCGGCACGATGCGCCAGAAGGTCGAGCGCATGGAGAGGCTCGCCGCCGCCGTCGCCGCCCAGGCGGGGGAGGACGAGGCGGGCGTCGCGGCCGCCGCGCGCGCGGCGCACCTCGCCAAGGCCGACCTCGTCTCGCAGGCCGTCGTCGAGTTCACCAACCAGCAGGGCGTCATGGGCGGCTACTATGCCGCCGCCGCCGGCGAGGCCCCCGAGGTCTGCGACGCCATTCGCGAGCACTACCGCCCGCGCTTCGCCGGCGACGAGCTCCCGTCCGGCACCTGCGGACGCTGCGTGGCCATCGCCGACAAGCTCGACACCATCTGCGGCATCTTCGCGATCGACGAGCCGCCCACGGGCTCCTCTGACCCGTACGCGGTCCGCCGCGCGACCATCGGCGTCATCGCCATGCTCCGCACGCTCCCGGGATGCGACCTTCGCCGGCTCATCGGCCTCTCGCTCGACGCCTACCAGGCCCAGGGCCTCGAGTTCGACCCCGAGGCGGTGGCCGCGGCCGTCGTGAGGTTCTTCCAGGCGCGCCTCGTCGCCATCGCGCGCGACGAGGGCCTGCGCCCCGACACGATCGAGGCCGTCTCGGCGGTGGGCGTCATCGACCCGATCGAGTTCATGGCACGCGCCCACGCCCTCGAGGACGCCCGCTCGCAGAGCCCCGAGGTGTTCGACGACCTCGCCACGGCGTACGCCCGCGCCGCCCACCTCGCCGACGCGGGACTTGGCTCCGACGTCGACGCCTCCCTTCTCGGCGACGCCGAGCGCGCACTTCTCGCCGCCTGCGACGAGGGCGGCAGCAAGGTCGCGTCCGCGCTCGGCGAGAAGGACTTCCGCGCGGCGATCGACGCCCTTGCCGAACTCAAGACCCCCATCGACCGATTCTTCGACGACGTCCTTGTCATGGACGATGATACTGAGGTAAGGGAGAACCGCCTGCGCCTCCTCAACCGCTTCGTTGAAGTCTTCGTGGGGATTGCCGACATCGGCGCGCTCTCTCGTAGGAAGTAGGCTACGGTGGGACGGGGTATACCCCGTGAAGCCTGATAGGTACAGGAGGACTCGTGGTGACTAAGCTCGATCTGGATGACGACATCTTCGGTCAGGTCGTCCCCCTCATCTTCGTTCTTTCCGACGCTCGCGGCGAGACCGCCAACACCGTCGTCATGGCCGCCGCCGCCCAGTTCGGCGACGGTTCCGTCGACATCGAGCGCCTCTCCAACGTCAAGGACGTCGACACCGTCCGCGCGTTTCTCGACGAGAACTACGACGAGAGCCGCCCGTGCGCCGTGTTCCACACGTTCGCCAACGGCACGCTGCGCCGTGAGATCCGCCGCGAGCTCGACCGCCGCGGCATCCCCTCCATCGACCTGCTCGGCCCGGCCGTCACGGTCATCTCGACGCTGACCGGCGAGGAGCCCACGCGCGAGATCGGAGCCATCTACAAGGAGGAGAGCGCGGCCAACTAAACGGCCAAATCACTCCACATGTTACTACCTTTGGGGCCGCGCCGCAGGGCGCGGCCCCGTTTTTCTCGCCGGCGCGCCGCTTACCTACCCAGCGTGACCAGATGCAGAAAACCCGCTGTGCCGGAAACCCCGATTGATACCATGACCTATGGCCGCGCGATGGCGGTTCGCGGCCGAGCTGTAAGGGCGCGCCCCTTTGGGGACGCGTCAGGAACCCTAGGAAAGCAAGGGGAAAACATGGCAGAAAAGCATGTATACCGCTTTGGCTTCGACGCCAACGGCAACAACGTGACCGAGGTCGCGGGCGAGTCCGTCGCCGAGGCCAAGTGGATCACCGGCGGCAAGGGCGCCAACCTCGCCGAGATGGCCAACATCGGCCTGCCCGTCCCTCCCGGCTTCACGATCACCTGCCAGACCTGCGTCGCCTACTCGAGCGCCGGCAACGTCTGGCCTGAGGGCGTCCTCGACGAGATCGACGAGTACCGCAAGGACCTCGAGGAGCGCATGGGCAAGAAGCTCGGCGACTCCGAGGACCCGCTGCTCGTCTCCGTCCGCTCCGGCGCCCCCTTCTCGATGCCCGGCATGATGGACACCGTCCTCAACCTCGGCCTCAACGACGACTCCGTCCAGGGCCTCATCAAGCAGACCGAGAACCCCCGCTTCGCCTACGACTCCTACCGTCGCTTCGTCCAGATGTTCTCCGACGTCGTCATGGGCGTCTCCGGCCAGCTCTTCGAGGACGCTATCGCCGCCAAGAAGGCCGAGAAGGGCGTGAAGCTCGACACCGAGCTCGACGCCGACGACCTCAAGGACCTCGTCGCCACGTTCAAGCAGATCTTCGCCGACAACGTCGACGCCGAGAAGTACCCCGAGGTGCTCGTCGACGGCAAGATCGAGTTCCCGCACGACCCGCTGGTGCAGCTGCGCCTTGCGGAGCAGGCCGTCTTCGGCTCCTGGAACACCGACCGCGCCATCCTCTACCGCAAGCAGAACAAGATTCCCGACGAGCTCGGCACCGCCGTCAACGTCCAGGTGATGGCGTTCGGCAACAAGGGCAACACCTCCGCCACCGGCGTCGCCTTCACGCGCAACCCCGCCGACGGCACCAACGAGCGCTACGGCGACTTCCTGGTCAACGCCCAGGGCGAGGACGTCGTGGCCGGCATCCGCAACACCGAGCCGATCGCCGACCTGCCCAAGGTCCCCGGCCTCGAGGAGGCCGGCAAGGAGCTCTTCCACGTCTTCGAGATCCTCGAGGACCACTACGCCGACATGATGGACCTCGAGTTCACCATCGAGCAGGGCAAGCTCTGGATGCTCCAGACCCGCGTGGGCAAGCGCACCGCCCTCTCCGCGCTCAAGGTCGCCATTCAGATGTACGAGGAGGGCCGCATCTCCAAGGAGGAGGCGGTCATGCGCGTTGCCCCCGAGCAGCTCGACCAGCTCCTCCACCCGCAGTTCGACCCCAAGGCCGACTACAAGGTCATCGCCAAGGGCCTCAACGCCTCCCCGGGCGCTGCCGTCGGCGCCGTCGTGTTCTCCTCCGCTGACGCCGAGGCCTATGCCGAGGCCGGCAAGCCCTGCATCCTCGTGCGCTGGGAGACCACGCCCGACGACCTCCACGGCATGGTCGCCGCCGAGGGCATCCTGACCTCTCACGGCGGCAAGACCTCCCACGCGGCCGTCATCGCCCGCGGCATGGGCGCCCCCTGCGTCTGCGGCGTCGACGCCCTCCAGATCGACGCGGTCAACAAGGTCTGCGCCGTCGCCGGCACCGACATCACCCTGCACGAGGGCGACGTCATCTCCATCGACGGCACCACCGGCGACGTCATCCTCGGCGAGGTCGCGCTGGTCCGCCCGGAGCTCGGCGGCGACCTCCAGACCATCCTCGACTGGGCCGACGAGGTCCGTCTCAACGCCGACCGCGGCCGCGTGATTGGCGTTCGCGCCAACGCCGACAACCCGGCCGACGCCCAGCTCTCCAAGGACAACGGCGCCTCCGGCATCGGCCTGTGCCGCACCGAGCACATGTTCCTCGGTGAGCGCAAGCAGCTCATCCAGAACTTCATCCTCGCCGACGACGACGCCGTCAAGGCCGACGCCGTCGAGAAGCTCGGCGCCGCCCAGAAGGGCGACTTCCTCGAGATGTTCAAGGCCATGGACGGCATGCCCGTCATCGTGCGCCTGCTGGACCCGCCCCTGCACGAGTTCCTCGAGGACCCGCGCGACCTTGACGTCGAGATCGCCAAGGAGGAGGCCGCCGGCAAGGACGTCTCCGAGAAGAAGGCCCTCCTCGCCAAGCTCGACTCCTTCCAGGAGGCCAACCCGATGCTCGGCCTGCGCGGCTGCCGCCTCGGCCTGGTCTACCCCGAGCTCAACGTCATGCAGGTGAAGGCCATCGCCTCCGCCACCGCCGAGCTCCAGAAGCAGGGCCTCAGCCCCAAGCCCGAGATCATGATCCCGCTCGTGGCCTTCGAGGAGGAGCTCGCCCTCGTTCGCGAGGTCGTCGAGGAGAACATCAAGGCCGTCGCCGATGAGTACGGCGTCGAGCTCGACATCCCGGTCGGCACCATGATCGAGATCCCGCGCGCCGCGATCACCTCCGAGGACATCGCCAAGCACGCCGACTTCTTCTCCTTCGGCACCAACGACCTCACCCAGATGGGCCTGGGCTTCTCCCGTGACGACGTCGAGGCCGCGTTCATGCCGCTCTACCTCGACAAGAAGATCTGCAAGACGAACCCGTTCGCCACGCTCGACAAGGGCGTCGCCAAGCTCGTCAAGATGGGCGTCGAGGGCGGCCACGCCGGCAACCCGGACATCGTCTGCGGCGTCTGCGGCGAGACCGGCGGCGACCCCGAGTCCATCCACATGTACTACGACCTCGGCCTCGACTACGTGTCCTGCTCGCCGTACCGCGTGCCCATCGCGCGCCTCGCGGCCGCCCAGGCCAAGATCGAGTCCAACGGCGGCGCCGAGAAGGTCGCCAAGTAGTCGCTCTTCGATCGCCTGCCTGTGATGGGGGAGGGGCCCGCGCGGCCCCTCCCCCTCTTTCTGTAAAATGGGGACAGTCCCCAATTTGCAGAAACGTTTTATGTCGTGGGGAGGAGATGGGATGAGGGTCCTGACGCGCGCCGAACTAGAGCTCGCCGAGCGCGAGCGGCTTTCCCCGGACGCGACGTTCGCGAGCGACTCGCTCGGAAGGCGCGTTCCCGAGGAGCCTGACGCCCTCAGGACGTGCTTCCAGTGCGATCGCGACCGCATCCTGCACTCCAAGAGCTTCCGGAGGCTCGCCCACAAGACGCAGGTGTTTCTCGCCCCTGAGGGCGATCACTACCGCACCCGCCTCATCCACACCCTGGAGGTCTCCCAGGTTGCCCGCTCGATCGCGCGGCCGCTCGGACTGAACGAGGACCTGACCGAGGCCATCGCCCTCGGGCACGACCTCGGGCACACCCCCTTCGGCCACGTGGGAGAGCGCGCGCTCAGCCACGCCCTCGCGCGACATCGCGGGGAGCCCGAGGGCGCGGGCAGGCTCTTCGCGCACAACGACCAGGGCGCGCGCATCGTGGACCTTCTCGAGCGAAACGGCCGCGGGCTCAACCTCTCTCGCGAGGTGGTCGACGGCATCCGCTGCCACACGGGCCCCCGCCGGGCGGGAACGCTCGAGGGCCGCATTGTCGCGCTCGCCGACCGGATCGCCTACGTCTGCCACGACATCGACGACGCCGAGCGGGCGGGGATGCTCAGGGAGTCCGACCTTCCCGCGGAGTCATGCGAGAGGCTCGGCTCGAGCTCTTCGGAGCGAATCGAGACGATGGTCCACGACGTGGTGTCCATGAGCTCCCGAAGCGGCGACATCCTGATGTCCGAGGGGGTGTGGGGGGCGATGATGTCGCTGCGCGCGTTCCTCTTCGAGCGGCTGTACTCGCGCGGCGACGCGAAGTGGGAGGAGCCGAAGGCCTACGCCATGCTCGTCGACCTCTTCGAATACTTCGTCGCTCATCCCGATGAGGTGCCGGCCGAGTACCGTCTCCACGACGACCCGCTTGACGTGCAGGTGGCCGACTTCGTCTCCGGCATGACCGACCGCTACGCCATTCGCGTCTACGAGCGCCTCAAGATACCGAGGTCATGGAGAAGGCGCTGAGCCCGCTGCGGCAGGGCGGGCTTCCCCTAAACTGACATGCGACGGATGGCGCGGGGAGGGCGGCCCCTCCCGCAGCGCATGCTCGCAGAAGAAGGGAGAGGATATGGCCCGTCGCGGTAGCGGGTGCCTCACGGCGCTCGTCCTCGTGCTCTCGATCGCGTTCGTCGCCCTGGCGGCGACGCTGTTCATGCTCGTCGCGAACGGCGGGGGCCCCGGTTCTCCCGAGGACGAGGGCTCGCCCGAGCGCGTCGCCGCGGGCTCCTTCGACGAGTACTCCTGGCAGGAGCTCTCCGACATCGCCGGCCTCATAGCCGCCGCGCCATCTGACGAGGAGGGGAGGGCGGTCGCCTCGCAGCACGGGATCGAGGTCGGCGACACGCGGACGCTGAAGCTCGGCGACGCCAGCGTCGTCGAGCTCCGCGTCGTGGGGATTCGCGCCGACGAGCGAGCGGACGGGGGCGGCGTGGCCGGCCTCACCCTCATGACCTCGCCCATCGCTGTGCGACCGTTCTCTGACGACAAGAACGAGGGGGGCTGGGAGTCGTCCGACCTCAGGTCCTGGCTCGCGGGGGAGGGGGCGAGCCTCCTGCCCGACGAGCTCGTCTCGCGCGTCGTTCCGGTGCTGAAGGTCACCGACAACGTGGCCGTGCGCTATGGCGACTCGGGAGCCGTGGAGGCGCTCACGACGACCGCCGACGCGCTCTGGGTCCCCTCCGTCTCTGAGGTGTGCGGCGAGGTGGACTGGTTCGCGCAGGAGTACGGGACCACGCCGAGCGCCAGCTCGGAGTACGTCGACTTCAGGCCCTACGACGAGGCCCTCTCGGCCCAGGGGGAGCAGTACGAGTACTTCTCCGACGCGGGCGTCGACGGATCGAGCACCTCGGGGGCGCTCGTCATGGCGTATGGGGGGACGGCGTGCAACTGGTGGTATCGGACCTCGTACCCCTATGCGCTCGAGGGCTGGGAGCAGCGCATGGTCTATCAGGTCATGTCCTCCGGCTACCCCGGCATGACGAGCGGGCCGAGCGAGCAGGCGGGGGTCGTCGTGGGGCTCTGCCTCTGAGTTGTGTTCTTCTTGTCTAGCGTCGCCCGCTGCCGTATACTAAGTCGCTGTGTGTAAGCCTATGTGTCGTTCAAGCGTGGCGGCACCTCTAGAGAGACAAGGACAGATCATGGATTACATTCGCGCCATCGAGCGTCAGCAGATTCGCGAGGACATCCCCGCGGTCAAGGTTGGCGACCACGTCAAGGTCCACTACCGCATCGTCGAGGGCGACCGCACTCGCGAGCAGGTCTTCGAGGGCGACGTCATCCGCATGAGCGGCGCCGGCGCGCGCGAGACCTTCACCGTCCGCAAGATCAGCTTCTCCGTGGGCGTCGAGCGCACCTTCCCGCTGCACAGCCCCAAGATCGCCAAGCTCGAGGTCGTCCGTCACGGCGACGTCCGTCGCGCGAAGCTCTACTACCTGCGCGACCGCGTGGGCAAGGCCGCCCGCATCCGCGAGAAGCGCGACTAGCGAGCGCTCAGGTTCTACCATCGAGCCGCCCCCACGGGGGCGGCTTTTTCCATGAGATTGGAGCGCCATGCCCTCGACAGCACGACCCGCGACCGCTCGCGAGGTCGCGGCCGCCCTCGCGAGCGCGCCCGAAGAGGAGGCGCTCGACCTCATCGAGCGCTATGCCGAGGACCCTCGGCGTCAGGTCAGGCATGCGATCGAGGTCGCTCGACGGCGCCTCGAGCGCGAGAGGGAGGAGCGCGGGCGCGTCGAGGCGTCCTATCGCCTGATGCGCGAGCTCGGGGGAGAGGGCGTCATCCTCGGCGTCGACGAGGTGGGCCGCGGCGCGCTCGCGGGCCCGCTCACCGTCGCCGCCGTCGCCCTCCCCGACGACCCCGTCATCTGGGGAATCAACGACTCCAAGCAGCTCCCGCCGGCGCGGCGCGAGGCGCTTGCCGCCCGCATAGCCGACGTCGCGCTCGCCATCGGCGTCGCCCACGTGGAGCCGGAGGCCATCGACGCGGTCGGCATGGCCGTCTCGCTCAGGCAGGCCATGGCCTCCGCCATCGCCGACGCGGGGGTCGAGCCGGACCGCGTCCTCATCGACGGGAACCCGGTGCACGTCCATCCGAGGGAGACCTGCGTGGTCAAGGGCGACGCGCGGGTCGCCTGCATATCGGCGGCATCCATCGTCGCAAAGGTGGCCCGTGACGCCATCATGGTCGCCTACGAGGACGACTACCCGGGCTATCACCTCGCAGAGTCGAAGGGCTATGGCTCTGCAGAGCACATCTCCGCCATTCGCGCGCGCGGCCTCACGCCGATACACCGCGTCTCCTTCTGTGGAAACTTTCTCGAGACGCCTCGTCTCTTCTGATTCCCGCTTTTTGAATCACCGTCCGTCTCGACGGCTCGGGGAGGCCCTGAGCGGGGAGGCCTCCTGTGGACGCGCCTGACCCGTCAGCGTCACGCCAGAGACCGGAAACGTCTGTGGGCGCGGCGCGAAAGCGCCCTCTGCCAAGCTCGTCTGACCATGTCCGACGATGGGAGGCAGAGCATGCACGAGGAGCAGGAGCGCGCGTTCGAGTACGACCCCGACCAGGATCTTCCCGCGACGCCGGAGGCGCAGGCCGGCGAGGTGGAGGCGAGCGCCCGGGAGCGACCGAGGACGGTGCGCGACCTCACGCCGCGCGAGCTTGGGATGAAGGGCGAGGAGATGGCCGCGGCCTACCTCGAGCGCAAGGGGTGGTACATCCTCGACCGCAACTGGCGCTGCGAGTTCGGGGAGGTCGATATCGTCGCCCGCGAGGATGACGAGGACGACACGATCGTCCTCGTCGAGGTCAAGACGCGACTCGCGCTCGGGGAGCGCGGGGAGGGGATGCCCGAGCTCGCCGTCGACTCCAGGAAGCGACGCCGCTACAAGATGCTCGCCCTCGCCTACATCGTCAACCACCCCGAGGCGGACGCGGTCCGCTTTGACGTCATAGCCCTGAACGTCGTGGGGGAGGGCGCGGCCCGCCTGCGCCATCTCTCGGGCGCGTACGAGGTCGACGACTGATGGCGCGGGGGTCCGCCGGCATCGAGGCCGCGGAGCTCAGGGGCGTCGAGGCGCTGCGCGTCACGGTCGAGGTGAGCACGTCGGGCGGCATTCCCGGCATAGACATCGTCGGCATGCCCGACTCTGCGGTGCTCGAGGCGCGCTCGCGGGTCCGCTGCGCGCTCCGGTCGTGCGGGTTCGATCTCCCCCGGGCGCGCGTCACCGTCAATCTCGCGCCGAGCGAGATGAGAAAGACGGGGACGGGCTTCGACCTTCCCATCGCGACGGCCATACTCGTCGCGACGGGGCAGCTTCCCCGGCGCTTGGCCGACGGGTGCCTCATGGTGGGGGAGCTCGGGCTGGACGGATCGGTGTGCCCGGTGCGCGGCGGCGTGGCCTACGCCCGGCTCGCTCAGGATAGGGGCCTGTCGCTCGTCACCTCCGCGCACGCCGAGGTCTCCCCGGGCTGGCCCGGGGAGACGCACGGGCTCGTCACCCTGGGCCAGCTCAAGGGCGGCATCCCGGCGCTGCCGCCCGTGGGGGCCTCGGGCGCCCCGCCCCCACGCGCCCGGCCCTCGACTACGCCGACGTCGTCGACCAGGACCTTGCGAAGCGGGCGATGACCATCGCCGCCGCGGGGCGCCACGGCGTGCTCATGGTGGGCCCTCCCGGCGCCGGCAAGACCATGCTCGCCCGCAGGCTCCCCACGATCCTTCCGCCGCTCGGCGAGAAGGAGGCGGACGAGGCGCTGCTCATCCACTCGGTCGCGGGCGAGCCCATAGACCGGATCGCGTGCGGCGAGCGTCCGTTCAGGGCGCCGCACCACTCCATATCTGTCGGCGGGCTCGTCGGAGGCGGCCGGCCGGTGCGCCCCGGAGAGGTGTCGCTCGCGGACAAGGGGGTGCTCTTCCTTGATGAGCTTCCCGAGTTCGGCCGCGGCGCCCTCCAGGCGATGCGGCAGCCGCTCGAGGACGGCGAGGTGAGAATCGTGCGCGTCGACGGGGTCTACGCCTTCCCGTGCGACTTCCAGCTCGTCGCGGCGGCGAACCCATGCCCCTGCGGGCACCTTGGAGACCCGGACGCCGAGTGCGCGTGCACGCCGACGCGGGTCGCGGCCTACCAGGGCAGGATCGGCGGCCCCCTCATGGACCGAATCGACGTGGTCGTGGATGTCGCGCGGCCCTCGGGGAGGAAGGTGATACGCGAGCAGCGCGGGATGAGCTCTGCCGAGATGGCCGCGCTCGTGGGCCAGGCGCGGGAGAGGGCCGCGCGACGGGAGCGCTCGGACGACGGGCGGGCGGGTCCGGTCGCCGCCGCGCTCCTCGACCTGGGGGCGCAGAGGACCTTCGAGGGCCTCGCCGACCGGCTCAGGCTCGGCGGGCGCGCGATTGCCCGCGTCGCCCGCGTCGCGCGAACGATCGCCGACCTCGCGGGGCACGACCGGGTGACGTCGGATGACATCGTCGAGGCCGTGGGCTTTCGCTCGCGGTCCATGGAGTGAGGGGGTCGCCATGGGGGGAAGCGCGCGGACGGGCTGGGAGATCTCCTTGGGGGACGAGGCGTACCCGCGCTCGCTCCTCGAGCTCGAGCGACCGCCCGAGGAGCTGCGTGGCCTCGGCGACCCCGGGGCGCTCTCCGGGCCTTGCCTCGCCGTCGTCGGGGCCCGCCGCGCGACGCCCTACGGGCTCGCCGTGGCGGAGATGGCGGCCCGCGTCGCGGCGCGCCACGGGATCACCGTCGTCTCGGGAGGGGCCATGGGATGCGACCGCGCGGCCGGCCTCGCGGCGGTCGCGGCGGGCGGCCGCTCCGTCATCGTGTCGGGCTGCGGGGCGGACGTCGTCTACCCGACCTCGTCCCAGGACGTCTTCGAGGCGACGCTCTCCTCGGGCGGGGCGGTGCTCTCGCTCGAGCGCTGGGGAGCGGGCCCGAGGAGGTGGGCGTTCCCGAAGAGAAACTCCGTCATAGCCGCGCTCTCGCAGGTGCTCGTCGTGACGGAGGCGGGGCTGCGCTCGGGCACGATGTCGACCGCCGAGGCGGCGGTAGAGCTCGGCAGGGCGGTCTATGCCATACCCGGCTCGATCTTCTCGCCCGCCTCGTCGGGCACCAACCGGCTGGCGGCCGAGGGCGCGAGGATCATCCCCGACGAGCGGTCGCTCGAGATCGCGCTCTCGCTCGACTTCGACGCCGTGCCCATGGCGGGCCCGACGCCAGACCGCTCGGGAGGGCCGGTAGCGACCGCCCTGCTCGCCTCCCCCTCAAGGCCCGACGAGCTTGCCGCTCGACTCGGCGAGGACGTCCTGACGCTGCTGCGGACGCTGACGGACCTCGAGGCGAGAGGAATCGTGGAGCGGCTCCCCGACGGCAGATACTCGCCCACGCGAGCCTACCTGATGGGGCAGAATGGTGTCTCGCAACGTTTCGGGTGAGCTGAGGGGAGCCAGGCATGTCGGAGGTCGTGACGGTCGTCGGAGGGGGACTCGCCGGGAGCGAGTGCGCGCTGCAGCTCGCGCGCCGAGGCGTGCGCGTGAGGCTCTGCGAGCAGCGTCCCTCCCGCCCCTCCCCGGCGCACCGCACCTCGCGCCTCGCCGAGCTGGTGTGCTCCAACTCGCTCAAGTCGACCAAGCCGGAGACCGCCGCGGGGCTTCTCAAGTGGGAGCTTGATCAGATGGGCTGCGAGCTGCTTCGCGTCGCCCGCTCGTGCTCGGTCCCCGCCGGAGGGGCGCTCGCCGTCGACCGGGACGCCTTCTCGTCGGAGGTGACGCGGCTCGTGGAGGGCCACCCGCTCGTCGAGGTCGTCCGCGAGGAGGTTACGTCCATCCCCGAGGGCCCCTCCGTCATCGCGGCGGGCCCCCTGTGCTCCGACGCGCTCTTCGACTCCGTGGCGGAGGCGGTCGGCGGCGAGCGCATGAGCTTCTTCGACGCCGCGGCGCCCATCGTCGACGCCGACTCCATCGACCGCGACGTCGTCTTCTCCCAGTCCCGCTACGGGGAGTCGGGCGGGGGAGACTACCTCAACTGCCCGCTCGACCGCGTCGAGTACGATGCCTTCATGGAGGCCCTGCTCTCCGCGGAGCGGGTCCTCGCGCGCGACTTCGAGCAGGCCGACCTCTTCTGCGCCTGCCAGCCCGTCGAGGAGGTCGCCCGGACCGGGCACGACTCGCTGCGGTTCGGCGCGCTCAAGCCGGTGGGCCTCACCGACCCGCGCACGGGGCGGCGGCCCTGGGCGGCGGTCCAGCTCAGGGCAGAGAACGAGGCGCGGGCCGCCTACAACCTCGTCGGCTTCCAGACCAACCTCACGTGGCCGGAGCAGCGGCGCGTGTTTCGGATGATCCCTGGCCTCGGCTCGGCCGAGTTCCTGCGCTACGGGGTCATGCACCGCAACTCCTTCGTCGACGCGCCCCGCGCGCTCGACGCCACCTTCGCGATCCCCGGCACGCGGTGTCGCCTCGCCGGGCAGATAACCGGGACCGAGGGGTACGTCGAGGCGATCGCCTCGGGCCTGCTCGCCGCGCTCAACACCTATGCCGAGCTCTCGGGCGCGTCCCCGGCGTCCATCCCTGCCACCTCCGCCCTCGGCTCGCTCGTCAGGTACGCGACGAGCCCCTCCACGCTCGACTACCAGCCCATGCACGTGAACTTCGGCCTCTTCCCGCCGCTCGAGGACGCGCCGAGGAGGAAGGCAGAGCGCCGCGCGGCGCTCGCCGAGCGGGCGCGCTCCGACCTCGCGGCCTACGTGCGGTCGCGCCAGGACCTCTTCGGGGGCGAGGGGGCGTGAGCGAGCCCGACCTCGAGGGCCTCGTCGCGCGCTTCTGCGACCATCTCGGTCGCTTTCGCAACCTCTCACCTAACACGGTGCGCTCGTACGGGTGCGACCTTGCCTCCTTCGTATCGTGGGCGCGCCGCGCGGGAATCGACCCGCTGCGCGTGACGCACCGCGAGCTGAGGGGGTACCTCGCCGAGCTCTCCCGCGCCCGCTACTCGCCGCGGACGGTCAACCGGCGCCTCTCGTCGCTGCGCGGCTTCTACCGCTGGCTCGCGCGCGAGGGCGTCTGCGACGCGTCGGCAGCGGCGGCGCTCGCGAGCCCCAAGGCCGGCCGGCCCCTTCCCCGCACGATGTCCGACGCGGACGTCCGCGCCCTTCTCGCCACCTGCGACGTGGGGACGACCGAGGGCCTGCGCGACCGCGCGCTGCTCGAGACGCTCTATGCGACCGGCTGCCGCGTCTCGGAGGCCGCCGGGCTCTCCGTGGCCGACGTCGACCTTGCGGGACGTCAGGCCCGCCTGTTCGGCAAGGGCTCGAAGGAGCGCATCGTTCCTCTCTACGACGAGGCTGTGCGCTGGATAGGGCGCTGGGAGCGAGGCGGGCGCCCGGAGTTCGCCGCCCGCTCGAGACGGCCGACCGACGCCCTCTTCCTCTCCTCCCGGGGGAACCCCATGTCGGCGGGGGCCATGCGCGACAGCTTCGGGCGCCACGTGGCGCTCGCCGGGCTCGACCCCGCGCTCTCCCCGCACGCGATGCGCCACACCTTCGCTACAGAGCTCCTCTCGGGGGGCGCGGACCTCAGGAGCGTCCAGGAGCTTCTGGGCCACGAGAGCCTCTCCACGACTCAGGTCTACACCCACCTGTCCGTGGAGCGCCTGCGCGACGCCGCGCGCGGCGCCCACCCTCGAGCCGTGCAAAAGTGACTGTCCCTTTTGCACGCTCGACAAAGCGGGCGGGTGACGCTATACTTTCTGTCCGTTGTGCATCCGCACGACATGCCGCGCTCGGCGCGGTACCATCACGCACGCGCGACTACCCGCCCGCCGTGGTGCCCGGGGCTCAAGCCAGGTCCCGGGTGGCGACTCGGGGATGACCTCGCGCGGAGGACCAACCACAGGAGGTTATCATGGCTAAGATCACTATCCAGACCCTGCTCGACGCCGGCTGCCACTACGGCCACCAGACCCGCCGCTGGAACCCCAAGATGAAGTCCTACATCTTCGGCGAGCGCAACGGCATCTACATCCTCGACCTCAAGCAGACCATGCTCGGCGCCGACAAGGCCTACACCTTCCTCAAGGAGACTGCCTCCAAGGGCGGCACCGTGCTGTTCGTGGGCACCAAGAAGCAGGCCCAGGAGCCCATCGCCGCGCAGGCCGAGCGCTGCGGCATGCCCTACATCAACCAGCGCTGGCTCGGCGGCATGCTCACCAACTTCGTGACCATCCGCTCCCGCATCCAGCGCATGGAGGAGCTCGAGGCCATGGTCGAGGACGGCCGCATGAGCCTTCTGCCCAAGAAGGAGCAGGCCGTGCTGACCAAGGAGCTCGGCAAGCTCCAGTCCAACCTCGGTGGCGCCCGCACCATGCTCGCCCTTCCGCAGGCCATCTTCGTCGTTGACTCCAAGCGCGAGGAGATCGCGATCCGCGAGGCCAACCGCCTCCACATCCCCGTCGTGAGCCTGCTCGACACCAACTCCGACCCCGACGTCGTCGACTATGGCATCCCCGCCAACGACGATGCCATCCGCTCCGTCTCCCTCATGTGCGAGCTCGCCGCCGACGCCGTCCTCGCCGGCTCCGGCAAGGAGCAGATCACGGCCGAGGAGATGGCCGCCCCTGCCGCCGAGGAGGCCCCTGCCGCCGAGGCTCCCGCCGCTGAGTAACGACCTTCACGAACGAAGAGGAGAAACACCATGGCACAGGTTACCGCCGCCCTCGTCAAGCAGCTCCGCGAGATGACCGACTCCCCGATGATGGAGTGCAAGAAGGCCCTCGTCGAGGCCGATGGCGACATCGACAAGGCCGTTGACATCCTCCGCACCATGGGCATCGCCAAGGCCGTCAAGCGCGCCGGCCGCGACACCAACGAGGGCACCATCGCCACCTACGTCTCCGAGGACCAGAAGCTGGGTGCCATCCTCGAGCTCACCTGCGAGACCGACTTCGTGGGCACCAACCCCAAGTTCTGCGGCTTTGCCCTCGAGCTCGCCAAGGTCGTCGCCGAGAACGACCCGGCCGACGTCGAGGCCCTCAAGGCCTGCGCGATGGGCGAGTCCACCGTCGAGGCCGAGCTCACCGAGATGATCCACGTCATCGGCGAGAACATGAAGATCGCCCGCTTCCAGCGCGTCACCGCCGCTGACGGCGCCCTCGGCAGCTACGTCCACCTCGGCGGCAAGCTCGCCGACATCGTGACCTTCAAGCTCGGCAAGCCCGAGACCGCCGAGGCCGACGAGTTCAAGACCTTCGCGCACGACGTCGCCATGCAGGTCGCCGCGGCCGCGCCCGTCGCCGCCCGTCGCGACGACGTGCCCGCCGACGTGATCGAGCACGAGCTCTCCATCTAC
The DNA here is from genome assembly GCF_900128445.1 of Thermophilibacter provencensis. Lineage (GTDB taxonomy): Bacteria > Actinomycetota > Coriobacteriia > Coriobacteriales > Atopobiaceae > Thermophilibacter > Thermophilibacter provencensis. The sequence goes on along the minus strand of NZ_LT671417.1, from coordinate 1,876,882 downwards.
AAGGCCCAGGCCGCCGAGTCCGGCAAGCCGGAGGCCATCCAGGAGAAGATGGCCCAGGGCCGCCTCGAGAAGTACTTCAAGGAGAGCGTCCTCACCGAGCAGGAGTTCGTCAAGGACGGCTCGGTCACCATCGGCCAGCTCGCCAAGAACGTGGGCAAGTCCCTCGGCGACGAGGTCGAGGTCATGAGCTTCATTCGCTACACCTTCGGCGACGCCGAGTAGCGCTTCCCCTCGTACGTCATCCGGGGCCGGCGAGATCTTCTCGCCGGCCCCGTTCGTGTGCATACGGGGTCGCTCCGCCGAGCCTGCGGAACCGCCCCGCGCGTCTCTGGTAGAATCTCGTCTCGAACAAGGCGTCGCGCCCTCGCGCGGCACGATTGAGTGGAGGTTGGCTTGTCAGACATCAAGTATCACCGCGTCCTGCTCAAGCTTTCCGGCGAGGCCCTGATGGGGGAGCAGTCCTTCGGCATCGACGCCGCGGTCCCGCAGCGCCTCGCCGAGGAGATCAAGCCCGTCTGGGAGGCCGGCGTGCAGGTCGCCATCGTCGTGGGCGGGGGCAACATCTTCCGCGGCCTCACCGGGGCCGCCGCGGGCATGGACCGCGCCCAGGGCGACAACATGGGCATGCTCGCCACTGTCATCAACTCCCTCGCCCTCCAGGACTGCTTCGAGCGCAACGGCATGGACTGCCGCGTCATGAGCGCCATCGAGATGCGCCAGATCGCCGAGCCCTACATCAGGCGCCGCGCGATCCGCCACCTCGAGAAGGGGCGCATCACCATCTACGCGGCGGGGACCGGCAACCCCTACTTCACGACCGACACCGCCGCCGCGCTGCGCGCCTGCGAGGTGGGGGCCGAGGTCCTCATGAAGGCCACCAACGTGGACGGCATCTACGATGACGACCCGCGCACCAACCCTGACGCGCGCCGCTACGACACCGTCACCTACCGCGAGGTCCTCAACCGCGACCTCAAGGTCATGGATGCCACGGCCACCGCGCTGTGCCACGACAACCACATGCCCATCATGGTGTTCGACATCAACTCCCCGGGCGTCTTCATGAGCGCCGTAAGCGGGGAGAGCGTTGGAACGACCGTCGTCGAGGAGGACTAGTCATGAGCCAGTACACCGACCGCGCCGAGAAGAACATGGGCAAGTGCCTCGACACCCTCAAGGCCAACTTCGCCCGCGTCCGCACCGGGCGTGCCAACGCGCAGATCCTGGCGCCCATCATGGTCGACTATTACGGACAGCCCACCCCGATCACCCAGCTCGCCGCCGTGAAGGTGCCCGAGGCCTCCATGCTCGTCGTCGAGCCGTGGGACAAGAGCGCGCTTCGATCCATCGAGAAGGCCATCGAGGGCTCCGACCTTGGCATCACCCCGTCCAACGACGGCGTCTGCATCCGCCTGCCCTTCCCGCGCCCGACCGAGGAGCGCCGCCGCGAGCTCGCCAAGGAGTGCAGCCAGCTCGCCGAGGAGAGCCGCGTCGCGATCCGCAACGTCCGCAGGGACGTCAACGGCAAGATCGAGCGCGACGAGGAGCTTCCCGAGGACCAGCAGTCCCGCGAGAAGAAGGCCGTCCAGAAGCTCACGGACTCCTACGTCGCCAAGGTCGACGAGCTGCTGAAGGCCAAGACCGCCGAGGTCATGGAAATCTAGATGCTGCGCGACGAAGCCAAGCTCAGGGAGTACTACGCCGACGCCCCCGCCGACATCTGCCTCGCCGACGTCGACCTCGAGCGCATCCCGAGCCACGTCTCGATCATCATGGACGGCAACGGCCGCTGGGCGCAGGCCCGCGGGCTCGACCGCTCGCGGGGACACGTGGCGGGCGTCGACGCGCTGCGCGAGGCGGTGACCACGAGCGTGAGGCTCGGCCTGGACGCGCTCTCGGTCTACGCCTTCTCCACGGAGAACTGGAGGCGCCCCCAGCGCGAGGTCGACCTCCTCATGCACCTCTTCGCCACGACGCTCGTGAACGAGCTCCCGCTCTTCCATCAGGAGAACGTCAGGCTCAGGTTCCTCGGCGACCTCGAGGCGCTGCCGGAGAAGACCCGCCTGGTGTTCCAGCGCGGCCTCGACGAGACGGCCGACCATACCGGCATGACCTTCGCCCTCGCGGTCAACTACGGGTCCCGCGCCGAGATCGCGCGCGCCGCCCGACAGATCGCTCGGGATGCCGCCGCCGGCGCCCTCGACCCCGACGACGTCGACGAGGGTGCGGTCGCGAGCCGGCTCTACACGTCCGGGCTCCCCGACCCCGACCTCCTCATCAGGACCTCCGGCGAGCTCAGGCTCTCCAACTACCTGCTCTGGCAGCTCGCATACACGGAGTTCTACGTCACGCCGACCCTCTGGCCGGACTTCTCCCGATGGGACTTCCTGCGGGCCGTCGCCTCGTACCAGTCGCGCTCGCGGCGCTTCGGCGGGGTCGTGACGCCATGAGCGAGAGCCGCCGCACCGACGATGGGCGCGAGTCCGGGCTCGACCGACAGATAGCGTTTCTCGAGGGCCGCCGCGCCTCGAAGGAGGAGCGCCGCGCCGCCGGCGACCTCACGGGGCAGAAGGCGCGCAACTCGGCCGAGCGCCTCCTCACGCGCTCGACCTCGGGGGCGATCTATGCCGTCGTCACCCTCGCGTGCCTGTTCTGCGGGCCCGTCACCACCACGGCGCTCGTCATCGCCCAGGCATGGCTGTGCTGCTCGGAGTTCTTCCGCATCTGTCGCATGGGGGGCAGGATGCCCAACGAGGTCATCGGCCTCGCGGCGGCCGTACTGTTCCCGCCGGCAGCCCTCGTCTCGGGGCTTCTCGCCTGCGCGCTCGTTATCTTCGTCATGCTGATGGCCTGCGCGTGCTGGTACGTGTTCACGCCGCGGGCGAGCGTCGCCGACGTCGCCGTAACGGCCTTCGGCCCCCTCTACACGTCGCTCGCCTTCTCGAGCGTGGTCCTGATCCGCAGGTTCGACGCCGGCCTGACGGGCGCCCTCGTCACGCTCGCCGTCATGCTCTCCATCTGGGCCAACGACGCCTTCGCCTACTTTGTCGGGTCCGCGCTCGGCCGCCACAAGCTCGCGCCGCGCATCTCGCCGAGCAAGAGCGTCGAGGGCTTCTTCGGCGGCATCGTCGGCTCCGTCATCGTCTGGGTCGTGCTGGCCGTCTTCGTCGTCGGCGACATGAGCATCGCCATGGCCGTCCTGTGCGGGCTCGTCGTGGGGGTCGCCGGCGTCATCGGGGACCTCTTCGAGTCGCGCCTCAAGCGCGGCGTGGGGGTCAAGGACTCCGGCAACGTGCTGCCCGGGCACGGCGGCCTGCTCGACCGCTCCGACTCCATGCTCTTCGGAAGCATGGCCGCGTTCTTCCTTCTGCTCTTTGGAGGCATCCTGTGACCATCTTCGAGGACACCGCGCCCCGCGCGGTGCGGCCGCGGCCCCTGAGGGTCGCGGTCCTCGGCTGCTCCGGCTCCATCGGGACCCAGACGCTCGACGTCTGCCGCCGCCACGCCGACAGGCTGCGCGTCGTCGCCGTCTCCGTCAACACCTCGGTGCGCGCCGCCGTGGCCGCCGCCCGCGAGTTCGGCTGCGCGCGCGTCGCCATCGCCGACCCCGCGCGCTCCTCCGACCCCGCCCTCGCCGAGCTCCCGGCCGGCTGCGAGGCCGCCTTCGGCGCGGACGCGGTGACCGAGCTCGCGACCCTGCCCGACGTCGACATGGTCGTGAACGCGCTCGTCGGCTTCGCTGGCATCCACGCGGGCTTCGCCGCCCTCGTGGAGGGCAAGGCGCTCGCCTACGCCAACAAGGAGTCAATCGTCTGCGGCGGCGACCTCATGATGCCGCTCGCCCGGCCGGGGCGCCTGCTGCCCGTCGACTCCGAGCACAGCGCCATATTCCAGTGCCTGGTGGGGGAGCGCCCCGAGGACGTCTCCCGCATCTGGCTCACCTGCTCGGGCGGCCCGTTCTACGGACGGTCGCGCGAGGAGCTCTCCTCCGTCACGGCGGCCGACGCGCTCGCGCACCCCACCTGGACGATGGGCGAGAAGATCACGATCGACTCGGCGACCCTCATGAACAAGGGCCTCGAGGTCATCGAGGCGCACCATCTCTTCCAGCAGCCCATCGACGCCGTCCGCGTGCTCGTCCACCGCGAGAGCAAGATCCACTCCATGGTCGAGTTCGTCGACGGCGTCGTGAAGGCCCAGCTCGGCGGGTCCGACATGCGCGCCCCGATCCAGTACGCGCTCAGCTACCCCGAGCGCTGGGAGGCCTCCGTAGAGCGCATCGACTGGTGCGCGGCGGACCCGCTCTCCTTCGGCGAGGCCGACGAGGCCGCGTTCGGCTGCCTTGCCCTCGCCCGCGCCGCGGGCCGGGCCGGGGGAACCCTCCCGTGCGCCCTGAACGCGGCCAACGAGGTGGCGAACGAAAGGTTCCGCCAAGGTTTGTGCTCGTTCCTCGACATCGAGAGGACGGTCTCCGCCGTCATGGACGCGACCGACCCCGAGCGGGTAGAGTCGCTAGGTCAGCTCGAGGAGGTCGACGCGCGCGCCCGCGCGCTGGCCCTCGCCGTTCTCTCGGAGGTCGCCCTTTGAGTGCCGTGCTTTCCGTAGCCTCAGCCGTCTTCTGGGGCGTGCTCGTCCTGTCGCTTCTCGTCTTCGTCCACGAGGGGGGCCACTACCTCGTCGCCCGCGCGCTGCGCGTGAGGGCGACGGAGTTCTTCCTCGGCCTGCCGTGCCGCTGGAGGCTCTCGCGCAAGAGCCGCTCGGTGGGCACCGAGTTCGGCGTCACGCCGCTCCTTCTCGGCGGCTACACGCGCATCTGCGGCATGGAGGGGTCCGACGACGACCTGCTCGCCCCCGCGCTCCAGATCGTCATGGAGCGGGGCCGCGTGCGCGCAGCGGACGTCGCCCGCGAGCTCGACGTAGACGAGGGCAGGGCCTACGAGCTTCTCGCCACGCTCACAGACTGGGCGTCGATCCGCCCCTACTACGACCCCGAACTCGGCGAGACCCCGGGCCAGCGCGACTACCCCGCCTCCTTCGAGACGCTCGCGCGAGACGCGAACCACCTGACCGAGTACGACCGCGGGCACGACTTCACGCTCCCCGGGTCGACCGCCGCGGGCAGCCCCCACCCGACCGGGCTCGCCCCCGACGACCTCCTCGCACTCGAGCGCTCCCACACCTACCAGGGCGTCGGGTTCCTCAGGCGCTGCGCGATGCTCGTCGCGGGCCCGCTCGTGAACGTCGTGCTCGCCTTCGTGATCGTGACCTGCGCGCTCATGGCGCGCGGCGTCGACTACTACCCGGGCACGTCGGTCATCGGGTCGGTCGAGGCCGGCTCCTACGCCGAGGCAGCCGGCCTCGAGGCGGGAGACGAGGTCACCGCCGTGGCAGGGGCGCCCGTCGGCACCTGGGAGGAGCTCTCCTCCGCCATGCGCCCCTACCTCGACGCCGGCGAGGACTTCGAGCTCGCCTACGTCCGCGACGGAGCGGAGTCGACGACCCTCGTGGACCTGCCGGACGGCCAGGCGTGCGAGCTTCTGGGCGTCACGGCGAGCGTGGCGACCTATCACCCGAGCCTGCCCGAGGCTGCCCAGGCCACGCTCGCCTACACGGGCCAGGTCGCGAGCTACGTCGCGCAGCTCATCCAGCCCCAGCACACGATGGAGGTGCTCGACCAGTCCTCCTCGGTCGTCGGCATCGCGGTCATGACCTCCGAGGCCGCCTCCTCGGGAACCTACGAGCTCGCGCTCGTCGCCGCGGCGGTCTCCATGTCGCTGGGCTTCATGAACCTCCTGCCCATCCCGCCCTTCGACGGCGGAAAGATCCTCATCGAGCTCATCCAGCTCGTCATCCGCCGACCGCTCTCCCTGCGCGCCCAGAGCGCCCTCAGCTACCTCGGGCTCGCGTTTATCGTCTTCGTCTTCGTCGTCGTCCTGAGAAACGACATCGCCCGCTTTGTGATTGGGTAGGTGCGGCAGCATGAGCGAGAAGAACCGTCCGGCGCGCGACCTCACGCGCCCCGTCCATGTGGGCGGCGTGCAGGTGGGCGGCGGCGCCCCCGTGTCCGTCCAGTCCATGTGCACGACAGACACCGCGGACGCGGCCGCCACGCTCGCCCAGATCGAGCGGCTCGCCGACGCCGGGTGCGAGATCGTCCGCGTGGCGGTGCCCTCCGCCGCGGCCCTCGACGGCCTCTCCGAGGTCTGCGCCGCCTCGCCGCTTCCCGTCGTCGCCGACATCCACTTCGACCACACCCTCGCCATCGAGGCGTGCCGGCGCGGGGCGGCGGCCCTGCGCGTGAACCCCGGCAACATCGGCAGCTGGGCGCGCGTCGACGCCGTCATCGACGAGGCGGGCGCGGCCGGCGTCCCCATCCGGATCGGCGTGAACGCGGGGTCGCTCGACCCGGCCTTCGCCGAGCGGGAGGACCTCACGCACGTCGAGAAGCTCGTGGGTTCGGCGACCTCGTTCGTCGAGCACTTCCGCGAACGCGGCTTCGCCGACATCGTCCTGTCCGCCAAGGCGCACGGCGTCCCCACGACCGTCGAGGTCAACCGTGCGCTCTCGCGCGAGCTCCCCGACGTGCCGCTCCACGTGGGCGTCACCGAGGCCGGCACGGCCCGCCAGGGCACCGTCAAGAACGCCGCCGCGATAGGGGCGCTCCTCATGGAGGGCATCGGTGACACCATGCGCCTCTCGCTCACGGCAGACCCCGTGGAGGAGGTCATGGTGGCCTGGGACCTGCTCTCCGCCGTGGGGCTCCGCCGCCTGCGCCCCGAGCTCGTGAGCTGCCCCACGTGCGGGCGCTGCCAGTGGGACCTCATGGGCGTCGCCGCGGAGGTCGAGCGGCGCCTCGCCGGCGTGCGAGCCCCCATCACCGTGGCGGTCATGGGCTGCGTGGTGAACGGGCCCGGCGAGGCCAGGGGCGCCGACATCGGCCTGGCGGGCGGCCGCGGCAAGGCCGTCCTCTTCGCGTCTGGCGAGAAGATCCGCACCGTCGACGAGGCCGACGCCGTCGACGAGCTCTTCGCCGAGATCGAGCGCCGGTTCGCCTAGCCCGTCTGACCTCGCGCCGGCGCCGGCGCCAGACGGCGATGTCTTCCCGCACGCCGTCGCGTCCGCGCCCCCCGCGGCGACGGATGCGCGCCGGCTTCGGGTGCTCTTGTCGCCCGTATGTCGTAGAATCAGGGGCGTTGCACCGATTCCACCAGAAGGGATGCGCACGTGAAGCGTTATCAGAAGATGTCCCAGCTCTATGCGCCCACGCTCAAGGAGGACCCCGCCGAGGCCGAGCTCGCGAGCCACCGGCTCCTGCTGCGCGCCGGCATGATCCGCAAGACCGCCGCTGGCCTCTACAGCTACCTGCCTCTGGCATGGCGCTCGATCCGCAAGATCGAGGCCGTCATCCGCGACGAGATGGAGGGCATCGGGGCCCAGGAGATGATGGCGCCGGTCCTCACGCCCGCCGAGCTCTGGCACGAGTCGGGCCGCTGGGACGCCTACGGGCCCGAGCTCATGCGCATCGCCGACCGGCACGGCCGCGAGTTCGCGCTCGGCCCCACGCACGAGGAGACCTTCACCGACCTCGTCAAGAACGAGCTGCGCTCCTACAAGCAGCTGCCCTGCACGCTCTACCAGATCCAGGACAAGTTTCGCGACGAGATGCGCCCGCGCTTCGGCCTCATGCGCGGCCGCGAGTTCATCATGAAGGACGCCTACAGCTTCTCCGCCACGCAGGAGTCGCTCCAGGAGTGCTACGAGCAGGAGAAGGCCGCCTACGCGCGCATCGCCGAGCGCTGCGGCATCTATGCCCTGCCCGTCGTGGCCGACTCCGGCCAGATCGGCGGCGACACCTCCGTCGAGTTCATGGCTCTCGCCGACTCCGGCGAGGCCGAGCTCGTCTGGTGCGACTGCGGCTTCGCCGCGGACGTGGAGGCCGCCGCCACCAGGGTCCCCGTGGCCGAGGGCCCCGGCGACGGAACCCTCACGAAGGTCCACACCCCGGGCCTCGGCTCGATCGAGGCGGTCGCGGACTTCTTCGGCTTCCCGGAGAACGGCACGCGCAAGTCGCTCGCGCTCGTTGCCGAGGACGGGACGAACGTCGTGGCAATCGTCCCCGGCGACCACGAGCTCAACGAGATCAAGGCGGGCAAGCTCTTCGGCGCCTACCACCTCATGACGGACGAGGAGCTCGAGCTCGTCGGCCTGCACAAGGGCTTCATCGGGCCCGTCGGCCTGCCCGAGGGCGTGCGCCTGGTCTGCGACGAGTCCCTGCGCGAGAGCGGCAGCTGGACCTGCGGCGCCAACGAGGTCGACTACCACTTCACGGGCGCCCGCCCCGGCCGCGACTTCACGGTCGACGAGTGGGCGGACCTCGTGAGCGTGCGCGAGGGCGACCCCTGCCCGCACTGCGGCGCGCCCCTCAAGAGCGCGCGCGGCATCGAGATCTCCCAGGTCTTCCAGCTCGGCACCAAGTACTCCGAGTCCATGGGCGCCACCTTCGCGGACGAGGACGGCGTGGAGCGCCCGTTCCTCATGGGCTGCTACGGCATCGGTGTCTCCCGCACGCTGGCCGCCGTCGTGGAGCAGCACAACGACGAGCACGGCATCTCCTGGCCCGTCTGCGTGGCGCCCTACGAGGTCGAGGTCGTGCCGCTGGCCGTGAACGACGACGTGGTCGCGCCGGTCGCGGAGCGGCTCGTGGGCGAGCTCTCCGCCGCAGACCTCGAGGTCCTTCTCGACGACCGCAAGGAGCGCCCGGGCGTCAAGTTCGCCGACGCCGACCTCATCGGCATCCCGTACCAGGTGATCCTGGGCAAGCGCGGCGTCGCGAACGGCATGGCCGAGGTCAAGGTCCGTGAGACCGGCGAGCGCCTCGACGTGCCGATGGACGAGGTCGTCTCCTGGCTCGCCGAGCGCGTCGTCCCCGCCCGCGCCTAGCCTGACCCTACGTGCCCCGGCCCTTCTCGCCGGGGCACCCTTCTATCGAGAGGAGCCCCCGTGAGCTATGCCGACCTCGCCGCCTCGGCGCGTGGAAACATCGGACCCTTCTGCAGGGCGTGCCCCGTCTGCGACGGCCGCGCCTGCGCGGGCGTGATGCCCGGGCCCGGCGACAAGGGCACGGGCCGCGTCGCCGAGAGAAACTGGCGCGCCTGGCAGGACCTGTGCGTCAACATGGACACCCTGCACGGCCCCTTCTCGGCCGACACACGCGCGACGGTGCTGGGGCGCGAGCTCTCGCTGCCGGTGATGGTGGGCCCCGTCGGCGACGTCCAGCGCCACTACGGGGACGGCTACGACACGGTCTCGTACAACCGCTGCGTCCTCACCGCCGCCGCCGGGGAGGGGACGCTCGCCTGGACGGGCGACGGGCTGGACGCGGCGATCATGGAAGAGGCCTGCGGTCTCGTGGGCGAGCTGGGAGGGGCCGGCGTCCCCACGGTCAAGCCCTGGGACGAGGCAACGCTCGGCGAGAAGCTCGACCAGGCCCTCGCGGCGCGCCCCGCGGCGGTGGCCATGGACATCGATGCGGCGGGCCTGCCGTTCCTGCGCGGCCAGGTGCCTCCCGCCGGCGCGAAGTCGGCCGCGCAGATCGCGGAGGTCGCCGCGAGATGTCACGACGCGGGCGTCCCCTTCGTGCTCAAGGGCGTCATGACGGCCCGCGCGGCCGAGCGGGCCGCGGATGCGCGCGTCGACGCCATCGTGGTCTCCAACCACGGTGGCCGCGTGCTCGACGGGACCCCGGCCACCGCGGCGGTCCTCCCCGGGATCGTCGACGCCGTGGGGGACCGCGTCGAGGTGCTCGTCGACGGCGGCGTCCGCAGCGGGCTCGACGTCCTTCGCGCGCTCGCCCTCGGCGCGCGTGCCTGCCTCGTGTGCAGGCCCTTCGTCGTGGCCGCCTTCGGCGGGGGAGAGGACGGCGTGCGCGCGTTCATCCGCGAGCTCCGCTCCGGGCTTCAGGACGCCATGGAGATGTGCGGCGCGGCAACGGTGGGCGACGTGACGCGCGAGCTGCTCTGGGGGTAGCGTGCCCCTCTCGCGACGCCTGCCGTCGCCGCGGCGTGTCTTCCTCGCGCCACAGAAAAGACGCGAACCGGCCCTTGGCCGGTTCGCGTCGACAAATCATGGTGGGCCCAGCAGGATTCGAACCTGCAACCCAGGGATTATGAGTCCCCTGCGCTAACCGTTGCGCCATGAGCCCTCGTATGAAAAAGGCGGCGCCCGAGGCCGCCGCCGTCATTCACGTGGTGGAGATAAGGGGGTTCGAACCCCTGACCTCGTGACTGCCAGTCACGCGCTCTCCCAACTGAGCTATATCCCCGCTTGGTGCGAAAGAAACTATACCAGACTCGCCGCGTCGGTCAAGCAAGAATTTTAGAAGAGTAGGGGGAGGCGCTGGCGCACGGGACGACCGCTCGCCCGCGAGGTCGGCCAACCTTTCGAAAACCTCACTCTTTCGTATGCCTGGACGATGGCTTCTCGGCCAGCGGTGCGTCACAATTGGGGAAGTGGGAAGGGAGAGGGCCATGAGGGCGTTCCTGCGCCTCCTGGGCCGCCTGCTGGCGGTCCTTGTCGCCATAGCGCTCGTCGCAGCCGCCGTCGTGACTGTCAGGGGCTACGGGATGTATCGCGCCGCGCTCGATGAGACCCCCGTGGAGCGGGCCGTCGACGGGGTGCGCCGCTCGGACGGCTACGTGAGCGCGAGCGAGCTTCCCGAGGCCTACCTCAGCGCGGTCGTGGCCGTCGAGGACCACCGCTTCTACGACCATCCCGGAGTCGACCTCATCTCGGTCTGCCGCGCCGCCTGGCACGACCTCACCACGCTATCGCTCGAGCAGGGCGGCTCCACGATCACCCAGCAGCTCGCCAAGAACCTGTTCTTCTCGCAGGACAAGGACTTTTCGAGAAAGGTCGCCGAGGCGTTCATGGCATTCGAGCTCGAGGCGCGCTACAGCAAGGGCGAGATACTCGAGCTCTACGTGAACACCTCCTACTTCGGGCGGGGGCTCACGGGAATCGGCCCTGCCGCCCGGGGCCTTCTTGGGAAGGAGCCCGGCGAGATGAGCGTCTGCGAGTGCGCCCTCATGGCCGGCCTGCCCAACGACCCCGAGGCCCTCTCCGCCGACCCGGCGCGCGCCCGGGCCCGGCGCGACCTCGTCCTCGCCCAGATGGAGAGGTACGGCATGGCGGGGGGCGGGGTCGAGTGTCCCTGAGGACGGGCGTCCTGAGCTGGCATCTCCTTCACTCTCTCACATTCTTTCCGCCCTACGAAAAAATCTCGTGTGGCGAGGCCGAAGTTTTGGTAATATACCCCTTGCGCAAAAGCGCGGGCGATTGGCTCAGGGGTAGAGCACTTCCTTCACACGGAAGGGGTCGCTGGTTCGAATCCAGCATCGCCCACCATCGGGGATATAGCTCAGTTGGGAGAGCGCGTGACTGGCAGTCACGAGGTCAGGGGTTCGAACCCCCTTATCTCCACCATGTGAATGACGGCGGCGACTTCGGTCGCCGCCTTTTTTCATGAACCCGGCTTGGTTGACGCGCGCTTGTGAGGTCCGGGCTATGTGGCCGTTTTGCCTATAAGCCTCAAGTGACCGGTTTCGAACGTATGGGACCGGTTTTTCGTCCCCATACGTTCGAAACCGGTCACTTGCCCGAGGGGCTCGCCCGCGCGCCCGTCAGTTCGAGCACGCGGGCCGAGGGGATCGGCCCTAGAAGATATGTAGAGAGCGACTGGGACCTCTCTCTATGAACCAAGGGCCGCGCCAGCGGCGACGTGGGTTAGGCTCGAGTCGTGAGACAGGCCCGCCACAAGTCATAGGAGGTCCCAGCCATGATCTATCGTACCAGCGTCGGCCTCGACGTACACGCCCGCTCGATCGCCGCGGCGGCCTTCGTCCCGGAGACCGGGGAGGTCGAGGAGAGCTCGTTCGGCTACGACGCGGCCGCCGTCGCCGCGTGGGCGGCGGCCCTGCCGCAGCCCGCGCGGGCCGTCTACGAGTCCGGCCCCACCGGCTTCGACCTCAAGCGCTCCCTCGACGCCCTCGGTCTGCCGTGCGTGGTGGGCGCGGTGAGCAAGATGCTCCGGCCGGCCGGGGACCGCGTGAAGACTGACAGGCGCGACGCCGTGTTCCTGGCGCGCATGCTCGCGGTCGGCAACGTCGTCGAGGTGTGGTGCCCGACGCCCGGGCAGGAGGCCGCCCGCGACCTCGCCCGAGCCCGCGCCGACGCCCGGGACGACCTCATGGCGGCACGCCACAGGCTCTCCAAGATGCTGCTGAGGAAGGGGCTCGTCTACCCGGGGAAGAGCGCCTGGACCGCAGCCCACCGCGACTGGCTGCGCTCCATCGAGCTGCCGCTTTCGACCGAGGGGCTCGTGCTCTCGGAGTACCTGCAGCAGGTCGTCGCCTGCGAGCAGCGGCGCGACCGGCTCGACGCCGCCATCGCCGCGCTCGCCGCGACCGACGAGTGGCGCCCCGTCGTCTCCCGGCTCTCGGCCGTGCGCGGCATCTCCACCGTCACCGCCTTCTCCGTGGCCGCCGAGATCGGCGACTTCTCGCGCTTCCCGACGGCCCCCTCGTTCATGTCCTACCTCGGCCTCGTGCCCTCGGAGGGCTCGTCGGGCGGCTCGGTCGCGCGGGGGCCGATCACGCGGACGGGCAACGCCCACGTCCGGACGCTGCTCGTCGAGGCCGCCTGGCACCACGCGCGCAGATGGAGCCCCCTGCTGCCGACCGAGGTCGCCGCGCGCCGGGGGATAGGCCCGGAGGCCGCTCGCGTCGCGGCGGAGGCCAACCGGAGGCTCCACTCGAAGGCGGAGCGGCTGAGGAGGAGGGGCGTGCGCCCCGCGAAGGCCAACGTCGCCGTCGCGCGCGAGCTCGCCGGCTTCGTCTGGGCCCTCGCCAACTGCGAGGGCTGACAAACCGCCGACCCCCGGGGCGCAGGCGCCGGGCGGGCGATGGGGAGAACCGCGATGCCGCTATGCGCAGCCCCTGGCGACGCGCGATCCTAGAAAGCGGGTGCCCCGCGCCGGACAGATCGGAATGCGCCACGACGCGCGGATGTCAGACTGGAGATCGCTGAAGCCTTCCGGCTCTCCGCCGCGCCGCCGCCCCGGATCGGAGCATAGCGAAACCGTCCCAACCCGCACCTCCGCGGGCCGGGACGGTCTTGCCTCTTGACAGGTTGATCTACATATCAGCGGCCCGTGACGGCGCGGCGCAGCATCATGACGTAGGCCGTTGCCCCCTCGGGCCTCAGGTGGGTCCCGTCGTCCCAGAAGTACTCGTCGTGGCCGGCGCTCTCGCCGTACCAGTCGATCACCTCGACGTTGTCATACTGGGCGGCGATGTCCCAGAAGAGCTGGTTGTTGATGTCCTGGAGGGGCAGGGGGACGCGCGTCGTCACGAGATAGACGCGCCGGTCGGGGCCGGCGGCGTCGAGGAGGGCGCGGACCTGGTCCTCCCGCGCGACACCGTTGTTTCCGAGCGCGAAGATGACGACGTCGGCCCCGTGGCCCTCGGAGACGCTGCGGTTGTACGCCTCCAGCCCGACGGGGAGCTGACGCCCGATCTCGGCGTCCATCCAGCCGTTGGGGAAGACGCGGGCAAACTCGGACTCGGTGCCGAGGGCGACGGAGTCGCCGATGAGGAGCACGCCCGCATCCGTGGCGCCCGTCTCGACGTCAACGTCGAAGCTCATCCGGTTGATCGTGTCAAGGGCCGACGCAAAGGCGGTGCCCGCGAGATAGGTCCCCGCGACGTCGTAGCCCTCGGACTCGGGGTCGAACGCGGCCTCCTGGGACTGCGCGTCCTGCCGCTGGTCCGACTGGCCCGCAGGCTGGCCCGCCGGGACGGGGAAGAGCGTGACGGCCAGGACCGCGACAAGGGCGACCATCTCGGCGCCGAGGGCAATGCGCGACTGCCCGAGGGCGACGGGCGCCCCCACGCCCCGCTCGAGCACACGATACGACGCCTCCGCGGCGAGGACGATGACGGCGAGCTCGAGCGCCCACCCCCACCATGGGAGCTCGGTCGTGCGCGTGGCGGGGTTCATGACGAGGAGGAGCGGGTAGTGCCAGAGGTAGAGCGCAAAGCCTCGCGCCCCGGCGGCGGAGAGCGGACGGAGCCCGACCAGGCGGGCGAGCAGGCCCGCGGGTCGGCTGAGGATCCCGACGAGGGCCGCGGAGAGGACGGAGACGAGCGCGATGCCGCCGCGGTAGACAACGTCCGAGTAGCCGTTCAGCAGCGCCATCATGGCGGCGACCGCCGCCACGCAGCCGACCCCTGCGAGGTCGTACGCCCAGCCCGGCAGCTCGCGCGAGCCGCCGGTGCGGGAGGGGATCCGAAGGGACCAGCCGCGCCCGCGGGTGAGAAGCGCCGCGAGGGCGCCCACGAGCAGCTCCCCGGCGCGCGTGTCCGGCCCGTAGTACACCCGCGCGGTGTCCGCGAGCGGGTCGTAGAGGGCGGCCATCTCAACGAACGAGGCGAGCGCGAGGACGGCCACGATGGCGCACGCGGTCCTCCTGTGGCGCACGGCGCGCGAGAGCAGGAGCAGAACGAGCGGCCACACAAGATAGAACTGCATGGTGACGCCGACGAACCAGAGGTGCGTGAGCGGCGAGGGGAGGCCGGCCGCCGCAAAGTAGGGGACCTCGCGCACGATGTAGAAGAGGTTCTCGAAGAAGAGGAGCGCGGGAACGGCGTCGGAGCCGACCTTTGGGACGAGCGGCGGCGAGAACAGCGCGCAGAGCACGGCGGCTGCGCCGACGACGACGAGCATGGAGGGCAGGAGGCGGCCGACGCGGCGCAGCAGGAACCTCGGGTAGTCGAAGGAGCCCTCGCGGGCGATCTCCCGCTCGATCGAGAGGGTGGTGAGATATCCCGTGAGGACGAAGAACACGCTCACGCCGAGGTAGCCCCCCGGAAGCCACGAGGGGTTGGCGTGGTAGACGATGATGGCGGCTATGGCGAGGACGCGAAGGCCGTCGAGCGCGGCGACCCTCCTGGTGCCTGAAGTCATGGGCGACGGCCCTCCGTGCGGTCGATGGTCGGGTGAGGTCTCAAGGGCCATTCTATAGTTCCTCGCCTGCGTGACGTTGCACCACACGTTGAATGCTCAAAGACTCCCGCGCCGGGGCTCGGGGAGCGGGTGGGGTTGCGCTATCCTGAGGCTCGCACCCAACGAGAGGATGGTATGGGCAGGAGAAGATCATTCGCGCCGGCGCTCGTCGCGCTGGCCGTCATCGCCGCCGTTGGCGTCGCCGCCTGGGCCGCGTGGCCCTCGCTCATGCAGGCGGGCCCTGACGACAGGGCGGAGCCCGGCGTTGCCGTCGGGGAGGTCAGCGACCGGCCCGCCCCCGGGTCGGGGGAGGGCATCGAGCCCGAGGGCGGCCGGCCTTCGCTCGACGAGCGCGTCTCCGAGGCCGTCTCAGGGATGACGCTCGAGGAGAAGGTCGCGCAGCTCTTCGTCGTGCGACCCGAGGACCTCACGCACGTCGGGACCCAGGTCGCCGCCGGCGAGGCCACGCGGGCCGCGCTCGAGGAGCTCCCGGTCGGGGGCATCTGCTACTTCGCGCAGAACCTCGTCGACCCTGACCAGACGCGCGAGATGCTCTCGAACACGCAGGCCTACTACGAGGAGGTCACGGGCCTGCCGTGCTTCCTCGCCGTCGACGAGGAGGGCGGGACGGTCCTGCGCGTCGGCTCGAACCCGGCCTTCGGGGTGGAGCGCATCGGGGACATGCGCGACGTCGCCTCTGACGAGGAGGCGCGCCAGGTCGCCGTGACCATTGGGTCCTACCTCACCGACCTCGGGTTCAACGTAGACTTCGCGCCCGACGCGGACATCGCCGACGTCGAGGGATCCACGCTCGGCCTCCGCTCCTTCGGGGCGAGCGCCGAGGTCGTCGCTCCGCGCGTGAGGGCGCAGGTGGAGGGCTTCCTCTCCACGGGGATCCTCTGCAGCGCGAAGCACTTCCCGGGCATCGGCGGCGCCGTCGGGGACTCGCACGACGGCACCATCACGGCAGACACGACCGTGGAGGAGCTCAGGGCGAGCGAGCTCGTCCCCTTCGAGGCCGCCATGGACGCGGGCGTCCCGTTCGTGATGGTCGGGCACATCACCCTCCCTAACGTCACCGGCGACTACGTCCCCGCCTCGCTCAACCCCGCGATCGTGCAGGGGATCCTGCGCGACGAGCTCGGCTATGACGGCATCGTCATCACCGACTCGCTCAGCATGGGCGCCGTCGTCGAGGAGGTCGGCTATGACCGCATCGGCGTCCAGGCGCTGCTCGCCGGCGTCGACATGGTCCTCATGCCCGCGGACCTCGAGGCGGCCTATCAGGGGATCCTTGACGCCGTGGCATCCGGGGAGCTCTCCGAGGAGCGCATCGACGAGTCGGTGACGCGCATCGTGAGGACGAAGCTCGAGCTCGCAGGTTAGGTCGTCTGAGGCGCCCGCGACAGGGGGCGGAGGGGCTGGCGTCGTTCGACGCGGTGAGGGCCCCTTCGCCCCCTCCTCACGTCTATAATGGACGGGTTTGCATCGCGAAGGGAGTGACATGGCCCCATCCGAGAACCCGTCTGAGCTCTTCGGGCTCAGGCTCGCCCACGTCGGCATCAACACCACCACGCCCGAGGACGCGGCGTCCACCGCCGACGCCCTCTGCGCCCTGCTCGGCATCGAGCGCGGCGAGGAGCCCTTCCCCGTGTCATCGTTCGCCGGCAGCCTCGTCGAGGTCATGAACAACGGCGGACGCGGGAGCAAGGGCCACATCGGCCTGCACGTCGACGACATCGAGGCCGCCCAGGCCTGGTACGAGGCACGCGGCGTCGAGTTCAACGAGGCCTCGCGCACGCTCTGCCCCGACGGCTCCGGCCGCACCTACCTCATCTACTTCAGGGAGGAGATCGCCGGCTTCGCGATCCACCTCACCATCGCCTAAAAGGGGCCAGGCCCCTTTTAGGCGACTTTCGACTTTCGGGACGGGAAACCAGGGAAGACACACGTGATCGCACTCGCAGACAAGATAACCAAGTCATTCGGCGGCAGGGTCCTCTACACCGGGGCCACGCTGCAGCTCAACGCGGGGGAGCGCTGGGCGCTCGTCGGGCCCAACGGCTCGGGCAAGACGACCCTCCTGCGCATCATCATGGGTGAGGAGAGCCCAGACGAGGGCACCGTGAGCTTCGCCCGCGACGTCACGGTGGGCTACCTCGAGCAGGAGACCCACCTCGCAGGCGAGAAGAGCGCGCTTTCCGAGGTGGTGGACTCCGCCCACGAGGTGAAGGAGATGGAGCGCCGCGTGCGCGAGCTCGAGCGCAAGATCTCCGAGACCGCCCCCGGAGACGAGCTCGACCGCCTGCTCGAGCGCTACGGCGCGGCCCAGGACCGCTTCGAGCGCCTCGGCGGCTACGAGCTCGAGGCGCGCGCCCGGCAGATCCTCGCCGGCCTCGGCTTTCCCGTCGAGGACTTCGACAAGCCCGCCTGCGACTTCTCCGGCGGCTGGCAGATGCGCATCTCGCTTTCCAAGCTGCTGCTGCGCCACCCCGACCTGCTGCTGCTCGACGAGCCGACCAACCACCTCGACCTCGAGAGCGTCCGCTGGCTCGAGCAGTTCCTCGCGGGCTACGACGGCGCCGTGCTTCTCGTCTCCCACGATCGCGCCTTCATGGACGCCTGCGTCTCCCACGTGGCAGCCGTCGAGAACCGCCGCATCACGACCTACACCGCCAACTACTCCGGCTACCTCAGGCAGCGCGAGGACAATCTCGAGCAGATGAGGGCCAAGCGCGCCGCCCAGGAGCGCGAGATCGCGCACATGCAGGTCTTCGTGGACAAGTTCCGCTACAAGCCCACGAAGGCCGCTCAGGCCCAGGAGCGCATGAAGAAGATCGAGCAGATCAAGAGCGAGCTCGTGATCTTGCCCGAGGGTACCAAGAAGGTGCACTTCTCGTTCCCCGAGCCACCGCGTACCGGGGACGAGGTCGTGAGCCTCGAGGGCGTCTCCAAGTCCTTTGGCGAGAACCACGTCTACTCGGGCGTGGACCTCAAGCTCTACCGCGGCGACCACGTGGCGCTCACCGGCCCCAACGGAGCCGGCAAGTCCACGCTCATGAAGCTCATAAACGGGCTGCTCGCGCCTGATGAGGGCACGGTCGAGCTGGGCAAGAACGTGACGAAGGCCTACTATGCCCAGCACCAGCTCGAGCAGCTGAACGAGGCCAACACCGTCCTCGCCGAGATGGACACGGTGGCAGCGGGCTGGACCACCTCCGAGGAGCGCCGCCTGCTCGGCGCGTTCCTGTTCCACGGCGACGACGTCGAGAAGCGCGTGGGCGTGCTCTCCGGCGGCGAGCGGGCGCGCCTGGCGCTCGCCAAGATGCTCGTGGCGCCCGACCCGCTGCTTCTGCTCGACGAGCCCACGAACCACCTCGACATCGACTCGGTCGACGTGCTGGAGCGCGCGCTCGTTGACTTCAAGGGCACGATCGTGCTCATCTCCCACGACGAGCACCTCGTGCGCGCCGTGGCAAACAAGGTCGTCGACGTCCGCGACCACAGGGTGACCGTGTACGACGGCGACTACGACTACTTCCTCTTCAAGCGTGCCGAGCTCGAGGCCCGCGCGGCGGGGGAGGCGACCCCGGCGCCCGTCGCCGCCAAGGCGGCGGCCGAGGCCGCGCCCGCCACCGGACGCAACGTCAAGACCCGCGAGCAGCGCCGCGCCGAGGCCGAGGAGCGCAACCGCCGGAACCGCGCGCTCAAGAAGGAGCGCGACCGCCTCAGGCAGGTGGAGGCGGCGCTCGAGCCCGCGCAGGCGCGCCTCGCGGAGCTCGAGACCCTCATGGCGGACCAGGAGCTCTACAACGACGCCAAGCGCTTCGACGAGTGCATGTCCGAGTACGCCGCGCTCTCGAAGAAGGTCCCGGCCCTCGAGCAGGAGTGGCTCGAGCTCACCGAGAGGCTCGAGGAGGAGGGGGCCTCGCTTGGCTAGCGCCCTCGCATCGCGCCTGCCGCGAGCCGGCGCCGCCGCATGCCGCGCGCTTGCCGCCGTGCTCGTCGCCCTCGCCGTCGCCGACGCCGTCCTGCCGGCGGGGGCCCGCACGTCGCTGCTCCCGCTCAACGGGCTCGCCTCCCGCCTCCTTCCCGGCCCCATTTCGGGACTCTTCGTGTTTCAGACGCCCCTCGGGGGCGCGCTGCGGGGCGACTTCGTGCTCGCTGCTATCATGTTGCTCGCGCTCGCCTGGGCGCTGGGGCGCGCATCCGCCTCGATGCGCCGACGCGAGAGGGGATAGCCGTGGGGTACCTGACCGACAGGGTCGCGTCGATCGCCATCACCGTCGTGCTCGTCATGGCGTCGGCCATCGTTCACGAGGTGGCGCACGGCTGGGCGGCGCTGAGGCTCGGCGACCCCACGGCCAAGGAGGCCGGACGGCTCACGCTCGACCCGCGCGCGCACCTCGACGGCTTTGGCTCCATCGTCCTGCCCCTCATCATGGCCCTCGCCGGGGGGCCGGTCTTCGCGTTCGCGCGGCCCGTTCCGTACAACCCGTCCAGGCTGCGCCACCCGCGCCGCGACGAGGTCCTCGTCGCCCTCGCGGGACCCGCCTCGAACCTCGCGCAGGCGGTCGTGGGCGCGGCGCTGCTCGGGCTCCTCGACCGCTCCGTCGCGTGGATCGCCGCAACGTCGGCAGGGCTCGAGGTCGCGTACTGGGCGTACGCCATCCTGCTCGCCTACGTGCGAGTGAACCTCGTCCTGTGCTTCTTCAACCTCATCCCGCTGCCGCCACTCGACGGGTCCAAGGTCGTTCTGTTCTTCCTCACGGGGAGGGCCCGGGCGAGGTACTACGAGCTCCAGGGCTACTCGATGGCCATCCTGCTCGCCGTCCTCTACGTCCTTCCCGGCCTCCTGCACGTCGACCCGCTCTCGTCCTACCTCGACGCCACGGCGGGCACCGTCATGCGGGTCCTTCTCGGCTGGGCGGTGGGCTAGGTGTCGTACCGCGTCCGGACGCAGGCATACTCGGGGCCCTTCGACCTCCTGCTTCAGCTCGTGACGAGGCAGAAGGTGACGATCGGCGCCATCTCGATCTCGGAGGTCGCCAACCAGTACCTCGAGGAGGTCGAGCGCATGCGCGACCTCGACCTCGACGTCGCGAGCGACTTCGTGCTCGTGGCCTCGACCCTGCTCGACATCAAGGCCGCCTCGCTCGTCCCCGACGAGCCCCTCGTGCGCGTCCCGGCCGACGACGAGGAGGATGACGACCTCGCCGACCTCTCGCCCGACGAGGCGCGCGAGGTCCTCATCGCCCGCCTCGTGGCCTACAAGCAGTTCAGGTCAGCCGCGGCATCGCTCGCCGCGCGCGCGGAGGCGGAGGGGCGCATGCACCCCCGGACCGTCGGCCCCGACCCGGACTTCCTCGGCCTCATGCCGGACTACCTGGAGGGCATAACGCTCAGGAGCCTCGCCGTCATCTGCGCCGACATAGACTCCAGGCGCGAGACGTTCCTGCTCGAGGCCGAGCACGTGGCCCCCCGGCGCCTGCCCGTGGCCCTCACCATCGCCGCGGTCGACCGCGTGGTCCGCGCGCGCGGCAGCGTCTCGTTCAGCGAGCTTTTGGACGGGCAGGACGACGCCGAGACCGTCGTCGCCAACTTCCTGGCCGTGCTCGAGCTCTACAAGCGCGGGCTCGTCCGCGTGCGGCAGGACGAGCTCTTCGGGGAGATCGACGTCACCCACGTCGAGGGCGCGGAGGCCTACCAGCCCGAGGTGGGCTACGATGATGGAGACGACGCCTAGGGGCGCGGCCGCGCCGCGGCGTCACGTACGGAGGGAGGGCTCGTGAGCGGGCTCGAACGCATGGAATCCGGATCGCTCAAGGGGCTGCTCGAGGCGCTGCTCCTCGTCTCCGACGACTCGGTCCCCGCGACCGAGCTCGCGCGCGCCGCGGGCGCCGAGCCCGGCGAGGTCGCCTCCGCGCTCGCGGAGCTCGCGGCCGAGTACGCGGACGCGAACCGGGGGTTCCAGCTCCGCGAGGTCGCGGGCGGCTGGCGGCTCTTCACCCACCCCGCCTACCATGACGAGGTCGCCGACTACGTCCTCTCCTGGGACACCCGCCGGCTCTCGCAGGCCGCCCTCGAGACGCTCGCCGTCATCGCATACCACCAGCCCGTCACCCGCGAGGGGGTCCGCGCCATCCGCGGCGTCAACTCCGACGGCGTCATAGGCTCGCTCAAGGAGAAGGGCCTCGTCCGCGAGGTCGGCCGCGAGCGGGACCGCGGCCAGGCCCAGCTCTGGGGCACGACGCGCCTGTTCCTCGAGCACTTTGGGCTGAGAAGCCTCCGCGACCTGCCCCCGCTCGAGGACTTCGCCCCGGACGAGGAGTCGCGCAGGTTCATCCGCGAGCGGCTCTCGGGGCGCTCCATCGGCTCGACCCTCGAGGAGACCGAGGCCGACCTCGAGGAGGAGTCGGACCTGCTTGGCCCCGAAGGCGATCCCGACGGCCCGGACGAGGACGCGCGCGATGAGTGAGCCGCTGCGCGAGAGCGGCGTCTACCCCATGCGCCTCCAGCGCTTCCTCGCGCGCGCCGGCGTCGCGAGCAGGCGCGGCTCGGAGCGGCTCATGACGGCCGGCCGCGTGCGCGTGAACGGCGTCGTCGTGACCGAGCTCGGGAGCAAGGTCGACCCGGAGAGAGACGTCGTGACCGTCGACGGCATGCCCTGCCGGCTCGAGGCTCGCCCGGTCGACATCGTGCTCAACAAGCCCTCCGGCTACGTGACCACCATGAGCGACCCGCAGGGGCGTCCCACCGTGGCCGAGCTCGTGCCCGCCCGCGAGCACCCGGGGCTCTTCCCGGTGGGTCGGCTCGACCTCGACACGACGGGCCTTCTGCTCTTCACGACGGACGGCGACCTCGGCCAGGCGCTCCTCCACCCGTCGCGCCACGTCGAGAAGCACTACGTCACCCTCGTCTCGGGCACGCCCTCCGAGCGCGACCTCGACCGCCTGAGACGCGGTATCATGCTCGAGGACGGGCCTGCGGCCCCGGCCGGGGCCGCAGGCCCGTCCTCGAGCATGATACCGCCGTCCGCCCCGCCCCGCGGGGCGGACGGGGGGCGGGGAGCCCAACGCGGTCGTGGGGATCACCATCCACGAGGGCCGCAAGCACCAGGTGAAGAAGATGCTGCTCGCGGTGGGGCATCGCGTCCTCGCGCTCCATCGGGACGCCTTCGGCCCTCTCGGGCTCGCGGGGCTCCCCGAGGGCTCGTGGCGCGAGCTCAGCGAGGCCGAGTCCCGCGCGCTGCGCGAGCGGCCGGCGGGACGCCCCTCCCGGAGCGGCCCCGGGCGGCAGGAACGAAGATTGGGGATTCGATGATCGTTGCCATCGACGGGCCCTCGGGCTCGGGAAAGTCATCGGTCGCGCGCGAGGTCGCGCGGCGGTGCGGCCTTACCTACCTCGACACGGGGGCGATGTATCGCTCGGTCGCCCTCGCCTGCCTCGATGCGGGCGTCGACCCGGAGAAGGAGGACGCCGTGGCGCGCGTGGCGCGTGGCGCGCGCATCGAGTTTCTCGCCGACGGGGACGCCCAGCGGGTCCTTCTCGACGGGCGTGACGTGACGAGCCAGATCCGCACCCCCGAGGTCGAGCTCGCGGTCTCCCCGGTCTCGGCCAACCCGCGCGTCCGCGAGACCATGGTCGAGCTCCAGCGCGCCTTCGGCGCGAGCGGAGACGTCGTCGCCGAGGGGCGCGACATCGGCACGGTGGTGTTCCCGGCCGCCGACGTCAAGGTCTTCCTCAGCGCCTCGCCCGAGGCCCGCGCCCGCCGGCGCGCCGTCCAGCGCGGCGGCGGCAACCTCGCGACCGGCGACGTCGTTGCCGTCGACGCGGACGCCGAGCGCGCGATCCTCGCCGACCTCGTGCGCCGCGACGCATACGACTCCAGCCGCGAGGCGTCCCCGCTGCGCCCGGCCGCCGACGCGCGCCACATCGACTCCTCCGAGCTCTCCTTCGAAGAGGTCGTCGCCGCCATCATCGCGCTCTCGCCGGAGCTTGCGGCGCGCGAGCAGGGGAGGCGCTCATGAGCGAGAGGGACGCGCGCGGCGAGAAGGGCGGGCGCATGCGCGCCTTCGCCGGAAACACCTTCGACGACTACTACGACCACGACCTGCGCGACCACCCGCTGCCCGGGCGCCTGCTCATCGGCGCCGTCGTGCGCATCCTGTGGCTGGTGACCAAGCTCCTGTGGCCGTGGCGCATCGAGCGGGCCGAGCGCCTGCTCGGCGACGCGCGCGGGCGCGTGATCATCATGAACCACGAGTCCATGCTCGACCCCGTCGTCGTGGTGGTGACGATGTGGCTCGCCCACGTCCCGGTGCGCATCGTCTACAAGAGCGAGTTCGACAAGCTGCTCCCCGCCACCTGGCTCTTCTCGCGTGCGGGCGGCTTTCCCGTCGAGCGCGGCACCGCCGACATGAAGGTCGTCCGGCGCGCCCGCGCCATGCTCTCCCGCGGGGAGTGCGTCCTCATCTACCCCGAGGGGACGCGCGTCCGCGACGACGCGGAGCAGCAGTCCCACGGGGGCTATGCGATCATGGCCCAGCTCGCCAAGGCGCCGGTCCAGCCCGTCGCGATCGTCGGCGCCCGCCGCCTCCGCTTCCGCCGCCCCGTCTACGTGAGGGTCGGCGACCCGATCGAGTGGTCGGACCTGCCCGCGGGCAAGCGCAAGGAGCAGCTCGCCGAGATGGAGCGCGTCGGCATGGCGCGCGTCTACGAGCTGCGCGACGCCCTGCGCGATGACCACCCGGGGGTGGAGTGATGGCGCCCGAGATCCGCGTCGCCGCCGAGGCGGGGGCCTGCTACGGCGTCGAGCGCGCGCTTCACATGGTCGAGGCGGCCGCCGACGAGCGCTCGGGGGCCGTGCACACCCTCGGACCGCTCATCCACAACCCCCGCGTCGTCTCGGGGCTCGCGGCCCGCGGCGTCGACGCCGTGAGCTCGCCCGACGAGGCCGCGGGGGACACCCTGCTGCTGAGGACGCACGGAACCGTCCCCGAGGAGGAGGCGCGCGCCCGCGAGCTCTGCTCGCGCGTCCTCGACGCCACCTGCCCTTTCGTGAAGAAGGTGCACCAGGCGGCGGAGCGCCTCTCGCGCGAGGGCTATCAGGTCGTCGTGGTGGGGGAGGCGGGGCACCCCGAGGTGGAGGCCACGCTCCCGCACGCGCCCGGGGCCGTCGTCGTCGGCTCCGCCGAGGAGGCCGCCGCGCTCCCGCACGCGCGCAAGGTCGGCGTCGTCGTGCAGACGACGGCGCGCCGGGTCCTTCTCGCCGAGGTCGTCGAGGCCCTGCTCGGCGTCGCCGAGGAGGTGCGCGTCATCAACACCATCTGCGAGGCCACCTCCGGCCACCAGGCGGCAGCCGACGCGCTCGCCCGGGAGGCCGACGTGATGGTCGTCATCGGCGGGCGCAACTCCGCCAACACCACCCGGCTCGCCGAGATCTCCGCGGCGAGCTGCCCCCGCACGCATCACGTCGAGGGCGACGACGAGCTGAGGCCGGAGTGGTTCGAGGGGGCCTCGCTCATCGGCATCACCGCCGGCGCGAGCACGCCCGCGAGTCAGATCGAGGCCGTCCGCGCCGCGATCGAGCGCATGGTGGAGGGGTAGCGAGCGCACGTTCTTCTCGCCCACGGCAAATTACGCGCAAAATTGTACCGGTGCGTTTTTTGACTGGGCATAGAGATAGTTGTGCTTGTTTTTGTACGTTATTGGTGCGCGGGATGCATCGGGCGAGAAGAACGGGGACAGCCGATGGTGGATCAGAGACGCGCGGACTACGCCTCGACGAGGGACCGGGCGCTCGGCGCCTGGGTCGCCGCCGTCGAGGAGGGGAGCCCCGCCTGGGAGGCCGGCATCGAGCCCGGCATGCGCATCGACCGCGTGAACGGCGTCGTGCCGCGCGATCTCATCGACTGGCGCTGGGAGGCCGACGGGGCCGCCTGCGAGCTCGAGGTCTTTGACCCCAGCGACGGCACCACGACGCCCTGCGAGCTCTGGCGCGAGCCGGGCCAGGACTGGGGCATCGACTTCACCGACGTCCTCTTCGACGGCATCCGCACCTGCGTGAACGCCTGCCAGTTCTGCTTCATGGCGATGCTCCCGCCCGAGGCGCGCTCGACGCTCACCCTGCGCGACGACGACTACCGCCTCTCCTTCCTGCAGGGCAACTTCGTCACGCTCACCAACGTCTCCGACGAGGAGGCCGAGCGCATCGTCGCCTGCGGGCTCTCGCCGATGAACGTCTCCATCCACGCCATCACGCCCGAGGTGCGCAGAAACCTCATCGGCCGCCGCGCCGACCGCGGCATCGAGGTGCTCGAGCGGCTGCTCGAGGGCGGCATCGAGGTGCACGCGCAGATCGTGCTCTGCCCGGGCATCAACGACGGCGCGGAGCTCGCCGCCACGCTCGACTGGGTTGAGGGGCGGGGCGGCATCACCTCGCTCGCCGTCGTGCCCCTCGGCTACACCAAGCACAGCAGGCGCTTCAAGAGCTCCTACTCGGACGACGTCGAGGCGTCGCGCGCGGTGGTGCGCCTCATCGAGCCCTATCAGCGGCGCGCGCGGGAGACCCTCGGGATCACGCGCTTCCAGCTCTCCGACGAGTTCTACGTCGACGCGCGCCTGCCCGTCCCTCCCGCCGAGACCTACGACGGCTACCCGCAGTTCTACGACGGGATCGGCATGCTCAGGAGCTTCCTCGACGAGACGGCGCTCGTCGCGCGGGAGCGCGCGGCTGACCTTTGCGCCGTCGACGGGGCGCTTGCCGAGAGGGGCCTGCGCCTCGAGCTCGTCTGCGGCGAGGCGGCGGCCGGGACCATCGACGCCTTCTGCCGCGCGCTCTCTCCCGCCGGCCGCGCGTCGACGCGCGCCATCAGAAACGACTACTTCGGCGGCGACGTCAACGTCACGGGCCTCATCGTCTCCGAGGACCTGCTCGCCCAGATGCCCGACGACCTCTCCGGCGCGCTCGTCGTGCTCCCCGAGGTCATGTTCAACTTCGATCGCCTCACCCTCGACGGCGACACGCAGGACCACATCCTCGAGGAGCTCCGCCGCCGAGGCGCCCTCGTGACCGTGAGCGTCCCGAGCCCCGGCGACTACCTCGACGCCCTTCTCGTCGTCCTTGGGCTGGCGTAGCGCGCGCCAATTACGTCGCGTTCGTCTGCCACATGTGCTCAATGTGGCAGACGAACGCGACGTAATTGGCGCGCGTGGGGGTTTTGCGCGCTCACGGGTCAAAACCGACCGCTCGTGGTA
Source organism: Thermophilibacter provencensis (assembly GCF_900128445.1). Taxonomy (GTDB): domain Bacteria; phylum Actinomycetota; class Coriobacteriia; order Coriobacteriales; family Atopobiaceae; genus Thermophilibacter; species Thermophilibacter provencensis. Next base: position 1,850,563 of record NZ_LT671417.1, on the reverse strand, counting down.
TCCTTGCGACACCAATGGAATAGCAAGGAGACCAGATGCCTAAGCCCGTAGTCGCCGTGGTCGGCCGGCCCAACGTCGGCAAGTCCACGCTCGTCAACCGCATTGCGGTGAGCCGCGACGCCATCGTCCACGAGTCGCGCGGGGTCACGCGCGACCGCTCGTATCACGACGCCGACTGGAACGGCCGCGACTTCACCCTCATCGACACCGGCGGCATCGAGTCCGCTAAGTCCAAGGACGTCTTCGCCCCGCGCATTCGCGAGCAGGCGCTCATGGCCTGCGAGGAGGCCGACGTCATCGTCTTCGTCGTCGACGGCACGACCGGCGTGACCGACGAGGACGAGGAGGTCGCGCGCGTCCTGCGCCGCGTCGACAAGCCCGTGTTCCTCGTCGTCAACAAGAAGGACGACCCCGCCACCGAGCAGGACGGCCTCTGGGACTTCTACGCCCTCGGCGTCGGCGAGCCCCGCCCGCTCTCCGCCGGCCACGGCCACGGCACGGGCGACCTGCTCGACGACATCGTCGCCGCCTTCCCGGAGCAGACCGAGGACGAGCCCGAGGACGACATGCTGTCCCTGGCCATCGTCGGGCGCCCCAACGTGGGCAAGTCCAGCCTCGCCAACCGCCTCGCCAACAAGAAGCGCTCGATCGTGTCCGACGTCGCGGGCACCACGCGCGACGCCATCGACACCGTGATCGAGTGGAAGGGGCAGCCCATCAAGCTCGTCGACACGGCGGGCATGCGCAAGAAGACGCAGGTCCACGAGGACGTCGAGTACTACAGCCTCGTGCGGGGACTCCAGGCCATCGACCGAGCGGACGTGTGCCTGCTCGTCGTGGACGCCACGATCGGCGTCACCGAGCAGGACCAGAAGGTCGCCGGCATGGCCATCGACCGCGGCTGCGGCCTCGTGCTCGTGCTCAACAAGTGGGACCTCGTGGAGACCGAGCAGCAGAGGAACGACGTCGTCGCGTCCATCGACAAGCGCCTCGCCTTCGCCCCGTGGATCCCCACCGTGAACGTCTCAGCCCTGACCGGCCGCGCCACGGACAAGGTCCTCGAGCTCGCCGTCCGCGCCGCGGCGGCCCATGCCGCCCAGCTCAGGACCACCGAGCTCAACGACCTTCTCGCCGAGATCCGCGAGGGCGGCCACACCCGCTCGGAGCGCGGCCGGCGCCTCAAGATCCAGTACGCCACGCAGACGGGCTCCAAGCCCCCCGTCATCTCCTTCTGGTGCAACGCGCCGGACCTCGTCGACGACAACTTCGAGCGGTTCCTCGAGAACCGCCTGCGCGCCCGCTTCGACCTCGTCGGCACTCCCGTGCGGCTCCGGTTCCGCCGCAAGTCCGAGGGAGGCGATCGCTGATGGGGGAGCTCGCCCTCTGGACGGCGCTGTTCGCCGCCGGCGCCTACCTCGTCTGCGGCATCCCCTTCGGCCTCGTGATCGCCCTGGCCATGGGCCACGTCGACGTGAGGACCGTCGGGTCGGGCAACATCGGGACCACCAACGTCGCCCGCTCGGTGGGCAAGGGCGCCGCGGCCGCGACGCTCGCATGCGACGTCCTGAAGGGCCTCGTCTGGATGCTCGTCTCGCGCTGGGCGATCGCCGCGCTCGCCCTGGGCGGCGACGTCGCCTCGCTCGACCACACCACCCTCTTCGGGACCGCGATGTCGGTCATGTTCCTCGCCTGCATCCTCGGGCACGTCTTCTCGCCGTACCTCGGCTTCCACGGGGGCAAGGGGATCGCCGTCGGCTTCGGCGCGGCGCTCGGGCTCTTCTGGCCGGTCGGGCTGGGCGCGCTGCTCGTCTTCGTCCTTCTCGCCGTGCCCACGCGCTACGTGTCGCTCGGCTCGCTCGCCGCGGCCGCGTCGCTTCCCGCGTGGTGCGCCCTGCTCGGGTTCCCCGCGGTCTCGATCGCGCCGGTCGTCGTCGCGGCCGTGGTCGTCATCTGGTCGCACCGCGAGAACGCCCGTCGCCTCATCCACGGCGAGGAGCGCCGCTTCTCGTTCCACAAGTCGGGCGAGAGGGTCGAGGGGGCCGAGAAGAGCGACGGTGAGGCTCGATGAGCGCCCGCGCCGGGCGCGTCGCCGTCATCGGGTCCGGCTCGTGGGGGACCGCGATGGCCGGGCTTCTCGCGCCGCGCTGCGGAGAGGTCGCGCTCTGGTGCCGTGACGCCGCCGTGGCCGACGCCATCAGCGCCACGCGCCGCAACCCGCGCCACCTCGTCGACTACGAGCTCCCGGGAAACGTCGTGGCCACGTCCGACCGCGCGTGCGCGCTCGCGGGCGCGGAGGTCGTCGTCCTCGCCGTCCCCTCCTCGTACCTGAGGGGGACGTGCGCCTCGCTCGCGGGCCTCGTTCCCGACGACGTGCCCCTGCTCGTGCTCACGAAGGGGGTCGAGGTCGGCACGAACGAGCTCATGCTCGACGTCGTCGCGGACGAGCTCGGCCACCGCGAGCGGATCGCCGTCCTCTCCGGCCCCAACCATGCCGAGGAGGTCTGCCTCGGCAAGCTCTCCGCCGCCGTGCTCGCCTCCGAGACCCCCGAGGTCGCGAGCCGCCTCCAGGGGCTCGTCGTCAGCCAGAGCTTCAGGGTGTACGTCTCCGGCGACGTCACGGGCGTAGAGATCTGCGGCGCCATCAAGAACGTCGTCGCCATCGCCTGCGGCGCGGCGGTCGGGTTCGGGGCGGGGGACAACGCGCTCGCCGTCATCATGACGCGCGGGCTCGCCGAGATCGGCCGCGTCGCGGCGGCGCTCGGCGCCGACCCCCTCACGCCGATGGGCCTCGCCGGCATGGGGGACCTCGTGGCGACCTGCACCTCGCGCCACTCCCGCAACCGCACCTTCGGCGAGGCCCTCGCAGGCGGGGAGACGCTCGAGTCCTACGAGGCCCGCACGCACATGGTCGTCGAGGGCGCGCGCGCCGCCGAGAGCGTGCTCTCGCTCGCGCGCTCACGCGGGGTGGAGGTCCCCATCACCGAGGCGGTCCACGCCGTCCTCCACGGCAGGCTCGACGTGACCGCGGCGACGGACGCCCTCCTTGGGCGGCGCCCCACCGAGGAGTTCTACGGAATCGCAACGCAAGACAAGGAGAACGCATGATGAACGATGAGATCAGGGTCGCCCCCTCGGTCCTCTCCGCCGACTTCCGCCGCCTCGCCGACGAGCTCGCCGACGTCTCCACCGCCGACCTGCTGCACTACGACGTCATGGACGGCCACTTCGTCCCCAACCTCTCGTTCGGCATCGACCTCCTGCGCACCGTCAAGTCCGCGACGGAGCTTCCCGTCGACGTCCACCTCATGATCTCCAACCCCGACGAGATGGTCGAGAGGTACCTCGACGCGGGCGCGGACGTCGTCTCCTTCCACTACGAGGCGACCTCCCACGCGCACCGGCTCGTCTCGCTCATCAAGGACCGCGGAGCCAAGGCGTCCGTCGCCATCAACCCGGCGACGCCCGTGTGCCTGCTCGAGCCCATCCTCTGCGAGCTCGACATGGTCCTCGTCATGACCGTGAACCCGGGCTTCGGCGGCCAGCGCTTCATCGAGTCGTCCCTGCGCAAGCTCCGCCGCCTGCGCCGCATGTGCGACGAGCAGGGCGTGAGCCCCGCGATCGAGGTTGACGGCGGCATCACGGCGAGAAACGCCGCCGAAGTCGCGGCCGCCGGGGCCAACGTCCTCGTGGCGGGCAGCTCCGTCTTCGGCGCCGCCGACCGCGCCGCCGCGATCGCGGCGATCCGCACGTCCGGCACGAGCGGCACGTCGAGGAGGGCGTAGCCGCCGTGACGAGCCCAACCTATCTCGACTACGCCGCCTCGGCGCCCGCGCGCGAGGAGTCGCTCGCCGCGGAGCGCGCCTACGAGGCGAGCGAGATCGCCGGGGCAAACCCCAACTCGCTCCACACGCTCGGGCGCGCCGCCGCCCGCGCCCTCGACGGCGCGCGGGCCGACGTCGCGCGCTGCGCGGGCGGCCGCTTCAGGCCGTCGGACGTCATCTTCACCTCGGGCGGCACCGAGTCGAACAACCTCGCGGTCCTCGGGCTCGCCGAGGGGGCCCGGTCCCGCGACTCGCGCCGTCGCACCGTCGTGCTCTCCCAGATCGAGCACGACTCGGTCCTCGACCTCGCCCCGGTCCTGCGCGACCGCGGCTTCGAGGTGCGCCTCGCCGGCGCCGGCGCCGACGGGGTCGTGCGGCCCGAGGGGCTCGAGGGGCTCGTCGACGGGAGCTGCGCCCTCGTCTCGGTGATGGCGGCCAACAACGAGACCGGCGCCTGCCAGCCCGTGGGCGCGCTCGCCCGCGCCGCTCACGCCGCCGGCGCGCTCTTCCACACGGACGCCGTCCAGGCCTTCGGGCACCTTCCGCTCGACCTCTCCGAGGTCGACGCGGCGAGCGTCGCCGCCCACAAGCTCGGCGGCCCCGTCGGCGTGGGCGCGCTGCTCGTCCGCGGGCGCGCTCCGATGAGGCCGCTCACGTTCGGCGGGGGGCAGGAGCGCGGCATGCGCGCGGGCACCCAGGACGTGCGCGGCGCGCTCGCCTTCGCAGCGGCCGCCCGAGCGGCCTGCGGGGCGCTGCCCGGGGCCGCCGCCGACGTCTCCCGGCGCGCCGACGCGCTCGTCCGCGCCCTCTGCGCGCCGGGCAGCGGCATCGTGGAGACGACGACGCTGCCCTACGACGGCTCGTCGCGACTCCCCGGCATCGTCAGCGTGATGGTGCCCGGGCTCGACTCCGAGACGCTCGTCCTCGAGCTCGACCAGGCCGGCTTCGAGGTCTCCGCAGCCTCGGCCTGCTCCTCCGGCTCGCTCGACGCGAGCCACGTCCTTCTCGCCATGGGCGTCCCGCGCGAGAGCGCCCTCGGGTCGCTGCGCGTCTCGTTTGACGAGCGCGTCGCCGGACAGGACCTCGAGCGCCTCGGCAGGGCGCTTCTCGAAATCGTACGTGACCATGCCGGCGACCGACGTCGCGGGCGCAGATAGCAAGGGGAACCGATGACCGAAGCAGCAGCACTCCTCTCCCTCCAGGACCTCGACCTCAGGCTCCTCAAGCTCGCCTCGAGCCTGGCCAAGATGCCGCAGCAGGCCCGCCTCAAAACCATCGAGCTCGCGCGCAAGAAGGTCGCCGCCGAGCTCACGGGCATCATCGGGCAGCGCAAGGACGCGCAGATAGAGATCGAGGAGACCGAGGCCGAGCTCGCGCACTACCGTGAGAAGTCCGCCGAGGTCCAGGCCCAGGCGGACTCCGGAGCCCTCACGCACCGGGAGCTCCGCGACTACGAGCGCCAGCTCACCTCGCTCGCCAAGCGGATCGAGAAGTGCGAGTTCGCGCTCGGCCCCGCGCACGAGCGGCTCGAGCGGCTCGAGCGCGCGGAGCGAAACGCCCGGCGCACCGAGGAGCGCATCGAGTCCGAGCGCGCGGCCACGCAGGCCTCGCTCGACGAGGGCTCGAAGAGCATCAGGGCGGAGATCGTCTCCCTCTCCCGGGCGCGCGAGGCTGCCGCGGCCGAGCTCTCCGCCGAGCACCTTGCCGCCTACGAGGCGGCAAGGAAGCGCTTCAGGGGCCTCGCCGTCGAGCGGCTCAACGGCAACGTCCCCTCGGTCTGCCGCGTGAAGCTCCAGCCCAGCCAGTTCCACGACCTCTCCCACGGGGACGAGATCACGGAGTGCCCGTACTGCCACCGCATGCTCATCACGTCCGAGGAGGGGCAGGAGTGAGCGGGGAGGGGACCGCGGCGCGCGAGGGCCGCAGGCCGCGCGTCCTTCTCGCCGTCTGCGGGGGGATAGCTGCCTACAAGGCGTGCGAGGTCCTGAGGGGCCTCCAGAAGGCCGGCTGCGACGTCCGCGCGACGATGACCGCCGACGCGGAGCGCTTCGTGGGGACGGCCACCTTCGAGGCGCTCTCCGGCGCCCCCGTGGCGACCTCGCTCTACTCCTACCCCGGCTCGCCCATCCCGCACATCGAGCTCGCCGAGTGGGCCGACGCCGCCGTCGTGGTGCCGGCCACGGCCAACGTCATGGCCAAGATGGCCTGCGGGATCGCCGACGACTGCCTCACCACGACCATCCTCGCCTGCCCGTGCCCCGTGCTGGTGGCCCCGGGCATGAACGTCCACATGTGGCAGAACCCCGCCACGCAGGCGAACGTCGCCACACTCCGCACGCGCGGCGTGAGCTTCGTGGGCCCCGACAGCGGTCGGCTCGCCTGCGGCGACGTGGGCGAGGGCAAGCTCGCGGGCGTGGACGAGATCGTCTCCGCCGCGCTGGCGCTTCTCGTCCCGCACGACCTCGCCGGCGTTCGGCTGCTCGTGAACGCCGGCCCCACGCACGAGGCCATCGACCCCGTGCGCTACATCGCCAATCGCTCCACGGGCAAGATGGGCTACGCGATCGCGGCGGCCGCCGCGCGTCGCGGCGCCGACGTGACGCTCGTCTCCGGCCCCACGTCGCTTGCCGCGCCCGCCGGCGTGCGCCGCGTGGACGTCGAGAGCGCCGCGCAGATGCACGACGCCATGCTCTCCGCGTTCGCGGACGCCGACGCCGCCATCTGCAGCGCCGCCGTCGCCGACTACACGCCCGCCGCGCCGGCCGACCACAAGCTCAAGAAGTCGCGCGAGCGCCTGGAGGCGATCGAGCTCACGGAGACCGCCGACATCCTCGCCGACCTCTGCGCCGTCAAGGGCGGGCGCGTCGTCGTGGGCTTTGCCGCCGAGACCGACGACCTCCTCGCCCACGCCACGGAGAAGCTCCGCCGCAAAGGGGCCGACCTCATCGTGGCCAACGACGTGAGCCGCCCCGAGTCCACCTTCGGGGCGGACACCAACCGCGTGGCGCTCGTCTCCGCCGCCGGCGTGGAGCAACTCGAGACCATGCCGCTCGCCGACGTCGCCAACGCCATCCTCGACCGAGTCCGCAAATAAGGGACGTGTTTTTTCTCTCAGAGAAAAGGGGACAGGTTTGCTGATAGGCTGCCATCTCTCAACCGCGAACGGCTATGCTGCCATGGCGGCCGACGCCGTCTCCATCGGCGCCACCACCTTCGCGTTCTTCACGCGCAACCCGCGCGGCGGCAACGCGCGAGAGCTCGAGGACGCCGACCTCGCCGCGTTTCTCGACACGCTTCACGAGCGCGGGATCGGCCCGCTCGTCGCGCACGCGCCGTACACCTACAACCTCTGCTCCGCGAAGCCCGAGACCGTGGAGTTCGCGCGTCGGGCGATGCGCGAGGACCTAGCCCGCATGGAGCGACTGCCCGGCCACCTCTACAACTTCCACCCCGGCTCCCACGTCAAGCAGGGCGCGGACGAGGGCATCCGCCTCATCTGCGAGGGCCTGAACGAGGTCCTTGTGCCCGGGCAGTCCACGACAGTCCTGCTGGAGACCATGGCGGGCAAGGGCACCGAGGTCGGGCGCTCCTTCGAGGAGCTTGCGCGCATCATCGACGGCGTCTCGCACGACGAGCTTCTCGGCGTGTGCCTGGACACCTGCCACGTGGCCGACGCCGGCTACGACGTCGTGGGCGACCTCGACGGCGTGCTCGACGAGTTCGACCGGGTGATCGGCCTCGACCGCCTGCGGGCCCTGCACCTCAACGACTCCAAAAACCCGCTCGGATCCCACAAGGACCGCCACGAGAGGATCGGGGCGGGCACGCTCGGTCTCGAGACCTTCCGCGCAGTGGTCACGAGCCCGCGCCTCGCCGGCCTGCCAATGGTCCTCGAGACCCCGCAGCCCGGGCTCGACGGCTGGGCCGAGGAGATCGCCCTGCTCCGCGGGCTCGCGGCAGGGGAGTGACGGGCGGACGTTCTTCTCGCCGCTCACGCCGCGAGGTATTCGGTTGATGTTTTTATTACATGAAAATGAAGTGGGTAATCGGCCTCCAGAGGCCGATTCTCGCGCCTGGATGCCCGTTGCTACATGGAATTCCATGTAATAAGTTTTTCAATGTTATGGCAGGACGGCGGAGCAGTGCGGCGTGGCAGGACGGCGGAGCGGTGCGGCGTGGCGGGACGGCGGAAAGCGCGCAGGGCGGGACGGCACGTCGCCCGGGCGAGAGGGGCGCGCGGACCCTATAATGGTCCCGGACCGCGACAGGAAGGAACCCGGGATGGGAATCCTCATAGGCCTCGAGCACGTTGGGCACGAGTGGCCCGGCAAGCGCGTGCTCGAGGACCAGACCATAGGCATCAACGAGGGCGAGCGCATCGGCATCGTCGGCCGCAACGGGGACGGAAAGTCCACGCTGCTGGAGATCGTGGGCCACGTGCTGGAGCCGGACGAGGGCACCGTGACCTGGCGGCGCGGCATCAGCGTGGGCTACCTCGGCCAGGCAGACCAGCTCGGCGACAAGGACCCCGTGCGCCGCGCGATCTTCGGCGACGTCCCCGAGTACACGTGGGCCTCGGACGCCCGCATCCGCGCGATCCTGGACGAGCTCGTGGGCGACCTCGACCTCGACGGCCTCGTGGGCGAGCTCTCCGGCGGTCAGCGCCGCCGCGTGGACCTCTGTCGCGTGCTCTGCCACGCCTGGGACGTCGTCCTCATGGACGAGCCCACCAACCACCTCGACCTCGCCGCCATCGAGTGGCTCGCCGACCACCTCAGGCGTCGCTGGCCGGCGGGGGAGGGCGCGCTGCTCGTGGTCACGCACGACCGGTGGTTTCTCGACGAGGTCTGCGAGCACATGTGGGAGGTCCACGACCGCAGGGTAGAGCCCTTCGAGGGAGGGTACTCCGCCTACATCCAGCAGCGCGTCGAGCGCGAGCGGCAGGCGGCCGTCATGGAGGAGCGTCGCCAGAACACGCTGCGCAAGGAGCTCAACTGGCTCGCCCACGGCGCCAAGGCGCGCACGAGCAAGCCGAAGTTTCGCATCGAGGCCGCGCGTGCGCTCATCGCCAACGACCCGCCGCTCAGAAACCCGCTCGAGCTCAAGCGCCTCGCCGTGAGTCGGCTGGGCAAGCAGGTCATTGAGATGAAGGGCGTGAGCTTCAGCTATCCGGGCGGCCCGCGCGTGATCGACGGCGTGGACTGGCTTATCGGCCCCGGCGACCGCTACGGCATCCTCGGCGCCAACGGCGCGGGCAAGTCCACGCTGCTCGCGCTCATGACGGGCGCGCTCGAGCCGACGTCCGGCACCGTGAAGATCGGCGCGTCAGTGCGCTTTGGCTTCATGAGCCAGCACCTCGACGCGCTGGGCGAGAAGGACGGGTGGCGGGTGCTCGAGGTTCTCGGCCGCTACAAGCGGAGCTACCTCGTGGGCGGCAAGATGCAGAGCCCCACGCAGCTCATCGAGCGCCTGGGCTTCGAGCAGCGCGAGCTTCAGAACTTCATCAGGGACCTCTCCGGCGGGCAGCGCCGCCGGCTGGCGCTTCTCTGCGTCATCCTGGAGGAGCCCAACGTGCTCGTGCTCGACGAGCCGGGCAACGACCTCGACACGGACATGCTCGCCGTGATGGAGGACCTGCTCGACAGCTGGCCGGGGACGCTGCTCGTGGTCAGCCACGACCGCTACCTCATGGAGCGCGTGACCGACGACCAGTTCGCGCTCATCGACGGCCATGTGCGCCACGTTCCCGGCGGCGTTGACGAGTACCTGCGCCTGCTGGGCGAGAAGGACGCGGCCGCGCGACCTGCCCCCTCCGACCAGCCGCGCACGGACGGTCCCTCTCGCCCCGCCGCGACCGGCCTCACCAACCAGGAGCGCCGCGAGCTCAAGAAGCGCTTCGACGCGGTGAGCCGCAAGCTCGAGAAGACCTCAGAGGAGCCCGACCGCCTGCGCGCGGAGATGGCCGCCGTGGACGCGAGCGACTACGCCGCCCTCATGGCCGCGCAGGAGGCGCTCGACACCTGCCTCGCCGAGCGCGAGGCCCTCGAGGACGAGTGGCTCGAGCTCTCCGAGAGACTGGGGATCGAGTAGGTTCTAGAGTGCGGCGCGGAGGGCCTCCTCGAATGCGTCGAGGTCGGCGGCGGAGGGGTGGCCAAGCGCGCGGTCGAAGTTCTCGATCATGGGGGCGAACTTCTTCGGGTCCTGCTCCGCCATCCTGACGTAGCGCTCGCGCACCGCGGGCGGCATCTGGCCCTGGCACATGAAGCGCCCGATCACCTCCGCCCCCTCGGGCAACGCGGACTGGAACCGGTCGAGCACGCGGTCGTAGTACGCCCGGCTGCCGCCGAAGCCGCAGGTGCCGAAGAGGAAGACGTGCTTTCCCTCGAGCGCGGCGAGGGAGCCTGACAGCGCCGGGTCAAGTCCGCCCTTGTCGGTCCAGGAGCCGAGAAGGACCGTGTCGGCACCGGCGACGGAGTCGACGACCGCGTCACCCAGGACGTCTCTTGCCCGCTGGGCGAGCTTCGCGGTGTTTCCGGTCTTTGAGCTGCAGATGATTGCGCAGGTCATGATTCCTCCTCTGTTGGCTAGCCACCTTGTACCCCAAGGCGCGCTTCTAAACCTCCCACTTTGAGGTTTTCATGTCCACGCGCCCGCTGGGCAGGAAGCCAACGCCCTCCGCCTCGAGCATGCGCCTCTGCTCGCCTGGACCCCCGAAGGCGAAGCCGGGCGCGAGGGAGCCGTCCGCGAAGACCACGCGGTGGCAGGGCACGCCACCGGCGACGCCTGGGCTGCCGTGCATGGCGTAGCCAACCCGACGGGCGCACCTCGGCGCGCCCATGAGACGCGCCACCTGGCCATAGCTGGCCACGCGGCCCTTCGGGATCTGGCGCACCACGTCCCAGGCGCGCTCGAAGAACGACTGCTCCATAGCGCCTCCAATCCGCTATGCTCAGGCTACACCAATCGAAGGGGGACCCCATCATGGAGCTCGAGAAGAACGCCGCCGCCCTGCTCGTCATCGACGCCATCGAGGCCGTGGGCGCGGACTCGCTCTACGACCCCGACGCCGCGACCGCCGCCTACCGCAACGCCGTGGCGCGCGCCGTGGCCGCCTGCCACGCCGCCGGCGTCCCGGTGATCTTCTGCAACGACGCCCACGTCCGCGGCCTCGACCGCGAGCTCGAGCTCTGGGGGGAGCACGGCATCGCCGGCGAGTCCCGCATCTTCTCCGAGGTCGAGGTGGGGGAGGGCGACATCGTCATTCCCAAGCGTCGCTACTCCGGCTTCTTCCAGACCGACCTCGACCTCACTCTGCGCGAGCTGGGCGTCACGACCGTCATCGCCGTGGGCGCGGACACCAACATCTGCGTCCTGCACACCCTGGCCGACGCCTACTTCAACAACTATGCCTCCGTCGTGGTGACCGACGCCACGATGACCTTCCTCTGCGGCACCCAGGAGGGTGCGCTCGAGCACTGCGAGAAGTGCTACGGGTCCCAGCTCGTGACCGTCGCGGAGCTGGAGGCGGCGCTGGCGTAGCGGGGCACGGGCACGCCCCGCAAATTAATCCGCCCCCAGATGCCCATCGCATCGCATTTCCCCAGATGGCCCTTTTGCCTTCATGCCACAGGGCGGATTAATTATCGCCTGCACCTTCCCAGCGGGACGCACCACGACAAGAAACATGAAGGACGTTGGGGGCATCTCACCATATTCGCCGCCCCACCCATGCCGTTTCCGCATAACGCCTCATGCGGTATGGGAATTGTACATAATGACGCTGCGTCGCTAAACTGAACACCAGGATGTGGAAAAGGGACAGTCACTTTTCCACGCTTGGAAAGGAATGTGATGGACGAGAAGATCGTTGAGAACCGGACGTTCGACGAAGAGCGCGCCTTGTACGGACAGAGGGGCCTCTTCGTGCGCAACTGCCGTTTCGACGGACCGGCGGACGGGGAGAGCGCCTTCAAGGAGTGCGAGAGCGTCACCGTTGACGGCGCCTTCATGAACCTGCGTTACCCGTTCTGGCATGACCGCGGCCTCACGCTCCGCAACGTGGAGATGACCGAGCTTTGCCGTGCCGCGCTCTGGTACTCCGAGGACGTCACGATCAAGGATAGCCGCCTGCACGGCATCAAGGCGCTGCGCGAATGCGGCAATGTCCGCATGAGCGGCTGCGACATCGTGTCCCCTGAGTTCGGCTGGTCCACGCGCGGAATCGAGATGGAGGACTGCACCGCGGAGAGCGAGTACTTCATGATGCGCTCGAGCCATCTCTTCTTCCGGAACGTGCGCTTCTCGGGCAAGTACTCGTTCCAGTACATCGAGGACGCCGTCTTCGAGGGCTGCGACCTCGACACCAAGGATGCCTTCTGGCACGCGCGCCACGTCGTGGTGCGTGACTCCGTCGTGCGCGGCGAGTACCTCGGCTGGTACAGCGAGGACGTCACCTTCGAGAACTGCCTCATCCAGGGCACGCAGCCGCTCTGCTACTGCGAGGGCCTCCGCCTCGTCAACTGCCGGATGGAGGGGTGCGACCTCGCCTTCGAGCGCAGCCACGTCCGGGCCGAGGTCACGACCCCCGTGGTGAGCGTCAAGAACCCGCTCGCGGGAAGCCGCATCACGCTGCCCGCCGTGGGCGAGGTCATCCGCGACATCGAGGGCGCCATGGGCGTCGTGGAGGTCACGGGCGAGTAGGACGGGATGGCCGAGAAGGACGGGCGGCCCGCAGGCGCCAGAATCGCGCCCGTCCTTCTCGCCCGGCTGGGAGCCTACAGCTGGGAGGTAAGGCCGCCGTCGACGTAGATGGTCTGGCCGGTGCAGTAGGTGTTGGCCTCGCTCGCGAAGACGAGCATCTGCGGCACGAGCTCCACCGGGTCGGCGAAGCGCTTGAGGACGGTACGGTTCTTGAGGACGAGCGAGCCCTCGGCCTCAAGGGCGTCATGGGTCATCTCGGTGTCGAAGACGCCCGGCGCGATGGCGTTCACGAGCACGCCGTAGGGCGCGAGCTCGGCTGCGAGCGCGCGCGTGACCTGCAGGACGGCGCCTTTGGCGGCGAAGTAGCCGATCTGCGTGGCGCCCGCCTGGATGGCGCCCACCGAGGCGATGTTGACCACGCGGCCGTAGCCCTGCTCGCGGAAGAGCGGGGCCACCTCGCGCGTCATGAGGAAGACGCTCGTGAGGTCGGTGGCGATGACCTTGTCCCACTGCGCGGTCGTGTGGTCCTCGAGCGGCGCGTACTCGCAGACGCCCGCGTTGTTGACGAGCACGTCGATGCGGCCGAACTCCTCCTTCACCTGCGCGACGGCCGCCTTGATGGACTCCTCGCTCGAGACGTCGCAGGCCACCGGGAGACAGCGAACGCCGAAGGCGCGGCACTCGTCGGCAACCTGCTCGAGGCGCTCCACGCGGCGAGCCAGGATGGCGACGTCGGCGCCCTGCTCGGCGAGGGCGTGCGCGAAGGCGACGCCGAGGCCCGAGGAGGCGCCCGTGACGAGGGCGACGCGGCCGTGGAAGTCGAGGCTGAGCATGTTCTTCTCCTTTCGTTGGGATGATGGACCCATGGTACGACGCGACGCAGCGGCGCCGGAACGCCCCTTCGGCGGGCGGCTGCCGCGAGAAGAACATGCCCAAATTCGTACTTGTCACGCCGGGGGAAGGGTGCTATAGTTCTTCCTCGCACAACGACCGGGTGGTGGCGCAGTTTGGTAGCGCACTTGACTGGGGGTCAAGGGGTCGCTGGTTCGAATCCAGTCCACCCGACCAGGAACTGACGAGGCCAGGGAACAGTCCCTGGCCTCTTTTCGTACCTAGCCACCTGTCGGACGCCCGAGGGTCCCACGCGCGTGTTGCGTAAACTGGGGTCATGGCAGTCTCTATGGCCGTGGCGTTGTCCCGTTGGGGGTTGTGGCAGTCGCAGCCGGGCACCAACTGGGCGTCCTTCTCGCCCTGTTGCGGAATGTGGGGTCGTGGCAGGCCGTTCTCTGCCACGACCCCACATTCCGCAACGCCGCCGACGACAGGATTGCCACAACTCCAGAATCGTTGACGGCGAGGCGTGCCGGGACTCGCCGCGGGAGCATCCAGGGCACGAAGGGGGCGCGGGGGCGACATGGCCCCCGCGCCCCTGATCGCGCCCGTGCCCCTCCTAGCGGGCCCGCCGCCTCCTTCCGCTCATGCGCGCGGTGATCGCCGCCCCGGCCGCGAGGGCCGTCGCGCCGACCGTCGCCACGACGCCGGCGCTCGTCGGCGTGGCGTCGCCCGTGTCGGGCAGCGGCCGCTTCCGGACGCGCCTCCCGGCAGGCTTCGCATCGCCGCGCGCCGTCGCGGACGCGCCTCCCTCGCGTCCGGACGGCGCGTCGGTCGACGGCTTAGAGCCGGGGTCGACCCCGGGCTCGGGCTGGGGCTCGGGCGCGCTCTTCACGCTCGCGGCGAGGTCGAAGTGCTGCGGCGTCACCGCGTAGCCCTCCTCCTCTGAGCCGGTCACGCCGATCGGCGCCACGGTGAAGCGGAGCTCGCTCGCCTCGTAGCCCTCCGGCGCGGACGTCGGCCGCAGCACGTAGTCGCCCGGCACGAGGTAGGCGTCGTCGCCGTCGCGCCACGCGCGGGCGTCGGCGTCGAAGGCGTCATCGCGCGCCGCGACGGCCTGGAGCTCCTCGTAGGCGGGCGTCGCCTTGGCCGCCGGCGAGAAGGACCCGGCGCCGTCGGAGGTAAGGCCGCTCGCGACGGGCCGCTCCTTGCCGTCGACCACGGCGAGGAGGTCATAGGTCGCCCCCTCGACGGGCGTTCCGGCGGCGGTGACCGTGAAGTTGACCGGGATGGGGAGCGAGCGATACACGAGGTAGTAGTTCTTCTCGCGATAGACCTTCCCCGACGTGTCGCGCGCCATGGTGAGGTAGTGGTTGCCCTGGCCCTCCGCCTTGAGCGGGTCGTTGGCGTCGGCGCTCTCGGGATGAGGGGCCTTGTCGATGTCGTCGCCCACGAGGACGTAGCCCGGAACCGTGCGGGCGGTGAGCTCGGCGTAGGTGGGCTTCACCTCGCCGTAGACCCAGCGGTCGGCCGCGGCGTCGTAGACGAAGTCCTTGCTCGGCGAGCCCTCGGGGCTGAGGAGGGACTGTCCGTAGAGCATCATCGAGCCGTACGCGGTCTGGAACGACCCGCGCGTGACCGTGGGCTCGGCGAGGTCGGCGACGTCGAGCGGCGGGAAGGGGGCCTCGGAATAGGCTCGCTCGCCCGTGCTGCGCTCCAGGATCGGGTCCTTGGAGCCGAGCCCGCGCGCGGCGCGATACGCCCCCTCCTCGACGAGGTGGAAGATCGCGCTCGTGGGCTGCTGCGTCCGGTAGCTGCGGAACAGGTTCCCGGGCGGGACCGTGGCGTCGGGGGTCCCGGGGTAGCCGTCCGCGACGATCGTCGTGGCGCCCTCGGGGACGTCGAAGCGCACCTCGAAGTACTGGGTCGCCCCGACGGGATAGTTGATGCGCCAGTAGATGCCCTGGGCGGGCAGGTCCTTGCCGTTGTGCCTGACCACGGAGGTGGGGAGCAGCTGGAACGAGCCGTTGCCGGGGCCCGAGACGAGCGGGTTGGGGCTGTCCCACGCGTCATAGGAAAGGTGTCCCACGGTGAACGTGAAGCCGTGCCCGTAGGAGAGGTTCGCGGGCATGAAGGCCACGTAGAAGTGGATGTGCGCGAGCTGGTCGTGATACTGCACGAAGGGCTCGAGCGGGGGCATGTTGAGCGCGTTGGGCTTGAAGGGCATCTTCACCACGGAGCCGTCCTTCATCTCGAGCTCCGCGTACATGGCGTAGTTCTGGTAGGGGCCCTTGCCCTCGTGCGTGCTCTCGGCGATCATCTCGGGCGTGAGCTTGTCGGGGAAGGGGTTCTCGGCCTCCTCGGACGCGTCGATCACGATCGGGTCGTCCTGCGTGAGGCCCGTTCCCTCGGCCGCGCGGGCGATGACGGCGCCGACGGGGGCCACCCCCGCCGTGACGGGGACGGGGGCCATCGCGACGCCGAGCCCGAGGGCGAGCCCCAGTCCCACGCCGCAGGCGACCCGCGCGAGTCGGGCACGTCCCGCCAGCCTCTCGTCGGGACGCTTGCGCCCCGCTTCCTGCACGCTATCCCGCACGTCCATCGTGACCTCCGCATCGTCTCGGGCGTCTTGGGTGCGCGCACGGTAGCACGTCGCGGACCCGATAGCGAGCATAAGGGCGCCCCTCTGGCGAGAAGAACCGACGAACGGCGCCTCCTCGCGCGCGAGCGGTCAGACGATGACGTAACGTAATATGTACTGCAATAATTCCCTACAATGTGTGTCTTAGTCTCCAATTTTATTTTGAAGAAGGCCGTCCAGACGTCGACCCACGCCTCGGGTCACCGTCCTCGTAGGAGCGATACGGCCTCCCGCGCTCAGGGACGGCGTCTGGCGTGATGAACAGGCCCATCATCCTCCGCTCGTGATCGAGCTCTCGGTAGAGGGCCACCATCATGAGCAGCACGACGACCGAGAACGGCAGCGCGAAGATGATGACGACGTTCTGCAGCGCGTCAAGCCCGCCGCCGAGCAGCAGAATCGTGGCGATGAGAGAGACGAGAAGACCGCAGACGACGAGGGTGGGCCGATGCGGCCTCAGGCTGCCTCCCTCAGAGAGCGACCCCATCACGTAGGTCGCAGAGTCGGCGCTCGTGACAAAGAACGAGAAAACGAGCGCGATGGCCACGATTGAGAGGGCCGGTCCGAGCGGGTACTGCGCGAGCGTCCCAAAGAGCACCTCCTCCACGGCGAGCCCCGATACGCCCGCCCCGCCGATCTCCGCGCCCGTCGATAGGGTCCCCATGGTCGAGAACCAGACCATCCCCACGACCGAGGGGACCACGATTACCGTGAGGAGAAACTCGCGAATGGTCCTCCCACGCGACACACGGGCGATGAACGCGCCGGTAAAGGGAGCTCCGGCGAGCCACCACGCCCAGTAGAAGACGGTCCAGCGCTCTATCCAGGCGTGTTGCGCGACGTCGTAGGCAGCTGCACGGAAGCTCATTCGAACAAGGTCCTGCAGATACGCGCCGACAGCCGACACCATCGCGTTCATGATCTGGGAGGTGGGCCCCAGAAGCAGGCAGGCGCAGACGAGGGCGGAGGCGAGAACCATGTTGAGGTTGGAGAGGAGCTTGACGCCACTGTTCACCCCCGAGGTGGCGGACGCCACGTAGAGCGCCGTCGCAACGACGACGATGGCGATCTCGAGAAGCGGGGTTCGAGGGACCCCGAAGAGGAAGTTGAGCCCACCCGCAATCTGCATGGCCCCGAAGCCGAGGCTCGCCGCGACGGAGATGACCGTGGCGAACTCGGCGGTCGCGTCGACGACGCGTCCCGCCGGACCGTCCATCCTAGCCCCGAAGAGCGGCTTCAGCGTGACGGAGAGCAGCGCGCGCTCCTTCTTCCTGAAGGTGAAGTAGGCAAGAGCGAGCGCGACGACGCCGTATATCGCCCACGCCGAGAAGCCCCAGTGGAAGAAGGAGTACTTCATGGCGTCCCGGAGCGCGTCGAGCGAGCCGACCTCCGCCTCGGGGGCATTGAGGGCATAGTGCGAGAGGGGTTCGTAGGCGCCGTAGAAGATGAGGCCGATGCCCATCCCCGCCGAGAAGAGCATCGCGATCCACGACCCCCTCGAGTGCTCGGGGACCGAGTCGGGCTCCCCCAGGTGAATGCGTCCGATGGGGCTCAGAATGAGGAACAGGCAGAAGAAGAGGATGGCCGAGACCAGCAGCAGGTAGTACCAACCGAGCTGAGCGGAGATGAGGTCCCGCAGCCACGTGGTGAGCGACAGAAGCTCATTCGGGACGAGGAGGCCCGCAAGAACGATGGCCGCCGAGAGCGCGAGCGAGATCCAGAAGACCGCCGTGGTGTCCGCCAGAAACGCCCTCACCCTGCTCGTAAGCCCCCGTTGAGTCATCCTGACGCCACCCTTTCTCGCAGCTACTCGTCGCAATTCACATTTGAAGATAGCAAAGTGCTTATCTGTTACGTGTGCGTGCGATGGAGTGCGCAGGTAGCCGATGGCGACGCCACGCGTGTGTCGCGCGCGTTTCGTGCGGGCAAACGCTGTGTGGCGGGAAGCGTCGCCGGGACGCGGGCGTGCCTAAGATGGAAGGACGTTTCTGCACCAGACATTGGAGGACGACATGGCACGCGTGTACAACTTCTCCGCTGGCCCCGCCGTTCTGCCCGAGGAGGTCCTCAGGCAGTGCGCGGACGAGATGCTCGACTATGCCGGCTGCGGCATGAGCGTCATGGAGATGAGTCACCGATCTTCCGTCTTCCAGAAGATCATCGACGACGCCGAGGCGGACCTCAGGGCCCTCATGAACATCCCCGAGAACTACAAGGTCATCTTCACCCAGGGTGGCGACTCCCTGCTCTTCTCCACGGTCTTCATGAACCTCGCCGCCAACGGCAAGGCGGACTACGTCATCACCGGCAACTGGGCCAAGAAGGCCTTCCAGGAGGCGCAGATTCTCGGCGACGCCGTGGCCGTTGCCTCTTCTGCCGACAAGAACTTCTCCTACATCCCCGACTGCTCCGACCTGCCCATCCGCGAGGACGCGAGCTACCTCTACATCTGCGAGAACAACACGATCTACGGCACCAAGTTCGGCGAGCTGCCCAACACCAAGGGCCACGTCCTCGTGGCAGACCAGAGCTCGATGTTCCTCTCCGGGCCCGTGGACGTCACCCGCTACGGCCTCATCCACGCGGGCGTCCAGAAGAACGTGGGCCCCGCCGGCGTCCAGATCGTGATCGTCCGCGAGGACCTCGTGCCCGACGACCTGCCCGGCGTCCCCACGATGCTGCGCCTCAAGACGCAGATCGACGCGGGCTCGCTCTACAACACCCCCAACTGCTGGGGCATCTACGTCTGCGGCAAGGTCTTCAAGTGGATCGAGAAGAACGGCGGGCTCGCCGCGATGGGGGAGAGGAACGCCGAGAAGGCTGCCCTGCTCTACGACTTCCTCGACGAATCGGAGCTCTTCTCGTCCACCGTGGAGCCGAGCGACCGCTCGCTCATGAACGTGCCGTTCGTGACCGGGAACAAGGAGCTCGACGCGGAGTTCGTCGCCGAGGCCGCCAAGGCGGGGCTCGTCAACCTCAAGGGGCACCGCTCGGTGGGCGGCATGCGCGCCTCCATCTACAACGCCATGCCGCGCGAGGGCGTGGAGGCGCTCGTCAGCTTCATGAAGGACTTCGAGCTCTCTCACTGACCTGCAAAATGGGGACGTGTTTTTTCGCGCAGAAGATTTGGGACAGGTTTTCTGGGCAGGCGCGTCCCCTTATCAGCCAGGCACAAACCTGTCCCAAGTCTTCTGCGCGAAAAAACACGTCCCCATTTTGCGGAGGGAACCATGTACAAGATCTGCTGCCTCAACAACATCGCCAAGGTCGGGACCGACCACCTCGGCGAGGGCTACGAGTTCGTGAGCGAGCCGGAGGGCGCCGACGCCCTCATGGTGCGCTCCGCGAACCTCCACGAGCTTGAGCTCGCGGACGGCCTTCTGGCCATCGCCCGCGCGGGGGCCGGCGTCAACAACATCCCGGTCGAGCGCTGCGCCGAGCAGGGCGTCGTCGTCTTCAACACGCCCGGGGCGAACGCCAACGCGGTGAAGGAGCTCGTCATCTGCGGCATGCTCCTCGCGTGCCGCGACGTCATCGGGGGCGCGGCGTGGGTGGCAGAGAACAGCGACGACCCCGAGGTCGGCAAGAAGGCCGAGAAGGCCAAGAAGCAGTTCGGCGGCTGCGAGCTCGCGGGCAAGAGCGTCGGCGTGGTGGGCCTCGGGGCCATCGGCGCCGCGGTCGCAAACTCCCTCATCGACCTCGGGTGCGAGGTCATGGGCTACGACCCGTACCTCTCCATCAACGCCGCCTGGAGCCTCGACCGCAGGATCGAGCACGTCACGGACCTCGGCGAGATGCTCTCCCGCTGCGACTTCGTGACGCTGCACGTCCCGGCCACCGACTCAACGCGCAAGATGATCTCGGCCGAGATGATCGCGCGCATGCCGCGCGGCGCCGTGCTGCTCAACTTCGCCCGCGACCTGCTCGTCGACGAGCAGGCGCTCGCCGAGGCGCTCGACGACGGCCGCGTGGGCCGCTACGTCACCGACTTCGCCAACCCCGCGAGCGCCAACATGAGAAACGCCATCGTGCTGCCGCACCTCGGCGCCTCGACCGGCGAGGCCGAGGACAACTGCGCCGTCATGGCGGCCAACGAGCTCAAGGACTACCTCGAGAACGGAAACATCAGGAACTCCGTCAACTACGGGCAGGTGGACCTCGGCCCCGTGGGCGAGGGCGACGAGCGCGTGGCGATCTTCCACGAGAACGTCCAGGGCGTCATCGGCCTCCTCTCCGCGACGCTCGCCGCCTCCGGCCTCAACATCGAGAACATGACCAACAAGAGCCGCGGCGGCAACGCCTACACGCTCATCGAGGTCTCGGGCGACGTCACCCCCGAGGTGAGCGAGCAGCTCTCCCAGGTCGCCGGCGTGCGCCGCGTGCGCGTCATCGAGCGCCCCTAGCCGCAGTTGGGCCCGCTCGCCCCGGGCGCATCCCGGGGCGAGCGAATGAAAGTACGCTAATATGGGTATCTCGATTGAGGACTGCAGGCCCAGGCTCGAGAGGCGAGTAGTGTCAGAGAGAACCGACCGCATCACATCGCTGCTCCGCGACATCGCGGACGCCGATGCCGCGGAGCGACAGAGGACCGGCCGCGCCAACGCGCCCGTCGGCTCGTCGGAGAACCCCTCCACCCAGGTCCTCACGGTCGCCAATGTCATAACCTTCTGCCGCCTCGCCCTCACGTTCGCCTTCCTCGCGCTGTTCACGGGCGGCGGCAACCGCGCGCTCGCCCTCACCTGCTACGCCGTTGCGGCGGTGACCGACTTTCTCGACGGCCAGGTCGCCCGGCGCACCCAGACGGTGAGCTGGCTCGGCAAGATCATGGACCCGATCATGGACCGCGTGCTGCTCTTCACCGGCGTGCTCGGGCTCCTCGTCATGGGGGAGCTCCCCGTCTGGGTCCCCGTCTTCGTCATCGGCCGCGACGTCTACCTCGCCGTGGGCGGACTCGTCCTCAGGCACTTCCGCGTGCGCCCGATCGACGTCGCCTACATCGGCAAGGTCGCCACGGCCCTGCTCATGTTCGGCTTCTGCGACCTCCTGCTCGGCATGCCCGTGATCGACGGGCTCGGCATCGCCGGCGCGCCCTGGCTGCCCGGGCTCAACGGGCAGGCCGCGGCGCTCGGGATCTTCTTCGTGTACGCCGGCGTCATCTGCTCGGCGGCGACCGCCGTCGTCTACACCCGCACCGCCCTCGGGATCATTCGCGCGAGCAAGGGCGGCGAGCGCTGATGGGGGCGCGCATGGGAGCGCTCTACGAGGAGCACCTCCTGCTCGGGGCCCGCTTTCTGCCCAACGAGTCAACCGGGCTTCTCGCCGTGCGGTCCTACCCCTGCGAGGGCGAGAAGGACCTCGACGAGGCGCTCCTTGGCGCCGTCGTCGCCGACCTCACGGGCACGACCTACGCCCTGCTCTCCGGTGACGCCGCTCCCGACCTCGCCCGATCCGCGCTCGCCGGCAGGCCCCTCTCGGTAGGGGAGGCGTCCTTCGAGGCGGTGCTACGGGGGGACGGCAGCGTGCTGGGCGCCCCGCTCGTCCTGAGGACGGGCGACCACGAGCACGTGCTCGTCGACCCGACCCCGCGAGGCGAGGCGGCCGTCGCCTGGCTCGAGCTCGTGCGTGGGGCGGGCGGCGACGAGGGCCCCCTTCGCGACTGCGCGCTCGAGGACGCGAGCGACATGCTCGTGCCCCTGCTCTGCGCCGGGAGGGGCGCCGGGAGCGTGGTCTCCGACTACCTCTCCCAGGCTCGCCTGCCCCGCGCGGGCGAGGTCGCCTCGGTGCGGCTCGACGCGATACCCGCCCTCCTCGCGCGCGTCCCCGTGGCCGGCTGCGAGGCCTACCTCCTTCTCGTCCCCGCGCCGTCGTCGCGTGCGATCTGGCGAAGCCTCCTGTCCTTCGCCGAGGTGTCCCCGGTGGGGGTCGAGGCCGTCCGCGAGCTGCTCGCCCGCAGCCTCCCCTGGGCCGCCGCGCTCTCCGCCGAGGGCCCCGTCGCCCTCGGCCGCGCGGAGCTTGAGGGATGGGGCATCGTCAGGGACGGGGACGACTTCGTCGGGGCACGGGGGCTCGCGTCCTAGCGGCGCGCCACGCGATCGGGGCGACGCCCCGGGAGGGGAGAGGCAGACGTGAAGTACTCGATCAACGCCCAGGAGGCGCCCGACGCCATCGGCCCGTACTCGCAGGGCACGACCGCCGGGCGGCTCGTCTTTGCCTCCGGCCAGCTCCCGATCTCCCCCGACGACAACCGCTCGCTCGTCCCGGGCGGCATCTCCGAGCAGACCGAGCGTGTCATCGACATCATCGAGTCCATCCTCAAGGAGGTGGGCTGCACGCTCGCCGACGTCGCCCAGACAACCGTCTACCTCGCGAGCCTCGAGGACATGGAGGCCATGAACGAGGTCTACGCGCGCAGGTTCACGACCCCGGCCCCCGCCCGGGCCGTGGTGGGGGTGTCCGAGCTGCCGCTTGGCGCGCTGATTGAGATGGACTGTGTCGCGTGCAGGTGAAGCGCGCTATGATGGTACTCTGAACAGAAACGAGGGGAGACACATGCCCAACACCAATACCAGCGCCGGCTCCACCGAGATCTTCCGCATGCCCGCGGCGGACTCGACGATCCCCGACCTCATGGGGACGACAAAGCCCGCGCACCCGACGCTCACCATCGTGAAGGGCCCGCAGATCGGCGAGACCTTCGAGCTCGACGCCCCCGAGATCACGCTCGGGCGCGACCCCAAGAACAGCGTCTTCCTGAACGACATGACGGTCTCGCGCCGCCACGCCACCATGGACCTCTCCAACAGCGCGCTCGGCATCGCCACCATCGAGGACCTCGGCTCGCTCAACGGCACCTGGGTCGACGGCGCCATCGTGAGCAAGGCGAGCCTCAAGGACGGCTCCACGATTCAGATCGGCACGTTCCGCATGGTGTTCCACGTGAACGGCCGCCCGCGCAGAATCGACGCGGAGGCGTAAGGCCCCATGGCCGACGCGGGATACCTGACCATAGGCAAGGTCGTCAAGCGGCTGCAGCAGCAGTACCCCGACCTCTCCGTCTCCAAGGTGCGCTACCTGCAGGACGAGGGCCTTCTCAACCCCTCGCGCACGCCGAGCGGCTATCGCCTCTACTCGCAGCGCGACGTCAGGCGCCTCGAGACCATCCTCTACCTCCAGAAGAACCGCTTCCTCCCGCTCTCGGTCATCAAGGAGGAGCTCGAGCGCGCCGACAGCGGCCAGCCGTCGAGCCCCGAGCTCGGGGGCGCGGAACCCATAGCGCTTCCCGTCGACGACGAGGAGGTCGCCGGCAAGCTCCATCCCATCGACCGCATGCCCGAGCTCACCGGTGCCACCGCGAGCTTTGTGCGCCAGCTCTCCGAGGCCGGCGTCATCACCCTCACGAGGTCCCCCCACGGGCGCGACCTCGTCGACGGGCGCGACTTCCCCCTCATCCGCGTCTGCGACGAGCTGCGCCACTTCGGCATCGGGCCGAAGAACCTCAGACAGTACGTCATCGCCGCCAATCGCGAGTCCGCCATGTTCGAGCAGGCCCTCGTCGTCTACGCCCGGAAGGGCGGCGGCGTCGAGCTCGAACCCACCGACGAGACGCGCCAGCGCTTCAACCATGCGTTCTCCCGCATGCTCGGGCTCACCAACGCCGTGAGGGACGAGCTCATCCAGAGGCGCGTCAAGGAACCGTTCAAGGACAAGGGCGCCGAGCGCTAGGCCCGGCCACCCGCGAGAGGAGAGGGAAGCCTTGTCAGACTTCGACTTCGCGAGCCGCATCATCGACATCCCCGACTACCCCGAGCCGGGCGTCGTCTTCAAGGACATCACCCCGCTCTTCGACGACCCGGAGGCGCTGCGCGCCGTCGTCGACGACATCGCCGGGCACTTCGAGGGACGGGGCATCACCAAGGTCGTGGGCGCGGAGGCGCGCGGCTTCCTCATCGGTGCGCCCGTCGCATACCGCCTCGGCTGCGGGTTCGTCCCCGCCCGCAAGCCCGGCAAGCTCCCCCGCGCCGTCTACTCCCAGAGCTACTCCCTCGAGTACGGGACCGACGAGATCCAGATCCACCGCGACGCGCTGACCCCCGAGGACCGCGTCCTCGTCGTCGACGACCTCGTCGCGACCGGCGGCACCGCGATCGCGGCCGCGCGCCTCGTCGAGCAGTCGGGCGCCGCCGTCGAGGGCTTCGCCTTCATCCTCGAGCTCGCCTTCCTCAAGCCGCGCGAGGTCATCTCCGAGGCGTGCGACCACGAGGTCTATACCCTCGTCAAGGTCTCCTAGCGCCCGGATGGAGGACCTTCCGCAACAGGAGATAGTCAGGCGCCTCTCTCGGCGCTTCCAGGTAGCCCTCGTGCTCGAGGGCCTGGTCGTCGGGCTCGTCGCCGGCGGCGTGGTCACGCTCTACCGCCTCGTCCTCTCGAACGCCGAGCGGCTCCTGCGCCTCGTCACGGGCGCAGCCGTGGGAAACCCGCTGCTCATGGCCGCATGGTTCGCGGTCCTCGCCGTTCTTCTCGCCTGCGTCTCCGCCCTCATCGTCTGGGAGCCCGCCACCTCCGGCTCCGGCATCCCGCAGATCGACGCCGAGGTCGTCGACCGCATGGACGCACCCTGGCGAAGGGTCATACCCGCCAAGTTCGCAGAGGGCACGATGCTCGCCCTCGCCGGGCTCTCGCTCGGGCGCGAGGGCCCGTCCGTCCAGCTGGGCGGCATGTCGGGAAAGGCGGTCTCGCGGGCCCTGCGCAGGAGGAGGGGAGAGGAGCGCCTGCTCGTCACCTGCGGCGCCGCCGCCGGGATGTCCGCCGCCTTCCACGCCCCGCTGACCGGCGTCCTCTTTGCGCTCGAGGAGATACACAAGGAGTTCACCGCGCCGCTCATCATCTCGGTCATGTGCTCGTCGGTCGCCTCCGACTACCTGGTCTCCCAGGCGATCGGCGTCTCCCCCGTGATAAGCCTCGCCCTCGGGGCCGACCTGCCCCATGCGAGCTACGCCCTCGTCGTGGTCCTCGGGCTCCTGGCGGGAATCCTCGGCGCACTACACAACCGGGGCATGTTCGCCTGTCAAGACCTCTTCGGGAAGGTGCGCTCGCGCCTGCCGCTGGCTCGGCTCGCCGTGCCCTTCGCGCTCGCCGGCATCGTTGCCTTTGCCTGGCCGGAGCTGCTCTGCGGCGGGGACGCCATCATCGAGCTCCTCGCGTCCCCCCCGGGGCTCGGCGTCACCGCCATCCTCGCGCTCCTGCTCGGAAAGTACCTCTTCACCACCGTGTGCTTCGGCTCGGGGGCCCCGGGCGGGACCCTTCTCCCGCTCGTGGTCATGGGAGCGCTCCTGGGGGGCCTCTTTTCGCGCGCGGCGGGCGCTCTCGGGGTGCCGGGGGAGTACTTCCCGAACTTCGTCGCGCTCGGCGTGGCCGGGCTCTTCTCTGGCGTCGTGAGGGCTCCCGTGACGGCGGTCGTGCTCGTGTTCGAGCTCACCGGGTCGCTCGACGCGCTTCTCTCGGCCTCGATCGTGTCCGTCATGGCCTACGTGACCGCCAACCTCACCGAGACCGAGTCGTTCTACGAGCACCTGCTCGCGGCGCTCCTCGGGTCATCGGAACGGGCGTCAGAGGAGGGCGCGGGGACGGCGGGCGGCAAGTCGCTCCAGACCATCCTCGTGGGGGCTGGAAGCCGCCTGGAGGGCATGCTCGTCAAAGAGGTGCCGTGGCCTGACGGCATGCGCGTCGTGACGATCGAGCGCGCGGGCGGAGACGTGGTGCCCACGGGAAGCACGCGCATCGAGGCCCTCGACCGACTCCTGGTCATCGTCGACTCCTCGGTGACCGACGACGCCTTCCTCAAGCTCCGACTCATGTCCTCGCAGCGCGTCCTCTGACAGGGGATGCCTCCCGTTATCCCTACTTTACATAAGATATATTATCATCGTTTTGTTTGTGGGAGCACTCTGATAGAGAGGAGCGCGGCCGCCTCGGATTGTGGTGTCCGAGGCGGCCGCAGGGAAAACCGCGAGATGGCGTCACCCCTCGACGGGATGCCCGAGGTACGTGGCGACGCTCGTCGCGGCGACGGCGCCGTCCGAGGCCGCCGTGACGATCTGCCTGAGCGGCTTGCGCCGCACGTCGCCCGCCACGAAGAGCCCCGGCGTCGTCGTGGCCATGCGCTCGTCCGTCACCGCATAGCCACTCTCGTCGAGCTCGACGAGACCCCTCAGAAGCCCGGACTCGGGCACGCGGCCCACGAGGACGAAGACCCCGAACGAGCCCTCCTCATAGGTCTCGACGTGCGTCTCTCCAGTGGCGTTGTCACGAAACGTGATGCTTGACGGGAGCTCGCCGCCGCCGAGCTCGACGATGCTCGTCATGAGGCGCAGCTCGACCTTCTCGCTGCGCTCGAGCTCGGACACGACGGATGCCTGCGCCCTCAGGTGGTCCTTTCGCACGACCACGGTGACCTTGCTCGCAAATCGCGTCAGGAACAGCGCCTCCTCGGCAGCTGAGTTGCCTCCGCCGATTACGAACACCTGTTTGCCCCTGTAGAACATCCCGTCGCATGTGGCGCAGTACGAGACGCCGTGCCCCGCATAGCGCTCCTCGCCCACGAAGCCGGCCTTGCGCGGCTGGGCGCCCGCTGAGACGATGACGGCGGCTGCGTCATACGCAGCTGACGGCGTGCGCACCTGGAAGCGGCCGGTCTCCGCGTTCCGCTCGAGCGAGTCGACGGGCTCCATCCTGATGTCGGCCCCGAGGCCGGCCGCCTGCTCCCGCATCGCCTCGGTGAGGCCGTAGCCGTCCGCGTGCGGGACGCCCGGGTAGTTGTCGACCTCGCTCGTGAGGATGACCTGGCCGCCGAGCGCCTCCCGCTCGAGCGTCACCGCATCGAGCAGCGAGCGGCTCGCGTAGATGGCGGCCGAGAGGCCGGCCGGCCCCCCTCCCACGATGACGAGGTCCTTCTGAGTTGCGTCCATGATAGGGCTCCTCCCCTGCTCCTTTTGGCCTTTCTCTGATGGTACCCCATGCTTCCCCGCTGCAACGCCTAAATGAGAGAGGGTGGCCCACATATATCGGGCCACCCTCTCGTCGAAGAGCCATGACGCGCGGCTCGCGCTAGTCGCCCGCCTCGGCGGAGGGGCGGCCGGGAAGGATGAGGTTGAGCAGGATGCCCGCCAGCGCCGAGGTGGCCATGCCGGGGAGCGTGTAGTCGCCGATGGGGATGGCGATGCCGGAGGTCTCCATGCCGACGCCCAGGATGATGACGACCGAAGCGATCATGAGGTTTCGGTTGACGTCGAAGTCAACGCGGTTCGAGACGAGCATGCGCAGGCCGTTCGACGCGATGAGGCCGAAGAGCAGGAGCGACACGCCGCCCATGACCGGGCTTGGGATCGACTGGATGAGCGCCGCGAGCTTGGGGCAGAAGCCGCCGATGACGAGGGCGAAGCCGCCCGCGTACCAGAAGATCTGCGTTGAGTAGACCCGGGTCACGCTCATGACGCCGATGTTCTCCGCATAGGTGGTCGTCGGGGGGCCGCCGAGGAAGCCGGAGATCATCGTGGAGATGCCGTCGCCGGCGAGCGAGCGCGGAAGCATGGAGCGGTAGTCCTTGCCCACGATCTCGCCGACCGCGAGCAGGTGCCCGATGTGCTCGATGACCACGACGACGGCGACCGGGGCGATGAGCGCGACCGCGCCCCAGTCGAAGCGCGGCGCCGAGATGCTCGGCAGGCCGATCCAGGCGGCGTCCGCGACGGACGAGAAGTCGACGAGGCCGAACGGGATGGAGACGAGATACCCGACGATGATGGCGAGAAGGACGGGAATGGTACCGAACATGCCGCCCATGCTCGAGAAGACGACGGCGGCGACCAGCGTCACGGCGGCGACGATGGCGCCGACGCCGTAGAACGCGGACGTGCCGTCCGAAAGGTCGGTCATGAAGGCCATGTCGGCCGCCGTGGCGGAGAGGCCGACGCCGATGACGACCATCACCGACGCGACGAGGACGGGCGGCAGGAACCGGTCGAGCCAGCCCGTGCCCACGAGGCGGATGATGCCCGCGACGGCGAGAAACACCATGCCGGCGACGATGACGCCGGACATGGCCGCGTCAAGGCCCTGGGTCGCGCCGACGGCGAGGATGGGGCTGATGAAGGCAAACGAGCTGCCGAGGTAGCTCGGAATCTTGTTGCCGGTCACCAGCAGGTAGCAGATCGTTCCGATGCCCGAGCACATGATGGCGACGTTGGGGTCGAGCCCGGTAAGGACCGGGACGAGCACCGTCGAGCCGAACATCGACATCATGTGCTGGATGCCGAGCGGAATGGCGCGGCCGACCGAGACGCGGTCGTCAACGCCGATGACCTCACGCTCATGAGAGCTCATGAGACCTCCCTTCGGGACATGCGTACAAGAAAGCGGGCCCGGGCGCCGTGCCCGGGCCCGCGAGGGGCGCCTCGCGCTAGACGACGAGGAAGTAGACGAGGAAGGCGAGGGCCGCGACCCACATGAGCGGCTTGACCTTCTTGATCTGGCCGGTGACGGCGGCGACGATCACATACGCGATGAAGCCGAAGCCGATGCCGTTGGAGATCGAGTAGGTCATCGGGACGCCGGCCACGATCAGGAAGGCGGGCAGGCCCTCGAGGAGGTCGGACCAGTCGATCTCCGCGACCTCGCTCATCATGAGGAAGCCGACGAACACGAGGGCGCCGCAGGTGGTGGCGGAGTTGACGATGGAGATGAGCGGCGAGAAGAACGCGGCGACGATGAACAGGACGCCGGCCGTGACGGAGGTGAGGCCGGTGCGGCCGCCGTCGGCAGCGCCGGAGGCGGACTCGACGAACGTGGTGATCGAGGAGGCGCCGGTCAGGCCGCCCACCGCCGCTGCGGCGGAGTCGACGATCAGGATCTCCCTGATGTTCTGGACGCGGCCGTCGGGCTCGAGGAACTCGCCCTGCTTGGCCACGGCCATCGCGGTTCCCATGGTGTCGAAGAAGTCGGACATCATGAGGGAGAACGCGAAGACGAGCAGCGTGGGGTTGGTGACGACCTTGGCGATGCCCATCACGCCGGACTCGTCGGCGAGGAACGGCGCGCCGAAGGAGGAGAAGTCAAGGCCGGACACGATGCCGGCGGGGAGCTGCGTGACGCCGAGGGGGATGCCGGCGACGACGGCGACGATGATGCCAAGCAGCAGCGAGCCCTTGACGTTCATCGCGTACAGCACGATCGTCGCGATGATGGAGATGAGGCCGACGAGGAAGGTCGGGCTGAAGACGTCGCCGAGGGCGACCATCGTGGACTCGTCGGCGACGATGATGCCGCCGTCCTTGAGGCCGATCATCGCGATGAACAGGCCGAGGCCGACGGAGATCGCGTGACGCAGGGACACGGGGATCGCGTCCATGATGGCCTCGCGCAGGCCGCAGAGGACCAGGATGAGGATCGCGACGCCCTCGACGAAGATGACGGCGCTCGCGGCGTGCCAGTCGCCGCCCGCGATGGCGGTCAGGCTGAAGGCGAAGACGGCGTTGACGCCCATGCCGGAGGCGCAGGCGAGCGGGCGGTTGGAGAACAGGCCCATGCAGATCGTCATGATGCCGGCGCCGACGCAGGTGGCGGTGACGGCGGCCGTCGCGGGAATGCCCGCCTGGGTGAGCAGCGAGGGGTTCACCGCGATGATGTACGCCATCGCGAGGAACGTCGTCAGGCCGGCGCGAAGCTCCTGTCCGACGCTCGACCCCCTCTGCTGGGCCTTGAAGAACTTTTCCATGAAATGCATCCCTTTCCGTTGTGACACGTACACTGCGTTCGGACGCCGCTCCGGCGGCGGGGGAACCTGATGCGAGGAGCGCTAGACGCCGCTCGAGCCGAAGCCGCCGGCTCCGCGGTCCGTCTCGTCGAGCTCGTCGACCTCGACGAGGCGGACGACGGGGACGCGCTGGATGACGAGCTGCGCGATGCGCTCGCCGCGCTCGATGCGTATGGGCTCGCGGTCGTCGAGGTTGACGGCGCAGACCTTGAGCTCGCCGCGGTAGTGGGCGTCGATGAGGCCGGGCGTGTTCGCCATCGAGAGGCCCTCGCGCAGCGCGAGGCCGCTTCTGGGCTGCACGAAGCCCGCGTAGCCCTCCGGGATGGCGACGGCCAGGCCCGTCGAGACGAGCCGGCGCTCGTGCGGGGCGAGCGTCACGTCCTCGTTTGCCCTGAGGTCGAGGCCGGCGTCCCCCTCGTAGGCGTAGGTCGGGAGCTCGACCGTGGGGTCGAGCCGCTTGATGGGAAGGTCGATCCTGTCGTCAGTCATTAAGGCTCCTCAGCTCCTCGCTGAACTCGTCGACGTCCTTGAAGTCGCGATACACGGAGGCGAAGCGGACGTAGGCGACCTTGTCGACGGAGACGAGGCGCTTGAGCACCATGCTGCCGAGGTCAGCCGAGGTGACCTCCGTCTTGCCGGAGTCGCGGAGCGTGGACTCGATGTTGTCGATGAGCCCCGTGAGGGCGCTCATGGGGACGTCGCGCTTCACCGTGGCCGTGAGGAGGCCGCGCATGAGCTTCTGGCGGTCGAAGGGCTCCTTATGGCCGTCGCGCTTGACGACCAGGAGCGGGACCTCCTCGCAGCGCTCGTACGTGGTGAACCTGAACCCGCAGCTCGTGCACTCTCGGCGGCGCCTGATGGCGTCATTGCTCTCCGAGGGCCTCGAGTCGACGACCTTCGACTCCTCGCAACCGCATTTGGGACAGCGCATCTAACCTCCTCGGCAAACGGCACCTAGTGAAGTTATCACAAAATGCACAAAGATGCCGGGGTCGGGGCGTCTTGAAATGCGATGGAAAGGAAGGCCCCCTATCCCCTCGCGGGGACCACGAGGGACTGGCCGGGCCGCAGCGAGGCGCCATCGAGGGCGTTGGCGTCGGCGATCCAGCGCACGAGGTCGGTGGTCTCGACGCCCTCGACGGGGCGCTCGGCCGCGATGCCCCAGAGGGAGTCGCCCTCCGAGACCGTGACGGTCGTCGTGGCGACGTCCTCGAGGGCCCGGGCGCGAGAGGAGGAGATGGCGAGGTCGGAGAGGGCGGACGCGAGCACGATGGCGGCCACGACGGCGACGCCCGCGAGGATGGCGAAGACGAGCTGAAGCGCGTCAAGGCGTCCCGTGCGGGGCGCGGGCGCAGCGCCCTTGCGGTTGAGGCCGCCCTCGACCAGGGTGAGGCGGCGCGCGGGGCGCGCGGCGAGTGCGGCGGTGCCCTCGAAGGCGTAGACGGCGGTGCAGGCGTTGCGGCTCATGGTGTCCCCTCTCGTTCTGTGTGCTGGGACGGTTATATCGGACGGGCCGGACAATAATCGGCCCTTCGGAATTACTGGAACGTCTGTACTCAATTATGGTGGTACAATTGTTCGTGTCAAGAGATTTGACGAACAAATGTTTGCGAATTTCCGGAAATCAGATATGATGGGGTGACGGAGGACAAGGAGGCACAACATGGCACGTGGAAAGCTCGGCAAGCGTCAGCTCGCCATCTACGACTTCATCCGCACCTACTCGACCGAGCACGGCTATCCGCCCTCGGTGCGCGAGATCGGTGCCGCCGTCGGCCTCGCCTCGCCCTCGACGGTCCACATGCACCTCAAGGTGCTCGAGGAGCACGGGCTCATCCGCCGGGACTCCAAGAAGCCGCGCACGATCGAGGTCGTGGACAAGCAGGCGTCCTCCGCGGACGACCAGGCCCCGCAGGCGAGCGTCTCCCAGGATGTCGACCGCAATCTCATCTCGCTGCCGCTCGTCGGGCGCGTCGCGGCCGGGACGCCCATCCTCGCGGAGCAGAACGTCGAGGAGACGCTCACCCTCCCCACCTCGATCGTCGGTGACGCGAGCTCCTTCATCCTGCGCGTGCGCGGGGAGTCCATGATCAACGCGGGCATCTTCGACGGCGACTACATCGTCGTGAAGGAGCAGCGCGACGCGCACAACGGGGAGATCGTCGTCGCCCTCATAGACGACTCCGCCACGGTGAAGACCTTCTACCGCGAGCGCGACCGCGTGCGGCTGCAGCCGGAAAACGACAGCATGGACCCGATCTACGTCGATGATCCCGTCATCCTCGGCAGGGTGACGGCCCTCATCCGCTCCATCTCGTAGGTGGGCGGCTCGGGCAGGCCGGAGGGCGGTCGCATCGGGGTCTTCGACGCGGTGCGCGGCCTCTCCGTCATTTCGATGGTCCTCTTTCACCTCTGCTATGACCTGCGCTTCATCTACGGCTTCGACCTCGGGTGGTTTGCCCCTCCCCTCCAAGATGCCTGGAGGGCGAGCATTTCGTGGACCTTCGTCTTCGTCGCGGGCTGCATGTTCCCGCTCTCGAGGAGCAACCTGAGGAGGGGCGCGCAATATGCGGCCGTCGCGCTCGCCATCTTCGTCGTGACGAGCGTCGCGTCGGTCGACACGCCCATATCGTTCGGCATCATCTACTGCATGGCCGCCTGCACGCTCGTCACCTGGGCGCTCGCGGCGGGCGGCCTCGTCCCGCGCGGGCCCGTCGCCGCGGCCGCCCTCGCCGTCGCCTTCGTCGCGCTGCTCGACCTTCCGCGGGGCTCGGTCGGCATCGGGCCCGTGAGCGTCATCCTGCCCGAAGGGGCCTACGGGACCGAGTGGCTCTCCTGGCTGGGGCTGCCCGGCCCCACCTTCTCCTCGGGGGACTACTACCCGCTCCTCCCCTACCTCATGCTCTACCTCGCCGGGGTAGCCATGGGGTCGTCCTGGGCAGAGCGCGGCTACCCCGGCTGGGCCCGCCGCCTACGCGTCGCCCCGCTCAACTTCGTCGGACGGCACGCCCTGGTCGTCTACGTCGTCCACCAGCCCGTCCTTCTCGCTCTCTGCGAAGCCCTCGAGCTCGCCGTCGGATAGCACCTCATAGGGCGCGAGCGTGCGCGCCATGCGCTCGTCCGCCTTGACGGTGGCCATGAGGCCGCCCTGGACGTAGCTCTCGCGCATGACCTGGCACCGCTCGTGGACCATCTTCATGAGGAGGCCCTTGTCGTAGGGCACGAGCACGCTCATGGTGACGCTGCCCTCCGCCGCCTCCCGCGCGATCCTGTAGAGCAGGCCCCGCGCGCCCCAGCCGGTCCGGGCGGAGATGGCGACGGCGTCGGGGTGGGCCGCCAGCGCCTCGCGCAGCCCCTCCTGGTCGAGGAGGTCGCACTTGTTGAGGACGACGACGCTCCTGACGCCGGACGCGTCGATGTCCTCCAGCACCGCGCGCACAGCGTCGATCTCGAGCTCGCGGTGGGGGTCCGAGGCGTCGACGACAAGAAGGACGAGGTCGGCGGCGCGGACCTCGGCGAGCGTCGACTTGAAGGACTCGACGAGCGTCGTCGGGAGCTTCTGGATGAACCCGACGGTATCGGTGAGGGTGATCTTTCTCCCCTCGTCGAGCACGAGCGACCGCGTCGTTGGGTCGAGCGTCGCGAAGAGCTCGTCTTTCGCGTAGACGTCCGCGCCCGTGAGGAGGTTCAGAAGGGTCGACTTGCCGGCGTTGGTGTAGCCGACGAGGGCGACCCGCCAGACCCCGGAGTCCCAGCGGGCCTTGCTCTGCACGCCCCGGCGACGCTCGAGCCGCTCGAGCTCGCGGCGAAGGGTGGAGATGCGCGACCTCACGAGCCTGCGGTCGACCTCGAGCTGGCTCTCTCCCTGACCGAAGCGGCTTCCGATGCCGCCCCTGGTCTGCTCGCCCACAAGGTGGCTCCACATGCCCCGAAGGCGCGGCAGGACGTACTGGAGCTGGGCGAGCTGGACCTGGAGACGCCCCTCGTGCGTCCTGGCGTGAACGCCGAAGATGTCGAGGATGAGCGCGGTGCGGTCGATGATCTTGACGGGCTCCCCCACCGCGCGCTCGAGGTTTGCCTGCTGCGAGGGGGTGAGCTCGTCATCGAAGATGACGACGTCAGCCCGGAGGTCTCGGACGAGAGAGCACAGCTCCTCGACCTTTCCGCGCCCGATGAACGTCCGCGGGACGGGGGCGTCAAGCCGCTGGTACATGGTGTGGACGACCTCGGCGCCATCGGTCTCGGCGAGGCGCGCGAGCTCGGCGAGGGACTCCTCGCAGGACCACTCCGACCTGCCGAGGTCGACGCCGACGAGGATGGCGCGCTCCGGCACGGGAGCCGTCGAGAGCGGGCTAAACCGAGGCACGCGGCTCACCCCCGAGCTCGGAGACGATGGCCTGCGCGGCGCCCTCCGGCGTGACCTCGTCGAGGTCGACCCATCGCACGCGTCCGTCGCGCCTGAGCCAGGAAAGCTGGCGCTTGGCATAGCGCCGGCTCCGGAGCTTCACGAGCTCCACCGCCTCGTCGAGCGTCGTCTCCCCGGCGAGCGCGGCGAGGACCTCCTTGTAGCCGATCGCCTGGCCGGCGGTCGTCCCAGGGGTGAGGCCGCGCCTCGCGAGCCCCGCGACCTCCTCAACGAGCCCCTGCGAGACCATGCGGTCAACGCGCTCGTCGATGCGGGCGTAGAGGCGCTCCCGCGACATGGTGAGGCCCCAGATGCGCGCGTCGTAGTGGGGGGCGCGGCAGCGGAGGCCCTCGTGGTGGCGGGCGTAGGAGACGCCGTCGTCGAGCATCTCGAGCGCGCGGACGACGCGCCTGACGTTGTTGGGGTGGATGAGCGCGGCGCTCTCGGGGTCGCGCTCCGCGAGCAGGGCGTGGAGCCGATCCGCGCCCCGCTCGGCCGCGAGCGCCTCGTAGCGCTCGCGCGAGGCCGTCCCGCGCTCGCCGGACGGGAACTCCATCTCGTCGATGACGGCGTCGAGGTAGAGGCCCGTGCCCCCCGCGAGCACGGGGGTGACGCCCCTTCGCAGCGCGTCGTCGACGCACGCGCGGGCGTCACGCTGGAAGAGCCTGACGGAGTAGTCCTCAAGAGGGTCGACGACGTCGACCATGAGCAGGGGCGCCCGCCGGTCCGCCGCGGGCGTCTTCGCGGTGCCCACGTCCATGCCGCGGTACACCTGCATCGCGTCGACGGAGACGACGGGCCCGCCGAGGCGCTCGGCGACGAGCTCGGCGACGGCGCTCTTGCCTGAGGCCGTGGGCCCGACGACGCAGACGACGGGGCCCGGGGCGCTCATCGCGGGTCGCCCTCGACGGTCCCTCGCAGATACCACGTGCGCGCCTCGTCGACGCGCACGTCGACGATGGCGCCGACGAGGGAGGCGGCGTCGACGCCCTCGGGGACCGGGAAGTGCACGGTCTGGTTCTTCTCGCTGTGCCCGACGAGGATGCCGTCGTCGCGCTTGGAGGGGCCCTCGACGAGCACGCTCGCGAGCGTCCCGAGGTCTGCCTGGTTGGCGTCGTGCGCCTGCTGGGCGACGAGCTCGGCGAGCCGGTCGAAGCGGTCCTGGATCACCTCGCGCGGGGTGTCGTCCGCGATCTTGGCGGCCGGCGTGCCGGGCCGCGGGGAGTAGATGAACGTGTAGGCGGACGAGAACGCGGCCTCGCGGACGAGCGACAGCGTGTCGAGGAAGTCCTCCTCGGTCTCGCCGGGAAAACCGACGATGATGTCGGTCGAGAGGGCGAGGTTCGGCATCGCGGCGCGCAGCCGCCCGACGAGCGCCAGGTACTCCTCGCGCGTGTAGCTTCGGTTCATCGCGCGCAGCACGCGCGTGGAGCCGCTCTGCACGGCGAGGTGCAGGTGCGGCATGACGCTCGGGAGCTCCGCCATGGCGGCGATGGTCTCGTCCGAGAGGTCCTTGGGGTTGGAGGATGTGAAGCGGATGCGCTCGACCCCCGTCGCGGCGACGCGGCGCAGGAGCTCGGCGAAGCGCGGCTCCCCATAGAGGTTGCGCCCGTAGGAGTTGACGTTCTGGCCGAGCAGCGTCACCTCGCGGACCCCGTCTGCGACGAGGTGCTCGACCTCGGCGACGACGCTCTCCATGGTGCGGCTCTTCTCGCGGCCGCGCACGTAGGGGACGATGCAGTAGGTGCAGAAGTTGTTGCACCCGGTCATGATGGGGACCCACGCGTGGAAGGGGCTCTCGCGACGGCTCGGCAGGTCGGTCGAGAAGGGCCGGTCCTCCTCGGCCGTGTCGACCTCGACGGCGCGGCCGTCCGCGGCAAACGCCTCCTCGAGCAGCCCCGGGAGGCTGGCGAGCGCGCTCGTGCCGAAGACGACGTCGGCGCAGGCGATGTGGTCGCGGATGCGCTCGCCGTCTCGCTGGGCGATGCAGCCGCCGATGGCGACGACGCGGCGGCCCGAGGGCGGCGTCGGCGCCGAGACCATGGCCGAGGCCTGGCCGTAGAGGCGCTGGTCGGCGTTCTCGCGCACGCAGCAGGTCATGAAGACGACGATGTCAGCGTCGTCGGGGCTCTCGACGCAGATGCAGCCGCAGGCGTCGAGCAGGCCGGCGACGCGCTCGGAGTCGTGCAGGTTCATCTGGCAGCCGAAGGTCCTGACGCAGTACGTCTTGCCGACGAGGGCGGTGGGGGCCTGCGTCACGACGCCACCCCCGCCTCGCTCGCGGCGGAGGGCGCCTGGAGGCGGTGGACGTACACCGCGATCCTGATGGCGGTCCTGCTCTCCCCCGAGATCTCGATGTCAGAGAAGGTGGGGGCGCACGAGATGTCGATGCCGGTGGGGATGAGGAACCCGCGGGCGATGGCGATCGCCTTGATGGCCTGGTTCACGGCGCCGGCGCCGACGCACTGGATGTTGACGGGCACGCCGTCCTTGACGAGTCCGGCGATGGCCCCGGCGACCGAGGCCGGCGAGGACTTGCTCGACACCTTCAGATAGTCCATGTTGCTTTCTCCTGCTGCGTGGCTCATGAGAGCGGCTGCGTTTGTCGCGCTCGTACGATTCTACTGGTAACGGGTCCGTTTGAGAAGAAGGTGGTGGTCAGTCGCTCTCCTCCAGGTCGAAGGTGACCGTGATCTTGCCGCGCCCGACCCGGACCTTGGGGTCCGCGGAGAGCGAGAGGTAGTAGCGGTCGGCGAGAAGGGCGAAGTCGCGCTCCATCACCCGGGAGAACTCGTCGACGTCGGCGGGCGCGATCCTGAGCCCGCGCCGGTCGCGCGCGAGGTCGACCTCGCGCGGGCGCTGCGGGTGGGCGTCGCCGCGGTGCGTGAGGCGGGCGAGGACGCTCCGCGCGGGCCTCACCTGGCCGGAGACGATTCGGTGCGCGGTGCGCTCGGACATCTCGAGCCCGAGGGAGGCGGCCACGCGCAGCAGCTCGGAGGCGTCCGCCGCGGCGCTCAGGCGCTCGAGGACGGGAAGCTCGGAGAGCGCGTCCATGAAGAGGAGCTCGGAGGCGTCGGCGGAGGGCCGCATGCGGGCGCGCGCGGTGGCGGCGACCTCGGCGGGGGAGCCGAGGTAGACCTCGCACGCGCCGCGCTCCTCGAGCGCGAACTCGCAGCAGGTGCGCACGATGTTGTGGGGCCCGCGCACGCATGACTGCTCGCCGTCGTCATCCGTTCCGACCGATGGCCAGGTCGACTGGTCGGCGCGCTCGGGAAGCGACGAGACGTCGGTCACGACCCTGATGGCCGCGCCCTTGCCCGGGGCCGAGGAGGCGACCTCGGCCGAGACGGCGTTCTCCCGGATGGAGTAGAGGGCCATCCCCCTGCCGTGGACGCCCCAGCGGTCCATGTGGAAGCTCTCGAGCTTGGACGTGACGCGCGCCTCGAAGACGCGCTCCTGCATGTCGGCCGGTATGCCCCGCCCGTCGTCGAGCATCGTCGTCACGCGACGGGAGCCCTCGCGGGTGGTGGCGACGTAGATGTGGCGCGCCCCGGCGTCGCGGGCGTTGCGCAGCATCTCGATGACCACGTCCTCGACGCACCTGACGTCGTGCTTCGCCTGGCGCCGCTCCGCCTCGGCGACGCGGAGGCGCACGAAGCCCTCTCCGAGGTTCTCCTCGACGCGAAGGGCGCGCTCGCCGCCCATGGAGGAGACGAAGCCCACGAGGTCCTGGGCAGCGGGGGCGCCGGCCATGGGCTACTT
The DNA here is from genome assembly GCF_900128445.1 of Thermophilibacter provencensis. Taxonomy (GTDB): domain Bacteria; phylum Actinomycetota; class Coriobacteriia; order Coriobacteriales; family Atopobiaceae; genus Thermophilibacter; species Thermophilibacter provencensis. The sequence continues at coordinate 1,812,596 of NZ_LT671417.1, read as the reverse complement.
CGCCACGTCGACGGCGCGCGACTCGCGGATGACCACCACGCGGACCTGGCCGGGATACTCCATCTCGTCCTCGATCTGCTTGGCGATGTCGTGCGCGAGCACCGTCGCCTGGGCGTCGGAGACCTTCTCGGGCTCGACCATGACGTGGAGCTCGCGACCGGCCTGCATGGCGTAGGTGCGCTCGACGCCGTCGTGGGCGTTGGAGATCTCCTCGAGCTTCTCGAGGCGCTTGATGTAGCTCTCGGCGCTCTCGCGGCGCGCGCCGGGACGCGCGGCGGAGATGGCGTCGGCGGCCTGGACGAGGACGTCGAGGACGGTGTCGGGCTCGACGTCGGCGTGGTGCGCCTCGATGGCGTGCACGATGTCGGGGCGCTCGCCGTAGCGGCGCGCGAGGTCGGCGCCGATGACGGCGTGCGGCCCCTCGACCTCGTGGTCGATGGCCTTGCCGAGGTCGTGCAGCAGGCCGGCCCGCTTGGCGGAGACCTCGTCGACGCCGAGCTCGGAGGCCATGATGCCGCAGAGCGCGGAGACCTGCGCGGAGTGGGACAGGACGTTCTGGCCGAACGAGGTGCGGTAGCGCAGCGCGCCGAGGGTCTTCACGAGCTCAGGGTGCAGGTCGTGGATGCCCGCGTCGAAGGCGGCCTGCTCGCCCGCCTCCCGGACGCGCTCGGCGACAAGGGTCTCGGCCTTCTTGTAGAGCTCCTCGATGCGCGCTGGGTGGATGCGGCCGTCGGCGATCAGGTTCTCGAGCGCGACGCGGGCGGTCTCGCGCCGCACCGGGTCGAAGCTCGAGAGCACGACGGTCTCGGGCGTGTCGTCGATGACGAGGGAGACGCCGGAGACCTGCTCGAAGGTGCGGATGTTGCGTCCCTCGCGGCCGATGATGCGGCCCTTGAGGTCGTCCGAGGGGATGTGGACCGACGTGACCGTGATCTCGCCGGCCTGGTCGGCGGCGCAGCGCTGGATGGCGGTCGAGACGATCTCGCGCGCGGTCTTGTCGGCCTGGGCGCGGACGCGCTGCTCGGACTCGCGCAGGATCTGCGCCTCGTCGCGGACGGCCTCGGCGCGGACGCGGGCGAGCAGCTCGTCGTGGGCCTCGTCGGAGGAGAGGCCGGCGATGCGCTCGAGCTCGGCGGTCTGGCGCACCTCCATCTCGTCGAGGTCGTTCTTGCGGCGGTCCAGCTGGCCCTGGAGGCTCGAGAGCTGGTGCTCTCGGCGGTCGAGGGCGTCGTTTCGGTGGTCGAGCGACTCCTCGCGCTGCATGATGCGGTTCTCGAGCGACTGGAGCTCGCCCTTGCGCTTCTTCTCCTCCTGCTCGGAGGCCTGCTTGAGGGCGAGGATCTGCTCCTTGGCCTCAAGGACGGCCTCCTTCTTGGCGTTCTCGGCCTGGCGAGCGGCCTCCTCGCGGACGCGGTCGGCGTCGACGCGCGCGCTCTCGAGCTGCGCCTCGGCCGCCTTGACCTTGGAGTTGCTCTGACCCGATAGGATGAAGTAGACGATGCCCGCGCCTATGACGAGCCCCACGACTGCGAATAGGATTTCCATGTTAGCTGCTCCTCGGACGACGAATGTAGGTCAAGCGTGGTTCTGGAGACCGCGGCGCTGCCGCGGAACCCGCCATCGGAGGCGCTGTCAAGTTGCATTCGGCTGTGGGCCGCGAGCGGCCGACGGGTATCGAACGAAATATAGACATCAGCTGGCGAGCCAGCGTGAGCGTACGCTCCAATAGCCTCTCAATCGTAAGTTCCGCGTAACGTTATGTCAAATGAGCGCGTGGTAGCGGACCGCGGGAGGCGCGGCGCGACTAGTCCTCGTCCCCCAGCGCCGTGCGCGCCGCGCGGTAGGCGACGCCGGGCGAGAAGCCGCGGCCGCAGAGGAAGCGCACGAGCGAGCGGAGCTCGCCGCGCCCCGACCGCACGCGCCGCTCGGCGAGCTCGCGCGCGCGGGCCAGCTCGTCGTCCTCCGAGAGGAGCTCGTCGGAGAGGTCCCCAAGAGCATCGAGGGAGACGCCGCGCGCCGTGAGCGCGCGCTCGATCTTCGTCCTCCCCCAGCCGGCGAGCGCCTTGGAGCGGACGAACGAGGCGGCATAGCGCGCGTCATCGACGACCCCGGACTCGCGCGCCCGGCAGACGCGGCGGTCGACCACGTCGCCGGGGTACCCGTCGCGCCTGAGCCGCGTCCCGAGTTCCTCGGCCGAGTAGTCGCGACGCGAGACGAGCTGCTCCACGCGCTCCCTGGCGCACTGGTCGACGAGCTCGTCGACGACGGCGTCGAGCCGCTCGCCCGCCTCGGGCGCCTTCCCCTCCCTGAGCAGGCGGGCGAGGCGCCGCCCCACCGCGGACGGCACGGCGCGCGCGGGCATACCCGGGCAGTCAAAGACGACGCGGGCGGGCGACCCGGGCCGGGACCCGCGCGCGGGCATCACGACGTCCCAGCCGACCCCGCCCGTCTCGGGCGCGCTCACGAAAGGATGTCCCCCTCGACCAGGTCGACGGGCTCCCCGACGCGCTCGTCGCCGAGCTCGAGCCCGCACGCGACGCGGACCCTGTGGTCGATCTCGTCCCTGAGCTCGGGGTTGGAGGCGAGGAACTCCTTCGCGGCCTCCCTGCCCTGGCCCAGGCGCTCGGAGCCCTGCTCGGTCTCGTAGGTGAACCAGGAGCCGGACTTGGTGACGACGCCGTACTTCACGCCCTCGTCCAGGATCGAGCCCTCCTTGGAGATCCCCTGGCCGTACATGATGTCGAACTCCGCCTGCTTGAAGGGCGGGGCGACCTTGTTCTTGACGACCTTGACGCGGACGCGGTTGCCCACGACCTCGTTGTTGGACTTGATGGAGTCGATGCGGCGAATGTCCATGCGGACGGACGAGAAGAACTTGAGCGCGCGGCCGCCCGGCGTGGTCTCGGGGTTGCCGAACATCACGCCGATCTTCTCGCGGAGCTGGTTGATGAAGATGCACGTCGTGTTGGACTTGGAGAGGGAGCCCGCGAGCTTGCGCAGCGCCTGGCTCATGAGGCGCGCCTGGAGGCCGACGGTGGAGTCGCCGATCTCTCCCTCGATCTCGGCCCGCGGCGTGAGGGCGGCGACCGAGTCGATGACGACGACGTCGATGGCGCCGGAGCGGACGAGCATGTCGCAGATCTCGAGCGCCTGCTCGCCGGTGTCCGGCTGCGAGATGAGGACCTCGTCGATGTCCACGCCGATGCGCGCGGCATAGCCCGGGTCGAGCGCGTGCTCGGCGTCGATGAAGGCCACGACGCCGCCCATGGCCTGCGCCTCGGCGAGAATCTCGAGCGAGAGCGTGGTCTTTCCCGACGACTCGGGCCCGTAGATCTCGACGATGCGGCCGCGCGGGACGCCGCCGATGCCGAGCGCGGCGTCGAGGGCGAGCGAGCCCGTGGGTATCGCCTCGACCTCGAGGCTGGGGCCGTCGTCGCCGAAGCGCATGATGGCGCCCTTGCCGAACTTCTTCTCTATCTCCGCCGTCGTGGACTCGAGGACCTTGTCCCGCTCCTCGCCGGTGGTCCTGGGGTGGATCTCCTTGGAAACGCCCTTCGTCTTGGCCATGCTCGCTCCCTTGCCTCGTTCTTCCGCCGTCGATGGTATCCGAACACCCGTTCTAAGTCAACACCGTCGCCCAGATTGTAGCGAGGAGCGCTGACGCGGGGCGGACACGGCCCGGACGCGACGCCGCCGCCTGGCGGACGGCGGGGGCCGGCGGCACGGGAAAGGGCGAGGCAGCGGGCCCGGTAACCAAAGTGGGGCGGGGCGGCGCCTATCGACCGGCGCGCGAGGCCTCCACGCAGCCTTCACGGAGCAGGGCGAGCGCGGCGGCGACGGCGCTGCGCCTGACCTCGTCTCTCGCCCCCGGGAAGAGGAACCGCTCGGCGCGCGCGCCGAGCGGGGTCGCAAGCCCCATCCACACGGTGCCGACGGGCTTTCCCGGCTCGGCGCCGCCGGGGCCCGCGATCCCGGTCACGGAGACCGCGACGTCGCAGCCGAGCACGCGGCGCGCCCCCTCTGCCATCTGCGTCGCGCACGCGCCCGAGACGGCGCCGACGCCCGGCTCGTCGAGCACCTCGGATGAGACGCCGAGCACCTCGTGCTTGACGGGGATGGCGTAGCTCACCACGCCTCCCCGCATGACGTCGGAGGAGCCGGCGACGGCGGTGAGCGCCCCGGCGACGAGCCCGCCCGTGCAGCTCTCGGCGCACCCCAGGGTCACCCCGGACGCGCGCGCGGCGTCGAGCGCGGAGGCGGCGTCGAGCACGCAGCCCTCCCACGAGGGGGCGCCCACGCCGCTCACTCCCCTCTCCCGAAGACGACGTGGCGGGCATTCCAGAAGTACTGGGCGCCCGAGACCACCGTGAGCACGACGGCGGCGACCATGAGCGCCCACGCGACGAACGAGACGACGCCGAGGTCGTCGAGGCCGACGGCGACGAGCGCGTACGAGAGGTAGTAGCCGCAGAGCGACACCATCGTGACGGCGGTCTTCGCCTTCCCGAGGCCGTCGGCGGCGATGACCTCCCCGCTCGAGGCGGCGACCATGCGAAGGGCGCTCACGAGGAACTCGCGCAGGAGGATGACGAAGACGACCCACACGGAGACGCGCCCGTCGGAGAGCAGGAGCAGGAGCGCCGAGAAGACCAGGAGCTTGTCCGCGATGGGGTCGAGGAACTTCCCGAAGTCGGTGATCTCGTCGCGGGAGCGGGCGAGATATCCGTCGACCTTGTCCGTGAGCGAGAGCGTGACGTAGATGAGGAACGCCGCGACGGCGAAAGGCGCGTTCGCATACCCGTGCGCCGCCGAGGCGACCGCCATGAAGACGGGAATGAACGCGATCCTCACGCACGTGACGACGTTCGCGGGCGTCCAGATGTCCTTCTCGCCGGCCATGCCCTATGCCCCCTCCTCGACTATCTCGCCCACGAGCTCGTAGCAGAACGAGTCGACGAGGTCAACGGTGACGATGTCGCCGACCGCCGCCTCGCCGTACGGGATGTGCACGGCGCCGTCGGAGTCGGGGGCCTGGAACCACGCGTGACCGATGAGCTCGGGGCCGTCCTCGGACTCCTCGACCCCGTCCACGATCACGCTGACCCGCTCGCCGACGTGGGCCGCGGTCGCCGCGAAGCCCAGCTGCTCGGTGAGGTCGATCAGGCGCTGCGTGCGCTCGAGCTTCACCGCCTCGTCCACCTGGCCCTCCATGGCCGCGGCGCGCGTGCCCTCCTCGGGGGAGTAGGCGAAGACGGAGCAGTAGTCGAACTCCTGCTCGGAGATGAATTCGTAGAGCTCGTCGGCCTCCTCGTCCGTCTCCCCGGGGAAGCCCGCCATGCCGGTGGTGCGCAGCACCATGCCGGGAATCTCGGAGCGTAGGCGCGAGAAGAGCTCGCGCAGCTCCTCGGGGGAGCCGGTGCGGCCCATCGCCCTGAGCACGCGGGCCGAGCAGTGCTGGATGGGGATGTCGATGTAGGGGAGCACCTCGGGGACGTCGCGAATGACGGAGACCAGCTCGTCGGTCATGCCCTCGGGCTGCAGGTAGAGGACGCGGACCCACCCGGCATACGGGCGGACGGCGTCGGCGACGCGCCGCAGGAGCGACGCGAGCGTCTCGCCCTCCCCGAGGTCGGACCCCCAGACGCCGGTGTCCTGCCCGATGAGGACGACCTCGCGGACGCCGCCCTCCATGAGGGAGCGCACCTCGGAGACGACCTCGGCGGCCGGGCGGGAGTGGTAGCGGCCCCTGATGTAGGGTATCGCGCAGAAGGTGCAGAAGCGGTCGCAGCCCTCCGAGATCTTGACGAAGGCGCTCGCCCCCTCGACGGTGCGGAGCGTCTCGGGCAGGGCGGCCTCCCCCGCCGGGGGCAGGCCGAGCACGTCGCGGACCACGCCCACGATGCCGTCCTCGTCCTCGGCGCGCACGAAGGCGGCGACCTCGGGGAGCTCGTCGGCGAGCGCGTCGCCGTAGCGGGAGGGCACGCAGCCGCACATCACGATCGGGCAGGCGCGGACGCCCTCCGAGCGCTCCTCGGCGAGCTCGAGCGTGGCCTCGACCGACTCCTCGGTGGCCGAGGCGAGAAACGAGCAGGTGTTGACGATGGCGACGTCGGCGTCGGCCGCCTCGGCGGCCTCCTCGAAGCCGTCCGCGAGCAGGAGGGCCCGCATGCGGTCGGAGTCAACCTCGTTCTTGGCGCAGCCGAGCGTGACGATGAGAAAGCGCACGTGACCCCCTCCGCTAGCGGTAGTTGACGAACTGGAGCGGCTGACCGTAGTCGCGCTGCCTGAGCTCGGCGATGACGGACTGGAGGACGTCTTTGGAGGCGGAGCTCACGCGGAGCTTGTCCCCCTCGACCGTCGCCTTGGCCTTGAGCTTGAGGTCGCGGATGTCCTTCGCGATCCTCTTCGCGGTGTCCTGGTCGATGCCCTGGATGACCGTACCGGTCTGGCGGACGCTCATGCCGGAGGCGGCGACGGGGTCCGCCCAGCGCACGGCCGTGAGGTCGACGCCGCGCTTGACGAGCTTGGTGCCCAGGATGTCGCGCACCTGGGACGCCACGAACTCGGAGGGCGCCGCGACCTTGAAGACGCCGTCCTTTTTGGAGAGCTCGAGCGTCGCGCCCGTGCCCTTGAGGTCATAGCGCTGGGATATCTCGCGAGCGGCCTGCTGGCAGGCGTTGTCGACCTCCTGCATGTCGACGACGGAGACGACGTCGAAGCTCGATTCCTTGGCCATTGCCCCTCTCCTTCCCCGGCCCGGCGCTCGCCGGGCCGCATCGATGCTACTGCCCCTGGTCGGCCTCGGCGTCGGAGGCGAACAGCGTCGCGGACGGGCGCTTCCCGCGGTCGATGAGCGTGGTCGGCGCGCCGGACGGGTCGGCGGGGGCGTCCTTGGGGAGGAGCCGCGCGCGGCGCTTGAGGACCGTCGTCTTGCGGTCGCCGATGAAGGTCGTGGCCTGCTCGCCGGTCTCGTCGAAGAGCGAGGCCTGCGGCCCGGCCGCGGCCGGCACGCAGTCGGGGTCGGCCGCGGCGTCGATGATCGCCTGGGCGCGCCGCGCCTCGACGCGCGCGTGGTGCTCGTCGGCGATCCCCTCGATGCCCTCGCGCGCCCGGGCGACGGCGTCGGAGATGGAGAAGCCGCACACCACCACGCCCGCGAGCACCACGCCCGCGAGCAGCACGTTCCCGATCACCTGGCCGACGAGGCAGAGCAGGCAGTAGGCGACGGCGCCGCCCACGTAGCCGCCGGCGATCTCGGCCGTCGCGGGCACGAAGACGACGGACGGGTCTGCGGACGCGCCGGAGAGGTTGACCGAGAGCATGGCCATGACGGCGAGCACGATGAGCGAGAGGCCCAGGGCGACGCGCCCCGAGACCGGCCCCTCGTCGCCGCGGAAGAAGGTCAGGGCAAAGACGAAGAGGGCCACCGGCACGAGCACGGCCGCGGCGCCGAAGGAGAGCGCGAGGAAGTCGTGCACCGCGCTCGTCACCACCGCGGAGCTCGGCGAGACGATGGAGACGAGCATCGCGATCGCCGTCACGGCGAGCACGACGCCGAGGATGTCTGACTGGGTCTTGGTGAGCGCCGGTGCGGGCTGGGCGGGGCGCCGCGCGGGGGCCTTGCCCCTCCCCTTCCCGGACGCCCCCCTGCCGCGTGCTGCGTTTGAGGTGCGTTTAGAGGGCATCTGCCTAGACCTCCATCACGACCGGGATGATCATCGGCCGCGTGTGCGTCTTGTTCCAGAGCAGGTTGGAGAGCGTGTTGCGCACGCCGCGCCGCAGGGCCTCGATGCTCGACCCGTCGGACTTGGCGAGCTTCTCGACCTGCGCGCGGACGAGCTTCTGGGCCTCGCCGCCGAGCAGCTCGTCGGTCGAGGACGAGACTCCGCGCCCAAAGACCTCGACGGCGCTCACCGAGCCCGAGCGCTTGGAGACCACCACGGTGCAGCTCACCACGCCGTCGGCGCCGAGCTTCTGGCGGTCGCGCAGGACCATCGGGTTGGCCTCGGTGACGGTTCCCCCGTCGACGTAGACCACGCCGGACTCAACGGCGCGGCCGCGGCGCACCTTGTGGCGGACCATCTCGAGCGAGTCGCCGTTGTCGAGCACGAAGACGCGCTCGGCCGGCACGCCCATCTGCACGCCGAGCTCGGCGTGGGCGCGCAGATGCTGCGCCTCGCCGTGGACCGGCATGAAGTACCTGGGCTTGGCCATGGCGAGCATGAGCTTGAGCTCCTCCTGGCTCGCGTGGCCGGAGACGTGCACGAGGCCCTTGCTCTTGTCGAAGATCTCGCACCCGATCTTGGAGAGCGAGTTGACGATCGACTGGACGCTCTTCTCGTTGCCCGGAATCGGCGTGGCGGAGATGATCACCGTGTCCGACTCGTGGATGGACAGGGACTTGTGCTCGCCGTTGGCCATGCGCGCGAGGGCGGAGAGCGGCTCGCCCTGGCTTCCGGTGCACAGGACGACGATCTTGTCGTCGGGGATGCGGTCGACGTCGTAGGCGTCGATGATGTTCTCCTCGTCGATGGAGAGGTAGCCGAGCTCGCGCGCCACCTTGGTGTTGGTGAGCATGGAGCGGCCCGTCACCACGACCTTGCGGCCCACGGCCACGCTCGCGTCGCAGATCTGCTGCAGGCGGTGGATGTGGCTCGAGAACGCCGCCACGAAGACGCGGCCCGGAGCGTTCTTGATGACGTGGCGCAGGTCGCGGCCCACGGCGGCCTCGGACGGCGTGAAGCCCGGGCGCGTGGCGTTGGTGGAGTCGGAGAGCAGCAGGTCCACGCCCGAGGCGCCGAACTTGTTGATGGCATGGAAGTTGGGCCGGCGCCCGTCGATGGGCGTCTGGTCGAACTTGAAGTCGCCGGTGTGCATGACGGTGCCCGCCGGCGTGGACATGAAGACGCCGAAGGCAGCCGGGATGGAGTGGGTCATCGAGAAGAACGTGATGGTGAAGGCCCCGAGCGTGATCGTGGAGCCGTCGCTCACCTCGCGGAACTTGGGCGAGCGGATGTTGTGCTCGGCGAGCTTGCCCTCGATGATGCCGAGCGTGAGCTTGCTCGAGTAGATGGGGACCTTGCGGGTGAGGTCCTGCAGGAGAAACGGGAGCGCTCCGGTGTGGTCCTCGTGCCCGTGCGTGATGATGATGCCGCGGAGCTTCTCCTCGTTCTCCAGGACGTAGGTGTAGTCGGGCAGGATGAGGTCGATGCCGGGCTGGCCCTCGTCGGGGAACATCAGGCCGGCGTCAACGAGGACCATGTCGCCGCCGTACTCGAAGGCGGTCATGTTCTTGCCGATGCCGTCGAGGCCTCCCAGCGGGATGATCTTGAGGGCGGTGTCTTTCTTGGGCATTCCTGGGCGATTCCTTTCGGGGGTGGTCGGTCGGGTCATATCAGACGGCCCCTCGGGCCGTGCCAATTCGCATACCCACCGATTCTACCCGAGAAGGACCCGCCGCTTGCATGTTCCACGATGGTTACACGGAGCGGGCGGGGCCCGGAGGCTTGCTTGCGGCAGCGCAAACCCCGCACCTGGTATCTCTCTCATACAGCCTGACGATAAGAACGTCGACGTGCGGCGTTGCATGAGAGACCAGGTGCGGGGTTTACGCGGCCGTAACAAGGTCTGAGGCCTGAGCAATCCCGCGGGGGTGAGTCAGGGCGCGGGACTACGCCCCGTGATGGCGGCGCGGCTGGCGCTTCTCGCCGGTGTCGCCCTTGTCGCCGGGACGGCGGCGCGGCGCGCGGTGCTCGCGGCGCGGGCGGTCCTTCTCGCCCTCGTGGGCGTGGCCGGAGCCGGCCGGGGCCTCGGGCTTGTCGATGCGGTCGAGGCTGATCTTGCCCTTCTCGTCGACCTCGAGGACGCGGACCTTGACCTCGTCGCCGATGTTGAGGACGTCCTCGACCTTGTCGACGCGGCCCTGGGCGACGCGGGAGATGTGGAGCAGGCCGTCCTTGCCGGGCAGGAGCTCGACGAAGGCGCCGAAGGGCTGGATGCCCACGACGCGGCCGGTGTACTCCTCGCCGACCTCGGGGACCTTGACGATCGCCTTGATGCGGTCGGCCGCGGCGTCGGCCGCGGTGCCCACGCCGGCGATGAAGACGGTGCCGTCCTCCTGGATGTCGATCGTGGCGCCGGTGTCCTCCTGGATGCCGCGGATGACCTTGCCGCCGGAGCCGATGACGTCGCGGATCTTGTCCGTGGGGATCTGCAGGCTGATGATCTGGGGCGCGGACTCCTTGGTCTCGGCGCGGACGGCGGGCACGGCGTCGAGCATGGCGTCGAGGATGAACATGCGGCCCTCGTGCGCCTGCATGAGCGCGGAGCGCAGGATCTCGGGCGTGAGGCCGGTGGCCTTGTTGTCCATCTGCATGGCGGTGATGCCCTTGGTCGTGCCGGTCACCTTGAAGTCCATGTCGCCGAGGAAGTCCTCGAGGCCCTGGATGTCGGTGAGGACGACGGTCTTGCCCTCCTCCTGGATGAGGCCCATGGCCACGCCGGAGACCGGGCGCTTGAGCGGCACGCCGGCGTCCATGAGGGCGAGCGTGGAGCCGCAGGTGGAGGCCATCGAGGAGGAGCCGTTGGACTCCATGACCTCGGAGACCACGCGGATGGTGTAGGGGAACTCGTCCTCGGACGGGATCACCGGGAGAAGGGCGCGCTCGGCGAGGTTGCCGTGGCCGATCTCGCGGCGCTTGGGGCTGCCCATGCGGCCGGTCTCGCCGGTGCAGAACGGCGGGAAGTTGTAGTGGTGGATGTAGCGCTTGCCGTCGACGGGCTCGATGGTGTCGAGGCGCTGCCACTCGTTGAGCATGCCGAGGGTGCAGACGGAGAGCACCTGGGTCTGGCCGCGCTGGAAGAGGCCGGAGCCGTGGACGCGCGGGAGGTAGTCGCCCTTGACCATGAGCGGGCGCACCTCGGTGGGCGTGCGGCCGTCGACGCGCTCGCCGGTCTCGACGACCATGAGGCGCATGGCGTGCTTCTCGAGCGCCTTGAGCTCAACGGGGATGGCGCGGCCCCACTGGGCCTGCTCCTCCTCGCTGAAGTCGGCCTTGATGGCGGCCTTGAGGGCCTCCACCTTGCCGATGCGGGAGAGCTTGTCGGCGTCCTTGAGGGCGGCCTCCATCTCGCCGTAGTGGGCGAAGACGCGGTCGTGGACCTCAGCGACGGGCTCGTCGAGGACGTACTCGCGCACGGGGAACTCGCCGTTGACCTCTCGGACCTTGGCGAAGAACCTCTGCTGCTCGGCGCAGAAGGCGGCGATGGCCTCCTGGCCGAAGGCCATGGCGGAGAGCATGTCCTCCTCGGAGATCTCCTCGGCGCCGGCCTCGAGCATGGAGATGAAGCCCTCGGCACCGCCGAGCTCGAGGTCGAGGTCGGAGTTGTCGCGCTCCTCGTAGGTGGGGTTCACGATGAACTCGTGGGTGTCGCGGTCGCGGCCGATGCGCACGCACGCGAGCGGGCCCTCGAAGGGCACGCCGCCCACGGTGAGGGCCGCCGAGGCGGCCATGACGCAGATGGTGTCGACGGGATTGATCTGGTCGGCGACGAGCGTGGTGGCCACGACCTGCACCTCGTTGCGGAAGCCGGCCGGGAAGGACGGGCGGAGGGGCCGGTCGATCATGCGGGCCGTGAGGGTGGCCTTCTCGGACGGGCGCGCCTCGCGCTTGAGGTAGCCGCCGGGGATGCGGCCCACGGCGTACATCTTCTCGATGAAGTCGACCGTCAGCGGGAAGAAGTCGTAGTCCTTGCGCTCCTTGGACACCACCGCGGTGAGGAGGACCGTGGAGTCGCCGCACTTGACGAGGCAGGAGCCGGTGGCCTGCTTGGCCAGCTCGCCGGTCTCGAGCACGTAGTGCTTGCCGTAGAGATCGAACTCGTGTGTAACCTTTGCCATGTCTTTTCCCTTATCTCCGCCTGCCCCATTGCAGACGGGCCGTCTCGGCGGCCCCCATGGCCGCCCGTCCGCGCTTCTCGCGGACAAACCAAAGAAGGGGCGCCCGCGGGCGCCCCTCCGAAGAACCGCTCTACTGGATGTTGTCGCGGATGCCGAGGCTCCTGATGAGGGTGCGGTAGTCCTCGATGTTGCGAGCCTTGATGTAGGACAGCAGGCGACGACGCTTGCCGACGAGCATGAGGAGGCCACGACGGGTGTGGAAGTCCTTCGGGTGCGTCTTCATGTGCTCGGTCAGGCCCTTGATGCGCTCGGTGAGCAGGGCCACCTGGACCTCGGCGGAGCCGGAGTCCTTGTCGTTGGCGCCGTACTGCGCGACGAGCTCAGCCTTGCGCTCCTTCGAAACTGCCATGTCAAACCACCTTTCTCATAGATTCGCCCCGAACCGAGATGGCCGTCAGGCAGTTGGCGGGCCTCCAGGTACGGGGTACTGACCTGCGGTAGTGTAGCACAGCCGGGGGCGCAGGTCTTTCTTGGCAGAAAATCCACGGTTGCGGGGCGCCGGGCGGTCGGCGCGGGGTGCGCCAGACGAGCGGGAGGCACGTCGCGCAGTCGAGACGTTGCGCAGCCGGGGCGGTACTCACATCCGAGAGCGTGTACAAGGCGGTGCGCAAATCCGGAACTGAGTACCGCTGCACATGCGTGAAGCGAGAAAAACGTCCGTGCGGGGCCGGACAGGCCCGCAAGCAACCGAAAACGCCGCGGAGCCGTACTCAATTCCGCAACTGAGTACGGCACCGTACACACATGCGAAACTGAGTACCGGGCCGCACGCAAATCCGGAAGTGAGTACCAAACCGAATGCCGCGTCTGGCCGGGCGCGCACGCAAATCCGGAAGTGAGTACGGCCGGACACGCAGATTCGGAAGTGAGTACCACCCAGTGCGCAGATTCGGATTTGAGTACCGCATCCGGAGCCGCAGCCGGACGAGTCGATGCGCAAACCCGGAGATGAGCGCCGTCTGGCACGCAGATTCGCAACTGAGTGCGTCACCAGAGGCCGCATCCCGCCGGACAGATACGCAAATCCGGAAGTGGGTACGGGCCGATGCGCAGATTCAGAAGAGAGTACCGCCCGATGCGCGGCCGGCGAGAAGGACGTCCCCCCCTGGCCGCGCGCCCCGCGCTAGGCGCGGGCGGCGGCGACGAACGCCGAGAAGATCTTGCGGCTCGGCTCGTCCACGGCGTGCATGAACTCGGGGTGCCACTGGACCGCCCAGCAGAAGCGCGACTCCGGGCGCCACACGGCCTCGACCACGCCGTCGGGCGCGCTGGCCATGACCTCGAGCCCGGGCGCCACGTCGCGCAGGGCCTGGTGGTGGTAGCTGTTGACGGCGAGCTCGCCCGCGCCCACGCATGCGGCGAGCGGCGTCTTTGGCAGCACCTCGACCGGGTGCGTGGGCTGGTCGTAGGGCGGCTGGCCGTGGTGCTCAACCGCGGAGGGATGCTGCTTGGGCAGGTCCTGCCAGAGCGTGCCGCCGAGCGCCGTGTTGAGCGCCTGGATGCCGCGACAGATGCCGAGCAGCGGCAGGTCGCGCCCCAGCGCAGCCGGAACGAGCAGCGCCTCCATGGCGTCGCGCTCGCGGCAGAGCTCTCCGCAGAGGGCCGCGGCCGCGCGGTCCTCGCATCCGTAGCGCGCGGGGTCGACGTCCTGCCCTCCGGTCACGAGGACCGCGTCCACGACGTCGAGCGCGCGCTCGACGGAGGCGGCGTCTGCGGTGAGCGGCAGCATCACGGGAACGCCGCCCGCCTCGGCCACGGCGTCGAAGTACCCCGGCAGCATCCACAGGCTCTCGCGACCGTAGTCGACGAGCGGCACGACGCCTATGACGGGCATCCGGTCGGTCTTGGGCATGGGCGGCACTCCCCTCCTGACGGCTTTTCTCGGCCGCCCATTATGCCACGACCTGACAATGGTGCCGGGGTCGTTTGTCATGAAAGGGCTCATGACAGACGACCCCGGCACCATTGTCAGGCCCTCAAGCGGAGAGGGCAAACTCCATCGCGCGCAGGCGGCAGTCGAGGTGGGTCACCGCCCACGTGTGGGCCACGCCGAGGAGGAAGACCGCGGTCTCGGGGTCGACCGGGGCGGAGAGGAGGTCGTCGAACGTGAGGCCGATGAGCGCGCGCAGCCACGCGAGCTGCGAGGGGGAGAGCTCCTGCGCGCCGGCCACCTCGCGCGCGCAGGAGGAGCAGAGCGCCCCGCCCATGGCCGCCGAGAAGTACGAGATGGCCTCGTCGCCGCATGCGGCGCAGCCGGCGAGCTCCGGGCGCCAGCCGCCGTGGGCGAGCACCTTCATGGCGTAGGCAGCGACGACGAGGTCGAGGTGCGGCTGGTCGGCCGCCTGCTCGCAGGCGGCGAGCGCCCGCGAGCAGATGGGGTACAGGAAGGGGTCGGGGGCATCCTCGTAGCAGGTGAGCCGCGCGACCTCCGCCACGGCGCTCGCCGCGGAGACGCGCTCGTAGTCGCCGCGCAGGCGGGCGTGGGGCTCGAGGAGCGAGGCCTCGGAGACCACGTCGAGCGAGCGGCCCCTGGCAAGCAGGAAGTCGTCCTCCGAAAAGAGCTCGGCGCGCGCGGCGAGGCGCCCCCCGGGCTTGCGGGCGCCCTTGGCGACGGCGCGGAGCTGTGAGCCGTCCTCGGAGAGCAGCGTCAGGATGAGGTCCTGCTCGCCGAGCTTGGTGCGGTCGAGCACGACCGCGCGGGCGCGATAGGTGCGCCTCCCGCCGGGCACGCCTAGTCCTCCGAGGAGTAGCCCAGGCGGCGGATCTCCCGCTCGTCGCGGCGCCAGGCGGGGGCGACGCGCACCGTAAGGTCGAGGTAGACCTTGCAGCCGAGGAGGCGCTCGATGTCGCGGCGCGCCTCTATCCCCACGCGCTTGATCATCTGGCCGCCCTTCCCGAGGACGATCCCCTTCTGCCCCGCGCGCTCCACGAGGATGGTGGCCTCGATGGAGGCGTGCCCGTCGTCGGCGTACTCGATGCTCTCGCAGAGGACGCCCACGGAGTGCGGCAGCTCCTGGCGCAGGTGAAGGAAGAGCTTCTCGCGCACGAACTCGGCGACGAGGTCCTCGGGGGTGGCGTCGACGTCCATGCCCTCGGGGAACCACCGCGGCCCCTCCGGCAGGTGCTCGGAGACGAGGCCCACGAAGGCGTCCACGTTGAAGCCCTCCCGCGCGGAGACCACGAGCTCGTCGTCGAAGTCGCACAGGGCGCGCGCCGCCTCGAGCTGCGCCGCCACCTGCTCGGGGCCGGCGATGTCCGCCTTGGTGAGCACGAGGAGCTTGTAGCCCGCCTCGGCGCGCGCGACGTGGTTGGCCACCCACTCGTCCCCGCGCCCCACCGGCTTGGTGGCGTCCACGAGGAAGGCGACGGCGTCGGCGTCGGCGAGCTCGCCGAGGGCGCTCTTGTTGAGCTCGCTGCCCAGGGCGTCCTTGGGCTTGTGCAGGCCGGGCGTGTCGATGATCACGAGCTGCGAGGCCGGCGTGTTGATGACGGCGCGCATGCGCCGGCGCGTGGTCTGCGCCACGGGGCTCGTGATGGCGACCTTCTCGCCCATGCAGGCGTTGAGCAGGGTCGACTTGCCGGCGTTGGGGCGCCCCACCAGGGCGACGAAGCCGCTCCTGAACGTGACGTTCCTCTCGGCGCGCTCTTTACTCATGCGAGGACCTCCAGAGGCGGGGCTCGAGGCCCCTAGTCGAAGAAGATTGCGTTGACGAAGACGAGGACGCCGACGACGGCGACGAGCGTCGAGAGCACCCAGACCGCCGCCGCGGCGATGTCCTTGGCGCGGCCGGCGAGCGGGTGGAACTCCGGGGACACGAGGTCCACCACGGTCTCGACCGCGGTGTTGAAGAGCTCGGCCATGATGACGACGCCGCAGCATAGGATGACGACGGCCCAGCTCAGGAGGTCGAGCCCGACCACGAGCCCGGCCACGACGGCGCACACGCCCGCGGCGAGCATCACCTTGATGTTGCGCTCGGTGGTGACGGCGGTGCGGAAGCCCTGCATCGCGAAGAGGAAGCTCTTCCGGAAGCCGGGGTGGTCGCTCTTGGAGCCGGGGATCATGCGTCGTCCTCCTCGCGGTGGCGCGTGAGGACCACGCGGTCGACGGTTCCGTCGGTGGGCATCCCGGCGAGGATGTCCTCCTCGAGCGCTTCCATGGCCTCGGCCGAGGCGTCGTCGAGGTGGTCGTGCCCGAGCAGGTGGAGCATGCCGTGAACGAGCATGAGGCGCGTCTCGTCCGCGGGCGTGGTGCCGAATGAGGCCGCCTGGCGCCCGATGTAGCCCGGCGCTATGACGATGTCCCCGAGCTCGCAGGGCTCGCCGGGCGCAAGCGACGGGTCGTCCGGGCGCTCGCACTCGATGGACACGACGTCCGTGGGGGCGTCCACGCCGCGCCACTCGGCGTTGACCTCGCGGATGCGCGCCTCGCCCACGACCGAGACCGACACGGCGCACGGCCGCACGACGCCCTCGTGGGCGAGCACGGCGTCGCACGCGGAGCGGATCTCGTCCTCGCCCAGCGCGCACGCGACGCCGTCCTCGAGAAGGAGGTCGTACTCGTTATCTGGCATGCTGCTCTCCCTCCCGCCCGCCGCGCGCCGCGGCCTCGTAGGCGTCGACGATGCGGGCGACGAGCGCGTGGCGGACGATGTCGTTTCTGTCGAGGTCGACGAAGGCGATGTCGTCGAGCCCCGCGAGCGCCCGGCGCGCCGACTCGAGGCCGCCCTCGCCCGGCAGGTCGCGCTGCGAGGCGTCGCCGGTCACCACGAAGGTGGACGAGAAGCCCAGGCGCGTGAGGAACATCTTCATCTGCTCGGGCGTGGTGTTCTGGGCCTCGTCGAGGATGACGAAGGCGTTGTTGAACGTGCGGCCGCGCATGTAGGCGAGCGGCGCTATCTCGATGATGCCCTGTTCGATGAGGGCGTTGCCCTTCTCGATGTCCGTCATGTCGAAGAGCGCGTCGTAGAGCGGGCGCACGTAGGGGTCGAGCTTCTCCTGCAGCGTGCCGGGGAGAAAGCCGAGGGACTCCCCCGCCTCCACGACGGGGCGCGCGAGCACGATCCTGCCGACCTCGCGGCGCTTGAGCGCGGCCACGGCCATCGCCATGGCGAGGTAGGTCTTTCCGGTCCCCGCGGGGCCGATGCCAAACGTGACGGTGTTGCGGCGGATGGAGTCCACGTAGCGCTTCTGGCCTGCCGTCTTGGGCCGGATCGCGCGGCCCCGATACGTGAGCAGGATGTCGTCGCCCCCGAGGTCGACGCGCGCGGCGCCGTGGCGGACCTGGTCGACGATGACGTCCACCTCGCCGGCGCCGGGAGCCTCCCCCGCCTCGACGAGCCTGATGAGGCGCGAGAAGACCGAGGTCACCTGGTCGACGACGTCCGCGGGGCCCGAGACGGTGACGTAGCTGCCCCGCACGGAGATCATGGCGTCGAAGGCCGACTCGACGCGGCGCAGCAGCGCGTCGGCGGGGCCCATGACGGCCGTCGGGTCGACGGAGTCGGGAATTGTGAGACGAACCTGGGTTGGCTCCATGCTCCTCCTGTTGGGTAGGCTCACTCGATGATAGCCGATGGCGCGGCGGAGGGGCCACGGGCGCCTCAGAGCGCCTCCCCCACGAGGGTGGCGTCGTCGCGCACCGACGCGAGGCGCACCCGCACGAGGGAGTCCACGGGTATCGACGGGTCGACGGCCACGTCGAAGAGGCCGCCGGAGACCGCGCGCCCCGGATACTGCACAACGACGAGGTCCTCCGCGCCGACGAGCCTCGTGGCCTCGGCGAGGCGCATATCGCGGGCGAGCTCGCGCGCGCGGCGGCCCCGCTCGGCGCTTACGTCGGCCGGGACCTGCCCGGGCATCGTCGCCGCCGGCGTCCCCGGGCGGCGCGAGTAGCGGAAGACGTGCATCCACGAGAAGCGCATCTCGCGGCAGAAGGCGAGGCTCCGCCCGAACTCCTCCTCGGTCTCCCCGGGAAAGCCCACGATGAGGTCCGTGCTGAGGGCGATGTCGGGGACGTGCGAGCGGGCCGTCTCCACCACGCGGCGGAAGAGGTCCGTGCGGTAGACGCGCGCCATGCGGCGCAGCGTCTCGTCGCAGCCGGACTGGAGGCACACGTGCAGGAAGGGCGCCACGCGCCCGCCCGAGGCGGCCATGACGGAGCAGAGCCGCCCCGTCACGTCGGGCGGCTCGATGGACGAGAGCCTCACCCGCTCGACCCCCGTCTCGGCGAGAAGGAGCTCGAGGAGCGCGGGGAGGTCCAGCTCGCGCCCGCGCCCGTCGGCGGCGCGATAGCTTCCCAGGTTGATGCCCGTGAGGACGACCTCGTGCGCCCCGCGCGCCATGGCGGCGCGCACCTCGGAGAGGACGCGGCCGGGGGCCTCGCTGCGCGCGGCGCCGCGCGCCCTCCAGACGATGCAGTAGGTGCAGCGGTTGTCGCAGCCGTCCTGGATCTTGATGCCGGGCCGCGTGCGGCCGGTGGGGGTCACCGCGCCCGGGTCGCAGGGCGCGGGCTCCGCGCGGCCCCCGGCGCCGGCGGCGAGGCCCAGCCCCTCGAGCACGCGCGCCGCCACGCGGGACTTTTCGCGCTCCACGACGACGTTGGGCGCGAGCGCCGAGAGCTCGTCGGAGAACAGGTTGGCGACGCAGCCGGTGGCCACCACGAGGGGCCCCTGCGGCAGGCCGGCGGCGCGCCGGACGGCCTTTCTCGTCTTGGCCTCCGCCTCGCCGGTGACGGCGCAGGTGTTCACCACCACCGCGGAGGCCTCCTCCTCCCCCACCAGCGCGACGCCCGCCCGCTCGAGCTCGGACGCCATGCGGTCGAGCTCGACGCGGTTGACGCGGCAGCCGAGGTTCACGAGGGCGACGCCGGGGCGCCCCCCGCGCGGGGAGGGCGTCACTTGCGGCCCCTGAAGGGGTTCTTCGGGGCGTGCCAGCGCTCCTTGGCGAAGTGCTCGGCCGCGTTCTCGGCGGCCTGCGAGAAGCCCTCCGCCTCCTCGGCGTCCCGCCCGGCGGCCCCGTCCTCGCCGAGCGTGCGCTCCGCCACGATGGCGGCGACGTCGAGCAGCTGCTTCTTGGTGAGGTCGCGCGGGGTCTCCACCTGGACCACGGCCACGAGGTTGCCGCGGGCGATCATGCCCATGCGCGGCATGCCCTTGCGCTCCACCACGACCTGCTGGCCGAACTGGCAGCCGGCGGGGACCTCCACGGTCACGCGCTCGCCCTCCATGATGCCGTCGATGGTGACGGTGGTGCCAAGGATGGCCTGGAGGGAGTCGACGCGCACGGTGCAGAAGAGGTCGTCGCCGCGCCGCTCGAAGCGGTCGGACTCCTGGACCTCGATGCTCACGACGAGGTTGCCCGAGGCGTCCCCGCGCACGCCCGCCTCGCCCTTGCCCTCGACGGTGAGGGTCTGGCCGGAGTGGACGCCGGCGGGCACCTGGACCTCCACCTTCTCGCGCGAGGGCGTGCGGCCCTGGCCCTCGCAGGTCTCGCAGGGGTGGTCTATGACCTGGCCCTGGCCGTTGCAGGCGGGGCAGGTCGTCTGCGTCTGCATCTGGCCGAAGATCGTCCGCTGCACCTCGACCACGCGGCCGGTGCCGTGGCAGCGCTCGCACGTGTGCATGCGGCCGCCCTCGGCCGCCCCCGTGCCGCCGCAGTCCTCGCACGGGGCGAGGCGCGTGTACGCGACGGTCTTGTGGCAGCCGGCCGCGGCCTCCTCGAGGGTCACCGTGAGGCGTATCCCCATGTCGCGCCCGCGCGTGCGCGCCTGCGCGCCCGCGCGGCCCGCGCCGCCGCCGAAGAAGGAGTCGAAGATGTCCCCGAAGCCGAAGCCGCCCCCGCCGAAGATGTCGGAGACGTCCACGTAGTCCGAGCCGAAGCCCGCCGGGCCGTTCGGGTCTCCGTAGCGGTCGTAGTTGGCGCGCTTCTGGTCGTCCGAGAGGACCGAGTAGGCCTCGTTGACCTCCTTGAACCTCTCCTCGGCGTCGGGGGCGTCGGAGACGTCCGGGTGAAGCTTGCGGGCCTTCTTGAGGAAGGCGCGCTTGATCGTCTTGGCATCGGCGTCACGAGGCACCTCGAGCACCTCGTAGTAGTCCCTCTTTGGTTCCACGTGCATCTCCAGAGCTGGTCGGTTCTTGTCCGCAGGTACTTATACCCTGAAAGAGGCGGGGTGCGAGCCCCCGCCTCCCACAACGCTATCACTTTTCTGAAACTACCAGTAGCGGTACCCCATGTAGCCCGCGCGGCCGAGGCCCGAGGTGCACGAGAACATCATCACCATGAAGAGCGCGAGCATGAGGCCGTTGGACGCGCCGTTGGCGACGGCCACACCGGCGTTTCTCCACCAGCGGCTGCTCGCGCGCACGCCGTCGCGGACGACCATGTAGATCCCCACGACGAGCGGTATGACGATGATGAGGGACATCGAGGCGAGCGTGCTGGTGAGCGCGCCGAGCACCGCGAACGGCACGGCGAAGCCCACGAGGTTGAAGCCGCCCGCCTGGCGGCGCGTGAGCCGCTCCTCGGGCACGCAGACGCGGCAGACGAAGTCGCCCGCCGAGGAGCCGTTGGTGCCGGCGTTGCCCATGCCGGGCTTGCGGACCTCGTCGCCGTCGTGGCTCCCAGCGGGGACGTCGATCACGACCTCGCTCGCCGAGAGCGTGCGGCCGGTGCCGCCGCAGGCGTGGCAGGGGTCGGCCACGACCTTGCCCGTGCCCTCGCACTCCGGGCAGGTCATCATCATGACGCCGAAGAGCCCCGTGTCTACGGTGATGTGGCCCGAGCCGCCGCAGGTCGGGCAGGTCTCGGGGTGGTCTGCCTCGACGGAGCCCGACCCGTGACAGACGCCGCAGGAAGCGTAGCGCTGGTAGGTGACGCCGCGGCGCGTGCCCTCGGCGGCCGTCTTGGCGTCCACCGTGAGCTCGTAGACGACGTCGGCGCCGGCCTTGGGGTTGTAGGCGCGCGAGCGCCTGCGCGAGGCCGCCCCGCCGAACCCGGAGCCGAAGGGCCCCCAGCCGAAGGGGCTCCCGCCGAAGGGATCGTACCCGTAGCCGCCGCCCTGGGGCGCGGAGCCGCCGGCCGCCGCGAAGGGGTTGCCGGAGCGCATTGCGTCATAGCGCTTGCGCTTGTCGGGGTCGGAGAGGACGGCGTACGCCTCGGAGACCTCCTTGAAGCGCTCCTCCGCGTCCGGCGCCTTGTTGACGTCGGGGTGGAGCTTGCGGGCCTTGGTCTGGAACGCCTTTCGGATCTCCTCCGTGGAGGCGTCCTTCTCGACGCCGAGGATGGCGTAGTAGTCCTTGTCGTTCATCGAAGCCATGGGGCGGGTCTCCCTGCTGGTGGCGGCATGCACTGAGACATTATATCCGCGCGCCGCGCGCGCTATTCCGACGGCGCCGCGTCGGCAGCAACCCCGCACAAACCTCGGGGAGGCCCAAGCCCGGGCGGGGGCGGCGGGCGCCTCCGTCGCCGGGCCCCCGCACGGCCCCTCTGCGGGGGCCACGCGACGCTCCGCCCGCAGAGGGGCTACTCGGAGAGAGAGATCTGCCGGTAGGAGACGCCGCAGCGGTCGAGGATGTTCTTGGAGATGAGGTTGTCCTGCGTGCCGCAGTACTTGTCGTCCAGGTACACGACCTCGCCGATCCCCGCCTGGACGAGCGTCTTGGCGCACTCGTGGCACGGGAAGAGCGTCACGTAGACCGTGGCCCCCGCCATGTCCTTGAGCGAGCCGCGGTAGTTGAGGATGGCGTTCGCCTCGGCGTGGATGACGTAGTTGTGCTTGTCGTAGAGAGGGTCGTCGTTGGTGCCCCAGGGAAACTCGTCGTCGTTCAGACCCGAGGGCGTGCCGTTGTAGCCGACGGAGAGTATGCGGTGGTTGGTGTCCGCGATGCAGGCGCCCACCTGCGTATTGGGGTCCTTGCTGCGCAGGCTCGCGGCGACGGCGGCCTTCATGAAGAACTCGTCCCAGCTGATGACGTCAGTGCGCTTGCCCGGCATGGCACTCCCCTCTCGTTGCGTTATCGCTGCTAGCATGCCGCATCCCGCGCCCCGGCGCAAGGGGCTGGAAGAACGGGCGGGCCGTGGGCGAGCTAGGGCCGAAACGGTCGTCGGCGCAGGCGGATCGCCCCCGTAGCGCGCCATTTCCCGGAAATCTGGCCGACCCGCTCGTTTGTAGTGTGGTTTACGGCCGCCTCTCGAAGTACTGCCCGACTGGTAGCAATTCGTGTACCAGCGGCTTTGTCGTCACAGAGGTGAGGAGCTACTTGAGGGGGTGTCCGTGAACTACACTACAAACTCAAGCAACGCCGCAAAGAGGCGCTCGGGGAGCCAAACAAATGGCGCAGTCCCCCTGAACACGAGCGCGCCGCCGCCCTGGCTAGCGTGGGGGGTGTTTTGGGAAGACTCAAGATTAACCTACGGAAGGAACAGCCGTGCGCATCCTAGCCATCGTCGGGTCCCTGCGCGAGGGAAGCCTCAACCGCCAGCTCGCCGAGGCCGCCGGCAAAGAGCTGTCCACGGTCGACCCGCAGGTAGAGTTCGCCATCCTCGACTGGGCGGACGTCCCGCTCTTCAACCAGGACATCGAGGTCCCGGCCCCGGAGCCCGTGTCGCGCGTGCGCCGGGAGGTGCTCGACGCGGACGGCATCTGGGTCTTCACGCCCGAGTACAACCACTTCTTCCCCGGCACCCTCAAGAACCTGCTCGACTGGCTCTCCCGCCCGGTCGGGGCGGGGCAGGGGCAGGTCCTCGACGGCAAGCCTCTCGCCGTGAGCGGCGTCTCCGCGGGAGGCTCCGGCACCGCGTGCGCGCAGGACCACCTGGTGACGCTCGTCTCGTTCCTCAACATGCGCGTGATGAACAAGCCGCGCCTCACCATCCCCCACGGCTTTGACAAGGTCGTGGACGGAAGACTTGAGCTCGGCGACTCGCTCCCCTACCTCAGGAGGCAGGCCGAGGCATTCCTGGGGTTCGTGCGGTAGCTGGCGAGAAGAACGCGCGGGCGGCACGCGTAGGCGGCACATGGGCGCCCCGTCAGCTGGCGGGGCGCCCCTCGCAAACGACCCAGCCGCTGATGGCGTTGGGAGGGAGAGCATTGAATAGGCCCACGCAAGAACGAGCATTGCGATGGGTATAGTGAGCCTAATCAGAGAGACCGGGGAGCATGCTGGAAATCAGCATGTTCTAGGGGATAGTTATTTGCATGTAATATCAAGATCACATGCCGCCACACTTTCACTCAAGGCACCAGGGCACAGAGGCGTGCTCCACCTTTGACGGCGAGCTCATGGACGGAGACTTCCCGGCGAAGCAGCGCAAGCTCGTCGCGGCATGGTCAGTCCTCAGCGCAGACGAGCTTGAGGCAGACTGGGAGCTCGCCCGCAACAAGCAGGAGCTCTTCCGCATCAGACCGCTCTAGGGGATCATCCATGAAATACAACGTCAGCAAGGCATGGGCGGTAGATGACACAACGCTCTATCTTGAGTTTGACGACGGCCGCCGCGGTACCTATGACATGTCCAAAATCATCGGAGACAGCATCTTCAAGAAGCCCTCCGACCCCACCGAGTTCCGAGCCGCCAGGTCCGATGGGTTCACCGTGATGTGGCCGTGCGGGCTGGACATCGCCCCCGAGGAGCTCTACGAAAACTGCGTGGCAATCTAGGCCTGCGCTGGAGCGCAGCTGAGTCGCCGACGCCGGAAACCCAAACAAAGAGCGCGAATAGAACGCGTGTAAAAGCGCACGAGCTGACACAATGTGGCCACCGGTCCCAAGGAGCGTGTGGAGCTGCTCGAGCGTGTCCTCGTCCGCAGAGCGCGCGGCATCCCCAGCCACGTCGTTCGAGGCGGTGTTGACCCGGTACACCCCCGGCCTGCCCGGACGCAAGGTAGTTGACGACGCTCCAGGGGTTGAAGACGCTCAACCCGCCAAACCGATGCCCGTCACACCACTCCCCCATCTTATCGAGAAGGGCCTCCGCCCCCAGATATCGTCAATGAGAAGGACGGCGGGCCTTCTGCCGTGCGTACCCCATCTCAACTAGTGTGCGCCATTACGCCGTAGGACTCTCTCCGGCTGGATCGCTTCACCGTGTTGAGACTAAAGCACACAACCGGAAACGCACCCCTGATAAGCGCGGTACCCACCCTCGTCCGTATCCCATATCTCCACCCTGAAAGACCCCCCATCATTGCCTCGCCGGAAAAGCGGCCAGTCGGAATCTCGAAGAAGGACTTCAGCATGGTCATGTTGAGCGTCTTCCCAAACCGGCGCGGGCGGCAGAGCAGCGTGCACGTGGCACCACCGTCGATAACGTCCGCAATCAGCATGGTCTTGTCGACGAGTACGGACCGGGACTGGCCGCGCGCAAAGCCGTCATCGCCCACGGGAAGACGTCTCTCGCCGGAGCGATCGATGGTCCGCACCCCCGGGGCGCGCCACACGCCGCCTTTAACATAAAGAGCATGCACGAGTACGCGTTATTCGCCGCCGCCTGCGCGCCGGCGACACAGCCGCCGGACACCCGCCACCGCAACGACAACCAGTAGAGCAAGCGCATACCCCATCGCATCGAAGATCAGGTCACGCGCATCAAACTCCCGGCCCGGGACAAACGCCTTATGCACCTGGTCAAAGAGTGAGCACGCCACGCACGCGAGAAGCGCCATCCCCAGGCGCACCCGCAGGCCCGACGCCCGACCCCGCGCCTGCGGCCAGAGCGCCGCAGCCCCAAACAAGAAGATGCCCTGCACGAAGAACTCGGGTACATGCGCCCAGCGCCGCACGTTAGCCACAGAGAGAAGTGCCGCTATAACGTTGCCTCCCCCGGCCGTAACTGCGACGCCACCCGCGGCCGTACCGGCCGCGCCAGACGTCACTATTCGCTCGACGGACTGTGAGAGCGCCGTCGTCTCCTGCGGCGCCTGCTCCGTCAGCACAAACGTAATAACGAAAGCGCCAACGGCCCCGAGCAGACAGAGAACCCACGCAATCCGCCTGAGGCGAGAAGAACCGAACAAATACCTGAATACCTTTCGCATGAGCCACCGATCTCCATACCGTCAAGCGTCGAGCCGTCCAATCGGCTTCCGCATAATCGGACTCCAAGGCGTGTCCACAATCAGGCCAAGCCCGCCCATCTCTGCGAACGCGACCACGCGTTGAATTGCTTCGTCGCTGGACAGGTCATGCCCTTGGATAATCCACTCGTCGATGGTCTGCGCCTTGCTAGAGAAGTTTACGCCCGCCCCAAACATGCGCGAGCCGTCACGAGCAAAAGACGCCCACGGCCAGGGCCACAAAATGAGGCAGCAGATGGCAGCCGTATGATACCGGCCCCATCGCTTGCCGATTCCCGGCAAAAACTCGACCAGTCTACAGGCATCTGCCGTCCCCGAAGCGCAAAGCCCACCGGAGCAGCACGCCCTACTGAAGCTGGGTGAGAAGAACGGAGGCGGTTCGCACGATAATCCGAAGAACACAAGAAGCGCCTGGTCAGCAACCTCATATTCAAGTGATGCCGATGCCCGTAACCCTAAAACCTAAAGTGCCCCTCGCCCAGACTACGCACCAGCAGGGCGGCATCCTTCATGGGAAGCACCATCCTTCTGGCATTGTCGTTCAGGGACCTAAATCCCATCTTCCGGTACCATTCGCACAATTCGTCAGTCTTTGCGTCCAGGATGATGAGCCGACCGCCAATTACCTTGGACACCTCATGGGCTTTATAGATGGCGTGTTCAAGAAGAATGGAGCCGACGCGCCGACTGGACCTCTGAAGATCCCCTCGCACGGCAATTCGGCGAGAAGAAGGCCCGGATGTCCCATACGCGCCTTGCCGTCGCGCATCTTCCTTGATAGGGACGCAGGCTCAATCTGAGTCGGTGATAACGAGAAGAATCCCACCACCCCGCTCTCGTCGACTGCCACATGCACCTGACAGAAACCAAGGTAGCACCAGTTCAGAGCCTTGTTCAGAAACCAATCGTCCATCGCTTCGTCGCCACACGAAAAACCAGAGACGAGCGTCTCTTCAATTTGCTCAACGGCGACTATCTTGTCCCATGGCCAGCTCACCAAATCGCCCTCAGAGGATGGACTCGAGCCAGCTAAAGTCATCGTCGCTCACCACAATCTTGGGAGAGACGGGAAACCTCGGAACATGATGGCTCTCCGCGGTATGGCTATCGCCGCACATCAAATCAGAGTAGTACGACTTGATGAGCTCGTTGGGAATAGCGTTGGAGGCAATCCCCGTCTGACCGTTATAAGACTCCCTCCACGGGCGCTCGCTGTGTGACAGCGCCTCAAGTTCGTCTCCACTCAACACAGAGTAGGACTCCAAGACGGCGTCAACCAGCACCTGGTCTTCGGCCGAAAGGGCCAACGGGTTCCCCTCGATATCTCTCGCAACGACGGACCTGCGGCCACGATGCGCACGAGCCACCTCATACACCACAGGGCCATGTTCCCAGGCGCGAATCACCTCAGGAAAAAGTGGCCTATCCTGCGTGACGAGGCACCATGCCTGGCAGTAATACAGCAGCTTCTGAAGCTGATACCCGCTCAGACGCCCTCTCTCGTTCAAAATATATGATGCGACATCTATTGCCCTACACATAATAGGCCCTCCTTCCTCGACGCTCATGGTATCTCAATTACCAGCATCTGTCCATTTGGATTAGAACATATGTTTGTTTTTCGGTCTTACGCCCCACCCTCCAAGACGAAAGAGCCGTTCTCCCTCACCATCTTCGCCGCTTCCTTCATGCTCGGCACGACATACTTCCTGACTTTGGGAAGCGGGACGCTCAGCCCAGACAGAACCAAGGGCATCCGCTCACCCTCCTTTGCAAAGATCACAATCTCCTTTCCAAGCGCAAGTGCATATCCAATCTCGATGAGAGAGCTCGTGGCCAACAACTTTGGATATAGAAGGACCACGTACTCGGAGTGCTTGAGAGCCTCGAAGTTCTCGGGAGGAATGCGGGTGGCCTTACCGAGCTCGCTCATGTGCTTAACGTCGACTCCACCGTAGAAGACCTCATATCCTAGCCGCTTAAGCTCCTTTGTCAGCGCACATACCTATTTCTTTCCCCATCCGAGAGCGCTTCTACGCCAGAGGAGTCCCCACTACAGGTCCCATACACACCCCCAGCACAGTTGCACGCTGGAATCAAGTTAACTGTTGATATACAATTTTTTCGTTACCCAAAACCCGCGAGAAGATCGGGCCGAATTCATGATTCGTTCGATTCTCATCGTCTGTATCTTCTCCATCCTAGTTGTGTTTCGCAGCACCATCATTGCCTCCCTGCTGGGGGCAGCGGGAGAATTCATAGCGGGGCCGCTCGGAATAACGGAGGAAGCGAGCGCGAGCCTAGCGCTGGCTCTGGTGCAGTTTGGCCTCGACTCCATCTCGGCGCTCGTCGCTATAGTCGGACTTTGGGGGGCATATGTCCAGTTGAAGCTCATCACAACAGAGAGCTCGCGTCGCCGCAGGGAAGAGGTCCTGTTCGATGACTTCCCAGACCCGAACTTCCGTGCCTACCTCAGAAGCAGGCACCGGGAGCTGTTCAGAGATGACCCACGCGTCCCGCCCCTCGGGTTCACCGCGGAGGAGCTGACCCAGATCACGCGAATCGAGGTCACCGAGTATCCCATCGCATCCCTCGAAGGGGTGGGGGTCTTCGCGCGGCTTCAGGAGCTCATCTGCAAGGGCGCCTCCATCGAGAGCCGCAACGTGATGGGGCTAAAGGAGCTCACAAGACTGTCTGCCACAAACTGCCGAAACCTCGTAGAGGTTAACTGCTCGGAGTGCGAATCTCTCAGCAAGCTCGACCTCACCGACTCGCCCGTGCGTTTCCTCAACTGCTCGGGAACATCTGTCGACCCTAGACACATCGAGAGCCTTGGCACGCTTGAGACCCTCGTCTTCAGAGGCGTTTTTCGCAATGTCGACAAAGACTCACGCATGGGCATGCTCCCTGTATCCACGCTTGACCTCTCACGGATGCGTGACCTGAGATCACTCGACTGCTCGGGGAACGCGATCTCCAAGCTCACCATCCCAGATGGCGTCGAGGAGCTCGACGCAAGCAGCAATCCCCTCATTGATCCGAGAAAAGGTGGCCCACTGGCAGGGCGCCGCATTCGGCCCTCCCGCCCTCCCGAGAACCTAGAGATAGCCCCGGAATCGGCCACTCCAACGAACCTTCCATACGACTCCCTGAAATCCGGCATAGAGAGAGCGGTGGAACTCAGGCACGAGGATCGGGAGCAGGAGGCCTTCGACCTCATCATCTACCTCTGGGCAGTAGTGCGAGACAGCGGGGCGCTCGACAATCTCAGCATCGTCACTCAGGGTGACGTGGAGAGAATGGTCCTTCTGCTCAACGTCATCGTTGAGTTTGGAGCAACGTGTACGCAGCGCTCGCTGAGACTGAACGACTGGCGCTGGCATGGGGTTGACATTTCGCTCTCCGAGGACGCGCGACGTCGCGCGGACCTCATCATAGCTGAGCGCGAGGACACCAACCTTGACCTCTCCGGAATCCTCGAGCAGAAAATGAGGGCAACCAACTCGCTCGGTCTCGCCTACCAGCGGCCCTTCCCCGCCCTGCACAACGCTGAGAAGGGCATGTTGAT
The DNA here is from genome assembly GCF_900128445.1 of Thermophilibacter provencensis. Taxonomy (GTDB): domain Bacteria; phylum Actinomycetota; class Coriobacteriia; order Coriobacteriales; family Atopobiaceae; genus Thermophilibacter; species Thermophilibacter provencensis. Next base: position 1,783,994 of record NZ_LT671417.1, on the reverse strand, counting down.
GTCACGGGAGGCATACGGCTACTTCATCAAAGAGGGGCAGAAGGCAATCGCCCGATATAAGCTCTCACACAACGAGAAGGACTCACGCAGGGTCTTCGATGCCATCAGGTATTGCAGCAACTACCCCACCGCCTTGGATAACTCCGGCAAGGACAAGACCGAGGATGCCGACAGCCGCCCAATTCTAACGAAACTGCTCGGTGCCATCGACCAAACGGGGTCGTCAAAAACCCATAAGCTCAGAGGGCCGTGGGCGCTCGCACTCCACTTCATAAGAAGACGGGAGTACCTCAATGCGCGAGATGACCTCAGGGAGGCGCTGCGCGTGAGGAAAGAGCTCCAGGACAAGCTCATCATCCCCATGTTCACAAGGGACTGCGCCAGATATTACCGCGCCGAGTGGCTCCAGGCGGGCACCTTGCAGAACCTCATGAAAGCGGGCGTGCGCGGGGAGGCACGTGAGTCTGAGAGTCGGTACAAGAAGACGATAGAAGGACTGAGAGGCCTCGAGGAAAGGGCGAACGGGAGGAACGCCGTGGAGCAGGGGCAAATCAGGACTGCTCGACTCGGTGCGCAGTACGGGCTTAGCTGGCTCTACATCAACACAAAGAGGTACCGCGAGGCATGCGAGCTTGCTCGGAGCACCTATGAGGAGAGGGCCGAGTTTCTTGGAGCAGATCACGTGGACACCCTCAAGGCGCTCGGTATGCTCGAGAAGGCCGAAGATGGCATGAGAAGGTCTCACCCGGGCATCCCTCTGCTGCGAAAGCTGCGCAACACGCTGTATCGAACCCGATAACACCAGCTGCGCTGACGTCAAGTTGTTGTCCACCTTATGCTTGTCAAGCTTGCGAGAAAGGACGGGAAGGCCAAAATTATCCCGGTATTTCCGTGTCACGCTCTAATAAGGCAACTCGAGAATAACGAGACGGTCCGGCAAAATAACGACGTGCAAGCAAGAGGCATCCTTCCAATAGCCACACGTCCCTTCATATGGCATGTGCCATTCGTCACAGGCCTGGCGCAGCGAGAAGTACCCCTTGATGCAATTGGGATTCCTAACGCAAATCTGCACATGCGTCTTCTCGCGGATGCCAGCGCCAGGATAGATTCTCTCCCTCTGAAAAAAGGCCTCGAGCGGAGTCAAATGGTTCGACGCCCTCAGCTCTCCCCTCCCTCCTGCGGCGCTCCATTCTGTCGTGGAGGCGCTCGATCACCGCGCAGTCGAGCTTCCGCAAGAGATGGTCATCTATCTTTCCAAGATTCCGTGGCGTCTCAATCTCGAGGAATTCGAACTCCTCCTTCAATATTTTGTATTCATTCTTAAGGAGCCCAATGTAGTGACTATCGGTCAAATTGAGACAGTAGCCCAGATCGATTATCGCGCCAATGACCGCAGGAGTCTTAATTCTCCCGCGAGTAGCCTGCTCTTTCGCCCACTGTAGGGCACGCTCGTAATTCTGCTCCCAGAAGTAGATTCCGCTTCCGAGCCAATCGTAGTCGTTGACGCTAGGGTTCAAAGTCCCGCCACCGCAAACAACCTCCCGAAATGTCGAGAGGTCGCATCCATGAAAACCAATAACAAGACTGGGAAGCCTGGAATACATCCGACGTCACTCACTTGTAGGGTTTGGCAAGCTTACCGTCGGATCCGATAATCTTTGCTGAGATAAGCCGCACCCGCGCTTCTTTCGCCGCCCGATCATAGTCGGTCTTTGAGAGCCTGCGGAGGCGCGGCACCGCTTCCGCAAATCGGCGATGCTAATAATATGCTTTCTTGGCGGACATGCCGGTGCCGCCCAGCGACCTCTGATACCGCCACTATTCTCGCGCGCCTACCGAAAGTCCCAAGGAGCGCCACCCAGCCCGGCCAATCGTCGAGCAGCGCCACATCCAATCAGCAATTCGAACCCGCTCACTCTCCGCAACGTACCTGAGGACCCAAGGTGACGAGCATTAGCGCAAACTCGCCGTCGAGAATGGCGCCGAGCATGCGCGGCAGCCTGCGAATCTCGCGGTTCAGCGGCTCGATGACGCTACCGGTACAAATGCGCCATCGATGCTCGCATGCGCGGGAGCCTCGCACGAGCGAAAGGGCTCCGAACAGTCATCATGGAATACTCTCGCGCTCTCTTACAGCTTCATGGTGTCGAGCTCCGATGTCACCTCGAGCATCTCTAACTCGACGACCTTACGCGACTTCATTGCATGGACTGCCTTTCACCACTGGAGTGCGCCCTACACTGTCAACACAATGCAAAGCGACGTTAGATTCGCATGGGTTCGTAAGCCATCGATTCGAGCGAACTAGTAAACCTTTTCCTCAGGTGTCCAACGGCCTACGATGGCAGTTTTAAAAACGCAACTATTCTCACACTGACCGCATCGAACACAGAAAGCGGCGTCCACCACCGGGTAGGCGAATCCCTCCTCGTCAGGCTCCATCGTTATCGCGTCGCGCGGGCAGACGGCGGCGCAGGCGGTGCAGCCGCAGCACTCCGAGCGGTCGCGGTAGAGCTCGGGCAGGTCGCGCTTGGCGACGGCGGGCGGTACCTCCGCCCCCCAGTTCCGGAAGCGCGTCGAGGCGTGCGGGTGGTAGCCGGGGGACGCATCGACTTGGGAGCCGTCTCGGTAGCGGTACGGGGCGTTGTCCGGCGGCGTGAAGCCCCCGCGCGGCGTGAAGTTCCCACTCATCCGATCACCTCTCGAGAACCCGCTTGACGGCTCGTTTGGCGCGCGACACTAGGGCGCGGGCGGGCGAGACCAGGTAGCGCTCGCCCTTGACCATGGCGAGCAGACCGCCTCCGTAGAGCTCGCGCCAGGGCTCGTCGCGGTCGCCCTCGAAGGTCGACGGGCGCTCCAGCATGGGGTTCCCGGGGCAGCGCCTCGCCCATCGTCGCGGGCTCGCACTCGACGTCGAGCGCCGATAGGGCGCGCAGTCCCGCCGGGCCGTTGGCGAGCACGAGCGACACGCCGAGGGCCCCGTCGTCCCCCCGCGCGTGCGGCGTGGCCCCAACGCCCCAGGAGTCGGCTATGGTGAGGTCGCCGGGGCGGCCCTCCGCCACGGTGTAGGGGCAGCGGCAGCACGAGGGGCGCAGCATCCGGTTGCCGTAGAACAGGCGCTTCCACGCCTCGGAGAGGCGCGTGCCCTGCTCAGCATGGCCGCCCTCCCACGTGACGCGCTCGAAGTGCCCCCAGCCCATGGACTTCGGTCGGTGCTCGTAGCGAATCACCCTTGCACCGCGGGCGCGCTCCAGCTCGGCGAGCCACCCCTGGAACACCCCCGGGGACGGCACGCCGTGGCATATGATATCAGCGGTCATGAGGATACCCCCCCTCAAGGTTCGCGCATGCCGCGCGAACAGCCGCCACCTGGCAGGGCGTCCCGGTGAAGAGGACGGTGCGTCCGGAGTCCAGGTCCTCGCGAACCCTTCTGATCGAGTCCCCCATGTCGCTCTGCGAGTACTTGGACCCCATGCAGCGTTCGGCCTCCGCCACGGTCTCGCAGCGGATGTGCACAGCCCGCAGGTCCCCGTCGAAGGCGCAGCCGTAGACCACGCCGCCCAAGTCTTCTATCACGTGCGATGCGAGCGCGTGGTACACGCCGCCCGAGGAGCTCCGGCGGCGCACGCCGTCGTCGCGGTTCCTCGCGGCGAACGCGACGGGGTACTCGCCGCGCGCCTCCAGCTCATCGAAGTCCACCTTGGGAGCCCCCTCCCACGCACTGTTCACGGACGATCCGTCGGGATCCTTCGCGGGGTGTCCCCTGAACGCAGCCGCGACCTTCTTGACGAGGTCCTTCGCCGCCCGCTCCGGACCAAGCGCGCCCACGGAGCGGCAGGCCGCCTCGAAGCCGTGCGCGTAGAGCTCCGGCCAGAAGGCGTCGCGCCCCTTTCGCTCGGGCGGATGCTCGAGCATGGGCTGCGCGGGGTTCGCGACGTCGGCAATCGGCGTAGCCGCGAGCTCGAGCGCGCCGGACGAGTCGCGCAGCAGCGCCAGGCCGCGCGACGTACTGGCGACGGCGCACGACACGCCCCAGGGATCATCGAGCTCGGGCATGAAGCGCCTCAGCCCCCACCAGTCGCCGATGATGATGTCGCCGGGGTGCTCGGTCGAGTGGTGCCCGCACCGGTAGCAGGACTCTCGGCAGAGGCGGTCGTACCAGATGCGCCGCCACGCGAGCGTCGACGTCGTCCCGGACTCCCTCGAGCCGTCCGCGTAGGTCGCGATCTCGGAACCGTGCGAGCGCATCCCGGCCCCGCGGTGCGCGTATGTGGTGACGCGCCTCCCCGAGCGGCGCTCCAGCATGGACAGGAAGGACTGGAAGGCGGCCGGGGACGCGGCACCCCAGCAGACCAGGTCGCAGGTGTAGAGCAAGGTATCCCCCTATCTCGCGCGCACGAGCCGCTTGGCGCGCGAGAGCAGACCCGACAGCTGCTCCCGGGCGAACGCGCGGTAGAGCGCAACGGTGAGCAACCCGCCCCAAAGCGCCAGGAGAAACGCCGAGAGCGCCCACTCGGGCCACCCCGCGCACGGCGGCTGAACAACCAAGTACGGCGCGGCGACGAGCGCGCAGACCGTCACCGCAAGCACCATGAACTTGAGGGTCTCACTCGGTGCAGTCTTTGTGACCTCACGCGGGATGTAGAACATTAAGTCGATATCGCGATAGAGATTTGACAGGAGCATGCCCGCAAGGATGCCGGGCATGCCGAAGGCCGCGCCGAGGGCGATGGAGCCGACAAGCAGGATGACGGTCTGCAGCGTCGTCTGGACCCTGGTGTCGCGGTACCTGCCGGCAGAGATGACAAGCAGCCCCTGCGGGGTCTTGAGGTGATAGAGCAGCACGTTCGCCATGCTGAGCACCCCCATTAGCGGATAGATGTAGTCCACGTCCGCGATGTCGGCGGTGTAGAGGCGCACGAACGGGACGATAAGGGCGATGCCTACGCCGCAGGTGACGCCCGTAACACCGTAGGTGAGCGCCTGGAACTCCCGGAAGGAGCGCTTGAGCACGCCGCTCTGCCCGCGTGCGATCACATCCCCGAATGATGCCTGCGTCCCCTGGCTGAGCGAGTTGATCGCATTCTGCAGGCCGTTAGCCACGAGCATGTAGACGGAGAACACGCTCACGAGCGAGAGGTCGCCCAGCACGAACGTCGCGATGATGGTCGGCGCGCCGGACTGCACCGCACCGAGCACCTGCAGGAAGAACGCGTCCCAGCGCTGGTCGAGCCTGACGCCCTCGGCGTCGGCGGAGAAGTCGATCTCCGGATAGTTCGTCCTTGCGTAGACGACCAGGATGACCGTCCTGATGACGATGGGCAGAATCGCGATGACGAACAGCGTTACGACCGAAACCCCCGCGAAGGTGCCGACGAGCACGACCGCGGTGTAGAGCACCTTGTAGGCGATCGACGCGAGCTGGATGACCCAGTTGCGCTGCGTCGCCGTGAGCAGCGCCCTGTACTTGGCGAGCGTGAAGAAGTCGAGGAAGCCCGTAGCGCCGAGCGCGAGCACCAGCACGAAGACCTCGGGCGAGGAGACCCCCTGGACTTGGACGAAGACCGGGTACAGGCACGCCAGTGCGAGCATGAGCGCCGTGAACGCCACGCCGGACTTGTAGTAGAAGAGACGAGCGGCCGACACCACGCGGCTCGCCCCCTCGTCGTCGCCCCGGGCGAGGGGGGCATAGAGTTGGAATACGGCAGCGGACGAGATTCCCGCCTCGACGAGCTGCACGTAACTCACGAACTGCGTAAGCGAGGTAACAAGGCCGTTTACCCCCGAGCCGTAGGTGCCGATGAGGGCGTGCGGCACGATGAAACCAACGACGATGTTCACGACCTGCAGGAGCAGCGAGCTCAATACGTTGCTCATGAAAGCCGTGGATCGACCCTGTCCTTCTCTCTTAATTGACGGCACCATGCTCAAGAACTCACCGCATTCAAATTAAGGGATTCAAGCAAGAGTCTTATGGAGCGCCTGCCAGATTCTTCAATCTTCCTCCGAACGCTTGACCAGTCTGAAACAGGAGCCTCGTTGACGCTTCCCTCCAAAACTCTATCGGAAAGCTCAAGCAATGCGAGGAGGTCAGCCATACGCGAGTTGCGCTTGGTCCCTCCCGTTGAATAAGAAACGAGAAAATCCCGCTCGAACTGGATGGCGAAACACGTTCCGTGGAACGACGAGGTGACGACGAACTCGGCGTTCGCGATATAGGAGAGGAAGGCCGTCGGAGATATGGAAAACAGGTTGACGGCCCCTCGTATCGGCAGGAAACCGTTCTGCTGCAAGACGACGACATCGAGATTCCTTCTCTTTGCAACCTCCATCGCTGCTGCGACGGAGTTCCTCGTCTCCCCAACGGCATATACGAAGACGTAGCCGCCGTTCGGCCTAACAGGGCGCGCATCGGAGAGCCTGCGCCACTCGTCCCCACCAAGCAGGAGGGTCGGGTCGAGCACGACCTCAACCTTGCTGCCGGGACAAATGCGCCTGAGCGTGTCCGCAGCCGTCTTCTCCCGTACAAGCACGAGCGGAAAATCTCCAATGAGGCGAGTGTAGTCCACGCCGGGCGCCACGGGAATATCGTCCTGCCCGATGCTCACAGCGTACGTCGCCTTCCTCTCCGGAGCTCCGATAAAATCGAGGAAGTAGGAGCTGTCGAACCCCGTCACGTTGCCGTTCCACACCTGGTCGCTACCGACGACGATTCGATCGAAGGCTTCGCACACCAGGGGCAACCCGTCGCGCGACAGGGGCGCCGTCGAACGGATATGCTCTCGACGGAATGATTCGAAGGCCTCCTCCTTCTTACTGAGCATGGGCCTGCGCACGATGTTGGCCAGGTGCCCCTTCAGCGAAACATCCCGCTTGTACTCAAACGCCTCCACCTTCGGGTTCCTGTAGTCAATCTGCACTGCGTCGAAGCCCGCGTCACACAACACCCTCTCCAGCGCGTATGCCTGGAGCACAGCCCCGTAGTTCAGCGTATGCAGGAAGGTGAGGATACCGATGCGCCCTCGGTTCATAGTCGTCTCGTTCATCAGCGTCACCTTTCTGAAAGCGTTGTTCGCCCACGCAGGCGGGACTCCACCCGCCGCCCCTCTGCCTCAGTGTGTTCCATCCCGATTCCCTTGGCGAACCCAAAGAGCAGCCACACGTACGGCAGTAGCGTGATCCCGTTCATGAACTGGGCAATCGCCATGCAGATGACAGCAATCGCCACCAACCTGCCCTGCTTGGATACGCGGTATGCTTCCACCGCGTGCCTCCATACAGCCCAGCAGTACGCAAGCAGGCCCAACGGCCCCACCTCGAGGAGCAGACGCAACGCGAAGCTGTGTGAAGCAAACGTAGAGCTGCCGAGGCTCTCCGTGAGGACGACGCTCTCGGTATTCCAGCCTGCACCGAGGGGATAGCTGGGCAGAATCGAGAGGGCCGTCAACATCGAATCGAGCCTCGCCGCCGTACCCGTGTCCGTGGAAGATGCGACATCGAGGTCCCCGAGAGAAGCGACGATGTTTGCAAATAGTCCAGATATGGTATCACCGAACATCAAGGTGGAAAGAATTGCGGCGAACAGCAGTGCAAAAATCGCCACAATGGTTGCATGGGAAAGGCGTTTCTCCCGATCGGACCCGCACCTCTCTTTCTTGGCCACCCTGCTCACCGCAAGAAACAGAGCGGCTTCCAACAAGAGAACCGCGACGTTGGGCGAGAGGGCCTGCGCCGAAACGTAGACCACGCCGACTAGCAGGGCGGCCTTGGCGAACGCATGCTTAACCGAAATCGCGCTCAAAAGCCCCCATGCGATCAGAAACACCATTAGGTGCGACGCCTCAAGAAAGAGCCCCTGCGCCCTGAAGGTGTATATCGCATGGCTGCCCACCGGCTCAGCAACCCCCCACTGTAGGGGAACGACAAATGCATCCTGAGGAAATAGCGTTATGAGCGAGAAAACGGTCCCAGCCTCAAAAGAAGCTTGTGCCGCCAACGAGAAGATAAAATTAATCAAGATTCCGACTGAAACGCCGGCGAGAATTGACCTCCTTTGCTCACGCAGTGAAACCGCTGCAATGTAGACGACTACGCCGGCGGCAAGAACCACAAGCCCCTTGATAACCGTTTCGGGGGCGTCTGCCCCCAGATCGCCGGACAAGGCATAGGCGAGCGAGGGGACAAGCGATAGTGCGGCTATTCCGCAAAATGCCAAGATGCTTTTGTCGATTGCAGCCACAGCTTCGACAAGTTCGCAGGAGCGGCAAAGGAGGAGGCATGCGACTACGACGATCGCGACGCAGTACCCAATGTACACCGGTGTGTTGCCGACAATGAAAAGGTAGACCACACCCGTAGAGACCGAAAGACCAAGCAAAAATGAAGCCAGCACCTTCGCGAAGGTAGAACGAGGCTCTTTAGGGAACCCGGTCAATCTTGATTCAGGAAGCAACGCGCACGCTCCTAACCCGGTTGCGGATCCACGCGAGAAACTCGACGGCACTGTAACATCGTCGTGAGGCAAGAGAGCAGACAAGCTTCGAGTACCTGTTGGGATAGGTCGTAGCTGTAGAAGTAGCCTCCGCGAAGACGCGGCGCGCAAACAAGTCGGCCATAGCCGCGCGAATAGCTTTTCCACCTCCGGGCGTGTTCTGCGCATTGTTGACCGCAACCACAAGAAGCTGCACGATATGCTCGGAGCATGAGGCGTCACCGCCCCTCTCAAGCACCGTCCTATAGAACGTTACAACACGCTCGGCGACGTTTTCCATTTGGTCGGTCATGTCCGGCTTGTAGCGCGTCGAATTCGTCTCAGAAGTGGAGCGGAGATAGTGGTAGCAGATGTCGGGAACTGCCATGAAACGAGCATCATGCGATAGGCAGTCCAGAACAAACGATAGGTCCTCATACGAGCTGAGCCTCTCGTCGAACCGCATGCCGCTTCGGCGAAGAAAATCGAGCGAAAATAGCTTTGAACAGCAGCTTTGTAGATAGTTGCTGGTCCAGAGACCCTCGAAGTAGGCGCCCAACTCCTTCCCTCGCGCGCTGGCGGGGGATACGACCCGGCGCACAGAAGACGAGACGGTTCTCCTTTCCGCATCAACGATATCGAAGGACATGCCGCCCGCAACGATATCCGCATCTTGCGCGTAGCCAAGAAGACTGGAGATGGCGTCGTTCTCCATCTCGTCGTCGGCGTCGCAAAACGCTATATAGTCGCCTCTCGCCTCCGCAATCCCGACGTTTCGGGCATGTGAGACGCCGGTGCGGCCAGAATCGACAAGCCGCACGCGACTGTCTCCGCGCGAAAACTCACGCACGACGTCGCGCGTACGGTCGCTTGACCCGTTGTCGACGACGACCACTTCGATGTTCGAACGGGACTGTCGAAGAGCCGAGGCAACGCTGCATCGAATGACGGAAGCAGCGTCGAGCGTGGGGATTACTATGCTGACAAGCGGCTCTGCGTTCACTTACGCACCCCCCGTCCGCATCAGGTAGAACGATTCCAGCCAACCCGCCGTCTCGCATATGTCGAACCCCGCTCTTTTGACGATGCCGGCGCCATCGACACGTTGAGTTGCACCAAAGGCACTGATTAGGGCGTCAGCCCACTGCACCACGGATGCCGAGAGCGGCAGCCTGACCATCCTCGACCCCTTCAAATCACAGTCGCTCGGAATGGAATCAGAAATCACGCACGGCAAACCTGCCGCCTGAGCCTCCACGAGTACGAGAGGCAGACCTTCATAGACAGACGGCATAAGGAAAGCGTCCATAGCCTGCATAAGAACAGCCACATCTGAGCGCACTCCCAGGAAATGCACGTTATCGGAAATGCCGAGCTTTTCGGCTTTACGCTCCATTTCTGCCCGCAGCTCCCCGTCGCCTACGAGGACAAGAACGGCGTCCGGACGCAGCTTGAGAGTCTCGACAAAGACATCAAGGATGAATGTGTGATTCTTGGCGGAAACGAACCTCCCCACGTGTCCGATGGTCAAGGCACCATCTCCAACACAGAGCTCGCGGCGCACGCGCCTGCGTCGTTCCGCATCGAACGCGTAGGCATCCACGTCTATGGCGTTCCGCACCACTTTGAACTCATCGGTCCCGAACATCCACCTGCCTGCGTCTACGCCACAAGCGAACAAGTCCGTCGCCTCGCGGCAGATAAAGCGCTTGCAGACCATCTTCATCGGATATTTGATGTCATGGTCCTGGCGACTGTTGTGGGAGTGGGCGATCCTCACGGGAACCCCGTGGCGCTTCGCCACGGCGAGCGGAAGGGCGCTCATGCAGTCGAGCTGCGCGTGAACAACCTTGTAGGGATGCTCGAAGAAGAAACTGTCGAGGGCACGCCAGTACCCGGGGTTGAGGGGGTTCTGGCGGGGGACGCGGTACACGTTCGCACCGAGGGAGCGGGCCTCTTCCTCGTAGTCCCCCTCCATGCTGCGGTGGAGCAGGAAATCGAACTGCACGCGCTCGCGGTCGATGTGACGGTAAAAGTTCATGGTCATCGTCTCCATGCCGCCACGATCGAGGTTGGTGAGCACCTGGAGCACCCGAATCGGATCCGTCATCACTGGCCCTCCTCCCTCATCTCGACTCCCTTCGCGAGCGAAAGGTACTTATCCAGCAGCCTGCCAGCCGCCGTGCCTATGTCGTAGGCGGCAAGCCCCTCCAGCTCGCCTTCGGCAAGGCTCCTGCCGCGCATCCCGAGGAGGCGGTGCGCCCAGGCTCCGTCGTCCGCCTCAAGCGCCTCGAACTCCATGAGCGGGGTCACGGCGACCTCGGGGCTCACGGCATCGGACGCCAAGATGGGAGTTCCAGACGCCTGGCACTCCACGGCCACGACCGGGAAGCCCTCGTAGACGCTCGGCAGGCAAAAGACGTCGAACGCCCGGTAGAGCCGCGCAGCGTCCGGACTTTGCCCGAGGAAAAGCACGCGCCCCGAGATTCCGAGCCGTTCCGCCTCGGAGCGCATCTCGCCCATGAGCACTCCGTCACCGGCGAGCACAAGAAGCGCGTTTGATTCCAGTTCGAGTACAGAGGCGAATACTTTGAGGAGCCTTCGATGGTTCTTTTGGGGAACCATCCGCCCTATGTGGCCCACGACGAACGTGTCTTCGGGAATCCCGAGATCTGCGCGCATGGAGAGTCCGTCACGCGCGTCCGGACGAAACTCGGAGAGGTCAACCGCATTGGGAACGACCTCGAAGGACGCGTCTCGGAACAGCCATCTCCCGGCACGCTCGCCGCAGGCGAAACGGTGCGTCGGGTAGACGTCAGAGAATCGGCGAAGAATTGATTTGAGCACGTCACGGGCAGCCTCCCCCTCGCCTCCGCCGGAACTGGAGTGGCTGTGCGCGATGCGCACGGGCACCCCGGCGCGCTTGGCGGCGCGCAGTGGGAATACGGACAGGGCATTCACGTGACTGTGGACGATAGGCCAGCGCTCGGAGCGGAACAGGCGTTCTATCTCTCGCAAGTAGCGTGGAAGCTCTCTGTACGGCGGGACCATGTAGATGCGGCCACCCATCGACTCAATCTCGTTACAGGGCACCATGCCCGACCCCTCGCAGACGAGGAAGTCGAACTGAAGGCGGGAGCGGTCGATGTGGCGGTAGTAGTTCATGACTACCTGCTCGACCCCGCCACCGTCCATGAACCCCATGACCTGGGCGACGCGGATCATCGTCCCGACCTCCTCTTGCCGAACATCGCGCCGAACGTGCCGACGAAGCAGCGCGCGTCCATCGCGAAGCCGGCGTTCCTCGCGTACTCGAGCTCGATGCGCTGGCGCTCCCCGCTCTCGAACGTGGCGTCGTTCCTCTGCGTCGCCTGCCACAGCCCCGTGATCCCCGCGGGGACGGAGAGCACGGTCCCGGCGTCGTCCCCGAACCACCCGATCTCCTCGCGCGAGACGGCGCGCGGGCCGATGACGCTCATGTCGCCCTTGAGCACGTTCAGGAAGTTCGGAACCTCGTCGAGGCTCAATCGGCGCAACTTCCTTCCGAGGGGCGTGATACGCGGGTCGTTATCGACTTTGCGCTCACGACGCCATTCGGCAAGCTGCGCCTCGTCAAGATACTTTTCGACGTCGTCAGAATCGACGACCATGGTGCGGAACTTGTAGATGCGGAAGGTCCGCCCCCCGCGGCCAATACGGGCTTGAGAGTAGATAGGCGAGCCCTTCGTATCCGCTACGATCGCCAGAGAGAGGACTAAGCCGGGTATAAAACCGACGACAATCACGCAGGCGCTGAACACAAGGTCGAACAGCCTCTTCGCGAAGCGGTACAGTGGCGGCCTGCGATCCAAGCTCCTGCACTGCTCGGCAAATGCATCCGTCCCTAGTTTTGGCGTCCTCTCCCAACCTTCCGTACTCGCCTCCCCGAGGGATACCTCCACGGGGAAGAGGGCATCGGCTCCCGCCGCAGCCGCCGCCTTCGCTGCTCTGTCCGTAACGTTGTTCATCATTTATGCCGCCGTTCCGACGGATGCGAAAGGGGTCTGCGCAAAGGCGCAGAGAGACCGTCCCGAGGCGCCCTCAGGGCCCCCGAAAACGGTAAAAGACAAGAATTGCAGGCTGGTATAATGGTGGTGTGCACCCAAGGAAGTTCCCGGGCGACGCTCGCATTTTTGCAGGTCAAGCGAGGAATTTTCTAGATGCGATAAGGATTTGGTCGGCTCCCCGTCGCCCGGTGTCCCTATTATTACCGGAGTCAGGCGCGTTTTGCGCAGGAACCTGCCCACGCGCGTGACGCGCGGGTCGTCCGCCATCTTGAAGACCGGTCCGTCCTTCTCGTTTCTCCCCGCCAGCTCCGCGAGGCGGCTCTCGGCGTCCGCGCACATGCTGCGGAACTTGTACATGCGGAACTCCCGGCCGTCGCGCCCGACGCGGGCCTGCGAGAAGATGACCGGGCCCTCCGGGTCATCCAGCTTGATGGCAATGGCCACGATGAGGAAGAGCCACGAGAGGCACACGAGCACGCACGCGCTGAAGCAGACGTCGAACGCGCGCTTGACGGCGCGGTAGGCCCACCGTCCCGTCCTCAGCCGCCCGGCAGCGCGGGCCGCCTCGGGGTCGAGCCCCGCCGCCACGCCCTCGACCCGCTCAAGCGCGTAGCCTCCGCACTGGGTCACGACAAGTTCGTTCCTATCCATTTACTTGCAGGTTCCTTCCACGGTGCTTCTTCTCGCCCTCGCGCGTGTGCGCCGCTCCGACACCACGCGCTCCGCCTCCGCGCGGGCGGTCTCGGGCAGGCGTGCCACGAGCCCTAGGCCCACGCGGGTGGTCACCTCGCGGCCGCAGATCTCAAAGCGCAGGTACGCAACGCTGCGCCTGCGGTCGACCTCGGCGATCATGGCCTCGTGCCCCTTGAGGGGCCCCTCGGTGACCACGATTTTCTCGCCCGCCACCACGCCGTAGCTCATGGGGACGCAGCGGCGCCCCGGCTCGGTGAAGGCGCCGAGCCAGGCCTCCTCCTCGCGCGAGAGCGGGGCGTAGGCGCCGCCCACCTTGAGGACGCGGGCGAACTCCGGGAGCCTGACGAGGTCGCGCGACAGGCGGCCGGGGTCGTCCGTGACGGCGAAGAGGTACCCCGTGAGGAGGGGCTTCTCCACGGGGCGGAACTCCCCGCGCACCTTGATCTCAGTCTGGTAGCGCGGGAGGAAGCACTCCTCCAGCACGCCCGGCGCGACCACGCTCTGGATGAGCTCCGCCATGCGCTCCTCGGTCCCGCCTGTCACCTGCACCACGTACCACATGCTCCCCGTCACCTCCCCGGGCTCTCCCTCGTTCGGACATGAAAAAAGAGACGCGCGCGGCCATGGCGCGGGCGGGCCGCCCACGCCTTCGGCCATGCCGCCCGTCAGCGGCACCGCGAGTCTCTTCACTCCCCCGGGCCACCGGCGCCCGCCTGATGCACCGCGCCATGGTCCGGGGTATGTAGCAGCGAGCGCGTCCCGGGATACGAGCCGGGACGTCAGCTTGCTGTGCATCGCCCGCGGAGGGGCCGTGGGCCGTGCACAGGAAGCTGCGGGGGGGTCATGCGTCTAGGCCTTGCTCACCGCCTCGGGCCCTACGCGGTGGACGCCGCACTCGAGGGCGCCGCGGGACGCGCGGGAGGTCGCGAGGCGCTCGCCCCACCTCGACGGATTGAGGTGGGGACAGGTTGGATTGTCGGTTCGTGCCTCCGGTAGGCCTAGGTCGTTATGGGAAAACATACCCCCCGTTATCATTTTACAACTTGATACTTGTGAGAGCGACGTGGTGTCTGATGTTTTAGCAGGTAGACAGCTATATTTTAGAAGCATATACATCAGACCCCCTCCCATAATCTGAAAAGCACGGAGTCGATGCTATCACACCTTGGTTGAGCGGATACCCCCTCCCCCAATTTCACGACACATATATTACATTCGGCTAACTGAAGACTTGTGGTATGGGAGGGTGCGAGCGGGAGGGCGCTCCACGGTATGAGTGACCCGTTTCAGCCCGACGGGACGAATTAAGAGGGGGTGTTTGGTCGGTTTCCGTCGCTCGGCGGGCGGGCGAACGGGCCCTAGCAGCTCGCGGTGGCAACCTCCCCCCGGGCGAGGTCCCAGAGGGCGCCGTAAAGCTCGTTGCCGAGGAGCCAGCCGCTCTTTGTGGGCGCGAGGCGACCGCCCCTCTCGGCAAGAAGGCCGCGGGAGAGGAGGTCTGCCAGCGTGTCGTCGAGGCGCGCCCCGAAGAGGCCGCGGGCGCGCGAGACGAGTGCGGGGTCCAGCCCGTCCACGAGGCGCGCCCCGAGCATGAGGTCCTCGGCCGCGGCCTGCGCCCCCGTCAGGAACTCAAGCGACGCGGAGAGCGCCGCCAGCCGCGGGTCCGCCGCCAGCGCGCGGCGGCCCGTCGTGACGGTGAGGCGCGCCCGCACGGTCCCCTCAGGCGGCTTCGGCAGCTGCGGCGCCGCGTCACAAAGTCTCAGGTAGCCATTGAGGCTGAGCATGCTTGAGGCTCCGGTCCCAAGGCCGAGATAGGATGCTCCCGTCCAGTAGGCCATGTTGTGACGGCACCTTTTACCTGCGGCGGCATAGCTTGCGACCTCATAGCGGGCAAGGCCGGAACCCTCAAGCATCGCTTGAGCGTCACTCATGCGGGCCGCCTGAACCTCATCGGAGTTCCAGGGGCACGGGTCGTCCGCGTAGCGACGGTCGAGCGCCGTCCCCTCCTCGATCTGGAGCGGGTAGACGCTCACGTGGCCCACGCCGAGGGCGAGCGCGCCCTCGAGCGTCCTGTGCCAGCCCCCGTCCGTCTGGCCCGGCGTCGCGCACATGAGGTCCACCGAGACGTCAAGCCCTGACCCCACGGCCGCCGCCACGCGGTCCCGCGCGCACGCGGCGTCGTGCAGGCGGCCCAGCTCGGCGAGCTCGCCGTCGTCGAGGCTCTGGACGCCAACGGAGAGGCGCGTGGCCCCCGCCGCGCGTAGGGCGTCGATGACGCCGTCCGCGAGGGAGTCCGGGTTCGCCTCGCAGCTGAGCTCCGTTATCCCCGGCGCCGCGGAGCGGACGGCGGAGACGAGCGAGCCCAGGTCCTTCTCGCCCAGAAGCGTTGGGGTGCCGCCGCCCACGTAGGCCGTCTCGCAGCCCTCGACGAGCCCGAGCGCGGCCGCCTCGGCGAGCTGCGCCTCAAGGGCGCGGGCGTACGCGGCCATGAGCGGGTCTGCCGCGGGCGTGGCCCACGAGGGAAAGTCGCAGTACGCGCACTTGCGCGCGCAGAAGGGTATGTGCAGGTAGAGGGCCGAGACCATGGGGCCTCCAAGATCGCGCGGCACGGGCGGATTTCCTGACGGACTACCCCGGCACCTTTGTCAGGTGGGCGCGGACGTCGGCGGCTACGGCGAGGAACTCCTCCGCCGTGACGCAGCCCATGGCGGCGCTTCTCCAGCGCGCGGCGTCGGGCATGCCCTTGAAGTACCAGCCCGCGAGGCTGCGGGCGCGCTTGAGGTGGGCGCCCGTGACCTCGAGCAGGCGCACGTGGCACTCGAAGGCGGCGACCTTCTCGGCGGCGCTCGGCTCGTGGCCCGAGAAGACCCACGGGTTGCCGTAGGTCCCGCGGGCGACCATCACGGCCGTCGCGCCGGTCTCCGCGAGCGCGCGCAGCGCGGCGTCGTGCGAGAGGATGTCCCCGGAGGCTATGACGGGGATGCCCACGGCGTCCACGACGCGCCGCACGGCGCCCCAGTCGGCCTCGCCGTGGTACATCTGCGTGGCAAAGCGGCCGTGCACGGCCACCGCGGCGGCCCCCGCGGCCTCCATCGCGCGCGCGAACTCGGGCGCGACCTCCTGGCCCGCGTAGCGGCCGCGGCGGATCTTCACCGTCACGCGCACGCCCGGGGCGCCCTCCCGGCACGCGCGCACGATCCTCGCGGCGAGCCCGGGGTCCTCCAGCAGCGCCGAGCCCTCGCCCTTCTTGGTCACCTTGGGCACGGGGCACGCCATGTTGACGTCGATGAGCGCGAGCCTCTCGCCCAGGCGCGCCGCCACGCGCTCCGCGGACTCGCGGAAGAGCTCGGGCCTGGAGCCGAAGAGCTGCACCGCGACCTCCGGCTCGGCCGGGTCGGGGTCCACGAGCTCCCAGCTCTTCTCGCCGTAGTGGAGCCCCGCGCACGAGACCATCTCGGAGTAGGCCAGCGCCGCGCCGCCCGCGCGCGCCATGAGGCGGTACGCCGCGTCGGAGACGCCCGCCATCGGCGCCATGAGGAGCCTCCCCGCGAGCTCGCCGTCCCAGGGGGAGGGCGCGGGGGCGAGGCCGGCGGCGGGGGCGTGGGATGCCAGGACCTCGGCGGCCGTCATGGCTTCGCTCACTGGTCGTCCACCTTGAGGACGGCGAGGAACGCCTCCTGCGGCACCTCGACGGAGCCGATCTGCTTCATGCGCTTCTTGCCCTCCTTCTGCTTCTCCAGGAGCTTGCGCTTGCGCGAGATGTCGCCGCCGTAGCACTTGGCCAGCACGTCCTTGCGCACCGCCTTGACGGTGCTCCTCGCGATGATCTTGTTGCCGATGGCGCCCTGGATGGGCACCTCGAACTGCTGGCGCGGGATGATCTCCTTGAGCTTGTCGCAGAGGCCGCGCGCCATGGCGTAGGCCTTGTCGCGGTGGACGATGAAGCTGAGGGCGTCCACCTCGTCTCCGGAAAGCAGGATGTCGAGCTTCACGAGGTCGCTCGCGCGATAGTCGGAGAACTCGTAGTCCAGGCTCGCGTAGCCCTTGGTGCGGCTCTTGAGCTGGTCGAAGAAGTCGAGGATGAGCTCGGCGAGCGGCACGTCGAAGTGCATCTCCACGGACTTCTCGGAGAGGTACACCATGTCCTGCGTGATACCGCGGTGCTCGATGGCGAGCTGCATGACGGCGCCCGTGTACTCGGGCGGCACGATGACCTTCGCCTTGAGGTAGGGCTCCTCGATGCGCTCGATGCGGGTCGCGTCGGGCAGGTCCTGCGGGCTCCTCACCTCGAGCATCTCGCCGTCAGTCCGGTAGACGTGGTAGTCCACGCTCGGGCTCGTGGCGATGAGCCCCAGGCCGAACTCGCGCTCCAGGCGCTCCTTCACGACCTCCATGTGGAGCAGGCCGAGGAAGCCCACCCGGAAGCCGAAGCCGAGCGCCACCGAGGTCTCGGGGCTCCACGTGAGCGAGGGGTCGTTCACGCGCAGCTTCTCCAGGGCGTCGCGCAGGTTCTCGTAGTCCTTGTTGTCTATGGGGAAGATGCCGGTGTAGACCATCGGCTTGGCCTCGCGGTAGCCCGGGAGCGCCTCGTCGCAGGGGTTTGCCTGGTAGGTGAGCGTGTCGCCCACGCGCACCGCCTCCGGGTCCTTGAGGCCCGTGACGACGAAGCCGACCTCCCCCACCGCGAGCTCGTCCACGAGCTGCTCGGCCGGGCGCTTCACGCCCACGCCGTCGGCGAGGAAGGATATGCCGGCCTGCATCATGGCGAGCCGGTCCCCCTTGCGCACGTGCCCGTCGAAGACGCGCACCGTGGCCACGACGCCGCGATACTCGTCGAAGTAGGAGTCCAGGATGAGGGCCTTGAGCGGCGCGTCGTAGGCGCCCTTGGGCGGCGAGACGAGAAACACGATGGCCTCGAGGAGGTCGTGGATGCCCTCGCCCGTCTTGCCGGAGACGCAGACCGCGTCCTCGGCGGGGATGGCGAGCTCGTCCTCGATCTCCTGGCGCACCCGCTCGGGCTCGGCGCTCGGCAGGTCGATCTTGTTGATGGCCGGGACGATGTCGAGGTCGGCGTTCATGGCGAGGTTGGCGTTGGAGACGGTCTGCGCCTCCACGCCCTGGGTGGCGTCGACCACGAGCACGGCGCCCTCGCACGCCGCGAGGCTGCGCGAGACCTCGTAGGTGAAGTCGACGTGGCCCGGCGTGTCGATGAGGTTGAACTGGTAGGTCTCCCCGTCATCGGCGTCGTAGGTCACGCGGACCGCGTTGGACTTGATCGTGATCCCGCGCTCGCGCTCGATGTCCATCGTGTCGAGCAGCTGGGCCTCCATGTCGCGCTCCTCCACCGTGTGGGTGAGCTCGAGGATGCGGTCCGAGATGGTCGACTTGCCGTGGTCAATGTGCGCAACGATCGAGAAGTTGCGGATATGTGAGGTATCGTTAGTAGACATGAGGAGAATGATAGCGAACTCCAGGGCAATATGCTATATTCACTGAGTTGACCTCGCCGTGTCTCAGCACAGAGGCCTCAGATTATTGGGAACCGAAAGGAACTGCACGTGGCTAACATCAAGTCTCAGAAGAAGCGCATCATCACCGCTGAGAAGGCGCGTCAGCGCAACCGCGCGGTCCGCTCCGAGCTCAAGACCGCCGTCAAGAAGGTCCGCGCTGCCGTGGAGGCCAAGGACGTCGAGGCCGCGCAGGACGCCGCCAACAAGGCCGGCCGCCTGCTCGACAAGGCCGCTTCCAAGGGCATCATCCACAAGAACCAGGCCGCTCAGCGCAAGAGCGGCGTCCAGAAGCTCGTGAACACCCTCAAGTAGCTTCTGCCTCATAGATGCGAGAGCGGACCCGGGGTGCTGCCCGGGTCCGCTTTTTCGTGCCGAGAGGGCCTGCGGGCCGGCGGTCCTTCTCGCCCGAAGCCCTGCCCGAGTGACGGGTTTTGGACGGACGGGACCCCTTCGGATGCCTCAAACGGCCGAAATCCGTCACTCACGCGACGGCGAGTCCGAAAGCGAGGATAACGATACGTCGCGGGCGGCCCTTTGGCGCGCAGCGCCGCCCGCCGCCCCGGGCGCGCCGCCCACGAAGTCGCCCCAGCACCCGCACCTCCTCCTACCTGCGGCGTCAGCGGCGCGGCAGAGGCCGGGAAGACAGCTAGGGCCGACGCTCCCCTATCATCGCCTCAAATGCTGAGGGGAGGGGTCGTGTGGCAAAGCGTGGACCATGAGATCGACGTCTTCATGCGGGAGGCGGAGCGGCGGGGCGCGTGCCTCGAGTCGTATCCGGGGAGGCTCCATCGCGCGCTTGAGCGCCGCGTGGAGTCGGGCGAGCTTGTCTCCCCACTCCCCCGGCTGTATGCGCGGGCAGAGGCTTGGCGCACGCTCGGCCAAACCGAGCGGACGCTCTTCATGATGCGCGCCCTCGGCGAGCTTCATCCGGACTGGGTCTTCTGTGGCACCTCGGCCGCTGTCGCGCACGGCCTCAGCGTGTCAAACCGCCTCCATGAGCCGCTGCAGGTTGTCACGTCGAGCGGCGCGCGCCGCTATCACGGGGGCAGGATCGCAGCGGCTCATGCGCGCAACGAGGTCTCCGTCACGGTGTCCGGCGTGTCCGCAACCACGCTGGAGCGAACGGTCTTCGACTGCATGCGACGGCATAGCTTTCCCGAGGGACTCGCGATCGCCGACTCCGCCCTTCGCAAGGGCGGGCTAAGCGGGGACGCGCTCGTCGCGTACGTCAGCTCAATGGGGCCGCGATACCGTGGCTTCAAGCAGGCGAAGATGACGGCGTCGTTCGCCGACCCGCGACCCGAGAACGGCATGGAGTCCATCGCCCGCGCGACCATGTACCAGCTGGGGTACCAGATGCCCGACCTTCAGGTCCCCGTGCACGACCCCCTGAGCCCGAGGCGCGTTCTTCGCGTCGATTTCATGTGGGTACTCCCCGACGGGACCGTCATCATCGGGGAGCTCGACGGGGGCGAGAAGGTGTGGAACCCGGAGATGAACGGCAGGAGCCCACTCATGGCACTGCGACGCGAGCGCCGGCGAGAGTCCCGCATCACCATCGACCGCCCGAAAATCATCCGTTTCTCCCCAGAGGAGGTCGGAGACCTGTACGAGTTCAACCGCCTGCTTGAGACGTTCGGCGTGCCACGCGACCACGAGCCCCTCGTCACCATTCCGGACGGCCCCACCCACGACCTCGTTCCGGTGGAGGCGTACGGGCTAGCATGAGGCGAGCGCATCCGCACCCCTGTTGCGCCGAGTGACGGGTTTTGGCCGGACGAATGCTCCAGAGGAGCCTCATCAGTCCGAAACGAGTCACTCGGCCGCGAGGGGACGGGAGTGAGGCGCGGCGCGGAGGGCGCGGGGCACCATGCCGGACGCCGTTCGCATCGACACCCCCGCGACACGAGGAGGGTGCCCGGCGCATGGCAGTGACCGGGCACCCCTAAAAGGAGGAAGCGCTATCTGGGTGGCGCTGACGCGCCGGCGCGCTACGAGAGCGAGGCCTTGTACTCCGCGGGGATGTCCTCGACGTCCTTGTAGGTCTTGAGGGCCTTCTCGACGGTCATGCCGTCGGCGATGGCGTCCTTGCGGCAGGCGTTGACGGCCTGGATCTCCTTCATGCGCGGACCGGTGAGCTTGTAGCCCTTCATGGCGATGAGGGTGAGGATCCACGCGACGATGGGGATGATGCAGAAGAGGACGATCGTGAGCGCGTTCATGCCCTCCATGTAGGGGGTGTCGGTGTCAGGCAGCGTGGCGAGGCCCACTGCGGTGATGGCGATGCCGACGACGGTCGTGGAAAGCGAGCTCACGAGCTTGTCAACGAACGAGAAGAGCGTGCCCACGACGCCGGGCGCATAGTTGCCGGAGCGGAACATCTCGTAGTCGGAGACGTCGGCGACCATCGGGATGGCCATGTCCGCGGTGGAGTAGTACGCGCCGTAGCCCAGGCCGTAGAGCACGATAAAGATGAGGGTGTACGCGTTGAGCGTGAGGTGGAAGCCGCCCTCGGTGCTCCAGAGCGAGAGGCCAAACGCCGGATCGTTGGGGTTCCACATGCCAAGCAGCACGACGACGCCGATGTAGCAGATGAGAGCGACCGAGGTGAAGGTGACGAGCGTCTTCTTCTGGCCGAACTTCTGGCTGATGCGCAGGCCGCCGATGAAGAACGGGGCGGAGAACACGTA
Organism: Thermophilibacter provencensis; assembly: GCF_900128445.1. Taxonomy (GTDB): domain Bacteria; phylum Actinomycetota; class Coriobacteriia; order Coriobacteriales; family Atopobiaceae; genus Thermophilibacter; species Thermophilibacter provencensis. The sequence goes on along the minus strand of NZ_LT671417.1, from coordinate 1,762,585 downwards.
GCCCATCACGTACATGGGCAGGTAGAACTGGTTGTAGTCGCCCATCATGCAGGCATAGAGCAGGACGCCGACCGTGGTGTTGGTGGCGACGGCGAAGGCGAACTTGGTGCCGGAGGCCGCGACCATGAGGCGCTGGAGCTCCTTGTTGCCCTTGACGATCTCGATGTAGTCCTTGACCTTGAGCTGGGTCTTCTCGCCCTCAGACTCGCCGAAGCCCCAGTACTCCTTGCGGTCCTTGCCGGCGATACCGATGACGGCGAGCGCGGTGAGGGCGGCGGAGAGGATGATGACAAGCGGGATGAGGAAGTTGAAGAAGGCCTCGGTGCCAAAGCCGACCTGGCCGCCCACGATGGAGGCGGTGGCCATGGTCACGCCCATGCCCACGAGCGAGGCGATGGTGTTGAACATCGTGAACGTCGGACGCTGGTTGGGGTCGTTGGTGAGGCAGGTCTGGCCGGAGCGCGTGCAGGAGGTCTGCATGGCGTAGCCGACCATGAGAAGCATGTAGCAGAGGGTATAGCCCACGTACCGCAGCAGCTCCATGTCGGCGGGGATGAGGCGCGTGCCGTAGAAGAGCAGAAGCGACGAGACGGCCATGACCACGTTGCCGAGGATGATGAACGGGCGGAACTTGCCGATCTTGGTCTCCGTGCGGTCGATGAAGACGCCGATGAACGGGTCAATCACGGCGTCGAAGATGCGCGTGACCGTGACCATCGTGGTGGCGAAGGCCAGGAGCAGGCCCAGGACGCCGTTGGCGTAGTACGCGATGTAGTTCATGAGCAGGACGTAGTACACGTTCGTCGCGCCGTTGTTGAACGGGAACAGGACGAGCTGGTACATCTTCGCCCGGTTTGTCGCGCCCGCACCGTGGTGCTGCGGCGCCTGAGCAGTCTTCTCTGCCATACACTCTCCCCTATGTTGCGGCCCTTCTTTGGGGCTTCTCGCCCCTCTAACTGATATATCAGTTTAGCGCGAACAGGGCGCCGGGTTCCCCAGAATCGGGGCTCTTCCGCGAGCGGCGCAAACGGCGGCGTGGGTGGTTCGGGCCGGGCGCGCCGGCACGCGGGCGGCGCCACGCGCGGGCGCAATGTACAGAAGCTTTGGCCCTCCCACGCGGACATCAGGCGAAATGCCGTAGGAATAGGGAAACTTCTGTACTTTGCGCATCGGGCGGCCGCGAGCCGAGAAGAACGGTAGCGCGCGGCGCTCCAAAAAGGGCCCCGCGGGCGAGAAGCACCCGCGGGGCCCAGGGCGTCTGCCGGCCGGCGACTGGCGCCGGCCATGAAGACGCTAGCGACGCTTGAAGGTGGGCATGAAGCCGGCCACGGTGAGCAGCACGGCAGAGACCACCATGCAGCCCGCGGAGGCCGCGGCCGCATAGAACATGCTCCAGCCGGTGGTGTCGCCCGAGTTCCAGGAGAAGATCGCCGAGATGTTGAGGGCTCGGGACGCGACGACCTGGATTCCGGCATACGCCAGGATGAAGATGGCGACGCCCAGGGCGAGCAGGGACACGATGCCGGGGCCCTTGTCGGCGCTCTTGGCGTCGAGCATCATCGAGACCACGACGAGCGCGATCGCGACGACCGAGAGGGCGAGGTAGACGGGCATGTTGGGGAACTCGTAGCCAACGCCCATGCTGCCGCTCACGACCATGGCGACGATGCCGACGACGGCGAGCACCAGGGCGACGGCCTCGATGAAGAAGCCGATCCCCTTCTTAGCGGTAGTGGTGGACATCCCCCTACGCCTCCTTACTCTTCTTGGAGCTCATGGCCGCAGAGGCGGCGGCGCCGACGGCGAGCAGGCCGAACGCGGCGGCAGCCCCGATGTACGCGCCGCGCCACCAGGTGAACTGCGGCTCCATGTGCGTGGTGCTGTTGTAGCGGTTGGTGAGGTTGGACTGGGTCATTGCGTACAGGATCATGTGCGCGGACTCCTTGACGGCCTTCTGAACCGTGGCGTCGCCCTTGACCTTGTCCACGCCGATGGAGACGCCGTCGATCTGGTTGGCGAAGGTCGAGCAGTTCTCGAGCGTGGTGGAGTCATAGAAGCCGGAGATGCCGCGGGTGTCGAAGCAGGTGGTGCCGGAGACCAGGACGGCCGCCCAGAGGTCGGTGTCGTCGTAGATGTCCGTGACAGCGTAGCCGCGGAAGCCCCACTCGTTCTTGAGGATGTCGGTCATGAGGCCGGTGGAGCAGGTGCACTCGATCGGGCCGATCTTGGAGAACGACGTCATGAGGCCCGTCATGTTGGCGTTGCGGTCCTCGGTGTCGTAGTCGGTGGCCTCGAAGGCGATCTGCCAGCCGCGCAGCTCGCCCTCGCGGGCCTGCTGCTCGGTCATGTACGGCGCCACGCCGGAGCGGTTGGTCTCCTGGTCGTTGAAGGCGAAGTGCTTCGGCGACGCGATGAGGCCGTACTCGAGGGCGCCCATCGAGTACTCCATGGCGGTGTTGCCGCAGAGCACGGGGTCCTCGGAGTAGTACTCGCCGTTGCGGCCGTTGTACTGCTGACGGTGGATGTTGAGGCCCGGGCCCCAGAGCATCGCGATGCCGGTGAACAGCGACTCCTCGCCCATGAACTGGCCCATCTCGAAGTAGAGGGAGTTGTTGAACGAGGCGGCGGTCAGGGGCGCGTTGCCGAAGACCGCGCCGTTCCAGGCGCCGTTGGGGTCGTCAGCGCCGATGGTCCACGGGGCGTTGGAGTCCTGCGTGGCGTTGAGGGCGATGACGATGCCGTTGCCGGCGTTCTCGGTGAGGTAGTGCTCCTGCAGGCCGATCGACTCGACGCCGGGGATGGAGGGGCCGCCGAAGGTGGCGAGGTAGAGCGCCTCCTCGAGGGTCATCTTGTCGAGCAGCTCGTTCCAGGCGGGGTCGTCATAGGTCTTGCCGGCCATGTCCCAGATCATGAGGTCGGAGTCGGCGCCCCAGGTGATGCCGGAGAGGTCGTCGTCGGTCTTGACGTCGTAGTAATGGCCGTTGAGGTAGTCGATGAGCTGCTCGTTCTCGAGCGTCATGTCGGCGTACTCGACAGGCCAGGTGCCCTCCCAGTCGGAGCGGGAGAGGTAGGTGACCTCGCCGGGCTGGAAGTAGTTCCAGTCGGCCGTCTCGAGGTGGTTGGAGACCTGCGCGCCGTTCTTGGAGATCGAGAGCGCGGTGCGGGGCACCTCGGCGTCGGTGATGGCCATGGTCCAGACCTTGGCGGCGTCGCCGGTGCCGGCCAGTCGGGAGGCGTCGACGCCCTGGGCGAGAAGGACGTTGTTCACGGCCTCGTGCGCGCCGTTGCCGAGCGCGAAGTAATAGGTGCCCGGGTCGATGACGTAGGTGCCCTCGGTGCCGTCCTCGTTCTCGTGGGAGCTGTCCCAGCTCGCGATGTACTGGAGGTCGACCTTCACGGAGACCTGCTGGGAGGCGCCGGGCTCGAGCTCGTCGGTCTTCTCGAAGTTGAGGAGCTGGATCGCGGACTTCTCCACGCCGCCCGCGGTGTAGGGGGCCTGGCCCCAGATCTCGACGATGGACTTGCCCGCCGTGTCGCCGGTGTTGGTGACGTTGACGTTGAAGGTCACGTAGGCGGTGGTGGCGCCGTTGTCGAGCGTGGTCAGCTCGAGCTCGGGCTCGCCGACCGGCTCCTGGCTGAAGGTGGTGTAGGAGAGGCCGTAGCCGAACGGGTAGACCATCTCGTCGGCGTAGTTCCACGTGTCGCCCGCGGTGGCGCCTGCGGCCGAGGTCGCGTTGCCCAGGCCCATGACCTGGTCGAAGTAGCGGGTCTCGTAGTACTTGTACCCGACGTAGATGCCCTCGCACTCGATGAGGTAGTTCGAGGACAGGTCGCCGAACATGCCGCCCTTGCGGGTGAGGACGTCGGAGTTGGCGTAGTGGTAGTCGCCCATGTTCTGCATGGCGGGGGCGCTCATGTTGTGCGTGGCGTAGGTGTCCGTGAGGGCGCCCGAGGGGCTCACCTTGCCGCTCAGCACGTCGGCGACGCCGAGCATGCCGTAGCAGCCCGGGAAGCCGATCCACAGGATGGCGGAGACGTCCGGGTCGTCCGCGAGGTCCTTGATCTCGACGGCGTTGGCGGTGTTGAGGACCACCACGACGTTGCCGGAGCACTCCTTGGCGAGGTCGATCGCGGCGCGCTCGTTGTCGGTGAGCTGAAGCGGCTCGTCGACGCCGAGGCCGGCCACGACGCTGCCGGGCAGGTAGTCGATCGACTCAGCGGACGGGCGGGAGATGACCACGATCGCGGCGTCGCCATACTCGGCGAAGCTCGAGCGGAAGTCGCCGTTGACGCCCTCGATGTCGGCGACGCCGGGCTCCTTCGGGTCGTACTCGGTGACCGTCATCTCGCACGTGGCGTGCGGGAAGGACTCTCCCAGCGCCTCATAGGCGTCGACCATCGTGGGGTTGACGTTGAATCCGGCGCCGTCGAAGTCGAACTCGTCGCCCGACCAGGCGGAGATGGTCGGGGCGATCGCGCCCGTGCTGCGGTCGACGTTGGTGGTGATGGTGTTGGCGAAGTCGGTCTTGCTCTGCGTGAGCGCCTGCTCGAGCGTGATGCAGGGGCCGAAGAGCTTGAGGCCGAAGCTCGAGCCGAGCATGGGCATGTGGGACCTGATGCCGAGCAGGGTCACGTTGGAGCCCTCGGCGATCGGCAGGCCGCGCCCCTCCTCGGAGCTGTTCTTCAGCAGGACCGCGCCCTCGGCCGCCTGCTTGCGGTTGAGGTCGATGGCCTTCTGGATGAGGGCGTGGGAGTTGCCCGTGCCGTCCTCGTTCAGAACCTCGTCGGAGGGCTTGAACGCCTCGTAAAGGGGCTCGTTCTCCGTGCTCTCGGACGTGAGCTTCTCGCTCTGGGTGCCGAGGTTGGTGTCGAGCGTGGAGGCGAACTGCTCCATGACGCCACCCGCGCCCACGGCGACGGAGGCGCCGAGCGCGCCGAGGCCGAACAGGCCGCGACGTGTCACCAGCGTCTTGGGACGAGCTTCGTTGCTCATGAGAGATCCCCCCTCTGTGCGCTTTCCCTTACGTCGTGCATGTACCTTCCCTTCCTTTCTCTGCGTGCGTTCGCAATGCGTGCGCTCCGCGTCCCGTACGGGAATTCCCCCTCCCTCCACGGGGCGGCTGGAAACTGATATATCAGTTTAACCACAAAACGACCGCAAGGGCGGAAAATAGTCTTCGCAACCCGCCAGCGGACGGTTCTTCCCGCCCTGCGGTAGGTGGCGGGGCTCGGCCGACACCGAGGCGCCCTCCTCCGGGTGCGTACGCCCCTCTCCCGGGTACGTACACGCGCCGGCATCCACACGCCATGCCTCTCAGAGAAAATCCGCAGGTAGATAATCTATCGAGAAGAACATCAAAACATGAATCTCGTACGTACCCGGAAGGGGCGTGTACGTACCCGGAGGGGCACCAGAGCGATGCGGCGCCGAGGGCGGGAAGTCACCAAAAATGGGGTCGCGCCCGAAGGCGCGACCCCGTCCCGCAAAGCGCACGCACGCTGGGGGGCTACTTCATGGCCTTCTTCATCTTGACGCCCTTGACCAGGCGCGCGATGGAGAGGACGGCCAGGACGAGAATCACGACGACGAGGGCGGGAAGCGCGATCTGCCACCACGGGGTGACCTCGACGATGCGCGTGTCGGCGTCGATGCCGTTCATGGCGCTCGAGTTGGCGACGGTGTAGAGGATGCGGTGGCTCGACTCGCGCATCGCGGAGACGATGCTCGGGTCCTCGGCGTAGAGCTGGTTGAGGTCGTCTGTCCACTGGGTTGCGGAGGAGTCCCACATATCCGTGCCGGCGAGCACGCCATGCGCCACGTCAAAGGAGCGGAGCTTGATGCCATAGGCCGCGAAGGCGGAGTTGCCCGAGAAGTCGGTGATGGCAAAGCCGTCCATGCCCCACTCGCCGCGCAGCACGTTGGTCATGAGGCCCTCGTGGGCGCCGGTCCACGTAGTGCCCACCCGAGCGAACGAGTTCATTACGTTGTGCGCTCCGCCGTCCTCGATAGCCTTGCGGAACGGCTCGAGGTAGACCTCGCGGATCGCCTGCTCGTTGGCGAAGGTGGACAGGCAGCGGCAGTTGGTCTCGGCGTCGTTGAGCGCGAAGTGCTTGATGTAGACGTAGGCGCCCTTGGACTGGATGCCGGCGACCTCAGCGGCGGCGATGGTGCCGGAGAGGAACGGGTCCTCGGAGTAATACTCGAAATTACGGCCGGAATAGGCGGTGCGGTGGCAGTTCATGTTGGGGCCGTAGAGACCGGAGGCGCCGAGGGAGAGCATGTCCTCGCCAAGGGCCTCGCCAAGCCGCCCCATGAGCTCGACGTTGTAGGTGGCCGCCATGATGTTGGCATCGGGATAGGCCGTGCGGGAGACCGCCACGCCGGTGAGCGTCTGCGTGAAGCCCTGGGGCCCATTGTCGTCCACGGTGGCGGGCTTGGAGACCGAGGCGATGAGTGCGGTGTTGTGATAGCCCTCGCCGATGAGGGTAGCCATCTCGCTCACGGTCAGCTGGTCGAGAAGCTCGTCCCACTGCGGGTCATCGTAGTCCCTGCCGATCATCATGGCGAGCGTAAGACCGTTGTCGGCACCGGTCACGGGCATCTCGCCATCAGTGGAGACCTCATGCGTCTGGTAGAGGTTAATCTCCTTGAGCATCTGGTCCGTGGCGGTGATGCCCTCCATCTCGCGCGGCCAGGTCCCCGTCCAGTCGGAGCGGGAGAGATACGTCACGTCGGTGCCGTAGTTGGAGAGCTCGGCGGTGTCAAACTGGTTCTCGATGGCGGCTCCGGTGGTCTCGGAGACGGAGAACGCCTCGGCATCGAGCGCGGGGTTCTCGTAGGTGGCCACGAACGCGGCATCGCCCTCGGCGGTCATGCCGTCGGCCACGGTGCGCCCCTTGGAGGCGAGGATGTTGTTGAGCGCCGCATGGGCATCCTGGCCCGCAGCGAGGTAGTACGTCCCGGCGTCGAGCACGTAGGTGCCGGCGCCGTTGCGGTCGTAGGCCGCAAGCTCCGAGCGGTCCACGGACACGTTGACGGTCTGCGACTCGCCGGGCTCGAGAAGCTTGGTCTTGGCGAAGCCGGCCAGCTCCACGGAGGCCTTCTCGATGCCCTGCTCGCGGTCGTAGTCCGTGTAGGGGCTCTGGAAATAAACCTGCACGATGTCCTTGCCGGCAGCGTCGCCCGCGTTGGTCACGGTCACGGAAACGTCAAAGGCGTCCGTGGCCTGATCGTAGGTCATCTGGTAGTCGCTCCAGGCAAAGTCGGTATAGCTGAGGCCATGGCCGAAGGGATACGCGACCGTGCTCGCGTAGTCGTAGTCGCCCACGCCCGCGGTCCCCAGGACAACATCCTCGTAGCGCGTCTCGTAGTAGCGGTAGCCGACGTAAATGCCCTCCTGGTAGACGGTGTAGTACTGGTTGCCGTCAAGCTGGAGGTTGTACCAGGTCTGCTGGTCCTCCTGGTCGACGTTGGCCCACTGGTTGGTGTAGAAGTCGACCATCGCGGGAGCGGTGGAGTTGTCGTAGGTATAGGTGTCCACCAGGCCACCCGAGGGGTTCACGTTGCCCACGAGGATGTCGGCGACCGCGTTGAGGCCCCAGGTTCCGGTGTAGCCGATCCAGAGCGCCGCGTCCACGTCATACTCGTCGAGGAACGAGCAGTCGAAGGCGTTGGTGGAGTTGATGAGCACGACGACCTTGTCGAAGCCGGCGTCCTCGATCATCTGGAACATGTCACGCTCCTGCTGCGTGAGGTCCAGCGAATCCGTGCCGTCGACGAAGCCGTCGTTGGGCATATCGAACATCTCGCCGGAGACGCGCTTGATCGTGACCAGCGCAACGTCGCCGTAGGCCTCGAACGAGGAGCGGACGTCATCGGTGTAGACGTCGGCCGGAACCTCGTTCACATGATAGGCGGAGCGGCCTCCCTCGAGGCCGTTCATGCCCTTGCTCGGCTGGCTAGGGTACTCGGAGCCCGCCCCGGTCTCATAGAAGTCCCACAGCGTGGGGTTAACCGAGAGTCCGACCTCCTCGAGCGCCGCGCACAATGTGGGGGCCTTGCTCGTATCGATGTCCGCAGAACCCGTGCCGCACGTCCCGATGGCGGTGGAGCTGTGGCTGAACGTGGAGACGGCGTCGCCTGCGGAGAGCGGAAGGGCGTCGTTGTTGTTGCGCAGAAGAACGATGCCCTCGCCCGCGACCTCCTCGGCCACAGCCTGCCCGTTGGCCTCGACCTCCTCGACGCTGTCGAACTCGCTTGTGAAGTACTGCGCGTCAGGGTTCTCGTTCTCTGTCTTGTAAGTGTCAATCTGCAGAGCGATGTTTATCGCCTGCGTCGAACCAAACGCCACATACGTGCCCACGGCGCCGGCGACAGTAAGCACCACCAGAACCGCGCTCACGGCTGCCCAAAGTGCGACTCTCGGCTTCTTTGGCCCATGGGGCTTCTTGTCTTCCATTCTTCTCCTTCCCCGCAAACTGACATATCAGATGTCTTTAAGGATGGCGGAGCAGTGAGGAGTTTACAAGTGTAAAGTCGCGAGCGGTCATCTACGAGAGTCAAGTGGCCTGCTGCGATATGATTGGCCCATGAGTCAGCGTGGGGAGGACGGAGACGAGAATGCTGTGCTCGCTGGACGACAACGCGACGAGGCGTGACATCACCCTCGCCTACCTCGACCTCCTTTGCAAGAAGAACGCGGACGAGGTAACGGTCTCAGACGTCACGCGCCGCGCCGGGGTCTCCCGCCCCACCTTCTACCACTACTTTTCGGGCACCGTCGACATACTGCACCACCTTGCCGTACTCATGCTGGACGGCATGCGGGCGGCAGGAGGCGGAGGCGGCATGCGAGACCTCACGCTCGAGCAGTTCGTGCGGGAGGTCTTCCGCCACATGGAGAAGAACCGCGACGTACTTCTCGCCGTCAGCGACGCGGAGGGGCTCATCACATTCTTCGCCTGCTTCCGCACCGAACTCCAGCGCCGCGTCATCGCCTTCGAGCACAGCAGCCGCCTGAACATCACGGAGGAACGGAGCGCCTTTGTGCTCGGCGGCGCAATCTCACTTCTCCACTTCTGGGTGGCGCGCGGCATGGACGAGCCCGCCGACGCCCTCGCCGAGCGGGCCATCACCCTCGGAGCGAGCGGGACAGACATGAGCGTCCCCCTCATGAAAGAGCGCGAATAAAAGCGAAAACCTTCTCGCCTCTCCTCCGGGTACGTACACCCCTCTCCGGGTACGTACGATGTTCACGGCTTGATGTTCTTCTCGCCCTGCCTTCTACCTGCGGATTCTTCAGAGGGAGGGGTTCGTGAGCCCCGTTGCGTGTACGTACCCGGAAGGGGCGTGTACGTACCCGGAGAGGAAACGCTAGAGGGTGAGCAGCTCCCGCACGAGCGCCTCCTGGCGCAGCCAGTAGCCCTCGTCCCTCGGCAGGCGGATTCCGGCGCGGGCGGCAACCCTCTCGACGAGCTCACGGCGCATCTGCGGGTCCGCGAGCATCCCCTCCGTCACGGAGCGGACCATCCACCCGAGGTCCCGGAGCCCCTCGTTGCGCGCGCTGTCGGAGTCGATCTGCTGCCTGGTGCGATGGAAGAGGTAGCTCTCGTACTCGAGGATGATCCCGAGCTCCTCCCAGCAGAGGTCGACCACGAGATAGGGCTTCCCAAGGGCAAGCTGCAGCGAGGCGGTGATCTCCACGACGGCGTTGAGCCGCGGCGCGGGCAGCCCGCAGCCGCCCACCTCGACGGGCAGTGTGAACAGGAGGACGACGACCGTCTCCATGGGAGAGCGCGAGTCGGTCACGACAAATGCCACGGCCTCGCGCGCCCGCCGCGTCCCGTAGCCGCGGGCGTCTGCAAAGCGCCGGACGAGCTCGTCGGGCGTCATGAGCGGCGGCCTGCGGTGGAAGCCGTCCTTGGCCCGCGGGGAGCGCGCGTACCTCCCGCATATCTCGGTACCCACCGCGACCGCCCGCGCGAGGCTCGAGCGAGCGGCCATCTGCTGCAGGCAGAAGGCCGGCGAGGCAAGAAGGACCTCGTCGGTGAGCTGGCAGAGCGCATCCGGGGGAAGCGCGGTCGACCAGATGTGGCAGCGCACCACGGGCGTCCTCACCCTGCTGGCCTCCCCGCTCACGAGGATGTGGAGGGGACGTGCCTCCGTTGCCTCGATGCGTGCGCCGCGCAGGTCGATTTTCTCGAGGGCAGCCGCCGAGGCGAGGGACCATGCCTTGTCCGGCGGCTCGGGGCATGGCTCCCCCAGCCGCTGCGCTAGGCCGACCTCTCCCCAGCGCGCAAGTGCCGATATGTCACATACGGTAATCATGGCGCCCATGCTAGCGAGGGACGCTTCCCGGCCCCTTGCACCAAGCGCGCACGACGCTGACGCCCCTTGCAAGAAGGCCCCTCCGAGATGCATGCCATCGCAGCTCATGGCCCACGGTGCGCAACGGTTTCTTATTTGGGGAGATTCGCCCGACGACATCCGGCGCCACGGCTTCTCCAGATGCCTCTCCGCCCAGCCGCGCCCCGGGCGAGCAGGCCCTCCCTCCGGCGCGGCGCGGCGCACCCTCTCGCAGGAGCCGCGCCCCCGGGCGAGCAGGCCCTCCTCCGGGTACGTACACCCCGCCTCCGGGTACGCACACCCCGCCTCCGGGTACGTACGAGGTTCACGACTTGATGTTCTTCTCGAACACCCTCTACCTGCGGGTTCTTCAGGGGGACAGCGCCTACGGCCCCCACGGCGTGTACGTACCCGGAGAGGAGGTGTACGTACCCGGAGGGGCAAGGCGAGAAGGGCTGGCGAGAAGAACGGCGAGAAGAACGACAACGCCCCGACGCGCGCGGCGCCGGGGCGTTGCCGGGAAGGATGGACGGGGGTGGGCTACTCGTTGTCCGCCCAGTTGGACTTCTGGGTGCTCTTCTTCTGGAGCACGTAGTCGGGGTTGGGCGTGTCGACGCGGCGGATAGTGCCGGAGTCGGAGAGCTGGCCGGACGTGACCTCGATGCTGTTCTCGCCCTTCTTGAGCGGGAGGAAGAACGTGAAGACGTGCGGGTTCTTGGGGTCCTCGCGACGGGTCTCCAGCTTGGAGCCGTTGACGAAGAGCGTGACCTCCTTCTGGTTGGAGTAGACCTTGACGCTCGTGGCCTCCTCGGCGCGGTCGACGTAGCGCTTGCCGCACAGGTGCACGAAGGGCTCGCTGCTCCACCAGGCCTTGTAGATGTAGAAGGAGTCCTTCTTGGTCTTTCGGTCGAAGGTGATAAGGCCCTTGTGGTTCATGCCGGGCTCGCCGCCCTGGTCGCGCGCGTCGGCGGCGAAGTCGAACATGTTCCAGACGTGCGTTGCCCACAGGTACGGGTGCTTGGCGAAGAACTTGAGCATGTACTCGTGATAGACGCACTGGTACTCCTCGGTGTGGTCGTTGCGGCGCGGCCGCGAGGAGTGGAGGTTGGGCATGGCCTCGCAGCCGTACTCGGACATGCCGATGACGCGGTTGGGGTGCACGAGGTGGAAGAAGCCGAACCAGAGGTCGTTCAGGAAGAGGCCCGGCACGTACCAGCCGAGGTAGAGGTTCCAGCTCACGACGTCGGTCACGAAGGCGGACTTGTTGAAGGGCCCGCACATGGCGTAGCAGGCAAGCGTGGTGAAGCGGGTGGGGTCGAGCTTGTGGCAGAGCTCGTCGAGGACGCGGTGGTTGTCAAGCATGTCCGCCTTGTCCTTGGTGGAGATGGTGATCTCGTTGGAGACGCCCCAGCACACGATCGAGGGGTGGTTGTAGCTCTGGGTGATGAGCTCGGTCATCTGCGAGATGGTGTTCTCGCGGCCGTTGGGCATGTGCTCTGAGATGTAGGGGATCTCCGCCCACACCACGATGCCGGCCTCGTCGCAGAGGTCATAGAAGAACTGGGCCTGCTGGTAGTGCGCGAGGCGCAGCGTGTTGGCGCCGATCTCGCGGACGAGGGCCATGTCCTCGCGGTGCTCCTTCTCCGTGAGGGCGTTGCCGAGGGCCTTGCGGTCCTGGTGGCGGCACACGCCGCGCAGCGGGTAGCTGCGGCCGTTGAGGAAGAAGCCGCCCTTGGCGTCGTAGGAGAAGCTGCGCACGCCGAAGCGGCAGGAGACCTCGTCGACCACGGAGCCGGCGACCACGAGCTGCGCCTTCGCGGTGTAGAGGTACGGGTCGTCGAGGCCGTCCCAGCGATGCGCGTCGGGCAGCGCCACGGTGACGTCGGTGCCGGTCGCGGTCCCCACCGTGGCGCCGGAGGCGTCGACGAGGGTCACGCGGACCTCGGCGGAGGCGGCGTCAGGGCCGTCAACCCAAGTCTGCACGCGCACGTCCGCGTCCTTCTCGCCGTCGGAGATCTTGGGCGTGACGGCGATGCCGGGGCCGCCGTGGTAGTCGAGCGAGAAGTGCGTGGCGTCGGCCACGAGGAGCTTGACGTCGCGGTAGATGCCGCCGTAGAAGGTGAAGTCGGCCTTCTGGGGGTAGACGCGGTCGTTCTTGGAGTTGTCAACGTGGACGAGCAGGCCGTTGTCGCCGGGCTTCACGAGCTCGGTGACGTTGGTGCGGAAGGTGGAGTAGCCGCCGTCATGATGGCAGCACGCGATGCCGTTGACCTCGACGTCCGCCGTGGCGTTGACGCCCTCGAACTCGAGGTAGACGACCTGCCTCTTGGGGTCGAACGCCGGGACCGTGAAGCGGCGCTCGTAGGCGCAGGTCCCGCGCCAGTAGTCGTTGCCACCGTCCTGGCCGTCAAGGTTGTTCCAGGTGTGCGGGACGTCCACCGTGATCGGGGCGTCCCCCGGCTTGGTGAAGGTCCAGCCCGCGTTCAGGTTCGTATACGTGCGCATGCTCCCTCTTTCCTCGGCTCCCCGCCGCTCCAGTACGGCACTTCCAACTGATATATCAGTCTAGCGCATAACGGGGCCATGGCGTCGGCGCGCCCCCTGACCGGCCGCATTTCCCGTCCCAGCGGAGGGCGGGGCGCCGTGTCCCGGAGCCCGCCCGCAGGCCGCCCCCCCATCGCACGGAAGCTCGGCCACCCGCCTGCGGGCGAGCCTACCCCTTGCGGCGGATGGCCGAGTCGCTGCGTTGTGTGGCGCGCCGGCGCCTGGGGGCGCGACGCGTGGCGAGAAGGGCGCGCGGCGCTACCGCACCGTGGCCACGATGCCCATGGCCTCGCGGCAGAGTCGCTCGACCTCGTCGAAGCGTCCCTCCTTGATGAGGTTGGCCTTGACCATCCAGGTGCCGCCGCAGGCGATCACGTGAGGGCTCGCGAGGAACTCAGCCACGTTGGCCGGCGAGACGCCGCCCGTCGGCATGAAGCGGTGCCCCACGAAGGGCGCGGCGAGCGCGTTGATGGTGGAGAGGCCGCCGTACTGCGCTGCCGGGAAGAACTTGGTCACGTGGATGCCGAGCTTGCGGGCGGCGATGACCTCGGTGGGAGTGACGCAGGCCGGGAAGACCGGGAGCTCGCGCTCCATGCAGTGGCGGACAACCTCCTCGTCGAAGCCCGGGCTCACGATGAACTCGGCGCCCGCCTCGACGGCCTGGTCGACCTGATCGACGGAGAGCACGGTGCCCGCGCCCACCGCCATGTCCGGGTGCGCGTCGCGCATGGCGCGGATGGAGTCGGCCGCGGCGGCCGTGCGGAACGTCACCTCGGCCGAGGGCATCCCGCCGGCGACGAGCGCGTCGGCGAGCGGCCTGGCGTCGGCGGCGTCGTCCAGGACGACGACCGGGATGATCGCGAGCCTCTCGACCTTCTCGTAGTAGCTGTCCATGTACATGGGCTCCCCCTCACGCCTGCGAATTGGGGACAGTCCCCAATTTGCACAACAGTTTGATATCAATCATATCTGCGAATTGGGGACTGTCCCCAATTCGCAGGCTAGCGCTTGACGTCGGCGCCGCTGGCCATGAAGTCGGTGACCTCGGCGGCCGTGAAGCGGTTGGCGTCGCCCGCCACGCTGTGCTTGAGCACGCTCGCCGCGGCCGCGAACTCGATGGCGTCGGCAGGCGCCATCTCGGCGAGAAGCCCGTGGAGCACGCCGCCGGCGAAGGCGTCGCCACCGCCCACGCGGTCGACGATGGGCTCCACGTGCCAGGTGCGGGAGCGCGCGAGCGATCCCGCGGCGCCCGTGCCGTCGGCCGTGTAGAGGTAGCCGGTGAGGTCGTTCGAGCTGCTCGAGTGCGCGACGCGCCGCGTGCAGTAGATGGCGCGGACGCCCGGATGGGCGGCGACGAGGGCGTCGTAGGCCGCGACCATGGCCCCCTCGCTCCAGGGCGTGCGCTCGAGGCCGAGGGCGCTCTGGACGTCACCCCAGCTCGCGGCGAGGTAGGTGACGTGCGGGAGCACGTCGCGGAAGGCGTCCATGCACTCGTCCCACGTCCAGAGCTTGCCGCGGAAGTTGACGTCGTAGCTCACGGGGATGCCGCGCTCCGCGGCGGCGCGAACGAGCTCGAGCGTGAGCGCGCGCCAGGACGCGGAGAGCGCCGGGCAGATGCCCGTCACGTGGAAGAGCCCCACGCCCGAGAGGAGCTCGTCGACGTCCCACTCGCAGGACGCCATCGTCGCGAACGAGGAGCCGGCACGGTCGTAGACGGCCACCGACCCTCGGTTTGCGGCACCGATCTCGAGGTAGTAGGTGCCGAGGCGCGCGCCGCCGCGCAGCACCTGGGAGGCGTCGACGCCGTTCCTGCGGAGGTGGCGCACCACCGCATCGCCGAGCGGGTTCTCCGGCACCTTCGTGGCGAAGGCGGCGTCGTGACCGAAGTTGGCGAGCGAGATGGCGACGTTGGCCTCCGCCCCGCCATAGTGCGCGTCGAAGGACGCGGCGTCCGCCAGGCGAACCCCGCCGCCCACGGAGAGGCGGCACATGATCTCGCCGAGCGCAAGGACCTTTCTGCGGCCCGTCACATCAACTGCCATGGTTTCTCCTTGCCCTGTGATATATCACTAATGAGAGTAGTTTATCCGCTGGGCGCCGCCCCCGCCGCGACGGTCCAGCGAGCGGCGCCGCAATTCGACGGGCGGCAGGGGCCGTCAGCTCCCGGGCAGGAAACGCCGCCGGGGCCCCGCAAAGGCGAATCTGCGGGGCCCCGGCGGCGGCGACGGGCGGGCGCCGGGCGCCCCTACTCGAAGAAGCCGAAGTAGTCGTGCGCGTTGTTGTAGCAGATGTCCTCGACGAGGCCTCCGAGGTAGGCCTCGTCCTCGGGGAGCCGGCCCATCTCCACCCACTCGCCGACGGTGTGGCAGAGGACGCGGCGGAAGTACTCGTGGCGCGGATAGCTGAGGAAGCTCCGGGAGTCCGTGAGCATGCCGGTGAAGTTGGCGAGCAGGCTCTCCTGAGCGTACATCGTGAGCTGGCTCTTCATGCCGGCGAAGTGGTCGAAGAACCACCAGGCGCAGCCGAGCTGCAGGCGCTGGCGGCAGCCGCCCTGGAAGGACTGGATGAGCGTGGCGATGCCCATGTACTGGGACTCGTCGAGCGTGTAGATGATCGTCTTGGGCAGGGCGTCGGCGCTGTTGGCGGCATCGAGGAGCAGGGCGAGCTGGCCCACGAGGCCGGGCTGGTCACCGGCGGAGTCGAAGCCGGCGTCGGCGCCGAGCGCGGCGAAGCCGCGGGAGTTGGCGTTGCGGAAGACGTTGGCGTGCAGCTGGAGCGTCCAGCCGTGGCGCTCGTACTCGCCCATGAGGAAGAGCGTGAGCGCGCTCTGGTAGGCGTCGACCTCGGCCTTGCTCGGAGCCTCGCCCGCAAGGGCGCGCGCCACGATGCCGGCCACCTCGTCCTCGGTGGCGCCGGCGTAGAAGAACGAGTTCATGCCGTGGTCCGCGAGGCGCCCGCCGACCTCGTGGAAGTAGTCGACGCGCTGGGCGGCGGCGGCCTTCAGGCTCTCCCAGTCGGTGACGTCCACGCCGGAGACCTGCGCGAGGCGCGCGAGGTAGGCGGCGAAGTCGGGCCTGTCGATGCCCATGAGGCCGTCGGGGCGGAAGGTCGGCAGGACCTTGAAGCCGTTCTCGGCCTCCTCGGCGGCGAGCAGCTTGTGCCAGGCGAGGTCGCTCGCCGGGTCGTCGGTGGTGCAGACGCAGCGGACGTCGAAGGCACGGATGAGGCCCTTGGCGGAGAAGTCGGCCGCGGCGATGCGCTCGCCCGCGCGGCGCCAGATCTCGTCGGCGTTGGCGCGGCAAATCGTGAGGTCGATCCCGAAGGCGCGGCGCAGCTCCAGGTGGCTCCACTCGTAGAGCGGGTTGCCGGGCGCGCGCTCGATGGTGTCCACGTAGGCGAGGAACTTCTCGTAGGGCTCCCCGTCCCCGGTGATGAGGCGCTCGGGCGTCCCGTTGGCGCGCATGAGGCGCCACTTGTAGTGGTCGCCGGCGCCGTTGTCGTAGAGCCAGAGCTGGGCGAGGTCCGAGAAGTGCACGTCCTCGTAGATCTGCCTCGGGTCGAGGTGGCAGTGATAGTCGATGATCGGCATCTTCTCCGCGTGGTCGTGGAAGAGCCTCCGCGCCCACTCGGTGTTCAGCAGGAAGTCGTCATTCAGAAGCATGGAAGAATCCCCTTTCGCCCAGAACCCAGAGGGTGGGAATCGCGCGGGAGCAACCGAGAAGGGCGCGTGAGCCACCAGCCCCGCCGCCGCATATGTCCCGCGCGAGTTCTTTGCGAAGCAAAGCTGTCTGAGCGCGGGACATATGCGGCGGCGGGGCCGAGAGGACCTACGCGCCCTTCTCGATTGCCTCCCACATTCCGTTGATGTAGGCGATGCCGAGCGCGCGGTCGTAGAGGCCGTAGCCCGGGCGGCCCGTCTCGCCCCAGATCATGCGGCCGTGGTCGGGCCTCATGTAGCCCTCGAAGCCGTTGTCGTGCAGGGCCCTCATCATCTTGTACATGTCGAGCGAGCCGCAGGGGCTGGGGTGCGGCGCCTCGTAGAAGTCCTTGTTGCCGGGCTCGTCCGGGGAGATGTACTTGATGTTGCGCATGTGGACGAAGTGGATGCGGCCGCGGCGCGTGAACTCGGCGAGGATGTCGTAGATGTCGTTCCCGGGCTCCTCGGCGATCGAGCCGCAGCACAGGGTGATGCCGTTGTAGGGCGTGTCCACCGTGGTGCAGAGCCAGTCGAGGTCCTCGCGGTTCTTGATGATGCGGGGCAGGCCGAAGAGCGAGTAGGGCGGGTCGTCCGGGTGGATGGCCATCTTGACGTCGCACTCCTCGCAGGTGGGCATGATGGCCTCGAGGAAGTAGACGAGGTTCTCGCGCAGCTTGTCGTCATCGATGTCGCGGTAGGCGTCGAGGAGGGCCCGCACCTGCGCCAGGCGCTCGGGCTCCCAGCCGGGCAGCGTGAAGTCGCCCGAGCCGCTGGCCACGCGGTCGATGATGACCTGCGGGTCGTCGGGGATGTTCGCCTTGACGAAGGCGAGCGTGCGCGAGCCGTCGGGCAGGACGTAGTCGAGGTCGGACTTCACCCAGTCGAAGACAGGCATGAAGTTGTAGCAGATGACCTTGACGCCCTCGGCGGCGAGGTTGCGGATCGTCTCCTTGTAGTTCTCGATGTGCTCGTCGCGCTTCTCGGTGCCGATCTTGATGTCGTCGGAGACGTTCACCGACTCGATGACCCTGAGCGTGAGCCCGTGGGCCTCGACCATCTCGCGCAGCTCGTGGATGCGCTCGCGCGGCCAGACCTCGCCCGCGGGGATGTCGAAGAGCGTGCCGACGATGCCCTTGCAGCCGGGGATCTGGCTGATCTGCTCGAGCGTGATCTTCTCCTCGTTGGGACCGTACCAGCGGAAGGTGAGCTCCATGTCCCTCTCCTCTCTCTCCGGGCGCGCGCCCGGTCCTACGCTTGCCTAGCGGACGTACTTTCCGACGGTCTCGGCGACGGCGCCGGGCCCGGCGTTGAGCTCCGCGAACATGCCCTCGATCTTCTCGCCGAGGCCGGCCTCGTAGAGGTCGAGCGAGAAGATCTCGGCGTTGGACAGGATGGGGCTGACCGCCTCGTGAATCTTGGCGGGGTCGGTCTCGCCGAGCGAGATGCCGGCGAGCTGGGCCCTGAGGTCGGCGAGCAGCGGGTCGGGGCTCGGCTCGAAGGCCTCCCCCTTGTCGTCGACGGCGAGCAGGTAGCGCAGCCACCCCGCGATCGCGAGGGGGATGGCGACGAGGCCGGAGACGTCGCGCCCCGCCTCGAGGTAGGCGTTCAGGGTGTGGCCGTAGCGGATGGGCACCTTCTGCGAGGTGTCGGCCGCGATGCGCTGCGGGGCGTCCGGCAGGCTCTTGTTGGGAAGGCGCTCGGCGAGCAGCTCGTCGATGAAGGTCTTGGGGTCGATGACCTTGGGGTCCACGACGACGGGAAGGTCCTCGTCGTAGCCGAGCCTCCTGATGAGCGCCACCAGGTCGGGATTCTCCATCTCCTGCCAGATGCGCGTGTAGCCGAGCAGGCACCCGTAGACGGCGAGGCAGGTGTGCAGCGGGTTCAGGCAGGCGGTGACCTTCATGGTGTCGGCGCGCTCGGCGGTCTCGCGGTCGCACATGATCACGCCGCCCTCCTCGAGCGCGGGACGGCCGTTGGGGAACGAGTCCTCGATGACGAGGTAGTGGGCCGCCTCGGTGTTGGCGAAGCCGGCGAAGGTAGGCCCGGACGTCTTGATGAGGTCGAGGTCCTCCCAGCCCTGCTCCCTGAGGGCGGCCTCGGTCTCGGGCGAGGGGTTGGGGGTGATGCGGTCGATCATCGACCAGGGGAAGCTCACGCGCGACTCGTCGGAGACGTAGTCCACGAAGTCCTGCGTGACGTGGCCGTGCTCGAGCCACCCGCGGGCGATCGTGAGGATGGCCTCCTGGAAGCGGCGGCCGTTCTGCGAGAAGTTGTCGGTGGAGACCATGGCGATGGGCGCCGCGCCCGCCTCGAAGCGGTCGACGAGCAGCGCGCAGACGATGCCCATCGAGCTCGCGGCGTGCGCGGGGCCGGCCTCGATCTCGGCCGCGACGTAGGGCAGCAGCTTGCCGGAGGCGTCGGTGAGGCCGTAGCCCTTCTCGGTGATGGTGAAGGTGACGAGCTGGAGGTCGGGGCTCTCGAAGTAGCGGCGCGCGAGGGCGTAGTCGGTCGGGCGGTCGGCGTTCGCGAAGATCGCGCCGGCCGTGACCGCGAGCACCCGCTCGTCGAGCGTGCCGTCCGCGTTCATGACGACCTGCAGGATGTTGTTGTCGTAGGGGGCGTAGACCTCGTCGATCGTGAACGGGCGGAAGGTCTCCGCGACGACGACGCCGCGGGTCAGCAGGCCCTTGTCGGCGAGGTCCTGGGCGATCTGGGCGTGGAAGGCGCGATAGAGGTTGCCGCCGCCGAAGTGCATCCACACCGGCTGGTCGGCGCCCGCCTTGCACAGGGCGTCGACGTCGCACTGGGGCAGGCGCACCCCCTTGCCCTCAAGCTCCTCGCGGCTCTCCTGCCAGTTCTTGAGTGTAGCCATCTGCTCCTCCGTCCTTCTCGCCCGCCGGCGCTGGGCTCAGCCCGCCGCACGGGACCCGTTGGTTCCCCCTTGAACTGATATATTAGTTTGAGCGCGCCTTCAACTCAACCGCGATGCCGCGAGGTTTTACCGGGAATCCGCCAGCGGTCGGTATTTAGCTTTGAGTGTCCACGCGGTCTGCAGATTGCGTCGCGGTCGCGAATCGGGGCGGCGAGACGGTGCTCCAGCCCGTAAAATAAGACGTTAGCGGCAGGCCAGAGAGAGGCGAGAAGGACGAGCATGCACGAGAAGGACACCCCCACCCTGCAGACCCAGGCCTACGAGGCCCTGCGGCGCGCGTTCGTGTTCTCGCGCTACAAGCCCGGGGAGCGCCTCGTCCCCAAGCGCCTGTGCGAGGAGCTCGGCCTCGGCCGCACCCCCGTTCGCGAGGCGCTCGTGCTCCTCCAGCAGCAGGGGCTCGTGAGCACGGTGCCCCAGAGCGGGACCTACGTCTCGAAGATCGACATGCGCGCGTGCGAGGACGCGCGCTTCGCCCGCGAGTGCCTCGAGCGGCAGGTCGTCATCGAGTGCTGCGCCAAGGCCACGAAGGCTGACATCGCCGGCATCGACGCCATCATCGCTCAGCAGGAGAAGGCCGTCGTGGCCGCCGACGAGCTCGCGTTCTTCGAGTCGGACAACCTCATGCACGAGACCTTCTTCATCATCGCCGACCGCGCGCCGCTCTGGGACTGGCTCAACATGGGCAACGTCCACTACGAGCGCTTCCGCTGGCTCGCGGTGCTGACCTCGGGCGTCGAGTGGGACGTCGTCATGGACCAGCACCACAAGATCCGCGACGCCATCGCCGCGCACGACACGAACGAGGCCTCCTACCTCACCTCGCGCCACCTGCGCAAGGCGCACATCGACTACCACCCCATCTCGGTCTCCCACCCGGAGTACTTCACGGAGGGCTAGCGCCCCGCAACGAGAAGGGACGTCGCGAAGGCCCCGCGGAGTCGGCGTGCGGGGGTCTGGCGACGCCTCCGGGCGACGCTCTGTCGCCTCGGCCCCGCGGAGTCGGTGTGCGGGGGTCTCGCGACGCCTCCGGGCGGCGCCCTTCTCGCCCCGCGGAGTCAGGCCGCTCCGCAGACGCGCGCGATGAGGGCGCACATGACCTCGTCCGCCTCCGCGCCGCTCTTGAGCGCGCGCTCGGCCTCGGCACAGGCGCCGAGCAGGCGCTCCAGCTCGCCGTCGGCGAAGGCGCGCGCCCACCTCCCGTGGTTTCTCACCTGCCAGTCCTGCTTCTTGAGCTCCGAGGCCAGCGCGTGGGCCTGCCCGCGCGCCGCGAGCGAGCGGGCGCAGACGAGCTCGCGCAGGCGCCCCGCCACGAGCGAGAGCAGCCCGAGCGCGGAGCCGTCCAGCAGGCGGTAGAGCGCGAGGGCGCGGTGGGCGTCCCGCGCGGAGAGCCGGTCGAGAAACTCCCAGGGCTTGACCTCGGCCACGCGGGCGACGTTGGACTCGACGAAGGGGGCGGTGATCGTCCCCGAGCCGCCGAGCAGCGCCGCGAGGGTCGCGACCTGCGTGTCGAGCATCGTCGTGGACTCTCCGACGCGCGCCACGAGCTCGCGCGCCGCGTCGGCCGCGATGGAGACGCCGTGGGCGGCCGCGAGCTTCTGCACGTAGGGGGGCAGGTCGCGCCCCTTCTTGGCGGCGCAGTCGATTACCGTGCGGGGGCCCACCTTGGCGACGGCCTTGTAGAGGCGCGTGGTCTTGGCGAGCGTCGCGGCCACGAGCGCGAGGGTGCAGCTCGGGTTGGGGTTGTCGAGGTACCCGACGATGGCCTCGGAGACGGGCTTGGGCAGCTTCTCCGCGTTCTCGATGACGACGACGCGGCGGTCTCCGCCCATCGGCAGCGTGTTGAGCGAGGCGAGCACGCTCACCGGCTCGAGGTCCCCCGATGCGACGAGCTCCTCAAGGTTGAAGGCCGCGAAGGGCCCGTCCACGCGCGCCTTGAGGCGGGCGAGCGCCTGCTTGCGCTTGAGCTCGTCCGGGCCCACGATGAGATAGGCCGCCAGAAGCGCGGGCTTGTCTGCCATCTTCTCCTCCCCTCGCGGCCGGGGCGGCCGCGCGTAGTCCTGAAACGCGTGGGAGACGCGAGCGGGCCCGGCGGCGTTCCCGACCTCCCGGACGGGCAGCGCGCCTCGACGCCCCGCGCCCCCTTGGGCCACGATTGCGGCCCCAGTGTAGCACTCACGGCACGCCTCCCCTCTGGCAGGTGACGACCGGCCCGGACTCCCCCGGCTCGACCGTCACGTCCCCGCGCTCGATGGTGCACAGGAAGAGCGACCCCGCCCGCTCGAGCGCCTCCGCGCAGGCCGGGTCGGGGTGCCCGTAGGGGTTGCCCTCCCCCGCGCTCGCGACGCTCACCTCGGGGTCCAGCGCCGCGGCGGTCTCGACGCCGATGGACGCGGCGGACCCGTGGTGGCCAACCTTGAGGAGGTCGACGTCTCCCACGTCCCCGCGCGCGACGGCCGCCGAGGTCTCGGGCTCCTCGGCGTCGGCGGCAAGAAGCGCCGTGAGGCTCCTCCCCCCGTCGTCGAAGGAGAGCAGGAGCTCGAGCGAGCCCTCGTTGCCGGACCCGTCGGCCGGCTCGAGGGGCGAGACCACCTCGAGCGAGAAGCGGCCGACGGAGACGGCGTCCCCGTAGCCGACCCGCTCCACCGGCAGGCCGTCCGCCGCCAGGCCCACGTCGACCCCCTCGCCCACGATGACGCTTCCGACCGAGACGGCGCCGAGCACGCCCTCGAGGCCGCCGGCGTGGTCGTCGTGCAGGTGCGTGAGCAGGACGGCGTCAAGGTGCGTGACGTTGGAGCGCGCGAGCGCCGCCACGGCGGCGTCGCCGGGGCCGGTGTCCACGAGCAGCGATGACGCGCCGTCCGTGACGAGGATGGCGTCGCCCTGCCCCACGTCCATGACCACGACGCGCGCCGGGGCGAGCAGGCGCCAGCGCAGCAGCCAGGCGAGGCCGAGGGCAGAGACGAGCCCGAGCGCGGCGGCGAGCCCGCGGCGCGAGACGGGCGGCCACCAGACGAGCAGGGCCCCGCACGCCCCGAGCATGACGGCGAGCGCGGGGCCCTCGTCGACGCTCACCGCCACGCTGGCGAGCGGGAGCCCCCCGAGCGCGTCGACGAGCCGCGCCACGACGCCCCCGAGCGCATCGGCGGCAAGGAGCGCGGGCGCCTGCAGCGGGGGCGCCCAGGCGAGGCACGCGGCGACGAGCCCCGCCCCCAGAAACGGCGAGAAGAGCGGCGCCAGGAGCACGTTGGCAAGCGGCGCCACGAGCGAGAGCTGGGAGAACGCGGCGCAGGTGAGCGGCATCGTGACCGCCTGCGAGACGAGCGTGAGCGCGAGGGCGTCCATGGCGTCGCCCGCAAGGCGAGAGAGCGCCCGCGCCGGCAGCGGGGCCGTCGCGGAGGGCGGGCGCGGCGCGGGGAGAAGGGCGCGCACGAGGTGGCGCGCGTAGCCGCCGAGCGCGCAGATGCCACAGACGCAGGAGACCGAGAGCAGGTACCCAAGCTGCCCCGTCACGCCGGGATCGGCGAGCGCCATCGCGAGCGACACCAGGCTCGCGGACGACAGGGGGTGAGCGCGCCTTCCCGCGAGGCGCGAGGCGGATGCCACGAGCGACATGGCCCAGGACCGCACGGCCGAGGGAGGGGCCCCGCAGAACGCGACGAAGAGCGCCGTGAGGGCGAGAAGGACGGCGGCGCGCCCGGGCGGGCCGAGGCGCGAGCGCCCGACCGGGACCGCGACGAGCGCGCAGACGAGCACGAGGTGCCCTCCCGAGACGGCGACGAGGTGCGAGACGCCGCAGCGCGCGAACGCGTCGTCGAGCCCGCGCTCGGAGATCGCCGCCATCGACCCGCAAACGCTGCCCGCAAGGAGCGCCCGGGCGTCCGAGGAGCCCGCGTCGAAGCTCGAGAGCACCTCCTCGCGAAGCCCCAGGACCGCCCCGGCGACGCCGCTCGGGGGCTCGACGGCAAGGGTGCGGACCACGCGCACGGTTCCCGCGATCCCCTGGGCGCGCGAGGACGCGCCCCAGTCGTCGTCCCCGTTCGGCGAGAAGCGCCCGACGCACCGGACCGCAGACTCCCGCCCGAGCGGCTCCTCGGAGAGCAGCCAGACCTCGCCCGAGGCCGCGCCCTCGCGCGAGGCGACGGCCCTGCCGCGCCACGCGCTCGCGCCGCGGGACATGTCGCCCGCGAGCCTGAGCTCCCACGTGGAGACGGGGCTCGAGGAGAGCGCCCCCGCGAGGGCCTCCTGACGGGAGAGCTCCGCCGCGCAGGCGAGGCCCGAGGCCGAAAGCGCGGCGAGGAGCACGGCGACGAGCGGCAGCAGCCTCGGCCCACGCCGCCGCCCGACGGCCGCGAGCGCCGCCGCGGCGGCGCCGGCGAGCGCCGACCCCGCGGCGAGGGCGAGGGAGGGCGGCGCGAGGGCGAGGGCGGCGCGCATGGCTCCGAGCGCGGCGAGCAGGGCCCAGAACGCGTGGGGAAGCGCCGGGCGCGGCGGCGGCGCGAGGCGCTCAGACACAGACGAGCCCCTCGAGCTTCTCGAACTTCTTCTCCCCTATCCCCGAGACCCGCATGAGGTCCTCGGGCGAGGAGAAGGGCCCGTTCCTCTCGCGGTCCTCTACGATCGCGAGCGCCGTGGCCTCCCCGACGCCGGGGAGCTCGTCGAGCTCCTCGACGGTGGCGGTGTTGAGGTTCACGGGGCCGTCCGACCCCCCGGGCGCGTCGGATGCGGGCTCCGCGCCCGCCTGGGGCGCCTCCCCGACGAGCGGCACGTGGACCTTCTCCCCGTCAGAGAGCCGGGCCGCGAGGTTGATCCCGGAGGTGTCCGCGCCCTCCGCGAGCCCTCCCGCGGCGACGATGGCGTCGTTCACGCGCGGCTCTCCCCCGAGCGCGTAGACCCCCGGCGCGCCGACCGCGCCGTCGACGTGCACCACCACGACCCCCTCGGCCACCTCCTCGCCCTCCCCCGCCGCCTCGTCGCCGTCGCCGCGCGCCTCCCCCTCGGCTCCCGGCTCGGCCGAGCCCCCCGACGCCGGGGCGGCGGGACCCTCCTCCCGCACGACCTCGACGCCGCCCGTCGCCGCCATCCCGGCCGCGGCCGCGGCCCCCGCGACGAGCAGCGCGAGCACGAGCGCCGCCGCTGCCGCGCGCCGCCCCACGACCCCGTACCTGCGCGCCAGCCTCCCAAGCGGCGCCGACGACCTTCTCTGAGCCATTCCGCATCGCCTCCCGCACCCAGCGTGCCCCACCGGGGGCGCCCACGGGCCGAGAACGCGGGGATTCTCGCCGGCTCGCTGCCACGAAGCGGACGCGCCGCTGACAGGAGGGCGGCGCGCCCCAGCTCAGCCGGGACGCGCCGCTACAGAGTTTGATATGAGGTGCCCCCTCGGGGGCTCCGCTCGCGAGACGGGCGCTACCGCTCGCCGCCCATCCAGGGGGAGAGCTCGACATGATGCTCCCGGAGGCCTCCCCTGGGCGCGTGATACGAGGGGCACTGGGTGAAGTCGCGCCACTCGACGCACCTCACGAGGTCCTCGACCATGGCCTCGTGGTCGAAGGACTCCCATGCCTCGAGGACCTGCTCGAGGCGGGCGTGCGTCTCGGGCCGGCGCGGCATGAAGAGCGTGCAGCAGTCGGGCGCCGTCTGGCACGAGATGTCATAGGTGCCAATCTCGTGCGAGCGGGCGATAATCTCCTGCTTGTCGGAGCCGATGAGCGGGCGGAGCACCGGCATGGTGACGGCCTCGTTCACGGCGGCGATGTTCTCGAGCGTCTGGGAGGCGACCTGGCCGAGGGACTCGCCGGTGACGAGCGCCTTGGCGCCCTCGAGGCGGGCGATGCGCTCGGCGACCTGCATCATGACGCGACGGTACATGATGATCCTGAGGCCCTGGGGCACGGCGAGCGAGATCTCGCGCTGGCGCTCGCCGAACGGGACCACGTAGAGGCGGCCGACGATGCCGGAGGGCGCGAGCGCCTCGACGACGTCCTGGCAGAGCCACTCGCTCGTGTCGGAGGTCATGGGCCGCCCCGAGAAGTGCACGGGGATGCAGGTGGCGCCGCGCCGCCCCACCATCCAGGTGGCCACGGGCGAGTCGAACCCGCTCGAGAGCAGCGTGACGACCTTGCCGGCGGTGCCCACGGGAAGTCCGCCTATGCCCGGCGCCGACGCGGCGTAGACGTAGGTGCTGCCCTGGACCACGTGGACGACGACCGTGACGTCGGGGTTGTGGACGTCGACCTTCTTGTCGGGGAACGCCTCGCAGAGGGCGGCCCCGACGAGGCGGTTCATCTCAAGGCTGTGCAGCCCGTAGGTCGTCGACGACCTGCGGGCATGGACCTTGAAGCTCCCGAACTCCCCCGCCTCGCCGAGGGCGCGGATGGCGGCAGCGACGTACTCGCCCTCGTCAAGGCCGCACTTGTAGGCGAGCGAGACGCGCGCGACGCCCGGCACGCGCCGGATGGCGGCGGCCAGCTCCTCGCTCGCACGCCCGTCCGCCACCTCGACCACGAGATGGCCGGACACGCGCGCGATCTTGGAGGGCTCGAAGGCCCTGAGCGCGCGGTGGAGATTCGTGACGAGCTGGTTCTCGAAGGTCGAGCGGTTCTTCCCCTTGAGGCCGATCTCGTGATAGTGGACGAGGCAGAGTCTCTCCGTCATGGAGCGCCTACAGTGCGATCGTGTTGGCGCCCCTGATGTCCTCGTCGAAGTCCTCCTTGACGAAGCTCAGGGTGCCGTCCTCGATCTCCTTCATGGCAACGGACACGGGGTCCTTGCCCGAGACGACGGTCGTGATGTCGTCGAAGTCCTGGATGGCGGTCACGCGCAGGTGCTGGCCGCGCACCATGTTGTTGATGTCGCAGGCGCGCTTGGACGCGATCGAGCAGAGCAGGAAGGGGTTGTGCTCGGTCTTATCGAGCAGGGCGTCAATCTCGGGCTTGGTCACAGACATCGTTCGTGGGACCTCCGTTAGTCTCAAAGCGTTCAATAACACTGGCGAGCTCGCGCACGGCGCGCTCGAGGTCGTCGTTGACGACGCGCGCGTCGTACTCTCCGGCGCGCTCCATCTCGCTGCGGGCGTTGGCGAGGCGGCGCTCGACGGACGCCTCGTCCTCGGTCCCGCGGCCGCGCAGGCGCCGCTCGAGCTCTTCCATGCTGGGGGGCTCGATGAAGACGAGCACGGCGTCGGGATGGGCCGCGCGCACGCTCATGCCGCCCTGCACGTCAATCTCCAGGACCACCGAGCGGCCCTCGGAGAGCAGGCGGTCGGCCTCGCTCCTCAGCGTGCCGTAGCGGTGCCCGTGCACCCACGCCCACTCGAGGAACTCGCCCGCCTCGACGCGACGCTCGAACTCGTCGTCATCGAGGAAGTGGTAGGAGACGCCGTCCTTCTCGCCGGGTCGTGGCTCCCTCGTCGTTGCAGAGACCGTCAGGCCCAGGCGCGGGAGCCTCTCGCGAAGGAGCGAGACGAGCGTTCCCTTGCCCACGCCTGACGGTCCGGATACGACGAAGAGCCGAGCTCTTCTCGCCACCTACTTGGAGAGAGCCTCGACGAGCTGCTCGCGCTGGCGGGCGCCGAGGCCCTTGACGCGACGGGTGGCGGAGATGCCGAGCTCGTCCATGATCTTGGAGGCCTTGGCCTTGCCGTAGCCGGGGAGCGACTCGATGAGGGTGGAGACCTTCATACGGCTGGCGATGGGGTCGTCGGAGTCGAGGACGTCCTCGAGGGCGACCTTGCCGCTCTTGATCTTCTCGCGGAGCTCCGCGCGCTCGTGACGAGCCTGGGCGGCCTTCTCGAGAGCGGCCTTGCGCTGCTCGTCGGTAAGCTGGGGTAGAGCCATGGTGTTCCTCCATTTCAATCCGGTGAGCCGCAGGGCCCTGCCTGACGGCTTCGCAAGAATCTAGTGTGCCCATTTAGCTCCGCTTTTGCAACCCTTCTTCACCAAAGGTGCAGGTCAAGGGGCAAACCATCACGGCGACGCCACGGGCCGTCGCGATCAGGCTCAACAAAAGCGCAGCTCAGGACATCGCGGCCGCCTACGCCATGAGCTCGGCGCAGATGGCGTCGAAGGTGGCGACGGGGTCGTCGGCGCCCGTGATCGGGCGGCCGATGACGAGCTTGGACGCGCCGGCCTCGATCGCGGCGGCCGGCGTGGCGATGCGCTTCTGGTCCCCCACCTCGGCGCCCGCGGGGCGAACGCCGGGCGTGACGATGAGGGCGTCTGGGCCGAGAAGCGCGCGCATCTCGGCGGCCTCCTGCGGCGAGCAGACGATGCCGTCCGCGCCGGAGCCGTAGGCGAGGCTCGCGAGGCGCGCGACCTCCTCGGCGACCGGCGACTCCACGCCGATCTCGGAGAGCGCCGCCTGGTCCATGCTCGTGAGCACGGAGATGGCGACGAGGCGCGTGCGGTCGCCGCCGCGCTGCTCAGCCGCCTCCTCGGCGCCCTTGCGCGCCGCGGCGATCATCGCGGAGCTGCCGAGGCCGTGGATGGAGAGGATGTCCGCGCCCGTGAGCGAGGCGGCGCGGACGGCGCCCTGCACCTGGAACGGGATGTCGTGGACCTTGAGGTCGAGGAAGACGCGCAGCCCTCGCTCGCGCATGGCGTCCACGATGGCGGGGCCCTCCGCGTAGAAGAGCGTCATGCCCACCTTGACCCACGTGGCCTTGCCGGCGAGCAGCTCCGCGAGCTCGAAGGCTCGCTCCTTGGAGCAGTCCAGAGCGATGATGATCTTGTCGCTTGCCTGTTCGTACGTCAGCATTCGAAGGCTCCAATCAGCTCGTTGATGTCCGAGACGCCCTGCTCGGCCGCCCAGGAGGCGAGGCCCTCCACGATGCGGGCGGCGCAGGAGGGGTCGTAGAAGTTGGCGGTGCCCACGGTGACCGAGGTGGCGCCGGCGAGGATCATCTCGGCGGCGTCCTGCCACGTGGCGATGCCGCCCATACCGTTGATGGGGATCTTGACGGCCTGCGCCGCCTCCCAGACCATCCGCACGGCGATGGCGTGGATGGCGGGGCCGGAGACGCCCCCCGTGGGCTTGGAGAGGCGGCTTCTGCGGGTGCGCACGTCGATGGACATGCCGTTGATCGTGTTGATGAGCGAGAGGGCGTCCGCGCCCTCGGCCTCGCAGGCGCGCGCGACCTCGGGCACGCGGACGGGCGCCATCTTGACGAGGAGCGGCCGGTGAACGCGCGGGCGCACCGCGCGCACGACCTCGGCGGCGCTCTCGGGCGTGCCGCCCACGAGGACGCCGCCGCGGGCGATGTTGGGGCAGGAGATGTTCATCTCCACGCCGCTCGCCCACGGGCAGAGCTCCTCGATGAGCTCGACCGCGGCGACGTACTCCTCGACCGCGTGCCCGGCCGCCTGCACGATGACGCGGCAGCCGCGGCGCTCGAGCCCGGCGAGGTACTCGCCGTACTGCTCCACCATCCCGCGCACGCCGGGGTTCGCGAGGCCCACGGTGTTCATCATGCCGCACGGCACCTCGCACATGCGCGGCGCCGGGTTGCCTGGCCACGGCTCGGCCGAGCAGCCCTTGAGGGTGATCGCGCCCAGGCGGGAGACGTCGAAGAAGTCCTCAAAGACCGAGCCGAAGGCGAAGGTGCCCGAGGCGGTGTTGACGGGGTTCTGCATGCGCACGCCGCCGAGGTCGACGGCCATGCTCGCGTTCTTCTCGGCCATGTTCTTCTCGGCCATTACCACGCCACCTCCTCTGCGTCGAAGACGGGGCCGTCCTTGCAGCAGGACTTGTAGGTGCCGTCGGCCATGGCCACGTTGCAGGTGCCGCACGCGCCAAAACCGCAGCACATCATCCGCTCCATGGAGACGCGGCAGGCCACGCCGGCCTCGCGGCAGAGGCGCGCGACGCCCGCCATCATGACCTCGGGGCCACAGGTGTAGACGACGTCGTAGTCCTTCTCGGCGAGAAGGTCGGCGAGGGCGTCGGTGGTAAATCCGCGCCGGCCAGCGGTTCCGTCGTCGGTGGTCACGGCAACGGTGCCGGCACCGAGGCCCTCGAGCGCGTCCGCGCCCCAAAGCCTGCCCGAGGTCTGCGCGCCCACGACGGCGTCGAAGGCCACGCCCGACGCGGCGAGCATGCGGGCGCACGCGACGATGGGCGTCACGCCCACGCCACCGGCCACGACGCAGGCGCGACGGGCGCCCTCGACGGCCGGCCAGGGGTTTCCGCAGGGCCCGACGGCCGTGGAGGTCTCCCCCGCCGCCATCCCTGAGAGGCGGCGCGTGCCGTCGCCCACGACGGCGTAGACGATCTCCACGGTTCCGGCCGCGGCATCCGCGCAGCTGAAGGACAGCGGGACGCGCAGGATCTGGCTCGCGTCGCCGGGCACGTGGACGTTCACGAACTGGCCCGGGGCGAGCGCGGAGGCGAGCTCGGGCGCGGAGAAGACGATGCGCATGAGACCGTCCGCGACGCGCTCGTTTGTGACGACGGTGAAGTCGTGGACGCCAAGCCCGGCGCTCATCGCAGGACCCGCTTGACCGGCGTGACCTCGCCGCCCGTGAGCGTGTGGCGTCCGGCGACGAAGACGTCGCACGCGGCGCCCGTGAGGGTTGCCCCGAGCCACGCCGAGTTCTTGGAGCGGCTCTGGAGCCAGTCCTCGGTGACCGTGACCTCGACCGCGGGGTCGATGAGCGTGAGGTCGGCGGTGCTTCCGGCCTCCACGCGAATCTCCGGCAGGCGCAGGCAGCGGCGCGGGTTCACGGCCATGACCTCGACGAGGCGCGACCAGCTCATCTTCCCCGGCAGCACGAGGTTGGTGAGCATGAGCGGCAGCGACGTCTCCAGGCCCACGATGCCGAAGAAGGCGATCTCCCACTCGCAGTCCTTCTCGTGCGGGGCATGCGGGGCGTGGTCGGTCACGATGCAGTCGATCGAGCCGTCGAGGATGCCCTCGCGGAGAGCCGCCGCGTCCGCGGCGGTGCGCAGCGGCGGGTTCATCTTGAGGTTGGTGTCGTAGGCGTCGGTGATGTCGTCCTCGCAGAGGAACAGGTGGTGCGGGGTGACCTCGCAGGTCACTGGCAGGCCCTCGGCCTTGGCGGCGCGGACGAGCTCGAGGCCCTTCTCGGTGGAGATGTGGGCGATGTGCAGGGCGCAGCCGGTCATGCGGCAGAGCTCGATGTCGCGGTAGATCTCAAGCTCCTCGCCGAGCGCGGGCCAGCCGAACATGCCGAGGCGCGTGGAGGCGCGGCCCTCGTTGATGACGCCGTGCGTGGTGAGCGACTCGACCTCGCAGTGCGCGGAGACGACCTTGTCGAACTGGGAGACGTACTCCATGCAGGTACGCATCATGCCGGCGCTCTGGACGCCGTGGCCGTCGTCGGAGAAGGCGACCGCGCCCTCCATGACCATGTCGCCGATCTCCGCGAGCGTCTCGCCCCTCTCGCCCACCGTGAGCGCGCCGATCGGGCGGATGTGGCAGAGGCCGGCGTGGCGGGAGCGGTCGATCTGGTAGCGGACCTCGGCGCCGTTGTCGGTCACCGGGTCGGTGTTGGGCATCGTGGCCACGTCGGTGAAGCCGCCGTGGGTGGCCGCGCGGGCACCGGTCTCGATGGTCTCCTTGTACTCGAAGCCGGGGTCGCGGAAGTGCACGTGCATGTCCACGAGGCCGGGGACGAGGTACTTGCCGGCGGCGTCGATGACCTCGGCGCCCTCGGGAGCGTCCAGGCCCTCCCCCACCGCGGCGATCCTGTCGCCGTCGATGAGCACGTCACGGACGTCGTCGAGGCCCACCTGCGGGTCGACGACGTGGGCACCCTTAAGCAGATACGCCATTGTTCTCTCCTCCCAGAAGCAGGTACATCTCGGCCATGCGCGTGAGGACGCCGGCGTTCACCTGGTCGAGGATGCGCGAGCGCGCGCAGTCGGCCACGTCGGCGTTGATCTCCATGCCGCGGTTCATGGGGCCGGGGTGGCAGATGATGGCCTCGGGCTTCATCCTGTCCACGCGGGCCATGTCGAGGCCCCAGAGGCGGTTGTACTCGCGGCGGGACGGGATGGCCGCGCCCTCCATTCGCTCGAGCTGGACGCGCAGCATGTAGACGACGTCCATCTCGGGGATGACGGCGTCGAGGTCGGCGGTCTGCGGGACGCCGTAGTAGTCGGGGTCGTCCACCTGGAAGGTGGGCGGGCCGACGAGCGTGACCTCGGCGCCCATGGTCTTGAGCGCGGGCACGAGGCTGCCGCACACGCGGCTGTGGGAGAGGTCGCCGACGATGGCGACCTTGAGGCCGTCGAGGTGGCCGAAGTTCTCGCGGATGGTGTAGAGGTCGAGCATCGCCTGCGTGGGGTGCTGGTGCTTGCCGTCGCCGGCGTTGATGACGATGGCGTCGGTGTGCTCGGTGATCTTCTGCGGCGTGCCGGCGAGCTTCGCGCGGCAGATGAACATGTCGACGTTCATGGCGTCGATGGTCTCGATGGTGTCGGCGAGGCTCTCGCCCTTCACGACGGAGCTCGTGGCGCCGCCCATGGAGAGGGAGTCTGCCGAGAGGCGCTTCTCGGCGAGCTCGAAGGAGCTCTTGGTGCGCGTGGACGGCTCGAGGAAGAGGTTCACGATCGTGCGGCCGCGCAGCGCGGGGACCTTCTTGATCGCGCGCTTGTTGACCTCGGAGAACGAGCGGGCCGTGTCGAGGATCTGTGTGATGTCGTCCGCGGTGAGGCTCGTCGTGTCGATCAGGTGCTTGACGGACAGCATGTGGTTGGCACCTCCTGTGCTACTCGGTGGGCTTGGTCCAGATGGAGACCGAGTTGGTCTCGTCGTACGGGGCGATGGTCACGCGGACGTCCTCCTCGTGCGAGGAGGGGACGTTCTTGCCCACGTAGTCGGCGCGGATGGGAAGCTCGCGGTGCCCGCGGTCGATCATGACGGCCAGCTGGACGGTTCTCGGGCGGCCGAGGTCGATGAGCGCGTCGAGCGCGGCGCGGATCGTGCGGCCGGTGTAGAGGACGTCGTCGACGAGGACGATGTCGCGGTCGTCGACGCCGAAGGGGATGTCCGTGCCAAACTCCACGGGCGCGATCTTGCGGCGGACGTCGTCGCGGTAGAAGCTCACGTCGAGCGTGCCCACGGGCGGGCGCGTGCCCTCGATCTTCTCGATCTCGTCGGCGAGCAGCGGCGCGAGCGCGGCGCCGCGGCGCACGATGCCCACGAGCGCGATGCCCTCGGCCCCCTCGTTCTTCTCGATGATCTCGTGGGCGATGCGGGTGAGCGCGCGGCTCATGGCCTGCCCGTCCATAATCTGGGCCTTGAGCTGTGGCTGTTCCATGGGACTCCCTTCTCACAAAAAGACGCCCTGCCGTATGCCGGCACGAGCGTCGAGATAAGGCTATGAGAGCGTCCCCGGGAGGACCTGACCTTGCTGGCGTCTCGCACCGGCTTAAAGAATCCCCCACAGTGTACACCATTCGGCCGCGCCGGGACACTGCCGCGCGGGCCTCCTACCCGAACTGCCGCTCGTACGCCTCGACGACCTCCTCGACGGGGCCGTCCATCCGCTGGACGCCCTTCTCGATCCAGATCGCGCGCTCGCAGATGCGCTCCACCTGCTTCATGGAGTGGGACACGAAGAGCACCGTGACGTTGCCCGAGTCGATGAAGCTCTGGATGCGGCGCTCGCACTTCTCCTGGAAGAAGACGTCGCCGACGGAGAGCGTCTCGTCGACGATGAGGAGGTCCGGCTCGGTCACCGTGGCGATGGCGAAGGCGATGCGCGCCACCATGCCGGAGGAGTAGTTCTTGAGCGGCATGTCCATGAAGTCCTGGAGCTCGGCGAAGTCGATGATCTCCTGGAGGTGCTCGTCGACGAACTCGCGGGAGTAGCCGAGCAGCGACCCGTTGAGGTAGATGTTCTCCCGGGCGGTGAGCTCGGGGTCGAAGCCCGCTCCGAGCTCGATGAGCGGGGCGATGTTGCCGCGCACGACGATCGAGCCCTCCGAGGGCTCGAGCACGCCGGCGATGCACTTGAGCATCGTGGACTTGCCGGAGCCGTTGGTGCCCACGAGGCCGACGACCTCGCCGCGGCGCACCTTGAAGCTCACGTGGTCGAGCGCGCGGAACTCCTTGAAGAAGAGCTCGTGCCTCATGATCTTGATGAAGTACTCCTTGAGGTTGTTGAGCTGCTCGCTCGCGATGTTGAAGATCATCGAGACGTCGTTGACCTCGATCGCGTACTCGGAGCCGGTGGTGTCAGCCATGGGGATACCGCCCTAGATGAAGAGGATGAACTTGTGCTCGGTCTTGCGGAAGACGAAGTAGCCGATGACGAGCATGAGCAGCGCCCAGAATACCGCGAGCAGGAGCACCGTCGTGGTGGGACTCGACTGGTACACGATGGCGCAGCGCATCATCTCGAGGTAGTTGTACATGGGGTTCGCCTTGACGACCCACACCACGATCTGGGGGGCGCCGGCGTTGGTGAGCAGGGAGAGGTCCCAGAAGATGGGCGTGAGGTAGGTCCAGGCCGTGAGGGCGACGCTCCAGAGGTGGATCATGTCGCGGAAGAAGACCGCGGCGGCGCCGATGAGCAGGCTGATGCCAATGCAGAAGAGCATGAGCAGGAAGAGCGCCGGGATCATCCAGACGATGTGCCAGGTGGGCATGACCTGGAAGAACAGCATGACCACGACGACGGCGATGAGCGAGAACCCGAAGTTCATCATCGCGGAGAAGACCTTCTGGACCGGGAACACCCAGCGGTCGACCTTGACCTTCTTGAGCAGCGGGGCGGCGCTGATGATGGACGTCAGGCCGCCGTTCGTGGCCTCGCTCATGAGCGAGAACGTGATGTTGCCGACGATGAGGTAGAGGGGGTAGTTCTCCACGTTGGAGCCGCGCAGGAAGTACGAGAAGACGAAGCTCATGATCATCATCATGAGCAGCGGGTTGAGGACGCTCCAGATGACGCCGAGGACCGAGCGGCGGTACCTCAGCTTGAAGTCCTTGGTCACGAGCTGCTGCAGGATGAAGCGGTCCTTGGCGAGCGCGCCGGTGACGTGCGCGGCCCTGTCGGCCGCCTCGATGGTGTGGCTCACGGTTCCTCCCGGCATGCGGATGGGCTGTTGCGTTGAAATCCTAACACAGGGCGTCGGGAGTCATAGAAACGGCAGAGGTTAGCGGAGCCATAGGAAAAGGGCCGGCATCGTCTGCCGGCCCTCGCATGTACTGGCTCCCCGGGTAGGATTCGAACCTACGACACGCTGATTAACAGTCAGCTGCGCTACCACTGCGCCACCGGGGAATGTGGTGTGCGCGTTCGCACAAGAGAAGAGTATACAGATTCCGAAACCGGACGCAAGGGGAAATCTCAGATTTCTTTTGCGAGGGGCGGTGGCGCCAGGGCGCGACGTCCTTCTCGCCCGCCCCCTCCCCCGCGTTGCCGTTTTGAGGGTCGTGGCAGTCCTGTCGACAGAGGCGCTGCGGAATCCTGGGTCGTGGCAGCAATTGGCCTGCCACGACCCCGGATTCCGCAGCAGAGCGAGAAGAACGCCCTGTTGGCGCTCCGGCCCGGTTGCCATGACCCCCAAAGCGGCAACGCCGCGGACCCGAGAATTGCCACGACCCCTGATTTCGCAACGCCGCTGCGGGATGCCCAGCCCGGCGCCCCGCCGCAGAGCAACCTCGGGCGCGGGCGAGCATGCCCACATGCACGGATTAGGGCCGAGAGGGGCAGAGACCGTGCGCAGGGGCATGCTCGGCGTTCTTGCCCCTCACGAGAAGCGGCCCCGCACCGTGGGGGTGCGGGGCCGCAGGGCGGGGCGAGAAGGACGGTCAGTCTTCCATGTAGTCCTTGAGACGCCCGGAGCGGCTCGGGTGGCGCAGCTTGGCGAGGGTCTTGGACTCGATCTGGCGGATGCGCTCGCGCGTGACGCCGAACTCGCGCCCGACCTCCTCGAGCGTGCGCGGGTGCCCGTCCTCGAGGCCGAAGCGGAACTTGATGACCTTGCGCTCGCGGTCGGCGAGGCCGTCGAGCACCTGGTCGAGCTGCTCGCGAAGCATGGAGTCGGAGGCGGCCTCAGGGGGCGCCACGGCCGAGGAGTC
This sequence comes from Thermophilibacter provencensis, assembly GCF_900128445.1. Taxonomy (GTDB): domain Bacteria; phylum Actinomycetota; class Coriobacteriia; order Coriobacteriales; family Atopobiaceae; genus Thermophilibacter; species Thermophilibacter provencensis. The sequence continues at coordinate 1,727,016 of NZ_LT671417.1, read as the reverse complement.
CTCGATGAAGTCGCCGAGCTGGGAGTCCTCCTCCTCGCCGATGGGCGTCTCCAGGGAGACGGGCTCCTGGCTGATCTTCTGGATCTCGCGCACGCGGTCCGGGCTCATACCCATCTCGGCGCCGATCTCCTCGGGGGTGGGGTCGCGGCCGAGGTCCTGCAGGAGCTGGCGCTGCACCCTGATGAGCTTGTTGATGGTCTCGACCATGTGGACCGGGATGCGGATGGTGCGCGCCTGGTCGGCGATGGCGCGGGTGATGGCCTGGCGGATCCACCAGGTGGCGTAGGTGGAGAACTTGAAGCCCTTGGTGTAGTCGAACTTCTCGACGGCGCGGATGAGGCCGAGGTTGCCCTCCTGGATGAGGTCGAGGAAGAGCATGCCGCGGCCGACGTAGCGCTTTGCGATGGAGACCACGAGGCGCAGGTTCGCGGAGATGAGCTGCTGCTTGGCGTCGAGGCCCACCTGCTCGATCCTCATGAGTCGGCGCTGCTCGGCGCGGGTGAGCTCGAGCTCGCCCGCCTCGGCGGCCTCGAGCTTGTCGGTGGCCTCGGTGCCCGCCTCGATCTTCATGGCGAGGTGGACCTCCTCGGAGGCCGTGAGCAGGTCGACCTTGCCGATCTCCTTGAGGTACATGCGCACCGGGTCGCCGGTTAGCATGACCGTGGAGGTGTCCTGCCTGCGGGCGCGGGCGCGGCTGGAGCGCTTGGGCTTGGCGGTCTTGGCCTTGGGCACGGAGCGCAGCGCCTCCTTGACGGCCTTGGCCTCGGCCGCGCTCTCCGACTCGCCCTCCTCGTCGTCGAACTCGTCGCTCGAGACGTCATCGTCGTCGAAGTCGTCCTCGGTGTCGTCCCCCGAGGAGAACTCCTGTCCGGAGGACTCGTTGCTCGTGATCTCGACCCCCTTCGCGCGAAGCGCGTCGTACAGGTCGGAGAGCTCCTCCGAGTCGACGTCGATGTCCCTGATGGCGAGCTGGATGTCGTCCTCGGAGACGCTTGCGGACGCCTTGGCGCCGCCGGCGAGCTCGTCGAGGACGCGGGTCAGCTCCTCGGAGAGCTTGCTGTCTGACTTCTTCTTGCTTCCTGCCACGTATCTCCCCTTCGACGCATGAACTTCGAGATTATACCCGAAACCTACTCGGACGATACCGAGGATAGTGTCCTGACCAACTCGTTCACCCGACGCTGAAGCTCGGTAGCCTCGCGGAAGAGCGCCTGCGACTCCTCGTCGGGGCGCGACGAGGAGCTGAGCGCCGCACGTATCTGGCGAATCCGCCTCCGGCACGAGCAGAGCTCGGCGGTGTCTACGATGAAGTCGAGCTTCTCGGCGTCCGAGAGCTCGTCGTCGCCCATCACGCGCCCGCCTGAGAGGATCGAGGGGGCCTCGGGGACGACGGAGCTCGCCGCCGCGACCGCCGCGGCGGGGCTCGTCCCCTCCGGCGTCGAGAGCATCGCCCACGCCATCGCCTCGTGGCGGGCGTCGGACCACGAGAGGGCGGCTATGCGCTCGGCATAGGGCCTCAAGGCCTCCGGGCGCTGCGCCATGGCACCGAGCAGCTCGCGCTCGGCCGCGACCTGCATGCGGTCGTCGGCGGATAGGGCGCGATACCCCGCCGCGCCGGCCTGGGCCCGGGACGGCCTGCGTGCCGCCGCGCGCGCCGGGGGGCGGTCCTCCTCGGCCTCCGCGACCTTGGCCTCGCGAATCGCGCGCTTGGTCTCGGCGACGTCCATGCCGAGGGTGTCCGCGAGCCGCGTGGCGTACTCGTCGAGAAGGACGGAGTGCTTGAGCGGCGCCAGGAGCTGGGCCATGTCCGCGAGGGCGCGGACGCGCAGCCCCGGCGCGGAGAGGTCGAGACCCGCCAGGCGCTTCTCGAAGACGAAGTCCATGAGCGGGCGCGCGGCGGCCAGGATGGGGCGGAGCGCGTCGGCCCCGTGGGCGGAGAGGAACTCCATCGGGTCCTGGTTGTCCGGCAGCACCACGCACAGCAGCGCCGCCGAGGTCTTGTCGATGTAGCGCACCGCGCGCTCGGCGGCGCGCTGCCCCGCGGCGTCCCCGTCGAACATGCAGACGATCCTGCTCACGCGCTGGCGCTCCATGAGCCGCACGTGGTCCAGGCGAAAGGCCGTGCCGAGCGCGGCCACGGCGTTGGTGAAGCCGGCCTCGTGCATGGCGATGACGTCGGTGTAGCCCTCGCAGACGATGGCCTCGCCGGTGGCGGCCATCGTCTCCTTGGCACGGTCGTAGGCGAAGAGGTGCTTGCCCTTGTTGAAGGCGGCCGTGTCGCGCGTGTTGACGTACTTGGCCACGTTGTCGCGCTTGGGCCCGATGACGCGGCCGCCGAAGGCGATGGTGCGCCCCTGCTCGTCGTGGATGGGGAACATCACGCGGTCGTAGAAGCGGTCCATGACGCGCCCCGAGCGCTCCTGGGCGAGGTCTGCCGCGATCAGCTCGGCGGACGTGAAGCCCTTGGCGCGCAGCTGCGCCACGAGCTGCCCGCGGCCCGGAGCGAAGCCAAGCCCCCAGCGGCGGCAGACGGCCGAGCCGAAGCCGCGGCCCGCGAAGTAGCGCCTCGCCTCGTCCGGCCCCGCGCCCCTGCCCCGCATGAGCATCGTGTGGTAGTACTCCTCGGCCGCGCCGAGCGCCTCCATGAGGCGGGTCTTCCTGGGGCCGCGCCGGCCGCCCCGCTCCTCCTGGAGCTCGATCCCGGCCCGGTCCGCGAGGTAGCGGATGGCGTCGGGGAAGTCGAGGTTCTCGCGGCGCTGCACGTAGGAGAAGACGTCGCCGCCGTCCCCGCAGCCGAAGCAGTGCCAGAGGCCCGTCGCCGGGTTCACCTTGAAAGACGGGCTCTTCTCGCCGTGAAAGGGGCAGCACCCCCAGAACTCCTGTCCGCGCTGTCGCAGCTCGACGGTCTCGGCCACGAGCTGCACGAAGTCGGTGGCCTGGCGGACGCGCTCCTTGTCCTCGTCCGTGATCACGACGACGCCTCCCCCCTCGAGCGGGCGACCAGCTCGGCGAGCGAGAAGTCGGGCACGCGCTGCAGCACGATGCCCTCCCCGCCAAGGGTTCGGCGCACCCAGTCCACGTTGGAGAGGACGGTGCGCTCGAGCTCCCCCACCGAGTCAAACCGCCGCGGCGCGCGCAGCCAGCGCACGAAGGTCACGCAGACGCCCCGGCCGTAGAGGTCGCCCCCAAAGCCCAGAAGCGTGGCCTCGAGGAAGCTCTCCCCCTCCTCGCCGGGCGAGAAGGACCTCGGCTTGCCCACGTTGATCGCGGCCGGGTAGGCGCGGCGCTCGGGCTCCCCCGACGCCGCATCAACGCTCACGAAGCCGGCGTAGACGCCCTCGGCGGGCAGCGCGAGCCCCTCCTCGACGCGCACGTTTGCCGTGGGGAAACCGAACCCCGTGCCCTCGCCGCGCCCGTGCTCGACGGAGCCGTAGACGCGGTGGCAGCGGCCGAGCAGGCTTGCCGCCTCCTCGACCCTCCCCTCGGAGAGGAGGTCGCGGATGCGGGTGGCGGTTATCGGGGCGCCTCCGTCACGCATGAGGGGCGCGCCCGTCACGTCGAACCCGTCCTTCTCGCCAAGCGCGCGCAGGGCCTCGACGGTGCCGAGGCCGCCCGCGCCCAGGCGGAAGTCCTCCCCCACGACGAGGGCAGACACGTCGCAGTAGGCACCCAGCACGTCGCGGACGAAGCGCTCGTAGGGCAGCGCGGCGACCTCGGGGGTGAAGTCGACCACGAGCACGGCGTCCACGTCCCAGCTCCGCTGGATGAGGGACGGCCGCTCGCCGGCGAGCAGGAGGTCGCGCGGGGCGCCCTCCCCTCCCAGAACGCGCGCCGGGTCCGGCGTGAAGGTCACGACCATGAGGCGCGCGCCGCGGGCGTCGGCCTCGGCGCGGGCGCGCGCGATGAGGGCGCGGTGGCCGCGATGGAGGCCGTCGAAGGCGCCGATGGCGCACACGAAGCGGTCGCGACCGGGCGAGAAGCGTCGCATGAGGCGCGAGTCTTCGCCACGCTCGGGGGGCACGAGCGTGAGGTCTCGCTGGAAGGACGCCCACCCCCTGACGACGCCGCCCAGGAGCTCGACGTCGCAGCAGGCGTGCGACCTGGGCCCGCCGTCGCAGCCGAGCGAAGCGCGGACGAGCGACCCCGCCGCCTGCGGGGGAAGCGGGCGCTCGGGAGAGAGCTCGGAGGGCAGGGGCGTTTCGCGGACGCCCTCGATGGCCTGAGGGAAGTTTGCCTCGCAGACGAGATGGCGCCCGTCGCGCCGCCAGATGCCCGCAAGCCCGCCGCACAGCGTGAGGGCGACGCGCTCGCCCTGCGCGGGCTCGCGGGAGACCACGCCGCACCGGGCGGTGCCCAAGGCGATGCGCCGGCCGTTGGCGACGTCGGCGAGCTCATCGAGAGAGAGCTCGCGCGCCGGGAGCCCGAGCGCGCGTGCCGGGTCGAGACAGCGCTCCCGCACGAGCGCGGCTCCGCCCGCCTCGAGCTCGGCGAGGCTCACGCAGTCGGCAAGCGTGACCGGGCCCGCGAAGGTGCGGGTGAGCTCGCGCACGTGCGCGAGGCAGCCGAGCTCACGACCCAGGTCACGCGCGATGCTGCGCACGTAGGTGCCCTTGGAGACGTCGAGGCGGACCTCCCAGGAGCGCGCCCTGCGGTCCACGCCAATAAGGGCCGCCTCGTAGATGCGGACGCGGCGAGCCTTGAGCTCGACCCTCTCGCCGGCGCGTGCGGCGTCGTAGGCGCGACGGCCGTTGACGGAGACCGCGGAGTACTGGGGAGGCACCTGGTCGTGCCAGCCCACGAGGGCCTCGACGCGCGGGGAGGCACGACCATCGAGAAGCTCGTCCGGCACCTCGGCCGTGCGCGTGACCTCGCCCTCGGCGTCATCCGTCGTGGTCTCCGCGCCGAGCTGGAAGGTGGCGACGTAGCCCTTGCGGTCGAGCGTGAGCATGCCCAGGAGCTTGGTCGCCTGGCCGATGCCCACCACGAGGACGCCGGTGGCGGCCGGGTCGAGCGTGCCGGCGTGGCCCACACGCCGCTCCCCCACCGCGCGGCGGACGCGGGAGACGACGTCGTGGCTCGTCATGCCGGCGGGCTTGTCTATGGCGATGAGCGCCGAGAACGCGCTCGGACGGCGGGCCAACGTCAGCTCTCCGCAGAGCGTGCAAAAGTGCCTGTCCCTTTTGCACGGGCATACAGGGCGCGGAGCTTGGGCAGGACGACGGCGAGGGCCTCGTCGATGTCGCCGTCCACGGTGAAGCCGGCCGCGGCGGCGTGCCCCCCGCCGCCCATCTCGCGGGCGATCGATGAGATGTCGCGGTCGGACTTGGCGCGCAGGTTCCCGCGGACCTTGCCGCCGGGGACCTCCTTCAGGAAGAGGGCCACCTCGCAGCCGTCGACGCGGCGGACGAGGTCGACGAGGCCGTCGCACTCCGCGACGGGCACGCCCGTGGCGGCGAAGTCGGCCGACGTGGCGTAGCTGTAGGCGATCTTGCCCTGCTCGAAGGTGGTGATGCGGCTCATGACGGTGGCGGAGAGGTGGATGTAGGCGAGCCGGTCGCTCTGGTAGACGTGCAGCGACACCTCGGACGGCGAGGCGCCGGCCTCGACGAGCGAGCTCGCGACGCAGAACGCCTCGCCGTTGGCGTTCTGGTACTGGAAGCAGCCCGTGTCCGTCATGAGGGCGCAGAGCAGGTTCTGCGCCATCGTCGGCGTGAGCTCGCAGCCCACGTGGCGCGCGAACTCGGCGACGATGATGCCGGCGGCCGCGGCGTCGGTGCGCACGACCCCGGCGTCCCAGCTCGGCTCGCCCCCGGGATGGTGGTCGAGCACCGCCACGTGGGCCGAGCGCTCGAGCACGGCGCGGGCGTCGGCGAGCCGGCCCGGCTGCGAGAGGTCCACGCACACGAAGAGGTCGGGCGACCCCTCGTAGGCGCAGGCGCGCACGAAGCCGTCGGCGCCCGGCAGGAACTCGTAGGTGCGCGGGACGACGTCGTCGTCGGCGAGCAGGCTCGTGACCTCGCGGCCCGGCCAGGTGCGCTCGATGATCTCGGCAAGGGCGAGGCCCGAGCCGAGCGCGTCGCCGTCGGGCGAGGTGTGCGCGCAGACGACGACCGTGCGCGCCCCCTCGATCAGGCGCGCGATCGCGTCGAACTGCGCGGCCTGTTCGGCGGGCATGGATCCCCCCAGCATGCGGACCCCCTATTCCCCGTCGATCTTCTCGCCATCCGGCTCGTCGGAGACCGGGTAGCCGAACTCGTCCTTCTCGACGCCGATGGTGGGCGGCACGTCCTCGAGGGCGCGCGCGATGCGCTCGGCCTCGTCGGTCGTGGTGTCGATGCGGAAGTCGAGCTCGGGGGTCACGCGCCAGCCGAGCGAGCGGCCCAAGAGCGAGCGGATGCGGCCCTTGGCGCGCGCGAGCGCGGCGGTGACCTCGTCGTAGCGCTCGGCGTCGCAGCTCACGAACGCCCGCAGGAGCGACTTGTCGACCGACACCTCGACCCCCGTGACGGTGACGAGCGCGAGGTCGGGATCGGACACCTCGAAGAGCAGGATGCTCGCGAGCTTCTCCCTCGCGAGCGCGTTGGTCCTTCTCGAGTACTGGTTCTGCTTCATTGGTTATGCCCCCAAGCGGGGCGGGGCCGCGCGGCCCCGCCCCGTCCGTGACTACTCGGTGCGCGCGACCTGGTCGATGCGGTAGCCCTCGATGATGTCGCCGGGCTTGACGTCCTGGAAGTTCTCCAGGCCGATGCCGCACTCGAATCCGGCCTTCACGCTCTTGACGTCGTCCTTGTAGCGGCGCAGCGACGCGATCTTGCCGTCGTAGACGACGATGCCGTCGCGGACGAGCCTGACCTGGTCGTCGCGGGAGATCTCGCCGTCCTGGACCATGCAGCCCGCGGCGATGCCCACCTTGGGCACCTTGAAGGTGTCGCGGACCTCGGCGGTGCCGGTCTGGACCTCGACCTCGGTGGGCTTGAGCATGCCGATGCGGGCGGCGTCGATGTCCTCGATCGCCTTGTAGATGACGCTGTAGGTGCGGATCTCCACGCCGTCGCGCTCCGCGGCAGCGCGGGCCTTGGCCTCCGGGCGCACGCCGAAGCCGATGATGATAGCGTTGGAGGCGTCCGCGAGGACGACGTCGGTCTCCGTGATGGCGCCGACGGCGGAGTGGATCGTGTTGATGCGGACCTCGGACTGGTCCATCTTGTCGAGCGAGTCCTGGAGCGCCTCGATCGAGCCCTGGACGTCGGCCTTGATGATGAGGTTGAGCTCCTTGACCTCCGCGTCGGCCATGGTGTCGAAGAGGTTCTCGAGCGTGACGTGCTTGACGCGGTTCTGCTCCTCGATGCGGGCCTTGAGGGCGCGCTGGTCGGCGAGGTCGCGGGCGTCGCGGTCGTCCTGGAAGACGCGGAACTCGTCGCCGGCCATAGGCACGCTCTGGAGGCCGAGGATCTCCACGGCGTCGGAGGGGCCGGCCTCGGTGACGGAGTTGCCCTTGGGGTCGAGCATGGCGCGGACGCGGCCGTAGGCCATGCCGGCCACGAGCGCGTCGCCGATGTGCAGGGTGCCGCGCGTCACGAGGACGGTGGCAACCGAGCCGCGGCCGCGGTCGAGCTTGGCCTCGAGGACGTTGCCGGAGGCGAAGGTGTCCGGGTTGGCCTTGAGCTCGAGGACGTCCGCCTGGAGGATGACGGTCTCGAGGAGCTCGTCGATGCCGATCTTCTGCTTGGCGGAGATGTTGACGAACATGTTCTGCCCGCCCCACTCCTCGGGGATGACGCCGTACTCGGTGAGCTCCTGGCGCACCTTGTCGGGGTTGGCGCCGGGCTTGTCGATCTTGTTCACGGCCACGATGATGGGGACGCCGGCGGCCTTGGCGTGGTTGATGGACTCCACGGTCTGCGGCATGACGCCGTCGTCGGCGGCCACGATCAGGATGACGATGTCGGTCACCTTGGCGCCGCGGGCGCGCATGGCCGTGAAGGTCTCGTGGCCCGGGGTGTCGATGAAGGTGATCGTGCGGCCGTTGATCTTGACCTGGGAGGCGCCGATGGCCTGCGTGATGCCGCCGGCCTCGCCCTCAGCCACGCCCGTGTGGCGGATGGCGTCGAGCAGCGACGTCTTGCCGTGGTCGACGTGGCCCATGACCGTGACCACGGGCGGGCGCGGCTTGAGGTCGGCGGGGTCGTCGTAGAACGTGAAGGAGTTCTCCTCCTCCTTGGTCATGACCTTGACGTCGCGGCCGAGGTCGTCGGCCACGAGCTCGATGAGCTCGTCGGACATGGACTCGGTGAGCGTGAGCGGGGTGCCCAGCAGGAAGAGGCGCTTGATGATGTCGTTGGCCGGCACGCCGAGGAGCTCGGCGAGCTCGCCCACGGTGGAGCCCTGCGGGACCCTCACGGTGTCGAGCTGCGAGAGGTCCTGGTCGTTGGCGATGGCCTCCTCGATGCGATGCTGCTCGGCAGCCTGCTCGGCCTGCTTCTGGCGGCGCTCCTTGCGGCGCTTGCGCCGTCCGGTGGACTCGCGCGACGCCTCCTCGACGGCCACGCGGGCCTCCTCGAGGACGCGGCTGCGGTTATAGGCCTCGGCCTCGCGCGCCATGCGGCTGTAGCGGTCCTCGCCGCCCTCCCCGCCGCGGCGGCCCTTCTTCCCGCGACGGCGGCCGTCGTCGGACGCCGGGGCGCTCGGCCCGGGCTGCGCCGCGGGGGCGGGGGCGGGGCCGCGCCTGCCGGCCGGGCGCGCGCCGTCTGCCCTGCGGGCGCGGCCGCCCTTCTCGGCGGCCTTCTTCTGCGCGGCCTCCTCGGCCTGGCGCTTGAGGACCTCCTCCTGCTGCGCGATCTGGTCGAGCAGGGACGAGAAGGACGGGACGGACTTCGGCGCGTTGTCGCGCACGCGGTTCTTCTCGGCCTCCTCGCGAGCCTTGCGCTCGGCCTCTGCCTTGGCGGCCTCCTTGGCCTTGCGCTCCGCCTCCGCCGCGGCGCGGCGGCGCTCCTCCTCGGCGCGCTCGCGCTCGCGGCGCTCCTCGGCGGCGATGCGCTCCGCCTCGGCCTGCTCGGCGGCGATGCGGGCCTCCTCTGCCTTGGCCTCCTCCTCGGCGCGCTTGGCGGCCTCGATCTCCGCGGCGCGGGCCTCGAGGATGGGCTTGAGCTTCTTGCGCACGATGGAGACGTAGGCGTCCTCGAGCGTCGAGGAGGCCGACTTGGCCGGTATCTTCATGTCGGCGAGGTGCCCGAGCATCTCCTTGCTCGACATCCCGTATTCCTTCGCGAGGTCATGTACGCGCGTCTTTGCCATGTGACCTACCTTCCAAACCTTCGGGCACGCGCCCGTCTGTCAATTCGTAGCGGGCGCCCTAGATGAGCGAGTCGGGGTCGGAGCTGACCTCGGCGCCGGCGATCGCCTCGTGGATGCCGCAGAAGCGCGAGCCGGGGCGGGCCATGTTGCGGCACTGGACGCCGTTGGCCCCGACGAACTCGCAGCGGTGCGCCTCGCCGTCGTCGAGCAGGTCGTCCTCTGCGGTGGCGTGCGGCAGGTCGCGCAGGACGCCGGCGGCGAGCGACTCGTTCTTGATGTCGATGTGCATGCCCGTGAGGCGCGCGGCGAGGCGGGCGTTCTGGCCCTCCTTGCCGATGGCGAGCGAGAGCTGGTCGTCGGGGACGATGACGGTCGCGTAGTCCGTCTCCTCGTCGATGATCACGCGGGAGACGCGCGCCGGCGAGAGCGCGGAGGCCACGCGGCGGGCGGGGTCGTCGCTCCAGAGGACCACGTCCACGCGCTCGCCGCGGAGCTCGGAGACCACGGTGCGCACGCGGCTGCCCTTGGGGCCGACGCAGGCGCCCACCGGGTCGAGGCGCGAGTCGTTGGAGGAGACAGCCACCTTGGAGCGCACGCCGGGCTCGCGGGCGATGCTCCTGACCTCGACGACGCCGTCGTAGACCTCGGGCACCTCGAGCTCGAAGAGGCGGCGCAGCAGGTCCGGGTGGGTGCGGGAGACCACGATGGGCGGGCGCTGGCGCTCCCCGCGGACCACGGGCTGCGTGGAGTTGGGGTCGCGCACGTCGATGATGATCGCGCGGATGCGCTGGTTGTGCGCGTAGCGCTCGCCGGCGGGGCGCTCGTTGCGCTCCTCGGGGAAGCGGCGCTGGTCGAAGTGCGGCAGCTCCGCCTCGACGCCCTCGCGGATCTTGATGATCGTGAAGTCCGAGGTGGTCTGCAGGACCGTTCCGGTGATGATGTCGCCCACGCGCTGCGAGAACTCCTCGTAGATCTGGACGCGAGCGGCGTTGCGCACGATGGCCTTGATCTCGGCCTTGGCGTGCTGGGCGGCGATGCGGCTCGTGTCGGCGGGGGTCACGTCGACCTCGTCGAACTCGGCGTACTCGCCGGTCTCCGGGTCCTCCTCGCCCTTGGGCACGAGCTCGTAGACGTAGACCTTGCCGGTCTGGCGGTCGATCGTGACGCGGGCACCGAAGGGCAGGTGAAGCACGTCGGCGTAGCTCTTCGCGAGCGACTGCTCGAGGCGGTCGAGCAGGTAGAGCTGGTCGATGTGACGCTCCTGGCAGAGCAGCTCGAGGGCTTCCATCATCTGAGAGGCCATGGGTTTCTCCTTACTTCCTCCTGCCCGGGGCGGAGGCGTCGGCCTCGCCGAAGTCGGGCTTGATCGTGCACTTCCTGATATCGCCGAGCGCGAGCTCCACGCGCTCCCCGTCGACCTCGAGGGCCACCGTCTCCCCCTCGATGCCGAGGAGGGTGCCGGTGTAGCGGCGCCTCCCCTCGCCCGGGACGAGGCTCGCCGTCACCGTCTGGCCGGCGAAGCGCGCGAAGTCGCGCGGCTTGCGCAGCGGCCGCGCCATGCCGGGGCTCGAGACCTCGAGGGTGAAGCTCGACGGGATGGGGTCGAGCTCGTCGAGCGCGGCCGAGATCCACTCCGTCTCCTCCGTCACCTCGTCGAGCGTGATGGTGGGCGCGGACTCGTCCGCGTGGTCGATCCGGACGCGCACGCACGGCGCCTTGCTCGCGCCGACGACCTCGACGTCAACGACGTCGATGCCGCGCTCCGCGGCCGTGGGCTCCAGCGCGTCGATGATCGTCTGCTCGAGACCTTGCTTGGGCATCGCCCCTCCCGTCTTCATACAGAAAGGAAGCGGGGCGAGAAACTCCACCCCACTTCCTACGGTTACAGCTTCGAATACGCTGCTAGTCTACGGTGTTTTGCCGCACGCGTCAACCGCTCCTCCACGAGAAGCCCACATCAAGCATCGGTGGGCGGCGACCGGAGACCCGCGCCCCCGTCCCCGGCGGCAGCGCGCGAGGACCTACACCGCCACGATGTTGACCAGGCGGCCCTTGATGACGATGACCTTCTTGATGTCCTTGCCGGCGAGCTGCTCGGCCACGGCGGCCTTGGCGGCCTCGGCGACCTCGTCGTCCGTGGCGTCGGCGGCGACCGTCACGCGGCCGCGGACCTTGCCCTTGATCTGGACGGCGATCTCCACCTCGTCGGCCTTGGCGGCCTCGGCGTCAAACTCGGGCCAGGCCGCGTTATAGACGGAGCCCTCCTGGGCCAGGGCCTTGTGCCAGAGCTCCTCGGCCCAGTGCGGGCAGATCGGGGCGAGCATCGTCACGATCGCGTGCGCCACGGCGAAGCTGAGCGCCGGGTCGCGCCGCTCCGCGGCAACGTCGTTCACGTACTTGGAAGCCGCGTTGGTAATCTCCATGACGGCGGAGATGGCGGTGTTGAACTGGCCGCGGTCGAAGTCGGCGGTGCACTTGATGCCCATGGCGTTGAGCGTGCGCCAGAGCTCCTTGCCCGCCGCGTCGAGGTCGCCCGCGCTCACGGCGCCGGCGGCCGCGCCCTGGCTGAGCAGCCAGACGACGCGCCACGCGCGCTTGATGAAGCGGTTGGCGCCGGCGACGGCCTCCTCGTCCCAGTTGAAGTCCTTCTCGGGAGGGGCGATGAAGAGGATGGCCAGGCGCATGGTGTCCGCGCCGTAGGGCTCGATCACCGAGGACGGGGGCACGACGTTGCCCTTGGACTTGGACATGGTGTCGCCGTTGGCGTCCTTGACCATGCCCTGGCAGAGCAGGTTCTCAAAGGGCTCGTCGATGCCGATCATCCCCAGGTCGCGCAGGACCTTGGTGAAGAAGCGGCTGTAGAGCAGGTGCAGGATGGCGTGCTCGATGCCGCCGATGTAGTTGTCCACCGGCATCCAGCGGTCCACGGCCTCTCGGGAGAAGGGCAGCTCCTCGTTGTGCGGGTCGCAGTAGCGCAGGTAGTACCAGCTGGAGCACGTGAAGGTGTCCATGGTGTCGGTGATGCGCTTGGCGGGCTTGCCGCACTTGGGGCAGGTGGTCTCGTAGAAGGGGGCGTAGGCGGCGAGCGTCTCCCCCGCGCCGAGGTCGAGCGCGTCCGGCAGCGTGACGGGCAGGTCCTCGTAGGGCACCGGCACGTCGCCGCAGTCGTCGCAGTGGATCATCGGGATGGGGTTGCCCCAGTAGCGCTGGCGGCTGATGAGCCAGTCGCGCAGGCGGAACTGCACCGTCTTGCGGCCGAGGCCCTGCTCGCCGAGCCAGTCGATGATGGCATCGACGGCCTCGGAGTGCTTGCCGCCCTTCATGCCGGTGAACCGGCCGGACTGCACGAGGTAGCCCTCGGCCTCCATCGCGTGGTCCCAGTCGACGGAGGTCACCACGAGCTCGCGCTCGTCCTTGAGCCGCTCGTAGAGCGGGTCGTCCTTCTCGCAGATGATCGGGGCGATCTCAAGGCCGTACTTCTTGGCGAAGTCGAAGTCGCGCTGGTCGCCGCAGGGCACGCCCATGACGGCGCCGGTGCCGTAGTCCATGAGGACGTAGTCGGCGACCCAGATCGGGGCGGGGCGGCCGTTGACCGGGTTGATGACGTAGCGCCCCGTGAAGACGCCGTGCTTCTCGCGCTCCGAGCCCTGGCGGTCGACCGAGGAGACCTTCTCCGCGGCGGCCCTGAGCTCGAGGAAGGCGGCCTCGTGCTCGGTGCCTGCCACGAGCTCCGCGGCGAGCGGGCTCTCGGGCGGCAGCAGGAAGAAGGAGACGCCGAAGAGCGTGTCCGGGCGCGTGGTGAAGACGGTGATCTTGGTGTCCGTGGGCGTCACGCCGTCGACGTCCGCCAGCGCGAAGTCGATCTCGGCGCCCTCGGAGCGGCCGATCCAGTTGGCCTGCATCGCGCGGACGCGCTCGGGCCACTTGCCCTCGAGCTTCTTGAGGTCGTCGAGCAGCTCCTGGGCGTAGTCGGTGATCTTGAAGTACCACTGGCTGAGCGCGCGCTTCTCCGGCACGGAGCCGCAGCGCCAGCACCTGCCGTCGACGACCTGCTCGTTGGCAAGGACCGTCTGGCAGCCGGGGCACCAGTTCACCGGCGAGTTGTCGCGGTAGACGAGGCCCTTCTCCCACATCTTGAGGAAGATCCACTGGCCCCACTTGTAGTACTCGGGGTCGCAGGTGTTGAACATGCGGTCGTAGTCGTAGGAGAAGCCCATGCGGCGCATGGTCTTGGTCGCCTGCGCGATGTTCTGGTGCGTCCAGACGCTCGCCTGCGTGTTGTGCTTGATGGCGGCGTTCTCCGCGGGCAGGCCGAAGGCGTCGTAGCCCATCGGATGCAGCACGTCGAAGCCGCGCATGCGGGCCTGGCGCGCCATGGCGTCGCCGATCGTGTAGTTGCGCGCGTGGCCCATGTGAAGGTCGCCCGAGGGGTACGGGAACATCTCCAGCACGTACTTCTTGGGCTTCTCGGGGCTCTCCTCGGTCTTGTAGAGCTCCTCGGCGTCCCAGGCCGCCTGCCAGCGGGTCTCGATCTCCTCGGCGTCGTAGGCCGGGACCTCGAAGTTCTTCTCGGCGTCGCTCATCTGCGCTGCTCCTTCGTTGCGATACTCCAACCGTGCCATTGTAGCAGCACGCGGGCGCCCGGCGAGAAGAACCTGCGGCTTTGGGCGCTACGCACGCGGCCCCGGCGCCGCAGGGGCGTCGGGGCCGCGGGACGCGCGCTCTTCTTGCCGTGCGCTAGCGGTAGCTGAAGCCGTGCTGGGAGTCCTTGACCACGACGTCGTGCGCGCCGCCCTCGACGATGGAGGTCGAGCTCACGAGCGTGAGGCGCGCCTTCTCCTGCAGCTCCTTGATGGTCTTGGCGCCGCAGTTGCACATCGTGGACTTGATCTTGTAGAGCGTGTTGCGCACCCCCTCCTTGAGCGAGCCGGCATAGGGCACGTAGGAGTCCACGCCCTCGACGAAGCCCAGCTTGGAGGCGCCGCCCTGGTCGTAGCGCTGCCAGTTGCGGGCGCGCGCGGAGCCCTCGCCCCAGTACTCCTTCATGTACTGGCCGTTCACGTTGACGCGCTCGGTGGGGGACTCGTCGAAGCGCGCGAAGTAGCGGCCGAGCATCATGAAGTCGGCGCCCATGGCCAGGGCGAGCGTCATGTGGTAGTCGTAGACGATGCCGCCGTCGGAGCACACGGGCACGTAGACGCCCGTCTCCTCGAAGTACCTGTCGCGCGCGCGGCAGACGTCGATGACCGCGGAGGCCTGGCCGCGGCCGATGCCCTTGGTCTCGCGCGTGATGCAGATCGAGCCGCCGCCGATGCCGACCTTCACGAAGTCCGCGCCGCAGTCCGCGAGGAAGCGGAAGCCGTCCTCGTCCACCACGTTGCCGGCGCCCACGCGCACGGAGTCGCCGTAGTTGGCGCGAATCCACTCGATGGTGCGCTTCTGCCACTCGGAGAAGCCCTCGGAGGAGTCGATGCACAGCACGTCGGCGCCGGCCTCCACGAGCAGCGGCACGCGCTCGGCGTAGTCGCGGGTGTTGATGCCCGCGCCCACCATGTAGCGCTTGTTGGCGTCGAGCAGCTCGTCGGGGTTGGACTTGTGCTGGTCGTAGTCCTTGCGGAAGACGATGCCCATGAGGTGGTCGTGGTCGTCCACCACGGGCAGGGCGTTGAGCTTGTGCTCCCAGATGACGTCGTTGGCGCTCTTCAGCGTGATGTCCTTGTCGCCCACGATGAGCTTCTCGCGCGGGGTCATGAACTCGGCGACCTTCATGGAGTGGTCGTCTCGCGTGGGACGGTAGTCGCGACTCGTGACGATGCCGAGGAGCTTGCCGCGCGGGGTGCCGTCGTCGGTGACGGGCATGGTGGAGTGGCCGGTCCTGGCCTTGAGGTCCATGACCTGCTCCATGGTCATGGCCGGGGTGAGCGTGGAGTCGGACTGCACGAAGCCCGCCTTGAAGTCCTTGACGGCCTTGACCATGGCGGCCTCGGACTCGGGCGTCTGGTTGCCGTAGATGAAGGCCATGCCGCCCTCCATGGCGAGCGCCACGCCCATGTCCACGCCGGAGACCGACTGCATGATGGCCGAGACCATCGGGATGTTGAGGCTGATGGCCGGCTCCTCGCCGCGGCGGAACTTCACGAGCGGCGTCTTGAGGGACACGTTGGCGGGGATGTTCTCCGCCGAGGAGTATCCGGGGACGAGCAGGTACTCAGAAAAGGTGTGGGACTCCCCCTCGAAGAACGTTGCCATGTGGTGTGGCTCCTCTCCCCGCCCGCGGCGGTGCCTGTCCTGGCCGAATTTGAGCCATTGTAGCATCCGCTCACGGGTTTTTCAGGGACCGCCCACCGAGAAGCTCCAGCTCACGAGAAGGACACGGCGGGACGTACAATGCTTTACGTGACGAGGGGAGGGAGCTCCGATGGACGGCGGGCGCGTGCTGGCAGCGATCGAGACGGTCGTGGCGCGGACGCGGGCGAAGGACCCGCTTCGCGGCGAGAACCTCGCGCTTCTCGCGTGGCCGGGCGGCGGGGAGCCGCGCGAGCGCCTGGGCGCCGAGGGCTTTGACCTAATCTCCATGAGCTGCCCGCTCGGCGCCCTTGCCGGCGATGCGGCCGCCGGACGGGAGCGGGAGACGGTGTTTCTCGCCCTGTACTTCAGGGCCGAGCGCTTCGTCCAGGGCCTCCTGCCCATCGCCGCCCCGCGCTCGCACCTCTTCCGCGTGCTCACGTCCACGCACGCCATACAGACCGTGAGGATGACGTCGCCCGACCACGAGCTCCTGAGCGACCTGTTCGCGCAGGAGGCCGTGACCTGCGCCGAGCGCCGCGACGGCTGGGAGCAGGTCGCGGAGGCCCTCGGGTTTGCAATCACGGCGGCGGTCAGCCCCGCCCTGCCCGAGGAGGAGCCAGCCTCGGCGGAGGAGACGCTCGCCGTGATCCTGTCCGATATCGCCGCCCGGCCGGAGAGCGTGACGCTCGCCGACCTCGCTGAGCGCTACTCCTACAGCCAGAGCTACCTCTCCGAGCTCATCCACGAGAGGTGCGGCAAGACCTTCGGGGAGCTCGTCCGCGAGCAGCGCATGGAGCGGGCAGCCATGCTCCTGCGGGCGACGAGCCTGCCGGTGGCCGAGGTCGCCCGGCGCGTGGGATACGCCGGCACGAGCAACTTCTACCGCGCGTTCCGGGAGCAGTACGGCTGCTCTCCGGCCGAGCTGCGCGCGGCGAGCCGCTCCGGCAAATAGGCCGGCGTCCGGTCGCGCGGCGCGGGCCCGCGCGCCGTTGCCGCCCCTCCCCGAGAAATTAATCCGCCCTCTGGATTGCGTCGACGACGTTTTCCCAGTTGGCAATTTCGTCCGCCCCGCAAAGGGCGGATTAATTTCCGGGCACCCCGCGAGCCGACCTCGGGGGCGGGGCGGGGCGCCGGCTCTACGCCACGCGCTCGAGGCGCCCTCCCTCGATGCGCAGGACCTGGTCGGCGGCCGCGTCAAGGTCGTCGGAGTGCATGATCGCCACGACGGTCCTGCGCCCGCGCAACCCCGCCAGGTAGTCGCAGAGCCTCGCGCTCGTGGCCGCGTCGAGGTTGGTGAGCGGCTCGTCGAGAAGGACCACCGGCTCCGGGCGCGAGAGCGCGCGCAGAAGCCCCAGCTTCTGGCGCTCGCCGAGCGAGAGGTTGATCGTGGAACCGTCGATCTCCTTCTCCGCAAAGCCCGAGACGTCGAGCACGCGTGCCACCTCCGGGTCGGCCGTGCCGCCGAGCAGGTTGCACTCGAGGTCGCCCGTCACCACCGGCACCGGGTAGGTGAGGTAGGCCGCGTGCGCAAGCTCGGGGGCGAGCTCGGCCGTGCCGTCGAGGTCGTCCGGGTCGGAGAGGCCGCGCAGGAAGTCGAGCAGCATGGACTTGCCCGAGCCGTTGGCGCCGCGCAGCACCACGAGCTCGCCGCGGCGAATCGTGAGGTCGTGCGTCTCCCAGAGTCGCCGGCCCTCCTCGCCGCGCTCGGGCGTCGCCCACAGCGTGCCGTCGACGCGCGCGATCACGTCGTCATCGTCACCCGCGCGCCGGAGCGCCTCGAAACCCGACGGCTCCTCGGCAGCCGCGGCCAGCTCGCCCAGGCGCTCCGCGTGCACGCGGTTGCCGCGGACGTTGGCGAGCTTTGAGAGCAGCGTGGAGAGCGGGGCCTGAGCGAGCTGCGCGATCTGGTACGCAACGAAGACCTGACCCGCGCCGGCCGCGCCCGTCGCGCAGCGCCAGACCTCCGCGGCCATCATCGCAGCCGCCAGCACGCAGGAGAGGATGCTCGGCAGCTCGTCAATCAGGGCCTCGTTGAAGCGGTAGCGCGTCACGAAGTCGAGGTAGCCTGCCGAGCGCTCGCGGTAGCGCGTGGAGAAGAAGGCGTCAGCCGCGGCGGCGTTGATCGAGCGCTTCTCCTCCACGATGCGCTTGGACTCGCCGAGCCAGGCGTCCTGTGCGGGAATCCCCTCGCCCTGGAGGCGCGCGAGGCGGCGGGCCGGCAGGCGTAGCGCGAGCGCGAAGGCGGGCACGTATGCCAGAAGCATCGCGGCGAGAAGGACGTCCTGTGCCGCGGCGATCGCCACGAGCGCCGCGAGCGCCAGGCCTGAGCCGAGCACCGAGACGTTGAGGTCGGCGCACATGGTGCCGTAGACCTCCGTGGAGCCCGTGAGGACGTTGACGTAGTAGCCCTTGTCGTGCCGTGCGAAGGCTCGGCTCGGGGCCGCGAGCAGCTGGCGGGCCGCGCTCGCGGCCGCGTCCATGGCTCGCGAGACGCCCGCCCAGCGCGGCACCCACGCGCCGAGAAGGACCGCGGCGGCCGTGGCCAGCGCGGCGAGCGCGAGCACCGCGACGAGGCGCGCGCCGACGTCCTCCCCGGCGGTGAGCGCGTCGATGGCGTCTCCCACCGCAAGGCTCGCACACGCGCAGGCAACGGTCGCCGCCGCCACGCCAACGGCGCGGGCGAGGTTGGCGGGCCTGGGGTCGAAGACGGGGTAGGCACGGGAGGTGAGGCTTGCGCTACGCATGGATTGCTCCTTCGGTCGAGGCGGACGGGACGGCGCACGGGCGGGAGGTTCTTCTCAGCCGCTCGAAGCCGCTCGGCTCGGCGGCCTCGCGCTCGAGCTCGCGCAGGAGGCCCACGTTCACTCGGTTCGCGGCAAAGACGCTCGCCATCTCACAGAGGAAGGACATCGGCTGGCCGAGCAGGCCCGCGAGCTGCCAGGCGGCAATGACCGTCCCCACGCCCGTCCTCCCCGTCGCCACGAGCAGCGCGCAGGCGGCAACGGCGATCACCTGGACGAGCGTGCCAGACGAGGTGGGCAGGCTGGTCGAGAGCGTGTCCGCTAGCAGGTAGCCGCGGCGCCACCTGCGGTAGGACTCGGTGCGCTCCCGGTAGCGCCGCCCGTAGAAGCCCTCGGCACCCGCGGCAACGGCGGCGCGGCGCTCCTCCACCAGGCGGCGGGCCTCGTCGAGCCAAGCCTCACGCATCGGCATCATCCTCGTCTGCAGCCGGTTCGCGGCACGCGACGGAAGCAGGGAGAGCGGGACGTAGACGAGCGCGCAGAGGGCGAGGACGCCCGCAAGCGTCGGGTCGACGAGCGCGGCAAAAACGAGCAGGGCGGCGAGCGAGAGCATCGCACCCGGCACGTACGTGCTCGTGGCCACGACGATGCAGCCGTGCGCGAAGGAAGCCATGTTCACGAGGTTGAGGTAGTGGCCGGCCTCGTGCCGCACGAAGGCGCGCTGCGGCATATGGAGCACGAGGTCGATGGCGCGCTCGGAGGAGTCGACCTCACGCCGCAGGTTGGCGCGCTGGGGCAACCAGCCGGTGAGACCGAAGGTAGCGAGCTGCGCCGCCAGCGAGAGCGCGAGATAGCCGAGAAGCGCAGGCGCGGCCGTGGTCGTGCCCAGCGCCCCGGCGGCAACGTCGCTCACGAGCGAGCCAGCCACGAGCGCCGCGGCCGCCGCGAGCGTCGTGCCCACGACGGAGCCGAGCGCGATGCCAACGTAGCGTGGCGTGAGCTCGAAGACGGGAAACTGCGTGCGGTGCTTCATGGGCGCTCCTTCCGACTGCGTCGCGCCCCCATGGGAGGAAGGGGCGCGACGGCCCAATCGTAGGGCCACGCGGCAGCGCCGCAGCTCATGGATGCCGCCCGCCCGAAGCTCCGTGACCATCCCGCCGAAATTCCGGCGTACCCGCGTGCGCCGGGGCATCGTCCGAGCGTCGCGCACGGTCCTTCTCGCCAACGCGTGCTCCTGGCTCGGGGCACGGGGCGGCAAACAAAAAAAGGGCTCATCGAAGCTTTTGGTGGGTAGCACGCCCCGTCCCCCGTGACCGCGGGTACCCCGAGCGGTACCATTCTGCCGACGGGCGGAGGAGAGGGGCTCCCACATGGACGCTCAGGCGGTGATGCTGGCGAGGCTCTTCGAGCACTCGATGGGGCTCGGGGAGGAATGGCGGGTCGAGGACGTCTGGTTCGAGTCGCCCGAGTCCGGCGACGAGGAGCTGCACATACGCGTGGGCAGGGTCCCCGGCAGGGCGGTGAGGTGCCCCGAGTGCGGCGCCCGCTGCGGGGTCTACGACGCCCGCGAGCGCACCTGGCGCCACCTCGACATCTGGCAGTTCCGCACCGTCGTGCACTGCCGCGTGCCCCGGGCCGACTGCCCCGAGCACGGCCCCAGGACCGTCCGCATGCCCTGGGAGGTGCGCCCGAACTCCCACTTCACCGCCCTGTTCGAGGCGCAGGTGCTCGTGATGGCGATGTCCGGCGCGACCGTGACGGAGATCGCGCGCCGGGTCCGCGAGTCCGACTCGAGGATATGGGCGATGCTCGGCCGCGCGGTCGCCGAGGCGAGGGCCGGCGCCGACTACTCGGACGTGACGAGGGTCGGCATCGACGACACGGCCCGCGCCCGCGGCCAGCGCTACATATCCGTGATGGCCGACGTCGACGGCCGGCGCGTGGTCGCCGTCACCGAGGGCAGGGACCGCGGCGCGGCCGGCAGGCTCTGCGACCAGCTCGAGGAGCGCGGCGGCGACAGGTCCGCGATCTCCGAGGTGACGCGCGACATGGCGAGCTCCTACTCGCTGGGCTGCGCCGACGCCATGCCGGGCGCCGCCCAGACCGTGGACCGCTTCCACGTCATGCAGCTGCTGACGAGGGCCCTCGACAGGACCAGGAACGCCGAGGCGAGGAGCTGCGAGGAGAAGAGGCGCCTGCTCAGGGGCACCAAGTACGTCTGGCTCAAGCGCCCGGAGAACCTCACCGGGCGGCAGGCCGAGACGAGGGCGTCGCTCGCCTCCGAGCACCTGCTCACGGCGCGCGCCTGCGCGATGGTGGAGGCGGTCCGCGCGGTCTACTCGTGCGCGACCAGGGAGGAGGCCGCAGCCGAGCTCGACCGGGCGATCTCCTGGATCATGCACTCGAACGTGCCCCTGATGAAGGCGGCGGCGCGGACGATCCGCGACGAGCGGGAGGGCGTTCTCAACTGGTTCTCCGCGAGGTCCTCGAACGGCTTCCTGGAGGGCATGAACTCGATCATACAGTCGCTCAAGAGGGCGTCCAGGGGCTTCAGGAACGTCGGCTACTTCACAACGATGATCTTCCTCAGGCTGGGGAGGCTGGATTTCTCGGCCCGGCCCGCGTCGGCATGTGCTACCCACTAGAAACGCGGAAGAGCCAAAAAAAGCCCCGAGCCTCGCGCACGGGACCAGGTCCTGGCCGTGCGCCTGGCTCGGGGCAGAAAGGTCGGCCCGCGGCAGGAAGAACGCGCGCCCTACGCGGCTCCCCCGCCCACGACGTCGTCAACGTTGACGGCGATGTCGTGCTTGGTGGGGACCCACTCGACCTTCTTGAACAGGGCGGCCACCGTGATGGGAATGTAGGTCATCATGAAGAGCGGAAACGTGAAGAGGTTCGCCACCACGCGCCACTTCTTCTTGGCGTGAATCTTCTTGCGCTCGGAGACCGTGGTGATGATGGCGAGGATGAAGAACACGACGTACATCGACGCGAAGGTCATGATGAGCGAGCCCACGCACATGTTGAGCTCTCCCTGAGTGGCGATGAAGCCGTGGGAGAGCGACCCCACGATGAGGTAGGTGGCGTTCACGAAGAACGAGAGCAGCGTCAAGATCATGCCCGGCGCCACCGTCATGAGCATGTCGTAGCTTGCGAAGCGACCCTTGGAGATGCCCTTCGCAAGGTCGCGCGCATACGAGAAGAACACCTGGTAGAAGCCCTTGGTCCAGCGCATGCGCTGCGTCCAGGACGCCTTGAAGGTGACGGGCTGCTCGTCGAAGAACTCGGCCGGCGCGTAGCCGATCTGCACGTTGTTGGCGCAGCAGAAGGTGGAGAACTGGATGTCCTCGGTGAGCGTGTGGAAGTCCCAGCCGTGCATCCCGCGCACGATGCGCTCGGAGACCATCCAGCCGGAGCCGGAGATGGCACAGCTCGTGCCGACCATCATGCGGGCGTTGTTGAGGAACTTGGCCTCGCGCATGAACCAGAGCGCGTAGGCGGCGCTCACCCAGGAGGAGTCGAAGTTCTTGGAGTTGCGGTACCCCGTGCAGACGAGGTAGCCGGCGTCGAAGGCCTGGTTCATCACCGAGATGAAGTCCTTGGACACGAGGTTGTCCGCATCCAGGACCACGAAGGCCTCGTACTTGTCGCCATACTCGTTGAGGATGCGGTCGAAGCCGTAGTCGAGCGCCCAGCTCTTGCCGCGCCGCGCGAGGTCGTTCCTGTCCCAGACGATGGCGCCGGCCTTCTCGGCCTCCTCGTGCGTGCTGTCCGTGCAGGCGTCGCAGACCACGAAGACGTCCATGAGCTCGCGCGGGTAGTCCTGCGCGAGGATGGAGCGCACGAGGTTGCCGATGACGACCTCCTCGTTGTGCGCCGAGATGAAGAAGGCGTAGCGGTGCTGCCTCTTGGCCTTGGGCAGCGTCACCGTCCCGCGGAACAGCACGCGGACCACGTAGACAATCTGATAGAAGTACGCGAGCGTGAAGAAGAGCCAGATGATCAGGTTGAAGATGACGATCGGCGTGAGGCCGAGTCTGTTGAACTCCATCATGGGCATGGCGACACCCCTCGCGGTCTGCTCGCGGTCCTTCTCGCGTCCTTACGCCCCGGCGCCGAGCGCGGGGCAGATCTCATCCCCCGCCGCGGTCCGGCCCATCGAGCGCTCTCTCAGCCCCTCTAGTATAGCGAGAAGGTCGTCCGGCAGACGGTCGGCGATCTTGATGCGCTCCCCCGTCGCCGGGTGGTCGAAGGCGATGCTCCACGAGTGGAGGAACTGCCGCGAGAGCCCGAGGTTCAGCCGGGCGTCGCCGCGCCCGTAGAGCGGGTCGCCCACGAGGGCGTGGCCGATATGGCGCATGTGCACGCGAATCTGGTGCGTGCGCCCGGTGTAGAGGTGGCACTCCATGAGCGTGTACCCCTCGTCGCGCCGCCCCGCCTCGAAGCGCTCGAGCACGCGGAAGGTGGTGATGGCCTCGCGGGCGCCGGGCGCGTCCGAGACCGCCATGCGGATGCGGTCGCGCGTGGAGCGGGCGATGCCGGTGACGACGGTCCCCTCGTCGTGCGCCACGTAGCCGTGCGTGAGCGTGACGTAGCGGCGGTCGAGGACGCGCAGGCGGATGAGGTCCTGCAGGGCCCTCTGCGTGACGTCGTCCTTCGCGGCGACCATGAGGCCCGAGGTGTCCATGTCCAGGCGGTGCACGATGCCCGGGCGCTCCTCGCCCTGGAGCATGCCGAGGCGCGCGTAGCCGCAGTGCGCCACGAGCGCGTTGGCGAGCGTGTCGTCGACGTGGCCGGGGCTCGGGTGGCAGACGAGCCCAGCCTGCTTCGAGAGCACGATGAGGTGATCGTCCTCGAAGCGGATGTCGAGCGGGATGTAGGGGTTGGGGGCGAGCAGGCCGCTCGCGAGCTCGGGCTCGGGCTCGTCGAGGGTCGCGCGCACGCGGTCGCCGAGAAGGACCTTCTCGGACTTCGAGGTGGCGGGCGTCTCGTTGATGGTGACGGCGCCCTCCTCCACCAGCCGGGCGCACGCCGAGCGCGAGGGCATGCCGTCGCCCGTGGCGAGAAACGCGTCGAGCCGCATGCCGTCCGACTCCGGCCCCACGAGCAGGTTCACGATGCGCTGCGGCATGGGCGGGGCTCCTCTCTACGGGCGGGGTTCTTCCTGGCAGGCCATCGTAGCACGGCCGGCCCGGCGGCACGCGGCGCGCGAGGCGTGCAAAAGTGCCTGTC
Source organism: Thermophilibacter provencensis (assembly GCF_900128445.1). Lineage (GTDB taxonomy): Bacteria > Actinomycetota > Coriobacteriia > Coriobacteriales > Atopobiaceae > Thermophilibacter > Thermophilibacter provencensis. The sequence goes on along the minus strand of NZ_LT671417.1, from coordinate 1,703,461 downwards.
CCCTTTGCACGCTAGGCACGCTCGCGGGCGAGGTCCCAGCGCCAGTACAGGACGACGGCGAGCACGACGCCGCAGGTCACGAAGATGTCGGCGACGTTGAAGACGGCGAAGTCGACGAACGTCGTCTTGAAGAAGTCCGTGACGGCCCCGAGCGCCACGCGGTCGATCGCGTTGCCCACGCCGCCGCCCGCGACGGCGGCGACGGCGAGCAGGAGCGGCAGCGGCACGTCGGCGCGCCGCCACGCGACCACGAGCCCCGCGACGAGTATCGCGGCGGCGAGCACGACGAAGAGGGGGCCGCCGCCCTCGCCGAGCGAGAAGGCGGCGCCCGTGTTGTAGACGAGGCTCAGGTCCATCACGCCCGGGACGAGCGTCACGGGCTCGCCGGGGACGAGCGCTGAGCGCGCGGCGACCTTGCTCAGCTGGTCGAGCGCGACGATCGCGGCGGCAACCAGCGCGAAGAGCGCCAGCCGCCGCACGCGGGCGGGGCTCGTGGCGTCGGGGCCGGCCAAGTCCTACTCCCCGAGCGCGGCCACGGCGTGCGAGCAGCGCGGGCAGAGGCCGTCCTCGCCCAGCTCGCGGAAGTTCCAGCAGCGCGGGCACTTCTCGCCGCGGGCGGGCTCGACGGAGCAGGCGAGCTCCTCGCCCAGGGCGAGCGCGACCTCGGAGCAGACGAACGGCTCGGCAAGGTCGCAGCCCAGCTCGCCGGCGAGAAGCGCGTGCAGCTCCGCGGGGGCCGTCAGCGTGGCGCGGGCGGCCTGCGTGGTCTTCTCGGCAAGCGTGCCGTCGGCGATGGCGGTCTCATAGGCCTTGGTGAAGGCGGCGCGGGCCTCAACGACGGCGTCGTAGGCGGCGAGGTAAGGCTCGTACTCCTCGGCGGACCAGGGCGCCTGGTACCAGTCGAGAAGGGCGGCGAACTCCTGGCCGTCGCGCAGCGACTCCGGGAGGTAGCTCATGGCCTCGTCGGTGGTGTAGACGAGGATGGGCTGCAGGTCGTGCACAAGCATGGAGAGGATCTGCGCCCAGACGGTGAGCGCGGAGCGGCGCTCGAAGCCGTTCTTCTCGCCGCAGTAGACGCGGTCCTTGGTGGCGTTGAGGTAGCCGTTGGAGAGCTCCGTGATCACGTAGTCGTAGAGCGTGCGGTAGACCACGTTGAAGCGATAGGACTCGTAGGCGGCGCTCACCTGGTCGTGGACCTGGCAGAGGCGAGCGAGCGTGAGCTTGTCGTACGGGAGGAGCTCCTCCACGGGCACCGCGTCGGTCGCCGGGTCAAACTGCCCCTCGATCTCGCCCAGCAGGAAGCGCAGCGTGTTGCGGAAGCGGCGGTAGGCCTCGCCCACGTGGTCGAGGATCGTGCCGTCGCAGGGGATGTCGTTGGAGGTGTCGACGGAGGTGACCCACAGGCGCAGGATGTCGGCGCCGCGGGTATCGCACTCGGCATTGGGGTCGATGACGTTGCCGAGCGACTTGGACATCTTGCGGCCCTGGCCGTCGAGCGTGAAGCCCTGGGAGACCACGGACTTGTACGGGGCCACGCCATAGGCGCCCACGGAGGTCATGAGCGAGCTCATGAACCAGCCGCGGTGCTGGTCGGAGCCCTCGAGGTACATGTCGGCCGGGAAGGTGAGGTTGTCGCGGTGGCGGCAGACGGCGGTGTGGGAGACGCCGGAGTCCCACCACACGTCGAGGATGTCCCTGTTTGCCTTGAGGTGGTGCCCGCCGCACTTGGGGCAGACGCAGGCGTCGCCGAGGTAGCTCGCGGGGTCGTCGGTGAACCAGGCGTCGGAGCCCTTGCTCTGGAAGAGCCTAATGACGGCGTCGAGCGTGTCGTCGTTCATGACGGTCTCGCCGCAGTCCTGACAGGTGAAGGCGGGGATGGGCACGCCCCAGTTGCGCTGGCGGCTGATGCACCAGTCCGGGCGACCCTCGACCATCGAGCCGATGCGCTTAATGGCGTGGCTCGGGTAGAACTTCACCTTGGAGAGCTCCTCGAGCGCCTGCTCGCGGAGACTCTTGCCACCGCGCAGGGGCTTGTCCATCGAGACGAACCACTGGCTCGTAGCGCGGAAGATGACGGGCTCCTTGCAGCGCCAGCAGTGCGGGTAGCTGTGGGAGATGTCCTCGTGGAGGATGAGCACGCCGCGCTCGTGCAGCCACTCGATGATCTTGGGGTTGGCCTCGTTCACCTCCATGCCGGACCACGGGCCGCCCGTGCCCATGCCGTCGCCCACGAAGAAGCGGCCGTCGTCGTCGACCGGCATGACCGTGGGAATGCCGAACTTCTGGCCGGCGAGGTAGTCGTCCACGCCGTGGCCGGGCGCGCAGTGCACGATGCCCGTGCCGTCGTCCAGGGTGACGTAGTCGGCGTAGATGAACTCGCCCGTCTCGCCCTGCTCACCGAAGATCGGCTGCTTGTAGCGGTTGTGCGCGAGGGCCTCGCCGGTAGCGCGCCAGGGGGTGCCGTCCGCGCCAGCCACGAGGACCTTCTCGCCGTAGCCGAACTTCTCGACCAGGCGGTCGGCCAGCGCCTCGGCCACGATCTCGGCGCGGCCGTCGTGGACGAGCGCCACGTAGGTGGCCTCGGGGTGACAGATGACGGCGTCGTCGGCGGGAAGCGTCCAGGGCGTGGTGGTCCAGATGTCCACCCACAGGCGCCCGGCCCACTCCTCGAGGCCCGCGGGCACCGTGGTCATCTCAAAGCGCACGAAGATGGCGGGGCTGACCTCGTCGCCGTACTCGATCTCCGCCTCGGCGAGGGCCGTGTGGCAGTGCGAGCACCAGTGCACGGGCTTGGAGCCCTGCGTGATGGCGCCGGCGTCGAAGATGGCCTTGAAGATCTCGACGTCGGTGGCGTCGTAGTCGTTCACGTAGGTGAGGTAGGGGTTGTCCCACTCGCCGAGGACGCCCAGGCGCTTGAAGCCCTGGCGCTGGGTGTCCACCTGCTCGACGGCCATCGTGCGGCAGAGCTCGCGGACCTTCTCGGTGGGGAGCTGGTTGAACTTCTCCGTGCCGAGCATGGTCTCGACCTTGTGCTCGATCGGCTGGCCGTGGCAGTCCCAGCCGGGGACGTACGGCGTCTGGTAGCCGCGCATGGACCAGTAACGGTTGATGATGTCCTTGGAGATCTTGTTCTGCGCGTGGCCAAGGTGGATCGGGCCGTTGGCGTACGGGGGGCCGTCGTGCAGGACGAACTTCTCGTGCCCCTCGTTCTTGGCGATCATCTGCTCGTAGACGTGGTTCTCCTCCCACATGGCAAGCCGCTTGGGCTCGTTCTGCGAGAGGTTCGCCCGCATGGGAAAGCCCGTGCTCGGCAGGTTGGTCGTCTTCTTGTACTCGTTCTTCGCCACGCTATCCTCCTTCCGTGCAAAGGGGACAGTCCCTTTTGCACGCTCTCTGTGCAAGGGGGCCGCCCCCTTTGCACGTCGCCCTCGGGCACGAAAAAACGCGCCCGTCCCTCCTGCTGGGACGAAGCGCGCACGCGACTTCGCTTGTGAACCACCCAGCGAGCGGATGTCCGCCGTACTCGGCTGGCCTGTGTCGGCGGCCACTCCGGCGACGCCTACTCGCGCGGCGAGAAGAGCTTCCCTCTCGCCATGCTTTGGGGCCGCGGCTCAGGGGTGATCTTCGCCGGGACGCGGCCGCGGGATCCCACCGTCCCCGCTCTCTCTTGGCCGCGCGCCCCCGGGTACTCTCCCCGTCAACGCCTGTTGCAGCATGGTAGCACGTCTGGCACCGCCGCGGAGCGCGGTCGCGAAATGCGGACGTCGCGATGCCCCGGGCGCCGCCAGGAGGCCGGGGCCCGGAGCGCCGAGGAAACGGGCTCCAGACGCCACGCGCTCGTTTTGTAGTGTACTTTCTCGGCGCCCGCACAAATACACTACAAAACATAATCTCGAGAAATGCCTGCTAGACCGCTTGCACGGTTTGTAGTGTATCTCGCCAACCCGCTCGAAACCACACTACAAACGAGCTCGGCCGCGGCGCGCGCCCGACAAGGGCGCCCCTCGCGCCGGATGGCGGAGATGGGGGCCATTTGGGTCTCCCGCGTTACAAGCGCGTTCTACTCGCCGAATTGTGCGGTGCGAAATCGATACCGGCGGCACACCATGGAACGGATACGCGACGAGAAGGGACCCCGCATGCCTGACCGCAAGTACCTCGAGCTGCTCTCTGAGAAGTTCCCCACCGCGCAGTCCGCCTACACGGAGATCATCAACCTCGAGGCCATCCTCAACCTGCCCAAGGGCACCGAGCACTTCGTGTCCGACGTCCACGGCGAGTACGACGCCTTCAAGCACATCCTCAACAACTGCTCGGGCGTCATCCGCGAGCGCGTGCAGGCCACGTTCCGCTTCGAGCTCACCCACGACGAGCAGGCGGACCTCTGCACGCTCATCTACTACCCGCACCGAAAGCTCCGCCGCCTCAAGGCCTCGGGCGTCGTGAGCGCGGAGTGGTACGCCATCACGCTCATGCGGCTCGTGCGCCTGGCGCGCTACCTCTCCGACTCCTACACGCGCTCGAAGGTCCGCAAGGCCATGCCGGTGGAGTACGCCTACATCATCGACGAGCTCCTCCACGCCGCCCCCGGCGAGGGCGAGCAGCGCCAGCGCTACCACCAGCGCATCATTGACACGATCGTGGACACGGGCTCGGCGGACGACTTCATCGTGAGCCTCGCCTCGCTCATCAAGCGGCTCGCCGTTGACCACCTCCACCTCGTGGGGGACGTCTTCGACCGCGGCGCGCACGCCGACAAGATCCTCGACCGCCTGATGGAGTACCACTCCGTCGACCTGCAGTGGGGCAACCACGACATCGTGTGGATGGGCGCCGCCGCGGGCTCGGCCACGTGCCTCGCCGCCGTGATCCGCAACAACATCCGCTACGACTCGCTCAAGATCCTCGAGAGCGCCTACGGCGTCTCGCTGCGCGAGCTCGCGCTGTTCGCCGAGGCCACCTACGCGGCGGACGACGCCATGACGCCGCTCGAGAAGGCCATATCGGTCATCCTCTTCAAGCTCGAGGGGCAGACCATCGCGCGGCATCCCAACTGGCACATGGAGGACCGCCTGCTGCTTGGCCGCGTGGACCCCGCGCGCGGCGTGTGCGTGGTGGGAGACGGCGAGTACGAGCTCGTCTCGAGCGACTTCCCCACCCTGGACCCGAGCGACCCCTACGCGCTCTCCGATGACGAGGTCCGCGTCATGGACAACCTCCTCGAGGCCGTGCGCACCTCGTACAAGCTGCAGGCGCACGTGAACTTCCTCTATGACCGCGGGAGCGCCTACCTCGTCCACAACGACGACGTGCTCTTCCACGCATGCGTCCCCATGAACGAGGACGGGACCTTCCACCCCGTGAACCACCAGGGGCAGCTCCTCGCCGGCAAGGCCTACTACGACTACGCGGACCGCCTCGCCCGGCGCGCCTGGCACGAGCACGACGAGGTCTCGCTCGACTGGATGTGGTACCTGTGGTGCGGGCGCTACTCGCCGCTGTCCGGCCGCGTGGTCAAGACCTTCGAGCGGACCTACTTCAAGGACCGCTCGACCTGGGCCGAGCCGCGCGACCCCTACTACGCCCTCACGGACAACCCCGAGGTCTGCCGGCGCATCCTCGAGGAGTTCGGCGTCAACCCCGACCGCGGCCACATCATCAACGGCCACACGCCGGTCCACGCCGCCGACGGCGAGAAGGCCGTGCGGGCCGGCGGCCACCTCATAGTCATCGACGGCGGCTTCTGCCAGGCCTACCACAAGACGACGGGCATCGCGGGATACACGCTCATCGCAGACCCGCACGGCATGCGCATCAAGGCGCACCGCCCCTTCGGCTCGATCGCCGACGTGCTCGACCTCAACACGGACATCATGAGCGACGACGACCGCTTCGAGGTGAACCCTCGCCCGCTCACGATCAACGACACCGACACGGGGGCCGACATCCGCGAGCAGATCTCTGACCTGCGCGCCCTGCTCGACGGGTACCGCACGGGCGAGCTGCCCGAGCACGCCGGCGCGCGGGCCTGACGCCACCTTCGGCAGAGGCGGCCGCGGGCCCGGCCCCGTGCGTGCGGCGCGGCGCAAACCGGGAGATTGTCTGTTCCGGAACTAAGGGCTGATAATCTGGGTATCAGAAGACCCAAGTAAGAACACGCACGAAGGGTAGCCGCAACTCATGGACATGAACGAGAACAAGCGTCGGCGCTCGATGCTGCTCTACATCCTGATCGCGCTCATCGCGTACCTCGCGATCAGCCAGACGCTCGGTACCAACCTCACCGCGCGCCAGGTGCAGGACGTGAGCTACACCGAGTTCCTCACGATGGTCGACGAGGGCCAGGTCAAGAAGGTCGACCTCAACACCGGGGACAACACCCTCACCTTCACGACCGGCGAGGGCGACAGCGAGAAGATCTACGAGACCACGATGTGGCCGGGCGACAGCACGCTCATCGAGCGGCTCGACGAGCACAACGTCGACGCCAACGCCAACATCCCGGACACCTCCGGGGACATGTGGCTCATGCTGCTCATCTCCTACGGCCTGCCGATCCTCATCTTCCTCGGCATCGGCTGGTGGCTCAACCGCCGCATGAAGAAGGCGATGGGCGACGACGGCCCCTCGATGAACTTCGGCGGGGGCGGCTTTGGCATGGGAGGCGGCCTCGGCAAGTCCAACGCCAAGGAGATCAAGGGCGAGGAGACCGGGGTCACGTTCAAGGACGTGGCGGGCCAGGACGAGGCCAAGGAGTCCCTCCAGGAGATCGTGAGCTTCCTCAAGAACCCCGAGAAGTACAACGAGATCGGCGCCCGCTGCCCCCGCGGCGCGCTGCTCGTGGGCCCTCCGGGCACGGGCAAGACGCTCCTGGCCAAGGCCGTCGCCGGCGAGGCGGGCGTCACGTTTTTCCAGATCGCCGGATCGGCCTTCGTCGAGATGTTCGTCGGCCGCGGCGCCGCCAAGGTGCGCGACCTCTTCAAGCAGGCGAGCGAGAAGGCCCCCTGCATCGTCTTCATCGACGAGATCGACGCCGTGGGCAAGCGCCGCGACTCCTCGCTCAGCTCCAACGACGAGCGCGAGCAGACCCTGAACCAGCTCCTCTCCGAGATGGACGGCTTTGACAACCACAAGGGCATCGTCGTCCTGGCCGCCACCAACCGGCCGGAGACGCTCGACCAGGCGCTGCTTCGTCCGGGCCGCTTCGACCGTCGCATCCCGGTGGAGCTTCCCGACCTCGTCGGCCGCGAGGCCATCCTCAAGATCCACGCCAACGACGTGAAGATGGAGCCGGGCATCGACCTCGGCGTCGTGGCGCGCTCCACGCCCGGCGCCTCGGGAGCCGACCTCGCGAACATCATCAACGAGGCCGCGCTGCGCGCCGTGCGCTTCGGCCGCAGCCGCGTCACGCAGGAGGACCTGCTGGAGTCCGTCGACGTGGTCATCGCGGGCGAGAAGAAGAAGTCCACCGTTCTCTCGCAGCACGAGAAGGAGGTCGTCTCCTACCACGAGACCGGCCACGCCATCGTTGCGGCGATGCAGAAGGGCTCGGCCCCCGTCTCGAAGATCACCATCGTGCCGCGCACCTCGGGAGCGCTCGGCTTCACCATGCAGGTCGAGGAGGACGAGCACTTCCTCACCACGCGGCAGGAGGCCAAGGACAAGATCGCCGTCCTCTGCGGCGGACGCGCCGCCGAGGAGCTCATCTTCAGCGAGATGACCACCGGCGCCTCCAACGACATCGAGAAGGCCACGCAGCTCGCGCGTGCCATGGTCACGCAGTACGGCATGTCGGACAAGTTCGGCATGGTCCAGCTCGGCCAGCCCGCGAGCCGCTACCTCGGCGGAGGCCAGCAGCTCACGTGCTCCGAGGGCACCGCCCAAGAGATTGACGCCGAGGTGCAGCGCCTCGTAGAGGAGGGGCATCAGACCGCGCTCAGGACGCTGCGCGAGAACCGCTTCAAGCTGCACGAGATCGCCCACTACCTTCAGAAGAAGGAGACCATCACGGGCGACGAGTTCATGAACATCCTCACCCGCGACGACGGCTTCGCCCCCAAGATGCCGACGCCGCCCGCCGAGTAGCGGCCGCTGTCCGCGAGCACCAAGCACGAGGCGCCTCCCCCACCGCTCACTGCTTAGCAGAAGCCGCGTGAGGGAGGCGCTTCTTCATGGGACGGCGCGCGGATTCGGAGCTGCTCATGGCGCGGACTCACTTCCGCATCTGCGTGCCGTGCCGTACTCATTTTCGCAACTGCGCACGGAACGGCACTCATTTCCGGAACTGAGTGCGCCGCAGCACGGCACTCACGCCCGCAACCGCATTCAATGCAGCACGCACATCCGCAACTGTGCGCAGCGTGGTACTCATATCCAGAATTGTGCATATCTCGGTACTCATTTCCGGAGCTGTGTACGACGCAGCACGCACTTCCGGATATGAGTGCCGCCTCGGGCCGGCGTCGGCGCCGGGCAAACCAAAACCCGAGGTTCTTCTCGCCCGACCCGACCGGCTGCGCGCTGAGGAGGCACTCACTTCCGGATGTGCGCACCGCGCCGCACGCAAATCCGAAAGTGAACACCGCTTCGTACTCATTTCTGCAACTGAGCACCCGAGCGTGTTTCGTGGCGCACGGGCGGCGGACGGTCGGACTGTGGCCGGGAGCGGTCGGCCGCGGCACGCCTTCTTCGAGTACCTCGTCTTATGTCAAGTTGTATGACCTGCGCGAACGGATGGTCTGGTCAGCGTCGCGCACGCTTCGCGGCAGCAAGCTGGCGAGCTTTCGCACAATCCCCAGCCGGGACGACCCGCAGCGCGCTACGCTCGATGCATGATGACCATCTGCCTTTCACATACCACTGCACTCGAGGTTCTCCGCTGCTGGAACGCGCCGCGACTCCTAGAGCGGGGCCGGCAAGAAGGGTCTGCTCGACCGCCAGAGCGCATGCCCGAACTGCGGAGATGCGATGAGGCCCTGGGGCGCGTCGAGGCGCTCTCGGCGCTCCGGCCGCCCTATCACGTCATCGTCTCCGGAACGACGGCGCGACATCGCTCCGAGCTGCTCGTCGCGCACCAGACGCAGGCGCTCCAACCGCCCGGCTCGTTCTTCTCGCTCTCCCCCGAGGTGCACTGCGCGTCGCCGGAGCTCGTCCTGCTCCAGATGGCGGAGTATGCCACCGACCTCGAGCTCCTTCTCCTCGTGGACGAGCTCTGCGGGCACTACGGGATTCAGCCGCGCGCAAGCAAGGGACTCGTCAAGCGATCGGACCCGCTCACGAGCACGAGGCGAATCCTGGACTACCTCGACCGCGCGAGCACGCCCCGCGGGGCATCGAAGCTTCGGCGCGCCGTCGGACGCGCGCGGGAGCGCTCCGGGTCGCCGCGCGGGAGCAAGACGGTCCATCGCCTCGAGTTCTCCCCGCGCCTCGGCGGGTACGGCCTCGAGGTCGTGGCGCTCAACGACCCGGTCCTCGTCGAGCGCGCCGATGCGACGCTTGCCGCGTCGCGCGAGCGCATCAGAAAGCCCGACATCATGCTGCTCGCTCCAGCGGACGCGCCGGAGGGCTCCATCCCGTTTCGCGGCTGCGCCCTCGACTACCAGGGAGGCTATCATCGCGACGAGATTCAGGCCGGGCGCGACACCAATCGTCGCAACGAGCTGCTCGCCTGCGGCGTCAAGCCGTACGAGATCGAGAAGGAGCACTACGACGACCCCGACTACCTCGACTGGCTCGTCTCGCACATCCGCCGCGACCTCGGGCTCGAGGAGCTGCGGCTCAGGCCGGGGGCGCTGGAGGCGAGGCGGGCGCGGCGCGAGCGCCTCTGGCATGACCTCGAGCGAATCGACGGCCTCACCTGGACCGGGCGGTCCGACCACCTCCTCATGGAGGGGTCGCGCGAGCTCCCACGCGAAGCGGCGACGTAGTCACGGCTCTTGGGTCACGGTACGCAAATCCAGAATTGAGCATGAAATGATACGCAGTTCCGGAGATGCGTATCACGCCGTACACAGATGCGGAACTGAGTGCCGACTCTCGGCGTCGATGAGACGCAATTCCAGGTTTGGAGGCCATGGGGGCTTCGGGTGGTACGCAAATGCGGAAATGAGTACCACGCCGTACGCAGTTCCGGAAGTGAGCACCATCCAGTACTCAGATGCGGAGCTGAGTGCCCATGACTTAAGGCAGAGCGAAGAGGCAGCGGAACGAGGGCGCCAGCGCGCCAGAAAGGACGGCGCGCCGCAAGGGACAACGCAGCGGCGAGACGCGCGGCGTGCGGCAGAGCGCCGCGACCGAGAAGAACGTCGCGCTAGCGAGAAAAACGCCCCGAGATCGCGGCCCTACCTGAAGAGCTGCCAGAAGGCGACGGCTGAGCTCGCGGCCACGTTCAGCGAGTCGACGCCACGCGACATGGGGATGATGACCGATCGGTCGCAGGCGGCAAGCGCCCGGCGTGAGAGCCCGTAGCCCTCGCTGCCGAAGAGCAGGGCGCGCCGGTCGCCCGCGAGAAGCGCCGGGTCGTCGAGGGGCAGCGCGCCCTCCTCGAGCGCAAGCGCCAGAACCGAGAAGCCCCGCCCGCGCAGCCCCTCGAGCGTGGCCTCGGGCCAGGAGGCCTCGTCGGCGCGCGCCCACGGAAGCTTGAAGACGCACCCCATCGAGACGCGGACGGCCCGGCGCACGTAGGGGTCGGCGCAGCGCGGCGAGAGGATCGCGGCGTCCGCCCCGAGCGCGGCGGCGGAGCGGAAGAGCGCTCCCACGTTGGTCACGTCCACGAGGTCCTCGAGCACGACGACCCTGCGGGCCCCCTCGAGGGCGGCCTCAACCGAAAGTGGGCGCGGGCGGCGCATCGCGCAGAGGAAGCCGCGCGTCACGCGGTACCCGCAGAGCCGCTCCATCTGCTCGCCGGTCAGCACGAAGGCCGGCACGTCCCCCGCGCGCTCGAGCAGTGCCGAGCAGGTCGAGAGATGCCGCTCGTCGACGAGGAACGAGACCGGCTCCACCCCCTCTTCCAGCGCCACCTCGACGACGAGCGGCGACTCTGCGACGAGGAGCCCGCGCCCCGCCTCGACCCCCGCGCGGAGCTGATGGTCGGTGAGCCGGGCGAAGACGTCGAGCCTCGGGTCCTCGAGCCCCTCGAGCCGGACGGTGTGTGCCATTCCTCCCCCTTTTGATGACGGGACGCGATCTGAGCGGAATCTGTCGCGCCTGTAGGGTACGATAGCCGAGACGGCCGCCGGCCGCCAGGAACCGCACACGAGCTACCTAGGGTGGATCATCGCATGCCTAGCCATATGAAGAAGCAGACCGACTCGCGCCCTGCCGAGGGGGCCGCCCCCGGCGCGAGCTTTATCCCCGGCCCCGAGAGCGCCTTCGTTACCCCCGTCTCCGACGGCCCGACGCCCCAGCGCCCGCGCCGCCGGCTCCTGTGGGCCATACCCGCCGTCATCGTCGTCCTTCTCGCCGGCGCCTACGTGGCGGGGGGCGTCTACTTTCAGTCGAACTTCATGCCGGGAACCACGCTCGACGGGGCCGACGTCTCCCTGCGCTCCGTCGAGGAGGTCGCGGCCGAGAAGACCGCGTCGCTCGACGGATATGCCCTCCACATCACGGGGCAGGGGCTCGACCTCACCGTCTCCGCCCCCGAGATCGGCCTCTCCTACGACGGGACCGCGTACGCGCAGGCCGCGCTCGAGCAGGTGAACCCCTGGGCCTGGCCCCTCGAGGTCGCCGGCACGCGCGACCTCACGCTCGAGGCCGACCCCGTCTTCGATGCCGACAAGCTCGCGCAGATCGTGACGCCTGCCGTCGAGGAGCGGGTCCGCGCCGCCGAGGAGACCACCGGGCTTGGGGTCTCCTACAGCGCCGAGGCGGGCGCCTACGTCGTCGACGAGCACGCCGCAGCGAGCCTGCTCGACGCGACGGCCGTGTGCGAGCGCGTGAAGCAGGCCGTCTCCGAGCTCTCCCCCACCGTCGAGATCGGCGACGAGTGCCTCTCCGACGCGAGCGCGCTCCAGGCCGCCGCGGACGCCGCGAACACCTACCTCGCCTCCGCGGGAACGACCCTGCTCATCAGCGGCCAGCTCGTGCTCGACGTGAGCCCCGACCTCGTCTCCAGCTGGGTGGCGATCGGCGAGGACCTCTCGGTCTCGCTCAACGAGGACGCCATTGGCGAGTGGGTGCACGAGAACGTCGGCGCGCTCGACACCGTGGGGAAGACCCGCACCTACACCCGCCCCGACGGCAAGCAGGTGAGCGTCTCTGGCGGGTCGTGGGGCATCGTCACCAACGAGGCGGAGACCACGACGGCCCTCGTCTCCGCGATCAAGGGCGGCTCGCCCCAGGCCATCGAGATTCCCCTCAAGCAGAGCACGGGCTTCGCCCCCGACCAGGGAGGGCGCGACTGGGGCAACCGCTACATCGACATCGACATCTCCGAGCAGTACGTGCGCATGTACGGCGATGACGGCTCGCTCATCTTTGAGTCGGCATGCGTCACGGGCGACCCGACCCAGGGCTACGACACGCCCACGGGCGTCAACCCCATCAACTCCTACAAGGCGCTCGACCAGACGCTCAAGGGGCTTGACTACGACGAGGACGGCGAGCCCGACTACGAGAGCCACGTCAACTACTGGATCCCCTTCGTGGGCAACCTCGTGGCGCTCCACGACGCCGACTGGCGCAGCAACTTCGGCGGGACCATCTACCAGGGCAACGGCAGCCACGGCTGCGTGAACCTGCCCCTCGGCAAGGCGGCCGAGCTCTACGACCTCACCAAGGTCGGCGACGGCGTGGTGGTCCACTACTAGGCGACGGCAAAGGCGACCTGACAAAGGTGACAGGGTCAACTGTCATGAAAATCATGACAGTTGACCCTGTCACCTTTGTCAGGTCCGGGATGCAGGCTAGAACGGAAGCCCGTTGCCGCCGCCCATGTTGCGCATCATCTGCTGCATGGCGCGACGCCCCTTCTTGGCGCCCTTGCGACCGCCGCCCTGCTGCATCATGCCCTTCATGCGGCCGACCATCTTGTTCATCTCGTCCCACTGCTTGATGAGCTGGTTGACCTCCTGCACGGTTCGGCCCGAGCCGGCCGCGATGCGCCGGCGGCGCTGGCCGTTGATGATCTTGGGGCGCAGGCGCTCCTCGCGGGTCATGGAGCGGATGATGGCCTCGATGCGCGTCATCTGCGAGTCGTCCACCGCCGCCGCGGGCGCCTGTGCCATCGCCCGCTCCATGCCCGGGATCATGCCCATGATCTTCTGGAGGCCGCCCATCTTGCGGATCTGCTGCATCTGCGCGAGGAGGTCGTCCATCGTGAAGCCCTCGCGGAGCATGCGCTCGGCGTCCTCGATCTGCTGCTCGTCAGCGACCTTCTGGGCCTGCTCGATGATGCCCACCACGTCGCCCATGCCGAGGATTCGCTTTGCCATGCGGTCGGGATGGAAGACCTCGAGCGAGTCGGGCTTCTCCCCCATCGAGACGAACTTGATCGGCTTGCCGGTGACCTCGCGGACGGAGAGCGCGCCGCCGCCGCGGGCGTCGCCGTCGAGCTTGGACATGATGACGCCGTCGAAGTCCACGCGATTGGCGAACTCCGTGACCACGTTCACGATGTCCTGGCCCGTCATGGCGTCCACCACCATGAGGATCTGGTCGGGGCGCACGGCCTGCTTGATGGCCACGGCCTCCTGCATCATCTCCTCGTCGATCTGGAGGCGGCCGGCCGTGTCCACGATCACGATGTCGTTCAGGTGGTCGACCGCCTCGCGGATGGCCCCCTCGGCCACGGCCACGGCGTCCTTGCCGTCGCCGCGGAAGACCGAGACGCCGATCTCGCCGCCGAGGGTGGCGAGCTGGTCGGCGGCGGCCGGGCGATGCGTGTCGCACGCGGCGAGAAGCGGGCTGTGGCCCTGGGACTTGAGCAGGTAGGCGAGCTTGGCCGCGGCGGTGGTCTTGCCCGAGCCCTGCAGGCCCACGAGCATGATCACGTTGGGCGTGCGGTTCTGGGCCAGCGTGAGCTTGGAGTCCGTGGAGCCGAGAAGGACGGTGAGCTCGTCGAGAACGATGCGCACGACGTTTTGCGCCGGCGAGAGCGAGTCGAGGACGTCCGCGCCGAGGCACTTCTCCTTGCAGCGCCCGACGAAGCCCTTGACCACGCGGTAGTTGACGTCTGCCTCGAGCAGCGCCATGCGGATCTCTCGCATGGCGACGTTGATGTCGTCCTCCGTGAGGCGGCCCTTGCCGCGCAGAGAGTCGAAGGTGTCCTGGAGACGGTCCGAGAGAGAGCTGAACACTGCCATGGCTTACATCCCTTCACCCACGAGCGCGCGGCAGAAGTCGAGCGCGTCAAAGGACTGGAGGTCGTCGATGGACTCGCCCACGCCGATCCGGTAGATGGGCAGGCCGAGCTGGCTGGAGATGGCGAGCGCGATGCCGCCCTTGGCGGTGCCGTCGAGCTTGGTGACGATGAGGCCGTCGAGCTCGAGGGCGTCATTGAACTCGCGCGCCTGGTTGAGGCCGTTCTGACCCGTCGTGGCGTCGATGACGAGCACCACCGTCACGGGGGCCGCGGAGCGCTTCCTGGTGACGTTCACGACCTTGGCGAGCTCGCGCATGAGGTCGGCGGAGGTGTGGAGGCGCCCGGCGGTGTCGATGAGCGTGAGCTGCGCCCCGCGGCGCTCGGCCTCGTCCACCACGTCGTAGCAGACGCTCGCGGGGTCGGCCCCGCGCTCGCGGGTGATGACGTCGACGCCCGCGCGCTGGCCCCAGACCTCGAGCTGCTCGATCGCGGCGGCGCGGAACGTGTCCGCCCCGCCGATCAGGCACGGGACGCCCGCCTCGCGCGCGCGCCCGGCGAGCTTGCCCACCGTCGTCGTCTTGCCGGCGCCGTTGATGCCCACGAACAGCACCGTGCTCGGGAGGTCTGAGAACGGGTCGCGCCCCGCCTCGGGGAACTCGGCCGCAAGGCGTCGCGCGAGGGCGTCGCGCAGCTGCTCGGCGCGGGAGAGGTTCTCGCGGGCCGCCTGCTCGCGCAGGTCGTCGGTCACGCGCATGGCCACCTCGGCGCCCATGTCGCCCATGACGAGCGTGTCCTCGAGGTCCTCCCAGAAGTCCTCGTCGACCTCGCCGCCCATGTAGAAGATCTCGTTGATGGCCTCGCGCGAGCGCTGGAGGCCCCTCTTCAGGCTGTCGAGAAAGCCCATCTATGCATCTACCACCTTTCCTGTCGCACGGTCGAGCCGCTGCGAGACCACGCGGCTCACGCCGTCGGCCTGCATCGACACGCCGTAGAGGACGTCCGCCTGCTCCATCGTGCGCCGCTGGTGGGAGATCACGATGAGCTGCGTGCTCTCCTTGAGCCGCTCGATGGCGTCGAGCAGCTTGGAGAGGTTGGAGTCGTCGAGCGCCGCCTCGACCTCGTCGAAGACGTAGAACGGGACCGTGCGGACCTTGTAGACCGCGAAGAGCAGCGCAAGGGCCGTGAGCGACTTCTCGCCGCCGCTCATGAGCATCATCTTGGAGAGGCGCTTGCCGCGGGGCTGCGCCACGATCTCGATGCCCGTCTCGGAGGGGTTCTCGGGGTCGGTCATCTCGATGTGCGCCTGCCCGCCCGGGAAGAGCAGCGAGAAGATCTCGGAGAAGTTCTCGTTGACCTTGTCGAACACCACGAGGAAGCGGTTGCGCATCTTCCGCTCGATCGCCGCCGTGATCTTCTTGAGCGACGCTCGGGCGCTCTCGAGGTCCTCAACCTGCTCGGAGATGTAGTCGTGACGCTGCTTGAGCCGCAGGTACTCGTCCATGGCGACCTCGTTCACGGGGCCGATGGACTCGAGCTGGCGCCCGATCTCGGCGACGCGACGCTCCGCGGCGTCGCGGTCCTCCGGCGCGGGGATGGAAAGCGCGTCGTCGAGGACGGCACCCGTCGCCGTGATGGCGTTGATGGCGGTCTCCACCTGGACCTCGAGCCTGCCGAGGTCGACCTTGACCTCGTTCGCCGCCGAGCGGGCGCGCTCGAGCTCCTCCGAGGCGGCGCTCACGGCGGCCTTGGCGTCGCCGATCGTGCGCTTGAGGGAGTCGGAGTCGGCCTCGGCGAGCGACGCGCGGTCCCTGAGGCGCGCCGCCCACTCGAGGGCGCGCGAACGGATGGCGTCGTAGCGGTCATGGAGCGGGTCCACGCGCAGGCGGACCACCTCGAGCGAGCGAGAGCCGCGCTCGGTCGCCTCGATCCGCTCGTCGAGCTCCGCGACGCGCCTCGAGAGCTCGCGCTCGCGCGTGGCGAGGTTGCCCCGGCGCTCGGACGCCATGGCGAGCTCCAGGCGCGCGTCGGAGAGCTCGCGGCTCGCCCTGCCCTGCTCGCGGATGGCCTCCTCGTGCGCGTCGGAGCGCTCCGAGAGCTCGGCGGCCAGCTCGTCCGCGCGCTCGCGGGCCTCGCGCGCCGCCGCGCGGTGCCCGTCGATCTTCCCGCGCGCCTCGCGGGCGCGCTCGCGCGACGCGGCGCGCCGCTTCTCCACCTGGGCGAGCTCGGAGCGCGCGCTCGCGAGCTGGGCCTCGAGGCGGCCGCGCTCGGAGATGGCCGAGGAGAGCTCGGCGGAGAGGCGGGCGACCTCGCCCTTCGCTGACGCGGCCGACTCGCGCGACGCGGCGAGCTCGCGCTCGGCGCGCCCCACCGCCTCGCCGGCGGCGTCGAGCGCCTCGCGCAGCGAGGCCATGCCCTCGTCGAGCTCGCGGATGCGCCGCTTGCGCTCGAGCGCGCCCGCCTCGCTCGAGGGGGCGTCGCCAACGCGCACGCGGCCGTCGGGCAGGACGGTCACGCCGTCGGCGGTGACGTAGGTGCGGGAGGGGTCCTTCTCGTGCGCGCGGACCGCCTCGCCCGCCCCGCCGACGAGGCGGACGTCGCCGAGAAGGGCCTCGAGCAGCGGGCGCGCGCCGTCGGGCACGCGCAGGCGGGCGAGGAGCGACTCCCCCGCCGCGTCGGCGTCGCCCCTCGGCGGGCGGGCGGCCTCGCGGGCGAGGATGGTCGCGCGCCCCCCGGCGTCCGCGAGGCCGAGGGCGGACTCGGCGAGCGCCGCCGCTTCCGCGCCGCCGGAGACCACGAGGGCCGCGAGGTCGTCGCCGAGCAGCCGCTCGACGAGCTCCTCGACGGAGGGCTCGGCGTCGATGAGGTCGGCGAGGCGGCACTCGACGCGCTCCCCGGCGCGCTCGGCGAGGGCGGCCACGAGCGGGCTCGACGACTCCACGTCCGCGTCGACGGCGCGCAGCGCGTCGAGCGTGGCCTCGGCCGAGGAGAGCTCGGCGCGGGCGGCGGACTCCTCGCGGCGCGCGGAGGAGAGCGCGGCGTCATGCGCCGCGATCTCGCGCGCGAGCGCGTCGGCCCTCTCGCGGGCGGCGGCGAGCTCGCCCTCGAGGCGCTCCGCCGCCGAGGCGCGCTCCTCGAGGGCCTCCTCGGCGGTCCGGGCGGTCTCGTCGAGCTGGTCGATGCGCGAGACGAACATCTGGTCCTCGACCTCGGCGCTCGAGATCTGCTCCTCGAGCTTCGCGTAGGCGAGCGTCTCTCGGTCGGCCTCGGAGCGGGCGGCGCGCTCGGCGGCGGTGATGCGGCCGATCTCCGCGTCGAGCGCGCGGCGGCGCTCCACGGCCTCGTGCGAGGCCGACGCGGGCTCGGCGGCGCGGCGCTTGAGGTCCTCCTCGCGGACCGCGGTGTCGGAGAGCTCCGCCGCGAGGCGCTCGTGCTCTGAGGCGGCGTCGGCGCGCTGCTTCTCCATCGCGGAAAGCTGCATCCGCATGTCGGAGAGGCGCGAGACCATGTTCTTGCCCTTCTCCTCGAGCAGGCGCATGTCGGAGTCCATGCGGCCGAGGAGGTCCTGCATGCGGCGGCGCTGCTCGCCGAGGTCGCCCACGAAGAGGCCCTTCTGCTCGAGCAGCGACTGGAGCTTCTCGAGCTCCGCGCTCTTCTCGTCGAAGCGGTACTGGGCGAGCTCGATGGCCGCGTCGGCCTCGCGCCCGCGCGCGGAGAGCCGGTTGTAGCCCTCCTGGAGCGTGCGCAGGTCGTCGACCGCGAGCTGCACCCTGAGCCCCTTGAGCTCGTCCTCGAGGTCGTGCGCGCGCTTCGCCTTGTCGACCTGCCGCTCGAGGGGCTTGAGCTGGCGGGATATCTCGCGCGAGAGGAGCTTGGCGCGCGAGAGGTTCTCGTCCATGGAGGCGAGCTTGCGCTGGCTGCGCTCCTTGCGGCGGCGGTGCTTGGAGATGTCTGCCGCCTCCTCGATGAGGGCGCGGCGCTCCTCGGGGCGGCTCGAGAGGATGGAGTCGAGCTTGCCCTGGGAGATGATCGAGTGGGTGTCCTTGCCAAGGCCCGAGTCGTGCAGGATGTCCTGGACGTCCATGAGGCGCGAGGGGGCGCCGTTGATGAGGTACTCGGACTCGCCGGAGCGGTACATCCGGCGCGTGATGCCCACCTCGGAGAAGTCGATCGGCAGCGTGTGGTCGGAGTTGTCCAGCACGAGCGTCACCTCGGCCACGCCCACGGCGCCGCGCGCGGAGGATCCGGAGAAGATGACGTCCTCCATGGCCTGGCCGCGCAGCTGCTTGGCGCTCTGCTCGCCGAGGACCCAGAGGATGGAGTCGGAGACGTTGGACTTGCCCGACCCGTTGGGGCCCACGACCACGGTGAGGCCGGGGTCGAAGACCATCTGCGTCTTGTCCGCGAAGGACTTGAAACCCTTGAGCGTGAGCGACTTGAGGTACACGGGGCCTGCCTTCGTGCTAGTTGGTGATGCCGGCGCCCTCGAAGTCGTCCTGCTCGGCATAGCCGAGCCGGACGAGGGCGTCGATCGCGGCGGCGCTCTCCGAGGACTTCTTGGAGGGCCCGGACCCGCGCCCGATCCTCCTGCCCCCCACCATGGCGACGGAGGTGAAGGTCGGGTCGTGAGCGGGGCCGTCCTCGGAGACGAGCTTGTACTCGGGCCCGCAGTGCATGTCGCGCTGCGCGACCTCCTGCAGGCGCGACTTGGGGCTGATGGGCTTCTTCGCGAGCGCCGGGGACACCTCGGGCCCGAGCGTCCGCATGACGAACCCGTGCGTGGTCTCGTAGCCGGCGTCCAGGTAGAGCGCGCCGACGATGGCCTCGTAGACGTTCTCGAGGGCGGAGTGCATGCCGCGGGCGCCGGTGCCCTTCTCGGACTCGCCCATGAGGATGAGCGGGGCGACGCCGATCTTCTCGGCGACGCTCGAGAGCATCCTGCCCGAGACGAGGCTGATCTTGGCCTGCGTGAGCTCGCCCTCGTCCATGTCGGGGAAGCGTCCGTAGAGGTCAGTGGCGACGATGGCCCCGAGGACGGAGTCCCCGAGGAACTCGAGGCGCTCGTAGGACGCGGCGTGCGACTTGCCCTCCGCGGCCGACGGGTGCGTGAGCGCGGCCACGATGAGGTCCTGGTTCTCGAAGTGGTGGCCGCAGACCTCCTCGGCCGCGACCACCCGCTGGTGCATCTTCAATGAACGAGCCCCCTACTTGGCGGCCTCGATGGCGGCGACGACCTGGCCGACCGTCACGATGCTGCCGACGGCGTCGTCCTGGAACGTCATGCCGAACTCGTCCTCGAGCGCGGTCACGAGCTCGAGCAGGTCGAACGAGTCGGCGCCGAGCTCCTTGAGGTTGGTGTCCTCGGTGAGCTGCACGCCCTCGCCGAGCTGCAGCGTGTCGTCGACGACCTCGATGACCTTTGCGAGCGTGGCCTCATGATCCATGGTGTCTCCTTCCGAAGGGGTCTCCCCCGTGATTCTACCCGTCCGGGGACGCGTCGGCGCGCCCGGCCCTAGCCCGCGATGTCGCAGGCGGCGGCGATCTTGTCGGTGAGCCCGGCCCGCACGGCCGCTGCCGCGGCGAGCGTGCCCTGGCAGACGGCGCGGGCGCTCGTGGCGCCGTGGCCCTTCACCACCGGGGCGCGCAGCCCCAGCAGGATGGCGCCGCCGTACTCGTCGCCGGACATCTCGGCGGCGAGCGACTTGAGCGACTTGGCGAGCAGCGCCATGCCGATCTTGTTGCCGAGCGAGGCGCCCATCGCCGCCTTCAGGCGCTTGATGACGAACTTGCCCGTGCCCTCGATGGACTTGAGGGCCACGTTGCCGGTGAAGCCGTCCGCAACGATGACGTCGAAGGTCCCGGCGAGCAGGTCGGTGCCCTCGGCGTTGCCCGCGAAGCCGCAGTCCCCGGCCTCGAGCGCGGCGTGGTACGCGAGCGCCATCTCGGAGCCCTTGGTGTCCTCGGAGCCGTTGCAGAGCAGGCCCACGCGCGGCTCGTCCACCCCGAGGATCGCGCGGCTGTAGGCGCGCCCCATGTGGGCGAACTGCACGAGCACCTCCGGCTTGACGTCCGCGTTGGCGCCCATGTCGAGAAACACGGTCGGCTTGCCCGAGATGCCCGGGAACGGCAGCGAGAGCGCGGGGCGCTTGATCCCCTTGATGCGGCCCACGCCGAAGGTCGCGGCCGTGAGCACGGCGCCGGTGGAGCCGGCCGAGAAGAGGCCGTCGGCCTCGCCCGCGCGCACCGCGGCGGCGGCGCGCACGATGCTCGCGTCCTTCTTCACGCGCACGGCGCTTGCGGGATGCTCGGACATGGCGATGACCTCGGTGGTGACGAGCGCGCGGGCGCGGTCGTGCGACGCCGCGAAGGGCTCCACGACGTCGGCCGCCCCGGCGACGAGCACCTCGAGCTCCGGGTCGGCGGCGAGCGCGGCCTCGACGCCCTCGAGAAGGACGGGCGGCTCCTTGTCCGCCCCCATGACGTCGACGCAGATGGTGGTCATGCTTCCTCCTTAGTGGGGCGGTCGCGCCCCGTCACATACCCCTTCATTATGCCGCAATCAGCAGGCGCGCGTTCTTCTCGCCGCGCGAGCCGCGCGACGGCCAGGAGCGTGCGCCCGGGCATGCCCGAGACACCGGCAGCCCGCTCTCGAGGAGGCGCCGGCCCGTCCGAGCATGCCCCCGCGCACGGAACCGCCGAGCATGCCCCGGCGCACGGTCCCGGCCCCGAATCCGTCACCTCCGTGCGAGGAGGCATGCTCGGCGGAGGCGCGAGCGGGGCGTGGGGCCGAGGCCGGCACGTGGCGCGCGGCGAGAGGAACCTGCCGCCGGGGCCCCTCGCCACACGAAACGGGGCCGTCCCTAGGCGGGACGGCCCCGAAGGCTCCGATGGATCGGCCTGGCGCGCCTACTCGGTGACGATGACCTCGCGGTCCTTGTAGTGACCGCAGTTGGGGCACACGTGGTGCGGGAGCTTGGGGGCGCCGCACTGGGGGCACACGGAACGGGCCGAGGCCTCGAGCTTGCTGTTGGCCGAACGACGGGTGTGGGTGGCGCCGCGGCCCTTCTTTTGCTTGGGTACTGCCATGTCAGACTCTCCTGTTCACAAACCTCTGCCCCTCCGCACGCACGGAGATGGCGTATCGCCAGTCATGCGAAGAGACACTATAGCACGACTGGGCGGGACAAAGAACACCCCATCAGCAATTCTTCACTCCGCGTCGGGCGCGGAGCCCGAGGGGCGCTCCCCGCCGAGGTCGAGGCCGGCGAGCGCCGCGAAGGGCGAGGACGCAATCCGGTCCGCCTCGCGCTGGGCCTCGATCTGCGCGGCGTGCCCGCAGTCCTCCTCATTGAGATTGGCGCCGCACACGGGGCAGAGCCCGGCGCAGTCCTCGCGGCAGAGCACCACGAAGGGCGTCTCCATCACGAGCGCGGAGACGAGCGCGCCCGAGAGGTCGATCGTGCGGTCGGCCGAGACGAGCTCGAAGTCCACCTCGTCCTCGTCGTCGGAGAGCTGCTCGGGCTCCTCGAAGAGGTAGTAGCCATCCACCTCGGCGTCGACGTCGAACTCGGCGTCCTCGAGGCAGCGGTCGCAGGTGCCCACCGCGTGGGCGCGCAGGATGCCCGTGGCGAGGATGCCCTCGCCGGAGTTGGTGAGCACGACGTCGTAGTCGATGCCGGAGGGAAGCGAGAACTCGTGGTCGCCGACGGCGTAGCCGGGCTCGTCGAGATGCCCCGCAAGCGACCAGGTGTCGCCCGCGGCCGCGAGGCGCTCGTCAATGGGAAGGATGATGGGGTCCATGGCTACCAGGGGACGTTGTTGGTGGTGTTGCGCGGGCCGGAGTTCTCGTCGAGCGTCTGGCGCACGCGCGTGACCGAGCTCGTGAGGCTCTTGAGGTTCTCCTCGAGGTGGGCGAGCACCGTGTCGGCGTACTCCTCGGCGTTGTAGCGGGTGTCGCGCTCGTACTGGGCCGCCTGGTCGCGGATGCCGTCGGCCTGCTGCTGGGCAAGGCGGACGATCTCCTGGTCGCCCGCGAGGATCATCGCCTGCTGCTGCGCGTCGGCGATAATGGAGCTCGCCTGCTGCTGGGCGCGGTCGATGGTCTCCTGCTCCTCCTTGAGGATACGGCGCGCGTCGGCGAACTCCTGGGGAAAGACGCGGCGAATCTCGTCCAGGATCTCGTAGATGTCCTGGGCGTCGACGATCTTCTTCTGCCCGCTGTCCATGATCGGGGACTTAGCCTCGGTCACGATCTGCTCGAGCTCGTCGACCAAGCTCTCGATCTCCTCACCTGGCTGCATCTATGGTTCCTTTCGCGTGATTCGTCGGGCGCCAAGCCCGATGGTCGAGCCCTATCTCACAGTATGGTAGCAGATTCGGGACGGGCGAAGGCAGCGGACGCCCTGCTCAACGAGAACGTCAGGG
Source organism: Thermophilibacter provencensis (assembly GCF_900128445.1). Taxonomy (GTDB): domain Bacteria; phylum Actinomycetota; class Coriobacteriia; order Coriobacteriales; family Atopobiaceae; genus Thermophilibacter; species Thermophilibacter provencensis. The sequence continues at coordinate 1,680,738 of NZ_LT671417.1, read as the reverse complement.
ATCCGGTGGGCGGGCCCGTCAGGCGTAGTGGGCGCGCAGCCGCGCGTCCACGTTGGCGGGGACGAGGCTGCTCACGTCCGATCCCATCGACGCGATCTCGCGCACGATGGAGGACGAGACGTAGCCGTACTCGGGGCTCGACATGACGAAGACCGACTCGATGTCGGGAGAGAGGTGGAAGTTGAGGTCCGCCTGCTGCAGCTCGTACTCGAAGTCGGTCATGGCGCGCAGGCCCTTCACGACGCCGCCCGCGCCGAGCTCCTTGCAGAAGTCGACGAGAAGCCCGGTGAAGGGCATGACCTCGATGTCGGCGGGCATGCCCTCGAGCGAGATGGCCTCGCGGATCATGTCGGCGCGCTCCTCGAGGGTGAAGGCGGTGCCCCGCCCGTGCTTGTTCACGGAGGCGGCCACGGCCACCGTCACCCGGGGGAAGAGCCTCCGGGCGCGGCGGATGACGTCGACGTGCCCGAGCGTCACCGGGTCGAAGGTGCCCGGGACGACGACGTGGGTGATGGTCTCAGAGCTCATGCTCACTCCCCTTCCGGCCCCGCGGCGGGGGCGTGCGCGCCCCCGGACGGGGTGTCATAGGTCATAAGGTCCACCGTGGAGACGCCGTGCGTCTTCGAGCGGACGAGGTCGAGGCCCGCGCACGAGAGCCCGGGCGTGCGCGCCGCGTGCTCGTACACCACCACGGCGCCCGGGGCGAGCTGGCCCGTCCCGGCTAGCCCGGAGACGAGCCCGCTCACGGCGTCGGCCCCCATGGCGTAGGGCGGGTCGAGGAAGACGACGTCGAAGGGCGCGCCCGGAAGCCCCCGGCCCGCGAGCGCGCAGACGTCGCCCGCGAGCGAGAAGAACTCGCCGGGGCGCGCCCCGAGCGAGGCCGCGGTGCGTCGGACGAGCGCCACGGCCCTGCGGTCCCGGTCCACGAAGGTCGCCCGCGCGGCGCCGCGCGAGAGCAGCTCGAACCCCATGGCGCCCGACCCCGCGAAGGCGTCGAGCACCGCGCGGCCCGAGAGGTCGAGCCCCATGGCGGAGAGGACCATCGACGCCACGCGCTCGCGCGTGCGGTCCGTCGTCGGCCGCGTGACGTCGCGCCCCCGAGGCGCCTCGATGGCGCGCCCGCGCCACTTTCCCCCAACGATCCTCATGCTCGGTCAAGCTCCTCGAAGTAGGCGCCGAAGCGGTCGCGCACCTCGAGCGCCATCGCCCGATGGGCGGGCGCGCGCAGGCGTGCGTCCTCGTCGGCGATTGCCCGGGCGTCGGCGTGCGCGGCCTCGACGAGGTCGCGGTCCGCCTCGAGGTCGGAGATCCTGAGCGTCACGCCGCCGTGCTGGCGATAGCCGAGCACCTCGCCCTCGTGGCGCAGGCGCAGGTCGAGCTCCGCCAGCTCGAAGCCGTCCGACGTCCGCTCGAGCGCGGAGAGGCGCCTCCTCACGGTGGAGCCGCGCTTCGCGGCGCTCGAGAGGAAGACGGTTCCCGCGACGTCGCCGCGGCCCACGCGGCCGCGCAGCTGGTGCAGGGTCGCGAGGCCGAAGCGGTCCGCGTCGAGCACCACCATGACGGTGGCGTTGGGCACGTCGACGCCCACCTCGACGACCGTCGTTGAGACGAGCACCTGCGTCTTCCCGGAGCGGAAGCGCTCCATCGCGCGGTCCTTCTCGCCCGCCGCCATGCGGCCCGTGAGAAGGTCGCACGAGAGCTCCGGCAGGACGTGCGAGCGCAGGTCGGCGAGGGTGGAGGTGGCCGAGCGCAGGCGCGGCGCCGCCGAGGTGAGGCCCTCCGGCACGTCGTCGAGCTCGGCCCCGTCGTCCGCGTCGTCGACGAGCGGGCAGATCACGTAGGCCTGGCGCCCCGCGGCCGCCGCCTCGCGGATGGCCCCCCAGGCGAGGTCGAGGCTGTCGGGCGTCACGAGCCGGGTCTCGACGCCGGCGCCGGGGCGCGGGCGGCGCCTGATCTCCGAGAGCTCGACGTCCCCGTAGAGCGAGAGCGCGAGCGTGCGCGGGATGGGCGTGGCCGTCATGGCGAGCAGGTCCGCGCCCGCCCCCTTGCGCCGGAGCGCCGCGCGCTGGTCGACGCCGAAGCGGTGCTGCTCGTCGATCACCGCGAGCGAGAGCGCGGCGAACTCGATGCCCTCGGAGAGGAGCGCCGTCGTCCCAAAGAGCACCGTGAGCTCCCCGCGGGCCGCGGCCATCTCGGCGATGGCGCGCTCGTCGGCGGGCGTGGAGCCGGTCACGAGGGCCCAGCTCACGCGCGCCTCGTCAAGGACGGGGCCGAGCTTCTCGGCGTACTGCCGGGCGAGGACGGAGGTGGGCGCCATGACGGCCGCCTGCGTCCCGGTGTCTGCCACGGCGGCGAGCGCCACGGCGGCGACGGCGGTCTTGCCGGTGCCGACGTCTCCCAGAAGCAGCCTGTTCATCACGCGCGGCGCGGCCATGTCGGCCAGGATCTGGTCGGCGGCGGCACGCTGCTCGTCGGTGAGCGAGAAGGGCAGCGCGGCGAGAAGGGCGTCCATGTGCGGCCCCGCGGTCACGTGCGAGACCGGCTCCACGCCGGCGAGCTCCATGCTCTGGCGGCAGAGCAGCGCGAGCTGCAGGCAGAGGAGCTCGTCGTAGGCAAGGCGCCGCCGGGCGCGCCCCGCCGCCGCGACGGACGTGGGGAAGTGCACCTCGCGAAGCGCGCGGGCGAGCGTCATGAGCCCGCGCCGGGCGACGAGGCCCGCCGGGAGCCAGTCGCAGACGTCGCCCACGTCGGCGAGGGCCGCGGCCACGATGCGGCGCATCCACGAGGCGGTGACGCCCTCCCCCACCGGGTGGACCGGCAGCACGCGGGCGTAGCCGCCCGCCCCGGCGGCGGGGCCCAGGACCTCGTGGAACGGGGCCTTCATGCGCTTGAAGCCGTAGGAGAACTCCACCTTGCCGGAGAGGGCGACGCGGTCGCCCACGTGCACCTGCTCGGCGATCCAGGGCTGGCGGAAGAAGGTGGCCACGAGCACGCCCGTCTCGTCGATCACCGAGAGCTCGACGATCTGCATGCGGGGGCGCGGCCGCTTGAGCTCGACGCGGTCGACCGTGGCGACGATCGTGGCGTCCGTCCCCACGTCCGCGCGGGCGATCTCGGTCACGCGCGTGAAGTCGAGGTAGCGGTGCGGCACGTGCAGCATGAGGTCGCGCACGCGGGCGATCCCCAGGCGGCGCAGCGCCTCCTCGCGCGCGCCCGAGACGTAGCGCAGGCGCGACACAGAGTCAGAGAGGGCGCAGGTTCTCTGCACCCTCTCCGCAGCTGACGGTATGGACGGTCGCGCCGCCAAGGGACCTACTCTATGGAGAAGATCACCGGGTAGAGGGGCTGCTCACCGCGGTGCGGGTCGACCTCGAGGTCGGGCTGCGCCTCCTCGATGGCAGCGACGAGCGCCTCGAAGGCCTCGTCGTCCATGTCCTGGCCGGCGAGGATGGTGAGCGAGTCGCCCTCCTCCTCGTCCTGCATCTTGGCGATGAGGTCGAGCGTGACCTGCTTCACGGAGGAGCCCACGACGTCGATGGAGTCGTCCTGGATGCCCATGACGTCGCCCGCGTGGATGGGGCTGCCGTCGGCGGCCTGGGAGTCGCGCACGGCGGTGGTGACCTCTCCGCCGCGCACGTCGGCGATGGCCTCGGTCATCGCCTCGACGTTGTCCTCGAGCGTGCCCTCCGGGTCCACGACGAACATCGCCGAGAAGCCCTGGAGCACGGTCTTGGTGGGGACCACGGCGACCTTGGAGCCCTCGCAGGCCGAGGCCGCGGCCTCGGCGGCCATGCGGATGTTGCCGTTGCCCGGCAGGACGATGACGTTGTCCGCGTTGGCCTCCTCGATGGCGGCGAGGATGTCGGCCGTCGACGGGTTCATCGTCTGGCCGCCGGAGACCACCACGTCGACGCCGAGCGAGCGCAGGATCTCCTCCTCGCCCGAGCCGGCGGCCACGGCCACGAAGCCGAGGGCCTTGCGCGGGCCCGCGTCCCTCTCGGCCTCGCCGGCCTGGTCGGCCGCGATCTTGGCGGTGCGGTCGTGGGACTCCATGTCCATGTTGTGGATGAAGACCTCATAGACCTGGCCGAACTGAAGCATGTACTCGAGCACGCGGTTGGGCTCGTTGGAGTGCACGTGGACCTTGAAGTCGGGGTAGGCGCCCACGATGAGCTCGCAGTCTCCGAGCGTGGCGAGGTAGGCCAGGGACGCGTCGACGTCGAAGTCCTTCTCGGCCTTGAAGAGGAACTCGTTGCAGTAGCGGAACTCCGAGCCCTCCCAGTCGTCGTTGAGTTCGATCTGCACCTTGGCGGAGACGTCGGCCTTGGCGTCGACGGTGGTCTTGAAGTCGGTGAGCTCGCCGGCCTTGCCGGTCGCGGCGTTCACGAAGGCCTCGAGGAACGTGGCGAAGCCGAAGGCGCCCGAGTCCACGACGCCGTTCTCCTTGAGGACGGGCAGGAGCTCCGGCGTGCGCGCCACGGACTCGTAGGCCTCGACGACGAGGGCGTCGAGCATCTCGTGGCAGGTGAGGTCGCGGCGCTTCTCCAGCTGGTCGGCCTTGGCCGAGACGTCGCGCAGGACGGTGAGGATGGTGCCCTCGACCGGCTTGCGGACGGCCTTGAAGGCCACGCGGACGCCGCGGCGCCAGGCGTGCGCGATGTCGGCGGGCGTGGGGTGCTCCTGGTTCTTGGCGTCGCAGAGGCCCTCGGCGATGCCGCGCAGGATCTGGCTCGTGATGACGCCCGAGTTGCCGCGCGCGCCCATGAGCGAGCCGTGCGTGATGGCCTTGGCGATGTCGTCGATCGAGGCGCCCGCGGGAAGGGCCTCGACCTCCTTGACCACGGTGTTGAGCGTGAGGGACATGTTCGTGCCGGTGTCGCCGTCGGGGACCGGGAACACGTTGAGCTTGTTGATCTCCTCCGCGCGGTCCGCCACGACCTTGGCGGCGACGGGGAAGCAGGTGCGGATGACGGTCGAAATCATCTTGGGGTACCTCGGTTCTTCTCGACGGGGGCGCCTAGCGCGCGTTGCGCAGTCCCACGATGTGCACCTTCACGTCAACGTTCTCGAGCTCGGCGATCTGCTTGAGCAGGAACTTGACCGAGCTCGTGAGGTTGCCCACGACGGAGGACATGTTGACGCCCTGCTCCACGATCACGTGGAGGTCAACGGCGACGCGGCCGCCCACGGAGGCGACGTCGATGCCCTTCCTCAGGCGGAAGGACGGCAGCAGGCGCGCGACGCCGGCCTGCTCGTCAATCTCGGCCATGCCGACGACGCCGTAGCACTCGAGCGCGGCGTAGCCGGCGAGGTCGGCGATGCAGTCGTTTGACACCCTCAGCGTTCCCGGAACGACACCAGACATGCGGTCTCCTCTCGCTGGCAGGAAGTGCTCCTTATCGGAATCCACCTGATTATAGCGCGGGCGAGAAGAACGCGGCGGCGGGGCGGGCCCGCATGCCCGGAATCCGTCGCGCCTCCCCCGCGCGGGCGATGAGCGGGGCCGGGGCGGCGATCTCCCCTCCGGATATGTCGCGTCTCCCCCGCACGGCAGCTGTGCGGGGCCAAGGCGACAGATTCGTGCGAGGAAGCGTCGCCAAGCCCCCGCAGACCAGTCGTGCGGGGGCTTGGCGACGCCTTACGAGCGATGCGTCGAGCGGGGTCGGGCGGCTACAGCCGGCGGAGCTCCTCGACGAGGGCCGTCTTGCCGTCCGTCCGCTCGTCGCGCATCTTGATGACGCGCGCCGGCACGCCGGCCACGACGGCGCCGGAGGGGACGTCCTCCACGCAGACGGCGCCGGCCGCCACGACGGCGCCCGCACCCACGCGCACGCCCTCGAGGACCACCGCGTTTGCGCCGATCATGACGCCGTCCTCCACGACGACGGGCGTGGCGCTCGCGGGCTCCACCACGCCGGCGAGCACGGTCCCGGCGCCCACGTGGCAGCGCGCGCCCACGATGGCGCGGCCGCCGAGCACGGCGCCCATGTCGATCATGGTGCCCTCGCCGACGACGGCGCCGATGTTGATGACGGCGCCCATCATGATGACGGCGCCGTCGCCGATCTCCACGCGGTCGCGGATGATGGCGCCCGGCTCGATGCGCGCGTTCACGCCCTTGAGGTCGAGAAGCGGCACCGCGGAGTTGCGCCGGTCCGCCTCCACCACGAGGTCGTCTATCTTGTCGGCCTGCGCCGCGAGCGCGGGGCCGAGCTCAGACCAGTCGCCAAAGACGACGGCATCGCCGGCGCCGAAGGCGTGCTCGGCGGCCGAGAGGTCGAGCCGCGCGCCCTCCCTCGCGCGCACGTAGGCCTTGACCGGGGTCTTCTTGGGGGCGTTTGCGATGAAGTCGATGATCTCCTGCGCGTCCATGGCGCGCCTCCTTCCGGGCGGCGTTCCCGCCTCGTTGCCTGATTGTCTCATGGTAGCGGCCCGCGGCTCTTCTCGCCCTGAGCGCGGCTGGGCCTGGCGGCTGCGGCGGTACGGCGGCCGCGGTGGGGTGTCCGCCATAGCGGCGGGTACTCACTTCCGAGTCTGAGCACGGCGCGGCACTCAGTTCCGCATCTGCGTGCAGCGCCGTGCTCAGTTCCGCATCTGCGTACGGCGCCGTGCTCAGTTCCGGATGTGCGTACGGCACCATGCTCAGTTCCGGATGTGCGTACGGCCCCGGCGCGAGATGGTACTCAGATGCGCATCTGCGTACCGGACAGGCCCCCGCTCGGTACTCAGTTCCGGATGTGTGTACGGTGCCGTACTCAGTTCCGCAACTGCGCGCCGCACCGTGCGCAGATGCGGAACTGAGTACCGCCCGGCCTACCCGGGTCGCCCAGACGACCCGGGCCGCTCAACCCGCCCGGCGAGAAGAACCGCGTCACGCGAACATCAGCGCGTCGAAGTCATAGAACCCCGCGGGGCGCTCGAGCAGGCGGGCGGCGGCCGCGACGGCTCCGGTGACGAAGATCTGCCGGCTCGTGGCGCGGTGCGTGAGGCAGACCTCCTCGTCGGGACCGAAGAAGTGCACCTCGTGCGTGCCGGCGACGGTGCCGCCGCGGATGGCGTGCATGCCGACCTCGCCGGGGACGCGCGCGCCCACCTGGCCGGCGCGCCCGTTCACCACGCGGCGCTCCCCCTCCGGGTCGATGGCCGCGAGCAGCGCCTTCGCCGTGCCGGAGGGCGCGTCCACCTTCTGGTTGTGGTGGGTCTCCACGATCTCGACGTCCCAGCCCGCGAGCGTCTGCGCCACCATCGCCGTCGCCCGGCGCAGGGCGGCGACGCCGAGCGAGTAGTTGGACGCCCAGATCACGCGGTTCGTCTCGCCGAGCGCGCGAAGCTCGCCCAGCTGCCCCTCAGAGAGGCCCGTGGTGCCGGAGACCACCGCCGCGCCCGTGCGGCGCGCGTAGGCCAGCGTGTGCGGCAGCGACGCGGGCGCGGAGAAGTCCACGGCCACGTCCGCCGCGGGCGCGGAGTCGTCCAGCTCGTCGATGTTGTCCACGTCATAGGAGCCGAGAAGCCCGAAGCCGCGGGCGAGGAGCTCCTCGCGCACGAGGCGGCCCATGCGGCCCGCGCCGCCGATGACGATCGCGCTAGCCAAGGAGACCGACCCCCCTCATCGCGGCGACGAGGCGCTCGCGGCCGGCGTCGGAGATCGTCCAGAGCGGCTGGCGGTAGTGCTCGCCGATCATGCCCATCTCGGCCAGGGCGCACTTGACCGGGATCGGGTTGACCTCGCAGAAGAGGGCGTGGATGAGCTCGAGGTTCTCCAGCTGCGCGCGGCGGGCGGCCTCGACGTCTCCGGCGAGGAAGTCCGCGCACATCCGGTGCACCGTGGCGGGCGCGACGTCGGCCCACACGGAGATGACGCCCTTGGCGCCGAGGCTCATGAGCGGGACCACGATGTCGTCGTTGCCGGAGAACATGCAGAAGTCGTCGGAGAGGTACTGGGCGGCCATGGTCGCGTAGCCGATGGAGCCCGAGGCCTCCTTGATGCCCCATGCGTTGGGGTGCCGCGCCAGGCGGGCGAGGTTCTTCTCGCTGATGGAGCAGCCGGTGCGGCCGGGGATGTTGTAGAGGATGCACGGCACGTCCACCTTGTCGAGGACGGCGGTGAAGTGGCGGTAGATGCCCTCCTCGTTGGACTTGTTGTAGTACGGCGTGATGAGGAGCAGCCCGTCCACGCCGATCCTGACGAGGCCGGCGGCCTTGCGCTCGGACTCGAAGGTCGCGTTGGAGCCCGCGCCGCCAATCACGGGGATGCGGCCGCCAACGCGCTCCACCACGCAGCGCGCGACCTCGAGGTCCTCCTCGTCGGTCATCGTGGAGGACTCGCCGGTGGTGCCGAGCACGAGAATGCCGTCCGTGCCGTTTGCCAGGTGAAAGTCCACGAGGCGCTCGAGCGCGGGGTAGTCGACGGAGCCGTCCTCGGCGAACGGCGTCACCAGCGCGACGATCGATCCGGTCAGGTTGGTCATGTCCATGGCGATTCCTTTCTCCCGTACGCGAGGCGTGCAAAGGGGACGGTCAGGGTGGCGAAGTAGTCGGAGGGCGTCTCGGCGCGGCGGATGAGCTCGGTGGAGCCATCCTCACGCAGCAGCACCTCCGCGGACCGAAGCCGGCCGTTGTAGTTGTAGCCCATCGAGTGGCCGTGGGCCCCGGTGTCGTGGATGACGAGCAGGTCGCCGCGGTCGACCTCAGGAAGCCCCCGGTCCACGGCGAACTTGTCGTTGTTCTCGCAGAGGCTGCCCGTGACGTCGTAGGTGCGCGCGGCGGGCCACGAGGACTTGTCCGGGCCGCCGGCCTGCCCCATCACGGTGATATGGTGGTAGGCACCGTACATGGCCGGGCGGATGAGGTCCACGGCGCTGGCGTCCACGCCGAGGTAGTCCTTGTAGATGTTCTTCTCGTGGATGGCGCGCGTGACCAGACAGCCGTACGGGCCCATCATGAAGCGGCCCATCTCGGCGCAGATGGCCACGTCGCCCATGCCGGCGGGCACGAGGACCTCCTCGAAGGCGCGCCGCACGCCCTCGCCGATGGCGCGGATGTCGCAGGGCTCCTCGTCCGGGCGGTACGGGATGCCCACGCCGCCCGAGAGGTTGACAAAGCCCACGTGCGCCCCGGTCTCCTCATGCAGGCGCACCGCGAGCCCAAAGAGGATGCGCGCGAGCGCGGGGTAGTAGTCGTTGCCGTGCGTGTTGCTGGCGAGAAACGCGTGCAGCCCCAGCATGGAGCAGCCGCGCTCGACGAGCATGCGGTACGCCTCGAAGAGCTGCCCCTCGGTCATGCCGTACTTGGATTCGCCCGGGTTGTCCATGATGCCGTTGGCCAGGCGGAAGAGCCCGCCGGGGTTGAAGCGGCAGCTCGCGACCGGGCCCACCGGCCCCGCCTCCTCCTCGAAGAACGGGATGTGCGAGATGTCATCGAAGTTCACGATGGCGCCGAGCTCGCGCGCGAGGCGGAAGTCCTCGGCCGGCGTGTCGTTGGACGAGAACATGATCTTCTCGCCCGGCACGCCGAGAGCGCGTGCAATGAGGAGCTCCGTGTAGCTTGAGCAGTCGCAGCCGCAGCCGTACTCCAGCAAGATCTGGATGAGCGCGGGGTTGGGGTTGGCCTTGACGGCGAAGTACTCCCTGAAGCCGGGGTTCCACGAGAAGGCGTCGAGCACCGCCTCCGCGTTGCGGCGGATGCCGGCCTCGTCGTACAGGTGAAAGGGGGTGGGATACCGCTCGGCGATGTCGACGAGCTGGTCCTTGGTCACAAAAGGCTGCTTCATGCAAGCTCCCTTGATAGCGCTCCTGCAGGTTTCATGCAGACAGTCCTGCGGGTCTTTCCCGCAGGCCCACCCCACGCCCGCGCCCGAGCGCCGAGTTCGGCGGGCTCGCCTCCCCGCGGGGTCGTGACGCCTGCCGGCTGCCCCGCGGATCTTCTCGCCCGCGCCTCTATCGAGTGAGGTCACTCTAGCACGAGCCCGCCCGCGCGCGGCCGGAAACGCGCGGCTGATATACTCTCGTAACGATTGGAGGACCCATGCCTGACGAGAAGAGCGCGGAGCTCGCCGCCCTCACGCGCTGGCGCCGCGACCTGCACCGCATTCCCGAGCTCGACTTCGAGCTGCCCGAGACCACGTCCTACGTGCGGGGCGTGCTCGACGCCCTGTCCTGCGAGGTGTGGGAACCGTGCCGCGGCGCGCTCTGCGCGTACTTCGACCTCGGCCGGCCCGAGACGGTCGCCCTGCGCGCGGACATGGACGCCCTTCCCGTGGCCGAGGCGACGGGCGCCCCGTACGCGAGCGAGCGCCCCGGGCGCATGCACGCCTGCGGGCACGACGGGCACATGGCGATGGCGCTTGGAGCCGCGGCGTGGGTCGACCGCGTGATGGCGGGCCGCGAGCCGGGCTCGCGCGCCGAGGACCTGCCGAGAAACGTGCTCCTCGTGTTCCAGCCCGCCGAGGAGACCACGGGCGGCGCGCGGGTCGTCTGCGAGAGCGGCGTCTTCGGGCGCATGGGCGTCACGCGGATCTTCGGATTCCACCTCTGGCCCGACCTGCCCGCGGGCGCGCTGGCCTCCCGCCCGGGGCCGCTCCTCGCGCGCTCGAGCGAGGCCACGGTGAGCTTCCACGGGCGCTCGAGCCACATCGCGCGCTGGCAGGAGGGCGCGGACGCACTCGCCGCGGCGGCGCGCTTCGTTCCGTCGGCCGAGGCCATGTGCGGGCGGCTCTCGCGCGAGTGGGGCGAGCCGTGCCTGCTGCGCTTCGGCCGGCTCGAGGCGGGGACGGTGAGAAACGCGATCGCCGGCGAGGCGCGGGCCGAGGGGAGCCTGCGCGTGTTCTCGGACGAGATGTTCGACCGCGCGCGGGGGGCGCTGCGCACGCTCGCCGAGGGGGCGGCCAGGACCGAGGGCTGCGCGGTCGACGTGACGTTTTCCGAGGGGTACCCGCCCGTGGACAACGACGCCGCGCTCTTCTCCCTGGTGGAGCGGGCGCTGCCGGGGATGGGGCGCATCGAGGAGCCGCTGCTCATCGCCGAGGACTTCGCCTTCTACCAGCGATGCCTACCCGGCGTGTTCCTCCTGCTGGGCACGGGCACGGGAGTCGCGCTCCACTCCGACGGGTTCGACTTCGACGAGCGGGTGCTGCTCGCGGGGGTGGAGGCGTACCGGCGGCTGCTGCAGATGGCGTAGCGCGGGCGTCAGAGGGCGGCAGGCGTCGGCGCTGGCGGGCGGCGGCGCGCCCGCTGCGGAAGGCGGGGCTATGGCAGCGGCGCGGCCGGGCGCGTTGCGGGGATGGGGCCTGCGGCGGGAACGGCGCTGCCACAGGCCCCCCTTCCGCAACGGCGTCGAGAAAAACCGCAGGTGGCGAGAAGTGCGGGCTGCCACAACCCCCATCCGCGCAACGCCCCGGCGCCCGGGGCTGCCACGAGCCTGGATCCCGCAACGGGGCCGGGGCCGCCGCGGGCGCCCCCACGAACGCAAAAAGGGAGGTCGCCGAGGCGACCTCCCATAGCGTTGCTCGATGTGGCAGCGGACTAGCTGCGGGCGATCTTGCCGGACTTGAGGCAACGGGAGCAGACGTTGGCCTTGCGACGGTGGCCGTCCACGACGACGGTGACGCGCTGGATGTTCGGCTTGAACGTGCGGTTCACCACACGGTGGGAGTGGCTGATGGAATGACCGGCAACGGCGTGCTTGCCGCAGAACTCACAGACCTTGGACATGCTCGTACCTCCTCGGGGGCGCGGCGCTCTCTCGCGCCCGCATCTTTCATAGCCGTACGAATATAGCACATGCGGTGGCGGCTGCAACAAGAAACCCCAACTTATTGTGGCTTTTTTGTTGCGCCCAGCAGGAACGCCGCGACGGCGCCCTCGCGGCAGACGACCTCGGCGTCCGGGCTGGTGACCACGTTTGAGATCCCGAGGTCGTCGAGGAGGCCCATCGGCCTGTCCTCGAGCTCCCAGCGCATGCCGCGCTCGTCGATGCGCGTCCCCGGCGCCACGGCGACGGCGGAGAAGGTGCGCCCGGCAGCGTCCGGGCCGAGCCGCCACGCGCGCTCCCCCTCCCCGGAGAGGATGCGCATCTCGTAGCCGTCCTCGACGATGCGCGCGGAGGCCGCCCCAGAGCCGGCGAGCTGGCCCACCACCGCGAGCGCGTGGTCAGGGCGACCGCCGGAGGCGCAGGTGACGGTGAGGGCGAGCGGGGCCTCGCGGCGGGACGCCTCGTGCCGCGCGCAGTCAAGGGCGAGGGCGAGGTCGGTCGCGTACTTCTCGGAGGGAAACGTCACGCGCGTGCGCGCCGCTGAGGCGGCCCAGGACGCGGCGGCGCCGCTCGCGGAGTCTCCGTCGCCGCAGAAGACGTCGGGGACGACGCCCGCCGCGCGGCAGACGTCCGCGCCGCCGTCCGCGCAGACGACGTAGCCGGATTCCCCGGCGAGCAGGGAGACGAGGGCGGGCGAGCTCGGCTCCGGAGAGCCCGCGACCACGAGCGCGCGGAGCGGCTCCCCCGCGGCGCGGGCGGGCCGCTCGTAGTCGCGCAGGAGGGCGAGCGAGAGCTCGGCGTAGCCGTGGACGAACACGTCGCACCACGGCCTGACGTCCTCCTCGCGCCGGCCGTCGTGGTCGTTCATGAGGCCGACGACCGGAAAGCCCGCGCGACGGGCGGTCCGCACCCCGAAGGGTGCGTCCTCGAAGACCCAGGTGGACGCGCGCGGCGTGCCCAGGCGGCGAAGCGCCTCGAGATAGACGTCGGGGAACTCCTTGTCGCGCCCGCCCACGTCCTCCGTGCTCACCACGTCCTTGAAGTAGCCGTCGATCCCATGGGCCGCGAGCGCGCAGCGCAGCTCCCGGACCGGGGTCGAGGAGGCGAGTATCATCGGCACGCCCGCCGCGGCGAGCTCGTCGAGGAACCCCCGGGCGCCCGGCATGAGCGGGACCTCGTGCTCGTAGGCGTCGCGCACGTGGGCGCAGACCTCCTCGTAGAGGTCGTCGGCGGACGCCTCCATCCCGAGCTCGTCGTGGAAGAACGCGCAGGCGTCACGCAGGGCGAGCGACTCCACCTGCTCCATGGGCACGCCCTCGACTCCGTGACGCTCGCACAGCCACTCGTACGCGTGAGACCACATGCCCATCGAGTCGACGAGCGTCCCGTCACAGTCAAAGATCGCGCCCGTGATTTCCATCGCTCCCCCATCGCCTCCCGCCAGGTCATCAAGCGCACATGATAGCAGCTGGGCGCGCCGTGGCCGCCCTCGACCGAGGGCCAAGCCCTGCAATCAGGCGGATAGTGCGAAGAAATCCGCTCCCTCCCTGCAATCAGGCGGATAGTGCGAAGCGATTTCCCTATCTGGCGAAATAGCGAGAAAGTTGCCAACAGGCAATTTGTCGTCCGGAAGGGGGGCGTTGGCGTCCAAATCCGCTTCGCAGGCCCAAAAACGCTTCCCACTATCCGCCTGATTGCAGGGAGGGACAGCGATTCTTCGCACTATCCGCCTGATTGCAGGGCGCGGCGCCCGACGGCGGGCCCCGATTGCGCGGAGCGCGTGTACGGCCAAAACGTCGGGCATGCGGGCTGCGAGTTTGGGTAAAGTATCATGCGTTTGGACATTTGGAGCTTCATGGAGGAAACCATGGCACGCTATGACTATCACTGCCCTGAGTGCGGCGCGACGTTCGAGGTAGAGCACCCGATGAGCGCTCACCCCAAGGTCAGCTGCCCCAGCTGCGGCCACGAGGCCGAGCGCGTCTTCGACCCCTCCGGCATCGTCTTCAAGGGGTCGGGCTTCTACAACACCGACCAGCGCAACAAGGGCGGCGCCCCCAAGAGCGAGAAGTGCGAGAGCTGCGGGGCCTGCGACTAGCCCCCGCGACACCAAGCGGCCCAACGCATGCGGCGCGCTCGACGAGATTGACCTCAATCTCGTCGAGCGCGCTTTTTGTTATCCGGGTTGGACGGGGAGCCAGGTCTGGCACGTTTCCCGGCACTCCAGCACGCGGGGCGAGAAGAACGACGCACCCGTCAGGAGAGTGCAGCCCCGGGCATCTCGCAGCGACCGCCCGCCGGCCGAGGCGTGCCGCGCACCGACAAATCCGCCTTCCCCCATCGCCCGCCATCGTCCCTGGCCTGCAGCGTCAGCGACGCGTCAGACAACCGAGAGCCAACTTGGCAGCGCGCTCGATAGTCTGGGGTGAGGGCACAGTTGCGCTAGATTTAGCGTCACGCTAAACTCAGGAGGCAGGATGAGGCAGGAGCGACATCAACCCACATATGACCTGGATGAGGCGAAGGGGCTCGCGGAGCAGCGTAGGGTACAGATCAGCGGACGCATCAGGCACTTCATCGAAAACAGGTACGACGTCCTCGACAAGCGGGGGTTCATAGTCGGGCTTCTTGACGCTATTGAGCCCCGTAACTTTTCGAAAAGCGTCGAGCTTGCGGTCGTGCCCGGACTATGGGCCGATGTGTACAGAGAAGTGCGCCATGCAGATGAGCTTTGGTACGTCAAATTCGTCATTGAGCGTGACGAGCGTGTGGTTGTAAACGTTCTTTCTGCCAACTGGGAAGGCTACATCCATTGAGAGGAGCCGTCGTGTTCTGTCCTGAATGCGGAGCCGAGCTGCGCGAGACGTGCGAGACAATGCGCGAGGCCTATCGAGGCGAGGAGTTCTTCATCGAGGGCATTCGCCACAACCAGTGCGATAGCTGCGGCGAGTACATGATTGACATCAACGACGAGGTCGAGCTCACGCGGCGCATCCACGAGGAGTACGCCCGGCGCCACGACCTGCTCTCGCCCGCGGAGATCCGGTCCATCCGCACGTCGCTCGGCGTGAGCCAGAAGCAGTTCGAGGTCATGCTCGGCGTGTCCTCCCCCACCGTGAGCCGCTGGGAGACGGGCTACATGCAGCAGACCCTCATGGCCGACAACCTCATGCGCCTCGTCGGCCAGGTGCCCGGCGCCGCGACACTTCTCATGCGCCGCGCCAGCGTCACCCCCAGAAAGACCCCCGTCATCGACTTTCCTCCCGGCCCGGGCGCGAGCCCGGCCCGGGAGGCGTAGCGCCGGGCGCCACGGCCGCGCCTCCGCCCGGAGGGCGGGGCGCGTCCGCTACGCGAACTGACTGCGGTACAGCTCCGCGTACGACCCGCCCGCGGCGAGAAGCTTCGCGTGCGTGCCCTGCTCGATAATCGTGCCCTTCTCCATCACGAGGATGAGGTCGGCGTCCACGATCGTCGAGAGCCGGTGCGCGATCACGAAGCTCGTGCGGTTCTCCATGATGGCCTCCATCGCACGTACGATGGCCTGCTCGGTGCGGGTGTCCACGCTCGAGGTCGCCTCGTCGAGGATGAGGATGGCGGGGTCCGTGAGCATGGCGCGCGCGATGGTGAGCAGCTGACGCTGGCCCTGGGAGATGTTCTCCGCATCGTTGGAGAGCATCGTGTCGTAGCCGTGCGGGAGCGTGCGCACGAAGAAGTCCACGTGCGCGGCGCGGGCGGCCGCCTCGACCTCCTCGCGGGTCGCCCCGGGCTTGCCGTAGGCGATGTTCTCCGCGATGGTGCCCTCGAAGAGCCATGCGTCCTGGAGCACCATGCCAAACTGGCGCCGCAGCCCCGCGCGCGTGAGGTCGCGGGTGTCCACGCCGTCGAGCGTGATGCGGCCGCCATCCACCTCGTAGAAGCGCATGAGCAGGTTGATGAGGGTCGTCTTGCCCGCGCCCGTGGCGCCGACGATGGCCACCTTCTGCCCGGGCTCGGCCACGAGCGAGACGTCGCGCATGAGCGGGCGGTCCGGCGCGTAGCCAAAGCGGACGTGCTCGAAGGCAACGCGGCCCTCGACGGCTTCGGGAAGCTCGGCCGGGCTGGCCGGGTCGGGAACGACCTCGTCCTCGTCTAGGAACGCGAAAACGCGCTCCGCGGCGGCGAGGGCGCCCTGGAGCATGTTCACCGTGAGGGCGAGCTGCGTGAACGGCTCGGACGCCTGCATGACGTACTGGAAGAACGCCTGGAAGACGCCCACGGAGATCTGCCCCATGACGAGCATGCCGCCGGCGAGAAGGCCGATGGTCACCTGGCAGAGGCGCATGAGCAGTCGGATGGCGGGCGCGATGGCGTTGGTCACGAAGTCCGCCGTGGCCGACGTCTCGGCGAGACGCTCGGCGGCCTCGGCCACCTCCGCGAGGCTCGCGTCCTCGCGGCCGAACGCCTTGATGACGGCCCGCCCGGAGTAGGCCTCCTCCACGCGCCCGGTGAGGTCCCCGAGGGCGGCCTGGCGGGCGGCGGCGACCTTGAGGGTGCGCGCGGTCACGAGCTTGGTCGCCACGCTCGCGACGAGCCCGAAGACCACGAACACGCCCGTGAGCACGAGGTCGTAGGTAGCCATGAGGATGACGGCGCCGCCGACCATGCACACGGCGATGAGCAGCTGGAGGAGCCCTCGCTGCAGCACCTCGGAGACCTTGTCGAGGTCGTTGGTGGCGCGGCTGATGGTGTCCCCGGGCTGGTGCGCGTCATAGTACGCGAGCGGAAGGCGCGAGAGCTTCTCGCCGATCCGGCGGCGCAGGCCGAGGTTCAGCCGCTCCGCGAAGCTCGCCATGACGAGCACCTGCACCGTATATGCCCCCCAGGCGGCCGTCCAGATGCCGAGGAACGTGAGGATCTGCAGCCCGCCGTTCTCGAGCGTCACCACGAAGGGGGCCCCTGTCTCGAAGGTGGCCTGGATGTTGTTCCAGAGCAGGTCGATGAGTCCGGCGCTGTAGGCGGTGGCGCCAAGCGACCCGGCCACGTAGAGGACCGAGCACACGGCCGCCACGACGAGACGCCAGCGCTGGCCGCGGGCGGCCTCCCACAGGCGACGGGCGGTCCCGAGGGCATCCTCGGGCACCTCGAGCTCGTCGTCGGAGGCGTCCGGCGCCGCGGGGCGCTCGGAGGGTGCCTCCCCCCTCCCGAGCTCGGCAAGCTCGTCGAGCTCGACGTTCTTCTCGCTGCTAGGCATGGGCGTCCTCCCCCCTGGACTGGGACTCTGCGATGGCGCGGTACGTGGGGCAGCCGGCCATGAGCTCGTCGTGGGTTCCCAGGCCCACGACCTCGCCGTCCTTGAGGACGACGATCTGGTCGGCGTCGTGGATGGTGCTCACGCGCTGGGCGATGATGAGCGTCGCCGCGCCTGCGAGCTCGCCCGCGAGCGCGTGGCGCAGCGCGGCGTCGGTCTTGTAGTCGAGCGCGGAGAACGAGTCGTCGAAGACGTAAAGGTCCGCATCGCGCACGAGCGCGCGGGCGATGGCGAGGCGCTGCCGCTGCCCGCCGGAGAAGTTGGTGCCGCCCTGCGCCACGCGCGTCGCGAGGCCGTCCGGCAGCTCGCGGACGAAGCCCGCCTGCGCGACGTCGAGCGCGTGCCAGAGCCGCTCGTTGCTCGCGGAGGCGTCACCGTGGCGCAGGTTCTCTGCCACCGTGCCCGAGAAGAGCCACGCCTTCTGCGGCACGTAGGCGATGCGCCGGCGGAGCTCGTCCTGTGAGAGGCGGCGGACGTCGGCACCCTCGAAGGCGAGGCTGCCGCCCGTGACGTCGTTGAAGCGCAGCAGGAGCTTGGCCACCGTGGACTTGCCCGAGCCCGTGTTGCCGATGATGGCAGTGGTCTGGCCGCGGCGCAGGGCGAACGAGATGTCGTGCAGGGTGTCCTCGTCGGCGTCGGAGAAGCGCAGGCTCGCGTGGTCGAAGCGCGCCACCTCGTCCCCGGGCACGCCCTCCCCCGCCGCGGCCGCAAGCCGCGCCGGGGCGTCGTCGTCCTCGATCTCGGGCTCGCGGGAGAGCACCTCGGCGGCGCGCGTGAGGCACGCCAGGGCACGCGGCACCTGGAGGATGGCGAACTGCGCCATCATGAGGAACAGCATGATGAGCATCGCGTACTCCACGAGCGCGCTGATCGACCCGATCTGCATGGCGTGGGCGCCCACGCGGTCCGCGCCGACCCACATGATCGCCGCCTCGACAGCGTTCATGAGGAAGAACGTGATGGAGTCCGTGAGCGCGAAGACGAAGTTCACGCGGATGGCGTTGGTGGCGAAGTCCTCGAACGTCTCGCCGAGGCGGCCGCGCTCGCGGGCCTCCTTGCCGAAGGCGCGGATCACGCGCACGCCGGTGATGGACTCGCGCAGGCGGGTGTTCATGTTGTCGATGAAGCCCTGGAGGCGCGTGAAGATGGGCGCGGACTTGGCCACGGCGAGCGCGCAGATACCGATGACCACGAGCGTCACGGCCAGGAGCACCCAGCCCATGACCACGTCCGTGGAGAACGCGAGCGCCACAGCGATCACGCACGCGAGCGGAACTGGGAAAATCATGAGGATGGACATGAGCAGCGTCTGCTGCACCACGTTGGCATCCGAGAGCGTGCGCGTGATCATGGAGCCGGTGCCGAAGGCGTTGAAGTCCGACCCCGAGAACGCGAGCGACGCGTCATAGACCCGCGTCCGCAGGTCGCGCCCCACCTTGGCGCACAGGCGCGAGGCGAGAAAGACCGTCGTGAGATATCCCCCCGACCCCACGAGGGCGGCGATGAGCATGGCCACGCCGTGCCCCATGAGGGCCGACATGTCGCGCGTGTTGACGGCGACGTTCACCATGGCGGAGAGCTGCGTCGGGATGAACAGCATGCCCGTCATGTCACAGATCGCCGCCACGCAGATGGCTGCAAGAAGCCCCTTGTACGGCGAGACGAGGCTCAGCAGAAGCCGTGCGGAGGTGCGCTTGCTGTAGTCCCGCCCCTTCTGTCTCTTGCTCACTCGGTTGCTCCCCTCTCCCTCAGCCTGGTGAGCTCGTCGTCTATGGCGCGCGCGTAGGCGTCGGCCAGGCGCAGGAACTCGGCGCGCTCCTCGGGAAGGAGCGTGCCGAACGCGCGGTCCTCGGCCTCGATGGCGGGCACGATGCGCTCGTCGGCGAAGGAGCGGCCCTCCGACGTGAGCCTCACCTCCTTGGCGCGGCGATCGCCCTCCGCGCAGGCGAGCTCGACGAGGCCGCGCGCCTCAAGCGTCTTGAGCGCGGAGTTGACCGTCTGCCGCGAGTACGAGAACTCCTCTGCGATGCGCGCCTGCGTGGCCGCCCCGCCCGAGACCTCGACCGCGTAGAGGATCCAGTACGCGGTCTCGGAGAGCCCGCACCCGCGTGCGAGCTCGTAGTAGATCTTGTCGGTCTTCTGGTAGAGGACGTCGAGCTCTCGTACGCTCGTGACCTCGGGCTTGTTTGTCTCCATGGCCCCGCTCCGTCGTGCTTCCCAACGTGCGGAAGGCAAGACTAGTCCGATTTCGGACGGTTGTCAAGGGAGTCTGTCCTGGTGACCAACGCGCACTCGCACACGCCTCCCGACCGCCCGGCCGGGCAAGCGCCGAGAAGGACGTGCGCGAGTGCGCGTTAATCTGACAGTGACGTTGAACGCCGGGGGCTAGAGGGAGACGCCTATGTCCTTGGGCATCTCGCCCTTGATGGCTCCCATCTCGTGGTCCTGCAGATACGCGGGGTTGAGCGCCCTCTTCTCGTACTGCAGGTACGTGCCGCGAGTCTTACCCACAAGAAACGCAGTGAAGAATCGCTCCCAGCTGAAGAAGTCACGCGACTCAATATGGTCGGAGGGATTTGCGAGAGCGTCGGCAACATCGGAACCGCCGATTAGCCCGGAGTTTAGGACGAGCCACTCGAACGACTCGGGCAGGAACAGCCGCACCCGCTTGTACGCACCGAGGGAGGTTGCGCCCTCCATCTCCGGGCCAAACGCCGCCCCGTCGGCAATCACCAAGATTGACTGCTCGGAAGCGTCCTTGACCGTTCGGCAGACGTTGCCCTTCCCTCCCGCAGAAACGCATGGAATACCCACCCGGGAGAAGAGCTCTGAGAAGAACTCGAAGCCCGCGTTGCTGTCCTCGACCACAACCAGCTCCGGGATGAACGGAGCCGAGGGGCTCGGATCATAAATCTGGTAGAAGGTGCTGTACAGGCGGGATACCTGTGGGTACCTCGACGAGCTCCTGCCGCTGTTCCTGATTCCATAGACCTCGCTGACGCTGTACGGGAGCGAGAAGAGGCTCTCCCTCGTGGCGATGACGTAGTAGTTGTCACTGTCCCTTACGGCACGGGCAAAGTCATGCGAGGACGTGAACGCATTGCCCTCGTCGACAAAGACAATCGACCCGTGAATGAAGGAGAGGTCCCGCTTCCATCGGGGACCTTCAAGGATGACGCACGGGACGTCGCAGAAGAGCTCGATGCCGCTCGCCGCACCGTTGCGCTCGTAGTCGGCAATCATCCCGATGAGCGTGGTCTTTCCCGTAGCGCTGTCACCCCGGATAATAGTGATGTTGCGCGATACTTCAAACTTGAACTGCACGCGATTGTTGCGCACGATGACCTGATGTGTCCCCCTCACAGACGGTCACCCCCAAACGCGATATCATCTCGCTGGATGGCCGGCATGGCTCCGGGCGGCACGCGGAGGATGGGGTCCTCGCGCAGGTCCGTGCGCTCGAGCTCCCTGTCAATCTCCATGCCGTCCCTCAGATGGTCGATGGCCATGGGCACAAGCTCCGCCATCGAGTGCGCGACCTCACCCGTGTTGAGGACCTTGATCGAGAAGCGTCCCCGCCCGAAGTTCATGATGTGCCTCAGGTTGATGGTGATGTCCTGCCTGCGCGCGATCTCAAGAATCCAGTATGCGCAGTTGTCCCCGCACGTTGACGCGTTGAACACCCTCTCGGGCATGTTGTAGATGAGCAGCAACGTCTTGACGCCGCCGGAGAGGTCCGTCGGCGGGATGAGGCCGAGCGCCCTGCTCCTGATGAGGCGCTCGCCGAGAACCTCCGACTTGTCGACGGACTTGATCATCCTCTTGGCAAGGGGGTCATCGAGCCACGCGTCGAGGTACACGTTTCTGAAAAAGGTCGCCGTGTCAAAAATCGCCTCCGGCATATGACCGAACTGGATGCTCAGCATGTGTACGACCGCCTCGTCCGCATATTACGTCGATGCAAAGTATAGCAACCGCCGGGGTAGGCATCTCCGCCGCAAGCGCTCCCGCGCTTTCGGGGCACTATCCCGCTACAGGCGCTCCAGGGGCTCTACCGGCTTTATGACCTTCGTCTTCGTCATCTGGCAGCGGTGCTCGAAGCTAAGGCAGAGCGCCTCGGGATCGGCAACGTCATCCAGGGCCGCAACGAACCCCTCCCGGTCAAACAGGACGGACAGGACGCACTCCCCGCCGTCTCCCTCACCGGTCCGATAGCCCGAGATGACAACGTGCCCGATGGCCGGGCTCAGGTCAAACAGCCCGTGAGCGAGATATGCGATAAGCGCGAAGACGTACCGGGCGTACTCCTCGCGCACCGCCCTCTGCGTTTTGGGCCTCGGCCGACTCCTCCCGCTCTTCATCACCTCGACGGTGGTCTGGGGCAGCCCTCCCGGGGACGGCAAATCGACCTCCGCCGCCATTCTGCCGGCGCCCTCCTCATAGGCGTACCTCAGAGTAAATGGAAGAGGGATGGCGCACTCCGAGGAAAGCCTCTCGGCGCCCTCCCCGATAGCACCCGCATCCCCCTCGAGCACCTTTCGAATGTGCCCGCGCCTGCGCTCGCAGTTTTTCACGGCCGCAGCATCCCGCTCCTCGGCAATGCGGGCCTCCCGCGCATCAAAGGCCTCCCTCTCTCGCTCCCAGGAGGCGACGAGCTTCGCATAGCGCTCTCTGACATGCCCTTTCACGTACTCGTCTCTCAGCTGCCAGGCCCTCCAGAACGCAAGGGGGCGCACCTTCTCGTCCGCCTCGCGGGAAAGCGCCTCCCGCACTTCGTCCAGGGCGGGATAGGGGGCCTCGAACGTCTTTCGCTCGTAGAGCCGTGGCGTCAGGGAACCCATCTCCGCCTCGAGGGACCCTGCGGTGCGCAGCGGACGGACGTCCCTCCAGAGACGAAACATCGTCCCCTCTGGGTCGGCTGCGTGCGAACCGGGAAACGACAGCCTCCTCAAAGACCGTGCATCAACCTGACCAGAGTCAGCCATCCTCGCTCCTCCGTTCCGAGACCGTCCGCCGAACGACCGCCCAACAGCAAAGGGCCCCGCCCTGTCCTGAGTATACTGACAGGAAGCTGACACGTTACCGCCTCGACGAACGGTCCCGGCAGGCGTCAGGGAGGGGGCATCCCATGACCGAGAAGCACGGCAAGGCTCCTTTCGACGGGCCATCCGAGGAGGAGTTCGACCAAGCGGGGTACGTCCCACCCCAGGGGTGGCGCTTCGAGCTGCCATTTTGGCTCGCCATTGCGTCCTGCGTCCTGGCGCTCGCCGCACGCGCGCTTCCATGGGCGGGAATGGTGGTCGGGATTGCCGCGCTTGTCGCACTCGCACTCTTCAAGGTGCCGCGCCAGTACGTGAGGGCCCCGCGCGCCTCCGTCGCCCTCGGCGCCCTCGGCATCCTTGTTTGCGCGGCGCTCTCGACGTATGTCCCGCCGCAACCGGGCGTCATCAGGGTCTCCGTCGACGCGCCGGCCTGGCGGCAGGAATACGGCGCCGTTGCCATCAGCGTCGAGGGAACCACGGAGTCCGGAGACGAGGTGAGCGACTCGCTGGAGGTCGTCCCCGGAACGACGAGCACCTTGGGGGACTACGAGACCGGCACCTACTCGTTCACCGTGGAGGAGTCCTCGCTCAGGCACGGGGAGGAGCTCTTCGAGCCGACAGAGCCCCGGGCCACCTGCACGCTCAGGCTCGAGGAGGACGTTGACGTCAGCATTGCGCTCGTCCTCGTCCCTCAGGACGGTACGCTCGAGTTCACCGTCGAGGCCGAGGGCTGGGACGCGTCGTACGGCTCGATTCCCGTCACGGTCTCGGGAGCCCTGGAGGATGGGGGCCGCGTCAGCGAGACAATCCCGGCCTCGCCCGGCACCTCGTTCTCGCTCAGCGGCTACGAGGCGGGCACCTACTCCTTCTCCGTTGACGAGAGCGTTCTCACGCAGGGGGACACCGTCTTCTCCGCAAGCACCGAGACCAGAACGTTCACCAGACGCGAGGACGTGCTCGTGACGGTGCGCGTCACCGTTGACGAGGAGGCGACGCGGGCCCTCGCCGAGCAGCGCGCAGAGGAGGAGCGCGCACGCGCCGAGGCCGAGGCAAAGGCCCAGGCTGAGGCCGAAGCGGCAGCGCGAGCACAGGCCGAGACGGAGGCCCAGGCCGAGGCCGAGCGCCAGCAGGAGACGACCGAGCAAACCGTCTACATCACCGACACGGGAGAGAAGTACCACCGATACGGTTGCCAGTACCTCCGCGAGTCCTGTCACCCCATCTCGCTCTCTATGGCACAGAACCTGGGCTACACCCCCTGCAAACGATGCAAGCCATAACCGCCGAGGCGGCGGAGGGGTATTGAACCTCCGCCGCGCCAAGCTAGGCAAGCAGCAAAGTCAGAGGTGTGGGATGGGCGTCAGGCGAATGGGCGGGGCGGTACGCCACGCCGCCCCGACACCCCAATGCATGCCCTCCGGGAGCGCGCCCGCACGTTGATTGCGAAGCGCGGTACCTCGGCCCCATACGATATAGTTGATGATGAAAGACCAGACGATACGAAATCTGCTGCCCGTTTTCATCGGACCGCAAAAGTATGAGGTGAATTTGCAATGTGGAATGAGTTTGCCCTGGTGCTGCTCGTTACGCTTGGGGTGCTGCTCATCCCCGGGTACCTGTCGATGCGCGCGATTGGCGCCAAGGGTGCGTGGCCGGTGCTCCTCGCGCCCATCGTAGGCCTTTCGCTCATTGCGATCGTGGGGCAGGCTTTCGCGCTCATTCACATAGCATCCACCCCGCTGACGCTCCTCGGTGTTGTCGTTTCGCTTCCGCTGCTGGGCCTCCTCCTTACCCGCAGGCGAAACCTCAATCTCATGCTCCCGCGTGTTGAGCCTTGGGCTCTTGTCCTCTGCCTCGTCCTCGGGATCGCCCTAGGATACAACTTGTTCCTCTCGCGCCTCGGAACGCCGTATAGCCTCTTCCAAGCCTATGACGTCACGCAGCACCTCAACCTCATCCAGTCGATGGCAGACTCAGGGACTCTCACCTCGCTGAATGTGGGACCGTACCTATCGGCGGCCGACCAGGCAATCGACCCTCTCGGAAACACCGGCTTCTATCCCGCTGCATGGCACGCCGTCTGCGCCCTTGTCGTCCAAATCACGGGGTGCCCGGTACCGCTTGTCATCAATGCGTCCATGTTCGCGCTTAGCTGCATCGCCTTTCCCCTTTCCGTACTCGCGCTGGTGGGAGTACTCTTCCCCGAGTCAAGGACCGCACACTACTGCGGCTCCCTCACCTCCCTTGCCTTTGTCGCCTTCCCCTGGAACCTCCTCGCGTTTGGCCCTGTCTACGCGAACGTAGCCGGCTTTTCGCTCATGCCCAGCGCAATGGCGCTCTTCGTCCACATGCTCTCCAACGGCCCATCCCCTGCCATGCGCGCGCGCACGCTCTCCGCACTTGCAATTTCAGCCGTCGGACTAGCGCTCTGCCACCCGAACACCATCTTCACGTGCATTGTTTTTCTTGCCCCCTATTGCATCTCCAGAATCTGCGATGCATGCGGCGCGCGCGGCTGGGGAGCCCTGTGCAAGGTCGCCCTCAGCGTCGCGTTCGCGGCGCTCTGCGCCGGATTCTGGGTCCTCTGCTACCACCTGCCCATGTTCGAGGGGACCGTCACCCATGTCTGGCCCCCCTTCTCCAGATTGTTCCAGCAAGTCATCAACATACTCACGCTCTGCTATAACATGGGTTTCAACTATGAGACAGCTGCCCAGATCGTTCTGGGAATCCTCGTCATCGCGGGCGCCATACGCGCTCTGCACACCCCCGGGCGGCGATGGCTCTTGGCGTCCTATATGTTAATCTGCTACATCCTTCTCGTCAGCGCCACCCATCAAGATGAGCTGAAGCAATTGCTCGCGGGGTTTTGGTACACCGACCCGATGAGGCTCGCAGCCATCGCTGCCATCGCGGGCATCCCGCTTGCCACGCTCGGGGCGGCGTGGGCCTACGACACCCTGGTAAAGCTTGTTGCTGCCAATAATGGTGCAAGGGGTGCGAGACCAAACAGACTCCTCATTGCCGCCTCCGCTGCCGCAGCGTTTCTCATCCTCAACTTCATGCCCGAGTTCAACTTCCCCGGGCTGCATCACAAGTACACCCTTCAGGAGCAGGAGGCATATAAATACGAGCAGGTCAGAGACTGGCCCAAGAGCGTACACACCACGTTCGGGGACTTTCGAAAGGGAATCGAGGACGCATACTCGGTTGATCAGCCGCTCGATGTGAGCGAGCAGCTCTTCCTCAATAAAATCAAGATTCAGTCCCTTGTTCCAGAGGACGACCTCGTCATCAACAACCCCATGGACGGCAGCTTCCTCGCCTACGGCACCACGGGACTCAGGGTCTATTATCGCAACTTCGTTGGTGGCTACGGAGACGAGAACGAGACCGAAGAGAGCAAGATCATCCGTGAGCGGCTCTGTGACTATGCGACGGACCCCGAGGTTCAGGCTGCCGTTGAGTCTGTCGACGCGCGCTACGTGATCGTCCTACGAGATGGCGAGGAGAAGAGCGCCTTCATCAACCTGCGTGGCGACTACGACGAGTCGCTGTTTGCCGGTATTTCCTCAATCACCTCAGAAACCCCTGGCTTCACGTGCATCTGCGAGAGCGGGGCGCTGGGGTTATACAAGATTGATCGGTAGACGCTGCTCCTTATTGCATCTAGGGGTCGGCTGTGCATTCGGGGTCGACACAGCCGTCCAGCATGGACATATATGGACATCTACCTTTGCGGCAGGCATGCTGGTCTGCATAAACAGCTTGCCTGCTCGCTGCCTCTCCCATCAGTTGCTGCGCATGTCCGCAACCTAGGATCGGCTCCGAAAACTAATCGACTTCCGTACAGACGAAAGAAAGAATGCCAACGAACTCATCTATACTTCGCCATAGCCAGTTCATGTAGTCGCAGACAACTTGGAGTGCACGTCATGTCCATCCTTCGTCGGTTTGTCTCATTCATGACAAGTAATTCCTCGCCCAGTAATGGTGCACCTCGCACTTCTACCGAGAACGAGTCTCCGGAGAAAAAACTCTACGACAGCCTCGATGAGGTTCAGAAGGCAATTTACCATCGCCCCTTTGGACCGGACGGCTACCCCATTGACGCCTGGACCGACCCCTACTACGAGACGTGGTTCCGAGCACACCAAGCCTCAGAGGTACAGCTCCAGGAGCAGCGTGACGCTCAGGCCGACCTTGCCATACGCCCTCTCTTTAGCATCATTGTCCCCCTCTATAAGACACCAATCGAATACTTCCGCACAATGGCGGACTCGGTACTTGCCCAAACTTTCGACAATTTTGAGCTCGTTCTGATCAATGCAAGCCCAGAGCTCTTGGAGCTTGCTGATGAGCTGCGCACTTACCAAGAGCGAGACAGACGCATCACAGTCGTTACCCTCGATGAAAACTACGGAATCACTGAAAACACCAACCGAGGGATTTCTGTCTCAAAGGGCGACTTCTGTTGTTTCCTCGACCATGATGACTTTATAGAGCCCAACCTCCTCTTCGAGTACGCGTCCGCCCTCAACGATGACCCTACCATCGACTTCCTCTATTGCGACGAGGACATGGTGAGTTTTGACGAGAAAACACAGGCGTTTCAGCACCTCAATCCCATGTTCAAGCCGCAGTTCTCTCCTGAGCTTCTTCTTTGCAAGAACTACATCATTCATCTTATGACCGTACGACGGACGCTCATTGAGTCGATGTCCCGTCCGGATGCAAGATATGACGGCGCCCAGGACTACAATATGGTTCTTCGCTGCATTGGTCGGGCACGTAGCGTCCGCTGTATCGAAAAGGTCCTCTACCACTGGCGAATTCATCCCGCCTCAACTGCGACAAATCCAGATTCCAAGCCATACTCTCGTATAGCCAACAAGCTCTCAGTTTTCTCACACATTGAGACAAGGCAGCTGAATGCTGCGCTTGTCTCCTCTGGCATATTCAATTTACATAACGTCTGGTTCAACGGAAGCGCGCCCACAACGTCGGTAGTTGTCTCTTGCGCTGATGACTTTAGGGTATGCAGGAACTTCCTTATATCCCTTCTGGAGGCAAACCTGCCTACTAGCACGGATGTCATATTTGTTGGCAACAAGCCTGTTTTGCGGGAAGCCCTTCGCAGTGTGTCACTTGACGGTTTCCCAATTCCGGCCTCCTTAACACTAATTTCCTCCCAAGGAAATAAGTTATGCGACTACAATGACGGAGCCCGCCATGCAAAGGGCAAAAACCTGGTTTTTGTTGACGATCTCTGCTCATTTATTACGCCGGAACCGCTTAGGCAGCTCGGTGCGCTGTGTGCGCTTAACGGCGTTGGAATCTCCGCGCCAAAGCTGCTCTACCCTAACGGCAGTACCAAGTGCTTTGGCGTTGCAGTAACTGAAGGGCGCATCATGCCCCTTCATCGAGGCTATCCCGACGACTTTCCCGCATACCAATGCAATGCACGCGCGTTCCAGAATGTCAGCGCCTGCTCGTTGCAAGGACTCTGCATATCCCATGACCTATTCCATGTCCTCGGTGGCTTTGACGAGCGCTTCGAGGGGGAGATTGGCGCCGCAGACCTCTGTAGGCGCGTCCTGAATCATAGTCTTCGCATCGTAGCGACCCCCCTAGTTAAAGTTGAAGTTGATGAGGCGGCACCACAAACCCCCTACAACACCCAAACACAAGCGCCCGATTTCAGAGCGGATGATCTCAAGCTCTTCGATGAGAAGTGGCCCGCCGCTCGAGCCGCGGGCGACCCCTACTACAGCTCCAACTTTGACCAGGCTTCACCCTACTGCCAGCTGCCACGTTCCTAGGTGTTGTGTGCCAATAGGTTGTTTACACCGGCGACGCGCGACATGGGCGGCAGGCCCCCGCAGGCGCTGTGCGGACGGGACCAATTATAGTGCTCGATGTGGGCGGGCAGGGCCGAGGCCCTGCCCGCCTCGCTCTCCCACGCCCTGCCGTACTGCCACTCCTGCGCGAGCGTCCCGTTCATCCGCTCCACCTTGCCGTTCTGCCAGGGGCTGAAGAGCCGGTAGTGTCGCGAAAAGTGGTGTAGTGGCCTCCACCCGGAATCACGGCGGGGAATTCCCCAGTTTGTTAGTGACGGCATGCCGAACAACCTAGAGACGACCTACCCTCGAGTCGTTGGGGTCCAAGCCAGCGATGAGGAGAAGGGTCGTGGAGAGGATGCCGGGCATGCCGCAAATCGATGACATGCGAAGGCTGTGGTCGGAGGGGTGCTGCATATCCGAGATAGCCCGTAGGACGGGGCACGACAGGAAGACGGTCAGAAAGTTCCTCGACGAGGTCGACTTCTCGCCCGAGCCTCCCGCCGGCGTCGTCCCGGGGCCGTCGAGGCTGGATCCGTACAAGCCGACGATCGACTCCATACTGGAGGCCGACAGGCACGTCTGGAGGAAGCAGCGCCACACCGCGAGGAAGATCCTCGCCGAGCTCCGCCGCGCCGGCTACGACGGCGGGTACACCCTGGTCCAGAAGTACGTCCACGACAGGAAGCTCGAGATGAGGGGCCGAGCCCCCGAGGGCTTCCTCGACCTCGAGTGGTCCCCCGGAACCGCGCAGGCCGACTTCGGCGAGGCCGATTCGACACCGCGGACGGCAGGGAGCGGATGCTGTTCCTCGTGGTCTCGTTCCCGCACCCCGGCATGTCGTGGTTCCAGGTGTTCCGGGGGCGCGCGTCGGAGTGCGTGTGTCAGGGCCTCGCCGACGTCTTCCGCCACATGGGGGGAGTCCCTCCCGTCGTCGTGTTCGACAACGTGTGTTTAGTCAAGCTTGACTTTCGGTTTTGAGCACAGATTTCTTTCGGGTTCTGGCACGCAACTTTTTCGGGTTTCGTCACGGGCGCGCCGCCGTCTCTACCTTCCCGACTTTCCCAGCATGAGGGACTCCTCGAGCCTGTGGCTGGGCCCTCCGAACTCCACGAGCCTGCCGTGGTGCACCACGCGGTCGACGATGGCCGCCGCGAGCTTGTCGTCGGCGAAGACCGTGCCCCACCTGCCGGACTCGACGTTGGTGGTGAATATCACGCTCCTCCTCTCGTAGCTGTCCGATATGACCTGGTACAGGAGCCTCGCCCCGTCCACGTCGAAGGGCACGTAGCCGAACTCGCCCGGGACCAGGAGCCTCGCCTTGGCCACGTCGGCGAGCAGCCGGTCGAGCGTCCCCTCCCGCTTGGCCTTGCCGAGCCGCGGCACCAGCTGCGCGGTCCGCCAGAACCTCACGGGGTAGCCCGCCGAGGTCGCGGCGATCCCGAGGGCGGTGGCCATGTGGGTCTTGCCGCGCCCCGTCTGGCCGTAGAAGACCAGGTCCTCCGCGTCGCGCACGAACGCCAGCGAGAGCATCTCGTCGCGGCCCCAGCCGTCGGGGAACGAGACGTCGGGCCGGTCGAAGCCCCCGGCCGACCTGGGAACGGGGAACCTCGCCTGCCTGAGCAGGCGCGCCCGCCTCGCCCTGTCGCGGCGGGCGATCTCGGACTCGAGCATCGCCGTGCACGCGGCCACCTGGCCCGGCGTCGCGGAGGCGAGGAAGGCGCCGATCGTGTCGCCGGATATGAAGAGGGCCCTCGCGGCGCCGCGGAAGGCCGCCTGGGCGGCCCCGCGCTCCGAGCTCGTCTGCGGCATGCCGCCCGCCTCCCTCGAGCAGCCTCAGCGCCCCGTCGCAGACGCCCAGGTCGACCTCCTCGTCGTACTCGACGCGCTCGTCTCCCGATGCGGCCCTGGCGGCCGAGAGGGCGACCGAGGCGCGGTCGACGCCTCCGGTCGACGCGAGCGAGCGCGACATCCCCTCCACGGCGGCGCCCCACCCGCGCTCCGCGCTCTCGTCGCGCAGCACCCTGAGGTCGGCGGCGAGATCGGCGGGCGCCTCGGAGTCGAGGAAGGCGACGAGCTCGGCGGGCAGCGACGCCCTCACGCTCGAGTCCCTCCATCCGGCGGGCCTCATGCACAGGAGCCTCAGCCGCGGCGTCGGGTCCGAGCCGTCGGTCGGGGCCTCGCCCCACTCGCGCTCGTAGGCGGCGACGACCTCCCCGGTCTCGCAGTCGCAGACCGCGACGTCGAAGGCGCCGAGCGCGACGGCGACCTCGCGGCGCGCGTAGGCGGGGCCGGCCGAGTAGCGGTGCACCCCGCCGACCGTGATCGTGCCCTGCTTGTTGCACCTCCTGGTCTCCCACCTCACGCACGAGAACGCAGCCGGCGGCAGCGGCGAGAGCGCCTCCCTGTCCTCTCCGAACAGCTCGGACTCGGGCGTGCCGAGCCTGTAGTGGCGCTTGCCCTCGCTCAGGTCGAGGCAGTCTTCGAGCAGCCTGCGGTCGAGCGCGCGGACGTCGTGGAACGACGGGACGGGGACGAAGAGGTTCCTCCTGTGGCAGCCGACCTTGTTCTCGACGTTGCCCTTCTCGTTGCCCGAGTAGGGGTTGGCGAGGGTGTAGTCGAGCCCGTAGTGGGCCGCGAAGCGGCGGAAGAGCTCGGACGTCCTCACCTCCCCGCCGACGCGCCTGCCGACCTCGGTGGCGTTGTCGAAGACCGCCCTCCTGGGCACGCCGCCGACGAACTCGAAGACGTTGAGGAGCCCCTGGCAGACGCACTCGGCCGTCTCGCCCCAGAAGACCTGGGTGAGCCCGACGTTGGAGTGCGGGAAGGTGACCGTCAGGTACTCGCCCCTGGTGACCACGCCGCGGACCCCGAGGTCCGCCTCGCCGAAGTCGACCTGGACCTCGCCGGGCAGCCATCCCAGCGTCAGGAACCCCTCGGCGTCCCTGCGCTCGCGCTCGCGGGCCATCTCCTCGCGGCGGCGCCTGGCGTGGCGCCGCGCGGCGGGGTGGCTGCCCGTGTAGCCCTCCTCGTCGCGAAGCCTCACGTAGACCCTCGTCGCCGTGTGGCGCTGCTTGCGCCAGTTCCTGCAGTCGTCGTCGAGCCAGGAGTCGATCGTCTCCTCGTATGGCGCGAGGACCTCGCTCTCGGGCTCGCGCCGCCTCGGGGGCTCAGGCGACAGGTCCTCCATCCTGGCGTACTTCCTGACCGTCGGCTCCGACGCGCCGACCGCCCTCGCGATTGAGGCGATTGACTCGCCGCCCCTGGCCCTCTTGCGTATATCCTCTATCTTGTCCACGCCGATCATTCCTCTCTGGCCCTCCTCACGTCGTAAACCGAAGCAACGACATTGTTGGGCCGATTGCGGATGGTCGGCGTGCCCATGCTCAAAGCCGAAAGAATTTCGTGCTCAGACCCGAAACTGTCCGACGCTCAAACCCGCAACTTCGAGGCTATCAAACACACAACGCGACCGGGGCGGGGCGCCGGGTCCTCGACGAGGTGAGGGAGGCCGAGCTCTTCCGCAGGTTCAGGCTCCACTACGGCTTCGAGGCGAGGTTCCGCGACCCCGACGCGGGGCACGAGAAGGGTCACGTCGAGCGCAAGGTCGCCTTCGTGCGCTCCAACGCATTCGTCCCCGTCCCCCGCGTCGGCGACCTGCGGGAGCACGACGAGTCCCTCCTCGGGGTGGCGGACGGCTTCGGCGAGAGGGGGCACTGGAGGAGGGACGGCACGTGGGGCGAGCTCTTCGAGTCGGACCGCGCCGCCCTCCGCCTCCTGCCCTCCAGGCCGTTCTCCCGCGTGACCTGGCTCGTGAGACCGTGCGACGAGCGGGGCGAGGTCACCGTGGGCGCCCACTCCTACGGCGCCGGGCCCGAGCTCGCGGGCGCCGACGTCGCGGTCGGTCTCGGCGCCCACGAGGTGACGATCGCCGGCCAGGGGACGGGCGAGCTCGTCGCCAGGTGCCGCAGGAGGTTCGGCGGGGGCGTCACGGTCGACGTCGACCCCGTGGCGGAGCTCAGGCTCCTTGGCCGGCGGCCTGGGGCCTGGCGCGAGTCCCGCGTGCGCTCGGCGCTGCCCGCCGGGGTGGTCGAGTACCTGGACGGGCTCGACAGGGCGTCGCTGTCGAGGAGCGTGACGATGCTCTCGGAGGTCGCCGGGGAGGAGGGGGTCGAGGCCGCGGGCGAGTCGATGCTCGAGCTCGTGAGGCGTGGCGGCGACCTCGGCCGCAGCGACCTCCGCGTCCTCTCCCTGAGGCTGCTCTCCGGCGTCTCCGGGCCCGACCCGGGACCGGACCTCTCCGAGTACGACCGCGCGTTCCTCGGGAAGGAGGCGTCGTGGCATGGCGGACTCCGCCTCGGACGCCAGGCTCAGGGCCTGCGGGAGGGCCGTGATGCTCTCCAACCACACCATGGGCGACGTCGTGGAGAACTACTCGGACGTCGAGAAGGGGGCGATCTCCAGGATGCCGGGGGCCGAGCTCGCCTTCCGCGACTCGAACAGGAGGAGGCGCCTGCCCGAGCGCGCGAACTTCCCGGTCCCGAAGACCTTCGAGGGGTACGACTGGTCGGCAGTGAGGCTGCCGCCCAGGCTGTCCCGGGAGGACGTGACGACGTGCGCGTTCGTGAGGAAGGCTCAGAACCTCGTCCTGTTCGGCCCGGTCGGGACCGGGAAGACGCACATGCTCGTCGCGATGGGGACGGTCGCGTGCTCCATGGGAATGAGGGTGCGCTACTTCACGACGACGGAGCTGGTGACGCTCCTCTCGGAGGCGAAGAGGGACGGCACGGCGAGAAAGCTCATGAGGTCCCCGGAGGGGACCGACCTGATCCTGCTCGACGAGTTCGGCTACGTCCCGGTCGACCGGGACGGCGCGCGCCTCCTCTTCCAGGTGATCGACGCGAGCTACGAGAGGCGGTCGCTGGCCATAACGACCAACGTGGACTTCTCCAGGTGGGGGGCGGTGCTGACCGACGACCAGATGGCGGCCGCGATCATCGACCGGGTCGCGCACCACGGGCAGCTCGTCGTCTTCGAGGGCGAGAGCTACAGGCTCCGACACGCACTGATGCGGTCGTCGTAGCGGAATCGTGAAGCTGGGGATTTCCCCGTCGTGAAGGTGTCCCAAACGGATTGTGAATCAGGGCAAATTATCGTTGACACAGACACATCAGGAGGATCTTCTTTCTCTTGGACATGGGCACCAGCCCCTTTCCGTGTCGCGGCGCCCGCCATTCGGGCGCCCTCCCCACGGATTCTAGGGGCGATGCCACTCGAGCCGATCACCGGTACCACAGCTGCTGACCGCCGGTACCATTCCAGCTGACTGGCGTTACCAAATTGGGTTACTACTCGCCGTCGCCGGGGAGCTGGAGTCGCTCAGGCTCAAGGAGGCCGCCAAGGTGGTCAGGGAGGGCTTCGCCGAGACGCTGACCTACACCAGGTTCCCCCGCGAGCACCGGCGGGGGATCCGCACGAACAACGCCATCGAGCGCCTCAACCGCGAGATCCGCCGCCGCCGCACCCGCGTGGTGGGCACCTTCCCGGACGGGAGGAGCGCCCTCATGCTCGTGACCGAGAGGCTCAAGTACGTCGCCGAGAGCGAGTGGGGCTCGAGACGCTACCTGGACGTGACGCTGCCGGAGGAGGCGCACCGGGAGGCGGGCCTATAGGGCTGTCTGAAAGTGCGCAAGAATCTTGACGGTACCGCGGCAAGCCGGAGCGCGCCACGATCCTCGCGCAGGTCCGGGCAGGCACGCCCGTCGCGGCGGCGAGGGCGAGCGGGGCCAGGAGCATCGAGGAGCGCGCCCCGAGGACGCGCGCCTCGGTCTCGAGCGGCGTGGACCTCGCGAGCCTGCGAGGCCTGCTCGGCCGGTCGGACATCGGCTCGCCCCGCCGGGCCCTGGCGAGCCACTTCGAGGCGGTCTGCCTGCTCACGCCCGCCTGGCGCGCCGCCTCGGAGACGCGCGCGCCGGCGGCGACCCGGCTGCACAGCAGCTCTCGGCCGCGCGGCGTGAGCCTTGCGTTAGGATGTTGGGACATGGGATGGCCCCCTTCGCTGCAAGCCTGAACAACTCACAGCATGCGGCAGCCATCCCTATTTGTCACCCTCGGGGCGTAAACAACGTCTTGGCACTGAACAGCTAGGGGTTAGATGCCCAGATACTCCTTCCAGAAGGGGAAAGACGTCATCTGCGGCAAAGCGCTGGAGTACGCCTCTTTGAGCTCATCTTCGCGGTCATGCAGCTCCTTGATGAGGGAGTGGAAGCGCGTGTGAAGCTCCTTGAAACGAGTGCGGCTACGCCGACGGATGGACGCCTGACGGTTGGGAATGTCAATCGCGACAACGGTCTCGGCCCGAGGGAGCTTGCCAAGACCGTGCTCAAAGTCAAATGCGTCGATTACTGCAACCTTCCCCTCAACGATATAAGACCTCGGCCCGCGATGCCCGTTGTAGGTGAGCTCGGAGAGCCTGCGCTCCCTGGGTGACATCGGGGCGTCACGGTAGATAATCCAGTCTGTGAGCTTGTCGAGGTTCACGCCGAGCGCGCGCAGCTCCCCGTCCAACTCCTCGACCGGACGCATCTTCTCGGCGGCACGGTTGGCATCCATGAACGCCTGCTGTGCCAACGGTCGCATGATCCACTCCGGACCCTTGAGAAAGTCCTCCATCCCCTTGATCAGCAGTGCGGCGTGAGCGTAGTTGAACCTCGCAATCTCCATGTAGAACCAGTGGTAGAGCATGCCCACAAAGTCGGAGAGCGGCGCAAAGTCGCTCGCATACTGAGCGATGAGCGCGTTGCGCGTGGTCTGATAGCGCTCGGACGCCCCGCTGTAGCGCATGAAGAACGGGCTGTGCCAGACGCAGATGCCTATCATGTTCATGAACCTGGGCTTGCATCGACGGCTGTACTCCACGTCGTCGTAGCGCACGAAGATGGGCAGTGGCAGGCCGTGCCTCTCGACCTGGGTCATGGGGATGACGCAGTACCACCAGGCAAAGTACTGCTGTTCCTGGTCGGCGCAGCCGGGCAAGTAGCTCGGCACGTCAAAGTCGTCCACGGAGGCGACGTCATGTAGCACGTCCATGTGCATGGTGGGGTGCATCCTGTCACAGACCCCGTCGAACCTCATGAACCCCATGCGCTCGTACATGTCGGTCGGCTCGTCAAGGCTCATCATCGAGCCGCCAACGAACGCATCGGCATACTCTTCCCGCACGAGAGCGAGCAGGTTGTAGGTGCGGACAATGCTCTCGGGGGATATGACGACGTCGTCGTCCATGAGCAGGACGTGCGTAGCCCTCGGCTCCTGCTCCATGGACTCGATCATGCCGCGGGCAAAGCCGCCCGCGCCGCCAACGTTGTCGTTGGGGTGCACCTTGATGCGCTCGTCGGACAGGGCCTCGGCGTCGAGCGTCCTCCCGTTGTCCACGACATGGGCCCAGAAGTGACCGGCGACGGCGTTGTCCGAGCCCAGGACGTCCTTGCGCATAAGCCCGATGTTGCGGAGGATGTACTCCTCCTTCTTGAACGTGGTGGTGCAGAGGGCAAGCTCCACGTCGCGCACGGACCCCTCGGGGACCTCGGCGTAGTAGTAACAGTTCCTGAGCTCCACCTCCCCCTCGCAGGAGATCATGAACGACACGATGGTGTCGTAGTCGGTATACGCGAGGTCAAAGTCGTACGACTGCCATGCCTCGGAGGCGGGAAGCTCGCGCGAGGTGCCCTCAACGACGTCCGTGTACCTGCTGAAGGAGTCCGCCCTGGTCTGGGAATAGGTCGAAGCCGCACCCCTGACCTCGAGGTGAATCCCAAAGGAGTCGGCGACGGTGTAGCGCCTCCACTTCCTCACCGGAAGCGCGTTGAAGAAGGTGGTGAAGTCATGCGTCGCGGGTCCAGCAAAGCGCCAGGCGCCGTCTATGGAAGATGAAGGGGACCATCGACCGGAAGAGCGACAAAGTAGCGTGGGAGACTGAACAAACTGCTGGTCATCGCTCAGCAGAACGTTCATGATCTTTGTTTTATCCAAGGATTACCTCCGCGAAAGACAGGCAAAGGAACTGTACTCATATCTCATGATCTTGAGATTCTGCCCCATCGTAAACCATTTTGAAACGGGGCAGCCACTAGAAGCGAGGAGCGAGCTCACTCTTTTAAGACGAGCGGACGCCGGGAAACAACCCAACGTCCGCCCTGCACGTATAAATAACCTCGTTCAGTTAGGAGATCTTCTGAGCGAACTCAGCGATTCCGGCAGCGAGCTTCTCCGCAAGCGTCTGCTTGCGAGCCTGATACTGCGCCATGTCATTTGCGTTGTCGATGAAGCAGACCTCGAGCAAGACGCCCGGAACCTTGCCACCCACTACGGCAAACTGCTCCTCCTTCTGGCCGCGATCGGCGAGGCCCAGGCCTTCGACCAGATACTTGTGCATGATATCCTGAAGCTCCTCGGAACCTGGGGCAGCGTGGATGGTGTGAATGTAGCTCTCAGAGCCCGTTCCGCCACCGGCGTTGAAGTGAATGGACACGAGGAAGTCGCAGTTGTTGGCCGAAGCCTCATCCTGCCGGTCGCTGTAGTTGGTATTCCCGTGCTTGACGACCTCAATGCCATACTTGTTCTGAAGGATGCTCGCGATCATGTTGACGAGCTCCTCGGTGAGCTTGTACTCCTGATAACCAGAGCCGCTGGAACCCGGATCGAACGAACCGCTCGCACCGTGGCCGGAATCAAGGTAAACACGAACGGCAGCAACAATGAGACGACCGTCGTTGTCGCTTCGATAGGTCTTTCCGTTGACTGAAAGAACCTGGTTGCGTGAAACATAGCCAGTGCTCGCGTTACCGTAGAAGGAGCTCTTCTTACCGGCAAGATCAGCTTCGAAGAGGTCGACCCGAGCAAAGAGATGACCGTCAGTATCAACGAGGTAGTAACGCTGAAGCGTTCCGTTCGTCATGGCACCGGTAACAAGCCACCCGGCATTTGAGGCGAAGTTCTCGATCAGCTTGCCATCGTTGTCCGCAACCTGAACAATCTTTCCCGCAGCAGAGGAGCCAAAGCTCTTGACACCCCTCAGAACATACCCATTCTCGGTGGTGTAATAAGTCTTACCATCGTTAGCTACGAAGAAGCCAACCTTTGCGGCGTGAGCCTGGGAATCGACCCAGTATCGCTGGAGACCCTGGCCATACTTGTCGGAGAGGACCCAACCGGGCCCAGCCAGTCGGCCGTCGTTGTCCGCAAGGTAGACAAGATCGCCAACCTTGAGACGGGTCCTGAGGATAGAAGTGTCGGACTTGGCGTAGGCCCACGTTCCATCACTGGCGCGGAAAAGACCCGACTTGAGGAAGGCGCCGTCACTTCCAGCGTAGTAACGCTCCAGAGCCCCGCCGGTGAAGGCGCCGGTGATGACCCAGCAGTTGGTAGAAAGTCTACCGTCGTTGTCAGCCAAATACCGATTGCCTTCAACGGTAGCGCCACCGCGCAGGATCCTGCCGTCGGAGAGGGCGTAGGCGTACCAGCCCGAGGCGTCGCCCTCGGTAGCCCCCACGAGCCTCCCCGTGGCCATGACGCCCTCGGAGTCGAACCAGTAGCGCTGCAGGCCCTGGCCGAAGACGTCGGTGACGACCCAGCCCTCGGCGAGGCGGCCGTCGTTGTCGGCGAGGATCCTGTCGGAGCGCACCCCGCTGCCGGCGCCGCGCAGCACGTAGCCCTCGCCGCCGAGGCCGAAGTGGTCGCGGTCGAGCGCGCCCTCGGAGCCGAGCCTGCCGTAGGCGTCGGTGGAGAAGTAGCCCGAGACCGCGGCGTGGGCGGCGCCGTCGATGTAGTAGCGCTGCAGCTCGCCGTCGTAGGCGTCGGTCACGAGCCAGCCGGAGCCGCAGGCGACCTCGGCGAGGCGGCCGTCGTTGTCGGCGAGGTAGACGCGCCCGCGCCCGTTGTCCCACTTGCCGCGGACGACGGCGCCGCCGAGGTCCTCGCGGCCGTAGAACCAGCTCGAGACGCCGTCGATGACGGCCTCGAAGAGGCCCTTGAGCGTCTCGCCGCCGCTCACGTAGTAGCGCTGCAGGCCGTCGCCGCGGTCCTCCACGACCCAGCCGGTCGCCGGGTAGGGCTCCTTCTCCGCGGCCTCGCCAACCTGGGGCTCGGAGGTCGCGGCCACTGACGCGGAGAGCGAGGGCGCCTCGGTCACCGTCTGCGCGGGGGCGTCGGACCCGGCGCCCTCCGCGCCGGGGGTCCCGGCATCGGCGCCGTCCGCCCCGGGGCCCCCGTCGCCGGGGGCCTCGCCCTCGGTCTCGGACCCGGCTCCGCCGGCCTCGGAGCCCCCCTCGCCGGGGGTCTCGGTGGTCTCGGATCCGGGAACCTCCTCGCCGGGGACCTCGGACCCGGGTTCGGAGGAACCAGGCTCGACGTCCTCTTCGCCAAGGGTCTCGGACTCGAAGCCATTGCTCTGAGCGCCTCCAAGATTGCCCCCAGCGACGGGTGTCTGCTGTCCGCCACCCGTGGATACCGCAGTCCCGTTGCCAGAGATCGTCGGAACGTTTGCGTTGATCACGTCGGACGCAGTAGGAACGGTGTCAACCGAAGAGGCGACGACGGGTATGTTGAGCCCGGCATTTACGGCGGCCTCTGCCTTGCCTACCCCCAACTCACTCGCCTGAGCAATGCCAACAAACCCCATGCTGAGGGCGCCGGTGATAGCCGAGGTGAGGAGCACGGGCCCCATGTATCGTTTACTTGTAGTCACGTTCATCCCTTCTCCTTCGGGCGTCCTCGCCCGACGGCTTCTCATTCTAATACTGTGAAAGCCCAGAGAGAATGTTCCTCAGTCCCTCCCCGTAGCCCGTGCTGGCAGCCCACTTGCCCGCAAGCTGCTCCATGGTTGGGGCGCTTCCTCGAGTCACGTAGTGAAAGCGCGGGTCGACACAGTCATTATTGAGAGGGTCTGTGGACGCATAGGCCTTGAGGTGTTGGACCTGAGCCCTGATTCCCGTGCGGACGTCCGGGAAGGAGTTGCCAGGAACACCGCCTCCCGTAGCACCGATCCCCG
This sequence comes from Thermophilibacter provencensis, assembly GCF_900128445.1. Classification (GTDB taxonomy): domain Bacteria; phylum Actinomycetota; class Coriobacteriia; order Coriobacteriales; family Atopobiaceae; genus Thermophilibacter; species Thermophilibacter provencensis. The sequence continues at coordinate 1,641,774 of NZ_LT671417.1, read as the reverse complement.
CGAAGTTGAACTGGTCTACGCTCACGTCCCCGCCGAACTGGAGCCAGCCGGTCTCGAGCATGGCCTGGGTAAAGACGATCTCTGCCCTTACGCCCTCCGCGGCAGCCTCCTCGCAGATGATGGAGCAGAACGTCTGAATGTCGGGCGCGCCTCCCCTTCCGAGGGCAGCAGAGGGGTAGGTCTTTCCCTGAGCGTTGTAGTAGCGGACCATCTGGTCCACGGTGTTCTGAGAGGTGCCCATAATGCGGTGACCGAGCACGCCGTCGTTGTCCGCAAAGAGCTTGGTGCCGTCCGGCGTGACGTAAGATCCGCGCACAACGTAGCCGGTGTCCTCGCGCCCATAATACTCCGAGCTTCCCACGGAGAAGCTACCGATACGAGCACCGCAATACGCCCCCGAGGCGGACTTAGCGAGATAGTAGCGCTGGAGACCACCGCCATCATACATCCCCGTAATGAGCCATCCCTCGCCCCAGGCGAGCCTTCCGTCGTTGTCCGCGAGGAGCATGACGCCGTCCATGGCGAGCTTACCGCGCAGGATAGTCCCGTCGTCTTTGGCGTAGGCATAGGTAGAGCCGGTGTAAATCAGCTCGCCGGAGACGACCTCCCCGTCCCTGAGCCAGTAGCGCTGCTGGCCCTGTCCCCACTTGTTGGTGACAACCCAGCCATCAGTCGTAAGTCGCCCGTCGTTGTTGGCAGCGAGCCGCTTGCCGTCGACAACGGCAGTAGTGCGAAGGACATGACCGGAGGAGGTGGTGTAGTGGTCCCATCCCGCGGAAGAGCGTCCGGGGACGCAGGCACCGGTCTCCCCATCAACCCAATAGCGCTCCAAGGCTCCGCCCGTATAAGCGCCAGTGACGAGCCAGCCGGCGTTCTCGAGTCTGCCGTCGTTGTTGGCGAGGTAGACGTAACCCGTAGAGGGGTCCGTCCACTTGCCGCGCACCACGGCGCCTGTGTCCTTGGCGTATGCACGCCAACCGGCCTTGGAGGCGGGGATGAGGGTGTTGCTCACGGCGCGGCCGTCCTCAAACCAATACCTCTCGAGCGCTCCGGACGTATAGGAGCCCGTTACGAGCCAGCCATACTGGAAGAGGCGACCGTCGTTGTCGGCGTAGATCTTCTCGTTCGAGGAGTTGTATCCGGCTCCGCGGAGGACGGCCCCGTTCGAAAGAGTGTAGTGCGCCCAGCCCTCGGTCGAAGGACCGGGTTCGCAGGCGTGACTCACGGGGTCCACCCAGTAGCGCTCAAGGTAACCGCCAGTATAGGAGCCCGTGACGACCCAACCGGTTCTCTCCAGCTGACCGTCGTTGTTGGCAAGATACACATAGCCCGTGCTGGGGTCTGTCCATTTTCCCCTCACGATGGTGCCGTCAGGCTTTGCGTAGCCATAGCTACCATCGGCAGCGTGAACGAGCTCTCCCCTGGCGAGGGTGCCATCGGGGTTAAGCCAGTAGCGCTCGAGGCCGCCCCGGGAGCCGTCGGGGCGTTCGGAGACCACGAGCCAGTCGGTTGCCCTTGTTCCGTCGGAGCGGTAGTAGACGTATTCGCCGCCCTCCAGATGCCAGCCCGTCATAGTCGCGGCTCGTTCCGAGGTAATAGAGGAAACACCATCCGCAAATGCGGGAGCAACGGCAACCGGAAGCGAAAGCGCGGCTGCGCACGCGCAAGCGGCGGCACCCGTACGAAGACCTGATACTACCGAGCTCCTAAGGATCATGAACGGCATCCTTTCGATTGAGGTCCGTTGTGCCTTTCACCAATTCTCAAGTTTAGGTGAAGGGACGAGACCGACCTCGAAGGATCGCTTGTCTACAGAACCACAACAGAGCTGTGTGTCAAGATCCTATAGATACCCCCGTCCCAGAATCGCGGATGGCAAAGAACCCTACTTGTAGTACTGCCTCACCCATGCCAAGCGAGACTCGAGCCAGCTGCGCAGGTATGCGACGTTCTCCTCGTACGTGGGTCTGGGGTCGTGGCAATTGCCGAATGAGGTGAGCCCCCAGAGAACCTGGTTCATATGCTGGGACTCCCTGACTTGAGCGACCATCTGGTCGAGGGTGAGATAGTCGCTCTCCTCCCCTCCGTCTCCGAGCACCCATTCGACCGCGGAGGCGAGTTCCTGTGAAATCACGCGATCTGCCTCGTCTGAGACGACGGGGTTCTTGGTGAACCACACCTCAGGCAAGTGGTTGTTGGGGAAGCACGCGCCCGTGGGGTCGCTCGCCTCGGGGAAATCATTCCGAATGCCAAACGACGCGTCAAAGTCCCAGATGGGACCTGCGTAGAGAACATGGTCGAGGGTCTCGTCGGAGCTGGAGGGAAGGTAGTAGTAGGCGGACGAGGCGCTCCAGTCGATGTTCTTGGAGAACTCATTGACCGCCCAGACCGCCGTGCAGGAGTCAACGTCAAGGTACTTGCTCGCGTCTTCCCCGGAGACGGTCGCGTTGATGGCTGCCTGAACAAACTCGCTGATGTAGCGCATCTGCTGATACGAGAGGTTCTCGGGGCCCTTCACCACGAATGCCCCGACGGAGGTCATGAACCAGCAGCGCTCGGTCCTGTAATATGCGGCGTCAAACTCGACGAGATAGCCTCCGGAGATGTCCTCGGGGCTGTTCATCCCCTCCACGTACTGGAAAGTGTTTCCGTACTTGTTGCTGCCCGTGGAGAGGGGCAGCTCCCCAAGGTCGACCCCGGGGTTGGCCTCCTCGATGGCATCCTCGAGCTTGTCTATGTCAACGCGTCCACCGTTGATCTCGACCTTCTCGCAGAGCAGGTAAGAGCCTCGGTACTCACCGTCGTAGTAGAGGTCTATGGCGGCAGACTGCGGGGTCTCGGAGAGGCCGAGCATCTGCGCCAGCTGGTAGGCGAGCGTGTTGTGCACGAGAGTGGCGTCATTGGCGTTGGCAAGGAGCACCCAGGTCTTCGCCTTCTCGTCATCGCCCAGGCCAAGGAGGTCAGCCTTCTTGTCGAGCTTGATCTGGTAGGGCTTCTTGGCGGAGTTGCCCCACGTGGTGTTGCCCCTGCCCTTGATCTGGGTGAGCTCCCCGTTGTAGACGACCGTCCCGTCAGGCAGGACGTAGAGCATGGTGCCCTTTGCCTTAGTGGAGTGGTCCGGGCTGCCGTCCACGAAGGGCCTGCCCTCGTTGATGGGGTCGTCGCTGATGAGATACATGGAGCCCACGTTAGCGGAGATCATGACGGAGAGGGTGCGCTCGCGCGCGCCCGCGGAGGTCTTGAAGCGCACCACGCGCGCGCCGTTGGCACCCTTGGCAAGGGAGCCCAGATCGAGGATGACGCCGCTCTCGTACTCCACGAACGGGCTGTCCCCAAAGGAGATCAGGATGCTCTCGCTTCCGTCGAACGGCCTGAAGCCGAGCGACACCTTGCTGATGTCAGCATGGGACGGGAGGAAGAGGTAGGGCATGTCCCCCACGAAGGTGGAGACCACGCTCGCAGCAGCTTCCCCCTCCCTCGTCCCCACGGATGAGAAGAACGAGAGCACGAGCATGCCGTCGTTATCCGCACGATAGTACTGGTCGCCAAGGCGCGTGGTGCCCCTCAGAACGTACCCCCTGCCCGAGAGGCCCAGGTAGCTCTCCGGCCCAACCTGGAAGACTCCGGTCTTAGCCGCTCGCGTGACCCCATCGATGTAGTAGCGCTGGAGGCCGCCGCCGTCATAGGCACCGGTAATCAGCCAGCCGGGGTTCTCGAGCTTGCCGTCGTTGTTGGCGAGATAGACCCTGCCGTCGCCGGCAACGTACTTGCCGCGCACCACATAGCCCTCCGGACGGGCATAGGCCCACCAGCCGGCTTCCTTGGCATCGATGAGGGAGTGGGTGACCATCCTGCAGTCGTCAAACCAATAGCGCTGGAGCCCGGCGCCAAAGGCGTCGGTCACGAGCCATCCGCTCTCCTTCAGCACGCCGTCGTTGTCCGCATACACGGATCCGTAGGACGTCGTCAGGGCGCTGCGGAGCACGTAACCCTGACCGGCAAGACCATAGTGGGCAGACGCGGCAGCGTTGAAGAGGCCGGAGCGAGCTGCGCCGCTCTTGCCGTCAATCCAGTAGCGCTGGAGGGCGCCGCCGTCATAGACGCCAGTGATGAGCCATCCAGAGCCATCAGCACCGGGTGCCTGAGAGACCGCGAGCCTGCCGTCGTTGTCGGCAACGTAGACGAGCCCGCGGCCCGTGTCGTACTTGCCGCGAAGCACGTATCCCGTCTCAAGCGTGTAGTGCCCATACCCAGCCTTGGAATAGCCGATAACCGCGGCGTGCTTCTGGGGGTCTATCCAATAGCGCTGGAGGCCCTGGCCGTAGACGTCGGTCACGACCCATCCGGAGTGAGCGAGCCGGCCGTCGTTGTCCGCAAGGTAGACGAGGTTGCCCACGCGGTGAGAGCCCCTCACCACCGCGCCGCTGGAGGTCGCATAGGCAAAGTAGCCGCCACCTGCGTTGACGAGCGTGTCAACCACAAAAGCACCGGTCTCGCCCGCCCAGTAGCGCTCGAGGTTACCGCCCGCGAAGGCACCCGTCACGACCCAGGTGTTCCTCGTCAGGCGGCCGTCGTTGTCGGCGATGTAGCGCCTGCCCTGAACCGTCGCGGTGCCCCTGACGGTATGGCCCTGTTCGCCCGTCACGTGACCGTAGCCGCCCTCGGACGAGTACTGGCCCACCACGGCGGCACGGGCGTCCGCGTCTATCCAGTAACGCTGCAGGGTGCCGCCGTCGTACTTTCCGGTGACGAGCCATCCGGCGTCCTCCAGGCGGCCCTCGTTGTCGGAGAGGTAAACGTAGGTCCCGTCCGCCCTCTTGGCCACCAGCTTGCCACGCGATACGTAGCCCTGGTTTGTGGCATAGAACCACTCGCTCACGCCGTCCGTGGTAGCCTGGAAGACCTCGTCGAAGTGGACGAGCCTGCCGTCCTCGAGCCAGTAGCGCTGAAGTCCCGATCCCGCGCTATGCCCGGGAAGGTACTCGGTCACGAGCCAGCCGCTCAGGTCCTTGTTTGCCTGGCTCCAGCGCCAGAAGCCCTCCTCGTCGAGATACCAGCCGTCAGGACGGGTGACCTTCTCCTCCTCGGCCTGATCATGGGCCTCAGAAGCCTCGGACATCTGGGAATCACCCTGAGTCACGCCGAAATCATTCGAGGGCGTCTCAGGGAGGGAGTCGTTAGCAACCTCGCCTTTTACGTCATCAGAAGCGGAGATGGCCTCGCCGGGCCCCTCGATGCCATCATCCACGAGCACGGAGTCTCCCGAGGGGACGTCCCCCTCACCCTCTAGGCCATCACCCTCGTCACCCGCATCGAGGGCAGAGCCTGGAACGTTCGTGACGTCATCCCCAAGCTCGGGCTCCTCGGAACCGTCCTCCGAGGGCCCCTCCTCGCCCCAAGGCCCCACACCCTCCGAGTCCTGAAGCGGGTCCTCTAGGATGTCCCTCTCCTCCTCAAGGGAGTCGCACTCCGTGGACTCCTGGACGCAGTCCGGGCAGATCTCCTCGGCGGAAGCGACAGAGGGTGCGCCCATCTGCGAGGCGAGCGAGGTGGCAAGTGCAAGCGACGCCGCTACTGCGATCTTCTCGGGAGCTCTCATGACACTCCAATGGTCGGTTTGGGTGAGAACACCGGAGAAAGGCGCTCTCCCTTAAGGTCAGCCAAACGATTCTACCAAGGGTCGCAGAGGCGCGCCTCGACAATCAAGAACAATACGGGGGTGAGAGCACAAGCAGAAATACCCGCCCCACACATGAATCTCTCTAACTGTCTGTAGAGGCCATTTTGTGCCGAGCATCCAGCGAGCATGCAAATGGCCTGCCCAACCTGTAGTATCTCATTTGACAAAGGGCGGCTATTCTATGATTGGCGTGTCGATGCACTTTCATGCAAAACATCTCGCAAGTGTGACCCACTCGGATTCCAAAGTATTACGAGCGATTTCAGTTGCGTATTGGATCCTTGCCATCGGTACGGCAGCATTCATCTCCTCTTACTTTTCGCTCGGCAGCCTCTTCTTCCTGTTCATTTATCAGGTGCTCTTCTATCTCGCATTCATCTGGTCAGTCAGCTCTATAAGGCGTTTCTCTCATAACGGCACATTTCGGCACTCTGCCGGCCAAATCGCGCTCTTGGTAATTTGCCTTAGCGTTGTAGCTGCCATTATTCTTGAGGGGGCCACCGTCATCGGGACGCCGGGGTCAGACGTTCTCTCGTTTGAATGCTGGTCAAAGAAGCGCCTGATCATTTATATCCCGATTGGGTATCTTCTTACGGTTGGAGTCTTTCTTTTTTATGCACGGCGCAAGAGCAATTGCCGGCAGTCACGCACGCTCTCCGCACGTAACATCCGACGTAATTTGCCGCCGCTAGTCCTACTTGTCTTCATAGCCCTGCTCGTTTCGCTCGTCATCTGTAACGCAATCGACACGCCTCTGCTTGCAATATTTGGGCTCTTGACTGCGGTCTTCATCTCTACCTATGCAATTGTGCTCTTCCGCAGATTCCACTCAATTGCCCTTGAGACCCTATTTGCGCTCATTGCGTTTCTCTTTGGCTCCTACCTTTGTATCGTGCTTCCCACAACAACGGGGATTTCTTGGGACGACCAGATACATTTCAAGAACGCCACACAGGTCTCATACATCATCAATGGGAAAATGACGCCCGCGGAGGTCTACTTCTCTGAGATTGCCCAGCGGCGCGCCCTCGGCGAAGATGTCCTCTCCCTCTCGGATTGGACGGGGCAGACAACTGAACTCTATTCTCAGGAACTTGACAGCCGGTATGAATCCGACCTAGCTGCCAACGTAGTTGCAGACGAGGGATCCGATAGCTTCATCTTAGACAGAACGGCGCTTGGTTATCTCCCCATGGCCGCCGGCCTCTGGCTAGGACGCCTCCTGCACGTGCCGTTTTCCCTACTCGTGGTTATGGGACGCCTTGGCAACCTGTTCACATACATCCTGCTCTTCTTTTTTGCCATCAAGGTTGCCCCCACAAAGAAGCTGGTGTTGCTGGTAATTGGACTTCTTCCAAGCAACATCTTTCTTGCGAGCAACTACTCCTACGATCCATGGATCATCGCTTTTATTGCATGCGGGTGCGCGCTCCTGATGCGTGAGGCATGGGGCGACTCGCCGTCCCTGGATCCTAGGACGATAGCGCTGAGTCTGATACTTGTTTCTGTTGGAATAATGATTAAGGCGGTCTACTGCCCAATTCTCGGACTATTCTTTCTCATGCCCAGACAAAAGTTCTCGAGTCGCAGGCAGCGTCTTCTCTATTTCACCGGAATCATATTCTTGGGCCTATTTCTGCTCTCCACTTTTGCTACGCCCTTCTTGTCTACCGGAGGAGAGGGAGCAACGGACTCCCGTGGGGGGTCGGACGTAAGCGCATCCGGCCAATTTGCCTATATTATTTCCAACCCACTTCAGTTCCTCGGGATGCTCTTTGGATTCCTCTTTAGCGAATTCCTCAACCCATTTAGGATGGACTTTATCCTTAATTTTGGGTATCTCGGCTATTTTGGAGCAGAAGCATCATCGAATCTTGAACGTTACATTATTGATTTTATTCAAATACTTTATGTCTTGTTGCCGGGATTCATCGAAGGAAACAAGGCAAGCAGATCTTCGGCCAGCGTCTCAGCAACTCTCTGGGCTCTGTTCGTCTCCTTGCTGGCAGTTATTTTAGTCACCATCTCCATGTATATCACCATCACTCCCGTTGGCGCTGATACGGTCAACTATTGGCAATACAGGTACCATATCCCGCTTCTGGTACCTTTTGTCGCCTTTGCCTGTAACAACAAAACCATCTCCGGAGCGTTCAGCCGAAGTCGCCAAAAATGGGAAGCCGCGTTCCCCATTATTTGCACGGTCATTCTTGTCGTATGCATCGTCCGCTTTGTCACGCTGAACTACATCTGATGCCGGCTGAGTACTGCGCCTAGTTGGTACCGTCGTTCTGCATAAGCGGTACCGGCGTTCCGCATAACCGGTACCGGCCGGTGAACCCGATAACCTTTCAGCGAGGAGGGCGCCATCCGGGCGCCCTCGCCCGTTGGAAGGGGGGCCCGCATGGCCACGAAGAAGGAAATCATGCGCCAGCTGCTGAAGGGGGTGAGCTGGAACGAGGCCGCTCGGTCCCTCGGCTGCAGCAAGGCGACGGTCGCGAGGTGCGCCGCGAAGATGGAGGAGGAGCGCATCGGCGCCGAGAGGCTGGAGTCGATGACGGACGCGGAGGTCTCGGGCCTCTTCGCCGACGGCCGGTCAAAGCGCGGCGAAGAGTACCTCGAGCCCGACTACGCGCGCGTCTGCGACCAGCTCGCGAGGGTGCCGAAGATGACGCTCGCGCTGCAGTGGGCGCGCTACCTCGATTGTAACCCGTGCGGCAAGCGCCTCTACCAGTACTCGCAGTTCTGCAAGAAGGTCGGCGACTACGCCCGGACGCACGACCTCGTCGCCCGCATCGCGCACGAGCCCGGCAGGACGATGCCCGTCGACTGGGCCGGGCTCGCCGCCTCGGTCTTCGACCCCGTGACGGGCAGGCGGTCGCCCGCGTACCTGTTCGTCGCGTCGCTCCCCTGGTCGGCGTGGGTCTACGCGGAGTGCTTCCCCGACATGCGGACGCGCTCCTGGATCCAGGCCCACGTGCACGCCTTCCGGGCCGCCGGCGGGGTCCCCGACATCCTCGTGCCCGACAACTGCGCCACCGCCACGGACCGCCGTCGCAAGTCGGAGCCGGTGAAGGTCAACGACGCCTACCTCGAGATGGCCGAGCACCACGGCTGCGCGGTGGTCCCGGCGCGCGTGCGCAAGCCGAGGGACAAGGCGTCCGCGGAGAAGGCCGTCGACCTGCGCGAGACGTGGGTGCTCGCCCCGCTGGCCGAGGAGAGGTTCACGTCCTTCGATGGGCTGAACGCCGAGGTGCGCCGCCTCGTCGGCGCGCTCAACGCCCGCCCGTTCTCCAGGCGCGAGGGCTGCCGGGACGACGCCTTCCTCGGCGAGGAGAGGGCCGCGCTGAACCCGCTGCCCGCGGCCCCCTTCGAGTGGTACGAGTGGCGCCGCCGCAAGGTGTCGCCGGACTACCACGTGCAGTGCGACAACATGCGCCACTCGGTGCCGCACCGCCCGGTCGGCAGGACCGTCGACGTCAGGCTCGGCGCCGCGACGGTCGCCGTCCTGGACGGCGGCGAGGTCGTCGCCGAGCACCGGAGGCTGCGCGGCCGGAGGGGCCAGTACTCAACCGACCCCGCCCACATGCCGCCCGCGCACCTCGAGGCGCAGTCGCTGTGGACGCGCGCGTGGCTCGAGCGCCGCGCCGGGGAGGTGGGCCCCGAGACGAAGAGGCTGGTGGCCGCCGTGCTCGACGCCCACCCGGTCGAGGCGCGGGGCTACGTCCCGTGCGCCAACATACTCTCGCTCTCGCGCAGGGGCCGCGCAGCCGAGCTCGAGGCCGCGTGCGCCCGCGTCAACGAGCTGGGCGGCGCCGCGACCTACGCGCGCGTGAAGAACACGATGGCCGCGCTGAGGGCCGGGGGCGCCAGCGGACCGCGCCGCGCACGTCGGCAGGGTCCGCGGAGCCGGCCACTACCGCAGGGACAGGAGGTGAGGCCGGTGCTCGGCGACGAGAGGCTCGCCCTCTTCGCGAAGTGGGGGGTCGGCGCCTTCGGGCGCAGGCTGCGCGAGGTCTGCGAGGACGAGTCCTACGACGACATGGCCTTCGAGGAGAAGGTCGAGCCGTGCGTGGACGCCGAGATCGAGGCGCGCGACGGCAGGAAGATAGAGGGGGCCGTGCGCTCCGCGAGGTTCAAGATCAAGGGCGCCTGCGTCGAGGACATATACTACCTGCCCGACCGCAGCCTGACGCGCGACCGCGTGGCCAGGCTCGCGTCCTGCGCGTGGGTCGAGGCCCGCGAGAACCCCGTGGTCATCTCGGAGAGCGGCGGCGGGAAGAGCTACGTCGCGCAGGCCCTGGGCGTCTCGGCGTGCCGGCGGCTGATGTCGGTGCGCCACGCGAGGCTCAACGACATGTTCCGGGAGGTCAACGTCGCCAGGACGGAGGGGCGCGTCTACGACGCGCTCGACCGCTTCTCGGGTCCGGACCTCCTGATGCTGGACGACTTCTTCACGACGCCGATCGAGAACCCGCTCAACGCGGTGGACCTCTTCGAGATACTGGAGGCGCGCGAGGGCCGTGGCTCAACTCTCATCGCGTCGCAGCTGGAGCCCGACCAGTGGTACCTGAGAATCAACTCGGAATTGTGTGCCGACTCGATCCTGAACAGGGTCGTGGAGCACGCCAGGCTCCTGGACATCAAGGGGCCGAACATGCGCGAATACACCGCGAGACTGCGGGCCGGGAAGGACGAGGACTACTGGAAGTGACGTCCGGTACCCGGTAGGCGGAACACCGGTACCGCCTCGTCGGAGGGGCGGTACCGCTTATGCAGAACGACGGTACCAACTAGGCGCACTACTCATGCCGGCTCTGAAACTACAACATGCTCAGCTCTAAATCAATTCGCAAATGAAATAGAGCAGGCATAAGCCGGAGAGGGCAGTAGTTTTATATGCGGTCATCTCCGGCTTAGCGCATCTATCGTTTAGAGAAGACATGCCTCGTATGAGGTAGCCATGATCTCCTCAAGCGTGTCTCCGTAAAATGGGTCGCTCGCCTCTATCTTATCGCCCCATTTTGCTGAGAATCGAGAGGCATTTTCCACCTCCGCAGCTGCCAGGACGGCATTTCGTCCAAACTTCTCATGAGGAGAGCACTCGCAATGAACGGCGTTCACTTCCGGGGTGAAAAGCGTCTGAAGGCCTTCTTCCGCCAGCCTCAGGCAGAGATCGACGTCTCCGAATTCTCCCCAGAGATCTTCGTCAAAACCCCCGACGCGTGAGAAGTCCTTGCTCGAGATCATCATGCAAGCAGAGGAGACGGCGGTGACGTTTCGCTGGGAATCCGCAAGGCAGAGCAGCCCCCAGCGCATGCGGGGAATTCCCTTGAAGAAGTCCTTTATTCTCCCATCCCTCCCTATTCGATACCCGGCATGCTGCAGGCAATCGTCAGGGTAGAACAGCCTGCATCCCACGGCGCCGATGTCAGAACGATTCGCGGCACCCACCAAATGCCCTAGGTCAAAAGGAGCCTCGACACATACGTCATCGTGCATGAAAAGAAGGAACTCCCCGTGAGCGCAGGCCGCCCCCCTGTTCATGGCCTCCTGAGGTGTGGAGGAAGAGTCAACATCGACCACCGTAACGGGATATCTACCCGCAAAACGCGACTCGAGACTGCAAGGGCTGGAAGCTTCGCTGGAGTGTCCGGTCCTAACGACAATGATTTCCAGATTCGGGTAGTCGCAGCTCGCGTTCAGGGCGTCCACGCATCGCCCGAGCATTGCACTTCCGCAGTCAGACGAGATAACGGCCGACACCAGCGGCCGATCGGTCGGAGCGAGATAGCGGATGGCATACGTGAAGTTCCTTCGGCTTTTCCCAACAATCGCCGGTATCCCCGCCCGATCGAAGTGCGCCTGAACCGCTCTGATGCCTGCCAGCGTCGCATATGGCTTGGTATCTGGGTTTCCCGCGGTGGACGTCTCGGACATCCGCCAGTGGTAGAGGATCCTCCGAACGTGATGTATGTGACGGGCGCTCTCGGCAACACGAAGCATCAGGTTGTGATCCTGGGCGCCATCGAACTCCTCCGTGTTCTCTGGGAGGGATCTGAGAAGCTCCGTCCGCACTGTCATCAAATGACAGATGTAGTTGTTATCACACAGGTAATCCAGGCTGAAATCCGGCTTGAACTTGGGATCGACGTGAAACCCGTCGGGAGTCAGCTTGTCCTCGTCGCAGAAGAGCGCATCGGTCTCCGGATGCTCGTTGATGGCCTTGACGTATTCAAACAGAAGATCTGGCTCCAGGAGATCATCGTGGTCGAAGAAACACACGAAGTCCCCGCCCGCAGCGCGAATACCGGCATTGGTGTTGAGTGATATGCCGTAGTTTCGCTCGAGCTCAACCAGGGAGATTCTCTGGTCGTTCGCAAGAACTTCCTGGATGCTTTGCCTCAACTCCGAGTCCTCAGGGCTGGCGTTTACGAGAATGAGCTCCCAGTTCCGATAGGACTGGCGACGAACAGAATCGACCATCTCCATGAAGAGGCGCCTGGGCGTTTTGAAGAGGGGGACGACAATGCTGAACATCGGAGAGATCGGGAAGCTGACGTTGCTCTGTCGGCGCACCTCTTCGGCCGATGCACGGGTCAGCTCCCTCCACTGTTGGTATTCGGAATTGCAGTCGATGTCAAGGTAAAGGCGCTCGCTGGCCTTTACCATGGTCTTGCATTTTTTGGCAGAGAACCTACGAGATGCCGTCACCCCAATTGAGGGGGTCTCTGTGACAAGGGACAGGAACACGTCGTCGGCGATGAGGGTCCTCTTACCGGACGGTATGCGGAGTGAGAAGTCAACATCTCTGTAGCCGCAGCTTGATTGCGGCTCGTCAAGGGGATTCAACAGGGTGAAGTCGCTGTCGATGCGATTAAGCCACTTATCGGAACAGACCACTCTTGGAACCTCTGTCGCCGTTGAAGGAATCCTCATGGCACCGCGAATCACGATGTGCCAGGGCGAGATAGCCGCCGTGTTGAGAATGATGCGGGCCTTGCCAGCCGGCCATTTTCCTCGCGGACATTCCTTGAGGCGAACACACCTGCTGCGGTTTACCCTGTAGTTCAGTCGTGAGCGCCACTTGGCCTTCTCGTAATCAAGCTCAAACGAATGGGTCTCAAGGAGGCCGCCGTCTTCGTCATACTCACCAACGACGAACGAGGCGGAGCGCAGCGGAAGCAGCGGATAGACAAAGAGGAGGGAGTTCCGGTATTCGGGACGCTCGTCCATGGGATATATGCGAAAGGGCAGCGACGTACCCGTCTCGCTCGCGGAGACAATGGGGGCAAGGACGTGGCCCTCCGGAAGCCCCTCAATCAACACTTCCTCAAATACCTTGTCGCTCGACCTGCACAGGCACAAGGACTCTCTATTCATTGACGCATCCAATCTTCAAAGTCCTATAGGAACGAGGCGTGACTTGAGAGTTGAATAGGCAATATAGCCAGAGGTCTCGTATAGTAGTTACATCATGTGAATTGTAGCAACCGAGACCCATAATCGACCATATTCATCAACGCATCCCATCTCAATAGTAATCTCGATAGCATCCGCAAATTGCGACTGGAGAGCCAAAACGAACAAATTGAGGCTCTTCGGAACTTTTAGTGGGTAGCGCACCCAGCCCCTCGTGACCGCGTGACCCCGAGCGGTACCATTCTGTCGTCGGGCGGCGACGGGAGGTGCCCACATGGACGCGCAGGCCGGGATGCTGGCGAGGCTCTTCGAGCGCTCGATGGGCCTGGGGCCCGAGTGGCGGGTCGAGGACGTGTGGTTCGAGTCGCCCGAGTCCGGCGACGAGGAGCTGCACATCCGCGTGGGCAGGGCGCCCGGGGCGGCCGTGGCGTGCCCGGAGTGCGGCGCCCGCTGCGGCGTCTACGACGCGCGCGAGCGAACCTGGCGCCACCTCGACATCTGGCAGCTCCGCACCGTCGTGCACTGCCGGGTGCCCCGCGCCGACTGCCCGGAGCACGGCCCCAGGACCGCGAGGGTGCCCTGGGAGGTGCGCCCGAACTCGCACTTCACGGCGCTCTTCGAGGCGCAGGTCCTCGTGATGGCGATGTCGGGGATGGCCGTCAGCGCCATATCGGCGCAGGTGCGCGAGTCGGACTCGCGCGTGTGGGCGATGCTCGGGAGGGCCGTGTCCGAGGCGCGCGAGGGCGCCGACTACTCCGGCGTGACCGGGGTCGGCATCGACGACACGGCCCGCGCCAGGGGCCAGCGCTACATATCGGTGATGGCCGACGTCGACGGCAGGCGCGTGGTCGCCGTCACCGAGGGCAGGGACCGCGGCGCGCCCGGCAGGCTCTGCGACCAGCTCGAGGCGCGGGGCGGCGACCGCTCGGCGGTCGCCGAGGTCACGCGCGACATGGCGAGCTCCTACTCGCTGGGCTGCGCCGAGGCGATGCCGGGCGCGGCCCAGACCGTGGACCGCTTCCACGTGACGCAGCTGCTGACGAGGGCGCTGGACAGGACGAGGCGCGCCGAGGCGAAGAGCTGCGAGGAGAAGAGGCGCCTGCTCAGGGGCACCAAGTACGTGTGGCTCAAGCGCCCCGAGAACCTCACCGAGCGGCAGGCGGCCAAGCGCGCGTCGCTCGCCTCCGAGCACCTGCTGACGGCGCGCGCGTGCGCGATGGTCGAGGCGGTGCGCGCGGTCTACTCGTGCGAGACGAGGGAGGAGGAGGCCGCCGGGCTCGACCGGGCGCTCTCCTGTGTGTTTTGTCAAGTCTCGCTTTCGGAAAAGAGCGTGACCTTCTTTCGGGTTTCTCCACGCAAGTTTTTCGGTTTCCGGCACGGGCACGCCGCTAGCTTCCCGACCTGCCCAGCATGAGCGACTCCTCGAGCCCATGGCTGGGACCGTCGAGCCCCACGAGCCTGCCTTGGTGGACGACGCGGCCGACAATCGCGGCGGCGAGCCTGTCGTCCGCGAAGATCGTTCCCCAGCGGCCGAGCTCAACGCTGGTGACAGGCACCATGCTCCTCCCCTCGTAGCTGCCGGATATGACCTGGTAGAGCAGGCGGGCGCCCTCCACGTCGAAGGGCACGTTACCGAACTCGTCGAGGACCACGAGATGGGCCTTGCCGACGTTCGCCAGCAGCCTGTCGAGCGTTCCCTCGCGCTTGGCCCTGCCGGGCCGCGGTACAAGCGCCGCCGTCTGGAAGAGCCGAAGGGGGACGCCGCAGTGGGTCACCTCGATACCGAGCGCCGTCGCCACATGCGTCTTGCCCCGTCCCGTGGGGCCGTGGAAGACGAGGTCCTCAGCACGCCCCACGAACTCGAGCGAGAGCATCTCCTCGCGGCCCCAGCCCTCCGGGAATCGGGCGTGGGACCAGTCGAAGCACTCGACGGCCTTGGGCACCGGGAAGCGAGCCTGCCTCAGCAGCCTCGCGCGCTTTGAGCGCTCGCGCGACCCCGGCTCGCGGGCGAGCATCGATGAGCACGCCGCGAGCTGGCCGGAGATGACGGTCTCGAGGAACCAAGATATCGTCGCCTCCGAGATGAACAGCGACCTCGCCCGGGAGGGGAACTCCCCGCGTCCCTCGTCGGCCGGCCTAGGCACTGGCGCCGCCCCCTCCAGCTGCCCGCGGCCCGGTCGTACCCCGCAAGGTCGACCGGCGCGTCGTAGGCGACCACAGCATCGCCCGCGGCAGCCCTGGTAGCGGCGAGCTCGAGGGTGGCCGCGACGCGCCCGCGTCACGCAGCGCCCTGAGGTCCGCACCGAGGTCGGTGGGCGCCTCGGGACCTCGGATGTTTTTCGGACTAACGACTACGCCGCGTGACCAAGCTCCTCGCGGCTCCGCCTGATGGTCCTCCATCCCAGTGACTTCTTGAGCTTCCCGCTGCGGCACCACTCGATGCACCCGTCCAGCTTGGTCGCAAACTCCTCGAACCCGACTCCCGTCCAGTTGCGGCCCTCGAAGAAGTCGCACTCGGGCGTGCCGAAGAACCCCTCGGCGCGGGCGTTGTCGTGGCCCCCGCCTTCCGCGACATCAACCGCGTGGCGCGCCCCGCCCGGCGCGCCGGCGCCCAGTCGTCGGTCATGCAGGCCGAGCCCCCGTCGGTGTGCACCACCAGGGGGCGCTCTTCGGTCGGGGCCACCTCCGCGACGAGGTCGGAGAGCATACCGACCATGAGTTCCTTGTCGGGGTGCAGGGACAGCCTCCAGCAAACCTGCCAGCCATCGAGGCAGTCAATCGCCGGCGAGAGGTACGCCTTGAGGCCGTCAAGGCGTACCTCCGTGACGTCGGTGACGACGAGCGGCCACGGCTCAGACGCATGGAAGTCGTGAGTGCCGTCCTCGGCGGGCGGGGCGCTGGCGGGCCGCTCGGACAGCTCGCCGGCGTAGCTCGACCACCGCCTCCCGCGCCATCCGCGCCGCCTTGCGGGCGACGAGGCCCTCCTCGGCTATGATGGCGCGCACAACCTTCCCCGGGGCCGCGACGGGCGTGGACGCGCCCCCGGTTCGAGGTCGCGCCAGGACACCGGCGCCCTCCCCGGACCCGGGGTCGGCGGCCGCCGACTCGAATCCGTAAGACCCTCCGCTCGCCTCGAAGGATGCGCGCACGCGCTCACGCAGGGCGACCTTGGGATCGGGCCTAGCGGCCCTCGCGGCATAGTCGAGGTAGGTGCTCTTCGTTATCAAGAGCGTCTCGGCCGCGTCCCCGGGCCTGACGAGCGGGCACCTCCCCCGCGCCAGCTCCCCGGCCCGCCGCCTCTCCTCGCCGGTCAAAGAGGCCGGGCCTGGTGCTTTTAGGACGTCCAACACCGCCAGTGCCTCCGCCAGCTTGACCTCGGCCATCCTCGCGCGCTCCGCAGGCTCCTCCGGCAGGTCGGCGCCCCAGTCCCTCCAGTCGATCTGCTCGGGCGCGCCCGCCATCGCGGCCTCCATCCTGAGCCAACGATACAGGTTGTTGCGACAGGGAACAGTGGCGATAGCCGACACGCCTCCGGGACGCTCATGCCGCTGCGGTGGAACTCCCAGAGAATCCCCTCGCGCTCCTCCTTGGTGTACATCGGACTCCCTCCTGGACCAAGTTTGCTCCGAGATTTTGTCCGGAGCCTCGTTCCACGAGGAGTCCACGTCGCAGGCGCTCGGGTGGCTCACGCCGGACGAGCACAGGAGGGAGCACAGCTACACCGTGTGGGGTGTACAAGAAAATGTCCGCAGTCCCAATAGCGCAGTTTTGCCACAGAAGCCGAACCGACCGACATAGCCGTTTCTCGTCGCATCCCGCTTGAGTACAATGGGAAATCTGCAATCGACTCTGGGGGTTCATTGATGACACCATTCCACACAATTCGCCATGTCGATAGCTTTTTCCACCTCGGCGTCGGCGTCTCCATGGCGATAGGCGTTGCCTTCTTCTGTGCCTGCATCCTGAACGAATCGACGCCCGCATCCTATGCCGGATTGGGCAGGATGCCGCTCGGTCTTATCACCAGCTACGCGCTCTTCGCCCCAACGATCTACCTCGCCTCCTTTGCATGCCTAGCGGTCGCTTGGTATCGACAGGGCGTACTCATCGGCATTGTCGCGACGTTAGCCGTATGCTTCCTGCTGACGTTTCCCAACATCATCTCAACGTACTATTTCTTCAAATTTTACTATTTGATGGAGCCTCTCATGATGGCCTGCGCTGTCTTTGGCGTCCTGCAGGTCGCACGCGGAGCCTCTAAGCCCTTCCTCGCTGGATGCGTCGCGACGATATGTGCGCTCGTCGGCATCAACGTCACGCAGCTTGACCAAAGGCTTGCGAACCTCATGCCTCGCTCGAACTATGGAGTTGTTGCAAGTTACCAGCCCTTTTTTGACATTTACACCTGGAACGACTCCTATCTACGACCTGGCAGCGAGTTTGACCCCGGTACACTCGCCGTCTACGAGCAGGCCGATCATCTTACCGAGATTTCGGACCGACCGATAGCATTCTTGGGCAATATCGAACAATGCTACTGGTGGATTGCGTTGGTTCGCCAAGACTACGTCCCGGGCATCCGTCCTTGGGAAACCGCCACCGTCGATGAGGCCGTACAGGAGATAACGGTTCAGTGTGATTACGTCGTCGTCCTGACACGTGAGCCTTTTGAGAGCGTCGGATCGATTGAGTCCCGCACCGCTGCCGAAAAGCTCTCGGGTAACCTCGAGGTCATCTGGTCGAACGACGCGGGATATATCGCGCGCATCACGCACTAGAAGCTAGGCGAAGAGGGGTGTGTCCATGCCTGTCATTTCGGTTATCGTGCCGGTATATAACGTAGAACGCTATCTTGGCCGGTGCCTTGACAGCCTTATCGTCCAAAACTACCAAGACTTCGAGATCGTCCTCATCGATGACCAAGGAACCGATGGCTCCTCCGCCATTGCGCAGAGCTATGCAACGCGCTATCCACACCTCATCCGGTATATCGTCAACAGCGAGAATCTCGGCCTTGGCGCAACGCGAGACCGCGGCATTGCCGAAGCCCGCGGCGAGTATCTCATGTTCGTGGACAGCGACGACTACGTCTCATCGGATTATCTCGGCACCTACCTCACCGCGATGTGTGAACAGCCCGTCGACGTCGTGGTTGGAGGCTACACGCGAGATGTCGACGGCAAGCTGACCCCTCATTTTGCAGCCGATAGCGTCTGGAGCCTCACGACGTACACGATCGCCTGTGCCAAGTTGTTTCGAACGGCATTCCTTCGCGAACACGACCTGCATTTTTCACGTTCGCGCTGCGGAGAGGATATCTACTTCAGCTCTTCGCTATTCTGCTGTTCGCCGAGCTTTCGCGTCATTCCCTATGCTGGATACCATTACTTTTTCAATCGCGCATCCATCACGGGCTCTCTCGACCACACGAAAGACCACGAGGTGTTCGTCGCGCGGCTATTCGACGAGCTCCTTGCCGACCATCCGCTCGAGCAGCTGACCGTGGAACAGAAGTGGGTCGTGCAATACACCTACCTCGCCAACATGTTAAACGCGCTGCTCGTTCACAATCGAGGATGCGGAATACGCCGCATGCGAGAGAAGCGCGCCTTCGTCTTCGACGACGCGCTCCATCGATTCCCAGACATTGACCGGAATCCCCTGATCGCGCTAAGAGCCTCCCGAGGGCAGACGCTCAAAATCCGCCTGTCGGTATGGCTTTTGATGCGCCTTAGGAGAATCCACTGCGACGGCATCGTCTATACGCTCGCCGCCCTAATGTAGCCCTTGCGGCCAGCTACACCCTCATCAACGCGCATTGGAGACATCCGCAATCCATGAAACCCACCGAAGCCGACACGCGAAAAACACTCAACACCGCATTTTGGAACACCGTTGCGAACGTGCTCTCCCTCATCGTGGGCACGGCGATGGTACCCCTCATCACACGCGTTCTCTCCCCTGAAGAGCTCGGCATTGCCGCCACGTTCATCTCGACGCGCAATACCGCCAGCATCATCGTTTCGCTTGCCATCTATGCATTTGTCAACCATGGGCTCATCGATTATCCCAGCAGGCACAAGGACTTTATCGGATCGGTCGCCGCGTTCGTCGGTGCAGCGGTCTTCGCTGCGCTCGTGATTGCGTTGCCCTTTAAACAGCAGATCCAGCAGCTGCTCTTTCTTGACGACTTCCTATTCTTCTGGCTATTCCCCAGCATGGCATGCCTCGCGCTGTACTACATCGCCTACTATTTCTGTATCTTCAAAAACAAAACCAGCATCCTATTTTGGATCGTGCTTTGCGTTGGTCCCGTTGCACAGGTTGTCTCAGTCGCCCTCGCGCAGCTGTTTCACGGTTACGGCCAGCTGGGACGCGTCATCGGCCTCGATGCGACCTACGTCGTCATTTCAATAGTACTCATATGTTATCTGTGCTTCGGAAAGGAGCCGGCACGGCCGAACACCTCCTACGTCCGTGCTGCGCTGCGCTTCACCATCCCCCTTATCCCGCACCTCTTTTCCCAAATGGTGTTAACGCAATTCGATCTCACCATCGTGACCATGCTCGCAGGAGCGGACAAAGGCGGCATTTACAGCATGGGACACACTGTCGGCAATCTTGCCTATACCGTTATGACGCAAATCATGGCAGCATGGTCTCCTTGGGTCTACCGACGCCTCCGTGACGGCGAGAGGGACGTCGTGCGTTGCAATTGTGCCGTCGTCATCTGCCTCGGCGTCTATCTTTCATGTGGCCTCATTACCATCGCCCCCGAAGTCGTAACCCTGTTTCTCCCCGCCTCCTACGCGGACACCACGACCATCACCATCCCGCTCGTTGCGGCCATGTACTTCCAGTTTTGCTATCTCTTCTTATATGACCTGGAGTATTACCATAAAAAGGCCCACTGGATCGCAATCGGCTCCGTTATCACGGCCGTCATCAACATCGGACTCAATTTCGCACTCGTCCCCTTCCTCGGATACCTTTCCGTCAGCTACATCACCCTTTTGAGCTACGCGATTCTGTTTGCCATCAACTATGCATTCGTCACGCGCCTTGACGTTCGGGCAACGTATCGCATTCCGCTTTTGGGGGGAAGCCTTGTGTTCATGGTTGCGTTCGCATTCGCCATGCAGGCGCTTTCAAGCCACATCATCATACGCTATGCCATCATGGTCGCCATGACGGTCGCCGCGGGCGTTTCCCTCGCGCCTTCGCTCAAGCCATTTCTCTCCAACGTCAGGTCGGGAGGCACGCATGAATAACGTGGTTATTCCAACGGGTTATATGGGGTCGGGCTCATCCGCCCTTACCGATTTAATAGGCGAGTTTCGCGGCTACACGGAAAACCACGGCAGTTTTGAATACATTTTCCTTCATTGCCCCGATGGCGTTTTCGACTTGGAAGAGAAATTGCTCAGAAACAACAACGCCATCCGTAGCGACGAAGCGATCCACTCCTTCATCGAGACCATGGAGGCTCTCTTCGAGTCGAAGTTTTGGTGGCCTGGAAACTACCGCGCGAATCTTTCCGAGACCTTCATGGACCGCGTCTATGCCTTTGTGGATGAGCTTGTCGATTTCACATCGGATGCCTATTGGTATCACCAAGAGCGTCTCACGGGGCCCCGGCTCGCTCTATCCCTCGCAAAGCGAGCATGCACGCGCCTGACGCGCGGCATGATCAGTTTCCCCAAGATGCTACGCTACGCACCGATGGCTATCGCGCTCCCCACCTCTGAAGAGTACTATCAAGCTGCACGGCATTTCTTGCAGGATATTTTTATCGATCTTGGCATCGAAGAGCACCATCTGGTTCTCGACCAGCTCGTACTCCCCTTCAACCTCTCTCGACTTGATTCGTATTTTTCCGACAACGCGTTTGTGTTCGTCGTTCAGCGCGACCCGCGTGACGTCTTTCTGCTCAATAAATATGTATGGCTTCCGCAGGGCAACCCTGTGCCGTTCCCCACCGATGTGCATGCATTTTGCGCTTACTACCGTAGGATGCGTGATATGGAAACGCTCCCTCATAGTTTCCCTCACGTCATGCGCCTTAGCTTCGAGGACCTACTGTATCGATACGATGACACCGTGGCGTCCACCCTCAAGACACTCGGGCTGCGAGCGGACGACCACGTTGCGCCGCGCACGAAATTGATCCCGGAGCAGTCGCTCAATAACACGCAGCTCTTTCTCATTCCCGAATACCGTGATGAACGCATCGCAATCGAGCGAGCGTTACCGGAATTTCTCTACCGTTTCCCCTTCGAACGAGTTCCCGACCGCACAGCGATGTTCTAGCGTCCGACGGAAAACTGTGCGCCCCGACGACTACCTGCTGAGCAAACGACGCGTCTGCCGGCGGGCACATTCGATGGAGCCCGCGAAGCGCCGCAGCACGCGAAGGCGGCGACGGCACAGCAGCTTCAACATGATGAGACAGTCCACCCGAATGGCCTCGGCGCCACGTACCACCTCAAGGCCGCCCAAGCGCTCAAAGCTCTCTGCAATGCGCTCAAGCTCGGTAGAGATGTCTTTGTCAGTTGAGCCGATTAGAATGTTAAGCAGATATGCATATTGCACCGCGGCACCCTGCATCGCGTACGGGACGTAATCGCTTCCCCAACGCCGAGCCACCTCCAACAGCTCCCGGCAAACCACTTCGATACCTGCCAGCTGACCCGATCGATAGGACGCCGTCGAAGCACCGTCATTCGGTCGATAGTAATACAGCGCCTCCGCAAAAATCGTCGCACTTGCAGCACGGTCAAACGTGTACAGAGATTGGAGAATGTCCTCACCATGCATGACGGATTTGAACCGGTCGCTGGGAAATCCGTCCGCACGCAGCAGGCTGGTTCGAACCGCCCTGCTCCATATGCTGTTCATCTTTCCTGCGAGCAATTGGCGTCGCACGTACGCAAAGTCCTTCCCCCGGTATTCGCCATCGGGCAGATCAAACGTCTTGATTCGATGGCGGAACGCGGTATCCTGGCAGAAGGCATACTGAACGATGTCCGATTCTGTCTCGGCAATGCGCGCCGCCAGCGAGGCAAGAGCATGTGGAGCAAGACGGTCGTCCGCATCAAGGAACACGGTGTAGGTTCCTTGGGCTCGGGCGATGCCGTCGCAACGCGCCCTGAGCACTCCTTCATTGTCCTTGTGCACGACAGAAACGTTTCCAGCCGACGCTGAGAACTCCTCCGCAATGTCCCCCGTCTCATCGGTCGACCCATCATCGATAATCACGACTTCGAAATCGCGATACGTTTGAGCATCGAGCGAAAGGAGACCTGCCTCCAGATAACGTGCGGCATTGTATGCCGGCACTATGACCGTGAACAGCATGTCGTCCCTTTCCGCTGCTTTATGCCGCGTCTATCGAAGGTCCTTGAGTATCTGGTTAAGCTTGACTGAGATTGTTTCACACGAAAAGTCCCGCACGCGATTGAATCCGCTCTCACGGTAGTGCTCGCGCAAGCCGGCATCATCCAACATAGTTGCGATTTTCGCAGCCATGTCTTCGGCATCACCGACGCGACAACGCAAGCCATACCTATCGCTACCAAGAACTTCACTTACACCGGGAGGGCTATCGGTTGCCACAATCGGCGCTCCATATTTCATGGCTTCCAACAGCACAAATCCAAATCCCTCACATGGACTGGAGTGAACGAAAAGCTGTGCCGAAGCATAGAAATCCTCGACATCGTGGCGCAGCCCGACGAAGAACACGGAATCATCGAGTCCCAACGAACGAGTAAGTGCCTCGAGCTCCGCTCGCTGAGAGCCGTCTCCAACCAAAACGACATGAGGCGTTTTGCCATAACGTTCCTCCAGAATCTTGCGAGCGCGAATGACGGTCGCCGGGTCCTTATCGCGGTCGAGCCTCCCCACTACAAGGATATAACCCCCATGAGCCCGACGAAGCGCCGCAACGGCATCCGCGTGGGGCGGGCGAGCGGATAAGTCGATGGGGTTATAGAGCTGGTGGACCGACAAGTCGTCTGAGAGATACGGATGGGAGCTAAAAACGAATTCCTGTCGATCCGTCGAGAGCACGCATAAGTTGCGAACCTTCCGATACAGGTCTGCGAATGTGGGAGAGAGCACGAGATACTCAAGAATTGCACCATGCACCCAAGCCATGCGCTTTTCTGCCCGCACGAAACCATGTGCGACGAACGTCAGGTCCCGCATATGGCCAGAAAATGCGATGGCAACATCGTAGCGTCTCTTCGGCTGAACAATCCGAAGCACCAACATGCACAGCTTGCTCACCAGGTAGGCAAGCGGGTAGGCGTACTTTCCCCACCACCACCGCTTGACCATGAGCATATACTGTCCTGGAACGCAGGATAGCGGGAGAAATCCCGGATAGACAGCATCCGCGACACCTTCAAATTCATCCTGCAGTTCTGATTTTTCCGGCTGCAGGTTATAGACATCTACCTCGTGACCGGCTTGGGTCAGAAGCGCGACGTATTGGATACCGACCCGCTCAATTCCCCCCATGCCCAAGCCATCAAACACCATCGCGATTCTCATGCGTCGCCCCGCGTATCCTGTCGCTTGTCTTGGCAATACTCGACTATGGCCAACCGTTGCGTGAGCACGCTGATTTTTTGCGACTGCCTGCTCACGATAACCGTAAGGGACAGCGCGATTGCCATAAGACAGAACAAGCCGATGAAGAAGATGAAGTTTGCTGCCATTTCGAAGCCCAGCAGACCTGAAAGCAGAATGACGCAGTCCGGGAACAGGGCACTCAGGAGCAAGCCCACTACGAGCGTAAGCCATAGTAGGGAGTACTTGAGCAGCAGGCGCCTTCGGGAAACGAGACGAATCACGTAGAATGCCAGCAGAATGCAAAAGATGGCAATGCAGATGCGCAGCGTGACGGACATGAGCCCTACCTCCCTCTCCTTGCGGTATGTCCCATAGCGGCAATGAGAATGGCAAGCGTCACTTTCACCATATAGTAAGCACTCGCTGCGAACCCGATGGACGAAACGCCGCCCTGCCGTTCGTGCATGACCACCGGCATCTCGCGAATCGTAAGCCCCAAGCCCGCTGCTACGGCAATCGACTCCGGCTCCGGGTAATCAATCGGGTAGTTGTCGGCGAATAGGTCGATAGCCCGCCTACCGCAAGCACGGAACCCGGAAGTCGGATCGCTCACCGAGATATGGGCGAAGTGCCTCAGGCACCACGAAAGCCACGACTTGCCGACGCGCCTCATGAATGTCGATGTAAATCCGCCCGTTTCCTCCAAGAAGCGCGAACCTATCGCCAAATCGGCGCCCGATTCGACAAGCGCGACAATCGCATCTAGGAAGCGTGCATCATGCTGGCCATCCCCGTCGAACTGAACGTCGATATCGTAACCGAACGTCTGTGCGAAACGGTGCCCCGCTTGAACCGCTCCCCCTATGCCAAGGTTCTGCGGAAGGTTGAGCACGGAGATGCCATTCTCGCGACAAATCGAAAGCGTCGCATCGGATGATCCATCATTCACTACGATATAGTCATATCCAGCCGCAACAACGCTGCGGACGACATCGACGATGCTCTCCTGCTCGTTGTATGCAGGAATAATCACAAGCACGCGGGGCCGTGACATATCTCGTTTGCCCTGTTGCATAATCCACCTCAATCATGCATGAATATGAACATAAGTATATGCCCACGTCCCACCAACACCAAGAATCGGAAATCGGCCGAATCGAATCGCTCGCACGGCGCCCCTCGCTCACAGGCTATTGCTACGAAGGCTCAATCCGTAAAGGCCGTTGAGAGCACGCGCAACCGGTTTCGGCCAAAAGCGACGGAACATCTCGAGGTCTTCTTGAGATCGGATATTGTCCTGAATCAACGCGGACGTCTCGGACTCGAGATGGATGCGGTGATGCATGAGGATGCGGGGGATGTACACGAAGTCCCCTTGCATGCGCGAGATACGCTCCCATGCATCCCAATCAAGTCCCCCACGCATCTGGCTGCGAAACACGGGACTGGGCAGATTGGGCAGGCAATATGTCACCGAGGGGCAGCAGATGGGAGAGCCGAGCGACATCATACGACGACGGAGAGGCCTATTGCGCCAAGCCCTCCGGTGCTTCAACGGAGCGAGCATCGCGCGCTTCACCGCTAGCATTTTCGTGTTGTCGACGACGATGCCATCGCTCCCCGAGTGGGAACCCATACGGATTTCACCGTAGTCCGTAAAAGCAAGCAGGGGATGCTCGGCACGGTTCACGTAGTCGAGCACCAGCTCTGCAAATTGAGGCGCATAGACGTCATCTTGGTGAGCGATGGTAACCAAAGGCGTTTCGCAATGGCCTAGCGCACAATTCCAGTCGTGCGCGATGCTCGGGGCCCCTTCGTTGATGCACAGCCTGAGCTTGTAGCTAGCGGCTACACGTCGAATGGAATCGTTGGGCGTACTAGTTGCGATAAGAATGCGAGTTGGCAGCGTCTGCTCGCAGAGAGACCTCGCGCAGTCAGACAGAAACTTGGTCTCACCGTAAGCGCATATCACAAACGTATGGTCAGCTGCAGAAAAAGGCATGACTCCGTCCCGACACTCTTCCCATCCCGCCGTGGCGGGCGCATTTCCGCGCAGACGCCGCAGCGCATAATGAAACGCTGCTGTTCTCCCCATTGTAGCTGCTCAGCGCTCGCTGAAACCTCCGACCATGCAAATTGCGCACGCCCTATGCACGCCGGTTCGACGTATCAAACAACGAGGGCAGATCCGTCGCCGCTACAATGGCCCCAACGATAATCAGAAGAGCGCACATCACGCCGCGCAGGTCGGGCATCGCCCCCAGCATAATCAGCGAAAACGGAATAGTCCAAGCTGAATACGTGATGTTCAGGGCCATCGCACGTGCGGCGCCAAGCCGCGCGATGGCCTTGTAATACAGGAGATACGAGACCGTACCGCAGAATGCCGCTATCGCGATAAACGGCATCGCACTGCTTCTCAACGCATCAAGCGCACAGCTCCAGCCACCTAGCACGGGCAGGATTATCAAGGCGTAGGTCAGAGCCGATACGATTTCGCGAATCTGCATCGCGCACTCATCGTCGATCGAGGCGTCCCGCAGCTTCCAGTCGATAATAACGGCCTCGGTACCCCACCCGAAAACGCAAGCGAGTGCGGCCGCGATGCCAATTGCCCAGTTACCCGGCACATTTGCGGCGGGAGACCAGCTCAAAGCCGCGACGCTTACGAGGCACACCGAAAGTCCTGCCCATTGATAGCCCTTCATACGTTCCTTGAGCAGAAGGGTGGACAGCAATGCGCCCCACGCCGGGAAAAAGGCCGAGATCGCAGCAGTATACGCAGGTCCGATGTTATCGATGGCCACTACATAGCCCGTCATTCCCAGAGGGGCTCCCACCAGCGCGGCACCGGCCACAACGAGTCCATTGCGTGAGAAGAGCGTGCGCATGGCGGTGCGCAGCTTTCCGCGTGTCGACAAGTAAACGAGGGTGTATAGCGCGGAGCACGCATCGTGCAGGAACGTGCTCGTAAACGAGGCAAGGGCGATGGCCATCGGACTTGCTGAAAACACTGCCGTTGCGAGGGCGATACCGAGAATCACCGTATCGAGCGCCCACGTGATCGCCGCCCCGATACCGAATATCATTCCGCCACATCCTCGTATCGACGTAGCGCCGCATCCACATATTGAGCGGCGTACCGGTAATAGATATACAGCCATTCACCGACGCCGGCACCCTCGGCCTCCTTCACCAGAGCCCATACATACCAGCACCATCCGGCAAGCACCACGCGCGACCAGAAGTGCCTCAGCTCGCGCGACGTCGGACGTTTCCCCAGATAAAAAGTCAACGCTTGTTCCGCGAGATGTTCATCCGCCTCACTGCACACCGCATACGTCGCAACGTCATTCATGGGGTCGGACATTCCCGCATACTCCCAATCGATGATGCTAAGCTCGCCTTCATCATCGAAGAGGATGTTGAACTGCAGATAGTCGTTATGACTAAAGCACAGGCCGTATCCATCGCATTTCGAGAGCTCGTTAAGACGCGCCACCTTTCCGCGCAACTCAAAGTAACCCGGGATATCGATGGCGCCGCGTTCCGCAAGTGCCTTCTCGTAGCCAACACCGTTCTCGAAGAAATCGAATACCGTATCGAGTTCCACATCCGACTCGTGAATGCGGCGGCAAAGTTCCATGGCACGCTTCACGTCCGTGGGACTTGACGGGTCGAGCGTGCGGGCATGAGAGATGAAATGGCAGATCTTCCACCCCCGCTCATCATCCTCGTACATGAATGTCCGGTCGACACCGATTGACCGCGCCGCCGTGTTAGCGGCAACCTCCGTTTTGCGATTTATGAGCTTTTCGGTTCCCACACCGGGATGTCGGTATACATATTCATGGTCACCGACCGCAAAGTGGCATGAGAGGTTCGTGATACCTTGGCTCATGGGATAGAAGTGGGTAATCTCCTCCCGCTTGCATCCAAGGACGCGTTCGATGTTGTCGAAGATCTCCGAATCGACATTGAAGATGAAGTCCGGGTCGAAGTCTTCGAGCTCCGCAAGCGAATCGAACTCCCAAATCACGCCTTCGTCGTACCGTCGAATCTCCATGTCCAAAAGGTCGAGATGTGCGGCGTAGACATCTTCCCATAGTCTGCCGAATGTGTCGGGACGCTCGATCACATCGCCAAGGAGTCGCACGAATCGTTCGGAGAATGCGCGATCGAAATACGCATGCCCGAGCATGATCCATGAATCGCGGCCGCCGATGGAAAGCTTGGTGATACGACCGCCCGATCCGGTCCCAATGCACCACTCTGCCGTCTCTCCCTGTGCATACACAGAGGCGTAATAGGCTTTGTATACGTATCGCTCAAATGGATTGACCGTAAAATAGTCATCTGAAGAGCAAACGTAGGTATTGCGCAACCGATCGCGCACGAGCCAAAGCGTCCAACTATTGTTGCGCTCGGCGTACAAATCGTTCACAACGATCTTGACGCCATACTTTGCCACCAGGTAGAAGAAATACTCTTTCTTATAGCCGACGACAACCGTGATGTCCGAGATGCCGCGCTCGAGCAGCTGCTCGATCTGTCGCTCGATGAGAATCTCGCCCTTAACACGCAACATGCCTTTGGGTCGCTCGTATGAGAGGGGTACGAAACGGCTGGAGAGACCGGCCGCCATGATGACCGCATTGTCGATTCGATAGGGCTCGAGCGCGGAGATGCCCCTTTCGGTGATGCGCCCATCGAGCATCTTGCCATCTGCCTCAAGTCCGCGGGCAACGGAGCTTACCGTACCCAAAGCCAAACCGGTCTCCTGCGCGATTTGGCGCCTCGTCAAGGTATCGCCCGTCTTGCTGAGCGCATTCAGGATCTTGAATTCGTTTTTCGTGAGCGACATGGTCTCTCCCAAGAGGAAATCTGGTCGGCAAATCACGCATTATGTGTTCATATTTTACCATCAGATTAGAAAAACTGAATGCCAAATTGAAATGAACGCGTACTGTAGAAGCCGGGCAGAAGCGTGCAGAGTTTTACAAGCAAGACGACATGCCCAGCGACAGAGGCGGTATGAGCCGATTATCTCAGAAGCGTAATGCCTGATTCGCACCCAAGATACAGCACTCCTACCGATTCATTGCACACCTATGCCAGGAGATATTCACTCCACGGATTACGTTATTGTCGCTTCTTCCACCTCGTCATCCATACACAATTCATAGAGTTGCGCTGCGGCGTCGGACATATCCGTTTGAACGGGCTTTATCACCCTCATCATAGGGAGGTCCCTACGGAACCACGGCATATGCAGTCAGTAATGCGATTCGATGCAATCCAAAGTCAAGGCAATGGTCAACACAACGAGGACCGCTCGATAACGCGTTGACCGCGAAGTGCTCCACTCACTATCCTCTTGCCGCACACTCTATGCCTTGAGATTACATGTGAGCAATAGCGACATAATGCCCATCATCATCCGCGATAGCCCTGCGTGCGCATAGCTTGTCTCATCCGGCACGTTCTCGAAGCAGCGATATGAAAAGATTGACACCACCGAAAGACATGGCGCCATTCGTCACACCCCAAAGAACCCTTTCACGGCACCGACCACAGACGCACAATCCTCAGCCGAAAGCCCATAATACATCGGCAACCTCACCAGTCGGTCGCTCTCCTTCGTGGTGTAGACGTCCTCCCCATGGAACCTGCCGAATCTGAGCCCCGCGGGCGAGCTGTGCAGCGGCACGTAGTGGAACACCGCCATGACGCCATGCTGCTTGAGATGCTCGATGAAGGCGGTCCTCTCCTCGAGGTCCCTTACCTTGAGGTAGAACATGTGCGCGTTGTGCACGCACCCCTCGGGCACCACGGGAAGCTCGACCTTCCCCGCCTCCGCGAGAGGCTCAAACGCCTCGTAGTACGCATGCCAAGTGGCAAGGCGGTCATCGTTGATCTCGTCCGCCCTCTCGAGCTGGGCCCAGAGGTAGGCGGCGTTGAGGTCGCTCTGGAGATAGGAGCTGCCGCGGTCGACCCACGTGTACTTGTCCACCTGGCCAAGCTTGAAGAGCGAGCGGTTGGTGCCCTTCTCGCGGATGATCTCCGCGCGTTCGATGTAGGCCGGGTCGTTGATGACAAGGGCACCGCCCTCCCCCATCGAGTAGTTCTTGGTCTCGTGGAACGAGTAGCAGCCGAAGGTGCCGATGGTTCCCAGGGCACGCCCCTTGTAGGTGCTCATGACGCCCTGGGCTGCATCCTCGACCACGATGAGGTTGTGCTTGCGGGCGATGCGAACAATCTCGTCCATCTCGCAGGACACGCCGGCATAGTGCACGGGAACAATAACGCGAGTGCGCTCCGTGATGGCGTCCTCGATCTTGGCCTCATCGATGTTCATGGTGTCCGGGCGGATGTCCACGAAGACGAGCGTGGCGCCCATCGCCTGGAAGGCCGTCGCCGTGGACGAGAAGGTGAAGCTTGGGAGAATCACCTCGTCACCGGGCTTGAGGTCGCAGAGCACGGCGGCCATCTCGAGCGCGGCCGTGCCACTCGTGGTGAGCAGGACCTTCTCCGCGCCGAAGCGCTCCTCCATCCAGGCGTGGCACTTGCGGGAGAAGGGGCCATCGCCGCAGATCTTGCGGTTCTTCTCGGCGGCCTCGCGGACGTAGTCCATCTCGGTGCCCACGTAGGGCGGAACGTTGAAATCAATCATGCTATCTATCCCCCTCGGGGGCCGTCTCATAGGTCATGCGCTCATTATGCAGCAGAAGCGAGGAGCCGTCCTCGGAGAACACGGAGAAGGAGTCGTTGATCTTGTCGGTCAGCTCGTCAAGCTCCCCTCGTGCTTCGGAGGCGAGATAGCTCCGCATCACGTAGGGCTGGGCGCCCCGCCGGATGTCCTCGCCAACAGCGTAGTACATGAGCGTGTCAATGACGCGTGGGTCCGCCTCCGGGGACGGGACTCCCTCTATCTTGGCGATTCTCCCCTCCTTCCCATGGAAGAAGAGGCCGCACGCCACCCTGTCGAGGTGCGGGTCGTGCCCCGCCAGCCTCTCTCCCAGGCGCTCGGGCTCATAGACCGTGTCTATGAGCAGGTCCTCTACGGTAAGGCGCCCATAGGTAGCATACTCGAGCATCTCGTGCTCGGTCCCAAAGACGCGGCCGGCGCACTCGCACACCTGGATCCCACGACCGGGCTTCCAGAAGAACTGCATGCAGAGCGGGCCGTTCTCAAGGCCAACATAGCGCGCGACGCGGCCGGCGATGTCACGGGCAGCGTCGATGACGACATCAATGAGACAGCTCGGATAGACGATTCTGCTCACGTGAGGAATAGCGAACGGAACGTCATGGGTCTTCTCGCGATCAGCAACCTCGAGCACGATGGGCTCGCCACCCACGACCCAGCTCATCATGTTGAGCTCGTAGCCGTCGTTGTACTCCTCCACGATGATGCTGTCGGCGCTAGAGTAGCCCGCCACCTCATCGAATCGCTCGACGACTTGGTCTGGGGTGTCCAGCAGATAGACGCCGCGAGAGCCCCAGCCGCTGAGCGGCTTGGTCACCACGGGAAAGGAGAGCTCAGACAGGCCCTCACGGATGCTCTGGCGCCGCACGACGGCCGTCCTCGGGTAGGGCACCCCCAGCTCGTCGAACATGGACTTCATGCGCGTCTTGTCGCGCAGGATGGCAAGTCGCGCTGAGGGCAGGTAGAACGGCAGCCCCGCCCTCTCAGCGATGATGGAGGCCTGCTCGGCAAGGTTGTCAGAGAACGCCGTGATGATGCCGTCGGCGCCCGTCCTGTGGCAGACCTCCGCGATGGCGTCATGGTCATAGACGCTCACGTCGAAGCTCTCGTCGGCGAGCGCCTTGGCAGGGCCGTTAGGATAGCCGTCACAGGCGACGGTAGCAATCCCCCGCTCGCGAGCACGATTGACCAGAGGTGAGAACTCTGAGGTCGAGCCGAGAATCAGCAGCTTGTGTTGAGACAACGTCTTACCCTCCTGGTCTTCCCTACTCCTCGGTAGGGATGCCCTCGGCCGCGTTGAACTTCCTCACACCGAACATCTTCCAGCTCAAGAGTAGGAACACGACGGCAAGAAGCGTAATGACGACCCCCGCAGGAAGCCCCCACCCAGCGAGCAGGAGGGTCGGCGTGAGCGCGACGAGCAAGGCATCCACAATGGTGAAGAAGAGCCAGACCAGGCCGAAGTCCCCAAGCGCACCTGTCTTGAACTCGGGGTCGGAGACGCGGAGCAGCAGCACGCCCGTGGCGAGCACGCCCGTGCACTGGCCGAAGATGAAGAGGCCCCTCTCGTACCAGCAGTTCCTGAGGAAGTGCCCCGCGATGACGAAGTGGAAGAAGAACACGCAGGCAAAGCCGAGTACCGCGAGCACGGCAATGGGAACCGCGTACTTAACGACGACGTTGATGCTGATAGAGGCGACGCCAAAGGCCACGAGATAGTCCGTCGTGCAGCTGCAGATGTGCGTGATGGGGCGCTTGTCAACGTAGGTGTCCAGCTTGAGCGCGCGCAGCAGCGCCTGGAGCATGATGCCGCAGATGATGGCGATGCCATACGTGGGGAAGGCGATCTGCGGCAGCGCGATGGAGAGCCCGTGGTTGATGAGGTAGGCGAGCCCCGTCGTTGCGAGGACGAGAGCGCCGTGCCACGTGAGCGAGTCCATGGAGATGGAGTTCACCGTGTCCTCTCCGAGCGACTCGCGCTTCTCCGGCGGGTTGAGTCCGATGCGCATCTCCTCAGGGAGCTCCTCGACCTTCTTGAGCACGCGAGTGTAGCCCTTCCTCGTGCCAAGGTTGACGAGGGCAACGCCAAAGACGATGCCGCCGAGCAGTCCGATGGTCGCGAATGCCTGACCTATGCTCGTCGCCTCGTCCCAGCCGTGCTCGGCGAAGACGCCCCCCATGGCTGCTGCGGTGCCGTGGCCGCCCGCAAATCCCGCAGGCAGCATGAGGCCGAAGGACTCGTTGATACCGGGGAAGACGAGTGGGAGCACCAGCACGCCAATGAGGATGAAGAGGCCGAACTGAGCAATCTCCGCCGCACCGTTCACGAAGAAGGAATCGCCCGCCTTTTTTACCATGGAGCCAAAGGAGACCTTGCGACGCTCCCCCAGGAACATCGTGCCAAACACCACGGAGATGAGCACTCCTGCGTAATCGGAGATGGCCGGGGAGAACGGCAGGACGTTCAGAAACTGGTGACCGAGGAAGAGGCCTAGGAACCCCGCGATGAGCGGGGCGGGGATGTAGAGGTTCTGAAAGAGCTTTACCCTCGTGCGAATGATGTGAGACACGAGGAGAAGGCCGGACATGATGCAGAAGTCGAGCAGGAAGTCTGTGACGGTCACGATGCCCCCTAGTCCTCGAAGATCTTGGTGATGTACTCCTCGTACTTGCGGGCGATGATCATCTGGTGACGATAGGTGTAGTCCTCGATGTCGCGACCCTGGAAGCAGCGGAGGTGGTTGTCGATGAGCTCGTAGCCGCTCATGACGGTGAACTCGGCCCCAGCGGAGAAGCGTGGGTTGCACTCAACGAAGTGATAGGTTCCCTCGGGGTCGAGAATCCACTCGAAGTTCACGCTGCCGCGAATGTCGAGCGCCTTGGCGAGCTCGCGGCTGCGTGCCTCAAGGTCCTCGTCGTGGTACATGCGCACGGTGATGGCACAGAAGTTGCTCGTCTCAAGAAGCTCCTCACGCACCACGACGACGGTCTTTCCGCTCTCGGGGCTGCGCACGATCTCTGACATGACGATGGGGCCCTCGACGAAGGGCTGGACGATGTAGCGCTCGGGCTCCTCGATCGCCGCCATGGCGGCCGCCCAGTCGTACTCGTTGTAGATGCGATAGAGGCCGATGCTGCTGCGGCCGTCATAGGGCTTCACGATGACGGGGTAGCCGAACGGCGTGCCGTCCTGGCACTCTGTGAGGCTGAGCGTGGTGATGGTCTTGATCTGGGGGCAGTGCTCGTTGATGAACTCCGCGAGCGTCTTCTTGTTGCGGATCGTGTCGAGCGCGCTCTTGGGTGACATGCAGAAGGTGGCGCCCGTCTTGGCGAGGCGCTCGCGGTTGGCGTTGAAGACGTCGATGTCGAGATCCGTCATGGGAAAGACGAAGTCGACGTGCTCGCGCGCGCAGACGTCCTCGATGAAGGCGAGGTAGTTCTCGACGTCCATCGTATAGGGCGCGCGATAGAACGCACCGACCTCAAGGGCGTCGGCAACGTACTCGCGCGGGTTGATGTCGGTCCCCACCACACGGTGGTTGAGACGCTTGAGGGTCTTGATGGTGATGTCGGCCGCGACGGAGCCGAGCGAGGTGACGAGAACGGTAGCCATGGCTTTGAAGACCTCCAGAAAAACAGGCGAAACGACCTTTAGCATTTTAAACCATATGGAAGGGCGCGCGATGTCCAAGTCATTCTCGGACATCGCGCGCCCAACATGCCCTTAGGTCATCGGCTAGATGGTGACGACCGTAGTCCCATACGAGGCGTTAAAGTAGATCCACTTTGCATTCTCCTCGAGCAGGCGAATGCAGCCGTGGGAAATCTTCTTCCCGATTTGGTTGGGGTCGCTGTACCCGCCATCCCAGCCAATCGTGGAGTGGAAACCAAGGTCAAGGCAGAAGTTGGTGTACCACTTGATGTCATCCTTGGCGAAGTAGCGCGTCTGGTAGTCGTAGGGGTTGCCATACTCGGAGTAGTCGGGGTCGCTCGTCCAGTTGCAGTAGGCGCCGTCCCCGCCAATCGTATAGGTTCCGCGAATGGTTCCCTGGCCACCGTTGTACTGGGGAAGCCCGACGCCGCAGAGCCAGTCGAAGATGGGCTTCCAGTTGCCGGCGCTACCCTGGAAGACGACGGTGTGACAGTTCTCGCAGTCAACGGCAATGAGGTACTGGGTGGCACTGTAAACGTCCTTGATGCGCGCCCAGAGATTCAGGGCAACCTGAGAGACGGGGACATCTTCGAGAACTCCGTCGTTGTTGCCATAGTACACATTCCCAGACGGGGCGATGTACAGGCCACGCACAACATAGCCTTCATTGTCACGCCCGTAGTAGTCATTCCCGTCGAGCGTGAAGAAACCGATACGGGCTCCCATCAACCCATCGCCCGGAGCGCTGTCGATACGATAGCGCTGCATCGACCCGTCGTACTTATCCGTAACGAGCCAGCCCTCGGTCCAGGCGAGCACGCCATCGTTGTCCGCAAGAAGCATCCCATTACCATACCGCAACTTGCCCCTGAGAACATAGCCGACGTTCTTAAGCCCATAATAGTGGCTACCGCCATAATCGATGCGCCCAGTCTGAGCGTAGTAAACGCCATCAATCTTTTTGAGGAAATACCTCTGCAGGCCATTCCCAAACTCAGAGGAGACCACAAAACCGGACTCACCGGCAACGGTAGCAATCTTGCCATCATTGTCCGCAAGGAGATAGCCGTTAGCCATTAACTTACTACCGCGCAGCACGTAGCCCGCGTCGGTGGTGTAGTGCGCCCAGTTGCCGGCGCCCTTTGAGCCGTTGTCGTAGCCCACGACGGCCGCGTGCTTCCCGGCGTCGATCCAGTAGCGCTGGAGGCCCTGGCCGAAGTCGTCGGAGACGACCCAGCCGCCAGCGGCGCCCCCGGCGAGGTTGCCGTCGTTGTCGGCGAGGTAGACGAGGTTGCCCACGGGAAGGTGCCCGCGCAGGACGTAGCCCTCGGAGGTGACGTAGGTCCAAGAGGAGGCGCCCGTCTGGTGGACGCCCACGGAGGCGACCCTGTCGCCCTCGAACCAGTAGCGCTGGAGGCCCTGGCCGAAGTCGTCGGTCACGAGCCACCCGGAGGTGTAGAGGCGCCCGTCGTTGTCGGCGTAGTACATGTGGCCGTCGTCGGAGCCGCGCCCCGCGCCGCGCAGCACGTAGCCCGCGTCGGTGGTGTAGTGCGCCCAGTTGCCGGCGCCCTTTGAGCCGTTGTCGTAGCCCACGACGGCCGCGTGCTTCCCGGCGTCGATCCAGTAGCGCTGGAGGCCCTGGCCGAAGTCGTCGGAGACGACCCAGCCGCCAGCGGCGCCCCCGGCGAGGTTGCCGTCGTTGTCGGCGAGGTAGACGAGGTTGCCCACGGGAAGGTGCCCGCGCAGGACGTAGCCCTCGGAGGTGACGTAGGTCCAAGAGGAGGCGCCCGTCTGGTGGACGCCCACGGAGGCGACCCTGTCGCCCTCGAACCAGTAGCGCTGGAGGCCCTGGCCGAAGTCGTCGGTCACGAGCCACCCGGAGGTGTAGAGGCGCCCGTCGTTGTCGGCGTAGTACATGTGGCCGTCGTCGGAGCCGCGCCCCGCGCCGCGCAGCACGTAGCCTGCGTCGGTGGTGTAGTGCGCCCAACCGCCATTTTCGGTAGAGTCGGAATAGCCCCTACGAATCGCGTGGGAGTCGCTCTCAACATAGTATCGCTGCTGTCCGTCACCAAAGTCGCCGACGTGCCATCCATCCGTAAGTAGAACGCCATCGTTATTGGCAATATAAAGGAGGTCACCAACCCACTTCGATTCACGCAGCACCCAGCTGCTGAGGGCATAGCCAAAGGTGCCGTCGCCAATCTCGAACACGCCACCGGTGAACTTCTTGCCTTCCTTCACCCAGTAGCGCTGGAGCCCCTGGCCCTCATGGTCGTCGACCACCCAGCCGGTGTACTCCCTCGCCGTCCCGTCCTCGTTGGTGGTGCCATCCCAGTAGAAGTCCCCGTCCCAGCCGACCTTGGGAAGCTCGACGTCAACGTCCGAAGCATCAGAGGAAGGAGTCTCGGAAGCATCGAGGACATCGTCGGCCACAATCGCTGAGGAAGAGTCTTCTTCGACGAGGTCTGTATCGGTTGCGACAGTCGGGTCGGTGGGGGCGATGGCCCCATTCTCGGCAGGAGAGTTCGCGTCAGGGCCAAGCGCATCCGACCCCTCCTGGAGCGTGCCCTCAGTTTCATCAGTATCCAAGACGGGGTCCGAGGGCTCTACGACATCCGGGGTGTCCTCGTCGACAGTCACGCCATCGGCCTCATCAGGCACCTCAGCGCCTACAGAGGAATCCGTCCCGGGCAAGGTAACAAGATCTCTACCGGCCTCATCCTCGGCGAGGACCTCGTGCCCAGACAGTGGGGCATTTGGGGCAACCTCATCCGCCAGCGCGACAGATGGCACGGCGACAAGTGTCGCACCAAGTCCTAGCGTCGCCATGAGGCCGGCGACAACGCAGGGCTTCTTGTTCATAGGCATTGCAAGCTCCATCCCCTCACGCACCTGTTAGGCACACGAATAATCCCTTCGACCCCTGGCTGTCGTTTAGGTTTCGTTTACGGGGTAAAGCCATGAGCATTATAGCCCATATTCAACTACCCAATGATGCGCCTTTTCATCAAACTCGAATCGGACTAGAAAACGTCGCTATACCGGAACTCCCAGAGCGTCGTGCCAATGGGAATGTTGTCATAAACCCACTTGGCACTCCCCCACTGAAGACCGGCGCACCCGCGGTTCGACCATCCGGTCGTTGTCTCACCGGTGGAATGCACGGCGGCGCAGTCCTCATACCCCTTTCCGGGCACGTATCGGAGGTATCCGTAGCTGTCACTGGAATAGGACTCGATATAGCAGGTCGACCAGTCGTTGAGCCCCTTCCCAAAGTACTCATCTGCCCAGTTGCAAATTTTCTTGTGGACGACGGTCCAGACGCCCGAGTAGGTGTTTTTGGCACCATTGCAGTTCCACAGCTTCACGGCCTGCCAGCTCCCACCTGAGCGCTGGAATACGATGAAGCGGCAAAGCTCGTTGTCAAATGCTATGAAATAACTCGTGCTACTTCCGATGCTTGCGGCTCTTGAGGCGAGGGCGTTGATATATTCGGTATCACCCGCCCACGTGACCGTGTCGAGATAGGGATCACGCGTCCGGGTCCCCGTAAGGGGCCCGTCGCTGTAGTTGGGGTCACTGTCCACTTGCCCGGAGTCGCCAGGGTTCGTTACGCTCCCACCGTCCTGACCCTCACCACCCTCAGACGGCTCGGGCTCCTTCGTGTCCTCACGATCGGCGTCCGCCTGCTTCAGGTCCTCCGCGTCCGCACTGGAGGACTCGGCGGCCTCGACGGCGGTGGCAATGTTCTCGTTCTGAGCCTGCTCAGACACAAGCTCTGCGCGGGCCTGCTCATCAAGGGAGTTATACACCGCAGCCGCCTCGTCGACCGTTCCCTGATACTCCTCCACAAGCGCCATCAGCTCGTCGACCTTTGCCTGCTGCTCTGCCTGTCTACCCTCGAGCTCCCTCTGCTCCTGAGCGAGTCGGTCTGCCGCCGACTTGACCGAATCGATCTTCTCGGCTTGGTCACTGAGAATCTTCTCCGCGTAATAGGTCCTGTTGACGAAATCTTCGAAGCTGCTCGAGCTCAACAGGAACTCGAGAATCGAGGAGGATCCCACTTTGTAGTTGTACCGCATGTCCTCTGAGAGGTCCGCCTGACGCGCCGACAGCTCCTCCTGGGCGGCGACGACCTCCTCGCCCTTGGCATCTGCCGCGGCATCGAGCTCCTCGGAGTCGGCGGTTGCGACTGCAAGTTGGCTCTGCAGGTCTGCAAGCTGGCTGCCCAGTTCCTCGAGTCTCCCAGCCGCCGTAGCAAGATCTGATTGTGCGTCAGCGGCTACAGCAGAGCCGGGAAAGACAAGCATGGCTGCCCCGAACGAGAGAGCCAGGGTAACTGCCATCACTGCAACGGAACCACGCCTCAATTTCATTCGTCACTCCCTGAGGAAACCCATCAAAGAATAGACCATGCAGAGTATGTAGAATCTTGTTTATCATAGCCTAATGAGGACTTCTTCACAGGACAGGCACGCTCGCCCATACCGGATGGACACCGCCCCCGATCCCACCATAGCCTCGGCATGCTAGACTACGCAGTACTGTACAACCATCGAAAGACGACACATGAAGGTACTTGCCATCATTCCCGCCTATAACGAAGAAGCCTGCCTCGAGAAGACGGTCGAGGCGCTCAGAGCAACGTGCCCTGACGTCGACTACGTGATTGTCAACGACGGGTCGAGCGACCGCACGGCTGAGATTATCTACGATCGCGGCTTCAACGGAATCAACCTCCCCGTGAACACCGGTCTCACCTCAGGTTTCAAGGCGGGCATGAAGTATGCCCAGAGAAACGGCTACGACGCGGCAGTGCAGTACGACGCCGATGGCCAGCACCTGCCCTCCTTCATACCCACGATGGCCGAGTCCCTTGAGCGCGAGGGAGCAGACATTGTCATAGCCTCGCGCGTTCTGAGCGGCGAAAAGGTCGGCGGCCTGCGCGGCGTTGGGTCCAAGATTATCTCGCTGCTTATACGAATGACCGCCCACACAACGATCACCGACCCGACCTCGGGGATGCGCATGTACAGCTCGCGCATGATCGACCGGTTTGCTACCTCCTTCGACTGCGCCCCCGAGCCCGACACCATCGCGCTCGCCGCCCGCAAGGGGTTCAAGGTGATTGAGGTGCCGGCCCAGATGCAGGAGAGGCAGGGTGGCGAGAGCTACCTCAACATGGGCAACGCCATCGGGTACATGGCGAGAACGTGCCTCTCCATCATCATGTCCTGCGTACTAAGGTAGGTCCGATGCTTCCCGTCTATCTCCGCGTTCTTCTCGTCCTCGGAGCCGTTGCCGCGCTCGCCCTCGTTGGCCGCAAGGTCAAGAAGGAGAAGATCCTCGTCGAGGACGCCGTGTTCTGGGTCGTGCTCGCGGCGATCTTTGTGCTTCTCGCCCTCTTCCCGGGAATTGCCATCAGCCTGGCGTACG
The DNA here is from genome assembly GCF_900128445.1 of Thermophilibacter provencensis. Classification (GTDB taxonomy): domain Bacteria; phylum Actinomycetota; class Coriobacteriia; order Coriobacteriales; family Atopobiaceae; genus Thermophilibacter; species Thermophilibacter provencensis. The sequence goes on along the minus strand of NZ_LT671417.1, from coordinate 1,602,297 downwards.
CGCTCGGCTTCATGTCTGCCAGCAACTTCGTCTACCTGGCCATTATCGTCCTGCTTCTGTGGAAGGTGTTCTCCAACTCCGCTGAGATCTCACGCCTCAAAAGCAAGGTCAATGAGCTCACCCAGGAAATCGCCCTCTCGCAGCACGAGAAGGACGAGAGGTGAGATAGGCACTCCCTAGATGGCCCCGGCCAGGAAGAGGACCCTGAGGGCGACTTCCTCCAAGGGCTTCTGACGGAGACGAACCGGGGCGAGCGCCTTGCGGAGGCGGCCGCCCTGCAGGAAGCGCTCAATCAGTCTCCTTCTTTCTTCGGGCAGATCCCCCCCAAAGCACTGGTAATATCGTTGCAGCTGCCCGGTAATCTTCACGAGGTCCCCCCCGGCAAGAAACTTCCTTACCCGATAGAGCAGGAGCGTGACGGGCGATGCCCCCGTAGGGCTGACCGTGCCCCCCGTGCGACGATAATCGAGGGAGATGAAGTCGTCGAATATGAGCTCTCCCAGTCCCGCAGCGATGAGGCCCAGCCACCAGTCGTGACCGTAGACGCCCTCTGACCCCGCGGCAATCGCCAGCTCCGCTAGTCTCCTGTTGATGACGGTGGTGTTCCCTGACACCATCGTCTCGTAGAGAAGCGTCTCAAAATTAACCCCGATACGGTTGAGGTGGGACCTCCCAAGAGGCTGCATGTCAGAATCGCAGAACATGTACTCGCTGCAATAGAGGAGGGGGACATCCTGGCCCCTCTTACTGAGCTCGCGCACCGCACGCGTGAGCTTGTCCCTATGCCAGACATCATCCTGGTCACAGAGAGCAATGAACTCGATGTCCGAGGGGACCATGGAGAGCGCACGGATGAACGAGGGGACGACGCCCATGTTCTCGCCACGCTCGAGCGTCAGCCTTCCCTCGCGCTCGAACCCCTCGAGAATTTGCAGCGTCTCATCGGTGGAGCCATCATCCCTCACGTAGAGCCTCACTTGGACGTCACTCTGTGCAAGCACACTCTCAATCTGCTCGACGAGGAATCGGGCTCCGTTGTAGGTGGACATTATCACCGCGACAATGGGGTGGACCTGTTTCATGTAAAATCTCCCAGACGAACGACCGTGCCTTCCCATCTTATCCAAAACGGCTTGGCATATGGGCAAATCGACTGGAGACCAACGTGACCGCACCAGGGCAGGATATCCTCTTGAGCTTCATCGTCCCCTGTTACAAGGTCGAGAGGTACCTCCCGAAGTGCCTTGACTCCCTCCTTGCCCAGACGCTCGACCAAATCGAAATCATATGCATTAACGACGGATCACCCGACAACTGCCTAGGCATCCTCAGGGAGTATCAGCGGCGTCATAGCGACAAGATCGTCGTCATCGACAAGGAGAACGAGGGCACCTGGAGGGGGCGCTGGGACGGCATAGCCGTGGCGCGCGGCGAGTACATCGGCTTTCTCGATGGTGACGACTACGCGGAGCCAGACCTTGCCGAGACGCTCTATCAGACCGCGCGCACCGCAGACGCGGACATTGCCGTCTGTGGTTTTGAGCGCACGGAGCTGGGAACCGGCAGGGTCCTCTCCCGCGAGCTCTGTGGGGCCTCCCCCTCCTTCAGCATAGAACGCGACCCGGGCCGCCTTGTGGGCCTCAACACCGCCCCGTGGAACAAGTGCTTCAGGGCCAGCGTGCTCAAGTCCATGCGAGACCTGGACAACCCTCCCTCCGTGGCCGAGGACGTCGCCTTCCACCTCCTCGCTTACCTCGACATGAGGGGCGTCGTCGCATTTGCCCCGAGGCCGCTCGTCCATTACATGGTCCGATCGGACTCCGCCATGAACTCCATGGGCATGGCGCAGGTGAGGCCAGTCCTGGACGCCTTCCTTGAGATAAGGCGGCACTACGAGGCTGGCCGCCCCGAGCTTCTCCCCATGCTCGACCTCATGGCGTTTCTCCACTTAGGGGTCTCGTTCGTCTTCAGGCTCTCCTGCGACCCGACGAACGACATCCGGGGCGTCATCGACGAGATGACGAGGTATCTCGACGAGTTCTTCCCCTCATGGTCGCGCTCCCCCTATCTTCGCCTCTCGTACGTGAGGAACGCCGGAGGGGCGTTCAGGAAGCTCTGGCTTGCGCAGGGGCTCTACCGTGCCGGCCTCATGCCGGTATCCCTCTCCGCATACCGGTTCCTCATTTCCAGGCTGGGAATAGACATCAAGTGGTAGGCGCCGCCAAGGCCTAGAGGTCGACGGGGACCCCCCGGAGCTTGCGGAGGGCGAGGACCGTATACCATTTGAGCGGAGCCAGCAGAAAGCCAAGCCTCCCCGAGGGCTCCCGCATGACCTCCCGGAGCGCATCGCGCAGACGTGCGGAGCTCCGGCGGTCCGCGCCCCACTTGAGAAGAAGGCGGTAGTAGGTCATCTTGGCGCACCGGAGGGCCTCCTCGGAGGCATATCGCTCTGCGTATGCGACGAGCGTCCTCCCATACCCTATCTCGTTCCTGGCATAGGCGTCGTCAAACGTGACCGTGGAGGAGTAGCTGGTCGACCCCTTCCTCTTCACGTGGCGATAGGCCGACCACGGCTCGCAGAACACGTGGACTGCCCCCATGCAAAGGAAGAGGAAGGCGTTTCTCCTGTCGCCGGGATAGAAATCGAACTTGCGCATCTCCATGAAGGTCGAGCGCGCGTCGACGTACTGCTCCCGCCGGCACATGAGCGTCCCGCTCTGCCCGGGGAGGCGGCTGTAGAAGCAGTCCCTGAAGTCGTACGTCTCGCTCGGGCAGTCTGGGTATCGCTCGCCGTTGGGGACCGAGTCCTCCCCAACCACCACACAGTGCGTGTAGGTGGCGGAGCATTCCGGATGCGACTCGAGGTAGTCCACCTGCGCCTGGAGCTTGCCCTCATAGAGGAAGAAGTCATCGCCCTCGAGGTCGACCAGGTACTTCCCTCGCGCCCGGGCGTAGAGGTCCTCCCCGTTCCTCACGGCACCGAGGTTCTTCTCGCGCAGGATGAACTGGAAGTTTTCGGGGAACTCCGGGCGAATCCGCCTGAGGACCTCGGCTGTTCCGTCTGGGGAGCAGTCCTCGCCGACCAGCACCTCATACTCGAAGCTGACCTTCTGGGAAAGGATGCTCCTCAGGCACTCCTCGATGTAGCCCTCGTGGTTGTACGTGGAGACGAGAACGCTGACAAGTGGCCCCTGCATCCCCCCGCTACCTCCCGCAAGAAAGGACGATGTCGCAGATCCAGTCCACGTCCTCAGGCGCGAGGTCCGCGTACATGGGGAGCGTGAGCACCTCGCTTGCCGCGCGCTTGGCGACGGGCGTCTGGGAGGAGTCGAAGCGGCCCTCGTAGCACTCGTAGTCGCTCACGAGCGGGTAGAAGTACTTGCGCGGGTGGATGTCACTGGCCATGAGGGCGGCGTAGACGTCGTCGCGCGTGGCGCCGAACGCCCGCGCGTCAAACGTGACGGGCAGGTAGGCGTAGTTGTAGCGCACGTCCCCCCGCGGGCGGAAGACCCGCACGCCGGACACGCCCTCCAGGCGCTCCCAGTAGCGCTCCGCCACGTGACGGCGCTTCTCGATCTCCTCGTCAACGTGGCGCAGGTTGCAGATGCCCATGGCGGCGCAGAACTCGTTCATCTTGGCGTTGCCGCCCACGTACTCCACGGACTCGGTGCCCGTGATGCCGAAGTTCTTCCACTGGTCGAGGAGGCTCTTGAGCGCGTGGTCGTGGAAGCAGACCGCGCCGCCCTCGATGGTGTTGAAGACCTTGGTAGCGTGAAAGCTGAACATTGACGCGTCGCCATACGTTGCCGCGGAGACCCCGTCCCTGAAGACGCCGAACGCGTGCGCCGCGTCGTAGATCACCTTGAGGCCGTGCTCGTCCGCGATGCGCTGGATGGCGTCCACGTCGCAGAGGTTGCCGTAGACGTGGACGGGCACGATGGCACAGGTCTCGTCATCGATGAGACGCTCGACGGAGGCTGGGTCGATGGTGAAGTCGTCCTCCTTGATGTCCGCGAAGACGGGCGTGAGACCCTTGCGCACGATGGCATGCGTGGTGGAGGCGAAGGTGAAGGGCGTGGTGATGACCTTGCCCCTAAGGCCCATCGCCTCGAAGACGCACTCGAGCGCGTTGTGACCGTTGGTGAAGAGGGCGATGTCATCCACCTGGAGGTAGCGCTCGAGGTCGGACTCCAGCTGACGGTGCTTCTCGCCCATGTTGGTGAGCATGTGCGTCTCCCAGAGCCGGGAGATCTCCTCCGTGTACTCCTCCAGGGAGGGCATAGAGGAATGGGTGACCCAGATGGGCGTCTTGTGCATAGGGCAGGCTCCTCACGCTCGCGTGATTGTGCGGGAATCATTATCCCCGTTCCGCGGCCCCAATTCTATCGCATAAGATGAGTGTGGCCCTAAAAGCATATGCTGGGAGCATTATGAACCGATTCAACCTCTGCGTCCTCGCCCTCTGCGCCCTCGCCGCGATTGCCTTGGGCCTCCTGATTGCCAAACGACTCCGCCCCCTCACCGCTGCCTCGCAGAGCGTAAGGGGGCAGGAGGTCATCGTCCTCCTAGGCATTCTCCTCATAGGCTCCATCGCCATATACGGGAGCTTTCTGCTGGGACGGTCCGCCTTCGCCTATCTTGACGCTGGGTCGGATACCTACGAGGTGTACGTCCCGTTCTACACCAACCTCATCGAGGGGATAAGGAGCGGCAGCCTGGGCGCATGGAACTTCGAGTACGGCCTGGGGGCTGCCGCGACGAGCTACCAGTCGTGGCTGCTCGACCCCTTCAACGTTGCTCTTATCCCCTTGGGGCTCCTCCTGGGAAGCGGGCGTCTCTCGCTCGCCCTCGCGCTCGTCCAGATTCTCAAAATCGTGGTCTCGGGTCTTGCGTTCGATCTCCTGCTCAAGCGCTACTGCGAGACCCCGTTCGGCCGCATCGTCGGGGCGTCCTTCTTTGCCTTCGGGGGCTTCCTCCTGCTCTGGGGCCAGCACTACTGGCTCGGCAGCGTCTACGCGGTCTTTGCCGTCGGCATCCTCCAGTTTGAGCGCCTGATGGAGCTCTGGAGCGCCCCGCGCTTCTGCTGCGTTGCGCTCGTCTCGGCGGTCAGCGTTGGTTGGAGCGCGTACTGCGGCTTCATGTCCCTGCTCGGAGCCGCCCTCTACTGCCTGCTCCGCCTCGTCCACGCCGCAGACGGGGAGCACGGGACGAGGCGGGTCGTCATGGGCACGCTCAGGCTCTGCCTTCCCGTCCTCTGCGGGGTGCTGCTCGCGGGCGTCGCGCTCGTTCCGTACGCGAGCTATCTTCTCGGGGAGACCTCCCGGGTCACGTCGGGGGCGCAGTCGTCGATCACCGAGCGCGCTGGCTCGTTCCTCCTCGGCTTCGTCCCACTGCGATGGGTCCCCATGGTCCTCAGCCGTTTCCTAGGGAGCGGGCTCATCTCGAGTGGCGCCGCCATTCCGGCAGAGCTCGTGCCCCCCACTGAGAGCTTCCCCTACGTCAACTGCTATGAGCTGATCGTTCTCGGCTTCGGACCGCTGGCCCTCGTCCTTCTGCTTCAGTTCTTCCACTGGGTAGCGAGGGACTGCAGCCGAAAGGACCGTGCCCTCGTTGTCATCGCAAGCGTCCTCATAGCCCTGTACTGCTTCAACGAGTTCCTTCCCGCGCTATTCAACGTGTTCGTCGAACCCAAGTATCGCAGCAGCTTCGTCCTGGCGGTGCCCGTCTGCACAGCCTTGGCCATGGGGTGGGAGAAGCGCGTCCAGGCCGGAAGGGCGTCCCGCGCTGCGCTGCTTGCCGGCGTCATTCCCACCGTCGCGATTCTCATCTGGTCGGCCGTCAACTCGGTCAACGGGAAGTGGCTTTGCCTTGCATGCCTCATCATCACGGCTGCGTTCTGTGCCATCGCGCTCCTCTCCTCGTCGCAAGGTGAACCATGCCATACGTTGGCCCGGCATTCTGTCAGCTGCGTCGTCCTCGCGGGGCTTGCCGTGGCGGGGTGCGTGCTCGACGGATTCTATGTCACGCAGGTCCGCGCCACCTGCGCCAGCGATGACTTCCCCTCCCGCGAGGCGGAAGCCGCGCAGGACACGCTCGACGCTCTGGCGTGGATCCGACAGAGTGACGACGGACTCTACCGCATCGAGAAAACCTACGTTGACTCCTGCTCGTACAACGACGCACTAGTGCAGGGGTACTGGGGCGTGAACACGTATAACTCCACGACCGACGGGGATGTCGTCGAGTTCTATCGGACGCTCTGGCCCGACGCCTACAACGGCGACAGCGCCGTTCAGGACTTCAGGGCCGATGTCGACGGATACTCCCTGCTCTCCCAACTTGGGGTCAGATATCTGCTCTCCAAGGATCCCATCGCGGACAGCCGCTTCACTCTTGTCAAGCAGGTGGGGAGCGTCTACATCTATCACAACGAGGGTGCCACGCCCCTGCTCTTCACCCGTGAGACCATCATGAGCGAGGGTGACCTCCAGGCCCTTCCCACGGACACCGCTAGGCACATCGCCGCCCTGAATGCCATAATCGTGTCTGACGACCTTGCCACCCCCTCCGGGGAGCAGAGGCCGGCTGAGCTGTCATCTCGCTTGGAGCTCGACGGGACGGACCGGATTATCGGCACCGTCGAGTCATCCGCCGCCACCGTCTCTTGCCTCTCCCTCCCCTACAGCTCCGGCTGGAGCGTCCGAATCGACGGGGAGGAGGTCGAGACCTTCCGGGCAAATCTCGGTTTCATCGGATTTGAGGTCCCTGAGGGGACGCACGCCCTGGAGGTGAGCTTTTCGCTTCCGGGACTCCGGCAGGGCGCCATGCTCAGCGTCGCCGGAATCGCCTTGACTGCCGCGTCATGCGTCGTCGGCGCCAGGGTGGCGGCAGGGCGCGCTCGTAGAGAGTCCCTAGACTAGCGTCTGCCCGTCAGGTCCTTGAGCGTGGACAGCAGGTAGGTGAGCTCCTCGACCCTGAAGAGCTGAGCGATGCCAAGATAGGCCAGCACCATTACGACGACCTGCAAGAGGATGGTCGGGAGGTCAGAGAAGCCCGCCAGGGGCACCACAAGCGTCATGGCGGCTGCCACGGCGGCCATAGCGAACGCGGGCAGAATGTCCCTCACCTGCTCGTGGTATGCATAGCCGATGACGCGCCTGTTCGGCGAGGCGTTGATGAATGTGCTCAGGATGCCCGAGACCATATACCCGGCGACGATGAGGCCAAGATCGCGCAGAACAAAAACCGTAAAGGCGAGGATGACCACGCCCACGATCTTCTTGATGACCTCGAGCCTAAGGAAAAGGTCGCTCCTTCCCATGCCGTTGAGCACTTGGAGGTTGGTCGTGTGGATGGGAAGAAGCGCGTAGACGAAGCAGTACATCTGCAGGAACGGAACACAGGGCACCCAGGCTTCGCCGAGGACGAGTCTCACGATGGGCTCCGCCGCGGCCGCAAAGAGCGCCATGGCAGGGGCCACGAGAAAGGTGCTCGTCTTGAGCGCACGGCGGGCCAGGCGCTTGACAAGCGTGAGGTCGCTCTGCGCATGAGCAACTGCGGAGAGCATGACGGGCTGGATGGCGCCATCGAGAAGCATGCCAACGGCATTCGGATATCTTTTGCCCTGTGAAACGTAGCCGAGGTCGGAGCTGGTGAACACCTTGCCGATCATGAGGTCTGAGAGGCTCTGGTAGCCCTGGTCGAGCAGGCCGGAAGCGAGGAGCTTCCACCCAAAACGGAAGAGAGTCACTGCTCGATCCCGCTCGAAGACGAGGCGGGGCTTCCAGGGGACCTGCAGCGCCAGCACGAGGCACTTGCATCCCTGCTGAACGAGCTGCTGGAGCACGAGGGCCCAGATTCCTCCCCCTGCGAGCGCGACCCCTATGCCTGTTGCCCCGGAGACCACGCCCGCCGTGATGGTGGCGCGGAAGGTCTTGTGGAACTCGAGGTTGCGAGCGACGATGGCCTCTTGGATGGAGTTGTACGCATTGATGACGAGCACGAGGACGAGCGCGCGCAGCGGGGTCACGGCCGCCGGCATGGCATAGAAGTCGGCAACCGCGGGCGCGGCGCAAAAGACGATCGCATAGAGCACCACAGAGGTGGTGAGGCTCATCCAGAACACGGTCGAGTAGTCTCGCTCCGTGGCATCCGGAGCCTGGATGATAGCGGTGTTGAGGCCGCTTTGGACGATGACGTTGCCAATGTTCACGAAGACGAGCATGATGGCGAGCATACCGAACTCGTCCGGGGAGAGGAGGCGCGCGAGAACGACCTGGATGAGGAGCGTCACGACCGCAGTCCCACCCTGTTCGAAGAGCTTCCAGAACAGGGACCTTATCGTTGACATCTTGAAGTCGCTCGTCGGCACGCGGACACCCTCCCCAACACGCGGCCTCCCGTACCGCCGCGCACGTCTGTTTGGCTCAAAGGCGTATTGTATACTAGGAATTCGCAGATACGAGCACCTACGCATCCATCCCCTAGGAGTCAACATGAACGATAAGCCCTTGTCCCTGGACGCCCTTCTCGCCGATGGGTTCACCGAGCGCTTTGCGCGAGAGTACCTCGACATCCTGGAGCGCGAGAAGGCAAGCGGGATGTACGACCCCGACTACCTTGCCTGGTCGCACGCTCACGGCTTCTGCGCCGAGTCCGCCTACGCCTATGGACTCAACGAGGACAGCCTCGATGACTACCTCTCCGACTACGACTACTGGCGGCTCTGGCCGCTCAACGGCTGGGAGCGCATCTGGATCAACGACAAGCTAACGCTGAACGCCCTCGTCCAGGACTCGGACCTCGCACGCTACGTGCCCACCTACTTCTACTACAGCCGCCCCGAGGGGCTCCTTCCCCTTGCCGGGAGCGACTATGCCCCCGGGATAGACGGCCTTCTCGCCTGCCTGCACCGTGAGGGGGCCTTTGCCTGCAAGCCGAGCAACGGAACCGAGGCGAGCGGCTTCCACAAGCTCGAGTGGCGTGACGGATCCTACCGACTCGACGGCGAGGAGGTGACCGAGGCGGGCGTGCGGGACTTTGTGGAGAACAACCCCAACTACGTCTTCACCGAGTTCATCCACCCCGAGGCGAGCCTCGCCGCCATCAACCCGCTCATCCACACCATCCGCGCTCTCGTGATCAATCCCACGGGCGTTGCCCCCACGCCCACGATCGGCTACCTCCGCTTCGCTCTCGAGGGTGCAAACGAGGGCAACGGTGCGAACTACGTCCCGCCCACCGAGGACCAGATCGGCGCCTACAACGTTCAGATTGACCTCGAGACCGGCGAGTTCGGCAACGGCAAGCTCGTCTTTGCCAACCGCGTGGTGGACTCCCCATGCCACCCCACGAGCGGCATCCTCGCCGAGGGCACGCTCCCCTACTGGGACGAGGCCAAGGAGATGATGCGACGGCTCTCCCTCAAGGTGGGCGCCTGCGAGTATCTGGGCTTCGACGCCTGCATCACCGACAAGGGGCCGAAGATCATGGAGATAAACTCCCATTCCGGGATCAAGTACCTGCAGCTCTTCCACCCAATCTGGAAGGACGAGACGCTTGCGCCGTACTATCGCGAGAAGCTCGCAGCCATCGACGCGCTTGACGAGGCGGGCCGCACGAGAAGAAACGCGATCGTGCGGTAGTCAACCACCCGACCTTACCTCTTTGGGCCTCCCCGCCATTGACTGGCGAGGAGGCCCAAAGAACGTCGCGATGGCAACTGTCCCATTGCAGTGAGTGACGGCTTTCGGACGGATGGGGCCAGCTTGGAAGCCCCATCCGTCCTAAAGCCGTCACTCAGCCCCAAGGGAGAGAAGCCTGCCCTAGGACTCTTCCCCGGCCTCGTCCGTGGTCTCCCGGACGATGAACTGCGGCGTGCCATTGGCGGGCAGGACGAGGTTGCCCACGTACTCGCCGATGATGCCGAGCGTGAGCAGGATGAGCCCGAAGAAGAAGAGCAGTATGCAGATGATCGAGGACCAGCCGGCCGGCACGTCCGGCACCACGATGCGCCGCACGAGCACGAAGATGGCATAGAGGAAGCCCGCCGCGGCCGAGATGACGCCGATGCACGAAACCATGCGCAGCGGCAGCACGGTGTAGTTGAAGTACGAGAGCCAGAGCTTGGCGAGCTTGCCGAGGGTGTAGTTGGAGCTCCCCTGCTCGCGGGCGTGGTGCTCGATCGTCACGTTGCCGATGCGGTTGGTCATCCGGCCGAACAGCGCCTCCACGTACGGGTTGTAGTTGCGGTACTGGATGACCTGGTCGCGCACGGCGCGGGTGATGAGCCAGAAGTTGCTCGTCTCGATGTCCCTGGGACGCTCGAGGAGCTTCTGAGCGGTCACGCGATTGAGCCAGCTCGTGAAGTTCTTGATGGGTCCGTTGGCCGACTGTCGGTAGACGCCGTAGACCACGTCATAGCCCTCCTCCATCTTGCGGATGAGGGCGGGAATCTGCGAGGGGTGGGTCTGGAGGTCGTCGTCCATGCCCATGACGAGGTCGCCCCTCGCGTGGTTGAGGCCGCACATGATGCCGTTGTGCTGGCCGAAGTTGCGCATGAGCGTGATGCCGTGCACGCTAGGATGTTCCTCGGCGAGGCGACGGATCTCCGCATAGGTGCCGTCAGGAGAGCAGTCGTCAACGAGGACGAACTCGCATTCGTAGCCCGGCAGGCGCTCGAACTCCGCGAGTGTGAGGTCAACGACCTGACGAATCGAGTTCTCGGAGTTGTAGCACGGGATGACGATGGAGACGAGCATGTGAGACCTTTCAGGGAGCCTTGGTTCTATGCCCCAAGAGCATACACGACGATGCCGCACACGATGAGCGCGAGGGCAATGGCCTTGCGCCCGCTCATGCGCTCATGAAAGATGGTAACGCCGAAGAGGGTCACCCAAAGGTAGCCCGTGGCGTCGAGGATGGGGCCCATGGAGAGCGGGATGCCCCGGTACGAGAGCACGGAGAGCAGCGTCGCGCCAACGAAGAGCACGTACGCGAAGATGACGAGCGGGTTCAGGTACTCCCCCACCACCGACCCATGCTCGCGCGTGGCGCTCTTCTTGAGCATGACCTGTGAGACCGCGCTCACGAGCACGCCGAGGAGGTTGAGCGCGGCGAATGCGAGGACAGTGCCGCTCACTGGGCGTCACCGCCCCTCTTGCCCTGCGGGCCGTTCTCGTCCCTCTCGGCGAGCGAGAAGAGCACGACGCCCGCAAGGACGATGAGGGCGCCGAGGACCTTCAGGGGGGACACCCGCTCATGGAAGAGAAGCACTCCCCACACGATGCCCCAGAGCACCGTGACCGCCTTGTTGGCATATGCGTAGGTGAGCGGCAGGCGCTTGATGACCTGCTGCCACCCGATGGCATAGGCGCCGAGGAGGGCTATCATGCCGCCGTAGCAGGCAATGAAGCCCAGGCTCATGAAGTCGAAGCCCGCCGCGAGCTTGGCGCAGACGCTCGAGAGCGAGTAGACGGCGAGCATCACGTGAAGGGCGACAAGCGCCTTGCCCTCGCCGCCCCCCTGCCTCTTGGTATTCGTGCGGACTTCCACTATCCCCTGAGCTCCTCCTTGAGCCTGCCGAGGTACTCCGCGAGCTCCTCCTCCCAGTCGCGGGGGTGGAAGCCCGTCGCCTCGATCTTGGAGAGGTCGAGCGCGGAGTGCGCGGGGCGCGGGGCGACGGGGCCCGTCGCGCCCGCGTAGTACTCGGCCGTGGGGACGGGCACGACGGCCCCGCCGTTGCCGTTGGCTGCGTCGAAGGTGGCGCGCGCTATGTCCGCCCAGGTGCGCACGGCGCCGGAGCCGGTCATGTCGTAGGTGCCGTAGGGGGCGCCCGAGTCCAGCAGGTGGAGGATCGCGGCGGCCATCTGGTCGGCGAAGGTGAGCCTGCCCTCCTGATCGTCCACCACGGTCACGCGCGGCAGCTCGCCGGCGGCCACGCGGTCGGAGAGCCCCCACATGGTCCTCACGAAGTTCCTCCCGTCGCCGATGACCCACGAGCTGCGCAGCACGTAGTGCCGCGGGCACGTCGACACGGCGAGGTCCCCCGCCGCCTTGGACTGGCCGTAGACGGAGAGGGGGCTGAGGGGCTCGCCCTCGTCGTGGACCTCCCTCGTCCCGTCGAAGACGTAGTCCGAGCTGACGTGCACGAGCGTGATGCCGTGCTCGGCGCATACCCTGGACAGCAGCGCGGGGCCGGTCGCGTTTGCCTTCCAGCAGGCGGCGCGGCCCTCCGGGGTCTCCGCGGCGTCCACGGCGGTGTAGGCGCCGCAGTTGATCACGGCGCCGTAGAGCGACCAGTCGTAGCGGCCGTACTGCGCGGGGTCGGAGAAGTCGAAGGTGTCGATGTCGCAGTAGTCGAACGTGCCGGCGTCCGGGCGCGCCTCGGCGGCCTCGCGCACCGCGCGGCCGAGCTGCCCGTTGCAGCCCGTCACCAGCGTGCGCCTGGGCTGCATGGGCTCCACGTCCCTCAGGAGCGGGTGGTGCCTGTCGGCCTCCGAGAGCTCGCACTCCCCGAGCGGGATGGGCCACGGTATGGCGAGCTCGGGGTCGGCGAGGTTGACGAAGGTGTAGGTCCTCTTGAGCTCCGCGGACCAGTGGGCGTCCACCAGGTAGGTGTAGGCGGTGCCGTCCTCGAGCGCCTGGTAGGAGTTGCCGACGCCGCGCGGGACCAGGATCGCGCGCGAGGGGTCGAGGGTCGTCGTGTAGGCCCTCCCGTAGGTGGGGCTGCCGGCGCGCAGGTCCACCCACGCGCCGAAGACCGACCCCGCGGCGACCGAGACGAACTTGTCCCAGGGCTCGGCGTGGATGCCGCGCGTGACGCCGCGCTCGAGGTTGTAGCTCACGTTGTTCTGGACCCAGCGGTGGTCCGGCAGGCCGAGGCCCCCGACCATCTTGGCGCGCTGCCAGTTCTCCTTGAACCAGCCCCGCGAGTCGCCGTGGACCGTCAGCTCGACGACGACGAGCCCCTCGATGCCGGTCTCGACCGCGCTCAGCTCCTTCTCGAACTCCATGCGTCCCCCTACTGGCCCTGCTTGGCGTACTTGGCCTCGGTGGCCGCCTTGGCCGGGCGCCACCATTCCTCGTGCTCGCGGTACCACGCGATGGTGGCGTCGAGGCCCTCGGAGAAGTCGGTGTGCCTGGGCTCCCAGCCGAGCTCGCGGCGGAGCTTGGCGGAGTCGATCGCGTAGCGGCGGTCGTGGCCGGGGCGGTCGCGCACCCAGTCGAAGTCGTCCTCGTCCCTGCCCATGGCGCGCAGGATGGCGCGGAGCACCGTGATGTTGTCCCTCTCGCCGTCCGCGCCGATGAGGTAGGTCTCGCCGATGCGCCCCTTGGTGAGGATGGTCCACACGGCGGAGCTGTGGTCCTCGGTGTGGATCCAGTCGCGGACGTTCCTGCCGTCGCCGTAGAGCTTGGGCCGGACGCCGTCGATGATGTTGGTGATCTGCCGCGGGATGAACTTCTCCACGTGCTGGTAGGGGCCGTAGTTGTTGGAGCAGTTGGAGATCGTGGCGCGCAGGCCGTAGGTCCTCACCCAGGCGCGGACGAGCATGTCCGAGGCCGCCTTGGTGGAGGAGTACGGGGAGCTGGGGTGGTACGGGGTCTCCTCGGTGAAGCGGGCCGGGTCGTCGAGCGCGAGGTCGCCGTAGACCTCGTCCGTGCTCACGTGGTGGTAGCGCACGCCGTGCCTGCGGCAGGCCTCGAGCAGGCGGTAGGTGCCCTCCACGTTGGTGCGCAGGAACGGCTCCGGGTCCGCGATGGAGTTGTCGTTGTGGGACTCCGCGGCGTAGTGGACGATGGCGTCGTGGCCGGGGACCAGGCGGTCCAGGAGCTCGGCGTCGCAGATGTCGCCGACCACGAGCTCCACGCGCTCGGCCGGCAGGCCCGCGATGTTCTCGGGGTTGCCGGCGTAGGTGAGCTTGTCGAGCACGGTCACGTGCACACCGGGGCAGTTGTTGACGACGTAGTGCACGAAGTTGCTGCCGATGAAGCCGCAGCCGCCGGTGACGATGATGTTCTTGGGCTCGAAGGTCTCGGCCATGTTCTTTCCTCCTCCTTTTGGAGAGCCTGCCTCAACGCATGTTCTGACGATTCTATCCCATGAGCATGTTGCTCACGCTACCACCATGGCCGCGCCGAGCCGCGCATACGGCAGCCACGACCACAAGCGAGAGAAGTGAGACCGCGTTGGCAACGTGCTGTATGGTCGTGCCGGCATACCAGACGCGTATGGTCCCGGAGGCATCGTTCACGCCAACCTCGACGAAGCCGTCCTTGCCCTCGGAAACCGGCAGGGCCTCCCCCGTCTCCGCGTTGACCGCCGCGTATCCCTGATACATGAGCAGGGGCACCGAGACAGTATCCCCCGCCTCCGCCCCCGAGTAGGAGACGTAGGTGGAGCGACCATCCCGCCAAGCCTCCAGCTCGATCGATGGGTCGGAGGCCGTTGCCACGCATCCCCTGTCCGCCAGGTACGCGTCAACATAGAACCAGCCTCTGTCAGGGTCATAGTAAGGGGACTCCGTCGAGAACACATTTGCGGGAACGTACTCTCCAGAGCCGACGTCGAGGGAGGAGTACGGGAGGCGCTCCGAGAGCGGAAGTGGAGAACCGTCCACGACACCGCTCTCAATCTGCCCGCGCAGGTCCAACCCAACAAACACGACGGCAAGGAGCAGAACCAGGCAGCCCAGCACGGTCGGCAGGGCGACTCCTGCGGGTCGGGGCGCAGGCTCCAACGCCGCCTCCTCCCCCGCCAGCTGCGGGGCAGGACCGTCATAGGCAATCGCCAGAAGCAGGGCAATCGAGAGCTCCGCAAACACGTAAATGCGCCACGGGAACTGCAATACTCCAAGGACTCCCTGGAGCAGGTCATGCGGGAACAATGGAGTCTGGAACCATACGGCAAGAGCTGCCACAAGGACAAGGGATGCGCAGAAGGAACCCCTCCCCCTTCCCTGTCCCACCCGCCAGCGCAGGGCAAAGGCGACAAGCGCCAGAAGGGCGATGAGGAGCCCCGCCTTATAGAGCCTCTGTGGGGCATCGATGCCCATAAGCGAAAGAAGGGTCGTCCTGAGCTGAGAGGGCAGGACAATGCCGGAGAGGGGGACGGTGAAGTCGCTCAGGATCGTCTTTCCGTTGTCCACCGCAGAGCTGGTCACAAAGAAGCTCTCGGAGAGCATCTGCTCGAGCATCGGAAGGGTGTACCAGAGCGTGGCGAGAATCGCGACCGCGGCGGAGAGGAGAATTTGGGTCGCAGCACGCCTGTTCACACGCCTGAAGCTGACCGCGAGCATGAGGAACAGGACCACGAGCAGCAAGACGATGTTAAGCGGGTGCGCCAGGAGCGTTCCCCCGGCGCCGACAGCCAGCAGGACCCACCCGCGCGGACGGTCGGTGAAGAGGACGCGATAGAACCCGGCGATGGCGAGCGGCGCGAAAATCCAGACGAGCCCCCTGCCAACACACGATCCGACCACCTCCCCATAGAGCGTGGTCGACAGGACCGCGTAGAAAAGTCCCAAGGAGAAGCCCAGGGCCTTCGTCGAGCTTGTCACCTCGCGCATCAGCAGACGAAGCGAGAGGTAGCTGCCCAGCAGCATGGCAATGAGCAGCAGCCTGTACGCCGTATAGACGGAGACGCCAAGCGAGGACAGGAGGGCAAACGGGTAGAGGAAGATATCCCCGTAGAAGAGCGGGGACCCATAGCCATAGCCGTCAAGCGTCGTCGTATACACCCTGAAGGGGAAGTCCGATAGGTCGACGCCCAGGCGAAACTCCTGCGACAGGGCATCAAGGCGCTGGAGATGGAAGGCGATATCATCCCCGAACGGTAGGAAGTTCCAAATAAGCAGAACCAGAAAGGCCAAGTAGACAACGGTCAGAACCCGCAGGGCGAGGGCAAGGACCTCCGAGCGACGAACGGTCATGCCTCCTCCGCTATCACGTAAAGCGGCCTTCTCTTTACCTCCGAGTAAACCTTAGAGAGATAAAGTCCCACCAGGCCGACGCCAAAGAGAATGGCGCCCCCGAGAAGCAGAATCACGCACATCAGCGAGGGCCATCCCGCGACCGGGTCGCCAAACGCCAAGGCGCGAACAAGGACGAACACGAGGAAGAGCATGGCAAGGAGGCAGGTCAACAGACCGAGGATGGAAATGAGCTCGAGTGGCACGGTAGAGAAGGCAACGATGCCCTCGAGCGCGTATCGGGCAAGCGAAAAGAAGCTCCAGCTGGACTCACCGCGTTCGCGCTCGATGTTCTCGTAGGGAATCCAGGCAGTCCTGAATCCGACCCATGAGAAAATCCCCTTGGAGAAGCGCGAGTTCTCCGGTAGGGAGAGAATCGCCGTGACAACCCTCCTCGTCATGAGGCGGAAGTCGCGGGCCCCGCTCTTGATCTCGACGTCCGAGATTCGGTTGATAATCCCGTAGAACCGCTCGGCGAACCAGCTGCGTATGGGAGGCTCCCCCGCGCGTGTCGTCCGATAGGCCGCCGCGACGTCAAACCCGTCCTCGAGTCTCGCAAACATCTCCCCAAGAAGCTCCGGGGGGTCCTGAAGATCAGCGTCCATAACAGAGATGAACTGAGAACCAAGGTCCAAGGCTTTCCTCAGACCGGCAGCAAGCCCCGCCTCCTTTCCAAAGTTGCGGGAAAAGGAGACGTAATGGACCGACGGGCGCTTTGCGTGCTCGCTACGGAGAATGGAAAGTGTGTCATCCGTGGAGCCGTCATCGACGAAAACATACTGGATTGGCTCGTCCAGCCACCTCGAAAGAGCAGGTTCTACCGTTCCCATCCGCTTGAACAGGACGGGAAGAGACTGCTCCTCATTATGGCAAGGAACCACTACGCAGAGAGACCCTCGTTCCACTCGAGCTCCCTAGTCCTTGTACGGCCTGTCCGGCGCGATCTTGCCCTCGGCCACGGTGCGCAGATGCGCGCCGTAGTTGGACTTGCCGTAGCGCTCGGCGCACTCCAGCAGGCGCTCGCGGGTGACCCAGCCGTTCTCGTAGGCGATCTCCTCGGGGACCGAGACCGGCAGGTCCTGGGCCGTCTCCACGGTGCGCACGAACTGGGAGGCCTCGAAGAGGCTCTCCATGGTGCCGGTGTCCAGCCACGCGTAGCCGCGCCCGAGCGTCACCACGTCGAGAGAGCCGTCCTCGAGGTACATGCGGTTGAGGTCGGTGATCTCGTACTCGCCGCGCTCGGAGGGCTCCACGCGCGCCGCGTAGTCGCACACGCGCCCGTCGTAGAAGTAGAGGCCCGTCACGGCATAGCTGCTCTTGGGGTGGGCGGGCTTCTCCTCTATCGAAATCGCGTTGTAGTCCTCGTCGAACTCCACGACGCCGAAGCGCTCGGGGTCGTCCACGCGGTAGCCGAAGACCGTGGCACGGCCCGCCTCCGCGTTCCTCGCCGCGCGCCTCAGGTGCCGGCCGAGGCCGTTGCCGTAGAAGATGTTGTCCCCCAGGACGAGGGCGCAGGGGTCGCCGCCCACGAACTCGCGCCCGATGACGAAGGCCTGCGCCAGGCCGTTGGGCTCGGGCTGCACGGCGTAGGAGAGCGAGATCCCGAAGTCGGAGCCGTCGCCGAGCAGGCGCTCGAAGTTGGGGAGGTCCGCCGGGGTGGAGATGATGAGTATGTCCCTGATCCCCGCGAGCATGAGCGTGGAGAGCGGGTAGTAGACCATCGGCTTGTCGTAGACGGGCAGGAGCTGCTTGCTCGTGACCGTGGTCAGCGGGTAGAGCCGGGTGCCCGAGCCGCCCGCGAGGATGATGCCCTTCATGGAGTCTCCCTCCAGCGAGTTCTTCTCTGCTACCTGCACATCATACGACAAGAGTGACGGATGGAACCTACTTGGCCTCGAGCCAGCGCTTTCTGCTCCAGAAGTTCCAGAGTGCCACGATGATGGTGGCCACCACCTTGGTAGCCGTCACCGCGAGGGCGCCGTCGCCAAACGCCTGGGTCCCCGCCCAGATGCAGGCGGAGTTAATCACGAGGCCAATGATGGAAAGAACCACAAAGATGACGAACTCCCGCTCGCGAGAGAGGTCCTCGCGGCGCGTGAACACGTAGCGCATCGAGGCAACGTAGTTGAAGACCACTGAGATCGTGAACGAAATCGCGGACGAGAGGACGGGATCCCAGCCGACGACCTGAGACAGCAACATGAGGATGCCGTAGTCGATGACAAAGGCAATCGCACCCACGACGCCGAACTTGAGAAACTGTTCAACAAGGGACCTGAGACTCATGGTTCTTCTCCGGAAGCACTCCTGCACAACATGGAAGAGCATGCCACGGGGACGGAGCGGTGACAACTCCTCCGTCCCGGGTTATAGGACAAAATGTGTGTCTCGGCGGAACGCCTGTCCTAGTCCAGCCAGAAGGTATACGGGTCCTTGTGGTGGAGCTCCTCCCAGACTACCCGGTCGCCCCACTCCGGGCCCCCGTCGTCGCGCTTGGGTGATGCCGAGTAGGTCCTGTAGAGCAGGTCGATGTCGTCGTCCGTTGGCATGGAGGCGAGGATTCCGCGCGCGTCCCTCGGGCTCTCTGTGTGCAGGTAGCACCACCAGAAGACCGCCTTCACGCGCCGCATGGTCGACATGCCGCGATGGTTCCTGAGCATGTCCCGGAGCTGCGCGTTGACCCCTCCCTCGATCGCGTTGTTGGTGCGCGGCAGCGGCCCCTCCGCCGTCAGTGCGGGGTCCAGGTAGGTGAAGAGGGTCCCCCGCGAGACGAGCCGCGAGAGCGAGGAGCGGGCCTTCCTGAGCCTCTCGTGGGTGAACTGGCGCCTCCCGTCGACGTACGAGACGTCCTCGAGGAAGTCGGCCCAGAACTCGCACCACTGCAGGTAGCGCTCAACCCACCAGTCGGCCTGGCGGAGCGTCTCGAGGTGCATCAGCTCGAGCGCGAGCGCGTAGAGCTCCCTGCCCGCCTGGAGCCTCGGGCGCGAGGTGGTGTAGCGCCTCACCTGGCAGAACGCGTGGAAGAGGCACCTCTGCACGCGCGTCCTCGGCCACGCGCGGCGCCTGGCCCTCTCGAAGCCCGTCCCGCCGTCGCACACCACCACGTCCGGGGCCGGGATCGGCGCCATCAGGGCCTCCCACGCCCTCGAGGTCTCCGACTGCGCCATGTACCACGACACGACGAAGCTCCCGTCGTGCGCGATCAGGACCACGAGGTCGCGGGCGAGCCATATCCCGTCGACGAAGAGCACCCTGCGGACCTCCCCGGTCGGCTCGGGCATGGGCCACACCCGCCAGAACCCGGCGGTCCTCCTCCTGAACGTGCGCCCCTGGCCGGGCATCGAGAGCTGGGTGTCCTTCGAGGTCAGCCACGCCAGGAACTCACCGAGCCTCGCGGCCGTGTCGTCGTAGGAGAGCGTCGTGGAGGCGCCGCAGGAGCCACACCTCCACCTCTGCGCGCCTGCGCTCGTCTTCCCGTTCCTCTTCATCGCCGCCCCGCAGGAGGGGCACCTGACCGCCTTCATCCGCGAACCTCGATTCCGCCGGGTTTAACGGTCGGATTTTCCGTCATCGACCTGCGGAAACGAGTTGCGAACGGACACACTTTCTGTCCGAGTGGTTAAATTCGCCACATGGATTTAAGGCCGAGAAAAAGGGGCATCGACCTGCGTCGATGCCCCTGAAACGGACACACATTTTGTCCTATATCCCTCCGTCCCCGTGGCACGTGGCACAAAAAGAGGGGCCCGTCTAAGCGGGCCCCTCCCAAGTCGCCGTGTCCCGAGCTTAGAGCTTGCGGACGTTGGAGGCCTGGAGCTTGCCGTTCTGGCCGGTCGTGACGTCGAACTCGACAGCCTGGCCCTCGTCCAGCGTCTTGAAGCCGTCCATCTGGATCTCGGAGTAGTGAACGAACAGGTCGTCCCCATCCTCACGGGAGATGAAGCCGTAGCCCTTGTCCGGATTGAACCACTTGACAGTACCCTGAGCCATGTCGTGCCTTTCTTTCTCTGCCCCGCGGGGCAAAAGCTGCGCTTGCGCGCGATACCGTGACCGTTTGGCCACGAGGGATATCTTACCCCGAAACCGCCTCCGATTTCCGAGAAAACCGCTCAGCGCCGAATTAGGCCCGCGTGCGGGGGTTCGCCCGATGCGGCGCACGAGTTCGGCATAGCCCTGCCTTCTGCAGCACGCGCCTAAGGAAGGATCGGACGCCACGCTCTCGAAGACGATGCTCGAGCGCGAGCGCCCTTCTCTCCCGCATGGGCATGTTCGCACGGTAGCAGGCATCAAGCGCCATGCGGCGCGTCGTACGTGGCAGGCACATCGCTGCGATATCAGCCTCTGTCCAGTAGCGGGAGAGAATCTCCCGAAGCCCCTCGGCCACGGACCGATATGCGGCATCGTCCAGCTTGAGCGCGTCGTAGAGCGAGAAGTCGAGGGAGAAGGACACGAGGTCGGCCGCATGGTCGTCCAGGAACCCTCCCGCGCTCCAGTCCGCAAGGATGCGCTCGACCACCTTGTTGTGCTCAAGCATCTTGGCGCCAAAGTCCGCGCGCAGGCCACTCATGAGCGAGCCCTCACGCACGATTTGGTACTCGTAGAGCTCATCGGATATGAGCGTGGTACGCAGCGAGCGCGGGTAGACGGAAAAGCAGAAGAGCTGGTCCTCGCCGAAGCGCAGGCCCTCGTCGAGAATGACGCCACTCTCAAGGAGGAAGCTTCTCCTGAGGGCGAGCTTCCAGACGAAGGGGCGCGAGGCCTCCTTGAGCAGGAGGTCCATGCTGAAGGAGTCGTAGGTGACGTCGCGCGGGTGGAGCGACTCGGAGAGCCACTCGGGGCAGGGGGCGTCGTCCGGGTAACAGCGACCACCAAAGACGAGGACGTCAGAGCCGGACTCGTCGAGGGCACTGACGATGCGCCCGCACGCGCCCGGGAGGTAGCGGTCGTCCGCGTCGAGAAAGCTCACGTAGTCCCCACGCGCCGCATGGATACCAGCGTTGCGCGCGGCGGAGGGCCCTTGGTTGGCTTGGTCAATCACACGAATCCGGTGGTCTTTGGCCTCCCATGCGGCCAGCCGCTCGCGAGAGCCGTCAGTGGAGCCGTCGTTCACGCAGATGACCTCAAAGTCGCGAAACTCCTGCATGGAGAGCGACTCGAGGCATCGGTCCACCCAGCGCTCGACGTTGTAGACGGGGACGATGACGCTGAGGCGGCTCACAGCGCGGCCCCCTGGGCGTCGATCCTTCGCTCAGAGCGTCCGAAGAGTCTGAACCAGAGGACACGTGCCACGAGGGCGGGCCCTCCCATGCGCAGGTAGCGCCTAAGGGCGCCCGCGGCACCCGCGGACGCAGCGGCATCGCGCTCAACGCAGAACGCCGCAGGGTCCGCTACCATCGCGCGCAGGTCCGCCTCCGCTGCAGGCTCAAAGAGCGCGAGGTCGACCTCTCCCCTCTCGAGGGCACCAGAGAACTCCTCCGCAGCACGAGCGACGAACGCCGGGCGCAGCTCCGGGGCGAGGCGATCGTAGTTCCAGAGGTAGCTGTCGAGCTTCATGCGCTGCAGGATGGCAAGGAGCCGTCGCTCGTCGGCGGAGCCTCGAGCGCGAACGAACTCCTCCATGGAGGCGTACTCGTCGCAGACGCAGAAGACCTTGCCCGGGTTGTTGACCGAAGAGCCCTCGTTATCCTGGCGGTAGTTGAGGACCGGCGCGGCGAGGAATGCGACGCGCCGAGCAGAGGCCCAGACCTTGAAGTTGAAGCCGGAGTCCTGATAGGAGGCGCCGGGCGTCTCGAGGAAGCGGATGCCGTCATCAACGAGGAAGTCTCGACGATAGAGCGCCGACCAGATGGAGGGCTTGCGAAAGAAGACGGCAAGGTCGTCGAGCGGTCGGAGCACATGGCCGGCCTCGACCTCATCCACCACGCGGAAGAGCTCGCGCCGTTCCTCCGGACGGGACCAGTAGAGATAGAAGTTGGCCTTCACGACCTCGGCCTGATTCATCTCGGCAGCCTCGTGGAGGACGGCGAGGGCATCGGGCTCGAAAAAGTCATCCGACTCGAGAATCGCCACATAGCGCCCGCGCGCAGCATCGAGTCCGCGGTTCATGGAGGCGCCATAACCGGAGTTCTCCTTGTCGATCACGCGAAAACGCGAATCGGCGTCGAGGAAGCGCTGGATGATGGCGCGCGATCCGTCCGTGGAGCCGTCGTTTATGCAGATGGCCTCGAAGTCGTCGTAGGTCTGCCCGACGAGGGACGTGAGACACCTCTCGAGGTAGCGTTCAACGTTGTAGATGGGGACGAGGACCGAGACCTCGGGCGCCGGCGCGGCAGCCCCTGACCCACGCGTCATGAGATCCCTCCGTCCCGCCTAGTCCTCGGGCATATAGCGCCCAGTGAAGTGGTTAAAGGCGCTCTCCAGCACGAAGAGCGGGCCCTCCGTCCTGAGGGAGAAGCGCAGCTCCTCCATGAGGTACGCGAGGCGCGACTTGCCGTACGGAAGGCCCCGCTGCTCGGCAAAGAACTTCTTATTGAACGGGGAGATCCGCTCCGAGCGCTCCACGATGCCGGGGTCCATCTTGGCCACCATCTCGTGGACTCGCTTGACCACAAGCGGGTTCTTCATGCCGTCGTCGTAACGTGCCCCGTGGGCGTAGTTGAAGCCGCGCACATAGTGGCCGGCGAGAATGCGCTCATCCGT
The DNA here is from genome assembly GCF_900128445.1 of Thermophilibacter provencensis. Taxonomy (GTDB): domain Bacteria; phylum Actinomycetota; class Coriobacteriia; order Coriobacteriales; family Atopobiaceae; genus Thermophilibacter; species Thermophilibacter provencensis. The sequence continues at coordinate 1,579,630 of NZ_LT671417.1, read as the reverse complement.
GATGCCGAGCCTCTCGATAATATCGAGCATGTCGTCCCAGCGGTCGAAGGGGCGCTCCACCGCCTCGGCAGTCTTATGATGCCGCGTGGACCCAGGCAGGTCGCGGCGGTAGTTGTAGTAGGCATGGTCGAGGTAGACGATCGCCTCGCCCTGGCACATGGTCTCAACCAGGAAGGGGTTGTCGGCCCAACCCGCGCCGGGGTACTCCGGGAAGCGGATCTTCTTTTCCTCGAGGAAGCCACGGCGGTAGATGGCCGACCAGATGGACGGGTGATGCTCGATGAGCAGAGGGTTCTCCGACAGCGTGAACGGGCGCTCCGAGGTCTGAATCTTGCCCTTCATACTGCACCTGTGCGGATGCTGCTTCTTGGGGTTGTCCCAGTCGCAGATGTCCGTCCACGGGGTCTTGACGATGTCAATGGTCTCGTCGAAGCTCGAGGCGAAGGCGAGCATGTCCTCGTACATGGTGGGGTCGATCCAGTCGTCCGGCTCGATGATGGAGACCCACTCGCCCTTGGCGAGGCTGAGACCGCGGTTGCAGCCCTGACCGTAGCCACCGTTCTCTTTGTCGATCACGCGGACGCGCGGGTCCTTCTCCGCATGCGCGGCCATGATGGCCCGCGAGCCGTCCGTGCTGCCGTCGTTGATGCAGAGGACCTCGATGTTCCGGTGCGTCTGGGCCTCGATGCTGTCGAGGCACTGATCGAGGTACTTCTCGACGTTGTAGATGGGCACAATGACGGAGACGAGCGCCTGGGAGTCGTTGCGCATGCGGTCTTCCTCCAAGGTTTGCGTTGGGCTGTTCTGCAGTCTTTCCATCATAGCGGTTCTTCTCGCGCATTCCTCATTTGGGTCGCAAGCGCATACTGTCTCCCCGCCTCTTCCCTGATTTGAAAATAGTAAACTATCTGAGGTTTTACACCTGAAGCAGGGAGGTTCCCATGCACCATCGACTCAGGGCGGTCGCGGTCACGGCCGGGCTCGGGCTCGCCCTCGCCGCCTTGCCCGCTCATGGCGCGATTGCTGACGAGCTGGAGGCCACGTTCCAAACCCAGAATGCTGCGGCTGAGCTTTCGGTCGAGGAAGCCGCGACGCCGGATGATGAGAATGCGCCCGTCTCGGACACCGACGTCTCTGGCCCTGAAGCCCCGCGGCAGAGCAACGAGACGCCAGACGACCCCGCTGATGAGACGCTCGCCCAGAACGGGGACGACGCGACGACGGCGCCGGAAACCCCTCCAAAGACAGACAGCGGCGAGAGCGCAACGACCGAGGCCTCCCCCATCCCGGATGCCGACACCATCGCCTCAAACCCGCTCCCCTCCGCGCCCGCACTCCCAACCGAGCCCGAGCCCTTGCAGCCGTCAACCCCCGTCAGGGGCTGGAGCGGAAACCACTACTGGGACGGCACGCTCAACGAAGACGGCACGGAGAGGCTCTACACCGGGTGGGTCGTGGACGACCATGACGGAGAGGGCCTGCAGCGCTACTGGGTGCTGAACGGCGAGAAGTTCACGGAGGGGCTTTTCCACGTTGGCGACGGAACGTGCGGCTACGCGCTCGCCGATGAGGGCTGGGTGCTGCGAGGCATCTCAGACGTCATCGACGGGCTCATCTACGTCGCGGACAACGACGGCGTCCTCCTCTCCCCCGGCTGGCACGTGACGGGGGAGTTCACGGGCGGGGAGCTGCAGCGCTACTACATAGAGAGCGACCACGCCGCGCACGTGGGCTACGCGGAGTCCGGCGGCTGGGCGCACTACACCACCACCCGTGGCTACGTCGCCCGGGGAAAGACCGTGGACGCGGATGGCACCGTCGCCCTGGCGAACAACGACGGGCGCGTGGAGAAGGACGGCTGGCTCGTCACGGGAACATATGATGGCGGCAGCCTCCAGCGCTATTACATCGAGAGGGGCGCCGCCAAGCTCGGCGAGTTCATGGTGGGCGCGTCCACGTACTTCGGCCTCGAGAGAGAGGGCTACGTCCTCAGGGGCGCCGGAACTGACGCGGCAAAGGGCCGCTACGCTGACAACGACGGCGCGCTCGCCCAGTCGCGGTGGGTGGTGACGGACGCCTTTGGCCAGGGCCTCCAGCGCTACTGGTTTGACTCCTCGGCACGCATGGCCGCAGGCCGCCTCGTTGACCCCACGAGCGCGGAGGACGCCGGCGCGGGGTGGTACGCATACGCGCGGCCCGAGGGCTACGTCGTGCGCGGGAAGTACGACACGGGCAGAGGCCTGGTCTACCTCGCGAACAACGATGGCGTGCTCGCCTCGACGAAGGACGGAGGCGGCTGGCTCGTCACGGGCGCATACGACGGCGGCGGGCTTCAGCGCTACTACATCGATCCGGTCTCCCACGCCGCCCGGAGTGGCTTCTTCGCCGTGGGCGGGAAGACCTACTTCGGCCTCGGCAACCAGGGCTACGTCCTGCGCGGCAAGATGCCCTGGGGCGACCACGTCCTTCTCGCCAGCAACGACGGCGACATGGTGCAGACCGCCGGCTGGCTCGTGACCGGGCTCTACGACGGCGGGACGCTGCAGCGCTACTGGATCGGCGAGATTGACGGCTTCGCGGGCTTCTTCGGCGCCGTCACGGGCTTCTTCGACCTTCCCGACGGCACGTCGGGCTATGGCGTGGCGGGCCAGGGCTACGTGCTTCGCAATGCCCCCATCTGGTGCCTGGGCGACGACTACACAGCCCGCTACTACGTTGCCAACAACGACGGGCAGCTCGTCCTCGACGAGGCGCGCTCCAAGGTGGTGAGCGCCTACGCCAAATGGATGGCGGAGATCGCGCTCGACGACTCCCACGGCTACGACCAGCTCTACCGCGAGGGCGAGTACGGCGACTACGACTGCTCGGCGCTCACCATCGCCGCGCTCCAGAAGGCCGGCATCGACACCGCTTGGGCATGGAGCACGCGCGACATGCGCGCCGCGCTCACGAGCACGGAGTTCGAGTGGATCCCCAACCTCTCCGACCTGCAGTACGGCGACATCCTCCTCGCGGAGGGGCACCACGCCGCGGTCTACCTCGGCGACGGGAAGCTCGTGGAGGCCTGGGCAAACGAGTTCAACGGGGCGGTTGGCGGCGAGCCTGGAGACCAGACGGGCGAGGAGATCCGCATCCGCAGCTACTACGACTATCCGTGGAGCGGCATCCTGCGCCTGAGGGCGTAGGGACGGGCACCGCAGGCTCGTGACATGGGGCGGGGCGCCGGCGACTTCCTCCGCCGGCGCCCCGCTCCGATCGTCTTCCGAGCTTTCCGCGACCGCTATCGAGCGTCGTTCTTCTCGATGTCTATGAGGATCTCGTCCGCGTCGATGAGGGGCAGCATCACGGTGCCCATGGGCGACATCGCGGACATCTCAGCGAGCTTGCTCGTGGCGAAGGCGTAGCCTGCCTTGATGGCCTCGAGGCGCATGGCGTGCTCCATCTTCTTGTCGCGCTGCGCGGCGGCGGACTCCTCGCTGCCGGCCATGTGGCGCGCGGCTATCGCGGCGTCCCCCATGATGGGCGAGGTCACGACCACGCCGACGAGCGCGCCGAAGTGCAGGAACTCGGGGCGCTCGCCCTGCTCTCCCGCGGGCGCGGACGGGTCGGCGATGCCAAACTGGACGCCCACCATGGCCCTGAGGACGTTCTGGCGGTTCTTGACGTCCAGGCTGAAGCGCTTGTCCGGGTTGGTGATGGCGAGGCGGCTCTCGCCGGTGCGCTCCGCGACGGGCGCGGCGTGGAAGACGCACTCGATGAGCGAGAGGTCGTCGACGCGCATGGCGAGGGAGATGTCGGTGTCGCTCATGTGGCTCCTTTCGTGCGATGTCTCCCGTGCATCTTAGCATGCGAGACGGCGGGAGACAGGGCGAGGGGCCGCCGCACCGCATGAGAACGGGGCCGGGGAATCGCTCCCCGGCCCCGTGGCGGCCCGTCCTTCTCGCCTTGTCGCGCGACGCTAGGCCCCGAGCTCCTCCACCGCGGCGCGGAGCTCCTCCACGCGGTCCGTGCGCTCCCAGGTGAACTCGGGGAGCTCCCGGCCGAAGTGGCCGTAGGCGGCGGTCTTCTCGTAGATGGGGCGGCGCAGGTCGAGGTCGCGGATGATGGCGCCCGGTCGCAGGTCGAAGACCCTCTCCACGGCGGCCTCGATCGCGGCGTCGTCGACCTCCCCCGTGCCGAAGGTGTCCACCATCACGGAAAGCGGGTGGGAGACGCCGATGGCGTAGGCCAGCTCGATCTCGCAGCGGTGCGCGAGGCCCGCGGCCACCACGTTCTTGGCCACCCAGCGCGCGGCGTAGGCGGCCGAGCGGTCCACCTTGGTGCAGTCCTTTCCGGAGAAGCACCCGCCGCCGTGGCGTCCCATGCCGCCGTAGGTGTCCACGATGATCTTGCGCCCGGTGAGGCCGGTGTCGCCCATGGGGCCGCCCACCACGAAGCGGCCGGTGGGGTTCACGTAGACGTCGGCGTTGTGCCACTCGATGCCCACGGTGTCCATCACGGGCGCGATCACGTAGTCGACCATGTCCGCCTTGACGGTGGCCATGTCCTCGATGGCGGCGTCGTGCTGGGTGGAGACCACGATGGCCGTGACCTCCGCAGGACGGTCGTCCTCGTAGCGGACGGTCACCTGGGTCTTGCCGTCCGGCCGCAGGTACGGCACCTGGCCGTTGCGGCGGACCTCCGTGAGGCGCTCCGCCATGCGGCTCGCGAGGTAGTGCGGCATGGGCATGAGGACGGGGGTCTCGTCGGTGGCGTAGCCGAACATCATGCCCTGGTCGCCCGCGCCCACGAGGTCGATGGGGTCGGTCGTGCGGCCGGCCTGGGCGTCGAAGGACTCGTCGACGCCGGCGGCGATGTCGGGGCTCTGCTCGTGGATGAGGTTGAGGACGCCGCAGGTGTCGGCGTCGAAGCCGAACTTGGCGCGCGTGTAGCCGATGCGGCGGATGACGTCGCGGGCGATCTTCTGCACGTCGAGGTAGGCCTCGGTGCGAATCTCGCCGGCGATGATCACGGTGCCCGTGGTCACGAAGGTCTCGCACGCGCAGCGGACGTTGTCCACGTTGGCCGCCACGCCCGAGGGCGAGACGTAGCCGGCCTCCTGGAGCTCAGCCTCCTTGGCGAGAAGCGCGTCGAGGATGGCGTCTGAGACCTGGTCGCAGATCTTGTCCGGGTGGCCCTCCGTCACGCTCTCCGAGGTGAAGAGGTAGCTGCGGGACGAGGTGGAACGATGGGGTGAAGACATGTCGGTCCTTCTTTCGCTTTCGGGGCGGCCGTTGCCATTCCGCCCCTCCCGATACAAATGCCTAGTGATGATACCCAAATGCCGCGGCGCCGACGCCGCGCCCGCACGTCAGCACGGCAACCACACGTTCCGGCGCGGGCAGGAGGGTGGCGGGCTCTTCTCGCCGGTTCTTCTCGCCATGCGGAACCGCGCGCGGAGGCATGCTCGGCAGGCGCGAGAGGCGAGAAGCGGGCGCCCTCCTCGCCTTCGAGCATGCCGTATGTACCAGCATGCCCATATGCACGGAATCGGTCGCTGAAGACGAGAAGCCGTGCGCCGAGGCATGCTCGGCGGCGGCATGGCAGCGACACCGGCCGTCGCGCCCGTGGGTCAGCCGAGAAAGACGGCGCGGCCGCGCTCCGTGCCCACACCGAAGAGCGCGAGGTCCAGAATCCTTTGGGTGAGCGCCTCGACGCTCTTGGGCGCCCCGTCGGGGGCCACGTGCTCGAACACCAGGAAGGCGCCTGCCACGGCGGCCGCGCAGAGGCGGCTGTCGGCGTCCTCGCGGACGAGCCCCTCCCCCTTGGCGCGCTCGAGCTGGGCCGTGAGGATGGCGAGGACGCGCGCGAGCCGCGGCCCCTCCACGGCGGGCGCCCCCGTCGCGCTCGTCCCGGAGCCGAGCATCGCGAGCATGAGGGGGCCGCCGGGCCTCAGGGCCTCTGCGAGCGCGCGAACGAGCCCGAGGATGGAGTCGGCCGCCGAGGGGGCGTCGGCGACGACCCGCTCCACCGCGTCGACGAGCGCCTCGACCGAGCGGTCCATCACGGCGCGGACGAGCTCCCCCTTGTCCGCAAAGTAGTAGTAGAGCGAGCCCTTCGACATCTCGCAGCGGGACGAGACCTCCATCATCTGGAAGTCCGTCCCGCCGCGCTCCACCATGAGCTCCGCCGCGGCCTCCATGATCTTCTCGCGCGTCACCGCGCTCTTGCGGGTCCTCGCCTCCGCCCGGCCTCCCCTGATCTCCATGCGCGCCTCCCCTCGCGACGTCGTCCCGAGCCTCCCCCCGGGTGCGCCTCTCGTTAGCAGAATCCTATCATCTGGTCTCTATTTTTGAGTGCAGTTCAAAAATATTGAACGCGAGTGTATAGTTTCGGCCGAAAGGGAAACGAGAGGGTAGGCGGGCCCGACGGCCCGACCGACGCCGGGTGACGGGGTTTGGACGGATGGGGCCGCGGAAACGGCCTCGTCTGTCCGAAGCCCGTCACTCGGCTGGACAGAACCGCCCGGAGGACCAGAGGGGATCGTCAAGCATGCGCACCGCCATCCGAATATTCATCCGCGACCTGAGGAGGCTCCTCGCGAGCCCCGCCGCGATTGTGATCGCCGTGGGGGTCTGCGTCATACCCTCCGTCTACGCGTGGCTCAACATCCTGGCAAACTGGGACCCGTACGAGAACACGGGCACGGTTCCCGTGGCGGTGGCCGAGCTCGACCGGGGGGCGGACGTCCCCGGGATGGGGTTCACGGACGCGGGCGACATGGTCCGCCAGCGCCTCGAGGAGAACGACCAGCTGGGATGGACGTTCGTCGACAGCGAGGAGGACGCGCTCGAGGGCGTGCGCTCGGGGCGCTACTTCGCGGCCTTCGTCATCCCCGAGGACTTCACCTCCACGCTCGCGGGCGTGCTCGACGGGCGCACCGAGCCCGCGCGCGTGGGCTACTACGTCAACGAGAAGGCGAACGCCGTGGCGCCCAAGGTCACGGACACCGGCGCCACCACGCTCGAGACCCAGATAGCCCAGGAGTTCGTCAGCGTGGCGGGAGAGACGGTGACCGAGCGGCTCCAGGGCGCCGTGCGCGGAGCGACGGGCGCCGCCGACGCCGCGTCAGAGGGCGCGGCGGCAGACCTGCGCGACGTCGGCGGTCGCCTCGACGGGCTCGCGGGCGTGCTCGAGGCGGCACGCGGCGATGTCGCGGCCGCGCGCGAGGCCGTAGGCGACGCCCGCGCCGCCGTGGCGGACGCCGGCGGGGCCGCAAGCTCGCTCGCCGGGTCGCTCGACGCGGCGCTCGGGACGCTCGGCCAGGCGCGCGGGCGGGCGCGGACCCTCGCGGGCGACCTCTCCTCCGCGCTCGGGACGGGCGCGAGCGCGCTCGCCGACCTCTCTTCGACCGCGAGCCACGACATCGGCGCCATCGCCGGGGACGTGGGCTGGGCGCAGGGGCGCGCCCAGGCGGCCATCTCGCAGATCCGCGCCGCCAACGGCACCGTGGGCGGCATGCTGGGGACGCTCGAGTCCGCCCTGGACGAGCTCTCCGCGGCGGGCCCCTCGGACGGGGCGGCGGCCGCGCTTCGCGACCGCGTGGTCGAGGGCCTGCGCTCCGCCCTCTCCGACCTCGAGCGGCTCTCCGCCGACCAGGCCGCCGAGCTCGACGAGCTGGAGGCCGCCTCCCGGGAGGTCGCCTCCGGCGCTGACGCGATGGGCAACCTCGCCGGGGAGGTGAACGACGCGATGCAGGCGGGCGCCTCCTCGCTGGAGGGGCTCCGCTCCCAGGTGGCGCAGGACGCCTCGCCCCAGCTCTCCGCCGCGCTCGACGAGCTCGCGGACGCCGGCGGGCGCGTGGCCGGCGGCGTCTCCGCGCTCGGCCCGATGACGGGGCAGGCTGACGGCACGCTGGCGCAGCTCGACGCCCTTCTCGCCCAGTGCGACGCCACGCTCGGGCGGGCCGCATCGGGCCTGCGCGACGCCGCGGGCACGGCGGGCGGCCTCGCCGACGACCTCGCGGCCGTAGCGGGGGCCTCCGACTCCGCCGCCGTGAGCGGCCTGCTCGCACTCGACCCCGCGTCCACGGGGTCGGCGCTCGGAGCCCCCGTCGAGATGGCGAGCGAGCCCGTCTTCCCCGTCGCCAACTACGGCTCGGGGGTGGCGCCCTTCTACACCAACCTCGCCCTCTGGGTGGGCGGGTTCGTCCTCGTGGCCGTCTACAAGCTCGAGGTCGACCGCGAGGGCCTCGGCGTCGCCGAGGTGACGCCCACCCAGGCGTTCTTCGGCCGCTGGCTGCTGCTCGCCCTGCTCGGGCAGGTGCAGGCGCTCGTCTGCTGCGTGGGCGACGTGGCGCTCGGCATCCAGTGCGTCTCGCCCGCGGCCTTCGTGCTGGCGGGGATGGTGGAGTCGCTCGTCTACGTGTTCGTCGTCTACGCGCTGGCGGTAGCCTTGAAGCACGTGGGAAAGGCCCTCGGCGTGCTGCTCGTGGTCCTGCAGATCCCCGGCGCCTCGGGGCTCTATCCCATCCAGATGCAGCCCGACTTCTTCCGCGCGCTCGGGCCGTGGCTGCCCTTCACCTACGGCATCAACGCCATGCGCGAGGCCGTCGCGGGCTTCTATGACGGCTACTACGTCCGCAACCTGCTGGTCCTTCTCGCCTTCGCGCTGCCGGCGCTGCTGCTCGGCGTGGCCGCGCGCCGCAGGCTGGCGGGCGTGAACGCCCTCTTCGACCGGCGCATGGCCCAGACGGACCTCCTCATCGCCGACCACCCCGCCGCATGGGGCGAGAAGGACGAGGGGTTCCTGGCGTCCGTCGTGGACGCGCTCGCCACCTCGCCGGGCCATAGGGAGGCCTTCCTCGCGCGGGCCGCGCGCTTCGAGCTCGCGTACCCGCGGCTCGTGCGGCGGGGCGTGGCGGCGCTGCTGGCCGTGCCGCTGGTCCTTCTCGCCCTGCTCTTTGTGACGCCCGCGAAGTTCGCGCTGCTCGTGCTGTGGGTGCTCTCGCTCGTGGCCGCGAGCGCGTACCTCATCGGCGTCGAGTACGCACACGACCGGCTCGCCCGCATGAGCGAGCTCGAGAGGATGGGGACCGACGAGCTCGTGGGGCTCGTCGAGGACATGAGAGGGGGCGATGTGCGATGAGGAGGATCTGGGCGTTCCTGCGCCGCGACGCTCGGCACGCGGTCTCGAGCGCGATCGCGCTCGTCGTGTTTGCGGGAATAGTGGCCGTGCCGTCGTTCTACGCGTGGTTCAACATCGCCGGCAGCTGGGACCCCTACGGCAACACGAGGAACCTCCGCGTGGCCGTGGCGAACGAGGACGCCGGCTACGAGGGGCGCCTCCTTCCCGTGAGGGTCAACATGGGCGAGCGCGTGGTGTCCGACCTGCGCGCGTCCGAGTCGATCGGATACGAGGTCACCTCGGCCGACGATGCCGTCGAGGGAGTGCGGTCCGGCGAGTACTTCGCCGCGATCGTGATCCCGGAGGACTTCTCGCGCGACATGATGGGCGTGCTCTCGGGGACCTCCGGGCGGCCGCGGGTGAGCTTCTACCAGAACGAGAAGGAGAACGCCATCGCCACGATCGTGACGGACAAGGCGTCGGCCGCCGCGCAGGCGGACATCGACGCGAGCTTCGCGCGGTCGGTCGCGAGCGTGGGGGCGGGCGTGCTCGACGAGCTCTCTCGCGCGCTCGACGACGACGGCGTCACCTCGCTCGCCGCGCGGCTCGGCTCCGCCGTGGCTGACGCGGAGGACTCGCTCGCCGGCACGGCCGACGACGTGCGCGGGTTCTCCGAGCTTCTCGCCTCGACGCGTGGGCTCCTCGGCAGCGGCGCGGACGCGGCGGAGTCGGCGCTCTCCCCCGCCGCCGGGGCGGGCGACGCGCTGCGCGAGACGGCCTCCGGGCTCGCGGGCGCGGGCTCTGCGATCGACGGCGCGGCGACGTCCGTCGAGGGGGCGCTCGCGTCCGCCGGGGCGGGCCTCGACGGGGTCGACGACGCCATTGACGACGCGCTCTCTGCGGCGGAGGCGCAGTCGGCGCGCGTCCGCGGCCTGCTCGACGACGCGCGCGCCGCCGCGGACGGGCAGGCCTCCTCGCTCGACGCGCTCGCGTCCGCGCTCGGGGAGCAGGCCGCGCTTATGGGCCAGCTCGAGGAGACGCTCCCCGAGGGGGCGGCGCGCGACCGGGTGGCGGCGGCGCGCGAGCGCGTGCAGGGGCTCGCCGAGCGCGTGACGCAGGCGGCCGACGAGATGCGCGACCTCTCGCAGGGCCTCCAGCGCACCATGTCCGACCTCGACGCGGGCGTGGCCGACGCCGGGGCGGCGCGCCAGGAGCTCGCAGGGCTCGTCGGCGAGGCGCGCGCGGCGATCGACGAGGTGCGCGGGTCCTACGACGCCGACGTGCGCGGCGTGCTCGAGGAGCTCGCGACGCAGGTCGGCGACGCTGCGACGCAGGCAGACGCCGTGCAGGGGAGCCTCTCGGCGGCGCTCTGCGCCGCGCGCGACGCCGCGCGGGGAGCCGAGGGAACGCTCGGCGACGCGCAGACCTCGCTCGACGAGACGGCGGACGCCATTGAGAAGAGCGCGGGGCGGCTGGGCGACCTGCGCGAGCGCCTCTCCGCGGCACTGACCAGCGGAGACGTCGAGCAGGTCCGCAGGGTGCTCGCCGCCGACCCCTCCGAGCTCGCGGACTTCGTCGCGGCGCCGGTCGACGTGGAGCGCACGGCCATCTTTCCCGTGGAGAACAACGGGTCTGCCATGGCCCCGTTCTACACCACGCTCGCCATCTGGATCGGGGGCGTCGTGCTCTGCGCGCTCGTGCGGGCCACCCCCTCGGCCGAGGCGCTTGCCGAGACCGGCTGCTCGCACGCGCAGGCCTACGTGGGGAGGCTCCTGCTGTTCTGCGCGGTGGGGCTCGCCCAGGCGGCGCTCATTTGCGGCGGCGACCTCTTCTACCTGGGTGTGCAGTGCGAGCATCCGTGGCTGCTCCTCCTCGCGTGCCTCACATCCTCGCTCGTGTACGTGAACCTGATCTTCTCGCTCACCGCGTCCTTCGGCGACGTGGGCAAGGCAGTGGCCGTGGTGCTCATGGTGATCCAGGTGGCGGGATCGGGCGGCACCTTCCCGCCCCAGATGCTGCCTCCCGCCTTCCAGGCCGTCTACGCGTGGCTGCCCTTCGTCCACAGCGAGAACGCCATGCGCGCGGCGATGTTCGGCGTCTGGGAGGGCGACATCTGGCGCGAGCTGGCGGTCCTTCTTGCCTACCTCGTTCCCGCCCTGCTCCTGGGCCTGGTGCTCCGCCGTCCGGTGATCCGCCTCAACGAGCGGCTCGAGGAGCGCCTGGAGGAGACCCGCCTCATGTGAGCGCCCTGCGTCACGGAGGCGCCGGGCGCGGAGGCGCGGGCCTCCGCACGAGCGACGCGTTTTGAACGGACAAAGCCCCTCGGGAGGTGCGGTCCGTTCGAAGCGCGTCACTCGGCATTGGGCAAGCTGAGAGTAGGGTCCGCAATCAGGCGGATAGTGTGAAAAAAGCGGCCCCAACAATGCAATCAGGGGGATAGTGCGAAGCGTTTTCGGGGGTCATCGTCACGATTGACGTCGCATCTCCAGCAAAATGCCTGTTGCGGCTGAGGCGGATACTCGGGCTGCCCTGAGAATCGCTTCACACTATCCCCCTGACTGCAGGGAACGAGCCCCGAATTTCACACTATCCGCCTGATTGCACGCGACGGCACGCTTCCCTCCCGGGCACGGCAGCAGATTTCCCCCAAGGGCCGTCCCGGCCTCGGCCAGAAAGTCGAGCGCGCTATACTGATGGCGTATGTGACGATTGTCTCACGGAGAGGAACCTCATGTCAGAGACCCCCGTTCGCGTGCGCTTTGCGCCCTCCCCCACCGGAAAGCTCCACGTTGGCGGCGCGCGCACCGCAATCTACAACTGGGCCTTCGCCCGCGCCAACCACGGCACCTTCATCCTGCGCATCGACGACACCGACCCCACGCGCTCAACCGAGGAGAACACCCAGATCATCCTGCGCGCCATGCGCTGGCTGGGCCTCGACTGGGACGAGGGCCCGGAGGTGGGCGGCGACTTCGGCCCCTACAAGCAGACCGAGCGAGCCCAGATGTATCGCGACGCAGCGCAGCGCCTGTGGGACGAGGGGAAGGCATACCCCTGCTTCTGCACGCCCGAGCAGCTAGCCGCCGACCGCGAGGCCGCGCAGGCTCGCAAGGACCCCTTCCAGGGCTACCAGCGTCGCTGCCGCGACCTCGACCCCGCCGAGGCCCGTCGCCGGATCGACGCCGGCGAGCCCTACGTCCTGCGCATCAAGGTGCCCGAGGACCGCGGCGACGTGGTGGTGCGCGACGCCGTCCACGGCGACGTGACCTTTGCGGCCCGCGAGCTCGACGACTTCGTGATCCAGCGCACCGACGGCACCCCCACCTACAACTTTGCCACCGTGGTGGACGACGCCGCGATGGGCATCACCCACGTCATCCGCGGCGACGACCACCTCTCCAACACCCCGCGCCAGGTCATCGTCTACGAGGCCCTGGGCGCGCCGGTGCCCACCTTCGCGCACATCTCCATGATCCTGGGCGCCGACGGCAAGAAGCTCTCCAAGCGCCACGGCGCCACCAACGTGGAGGAGTACCGCGACGCAGGCTACCTCTCCGACGCCTTCGTGAACTACCTCGCGCTTCTCGGCTGGTCGCTCGACGGCGAGACCACGATCATCCCGCGAGACGTCCTCGCCTCGCAGTTCTCGCTCGACCACGTCTCCAAGAACCCGGCGACCTTCGACCCCAAGAAGCTCGACTGGATCCAGGCGGAGTACATCCGCTCGATGAGCGACCAGGAGTTCGCCGACGAGGTCATGCTGCCGGAGCTCCACGAGGCCGGCGTCATCGGCGGGGACTTCGAGGCCGACGAGGCCTGGGTTGACGCGCTCGCGGCCATCGTGAAGCCGCGCACGAAGTTCCCCGCGGACGTGGTCACGGTGACGGCGCCCGTCTTCGCCACCGCCGAGACCCTCACCTACGACGAGAAGAGCGTGGCCAAGGGCCTCGCCAAGGAGGGCATGGGCGCCGTTCTGGACGCCGCGCGCGACGCGCTCGCCGGACTGGAAGCCTGGGAGCCGGCCGTGATCGACGCCGCTCTGGAGCCGCTGCCCGAGACGCTCGACCTGAAGAAGCGCCTGGTCTTCCAGGCCGTACGCGTGGCCGTGTGCGGCAACATGGTGTCGCCTCCTCTCGGCGAGACGATGGCGCTCGTGGGCCGCGAGGACTGCCTCGCCCGCATCGACCGCGCCCGCGCGATGGCGCTGTAGGCCAAGAGGGAGCTGCCTCCTCGAGCTGCCGGGCGGGCCCCGGACGATCCCCGTACGGGACGTCCGGGGCCCGTCCGCTCTTCTAGCCGGGCACGCGCCCCATCAGGGGCTGCCGAGAACGGGAGCCTGCGCACGCGAGAGGGGCTTGAGAGGCGCGCGCAGCCTGTGACCATGCGTCCTTATGACCAGAAATCCCGACCTGCGCGTCCTTCTCGGCATGCGCAGGTCGGGACTGCTGATTAATCGGAATAGCGCGTGGCGCAAGAGGCGAGGAGGGCCTACTGCTCGGTGCCCTCCCCCGCCGAGACGGCGTCATCGGAGCCGGTGACCGCGGCCTCGATCATGGCCGTGAGGCCAGCGACCATCATGTCGACGCTCATGGACGCGGTGCCCTCGCCCATGGAGACCGCCTGCTCGGTGGCGTACGGCACGTGGACGAAGCCGCCGCGGACGCCGGGGTGGCGCGTCGCGAGCGAGTGCAGCAGCCGGTAGAGGACCTCGTTGCAGCAGAAGGTGCCCGCCGTGTAGGAGACTGCGGCCGGCACGCCCGCGGCCCGCGCGGCGTCGACCATCGCGAAGACGGGGACCGTGGCGAAGTAGGCGTCCGGGGCGCCCTCCACGAGCGCGCCGACGGGCTGGTTGCCCTCGTTGTCAGGAATGCGGGCGTTCGCGAAGTTGATGCCCACGAACTCGGGCGTGATGTGGCTGCGCCCGCCGGCCTGGCCGATGCAGAGCACCACGTCGGGCCGCTCGGCGTCGATGGCTGCGTCCACGGCGGCGGCGTCCTTCTCAAAGACCACGGGGATCTGCACGGTGACCACGTCCGCGCCGGCGATCCTTGCCGGCAGGCGGCGCACCGCCTCGAGCGCGGGGTTGATGGACGCGCCGTCGAAGGGCTCGAAGCCCGTCACCAGTACCTTCATGCGTATCGCTTCCTTCCAGGTCGGGTGGTTTCTGACAAAGGTGACAGGGTCAACTGTCATGATGACAATTTACCCTGTCACCTCTGTCAGGTTATGCGCTAGAGGGCGGTCATGACGATCATGTAGACGATCTGCGCGGCGAGCATGAACAGCGCGATGGGGATCTGCTTCTTGATGACGCCGTAGGAGTCCTTCATCTCGAGGATGGCCACCGGCAGGATGTTGAAGTTGGCCGCCATGGGCGTCATGAGCGTGCCGCAGAAGCCGCAGGTGAGCGCCACCGAGCCGATGAGGGCGGGGTCGGCGCCGAGCGAGAGGACGAACGGCGCGCCGATGCCCACCGTGAGCACCGTGATGGCGCCGTAGGCATTGCCCATGACCATGGTGAAGACGGCCATGCCGATGGCGTAGACGATGATGCCCACCACCAGGTTGCCCTGCGGAATCACGCCGGAGACGATGTGGGAGATGACGTCTCCCACGCCAGCGGCGGTGAAGATGGAGCCGAGGGCGGCGAGCAGGATCGGCAGCATCGAGAGCGGGCCCACCGCGTCAAGCATGCGGCGCGTGTCGTTAAGGAACACCTTGGGCGTGTTCTTGTGCGAGAACGCGAAGAGCATGAGGCCGCCCACCACGACGCCGAAGGTGAGGCCGACGAGCGAGCTGATGTTGGTGAAGAGGGCGAAGATGAGAGCCATGACGCCCAGCGAGAGCGCGGGCACGAAGAGCTTCATGCCGATCTTCTCGTAGTTGCCCTCCATCTCCTCCTGAGTGGGCTCGTCGCCCGTGCCGCGGCCAACCTGCTTGCAGATGGCGGGGATGACCATGATGACGACCATCGCGCCCGCGACGGTGCTCGGCACCCAGCGGCCGACGATGAACAGCATGCCGCAGACCACCCAGAACAGGGCCGTGCCCATGCGCTTGGGGTTGGTCTCGTCCTGCGCGTTGCGGATGCCCGCGTAGACGGCGATGAGTCCCATGACGATGTAGGCGACCTCGAGGAGCTTGTCAGAGAGCGTCACGTCGGCGCTCTGGAAGAACTGGATGAACTCCGTCACTTTGCCTCACCGCCCTTCTCGGCGTCGGCGGGCGCGGCCGTGCCGGCGCCCTCGGCCCCGGTCTCGGCGGAGCCCTCCTCGTAGGAGGCCGACCCGGTTGCCTTGATGACGCGTGCGCGGCGCTTGGTGAGGCGACGGTCGATAACGTTGTAGTAGACGATTGCGGCGAGCATGGCGACCACGGCCACGGGCACCTGCACCATGGCGAGGTCGAGCAGGCTCACGTCGTAGCCGAGGCCCGCGAGCGTGCCCTGGACGAGCAGGCCGCCCGAGCCGCCAACGAAGAGCACCTGACCGAAGAACCACGCAACGTTGTCCATGCCCGAGGACATGCCCTTGAGCTCCTCGAGGTGACCGTCGCCGATCTTCTTGCCGTCGCGCTCAACGGCCGCCTGGGCCATGGGCATGATGACCGGGCGGATGAAGCCGGCCACGCCGCCGAAGTTGATGTTGAAGGCGGCAAAGAGGACGCGCACGACGCCGTAGGCGGAGATGATGATGCCCGACGTGGCGTTCTTGAGCTTGCGAATGAGCGCTGCCGCCGCCTGGCGCAGGCCGTTTCGCTCAAGCGTACCCGTGAGCACGAACGTCATGATGAAGATGCACATGCTCCGGTTGGAGACGAAGCTCGTGCCAAGGGTGTCCAAGAACGCCACCGGGTCCATGCCGCCCACCACGGCGGTCGCGATCGCGGCCACCATGATGATGAGGATGGAGTCGAGCTTCAGCGCGAAGCCCACGACGACGATGACGATTCCCAGGAGCTTGAGGAGCTCTGCGGGATCCATCGGTCCTCCTTCTTCGAGAGACAATCCAACTTGGCTATCGTATCCAAGTCGCGCTCGCACCGAGAAGAACGTGCGCAAACGGAAACATCACGAAACGGGGGCGTCACAGGGGCGCGGCGCGCGGGCGCACCCGCCGTGGCGGACGCGGTATGCTTGGTGCTGAGAAGAGCGCCCGACGCGGGGCGCGGCGACGGCGCCCCAGCGCGGTCGCCGCATCCCGCGCAGGG
The DNA here is from genome assembly GCF_900128445.1 of Thermophilibacter provencensis. Classification (GTDB taxonomy): domain Bacteria; phylum Actinomycetota; class Coriobacteriia; order Coriobacteriales; family Atopobiaceae; genus Thermophilibacter; species Thermophilibacter provencensis. The sequence goes on along the minus strand of NZ_LT671417.1, from coordinate 1,563,316 downwards.
CCACGCGCCCGGAAGGAGCCCCCATGGCAGCAAAGCCGCAGACCCTCGCCACGACCTCGGCCTTCGAGGTGCTCGGCCCCGTCATGGTGGGACCCTCCTCGTCCCATACGGCCGGCGCCCTGCGCTGCGCCCGCGTGGCCGCCTCGCTCATGGGGGGCCGCGTCTCCCGCGTGCGCTTCACGCTGTGGAACTCCTTCGCGCACACCTACCGCGGGCACGGCACGGACCGCGCGCTCGTGGCGGGCGTGCTCGGGCTGGACACCGACGACGAGCGCATCCGCGACGCCTTCGACCTCGCGCGCGAGGCGGGCCTGGCCTTCGAGTTCGTCGAGGCGGGCGACGACACCTCCGTCCACCCCAACACCGTCGACATCGACCTTGAGGGCGAGTCCGGGGCGCGCTGCCAGGTCCGCGGCGAGAGCCTCGGCGGCGGCAAGATGCGCATCAGCCGCATCAACGGCGTGGGCGTGGACATCACGGGCGCCTATGCCACGCTCTTCGTCTCGCACAGAGACGCCCCCGGCATCCTCGCCTCCCTCACCCACCTGCTCGCGATGGCGGAGGTCAACATCGCCTTCTGCCGCACGTACCGCACCGAGCAGGGCGGGCGCGCGTACTCGGTCTTCGAGACGGACGGCGCGCCGGACGACTCGGTGCTGCCCATGATCCGCCGCATCCGCGACGTGAGCTTCGCCACCTTCATATCGGTTCCCGGCTCGGCCTCCACGGTCTCCCCCGGCGTCACGGCCGCCGAGCTCTTCGACGACGGCGCGCAGCTCCTGGAGGCCTGCGCCGACCGAGGCCTCTCCATCGGCGGCGTGATGGCGCTGCGCGAGCGCGGCCTCACGGGAGAGGAGCGCGCCGAGGCGTCCATGCGCCGCGTGATCGAGGTCATGCGCGAGGAGACGACGGCGCCCATCGCGGCGCCGGCCCGCTCGCTCGGCGGCTTCATCGGCGGCGAGGCCCAGCTCCTGGATGCCGGCTCCGCGCGCTGGTCCGGCTCGCTCATGGGGCCGGTGCAGACCGACGCCGTGGCCCGCGCGATGGCCGTGCTCGAGCGCTCCGCCGCGATGGGCGTCATCGTGGCCGCCCCCACGGCGGGCTCGGCCGGCGTGGTGCCGGGCAGCGTCCTCGCCGTCGCGGACGCCGTGGGCGCGGATGACGACGCCGTGGCGTCCGCCCTCTGGTGCGCCGCCGCCGTCGGCCTCAACATCCAGACGCACGCGTGCGTGGCCGGGGCCGAGGGCGGCTGCCAGGCCGAGGTGGGCTCCGCCGCCGCGATGGCGGCGGCGGCTGTGGTCGAGCTGCTCGGCGGCACGCCCGAGCAGGCGTTGACGGCGAGCTCGCTTGCCATCTCCAACCTGCTGGGGCTCGTCTGCGACCCGGTGGGGGGCCTCGTCGAGGTGCCCTGCCAGGCGAGAAACGCCATCGGCGTCGCGGCCGCCATCTCCTCGGCGCAGCTCGCGCTCTCCGGCGTGCGCTCGCTCGTGCCGTTTGACGAGGTCGTCGCCGCCATGGCCGAGGTCGGCCACGCCCTGCCCTCGCGCCTGCGCGAGACCGCGCGCGGCGGCCTTGCCGCAACGCCCACGGCCCGCGCCGCGTGCGCGGCATGCGGGGCCTGCGGGCAGTAGCCCGCGGGGCAGCGGCGACGCGAGGTCCTTCTCGCCCGCCCTTCTCGCCTGCCCTTCTCGCGCCCGCCTGATGCCCCGCCTCCTGGCGAGCATGCCCCATGGCACAGGCGGGCTCGAACTCGTCACGATTCCGTGCGTCCAGGCATGCTCGAAAGAAGCGTGCGCCATGGCATGGTCGCGACCACTGCTGGCGAGAAGGACGCGAGGGAAGGACCTCGCGAACATGCCTCCCAGCACGGAATGCCCGAGCATGCCCCGTGGCACGGAACCGCCCCTCGAACGCGGGGTTTCCGTGCGCCACGGCATGCTCGGAAACAAACGGCGTGCTGGCAAGAATAACAATCTCACCAGCACACCGTCCCATAGGTAAAGTGGTCTGTCCGCCACAACCCTGCGCTCGATTATTCACGCCCCTCCGCAAGACGCGCTCCCACATCCCCGCTGGGATGGTTAGCTAAAAACGCCTCCCGAGAGAAGCCACTCTCACGCATGAGCGAAATGGCAATGCCGTCAAACAGTGAAATTACCGCAAGCGTGCTGGCGGTCGCCAGCATATTAAAGGAGTCGGGCTCGCGGTCAATCTTTACTCGGATGAAGAGGCTCGCCATCTTACCAATGGACGATTCCTCCTTCTCGCCGACCACAACAATCGTAGCGCCTTTCTCCCGAAGGCAAGGAATAAATGCCGAGAGCTCCTTGGTCTCCCCGCCCTTAGAAATGACGATGACAACATCTTCATCCCGTATTGCGCCCAGACCTCCGTGCACCGCATCGCTTGGATTGAGGTAGAAAGCGCGTCTGCCGATTACCTGGAGCGTATGAACGCACTTTCGTGCCGCCATAGCCGAGGTTCCGCATCCCGTAAAGAAAATGCAGCGGTCCTCGTCGCGAATCATCCCCTCAAAGCGTTTGATGGCCCGGGAATCGATGCTTTCCGCAAGCTTTTCAAGCTCTGCGCTCTCTGCTTGCATAACGCTTCTCACTGTCTCGGTACTCATACTCCCTCCCCACTTCCAAGCACGACTACATTGATATGCCGGTCGCGCTCGCGCGTCTGATCAAAGTCGACAAAGTAGATGGAGCCCACAGCCCCCACCAGAAGCTCTCCGCCCTTGATGGGAAACGTCTCAGACGCACCAAGCAAATCGCTCCTAAGATGGCCGTCGGTATTGAGCATGGTCCATTCCTGTGCTGGATAGTCGGGATCGGCCTTCGCCATGCCATATGCAAGGTGCTCGGGGCCAGGACTATGATATTGGCCCTCAGTAGTCTGACGCGGAACGACCCGATCTAGCACCTCGTTAAGATCAACGTGCAAAAACTCATCGCCGTAGAAATTTCGGTCATGCATAAACTCTTCGAAGAAGACCGAGCAGGTGGTATGAGCGGAAGCCACGACACAAATGCCGTCACGAATACCACTCTCTGACACGATGAGCCTGACATCATCGGTGACATTATGATACGAGGGGCGTCCCGCGCACGAGTGGACATCAATCCTTGCATGTCTCACAATCATGTTGCTCTCACTTCTCCAGCTCAGCTTTGATCTGCGCAAACACAGAATCGGTTCCTGCACCGGTAAGGAGGGCAATGCCGTTGATGACCTTGCTCTTGATTGAGTCGGGGACCTGCGTGGTGGACACCACAACGTCATAGACACCATTTGAGATGTTCTCGACTTCGCGCGTCACTGCAGATTGCTTAATCTGAACCGTCCCCTCCAGGCCCTCCGATTCGAGCCATCGGCCAACTTTAGAGCGCACGACAGTCGAGGTCGCGTGTCCAGCTCCGCACATAATAAGAATTGTTTTCATATTTAAATACAACTTCCCTCTATTTCTAATTCACCGTCATAAGTGTTCTAATTTAATTATACATTCTGATTGGAAGGACGACGAAGCACCTTGTTAACGTAGAAGAGCAGAACGAGCACAATGACAGAGAGCACCGCAACGCCAACATAGCCACCATACTGAGCGGCAGCGAGGCCAAGAGCGTTGGGCCACAGCCCGGCGGAGACAAAAGATGCGAGGCCCTCAACCGCATATCCGGCAATTTGGTACGCACCCGTAAGGGCAGGGGCAATCCAGGTGGCCAGATAGAGCATCGTTACGGTATATATCGAGCAGCCGATGATGGAGCGCACGAAGTTCCCGCGGAACGCTGCAACCATGAGGCACAGCGCAAAGACGAGCGTCGGCAAATCACCAACGGGAAGGACCTGGTTTCCAGGAAGGACAACGCCAATGAAAAGCGTAATCGGAATCATAACGATGGAGACGGCAAGAACATCTGGGTTGCCGACGGTAAGGGCGGCGTCCATGCCGATGTTAACGTCTGCCCCGTGAAGGTGCTTCTCAGTAAACTGCTGGGTTGCCTCAGCAATCGGAGTAAGCCCTTCCATGAACATTGAAATCATCTTGGGAAGCAGCATAAGAACCGCAGCAGTCTGAAGGCCCAGGTTCACGACGCCAGCAAAGTCAAACCTAGCAAGCACGCCGATGATGCAGCCGATAACAAATCCAATAAACATGGGGTTTCCAAGGAACCCAAATCGCCTCTGAATCGTCTCTGAGCTAACGTCAATCTTGCCAATACCGGGAATGTGCTCAAAAACCCAGTTAAGTGGCACTGCAAGAACCAAGCCAGCAAGTGCCATAACATGCGTAATGGCGATACCGGGAAGTCCGAAGAATCTCGAGATCATTGGCTGGAAAATATCCGCCAGCAACAGCTCAAGCAGGAAAAACGGAACCATGGAGCAGACTGCGAGTAGATAATCGCCTGTAACCGCCCAGACCATAACTCCCACCATAGCAGGCTGCCAAAGATTCCAGACGTCAACGTTTAGCGTCTTGGTCAGACCCATCCAAACAAGCGCAAGGTTGATTACTATGGCAATAGGAATAATCAGGACACCGAGTGTCGTCGAGAAGGACAGGGGGCCTGCCGTACCGCTTCCCATGTCGATAATGTTAAGGGAGAGATTGAAGTTCTCTACCATTGCCTGCACTGCGGGGGCGAGAGCCGAGGTAAGTATGCCAATGATGGCGTTGACGCCAATCATGCCAACGGCAACAGTAAGTCCAGCCTGAATCGCACGAGATGGCTTGAGACGAACAACGAGACCGAGGATGATGAGGATTGCCGGGACAAGGATTGTTCCGCCCAATCCGATAACCCACTGCAAGATCGCATCAATCATTGCATTTCCCTTCTCAAGAAACAAACTGTTAGCTGATTCCGTTACGTTGTAAAAGTGCAGCCAGCTCAACTGACGATGCACATTCATACAGCTCGGAAACCGTCTCCTCTCGCGCAAAAAGCCCCATAAGCGCGCTCAGAGTATCGACCTGTTCGTGAGAATGAGCCATTGCGAGAACGAACACCATCCCCACCCTGACAATCCGATCCTTATCCGCCATATAGCGAAACTCCACCGGTCGCCGAAGGGACACAAAGGCCATCTGTGAGTGGTTAACGTAAATAGAGTCGGTGTGGGGAATCGCCACCCCAACTGGTTGGACATCGAGCCCTGTAGGAAACAGTACCTCGCGCTCAAGCACACGTCGCTCGAACTCACCCTTCACATCACCTGCTTCAAGCAGCATACGCGAGCCAAGGCAGATAGCCTGCCTCGCCGAATCCGCTCTCACATGAAATCTGGCAAGTTTCTCGTTGAACAGCACGTTGTTCACCTCCTCTCCTCTTCCACACAGGCTCCCTCCGAAAGCGTTTTCTCACGAACCACCAGGAAAAAGAAAACTGAGAGACTTCCCTCTATGCGGAAACGTGACTTCGTTACCAACACTTCCGCTTTGGAGGAAGGAGGCGGTTTGACGAGCGGGCAAGAACTTGCTGTAATGGCCAGCACGAAAGGCGGTGCAGGCATGCAAATGACGATCGATGCCTTGCTCACGGTGCTTCGTAAACAAGGCGACTGGGTCGAGGCGCAAGCTTTAGCGGAAGCGTTCCAGGTAACAACGAGGACCGTACGTTCCTACGTACGCAGAGCAAACAAGAGCCGTCAGATAATCGAGTCGTCCCACAGGGGCTATCGTCTTATGGCGAACGCCGGCGAGTACGCCATGCCTTCAGCCCGTATCACGCCCGTGGCCAAGCGTGACAACCGGCTGCTCATGATGCTGCTTTCTCGTCCAGGTGCCCAAAGCGTCTATGACCTTGCCGAGGTTCTCCACGTCTCTGACTCCTCTCTCTCAGCGCTCTTTAGGTCACTACGCCCGCGGCTCTCCGAAAGAGGCCTTCACCTTGCCAGGCGGCGCGAGTTTGTTTGGATTGAGGGAGCCGAGCGAGACAAACGAAGACTCATCAGGCACATCATGCGAGAGCACCCCCTCGCCGACTTCCCGTCACCTGTTGCAAATCTCCCCGCGGGAAATACCCTCGACCCAACCGAAACTAACAGGCTTGTTAAAGACGTCCTGGACAAAAACGAGCTCGCTTGCAGTGACTTCGGCCTCGATAACCTCGTGATTCACCTTCAGATTATGGCAAGCAGGATATCTCTTGGGTCGGCCATCAGTGATACGGATCTCAGTTGGACCGGAGCATCCGACGCCTCTCAGCATGCCGCCAACGAAATCTGCTCTTTGGTCGGGAAAGTACTTGGCATCGAGATAAACACTGCGGAACGCACCTACGTCTCCCTCATCGTCGAAACCAACACACGCAGAGGGCAAAACAAACCTGAGGAACTTGAGCTTGTAACCCCAAGCGACCTACGCATTGCACGTGAGATAGCAGAGCGTCTCTCGTGGACCTATTGCCTAGATGACTTTTCGGAAGAGTTCATTAGGCGTCTCGCAGCGCACGTCAACCTACTTCTGCGCCGGGCGGAGCTCGGTATGGAAGTGCCCAACCCGTTGTTGGATAAAGTCAAGTCTGACTACCCGTTAATTTACGATATGGCCGTCAGGGCAGCAGGAATCATCGAGGGATCTTCGGGTTACGCCGTAAGCGAGGACGAAATCGCGTTTCTCGCCTTTCACGTCGGGGGGTACCTATCTCAAAGCCCGCAAAAAAGTGGGCGGATACGTTGTGTAGTACTCTACCTTGATTACCAGGGGCTCGGAAGCACTCTTACGAAACGCGTTGACGAGACACTCGGAATCCGCGGAGAAGTCGTACTTGCTGAGGCGGTCTCCGATTATGTTCCTGATCAGATAGATTGTGACCTCATAGTCAGCGTGGCTCCCGTTGAAGCTGCACCAGACATCCGTTTGTTTGTCGTTGGGCCGATGATGAGTGATTCGGACGAACACGCGCTGAAAAACTGTGTTGAGGACATCTTCAATACGCGACGAGGAGATTCAACGACTTCTACCCTTCGCCGCTTTATCCTCCCAGATCTCATCCAATTTGATCCACCCGTCAAGACGCGAGAGGAAGTAGTCAAGCTACTCGCCTCAGACTGTGAGCGCAAGGGACTTGTTGAGGATGGCTTTGAGGACGATGTGCTCGAGCGCGAACGTCTATCTCCAACCTCCTTTAACAACCTTGTCGCCATTCCCCACACGCTTCGCCCTCTGGCAGTACAGCCATTCCTGTATCTCATCATCAGTAGACAGCCAATCTCGTGGGGCAAGCAGAAGGTGAATCTCGTCCTGCTCCTAGGAATGGCCCCATATGAGCGAGAATCCTTCATGAACCTTTATGGCGATCTTCTCTCTGCGCTTGCTGACCCCCTCAACGCCTCATCATTAATTGAAAGCTCTTCCTACGAAGATGCCATCGAGAGGCTAGAACATATCATCCGCGGAAAATAAACAAAGCGTGTGCACCACGCCCGAGCATGCCCCATGGCACGGAACCGCCCCTCGAACGCGGGGTTTCCGTGCGCCACGGCATGCTCGGGACGGCGTGACCCATGACCTCGACAACGAAAAAGGGCCGGACCCGAAGGACCGACCCTGAACGTTTGGTAGCCCGTACCAGATTCGAACTGGTGATCTCCGCCTTGAGAGGGCGGCGTCCTGAACCGCTAGACGAACGGGCCGTTTGGTAGCCCGTACCAGATTCGAACTGGTGATCTCCGCCTTGAGAGGGCGGCGTCCTGAACCGCTAGACGAACGGGCCACATATGCGATTGTGAGGCAAGCGGCAAATGGCTGGGACTGAGAGAGTCGAACTCCCGTTGACGGAACCAGAATCCGCTGTCCTACCACTAGACGAAGTCCCAATTTGCCACTTCGTGCGCCTCTCAGCGCGGAGAAACACTATACGGCATCCCCTCACGTCATGCAAGCGAGAATTTTGGAGAACTTGTGCTCTAGAGCAGCCTCGCACGAGGGTGTCGCCCCTCGGCACCTACCACCTCAGCCAGGCGAGAAGATCGTCGCGCCTGTTGGGGACCTCATCCGCCTTGACGGCCTCGAGCAGCTGCGCGAGCACCATGCCCACGCCGGGCCCGGGCTCCACCCCGCGCTCGCGGATCACGTCCGCCCCGCCCACGGCCAGGTCGCGCACGCGCCACACCGCCCCGGCGGAGAGCTCCGCGCGCAGGACCGCCGTCATGGCGTCAAGCTCCACCGCGTAGCCCATGCACTTGGGGGCCTTGGCCACCGCGTCGGCGCGCTTGAGGTCCAGAAGGGCAAAGGCGAGCGGCCGCGCCTGCCCCGGCGCCGCCGCCTCCAGCTCGGAGAGCATCCGACGCATGGAGGGGGCCGTCGCGCGGATCTCGAAGTCGTGAAGCAGCACGAGCGCCGCGGCGGCGCGCGTCACCTCCCCGGGAACCGCCAGCCGCCCCATCACGCGGCGCGCCGTGCGGGCGCCCTCCTCGGGATGGCCGAAGAAGTGTCCGCGCCCCGAGACGTCCTCGCTCCAGCACGCCGGCTTGGCAACGTCGTGCAAAAGCGCCGCCCAGCGCAGGGCCGGCAGCGGGCGCCCGCCCGCGAACTCCTCCACGCCCGCGCAGACGCGCGCCGTGTGCTCGAGCACGTCATGAGCGTGATAGGGGCTCCTCTGGTCGAAGCCCTCCATTGGCGCGAGCTCGGGGACCGCCGCGGCGAGCACGGCGAACTCGTGGCGCAGCGCCCAGGCGACGCGCCCCGTGGCGAGGATCCCGTCGAGCTCCTGGCCGATGCGCTCGGACGCGATCTGGTCAAGCTCGGGCGCGCACGCCTCGAGCGCCGCCTGCGTGGCCGGCTCGATCGCGGCGCTGAGCCGGCAGGCGAAGCGCACGGCCCTCAGCACGCGCAGGGCGTCCTCCTCGAAGCGCCTGCGCGGCTCCCCCACCGCGCGGATGACGCGCGCCGCGAGGTCCCTCTCGCCGCCGAAGGGGTCGAGCAGGCCGCGCTCCGGATGAAACGCCATCGCGTTGACGGTGAAGTCGCGCCGCGCGAGGTCCTCGCGGACGTCCGTGACGAAGTGCACCTCGTCGGGATGGCGGCGGTCGCTGTAGGCGCCCTCCACGCGGTAGGTGGTGGTCTCGACGGGCCGGCCGCCCACGACGGCTGTGACCGTCCCGTGGGCGGTGCCGGTCTCGTGCACGGCGATCCCCGCCGCGCGCAGCACCGCCGCCGCCTTCTGCCAGGGGGCCGAGGTGGTCACGTCGACGTCGTGGCCGGGCGCGCCGAGAAGGGCGTCGCGGACCCAGCCGCCGACGACCCACGCCTCGTAGCCGGCGGCCTCGAGCGCGTCGACGACGCGCCGGGCGTATGCGGGCAGCTCGCGCGCGAGGCGGCCCTCGATGTCCGTAGCCATATGACCCCTCCACCCATGGTTCTTCTCGCCACATTCTAGCAGCTCGGCCGGGCGCCCCCGGGTGCGTACGCGCCACGTCCGGGTACGTACGAGGTTTCCGTGTTGATGTCATGCCCGCCGCGGCCCCGACCTGCGGATTTCCCGCTGGGGAGACGATATCGGACCTCAAATCGCGTACGCACCCGGAGTGCCCGCCCCGCCGCAACGGCGCCGGCGCCCGAGTGCTATGCTCGATGCCGATCCAATCCGAGCCAACGAATGGGAGGTACCGCCCCATGGACGAGATGGCATCCGTCACCGCCGACGACCTGGCGGCCGCCCGCGAGGAGTTCTTCTCCGAGCGCGCCAACGTCGTCGCCAAGAACGCCGTGAGCTCCGTCGGCATCCGCGCCGCCGCGCGCGTGCCCGAGGGGGTCGCGAGAAACGCCCTGACCTTCGACGTCGAGGTCACGCAGGGCGAGCGCTGCAACCAGGAGCGCTCGGGCCGCTGCTGGATGTTCGCGAGCCTCAACACCATGCGCTACCGCATCATCAAGAAGTACAACCTCAAGACCTTCGAGCTGAGCCAGGCATACCCCCTCTTCTGGGACAAGCTCGAGAAGAGCAACTGGTTCTTCGAGAACGTCCTCGACACGCTGGACGAGCCGCTGGACGGCCGCCTCGTGAGCTACCTGCTCGCCGACCCCATCGGCGACGGCGGGCAGTGGGACATGTTCAAGAGCCTCGTCAAGAAGTACGGCGTGGTGCCCAAGGAGGCCATGCCCGAGACCGCCTGCTCGCGCAACACCCGCGAGATGGACTCCTACCTCACGCGCTACCTGCGCGGCGCCGCCAAGAGGCTGCGCGAGAGCCACGCCGCCGGCGTCGCGCCTGACGACCTCGCTGCCATGAAGAAGGAGATGATGGGCGACGTCTACCACCTCCTCGTGACCTGCCTCGGAGAGCCGCCCGCAAGCTTCGGCGTCCGCCTGCGCGACAAGGACGGCAGGCTGGCGCTCTCCGGCACCTTCACGCCCGCCGCGTTCTTCGACGAGGCCGTGGGCATGGACGTCGACGACTACGTGAGCCTCATCTCCGCCCCCACCGCCGACAAGCCCTTCGGCCACACCTACACCGTGAGCCGCCTGGGCAACGTGGTTGAGGACGGCGGCGTGCGCTACCTCAACCTCCCCATCCAGCGCCTCAAGGAGTGCGCCGTGGCCCAGCTGCGCGAGGACCTGCCCGTGTGGTTCGGCTGCGACGTGGGCCAGAGCTACCTGCGCGAGGAGGGCATCATGGACACGGCCGCGCTGGACGTGGACGGCCTTCTCGGCTTCCCGGTGGAGGGCTGCATGGACCGCGCCGAGCGCCTGGGCTACGGCGAGTCGCTCATGACCCACGCCATGGTCCTCGAGGGCGTGAACCTGGACGAGGCCGGCCGCCCCACGCTCTGGAAGGTGGAGAACAGCTGGGGTGCCGACCACGGCCGCGACGGCTTCGACACCCTCTCCGACGCATGGTTTGACGAGTACGTCTACCAGGTCGTCGTTGACAAGAGGCACCTGACGGACGAGGAGCGCGCCGCCTACGAGACCGAGGAGCCCCGCGTGCTGGCGCCGTGGGACCCCATGGGCTCGCTCGCGCGCGTGCGCTAAGGGAGGCAGACATGACCGACTACTCCGCCGGCGCCATCGCGCCCGCAACCTCCGACGAGCTCGCCGCGTCCTTCTCGGCAGACCGCGCGAACCGCGTGGCGAGAAACGCCGTGACCTCGATGAACGTCCACGCCGCCGCGCGCGACGTCTCGCGCATGCGCACCTACCACGACACGTTCCGCGTGAGCCGCCTGCGCACGGGCAAGGTCACCAACCAGCGCCACTCCGGCCGCTGCTGGATGTTCTCCGCGTTCAACGTGGCCCGCGCGGCCACGATGGAGCTCCTCGACGTGGACGACTTCGAGTTCTCCCAGGCCTTCGGCTTCTTCTACGACAAGCTCGAGAAGTTCAACGTGGGCCTCGAGTACGTCATCGAGACCGCCGCGCTCCCGTCTGACTCGCGCGAGGTCTCCGACCTGCTCGAGCACTCGATGGGCGACGGCAACTACTACCCCGCCGCGATGAACATCATCAAGAAGTGGGGCCTCGTGCCCAAGGACGCCATGCCCGAGAGCGCCTGCACCAAGGACGCCGACCAGATGAACGCCCAGCTCGATCGCCTCTTCCGCAAGAGCGCCATGGAGCTGCGGCGCATGGCCGCCGCCGGCGCCGGCACGGGCGAGCTGCGGGCCGCCAAGGAGGGCATGGTCGCCGACTGCCATCGCGTGCTCTGCGTCTGCCTCGGCGAGCCGCCCGCCACGATCGACGTCGAGGTCCCCGTGGGCGAGAAGTGCCGCGTGCACGCCTCCATGCTCGTGGAGCAGGAGGGCGGGCCCGCGCCCGACGGCAAGACGCGCCGCCTCCTCGTTGACCGCGGCATCACCCCCCGCGAGTTCGCCGAGCGCTACGTGCCCTTCGACCCCGACGACTACGTTCAGCTCGTGCACATGCCCGGCGAGGGCCGTCCCTTCGGCCACGCGTTCCACCGGCGCTTCTCGGACACCATGGCCGGGGGACGGGCGCTCAGGATGCTCAACGTGGGCATCGAGGTGCTCGAGGACGCCGCCGTGGCGTCGCTGCGCGCGGGCGTCCCCTGCGAGATGGCCTGCGACGTGGCGCAGCAGTTCCCGCGCAGGATCGAGGACTTCCCCGGCGTGCTCGCGTGCGACACGATGGACTACGAGGGGCTCTTCGGCGTTGACCTCTCCATGGGCCGCTCCGAGATGATCGACGCGCACGAGACCCGCAACACCCACGCCATGACGTTCCAGGGCGTCGAGCTCGGCGACGACGGGCGCCCCGTGGCCTGGCGGATCGAGAACAGCTGGGGCGAGGACGCCTGCAAGAAGGGCTACCTCGTGGCGAGCGCCGAGTGGTTGCGCACCTACGGCGGCGAGGTCGTCGTGCGTCGCGAGTTCGTCCCGGCCGAGGTCCTCGACCTCTGGGACAACGCGCCCGTCGAGGAGGTCGAACCCTGGACCACCATCGGCATGGCGATGGCTCCTCGGCTGTAGGGCTCTGAGCCTGCGCGTTGGATTCACCCGTGCGAAAGGGACAGGCACTTTTGCACGCTTTGCACGGGGAGCCACGCTTCTCCGAACTCTGGTGCCGCGCAAAAGGGACCGTGCAAAAGTGCCTGTCCCTTTTGCACGCTAGAACTCGGCGAAGCGCGGCTCGCCCGCGCGCGCCAGGTCCTCGCCGCTGGCGAGCTCGCGGGCCGCGGCGAGGAAGCGCTCCTCGTCCCCGGCGCGAAAGACGCAGGAGAGCCGCACGTCCTCGGCAAAGAGCTGGTCCGCGACCTTGCCGCCGCAGTCGGAGACGAGCCGTGTCACGCGGTCGTAGAGGGCGTAGGGAAGCTGTGCCGTCACCGGGGTCACGAGCGTCATCTCCACGATGGCGCCATCCCTCTCGGCGGCGGCGACGGCGGCCTGCGCGGCGGCCGTGTAGGCGCGCACGAGCCCGCCGGGCCCGAGGAGCGTGCCGCCGAAGTAGCGCGTGACGACGCAGCAGACGTCTGCGAGGCCGGCGCCGCGCAGCACCTCGAGGGTGGGCATGCCGGAGGTGCGGCTGGGCTCGCCGTCGTCAGAGCAGCGCTCGCGCCCGTCGGCGAGAATCCATGCGGGGACGTTGTGCCGGGCGTCATGGTGGCGGGAGCGAACCTCGGCGATGAAGGCCTCGGCGTCCCCCTCTCCCCCCACGTGGGCGAGCTGGGCGATGAAGCGGCTGCGCCGGTCCTCGACCTCGCCTTTGGCCTCGGCGCCGCCGCGCAGCGTGCGATAGCCCCCGGGCGTCGCGTCCCTCCCGAGCGTCATCGGTCCGTGCGCAGCACCGCGCTGCCGGCGGATACGAGCGTGTCGTCTGCGGCGGACTCGACCCGCGAGAAGGACTCGGAGTTGGTGACGGTGACGATCACGGTGTCGTCGAGGCCGCTTCTCTCCAGCAGTCCGCGGTCGAAGGAGATCAGCGGGTCGCCCGCGCGCACCTGGTCGCCCTTGCCCACGAAGAGGCGGAAGCCCTTCCCGTGCAGGCGCACGGAGTCCACCCCCACGTGCAGGAGCACCTCGGCGCCGGCGTCCGTCCTGATGAGCAGGGCGTGACGCGTCTTGACGTCGGCCATGACCGTGCCCGAGACCGGCGAGAACGCCACGGCGGGGCCATCGGCCGCCTCGCGCGGCCTGATGCCGACCCCGGCGCCGAGCATGCCCTGCGCGAAGACCGGGTCCCCCACCCGGTCGAGCGAGACGACGCAGCCCGAGACGGGCGCGCTCACCACCCCGGGATCGTCCGCCGCCGCGACCGGGGCGGGCTTTGCGGCGCGACCGGCGCCGATGACTTCGAGCAGACCCACGTGCAGAAACCTTTCGTCGAAGGCGCGCCGCCGGTCGGCGCCGCGCGCTCGCATTCTGGCCCAATGTATTGTAGTCCACCTCATGTCCACAGAAAACCGTTCGAATCATGCTAGAATCATCGAACGCGAGGTGGGCCAGGCGACCGCGGGGCGCCCGTGAGGGCGTCATGAGGAAAGTCCGGGCTCCATAGGGCAGGATGCCGGCTAACGGCCGGGCGGGGTAACCCGACGGAAAGCGCCGCAGAAAAGAAGACTCCAACTGGCCGGCCCTCGGGCCGCGCAAAGGGAAAAGCTGAAACGGTGGTGTAAGAGACCACCAGCGCCGCGGCAACGCGACGGCTTGGCAAGCCCCATCCGGAGCAAACGCAAATAGGAGCGCCATGGTGTGGCCCGCACTGCGCTCGGGTTGCGCGCTAGAGGCGGACGGCGACGTCCGCAGTAGATAAATGGCCGCCCACGACAGAACCCGGCTTACAGGCCCACCTCGCGTACCGTGCGCCAAATTGGCCTGACGCCGCCGGCTCATCCGGCCTCCCAGAATGAGAACATGTGTCCGGACCCTGTGCTACCCTACTCTCAAACAGATGTTCGGGAGAAGGAGGGCGAATGGACGCACTCGATAAGCTTGGCATACTCGCCGAGGCCGCGCGCTACGACGCGGCGTGCACCTCCTCGGGCGCCATGCGCGCGCCGCGCCAGGACAGGCTCGGCGCCACGCAGCCGGCGGGCTGCTGCCACGCCTTCACGCCGGACGGGCGCTGCGTGACCCTGCTCAAGGTGCTGCTCTCCAACGCCTGCGCCCATGACTGCGCCTACTGCGTCAACCGCAGCTCCGCCTCCTGCGCGCGGGCGACGTTCGCCCCGCGCGAGCTTGCCGAGCTCACGGTGGACTTCTACAAGAGGAACTACGTGGAGGGCCTCTTCCTCTCCTCCGGCGTCCTGGGAACGGCGGACGCCACGACCGAGCGCATGGTCGCCTGCCTGCGCATCCTGCGCGAGGACCTGCGCTTCAACGGCTACGTGCACGCCAAGGTCATCCCCGGGACGTCCCCCGAGCTCGTCGACGCGCTCGGGCGGCTGGCGGACCGCCTCTCGGTGAACATAGAGCTCCCGAGCGCGACCTCCCTCGAGGCGCTCTGCCCCGAGAAGAGCCGCGACGCCGTGCTGCGCCCCATGGCGCAGATCCGCTCGAGGCGCGAGGACGAGGAGCGGCTCCTGCTCGCAGGCGGCAACGCGGCGGGCGCGGAGGGGTCGTCGGAGGCGCAGGCGAGAAGGGCGCGCCCCACGACCCGTCCGCCCTTCTCGAGAAGCGCGCGAACTGCCGCGCGTGCTCGACCTCGGAGAGCACACGCCGCGCGAGGTCGTCCACGGCGAGGACCCGCTTGTCCGTGGCGCGGGCGCGCCTTTGCCCCGGCCGGCCAGTCCACCCAGCTCATCGTAGGCGCCACGCCCGAGGATGACCGGCACGTCCTCTCCCTCTCCAAGGCGCTCTACGACCGCTTCGACCTGAGGCGCGTGTTCTTCTCGGCCTACATTCCGCTCATGGACGACGCGCGGCTCCCCGATCCCGGCACGCCCGTGCCCCTGCGCCGCGAGCACCGTCTCTACCAGGCCGACTGGCTCATGCGCTACTACGCCTTCGAGCCGGGGGAGCTCGTCACGGAGGAGGAGCCCTGGCTCGACCTCGAGGTGGACCCCAAGCTCGCGTGGGCCCTGAGGCACATCGACCGCTTTCCCGTCGAGGTGATGGACGCGCCGCTCGAGCTGCTGCTGCGCGTGCCGGGCGTGGGGCCCGTGGGCGCCCGGCGCATCGTGGCCGCCCGGGCACGCGGGCCCGTGACCTTCGACGACCTGCGCGCGCTGCGCGTGACGCTCAGGAGGGCGCGGCACTTCCTCACGTGCGGCGGCGTTCGGGACGAGGGAAGCCCGCTCGACGAGGGGCTCATACGCGAGAGGCTGGTGAACGATGCGCGAGGGAGCGCCTACAACAGGAGACGCGCCGAGCTCGAGGGCGCCCAGATGCGCCTCTTCTGAGGTCGAGCGCATGGTGGGGGCAGTCGCCGAGGCCGCGCGGCGCTACGGCGTCCTTCTCGCCTGCGCGCCGGGGGCCGAGGGCGTCGTGGCCTCGGTGGGGGTCGGCTACCTCGCCCACGTGGGCGAGGGGTCGCTCGAGCTCTGCCGGGCGGACGCCGTGCAGCCGCGCCTGGGGCAGGTGGCGCTCGGCCCGCTCGACGCCGCGGACGGGGGCGTGGTCAGGCTCTCCGAGCGGGTGCTCAAGGGCTTCCGGCGCAAGACGGGCCGCGAGTGCGCGCGGCGCGCCCTTCTCGCCTGCGCCTCCGACGACCCCTCCGCGCCCGAGGCGGTCCACCGCTACCTGAGGCTCGGCTTCTCCCGACCGCACGAGCTGCACGCCCGCGCCACGGACAAGCGGGTCCTCGCCGTGGACGACCTCGCGCGGCGTGTGCTCTCCGAGGTCGAGCACGCGCGGCAGTTCGCGCGCTTCTCGAGAAGGGCGGACGGGTCGTGGGTCGCCGCGATCGAGCCCGCGGCGGACGTCGTGCCCCTCGCGGCTCCCCACTTCGCCCGGCGAATGGGGACGGAGCGCTTCTGTCTCGTGGACCCCGCCCACCGCGTGGCCGCCTTCCACGAGGCGCGCGCCGCCCGCTGCGCCGTGGTGCGCCTCGACGAGGGCCTGGCGCAGAGGCTGGCCGCGCTCGGCGAGGACGACCTCGCAGACGACGAGCGCTACGTCCGCGCCCTCTGGAAGCGCTTCTACGACCACGTCTCGCTCCCGGGGCGCGAGGTGGAGGAGCGCGGCTACGACCTGCGGACGAAGTTCGTCCCCGTCCGGCTGCGCGGCCGCATGACGGAGCTCGACCCCCGCTCGGACAACGCCGGGGCACACGTGCCGGCCCGCTACGCCGGGGGCGGCGAGAGGGCGGCCTCCCCCGAGTGTCCCGAGCATGCCGCGGCGCACGGAATCGCTCTCTGAGCGGCCCGAAACCGTGCGCGGGGGCATGCTGGGGCGGTCCGTGCGCGGGGGCATGCTGGGGCGGTCCGTGCGCGGGGGCATGGTCGCGAGGGCGCGCCCTTCTCGCCCGCGCCGTCCCGCGTCGACCGAGCATGCCCCGGCGCCCACATCGGCCGAGCATGCCCGGGCGCACGGTTTCGGGCCGCGAGGGGCCAGAGACGTGCGCGGAGGCATGCTCGGCCGGCGCGGGCGGACGTCAGGCGGCGACCACCTGGTACTCGAGCCGCCATCCGCCGAGGCTCATCTCCCCGGCCCCGCATGAGGGACTCCACCCTCCCGCCAGCGCGCGCACGGGGACGCCGTGACGTCGCTCGGGCGGGGGCCCGAAGGGGATGCCGTAGAGGCGCACCCAGCGCCAGAAGCTCGCCTCGTTCTCCACCTCACCGAGCGAGAAGCGCGCCACGCGCATATCGTAGGCCGTGATGCGAGCCTCGCGACGGCGCTCGCCGGAGATGACCGCCATGAGGTCGAGGCCGCCCATAAACGCGGGGTCGACGTACTTGACCAGGCCGTCGAGCTCCCCCGCGACGGGCCTCCCGTCCTCACCGAGCCATGTGAAGTCAATCCTGAACCAGCCGTCCTCCTCAAGCGGGTCGGCAAGGCGGACCTGGATGGTCGGGAGCGCCACCCCGCGCTCGATCATGATGGCCCGGGCCACGGACTCCCCGCCGTTCTCCGCGCGGGTGTCGGCCCAGTCGCAGGTGGCAAGCGTGCGCGCTATGCCGCGGTGACCCGAGAAGGAGCGGCGCAGCAGCCGTCGGAGCGCGCCGCGCGACATCCCGCTCAGCCGGAGCACGGAGTCCGCGACGGCGAGGGCATCAGGGAAGCTCGCGTCGCGCATGCAGTCGAACGCGGTGCGCGCGAGCGAGGTCACGCGAACGCCGGACACCACCTCGACGTCGCCCGGGTCGATCTGGTGTCGGACGATGCGCGCGGCGAGCCTCTTGCCGTCGCGCGAGCCGCAGACCACATGCGTCCTTCGAAGCGATGCCCAGGAGACGGAGATGCCCCGGACGAGCGCGGCGGAGGGACCGCAGAAAACCCAGTCGGGGTGAAGCGCCGCGAGCCCGCGGATGATGCCGAGGGCGCGCTGCGGGGGCTTGAGCGAGCGCCAGTGGGCCCAGCGCGCGTAGATCCCGGGGGCCGGGGATATGATGCGGTCCTCGTCCGCGGTCCGGCGCCGCCTGACGCGCCGCATGAGCGCGGTGCGGTCCGCCCGCGTCGCCGGAACAAGGCATGAGCCCTCCGCCTCGGCTCGTGCCAGCTCGGCCCCGATTCGCTCGTCGACCTTCCTGCTCATGCCTGCCCCCTCTCCGGTGTAAAGGGCCGCAATTCTCCCACGAAGGCGCTCTCCCGGACGAGGGCTTTCGGCGGGCGGCGGTCATGGCGGCCGCCTCCATGCCGCCTTCATGCTCGAGCATGCCCCGGCGCACGGATTTGGGCCTCCGAGGACCGGAACCGTGCGCCGGGGCATGCTCGACGAAACCGTGCAGGATGGCATCCTCGCCAGGGTCATCCGGCGAGCGGTGGACGGCGGGCAGGAGGAGCGAGCATGCCGCGGCACACGTTCTTCTCGCTATGCGGGTCGTGAGGCAATCTGTGCATGAGGGCATGCTCGGCACCAGAGACGGGAGGCGAGAAGGGCGCGCGGGACCTCGCGAGCATGCCTGGGCGCACGTGTCGGCTGAGCATGCCAGGGCGCACGGTTCCGTCCCGCAGAGGGCGAAATCCGTGCGCCCAGGCATGCTCGCCGCAACGCCGATACGGCGCGGAGACGAAGCGGCCCCGCACCCAGAGGGGCGCGGGGCCGCGAGAAGGCTATGGGACGAGGGCCTAGTCGAGGTCGCCGAAGTCGGCGAGGCTCACTGCCGGGGTCGAGGGGGCCACGGGCGCGGCGACGCGGGCCGGCGCGGCGACGTCGGCGTGGGTGGTGCCGGCGGAGCCGTTCGGCGCGCTCGAGAGCGCGACCTGGGCCGGGAAGACGGCCTCGGCGTCGTCCATGAAGTGCTGGAGGAGCTTCTTGTACTCGGAGCGGAACTCCTCGCGGGAGGCCTTGAGGCGGTCGATCTCGTCGAGCTCGTTCTGCTTCTCGGCGAGCGCCTGGCGGATGACCTCGCGGGCCTTGGCGTCGGCGTCGTTGCGGATCTTCTCCGCGTTGTCGCGGGCGTCGGCGACGAGCTTGTCAGCGGACTGCTGCGCCACGATGAGCACCTGGGAGATCTGGCGCTCGGAGGCGGTGATGGCATCTGCGGGCGCGGCGACCACGGGGGCGGCAACGGTGGCGGAGCCGTGCTCCTCCATGCTCGCGATCTGCGCCTGCGCGGCGGAGAGCTGCTGCTCGGTGGAGGTCAGGCGGCCCTTGAGGTCGGCGATCTTCTGGAGCATCGCGTCGACCTCGGCGGAGAGCTGCTCGAGGAAGGCGTCGACCTCCTCGGTGTCATATCCGTGCTTGGAGGGAGAGAAGGTCTGCTGCTCGATGTCTGCTGGTGTGATTGCCATCTTGTTCCCTTTCGCTTCGCAGGACGCGGGCTGTCCCGCGTGTCCGTACCGTACCAGTCTACAAAATGATGGCGAAGAGCAGCCTCTCGATGAGGCTGAGTGCCAATATCGCCACAATCGGAGAGAAGTCGACCCCCATGACCGGCGGTATGAACCGACGGAAGAGGCCGAGGTAGGGCTCGACGAGCATGCCGAGGGCACCGCGAATGTCCTCGAAGAGCCCCGATCCCGTGCGCGGCACCCACGACAGAATGCACCAGATCACGATGACCCAGCCGTAGATGTCAATCAGCCGTTGAAGAAGAACCGCGATGCTGTAGAGCCCCATTCCCTGCCTTTCGGATCCGAGACGTCACTCTCGTGATGGTACCCGCAATCGGCCGTTCCTATCGGTCTCCCGCAAGCTCTCGCGTCCGCGCGAGCGCCGCGTCGACGGCCTCCTCCGACCCCTCCACGAGCAGCGGCTCGAGCTCTCGCAGCGCGGCGGCGGTGGTGCCCCCCGGCGAGGTCACCCGCTCCATGTACGCGCGCGGGTGAACCCCCTCGGAGAGGAGCTGCTCCGCGCAGCCGCGCATCGTGGTCTCGAGGAGCTCGCGGCATGCCGCAGCGGGGAGGCCCGTCCTCACGCCGGCTCGGGTGAGCGCGTCGACGAAGAGCGAGAAGAACGCGGGCGCGGTTCCCACCACCGCCCCGGCGGCATCGAGCTGGTCCTCGCGCACGACGCACGCGGTGCCGAGCGCCGAGAAGAGCTCGCGGGCGAGCTCGACGTCGTCCGCCGTGGCGCGCGGCCCGGCGCACACCGTCGTGGCCCCGGAGCGGACCTGGACGGGGAGGTTGGGCATCACGCGCACCACCCTCGAGCCGGGGAGCGCCGCGGCGATGGCGGCGGTGCCCACCCCGGCGGCGATCGAGATGACGAGCCTGTCCGCGGCAGCCTCGGCGATGTCGGCCATGACGTCGCCGATGACCTGCGGCTTCACTGCGAGTATGACGACGTCGGGACCGCTCGAGAGCAGGTCGGAGGCGTCCGCGCACCCCGCGATCCCGCAGGAGGCGAGCTCCTCGACGCGGGCCGGGTCGCTATCCGCCACGCGCACGGCGGAGGCGTCGAGCTTCCCCGACTCCACGAGGCCCCGGGCGATGGCGCCGCCCATGGACCCGCCGCCGACGATGCCGACGGTCACGCCCAGCTTGCCCATGGCGCCTCCCCTACCGAACGAGGTCGCCGTCGGCGACCAGCTTGTCGAGGTCCGACTGCGAGAGGTCGACGTCGGCCGGCAGCACGACGAAGACGCGGTCGCCGAGTTCGCGGACCTCGCCGCCGAGGCCGAAGGAGAGGCCGAAGCAGAAGTCGAGGATGCGCTTGGCGGTCTCGATGTTCGTGTTGCGGAACACGATGACGACCGGCTGGTTGGTGCGCACGCGGCGCACGACCGTCTGGACGTCGTCGTAGGAGACCGGCTTGAGGACGTAGGGGGGCAGCTTGCCCGAGCTGACGCGCGAGACCGGCTTGAGCCCCACGTCGCCGGGCGTCGCCGAGGAGGTCGGGCGCATCACCGAGGTGGCGTCCGAGTGGTAGCTCGGCTGATAGGACGGCTCGACGGGCGACGGAGCCGCATAGGTGCTCGGAGCGGGCCGCGACGCCGCGCTCGCCGGGCGCTCGGCGCTCACGGGGCGGCCGGAGCGCGTGTAGACCGAGACGCTCTCCGCCTCGGGGCGCGGCGTGTTGCCGAGCAGGCGCGGGCTCGACCCCACGTCGCGGCGGCGGGGCTCCTGGGCACCGGAGTAGCCGTCGTCCTCGTAGCCCTCGTCGTAGTAGTCGTCCTCGTAGTAGTCGTCATCCGAGCCGCCACGCAGACGGTCCCTGATCGAGTCGAGGAAGCCCATGTTCTTCTCCTTCCATGCGACGCGCCGGCGCACCGGCGCGCGGCCCAGCTAGTCTCTCAGGGCATAGCCCTGGTCGAACACGCACCTGCCGAGGCGGACGAGGGTCGAGCCCTCCTCCACCGCGATCTCGAAGTCGTCGCTCATGCCGCAGGAGAGCTCCGGCAGGGGGAGCCCCGTGCGGTCGCGCAGCTCGGAGGCGAGCTCGCGCAGGCCCGAGAACGTCCGGCGCGCCGCGTCGGCGTCGCCCGCGGGGGCCATCGTCATGAGCCCCAGGACGCGAATCCCGGGGAGCGCCACCACGCCCTCGGCGGCGGCGCGCAGCTCGTCCGGGGAGAAGCCCGACTTCGAGGCCTCCCCCGACACGTTGGCCTCGAGCAGGACGTCGGCCACGATCCCGCGCGCCTCGCAGCGCGTGGACACCGCCTCGGCGAGGTGGGCCGACGAGATCGAGTGGATCAGCGCGACGCGCCCGATCACCTGGTTGATCTTGTTCTTCTGCAGGTTGCCGATCATGTCGAAGCGCGCGCCCGCCATCTCGGGCGACGCCGCGGCCGCCTCGAGCTTGCGGACGAGCTCCTGGGGACGGTTCTCGCCGAAGGCGTCCCACCCGGCGCGGCGGGCGAGAAGGACCTCGTCGAAGCCGACCGTCTTGGAGACCGCGATCGCGGAGACCCCCGCGGCGTCGCGTCCCGCGCGGGCGGCCGCGGCGCCGATCATGTCGCAGATCTCCCGGCGGCGCGTCTCAAGGAAGCGGGCGTATGACTCGTCGCGCTCGCTCATCTGCACCACCCCTCTTCCATGGCGCCCGCGGCAGGCCAGCCTGCGGGGCGCCTCCCCATGAGGGCGACGGCGGCATGCCGGCCGCAGGCGCCGCCCTCGGCGCGATACGAGAAGAACCGGTCGGTCGCGCGCGCCGTCGATGCGTCGCACACGGCCACCCTATCCGCCGCCACGCCCGCGTCGGCGAGCGCGGAGGTCACGGCGAAGGCGAGGTCGAGGTTTCGCGGCGCGCGGGCGACCCCCTCGCCGAACTCGCCCGCGAAGGTCCCGAGGAGCTCCTCGGAGACCTCGTAGTCCCCCGCCCCGATGTGCGGCCCCACGTAGGCGAGAAGCTCGCCCGCGCCGCAGCCCGCCGCCTCGACGAGCTCGCGCGCCGCCCTGGCGGCAACGCGCGCGAGCGTGCCGCGCCAGCCCGAGTGGACGACGGCGAAGCCGCCCGGCGCGACGAGCACCACGGGCACGCAGTCGGCGAAGCACATGAGGACCGGCACCTCGTCGGCGACGCACACCACGGCGTCGGCGCCGGAGAGCGCCTCGGCGCGGGCGGCCTCGAGCGCCGCGGGCTCGGCGGAGCGCACCGTCACCACGCGGTCCCCGTGCACCTGATGCGGGCACACGAGCCTCTCGAGCAGGTCCTCGGCGCCGAGCGCGGCAAGCGCGCGGCGGCGGTTCTCCGCCACGCGCGCGGGGTCGTCACCGCAGCGGTCGCCGAGGTTGAGCGAGGCGTACGGGGGCTCCGAGACCCCGCCCGCGCGCTCGGTGAACGCGAACGTGACCCTGCCCGGGACCGACGGGTCGGTCAGCAGGGTCACGTCGCCCGAGCGATGTCTCTCGAGGGAGGGCATCGCTAGATGCGGCTGCGCTTCAGGAAGTCGGGGATGTCGAACTCCTTGTCGTTGTTGGACGAGGAGGACGACGGGCGGCTCGCCGGCGCGGGAGCGGGGGCCGGGGCGGCCTGGCGCTCGCGCGAGGACGGGCGGGAGACGGTCATCGTGGGGAGGGTCTGCTGGACGTTGGAGTCGCTGAAGCCCGTGGCGATGACGGTCACGCGCACCTGGTCCCCGAGGGACTCGTCGACGACGGTGCCGAAGATGATCGTGGCCTCCGGGTCGACGTTCTTGGCGACGAGGTCGGCGGCGTCGTTGATCTCCTGGATGCCGAGGTCCTTGTTGCCGGCGATGGAGAGAAGGACGCGCGTAGCGCCGTCGATGGAGCTCTCGAGCAGGCGGCTGGAGATGGCCTCCTCGGCCGCGTCGGTGGCGCGATTGTCGCCGGAGGCGGTGCCGATGCCCATCATGGCGGTGCCGGAGCCCCTCATGATGGTGCAGACGTCCGCGAAGTCGAGGTTGATGAGGCCGGGGACCGTGATGAGGTCGGTGATGCCCTGGGTGCCCTGGCACAGGACGTCGTCGGCCATGCGGAAGGCCTCGAGCATAGTGGTCTTCTTCTCGGAGAGGTCGAGCAGGCGGTCGTTGGGGATCACGATGAGCGTGTCGACGTTCTCGGAGAGGTTGCGGATGCCCTCGACGGCGGAGTTGTAGCGCTTGCGGCCCTCGAAGGTGAAGGGCTTGGTGACGACGCCGACCGTGAGCGCGCCCACGTCGTTCTTGGCGATGTCGGCCACGACGGGCGCCGCGCCCGTGCCGGTGCCGCCGCCCTCTCCGGCGGTGATGAAGACCATGTCGGAGCCGGCGAGCGCGGCTTTGATCTCGTCGCGGGAGTCCTCGGCCGCCTCCTTGCCGACCTCGGGGTTGGCGCCGGCGCCGAGGCCCTTGGTGATGTCGGTGCCAATGTGGACCTTGATGTCGGCGTCGGAGATGGCGAGCGCCTGCGCGTCGGTGTTCACGGCGACGAACTCGACACCGCGAATGCCCTCCTCGATCATGCGGTTCACGGCGTTGGTACCGCCGCCGCCCACGCCCACGACCTTGATCACGGCGAGGTAGTTGTTGAGGGTGTCGGTGTCCTTGATCATCGTGTCCTCCTCGAAGGGCCTTTCGTGCTGCGTTCTGCTTTCGATTTTTCTTCCTGCCGGTCGCCTCGGCGCTGGCAGAAACCCTAAAGCTCAGGTTAACGTCGACGCTTTAGCGAAAGCGACGTATATTGACACACTTGAGGGTCTCGCGTCAAACAGTTTGGTGAAATCATGGAGTTCGCAGGTAGCGGGCCCGCCGCTCACCCTTGAGACTTTTCAGCGAAGGGTCAGGCGTCGCCCTCGGCCGTCGCGTCGGCGGAACCCTCGGCGTCCCCGCCGCCGTCCGAGGAGCCGTCGCCCGCGCCCTGGGACCCCTCCCCGCCCGAGTCCGCCCCCTGCGAGGCGTCTCCCTGCGAGGCGTCGCTCGACCCCTGCGAGGAGTCGGTCGCGGCCTGCCCCTCGTCGGCGCCCGACGCGGAGACGCCGTCGCCCGCCTCGACGTTCTCGGAGTCCACGAGGCGCACGGTCGGCCTCACGGCGGGGTCCGTGACCACGCGGACGTTGATGTAGGTGACCGCGCCGGGGTGCTGCTCGAGCGTCTGGGTGATGACGGTCTCCTTCGCCGCGATGTCGGTCGGCGACCCCAGCAAGATCTCGACGCCGTTCCTGAGGGTGCAGGTGATGCTGTCCGTCGAGGCGGCCGAGAAGCTCACCACCTGGGAGAGGAACTCCTCCGAGAAGCCCCGCCTGAAGGCCGCGACCGCGTCGAGGACCTCGTCGGTGGCGACGGAGCCCGCGACCGGGGAGACCGTCGCCGGGACGTCGGTGATGAGCAGGCAGCCGTCGGCGAGCGCCTGCGCGAGCGCCGCGTCGTTCACGGACTGGCCCTCGGAGGCCTCGATCTTGGTGGGCTGGATCCAGATGTCAGCGTCGCCGAGGTACCAGGCGATCGAGCCGGTGTTCATGACCACGAGCGCCTCGACCTGCTGCTCGACGATCTCGATCCGCAGGGTGTGGGGGAAGACCCGCTCGAAGGTCACGTCGGCGACCCAGGGGTCCTTCTTGAGGGCGGCCTCCACGGCGTCGGTGTCGACGTTGAGCAGGGTCGAGCCCACGGGGACGCTGACGAGGTTCTGGATGTCGGTCTGGGTGACGTGCTCGGTCGGCTCGGCCTCGACCGACTCGATGAGGAAGACCGGGGAGTCCCTGAGGATGAAGAGCGCGACGAGGCCCACGAGGGCGAGCGCGACGAGGCCGCCCGCGACCATGAGAACGACGCGCAGGGCCTGCCCGCGCTGGTGGCGCTGGCGCCGCTCGCGCCCGGACGCCGCGCTTGGCGAGCCCGAGCCTGCCTGGCGCGTCATGGCGACGGCGCGGTCGAGGAAGGCGGGGCGGGGGGAGCCCGCGGGGGACGCCTCCCTCCGGGACGCCTTGGGGGGGGTCTCCTAATAAACTCTGGCCCGCTTCGGGGCATAAGGGCGAAGATGGCAAGGAACCCCGGCATGCGGCCGCGCGGGGGGAGGACGACGAGAGGGGGGACTTCTGACGCGGCGTCGGCCGCATGCCGGGGTTCCTTGCCATCTTCGCCCTTATGCCCCGAAGCCGAGGAGCTTGACCTCGCACGCGAGGTCCACCCCATAGCGGGCGAGCACCTCGTCGTGCGCGCGGCCGATGAGCGCGATGACGTCGGCCGCCGTGGCGCCCCCGCGGTTCACGATGAAGTTGGCGTGCTCGGGCGAGATCTGCGCGCCACCGCAGGAGGCCCCCTTGAGGCCGCACGACTCAACGAGGATGCCCGCCGAGCGCTCGGGCGGGTTTCGGAAGACCGAGCCGCAGCTCGGGGCGCCGAGCGGCTGGGCCTCGCGACGGCGGCGCAGGCGCTCCTCCATGTCGGCGGTGATCTCGGCGCGCGAGCCGGGCTCGAGCGCGAGCGTCGCCTCGAGGATGATCTCGGAGGTGGGGATCGAGGTCGAGCGGTAGCCCCACTCGACGTCGGACCCCTGGTAGCGGTGCAGGCCCTCCCCCGGGCGCAGGACCACGAGGTCGCGGACGCGCCGCCCGATCCACTCGTGGCGCGTCCCGGCGTCCATGGAGATGGCGCCGCCCGCGGTGCCGGGGATGCCCACGCAGAACTCGAGGCCGGAGAGGCCCGCCTTGAGGGCCTCGTTGACCACCTTGGAGAGCGCCGCTCCGGCACCCACGGTGACGGAGCCGTCGTCACCGATGGCGATGCGGGAGAACTCGTCGTCGAGCGTGATGACGCAGCCGTCGTAGCCCCGGTCGGACACGAGCAGGTTGGAGCCCTTCCCGATGATGACCCAGTCGACGTGCTCGGCGGCGAGGACCGCCACCGTCCGCGCGAGGGCGGCGTAGCTGTGCGCGGCGACGAACAGCGCCGCCGGCCCGCCGATGCGATAGGTGGTGTGGCGCGAGAGGCGCTCGTCGCGCAGGACGTCGGCGTCGATCGCGCCCGAGAGGGTCATGTACGCGTTGAAGACGCTCACGAGGCGCGACCGCCCTCTCGCTCGCGCATGGCCTCGATGAAGGCGGGGCCGAGCGTGGTGACGTCGCCCGCGCCCTGGGTGACGAGCAGGTCGCCGGGGCGGACGAGCTCGCAGAGGTCCTCCACGAGCTGGCGGCGGTTGGGCACGTACGCCACGTCGCCGACGTGGCCGTTGCGCTGCACCGAGGAGACGATCGTCTTGCCGGAGACGCCGGGGATGGGCATCTCCCCGGCGGAGAAGACGTCCATGACGCGCAGGACGTCGGCGTGGTCGAAGGCGGAGCCGAACTCCTCGGCGAGGTTCTGGGTGCGCGAGTAGCGGTGCGGCTGGAAGACGCAGACGATGCGCTCGAACGGCAGGTCCGCGGCGGCGGAGAGGGTGGCCGCCACCTCGGTGGGATGGTGGCCGTAGTCGTCCACGACGGTCACGCCGGCGACGTCGCCCACGTGCGTGAAGCGACGGCGCGCGCCCTTGAACTGGGAGAGCGCGGCGGCCGCCTCGCGCTCGTCGAGCGAGAGGACCGAGGCCACGGCGATCGCGGCGGTGGCGTTGGCCATGTTGTGCCTGCCGGGGTTCGCGCTGATGGTCACCGCGACCTCGTCGCCGGAGGGCAGCCGAACCGAGAAGGTGCTCTCCAGGCGGTGGCGCGCCTCGCCGGGCACGCACACGAAGTCGCACGATGGGTCGAAGCCGTAGGTCACCACGCGGCGGCCGGTCGAGCGGGCGAGCTCGACGACGTGCGCGACGTCGCCGTTCACCACGACCGTCCCCTCCTCCCCCACGAGGCCCATGAAGGTGCAGAAGGTCTGCTCGAGGTTCTCGAGGGTGCCGTAGTGGTCGAGGTGGTCCGCCTCGATGTTGGTGACCACCACGACGCTGGGGTTGAGGTAGAGGAAGGAGCCGTCGGACTCGTCCGCCTCGCACACGAAGTGCTCGCCCGCGCCGTTGCGGCCGTTGGTGTCATAGCCCTCCACGACGCCCCCGATGAGAAACGACGGGTCGAGCCCCATCTTGTCGAGCATCGTGGCGACCATCGAGGAGGTGGTCGTCTTGCCATGCGTGCCGGCGACGGCGACGGTGCGCTGGGTGCCGGAGAGCCAGGAGAGCATCTTGGCGCGCGGCCAGATGGGGATGCCCAGCTCGTGGGCGCGCATGACCTCGGGGTTGGTGTCGGGGATGGCCGTCGAGGTGACCACGACCTGCGGCGCGACCTCGTCGATGGTCGCCGCCGCGTGCCCGACGCGCACGTCGATGCCGGCGGCGTCGAGCTCGCGCACGTAGTGGGAGCTCTTGAGGTCGCTGCCGGTGACGCGGCAGCCGCGCTCGTGCAGCACGAGCGCGATGCCGCTCATTCCGGCGCCCCCGATCCCGATGAAGTGGGCGCTCGTGACGTTCTCGATCTCTGCCATCAGAAAACCCTCCGTGCTCATGGAAAGGTCGTGTCCTCTACAGCCCTCTACTGTAGCCGATGGGCGGCCCTCAACGACCGGCGTACGCCACTCTTCACTCCGTCTGCGGGGCGCGGCGGCGCCCGTCCTTCTCGCCGGCCCTCATCGCCCGTCCTTCTCGCCTCGCCGGGACGGACGGGCGAGGCCACGGGGATTCGCGACGCCTCGCGGCAGGGGGCGGGCTGTCGCCAAGCCCCCGCGCGGCGGATCTGCGGGGGTTTGGCGACGCCTCCTGGGGCCGGACTGTCGCGACGGCCCCGCGCGGCGGCTCCGCGGGCCCGTCGCGCGGGGCGCGGGCGGCATCATGCGCGGGCGGCGGCCTCCACCTGGTCGGCAAGCGCGGCGGCGGCGCGGGCCTGCCCGAGGCCGCGGGCGGCGGCCCTCATGGCGTCGCGGCGGGCGGGGTCGTCAACGAGGCCGAGGAGCTCCTCGGCGAAGACGGGCTCGTCGATGCGCGCGTCGGCGAGAAGGACGGCGGCGCCGGCGTCCGTGAGGAAGCGGGCGTTGGTGGTCTGGTGGTCGGCCGTGGCGTGCGGGTAGGGCACGAGCAGGCTCGGCACGGCGAGCGCCGCTATCTCGGCTATCGAGGAGGCCCCGGCGCGGGAGAGCACGAGGTCGGCCGCCGCGAGCGCCTGCCCCATGTTGGAGATGTAGGGCATCACGCGCCAGCGCAGCTGCTCCTCGGGCGTGAGCGCGAGGGCCGAGACCGTCTCGTCGAAGCCGTCGGCCCCCGTGGAGTGCACGACGACGAGCCCGTCGCGCGAGAGGAGCTCCCGCTTGAGGCGGCAGACGCCCTCGTTGATGTGCGCCGCCCCGAGCGAGCCGCCGAAGACGAGCAGCATCGTCTCGCCGGGCCCCACCCCAAAGGCGGCGCGCCCCTCCTCGCGGCTCGCAAAGACCACGCTCCTGCGCACGGGGTTGCCGGTGAGCACCACCGCGGGCGCGCGCCTCCCCTCGCGCTCGAAGGCCGCGCGCGCGGCGGGCACCGAGATGCACACGCTCGCCGCGTGCGGGGCGAGCGCCTTGTTGGCGAGCCCGGGCACGGAGTTCTGCTCGTGCAGCACGTAGGGGACGCCCATGCGGTGGCAGCAGTTGAGCAGGGCCATCTCCACGTAGGCGCCGAACCCCACCGCCACGTCGGGCGCTCCCCCCTCCGAGAAGCGCCGCGCGATCTGCGACTGGGCGCGCCTCATGCGGTAGAGCGAGCTCGCGAGCGTCCAGGGGCGGGAGCGGTCGAACCCGCTCACCACCACCGGCACGAGCTCGAAGCCCGCCTCGGGCACGAGCCGCCCCTCGAGCTTGGCCTGCTGCCCGAAGAACCTCACGTGGTGTCCGCGGTCGCGCAGCTCCTCGGCGAGCGCGAGCGCCGGGTTGATGTGCCCGGCCGTCCCGCCTGCGGCGATGGCGACCTCGAGGGCGCGTTCGGACATGTCTCCTCCTATCGTCTCCCCCTCGGTCCGCGGCGGCCGCGAAGGCGCTCCGCCGCGTCGGGACCGAGGTCGACCCTTCTCCTGCCGCGCGCGTCGGTCGTCACCCTGCCCGCCGGGCGACCACGCCCGCGCCCGGCGGCGCGGCCCCGCGCGCCCCCGTCCATGACCGTGAGCCGCGGCGCGCGCCCGGCGTCGACGCCCCGGGCCGAGCGCGGGAGCGGCTCCCCCACGAGCGAGAGGCCCGCGTCGGCGGCGTCGCCCTCCGTCACCCTGAGCGAGCGGCGCGCCCCGTCGTGGGCGGTCTCGGGCAGGCGCGAGTGCACGGAGACCGAGACGACCATGCCCGCGAGCATGAGGCTCGCGATGACCGACGAGCCGCCGTACGAGACGAAGGGGATGGGCTTTCCCGAGAGCGGGAAGATGCCGATGACGCCCGCGACGTTGAGCAGCATCTGGATCACGACGAGCGTGGTGCAGCCCGCCGCGATGAGCCTGCCGGCGAGGTCGGGCGCATGCAGCGCGATCCTGAACCCCGCCCACGCGAAGAGCGCGAAGCCCGCGAGCAGGCCGAGCGTGCCGACGAGCCCGCACTCCTCGCCGATGACGGCGAAGATGAAGTCGTTGTGCGCCATGGGGAGGTAGGAGTACTTCTGCTTGGAGAAGCCTATCCCCACGCCGAACAGGCCGCCCGACCCGAAGGCATAGAAGCCCTGGAGGAGCTGGTAGCCGGCCCCGTAGGGGTCGGACTCGGGGTTGAGCATCGTGAGCAGGCGCTGTCGCGAGTAGTCGTCTTTCAGCGAGAGCCCCAGAAAGCCCAGGACGCCCAGGACGAGAAAGGCGGCGAGGATCCGCTTGGGGACGCCCGCGAGGTAGCCCATCGTGACGATGGTGATGCCGAGCACCATCGTGGAGCCCTTGTCGGGCTGCAGGACGATGAGCACGACCGGCACGCCCACGCCGATGGCCATGAGCTTCACGAAGGTCCACCAGTCGATCGTGCCCTCCTCGAAGTAGCGCTGCGCGAGGCTCGCCGCGACGAGGACGATCGTGATCTTGGCGAACTCCGAGGGCTGAAGCTGGAAGCCCCCGACGGCGATCCAGCGCGTGGCGCCGTAGGCGTCTCCCGCCGTGATGAAGACGAGCAGGAGCAGCCCCACCGTCACGACCCAGATGAGGTTGATGAGCCGGTCGCTCCAGAGGTGGTAGTCGCTCCAGGCGAGAAACACCGCGACGGCCACCCCCACCGCCGCGAAGAGCAGCTGGCGCTTGAGGTAGTAGGCCGCGTCCCCGAAGTCGGCGAGCGCCGTGACCGAGGAGGCGGAGTAGACCATGAGCAGGCCGAAGGCCACGATCACGGCCGTGACGGCGATGAAGACCACCCGGGGGCGCATGAAGCGCTCGGGGACTCCGAAAAAGCCGTCCCGCCCCGACGTCCGGCGGGCCGTCGTGCCGCGCGGCGCCGATGCGGCCCGCGCCGTGCCGGCCACGCTAGGCCCCCCTCTCGGCGAGCTCGGCGACGAGCGCCTTGAACAGGCGGCCGCGCTCGGCCATGTTGGAGAACTCGTCGAACGACGAGCACGCGGGCGAGAGCAGCACGACATCGCCCGGGCGGGCGAGCCGGGCGGCCTCGGCGAAGGCCTCGCGCAGGTGCGGGGCGCGGACGACCTCCAGGGGCGCCCCGTCCTTCTCGGCGTCCTTCTCGCCGGCCCCGGCGGCCTCGAGGGCGGCGGCGATCCTGGGGCCCGCCTCGCCGTAGCAGACGGCCGCGCGGCACCGCGCGCGCACCGCGGCGGCGAGCGAGGCGAGGTCGGTCATCTTGTCATGGCCGCCGAGCAGCAGCACCACCGAGCCGGGGGCGAACCCCGTGAGCGCCTTCTCGACGGCGTCGGTGTTGGTGGCCTTGGAGTCGTTGACGTAGCTCACGCCGGCCACGGTGCCCGCGGGCTCGAGCCGGTGCTCGATCGGCGAGAAGGACCTGAGGCCGCGGGCCACGTCCTCGGCTAAGACGCCGAGCTCGAGCGCGACGGCCGAGGCGGCCAGAGCGTTCTCGGCGTTGTGCAGGCCGACGATCCTGAGGTCCGCCGCCCGGCAGAGCGCGCGCTCGACGCCGTCGAGGCGCACCACGAGCTCGCCGCCGCGCAGGAAGGCGGCGCAGGGGCCGGCGGGCTCCCCGTGCACGGAGAGCCGGCAGACGCGCAGGCCGCGCGCCTCGCAGCGCGACGCGACGGCCCGACAGGGCCCGTCGTCGACGGAGACCACCGCGAGGTCGCCCGCGCCGAGGTTGGCGAAGGCGCGCTCCTTCGCTGCGGCGTAGGCCTCCATCGTGTGGTGCCACTCGAGGTGGTCGGGCGTGACGTTGAGCAGCACGGCGACGCGCGGGTGCAGGAGGCGCGTCGTGGCGAGCTGGAAGCTCGAGAGCTCGGCGACGAACCACCCGCCCTCCGGACGCGCGGGCACCGCCTCGGTCGGCGGGGTGCCGATGTTTCCCACCGCCTCCGCAGGCAGGCCGGCCTCGCCAAGCAGGTGCGTCGCGAGCGAGGTCGTGGTCGTCTTGCCGTTGGTGCCCGTGATGGCGACCCACCGCTCGGGGCTCTCGCGCCAGGCGAGCTCGGGCTCGCCCACGACCTCGGCCGCGCACGCGGCCGCGGAGCGGAAGAAGGCGGAGTCGACGGGGATGCCCGGGGACGCCACGACGAGGTCGTAGCGACCGGAGACCTCCTCGGTCCCGAGGACGCATCGCACGCCCTCGGCCTCGAGCGCGCGGGTGCGCTCGCCCTCCTCGGACGCGGCACCGCCGAACAGCGTCACCGAGCGCACGCGGCCCGGGACGAGCGAGGCGAGGTAGCGGGCGGCCGCCTCGCCGGTGCGGCCGAGGCCGAGCACGGCGACGTCGCCGAGATGTGACTGAGTGGTGGGACCCATGAGCTCACTCATCCCCTAGCCGAGCTGGAAGTACAGGGCGAAGCCGAGCGCGGCGAAGGCCGCGGAGACGATCCAGAAGCGGATGACGACCTTGTTCTCAGCCCACCCCATCTGCTCGAAGTGGTGGTGGATCGGCGTCATCAGGAAGACCCGACGGCCGGTGAGCTTGAAGCTCGTGACCTGGATCATGACGGAGAGCGCCTCGCAGACGAACAGGCCGCCCATAATGAGCGAGGTGACCTCCGTCTTGGTGAGGACCGCGAGCGACGCGAGCGCGGCGCCGAGGGCGAGCGAGCCCGTGTCCCCCATGAAGATCGAGGCGGGGTAGCAGTTGTGCCAGAGGAAGCCCACGCAGGCGCCCGCGATGGAGCCGGCGAAGATAGCGAGGTCGAGCTCGTTGTAGCGGTACGCGACCATCGCCATGAAGAGCATGACCACCATCGTGCAGCCGCCGGCGAGCCCGTCGAGGCCGTCCGTGAGGTTGACGGCGTTGGAGAGGCCCGCCATGAGCAGGAAGACGAAGACGAGGTACAGCCAGGGCACCGTCACCTCGGCGCCGCCCACGGGGAAGGTGGTGGAGAGCACGCCGAGGTCGAGCGAGAGCCCGCCCGGGAAGCGGATCTCGGGGGCGACGCCGCAGACGTTGACCGCCACGAGGCAGAACGCCACCGAGATGAGGACGAGGCCGACCATCTTCTGGGACGGCGTGAGCCCGAGCGAGCGGCCGTGGGCGACCGACTCGATGTCGTCAAGCAGGCCGAGCGAGCCCGTGACCAGCGTCACCACGACGGCGAGCACGAGCGCCGGGGTCCACTGCGCGACGAGCCCGCAGGCGGCGAGCACGCCCACGAGGATGATGATGCCACCCATCGTGGGGGTGCCCTGCTTCACGAGGTGGCGCTGCGGGCCGTCGGCGCGGATCTGCTGGCCGACCCCCTCGTGGCGCATGAGGCGGATGAAGAGCGGCATGAGCGCGCAGGTCACGAGCGCCGCGATGCCGATGGCGAGAAAGACCTGGTAGGTGGGATATGAGGGATTCCCGATCACGAGGCAAGCACCCCTTTCACGAAGTTGTCGAGGCCGGCGGCGCGGCTCGCCTTCACGAGCACGAGGTCGCCCTCGGCAAGGACGGGGCCGATGACGCGGACGGCGTCCTCGACCGTGGCGAGGCGCTCCACGGCGTCCTCGGAGAGGCCCATCGTGCGGGCGGCCTCGGCCATCTCGTCGGCGAGCTCGCCCCCGACGAGCACGAGCACGTCGACCCCCCTGGCGGCGGCGTAGGCGCCCACGTAGCCGTGGAGGCGCGCCGCCTCGTCACCGAGCTCGCCCATCTCGCCGAGCACGGCGATGCGCCGGCCCTCGCACGCCATGCTGGCGAGCACGTCGAGCGAGGAGGCCATCGAGGCGGGCGCAGCGTTGTAGGAGTCGTCGATCACGCGCGCGCCCGAGGGGGCGCGGACGACGTCGAGGCGCATGCTCGTGGGCTCCATGCGACAGATGGCCTCCACCGCGACGTCGCGGTCGAGGCCGGCGCGCCACAGGAGCGCGAGCGCGAGCAGGAAGTCGTCGACGAGCTTGGCGCCCGGCAGGGACAGCGCGACCGTCCGGGACCAGCCGTCGGCGCACGTCACGGTGAAGCGGGCGCGACCCGACTCGTCAGTCGAGACGAGCGAGGCGCGCACGAGGTCCTTCTCGCCCGACCCCACGGTCACGACGTCGACTCCCGCGGGACGGGCGAAGCCGTCGGCGATGAAGGGCGTGAAGTCGCCCGAGCTCGCAAGGGCGAGCGCGGGGCCGACGCCGTCGTGGGCGCGCATGCCGGAGACGACCTCGGCCTTGGCGCGGGCGATGTTCTCGCGGCTACCGAGGATGCCGATGTGGCTCGTCCCCACGTTGGTGATCGCGGCGAGCGCGGGGCGGCACGCGGCCGCGAGCCGGTCGATCTCATGCGGGTGGTTCATGCCGAGCTCCAGGACCACGACCTCGGCGTCCTCCGGCGCGGCCAGGACGGTGAGCGGCAGGCCGATGAGGCTGTTGAGGTTGCCGCGCGTGGCGTGGGTGCGGCGCTGCGCGGCGGCGCCGGCGGCGACCATCTCCTTCGTGGTGGTCTTCCCCACCGAGCCCGTGACGGCCAGAACAAGCCAACCGGGGTGGAGGTCGCGCCAGGCGCCGGCCAGGCGCAGGAGGAACTCCTCGCCGTCGTCCCCCTCGGCGCGCAGGACGGCACAGCCCGCAGCGCGGGCCGCCTCGAGCGCCTCGGCCGGGGGCTCGGCGGTCGCCACGACCGCGGCGGAGCCCGCGCGGGCGGCTGAGGCGAGGTAGGCGTTGCCGTCGGCGCGCTCTCCGGAGAAGGCGACGAAGAGGCCCCCCTCCCTCGCCTCGCGCGAGTCGACGACGACCTCGCCCGCGACGTCGCGCGCGCCCTCGAGAAGGACGGCGGCGCCGGTCGCCCGGGCGATGTCGGAGACGGTCATGCGTAGCATCGTGCACTCCCTTGCGTACGTTCGGGGGCCTCTCCCCCGTCACCCATTCTACGAGACCGGAACGATTCCCATGATCTGGACGGTCTGCTCCATCACGTCGCGAAAGACGTGGGCGGAGGTCTCTGCCGCGAGGTAGGGCAGGCCGTTCAGGCCCACGTAGACGAGCGCCTCGGGGTCCGCCGCGTTGACGAAGCCGCACAGGGACGCCACGAACTTGCCCTCCTCGTAGCCGCCCGACTCCCCCGCCTGCTCGCCGGTGCCCGTCTTGGCCGCGATGTCATACCCCTCGATCTGCGCGTTCTCGGCGGTGCCCTCCCGCACCACCGTAAGGAGCAGGTCCGTCTCGGCGGCGGCGGTCTCGGCGGAGCATACTGCCTCGCCCTCGGGCCACTCCACCTCCTCGTCCCCCCGCTCCACGAGGAAGTGCGGGGTGCACGGAACGCCCCCGTTGGCGACGGCGCCGTACGCCCGCACGATCTGCACGAGCGGGACGGCCACGCCCTGCCCGAAGGCCATGGAGCCGAGCGTGGAGCCGTCGTACTCCTCGAGCGTCTTCACGATGCCCTCGGCCTCGCCGGGAAAGTCGATCCCCGTCTTGTGGCCGATCCCCCAGCGGTCGACCCCCTCGGAGAAGGCCTTGGCGCCGATGACCTCCTCGGCGAGAAGGGCCATCGCGGTGTTGGACGAGCGGCGCATCATCTCGCGCACGTCCATCTCCATCTCGTAGTCGCGCAGGTCGTCATCGCGCACCGTGTCGGAGCCCACGGTGTAGGAGGGCGGGACCGAGTAGACGGTGTCCGTCGAGAAGAGCCCGTCGTCGATGCCGATGGCGGTCGTAATGACCTTGAAGACCGAGCCGGGCTCGAAGGAGCTCGAGACGAGCTTGAGGTTGAGCGAGGAGGAGTCGGTGAGGTCGGAGAAGTCGGGAAGCGGCGTCGAGCAGGCGGCGAGCACCTCGCCCGTGCGCGGGTCGCACACCATGACCGACCCCGACTCGGCGGAGTAGTCCGAGACCCCCTTCGCGATGATCTCCTCGCACGCCTGCTGGAGGTCGATGTCGATCGCGAGCACGAGGTCGGTCCCGTCCTCGGCCTCGGTCACCTGGGAGGCGCCGCCCGCGATGGGGGTGCCGTAGAGGCCGGTCTCGACGAGCATCTCCCCGTCGGTGCCCGTGAGGATGTCGTCGTACTGCTGCTCGATGCCCGAGAGGCCCTTGCCGTCCACGCCCACGTAGCCGAGCACCTGCGCGCCCACGTTGCCGTAGGGGTAGACGCGCTTGGTGTCGGCGAGGTAGTAGACGCCCGCGAGGTCCTTCTCGGAGAGCTCGGCCTTGAGGGCGTCGGCGGTCTCCTGGTCGACCTGGCGCTGCAGATAGACGAAGGTGGTGTCCTGGGTGAGCAGCTTCATGTAGTCCTGCTTCTCGCCGCCGAGGTGACTGACGAGCGCGGCCGCCACCCCCGAGGGGTCGGACACCTCCTCGGGGTTGGCGTAGACGGTGCTGCACTCCTCGCTCATGGCGAGGACGTTGCCGTTGCGGTCGTAGATGGTCCCGCGGCGCGCGTGGAGCGTGATGCGGTTGGTGCGCTGGCTCTCGGCGCGCGCGGCATACTCTCCCGCGCCGAACACCTGGAGGAAGGCGAGGCGCGCCGCCACCGCGGCGAACAGGACCATGAGCGTGCGCCGCACGACGACGAAGCCGTGCGAGCCTCCGCCCGAGCCCGAGCCGCCCGGGCGCGACGCCCTCACGCGATATCGCGCACGAGAGGCCTCGTCATACGAGGCCTCCGGGTGGTTCCTCCGCCTGCGGCGGCTCTGTCGATCCCTGTCTCTCACGTCAAGACAGTCTAATCCACGGCGGCGTTCCCGCCCGTGGCATCGGCCGGCTGCGCAGCTTCCCCATCAGAGGCGGCCTGCCCGCCCTCGTCGGTGGCGTCGCCCTGGGAGGAGGCCGTGGCGTCGAGGTCGACCGTGAGGCGCTCCGAGGGGAGCACCATGCCGTAGTTCTGGGTCGCGATGCGGCTGATGCGCGCGTTGCTCGAGAGGACGGAGCGCTCGATCCTGAGGTCGGTCGAGAGCGCCTGCGCCGTCTCGATCTCCTCCGCGAGGGCGGTGTTCTGCTCGAGGAGCGAGACCGTCGCGGACGAGAGCACCACGCGGACGAGGCCGAGCGCGATCACGAGCGCGGCGACGGCGAGGGCGGCGCGGACGCGGGCGACGAACTGGGGGCTCACGCCGCGGCGGGCGCGCGCGTCGAGGCCGCCGCCGGGGACGACCTCGAAGGAGCGGCGCGGCTCCTGCGAGACCCGCTCGCGCCTCCTGGGCTCGGCTCCCATGTCGTATGCCACAGATCCCTGGTACCTCATCGTCGTCCTTCTCGTGACGTGAGCGGCTCTTGCCGCGATGACTACATAGATGGCAGGTACGCTGGGAACTTGAGGGTTGATTGAGACTATTTCCTCGAGAGTTGGTTGAGCGACCTTAAGTGTTCATTGATAGTGAGTTGATAGTTCGTTGATGGTTCGAAGGTGGTGCGTTTGAGCTGCGTTCTGATGCGGTTGTGGTGCGTCTCTCGGTAGACGGCTCGCGCCGGCTACGCCGCTCTGGGGCCCTCAGTCGGTGACGTCGAGCTTGACCGCCACGCGCATGAGGGCGCTGCGCGACCGTGGGTTGGCCGCGACCTCCTCGTCCGAGGCGACGAGGGGCCTCCTCGTCCTGACGTCGACTATCGGCACGTGACCGCACACGCACACCGGGAGGTCCGGCGGGCAGGTGCACCCCTGGGAGAGCTCGGAGAAGACGTGCTTCACGATGCGGTCCTCGAGCGAGTGGTAGGAGATGACGCAGATCCTGCCACCCGGGTTCGCCCAGCGGACCGCCGCCCTGAGGCCGCGGTCGAGGACGTCGAGCTCGTGGTTCACCTCGATGCGCAGGGCCTGGAAGGTCTTGCGCGCGGGGTGGCCGCCGTGCCTGCGCGCCGCGGCCGGTATCGCCTCCTTGACGATCTCCACGAGCTGGAGGGTCGTCTCGACGGGCGCCTTGGAGCGGCGCTCGACGATGCGGCGGGCGATACGCGACGCAAAGCGCTCGTCACCGTAGACGCGAAGGATTCGGGTGAGGTCAGCTTCGTTGTAGGTGTTCACGACCTCGGCTGCGGTTAGGGTGTGGTTCCCCGAATTCATGCGCATGTCGAGCGGGGCGTCCTCGTGGTACGAGAAGCCCCTCTCCGGGATGTCGAGCTGCGGCGACGAGACGCCGAGGTCGAAGAGGAAGCAGTCCACCCCGGGGACCTCGGCCTCGACGAGCAGGTCGTCAAGGTCTCCGAAGTTGCCCCTGAGAAGGCGCACGCTCGCCTCCGGGACCTCGCGGGAGAGGCGCTCGGACGCCGCCGTCAGGGCCATGTCGTCCTGGTCGATTCCCAGGGACAGGCCGTCGGGGGCGACGCGCCTCGCAAGCTCCACCGAGTGCCCGGCCCCGCCGAGGGTGCAGTCGCAGACCACCTCTCCCGGCCGCGGGTCGAGCTCGGCGAGGACCTCGTCAAGCATCACGGGTACGTGCCGATATTCTCCTGTCAAGACCCTCACCCCCCTTCGCCTAGTCGTGATAGAGGAGCGCGTCGAGCTCGTCCTCGAAGCTCTCCTGCGTCGCGTTCCACTGCTCGGTGTTCCACACCTCGAAGTGGTCCCCGGCGCCCACGACCGTGACGTCAGCCGTGAGACCGAGCCGCTCGCGCGTACCGGGCTTGGTACCGTCAAGCTTGCCGAGGGCGACGCGGCCTGCGGAGTCGATGTCGACCTCCACCGCGCTCGCCCAGAGCCTGGTCTTGAGCTGAACGTCCCTGCGGCTGCGGGGATCGAAGCGGTTCTCGCCGCGCTCGATGAAGAGCCCGTCTATGAACTGCTCGAGGCCCGCAGGGGTGAAGCCGTTCACGCACTCCTTCATCGGAAGCAGGTATATCGTCTTCTTGTCGCCATCCACGAGCTGCTTGCGGAAGACGGCCGGCAGGGTGACGCGTGCCTTGGCATCCACGGACATCGGATACGACCCGGCGAGCATGTCACCCTCCCTTCAAGACGAGAAGCCTGCCCCGAACGGAGCGTGGGAACACTATACGCCATTCACCCCACTTTGCGACACTAGAAAACACGATGCGACACACCTCTGGTTGAATCCAGCTCGTGAACGGCCTGTGCCGACACCGCAGAGCCCAAGATGTGGTGCGGCCAGGCCCCTTCGACCACAAGCGACCCGTCGCCTGTTCGCCTTTGGGGGAAACATAGTGTGTGGGTGCCGTGAAGGCGCAGCTCAGAGGCCCTCCAAGATGCTCTTCATGCCAAAAGCGCAGCTCGTCGGCGGTGTGGGACCATCCCACGCCGGTGGGGCGCCGTCCCATGCCGTCGGCCGCCGTCTCCCGCGCGCCTCTGCGCGATCCCTCCGATCACGCCCCGAAGCAAAGAGACGTCCTCCCCCACGGCTAGAACCGTGCGCGAGGGCATGCTGGAGGGATGAGGGGTGTCCAGGGGATATACTTTTGTTTAGATTCTCATCAATCCGCCACCTGTCGGACAAACCCAGGGAGCTGCCCCATGTCCATCACCCGCCGCACGCTTCTCGCCCTGTCCGCAGGGGGGATCGCCTCGCTCGCCGGCTGCGCCGGGGGCAAGCCGGGGCCCAGGCAGAGCCCGGATCCCGGCGCGCAGACGCAGCCAGTGCAGCTGCGCATCACCGTCCCGGCCTCCTACCTCGCGTTCACCGGCAACACGGCCGACGAGGCGGCGCTGGGCTACGCCGACTACTCCGACGGGGGGATTGGCACGAGCGTCCTTGATGACGGCTCGCTCGAGCTCTACGTCACCGACCACTGGTACGGACAGCTGCGCGCCATGTGGGAGGACGAGCTCGACAAGAGCCTCGACTCGCTGGGGGCAGGCGACGACGTCGCCTCCGTCGAGGTGGCGGAGGGGCACGAAGCCGTGACCGTCACCGCGCGCCCCTCCTTCGCCGAGCGCGCGGACGCCGACCTCTACCGGCTCGTCGCCGCCTGCGGCTTCCTGCAGATTCTCGACCCGGAGTCCGACTGGCAGGGCGACTGGGCGGTCGAGGTCGCCCTCGTGGACGCCGAGACGGGCGCGGAGGTCGCGCGCGCCGCGCTGCCCGTCGAGGAGCTCTCCTACAGCCGCGAGAGCTGGGACGAGGCCGTCTCGGCGGGAGCCTAGGCGCTCAGCGACGCAAGCACGTCGGCGAGCGCGTCGTCACGCCGGTCGGCCGCCTGCAGGTACGCCTGGAGCAGCGGACGGGCCACCGAGAAGATCCCGGCATCCGTGCACGCCGCCGCTGCCGCCCGCAGGCGATCGGAGAGCGGTCCCGTGCCACCCGCAGGCAGACCGGCCCCCTCGAGAGCGCGCGTGAGGCGCTTCCCCGTGAGCGTCGCCGGGTCGAGGCGGCTCGCGGCCAGCGCCTCGTGCTCGTGCTCGACAAGCACGGCGAGCTCGCGGCGGGCGGGCTCGGCCTGCGCGCGGCCCAGCTCGATGCAGCGGCGGTAGCAGGCGACGGACGCCTCCACCATGCCGAGGTCGTAGACCAGCGCGGCGAGGCGGTAGAGGCAAAGGGAGAGGCCGTCGACGGTCGAGCAGCGCGCCGCAGCGCCGGACACCGCGCGCACCGCCTCGTCGGCCCTCCCCAGGTCGCCCAGGCAGTCCGCGCGGGCAATCGTCGCCTCGACCGTGCACGGCGCGAGCTCCGCGGCGCGCTCGGCATGGGCGAGCGCGCGATCGAGGCTGCCGGGGAGCGCGAGCCTCCGCTCGAGGACCGATGCGTACTGGTGCGCGAGGAAATAGGCATCCGGGACGAGGCGCACGGCACGACCGTCAGCGCAGTCGAGGTTGTAGGTCACGCGCTCGGGAGCGGAGCGGAAGTAGCGGTGGACCGTCCGCTCGTCGTCGCGATAGGCGTCGAGCGCCTCAACGGGCGCCAGCGCGTCCTCGAGCAGGCCCGCCACCCTCGAGAGCTCCGCGTGGTCAGGCTCGCCAGCCGCAGAGACGAGGGGCCCCGCCTGACGCACGGCGCGCTCGAGCGCCGAGCCGTGAACGAAGCACTCGATGAGGCCGTCGGCGTCCTCCACGTCGAGCTCGCCCGAGACCAGGGCGAGCGTCGTACGCTCGCAGGCCTCGATGATCGAGGCGTCCGAGGCGGACGCGCGCAGCTCGGAGAGGGCCTCCACCGCACCCTCCGTCGTGTCTCCGAGCCCGCCGAAGTCGTCCGCGAGGCGCTCCCACGCGTCCCAGCGAACCACGCTCTCCGCAATGCCGAGCTCGGAGCGCAGATGGGCGCCGCAGGCGCGCACGACTGCCTCGGGGCAGGGCTCGTCGGAGAGCTCCACCGGGCGATACCGCTCGGCAGGGCGCAGATGACGGTCGACGAATGACGTCAGCGGAGCGACGGGGGCGAGCCAGCCGTCCGCAGCGGGACGGTAGCGCAGCTCGGCGGAGGAATTGGGCAGGCCGCCCTCACGCGGGGCGGCGGCCGCGCGCTCGAGCGAGGAGCGCTCGAAATCCGCGGAGAGGACGCAGTCCACGCTCTCGTCCTCATGACAGTTCACGGTCACGCGACGGATTGCCGGCGAGGCGGCAAACGCCGTCCGCGCGACGAGCAGCGCGAGGTCGTACGCATAGGCGCGGGCGAGCTGGATTCGCTCCGCCTCCGGCATGAACGAGAAAGCTGCCGGCCGGGGCACGGCCGCCCTCACCCCGAGCAGCCCATCGGAGACGTTGAGCCTGAAGTCCGCGACCATGCGGAACGGCACCGGCAGGTTCTCCAGGGCGTCGGCAAAGGCCACGCGTGCGGCCCACTCGCCCCCGGGGTCGGCGCCCTCGGTGGCGTCGGCGAGAAAGCGGCTGCCCGGGTGCCGGACGGGCTCCAGGCGGGAGACGCCGGCGAGAAGGACGCGCAGCCGCTCGTCCAGCGTGGCGGGCGGCTCGGCCAGCCTGGCAGCGTCCCGCCCGAGGTTGAGCGCCGCCTCGATCGCCCAAATGCGGTCCATGCCCGACGGCTTCGGCCCCTCCCCCGTGGGCACGAGCCACCAGCGGCCGCAGCGGGCGAGCCTGCGGGCGCCGCACCGCGGCTCGCCCGTCCAGTCCGCCAGCCCCGTGCGCCGCACGAGCTCGCACTGGTCGCCGAGCAGCTGGTCGGGGGCGTCCACGATGAAGTAGCGCAGCGTCGCGAGCGCGTCATCCGAGCGCGGGAGCACCTGCTCGAGCGGCGAGACGCCGCCGTCGGGGCGCTTCGGGGAGGGAGCGGTCTTCGGCGCGGGGGCGGGAGCGGGCTTCGGATCGGGTCTCGTCGGCGCGGCAGCCGGGTGCGACGCAGACGCGGCCGCCGCGCCCTTCTCGGCCTCCCGGGGCACCCGCGGCGCCCGCAGGCGGTCGCGCAGCCGCAGCGCCACGACCAAGATCCCCAGCACGACGAGCGAGAGGCCCAGGAGCATCCCCCGTGCGGTGTCGCGCATCTCGTAGGCGTCGCGCCAGCCCACCCCGGCATAGGATGGGTCGTTCGCGATGGAGGAGTACTGGAAGAAGGCGTACCCCAGGAAAAGCACGCCGGCAGCGATCAGCACCACGCCCGCCAGCATTGGAATCGGTCGATCTTTCGAGCGGCCCATACCGCCACCTCTCACGTCCCCGAGCTTAGCTGAGCATCATGCTACTATAATTTCATCTATCAAAGCCCTCATGAGAGGCTTTCCCATGCTCAGCCGACGCTCCGCACTCGCGCTCTCCGGCGCCCTTCTCGCCGCCCTCTGCGGCTGCGCCGACGGGGGGCACGAGCCGGTCGACCCCGCACCCGCCGAGCCCGAACCCGAGCCCGCGGAGGAAGCCGCCTCCGTGCGCTTCCCCGCGTCGTTCCTCCGCCTCTGCGCCCTCTCGCAGGAGGACGTCCTCGAGCAGTACGCCAACGAGGCGAGCGAGGACGCCCTGGACGCCGTCGCAGAGGGAGACGACGTCATCCTCACCTTCACGGCGGGACAGCTCGAGGCACAGGTGCGGAAGTGGGAGGAGACGCTTGCGGAGGAGACCGCGTCGCTCCTCGAGCGGGACTGCGCCGACGCCGTCGACGTGTCCGACGACCTCCGGGCCATCACCGTCACCGCGCGCCCCTGCTTCACGGACGACAACGACGCCGCGGCCGACCTCTACACGATCATGGTTGCCTGCGGCTACCTGCAGCTCTTTGACGGACAGGAGGACTGGGGATTCAGGGCCGCCTTCGTGGACGCCGACACTGGCATCGAGGTGGCGGCCGCCGACATGCCCGGCGAGGGGCTCACCATCAGCCGCGACATCTGGGCGGACGCCCTCTCCGCGGCCGGCGTCCCATACCACGAGCATGCCCCCGCGCACGGAATGTAGGACTCCAGCCCACATTCCGTGCGCGGGGGCATGCTCGACCAAAAGCAGGAAGGAGGGCGCCCGGCATGCCAAGCCTAGCCGCCCTACTCCCTCGCGCGGGGGTGCGCGGCGAGGTACACGCGCCTGATGTGGGAGCGGTCGACGTGGGTGTAGAGCTGCGTCGTCGCGATGTTGGCATGCCCGAGCAGCTCCTGCACGGCACGCAGGTCGGCCCCGCCCTCAAGGAGGTGCGTGGCGTAGCTGTGTCGCAGGGTGTGGGGGTGGAGCCCCTCGATGCCCGCCACGCGCCCGTAGCGCTCCACGATCGCGTGGACCGACTGCCTCGAGAGGCGCCCGCCGCGCACGTTGAGGAAGACCGCCTGCGTGGAGCGGCGCCCCACGAGCTCGCCGCGCCCCTGCCCGAGATAGGCCGAGAGCGCCGCGGCGGCCGTCCCCATGACGGGCACCACGCGCTCCTTTCCCCCCTTGCCGTGAACCCGGAGGAGCGCCTCGTCCAGGACGACGGAGCGCAGGTCGAGCCCACAGAGCTCGCTCGCGCGCAGGCCGCAGCCATAGAGGGTCTCGAGGATGGCGCGGTCACGCAGCCCAGAGGGCGTCTGGGGGAAGGGCTGGTCGAGCAGGCGAGCGGCGGCCTCCACCGAGATCACGTCCGGCAGGCGCGCCGGCTTCGCGGGCAGAGGGAGGTCAGCCGTGGGGAAGGCGGAGCAGAGCTCGTCGGCGACCATGAAGCGATGGAGCCCCTTGATCGCTGAGACGGCTCGCTCCACCGAGGAGGGGGCGAGGCCCACGTCCACGAGCGCCCCCACGTGCTCCTCGATGAGCTGGCGCGTCACGTCCTCGGGGTCGGTGACGCCGCGCTCGGCGAGCCAGGCCACATAGCGGGCGAGGTCGCGGCCGTAGGACGCGATGGTGTTCTCCGAGCTGCCCCGCTCGACGGCGAGGTATCCCAGGTACTCCTCGAGAGCGTGCGCGAGGTCCACGGCTCCTCCGTCCTTCTCGTCTAGGAGAGC
The DNA here is from genome assembly GCF_900128445.1 of Thermophilibacter provencensis. GTDB lineage: Bacteria > Actinomycetota > Coriobacteriia > Coriobacteriales > Atopobiaceae > Thermophilibacter > Thermophilibacter provencensis. Next base: position 1,519,227 of record NZ_LT671417.1, on the reverse strand, counting down.
GGCACCACGTCTCGGCGGCCGCACCCCTCGTGATGCGCGATCGCGGCGCGCACGAACTCCCTGAAGAGCGGGGCGGGGCGGTCCGGGCGGCTCTTGAACTCGGGATGCGCCTGGCTCGCCACGAACCAGGGGTGAACGTCCTCGGGAAGCTCCACCATCTCCACGAGCCGGCCGTCCGGCGAAAGGCCCGAGACCACGAGCCCCGCCGCGACGAGCTGGTCGCGATAGGCGTTGCTCACCTCAAAGCGATGGCGGTGACGCTCGTAGACGAGCGGCTCCCCATACGCCTCCCCCGCAAGCGTACCAGAGAGCACCTTGCACGGGTAGGCGCCAAGACGCATGGTGGCGCCCTTCTCGGTGACCTTCGCCTGGTCGGGCATGAGGTCGATCACGGGATGCGGCGTCGCGGGGTCGAACTCCGCCGAGCTCGCGTCTTCGAGGCCGCAGACGTCCCGCGCGAACTCGCAGACGGCGACCTGCAGGCCGAGGCAGACGCCGAGGTAGGGCACGCGCCCCTCGCGGGCGCGGCGGACGGCGCAGATCTTGCCCTCGATGCCGCGCAGGCCAAAGCCGCCGGGCACGAGGATGCCGTCGGCGTCGCCGAGCACCTCGTCGACGTTCTGGTCGTCGAGCGCCTCGCCGTCCACGAGGCGGATGTCCACATGGCGGCCGAAGAGCACGCCGGAGTGGTGGAGCGCCTCGATCACGGAGAGGTAGGCGTCCGGGAGCTGGGTGTACTTGCCCACCACGCAGATGCGCGTGACGTCCTCGCGGGCGTTGGCCGCGTGCATGGCCCCCGTGAAGTCGTACCAGCCCTCCATGTGGCTCTCGCGGGGGTCGAGCCCCAGCCGCTCGCAGACCTTGAGGTCAAAGCCCTGCTCCGCGAGATGCGCCGGCACGTCGTAGATCGAGGGGCAGTCGGAGTTCTCGAAGACGTGGTCGGCTGGGACGTCGCAGAAGCTCGCGATCTTGGCGCGAATGGAGGCGTCCACCTCGTGGTCGGAGCGGCAGACGATGAAGTCGGGCTGCAGGCCGAAGGAGCGCAGCTCCCGCACGCTGTGCTGCGTGGGCTTGGTCTTGACCTCGTGCGCGGCGGCGATGTAGGGCACGAGGCTCACGTGGATGAGGATGCAGTCGTCGCGGCCCTTCTCGTTTCGGAACTGCCGGATGGCTTCGACGAAGGCCTGGCTCTCGATATCGCCGATGGTGCCGCCGAGCTCGGTGATGACCACGTCGGCGCCCGTCTGCTCCTCCACGCGGAGGAAGCGCTCCTTGATGGCGTCCGTCACGTGCGGGATGACCTGCACGGTACCGCCGAGGAAGTCGCCGGCGCGCTCGCGGCTGATGAGGTCCTGGTAGATGGCCCCCGTGGTGAAGTTGGAGTTGCGCGTGAGGTTCTCGTCGATGAAGCGCTCGTAGTGGCCGAGGTCGAGGTCGGACTCGTAGCCGTCCTCGGTGACGAAGACCTCTCCGTGCTGGAAGGGGCTCATCGTCCCCGGGTCGACGTTGAGGTAGGGGTCTGCCTTCTGCATCATCACGCGATACCCGCGGGACTTGAGCAGGCGGCCGAGCGATGCCGCCGTGATGCCCTTTCCCAGGGACGATACCACGCCGCCGGTCACGAATATGTGCTTTGCCATGGGGACCTCCCGTAGAGAACCGTTTCGTTTCCACGGGATTCCATGATAGCGCGACGCCGCAGCGGCACCACGGCCACTCGCCGAAGTCGACGCACACGCGAAACAAAGCGACACGGAAGGGAAACGCTGGGGCGGGCCCCGATGGCGGCGGAGCGCAACGCGCGCTGCGCTCCTGGGGGCCTGGCTCTTCTCTTATTCACAGCTGACGCTGGCTCCTATACATCTAGGACTCGGTGGTGATCGTCCGACTATATTAAATACACCGCCATCCCGTCCCCCTCCCTCCGCCCCCAGGAGCGCAACGCGCGCTGCGCTCCTGGGGGCGGAGGGAGGGGGACGGGATGGCGGGGGAGCTGGCCAGAGGCGTCAGAGTGGGAGCCGACACCGAGGCATGCCGAGAGGGCTCCTCGCCGAGCGCGGGCGCCTCGGCGGCCCTCCCGTCGTTCGTCCCCGTCTTCGGGGCGCGGGGATTCCCGAGACCGCCGTACGGCTAGAGGTACTGCCTCCAGTCGTCCTCGCCCTCGTCCTCGGCGGGCCCCGCGGCGCGGGCGCGCGCCGCCTCGGCGGCCCGCTCGGCGCGGGTGCGGTACGGCTCGGGGTTGGGCTCGGGGAAGGTTGCCAGCGCGTGCTGGAAGACCTCGAGGTTCTCGTCCGCACGGCCACGCGGGATCGCGAAGGTCACCTCGGAGGCTACGTGCGCCCCGCCGGCGAGCTCGGCACGGAAGGCCTCCGCCACCGTCGCGGCGTCCCAGCCGAAGACCCCGCAGCCGAAGGCGCCCAGGACGAGCTTGTCATGCCCGAGGTCATCCGCGATGGCCATCACCAGGCGGACGCGATCGCGCAGGGCAGAGAGAAGGGCCGCGTCGCCCACGCGGTACTCCTCGCGGGCGCGACGCGCGTTGGGGGCCGCCGCCACGATGACGTCTGCGTACGAGTGGAAGCCGTCGCGCTCGAAGCGCACGCGCGGCACCACGAGGGCGCGGTTGCGGTAGAGGTCGCAGTTGATGTTGCGGCGGCGGTTCTCGGCGTACCAGGCGCGCTTCTCGGTGAGCACGTTGTAGAGGAAGCTCTCGGCGCAGAGGGACTCCTCCTGCGCCATGGTCCCCCGGTCGTAGCCCCCGCCGGGGTAGGTGAACGAGGCGAAGTCCAGGACGGCGAGGTCGCAGGCGGACGCCAGGCCACGCCCGCGCGCGAGGACGGCAGCGACGGAGTCCTCCTCCGCCACGGTGACGACGGGCACCCGGCCCTCGACCGACGCCCTCGGGGCGCCGTCGTAGACGCGCGTGTCGGCGACGGCGCGCTCGATCTCCGACGCAAAGCGCCGGGCCATCTCGCTCGTGTGACGCTTCGCCTCCGCGGCGCGCCCGCCCCCGCGGGCGTCGCGCCGGGCGTTCCCCTCTGCCATGGGTGCTCCTTTCATCGCCCTGCGGTCATTCTCGCACAAAGACGAGGCGCAGAAGCCCAGAACGCGGGGCGAGAAGCGCCGGCATGGGCGGCTGACGGAGGCTGACAAAGGTGACAGGGTCAACTGTCATGAACCTTTCATGACAGTTGACCCTGTCACCTTTGTCAGCACCCCCGTCGTCGTCTCAGGCCCCGTCCCCCCTCTCGGCGCGGCGCTCCAGCATCTCCCGCGCGAGGTCGCGGCTGGCCTCGCCCGTGTCGCCGGAGAGCATGCGGGACACCTCGGCCACGCGGTCCTCGCCGGAGATCTCGACGAGCGAGGTCTCGGGCACGCCCGACTCCCCCTCCGACTTTCGCACAAGGTAGTGCCGCTCGGCCGCCACGGCGACCTGCGCGAGGTGCGTGACCACGATGACCTGGTGGGTGGCCGCGAGGCGGGCGAGCACGCTCGCGAGCGCCACGGCCGTGGCGCCGCCCACCCCGGCGTCCACCTCGTCGAAGACGAGGGTCTCGCAGTCGTCAGCCTCGCCGAGGACCACCTTGCAGGCGAGCATCACGCGGCTGACCTCGCCGCCCGAGGCGATCTTGCGCAGCGGCCGCGCGGTGAGCCCCGCGCCCGGCCGGTAGAGAAACTCCACGCGGGAGGCCCCGGAGCGCGTCCACTCGGCGCGCGGCAGCCGCTCCTGGGACACCACGAGCTCCGCTGATCCCATCTCGAGAAACGCCATCTGCTCGGACACGGCGCGCGCCAGGCGCGGGGCGGCCTCGGCACGCACGGCGTCGAGGGCGTCTGCGGCCTCGGCGAGGGCGGCCTCCCTGCGGCGGAGCTCCTCGGCGGCGCGGCGCTCGAGCTCGCCGCCGTCGCTCGCCGCCTCGACGACCTCGCGCGCCTCGTCGCGGCGGCGCAGCACGTCGGCCATGCTCGGGCCGTATGCGCGCCGCAGCCCCTCGAGCCGGGCGAGCCGCCCCTGCAGCCGCTCAAGCTCCTCGGGGTCGAAGTCCAGCCCGTCTGCGTAGTCGCGCAGCTCGGAGGCCACATCCTCGACGTCGATGAGAGAGCTCTCGAGGACCTTGGCCCACGAGCCGAGCGCCGGGTCAAAGCGCGCGGCGTCGGAGAGGGCGCGCACGGCATCTCCGAGCGCGTCGCAGGCCCCTCCATCGCCGGAGAGGAGCTCACGGGCCCCGGAGGCGGCCTCCATGAGGGCCTCGCCGTGCTCCGCGCGCGGGAGGCGCGCCTCGAGCTCCTCGAGCTCGCCCTCCCGCGGGTCCACCTCGTCGATGCGACGCAGCACGAAGGCCGCCTCGTCGAGCCGCTCGCCCGTGGCGCGGCCCATCTCGCGGACGCGCTCGAGCTCGGATGCGGCGGCCTCGGCGGCGGAGAGCGCCTCGCGATAGGCCCCGAGGGCATCGCCCGCCGGGGCGCCCGCCCACGAGTCGAGCATGTCGACGTGCGTCTGCACGGAGAGCAGGCGCTGGTGCTCGTGCTGGCCGCAGAGGTCCACCGTCGCGCCAACGCGCCGGGCGAGCTCGCGCACGCTCGCCATGTGCCCGTCCACGTCCACGCGGCCGCGGCCGTCCGCGCCAACGCGCCGTCGCACCACGGTGCCGTCCTCGTCGTCGCCCGGAAGGAAGAGCCTGCCCTCGACCTCGAGCGCGGGCGCCCCCTCGCGGACCATGCCCGCGTCGGCGCGCTCGCCCACGAGGAGCTTGATCGACGAGAGCAGCGCGGTCTTGCCCGCGCCCGTCTCGCCGGTGAGGACCGTGAGCCCGGCCGCCGGCTCTATGGAGGCGTCGCGGATGAGCGCGACGTTGCGAACGTGGAGCTCGTCGATCATCTTCCTGCCCGCCCGTCCTTCTCGCCGTACGCCGGGCCGCCCCCGCGCGGCCTCACTTCCCCACCTGCCCGTAGAACACGCGCGAGACCGAGTCGTAGAAGCTCTGCGCGCTGCGGTCGAGCAGGACGACGTCGCCGCGGCCGCGCCGCACCGTGGCGCGCACGCCGCGGCTGTGCTTCTCGCGCGCGATGGGCTGACCGTCGACGAAGAAGTGGCGCATGGACGGCCTCTCGGGGCTCATCTCTATCTCGACCACGTCCGAGGGCGAGGTGAGGAAGGCGCGCGCCATGATGGTGTGCGGCGCGATGGGCACGCACACCATGCCCGTGAACTCGGGAGTCACGATGGGCCCGCCGGAGGCGAGCGCGTAGCCGGTGGAGCCCGTGGCGGTAGAGACCACGAAGCCGTCCCCGCGCAGCCGGTCGATGTGCTTCCCGGAGACGGAGACGTCGAACTCGATCATGTTGCCGGCGCCGCCGCGCGCGACGGCGAGGTCGTTCAGGGCGAATCCGTGACGCACGTAGGTGCTCCCGTCCGCGCGCTCGAACTCGCACTCGACGTCGAGCGTCGCCCGGCGCGAGACGTGAAGCTCGCCCGCGAGCGCGTCCTCGACCGTCGCCACGAGGTCCTCGGGGCCCGCGGCCGTAAGAAAGCCGAGGTGGCCGTAGGAGATGCCCACGATGGGGACGCCCTCGTACCCGACGATCCGCGCGGCGCGCAGGAGGGTACCGTCGCCGCCGAGGGAGACCACGAGGTCGCAGCCCTCGGCCGAGTCATCGACTCCCGGGAAGAGCTTCTTGTCGTGCGCCCAGAGCACGTCCACGCCCTGGTCGAGCAGCCACCCCTCGAGCGCGCGGGCGCCCTCGAGGGCGTCCGCGCGAGAGAAGTTGGGAACGATGAGGACCTTCACGCGCCTGCCTCCTCCTTCTCGGTCGACGACTCAGAGTGTAGCATCCCCCGGAGCCCGTCCGGCGGCGCGCCCCGAGGGGAGCGAGCCGCAGAGGAGGTACTCCACGTTGCCCTTGTGGCCGGTGATGGGGCTCTCGCACGAGCCGCGCACCGCGAGGCCCGCCGCCTCGAACGCCGCGCGCACCCGCTCGAGCGCCGCGCGACGAACGGTCGGGTCGCGCACGACGCCTCCCTCCCCCACGTCGTCGCGCAGGGCCTCGAACTGGGGCTTCACCAGCGTGAGGAAGGTCCCGCCCGGGCGCAGGAGCCCGAGCACGGCCGGCAGCACGGCGAGGACCGAGGTGAACGAGACGTCGCAGACGGCCAGGTCGACCGCGTCCTCGCCCACGATGGGGGGCACGTCCACGATGTTGGTTCGCTCGAGCAGGCGGACCCGGGGGTCCTGGCGGAGGTCCCACGAGAACTGCGCGTACCCCACGTCGACGGCGATGACCGATGCGGCGCCGCGCTTGAGCAGGCAGTCCGTGAAGCCGCCCGTCGAGCATCCCACGTCCAGGCAGGCGAGGCCCGCGGGGTCCACCCCGAAGGCCTCGAGGCCGCGCTCGAGCTTGAGGCCGCCGCGGCTCACGTAGCGCGACCTGCCGCGCACGTGCAGGGGAATGCCGGGCCGCACGCGCTCTCCGGCCGACGTCATGCGCCGGTCGCTCGTGGAGACCTCGCCCGCCATCACGGCGCGGAGGGCCTCGTCGGTCGTGGAGAAGAACCCCTGCTCGACGAGCTCCTCGTCGAGGCGACGGCGCGGCACGCTACTCCTCGTCGGGGGCGGTTGCCTCGGGGTCGCCGCCCTTCTCGGCGGCGCCCCCCTCTCCCTCGGCGTCATCGGCGCCGCCCTGCGCGGAGCGATGCTCCTCGACGAGGCGCGCCTCCTCCTCGGGGGAGAAGTCGGTGGCGTCGACGAGGCTCACGGCCTTGGAGCCGAGCGCGATGGCCTCGTCGAAGAGGTCGAGCGAGTGCTCGAGGGAGACGTCCTTGTCGCGCACCTGCGCGACGATGTCATCCAGGCGCTCGGTGATGTCGCCGAACGTCTGGTAGCGAGAGACGTCAACGCGGGCCATCACGCGTCTCCCGCGGGGGCGTCCTCCCCGTCGGAGGGCGCGGGGGTGGCGGCTTCGGCGTCAGCGGGCTCGTCCCCGGCGGCTGCTGCCTGCGCGGCGCGGGCCTCCTCCTCGCGTCGCTCCGCCTCGGCGCGGGCCTCCTCCTCGCGTCGCTCCGCCTCGGCGCGGGCTGCCGCGATGACGTCCACGCCGGCCTCGAGGTCGTCGGCCACGCGGCCGAGAAGGCCGTTCACGAAGCGCGAGGACTCGTCGGTCCCGTACGCCTTGGCGAGCTCGACGCACTCGTCGATGGTGATGGCCACGTCGACATCGTCGACGTAGAGCATCTCGTAGATCGCGAGGCGCAGGAGGTTCCTGTCCACGCCGTTCATGCGGCTGATCGACCAGCTCGCAGAGCGGGCCGAGATGACGGCGTCAATCTCGGGGCGCGCCTCGTCGGCGCCGAGGGCGAGCCGACGGGCGTAGTCGTCGAGCGGCCCCTCGGAGAGGGCGTAGTCGCCGTCGAGGACCGAGAGGACCGCGCGGGAGTTGGCCTCCGCCTGGAACAGCAGCTGGAGGGCCTGGCTGCGGGCGAGGGTGCGCCCGCCAAAGTGAGTGCTCAAGTTACTCCTTGGGGAAGACGAGGCTGTCAATGCACACGTCGACGGCAGAGACGCCGACGCCAATCTGCTCGGTCACCGCGTCGGCGACCGCCTGGCGGACGTCGGCGGCGAGCTTGGTGAAGGGGTAGCCGTAGAACACGGCGAGGTGCACGGTGAGGTGCAGGTCGTCGCCCTCGACCGTCGACTCGACGGCCTTCTCGGGAGCCACGCTCCTGCTGGTGAAGACGGAGATGAGGCTCGAGGCGATGTCGTTGCCCCCCACGGAGGCGACGCCCTCGACGCGGCGGGCGGCGATGGAGACGATGGTGGAGACGACATCCTTGGAGATGCCGATGCCAGAGACGTGAAGCTCGCTTTCGGCCATTGAGGACCCCCTTGTCGAACGGTTGCGTCCCAAACAGTATACCCTCTGGCCGCGGCGGAGCGAGCCGCGACCAGCCCGCTGCGCGAAAGCGTGACACTCGGTCGCCCGGGTGCCGGCGGCAGCGACCCGGAAAGCGTCGCGCCGATCGGGGGCCATCGAGTCGTGCAAAAGTGCCTGTCCCTTTTGCACCATCGTGCAAAAGTGCCTGTCCCTTTTGCACCCTTTATCCGCTGGCGCGAGGCGCGGCGACGCCCCGGGAAGTGAGATACTCTGAGAAGCGGGCGAGAAGGACGGGAGGGTGCGGACCCCATGGAGCAGTCAAGGTCGTTCTGGGCGGCGTTCGCCCTCCTCTGCGGGTCGTGCGCGCTCGGCCTAGCGAACCCGTGCGTCGGCGTCTTTGCCCTCATCTACCTGGTCATCGCGCTCGTCGCCTGCGCGGCCTACCTCGTCATGCGGGCGGATGTCCGCAGGGTCTCGAGCGCCGCCGACGAGGCGTCGCGCGACGGGGCGGCCCGGAGGGCCGACGCCATGAGCCGCGCCGGCCTCGGGTTCTGCTCGGTCTTCGCGGTCTTCGCCGCCGTCGGCACCTGCGTGGTGACGATGCTTGGGCTGGACCCCGAGCACGGCGGGCAGGCGCTCCTCCCCGTGCAGCTCGTCCCCTTCGACGCGGCCCTCGACCTCTGGGCGCTCTCCGCCGTCATGGCCGTCGCGGCCGCCGTGCTGCTCGTGTCGGCGGGGGCGGACGTCCGCCGCTGGCTTCGGCGCGTGCGATAGCCGCGACCGCCCCGGCCCCATTATTGTCCGGTCCCTCCCCTACTCTGGCCCCAGCAGCCGACGGGGACGCCGCCGGCAGGAGAAGAGAGGCTGGGAGGCCACCATGTACGAGCCGTCACGTCATGTCTCAACGTTCTACGTCGCCGGGTTCCAGTATTGGGACGGGGCCAGCGTCATAGGCGAGCTCTCCTCCGGGATGGGGCTCGACCTCGCGCCGGAGCGCGACAACCCGCACGACCCCGAGGCCGTGGCCATCAGCTGGAGGGGCACCAAGCTGGGCTACGTCCCCGCCGACGAGAGCGGCCTCGTCTCCACGCTCGCCTATTACGGCCACGCGGACGTGCTCGAGTGCCGCGTCCTCAAGGCCGACCCCACGCGCAGCCCCTGGCACCAGCTCATGGTGGGCATCTACGTGCGCGACGCGAGATAGGGGGCGGAGGCTCCGGCGCCCGGCGCACGCAGGGGCGAGCCGCGGCCGGCTACTCCCCCTCCACGCGGCGGCGCAGCTGCTTCACCTGCCCGCGGGCGCGCTTTGCCTCCAGCCGGCGGCGCTTCTGCGCCGCGGAGACGCGCGTCTTCTTGCGCGGGCGCGGCGGGCGGGAGCGCCGGCGGCAGACCTCGATGATCTTCTCTACGCAGCGGCGGCGGTTCTGGAGCTGGCTGCGCTCCTCTCGGGACACCACGACGATCCCGGTGGGCAGGTGGCGCATCCGCACGGCGGAGTCGGAGGTGTTGACGCCCTGCCCGCCCGGGCCCGAGGCATGAAAGACCTGGACCTCGCAGTCGCGTGCGATCTGCTCGGCGCTCTGCCGCGCGAAGGCGGCGTAGTCGCGGTATGTGAGCCTGCCCGTCTCCATGAGTGCATGGTATCAGAGCCCGGGGGCGTCACAGGACGCACAGCCGCATGCCGTATCATGATGGCCACGTAAGCCTCGCGTCATGAAAGGGTCAGGATGCCCCTCGCTCTCATCCCGCTCGTCGCCCTCTGCGCCCTCACGGCCGGGTCGGTGCTCTTCGTCCGCCGCTCCCTCGCGAAGGGCGGCCTCCCCCGCCCGAGCGCCTTCTGCTGGCTCGCCGCGCCCGCGCTCATGCTCATCGCCGCAATCGTCTGGTGCTGGGGCGGCCTCTACCTGGGCGGCGCGCCGGAGCTTCTCTCCCTCTGCGCGGCGGCGCTCGTCGCCGGGGCGGCCGCGCTCCTGCGAGACCCGATCCTCGCCGCGCTCGACGTCCGCGCCGCCATGGCCGGCATCCCTCGCCGGCTGCCGCGCGCCCTTCTCGCCATCCTGGCGATAGCGGCCGGCGTGGCGCTCGGGTTTCTTGCCATGGAGCTCCCCTACGCCGAGGGCGGACTCGCCGTGGAGCCGAGGTTCGCCCTCATCGAGGCGCTACTCGTCCTCGGCGCGCTCACGTTCCTGTACTTCCTCTTCCAGCGGAGGGGCTCGGGCATCGCGCTCGGCGTGGGGACCTGCGCGTTCATCGGGCTCACGCAGTTCTTCGTCGCGAGCTTCAAGGCGTCGGCGATCCTCCCCAACGACCTCTTCGTGCTGGGGACCGCCGCCGCCGTGAGCGGCAGCTACGTCTACTCCGTCGACGGCAGGGTCCTTCTCGGCCTCACGTGCCTGCTCGTCTCGCTCGCGCTCTGTGCCCTCGTGCTCCCCATCCCGGCCGAGGGGCGCGCCGCCCGCGCGCGCTCCGCCGCCGCCAACCTCGCGGCCGCATGCCTCGCCTTCGTCGCCCTCTGGGCGGGCGCCACGCTGCCGAGCTACTTTGACGACCTCGGCGTGGGCATGGAGTACTGGTACACGCTCACCTACTACCGCAGGCAGGGCTTCCTCACGTCCTTTGTCGCCGTGGCCCAGGACCTGCCCGTCGAGGAGCCCGAGGGCTACTCCGCCGCCGCTGCCCGGGACCTCGAGGCGAGCTACGTCGCAGCGTACGACGAGACGAGGGGCTCCGGGGGCGAGCGCTCGGCCGCCGCGGCGCAGTTCGACGAGAGCCGCCCGACCGTCATCTGCATCATGAACGAGACCTTCTCCGACCTCTCGTGCCTGGACGGGGACAGCTGGGGCTACGAGGGGCTCGGCTACCTGGGCCAGATTCCGGGGCGCGTCCTCTCGGGGGACCTCGCCGTCTCCGTCCTGGGCGGGGGAACCTGCAACTCCGAGTTCGAGTTCCTCACGGGCATCCCGCTCGCCTACGTCGGCGACGGCAAGTACCCGTACTCGCTCTACGACCTCTCGGTGGCGCCGAGCCTCGCCAGGCAGTTCTCGGAGCTCGGCTACCGCACCACGGCGATGCACCCCAACTACGCCACCAACTGGAATCGCGACCGCGTCTACGAGGCCCTCGGCTTCGACGAGTTTCTCACCATCGACGACTTCCCCGGCGCGGAGTGGTACCACAGCGGCGTGTCCGACGCCGAGACCTACGACCGCATCCTGCGCCTGCTCGACGAGCACGCGGGGCCGCAGCTCATCTTCGACGTCACCATGCAGAACCACTCGAGCTACGACCAGAACAACATCGGCGAGGTGGAGCAGTACCACGTCGACGGCGTGAGCGACTACGACAACGGGCGCCTCTCCGAGTACCTGGGCTGCATCGCCGAGTCCGAGCGGGCGCTCGAGGGGCTCCTCTCCGCGCTGGAGGAGCTCGACCGGCCCGTGGTCGTGCTGTTCTTCGGCGACCACCAGCCGGCGCTCTCCTCCATCGTGAACGACGCGGTGTACCCGGACGAGTCCGACGAGCTGGCACACAACCTTCGGGTCCACGAGACGACGTACTTTGTCTGGGCAAACTATGACATCGCCGGCGCGGGAGGGCTTGACGAGGAGGCGACGAGCGTCTGCTACCTGGGGTCCCTTCTCGCCGAGAAGATCGGCGCGCCCCTCACGGACTACCAGAAGGCCCAGCTCGTCGCCTGGGAGGAGATGCCCGCCCTGAGCCTGCTCGGCGCGCGCGACGCGAGCGGCGCGTGGACCCCGCTCGACGAGACCGACGCCCTGCCGAGCGTCTACGACGACCTCGCGCAGATGAGCTACCTGGAGTTCGCGAGCAAGCTGGAGTAGCTCCGGCGCGCGGCCGTACCGTCACCGGCCGGCGCTGTCGAATCGGGGGTCGTGGCAATCCGGGCCGCCGCGGCGCTGTCGAATCTGGGGTCGTGGCAGAATTCGCCCTGCCACGACCCCAGATTCCGCAACGGGGCGAGAAGAACGCCCAGTTGAGGCCAAGCCGCGACTGCCACAACCCCCAACGCGACAACGCCGCGGGACCGGGAATTGCCACGACCCCCGATTCGACAACGCGCGGCCATTCCGCCTGCTTGTCGCCCCCCGCAGAAGCATCCGACCGCTCCCCCGGCGCGTCTGTTGTCCAGCAAGCCCCGCCCCCTGAGTCCCTACCGCGGCGAGCGCTCGGGGCAGACATGAAAACAGCTCAGAGCCGACATGCTCTGAGCTGCGAGAATTTGGTGGGCGTTACAAGATTTGAACTTGTGACCTCTTCCGTGTCAGGGAAGCGCTCTCCCCCTGAGCTAAACGCCCTTATGTGTTCCACTGCGTTGGGGACCGCAGCGCGAGGGATATATTAGCAAGGAACTCAGTCGGAGCGCAACCCCCATTTTTGACTTTTTTCGCCCGGGCCGAAAGTTCCTATCGCGCCCTGGCCGGACGACCGTCCGCGCACGAGATGCGACAGGCCTACTTCTTCGCCGTCGGCCTGCGCTTGATCTTGACGGTGATCTCGGAGCCCGCGCTCGTGGGAGCGGCCTTCTTCGCGTCGCCCTTCTCGGCGGCGCGGCGACGCGCGGCGGCCGCCTTGCCGGCGGCGATGCGCGCCTCTATGTCGGACCCCGCCGCGGCGGCCGAGGGCCCTCCGGAGACGACGGCCCTCTTGGCGCCCGGCCTTACGGTGACGCCGCCGCGCGCGACGCGCTTGCCGCCCGTGCCCGGCCTGCCGCCCACGAACTCGCGGAAGCGCTTCCAGGTACGCGTCCAGCGCCGGTTGATGGACTCGCCGCTCGTGGAGCGCATGCCCATGCACGGGGCGGCGATAAGGACCGGGAGCAGATACTCGACCGCACGCCAGATGACGAAGCCGGCCGTGGTGTGCACCCCGTACATCCCCTTGAAGAGGATGGCGAAGCCCACCTCGGCGCCGCCCGCGCCGCCCGGGAGCGGCACGGCATTGATGAGGAGCTCGAGCATAGAGCCCGAGGCGAGGCAGATCAGGAAGTCCGCCGGCTCGCCGAAGGAGCGCAGCACGAACCACGGCAGAGCGTACATGCAGCCGAGCTGAAGGAGCGTCACGAGCATCGTGAGCAGCATCTCCCGCACATTCTTGGCGGAGCGCTTGAAGGCGGACGAGAACTTGACCACCTGGGTGTTGACCATCTCGTACCACTGCTCGTACTTCTCGTCCTTGAGCCAGCCGCGGCGGTTGGCGAAGCGGAGCGCCCAGTTGCCGATGGCCACCACCGGCCTGGGGAACAGGCACAGGAAGAGCATGGCGCCCACCTGCACCACCTTGAAGCCGAAGAGGAAGACGCCGATGAGGGTGACGTCGCCGAACGTCTCATAGAAGTAGGTTCCGCAGAAGAGGAGCATTATGGCGGCAAAGACGCCCTCGCCAGCCTCGTAGAGCACGGTGCGCGTGAAGTTGAGGGCGCTCGCCTCGCCGACCGAGAGGCCGGCGCGCGTGAGGCGGTAGATCTGGGCCGGCGGGGCGCCCGCGCTGTTGGGCGTGAGGCGCATGAAGAAGACGCCGGAGGCCTCGACGCTCATGAGGTCGCGGATGCCCACGGGGTTATCCGGGTCGGCGATGATGGAGAGCACGTAGGCGAGCACGCCGAAGACGTAGTAGAGCATGAAGCAGGCCACGCCCGCCACGATCCAGGCGAGGTCCACGCCCGCGAGAGACGTCACGAACTCGTCGACCTGCCCGCTGAGGACGAGGTAGAGCGCATACGCGATGGCGACGAAGCCCAGGAAGACGACGGTCTTGCGAACCTGGCCCAGCGACTTCTTGTCCGCCTCGCGGTCCTCCGCCGCCACGGTGCGGACGGCCGAGACCTTCATGGAGACCCGCTTGGCAGCCCCCCGCGCACCCTTGGGCGCCGAGGCCGGGGCCGCCTTGGACTCGGCCGCGGGGGCCGGCACGCGCGCGGATTCGGCGTTGTTCTGATCTTCTGCCACTCGGAAGCTCCCCACGGGCCAGCGGACGGTTCGTCAGTCTAGTGTAGCGCGGCGGCGAGAAGGACGACCGCTCGCCGGCCGGCGGGCGGCGGACAACAGAGAACTGCTACGCGTTCCGTCGCGCCGCCCTACTCCCCCTCGCGCCAGCCCTTTGCGACGTCGACCCAGCCGCGCGCGCCGGAGAAGCGCTCGAGCTCGTCGAGCGTGAGCTCGATGGCGGAGTTCGAGCTGCCGGCCGCGGGCCACACGGACTCGAAGCGCCTGAGCGACTCGTCGAGGAACACGTCAACGCCCGGCTCCACGCCGAAGGGGCACACGCCGCCCACCTCGTGCCCGACGAGCTCCGCCGCCTGGTCGCGCGAGAGCATCTTGGGCTTGGTGTGGAACGCGGCCTTGAACGCCTGGTTGTTGACGCGTGCGTCCCCCGCGAAGAGGATGAGCGTGGGCGTCTCCCCCACCATGAAGCTGAGCGTCTTGGCGATGCGCGCGGGCTCCGTGCCCACCGCCGCGGCCGCGAGCTCGACCGTGGCGCTCGACTCCTCGAACTCCCGAATGCGCCCCTCGGCGCCGAACTGCGCGAGATGCGCACGGGCCCTCTCTATGGACATGGCTCCCCCTCCGCCAATCGGGGACGGCTCCCGCCCCAAAACACGTGATATCAAATAATTCTGCAAATTGGGGACTGTCCCCGATTAGCAGACGATGCCGCCGCCGAGGCAGCGGAGACCATCGTAGAGCACCGCTGACTGGCCGGGGGCCACGCGGCGCACCGGTTCGTCAAAGCGCAACACGCCGCCCGCGAGCTCCGCCTCGCGAAGCTCGCCCGTATGGCGCGTGCGCACGAGGTAGCGTCCCGGAGCGGGGGGCTCGCCGGAGACCCAGCGGACGTCGTCGAGCTCGACCTCGCGGCAGAAGAGCGCCGGGCTGTCATGGTCCGCCGTCACGTACACCACGTTCTTCTCGACGTCCGTGCCCACCACGTAGCGGGCCGGCCCGCCCCCGAGGTCGAGTCCGCGCCGCTGCCCCACGGTGAAGAGGAACGCGCCGTCGTGGCGGCCGAGCACGCGCCCGGTCTCCCACTCCACCACGTCCCCGGCGCGGCGCTCCAGCGCGTCGAGCAGGAACGTGCGAATGCCCACCGGGCCCACGAAGCAGATGCCGTCGGAGTCCGGCTTGTTCTCCACCCCCAGGCCGCGCTCGGCGCACATGCGGCGCACCTCGGCCTTGTCGCGGACCTCGCCCACCGGCAGGAGCGCTCGCGCGAGGGCGTCGGCGCCCACGCGCCAGAGGAAGTACGTCTGGTCCTTGTGCTCGTCGAGCGCGCGCAGCAGGCTCACGCGGCCGTCCTCGCCGCGCGCCACGCGACCGTAGTGGCCCGTGGCGACGAAGTCGGCACCCTCGGAGAGGGCGCGCTCGAGGAACGTCCCGAACTTGATCGTCTGGTTGCACATGACGTCCGGGTTGGGCGTGCGGCCGCGCGCGTAGGCGTCGACGAGGTAGTCCACCACGGTGGCCTTGTACTCCGCCTCGCAGTCCCAGACCTCGAGGTCGATCCCCAGCGTCACCGCCACGCGCTCCGCGTCGGCGAGCTCCTGGGCCCAGGGGCACCTGAAGCCAGGCAGGTCGCGCGACCAGTTGCGCATGTAGACGGCCGTGACGTCGTAGCCGGCCTCCACGAGCAGCGCCGCGGCGAGGGCGGAGTCAACGCCGCCGGAGAGGCCGCAGTAGACGCGGGCGCCGGGCGCCGGCGCCGGGCAGGCTCCCCCCATCAGCGCCACCCCGCCACGAGCTCGGCCGCGCGGGCTGCCTGGACAGCGTCGTCGAGCCCGAGGCGGGCCATCTCCGAGCGCACCGCGCGCTCGATGGCGAGCACGGCGCGGTCAACCTCGTCCTCGGTGGTGGGGAGGCCCAGCGTCAGGCGCAGGCTCCCCTCGGCGAGCGGCCGCGGCATCCCAATGGCCTCGAGCACGTGCGAGACGCGCATGCGGCTCGCGGCGCACGCCGAGCCCGTGCCCACCGAGACGCCCTCCCGCTCGAGGGCGATCACGAGGCGGCGCGCCTCGATCCCCGCGAAGGCGACGTGCAGGAGGCCCGGAAGGCGCCTCCTGGCGTTGCGCGGGCCGGAGACCACCGTCCACGGCAGGCGCTCGAGCAGTCCCGCGCGCAGCCGCTCGCGCAGCGCGGCGAGGCGCCGAGCCTCCCGCGCGCGGCGCTCGCAGGCGAGCTCCATCGCCCGCGCGAGGCCCACGACCCCCGCGACGTTCTCCGTGCCGGAGCGCACGCCGCCCTCCTGCCCGCCCCCGTAGACGAGCGGGCGCAGCCGCACGTCGTCCGCGGCCCAGAGGGCGCCCACCTGCTTGGGGCCGTAGATCTTCGCGGCGGAGAGCGTGAGCAGGTCGACGCCGAGCGAGCTCACGTTGACCGAGAGGCACCCCGCCGCCTGGGACGCGTCGGTGTGCAGGTAGATGGGCGTGCGCTCGCCTGCCTCGAGGCGCCGCGCGCGCTCTTCGGCCACGGCGCGGGAGATCTCGCGCACCGGCTGCACGCAGCCGATCTCCCCGTTTGCGAGCTCTATCGAGACGAGTTCGGTGTCCGGCCTGATCGCGCGCGCCACGGCGGAGGGGTCCACGAGGCCGTCGCGCCCCACGCGAACGGTGCGGCGCGCGTGGGTCCCGGCGCAGGCGAGCACGCTCTCGTGCTCGATGGCGTCCACGACCACATGCCCCTCGACCGCCGCGAAGGCGAGATTGTTCGCCTCTGTCGCCCCAGCCGTGAAGACGAGGTTGTCGGGACGCGCGCCGATGAGCCGCGCCACGGTGGCGCGGGCGCGCTCGACGTCGTCGCGCACCCCGCGCGCGAGCTCGTAGGGAGCAGACGGGTTGTAGAAGCGTCCCGTGAGGTAGGGCCCCATGGCCTCGAGCACCTCGGGGTCGAGCGGCGTCGCCGCCGCGTAGTCGAGATACGCGCCCCGCGCGGGGACGCGCTCGGCGGGGACCTGCGTCATCGAGCCCCTCCCTCCGCCTCGGTCATGGTGTTGCCGTTCTCGTCGAGCACCAGGTTGCCGTTCTCGTCCACGAGGTCGCGCTCGCCGCCAATCTTGAGGTTCTGGAAGCGAGCCGAGATGAACTCGTCGGAGTAGTTGGTGTCCACCCATCGCTCGAAGGCGTTGGCGGGAGGCACGCCCGCGTCGCGCTCCGTCTTGCGCTCGAAGCACACGAGCGTCATCGCGATGTCGGCGACGAGGTAGACAGCCACGAGCGCGACGAACACCACCTGGCGGCGCGCGACCGGCATGCCGATCTGGTAGAGCAGGCGAGGCATGACGGCGCGCGACCACACGAGCCCGAGCAGGCCCCACATGGCGACGAAGCGCCACGCCACCCACTGCGTGATGTGGTCGGGCAGGTGGAGGTACGTCCAGGACTCGGCATCGAAGAGCTCGGACATGGCCCAGCCGGTCAGCTGCTCGAGCACGCCGCCCACGAGGGCGGAGACGAGAAACACCTGCCAGGCGCGCGCCCCACGGCGACGCATGCCGAAGCAGAGCACGGTGAGCAGGACCGCCCCCACCCCGTAGAGCGGCGAGAAGGGCCCCCACACGAGCCCCACGCGGCTCTCGGTGAGGCCCGCCGTGAGGAGCATGAAGGCCTCCTCGATGAGCAGGCCCGCCATACTGCCCACGAAGAAGATGAAGATGACCTGGTACCAGCCGAGCTGCAGGTGGTCGAGGTACTCGTCGACCGCGGCGCCGGAGGCGCGCCACCGCGCGAAGACGCGGCCGAGCCCGCGCTGGCGGGACGCCCGGGCGAGCTCGCGCTCGAGCGCGTCCTCGGACTCCTCGAGCGCCTCCTCGGCGAGCTCGACCTCCTCGTCGCCCAGCTTGCGACCGCGCGACAGCCACTCCCAGAAGTACACGACCGTCCGCACGAAGCCCTGGGCGACGGCGAACAGGAAGATGAGAAGCGCGATGGTGAAGAGCATGCAGAGGTCCCCTCAGGCTTAGACGTCCGAGTGAACAGGATAGCAAAAGGGCCGGTCACATGACCGGCCCTCTCATACCCATGGAGCGGGCTACGGGGTTCGAACCCGCGACCTCCACCTTGGCAAGGTGGCGCGCTACCAACTGCGCTAAGCCCGCGACGCGAGGAGTAATGATATTCCTCCGCCCCGCAGATTGCAAGGGCTATCCCAGAAAAGTTTTTCGGCCGCCCGTCCTTCTCGCCCGCGCGAGGAGAAGGCGGGAGGCCTGCATACGAAAAGGGCACCCCGGAGGGTGCCCGTCACGTCCTGGAGGCGAAGCCCGGATTCGAACCGGGGGTCAGGGCTTTGCAGGCCCGTGCCTTACCACTTGGCCACTTCGCCGTATGAAAAAGGCCGATCAAGACCGGCCTTCTGAGCTCGCATGGAGCGGGCTACGGGGTTCGAACCCGCGACCTCCACCTTGGCAAGGTGGCGCGCTACCAACTGCGCTAAGCCCGCAAGCGCAGGGATTACTATACGGGGCCGGGCCAGCTGGCGCAAGGGGTCAAGTTTCAATCCGTGGAGGAATTGTGAACCCCTATGGTCGGCACGGCAGGCGGGTCACCCCGCAAGGGGCGGCGCGCCCTCGGGAGAGGAACCCGAGGAGTCAAGCAGCTTGACGAGCCGCACGACCGTCCCCTCCCCCGTCCGCTTGCGGGTGATGCTCACGGAGTCGGCGAGCATCCGCATGAGCCGTATGCCGCGCCCTCGCTCGTCCTCGGGAGCGGCCTCGGGGGGCTCGTCCCCGTCCGCCAGCTCGAACCCGCAGCCGCAGTCGCTCACCTCCACGCACACGCGGTCCGGGTAGGCCGCGACCGTGGCGAGCACCCCGTCGGCGCAGGTGTGGTCGACCGCGTTGCCGAGCGCCTCGCCGCAGGCGAGCCCCATGTCGAAGAGGGCGTCCCCCGTGAGCGGGAGGCGCGAGAGGAGCTCGCCGAGGCGCTCGCGGGCTGCGGAGAGCTCGTCGGGACCCACGCGGAAGGTCGTGCGCCACCGCGGCAGCACCGACGGGTCGAGCGCCGCGACCTCGTGGCGCGCGCCGGCGCGGGATACGGGCACGAACTCGACGATCCGCATGAGGCTGAGCGCGCGATAGAGCTGCGGAGAGACGTTGGAGAGCGAGAGCAGGCCGCCCATCCGGCGAATGCGCCGCAGCTCGCCAAGGATGAAGCCCATCCCCGCCGAGTCGACGTAGCTGACGTCGCCCATGTTCATGAAGATGCGCCTCGTGCCCTGCGCGACGAGGGCGTCGAGGCGGCGGCGCGTTGCAGGGACCGACCTCACGTCAAGGTCGCCCTCCACGTTGAAGATGGCTATGTCCACAGGAGCTCCCATGCGGGGATTATTCCCCGCATGGGAGCGTCCTAACGCCCCGAGTTCGAGCGGTCGGCCGACGCGCCCTCCCGGGGCGCGGCCGACCCGGCGCGCGCGCCGAGCCCGTCGAAGCGCAGCGCGAGCATCGCCACGTCGTCCTCCAGGTTCTGCCCCGTGAATCCCTCGAGGTCCGCAAGCAGGCGGTCCACGAAGCCGTCATAGGGCTTATCGGGGGAGGACTCGCGCATGACGGCCTCGCGCAGCCCGTCCTCGCCGAAGAAGGCACCCCGTGGGTCGCGCGCCTCCGTCGTGCCGTCGGTATACAGCAGCAGGACGTCGCCGGGGACGAGCTCGACGAGGCCGTCCTGGTAGCTGATGTCGTGGAACGCGCCCACCACGCCGGACTGCACGTCGAGGATCGAGACCTCGTCGGCCCCCGCGTGCACGAGCACGGCGGGGGGATGCCCGGCCGAGCAGTACCTGATCGTCGCCTCGTCGAGGTCGAGGATGCCCACGAAGAGCGTGGCGAAGGTCTCGAGGCGCGAGAAGCCGAGAAGGAACTCGTTCAGAGAGCGCACCATCCGCGCGGGGGCGAGGCCCTCCCACGCGTAGGCGCCGAGCGCGGTCTTGACCGCGGCGGCGACCGAGGCGGCCTCGACCCCCTTGCCCGAGACGTCGCCCATGATGACGCAGGCGCGGTGCCCCGGAAGGCGGATGAGGTCGTAGAAGTCGCCGCCGACCGAGGCCGCCTTGGTCGCGGAGGAGTAGACGGCCTGCGAGGTGAGGCCCTCGACCGACTGGAGCTCGTTTCTCATTCCGGTCTGAAGCGCCTGCGAGATGCGCTTGTCCTGCTCGCGCGCCTCCTCCCCCCGGGCGATGTCGCGGGCGTCGGCGGCGAGGCCCGCGAGGAAGTCGAGCTCGGTCTCGTCAAGGGGCTCGGCTCCGTCCGGACGAAGCACGAGCAGGCACCTCCGCTCGCCCGAGAGCTCGCCGAGGTCCACGAGGGCCCCGACGCACGGCTCCCCCATGTCGCGCAGCAGCGAGAAGAGATTGGAGTCGGGGCGCACCGGCACCACGGCGACGTCCCCCGCGCGATAGGGCTCGGCGAGGGCGTCGAGGTCGACGGGAAGCTCGCGCGACCCCGTGAGCGGCAGGTCCGCTATCACGACGTGCTGACGGTCGTTCTCGCGCACCGGCACCACCGCGGCGTCGAGCTCGTCTCCCGCCTCTGAGAAGACGTCGCGGATACGGCCGAGCGCGCCCTCGCCCGACCCCTCCGAGGCCGACGTGAGCAGCTCCTCGCGTAGCTCGGTCGCGAGCGAGGCGAGCCGGTCCGCCCGGCGCGCCCGCAGGGTGGCGAAGGCTCCCGCGAGCTGGATGGAGAGATAGCGGGCAACCGAGTCGAGCAGGCGCGCGTCGTCCTTGAGCAGCGGGTGCAGGCGACGCCACCCCACCTCGATGATCGAGATGACCCTGCCGCCGAACCACACGGGCACCACGATGAAGCTCGTGAACGGCGGCACGGTGTCGACCCGCATCCGGAGCACCTCGCCCGTCTCCTCGTTCAGCACCTCGCGCTTCGTGAGCCTGCCCTGGCGCAGCGAGGCGTTGGTGGGGGCGCACACGCGAAGGCGCACCGCCCTCCCCTCTCGGATGGCGAGCCGCTCCACGCTCCTGCCGAACGGCATGAAGCGGGCGAGGCGCTCGCCGAGCAGCCCGCTCGAGATGCCGCGCAGGTGAAAGCCGTCCGCCTCCGAGAGGTACACGAGCGTGCCGTCGGCCTCCATGGTGTCGGTGAGCTCCTCGAGCGTGCGCTCGAAGAGGGTGGCGATGTCCCCGGAGTCTATCGTGTCGAGCACGATGTTGAGCGTGCCCGAGAGACGGTGGTTGGCGCGGCGGAGGTCCGCCATCGCGCGGGCGCCCTCGCGGTCGGCGAGGGCGTCGGCGTCCACGGGCATCGCGACGAGCAGGTAGGTCTCCCCCGGCGCCCGCACGGCGTCGCAGCGCACGCGAACGGAGTGCGGCCTGCCGTCCGCCGACCTGAGCGAGGCGAGCGCCACCGAGCCGTCCGCCGGGATGCCGAGCGCGCCGACCTCGAAGGGGCCCTCGGCGGCCTGCCTCCCCTCCCGCTCGACGAGCGTGCGAACGTCGACGCCCACGAGCCCCTCTCCGGCGCCGAGAAGCTCCACGGCCTCGTCGTTGGCGAGAAGGACCCTTCCGGAGCCGTCGAAGACGAGCACGGCCTCGCACGTGAGCTGAAGGAGCTTCGAGAGGGCGCCGGCGAGGCTCCCCTCGCCGATCCCCCCGACATGCGTTGTGCTGAGCTCGCCCCTGGCCATGAGACCCCCTCCGTCACGACTCTCCGCACTAGCGTAGCACGCGGGAGCGACGCGAGGCCGCATACGAAAACGGGCCCCTTTCGGGGCCCGTGCACCTTCGTGGTGTCGGAGGCGGGACTTGAACCCGCACGACCTTTTAGTCAGTCACTAGCACCTCAAGCTAGCGCGTCTGCCAATTCCGCCACTCCGACTTGTCACTGCGCTTTCGCGCAAGGGATAGTATGCACGAGTCGCCCAGATGATGCAAGCCCCAATCTGAGTTTTTTTCGGAGCGGGTTCGGCATAGGTCGGCGCCCCTTGATCCGCGCCTGCGGAGGGCACTCGCAAGTGCGGCCTCTGGGGCGTGCCGCTGGGCGCACTCGCAGGTATTTCTCGCCCTTTGGGCCGCACTCGACGCGTATTCGACGCAGGTGCGGCCGCACCTGCGGAGGGCACTCACGAGTGCGTCCCCTCCCCGCCCGTGCGCCAGCAAAAAGGCGGCGACCCGAAGGCCGCCGCCGAGAGGTACTCCCTATGTCGTGCGAGAAGGACTAGCCGAGCGTTCCCGTGGGGAACGTGAGCGCCATCACGAGAATGCTCACGATGAAGACGGTCGCGGTGATGACCGTCAGGCGGTTGAGGTTCTTCTCGAGAACGCCCGAGCCGGTGCCGGAGTTGTAGAGCGAGGAGGCGATCATGTCGGAGACGCCCGTGCCCTTTCCCGAGTGCATGAGGACGAGAATGACGGTGAGGGCTCCGGAGAGGAACAGCAGGACGGTCAGGATGATGTTGAGCGGGTTCACTGAGGCTCCTTCAGGACAGATGCATAACAACTGGTCATGGTAACACAAAGGGGCCCGGACGAGGTCCGGACCCCAGAGTCCACATCTGTCAGGAGAGACGAGGCGCTACGCCATCGCGCTCTTGACCATGGCCGCGAAGCTGTCGGCCTTGAGGGAGGCGCCGCCGACGAGCGCGCCGTCGACATCCTCCTTCTCGAGGAAGCCGGCGATGTTCTCGGGCTTGGCGGAGCCGCCGTAGAGCACGCGGATGCCGGAGGCGACCTCCTCGCCGAAGACCTCGACGAGGGTGGCGCGGATGGCGCCGCAGACCTCCTGGGCGTCATCGGCCGTGGCGGTCTTGCCGGTGCCGATGGCCCAGATGGGCTCGTAGGCGATCACGTACTTGGAGGGGTCGGTGATCTCCAGGCCCTCGGTGTCCTTCTTGATCTGGTCGACGACGAACTCGACGTGCTTGCCAGCCTCGCGGACCTCGAGGGACTCGCCGCAGCAGGAGATGGGCACGATGCCGTGAGCCATGAGGGCACGGGCCTTCTTGTTCACGTCCTCGTCCGTCTCGCCAAAGTAGTCGCGACGCTCGGAGTGGCCGATGATGCAGTAGGTCGCGCCCACGGCCTCGAGCATGTTGGGAGCGGTCTCGCCGGTGTAGGCGCCGGACTCCTCCCAGTAGACGTTCTGGGCGCCGAGCGCAAACGGGGCGGACGCCTGCTCGATGACCTCGGAGACGCCCTTGAGGTCGACGGCGGGCGGGCAGACGACGACGTCGACGTCGCCGGTGCCGTCGGCAAGCTCGTCGGCAAGGCCCTGGGCGAGGACGACGCCCTCGCTGTAGGTCTTGTTCATCTTCCAGTTGCCAGCGATCATCCTCTTACGCATCGAGAAGCGCCTCCACTCCGGGAAGGGCCTTGCCCTCGACGAGCTCCATGGAAGCGCCACCGCCGGTGGAGATCCAGCTCATCTTGTCGGCCAGGCCGAACTTGTTGATGGCCGCGACGGAGTCGCCGCCGCCGATGATCGAGGTGCAGTCGGAGTCGGCCACGGCGCGGGCGACGGCCTCGGTGCCGGCGGCGAACTGGTCCATCTCGAAGACGCCCATCGGGCCGTTCCAGAACACCGTCTTGGCGGCCTTGATGGCGTCGGCGTAGAGCTCGCGCGTCTTGGGGCCGATGTCCATGCCCATACGGTCGTCGGGGATCTTGTCGGAGTCGACGACCTCGCCCTCGGCGTCCTCGCCAAAGTGGTCGGCGACGACGTTGTCGATCGGGAGCAGGATCTTGACGCCCTTGTCCTCGGCCTTCTTGAGCATCTCGCCAGCGCGCTCGACCCAGTCCTCCTCCTTGAGGGAGGTGCCCACGGTGTAGCCCTTGGCCAGGAAGAAGGTGTAGGCCATGCCGCCGCCGATGATGAGGGTGTCGGCGGAGTCGATCAGGTGATCGAGGACGCCGATCTTGGAGGAAACCTTGGAACCGCCGACGATGGCGACGAAGGGACGCTCGGGCTCGGCGAAGATGCCGGTCAGGGTGTCGACCTCCTTCTCCAGCAGGAAGCCGGCGTAGGCGGGAAGATACGCGGCGGGGCCGACCACGGAGCCCTGGGCGCGGTGCGCGGTACCGAAGGCGTCGAGCACGAAGACGTCGCCGTAGGAGGCGAGCGTCTTGGCGATCTCGGGGTCGTTCTTCTTCTCGCGCTTGTCGAAGCGGACGTTCTCGAGGACGAGGATCTCGCCGTCCTGGAGCGCGTCCACGGCGGCCTTGGCCTTCTCGCCGTAGGTGTCGTCGACGAACTTCACGTCATAGCCGGTAAGCTCGGCGAGCTTGTCGGCGGCGGGCTTCAGGGAGAACTGGGGCTCGGGGCCGTCGCCCTTGGGGCGGCCGAGGTGGCTCATGAGGATGATCTTGGCGCCCTGCTCTTTAAGGTACTCGATCGTGGGGATCGCGGCGCGGACGCGGGTGTCGTCCGTGACGACGCCGTCCTTCAGGGGGACGTTGAAGTCCACGCGCATGAGGACGCGCTTGCCCGCGACGTCGGCGTCGCGGACGGTCTTCTTGGTGAAGGCCATGCTCACTCCTTTGTCTGGTTCCTACGAGAAAGGGGCGCGGCCGCGGCCCCGTGAGCTGCGACCGCACCCCCTGCGAAAAGCCGATGCGAAGCGTTGGCTACGCGACGAACTTCTCGAAGTACTTGATGGTGCGGACCATCTGGGAGGTGTAGGAGTTCTCGTTGTCGTACCAAGAGGTGACCTGAACGAGGCTCTGGCCGTTGCCGAGGTCCTGGACCATGGTCTGGGTGGCGTCGAAGATCGAGCCGTGGGTCTCGCCGATGATGTCGGAGGAGACGATGTCGTCCTCGTTGTAGGCGAAGGTCTCGGGGATGGTCTCGGCATAGGCCTTCATAGCGGCGTTGACCTCGTCCTTGGTGACGACCTTGTCAACCACGCAGTAGAGGTTGGTGATGGAGCCGGTGGGCGTGGGAACGCGCTGGGCGGCGCCGATCAGCTTGCCGTTGAGCTCCGGGAGGACCAGGCCGATGGCCTTGGCGGCACCCGTGGAGTTGGGGACGATGTTCTGCGCGCAGGCGCGGCTGCGGCGCTTGTTGCCCTTGCGCTGCGGGCCGTCGAGCGGCATCTGGTCGCCGGTGTAGGCGTGGATGGTGGTCATGATGCCGGAGACGATGGGCGCGAAGTCGTTGAGGCCCTTGGCCATCGGGGCGAGGCAGTTGGTGGTGCAGGAGGCCGCGGAGATGATGTTGTCATCGGCGGTCAGCTGCTCGTGGTTGACGTTGTAGACGATCGTGGGGAGGTCGTTGCCCGCGGGAGCGGAGATGACGACCTTCTTGGCGCCGGCGTCGATGTGGGCCTGGGCCTTGGCCTTGGAGGTGTAGAAGCCGGTGCACTCGAGGACGACGTCGACGCCGAGCTCGCCCCAGGGGAGCTTGGAGGCGTCGGCCTCCTTGTAGATGGTGATCTTCTTGCCGTCAACGGTGATGGAGTCCTCGCCGGCCTCGACCTTGTGGTCGCGAGCGTAGTTGCCCTGCGTGGTGTCGTACTTCAGAAGGTACGCGAGCATGTCGGGGGA
The DNA here is from genome assembly GCF_900128445.1 of Thermophilibacter provencensis. GTDB lineage: Bacteria > Actinomycetota > Coriobacteriia > Coriobacteriales > Atopobiaceae > Thermophilibacter > Thermophilibacter provencensis. The sequence continues at coordinate 1,493,866 of NZ_LT671417.1, read as the reverse complement.
GGTGAGGTCGTTGATGGCGACGATCTCGGAGCCCTCGTGACCGAACATCTGACGGAAAGCCAGACGGCCGATGCGACCAAAGCCGTTGATTGCAACCTTAACTGCCATGCTTTCTCCTTTCACGGGGCCGCCGGGGCTTCTCCTCGGCGGACCAAAGCACCAACATGGGCGTGACGCCCCTGCCAACCGATAGTGTACCCCACGCGCGACGGTGCGTATCGCTAAAACTGGGGGGCACGCCAATTTAAGCCGCAGGCGCTCAGATTTTATCCGTCGACGTGGGATGGTTCCCGCGCGACTGGGCCTGACGGGCCGTCGCCCCGCCGCACCTCGGCATCCTCGACGATCTGCTGGAGCCTGAGGACGCGGTGGTACATGGCCGACTTCGACGCCGGAGGGTCGAGCTCGGCGCCGAGCGCGGCGAGCGAGAGCTCCGGGTGCTCCCGCCGCGCGCGGCAGAAGGCGCGCAGCGCCGGCGGCAGCGCCGCGAGCCCCACGCCCCTCTCGGCGCGGTCGATGAGGTCGAGCTGCGAGGCGGCCGCCCCCGTCGAGCGGGCCTGGTTGGCCATCTCGGCGTTGACGCGGCGGTTGACGTCGTTCTTGACGGACTTCTGCGCGCGGGCGAGCTCGACCACCCGGGCCATCCGCTGCGCCCCCATGGCGCGCAGAAGCGAGATCACGTCGTCAAAGCTCTTGAGATAGAGCGCGAAGGCGCCCCGCCGGCGGTTCAGGCGCGCCGAGACCCCGAAGGACCCGACGAGCGACACGAGCCCGCGGGCGAAGTCCTCCCCCGTCACGGCAATCTCCAGGTGGAAGTCTCCGCGCGGGTCCGCGATGAAGCCGCCCGCCATGAACGCGCCGCGCACGAAGGCCGCCCGCGCCTCGCGCGTGCGCAGCAGCGCGACCGGCACGCCCGTCGCGAGCCCGCGCCCCGGGACGAGGATCCCGAGCCTCACGAGGTCCTCGGCGAGCTCGTCCTGCTCGGGCATCTCAATCAGGTAGTTCCTCGTCTTGTGCAGGACCGAGCGGCGCACCGTGAGCGGCGTCTCCAGGTCGAAGAGCTTGTGCGTGAGCTTGATGATCGTCCGTGCGACGGCGCCCGTCTCCGTGGCGATGCGGATGGAGTAGCGCCCGACCCCCCTGAACGAGAGCGTGCCGCACACGCGGATGAGCGCCGAGAGCTGGGCGAGCTCGGCGGAGGGCGTGCCCTCGACGCGGGAAAGCTCGTCTTTGACCTGGGCGGTGAACGACATCCTAGCTCGTCCTCACGTTGGCGAGCGCGAGGTCGCGGTGCGAGAGCGTCACATGGTAGCCCCCGCGCTCGAGGTAGGAGGCCGTGGCCGCGGCAATGGCGACGCTCCGGTGCTGGCCGCCCGTGCAGCCCACCGCGATGGAGAGGTGGCTCTTGCCCTCGGCGACGTAGCCGGGCATCGCCACGTCGAGCAGGCGGTACCAGGCCTCGAGGAACCTCTCGGTGGTGGGGTTGCCGAGCACGAAGTCGGCGACGAGCCGGTCCTTGCCCGTGAGGGGGCGCATCTCGGGGTCATAGAAGGGGTTCGGCAGGAAGCGGACGTCGATCATGAGGTCGGCCTCGACCGGCATGCCGTGCTTGAAGCCGAAGGAGAAGACCGACACCTCCATGAGCTGTTGGTCCGTGAGCTCCGAGAACGCCCGGCGCAGGCGGGCGCGCAGCTCCTTGGTGCTCGTGCGGCTCGTGTCGATGACGAGGTCGGCGGCGTCGCGCACGCTGCCGAGCTGCGCTCGCTCGCGCGCGATGGCGCCCGCGATGGACTCCCCCGGCCCGGCGAGCGGGTGGCGGCGCCGGTTCTCGTCGTAGCGGCGCATGAGGACGTCGTCGTCGGTGTCGAGGAAGACCACGCTGCAGGTGAGCTCGTGCTCGCGCAGCTGCTTGACCGAATCGGAGAACTCGTCGAAGAGGCCCTGGCTGCGCAGGTCGCAGGTCACGGCGAGGTGGCGCCCCACCCCGGCGTTGATGCCCACGAGCTCCGCGAGCTGCAGGAGCAGGCGGGGCGGGAGGTTGTCGATGCAGAAGTAGCCCATGTCCTCGAAGACATGAAGCGCCTGGGTGCGCCCCGAGCCCGACATCCCCGTGACCACCACGACGTCGGGCACGCGGTCGCGCCCCTCGGCCGCGCGCATCTGCTGGCCGGTCGCACCCATGGCACTCCCCTCCTCGAGGTCCTTCTCGCCGTTCTTCTCGCCAGTATACGGCAGCAGGGTCGGGCATGCCGCACGGCATGCCCGGACGGGGCATCGCCGGGCCGGCCCAAAAGAGCGCGGGGCGAGAAGGGCGCGCGGCCGAGCATGCCTCTCTGCACGGAATCGCGGCGTGGGGAGCCGGAGACCGTGCGCGGGGGCATGCTCGATGAAGCCGTGCCACATAGCATGCTCGGGGCAATCGCGAGAGGTCGCAGGGCGAGAAGGACGAGCCGCCGAACATGCCTCTCTGCACGGAACGCGCGAGCATGCCCCCGTGCACGGAATCGCGGCCCGAAAGCGGGAAACCGTGCGCGGGGGCATGCTCGAAGGGAGTGCGCCCCGGGGCAGTCCCCCGGGGCGCAGCGAAGCCGGCGGCGCTACCTCTTGAGGCCGGACTCCTCGGGCGGGAGCGGCTTCTTCCAGAGCGACAGGATGAGGCAGGCCACGACGGCGCCCGCGAGCGCGGCGACGAGCCACAGGAGGCCGTTGCCGATGACCGGGGTCACCCACGCGCCTCCGTGCGGGGCGGGGCTTGCGCAGCCGAAGAGCGCCGAGAGGCCGCCCGCCACGGCGGAGCCGATGATGCAGGAGGGCAGCACGTGGCCGGGGTCGGCGGCGGCGAAGGGGATGGCGCCCTCGGTGATGAACGAGAGGCCCATGATGTAGTTCACGATGCCGGCGTTGCGGTCGGCCTTAGTCCAGCGGTTCTTGAAGATCGTGGTGGAGAGGGCGATCGCCAGCGGCGGGACCATGCCGCCCACCATGACGGAGGCCATCATGATCTGGCCGGTGGTGCCGAGACCGCTCGCCGGATCGAGCGCGGCGGTGCCGAAGACGTAGGCCGCCTTGTTGAAGGGGCCGCCCATGTCGACGGACATCATGCCGCCGAGCACGAGGCCGAGAAGGACGATGTTGTTCGTGCCGAGGCCGCGCAGGAAGCCGTTGAGGCCGGTGTTGATGAGCGCGAAGAGCGGGTTCAGGGCGAGCATGACCACGCCGATGGCGAGTACGCCGAGGACCGGGTAGATGAGCATGGGCTTGATGCCCTCGAGCGACGCCGGGAGCCGGTCGCAGAGCCGCTCGATGCCGAGCGTCATGTAGCCTGCCGCGAAGCCCGCGAAGAGGGCCGCGATGAAGCCGCCGGAGACGAGGCTCGTGGCGTCGAGCGTGCCGAGGTAGGCGAAGTCGTAGCCGACCTTGGCGAAGATGCCGCCCACGAATCCGGGGGCGAGGCCGGGCCTGTCGGCGATGGACATGGCGATGTAGCCGGCGAGGATCGGCAGCATGAACCCGAAGGCCTCGCTTCCGATGGTCTTGAAGAGTGCGGCGGCCGGGATCGAGGAGCCGTAGGCGGCGGTGCCGAGGCCCGGCTGGTCCACGAGAAACGCGATGGCGGTGAGGATGCCGCCGCCGATCACGAACGGCAGCATGTGGGAGACGCCGTTCATGAGGTCCTTGTAGACCTTGTGGCCGACGCCCTCGCCCGACGCGCCCGCCGCGGCCGCGTCGGAGGAGCCGCCGGCGTGGTGGTAGACGGGGGCCTTGCCGTCCATGACGATGCCGAGAAGGACCTCGGGCTCGTTGATGCCGCGGGTGACCGGGCAGCTGTAGACGGGCATGCCGTCGAAGCGGGCGAGGTCGATGTTCTTGTCGGCCGCGATGATGACTCCCTTGGCGCCCTCGACGTCCTTCTCGGTGATGACGTTCTTGGCGCCGCCCGAGCCCTGGGTCTCGACCTTGATCTTGATGCCGAGCTCGGCGGCCTTCTTCTCGAGGGCCTCGGCGGCCATGTAGGTGTGCGCGATGCCCGTGGGGCAGGCCGTGATCGCGAGCACGTCGTAGCCCGCGGCGTCGCGCGCGGCGGCGCCGGCGGCCTTGACCTCCTCGGCGGCGCGGTGCTTGTCCTCCTCGGCGTCCACGAGGGCACGGAACTCCGCGGGCGTCCTCGCCGCGCGCAGGGCCGCGCAGAAGTCGGCGTCGAGAAGCAGCGTGGAGAGGCGGCTCAGCACCTCGAGGTGCGTGTTGGCCTCCCCCTCGGGCGCCGCGATGAGGAAGAGCAGCGTCGCCGGCTCCCCGTCGAGCGACTGGTAGTCCACGCCCGCGGGCACGGTCATGGCCGCGAGGCCGGGCGCGGAGACGGCGGCCGTCTTGGCGTGCGGGATGGCGATGCCGTCGCCGAGGCCCGTGGAGAACTGCGCCTCGCGCTCCCGCACGGCCGCGGCATAGCCCGCCTTGTCGGCGACGTTGCCGCCCTTCGCCATGAGGTCGACGAGCTCGTCGATGGCCTCGTCCTTGGATGCCGGCGCACCCCCGATCCCGATTGACTCGGGCTTGAGCAGATCCGTGATTCTCATAGTCCCATCCTTTCGTAGCTTGCCTTCACCATCGTTTTTTCCGTTGTTCCAAGGCGGCTGCGCGCCGCCCGATGGGCGATGCGTCGCGCCCGCACGAGCGCTCCCGGACCACCTGGCCACGAGCCCTGCGGCAGGCGAGAAGAACGCCCGTGCCGCTGGATGCCCTCGGGCCCGGCGAGAAGGGCCTCGCCGCGAGTTCTGCAGCCGCGCGCCCTCCGCGCGGCGAAGCTGTCCGAGCGCCGAGGTCCTTCTCGCCGGGCCCGAGGGCGGACGATCACGACGCCGCGAGCAGCGCCTCCACCTCCGGCCTCGTGGCCAGGTGGTCCGAGAACGCGCTGGCAGACCCCGTCGCGAGCGCCATGCGGAAGGCGGCCTCGTAGCTGCCGGTCTCCATCAGGCCCGCGAGGAACCCGGCGACGGAGGAGTCGCCCGCCCCCACGGAGTTGACCACGGTGCCCTTGGCGGCCGGGCTCTGGAAGACCTCGCCCGTCTCGGCCACGAGCACGCCGCCCTCCCCCGCCATCGAGACGAGCACGTTAGCGGCGCCCATCTCCTGGAGCTCCTTGGCGTACGGCACGACCTCGTCGCGCGTGCGCAGCGTCACGCCGAAGATGTCCCCGAGCTCGTGGTTGTTGGGCTTCACGAGGAAGGGGCAGTACGGCAGCACGCGCGTGAGCAGGTCGCGCTCGGCGTCCACGACGGTCCGCACGCCGCGGCCCTGGAGACGCTCCATGATGCGCTCGTACATGTCGTGCGGCAGCGCGGCGGGCACGGAGCCCGAGATGACGAGCGTGTCGCCCTCGCCGAGGGCGTCGACCTTGGAGAAGAGCGCCTCGACGTCCCGGGCGGTGATGACGGGCCCCTGGCCGTTGAGCTCGGTCTCCTCGTTGCTCTTGACCTTGGCGTTGATGCGCGTCATGCCCTCCGCCACGCGGATGAAGTCGGTCTCGACGCCCGCCTCGGTACACAGGCGGCAGAGCTCGTCGCCCGTGAAGCCCGCCACGAAGCCGAGCGCGCGGCTCGCGTGCCCGAGGTTGCCGAGCACGATGGAGACGTTCACGCCCTTTCCGCCGGGCAGGATCTTCTCGTAGGTGGTGCGGTTGATGACGCCCAGGCGCATGTCGTCCACGCGGACGATGTAGTCGAGCGACGGGTTGAACGTGACGGTGCAGATCATCGGGCTACCTCCACAACGTTATCGAAGCTCCGGTACTTCTCGGGGACGTCCCCGCAGGTGACGATCGTGGCGGAGTCGAAGGCGCCGAACCCCACGAGGCTCGTGTTGTCGAACTTCGTGGCGTCCGCGAGCACGTAGCGGCGCGCCGTGCGCTCCATCGTGAGCTGCTTGATCAGCGCCTCGTTGCTCTCCGGCGAGGTGAATCCGTGCTCGGGGGTGATGCCGTTAACGCCCCAGAATCCGATCGTGAAGTGGTAGCGCGAGAGCGCGGCGATGGTATCCGGCCCCACGAGCGACTCCGTGGCGCTCTTGAGCTCGCCGCCGAGCACCGTGACGCGGAAGCCGCGCGCGGCGAGCTTCATGGCGTGGGAGAGCGAGTCCGTGACGTAGCGCGCGTCACGCTCGACGAGATGCCCGATGAGCTCCTCCACGGTGGAGCCGGCGTCGAGGTAGACGAGGTCGTCCGGCCCCACGAGCGTGGCCGCGTAGGCGCAGACGGCGCGCTTCTCCTCGGCGTGCAGGCCGTGGCGCTCCTCGAGCGTGAGGTCGCGCGTGAGGTGGGCGGACTCGAGCGTGGTGGCGCCGCCGTGGACCTTGACCAGGCGATGGGCCTGGTCGAGCTTGTCCAGGTCGCGGCGGATGGTGGACTCGGAGATGTCCAGGGCCGAGGCCAGCTCCGCCACGGTGGCGGTCCCCTGCCTGCGGACCATCTCCACGATGCGCGCGTGGCGCTCCTCTGCCAGCATGGCTACTCCTCCTCGGGATAGGTGACGCCCCAGTCGGCGCGCAGGCGCGTCATGAGGTCCATCACGTCGGACGCGGTGTCGATGAGGGCAGCGGCCCGGGCGTCGCCCGCGACGGCGCGCTCGAGGTCGGCCATCTCGTAGCAGAGGGCATAGCCCTCGACGCCGGCGCGCACGGCCTCGCGGTGGCCGTCGGCGGTCCATACGATCGTCGCGGCATCCGCGCGCGGGTACTCCGTCACCTCCACGTAGCAGCGGTCGAAGGAGATGACCGCGCGCTTGGGCTGCTTAGAGTGGAGCGTGAGCGAGATGACGCCGAGCTGGCCCTCGGCGTTGCGGCAGACGATGCCGCCCGCCTCGTCCACGCCCGTGGAGGCGAGGTTGCCGAGCGATACCACCTCCTCGGGCTGGCTCGCCATGAAGAGGCGCATGATGCTGAGCGCGTAGACCCCGATGTCGAGCATCGCGCCGCCGGCGAGCCCCCGGTTGTAGAAGCGGTTGGTGAGGTCGCCGTACTCCTTGTAGGAGCCAAAGCTGACCTGCGCGAGGTTCATGCGGCCGAACTCCCCCGCGTCCGCGCGGCGGCGCAGCTCGCGGTAGAGTGGCATGTGCAGGATCGTGGTGGCGTCCATGAGCACGACGCCGTTTGCCGCGGCGAGGGCGCGGGCCTCGGCGAGCTCGGCGGAGTTGAGGGTGATGGACTTCTCGCAGAGCACGTGCTTGCCCGCGGCGAGCGCGCCGCGCAGGTAGCGGATGTGCGTGTTGTGCGGCGTGGTGACGTAGACGGCGTCGACGTCCGGGTCCGCGTAGAGGTCCTCGGCCGTGTCGTAGACGCGCTCCACGTGGTGCTTCTCGGCAAAGGCGACGGCCTTCTCGCGCGTGCGATTGGCAACGCCGCGCAGGTGGCGGCCGGCGAGCGCGAGCGAGGTCGCCATCTGGTTGGCGATGACGCCGCAGCCGATCACGGCCCAGCGGAGCTCGGGCGCGGTGAAGACGTCGTCGGGGAACGGGCGGCTCTCGACGGCGGCGAAGGCCGCGGACGCGGCGGCTGCCGAGTCGAGCGGCGCGTTCTTCTCGGTGTCTGGCATGGGTCTCCTCCGTTCTGGTCCTGCTCTGTGATTTTCATTTTTACGCAATTTCTTCCATTTGTGTGCAATTCTACGCATTCTAGCGGTAAGCGGTATGACATTGTCCACGAACGGTCATAAGTTCGCATTTCTGAGCATTTTCACGCATGCTTGGATGACCCGCGGCGTCAGCAGGCACCGCGCGGGGCGAGAAGAACGCGCGAGCTCGGATATCCGGACATCCGCGGTTACGCATGACAAACTTGGAACTACCCGACGCGTAAGCTCAGAAAAGGGGTCAGATTGGCGGCAAAACCCAGGCTACGCGTTCTCGCGCGAACGCGGAATCGGGAGTTTGCGAACATCGCGGGCTGCGCATGCTGGCCCCGCACGGCTCGGCCGCCGACTCGGCGGCAGGCTCAGATGCCCGCATGGCGAGAAGAACGGGAACGCCGACAAAGAAAGCGGGCCCCGGACGAGTCCGGGGCCCGCGTCGGCCCGGAGCGATGGTGCTCTCTCCCCTACTCGATCGCGGCGCGGAACCAGCTGGTGAGCGAGGTGGGGTGCGTGATGCCGGTGCCCACGACGACGGCCCAGGCTCCCGCGTCGATGGCGGTCTTGGCGTCGGCCGGGGTGTGAACGTGGCCCTCGCAGATGATCGGGTAGTCGGGGAACTCCGAGGTCGCCTGCTTGAGCAGCGGCACGTCAGGGCCGTCCTCGAGCGTGGTGTCGATGGCGGCCTTGTTGTGCGAGAGCGTCGTGGAGACGAGGTCGCAGCCGCAGGCGACGGCGCGGCGGATGTCCTCGATGGTCATGCAGTCGGCCATGATGAGGACGTCGCTCTGGGAGCGGATGGCCTCGACGGTCTCCTCGAAGGTGCGGCCGTCCGGGCGCGGGCGGTCGGTGGCGTCGAGGGCCACCACGTCGGCACCGGCGTTCACGCACGCCATGGCGTGGCGCAGCGTGGGCGTGATGTAGACGCCCTCGTGGCCCTCCTTCCACAGGCCGATGACGGGGATCTCCACGCGGCCCTTGATGGCGGCGATGTCGGAGAGTCCCTGGCAGCGGATGGCGGCGGCGCCGCCGAGCTCGCAGGCGCGCGACATCTGGGCCATGGTCTCGGGGTGGCGCAGCGGCTCGCCGGGATAGGCCTGGACGGAGACGATGAGCTTCCCCTTGAGGGACTGGACGAGCGGTGAGATGGGCATGGTTCCTCCTCCGGGCGTGCAAAAGGGACAGTCACTTTTGCACGACTGACCGTTAGCAGGGGGGGCGTGCAAAAGTGACTGTCCCTTTTGCACGCCCCGCGGGGCTAGTCGGAGATCTCGGCGTAGCCGGACTGCACGAAGTTCTCCGCGGCGCCGACCAGCGGCGCGTCGCCGCCGAGCTCGCCGCCCACGATGGGCGTGGTGGCAACGGGCGGCATGGCCTGGCCCTTGAAGGCCTCGGCCATGGCATCGGACCAGTCGGGGCCGCACTGCGCGACGGAGCCGGAGAGGATCACGACGTCAGGGTCGAGCATGTTGCACATGCTGCCCAGGACCTCGCCCAGGGCGCGGCCCGCGCGGGCCTCGGCGGCCTTGGCGGCCTTGTCGCCCGCGGCGGCGCGGCGGTCGATCTCAGCTCCGTCTATCGGCGTGCCGTCAGGGAGCGCCTCGTCCCCGCCCAAGCGGACGTACTCGGCGATGATGCCCGGACCCGCGGCGATGGGCTCGAGATGGCCCGTCGCCCCGCAGCTGCACGGCACCCCCGCGGCCGCCGGGCAGCAGACGTGCCCGATGTGGCCGGCCTCGTCATGGGCGCCGAGCATGATCTTGCCCCACTCGACGAAGGCGCCGCCAATGCCGGTGCCGACCGCCGCGACGAGGCAGCTCTTCTTGTCGCGGCCGCCGCCCCAGCGCGCCTCGCCCAGGGCATGGGCGTGGACGTCGTTGAGGACGCGGCACGGCAGGCCGGTCGCGGCGGTGACCTCGGCGCCGAGGTGGGTGCCGCCCCAGCCGGGCATGAGCTCGTTGGCAAAGGTGATGTCGCCGTTGCGCGGGTTCACCACGCCCGCCGAGGAGATGCCGACGCCCACGGGGGGCTCGTCGGCGCGCCCGATGGCGGCCTTCACCTGGGCGAGCACCGTGGCGAGCACGTGCTCGCCGCCCTTCATGGCATCCGTGGGGACCTTCTCGACCTTGGAGATCGCGGGCGCGTCGCCACCGAGGGTGACGAGACCGCAGGCGATCTTGGTGCCGCCGATGTCGACGGCAATGATGGTCTGGCTCATGGCTCTCCCCCCTAGCCCTCGAGAAGCCCGGTGTCCACGAGGACCTTCCTGATGGCCTCGACGTTGTCGCCCTCGAGGGCCTTGACCGGGCGCGGCATGGTGTTGGAGTCAAAGACGCCGAGGAGCCAGAGCGCGGTCTTGAAGGCGCCCACGCCGCCGGCATAGCCCTGCACGCCGGAGGTGACGTCGAAGATGTGGGAGATCTCGTTCAGGCGGTCCTGCTCGGCCTTGACCGTGGCCCAGTCGCCGGCCTGCGCGGCCTTCCACATGCGGACGTAGCCTTCGGGCTCGACGTTGGCAAGGCCCGGGACGGAGCCGTCGGCGCCGGAGAGGTACGCGCCGTCGACCACGATCTCGTGACCGGTGAGCAGCGAGAGCGGGTGACCGGCCTTCTCGTTCTCCTGGCAGAGGTAGCGGAATGAGATGTCGTCGCCGGAGGAGTCCTTGACGCCGGCGAGCACGCCCTCCTTGCCGAGCTTGACAAGCAGCGGCCACGGGAGCTTGGTGTGCACGCACACGGGAATGTCATAGGCGAAGATGGGCAGGTCGAGCTCCTCGTGGAGGATGCGGAAGTGCTCCTCGACCTCGGCCATGCCACCGAGGGCGTAGAACGGGGCGGTGGCCACGAGGGCGTCGGCGCCAAGCTCCTGGGCGACCTTGCCGTGCTCGATGACGCGCTCGGTCTCGGTGTCGATGATGCCCACGAGCACGGGCACGCGGTGGTCGACGATGCGGACGGCCTCGGAGATGATCTGGCGGCGGCGCGCGTCAGTGGAGAAGACGACCTCGCCAGAGGAGCCGAGGAAGAAGAGGCCGTCGACGCCTGCGTCGATCATGCGGTCGATGAGGCGCTCGAAGGAGGGAACGTCGAGCTCGTGGTCGGGGGTGTCGGGGACGACGACGGGAGGGACGACGCCCGTGATCTTAAGGTCTGCCATGCTGGTCCTTTCTTGTGTGGGGCGGGACGCTCCGCCCCGTGCGGGACAGGGGGCTCAGATGCTAGGGCAGAAGCGACGAGAGGAACGCGCCACTCGCCGATTCGCAAAGCGGGCGCGCCCGAAGGCGCGCCCGCCGCAGGGCCTTGGGGACTACTGACCGAGGTTGGGGTGCAGCAGCGACGGGGCCGCGCCGAGAAGCGTCTTGGTGTACGCGTCGTGCGGGTCCTCGAAGATCTGCCGTGCCGGGCCCTCCTCCATGATCTGGCCGTGGTTCATGACGACGATGCGGTCGGAGATGTAGCGCTCCGTCTGGATGTCGTGGCTGATGAAGACCATGGCCAGGCCGAGCTCCTTCTTGAGGTCCGTGAGCAGGTTCAGAATCTGCGCGCGGACGGAGACGTCGAGGGCCGACGTGGGCTCGTCGGCGATGATGACGTCCGGCTGGAGGGAGAGGGCGCGGGCGATGGCGACGCGCTGGCGCTGGCCTCCGGAGAGCTGGCCCGGGAGGGCATACATCGCCGAGGACGGCAGGCCGACGATGCCGAGCAGCTCGTTGATGCGCGCCTCGCGCTCGTCGTCGGAGCCGACCTTGTGGACGATCAGCGGGTCCAGCAGCTGGTCGTGGACGGACATGCGCGGGTTCAGGGCCGTGGCCGGGTTCTGGAAGACGACGGAGACCACGCGGCCGATCTTCTTGCGGAGCTCGGCGGTGCGCTTGGTGACGTCGTCGCCCTTGAAGTAGACCCGGCCGTCCGTGGGCGACTGCAGGCCGCACATGACGTTAGCGGTCGTGGACTTGCCGCAGCCGGACTCTCCCACGATGCCGATTGTCTCGCCCGGCATGAGCTTGAGCGTGAGGCCGTTCACGGCGTGCACGAGGTTGGGGTGGAAGAGCGAGCCCGTGCGGGACTTGAACGTGACCGAGATGTTATCCAGGAAGATGATGGGGGTCTGCCCAGAGGTCTTGTCCGCCATCTACCTCACCTCCAGTCGAGAGACGAGACCGTTCTTCGCGAGCTCCTCGTCAGGGATCTCCGATACGAGGTGATGGGCGGCTCCGGGAACGGGCTTGAGGATGGGATGGACGTCGAGGCCGACCGTGGGGTGGCTCGAGCGCGGGGCGAAGCGGTCGCCCTTGGGGAAGTCCGCGGGACTCGGGACGGAGCCGGGAACCTGGTGCAGGCGGCTGCCGTCGTGCGCCTCGATCGAGAGGACGGCGCCGAGCAGGCCCTGCGTGTACTCGTGGATCGGGTTGGTGAGGAGCTCCTTGGTGGGGGCGGACTCGATGACCTGGCCGGCGTACATGACCGTGATCTCGGAGGCGACCTCGGCCACGAGCGCGAGGTCGTGGGACACGAAGATCATGGCGAAGCCGAGCTGCTTCTGGAGGTCGTTCAGCAGCTTGATGACCTGCTTCTGGACCGTGACGTCGAGCGCCGTGGTGGGCTCGTCGCAGATGACGAGCGAGGGGTTCCTCGTGAGGGCCATGGCGATGATGACGCGCTGGCACTGGCCGCCGGAAAGCTCGTGCGGGTAGCTCTCGAGCGTGCGCTTGGGGTCGAGGCCGACGAGTTCGAGGAGCTCCTCGGCGCTGCGGGTGCCGCCACGGCTCGTGAGCTGCTTCATCTGGGCGGAGATGAGCATCGACGGGTTGAGCGAGGACAGGGAGTCCTGGTAGACCATCGCAAGCTCGTGGCCCAGCAGCTTGCGGTGCTCCTCCTTGGAGAGCTTGAGCAGGTCCTTGCCCTTGTAGAGGATCTGGCCCTGGATGCGGGCGCTGTCGGGCAGGAGGTTCATGATGGTCTTGGTGGTGATGGACTTGCCGCAGCCGGACTCGCCGACGAGAGCCATGCACTGGCCCGGGCGCACGTCGAAGGAGACGTTGTCCACCACGTGGACGTCACCGTGGCGCGGGAACCCGATCGAGAGGTTCTTGACCTGGAGGATCGGCTCCACGGAGTAGTCGGGGACGCGGCGGTCGGTGCGCGCGAGCTCGACCTCGCGGAGCGCCCCGAGACGGCGGGCGAGGGAGTCGGCCTGCTCCTTGTAGGCGCGGACCGGGTCGGCGACGAGGAGGTCGGCCTCGCGGCGGCTCTCGGCGTTCTCGTTGCTCACGGGCGCGGACGGGGCGGCGGCCATCGCATCGGTCAGGCCCTCGGAGAGGATGTTGAGGGCGAGGCACGTGACCATGATCGCGATGCCCGGGAAGAGCGCCTGCCACCAGCGGCCAAGCAGGACGCCGTCACGCGCGGACGAGAGGATGTTGCCCCACGTGGGCGTGGGCTCGGCGATGCCGGCGCCGATGAAGGTGAGCGACGCCTCGAAGATGATGGCGTCGGCGACGAGCGTGACCGTGAAGACCATGATCGGCGCGATGCAGTTGCGCAGGACGTGCCTCATGAGAATCCACGGGGCGCGGGCTCCGGAGACGATGACCGCGCGGACGTAGTCCTCGCCGTACTCAGACACCACGTTGGCGCGGACGATGCGCGCGATCTGCGGCGTGTACATGAAGCCGATGGAGAAGATGATGGCCGGGACGGAGTTGCCCAGGATGAGCACCAGGATGGCGGCGAGCGCGATGCCGGGGATCGACATGATGACGTCGAGCACGCGCATGATGACCTCTGAGACCGCCTTGCGCGCGACCGCGGCGACGGCGCCGATGATCGAGCCGAGGACGAGCGCGAACAGCGTCGCGCCAAAGCCGATCACGAGCGAGTACTGGCCGCCGTAGAGCATGCGGGAGAGGATGTCGCGTCCGGTGTTGTCCGTGCCGAAGACGTGCTCCGCCGAGGGCGGCTGGTAGGCCATGCCGATCTCGAGCGGGTCATGCGGGGCGATGACCGGCGCCAGGATGGCGGAGAGCGCGACCAGTATGAGGAGGACGAGAGAGATCTTGCTCGAGATGCTCATCTTCTTGAGGCCGCCGAGCTTGAGGCCCTTGGAGGCGGCGCTCTCGAGCTTCTCGGTCTGCTTTTCCCTGATCTTAGTCATGTGGCCTACACCGTCCTAATGCGCGGGTTGATCAGCAGGTAGAGCATGTCAACCACGATGTTGATGATGACGAAGGCCAGAGCCACGACCACGACGACGCCCTGAACGAGCATGATCTCGCCGCCGGTGATGCCCTGCTGGATGAGCGTGCCCATGCCGGGGAGCGCGAAGATGACCTCGATGACCACGGCGCCGCCCATGAGGTAGCCAATCTTGAGGCCGAGCGTGGTGATCGGGGTGATGAGCGCGTTGCGCAGCACGTTCTTCGCGATGACCACGTTCTCGGGGATGCCGCTGCCGCGGGCCGTCTGAACATAGTCCTTGTCGAGCTCCTCGACCATCGCGGTGCGCACGATGCGCGTCATCTGGCCGATGACCGGGAACGCCAGCGCGATGGCGGGCATGATCATGCGGCCGAAGTAGCCGGCGGGGTTGGCGAAGAGGTCGGGAAGCGCGCCCGAGGACGGGAAGACGCGCGTGAGGCCGCCCAGCGTGACCGCGAGGATGAGCAGGACCGCAAGCCAGAAGGACGGCGTCGCGATTCCTGCGATGGATATCACTCGTATCACCTGGTCCGGCCACTTGTCCCTATAGAGCGCCGAAACGACGCCAAGCGTGAACGAGAAGATCGCAGCGAGAAGCAGGCCGAAGAACGTGAGCTGCATCGTGATGGGCAGCGCCGAGGCGATGGCCGTGGCCACCGGGGTCTGGCGGCTGCCGTAGGTGCCGAGGTCGCCCTGGCAGAGGCCGGCGATGTAGTCCACGTAGCGGACGGGCCACGGGTCGTTCATTCCATGCTCGTCCATGTACTCCTCGACGGCCTCCGGGGACGCGCCCTCGCCGAGGACGGTGCGCGCCGGGATGGAGGGGTCGGTGAAGGACATGAGGAAGAACACGAGCAGGGTGACGCCCAGGGCCATGATCGGCAGCGCGATGAGACGCCGGCCGATGAGGCGCAGAAGGTTGTTCATACCCTCTCCTCTCTCTATGCCTTTGGTGAGCAGAGGGGCCCGAGCTCATCCGCGCCCGGGCCCCTCGAACGTCCTTATGCCCCCACCCTTCCGTGGGGAGAGGCCTTCGGAAGAGGCTACGCGCTCACGGTCTTGCAGCCGATGAAGTTCATGCCCGTGGTACCGATGCCCTCGAAGCCCTCGATGGCGATGCCGCTGGGGCTGGTGGCGGCGTCGGCCCAGGACGCGGTCACGGTCTGGACGTGGATGAGCGGGTACAGGACGCAGTTGTCGGCGATGAGGTCGTAGACCTGCTTCCAGGTGGCCTGCTGCTCGTCGCCGGACTGGCCGAGGGCCGCGGTCATGAGCTCGCGAATCTGGGCGAACTCAGCGGAGGAGCCCCAGCCGGTGCGGGTCTGCTGCCAGACGTTGTCGCCGTACCACCAGTTGAGGAGCAGGTCGGGGTCGGCGCCCCAGCAGGACGGGTCGCCGGGGGCGATCAGGATGTCGAAGTTGTCGGAGCCCCCGTCGATGGCCGCGTAGGTGGCCGCCGAGGTGTCGGTGGTGACGGTGGCGTTGAAGCCGAGGGCGGCGAGGTCCTGCTGGGCCTGGATGCCCATCTGCTCGGCCTGCGTGTTGTCCGTCGTGCGGATCACGAGGTCGCCCGGCGTCACGCCGGCGTCGCTCAGCATGCTCTTGGCCTTCTCCTGATCGTAGGTGTAGACCGTCGCGGCCTCCTGGTAGTTGGGGAAGTCGACCGGGATGTAGGACGAGGCCGCCGCGGCGAGGCCGCTGAAGATGTTCTCGATCATCTGGTCGGTGTTGAGGGCGTACATGATGGCCTGACGGGCGGCCTTGTTGTCCCACGGCGCCTTCGTGGTGTTGAACATGATGAAGCGGGTGCCGAAGCCCTGGACCTTGTCGACCTTGCAGCCCGCGGACTCGATCATGTCGATGGCGTCGGCGGTGACGGACTCCATGACGAGCGTGGTCCCCTGCTGCTGGGCGGTCATGCGCGCGGTGGCGTCGACGAGGATGTCGTAGTGCAGGCCGGCGTCCTCGGCGGGATAGGAGCCGTTGTAGTTGGGGTTCGGGACGAGGTCGACGGTGTTGTCCGTGATGGCGTCATACATCCAGGGGCCGGAGCCGACGGGCTGGCTCGAGAGCTCGTCGTCGGTGGTGCCGGCGGGGAAGACGCGGACGAGCGCCAGGCGCTCCTTGAGCAGCGAGAAGTTGGCGATGGCCGTGGTCACGGTGATGGTGGTGTCATCGGTGGCCTCGAGCGCGTCGATCGGGGCGAGGAACGCGGAGTAGGTGGCGTCGGCCTTGGTGCGGTCGAAGGACTCGACGATGTCGGCGGTGGTCACGGGGTTGCCGTTGGAGAACGCGGCGCCCTCGCGGACGGAGATGGTGAAGTGGGTCTCGTCGACCTGCTCCGGGTCGCCGGTGGCGAGCTCGGGGAAGGTGGAGTAGTCGTGCGGGTCGGTGCCGTAGAGGCCCTCGAGGACGTGCCAGTTGGAGCCCAGGCAGAAGGCCGAGGAGGTCTTCGTGGGGTTGTACTCGGAGGGCGCGTACGCGGAGCCCGCGGAGATGGTGTTGCCGCCGGTGGCGGAGGCATCGCCCTGGGTGTCGTCGGTCGTGGTGGTGTCCCCGCCGCCGCTGCAGGCCGCCAGGCCGAGAGCGCCGGCCGCCGCCGCCCCGCCGAGGAACGTGCGACGCGACACGGCGCTGTTCATGAGCTTCTTCATGTTCTCTCCCTTTCCTCCTGCGGCCGCCCCGTCTTGGGCAGCCGTCCCTTTGCCTTTCAACACTACGAAATGCGGGCGTAATCTTCCTGAAGCAAACGGCCGACGGTGCGTTTTGGTACCCCAGACGGTAATCCTTCCGTAAGCTTATTGTGTATTGGTATTCTGGTTGGACCCTATTTCGCTTCTGTTTTCTATGCGATAAGATCCAATCAACTTCAAACAAATAGCTGGTGAATCAATTATTTCGACCTGATTCATGAATGACAGCCAAAGGTTCTTCTCGCCAACTGGCATCACAATGTAGAACCACTTGTATCATGCGCGAAGCGGTATCGATTCCATATCATATGCGCGCCATCGCCCGCCCCCACCCCGCCCCGGGCCGGACTTCGCCGCGACGCACTCAGTTCCGGAAGTACGCATCGGACACCACTCAGTTCCGGTTCTGAGCGCCCGCCCGCACTCAGTTCCGGAAATGAGCGTCAGCCTCGGGTGCGTGAGCCATGATTCCGCGGGCCGAGGTCCTTCTCGCCGTCTCGTCGGGCGCCGGGTGGCACTCAGATGCGGAACTGAGCATCCACCCGCGCTCAGTTCCGGAAATGAGTGGGGAACGCGCGCGCAAGAGTCACGATTCCGCGGGCCGAGGGCCCTCTCGCCGCGGCGACGCGTCCCATGGCGCACTCAGATGCGGAACTGGGTGGGGGCCCGCGCTCAGTTCCGGAAATGAGTACCCGCCCGCACTCAGTTCCGGAATTGAGCGTCCGTCGCGGTTGCGTGAGCCATGATTCCGCAGGCCGCGGTACTTCTCGCCACGGCGTTGCGCCCCATGGCGCACTCAGTTCCGGAAATGAGCGTCAGTCGCGGGCGCGAGGACCACGGCTCCGCAGGCCGTAGTTCTTCTCGCCGCGGCAACGCGTCCCGTGACGCGCTCAGATGCGGAACTGCGTGTCGGGCGATGCCCGACGTGGCGCGGCACCCGGGTGCGGGGAGGCGTCGCGAGAAGGACCGGGCGGCAGGAGGGCTAGTCCGCTCCCGCCCCGGAGCCCTCGAGCCCGTCCCTCTCGTCCCAGGCGCGCAGCGCCTGCCAGACGGCAGTGGCCACCTCGGCGGGGATGCCGGGGGTCGCGGCGAGCTCCTCCACCGTTGCCCCGCGCATCCTCCTGATCGAGCCGAAGCGGCGCATGAGCGCCCGCTTGCGCTTGGGGCCCACGCCGGGGACGTCATCGATCACCGAGCGCGTCATGGCCTTGTCGCGCAGCTCGCGGTGGAAGGTGATGGCGAAGCGGTGGGACTCGTCGCGCACCTGCTTGATGAGGTAGAGCGAGGGCGACCCGGAGGGCAGCACGACGGGCGTCTCGTCCCAGGGGACGAAGATCTCCTCGTCGGACTTGGCGAGCCCGCAGACCGGGATGTCGAGCCCGAGCTCGGCGAGCTGCTCCATGGCGGCCGTGAGCTGTGGCTTGCCGCCGTCCACGACGAGCAGGTCGGGGCGGCTGCCAAAGCGCTCGTCGGCCATGCGCTCCGGGGAGTAGCGCCTGCCCAGGACCTCTGACATGGAGACGAAGTCGTTGGCCTCGGTGAGCGGGGTCTGGATCTTGAAGCGGCGGTACTGGGACTTGTCCGGGCGGCCGTTGGTGAAGACCACCATCGAGGCCACGGTGAAGTGGCCGTGAAGCGTCGAGATGTCGAAGCACTCGATGCGCATCGGGGGCGCGTCGAGGGCGAGCGCGCTCTCGAGCTGCAGGAGCGCCTTGTTCGTGCGGTCGTCGGCGTAGCCGGTGCGCACCATGTAGCGCATGAGCGCGTGCCGGGCGTTCGCGGAGGCCATGTCGAGCAGGCGGCGCTTCTCGCCGCGCTGCGGTCGCCTCAGGCGCACGGAGTGCCCGCGCTTCTCGGCGAGCCACCCCTCGATGAGCTCCGCGTCCTCGAGCTCCGCAGGCAGGTCCACCTCGGCGGGCACGTCGGCCGTCTCGTCGTAGTAGCGCTTGAGGAAGCCGGAGACGAGCTCCTCCTCCCCCGTGTCGAGGCCCTTGTCGAGCACGAACTCGACGGAGCGAACGGTGCGGCCCTCCCGCACGGCGAAGACGCACGCGCAGCTGATGGTCTCCTCGCGGTAGAAGCCGATGAGGTCCGCGTTCACGCCGGACGAGAACACCACCTGCTGGCGGTCGTCGAGCGCGTCGAGCCCGTCGAGGCGCGCCTTGAGGCGGCCGGCGCGCTCGAAGTCGAGGTCAGCCGCCGCCTCGCGCATCTGCTCGGTGAGCTCCCCCACCACCTGCGAGCGGTTGCCCCTCAGGAAGTTCTCCACCTGGCGCACGTGGCGGGCATACTCCACGGTATCGATCATGCCGGCGCAGACGCCGGGGCCGCGCCCCACGTGATAGTCGAAGCAGGGGCGGCACCGCTCGGCGAGCATGAGGTTGGCGACCGAGGCCTGCTCGGGGCACTTCTCGAGCAGGCGGCGGGCGCGCTTCCACTCGACGCAGGTGGCCATGCAGATGGGGATCACCTTGCGCAGGGTGTCGATGGTCTCGCGGGCGGCGCGCGCGTCGGTGTAGGGGCCGAAGTAGCGCGTCCCCTTGCGGTGCCTCTCGCGCGTGTACTTGATGGCCGGAAAGACGTCGGACTCGGTGATGGCGATGTAGGGGTAGGACTTGTCGTCCTTGAAGTCGACGTTGAAGTAGGGGTGGTACTGAGCGATGAGGTTGCGCTCGAGCACGAGCGCCTCGTGCTCGGAGCCCACCACGACGTAGTCGAAGGAGCGCACGACCTGCATCATGAGCGGGATCTTCTCGCGGTCGTCCTGCAGCGTCACGTACTGGCGCATGCGGGCGCGCAGGTTCTTGGCCTTTCCCACGTAGACGACCTCGCCCTTGCCGTCCTTCCAGAGGTAGCAGCCGGGGTCCGTGGGGACCAGGGCGACCTGCTCGGCGAGCGTGGGCTCGCCCACGGCTACTCCCGCCCGCCGCGCAGGCGGTCGCGCACGTCGCGCACGCCCACGAGCGTGCGGTAGAACGCCCTCTTGAGCGGCAGGTCGCGGTCGGGGGCCACGGAGCGCACGCCGTCCTTGGCGAACTTCGTCTTGAACTCGTTGAGGCCCATGATCGAGGGGGAGAACTCGCTGCCGATGCCCATGAGGTCGTATTCCTCAAGCCCGCGCGAGCCCAGCTCGCAGCACTCGAAGTACACGAGCTTGTCGGTCACGTGCAGGCGCATGGTGTCGCTGCGCGAGGCTCCGTAGTAGCGCGTGGCGCGGTTGCCCGAGATGGTCACGATGGACCACGTGACCACCCGGCCCTCGTGACGCCCGGCGAAGACCCGGCAGTGCTCGGGCCCGAGGATGCGAATCATGTCCTCGTAGTCGGAGATGGCGGCCGGGGTGAAGCCGTCGCGCTCTCCGGTCTCGCGCATGACGTCGTAGTACTCCTCGAAGGAGGCGAGGGCGAGCTCCGTCTCGTCCGCGCAGGTCGCGGGGCTCTCGCGCAGGGCCTTGCGGACGTCGCGGCGGCCGCGCGGCTTCATGCGGGAGAGGATGGCCTCGTCGCCGCCGGTGAGGTCGATGACCACCGTGGTGTCGTAGGGCACCGTGGAGAGGCAGGGGCTCGTCTCGGGCAGCTCGTTGGCCACGGCGAGGCGGGCGAAGACCTGCCTCTTGTCCCGCGCGCGCACGTAGTCGGCGAGTGCGGAGAGGGCGGCGGACTCCTGCTCGGCCGAGGGCGCCTCGGCCCAGACCGGGGCGTGATGGCCGCGCAGGTAGCGGTAGCCGTGGGTCTCGTACTGCTGGAACGAGGCCACGGCAAGCGTGCGGCCGCCCTCCTCGAGCGCGACGCAGCCCCAGTGGGAGCGGCCGGGGATCGTGGACTCGTAGTCCTGCCAGACGCCGAGCTGCTCGACCGGCGGATTGGGGTCGACCCCCGTCAGTGCCTGCTCGTACTCCTCGCGCGTAAGCTCTCTCACCTGCATCTGGCGACGCTCCGTTCCCCGGTCCGTTTACTCCCCATCATCCTAACCCAGCCTTCGCGACCGGGCGTGCCCGGCGGCCCGACTCCGCGAAACCCCCAGCGGCCGCCACCGGCGCCAGGCCCCGCCTAGCGGCGCCTGCCGAGGTAGCGCTCGAACTTCTCGTGCTGGCGCGCGGAGCGCAGGTGCGCCCAGAACCGGTGGGCGATCGTGTCGGGCGCGTAGTCGAAAGGCGACGCGGCCCTTCCCTCGCGGATGAGTCCGAGGGCGCGCTCGCGCAGGCCGTCGTCGGAGACGAAGTCGCGGACCACGCGCGCGGGCACGAGGGTGTAGAGCGTGTCGCGGTATGCCTCCTCGTAGGGAAGCTCGCGGCCGAGCACGTAGTCCTCCACGATGAGGCGGGCGAAGTTCACCCCGCCGAGCGCCATGTACCAGGTGTTGGCGCCGGGTCGCACGTTCACCTCGAAGAACTTGTAGGTGCCGTCGCGCTCGTCGTACTTCGCGTCGAAGTTGGCGAAGCCCCGGTAGCCCACGCGCTCGCAGAAGCGGCGCGCGTCCTCGACGAGCTGGTCGCACCGCTCGAGCAGGATGCACACGGGGTTGCCGATGCGGGCCGGCGAGTGATCCTGGAGCACGACGCGCCCGCCCGAGACCGCAACCAGGCGGCCCGAGGCGTCGGAGTAGGTGGTGAGCGAGCGGATGGCGTCATCCTCGCCGGGGACGAAGTCCTGCACCACGAGCTCGCGGTCGTAGCCCGCGTCGCGGAGCAGGCCGAAGATGCGCGTGAGGTCGGCGGGGTCGTGCACCTCGTACACCTTCTCCTTGCCCGGGAAGTCCATGAGGTCGTAGCGGGCCGAGTTGGAGGGCTTGGCCACGAGCGGGTACGGGAGCTCCCTCGGGTCGAGTGGCAGCTCGCCGCGCGCGCAGTCGAACGACCACGTCTTGGGGTACGCCATGCCGAGCTCCTCGCAGAGCTCGTAGAACCGGCCCTTCTGCGTGATGTCGTCGAGCAGGGCGAAGTCGTTGTACGGCACGACGAACCACTGCTCGAGCTCCTCCTTGTGGCGCGAGATGATCCGCACGTGCCAGTCGGCGCTGCCGAGCAGCAGGGCGACCCTCCCCTCGCCCGAAAGGCGCGCGCCGAGGTCGCGCAGAAGCGCCACGATCGCGTCCTCGCCCTCGGACATGGCGGGCTCGACGTGGTAGTCGACGAAGCGGCTCGAGGATGTCACCTTGACGTCCACGCCGGAGTAGACCGTCGTGATGACGCCGTAGGCCTCGTGGAAGCAGCGCGCGTACGAGTACGCGAGGATGTCCCCGCCGAGCACGATGGGCGTGAGGCGGCCTGCGAGCTCCTCTTCTGTGATGCGATCCATGTCAGAACCTCCTGGGGATGAGCTGGCGAGAAGAACGGTGGGAGAGCAGCGGCGGGCACGGCGTAGGTCGCGCGGGGCGCGACGTCGGGCAAGCCCGCCCGGTAATAACGCGCATAATTCGACAAGCGCGAAAAACCTATCTGGGAATATAGATTATGGCACCAGATTTTGCGCGTTAATCGGCGAGCCCTCCAATCGCGGCGCGGACGGCGCCGGCGGCCCGGCGGGCGCCCGAGGCGCCGACGTCGGCGGGAAGGGCCGCGCAGGTGGCGACGAGCCGCTCGTGGACCGGAAGGCCGGAGCGGTCCGCGGGGACGCGGAACGCGGCGGCGTCGAGGACGCCCGGTCCGAGCTCGGGACGGTACCACGCCTCCGCGAAGAGCCCGGCGGCGCAGACCCCCGCGACGACGCGATCCGCCGCGCCCGTGTCCGGCGCGAGGAGCGGGTAGCGCAGGAGCGGCTGTGAGGGGCCCTCGAGGGCGGCGGGGAGCGCGTCGGCCCCGTCGACGCCGGCAAGCGCCGCGCGGTACGCCTCGACCGTCTCGCGCCGCAGGGCCTCGGCCTCGTCGAGGCCGGCGAGCGCGGCGAGGGCGCGCTCGCACACCCACGCGGAGGCGCGGACCGGCCCGCGCGCGGGGGCGCCCCGGCGCTCCTCCTCGCTCACGGCCGGCTCCATCGCGCCGGAGGAGACGAGCGCGCGGCGCAGGGGCGCGGAGACGCCTGCGGGCAGGTGCGCGAGGACGCGGTTCTCGGTGCGGTAGCGCCGGGCAAGGGCATCCAGGCGCGCGGGCGGCGCCGGAAGCGCGGCGAGGGCGTCGCGGACGGCGCGCGCGAGCTCGGGGAGCGGGCTCGCGGGGTTCACCCACACGGCGCCGCCGAAGTGCGTGGGCAGGATCTTCTCGACGCCGAACGAGTGGACCGAGACGTCCGCGACGGGCTCCCCCGACGCGTCTCTCGCCATGCGGCAGACGCAGTGGGCGCTGTCCTCGACGACGAGGGCCCCCGCGGCGTGGGCGCGCCGGGAGAGCTCCTCGGACTCGGCGTCATCGACGATGCCGTAGGTGTGCTGGAGCATCACGGCGCGCGTGCCGGCGGGCGGGTCGAGCCGCTCCGGGTCGAGCGAGGCCGTGCGGGCGGAGACGTCACGGTAGACGGGGGCGAGTCCGGCGGCCACGATGGGGACGACGGCCGTGAGGCAGGTGAAGAGCTGCGTCACGGCCGAGCCCTCCCCCGTCGCGGGGCGCAGCGCTGCGAGGGCGGCCTGCATGCCGTAGCGGGCCTTGAAGACGCAGAACCAGTCCTCGGGCCTCGTGCCGGTGCGCTCCGCGAGCGCGCGGGCGAGGGCGTCCTCTGCGGGGATGCGGGCCATGGGGGCTCCTTTCGGAACGGGTCGGGGCTAGGCGGCGCGCCGACGAGAGAGGCGCGAGAGCATGCCGGTCACGAACGACGCCTCGGGCAGGCGCAGGGCCGCCGCGAGCCCGAAGGTCACCACGAGGGCGGGGACGCCGCCGGCGACCGCGTAGGCGAGCGCCTGGGCTATCCCGGAGCCGAGCGGACCCACGAGCGCCTGCAGCCCGAGGAGGATGGCGCCGCCCACGACGGCGCCCGCCGCGCCGAGGGAGAACGCGCGCAGGAAGGCGACGACCATGTCGCGCATCCCGATGCGGCCGAGCTCGCGACGCAGGAAGAGCAGGATGACGAGGTCGATGGAGACGAAGAAGAACGTGGAGCTGAAGCCCACGAAGTTGAGGCCGAAGACGGGCGTGAGCCAGAGGCAGAGCACGATCTGGATCGTGCCCGCGATGCACTCCGCCACCGCAAAGAGAATCATGCGCCGCAGGGCCGAGCAGGCCTTCTGGAGATAGGTGGCGAGGCCGTAGCCCGGCAGCGAGACGGAGAGCCACGCTATGTACGCGGCGAGGTCACCCACGGCCTGGGCGTCCATGCTGCCGCCCCCGAGCAGCCGCGCGAGGCACGGCGAGAAGACCACGAGGTACATGGCGAAGGGGACGAGCATGAAGAGGATCTTGCCCGTTCCGCTCGCAAGGCCGCGCACGAAGCTCGGAAGGTCGTCGCGGGCGACCGAGGTGGAGAGCTCGGTGAACATGGCCGTGGTGATGGGGATCGCGAAGACGGAGTACGGCAGCATGTACCACATGCGCGCGTAGTAGGCGATGGAGGCGCCGCTCGCCGTCGCCGAGAGGGCGCAGTTCGTTTGGATCGAGGTGGTGGCGAAGGAGACGAGCGTCACGATGAGCGTGGGGGCGCCGATGGAGACGGTCTCGCGCAGGCACGGGTCGTGCAGGTCGATCCTCAGGCGCAGGCGCACGCCGTGGCGCAGGAGTGCCGGCACCTGCATGAGGACCTGCGAGAGCACGCCGAGCGGGCTGCCCACGGCGAGCGTGAGCAGGGCGAGCTGGGGGTCCTTGTCCACAAGCAGGCCATAGGCGAGGAAGGACGCCGTGGTCACCACGTTGTTGGCGATGGGCGCGGCGGTGCTCCAGAGGTAGTCGCGCTCGGCGTTGAGCACGCCCGAGATGATGGAAGAGAGGGCGTAGAGCACGATGGAGACGGCGAAGAACCGGAAGAAGTAGACCGAGAGGCCGGCATCGAACTCCTCGCTCGCACTGAACGACTGCGTCCAGATGACCTGCTCGGCAAAGGCGAAGGCGGCAACCGCGAGGACGCCCATGAGCAGTACGACGAGCGAGAGGAGGTTGGAGGCGTAGGCCGTTGCCCCCTCGCGTCCGGCGCGCTTCTTGGCCGAGACGTAGACCGGCAGGAACGCGGTCACGAGCATGCCGCCCATCACGAGCTCGTAGAGCTGGTTCGGGAGGTTGTTGGCCACGGTGAAGGCGCTCGCCGTCATGGTTGCGCCGAGCCCGATCGCCTGGGCCCAGGTGCGCATGAAGCCCGTGATGCGGCTGATGATGACGAGGCCGCTCATCATCGCGGCAGAGCGGCCTACGGCCTCCTCGCTCGCCACCTCGTCCTCTCCCCCGCCGGGGGACCCTGCGCGCAGGATGCCCGTGGCCTCGGCCTCGCCGCCCTCGGACGGGGCGGCGGGCTCGGGCCCGGCGGCGGGGCGGGCCGCGTGGCGGCCGAGCGGGGCGAAGGCGGACGTCTCCCCCTGCGCGGCATGAGCCGGACGACCGGGCTCCGGCCGTGACGGGACGCGCCCGGCGCGGGCGGCCGCGACGTAGATCATCGTGTCATCGGGCGAGGCCGGCTGAGGCGCCACAGCGTGACGTGGCCGGAGAGGGCGCCCGGGGGCTCCGTCAGACGAGAAGTGCGCGCCGCGCGCGGGGGTGTCGGTTGTCTCGTGCTCCATGTGACCGTCCTTCTCGGCACCCGCCCTGCGGGGTGCCCCATACGTACGGCCCCGAGGCTTCGAAGGCGCCTCGGGGCCGCTGTCTCTCCCGCACGTGCTCTCCGGGCAGGTGGGCTCGCTAGACGATGGAGCCGCCTCCCATGAAGCCGCTGACGAAGTACATGCTGCGCACCTGGACGCCGCCGCCCGGGACGGAGTCGATCACGCAGCCGTTGCCGACGTAGATGCCCACGTGGCCGGGCGCACGCCCGCCGTAGCGATAGAAGACGAGGTCGCCGTACTTGAGCGATCCCGCGTCGGTGGTGTAGGTGCCGCGCGAGACGACCTGCGAGTAGAGGGTCTCGGGGCTGTTTGAGTTGGTGGGCAGGCCGAGCGCGTAGTCAACGACGCCCGAGCAGGTGAAGTACGAGCTGGAGGGGCTGCCGGTCCAGACGTAGCCGCTCCAGCTGTAGCCGGAGCCGATGATGCTGTAGGCGCGGGCCACCATGGCGCTCGCGGAGCCGGTGGGCGTGGAGCCGCCGGAGGAGGAGCCGCTCCCCGAGCCGCCGCCGTTGGAGGACCCCCCGCCGTTGGAGGAGCCACCGTTGTCGGACGAGCCGCCGTTGTTGGTGGACCCGCCGTCATTGGAGGAGCCTCCGTTGCTGGAGGAGCCGCCCTCCTCGGAGCCTCCCTGGTCCTGCTGCCCCTGCTCGGCGGCCTCCTGCTCGGCGAGGCGCTGCGCCTCCTCGGCGGCCTGGCGGGCCTCCTCCTCGGCGGCCCGGCGCGCAGCCTCCTCCTCGGCGGCAATGGCCTGCTTGACCTCGTCGGAGAGCTGGTCGTAGTAGGCCTGCGCGTCCGCCGCGGCGGCGTTCACCTCGTCGGTCTTGGCCTGCTGGTCGGAGACGAGCTGCTCCTGCTGGGTCTTCTGCTCCTCCAGGCTGGCGCGGCTCTCCTCGAGCGAGGTGGTCAGCGTCTTGATCTGGTCGATGGCCTCCTGCTTCTGGTCCGCGATCGAGCTCGCGTAGTGGACGTTGGTGATGAGCTCGTTGAAGTCAGCGGAGTTGAGCAGCAGGGTGAGCAGGTCGGCCTCGCCGCCCTTGTACTGCATGGCGATGAGGTTGCCGAGCTGCTTCTGCGTGTCGGCGAGCTGGACCTGCTGGTCGGCGATGTCGGTCTCGAGCTGATCGATCTGGGCGTTGGTCTCGTTGAGGTCGTTGGTGACGCTCACGAGGTCGTTGTTGGCCTGCTCGGCGGAGGAGTAGAGCGAGTGAAGCTGCGCCTCGGCCTGGTCGAGCTCGGCCTGGAGCTCGGCGGACGTGGCGGCCAGGGCCGGCATCGGGGCGAGCCCGAGCCCAAGGGTCAGCACGATTGCGGAGGCGACGGACGCGCCGCGCGTGCGAAGTGACATAGGACGCTCCTTACGTGTTCTTTCCTTCATCATGGCCCGTGCGTCTTGAGACCATGCCTGTTCGTCATACTAGCAGTACCACAGGCGAGTGGGGGCCATTCCACCTCGGCTCCACAGAGATGAATCGGGAAAGAGGGCGTCCCGGGCGCACCTCAGCGGTGACGGGCGTCGAGCTCGCCGGCGAGCTCCTCCACGCTGACGCCGTAGCGCTCGAGCGTGACGAGCAGATGGTAGACGAGGTCCGCCGCCTCGTAGCGGATATGGTCGTGGTCGCGGTCCTTGCAGGCCATGACGACCTCGGTCGCCTCCTCGGTCACCTTCTTGAGGAGGCTGTCCTCTTTGCCCTGCAGCAGGCGCGCCGTGTAGGAGGACTCCGGGGAGGCATCTCGGCGCCCGTGGATGACGCGCGCGAGGCCCTCGATCGTCTCCCCGATGTTCCCATCCCGCACGCCGGCGGTCCTCTCACCCATGGCCCCTCCTCGACTCACGCCACTGACGTCAGGTTCGTTTGCCTCGTTTTGCCTACCCGGGGCACGCCCCTAGGCAAGCGCGCGGTAGAAGCAGCTGCGGTGCCCCGTGTGGCAGGCGGGGCCCGGCGAGTCCACCTCCACGAGCAGCGTGTCCGCGTCGCAGTCCACGAGCACGCGCCGCACGCGCTGGACGTTGCCGCTGGTGGCGCCCTTGTTCCAGAGCTCCTGGCGGCTGCGGCTCCAGAACCACGTGGTGCCGGTCTCCAGCGTGAGGCGCAGTGACTCCTCGCTCATCCACGCCACCATGAGCACCTCGCCGGTGCCCTCCTGCTGGACGACGGCGGGAACGAGCCCGCGGTCGTCAAACCGGACGTTTGCCGCGCCGGGCGCAACCGCCTCGAGCGGCTCGCCCGCGTAGGTATAATCGACGGAAATCTCGGACACGACGCCTCCTCTCGCACGCCCAGTATAGCGCGCGGGGGCAAGGGAGCCGCCCCATGTGCGCAGCATGTAACAGTCACGTATTCGACGTCCTCGTCGTGGGCGCGGGCATCGCTGGCTGCGAGGCCGCGCTCGCCGCGGCCGCCTCGGGCGCCAGCGTGGGGCTCGCGAGCGCCGGGGCGACGTTCTCCGGCTCGAGCTTCTTCCCCGGCACCTGGGGCCTCGGCCTCGTCGGCCCGGACGGCGAGAAGGACGAGGACGGCCTCGTCGGGGCGATCCTGGAGGTGGGCAGGGGCATGGCGCTGCCCGGGCTCGCGCGCGCCCTCGTGCGCGGCGTCGGGCCCGCGGTAGCGCGCCTCAGGCAGCGCGGCGTCAGGCTCCTCGAGGCGGACAACCCCGACGAGCGCGACTTCATCCCCTGCTTCGACCGCGCGCACCGCAGCTGGCACGGTCTCGGCCGCGCGTCGTATAGGGCCGCAACCGGGGAGGCGCTTGGGCGCGCCGGCGTTGTGACGCTCCCCCACCGCGAGCTTCTCGACCTTGTCGAGCGGGACGGTCGGGTCCGGGGGGCGCTCCTCCGCGATGAGCGCGGCGAGGCGCGCGCGCTCGGAGCCGGTGCCGTCGTGCTCGCCACGGGCGGCTTCGGCGGGCTCTTCTCGCGCACGCTCACCATGCCCGACGTGCTGGGCACGGCCGCCGCCGTGGCCCTGCGCCATGGCGGCGGCCTCGTGAACGTGGAGTTCATCCAAATCATGCCGGGCCTCGTGGAGCCGGTGAGAGACGTCGTCTTCAACGAGCGGACCTTCCGCTACGCACACGTCGAGGGGCTCGGCGCGGCGAGCGCAGAGCGGCTGCTCGACGCGCGCGGCGGGCACGGGCCCTTCACGGCGAGCCTGCCGGACCGCGCGGTCGACCTCGCCGTCGCGGCCGCCGGCCCGCGGGGCGCCGCGGTGTCCTACGACCTCCCGGCGCGCCTTCCCGAGTTCATGCAGACGTACTTCTCGTGGTTTGAGGGCACGTTCGGCCGCCGCCCGGACGAGGGCGTGCGCATCGTCCCGTACGCGCACGCCTCCAACGGCGGCATCCTCGTCGACGAGCGCGGCGCGACCGGCGTGCCCGGGCTCTTCGCCTGCGGAGAGGCAACCGGCGGCATGCACGGCGCCGACCGCATCGGGGGCCTCTCGAGCGCCAACGGCCTCGTCTTCGGCCACGCCGCCGGGCTTGCGGCAGCGGAGTGGGCCGCGGGGAGGACATGCGAGGGCGAGAAGGGACGGCCCTCTCGCATCGCGCCGGAACGCGAGGGCGAGGCCCTTCTCGCCCTGCGGCGCGCCATGGGCGAGCGCTGCCTGCTGGGGCGCACGGACGAGGGGCTTCGCGAGACGCTCCGCCTCCTCGACGAGCTCGACGAGAGGAACGCGCGGGCCGGGTCCTCGCGCGTGGCGAACGCCACCCTCTCCGCCCGCGCCCTCGCCACCGCGATGCTCGCGCGCACGGAGAGCCGAGGCGCGCACTTCCGCGCGGACTTCCCCGAAGAGGACCCCGCGCAGGCGCGGCCGCTCGTGGTGCGACTGGGCGCAGACGGGCTCCCGGTCGCAGGGCCGCTCGCCTAGAAGTCCAGCCTCACGGGGATTCCCTGGCTCGCCATGTACTCCTTGACCTGGCGGATGGTGAAGGTCCCAAAGTGGAAGACGCTCGCGGCGAGCACGGCATCGGCCTCGCCCTCGAGAATCCCCTCGGCGAAGTGCTCGAGCGTGCCCACGCCGCCCGAGGCTATGACGGGAATCGGCACCGCGCGCGCCACCGCTCGGGTGAGCGCCAGGTCGAAGCCGTCCTTGGTGCCGTCGCGGTCCATGCTCGTGAGCAAGATCTCCCCCGCGCCGCGCCGAGCCGCCTCCTCCGCCCAAGCCACGGCGTCGATGCCCGTGGCGACGCGCCCGCCCGCGAGGTAGACCTCCCAGCGGTCCTCGCGGCCCACGCGCTTGGCGTCGATCGCGCAGATAACCGCCTGGGAGCCGAAGGCCGTAGCCGCGGAGGTGATGAGCGCGGGGTCCTTGACGGCGGCGGAGTTGAGCGAGACCTTGTCGGCGCCGGCGGCGATCATCTCGCGGCAGGACGCCACGTCGCGAAAGCCGCCGCCCACGGTGTAGGGGATCCGCAGCTCGGCCGAGGCGCGGCTCGCGAGGTCGATCTTGGTCGCGCGATCGTCCGAGGTGGCGGTGATGTCCAGGAAGACGACCTCGTCGGCGCCCTCCTTGTCGTAGACGCGCGCAAGCTCCACCGGGTCGCCGGCGTCGCGCAGGTCGACGAAGTTGACCCCCTTCACCACGCGCCCGTCCTTCACGTCCAGGCAGGGTATGACTCTCTTGGTGAGCACGGCCCCTCCTCCGGTCTTCGCGGCTTCGGTCCCGTCCATCATAGCGGTCGGCCCGGGCGACGCTGGGTCATGCGGCCCACTCGGTCCCAGCTTGTTACATGGCTGAGGTCCAGCGAGCCATCACCGAGAGGGTTCCGTGACCCCGGGACCCTCTTCCCAATCCTCTCCCGGTCGATTCACTCATTTATGTACGGGAAATCCCGTGGGGAATTTGGTCGTCACCCACCGGGTCCTTCTCGTTATCTCGAATAACCTTGTTACGTAATTGATTTATGTACTGGAGTTCCATGTAATAAATTTTTTATCGATAAGGACCAGGGGACGAGCCGGGGGCGGGACCGAGGGGACGGGAACGGGCCCCATCACCCCCGGCGATGAGTCGCGAGCCTCAGGGCCCAGCCCACCGGCCCCGGCTGGAACCGGCGCCCGACCTCCGCCAGGCGCGCGGGGATGTCGATGTGCTGGGGGCACCTCCGGGCGCACGCGCCGCAGCGGACGCAGTTGCTCACGAGCTTGGGGCTCTCCGTGCGCACGGCGCTCGCCGTGAAGTACTGGGAGAGGCCCGTGAACCAGCTGTGGGCAAAGCTCGCGTTGTAGGCCGAGAAGCACCCCGGGATGTTGATGCCCCGCGGGCACGGCATGCAGTAGTTGCACCCGGTGCAGGGAACGCGGTTCGAGCGCTCGAACTCGGCCACCACGCGGGCGACGACCTCGTGCTGCCGGGGCGTCATCGCGCCCGGCAGGGCGCGCTCGGCGACGGAGGCGTTCTCGTCCACCTGACCGGGCGACGCCATGCCGGACAGGAGCATCGTCACCTCGGGGTGGTCCCACACCCACGAGAGGCCCCAGGCGGCGGGCGAGCCAAGCCCGGGCTCGGAGGCGGCGTCGAGGATGCGGCGGGCGCGCGGGGGCAGCCTGTCCGCGAGCCGGCCTCCCAGCAGGGGCTCCATCACGAAGACCGCGAGGCCGCGGTCGGCCGCGGCACGGAGCCCCGCGGTGCCCGCCTGGTACCTCTCGCCCGCGTAGTTGTACTGGATCTGGCAGAAGTCCCAGTCGTACGCGTCGAGAAGGACGGGGAAGTCGCCGGAGCTGCCGTGATAGGAGAAGCCGACCTGGCGGATGCGCCCCGCGGCGCGCTGACGGGCGAGCCAGCCCCCCGCCCCCGCGGCGCGCAGGCGCTCCCACTGGGAGGGGCTCGTGACGTTGTGGATGAGGTAGTAGTCCACGCGGTCCGTGCGCAGGCGCCTGAGCTGCTCCTCGAAGATGCGGTCGAGGTCGGCCGCGCCGCGGACGGAGCCATGCGGGAGCTTGGTCGCCAGAAAGACGTCATCGCGCAGCCCCAGCCCCTCGAGCGCGGCGCCCACGCAGGCCTCGTTGCCCGGGTAGAGGTAGGCCGTGTCCAGGTAGTTGACGCCTCGCTCGACGGCTCGCGCGATGACGGCACGGGCCTGGCGGGGGTCCGGGCGCCCCGGCGGCCCGGGAAAGCGCATGCAGCCGAGGCCGAGGGCGGAGATGCGGTCGCCGTTTCTCGGGTTGATGCGGTACTGCACGTTCCTCTCCCCTCCCTCTGGCACGCCTCGGACCCTGCCCCGTCCCCTCGCGTCAGACCTGCCCGCGCGGCTCTGGCGGCGCTCCCTCAGGCCGCGCCGCGCGGGCGGCACGCCGCGAGCGCGTCCCCGAGCGAGAAGGACCCCTCGTAGAGGGCGCGGCCGCAGATGGCTCCCTCGACGACGCCCGGGCCGAGGGCAACGAGCGCGCGCAGGTCGTCAAGCGAGGCGATGCCGCCCGAGGCCACCACGGGAAATCCCGCCACCTCGGCCACGTGGGCGTAGGCGGCCGCGTCCACGCCGCAGCGCATGCCGTCGCGCGCGACGTCGGTGAACACCAGATGGCGGTAGCCGAGCCCCGCGAGGCGCGCCACCAGCTCGTCGGCGGAGAGCGCGGCCCCCTCGCGCCAGCCGTTCACGCGCACCTCGCCGGCGCGGGCGGCCACGTCGGCGACGACGAGGTCGCCGAACCGCCGCGCGGCCTCGGCGGCGAAGGCCGGGTCGCGCACGAGGGCGGTGCCGATGGCGATCCTTCGCGCGCCCAGGCCCGCGAGCCGCTCCACGGCGGCGAGGTCGCGCACGCCGCCGCCCGCGTCGACGGAGATGCCCGGCACCGCGCAGATCGCGCGGATCGCAGCATCGTTCGCGGCGCGGGCCGCCTCGTCCTCCTCGAGCGTGGCGGAGAGGTCCACCACGTGGACCCATGCCGCGCCGGCGTCGCGGAAGGACTCCGCCACCGCGACGGGGTCGTCCGAGTAGACGTCCATGTGGGCGCGCTCGCCGCGCGCGAGGCGCACGACGCGGCCGCCCACGAGGTCGATGGCGGGAAAGAGGATCATCTGCCACCTCGCACCACGTCAACGAAGTTGGACAGGATCGTCGCGCCCACGGCGGAGGACTTCTCGGGGTGGAACTGCACGCCGTAGACGTTGTCGCGCCACACGGCCGAGGCGAAGCTCCTCACGTAGTGGGTGCGGGCGGTCACCACGCCCGCGTCGACGTCGTCGGCGAGCGCGAAGGAGTGCGTGAAGTAGACGTTGGCCCCGTCGGGCACGCCGCGGAAGAGCCGGCACGCGCCGCCGAGCGGGGTGAGGTTGACCTGGTCCCAGCCCACGTGCGGCACCTTGAGGCGGGTCGACTCGAGGCGCGTGGCCGAGCCGGAGAGCACGCCGAGCCCGTCCGCCCACGAGCCGTCCGCCGTCTCGTCGCCGCGCTCGAAGAGGAGCTGCAGGCCGAGGCAGATGCCCAGGAACGGCACCCCGCGGGCGAGGGCGTCGAGGACCGCGTCGGCCTCCCCGCTCCCGCGCAGGAACTCCATCGCGTCTCCGAAGCTCCCCACGCCCGGGAGCACCACGCCCGAGGCGTCCCGGATGAGCGCGGGGTCGTCGGTGACGAGCACCTCTCCCCCCGCGTCGACGAGGCCGCGCTCCACCGAGCTGAGGTTTCCCTTGTGGTAGTCGACCACCGCGATCGGGCGCGCCATCACAGGCTCCCCTTGGTGGAGGGCACGCCCTCGACGCGCGGGTCGGCCTCGACGGCCTCGCGCAGGGCGCGCGCCGCGGCCTTGAACGTCGCCTCGAGGATGTGGTGCGCGTTCTCGCCGCAGACGAGCCGCAGGTGCAGCGTCACGCCCGCCTCGCGGGCGAGGCCGCAGAAGAACTCGCGCCCGAGCTCGGTGTCGAAGGTTCCCACCTTGGCGGGCCCGATCGGCACGTCCCAGAAGAGCTCGCCGCGGCCGGACACGTCCACGGCCGCCATGACGAGCGCCTCGTCGAGCGGCACCGTGACCGAGCCGAAGCGGCGGATGCCGCGCTTGTCGCCGAGCGCCTCGCGCAGGGCCTGGCCGAGCACGATGCCCGTGTCCTCGACGGTGTGGTGGTCGTCGACCTCGGTGTCGCCCTTCACGCGGACCGTGAGGTCCACGAGCGAGTGGCGCGAGAAGGCGGCGAGCATGTGGTCGAAGAAGCCCACGCCCGTCTCGATGTCGTATGCGCCCGTCCCGTCGAGGTCGACGGACAGGCCGATGTCAGTCTCTGCGGTGGCGCGGACGGCCTTGGCGGTCCTGGTCATGCTTCCTCCCTCACTAGCGTCGCGAGCGCGTCGAGAAGGACGTCGTTCTCCTCGCGCGTGCCCACGGAGATCCTGAGGCACCCCTCGAGCCCCGGCACGGCGCTGAAGTCGCGCACGAGGACCGAGAACTCGTCGCGCAGGCGCCGGCGCACCTCGGCGGCGCGCGGCACGCGGACGAGCACGAAGTTGGCCGCGGACGGCCACGCGCGCACGCCGGGCAGCTCCGAGAGCCCCGCCGAGAGGCGGGCGCGCTCCGCCACGATGTCGTCCACCACGGGGGCGAGCGCCTCGCGGCGGGCGAGCGCGGCGAGGGCCGCGGCCTGCGCGAGCACGTCAACCGAGTATATCTGACGCACGGCGGCGAGCGCGGCTATGACGGCGGGGTCGGCCACGACGTATCCCACGCGCAGGCCGGCGAGGCCGAAGGCCTTGGAGAGCGTGCGCAGGACGATGAGGCGCGGGCACGCGGCGACCCAGTCGACGAGGCTCGATCCCTCGGGAGCGAACTCGACATAGGCCTCGTCCAGGAGCACGAGGGCGCCCGTCTCGTCGATCAGGCGCCGCACGAGCGCGTGGTCCACGAGGTCGCCCGTGGGGTTGTTGGGGGAGGTCAAGATCACGAGCGCGGCGTCGCGCGCGGCGGCGAGAAGGGCGTCGGCGTCTATCGAGAAGTCCTCCGGGTCGCGCGGAACGCGCGCGACGGGGGTCTCGCACATCGCGGCGAAGTTGGCGTACTCGGCAAAGTCCGGCGGGCACGTGACGAGCGTCCGGCCCGGCCCCCCGAAGGCGAAGAGCAGGTTGAAGAGCAGCTCGTCTCCACCGTTGCCCACGCAGACGGCCTCGCGGGCCACGCCGTGGCGCGCCGCGACGGCGTCCCTCAGGGCGTTTGCCATCGGGTCCGGATAGCGGTTGAGCGGCGTGGCGAGAAGCGCCTCGCCGATCGCCGCGCGCACCTCGGCCGGCAGCTCGTGCGTGTTCTCGTTGGCCGAGAGGTTGACGCGGCAGGGCGAGAAGGCCGGGTCGTATGGCTCGAAGTCGCGCAGCGCGGGCCGCAGGCGGGCCGTCACGTCAGGGTCCCTCTCGCCCATCTCAGCCCTCCAGCGACACGAAGGGGCCGTCCCCCCGCAGCGTCTCCGGCCAGGCGACGCGGTGGACGTCGGACGCGTCGAACGCGCCGCCCTCGGCGATGCGCCGGCGCAAGCCCACGGAGAGCGCGTGGGCCCAGAGGCCCTCGGCCTGGGCGATCGTCTGGGTTGCCGGGGCGTCGGCGAGAAGCCCCTCGGGCGTGTAGCAGATCACGCTCGAGCGCTTCTGGAAGTCGTAGACGCCGAGCGGGTTGGCCCAGCGCGCGGTGCCGCCCGTGGGCAGCGTGTGGTTGGGGCCGGCCACGTAGTCGCCCAGGGGCTCGGAGCTCCAGGGGCCCACGAAGATGGCCCCGGCGTTGCGCACGCGGCCGAGAAGGGCCATGGCGTCCTCGCAGTGGAGCTCCAGGTGCTCGGGCGCGATCACGTTGACGGCGTCGACGGCGGCATCCGTCGCCTCGCAGACCACGATGACGCCGCGCTCGTCCAGGCTCGTGCGGGTTATCCCCTCGCGCGGGCTCTGCGCGACGAGCGTCTCCACCGCCTCGAGCACGCGCTCGGGCAGGCCCTCGTCGCAGGTCACGAGGTAGCAGCTCGCCATCGGGTCGTGCTCGGCCTGGGCCATGAGGTCGGCGGCAACGACCACGGGGTCCGCCGAGGCGTCCGCGAGGACGCACACCTCGGAGGGGCCCGCCACCATGTCGATTCCCACGTCGCCGGAGACGAGTCGCTTGGCGGCCGCCACGTAGGCGTTGCCGGGGCCCACGATCTTCTCGACCGCGGGGATGGTCTCGGTGCCGTACGCGACGGCGGCGATGGCCTGCGCGCCCCCCACTGCGTAGACCTCGTCCACGCCGGCGAGCGCCGCGGCGGCGAGCGTGTAGGCGGAGAGCGTGCCGTCGGCCTGCGGCGGCGTCACCATGACCACGCGCCCCACGCCGGCCACCTTGGCCGGGATGGTGTCCATGAGGACGGTGGAGGGGTACTGCGCGCGCCCGCCGGGCACGTAGACCGCGGCGGAGGCCACGGGCGTCACCTTCACGCCGAGCATGGTGCCGTCAGCGCGCGTGGTGAACCAGGACTGCTCGCGCTCGCGCTCGTGGAAGTCCCGGATCTGGTCCCGGGCGCGTGAGAGCGCGGCGAGGAACTCCTCGGGCACGAGCCCCGGCGCGCTGCGGACCAGCTCGTCGGGAACGCGAAAGTCCTCGGGGCAGGCCCCGTCGAAGCGCAGGCACAGCTCGCGCACGGCCGCGTCGCCGCGGGCGCGCACGTCCTCCACGATCCTCTCCGCCGACGCGACGACGTCGGCGGGCAGGGCCCCGGTGCGGTTGAGGTCATCCTGCGTGAGGCGCCGGCCCCCCTCGAGCTTCACCATTCTCATGACGCGCTCCCCCTCTCTGCGACCTCGGCGAGACGACGAGCGAGGTCGCGAATCCTCTTGTCGCAGCGGTATGCGGCGGGCCCGGCGAAGAAGCGCGCCGTGCACTCCATGACCTCGTCCACGACCACGAGGTCGTTCTCGGCGAGCGTGGTGCCCGTGGCCGTGATGTCGACGATCCGGTCCGCCATGCCCACGATGGGCCCGAGCTCGATGTTGCCGTGGAGCGTCACGATGTCCACCTGCTGGCCGATGGAGTCGTAGTAGCCCTGCGTGATGCGCGGGTACTTGGTGGCCACGCGCACGGTGCCGCGCCAGGCATAGTTGCGCTCCGCCTCCCCGGCGCGGGAGCGGGGCTCGGCCACCACGAAGCGGCAGCCGCCGTAGCCGAGGTCGACGAGCTGCAGCAGGTCGAGGTCGGCCTCGATGAGCGAGTCCTTGCCGCAGATTCCGCAGTCGGCACCGCCGTGCCCCACGAATGCCGGTGCGTCCTGGGCGCGCACGATGACGTACTCGACGTCGCCCTCGCGGACCACGAGCTTGCGCCCCGGGTCCGCGAGCTCGGCGGTGGGAAGGCCCGCCGCAGCGAGCGCGGCCACGGTCTCCTTGAACAGCGACCCCTTGGGGACGGCGATGCGGATGGGTCGGGCGGCCACGCGCACGCCCGGCGTCACGACGCCCGACTCGCCCGGCTCCCCGAGCACCTCCTGGAGCCGCTCGAGCGAGAGCGCGAAGCCGCAGGCGACAAGGCCCGGGCGACCCAGGTTGGCGAGGACCGCGTCGTAGCGGCCGCCCGAGGCGAGGCTCGCGGCGATGCCCTCGGCGTAGCCCTTGAAGATGATGCCGGTGTAGTAGTCGAAGGAGTTGATGATCGAGAAGTCGAAGGAGAGCCGGCCCTGCTCGAAGAGGTCGGCGAGCGAGCCGGCGAGCGCGCTGAGCTCGGCGGTGCCCCGCGACGCGGGATCGACGCCCGCCTCGGCGAGAAGGGCGTCGAGCCGGCCGATGACCTCCGCCCCGCCCCCCATGCGGCAGACCTCGCGCAGGGCGCGCGCGGCGGCGGGGGCGAGGCCCTCGGTCGAGGAGATGAGCTCGTCGAGGGTCACGAGGTCGGAGTCGTGCACGAGCGCGAGGACCTCCTCGCGGAAGTCCGGCGTGGGCGCGCAGGCGTCGAGCAGGGACGTGAGCGGCGTGACCGAGCCGAAGACGATGCGCCAGTCGGGAACCTCGAGGGCGCCGAGCGCCTCGGCGAGCAGGCGCACGACCTCGACCTCGGAGGCGGCGCCGTCCTCCCCCACGAGCTCGACGCCGAGCTGGGTGAACTGGCGGGGCTGGCCGCGCAGGCTCGGCTCCTCGCGGACCACCGGGGCCGCGTAGCGGAAGCGCGCGGGCAGCTCCCCGGCCGAGACGCGCCCGGCGACGAGGCGCGCCACAGGAAGCGTCAGGTCGGGGCGCAGCATGAGGAGGCTGCCGTCGGAGTCGAAGAGCTGGAACGCGGAGTCCTTGACGCGGGCGCCCCGCTCTATCGCGCGGCGGTCCTCGAGCAGCGGGGTCTCCACCGGGAGGTATCCGTGCGCGGAGAAGCACTCCCTCACGACGCCGGTTATGCGCTCGCGCGCGAGCGCCTCCCTCGGGAGGATGTCTCTGAACCCACGGGGCGTAGCTGCTGTCACGTCATATCCTTTCGGGCGCGCGGGGCGCCGGTCGTCTGGGGGCCGGGCCGGGCAACGCCGGCCGTCCGCGGGGAGAGTGTCGCACAGGCGCCGCGCGGGGCGGTCGGCTTCGGGCAAGCCGTTACAGTCTGCTTTCAAAAGCCCTCGGCCGCGCCGGGCGGCGCGCGGCCGTCGCCGGGGCGAGAGGGACGCGCCGACCAGAGACGCGGCGAATTCGACGCCGCCCCCGGGGCGTCTCCCCACGCCGCGCCGCCCGCGGCGGGAAGCCCGCCGCCCGCCGAGAGGCGAGCCGCCGCGACGCCCGGCGCGGAGGCTTCGAGCTGCGGCGTCAGCGGGCCGGCAGAGGCCGGGAAGACACGGGCGGCCCCCCGCCTGCTATGCTCGCCCGACCCAACGGAACGAGGAAGGGAGCACGCGATGGGGCTGTACTGGAGAAGGGCGCGCGTGGGCGTGAGGTTCGAGGACCGGCAGAGGGAGGACGAGCGCGACTACCCGGCGGACGCGATCGTGATAGCGGCCGACCCGGAGCGGGCGGCGGACCCCGCATTCGCCCGTGACGTGAGGAGGATCGTCATGATGCGGACCCTCGAGCACGCGCTCGAGGACGTCCCCGATGCCGGCGACGCGGACGAGGGGGCGGCGCGGACGGCGGAGCGCGCGTTCCTCGAGCACTTCCTCGACGAGGGGGACGGCGGGGACGAGCGGGGCATCCCGGGGTGCGAGCCCGCCTGGGACGAGCTCGCCGACGCGCTCGCGGGCCCTGCCGGGGGGCTCGGGTGGTACGCCCGCGAGGTCGGCTGCCCCGGCGGGCCGGCCGTCCAGCTCATCGTCAACCGCTGCGACGAGGTGGTCGTGGGAGGCTAGCACCACGCCGGCCCGGGGCCGGCCCCGGGCCGAGCGCCCCGCTAGCCGCGCACGATGTCGGCGAACGACGCCTCGCAGAAGCCGGCGAGGTCGTCGGGGGCGAGGACGAGGCTCAGGCCGCGCCTGCCGCCCGAGACGTGGATCTCGTCGAAGAGCTGGGCCGTCTCGTCGATGAGGGTGGGAAACCTCCGCTTCATGCCCACCGGCGAGCACCCGCCGCGGACGTAGCCCGTCGTGGGCTCGAGGTCGCGGACGTGCATGAGCGCGAGGCTCTTCTCGCCCGCGGCCACGGCGGCCTTCTTGAGGTCGAGCTCGTCTGCCACGGGGATGCAGCAGACCACGTGCCCGCCCGCCGGCGCCACGCAGACGAGCGTCTTGAAGCTCGCCGCGGGGTCCTCGCCGAGCATCCGGGCGATGTGCAGGCCAAGCTCGCTCGACGTGTCCGTCTCGTCGACCTCGTAGGTCTCGTACGAGAAGGGAACGCCGGCGGCCTCGAGCTCCCGCATGGCGTTGGTCTTCTGGAACTTCTCCCTGCGCGCCACGGCCGGCCTACGCCCTCCCCTGGCGGGCGCGGTCGCGCGCCAGGACCTGGCGCAGGAACTGCCCCGTGTAGCTCTCGGGCACCTCGGCGACCTGCTCGGGCGTGCCGTAGGCCACCACGGTGCCGCCCCCGTCACCGCCCTCCGGGCCCATGTCGAGCACGCGGTCGGCCATCTTGATGACGTCGAGGTTGTGCTCGATCACGAGCACCGTGTTGCCGGCGTCCACGAGCTTCTCGAGCACGTCGACGAGCTGGCGCACGTCCTCGAAGTGCAGGCCCGTGGTGGGCTCGTCGAGGATGTAGAAGGTCTTGCCGGTCTGCTGGCGGTGGAGCTCCTTGGCGAGCTTCACGCGCTGGGCCTCGCCGCCGGAGAGCGTGGTGGCGGGCTGGCCGAGGTGGATGTAGCCCAGGCCCACGTCATAGAGGGTCTGGAGCTTGTTCTTGATGCGCGGGATGTTGGCGAAGAAGGCCAGCGCCTCGTGGACCGTCATGTCCAGCACGTCCGAGATGGACTTGCCGTGGTAGAGGACCTCGAGCGTCTCGCGGTTGTAGCGCTTTCCGTGGCAGACCTCGCAGGGCACGTAGACGTCCGGCAGGAAGTTCATCTCGATCTTGATCTGGCCGTCGCCCTTGCACGCCTCGCAGCGGCCGCCGGGGACGTTGAACGAGAAGCGCCCGGGGCTGTAGCCGCGCGCGCGGCTCTCGGGAAGCGAGGCGAAGAGCGCCCGCAGGTCGTCCCACAGGCCGATGTAGGTCGCCGGGTTGGAGCGCGGCGTGCGGCCGATCGGGGACTGGTCGATGTCGATGACCTTGTCGATCTTGTCCACGCCCTCGAGCTTCCTGTACGGCCCCACGACGCGCTTGGAGCGATGCACGGCGTTGGTGAGCGCCGGCGCGAGCGTGTCCGTGACGAGCGAGCTCTTGCCGGAGCCCGAGACGCCCGTGACCACCGTCAGCGTGCCCAGCTCCACCTTGGCGGTGACGTTGCGCAGGTTGTTCGCGGAGGCCCCCGTCACCTTGATGGCGCCGCGGCGCGGGTTGCGACGCTTCTCGGGCAGGCGAATCTGCCGCTGCCCCGTGAGGTAGGCGCCCGTGATGGAGTCCCTGCACGCCGCTATCTGGTCGGGCGTGCCGGCGGCGACCACGCGCCCGCCGAGCTCGCCCGCGCCGGGGCCCATGTCTATGACGTAGTCGGCCGCGCGGATGGTGTCCTCGTCGTGCTCGACCACGATGACGGTGTTGCCCTGGTCTCGCAGGCGCTTGAGGGTCTCGATGAGACGGTTGTTGTCGCGCTGGTGCAGGCCGATCGAGGGCTCGTCCAGGATGTAGAGCACGCCCATGAGGCCGGCGCCGATCTGCGTGGCAAGGCGGATGCGCTGGGCCTCGCCGCCCGAGAGCGTGGCCGCCGCCCGGCTGAGCGTGAGGTAGTCGAGGCCCACGTTCACGAGGAAGCGCAGGCGCGCGAGAATCTCCTTCACCACGGGACCGGCGATGAAGAGCTGCCGCTCCGTGAGCTCGAGGCCCTCGAAGAACGCGAGCGCCTCGCGACAGGAGAGCTCGCAGACCTCCCAGATGTTCTTCTCGCCCACCGTGACGGCGAGGATCTCCGGCTTGAGACGCGCGCCGTGGCACGTGGAGCACGGGACCTCGCGAATGTACTTCTCGAGATGCGTGCGCATGGTCTCCGACGTGGTCTCCTGGTACTTGTCGAAGAGGATCTTGCGCACGCCGGCGAAGGTGGTGAACCAGTGGGTGTTGCGGCCGTCCCGCGTGAGATAGTCCACGCGGACCTTGGTGGCGCCCAGGCCGTCGAGAAGGGCGGACTGCACCTTCTTGGGAAGGTCGGCCCACGGCGTCTCCTCGGACACGCCGAGGTGGCGGCAGACGGCGGCGAGCACCTGCGGGTAGTAGTTTGAGTGGCCGAAGAGGCCGCCAAAGACGCCGCCCGCCACGGAGAGCGAGGGGTCCTCGA
Source organism: Thermophilibacter provencensis (assembly GCF_900128445.1). GTDB lineage: Bacteria > Actinomycetota > Coriobacteriia > Coriobacteriales > Atopobiaceae > Thermophilibacter > Thermophilibacter provencensis. The sequence goes on along the minus strand of NZ_LT671417.1, from coordinate 1,452,937 downwards.
TCAGGGCCTCGGCGTCCACGACCTTGCGGAAGCCCAGACCGTCGCAGTCCGGGCAGGCGCCGTAGGGGGCGTTGAACGAGAAGTCGCGCGGCTGGAGGTCGTCCATCGAGTGGCCGTGCTCGGGGCAGGCCAGGGCGAGCGAGTAGCTCAGCAGCTCGCCGGGCAGGCGCTCCGGCTCGTCGCGGTCGGGCATGAGGTAGAAGCCCACGCGGCCCTGCGCGAGGCGCGTTGCCTGCTCGACGGCCTCGGCGATGCGCCCGAGGCTGTTCTCGCGGACCACGATGCGGTCGACCACCACCTCGATGCTGTGGCGGTTCTTCTTCTCCAGGCGAATCTCCTCGTCGCCGAGCTCGCGCACCTCGCCGTCGATGCGCACGCGCGAGAAGCCCTCCCGGCGCAGGTCCTCGAAGAGCTTGGTGTACTCCCCCTTGCGGTCGAAGACCACGGGGGCGAGCACGAGGGCGCGACGGCCCTGGGCGCGCTCGAGGACCTTGTCCGCCACCTGGTCGGTGGTCTGGCGCTCGATCACGCGCCCGCACTCGGGACAGTGCGGCGTGCCCACGCGCGCGAAGAGCAGGCGCAGGTAGTCGTAGATCTCTGTCACGGTGCCCACCGTGGAGCGGGGGTTTCTCGACGTGGTCTTCTGGTCGATGGAGACGGCCGGGGAGAGGCCGTCGATGCTGTCGAGGTCCGGCTTGTCCATCTGCCCCAGGAACTGGCGCGCGTAGCTGGAGAGCGACTCAACGTAGCGGCGCTGCCCCTCGGCGTAGATGGTGTCAAAGGCGAGGCTCGACTTGCCCGAGCCGGAAAGGCCGGTGATGACGACGAGCTTGTCGCGTGGGATGTCGACGTCGACGTCGGCGAGGTTGTGCTCGCGCGCGCCGCGGATGACGATGGAGTCCTGGGCCATGCGCCCCTCCTGCACTCAAGAGAATTTGACGCATCACAGTCTAGACGAGCGGCGTCTCCTTGGTCCGCAGGCTGCCCCCGCCTCCACGGATCGTGCAACACGTGTTCGTGCGGGGCGTGCAGGGGGGCCTATGCCTCGGAGGGATAGTAGCGGCTTACTCCCTCGCCGTCCCTCTCGCGGCGCGCGGAACCGGTGGCCACGAGGTGGTCGAGGTGAGCGATGCTCTCGGACACGAGGAACCACCGCGTCAGGGCCGGCGTCTCCGACCAGCGGTCGAAGGGCGCGCGCCAGCCCATGGCGCTCACCAGCTCGAAGCCCGTCCGTCCCGGCGCCTCGCGGATGGCCGCGAGCGCGCGGGCGCTGCGGCGCTCGTGGTGCGCGGCGTTGGCGCGGCACCGCTCGTCGAGCGGACCCTCCTGGAGGCCGTGCCCCATGAAGGCGTGCTCGACCCCGAGCGCGGCCAGCCGGTCGAGCGTGGCGAGCTGCGCGCCTATGGGGTCCTCACCCTCGTCCCAGAAGCCGATGCACGTCGAGCAGAGGAAGAGCACGGCGTCGCCGAGAAACGCCACGCGCCGCGCGGGCTCCCAGAGCACGCACTGCCCGACGGTGTGGCCGGGCGCCGGGACGACCTCGAACGACCAGCGGCCGCAGCAGACCGCGTCGCCCGCGGCCACGACGGAAAAGCCTATCCCCTCGCTCTCGAAGTTGAGGACGTGGTCCCAGATCACGTCAGCGAGCTCGGCCGCCTCGGCGTCGCCGGCGCCCTCGGCGCGCATGCGCGCGACCATCCCGTCACGCCAGGCGGGCACGGCGAAGCGTCGCATGTCGGCGAGCACGCCCTCGGGCACGAGCACGCTCGCGCCCGCCTCGGAGAGCTCGCGGGCGAGGCCGGTGTGGTCGATGTGCGCGTGCGTGCAGAAGAGCGTGGTGCGCGCGGGGTCCACCCCGAGCCCCACGAGCGCCCGCATGAGCCTGGTGTCGTTGAACTCGTCCGGCGTGCCGGCGTCCACCACGAGCGCGTCACCGCCGTCGAGCACCACGAAGGCGTTGACCGAGGGCAGGAAGGTGTCGTGCATGAGCAGCTCCACGCGCCAGACCTCCGGCTCGTCGAGCACCCGGCGGCAGGTGAATCCGTCGCCGTCGAGCGTGAAGCAGTTCGGCCCGCAGCCGCATCCCCAGTCGTCGCCGCGCGGGACGGACGTCGGCGCGCCGGCCGACCCGCTAGTCAACGAGCACCTTCACGCAGATCTTCCTGAGCGGCGCCGGCTCCGCGCCCGCCGGGCAGCATCCGGGCTTGTGGGCGTCGCACGGGGGCGTCACCACGAGGTCGCCCGCGCGCAGGACGGCGCTCGCCTCGCGGTCGCCGGGGGTGAAGAGGCCGAAGTCGTCCGCCTCTGAGAACTCCCCCACCGGCTCGCACTCGCCGACCGGCGCGACGCAGATGAGCTCGGTCCCGCTGACCACGTAGTGGATGTCGGCGTAGCGACGATGGGCCTCGTAGCTCTTCTCCCCCGCCGGGACGGTCACGAGCTCCTGGACGTTGGCGAAGACCTCGTCGCCGTCGATCTCGTGGCGGCCGGGCGCGAGCGCGGCGAGGTCCTCCCGGGCGAGGAACGCGAGCGCCTTGGCAAAGCGCGCCGCGGAGAGGTCGTTGTCCCGCACGTGCTCGATTGACGAGAAGATCATGGTGTCTCCCTCCTTGCGCCGGCCCCGACGTGCGGGGCGCCTGTTCTTCCTAGTATGAGGCATTCGCGGCCGCCTCTTGGGTAGAATCGAGACGTCGAACACGCGCGCCGCCAAGCGGCGCCGAGGAGAGGAATCCCATGGAACAGAGCGATCAGGAGCGGCTCCGCCAGGAGGTCGACGAGGTGCTGCACGGACAGAAGCAGCCCCAGGGCCCGGAGTTCTTCAAGCAGAACGACTACTCAAACGTCCGCCACGTGATCGGCGTGGTCTCGGGCAAGGGCGGCGTGGGCAAGTCGCTCGTCTGCGGCACGCTCGCCGTCGAGCTCGCGCGGCGCGGCGCCAAGGTCGGCATCCTGGACGCGGACGTCACCGGCCCCTCCATCCCCAAGATGCTCGGGCTCTCCGGCGCGCGGGCGCGCGGCGTTGACGAGCTCATCGTCCCCGTCCTCACCAAGGGCGGCATCGAGGTCATGAGCGCCAACCTCGTGCTCGAGCACGAGACCGACCCCGTCATCTGGCGCGGCCCCGTGGTGGCCGGCGCCATCAAGCAGTTCTGGGAGGACTGCGCCTGGGGCGAGCTCGACTACCTGCTCGTGGACATGCCCCCGGGGACGGGCGACGTGCCCCTGACCGTCTTCCAGTCGCTGCCGGTGGACGGCATCGTCATCGTGAGCTCGCCGCAGGACCTCGTCCAGATGGTCGTGGGCAAGGCCGTCAACATGGCCAACATGATGCAGGTCCCCGTGCTCGGCCTGGTGGAGAACATGGCCTACGTCGAGTGCCCGGGATGCGGCGAGAAGATCTACCCCTTCGGCCCCTCGCGCCTCAAGGAGACCGCCGAGGCCTTCGGGATCGAGGCCCTGGGCCAGCTGCCGATCGACCCGAAGATCGCCGCGGCGTGCGACGCCGGCACCTTCGAGGACGAGCTCCCCGCGGGCACGCTCTCCGAGGCCGTGGACACCGTGGTCAGCGTGGCGGAGTTCGTGGACGCCCTGCGCGACCGTCCCCAGGACGCGTAGCTTGGCTCGCCAGGCGAGAAGGGTCCCGCGGTCACGGGCGCGCGAGGAGGCCCTCGCGGCCGCGGCCGCCGTGCGCGTTGCGGACGCCTACGACGTGGCCGTGGTCGGCGGCGGCGCCTCAGGGCTCGTGGCCGCCATCGCGGCCGCGGAGGCGGGCGCGTCGGTCGTGGTGCTCGAGCGCGACCCCACCTGCGGGCGCACGATCCTCGCCACCGGGAACGGCCGCTGCAACTTCATGAACGCGCGGCTCTGCGGCCCCGCCCCGGCATGGGGGAGCTACAACGACCCCGCGTTTGTCGAGGCGGTCTGCGGGCCTGACTTCGGCGGGGACGTCCTCGCGTTCTTCGAGGGCTGCGGCCTCGCCTGGGCCGAGGAGGAGGGCGGGAGGCTCTACCCGCTCTCCCGGCAGGCGGCCTCCGTGCGCGAGGTCCTTCTTGCCCGGGCGCGGCGGGCCGGCGTGACGCTTGCGCCCGCCCGCGAGGTCGCGGGCGTGTCGGTGTGCGGGGGACGCTGCCGCATAACCTGCCAAATCGACCCCAAAATGGGCGGAAAATGTCAGGTTATGTCCTCATGCGCGGTGCTCTCCGCCGGCGGCGGCCCCGCGCTCGCGCGCTCGGCCGACCGCCTCGGCCTTGAGCTCGTGCCCCTCGAGCCCGTGCTCTGCTCGCTCGCCTGCGAGCCCGCAGAGGCGCGCGTCTCGCTCGCGGAGCTCGACGGCAGGCGCGCGCACGTGACCGCCCGGCTGCTGCGGGACGGCGCAGAGATGGCGCGCGAGGAGGGCGAGGCGCTCTTTCGGCCATACGGCCTCTCGGGAATAGTGACCTTCGACCTCTCTCGCTCGGCGCGGGCGGGAGACGTCATCTCGCTCGACCTCACCTGTGGCATGGACCCGGACCGTGCGCAGCGTCTCGCGCGCGCGGCCGGGGGCTGCGCGGGGATCGTCGACCCCGTCATCGCCCGCGCGCTGGGAGACGACGTCGGGCGGGCGCGCGACCTTCGCTTTGTCGTGAGCGGCCCGGCCGAGCCCGAGCGCGCGCAGGTGACGCGCGGCGGGCTTGCCACGGCGCAGTGGGCGCCGGAGACGCTCGAGGCGCGCGGGCTGCCCGGGCTCTTCGCATGCGGCGAGGCGCTTGACGTCGACGGTGCCTGCGGTGGCTTCAACCTCGCCTGGGCGTGGAAGAGCGGCCTCGTCGCCGGGCTCGCCGCCGCCGCGGCCGCCAGGCGGCGCGCCTGACGCACCCCGGCGGTCGCCCCCCTGCGGAGATGGGCGGCGCCCCTCGCTGGCCCCTCGGATGTTGGGGCCCCTCCGCGACAAATCCGCAGGTAGCCAAATGTTTCCGCATGGGCAGCACTTGAGGCCCCGTCGAAGAAACACCTACAATCGGCTGAAGGCCCGCAGTCGACGGGCACCGCGCTCGAAAGGACGCCCATGCTCGAGGTCTCCGGAATCCGCATACCGCTCTCGGCGCTCGACGGCACAGACGCCCGCGAGCTCGCCGCGTGCCGTCGCGCCCTCGCGCGCCGACTCCGCGTGAGCGAGGGGGACCTCGGCCCCGTCGAGCGGCGCCGGCGATCCATCGACGCCCGGAAGCGGGGGGACGTCCAGCTCACGTTCACGCTTCGCGCCGAGCTCGCGGGCGGCGCGGGGGCGGAGCGCGCCCTGCTCTCCCGCCTCTCCAGGAGGCGCGCCGACAAGAGCGTGCGCGTCGTGGAGGAGACCCCCTACGGCTTTCCCGCCCCCGTCGCGCACCCGGCGGCCCGGCCCGTGGTCGTGGGCGCCGGGTGCGCGGGGCTCTTCTGCGCGCTCTCGCTCGCCCGCGCGGGACTCGAGCCGCTGCTCGTTGAGCGCGGCGACGACGCGGCCCGCCGCACCGAGGCCGTGCGCCGCCACGACGAGACCGGCGAGCTCGACCCCGAGAGCAACATCCAGTTTGGCGTGGGCGGCGCGGGGACCTTCTCCGACGGCAAGCTCAACACCGGCACCAGGAGCGCAGCGCATCGCCTCATCCTGGAGACGTTTGTCGCGGCGGGCGCGGGGGCGGACATCCTCTGGGACGCCAAGCCCCATGTGGGAAGCGACGTCCTTCCCTCCGTGGTAACCGAGATCGTGCGGCAAATCGAGGAGGCGGGCGGCGAGGTCCGCTGCCGCTGCCGCATGACGGACCTCGAGGTCGCGGGCGGCGAGGTCCGTTCCGTGACGCTCGTGTCCGCGGGCGCGGACGGTGCGGGGCGCGAGGAGCGCATACACACGAGCTGCGTCGTCCTCGCCTGCGGGCACTCCGCCCGCGACGTCTTCGAGCTCCTGCGCGAGCGCGACGTGCCCATGGAGCGCAAGACCTTCGCCATGGGCGTGCGCATCGAGCACCTCCAGACAGACATCGACCGCGCGCTCTTTGGCGCCGCGGCAGGACATCCCGCCCTCGGCGCCGCCCCCTACAAGCTCTCCTGCCACCTGCCCTCTGGCCGGAGCGCCTTTTCCTTCTGCATGTGCCCCGGCGGCTACGTGGTCTCCGCCGCAAGCGAGCCGGGCGGCGTCTGCACCAACGGCATGAGCCTCTCGGACCGCGCCGGCACCAACGCCAACTCGGGGCTTCTCGCCAACGTCTTCCCGGAGGACCTCCCCGGCGACGACGTTCTCGCCGGCATCGCGCTCCAGCGCGCCTGCGAGCGCGCGGCCTTCGCGGCGGGCGGCGGCGGATTCGTCGCGCCCGCCCAGCTCGTGGGGGACTTCCTCGCCGACACGCCATCCTCGGCGGGAGGCCGCGTCACCCCCACCTACCCGCGCGGCGTGGCCTGGGGCGAGGTGGGGCCGTGTCTTCCGGGGTACGTGACGGAGACGCTGCGCGCGGCGATCCCGATGCTCGGGCGCAGGCTTCGCGGCTTCGACGCCGCCGACGCCGTGCTCACGGGGGTGGAGACGCGATCGAGCTCGCCCGTGCGCGTCACGCGCGGGGACGACGGGCAGAGCGTGGGCGTGCGCGGCCTCTGGCCCGTCGGAGAGGGCGCAGGCTATGCGGGCGGCATCATGAGCGCCGCCACGGACGGCATCCTCGCCGCCGAGAAGGTCGTGGCGGCGTACGCCTCGCGGTAGGCCCGCGCCGCCCCGAGGTCCTTCTCGCTGCTCACTGCTGCGCAGAAGTCGCGCGAGAAGGACCTCGGGGCGGCGCGGGCAACGGCACGGAGGCTTCCGCCACGGTCTTCTCAAGACGGGGCGCATCCTTCGGCGGCGGCTGCCGCCGGGATTGGGGGTGTGAGGTGGACTCGATCGAAATTCGTCCAATGACGGGGGGAGACCTCGAGGACAACGCGCGGGCCATCGGGTTCTACGAGCACATGGGCTTCTCGCTCACGGGCTGCACGTTCACCGACGAGGTGCTCAGAGAGGCCGAGATGCTCCTCATGAGGTAGCCGGGCTACTCCCCGCGCACGAGCTCCAGGAGGCGGGCGAGCTCCTTATCCTGGTTCATGCCCGTGAGGAAGGCGACGCCGCTCACGGTGGGGACGTCGTACTCGCGCTCCGGCCTGACCACGGGCACGAAGGCGTCGGCCCCGGCGAGCGCCGCCTCCGCGTGGACGATGTCGACGGCCACGACCTCCGCGTCGACGCCCTCGTCCGCGAGAAGGCGCCTGATCTTGGCCGCGACCATCTCGGAGGTCGCCACGCCCGAGCCACATGCCACCACGATCTTCGCCGCCATGTCAGACCTCCGCTTCCCTGGGCTCCTCTCCCCCCTCCATTCTACCCGCGAACAGGGCGTCGAGGTCGGGGAACTGCGGCAGCGAGAAGTCGGGCATCTGGGGCAGCTGCGGGAGCTCGAGCTCGGGAATGGCCGAGCGAAACAGCATCGCGAGCGCCCGCATGATGTGGTCGCGGCGGTCGGGCTCGAGGCCACCGAGCTCGCGAAGCATCGCGGGGACCGAGGTCTGCCAGTTGTCGCTCAGGGCCGCGAACGTGTCCTCCCCGCCCGCGGAGAGCACCGAGAAGAGCGTGTCGACGAAGCCCTCCCGCTCCTCGCGCGTCATGCTGGATATCCACTCGTTGAGCGTTCCGTCCACGAAGCCCGCGCCGCGTCCGAGCCCCCCGAGCCGGACGAAGTCCGAGCCCTCGACGACCCATGAGAACGGGTCGTGCTGGGAGACCCCCACGACCGAGGAGTCGACGACGGCGTAGTCCTCCTGCTGCTCGAAGAGCATGCCGATGAGCGAGGAGCGCGGCACCGTCTTCGACACGAGGCCCGCGCGGGCGCGCCAGCCATCGGAGGCGAGCGTCTCTGCGGTAAACCCCGGCCCATCATGAGAGAAGACGCGAACGAGCCGCGAGGAGACCGCGTCCGAGCAGGTGCAGGCCGCGTAGACGGCAAGGTTGCCGCCCTTGGAGTGCCCTCCCACGTAGAGCGGGCCCTCCACCAGGCCCGCGACGCGCTCAAGATAGTCCGTCGCGGCACGCTGCGAGGGCACGCCGGTCTCGAAGGCCATGTTGAAGTCCTCTCGCCAGCCCACCAGCGTGTTGTCGGTCCCACGAAAGGAGACGTAGGCGCCGCCCGAGGGAAGGAGCAGCGTGCAGGCGGAGAACTGCTTCTCGGCCGCCTCGTCGAAGTCCTCGACGTAGTGGCAGACGCGAGCCCCGCGCAGGCGGGGGCTCGCCGCCATGCAGACGAGCAGGCGCGAGAGGCCGTCAGGGTCCCAGAGGCCCTCCGTCATCCCGGAGACCCAGTCGGCGCGGAGCAGGTCGGTCACGGGCATGCCCTCGGCGCCCCATGCCGACGCGGCCTCGGGAGGGAGGCGGTAGTACGAGGCGCACGCGAGCGCCAGGCTGTCCACGTCGCCGAGCGGGCGCTCGTCAAGCGTCTCGAACTCGCGAGCGAGGTACCCGAAGACGTTCTTTTCGTCCGGCGAGAAGAGCGACGACATCGAATCCTCCTTCAGCGATACGAAGGGCTGCCCCTCGAGTCACTTCTTGTGCGGCCGGTAGCGCCGGCGCGTCGCGTGGGCCGAGCCCTTGCGCGCCCCGGACTTGAGCCGGGCGATGACGGCGTCGGCGGAGCTTCCCTCCACGCGCGTGCGGATGGCGACGATCTGGTCGCGGATGCGGGCGGCCGTCTCGAAGTCCATGGCCTCCGAGGCCACGGCCATCTCCTCCTCGAGCGCATCGAGGACGTCGGTGACCTCGTGCTCCGAGAGCAGCGCGAGCTCCGCGGCTATGGAGTCGGCCGCCGCCCCGTCGTCTGCCGGCTCGGCGGCGGGGACGTCCGAGAGCGTCTCGAAGGCGCCGTGACCGCCGGTGCCGTGACGGTCGCGCGTCTTGCCCTCGAGCGTGGCCTCGGCCTCCGAGATGAACGACGAGACGTCGGTGATCGACTTCTTGACCGTGCGCGGCACGATGCCGTGCTCCTCGTTGAAGGCCTCCTGGATCTGGCGGCGGCGCCGGGTCTCGCCGATGGCCTCCCGCATGGAGTCGGTGATGGTGTCGGCGTACATGATGACCTCGCCCTGGGCGTTCCTCGCCGCGCGGCCCATCGTCTGGATGAGGGAGCGCCGGTTGCGCAGAAAGCCCTCCTTGTCCGCGTCAAGGATTGCCACGAGCGAGACCTCGGGGATGTCGAGGCCCTCGCGCAGGAGGTTGATGCCCACGAGCACGTCGATCTTGCCCACGCGAAGGTCGCGGATGATCTCGACGCGGTCGAGCGTGGCGGTGTCGGAGTGCATGTAGTTCACGCGGACGCCCTCGTCGAGGAGATGGTCGGTGAGGTCCTCGGCCATGCGCTTGGTGAGCGTGGTCACGAGCACGCGCTCCCTCTTGGCCACGCGGGCCTTGATCTCGGCGATGAGGTCATCGATCTGCCCGCGCACGGGGCGCACGTCGATCTTGGGGTCGAGAAGGCCCGTGGGGCGGATGATCTGCTCGACCTCCTGCTGGGTCACGGACTCCTCGTAGTCCCCGGGCGTCGCGGAGACGTAGATGAACTGCGGGACGCGCTCCTCGAACTCGTCGAAGCGCAGCGGGCGGTTATCGAGCGCCGAGGGCAGGCGGAAGCCGTGGTCCACAAGCGTCACCTTGCGCGAGCGGTCCCCCTCGTGCATGCCGCGAATCTGAGGCACCGTGACGTGGGACTCGTCGATGATGCAGAGCATGTCCTTGGGGAAGTAGTCGATGAGCGTGTAGGGCGGCTCGCCGGGCTTGCGCCCGTCCAGGTGGCGCGAGTAGTTCTCGATCCCGTTGCAGTAGCCCATGGTCTCGAGCATCTCGAGGTCATAGCTCGTGCGCTGGGCGAGGCGCTGGGCCTCGAGCAGCATGTCGTTGGCCTTGAGCTCGGCCACGCGCGTCTCGAGCTCCTCGTTTATGGTCTCGAGGGCGTGCGTGATCTTGGGGCGCTCGGTCACGTAGTGGGAGGCCGGCCAGATGGGAATGGCGTCGTACTCCCGAACGATCTCGCCGGAGAGGCTGTCCACCTCGGCGATGAGCTCCACCTCGTCGCCGAAAAACGAGATGCGCAGCGGGTTCTCCGCATAGGGCGGGAACACGTCCACGGTGTCCCCGCGCACGCGGAAGGTGCCGCGCGAGAGGTCGTAGTCGTTGCGGTCGTACTGGATGTCGATGAGGGCCCGGATGAGGTCGTCGCGCTCCAGGGGCTCGTCCTTGCTCACGCTGGGGGCGAGCCCCGCGTAGTCCTGCGGGCTGCCGATGCCGTAGATGCAGCTCACGGAGGCGACCACGATGACGTCGCGCCTGGAGAGCAGGCTCGAGGTGGCCTGGTGGCGGAGCTTCTCGACCTCCTCGTTGATCGAGGCGTCCTTCTCGATGTAGGTGTCCGTCTGCGGGACGTAGGCCTCTGGCTGGTAGTAGTCGTAGTAGGAGACGAAGTACACGACGGCGTTGTTGGGGAAGAGCTCCCTCATCTCGCTCGCCACCTGCGCGGCGAGGGTCTTGTTGGGCTCCATGATGAGCGTGGGGCGATTGAGCCGCTCGATGGTCTTGGCCATGGTGAAGGTCTTGCCCGAGCCCGTGACGCCCATGAGCGTCTGATAGCGCAGGCCCCGCTCCACGCCGTCGGCGAGCTTCTCGATCGCCTGCGGCTGGTCGCCCGCCGGCTCGAACTCGGAAACCACGGCGAGCGCCTCGCCGCCGGACTCCCTGCCAAACCTTACGAGCTCCCCGCCGAAGCGCTCGGGATCGTCCTGCGCCATGCCTCCCCCTTCCCAGCTGACCTTCAGACAGTGTACCCCAGAACCCGCTCTCCAAACACTTGTTCTTGTTTTCTCTTTGGGGTAGAGTTCTCGAATCCCACATGGGACTTCGCGCGGGAACGGGATACGATGGGACGGGAGAACCACGAGAGGAGGGCGCATGCCACAGGACGAGCGAAGGGACGATCCGAGGGGAAGGGGCTGGCGCCGCGCCCTCGCCATCGCGTTCGCTGCCGTTGTCGTGGTGGCGCTCTGCCTGGTCGTGGCCGAGGGAGGCCCCGACGGCGCGCGCGTGGTCGCCCGCCTGGGCGGAGCCGGGGTCGCCATCGCGGTCCTCGCCGCCTACCTGGCCGCGGAGCGCCGGAGGCGCCGTACCGAGAGGGACCTCGGGGCAAGGCCGGTCGCGCCCATCGCCGCCCAGGGCGACGGAGGGGCCGAGAAGGACGGGCCTCCCCTGCCCCAGAACGCGACGAAGGCGGAGCTCGACGGCCTGCTCCTCCATGCGGACGACGCGCTGGCGGCGCTGCGCGACCTCGTGGCGCACGGGCACGGTCGCGCGGGCTCCGAGATCTTGCCCGAGCTGCTCGAGCGCGCGGGCCTCATGTCATGGGAGGGCGCGCCCGCCGTCAGCGCCACCAAGCTGAGGCGCAACGGCCGCTGGTGGCTCACGCCGCGCGAGGGGGAGCTCTCGGGGGAGGGCCGCGACCGCCTGCTCTCGATCGAGGCCTCCCTCAACGTGAACGAGGACCTCGAGCGCGGCGGCTGGCCAGAGGGCATGGCGCCCGAGCGGCGCGTCGCGAGGGCCCTCTCGCGCGTGGCGGACCTCCGGCCAGCCCAGGGCGACAAGGGACCCGCCATGGAGTTTCTCTCCGACGGGGCCGTCGTCGGGGGCGAGTGGGCGAGCCGCCTTGCCCTCTCGGACCGCCTCGAGAACCTGCCCGCCCCCTTCCGCATCGAGGCCTCATTCCAGTGCAACGTCGCGCGCCGGCTCGTGGTGACGGACGTTGCCGTGCCGAGGCCCGCGTGCTTCGCGCCCTTCTCGGACGACGGCGCCCGCCGCGCGGCGCTGGCGCGCGCCTACGCCCTCAGGCTCGCCGTCCTCGTGGGGCGCATGGCACTCGCCTCCCTGCCCGCGGGCTCCCGCGCGGTCGTCAACTGCCACGAGTTCGGCCGAGAGGAGACGCTCCTCTCCCTCGACCTGACGCACGACGCGCTCGACCTTCTCGCCGCGCTGGCGCGCGACGAGCGCTCCGCGGAGGGGGACCTCTCCGACGTCCCGGGCCTCAGCGTGGCGACGTCGGGGTCAGGCTGGCTCTCTCCCGTGAGTCCGCTTCTGGACCTCGGGGGCGAGGAGGTGTTCCCACGGGGGCGCTACCGTGAGGTCGAGCTCGACGACACCCCCGCCCCCGGGCCCGTCGCGCGGGCCTGCGGCGCTCGGCGCGTGAGCGACCTTGGCATCATGGAGAAGGCCGGTCGCGCGAGCGCATGGAACGGCGTGGTGCACGAGCTCGGCGACACGACGGCGACGGCGGTCTCGCGCCTCGTCGCGCTGCGCGAGCAAACCGGCGACGTCACCGTTGCCGAGGCCTGCGAGCGTGCGGCGAAGGCGCTCGTCGAGGGCGCGATGGACGTGTCCGACCGCCACGGGCTCGCCCTGCTCTTCGTGGACGGCGGCCCGCTCGCGGACGCGACCCGAGCCGCGCGCCGGGCAGTCGACGCCGACTCCCCGACCCGCGAGGAGCTCTCCGCCGCGCTCGAGCAGCTCGAGGGCGCCCTCTCCCCCATCACCGAGATGGGAATCTACCTGGACGACAACGACTCGGTCTACCGCTACTTCAACTCCGTCGCCGAGCGCGTCCGCTACAACCGCACCGCCGACGACGGGGGTCGCAGGGTCCGGCTCGTCCCGGATGAGTACTACGCCGCCCACTCGCTCGCGGCGCGCATCCTCGGCATGCTCGGACGTCACGACGAGGCGCTCGCCCACGCGGAGGAGCTCATGCGCGTGGCGCCCGCGACGCCCGACGCCGCGCTCTGCAAGGTGCGCTGCCTCGAGGGGCGGGCGCGCATCTTCGAGGCGGCAGACCTTCTGATCTCCGCGATCTCCTACTCCGCCACGGCGCGAGACATGTCAATCTGCTTCTATCGGCTTGCCTTCATGGAGTGGAAGCTGGGCAGGGCCGACCTCTCCGTCGCCTGCTACCAGCGAGCGATCGACCTCCACGGAGAGATTGCCGACCAGGCGCGCCAGGAGCTGGGCGACCTCATAGCGACGGAGGGCCCCAAGCTCGCCCCCCTCGCCGACGAGCAGGTCATCCCCGCGCTCGAGGAGGGGGGCCTTCCCGCCGGGTCGGTCGGCGCCCTCCGCGCGGAGCTGCGCGACGCCGTGGCCGCCTGCACGGATGCGGGGATCTTCTCGGTGGCGCGCCCGCTGACGGGGGCGCTTCTGGAGCTCTGCCGTGACGACGCCCTCGTCGGCGTGCACCGTTCGCTCATGCGGCCCTAGGGGCGAGAAGACGGGCGGGCGACGGCGGGGCGGGGCTACTCCGCGATACCGTCCGGATAGCTCTCCCTATACCCCTCGTACGCGTTCATGACACGCTCAACGTAGGCGCGCGTCTCCGCGTACTCGATATCCTCCGGGATGCTCCCGCCGTCCGCGAGCCAGCCTTGGACGGCGCCGAGGCCGGCGTTGTACGCCGCGACGACCTCCTCCGTGGAGGAGAGGCTCTCGTGCAGGTACGCGAGGTACGCGCATCCGTACTCGATGTTGACGAGCGGGTCAGTGAGGTCGGTCGGGCTGTACGAGCCCGCGTCGACGAGCCCCATCTCCGCAAGGTGGGAGGCCGTGTCAGGCATGACCTGCATGAGGCCGATCGCGCCAGCGTGAGAAACCACGTCCTCGTCCCAGTTTGACTCGCACTTGATGACCGCGCAGACGAGCGCCGGGTCGAGGCCATAGTCCTCGGCGGCGACCTTCACCGCCTCGGGATAGTGGGTCCCCAGGAGGAGCCGCCTCAGGGGCGAGGTGGGGACGGCCGCCATCGCCAGCAGCGCCACGAGCGCCGCGAGGACGACGCCGAGCACGACCATACGACGGGAGACCCCGCTTCGCGCCCGGCGGGCGCGGGCGGGCCGCGGCGCGGCCCACCTCCGCGTGGGCTGCGGGGTTGGGGCGGCGTGGCGACGGGACGCGCGGCTCGATGCCCTTCTCGGCGTGGGCCTAGGGCCGCGCCTCATGCCGTGCCCCCTTGGAGACGGGCGCCCAGCCGGCCTCCTCGCGACCCTTCCACCAGTCGCGAACCTCCTGGGCCATCACGTCCGCCGTGCGGATGTTGTTGAAGACGTGCGAGCTGTGGGCACGCAGGTACGCCTCGCTCGGCTGCTGGTCGCGCCGGCGCTCGAAGTCCCCCCGGTCCATGCCGCGCTGGATGGCGCGGAAGCGGCGGGCGTTGAGCGGGCAGACCACGCACACGATCTCGTCCGCCAGGTCGAAGGAGCCGCGCATGCGGTCGAGAAGCGGGACCTCCACCACCACGACGCGCTCGGAGGGCGCGGGATCGCCGTTCTTCTCGGCCTCGGCGCGGGCGGCATCCTCCTCCGCGCGAAGCTCGGCGACGCGGGCGCGCAGGAGCTCGTCGATGAGCGGAAGCTCGATTTCCTCCAGCGTGACGGAGCGCTCCATGCTCGCGAAGGCGCGCGACGCGAGCAGGCGGCGGTTCACCGTGCCGTCCGGGCGCACCACGTCGTCGCCGAACTCGCGGCAGATGTCCGGCAGGATGCGCGACCCGGGCGCGAGCGCCTCGCGGGAGAGCTCGTCGAGGTCGATGAGCGTGGCTCCGCACTCGCGCATGGTACGGGCTATGGTCGACTTGCCCGAGGCGATGCCCCCGGCCAGATAGATGACGTGCATGCGTCCCCCTTCGTCGGCGATGGACAGAAGGATATCTTTGCACGCCCACAGGATTGCTCGGGCCCACGACGGAAAAAACCCGCCCATCTCCAGAGGACGACCTGACCTCCCTACGCAACCCCCGTGAGTCTGGGCTCCACCACCGAAAGCACCGTGATGACGACCTCGCACGCCAGATAGGCGATCGTGAGGGCAAGAAGGACGATCGCGGCGACCGCCCAGCGCTGCGTGGACGAGAAGCGCACCTCGTAGTGCCTGCCCTCCGCCTCCTCCATTACCGACGAGAAGTTCATAACGGCCTCCCCTCATTGAGCTGCTCCGACCCTATGGCCCCTCCCTCAGGGGCTTATCTGGAGAACGTTCCTATCGTTTGATTTCTCATACTGCGAACTCGCAGGCACCTCGCCCGGCGGCGCTTTTGGCGGGGCGAGCGCCGCCAGGAGCGCCGCCCACGCGCGCCATGCGATCGCTGCCGTTCTCGTCCCACGAGTACGTTGCGTCACCTTGATTACCGGACAAGATGGTCACACACATCCGCCTCGGCTTTCTGGGAACGTTTCCGTAACCCGCCCCTCCTCATCGGCGCGTGGTACCGCCCGCCACGTGCCAGCGCTCCGCGCGCGGGAACCATGCGAGCTCGCGCTCGTCATGCGTGACCCAGAAGACGGTGCGCCCCTCCATCTCCGGCAGCAGGAACGCCATCACGCGCCCCACCGTCGCGTCGTCCATGCCCTTGAGCGGCTCGTCGAAGAAGAGCGCGTCGGCGTCCGCGAGCGCACAGCGCAGGATGGACACGCGGCGGCGCTGCCCCCCGGAGAGCTCGCGCACGGGACGGGCGTCCACGGGCAGGCCCACGGAGGCGAGCGCCGCGCGCTCGCGGGCGAGAAACGCCGCGAGCTCGGCTCCGCGCATCCTGCCATGGGGTGCGCGGATGTTCGCCGTGGCCGTGAGGCCGTCCAGCAGCCGGTCCTCCTGGAACGTGGCGGCAAGACGCGCGCTCCCCGGGCGTTCCACGAGTCCCACGTCAGGTTCCTCGAGCCCCATAAGCAGGCGCAAGAGCGTGGTCTTGCCCGCCCCCGAGGGCCCCATCAGCACATGCGCACGCGCGGGAGCGAACTCCGCCGTGACGCCAGAGAGGACGACGAGGTCCCCGTACGCCTTGTCAACCCTCCTAAGCGCGAACCCACCCGTCATGGCCTCGCCTCCCAGCGCGCCTGCGCCGCCGCCATCCCGTGCGAGACGACCCATTCCACGAGCGCGGAGAGCGCCACGATGGCGACGGTCCACGCGAAGAGGCTCGGCGTGTCGAGGTAGACCTTGGCGTCGTAGAGATGCTCGCCGATGGTGAAGTCGGGAAGGCCGATGACCTCGGCCGCGATGCCCGCCTTCCACGAGAGGCCGAGCCCGAGCGAGATGGCGGCGCGCGCGTACGGCAGCACCTGCGAGGCATAGACGAGCCGCACGCGCTCCCAGCCCCTGATGCCAAAGACCTCGGCCATCTCGACGAGGGTGGGGTCGGTCTGCTCGATGCCCTCGAGCACGTTGGTGTAGACGACCGGCAGCGCCATGAGGAAGGCGATCACGATGGAGAGCTCGCGCGAGGAGACCCACAGCAGCACGAGGATGACGAAGGACGCCACCGGCACCGCCTTCACGGCACCCATCACGGGGGCAACGAGCTCTCGCACGGCGCGCCAGCGGCTCGCGAGCGCGGCGAGCGCGGCGCCGAGGAGAAGCGCCGCCAGAAAGCCGAGGGCGATCCGCCCGAAGGAGAGCGCCACCGACGCCCAGAACTCCCCCGTCGCCACGAGCTCGGCGAGGCGCACGAGCACCTGCGAGGGGCCCACGAGGATGATCTTGAGGTCGATGGCGCGCGCGGCGAGCTCCCAGACAGCGAGCCAGAAGGCCACGGCGGCAAGGCGGGAGGCCCACGCGCGGAACCGCCCGCCCCCCTGGGACCCGAGGTTCTTCTCGCCCTGCATCAGGCGCTACGCACCGTAGTAGAAGTCGTCGCCGGGGACGGCACCGCCCACGGCCTCGGGGTTCTGGTCCGCGAGGGCCTGGAGGTAGCCGGAGAGCCGCCCCTTCATCTCCTCCCCCGTGACGCAGACGATGTTGCACTCCGGAATGGCCTTCTTGGCCACTTGGGCGGGCACGATGTCATAGGAGCCCACGAGCTCCGCGGCCTCGTCCACGTTCTCGTTCACGAAGTCGACGGACTCGGCGTAGTGCGCGAGGAAGGCGTCCACGGCCGCGGGACTTGCGTCCGCGAACTCGGAGCGGACGATGGCCACGCCCGTGACCATGGAGCTCCTCTCGTCTCCGGTCTGGACGCGGTCCCACTCCTCGGTGAGGTCGAGCGCCACGCGGATCTGGTCGTTCTGGGCCTGCGCCGTGGTGACGAAGGGCTGCGGCAGCAGCGCCACCGCGTCTCCCGAGGAGGCGGCGAGCGCGGCCACGCACTCGGCATGCTCGCTCTTCCACTCGATGGTCACGTCCTCCCCCACGGCAAGGCCGTTCTTCTCGAGCACGTACGCGAGGCCGTACTCGGTCGTGGAGCCCTTGCCGGAGGAGATGACCGTCTTGCCGCGCAGGTCCTCAACGCTGTGGACGGTATCGCCGAGCTCGCAGATGTAGAGCACGCCGAGGGTGTTGATGGCGATGGCGCGCACGCTGCCGTCGTTCTTGTTGTAGAGCGTCGCCGCCAGGTTGGCGGGCACGGCGGCGATGTCGACCTCGCCCTTGGCGATGAGCGGCGTGACCTCGTCCGGCGACGCCATGATCTGGAACGTGTAGTCGTTGTCCGCCGCGTTTCCCGCCTCGGCCTCGCTCATGAAGCGCACGAGCCCCATGGCCGTGGGGCCCTTGAGGGCCACGGTGCGCACCGCGACGGGATCGGCCGGGGCCTCCTGCGGCTCGTCGGCCGCGGGCTCCGCGTCCCCCTGCGCGTCGGAGGGCGCGCCGTTGCAGGCCGCAAGGGCCAGCGCCGCCGCTCCCGCGCCGGCGACCTCCAGGAACTTCCTTCTGTCAAGCATATGAGACCTCCCCGCTCACCGTTTTAGACGGGACAACGATAGCACGGTGAGGGGACGAGAAGGAAAGCGATTAGGCGGGCGGCATCTTCCGCAAGTTCGCGTCAAGCCCGCAACAAGCCCGCGCCAAGCCCGCGAACTTCTGTACATTGGGGGCCGCACTCATGAGTGCGGCCCCTGCCCATATCGCCTGAACAGGGATAACGTTACAGCGGCTTGTTCTTCTCACCAACAAAGTACAGAAGTTCGCGGCGAGAAGGACGAGGGGCGCCGAGCCGGGGCAGCGCCTACGAGCGCACCTCGAACTTGGCCCCGCACCTGGGGCAGGTGACGCGGAGCTTGCCCTTGCCGCGCGGCACGCGGACCTTCTGCTTGCACGAGCTGCAGCGGGCGTGCTTGTAGGACCTGAGCTCGGCCCAGGCGGCGCGGGGGTTCTGGACCCAGGGGCGCACGGGGCCGAGCGCGTTCAGGAACGCCTCGTTCTCACGGGCGCGGCTGCCGAGGTTCTTGGACTGGATGCGGAACATCGCGTAGACGACGAGCGCGAGCGCCACCCAGCCAAGCCACGACGTGCGCGCGAAGAGGTTCACGACCACCACCACGATCGCCACGTTCACGCAGAAGGTGGCGAGGTCATCCGGCCCCTGCCGACCCCTCAGCCAGTCCGCGAGCCTGCGCTGCCAGTCACCTGATGCCATCTCTCCCCCTTGGTCGCATATCGACCCTTTGCTGATACCCATTCCTGGCAGCCTCTACACATGGCGGCCGATGGCGCGCCCCTCCGGTTACGTACACGCCCCTTCCGGGCACGTACGCCCGCACGGCCCTCAGGTTCTTATCGACATGAGAGAGCCCCAGGTCAGAGGCCTGGGGCTCTCATATCAACACTTGCATTTCGTACGTACCCGGGAAGGGGGCGTACGCACCCGGAGACCGGGCGCCCGCCCGGGGGTCTGGCGAGAAGGGCCTAGCGGCCCTCGCCCATCACGTACGCGCGCGCCAGGCGCTCGGTCTCCACGAGGGCGTCCACGTGGCAGCGCTCGCGGCCGTGGGTGTTGAGGCACGCCATGCCGAAGGCGCCGCTGCGCAGGTCGTTGCTGTGGGTGTAGGCGCCGTTGGCGTCCGTGGAGTAGTGGAAGCAGACCTGCGTGGTCCAGCGGCCCTCGGTGCAGGCCGCACCGGCGCAGGCGATCAGCGTGTTGGTGAGGTCCCAGTCGTAGGGGCCCTTGGCGTCGGAGCAGATGACGGCCACGGAGTGCTCGTCGGTGCCCGCGTAGTCGGGGCCGATGAGCGTGATGTCCACGGCCACGTACTCGGAGACCTCGGCCGGCACCCAGGAGGCGCCGTGGCCGATCTCCTCGTAGATGGGAAAGGCGAAGAGCGTGTCGTACGCGGGCTTCTCGCCGGTCTCCTTGAGCCAGCGCAGGACGTCGAGAAGGACGGCGGCGCTCGCCTTGTCGTCGATGTGGCGGCTCACGACGTAGCCGTTGTCGAAGGCCTCGAAGTGCGGGTCGATGCCGACCATGGCCCCCTCGGTCACGCCGAGCGCGCGGGCGTCCTCCGGCGACTTGACGTCGGCGATCAGGCTCACGGACATGGTGTCCTCGGTGCGCGCGTCGGTCTTGGCCTCGGCCCACACGTGGACGGAGTGGTGGTTGCAGATGACCTGACCGGCCACGGTGCGGCCGTCGCGGCAGTGGACGAGGCAGGTCTCGCCCTCGATGCTCGCGTAGTTGATGCCGCCGAGCTGGCGGACGCGCAGGGTTCCGTCATCGTTGAAGCCGCGCACCACGAGGCCGATGGTGTCGAGGTGGGCGCCGATGCACACGGTCTTCTCGCCGCTCTTCCCGGGCACGCGGACGTAGGCCGTCGCCTTGTTGTCGACGGTCATCTCGTAGCCCAGGTCGGCAAGCGTGTCGCGCAGCCACGCGTGGACCTCGGGGTAGTAGCCCACGGGGCTCTCCACCTCGACGCACTCGTGGAGGGTGTCGATCAGGTACTGGGGGTCGATCTCGTAGCTCAAGGCTCCTCCTTCGTCATGGCGGGCGCGGGCCCGCCCTTCCCTTCTCGTCGCGCTATTCTACGCCTGCGGGCGCGCGTAGAGCGCCACGAGTCCCTGCAGCACGTCCACCATGCGCTCGAGCTCGCGCACCGGCACGAACTCGCGAACGCCGTGGGCGTTGTAGTAGCCGGCGGAGAGGTTCGCGCACGGGAAGCCGCGGAAGGAGAGCTGCGAGCCGTCGGTGCCTCCGCGCATGGGCACGCAGAACATCTCCTGCCCCACCGCGGCATACGCCGCGCGGGCGTTCTCGATGAGGTGGGCATACTCCGGGCGGCAGATCACCTCGGCGAGGTTGCGATACTGGTCCTTGAACTCAACGGAGACGACGTCCGCGCCCATCTGCGCGTTCACGAGCGCGGCGGCGTCGCGCATGATCTTCTCGCGCCGCTCCACCTGCGACCAGTCGTGGTCGCGGATGATGTAGTCCGAGGACGCCTCCTCGCATGAGCCCTCGATGCGCTCGAGGTAGAAGAAGCCGTCGTAGCCCTCGGTGAACTCCGGGCGCTCGGCGGCGGGCAGAAGCTGATGGAAGCGGACGAGCGCCTCAGAGGCGTTGACCATCTTGCCCTTGGCCGTGCCCGTGTGGACGGAGACGCCGTGCGCACGGACGAAGGCCTCCACGGCGTTGAAGGTCTCGTAGCAGAACTCGCCGAAGGGGCCGCCATCGATGGTGTAGCCGTACGCCGCGCCAAAGCGCTCGAGGTCCAGCAGAGCCGCGCCGTGGCCGATCTCCTCGTCGGGGACGAAGGCGAGCGCGAGGCGCGGGTGCGGCAGGCTCGGGTCGTCCCTCAGGCGGGCGAGAAGGGCCACGCACTCGGCCACACCGGCCTTGTCGTCCCCGCCGAGCAGCGACGTGCCGTCCGTGACCACGAGCTCCTCCCCTGCCATGCGCTCGAGCTCGGGGTTCATCTGGGGGCTCAGGGTCACGGGGCGGCCGTCGCGCCCGGTGCCCAGGGCGAGCTCGCCGCCCTCGTAGCGCACGACGCGCGGGCGCACCGGGTCGCCGTAGGACTGCCAGGCGGTGTCCAGATGGCAGCAGAGGCCGAGCGTGGGCAGGCTCTCGGCGCCGGCGCTCGCGGGCCAGTGGGCCGTCACGTAGGCGTGCTCGTCAACGGTCACGTCCTCGGCGCCGAGCGCGCGCAGGTCCGCGGCCACGACCTCGGCGATCTTGAACTGGGACTCGGTCGACGGCACGTGGTCGGCCGTCTGGGGGTTGGACTGCGAGGGCACCTCACAGTAGCGGATGAAGCGGTCAAGCACGTCGGACATGGGGACTCCAATCGACGATGGTCCGTTCGAACGCGATTCTCCCACAAAGGTCCCTCGCAAAGAGTGACAGGCTTCGAACGGATGAGGCCCCCGAGGGCGCCCCGTCCGTCCAAAACCTGTCACCCACTACAAACGCTCAGAACCTGACAGATGACCCTGTCACCTTTGTCATGATTGCGCCCCGGAGAGCGCTGCCTCCGCCTCGGCGAGGGCGGCGGCCATGACGGGCTGGCGCTCCTCGGCGGTGAGCCCCTCGTCAAAGAGGTGGCAGGCGCAGCGGTGGCCGGGCATGACCTCATGCATCTCGGGCGCCCGCTCGCCGCAGACCCGCATGCACTGCGGGCAGCGCGTGTGGAAGACGCAGCCCTGGGGCGGGTTGGTGGGGCTGGGGACGTCTCCCTCGAGGATCTTCTTGTCCTGGATGCGCTCGTGGCGGATGCGCGGGATGACGTCGAGCAGCGCCTTAGTGTAGGGATGCAGCGGGTTGTCGAAGAGCTCGTCCTTGCTGGCGAGCTCCATCGTGTGGCCGAGGTACATGACCATCACGGTGTCGGAGATGTGCTTGACCACCGAGAGGTCGTGGCTGATGAAGATGTAGGAGAGGCCGAACTCCTCCTGCAGCTCCTCGAGCAGGTTGATGACCTTTGCCTGGACCGAGACGTCGAGGGCGGAGACCGGCTCGTCGCAGACCACGACCTCGGGCTTGAGGACGATGGCGCGCGCGATGCCGATGCGCTGGCGCTGGCCGCCGGAGAACTCGTGCGGGTAGCGGTACTTGTACGCGAGGTCCAGGCCAACGGCCTGCATGATCTGCTCGACGCGCGCGTCGCGCTCGGTGCGGGTCTTGTAGGTCTTTGCGATGTCGATCGGCTCGGCGATGATGTCGGCCACCGTCATGCGCGGGTTGAGCGAGGAGTACGGGTCCTGGAAGATGAGCTTCATCTTCTGCCGCGCTCTCGTGAGGTCCTCCCCCTTGAGCGAGGTGAAGTCCTCGCCGTCGAGCGTGACCGTGCCCTCGGTGGGCTCGGTCAGGCGCAGGACGCACTTGCCCGTGGTGGACTTGCCGCAGCCGGACTCGCCTACGATGGCGAAGGTCTCGCCGCGGTGCACCTCAAAGGAGACGTCCTCGAGGGCGTGCACGTAGGCTCCGGTCCTGCCGAAGACGCCCTTCTTGACGGGATAGCGCTTGGTGAGGTGCTCCACCTTGAGCACGACGTCGTTCATGTCGGCGTTTCTGCCCACGCTACTCACCCCACTTCTCTGAGTCGAACATCCAGCAGGCCACGGTGTGGTTCTCGTTGCCGTCAAGCGGCGCCACGTGTGGGCACTCGGAGCGACACACGTCCTTGGCGTACGGGCACCGCGGGTGGAATGGACAGCCCGTGGGCAGCTCGTCGAGCATGGGGACGTTGCCCGGAATGGCGTAGAGCTTCTCCACCGCGTCATCGAGCGAGGGGATGGAGTTGATGAGGCCGATCGAGTACGGGTGCTTGGGGTTGGTGAAGAGCTCGGATGCGAGCGTGTACTCCACGAGGTGCCCCGCGTACATGACGGCAACCCAGTCCGCCATCTCGGAGACGACGCCCATGTCGTGCGTGATGAGCATGACCGCGGTCCCGAGCTCCTCGCGCATGCGGTCGATGAGCTGCAGGATCTGCGCCTGGATGGTCACGTCGAGCGCCGTGGTGGGCTCGTCGCAGATGAGCAGCGACGGCTGGCAGGCCAGGGCCATGGCGATCATCACGCGTTGGCGCATGCCGCCCGAAAGCTCGTGCGGATAGCTCCTGAAGACCTTCTCCGGCGCGGGAATCCCCACGAGCTTGATCATCTCGAGGGCACGCGCGTCGGCGTCCTTCTTGGGCATCTTAGGGTTGTGCACGAGGATGCCCTCGCGAATCTGGCGCCCCGCCGTCATGACCGGGTTGAGCGAGGTCATGGGCTCCTGGAAGATCATGCCGATCTTGCTGCCGCGGTAGGTGCGCATCTCGTCACGCGTGAGCGCCGCGAGGTCCGCCCCCTCGAGCAGAATCTTGCCGCCCACGATCTTGGCCGGCGGCTGGGGCAGGAGGCCCATGATCGAGAGGGCGGTCATGGACTTGCCGCAGCCCGACTCGCCCACGACGGCGAGCGTCTCGCCGCGGCGCATGACGAAGGACAGGCTGCGGATGGCGGGCAGCGCCCCGTCCTCGGTAAACAGCGTCACCGAGAGGTCCCGCACGTCGAGAAGGACCTCTGCTCGGGCGGCCTGGTCGAGCGCCTGCTCGGTGACCTCCTCCGCGACGTCGCGGAGCTCTGCGTTGACGGAGACGTTGGTTTCTGACATGTTCCCTCCCCTCCTAGGAGCGCATCTTCGGGTCGAGGGCGTCACGCAGGGCGTCGCCGAGCAGGTTGAACGCCATGACGGTGATGATGATGGCGATGCCCGGGATGACGCTGTAGTACGTGCTCGACTGGATGTAGGGCTGGGCAGCGTTGATCATCTGGCCCCAGCTCGACATCGGCGGCTGGACGCCGAGGCCGAGGAAGGAGAGCGACGCCTCGGACATGATGGCCGAGGGGATGCCGAGCGTGGTGGTGACGATCAGCGTGGAGACGCAGTTGGGCAGCAGGTGCTTCATGATGATGCGCCAGCTCTTGCCGCCCGAGAGGATGCAGCTCTGGATGTACTCGGAGCCCTTGAGGCGCATGACGTCGCCGCGCACGAGGCGCGCCGTGGACGCCCAGCCCAGAAGGCCGAGCGCGACGTACAGGTTCACGAGGCCCGGGCCCAGCGCGTACATGACGACGATGGCGAAGAGCAGGAAGGGGAAGCTCGAGAAGACCTGGATCACGAAGGAGATGACCGCGTCGACCTTGCCGCCGAAGTAGCCCGCGCACACGCCCGCGAGAAAGCCGATGACGAGCGCGATGGCCTGCGAGACCACGCCCACGGAGAGCGAGACGCGGCAGCCGTAGATGACGCGGGAGAGGATGTCGCGGCCGAACTCGTCGGTGCCGAAGGGGTGCGCGGCCGAGGGTGCCTGGAGCATGTTGGAGAGCTCCTGGACGTCCGGGTCATAGGGCGCGAGCACCGGTGCCAGGATCGCCACGAGGGCGAGAAGGACAACGACGCCGAGGCAGAAGACTCCGACCTTGTTCTTCTTGAAGATGTTCCAGCTCACGGCCCAGTAGCTCGAGGCGCGGCGCTTCACGGGACCCTCGTCCTCGGGGCGCCCGGTGGGGACCTGGGCCTGCGACGCCCGCTCGGCCACGTCCATGGCCCTCTGAACCTTGGGGTTGTTCTTGTCGCTTGTGAGAAGGGCCATTACTCAGCCGCCTCCTTCCCCAGTCTGATGCGCGGGTCAACGACCGCGTAGAGGATGTCCACAATGAGGTAGACGGCCACGCAGATGATCGCGATGTACATGACGCCGCCCTGGATGAGGGGCAGGTCGCGCGAGTTGATGGCGTCAAGCAGGAGCTTGCCCATGCCCGGCATCATGAAGATCGACTCAATGAGGATCGAGCCGGTGAGGATCTCGCCGAGCTGCGTGCCGGCAATCGTGATGATGGGGATGAGGGCGTTCCTCAGGCCGTGGGCGATGATGACCGTCCACTTGCGCACGCCCTTGGCCTCGGCCGTGCGCATGAAGTCCTGCGAGAGGACGTCGAGCATGCTCGTGCGCGTGACGCGGGCGATCGAGGCGGCGTAGCGCACGCCGAGCGCGATCACCGGCAGCACGAACGCCTGCCAGGTCTTGATGCCCGAGAGCGGGAACCACTTGAGCGTGAGCGCGAAGACGATCTGGAAGATCACGGCCACCCAGAAGACCGGGGCGGAGATACCCAGAATCGAGAGGGCCATGAGCGCGCGGTCGATCCACTTGCCGTGGTTGACCGCCGCCACGACGCCGATGACGAGTCCGAGCACGAGCGCGAAGACGTAGGCGAGGCCAGCGAGGCGGGCCGTGGTGAGGAAGGCCTGGCCCATGAGGGTCACGACGGGCTTGCTCTGCGTGTAGGAGGTTCCGAAGTCGCCCTGCAGCATGTTGGTGAGCCATCGCGCGTACTGCACCTCTACGGGGTCGTTCAGACCCATCTGCTCGCGGATGCGCTCCACCGTGGCGTCATCGGCCATCTCGCCCACCATGATGCGCACCGGGTCGCCCGGCACGATGTTCAGGACGAAGAACGTGATCGCGGAAATCGCGAAGACCACGCCGATCGCCAGCAGGACCCTCTTGATGAGAAAGCTTCTCACCGCCTGCTCCTTTCTTCTCGCTCGGGCGCGCCGCCCCCTCTCCTGCCGGATGCGCGCGCCGCAACGTGGGACGCCCCGGCACGCGGAAGAGCCGTGCCGGGGTGCCCTCTCTCGGGACTTCGACTAGGCCGAGTAGTTCGGGTCGGACGTGTCGATGTCGATGTCGAACATGTGGTAGATCAGGTTGCCGACCTTGGCGTTCTTGACGTAGGACTTGGCGACGAAGGAGTTCTTCGGCCAGTACAGCGGAATCGTCGCAAAGTCGACGCGGGTGACCAGGTTGTCGGCCTGCTTGTAGAGGTCGGCGCGGACGTCCTGGTCCTGCTCCTGGCGCGCCTCGGTGACGAGCTGGTCGAACTCGGGGCTGTTGTAGAACGAGGACTTGCCCTTGGCGTTGTCGGAGAGGAAGTACGTGTAGAGGTGGTTGTCGCCGTCGGCGTAGAGCGGGAACCAGCCCACGGCCGTGATCTGGCAGTTGCCGTCGGCCCAGTCGGAGGACCAGACGCCGTTGTCCTCGATGGTGAGCTTGAGGTCGACGCCAATCTCCTTCCAGTAGCTCTGGACGACGGTCATGTACGTCTCGTAGAGGTTCGCGCGAATCTTGGCCTCGAGCTGAAGGCCCTCGGCGCCGGCCTCCTTGATGAGCTCCTTGGCGCGTTCGGGGTCATACGGGATCTCGGCATCGGAGTCGTGACCCGGCGTCTGCGGGGCGAGCCAGCCCATGGCGGGCACGCCGGCGCCGGCGAGGACGGTGTCCACGAGGGCCTGGCGGTCGATGGAGATGGAGAGCGCCTCGCGGACGCGCGGGTCGGTGAGGCCCATGTCGTCGCGCAGGTTGAGGTTCACGAAGTGCACGCCGAGCGTCTCGTAAAGCGTGATCTGGTCCTTGACCTCCGGGTCCTCCTGGTACTGCTTGAGCAGCGTGGCCTCGAGGTCGCACCAGTCGATGTCACCGTTCTTGAAGGCGAGGAGCTTGGTGTTGTTGTCGTCGTAGTAGATGATGTGGACCTCGTCGAGGGCGGGCTCGCCGTCGTGGTACTCGGCGAACTTCTCCATGACGACCTCGGTGGTGTCGTCGTTGGAGACGATCTTGTACTTGCCGGTGCCCACGCAGTCGGTGCCCCAGCCCCACTTGCGGCCCTCGGACTCGACCTTCTCGACGGCGGCCTGCGGGAAGATGTCCGCGTAGTTGATGCCGAGGTTGTTGATGAAGGAGACCATCGGGTACTCGAGGACGAAGGTGAAGTGGGTGTCGTCCTCGACGGTCAGGCCCTCGAGCTCGGTGGCCTCGCCGTTGAGCATGGCCTTGGCGCCCTTGATCATGTCATACATGTAGGTGGACTTGGCCGCGGTCTCGGGCTTGAACATGCGCTCGAAGGAGAACTTGACGTCGTTGGCCGTGAGCGTGGAGCCGTCGTGGCACGTGATGCCCTCCTTGAGGGTGCAGTGCAGGGTCACGCCGTCATCCTCGAACGTGGGGATCTCGGTGAGCAGGCACGGGACGAGCTCGTTGTCCTCGGTCCAGCGCAGCGGGGCCTCGAAGATGCAGTCGGCAACCGAGGAGGAGCCGGAGTTCGTGGAGATCTGCATGTCCAGGCCGAGCTTGGGGTTGGACTGGCCGAAGCGCAGGATCTTCTTGACGGAGCCGTCCTCGTTGGTGGCGGGGGCCTCCTCCCCGCCGCATCCGGCGAGGGCCGCGGTGGCGGTGGCGGCACCCGCGAGGGCAGCGCCCTTCACGAAGCCGCGACGGGTGATCTTGTCGCTCATTGACATTCCTCCCTTGGTTACGTGGCGCGCCCTCCTTCGGCGCGCGGCATCTTCATTATGGGAGGCCAACTGTCAGTCCCATGAAACCTTAACGTACGATTTACTTTGCTAAAGTCCGCTCGCCCCCTCCTTGAGCCCACCCGGCCGTTGTCCCATCCGGGGTTGTGGCAATCCCGACGACTTTGGCGTTGCCCAATCTGGGGTCGTGGCAGCAATCGGGCTGCCATAACCCCTAATCCCGCAACGGGGCGAGAAGAACGCCCAGTTGACGCTCCGCTCCGATTGCCATGACCCCCAATGCGACAACGCGGCCTGCCCGGAAATTGCCACGACCCCCGATTCCGCAGCGCGCGGGCGCCAGCTCGCCTTCCAGCTGCAGTCACCGTACCCGACGACCGATTCCGCAGCGCGCGGGCTTCAAGCCGGAAAACAAAGGGAGACTCGCCCCGACCGAAAAAAGGGCCGCCCCGTGGGGCGGCCCTTGCTGAGGCTCCGTGAGAGAGGGAGGCGCTACTCGGCGTCCTCGTCCTTCTCGGCAGGCTTGTCGCTCTCGGGGAGCGGCTTGACCTCGACCTCGGTACCGAGGGTCTCGGCCGCGGCCTTCATGGAGAGGGAGATGCGACGACGGTCGAGGTCAATCTCCATGACCTTCACCTGGACGGTGTCGCCCACGGTGCAGACCTGGGACGGCTGGTCGACGTGCTGCTTGGCCATCTCGGAGATGTGCACGAGGCCCTCCACGCCCTCGCCGAGGTCGACGAACGCGCCGAAGGTGACGAGCTTGGTGACGGTGCCCTCGACGATGGCATCGACCGGGTACTTCTTGACGAGGGAGCGCCAGGGGTCCTCGGTGGTCTGCTTGAGGCCGAGGGAGATGCGCTCGCGGTTGAGATCGACGTCGAGCACCTGGACCTCGACCTCCTGGCCGACCTTGACGACCTCGGAGGGGTGGTTGACGTGGTTCCAGGAAAGCTCAGAGATGTGCACGAGGCCGTCGATACCGCCGAGGTCGACGAAGGCGCCGAAGTCGACGATCGAGGAGACGGTGCCCTTGAGGCGCATGCCGACCTGCAGCTTGGAGAGGATCTCCTGGCGCTCGGCCTTGCGGGCCTCCTCGAGGACCACGCGACGGGAGAGGACGACGTTGTTGCGGTTGCGGTCCATCTCGATGACGCGAGCCTCGATGCGGGTGCCGAGGTAGGCGTTGAGGTCCTTGACGCGACGGAGGTCGACGAGGGAGGCGGGCAGGAAGCCGCGCAGGCCGATGTCGAGAATCAGGCCGCCCTTGACGACCTCGATGACCTCGCCCTCGACGGTCTCGCCGGAGTTGAACTTCTCCTCGACGGCGTTCCAGGCGCGCTCGTACTCGGCACGCTTCTTGGACAGGACGAGACGGCCCTCCTTGTCCTCCTTCTGGAGAACGAGCGCCTCGATCTCGTCACCCATGGCGACGACCTCGGCCGGGTTGATGTCCTTGCGGATGGAGAGCTCGCGGGACGGGATGACGCCCTCGGACTTGTAGCCGATGTCAAGCAGAACCTCATCGCGCTCGATCTTGACGACGGTGCCGGTGACAAGATCGCCCTCATCGAAGTCGGTCACGGTGCCGTCGATGAGGTTGTTCATCTCCTCGTCTGAGATGTCATCCAGGGAGAAGATGGACGAGTTCTGAATCTCACTCAAAGGTGGACCCCTTTCGAACAACGGGGCCCCGGTCGTCATGGTCGCTGCCTGCAGTGCCTAGAATCGTGGCGTCTACGTGGAAACTTACATGCTCTCGGGGGCCGACAGATACGGTTGTGCGGGCCCCTGTGCCCACACGTGGACTAGAGTAGCGTTATCTGAGTGTGTATTTCAAGCGGAACTCTTGGGTATCTAGTAATTTTCTTACAGGAAATCCGCGGGGACGTCGCTCGCACCGGAGGCGACGCAACGTCCCCGAATCCGACCAGGGAGGCCACCGTGATACGAGCCGTGCTCTTCGACCTCGACGACACGCTGCTGCGCCTCAACCTCACCGCCTTCATCGTTCGCTACGTCGCGGGGGCCTCGCGCCTGCTCGGCGAGGCCGCGCGCACGAGCCCGGCCGCGCTCGGCGTCCCCTTCGTGCGGAGCCTGCTCGCCATCGACGCGCAGGACCGCGCAGACTCCCTCACCAACGAGCAGCTCTTCAACCAGACGTTCCAGGCGGCCTCCGGCATCCCGCTCGACGATCCCGTCATCCACGACCTCATCGACTACTATGAGCGCGAGGTCGTGCCCGGCTTTGCCGGCGGCATCGTGGCGGCTCGCCCCGTCGAGGGCGCGCGCGAGGCCATTGACGCCGTGTGGGACGAGGGCCTCGTCTGCGCCCTGGCCACAAACCCGACGTTCTCCCTCGCCTGCGACCGCGCCCGGATGGAGTGGGCGGGCGTCCACGTGGACGACTTCGCCCTCGTCTCCACCATCTCCAACTCCACGCGCTGCAAGCCGAGCGCCCGCTACTACCAGGAGTTTGCCAACCAGCTGGGCGTGCGCCTCGAGGAGTGCCTCATGGTCGGCAACGACGCCGTGCGCGACCTGCCGCGCGCCGACTGCGGCCTGCGAACCGCCTACGTGGGGCACGCCCGCCCCAAGCGAGCCGTCTGGCGCGGGTCGATGGCCGAGCTCGCGCGCGAGCTGCCCGACCTCATCGCGCGCCTGGACTCTGACGGTTAGGCGCGGGACTTGGGCTCGCCCTCCTCCGCCCTCGTTTATGGGGTGCTTTTTCGCCGGACATCGATGTACACCACAAGTTATTCAGAAGGTTTTCCCAGCTAGATTGGGTTCTCCGTTTGTAGTGTACCTACAGGTTCGACGAAAAAGCACCCCATAAACGAGCGAGTGGCCGCCTCACACGTGACAGGGGGACGGAGGCGTGACAAAGCCTCCGTCCCCCTGTCACCCCTGTCACGCGCGGGCTACACCCAGAAGAGCATCTGGTTGTAGGTGGGCACGGGCCAGTAGTCCTCGCCGCAGACCTTCTCCATGGCGTCTACGCACTCGCGCAGGTGCGCCATCGAGGGCAGGACGTTGTCGCGGTAGGCGAAGCACTGCTCGAGCGGGTCCTCCACCTCGTGGGCCGCGGAGTTGTTGGCCTCGAGGTCTGCCGCGGCCTCGTGGATGGCGGAGATGCCGTCGGTGAGCGTGCGCACGAGCTCCTTCTCGACCGGGCTCTCGATGCCGATCTCGGCCTTGGTGGCCACGCTCGTGGCGATGTCGCCGGAGTAGTCAAACAGGGCGGGCAGGTAGAGGTGGCGCGCCATGTAGACCATGGTGTTGGCCTCGATGTTGAGGAGCTTGGCGTACTGCTCGGCCTTGGAGACGTAGCGCGCGTGAAGCTCGGCCTCGTTCAGGACGTGGTACTTGGCGTAGAAGGCCACGGTCTCGGGCGCGGTGATGCAGGAGAGGGTGTCCGGCGTGGTCTTGAGGTTGGGAAGGCCACGGCGCTCGGCCTCGGCCTCCCACTCCTCGGAGTACCCGTTGCCCTCGAAGAGCACGCGCTGGTGGTCGCGCAGGGTGTGGCGCACCCAGCGCAGGGCGAGGTTGGTGAACTCGTCGCCCGTCTTGCCCTCGAGCTTGGTGGCAAAGCGGTCGCACTGCTCGGCCACGGCGGTGTTGAGGACCACGTTGGGGTCGGCCAGGTTCTGCTGGCTGCCGCACATGCGGAACTCGAACTTGTTGCCCGTGAAGGCGAAGGGCGAGGTGCGGTTGCGGTCCGTGGTGTCGCGCAGGAGGTCGGGCAGCGCGGGGACGCCGAGGTCCATGCGCTCGGCCTCGTGGACCTCCGGCTCCTCCTTGTGGATGAGCGCCTCCACGATCTCGTGGAGCTGGTCGCCGAGGAAGACCGAGATGATCGCCGGCGGCGCCTCGTTGGCGCCGAGACGGTGGTCGTTGCCGGCGGAGGCGACGCTCATGCGCAGCAGGTCGGCGTGCTCGTCGACGGCGGCCACGAGCGCGGCAAGGAAGACGAGGAACTGCAGGTTCTCGCTCGGCACCGCGCCGGGCTCCAGGAGGTTCTTGCCGTCGGCGCAGATGGACCAGTTGTTGTGCTTGCCCGATCCGTTCACGTACTCGAAGGGCTTCTCGTGCTCGAGGCAGGCCAGGCCGTGGCGCGTGGCCAGCAGCTTGAGCTTCTCCATCGTGAGGAGGTTGTCGTCAATGGCGAGCGACCCCTGCTCGAAGATCGGCGCAAGCTCATGCTGGCTGGGGGCGACCTCGTTGTGCTTGGTCTTGACCGGCACGCCGAGCTTCCAGAGCTCGTCGTCGACCTCCTTCATGAACTCGTTCACCGTGGGCCTGATGGCGCCGAAGTAGTGCTCCTCGAGCTCCTGGCCCTTGACCGGCTCGCAGCCGAAGAGCGTGCGTCCGCAGTAGATGAGGTCGGGCCGCTTCTCGTAGTCCTCCTCCTTGATGAGGAAGTACTCCTGCTCCGGGCCGATCGTGGTGAAGACGCGCTTGGGCTCGCGGCCGAAGAGCTTGAGCACGCGCTTCGCCTGCTCCTCGAGGGCCACCTGCGAGCGCAGGAGCGGCGTCTTCTTGTCGAGCGCCTCGCCGTTGTAGGAGACGAACGCCGTGGGGATGCACAGGACCTCGTCCTTGATGAAGGCCGGGCTCGTGGGGTCCCAGGCGGTGTAGCCGCGCGCCTCGAAGGTCGCGCGCAGGCCGCCGGAGGGGAAGGAGGAGGCGTCGGGCTCGCCCTGGACGAGCTCCTTGCCCGAGAAGGACATGAGAATCGTGCCGTCGTCGATGGGCGTGAGGAAGCTGTCGTGCTTCTCGGAGGTGATGCCCGTGAGCGGCTGGAACCAGTGGGCGAAGTGCGTTGCGCCCTTCTCGAGCGCCCACTCCTTCATCGCGTGCGCGACCTCGTTGGCGATGTCGAGGTCGAGCGGCTTACCGTCATCGATGACCTGGCGAAGCTCCTTGTACGTCGGCTTGGGAAGCCGCTCCTGCATCACGGCGTCCGTGAAGAGCAGGCTCCCGTACTCCTGTGAGACCTTGTCCTTGCCCATGTGCGCCCCTTTTCGTCGTCGGCGTTGTGGCTTACGGCGGAATACTCTAGGCGGTTATTATTTCACGACCGTTGCCCCTGCGTGAAGCTCGCGGTGACGTTTGGTTGCCGCCGTGGGGCGACCCGGTAACGAGCGGCCACGTGCGAGGGGTGGCGTGCGAGGGGGCCGTGCGAAGGGGACAGGCACTTTTGCACGGTTGGCGTGCAAAAGTGCCTGTCCCCTTCGCACGGCCCCCTCGCACGCCACCCCTCGCACGGTCCCCGGCCCGCCGGCCCCGCCCGTCCTTCTCGCCTACAATGGGACGACTACCAAGACGAGAGGACTCCTATGCCCGAGGACATGCCCGATACCCGCACCATCGCCGTCATCGACGGCAAC
The DNA here is from genome assembly GCF_900128445.1 of Thermophilibacter provencensis. GTDB lineage: Bacteria > Actinomycetota > Coriobacteriia > Coriobacteriales > Atopobiaceae > Thermophilibacter > Thermophilibacter provencensis. The sequence continues at coordinate 1,420,446 of NZ_LT671417.1, read as the reverse complement.
TCCCTCATGCACCGCGCGTTCCATGCGATTCGCCAGCCCATGAGCGCGCCGGACGGACGCGCCACGAACGCGCTCTTCGGCTTCTTCAACATGTTCATCAAGCTCGTTGACACCTTCCGCCCCGACGGCGTGATCTGCGCCTTCGACAAGGGCAAGCCGCGCGTCCGCATGGAGATGCTTCCCCAGTACAAGGCCCAGCGGCCGCCGATGGACCCGGCGCTTCACGAGCAGTTCCCCATGGTGAAGGAGCTCCTCGGCGCGCTCGACGTGCCGGTCGCCGAGCTCGAGGGCTGGGAGGGCGACGACATCCTCGGCACGCTGGCGCGCCGCGGCGAGGCGGCGGGCTACACCATGCTCCTCTTCACCGGGGACCGCGACATGTACCAGCTCACCACGGACCACGTGAAGGTCGTCTCCACCAAGAAGGGCGTGACGGACGTGGTGATAATGGACCCCGCCACGGTGGAGGACCTCTACCACGGCATCACGCCCGAGCTCGTGCCCGACTTCTACGGCCTCAAGGGCGACACCTCGGACAACATCCCCGGCGTGCCGGGCATCGGCCCCAAGAAGGCGGCCGCCCTCATCGTGCAGTACGGCAGCCTCGACGAGGTCATCGCGCACGCGGACGAGGTCAAGGGCAAGATGGGGGAGAACCTGCGCGCCCACATCGACGACGCGCTGGTGAGCCGCCGCGTGGCCACGATCCGCACCGACGCGCCAATCGAGCTCGACCTCGCCGACGCGCGCTTCCCCACCTTCGACCCGACCGAGGTCGCCCGCGCGTTCTCGGCGCTCGGCTTCACGGGCATGACCTCGCGCCTCGTCCGGCTTGCCGGCGAGGACGCCGTCGCCGCCGCGCGCCAGACGCTGGGCGAGAGAAGCGAGCCCGCCCCCGCCAGCGTGGAGCTGCCCGCCCCGCTCGTCGCCGACGACGCGCTCGCGGCGCTCGAAGCAGCCGTGCGGGACGGCTGGGTCGGCGTGGCGCTCGACGACGACCGCGTCGACGGGGCGCTCTTCGGCCTCGCGCACGTCCTGTGGGCCTACGACGGCGAGCGGCTCCTCCGTCTCGAGGGCGACGTGGCCGACGGGGCGCTCGCACGGCTCCTGCGCGAGGGGCACGTGGCCGCCGGCGACGTCAAGGCGCTCATCCACGCGCTCTCCCCCGCCGACTCCTCCAAGCCCGAGCTCCTCTCCCCCAGCGAGGTCGACCCCGCCCGCATCTTCGACGTCTCCGTGGCCGCCTACCTGCTCGACTCCGATCGCGGCTCCTTCGGACCCGCGGAGCTCGCCGAGGCGTACCTCGCCGAGACCCTTCCCGCCGCGAGCGACGAGCTCCCCGAGGCGGCGCTCGACGCGGTGCGCGCGCGCCTGCTCGTGCCGGTGCTCTCCGAGCGCATGGAGCGCGACGGCGCCACGGGGCTCTTCCGCGACATGGAGATGCCCCTTCTGCCGGTGCTCGCCGAGATGGAGCGCGTGGGCCTCGGCGTGGACACGAGCGTCCTCGCCGCCCAGTCCGCCGAGCTCGGCGCGGAGATCGAGGGCATGGTCGAGAAGATCCACGCCGCCGCCGGGGAGGACTTCAACATCGACTCCCCGCAGCAGCTCTCCCACGTGCTCTTCGACGTGCTCGGGCTTCCCACCTTCGGCCTCAAGCGCACCAAGCGCGGCTTCTACTCCACCAACGCGAAGGTCCTCGGCGACCTGGCGAACGAGCACAGAATCGTGGCCGAGGTCCTGGACTACCGCGAGCGATCCAAGATCAAGAGCACCTACCTCGACGCGCTCCCCGCGCTCGTGGCGGGCGACGGCCGCATCCACACCACGCTCAACCAGACGGTGACGGCCACCGGTCGCCTCTCGAGCTCGGACCCCAACCTGCAGAACATCCCCACCCGCTCGGAGCTCGGCCACCGCGTGCGGCAGGCGTTCACGGTGCCGGAGGGAAGCGTGTTTCTCGCCTGCGACTACTCGCAGATCGAGCTCAGGCTGCTCGCGCACCTCTCCGGAGACGAGCACCTCGTCGCCGCCTTCTGCGAGGGCGCTGACTTCCACGCCGCCACCGCCGCGCGCGTCTTCGGCGTGCCCGTGGAGGAGGTCACCCCGCAGCTGCGCAGCCGCGCCAAGGCGGTGAACTTTGGCATCGTCTACGGCCAGCAGGCCTTTGGCCTTGCAAGCTCGCTCAAGATTCCGCGCGCCGAGGCGCAGGAGATGATCGACCGCTACTTCGAGGCCTACCCCGGCGTGCGCGCCTTCCTCGACGAGGCCGTGCGCATCGCCCACGAGCGCGGGTACGCCGAGACGCTCTACGGCCGCCGGCGGCACATCCGCGAGTTCCAGCAGCGCAACCGCCAGCTCATCGCCTTCGGCGAGCGCACGGCGATGAACCACCCGATGCAGGGCACCGCGGCGGACATCATCAAGATCGCTATGGTGCGCGTGGAGAGGCGCCTCCACGAGGAGGGCCTCGCGTCCAAGCTCGTGCTGCAGATTCACGACGAGCTTGACCTCGAGGTCCCCGAGGCCGAGGTCGAGGCCGTGAGCGCCCTCGTCCGCGAGACGATGGAGGGCGTGGTCGAGCTGCGCGTGCCGCTCCTGGCCGAGGTCTCCTACGGCAGCAACTGGGCGGAGGCCAAGTGATGGCGAGCTGGAGCGAGTTCGCGGCGTCCGCGGGCGAGAGGGTCGTGGACGCCCCGGCCGGCAGCGCGACCGGCGCGGAAGGCGGCCTCATGCGCGTTGAGGCCTGGTCGGACGGCTCGTCGCGCGGCAACCCGGGCCCGGGCGGCTACGGCGCGGTCCTTCGCTACACAGGCCCGGACGGGCGTGCCTACGAGCGCGAGCTCTCCGCAGGGTATCGCCGCACGACGAACAACCGCATGGAGCTCATGGGCGCGATCGCGGCGCTCGAGGCGCTGCGCCGGCCGTGCGCGGTCACGATAACGACGGACTCCCAGTACGTCTGCAACGCGTTCAACAAGAACTGGATCGGCGGCTGGCTCCGCCGCGGATGGAAGACCGCGAGCAAGCAGCCGGTGAAGAACGTCGACCTCTGGAAGCGGCTGCTGACCGCCTGCGACCCGCACGAGGTCACCTGGGCCTGGGTCAAGGGCCATGCCGGGCATCCCGAGAACGAGCGCTGCGACGAGCTGGCGACGGCCGCCGCCGACGGGACGGGCCTTCTGGAGGACGCCGGCTTCGAGGAGTAGCGGCGACGCTACATCCTGAACGCCGCCACGAGCTCGGTCACGCCGTTGAAGACGAGGCCGAAGCCGGCAATGGAGAACATGAGGTCGACGAGGGCGAACGGCGAGGCCACCACGAGCACGCCAAAGATGACCGTGAGGACGGCGAGCACCGTCCCCATGCCTGCCGCCGGCGCGCCGAGGGCGGCGAGCGAGCGCGCCTCCGCGAAGTCTCCGAGGCCGGAGAAAAGGATGAACACGCCCACGATCACCACGAGCCAGTTCACGAACATTCCGGGCCAGAACCAGAGAATCGCGCCGAAGACCAGCTCGACGAGGCCGACGAAGAGGTCGGACTGCGTCGAGACGTCGCGGGCGCGGGCGTAGCCCACGAGCGTGACCGCGCCCGCGATGGCGAGCACCCCGCCGAAGAGGGCCGTGAGGAAGAGCGCCACGCCGGCCGGGTTGAGAAGAATCACCACGCCGGTGAGAAGCGAGGCGATTCCCATGAGAATCACCGTCGTGCGGGCGCGCTGGAACGAGTTAGCCATGATGCCACCTTTGGTTGGGCGACGGACTCTCCGTCGCATGACGTCTTTCTACCCTCTTGCCCCGCGCGTCAACGCGGTACGCCCCGCCGGCGCGATACACTAGCCACGTGGGATCTCTCGGAAGCGACGCGAGGAGGGGCCATGCCCGCGCTCATCACGCACCACATATTCGGCGAGGACGTCATCGCGAGCCTGCCCGACGGCATCGTGAGCGGCGAGGAGGAAAAGCTCGCCTTCCTGCTCGCCAACCAGGGGCCTGACCCCCTCCTCGCCCGGTTCTCGACCCTCCCCGCCACGGCGCGCGCCTGCCACCGCCTCGCGCGGCTCATCCAGGGAGGCTGCGTCACGCGCGCGTTCTGGGCGCTGCGCGACGGCGTGAGCCGCCTGCCCGCCTCCGACGAGGGCGTCGGACGCGCCTTCGCGCTCGGCTTTCTCGGCCACTACGCGCTCGACCGCGCGGCGCACCCCCTCGTCGTCTCCCAGCAGCGCGCCCTCGCCGAGGTGGACCGCACGCTCGCCTCCGTCGCGCGCGACGTGCACGCCGTGATCGAGTCGGACATCGACAGCTGGATCCTCTGGGAGAAGCGCGGCGCCACCGTGCTCGAGCGGCCCGCCGCGGGAAACCTCATGCGGACCGAGCGGATCGAGCGCGTGGGCGGGGCGCTCGTCTCCCAGCTCTCGCTCGCCGTCTTCGGGATCGGGCTGGGTGCGCGGGAGTACGCCGGCAGCGTGCGAGACCTCGAGCGCGCCTACCGACTCATCGACCCCGCCGAATCTCCGCGCGCACGCGCGGTCGGCGCCCTCGAGCGGCTCGCGCGCGGGCACTCCTGGGCAGCGGCGGCGGCACACTACGTGCGACGCTGCGAGGACTGCCCCGCGGCCAACCTCGACTGCCTCCCCTGGCGCGACCCCTTCACGGGGCGCGTTCGCACCGAGAGCCTGGCTGACCTCTTCGATGAGGCGCGGCTCTCCTACCCCGCGCTCGCCGAGGCCTACGTGCGCGGGGACCGCGAAGGCTTCAGGAGGCTCGTCGGCGGCCTGGACTACGCGGGGCGGCCGGGGACGGACGACTGACGCCTGCGGCCCTGCCCCCTCTTCGCGTTTGCTCGTGCAAGCGCGCCGGCATGCGACGTGGCGAGAAGTGCCGTCGGGCCCCTGAGCAGCACAAACACGAATCTGTCGCCACGGCGCCCCTCGCGCTTGCACGAGCAAACTCGAGGGGCGCCGTGGTCGGCGCGCAACCGGGGACGACGCGCGGCCGCTGGAGGGCGGCCGGGGAGCCCCCTAGATCCAGACGAGGGTGTCGGGCGGCTCGGGACCATCGTCGGCGGGGCGGGCGGCTCGGGAGCCCTCGCCCCACGTCGCCGACTCCTCGAGCCAGGGGCGGCGGCGCTCCTGCGACGGAGCGAAGGGCCGCTCCTCCCCGTCCTCGAGCCAGACGAGGGTGTCGGCCTCGCGCGCCGGGGACTCCTCGACGTCCGGAGCCGGGTCCGCGGAGGCCGCAACGACCGTCGTCGACCCCCGGACGAACATGATGCCGACCGGACCGTCCATGGCTAGAGCCCCAGCTCGGCCGCGACCTCTGCCGCGCAGGCCATGGAGTCGGCGATGGCGCTCACCACGAGCGAGGACCCGGTCCGCACGTCACCGGCGAGAAAGACGGGCGTCTCCACCGTCGCCGCCGCACGGTGGGCGCCCCCCTCGGAGACGGGCAGCCCCCGCTCCCCCACGCGCACGCCCAGCGCGTCCAGCACGCCTCGCTCCGGCCCCGTGAAGCCGCAGGCCACGAGCACGAGCTGCGCGGCGATCTCGCGCTCGCTGCCCGGCACGCGCTCGGGGCTGCCGGAGGACCAGTCGAGGTCGACGACCCGCAGGCCGCGCACCGAGCCCCCCTCATCGAGAAGGACCTCGAGCGTGTCGACGCCCCACGAGCGCATCTCGCCACCCATGAGCCCGATGGCCTCCTGCTGCCCGTAGTCGGTCTTGAGGGTGGAAGGCCACTCGGGCCAGCGCGTGGCGCCCGGGCCCGGCTCGGCGGGACGCGGGAGGAACTCGAGCTGCCGCACCGAGCGCGCGCCCTGCCGCACGGCGGTGCCCAGGCAGTCGTTGCCCGTGTCGCCGCCGCCGATGACCACCGCGTCGAGGCCCTCGGCGCTCACCGCCGGCTCGCCGCCGTCGAGAAGCGCCCGGGTGGATGCCGTGAGGTAGTCCACGGCCCAGGCCACGCCGCCCGAGGCGAGGCCCTCCTCGAAGCCCGCCGCGGCGAGCCCCCGCGGTCGGCGCGCGCCGGCGGCCACGACCACCGCGTCGCTCTCTGCGAGCACCGCCGATGCCACGTCCCTCTCGGCGGCGTCCGTGCTGAGGCGAAACTCGATTCCCAGCTCCTCCATGAGCGTCACGCGGCGCGCGACCACGTCCTTGGGGAGCTTCATGTTGGGGATGCCGTAGGTGAGCAGGCCCCCCGCACGGTCGGCGCGCTCCACGACCGTCACGCGGGCGCCGCGCCGGGCGAGCTCCCAGGCGCAGGCGAGCCCGGCAGGCCCGGAGCCCACCACGGCCACGCGCGGGGCGCCAGGCGCCGCCGGCGGGAAGCGCCGGGGGCCGCCGTGCGCCCACTCCCAGTCGGAGATCGCGCGCTCGTTGTCGTGAATCGTCTCGGGCTCGCCATGGCAGCCCAGGTTGCAGGCGGCCTCGCAGAGCGCGGGGCACACGCGGCTCGTGAACTCCGGGAGCGGCGAGGTGAGCGCCAGCCGGTCGGCGGCCTCGCGCCAGAGCCCCCGGTAGACGAGGTCGTTCCACTCGGGGATGAGGTTGTGGAGCGGACAGCCGCTCGGGCGCGCGCCGCCAAAGCCAAAGCCGGCCTGGCAGAACGCCACGCCGCACATCATGCAGCGGCTCGCCTGCGCGCGGCGGGCGAGTTCGGACAGCTCGCCGTGGAGCTCCTCGTAGTCGCGCACGCGCTCGGCGACCGGCCGCAGCGGCTCGGTCTCGCGGTCAACCGTCAGGTACGCACCAGGCCTTCCCATGCTAGCCCTCCCTCATGACGTCGAACGCGCGCTCGAGCGCCGCCTCGCGGGACGCGCCCGCGGCCTCCGCCTCGGCCATCAGGCCGAGGACCCGCTCGTAGTCGCGCGGAATCACCTTCACAAAGCTGTGCCGAGCCTCGTTGAACTGGTAGAGGAGCTTGATGCCTCGGGGGCTCGCCGTGCGGCGCACGTGCTCCTCCACGAGCGAGCGCACGAGCTCAAGGTCCTTCTCGCCCGGCTCCTCCAGGTTCACGAGCTCGCGGTTGCAGCGTCGCGCGAGCGTGCCGAAGCGGTCGTAGACGTAGGCCACGCCCCCCGACATGCCGGCCGCGAAGTTGGGCCCCACCTCGCCGAGCACGACCACGGTGCCGCCCGTCATGTACTCGCAGCCGTGCGCGCCGACGCCCTCCACCACCACCGTGGCGCCGGAGTTGCGCACGCAGAAGCGCTGGCCGGCGAGGCCGTTCACGAAGGCCCGGCCGCCCGTGGCGCCGTAGAGGGCCACGTTGCCCACGATGACGTTCTCGTCGAACTTGTAGGTGGCGCCGTCGGCAGGGCGCACGGAGAGCACGCCGCCCGAGAGGCCCTTGCCGAAGTAGTCGTTGGCGTCTCCCGCCACGTTGAGCGTGACGCCCGCCGGCAGGAAGGCGCCGAAGCTCTGGCCCGCCGACCCCTCGCAGTCCACCGTGACCGAGCCCTCCGGGAGGCCGTCGGGGTGCGCCGCCGTCACGCGGCTGCCGAGCATCGTGCCCACGCAGCGGTTGACGTTGTCGATGTCCGCGCGCAGGTGGATCGGCTCGAGGTGCGCGCGGGCGCGCTCGGTGTAGGGCACGAGCAGCGTGGCGTCGAGCGTTCGGCCGAGCTCCAGGTCGGCGGCCATCTCGGGCAGGAAGCGCGGCGCGTCGGCACCGGCGATCTGCCGACCGAACTCGCAGACCCCGGGGGCGAGAAGGTCGGAGAGGTCCAGGCAGTTGGCCTTCCAGCTGGCCTCCCCGGCGACCGGCACCTGCACGAGACAGTCCGCGCGGCCCACCATCTCGTCCACCGTGCGGAAGCCCAGCGACGCCATGATCTCGCGCAGCTCCTCGGCCACGAAGGTCATGAAGTTCACCACGTGCTCGGGGCGCCCCGAGAAGCGTGCGCGCAGGCGGCAGTCCTGCGTGGCCACGCCCGCCGGGCAGGTGTCGCGCTGGCAGTCGCGCTGCATGAGGCAGCCGCAGGCGATGAGCGGCATCGTGGCGAAGCCGAACTCCTCGGCGCCGAGAAGCGCCGCCATCGCCACGTCGCGGCCGCTCATGAGCTTGCCGTCGGTCTCGAGCACCACGCGAGAGCGCAGGCCGTTGCGCAGGAGCGTCTGCTGCGTCTCGGCAAGGCCGATCTCGAACGGGATGCCTGCGTGGTAGATGGAGTCTCGCGGGGCGGCGCCGGTGCCACCGTTGTGCCCGGAGACGAGGATCTTGTCGGCCCCGCCCTTGGCGACGCCCGTGGCGATGGTGCCCACGCCCGCGAGGGCGCAGAGCTTCACCGAGACGCGGGCGCCGGGGTTGGCGCACTTGAGGTCGAATATCAGCTCGGCGAGGTCCTCGATCGAGTAGATGTCGTGGTGCGGCGGCGGCGAGATGAGGCTCACGCCGGGCGTGGACTGGCGCACCTCGGCGATCCACGGGTAGACCTTCTTGCCGGGCAGGTGGCCGCCCTCGCCGGGCTTGGCGCCCTGCGCCATCTTGATCTGGATCTCGGTCGCCGAGACCAGGTAGCGGCTCGTCACCCCGAAGCGCCCGGACGCGACCTGCTTGATCGCGGAGCGCGCGGAGTCCCCGTTCGCGCGCGGCGTCTCGCGCGCCGGGTCCTCCCCTCCCTCGCCGCTGTTGGAGCGGCCGTGCAGGCGGTTCATGGCCACGGCGAGACACTCGTGCTGCTCGCGGGAGATCGATCCGTAGCTCATCGCGCCGGTGTTGAAGCGTCGCACGATCTGGCTCGCGGGCTCCACCTCCTCAAGCGGCACGGGATCCCCGGCGGGCAGGAAGCCCATGAGGTCGCGCAGGGTGACGGCGCGGCCGGCTCGGTGCACCCAGGCGGAGTACTCCTTGAAAAGGCCGTAGTCCCCCTCGCGGCAGGCGCGCTGCAGCAGGTAGATGGCCTTGGGGTCGATGAGGTGCTCCTCGCCGGACGGGCGCCACTTGGTGAGGCCGAGCGTGGGGAGCTGCCCGGGCGCCGGCGACGCCGCGAGCGCCGTCGCGGCGGCGTGGCGCGCGTCGAGCTCGCGCTGGAGGTCGTCCGCCGCGAGGCCGCCCACGCGCGTGGCGGTGAAGGTGAAGCACTTCTCGACGAGCTCGTCGGAGAGGCCCAGAACCTCGAAGATCTGGGCGGAGTGATACCCCTGCATCGTGGAGATGCCCATCTTGGACATGATGGAGACGATGCCCGCCGTGACCGCACGGTCGTAGTTGGCGCAGGCCTCCTCCGGGGCGAGCGAGAGCTCGCCGCGCCCGCACAGGTCGCGGATGCAGTCGTGCGCCAGATAGGGGTGGATGCCGCTCGCCGAGTAGCCCACGAGGCACGCGAAGTCGTGGGCGCAGAGGGCGTCGCCCGTCTCCACCACGAGGTCCGCGCGCGTGCGCAGGCCGCAGCGAATGAGGTGGTTGTGCACGCATCCGAGGGCGAGCAGGGACGGGATCGGCGCCTCGCCGGAGCCGGCGCGGTCTGAGACCACCACGATGTTGGCCCCGGAGCGCACGTCCTTCTCGGCCTGCTCCGCAAGGGCGTCCAGGGCGTCGGCCAGCGCATGCGGGCCCGCGTCGACGGGATAGGTCGCGCTGAGGCGCGCCACGGCAAAGCCCGCGCGGTCAATCGCGCAGATCCGCCGGAAGTCCTCCTCGGAGAGGATGGGGCCGGGCAGGCGCACGAGGCGGCAGGAGTCGCGGCAGTCCTCGAGAAGGTTCCCGTGGTTGCCGAGGTAGAGCGTCGTGCTCGTGACCATGCTCTCGCGCAGCGCGTCGATCGGCGGGTTGGTGACCTGCGCGAAGAGCTGGTGGAAGTAGTCGAAGAACGAGCGCGTCTTGGTGGAGAGGCACGCAAGCGGCGCGTCCACGCCCATCGAGGCCAGCGGCACCGCGCCCTTCTCGGCCATCGGGCGCACGACCTCGTCCACGTCGTCAAAGTGCCAGCCGTACGCGGCGAGTTGCGGGGCGAGGGGGCCGCCTGGCCCGACGGGGGCGACGGGGCCATCTGCCATGTCGGGCACGGGCAGGTCCCCGAGCTCGATCGTCTCCCCGTCGATCCAGTCGCGATAGGGCTTCTCGCCCGCCAGGCGGTCACGAATCTCGTCGTTCCAGACGACGCGCCCCTGCGCGGGGTCCACCTCGAGCATCTCGCCGGGACCGAGGCAGCCGGAGCGCAGGATGTTCGCGGGGTCGACGTCGATGGTCCCCACCTCGGAGGCGAGGATCAGCCGGTCGTCGCGCGTCACGTAGTAGCGTGCGGGGCGCAGGCCGTTGCGGTCGAGCGCGGCGCCGAGCGTGCGCCCGTCGGTGAAGACAATCGCGGCGGGGCCGTCCCAGGGCTCCATGAGCATGGACTGGTAGCAGTCGTAGGCGCGGCGCCTCTCGCCGAGGGCGGGGTTCTTGTCCCAGGGCTCGGGCATCATGAGCGTGACCGCGCGATCGAGGGGCCGCCCGTTCATGACGAGAAACTCGAGCACGTTGTCCAGGATCGCGGAGTCAGAGCCCTCGCGGTTGATGATCGGCATCACGCGCTCGAGGTCCGCACCCAGCACGGGCGAGTAGAGCCTGGGCTCGCGCGCGCGAATCCAGCTCACGTTGCCGCGCAGGGTGTTGATCTCGCCGTTGTGGATGAGATAGCGGTTGGGGTGGGCTCGCTCCCAGGACGGCGTGGTGTTGGTGGAGTAGCGGGAGTGCACGAGGGCGAGCGCCGTCTCCACCGCCGCGTCGCCCAGGTCCAGGTAGAAGCGGCGCATCTGCGTGGCCACGAGCATGCCCTTGTAGACGATCGTGCGGCTGGACATGCTGCAGACGTAGAAGATCTTGCCCTCGAGCGCAGGGGTGGCGTCGGCCGCGCGCTCGATGGTGCGCCGGCACACGTAGAGGCGCCGCTCGAAGTCCTGCCCGCGGGCGACGCCCTCCGGCCGGCGCAGGAACGCCTGGTAGATGGTGGGCATGCAGGCGCGCGCCGTGGAGCCCAGGTCGTGCGGGTCAACGGGGACCTCGCGCCAGAACATGAGCGGGACGCCGCACTCCGCGCAGCCGCGCTCGAAGACCTGGCGCGCCGCCGTCACGCCGGCAGGGTCGTCGTGCGGCAGGAACAGCATGGCAACGCCGTAGTCTCCCTCTCCGGGCAGGAGCTGCCCCTCCTTCTGGGCCTCCTTGCGGAAGAAGCGGTGCGGCACCTGGAAGAGCACGCCCGCGCCGTCTCCGGTGTTGCGCTCGAGGCCCTTTCCGCCACGATGCTCCAGGTTCACGAGCACCGAGAGCGCGTCGTCGAGCGTCTGGTGGCTGCGCTTTCCGTGCAGGTGCGCGATGGCGCCGATGCCGCAGGCGTCATGCTCGAAGCTCTCGCGATAAAGACCGCGGTTCATGGGACTCCCCTCGTTTGACTTCAAGGGGAGTCTACGGCGCGCCCGCGCCAGGCGAGAAAAACGAGACCGACTTGCTACGCTCTCGCCACGCAGGCGTTTCTCGCTCGCCATACGCGGGACCTACACCGGAAACGGGCGGGAAATCTGGGCCGGTCACACGCGGGACGAGGCGTCGGGCGCACGGGCGAGCTCGTCCCTCCCGGCGTTTGCACGAGCAAACGCCGGGAGCCCAACGGGGCAAGAGGAGCCGTGCATGCTCTTGAGCTGCAGAGACGCGCCGACCCGCCCAGCGGGGGCCCATCTTTGCCCCGAGTTTGCACGAGCAAACGCGCCAGCGCCCCAAGATCCGCCGCGACGAAGAATGGCGCCGCCGCAAAGCCAAAGACGCGCTACCATGAATGGAGGGGGAATCGATTCCACGCCGAGGAAAGGCGGTCCCATGCTCGAGGACTACGCTAAGGCTCGCAAGCTCGGTCTCAAGCAGGTCGAGCGCGACGTCTCGGACGGCCACTACCCGTACCCTCCCGCGCTGGACGACATCCTCAAGAACCAGGGCTACCAGGGAGAGGTGCCCATCGGGCTCGCCGAGGTCGACCTCTCGCTCATCGCGGGCACCAAGACGCGCGGCCGACAGAACATGTTCTCCAGCAGCTTCTACCCCATCGCCGAGCCGGAGTCCGAGTTCGCCATGAAGTGGAGCGACCTCATCGACTCCCAGCGCGCTGAGGGGCTGCGCGACCCGATCGTCGTCTACGAATACCTGCAGCGCTTCTACGTGCAGGAGGGGAACAAGCGCGTCTCGGTCTCGCGGTATCTGGGCATGCCCACGATCCTCGCCAACATCACGCGCGTGACGCCCATGCCCTCCGACGAGAAGGGCCTGCGCGTCTACCACGAGTTCACGCGCTTCTATCGCGTCTGCCCCATCTATGGCATCACCTCCTCCGAGGAGGGCTTCTACGCGCGCCTCGCGGCGCTGCTGGGCCGCGACCTCGAGACCCCGTGGCCCGAGGACGTCGTGCGCGACCTGCGCGCCCTCTTCGACAGCTTCTCGGCGTCCTTCCGCGCCCACGGCGGCGACGGGCTCGACCTGCAGGTGGGCGACGCCCTCGAGCACTACATAACCATCTTCGGCTTCGAGCACGTCCGCGGCCTCTCCCCCAAGGACGTAGACGCCCAGGTCGAGAAGATCTGGGGCGAGTTCGTGGTCACGCAGGGCACGGGCGCCCGCGCCTACCTCGAGGACCCGAGCGCGGAGCGCACGGCGCCGCTGCCCAAGCTCAAGAACCTCGCCAAGAAGGCCGTGCTCGCCAAGCCCTTCCGCGTGGCCTTCGTCTACGACCGCAACCCCCTCTCCTCGGGCTGGATCTCGCTCCACGAGCGCGGTCGCCTGAAGCTCGAGGAGGCGCTCGGCTCGACCGTCGCCACCTCCGCCTACACCGACCGAAGCTCGGACGCCGCGTTCGACCAGGCCGTGGACGACGCCGTGGCGCAGGGCGTCGACCTCGTGGTCACGTGTGCCGCGGCCCAGATGCGCCAGACCCTGCGCGCCGCCGCGGAGCACCCGGGGCCGGCCTACCTCAACTGCTCCGTGAGCCTCTCGCACAGCGCGGTGCGCGGCTTCTATGGGCGCATGTACGAGGCCAAGTTCCTGCTCGGCGCGCTCGCGGCGAGCCTGGCGGGGCACCATAAGGTGGGATATGTCGCCGAGAGCCCGGTCTTCTCGACCGTCGCGGAAATCAACGCGTTCGCCATCGGCGCCCAGATGGTCGACCCCTACGCCACGGTCTACCTCAAGTGGTTCTCGGCCAAGGACTATGACTGGCGCCGCGAGCTGCGAGAGGAGGGCGTCCACATCATCTCGGGACGCGACTACGCCAACCCGCTCGCGCCCAAGGAGTCCTGGGGGCTCTACCGCGTGGAGGACGACGGCGCCGAGACCCACCTCGCCGAGCCCATCTGGATGTGGGGCCGCTACTACGAGATGCTCGTGCGCTCCATCCGCAACGACACGTGGAAGAAGGAGGGCGAGAAGATCCAGGGGCAGTCGCTCAACTACTGGTGGGGCATGTCGGCCGGCGTGCTCGACGTGCGGCTCTCCGAGAATCTCCCCCGCGGGCAGCGCATGCTCGTGGACGTGCTGCGCCAGTCGGTGCTCTCCGGGCGCGTCCACCCCTTCACGGGCGAGCTGCGCGCCCAGGGCGGCGACATCGTCCAGGGCCCGGAGGCCGGCCGCCTCACGAGCGAGCAGATCGTGCGCATGCGCTGGCTCAACGAGAACGTGGTGGGCCGCCTGCCGGAGCAGCGCGAGCTGGACCGCGATGGCCTCGTTGAGGTGGAGGCGGCGGGCGTCATCCCGGTCGACCCCTCGACGGTGCTGCTCAAGGACACGAGTCGCTAGGGGGTGGGGCGTGAGGATCCTCTTCATAGCCGACGTTGAGGAGGGCTGGCTCTACGACCACTGGGACGCCGAGCGCGTCTCCGGCGTGGACCTCGTCGTCTCCTGCGGCGACCTGCCCGCGGTGTACCTCGAGCACATCGTGACCCTCGCCAACGTGCCGCTCCTCTACGTACAGGGCAACCACGACACCGCCTACGACCGGCACGCCCCCGAGGGCTGCGTCTCCATCGACGGCAACATCCGCGACTTTCACGGCCTGCGCATCATGGGGCTCGGCGGCTCCATCCGCTACAACGACAGCGTCCACGGCTTCACCGAGGCGGAGATGGGCAGGCAGGCAGCGCGTCTGACGCTGCTCGCCCAGGCGACGGGCGGGGTCGACCTGATCGTGACGCACGCTCCCGCGCGCGGGTACGGCGACCTCGAGGACCTCCCCCATCGCGGCTTCGAGGCCTTCAACCGGCTCCTCGAGCGCACGCGCCCGCGCTACCTGGTCCACGGCCACGTGCACCTCAACTACGGGCGCATCGAGCGCGTGCGCGAGCATGCGTGCGGGACCACGATCGTGAACGCCTTCGGGTCGTACGTCATCGAGATTCCCGACGAGGACATCGCCCAGCGCGGCGGCCTCTTCCGACCCGAGAGCGTGTGAGGGGGGGGTCCCGCTCCGCCGCCGAACTTCTCGCCGCCGCGGGGAGGCGGTTTGCAGGACCGCATCACGGGGGCGGCGACGCAGCCGAAGCCGCGCCGCCGCCCAAAGACGCGCTGGCGAGAAGAACGACGCGCCCTACGCCTTGCCGAGACAGGCGGCACCCGTCTGGCGGATGTTGGTGAGGTAGACGTTCTCGCGCCCGAAGTAGCTGGCCATGTAGTCCACGTAGCCTGCGGTCTCGGCCTTAGGCGTCACGCACATGATGACGCCCGCGAAGCCGCCGCCGTGCAGGCGGAACGCGCCGGCGCCGATCTTGCGCAGGTAGAGCTCGGTGAGGGCGAGCGCCATCGGGATGGGCTCCTCCTCGGGCATCCCGGGCACCACGGCGTTCTGCAGCCACTCCCAGGAGGAGCGGCCTGAGGCGGTGATGATGTCGAGGACCTTTGCCTTGTCGCCGGCATTGATCGCCGCCTCGGCGGCCTCAACGCGCCTGACCTCCTCGAAGTAGTGCAGGGCGCGCATCACCGCGCGGTCGCCGCACTTCTCGCGCAGCTCGGCGAGGTTGGAGAGAACCGCGTCCTCGGTCGTGTCGCAGAGGTTCTTGACGCCGAGCGCCGCGGCCACGGCGTGCATCTCGTTGGGGACGGAGGAGTACTCGGCGGAGAGGTCGGCGTGGCCCTTGCCGGTGTTTACGATCACGAGGTCGTGGTCAAGCTCATCAAAGCCGAAGTCGACCTTCTCGTACTTCACGCCGTCCGAGAAGTCCAGGAGGATCGTGCCGCCCACGGCGCACGCCATCTGGTCCATGAGGCCGGACGCCTTGTCCCACCAGACGTTCTCGGCGTACTGGCCGATGCGGGCGTAGTCGGCGCGCTCGATGGCGTCGTCGTTGTAGAGGTGGTTCACGATCTCGCAGACGAGCATCTCGAAGGACGCCGAGGAGCTCACGCCGGCGGACGGGATGACCTCGGAGGAGCACACGGCGTTGAAGCCGCCGATCTTGAAGCCGCGCTTGGCCGTTGCCTCGAGCATGCCGGCGACGAGCGTGGTGGAGCCGCCGCCGTGCGGGATCTGGTCGATCGCGGCCGTGTCCACGACGATGGCATCGGGGTAGCCCTCGCTCCAGATGGTGACGATGCCGTCGTCCGTGCGCTGGGCGGCACCGATGCTGTCCATCGTGATTGAGGCGGCCAGAATCTTGCCGCCGTTGTGGTCGGTGTGGTTGCCGATGATCTCCGTGCGGCCGGAGGCGGTAAAGAACTCGGGGTCGCCGGCGCCGAAGGCCTCGTCGTAGCGGACGGCAAGCGCGCCGAGGCGCTCGGCGGCACGCGCCGCATCCTCGCCGTAGACCGCGGTCAGCGCGTCAGTCGTGGGAATGCCCATAGGTGATCTCCTCTCATGCGTGGAAAAGTGACAGGCACTTTTCCACCTAGCGCACGCTCGCGACGAAGCACGCGAGCGCCGCCCTTCCCTCCTCGTCGTCGGCAAAGACCGCGCAGTGCTCGAGCACCTGCGCGAAGACCTGGCCGATCTCCTCCTCTATGACGGCATCGAGCGCCGCGGGGTCCGCGCTTGCGACGTTCTCCGGCGCAAACTCGGGATGCCGCCCCAGAACCTCGGACGCCCACGGCGCGTGGCTCGCCACCTCGGGCACCGCGGCCGGGTCCTCGCCCGCCAGGATAACCTGCTTCAGGCGGTCCATCTCGCCGAGCAGGCGCGCCGGCAGCACCGCGAGACCCATGACCTCGATGAGGCCGATGTTCTCCTTCTTGATGTGGTGCAGCTCCTGGTGCGGGTGGAAGATGCCAAGCGGATACTCGTCGGTGGTGCGGTTGTTGCGCAGGACGAGGTCGAGCTCGAAGGAGTCGCCGCGGCGACGCGCGATGGGCGTGATGGTGTTGTGCGGGGTGCCGTCCGTCTCGGCGAGCACGCCCACGGAGGCGTCGGAGTAGCCGCGCCAGGCAACGAGGACCTTGTCCGCCAGCTCCACGAGGCGCTCCGGGTCGTCAGAGTCCAGGCGAATCACGGACATCGGCCAGTCGACCACGCCGGCGCGCACGTCCTCGAAGCCCGGGAACGAGACCTCCTCGCGCACGCCCGCGCGCGCCATGGCGAACTCGTAGCAGCCGCCCTGGTAGTGCTCGTGGGTGAGGATTGAGCCGCCCACGATGGGCAGGTCCGCATTGGAGCCGACGGTGTAGTGCGGGAACATCGTCACGAACTCAAGGAGCCGCTGGAACGTGGCACGGCTGATCTGCATGGGCACGTGCTTCTCGGAGAGCACGATGCAGTGCTCGTTGTAGTAGACGTAGGGGCTGTACTGCAGGTACCACGGCTCGCCCGCGAGCGTGAGCGGAATGAGGCGGATGGTCTCGCGCGCGGGATGGTCAAGCCTGCCGGCATAGCCGAGGTTCTCGGGGCAGAGCTGGCAGCGCGGGTAGGGCTCGTGGTCGCTCTTCTTGGTAAGCGCGGCGGCAATGGCCTTGGGGTCCTTCTCGGGCTTCGAGAGGTTGATCGTGATGTCAAGGTCGCCGTAGCGCGTGGAGGTGACCCATTTGCGGTCGCGCGCGATGCGGTAGGAGCGGATGTAGTCGGAGTCGAGCGCAAGCTGGTAGAAATAGTCGGTCGCGCTCTTGGGGGACTCCTCGTAGCGCTCCCGGAAGGCGCGGGTGACCTCGCTCGGGCGCGGCGTCACGCAGCCCATGAGGCGCGTGTCCAAAAGGTCGCGGCTCGCAATGCCCGGATCGCACACGCCGCGGGCCACGGCATCGTCGAGCAGGCCGGCGAGAATCTCCTCAAGCGGCGGCAGCTCCCCGGACGTGACGACCTCCCCGACGGCCTCCCGAGGAACGTACGAGCCCTCCGGCTCGTAGGAGAGCGCGTCGAGCATGAGGTTGGCGGCATAGGTGACGTCATCCTGCCCGATGAGGCCCCGGTCGAGGGCGTAGGCGACGAGCTGCGCCACGCCCCTCTCGACGGCGCCTGCCTGATAGTCGTCCATTATTTCTGGGCTCCCTTCTCCGTGGGCTCCCCCCGAACCCTGCCAAACATAGCTATGGAAACGATATCGCAGTCCGGGGCAACCGTGGCCCACTCCCGTGAGCGGCGCGCCCGGTGGCGAGCATGCCGCGGCGCACGGCCCCTCTCGCCGAGGCGTCGCCACGGCCCCGCAGGGCAACTGCGCGGGGGTCTCGCGACACCTTTCCGCGCCGAAACGTCGCCACGGCCCCGCAGACCGGCTGTGCGGGGGATTCGCGACGGATTCCCAGCCTGCAGGCAAGAAGGAGCTGCCAAGCGAGAGGGACGCCGTGGCGAGAAGGACGGCGAACGGTGGGAATTTGCCCGCAAACGGAAATGTTGGGTTCTTCTCCCCCGGCGGCGCGGGGTGCGCTATAGTTGCGCTCAAGCCGTTTTGGAAACGTTTCCAACCCATGAGCCTCCCTCCTCTTCCCTTCCTGCTAGAATGGTTTGGAAACGTTTCCAAGACAGCTCCGACCGAGAGATCATGACGGGGCAAGAGACGAGGTGACCCATGGACATCAGAGACATCGCGGAGCGCTCCGGGTACGGGGTCGGGACGGTCTCCCGCGTCATCAACGGCCAGCCTAACGTCAGCGACCGAGCGCGCAAGCGCATCCTCGCCGTGATGGACGAGTGCGGCTACGAGCCCAACTCCAACGCCCGCTACCTTAAGATGCGCTCCCAGACGCCCGTTGCCGTCTTCGTGATGGGCGTCGGAAACCGCATGTTCGACGATATCCTCGGCCCCCTTCAGGCCGCGCTCGCGCGCGAGGAGGAGGAGATCGTCGTCACCTACCTCACCGGCGAGGTCGACGAGGTCCGCGCCGCCATCGACTACCAGCAGGCTCGTCACCCCAAGGGCATGGTGTTCCTCGGGGGCGAGCTCGAGAGCTTCCGCGCGTCCTTCCATGAGATCGAGGCGCCGAGCGTTCTGGTTACGGCGAACGCGGAGCAGCTCGGCTTCGCCAACCTCTCGAGCGTCACCATCGACAACGTCGCGGCGGCGAGAAGCGCCGTGGCGCACCTGCTTGAGCGTGGGCACCGCAGGGTCGGCATCGTGGGCGGCAACCGCACGAGCGGGCAGATCGGAGAGCTGCGTCTGCGTGGCGCCGAGCAGGCCCTCCGCGAGCACGGCATCGAGCTCGACTACGAGCGGGACTACGAGCCCTGCGACTTCATCGAGCGGGGCGGCCACGAGGCGACGCTCCGGCTCCTCGAGCGCTCGGAGGACCTCACCGCCATCTTCGCGCTCGGCGACGTCGTCGCCTTCGGCGCGCTGCGCGCCATCGCCGACCGGGGGCTCAGCGTACCCGAAGACGTATCGCTCGTCGGCTTCGACGACACGGCCTTCTCGCAGTACGCCATCCCCCGGATCACGACGGTCCGCCAGGATGCCGCGCGCCTCGCCGAGCGCGCCGCGCGGATCTTGCTGGACGCCATGCGCGACGGTTCCCCGGCAAGCCACGAGCTCGTGGACTTCGAGCTCGTCGAACGAGAGAGCGTCCGCTCCCTCTGACCCGAGACGGTGGCGGGCCAGCTCCCGCCAAGAAAGGAGGACGCATGAGAACGTCGGGCATCCTCATGCCCATCACTTCGCTCCCCTCCCCCTGGGGAGTGGGCACGATCGGCGGCGAGGCGCGCGGCTTCGTCGACTTCCTGGCGCGCGCCGGCGTGTCAATCTGGCAGGTGCTCCCCATCGTGCCAACCAGCTACGGGGACTCGCCGTACCAGTCGTTCTCCACCTACGCCGGAAACCCCTATCTCATCGACCTCGACGACCTCGCATCCGAGGGGCTGCTCGAGCACGAGGAATACGCGGCCGTTGACTGGGGCCACGACCCCGAGCGCGTCGACTACGGCGCCCTCTACCGGGGCCGCTTCGGCGTGCTGCGACGAGCAGTGGGCCGCCTCCGGGAGGCGCGCCCGGCCGAGCTCGCCCGCTTCTGCGAGCGGGAGGCAGCCTGGCTCGACGACTACGCCCTCTTCATGGCCCTCAAGGACCGGCATCGCGGCGCCCCCTGGCACACCTGGCCCGACGGCCTGCGCCTGCGCTGCGCGAGCGCGCTTGCCCGGGCGCGCGAGGAGCTCGCCGAGGACATCGCCTTCTGGCAGGGCGTCCAGTACCTGTTCTTCTCGCAGTGGGGCCGCCTGCACGGCTACGCGCGCGCCGCGGGCGTGCGCATCATGGGCGACCTCCCCTTCTACGTGGCCGAGGACAGCGCGGACGTCTGGAGCCACCCCGAGCAGTTCCAGCTCGACGCGGACCTCAGGCCCGTCGAGATCGCCGGCGTCCCGCCCGACGGCTTCTCCGACATCGGCCAGCTCTGGGGCAACCCGCTCTTTGCCTGGGACCGCATGAAGGCGGACGGCTACGACTGGTGGTGCCGGCGCATCGCCTTCCAGCTGAGGCTCTACGACATCCTGCGCATCGACCACTTCCGCGGATTCGACTCCTACTTCGCCATCCCCGCGGGCGCCGTGACGGCGGCGGGCGGGCGCTGGCGCAACGGCCCCGGGATCGACCTCTTCCGCGTGCTGGAGCAGCGTCTCGGGCGCTGCGACATCGTGGCAGAGGACCTCGGCTACCTCACCCCCTCGGTGCATCGCCTGCTCGAGGATTCGGGCTTCCCCGGGATGAAGGTCCTCGAGTTCGCCTTCGACACGCGCGACGGCTCGGGCGCCACGTACCTGCCCTTCGCCTACCCCACCAACTGCATCGCCTACGTGGGCACGCACGACAACGACACCGCGCTCGGCTGGCTCGAGACGGCGCCGGCCGACGACGTCGCCCTCGCCCGCGAGTATCTTCACCTCGACCCGGCCGAGGGAGAGGGCTGGGGCATGATGCGCGCCATCTGGGCGAGCGCCGCGGACACCGCCGTGGTGCAGATGCAGGACCTGCTGGGACTGGGCAGCGAGGCGCGGATCAACACGCCCTCCACGCTCGGAGACAACTGGGCCTGGCGGGCGCGCCCGGGCTTTGCGAGCCGCAGGCTCGCCGAGCGCGTGCATCGACAGATGGAGCTCTACCGCCGCCTGCCTCCCATCAAGGTTGTCCCCGACGAGTACGCGCGCAGGGATGTCATCCCCGTCGGCGGGACCGGTGGTCTCTGGTGACGTGCGCGCAGGAGACTCCCCGGAAGAGCGGAGCTGACAGAACGGCCGAGACAAGGGCAAGGAGGAACACGATGGACATCGAGAAGAACCTGGACCAGACGCTCGCCGAGTTGGGCACTACGCTCGATGAGGCCACGAACGCGCAGTTGTTCTGCGCCCTGCTGCGCATGGTTCGCGACCTGGAGACGGGCATGCGGCCGGCGGCGGGCGACCGCAAGCTCTACTACTTCTCCGCTGAGTTCCTGGTAGGACGGCTCCTCCGCGCCAACCTCGTGAACCTCGGCCTGGCTGACGAGGTCGAGCGCGTCCTTTCCGCCCACGGCACCACGCTCGCCGCGGTGGAGGACTGCGAGCCCGAGCCCTCGCTCGGCAACGGCGGCCTCGGGCGCCTTGCCGCGTGCTTCCTCGACTCCATCGCCTCGCTGGGGCTTCCCGGGGACGGCGTGGGCCTGAACTACCACTACGGCCTCTTCCGGCAGGACCTCTCCGAGGGCGTGCAGCACGAGGAGCCCAACCCCTGGATCGAGCCCGAGTCCTGGCTCATCGACACCGGCGCGTCCTTCTCGGTGCCCTTTGGCTTTGGACCGCTCACGGCGCGCATGTACGACATCGGGGTCCCCGGCTACGAGAACGGCGTGGTCAACCGCCTGCACCTCTTTGACGTAGAGGAGCCGTCTCCGGCGCCCGAGCACGGCATCGCGTTCGACAAGGGCGACGTGGCCCACGGCCTCACGAGCTTCCTCTACCCCGACGACTCCGACGAGGCCGGCAGGCTCCTGCGCGTCTACCAGCAGTACTTCATGGTGTCCGCAGGTGCCCAGCTCATCCTCGCGGAGCTCGAGGAGCGCGGCCTTGCGCCCGAGGAGCTCGACCGTCACGTGGCGGTCCACATCAACGACACCCACCCCTCGATGGTCATCCCCGAGCTGGTGCGCCTGCTCATGGAGCGCGGCATCGAGTTCGAGGACGCCGCGGACATCGTGGAGCGCACGTGCGGCTATACCAACCACACGATCCTCGCCGAGGCGCTCGAGACCTGGCCCATGGGCTACATCGAGCAGGTGGCGCCCGGCATCGTGCCCGTGATCCGCCAGCTGGACGAGCTCGCCCGCAGGCGCACGAGCGACGAGCGCGTGGCCGTGATCGACCCCAGCGACGTGGTGCACATGGCCAACATGGACGTGCACTTCTCGCACGCCGTGAACGGGGTGGCGGCGCTCCACACCCAGATTCTCGTGGAGTCCGAGATGCGCCCCTTCGCCGAGCTCTACCCCGAGAAGTTCTCCAACAAGACCAACGGCATCACCTTCCGACGTTGGCTCATGGGCTGCAACCCTGAGCTGGCCTCGCTCTTGACCGACGCCATCGGAAGCGGCTGGACGCGCGACGCCGCCAGGCTGGAGGACCTTCTCTCCCTGCGCGGGGACGCCGACTTTGTCCAGCGACTTCTGGAGGTCAAGGAGGGCAACAAGGGGCGTCTCGCCGCATGGCTGAGCGCCGAGAAGAACGTCGAGGTTGACCCGCACTCCATCTTTGACATCCAGGTCAAGCGCATGCATCAGTACAAGCGACAGCAGATGAACGCCCTCTACGCCATCTGGAAGTATCTGCAGATCAAGCGTGGAAACGTTCCCGATCGACCGCTGACGATGGTCTTTGGCGCAAAGGCCGCACCGGCATACACCTTGGCCAAGGACACGATCGCCCTGCTCCTGGCCCTTGGGCGCCTCATCGCCGAGGATCCTGAGGTCGCCCCGTGGCTTCGCCTCGTCTTCGTGGAGAACTACAACGTCACGGCAGCCGAGCACCTCATTCCCGCCGCGGACGTCTCCGAGCAGATCTCCCTTGCGTCCAAGGAGGCGAGCGGCACCTCAAACATGAAGTTCATGGCAAACGGCGCCCTCACGCTGGGAACGCTCGACGGCGCCAACGTGGAGATCGCGGAGCTCGTGGGACGCGAGAACATCTACCTCTTCGGCCGCTCCTCCGAGGACGTCATCGGCCTCTACGACCGGGGCGACTACCGCCCGTGGGACGTCTGGCAGGCAGACGGCGAGCTCGCCGAGGTCCTCGACTTCATCTGCTCGCCCGAGCTGCTCGCGCGCGGCGACGCGGGCTGCATCACCCGCGTCTACCGGGACTTCGTCGCCAAGGACTACTTCATGGCACTGCTCGACGCGCGCGACTACGTGACGGTGAAGGAGCGCTGCCTCGCCGACTACGAGGACCGCGCCTCCTGGGGCGAGAAGGTCCTCGTGAACGTCGCGAAATCCGGGTTCTTCTCGTCAGACCGCACCATCCGCGAGTACGACCGTGACATCTGGCACCTCAGCTGATGTGCAAGCGCACAAAGGGGACAGGCGTGCAAAGGGGACAGGCACTTTTGCACGCTCGACCCGCGTGCAAAAGTGCCTGTCCCCTTTGCACGCCTGTCCCCTTTGTGCGCCCTCAGGAAAGGAGATTGGCATGACGCTCATCAACGGAAACGTGGAGTGGTGGAAGCAGGCGGTGGTCTACCAGGTGTACCCGCGCAGCTTCTACGACGCCAACGGCGACGGCCTCGGCGACATCAAGGGCATCACCGCCCACATGGACTACCTGCGCTCCCTGGGGATCAACGCGATCTGGCTCTCCCCGTTCTACCCCTCCCCGCTCGCCGACGGCGGCTACGACGTGGCGGACTACCGCAACGTGGACCCGCGTCTGGGGACGCTCGAGGACTTTGGCGAGATGGCCGCCGCCGCGCACGCCGCGGGCATCAAGGTGATCGTGGACATCGTCCCCAACCACACCTCCACCGAGCACGAGTGGTTCAAGGCGGCACTGGCCGCAGGCCCCGGCTCCCCGGAGCGCGACCGCTACATCTTCCGCCCCGGTCGCGGGGAGAACGGCGAGCTGCCCCCCAACGGCTGGAGGTCCACCTTTGGCGGGCCCGGCTGGGAGCCGGTGGGCGACGGCGAGTGGTACCTGCACCTCTTTGCCGTGGAGCAGGCGGACCTCAACTGGAGGAACCCCGAGGTGCGCGAGGACTTCAAGAGGACGCTGCGCTTCTGGAGCGACCGCGGGGCGGACGGCTTCCGCATCGACGTGGCGCACGCGCTGGCAAAGGACCTCGAGAGCCGCCCGCTCGACGAGTGGCCCGACGATCCCGACCAGGGCGAGCCCAGAGACGAGAACCCCCTGTGGGACCGCCCCGAGGTCCACGAGATCTACCGCGAGTGGCGCCAGGTCTTCAACGAGTACGAGCCCGCGCGCTTTGCCGTTGCCGAGGCGTGGGTCGTCCCCGAGCACCAGTGGATGTACGCCTCCCCCGAGGAGCTGGGGCAGGTCTTCAACTTCGAGCTCTCCAAGGCGGGCTGGTTTGCCGACGAGCTGCGCCTGGCCATAGAGGAGGGCCTCGCCGCGGCCGAGCGCTCCGGCTCCACCACCACCTGGGTCCTCTCCAACCACGACATGCCGCGCCACCCCACGCGCTACGGCCTGCCGCAGGTCCGCTCCGCGGTGCATCACCAGCTCGTGAACGACTGGCTGCTCCGCGACGGCAAGACCTACTACGAGGACCGCGACCTCGGAACCCGCCGCGCCCGCGCCGCGCTTCTCATGGAGCTGGGCCTTCCTGGCTCGGTCTATCTCTACCAGGGCGAGGAGCTGGGACTCTTTGAGGTTGCGGACATCCCCTGGGGCGCGCTCGAGGACCCCGAGGCAGCCATGACGAGCCACGGCGACGCCATCAAGGGCCGCGACGGCTGCCGCGTGCCGCTGCCCTGGAAGGCCGTCGACGAGTCCGGTGACTTTGGCTTCTCCGCGCCCGCCGACCACGCGCCCGCGCACCTTCCCCAGCCCGAGTGGTTCGCCCAGTTCGCCGTCGACGTTGAGGAGACCGAGAAGGACTCCATGCTCAAGTTCTACCGCCGCGCGCTCGCCGCGCGCGCCGAGCTGCTCGTGGCCACCGGCGACACCTCGTTCGCCTGGGCGGACGGCTACGACGACCAGGTCATCGCCTACCGCCGCCCCGCCGCGGGCGGCCGGGTGCTCACGAGCGTGACCAACTTCGGCGCCGCCGCCGTGGCGCTGCCCGCCGGCGAGGTCCTTCTCGCCAGCGCCGCGCTCGTGGACGGCAGGCTCCCCTGCGACGCCACCGCCTGGGTCGTGCGTTAGCGCGTCAGGCACCGCCTCCTTCCGGCCCCCGGACGACACCTCCCCCGTTCGTCCGGGGGCCCGCCCTTCTCGCCCGATGCGCGCGTAACGGTGGATTTCCTGAAATAGCGGGCCGCGCGTGCCGAGAAGGACGCTCCTGACAAAGGTGACGGGGTCGCTTGTCATGCTTCTCATGACAAGCGACCCCGTCACCTTTGTCAGGAGCCGATGCGTGCGAGCCGCTACTCGACCCGCTCGAACCGGTACATGAAGTTCTCGTACGGCGAGTTGGGAACGGTGAGCGGCAGGCCCATGTCCATGAGGGCGTCGGCCGAGAACTCGAGGCCGTTGCTCACCATGCGGTACGTGGCGCCCGGCGTGAGGCCGCGCGGGACCACGTAGTTGGCCTTGGCGTAGCCGTCGACGCGCGTGACCACGGCGCAGACGAGCGCCTCCGACCCGTCCTCGGAGACGAACTCCCACGATGCCACGTCAGCGTACTTGGGGTCGCTCAGACGGTAGAAGAGGCCCTCACGCACGAGGTGCTCGATGCCACGGTAGGTCTTGACCTGCGTGCGGATGTGCTCGCAGGCGCGGTCGTTGAGCTCCATGAGGTCGAGCTCGTAGCCGAACGCGCCGCCGGCCATGGCGACGGTGCCGCGCGCGCCCAGCGGCACGGTGCGGCCCGTGATCTCGTTGGGGCAGGCTGAGACGTGGGCTCCCACCGCCGAGCACGGGTACCCGAAGGAGGTGCCGTACTGGATCTCCAGGCGGTTGCGGGCGTCGGTGTTGTCCGAGGTCCAGATCTGCGGCGTGTAGTAGAGCATGCCGGCGTCAAAGCGGCCGCCGCCTGCGGAGCATCCCTCGATGAGGAGGTCGGGATAGCGCGTGCGGACGCGCTCGAGCAGGTCGTAGAGGCCGAGCATGTAGTCGTAGAGGACCTTGCCCTGGTCGGTGGCCACGCGGGAGTGCACGTCCACGATCGAGCGGTTGTAGTCCCACTTGACGTACTCGATGCCTCCCTGGTCGAGCACGGCGCAGAGCTGCTCGAAGAGGTTGTCGCGCACGTCGTCGCGGGAGAGGTCGAGCACCAGCTGGTCGCGGCCGAGCACGGGCGGCTTGCCCGGTATGGCGAGCGCCCAGTCCGGGTGCGCGCGGAAGAGGTCGGAGTCCTCGTTGACCATCTCGGGCTCGACCCAGATGCCGAAGCCGAGGCCCACCTCGTTCACGCGGCGCGCGAGGTCGGCCACGGAGCCGCCGAGCTTCTCCATGTTGGGCTTCCAGTCGCCGAGGCCGCGGTGGTCGTCGCAGCGCGCGCCGAACCAGCCGTCGTCCATGACGAGCATGTCGAGCCCGAGGTCGGCCGCCTTCCTGGCCAGCTCCACGAGCTTGTCGCCCGTGAAGTCGAAGTAGCAGGCCTCCCAGGAGTTGATGAGCACGGGGCGCGGGGAGTCTCGCCAGGGGCCGCGGCACACGCGCTCGCGGATGCAGCGGTGCAGGTTGTGGGAGATCTTCTCGAGGCCCGCGCCGGAGTAGGTCATGATGACCTCGGGGGCCACGATCTTCTCGCCGGGCTCGAGCGGGTAGGAGAAGAGGTCGGAGGCCAGGCCCATCTGCATGCGGGTCTGCTCGTACTGGTCGCGCTCGACCTCGGCGAGGAAGCTGCCGCTGTAGACGAAGCTCATGGACCAGGCGCGGCCCGCGGTCTCCGTGGCGTCGCCGTCACAGAGGACCATGACGGGGTTGTACTGGTTGGAGGACATGCCGCGACGGCTGCCCACGCTGAAGGAGCCGTTGCCCACCGCGTGGCGAGAGGGGCGGCGCTCCATCGCGTGACGGCCGTCGAAGGTGATGACGTCGAAGTCGCCGGTCACCATGTCAAGGCAGGCGGACTGGAGCTTCTCCACCGTTATGCGGCCGGAGCCGACGTTTCTGACGACCGCGGCACGGGTGATGACGTCATAGGCGGGCATGACACCGTAGAGGAGCTCGACCTCGAGGCCGAGCCGCTCGTCGGCGAGCGTGATCGAGAGGGTCTGCGCACCGTCCTTCTCGCCCTCGTCATAGACGGCGGGAAGGCCGGGCAGGCCGTACTTGCCCGCGCGGATCTCGTGGGACTTGTAGCGCAGGTCGCATCCGAAGGTCCCGTCCGCGCCGCGCACCATGAGCAGCGGGCTTCTCATGTCGCCCTCGCCCTGGAAGGGGAACTCCTGCGGGAGGACGTCGAGGGAGTAGGTGCGGTCCGCCACATCGTGCGGGCAGCCGCACATGCCGCTGCGGTCCGCGTAGGTGATGAGGTAGGACGTGTTGGCGGACGTCCTGGCGCCATAGTAGAGATGGAGCAGGTAGCCGTGTTCGTCGACCCGCATCTGGTAGGTGGTCCGCTCGGTCGAGAGCGTGAAGATGCGCTCGGGGGCATCGTACGAGAAGGACATGCAGCGCCTCGCTTTCTCTCTTGGCTGGAGGTTCGGGCAGAGTGTAGCGCATCGAAACGCCGCCGGGGGACGCCCGGAACCCATCACAAAATGGATGGATTCCGGGCGCCAGGGGGACGAACTCAGGGGACGCGCAATGCAGCGGAGCCCAAGCTACTTGACGGCACCGTTGGTGACGCCGCCGATGATCTGCTTCTGCGCCACGATGTAGAAGATGATCATCGGGAGCATGGCGAGCAGGTAGGACGCGAAGGCCAGGTTGTAGTTCGTGGCAAAGGCCGTCTGGAAGTTCATCTGCGCGAGCGGCAGGGTGTTGACGCCGGAGCCGCCCATGATGACGAGCGGGGTCATGACGTCGTTCCACACGGCGAGGCCGGTGATGACGGCGACGGTGGCGTGCATGGGCTTCATGAGCGGGAAGATGACCTTCCAGTAGGTGGTCCAGGTGGAGGCGCCGTCCACGCGGGCGGCCTCCTCGAGGGCCGTGGGGATGTTCCTCAGGTAGCCCGTGTAGAGCATCATGTTCATCGGCATGTAGAACACGACGTAGAGGACCATGACGCCGACCATGTTGTCCAGGTGCAGGATGGCGGTCTGCTTGACGAGCGGCATCATCAGGATGGCGAAGGGCACGTACATGCCGGCCACGATGAAGTAGTAGGACGCCTTGAAGAGCTTCTTGGAGTCCATGTTGCGCCCGATCGCGTAGGCGGCGAGGCTGTGGACCAGGACGGAGATCACGACGGCCGCCACGGTGATGATGAGCGAGTTCAGGAACGAGTTGAAGAAGTCGGTGACCTGGATGGCCTCGATGAAGTTGTCAAGGGACCACGTGGAGGGCAGCGACAGGATGCCCGCGATGTCGTTGGTCATCTCGGAGGGGTCCTTGAAGGCGATGACCACGGCCATGTAGAGCGGGAAGATGATGGTGATGAGGCCGATGATGAGCAGGATGGTGATGGGCCAGTTGACCCGCTCCTTGACCTTGGCAGGAACAGTGTTGTTAGCCATTAGAGCTGCTCCTCCTTACTGTTCAGGAACTTGGTCTGGGCGATGGAGATCACGGCGATGACGATGAAGAAGATGACGGCGTTGGCGCACTGGAAGCCGAACTGGCTGTTGTTGAGGCCGTTCTGGTAGATGAGGTACGAGATGGACTCGGTGGACTGCGCCGGGCCGCCGGAGGTCATTGCCACGATCTGGTCGAAGGTCATGAGCATGTCCTTCATGACGAGGACCATGTTCGTGGTGATGGACGGCATGATGAGCGGGAAGGTCAGGTAGCGGAACTTGTCCCAGCCGGTCGCGCCGTCGAGCGCACCCGCCTCGTAGACGTCCTCGGGGACGGAGGAGAGGCCGGTGATGTAGATGATCGTGGTCTGCGCGCAGGCCTGCCAGACGAGGACCACGACGATGGCCACCCACGCCCACTCCTTGCTCGCCAGCATCGAGGTCGTGCCGGTGAGGGCGGGGACGATGTAGGTGAAGAAGTAGCTGAACACGTAGCCGACGACGAGGCCGCCGAGGATGCGGGGCACGAAGTAGATGCCGCGCAGTGCGCTCTTGAACTTGATCTTGCTCGAGAGGCCGATGGCCAGCATGAGCGAGATCACGTTGACGAGGATCGTCGAGACGACGGAGATCTTGAACGTGAACAGGTACGAGTTGCCCACGCGGGCGTCCTGGAAGAGGTCGATGTAGTTCTGCAGGCCCACGATCTCGAAGGCGCCATAGCCCTTGGAGTCCGTGAAGCTATAGAAGAAGCCCGTGAGCAGCGGAATCGTGTTGAACGCAATGAACAGGATGAGGACAGGGATCAGGATCGCGAGGAAGGTGCGGTTCCTGTCAGATCCCGCCTTTGATACAGCGGCGCTTGCCATGTGCTTCCCTCCTTATCCCTGATTCGCCATGTACTCGGCGTACTTGCGGATGACGGTCTTGTTGTAGCGCTGCCAGAGGTTGTCCCAGTTGGCGAGGAACGCGTCGACGTCCTTGTCGAGGAGGAACGCCTGGAGCTGGGCGTCGCAGGCCATGCCCGAGGGGTACGAGTGGTCGGGGTAGTCGATGACCTTGCCCTCGTCCAGGAAGTCCTGGATGTCGTCGAACAGCGGGTCGAGCGTGAAGTCGCCCTCGATGCAGGGAATGGCCTTCTGGTCGTCGCAGTAGGTCTGGAGGTTCTCCGGCTCGTTGAGGAAGTCGATGACCTCGTAGATCTGATCGCGGTGCTCCTCCTTGGCGGCCAGCATGTTCCAGCAGAGGTCCACGCCGGAGACGATGATGCGGTCGTCAGGGTTGTCGCACGCCGGCATGGCAAAGAGGCCGATGTTCATCTCCGGGTTGGCGGAGAGGATCTGCGGGACGGCGAAGGAGCCGCAGGGGAACATCGCGGACTGGCCGCGCGCAAAGGCGGTGCAGGCGTCCTCGTAGCTGTAGGCCATGGGGCCGTCCTCAGCGTAGTCGAGGAGCTTGAGGAGCTTCTCGGCGGGCTCGCGGTAGTAGTCGGCGAACTTCGCCTCGCCCGCGTTGACCTTGCGGATGTGGTCGGAGGGAACGAGCTCCACGAGCATGGAGTTCCACGGCGAGAGGATCGTCCAGGTGTCGAGGAAGCCGAGGTAGAGCGGCAGCACCTCGCCCTCGGCCTTGATCTCGTCGCAGAGCGCGATGAACTCGTCCCAGGTCTCCGGCAGCTCCCAGCCCTTCTCAGCGAACATGTCCTTGTTGTAGAGCATGCCCGCGGCGTTGGCGATGTAGGGGACGCCGTAGATACCGTCCATGGGGACGTAGGTGACGCTCTTCATGATCTCCTGGTAGGCCGGCAGGACCTTCTCCATGCCGGGGTACCCGGAGACGTCGGCCAGGATGTTGGAGTCGACGAAGTCGGCGTAGGAGGCGTCGCCGCCGATGGCCACGACGTCGGGGTAGTCCTCGCGGACGAAGCGCGTCTTCATGATGGTGACGGCGTCGTTGGGGCTCGTGAAATTGAGATAGATGTGGTCGTTGTTCTCGTTGAACTCGGCCATGAGGGACTCGAAGATGCTCACGGCCTCGCGCTTGTACGAGACGAACTCGATCTCTGTCTTTCCGTCGGAACGCTGCCCCTCGCAGCCCGTGAGCGCAAGCCCCGCGGCGACCGCGCCCGAGAGCCCGAGGAACGAGCGACGTGTGAGTGCTCTTTTCTGCATGGGTGAGGCCCTCCTTCCCTAGTGGGCGATGGCCAGCTCGGTCTGCTTGTCGAACAGGTGAATCTTGGCGAGGTCCACGGCACAGTTGATCTTGGAACCGGTGCGGACGGTGCTCGAGGCGGAGAGGTGCGCGGAGATCTGGCCGCCGTCGACGTCGGCGTAGATCATGGCCTCGGAGCCCAGGAGCTCATAGACCGTGACGTTGGCCGGGAAGGCCTCGGAGAGGGAGCGGCCTTCGGCGTACTCGTGCTCCTCGACGACGTCCTCCGGGCGGATGCCCATGACGACGACCTTGCCCACGTAGCCGCCCTTCTTGAGAGCGTCGGCCTTGGGGCCGGTGAGGGTGATCGTGTTGGCGCCGAAGGCGAGGGCCACGCCAGCGCCCTTCTCGCTCACCTGGACGTCGATGAAGTTCATCTGCGGGGAGCCGATGAAGCCGGCCACGAACAGGTTGCAGGGCTCGTTGTAGAGCTTGGTGGGGGTGTCCACCTGCTGCATGACGCCGTCCTTCATGACGACGATGCGGGTGCCGAGCGTCATGGCCTCGGTCTGGTCATGCGTGACGTAGATGATCGTGGCGCCGAGGCGGTCGTGCAGCTTGGAGATCTCGGCGCGCATCTGGACGCGGAGCTTGGCGTCGAGGTTGGAGAGCGGCTCGTCCATCAGGTAGACCTTGGGGGCGCGGACGATGGCGCGGCCCATGGCGACGCGCTGGCGCTGGCCGCCGGAGAGGGCGGACGGCTTGCGGTCGAGGAGCTTCTCGAGGTCGAGGATGCGGGCGGCCTCGCGGACGGCCTTGTCGATCTCGTTGGCGTCGACCTTGCGGAGCTTGAGCGGGAACGCCATGTTCTCGTAGACGGTCATGTGCGGGTAGAGGGCGTAGGTCTGGAAGACCATCGCGATGTCGCGGTCCTTGGGCTCGACGTCGTTGACCACGCGACCGTCGATCTTGAGGGTGCCGGAGGTGATGTCCTCGAGGCCGGCGATCATGCGCAGCGTCGTGGACTTGCCGCAGCCGGACGGGCCGACGAAGATGATGAACTCCTTGTCAGCGATCTCAAGGTTGAAGTCCTTCACCCCCTCATAGCCGTTGGGGTACTTCTTGCCTACGTGCTCAAGTGTGAGGCTCGCCATGTGCGCAACCTTTCTCCCTGCCCGACCGCCGCACGCCGACGGCCCGGGCCCCACCTTACGTTGAGCTAATTTTAGGTTGCCACTTTTACGCTAAAATGTATCATATATGGTATATATAGTACCAAAATTTGTGTTTTCCCAGTTAAATCGCCGTATAATTCCCTTCATGATTTATTCACCGTTTCGCCGAACGGAGGTGTTTTTCGGGCAAACGGTAAGACCACTTTTTATATCCGCAGGTAGATTGCATTATGAGATTATTTCCACATCGGGAATCGATTCCAGTTTTTCAAAATCGAATTTATCGTAATGCGACTAATTGACGTTTTAGATATATACAAAGTGCGCCAAACCATACATAATGCGACTTAGGCTTTTCGATGCGGATCCCACGCTCCGAGACCAGGACACCGGAGGCGATGATGCCGACCAACGAGCTCGAGTTCTCGACCTTCCCGAACGCCCACTACGTCGACCTCATGCCCTACCAGTACGGGCGCGAGGCCTGCGAGCCGGGCCACGCCTTCGGTCCCGCGCGACGCAGCCACTTCCTCTTCCACTACATCATCTCCGGGCGTGGGCTGCTCATGTCGAGCGACGAGGGGGGCGTCAAGAGCGACCACCGCCTCTCCGAGGGCGAGGGTTTCCTTATCTTCCCCAACCAGGTGAACACCTACGTGGCGGACCTCGACGACCCCTGGGAGTACATTTGGGTGGAGTTCGACGGCATCCACGTGAGAGACGAGCTCGAGCAGGCCGGACTCACCGATTCCTCCCCCGTCTACCGCTCGCTCTCGAGCGAGCTGCGCGACAGGATGGTCGAGGAGATGCGCCACCTCATCTCAAACCGTGACGCCTCCGCCCTGCACCTCATCGGGCACACCTACCTCTTCTTCGACTACCTCCTTCGCTCCGTCGCGCGCGAGGCCGAGCAGGCGCCGAGCAAGATCCAGGGCTTCTACATCCGCGAGGCCATCGACTTCGTGAAGGAGAACTACCAGTCGGACATCTCTGTCGAGGACATTGCCAGGAGGACCGGCCTTAACCGGAGCTACTTCGGCAAGGTGTTCAAGCAGGCGACGGGCAAGTCGCCTCAGCAGTACCTCATCGGCTACCGCATGTCCAAGGCCACGGAGCTCCTCAAGCTCACGGCCCTTCCCGTGAGCGAGGTCGGACGCGCCGTGGGCTATCCCAACCAGCTGCACTTCTCGCGCGCCTTCAAGGGGGTCTTCGGGATGCCCCCGCGCGACTGGAGGCGCGAGAACGCCCGCGTGACAGGGTGACGGTGACGGGGGGACGGGGGAGTTGTCACCGCTCCGTCCCCCTGTCACACCCCCCCTCGGCCGTCAGGGGAGCCGTCGCGGGGATGCCTCCCCCCGCTCGAAGGTCCAGACGCTCGAGAAGCCCAGCTCCCTGAGCTCGCGGTAGGCGAGGCGCAGGTAGGAGCCCAGGTGCTCGGGCCGGTGTGAGTCCGAGCCCACGGTGACGACCGTCCCCCCGAGGTCGCGATAGAGCTCGAGGACCTGGCGGGAGGGCTGGAAGTCGCCGAGCCCGTAGCGCATGCCCGAGGTGTTGACCTCGATGCCCTTGCCGTCGTCGATGACGCGGCGCAAGATCTCGGCCACGACGTCCCGCACGCACTCGAAGGGATAGTCGCCGAACGGGTCGTAGCGGCGGATGAGGTCGAGGTGCCCGAGGACCGAGTAGTCTCGGAAGCACTCCACGACGCCGAGCAGCTCCTCGTAGTAGGCGCAGTTGATCTCCTCCTGCGAGCGACCGCGCTGGAAGTCCCCGTTCCAGAACTCGAGGTCGCCCACCTGATGGATGGAGCAGATGACGAAGTCGAGACGGTCTCCGAGCGTCCTCACGAGGGCGTGGTTCCGTCCGACCGTCGAGGTCTGGACGCCGAGCTCGAGGCCCGCGCGCAGCGTGATGCGATCACCGAGCTCCTCTCGCGTGCGCTCGAGCTCGTCGAGGTACGGGGCGTACGGGCAGTTGGTGACCGGGCGACCGTCCTCGAAGCGGGCCCCCTCCGGCTGGTTCCACTCGGGCTTTACCCCATAGTCGACGTGCTCGGTGAAGCAGATCTCGTCGAGATTGAGCCTCACGGCGTCGAGCGCCACCTGACGCAGCGGGTAGGCCGAGTCATCCGAGAAGCTGGTGTGGACGTGGTAGTCGGCAAGCATGCGGTCTCCTTTCCCATTGGGCGAGGATACCAGCAGGGGGAGGCGAGCGCACCCACTTTGGAGGTTTTTCTCGCCCGGGGGCATCCCCTGCCCCTCTCGACGGGAGGGGCGTGTCAGGGGGACGGAGGAGTTGTCACCGCTCCGTCCCCCTGGCGCGGCCCTCGGATTGCGGCGCCCCCTGGCTGGGAACAAGCTACACACCGCATACTTCATATTCTGAGGAGGGCCCATGGCGCGCACGCCGAGGAAGCAGGCAGAGTCAGAGATCTACCACGTCGTCTGTCGCGGGGTCGGCAGGCAGGACATCTTCGAGGACGACGCCGACCGAACGTACTTCCTCTCGGCGCTGCGCGACGAGCTCGCATCGCGAGACGGGGAGACCCTCGCCTGGTGCCTCATGAACAACCACGTGCACCTCCTCCTGAGGATGCCCCTCAACGAGCTCTCCGCGACCATGCGCTCCGTCGGCTCCGACTACGCGCTCTACTTCAACAGGCGTCACGACCGCACGGGCCACCTGTTCCAGGGCAGGTTCAGGAGCGAGCCCGTTGAGACGGACGCCTACCTGCTCACGGTCGTGCGCTACATCCACCGCAACCCTGTTGCAGGCGGGCTGAGCAGAACGTGCGACTATCGCTGGAGCAGCTATCGGGCCTACCTGGGGCTCTCGGAGCCGGTTGGCCTGACGAGCTGCGAGACGGTGCTCTCCCTTCTCGGGGGCGTCGACGCGTTCGAGCAGCTCCACGGCGAGGCGGGGACGGGCGAGCGGTGCATCGACGTCGACGACGACCGACGGCCGCTCAGGGACGAGGAGGCAACGCTCCTCGCGCGATCGCTGCTGGGCGGCATGCACCCGAGGGAGGTCGTGTCGCTGCCCAGGCCAAGGCGCGACGAGGCGCTGAGGAAGCTGCTGTCCTGCCGCATTTCCGTGCGGCAGATCGAGCGCATCACCGGGGTGTCCCGCGGAATCGTCTCGCGGGTGCGCGCGCGTGCCGCGGGGACGGAGCGGTGACAACTCCTCCGTCCCCGTGTCACGAGGTTGCCGTCGAAGTCCTCGACGAAGACGCGTGCGAAGAGCGCGTCGAGCACGTAGAGCAGGGACGCCCCCGTGGCGAACGGGGAGACCTTGCGCACGTGGTCCTCCTGGGGAGAGAGCGCCAGCTTGACCTCCGCAAGGTGGTCGAGAGGGGTGGCCCCCGCAGATGCAACGAGCACCACCGGCACGCCGCGCCGCGAGAGCAGCTCGGCGGCCGACGGGGCCACGAACCCGCGGCCGCCGAACGAGACCAGGATCACCACGTCCCCCTCGCCCGCCGACGACGCGACGAGACGCTGCTCGTACTCGTCCACAGGGACGACGACCACGCGGCCTATCTCGGCCATCTGGAAGCGAAAGTTCTGGGCAAACGCCACGTTGCCCGCCGTGGCGAGCACGAAGACGCGGCCCGCGGACAGCACGAGCGCCGCCGCGCGGTCGAGCTCGCAGGGGTCGAGCACGTTCGCCGTCGCCGCAAGCGTCTGGGCGAGGTCGCGCTCGATGGCACCCATCACCTCGCGGCCGCCCTGCCCCGCGCGGACGGGAAAGTTAACGTCGACGCCCGCGCTCTCCCCTCGGAAGGCCGGGAGCGCTGACGCGATCCGGACCCGAAGGTCCGAGAGCCCCGAGCACCCGAGCTTCTCGCAGAGGCGATAGACCGTCGCCTGCGAGACGTGAGCCCGGCGGACGAGCTGCTTGGCGCTCTCCCCTAGGGCGCGCTCCGGGTCGGCGAGAAGAGCCTGGGCGAGGGCGCGCTCGCCGTCCGAGAGGCCCTCCCCCATCCTGATGCGCGTGAGAACGTTCATCGAACACCTCCTCGCAGGGACGCAGGAGCCGGAGGGGCTGCGGACGCCCCGTCCCTGGCGGCCCGCCCGTGCCACGGGGACGGAGCGGTGACAATACCTCCGTCCCCGTGGCACGGGGCGCCGCTACAGCTCGCCGGTCTCGAGCACGCGCTCGAGGGCGTCCTCGTCGAGCACCGGCACGCCAAGGCTCTCCGCCTTGGCGAGCTTGGACCCGGCCGCCGCCCCCGCCACAACGTAGCTCGTCCTCTTGGAGACCGAACCCGTGACCTTGGCCCCGAGGGCCTGAAGCGCGGCCTTCGCCTCGTCTCGCGTGCGGCGCTCGAGCGTCCCGGTGAGCACGAAGGTGAGGCCGGAAAGCGTCTGCGGGCGCTCTGGCTCGCGGCGCTCCTCCTCCAGGACTACGCCCGCCTCTCGCAGGCGCTCCACCACGGCCACGTTCTTCTCGATGGAGAAGAACTCGCGCACGCTGGCTGCGATCTTGGGTCCGATGCCGTCCACCTGGGCGATGTCCTCCTCGGTGGCGGCGGAGAGCGCCTGCATGCTTCCGAAGTGCCCCGCAAGCTGACGCGCCACCGTGGCGCCCACGTGGCGGATGCCCAGGCCAAAGAGGACGCGCGCGAGGCCGCGGCCCTTGGACTCCGTGACCTGCGCCATGATCTTTGCCGCAATGACAGGGCCGATCACGATGTCGGAGCCGTCCACGGCCTGGCGGCCGGTCCAGACCTCGGCAAGCGCCTCCTCGGTGAGCCTGTCGTAGAAGTCGGCCACGTCGGCGAGAAGGCCCTGCTCCACCATGCGGGAGACGATCTCGTCGCCGAGGCCGTCAATGTCCATGGCGGTGCGGCTGCCCCAGTGGATGAGGCGCTCGGTGGCCTGCGCGGGACAGTCGATGGAGACGCAGCGATAGGCGACCTCCCCCTCCTCGTGCACGACGGGGCTGCCGCAGGAGGGGCAGGTCTCGGGCATGCGGAACTCGGGCGCGCCCTCGGGACGGAGCTCCAGCACCGGGCCCACGACCTCGGGGATGACGTCACCGGCCTTGTGGACTACGATCGTGTCCCCCACGCGGACGTTCTTGCGGGCGATCTCGTCCACGTTGTGCAGGGTCGCGCGGGCGATCGTGGAGCCGGCAACGGTCACGGGGTCGAACTCGGCGACGGGCGTGAGCACGCCGGTGCGGCCCACCTGCACGCGAATCTCGCGCAGGACGGTGCGCTTCTCCTCCGGAGGGAACTTGAACGCGATGGCCCAGCGCGGGGCGCGCGCCGTGAAGCCGAGCGCCTCCT
The DNA here is from genome assembly GCF_900128445.1 of Thermophilibacter provencensis. GTDB lineage: Bacteria > Actinomycetota > Coriobacteriia > Coriobacteriales > Atopobiaceae > Thermophilibacter > Thermophilibacter provencensis. The sequence goes on along the minus strand of NZ_LT671417.1, from coordinate 1,383,700 downwards.
GGGAGGCAAAGGAGTCGACCTTCACGACCACGCCGTCGATGTCGTAGTCGAGGTCGTCGCGGTGCGCAAGGGCGTCCTCGCAGTAGGCGCGGACCTCGGCGGCGGAGGTGCAGCGCTTGAAGTGGGGATTCACGGAGAAGCCGCAGTCGACGAGCCACTGGAGGAAGTCGTGCTGGGTGTGGACGTCGATGGGCGCCTCGTCCGCCACGGCGTAGATGAAGGTCTCGAGGTCGCGATGGGCCGTGACCTTGGGGTCCTTCTGGCGAAGGCTGCCCGCGGCGGCGTTTCTTGGGTTGGCAAAGGGCGCGGTGCCCGCGGCATCGGCATCCTCGTTCAGGCGCGCGAAGGAGTGGCGCGGCATGTAGACTTCGCCGCGGACCTCGACGGAGCGGCCGAGGCCGCCGCCGGCGAGGCGCTCCAGGCCGGCAGGCGCGAGGGCGCGCGGGATATCGCCGATCGTGAGGACGTTGGCGGTGACGTTCTCCCCCGTCGTGCCGTCGCCGCGCGTGGCGGCGCGGACGAACTGCGCGTCCCGGTAGGTGAGCGCCACGCCGAGCCCGTCGATCTTGAGCTCGCAGGTGTAGGCGACCGGGCGCTCAGGCGTAGCTCCGAGCGCCTCGTCCGTACGGGCGAGCCACTCGTCAAGCTCGGCGAGGTCCATCGCGTCGTCCATCGAGTACATGCGCGCGGCGTGCGCGACCGGCTCGAACTGCTCGGACACGTAGCCGCCCACGCGCTGGGTGTACGACTCGGGCGTCACGAGCTCGGGATGGCCCTCCTCCAGGGCGAGAAGCTCCTGGAGGGCGCGATCGAACTCTGCGTCGGACATCTCGGGTCGGTCAAGCGCGTAGTAGGCGTACGCGGCATGGCTGAGGACGCGATTGAGCTCTGCGTGCCGCGCGCGCGGAGTCGCCGCGGGCGCCGGGGCCATCGCGCCCCCGAAGAGCGTCCCCTGCTGAGCCTGCCCGTTCTTCTCGTCTGCCATCTGTCTCCCTCCGCGAGCGGTCCGGCCATCAATAGTAGCGCAGGGAGCGATCTGCGAGGCGCCCAGAACCGGCGCGCGGGGCGCTCGGCGCGAAACAGAGCGCCCCCGACCCCAGGTGGGGTCGGGGGCGCACCGTGACCGGCCTGCGCTCGCTAGCGGCGGCGACGCAGGAACGCGCCGAGCCCGACGGTCGCCGCGCCGAGGGCGGCGATGCCGGAGACGGCGACGGTCGCGTCACCCGTCTGCGGGAGCTCGTCGCCCTTGGAGCCGGCATTCTTTGCGGCGTCGTCAGAGGACGGAGCGGTCGGGGCGTCGTCGCCCGGCTGCCCGGCAGCGTCCCCCGGCTGATCCGGATCGGTAGGCTCCTCCGGGTCTGTGGGCTCCTCCGGGTCAGTGGGCTCCTCCGGGCCGGTGCCGGGCTCCTCGGGATCGGTGGGCTCCTCGCTCGGGACCCACTTGGCGTAGAGCGTGATGTCCGACGTCACGGGCGTAGCAAAGTCGTACTCCGTGAGGCACTCAGGCTCCGTGTACCACCCGCCGAACGTGTGGTCCTCGAGCGTCGGGTCCTCGCTCGGCCTGGCGACGGTCTCGCCGTCCACGACCTCGACGACGATGTTGTCGGTGCTCTCGACCTGGTCGTCGAAGGTCACATTGTGGGTCACGGTCACAGGCGCCGAGGGCCCGTACACCGCCTTGATGACAGTGTAGGGGCTGACCTGCGTCCCCACCAGCTGCTTCTCGGACACGGGCTCGCCGCCACAGACGGACCAGCCGACGAAGTCGTACCCCTCGTACTCGGTGGGGGCGGGAACCTCGGAAATCGTCATCTTGCCGTCGACGATGGGGCCGAACTCATCCTCGAACGTCGAGGCCCCGCTCTCGGGGTCGGTGCACTGGAAGGTGACGAAGCCCTCCTGCTGCTCGGGATCCTCGTCGCCCCCGGGCTCGCACCCATCCCAATAGGGAGCACCGCAGCGGTCGCAGACGCCCCACGGGAGGAACAGGTCAACATAGAGGTGGAGGTCCTCAGAGTTGCCATAGTGCCAGCCGAGGAACGACCTGTCCTCGGCGGCCTGCGTCTCGGCGGTGGGAGCCGCGGGAGCGGTCCCCTCCTCCGCGAGCGCGGTGGCGACGGGCAGGGCGACAGGGCTCAGCGCCAGCAGGGCGGTGAGCCCGGCGGTAACTGCGAGGGTTCTTCTGGCCTTACGTTCCATACTTGCTCGTTCCCTTCTTCGATACGCGTGCACGGAAGTGGCGCGGGGCACCCGGCGCGCAGACGGCGCGCCCCGCGCGGGTTAACCTAGCGGCGACGCCTGACCATCACGCCGAGGCCTGCGACGGCGGCACCGACTCCGGCGATTCCGGAGGCGGCAACGGTCGCGTCACCGGTCTGGGGAAGCGCCTCGTCATTGCCGTGCTTCTCGCCCGCGGCATCGGGTGCGGCCGACGTGGAATCGTTGCCTCCGATGACACCCGGGTCGCCAGCGCCGTTCTTGGTCCACTTGGCCCAGAGCGTCATGTCATCGGTCACGGGCGCGGAGAAGTCCCAGGCCTGCGTGAGGGCCACGTCGGAGTACCAACCGAGGAACGTCCATCCCTCGCAGACGGGGTCGTTCGGCCTAGCGACGGCAGCGCCGTCCTCAACCTCGACGACGGCGTTCTCGGTGATCTCGATGCAGTCGTCGAAGGTTACCTTGTGGGTCTTGTCGATGGGGTCCTCGGGGTCGATCGGCGCCTCGTTCTGAGCCCACTTGGCGTAGATCGTCCTGTGTCCGGAGATGGGGGTCTCAAAGTCGTAGGGTGCGGTGCAGGCCGCGTCGCTGTACCAGCCCTCGAAGGTGTAACCGTCGCGCGTCGGGTCCTCGGGCTTCTTAACGACATCCCCGACCTTTACCTCCCTACTATCATTCGTAAGCTCCGGAGCGTTGTAGTCAAAGGTAACCGTGGCGACGTCCTTCAGGAAGGTGAAGTGAGCGAGAATCGTCGTCTGGGTCGGCGAGGCGTAGGTCGTGCTGCCGAACGCATTGTCGGGATAGTCGCCCCATGAGTAGTAGTCAAAGCGGTAGTCCGTCTTCGTGGGATCGGCAAGGTCCTCCATTGCCTCGAACATGTTGGCGCCCACGACAGTGTCGACCGTCCCGTACACGATCGAGGGGTCGTCCTCGTCCACGACGGTGTAAGAGATCTTCTGCTCCTCGTAAGGATGGACGTTGTACACCCTGTCCCCCGCGCCAAAGCTAGCCTTGTCACCAAGGAGCTGGTTGGGGTCATCCCACAGGGAGCTGAGATCATAGGTGTTGTTGAGCTGCCAAGCCTCCACGTCCTCATACTCCGGATGCTCCTCATAGAGCGCGTCGAGGGCATCCTGGAGCTTCGGCCTGTTATCGGGCTGGGAGCCGCCGAACCAGTTGTTTTGATATTTGTATGTGTAGGTGAAGACGAGCTTGGTCGCATCCGAAGAAGAGTAGAAGTTCACCGTAACTGTCAGCTCGTTGGCAATTCGAGCAGAAGCCTCGACATCGTCAGTGCCCTCGGCCAGCGCCGTCACGACGGGCATCGCAATCGGGCTCAGCGCGAGCACGGCAGTGAGGCCAGCGGTCGCGGCGAGCCTCCCCTTGCTCTTGAAATCCATCCCCAGGTCCCTTCTCCTAGCTACGCGAGTACTCCGGCATGGGCCCGACGGAGCCGTCGGCTTATACCAGAACTCAGTCGATATTAGTTGAGCAACTTCTCCTTATTAGTTGCTTAATTTTGCTCTGGGGGGTCTTATTTTCACTGTTGCTACACAGTATTATGAGGAGGGGGTATAGGCGAACAATATGCTGGTCAAAGGTATTTTTCTAAGTTGATTCCGGAATGGCTGGCACCTCTGCCCGCCCATGGAGGACAGGTATGGGGGAAGGACTCATCGTCGAGCATGGGAACAAGAAGGTGACCCCTCGCGCTCTGCGTGGGCACCGCCGTACCGGAGGGCGTCGAGCTCGGAGCGCCGGGAGGCGTCGGCAGGCCGGGATCGACGCCCGGGGCGGAACGCCCCCATGACGAGCGCGTCCCGGAGGGGGCTGGTGTAGGCATGACGCGAGCGCTGAAGGCCTCGAAAGCAAAGCGGCGCCTCATCTCACCGGCAAGGCGGCGCCGGAGCACGTAGCGAAGGGGCCTAGCAAGGCACGTGAAGGCATCCCGAGGAGTGGGCAGCGCCCCCCAGCGCCCCCTCAACCCACCTCGCCGCGGCATCCCACATTCGTAGTGTATTTCGCAATGGGAAGGTGAAGTACACTACAAACGCATCAATCAATCTAGCTGCGGATTTGTCTTCAAAATAATTGTGGTGTACTTCGGAGACCCCTCACAAAGTACACCACAAATGAAGACGCCCTTCGGAATGCCTCAAAAACCGGCTACGCCTGCGGGTAGGAGGCGTCGTCCACGGGCTCGAGCCACTCGTTGGAGCATCCCTCGCCCGGTGCCTCGAAGGCGATGTGGCTGAACCAGCTGTCGGCGGCGGCGCCGTGCCAGTGCTTCACGCCGGCGGGAATCACCACCACGTCGCCGGGGGTGAGCATCCGCGGCTCCTTGCCCCACTCCTGGTACCAGCCGCGCCCGTCGGTCACGATGAGGATCTGCCCTCCGCCCTTGGTGGCGTGGTGGACGTGCCAGTTGTTCCGGCAGCCCGGCTCGAAGGTCACGTTGGCGAGGCCCACGCCGCACTCCGCGGCGCTCGTGAGCGGGTTGAGGAAGGAGTTGCCGATGAAGTACTGGGCGAAGGCCTCGTTGGGAGCGCCCTTGCCGAACATGGGGGTGAAGTCGTCGTTTTCTGCCATGGCTCTTCTCCTTTGGCCGATGGGTCGCTATGCGCGCGCAGCCGCCGCGCTGTCGATGCAGGAAAGCGCGTTCAGGCTGCGCGGGTAGCCGATGTAGGGCAGCATCTGCGACACCACGCGGTACAGGAAGTCCTTGGTGCGCCCGAGGTTCATGTTGCCGCCCGCGTGGGCCGTCGCCTGCGGCTCGCAGCCGCCCTGTGCCGCGATGTAGCAGAACGTGACCATCTCGCGGTCAAGGTCGGAGAGGCCGCCGCGCGTGTAGTAGTCGCCGAAGCAGTTCTCGGCGAGCCAGCGGTTGACGTGCGCGCGCTCCGCGGGACCGCTCTCCCAGCTCTCGCGCATGCCCTCTCCGAAGTAGTCAACCTGCTTCTGGTTGCCGGCGGCGCAGCGGGTCTCGAGCGTGGTGGTCGCCTGGGGCGCAAGCGGGAGCTCCACGCCGCGCGCGGCGAGAAGCTCGTTCGCGGCGTCGATGAACGGCCGCACCCTCCCGATGCCCAGATAGGCGCATGCCTGGTAGACGACCTCCTTGAGCTCGACCGGCGTGACGCCCGCATCGAGCGCCTCGGCTGCCATGAGGCGAAACTCGTCCAGCCCCTGGCAGCCGAGAAGCGCGGCGAGCACCACGAGGTAGCGCTCGCGGGGCGGCAGCTCCGCCGCGCCCTCGCCGGGCACCTCCTCGCCCGCAAAGTACGCGAATCGCTCGGCGAACTCGGGGTCGGTCCGCCCGAGTCCCGCGACGCCCTGATAGTCTGCCATGCCTCTTCTCCTTTCCCGCCCGTGCGCCCGGCGCCGGACCTGGCGCCGGGCGCGGGAGCGTCTACTTTGCGTTGGGGTTCGTCGTGCCGGCGAGCGGCCGCTCGCCGGGGCGCGCCGCCGGCCCCACGAGCTCGTGGGCGGTGTAGGGCTCCTCGAGATAGGAGACCTCCTCGTCCGTGAGCCCCACATCGAGCGCGGCGACGGCGTCATCCACGCGCTCCGGGCGCGAGCAGCCCACGATCGGCGCGGTCACCCCGCGCGCCCAGTGCCACGCCAGCGCCACGCTCGCCATGGGGACGCCGCGGCGCTCGGAGACCTCGGCCACGCGAGAGACGATCGGCATGTCCTGCGCCTCAGCCGCGTCGTACTTGTTGCGCATGGTCGCGTCGGTGGTGCTGCGCATGCTCGAGGAGTCCCAGGTGGGACGGCACAGGTGCCCGGACGCCATGGGGCTGTAGGGCGTGAGCGCCACGTCGTACTGGCGGCACACCGGAATCAGCTCGCGCTCGTCCTCTCGGTAGAGCAGGTTGTAGTGGTTCTGCATGCTCGTGAAGCGCGTCCAGCCGTTCCTCTCGGCAACGAGCTGCAGGTTGTGGAACTGGTAGGCGTACATCGCGCTCGCGCCGAGCGCACGAACCTTGCCCGCGCGCACGAGGCCGTCGAGGGCCTCCATGGTCTCCTCCATGGGCGTGGCGTAGTCGAAGCGGTGGATGATATAGAGGTCGAGGTAGTCGGTGCCCAGACGCCTGAGCGTCCCGTCGATCTCGCGCTCGATGGCCTCGCGCGAGAGCCCGCCCTCGTTGAAGAAGACCTTGCTCGCAAGCACGACCCTCTCGCGCGCCACGCCCAGCTCGCGCAGGGCCGCGCCGATGTACTCCTCGCTCGTTCCGTGGGCGTAGCAGTTGGCCGTGTCGATGAAGTTGACGCCCAGCTCGAGCGCGCGGCCGATCACCGCGCGGGTCTCGTCGGGGCCGACGGTCCACTGGTGGAAGTCGGCGGACGGGGCCCCAAAGCTCATGCCGCCCAGGCAGACCCTGGATACCTCGATGCCGGAGTGTCCGAGTTTCGCGTATTTCATAGAAACCTCCTAGTCCGTTTGCCCCGCCTCTAGGGAGAGAAGGGCGTCGAGCCGCCCGTCGAGCGCGCGCAGCACCTCGAGCGGACCATCGACGCGTCCGATGGTGAGCTGGTCTCCGTAGCGCATGGAGTTCCTCTCGTCGTCGAAGAAGATGGCGAGCCAGCCGCCGGACGGGTTGTAGTTGAGGTCCCCGTCCGTCCAGCCCCGGTGCACGAGCGCGGGGTCGGCGGGCAGCGAGAAGGGCAGCGCGCCGCAGCACCCCACGGTCGAGGCGCACATGCGCAGGGCCAGCGGGAGCCGCTCGGCGAGCGCGCGGGCGGCGGGGGTTTCGTTGAGCGTGGCGTGCACGGTGACGTCGCCCAGGCGCACGGCAATCCGCCTTCCCACGGCACCTCCCCTCGCCGCCCCACTTCGTACGTCTCCAGTGTGGACCCGGGCGAGAGAGAATACAATTGCTTATAATCTATATCGAGATATGCATTTTGCTTATATGACACAACCCGTCTGGGGGAAGCCATGGAGCTCAGGGCGCTTCGCTACTACCTCGCCGTCTGCGAGTGCGGGACCATGTCGCGCGCCGCCGAGGAGCTGCACGTCACGCAGCCGGCGCTCTCGCGCCAGATCGCCGGCCTCGAGCGCGAGCTCGGATGCGAGCTGCTCGAGCGCCGCAGCCGCAGCGTGCGTCCAACCGAGAAGGGCCTCTACCTGCGTCGCCGCGCCCAGGAGATCGTGGGGCTGGCAGACCAGACCTCGGCGGACTTCTCGCATGACGACGACATCGTGGCGGGCGACATCCACATCGGCGCCGGCGAGAGCGCGAGCATGCGTCTCATCGCCCAGCGCGTGCGGGCCTTCCGCGAGCGCTATCCCGACGTCCGCTTCCACCTGCACAGCGCGGTGGCGACCGACCTCGTCGAGCGCCTGGAGCACGGGCTCGATGACCTCGCGGTACTCATGTCCTACCCCGAGGACGAGCGCTATTCCCACCTGAGGCTGCCGCTCAGCGACGCATGGGGCGTCGTCGTGCGCGAGGACGACCCGCTCGCCGCGCGCGAGGTGATCTCGCCCGCCGACCTCGCCGCGGGGCCGCTCGTCATGCCCGAGCGCTCGTGGACCGGAGAGCGCCTCGCGGGGCCGCTCGCCGCCTGGTTCGGAGACGAGGGGGACGACGTCGAGGTCGCGGCGACCTACAACCTCTCCTTCAACGCCGCGCTGCTCGTACAGGAGGGCGTGGGCCGCATGCTCACCCTCGAGGGGCTCACGCCGGCCGGGCCGGGCAGCGGCCTCTCCTTCCGCCTGCTCTACCCGCCCGCGGTCTCGATCATCGACGTGGTGTGGAAGCGCACCGCCACTCCCTCGCGCGCGGTGCGCCTGTTCCTGGAGAGCCTCCGGGAGACGTGACGGGGCGGCACGCCGAGGCGCGCGTTTGGCTCGGGGCTGAGACGCGTCATGCGCAGGCGAGAAGAACGTCGGGCCGAGGCCGCCACGCCCCCACCCGCCTCAGGGTGAACACACGCGAGAGGAAGTCCCCGCGCCCGGACGAGAGCTTGCCCGCGATCTCCTCGGTGTTGCCGGTGGCAGAGAAGTACGCCACGAGGACCGAGCCGGACGCGGCGGGCGCATCCCCCGCAGCGGTGTCCTCGACCGGTGCCGTCTGGCCGTTTGCCGCAGCGTTTCCGTCCAAGCCTCCGTCTTGCGCTTCGGAGCACCCCGCGAGCATCGTCGCCGCCGCCATCGCGGCGGCCTGAAGCAGGTTCCTTCTCGTCAGCATTTCCTTCTCCCCTCTCTCTGCGGGCGACGCCCGTCGCCTACTCCACCAGCGCGACCTCGATCGCGCCGGAGAGCCCAGAGATCGCGCCCGCACCATCCACCGCCCGCCCCAGCTCGTAGAGCGCTCCGCTGGGCGAGAAGGGCCCGTAGAACATCACCACGTCGCCCCACGGCTCGTAGTACGCGAGCGTCCCTGCCTCGCCGGACTCGGCGAGCGGCGCGCCCGCCACGTCAAGCCCCTCGGGCGGGTAAAAGACCTTCTCGTTGTCCGAGAAGTCCTCGACCTCCAGCGTCAGCGGCAGCTGGGAGAGAAGCGCGTCGGCCGCCGCGCTGTCGTTGAGCTGATAGGTGACCGTCGCTTCCCCGCAGGTCACGGTTATGGTTCTCCCGTCTGCCGTGGCATCCTCCTCCACTGGGGCGCTGACCGGGGCACCCGCCGTCGACCCCGCGCCGTTCCCCTCCCCCGAGCAGCCGCCCAGGAGCGCGCCGGCTCCCAGCGCGGCCGCCACGGAGAGGAAGTTACGACGGGTCATCATGCCCGTACCTCCCTTGCAAAGTCCGCGCACGGCCCGATGACGTCACCGGTGCGCAGGTAGCTGTAGGTGGGGAACTCAAAGAGGACCGGCTTGACGCGCTCGTAGCCGACCTTGCCCTCCTCGGGGAATGGCGCAAAAGCGTGCAAAAGTGCCTGTCCCTTTTGCACGCTTTCGCGCTACAGGCTGGCGCGGAAGATCGAGATGACCTCGTCGCGCGTCAGGACGTGGTAGCCGCCCTGCATGATGAGGGTGGAGTCGGCCAGGCCCTCGAGCATGGACTCGTCGGCGCCGAGCTCGGAGATGCTCATCACGCAGCCGATCTCGCGCATCCACGCCTCCATCGCGTCGAGACCCGCCACCGCGAGCTCCTCGGTGGTGCGCCCCTCCGGCGAGACGCCCCACACGCTGGTCGCAAAGCGCGCGAACTTCTCCAGGCCGTACGGCATGACGAGGCGGTAGTACGGCAGCGCCACGGCCGAGAGCGTCATGCCGTGCGTGGCGTCGGTGTGGGCGCCCACGGCCTGGCCGAGCATGTGGACCTCCCAGTCCGTGGACTTGCCCTGCGCGATGAGGGTGTTGAGCGCCCAGGTGGCGCACCACATGATGTTGGAGCGGGCCTCGTAGTCCTCCGGGTTCTTGACGGCGACGCGGCTCGCGCGGACGAGGCTGCGCATGAGGCCCTCTGCCAGGTAGTCGCTCGTGCTGTCGTCGGTGCCCGAGAAGTACTGCTCGGTGATGTGGCTCATGATGTCGAAGATGCCCGCGACCATCTGGTAGCGCGGCAGCGTGTAGGTGAACTCGGGGTTGAGCACGGCGAAGCGCGGGAAGACGCGGGCGTCGGCGAAGACGTGGCCGACCTTCATCTTGGCCCCGTGGTTGGTGATGACCGACCCGCAGTTCATCTCCGAGCCGGTGCCCACCATCGTGAGCACCGAGCCGACGGGGATGACGTCGAGGTCGACCGCCGGCTCGTCAAAGTCCACCCAGTACTTCTGCCAGGGGTCCACGCCCTCGGGCAGGTTGGCCGAGACGGCCACGGCCTTGGCGTAGTCGATGCACGACCCGCCGCCCACGGCCAGGATGAGGTCCACGTGGTTCTCGCGCGCGATGCGCGCTCCCTCGTAGAGCTTCTCGACCGTGGGGTTGGGCATGACGCCCGCGTCCTCCACCACGTTCTTGCCCGCCGCGGCAAGCGCTGCCACGACCTGGTCGTAGATCCCGTTCCGCTTGATGGACCCGCCTCCGTAGACGAGCTGGACGTTCGGGCCGTAGGCCTCGAGCTCCGCCGCGAGGGCATCCATGGCGTCCTGGCCAAAGATGAGCTTGGTTGGGTTGTGGTAGGTGAAGTTGCCGAGCATGTCCGTTCCTCTCGCCGAAAGCGTGTGGGAAGGGGCGGTCCCCGTCCCGGTTGCCCTATAGGTTACGTGACGTCACGTAACTTGTAAAGGACCAATTGACACAAGTTTGCTAATTTATATTCCGGCTGCGCTATACTTCACGTACCGAGAAGCACGGAGGGTCCCATGGCCGAGTTCATACGGGCGCGCAGCGCCGAGCAGAAGGAGCAGCGCCTCGATCAGATCAAGGACGCGGTGCGGCGCCAGTTTGCCACGCGCCCCTACCACGAGATCACACTCACCACCATCGCCGACGAGCTGGGGTGGTCGCGCGCCAACCTCTACAAGTACGTGTGCACCAAGGAGGAGGTCTTCCTGCTGCTCACGGCAGACGAGCTCGACGCCTACTTCGACGCGCTCCTCGCCGCGCTGCCCGAGGGCTGCGGGCTCGCGCCCGACGTCATCGCCGAGGTGTGGGCGGGGATCGCCAACGCGCACCAGGAGTACTTCCGCCTCGGCGACCTGCTCTCCACGATCATCGAGACCAACGTAAGCGTGGAGCGTCTCGCGGACTTCAAGCGCGCCTACTACGACCGCGTGGCCGACATGCGCGAGCGCCTGCCGCAGATCATTGACATGGCGCCCGAGCGCGTGGAGCCGCTTCTGCTTGCCATCTACTACCACGCCGTGGGCTTCGTGAGCGCGTGCTGGAAGAACCCGCTTGTCGCCGAGGCGCTCGAGACGATCGGCCACGAGCGCCCGCAGCTGGACTTCCGCGCCGAGATGCGCGACTTCATCGGGATGTGCATCGCGCACTACGCCCGCTAGCCCCGCACGGCGAGAGGGGCCGCGCCGCCTAGCAGCCGAAGAGCTCCGCGGCGGCCGCCATGCGCTCGGCCACGCGCACGCCGAACGGGCATCGGCCCTCGCACGCGCGGCACGCGATGCACGCCTCGGCCGTGGCGCCGAGGGCGCGGTAGTGCTCGCGCAGGGAGTCCGGCACCTCGTCGTAGGCGCTCGCCAGGTCGAAGAACTTGTTCACGGAGGCGATGTCGATCCCCTTGGGGCACGGCGCGCAGTGGCCGCAGTAGGTGCAGCTGCCCAGGTAGGCGTGGCGCGGGGCCCCGGCGAGGACGCTCGCGTAGTCCTTCTCGGCAGCCGAGGCGCCCTCGTAGGACACGGCCTCGGCGACGTGCCCCGGCGTGGAGAACCCCACCATCACGCTCGCCACCGCCGGGCGCGTGAGCGCGTAGTGGAGGCACTGCACGGGCGTGAGTGCCACGCCGAAGGGCGACTGCGCCGCGTCGAAGAGCCGGCCGCCCATATATCCCTTCATGACCGTGATGCCCGTGCCCGTCTCCTCGGCGAGGGCGTAGAGCTCTGCGCGCTCGGGGGTCATGCCGTCCATGGCGGCCGACTCGCCGCGCTCGTCGAAGTAGGCTTCGAGGTCGTCGGTCGCGGGCATCATGTCAAAGGCCGGGTTCACGGAGAAGAGGATCATCTCCACCTCGGGATCAAGCACGGCCAGGCGCGCGACCTCGGGGTTGTGCGTGGAGAGGCCCACGTGGCGGACGGTGCCGGAGGCACGCAGCTCGCGGACGTAGTCGATGAAGGGACCGGACATGACGGCCTCGAAGTCGTCGACGCGGTCCACGTAGTGGATCATGCCGAGGTCCATGTAATCGGTGTGGAAGCGCGCGAGAAGGTCCTCGAAGGCGGGCTTCACCGCGGAGAGCTCGCGCGTGCGCACGTACTGCCCGCCCTGCCACGTGGAGCCAAGGTGCCCCTGGATGACCCAGCGCTCGCGCAGGCCCAGGTCGAGCAGGGCGTCGCCGAGGTTGGAGCGGCGCGTCGGGTCGGGCATCCAGCAGTCGAGGATGTTCACGCCCGCGGCGTCCGCGGCCTCGACCACGGCGCGCGCCTCCTGCGGCGTGCCGTCCATCCACTCGCCGCCGAAGCCGATCTCGCTCACCCTGAGGCCCGTGCGGCCCAGCTCCCGATAGCGCATGCCAGCTCCCCTCTCGCTCGTTTCCCCATGGTAGCGCAGCGGAGGGAGCCGCAGGACCGCGGCGGCGCTCACGCGTCCAGCGAGAAGAGCGCCGCGGCCGAGCCGGCCTCGCGCCATGCGGCAAGCGCCCCGAGGCGCTCCCGCGTCGAGGCGGCGAGCGGCTCCGGAAGCGCGTCCGGGGCGAACCAGCCCACCTCCAGGCTCTCGTCGTCTGCCACGCGCGGCTCCGCGCAGCCTCCCTCCGCAAGCCGGCAGGAGAACATGAGGTCCAGGTACTGCGTCTGGTCGCCGTTTGCGTAGACCGTGAGGTGACGCGACGCCCTCACGCGCACGAGCGCCCGCGGCTCCACGTCAACCCCGGTCTCCTCCCTGACCTCGCGCACCACCGTGACCGCCGGCTCCTCGCCCGGCTCGTTGATGCCGTAGACGAGCGCCCACTCCCCCGTGTCGGCCCGGCGGCCCAGGAGCACACGGCCGTCGGCGTCCTCGACGTAGGCGGTCACGCCGACAAGCCACAGCGGGTCGTGTCCGATCTTCTCGCGCAGGCGCACGATGAACTCGGGCGTTGCCATGCCCTCCCCTAGCGACGGTCGTGGCGGTCCGGGAACTCGATGCGAATCCTTCCGCCACGGACAAGAAACCAGACAATCACAGCAACCAGAACGAGCGGCAGCAGGCTGAGCGCCCCCGCTATCACGTTCACCACGAAGGAGATGACGAGCGCCACCACCACCGCCACCAGAAAGACGGCGAGAAACGCGCCAAGAAGCTCGGGCATGGGACCTCCGTCCACCTCAGTTGCATGGAGCCAAGTATATCCGTCCGACGGCCAGCGCGCCGCCGCACGCGGACAACTCGGCGGCGTGAGCCTTGGCGCGCGACGCTCCGTCGGCGTCCCGGCGCTCGCGACAAAGCGGCGACGGGGGGCGATGGCCCCCGCCGCCTGCCGTCAGGAGAGCGACCAGCCGAGGCTCTCCCGCTGGATGCCCACGAGCCGTGCGTAGAGGCCTCCCGCCGCCATGAGCTCGGCATGGGTCCCCCGCTCGACCACGCGGCCGCCGTCCAGAACCACGATCTGATCGGCGCCTGCCACGGTGCGCAGGCGGTGCGCGATCACGAGCACCGTCCTGCCGGCGCAGAGCCTGCTCACGGCGTCCTGCACGAGCGTCTCGTTCTCGGGGTCGAGCGAGCTCGTCGCCTCGTCCAGGAGCACGATCGGCGCGTCCTTGAGGAGCGCCCGGGCGATGGAGACGCGCTGGCGCTCGCCGCCGGAGAGGCGCGCGCCGTTCTCACCAAGGCGCGTGCCCCAGCCCTCCGGCAGCCGCCCAACGAACTCCTCGCAGTGGGCGGCCCGGGCCGCGGCGCGCACCTCCTCGTCGGTGGCGCCGGCGCGCCCCATGCGGATGTTCTCCATGACCGTGTCGTCGAAGAGCGTCACGTCCTGGAATACCACGGACACGTTCCTGAGCCACGACTCCTCGTCGAGCCCGGCCAAGTCCACTCCGCCCGCCAGGACCGCTCCGGACGTCGGCGAGAAGAACCGTGCGACGAGCTTGGCCACGGTTGACTTGCCCGACCCGGAGGGGCCCACGAGCGCCGTGACGGTACCCGGCTCCATGCGGAGGGAGACGCCGCGCAGGACCTCGCCGCCGCCCTCGGCATACGAGAAGCGCACGTCGGCAAGCTCGACGCCCTTCTCGCCCAGCCCCGCGGCGTCACCCGAACCCGTCGCGACCGGCTCGTCGGCGAGGGCCCTGAGGCGCGCCGTGCGCCCCGATAGCTGGAGGAGGTTCGGCAGCTGCGAGAGAATCGAGGTGATGGGCCCGTACACGCGCGAGGCGATGAGCAGGAACATGAGGAGGGTCAGGAAGTCGACCTCGCCCGCCGCGAGCAGCGCCGTGCCCACGAAGACCGTGAGCCCGACGCCCGCCTGGAGCACCGTCGTGGCCGCCGAGACGCACACGTCCACGGAGAGCTCCACCCGCATCGCTATGTCGCGCAGGGCCCCGAGCGCGGCGCGCATGGGCGCGGACCGCGCGCCCGCCTGCCGGCACGCGCGGATGTCTCGGATGCCCCCGACGTAGTCCATGAGGCGGGCGGACGCCGCGAGGCGCGCGCCGGTCTGCCGCGCGAAGAGCCGCCTCTCGTGCCCGCGGGCGGCGAGCACGATGACGAGCGCCGCCGGCAGCGTCGAGAACACGCAGAGGGCGAGGCGCCACTCGAAGAAGGCGAGCATGACGCACACGACCGCCGTGGAGACGCAGCTGGCGACGAGCTGCGGGATGGTGCTCGACATGAGCGACTCGCGGCTGGAGACGTCCCCCATGAGGTTCTCGGTGAGCTCGGAGAGGTCGCGCTGGTTGAAGAAGGACATGGGGAGCCGCCGCAGGTGCTCGGCGAGGCCCATGCGCGTGGCCTCGGTCTCGCGGTACGCCGTCACGTACGTGCGCCGGTAGTCGTTGCGCGCGCAGAGGAACACGGCGACGAGGCCTGCGACGCCCGCGGCGAAGAGGCCCCAGAGGGCCCGCCAGTCGACGTCCTGCCCCGTGAGCCGCATGAGCACCACCCCGAACGCCATGACCGTGATGGCGAAGGGCACCATGAGGGCGAGGTTGGTGAGGGTGCACGCCGCGATGGCGCGCTTGAGGCCGCGGTAGCCCTGGTCCGTGAGGGCGAGCGCGCGCTGGAGGCGCGGGATCCTGTCCGGGGCAGCCATCTTAAGCCACCTCCCTTCCGTTCGGCGCTTCCGACCCGATGCCCCACGAGAGGGCCTGCGTGTAGCGCTCCCACATGCGCGCGTAGGTTCCGTGCGCGGCGAGCAGGTCCTCGTGCCGGCCCCGCTCCGCCACGCGGCCGCCGTCCACGACCACGATCTGGTCCGCGCCCGCCACGGTCGAGAGCCGGTGCGCGATCATGATCACGGTCCTGCCCGCCATGAGGCGCTCGAACGCCTTCTGGATGAGGTGCTCGTTCTCCGGGTCCGAGAACGCCGTGGCCTCGTCGAGCACCACGATGGGCCGGTCGGCGAGGATGGCGCGGGCGATGGAGACGCGCTGCGCCTCGCCGCCGGAGAGGTGCACGCCCTCGCTGCCGTAGACGGTGTCGTAGCCCTGCGGCAGCGCCCGGATGAAGGCGTCGGCCTGCGCGGCGCGCGCCGCCGCGACGACCTCCTCGCGCGTGGCGCCCGGACGTGCCATGCGGATGTTCTCGAGCATGCTCGCCCGGAAGAGGTGGACGCCCTGGAAGACGAGGCTCACGCAGCCCATGAGGTCGTCGGGGTCGATGTCGCGCACGTCGACGCCGCCGATGCGCACGGCGCCCGCGCCCACGTCCCAGAAGCGGGCCACGAGGCTGGCCACGGTGGACTTGCCCGCACCGGACGGGCCCACGATGGCGCAGGTGGTGCCGGCGGGAACGGTGATGCTCACGTTCTCGAGGGCAAGGGGAGCCACGGGCGCGCCGCCCTTCTCGCCAGCGCCCTTCTCGCCCGCGTCGTACGAGAAGGACACGTCGTCGAGCACCACGTCAAAGCGCTCCGGAACGCGCGCGGCAGCCGGGGACGGCACGGGCAGAGCCGGGATGCCGAGCACCTCGTCGATGCGCGAGAGGTGGGAGGAGATGATCATGCTGTCCTCCGAGATGTACATCATCTTGTTGAGCGCGCCAGCGATGGAGGGTACGAACAGGAGGTAGAAGATGAAGTCGAGCGCGAACGGGCGGAACGCGCCGCCGGAGAGCCCCGCGCCGAGCACGATGCCCACCGGCAGCACGAACAGGTAGGCGTTGTTGATGATGGCCGTGAAGGCGGGCATGAGGCTCTGCCAGAAGAGCGCCACGTCGAGGGCGAGGTCCGTGTAGGCGCGGACCGCGGCCGAGAGGCGGCCGAAGGACTCCGCCGTCTGCCCGAAGGTCTTGACCACCGGCATGCCGCGCACGTACTCCACCGTGGCGTTCGTCATGAGCTCCTGGTTGACCAGGTGGCGCCTCATCTTCTCCGTAATGGCCTTGTTGGAGAAGCCTGCCGCCTCGACGCCGAACGCCGCGACCACGCACGCCACCGCCGCGAGGCCGAAGCGCCAGTCGAAGACGAAGAGCAGCGCCACGATCGCCACCGGCGCCGTGAACGCCGCCGCCATGTCGGGCAGCGAGTGGGCGAGGAACCCCTCGATGGCGCCGACGCTCTCGTCCATGACCTTGTTCACGCGCCCCGTGCCCAGCTCCTCGAGCCGCCCCAGCGGGATGCGCCCCAGGTGCTCGACGACCTGGAGCTTGAGGTTGTACTCGGCATCGAAGGCCGCCGAGTGCGCGCAGAGAAGCGCCGCGAGGTAGAGGCCGATGGTGCCCGCCACGCCCCCGAGGGCCATCCAGCCGAGGCCCGCCATGCGCGCCGCGTCGAGCGCCGCGAAGTCCGGGTAGACCGCGATGACGTCCGCCACCACGAGGTACACGGCAACGAACGGCACGAACGAGCACGTCGAGGACAGCGCCGAGAGCGCCATGGAGAGGTAGATGAGCCACCTCCCGCCCCCGGTGAAGCCGATGACGCGCGTCATCCAGGACTGCTGCCTTGGCGGCCGCCCCTCGACCGCGTCCTTCTCGCCGTTGGACATGTGGCCCCCTTTCCGCTGCGACCGCCTGGAGAGGCCCGGCATGCCACCCGGTCGTCGCAGCAAGTTAGAATAGGTTTACAGTCATTCTGTACGTGCAAGCTTCCAGGAGGCGCCGGACATGGCAAAAACGACCGCGAGAAGAGCCGAGCGACCAGGCGGAGAGGCCGAGCTCTTCCAGGCCGCTGAGCTCGAGCGCATGGGTCTGCTCCCAGAGCCGGGCACGCCGTGCGCGGGCACGCTCTTCGTGGGCGACGGCGTACGGGCCCAAGGCTGGTACCACGCGTGGGCAGGCGACGGTTTCACGGTGGCGACCTGCGACTTCACGATGCTCGTGGACACGCTCTTTGGCATCGACACCCGACGCTACCTCACCGTGCGCGCGCCCGCGGCGGGCGGGGACGGGCCTGCCGCCATCGCCTACATCGAGACGCGCGAGGGTTGGGTCACCACACCCGTCCCCGCCGGAGCACACTTTGCGTACACGGAGGTCGAGTACTTTGACGGGGCACTCCGGGACGCGTTCGCGGATCTGGGGTGGGGCTCGGTCGAGGAGGTGTCGGCGCTTCTCACCGACATGCGCGGCAGCCTGGGCTGGGCACCGGGCGTGCTGCTGGCCCTGGACGAGATCGGACGTGCCGACCGCGCGGGCACCGGAACGCCACTCATCTACGAGGGCGCGTCGAAGCTGCTGCTCGGGGCACTCGTCGAGACGGCGGCAGCCGCGCTTCCCGCCGACCGGGGCGCTCGCACCGGCATCCTCGCCGCCCTTGAGCTAGCCAACGCGCGCCTGCGCGACGGGGCGAGCCAGGAGGAGGCCGCGGCGGCGGCCGGAATGGGCCTCACCACGTTCAAGCGGCTCTTCCGCCAAACGACGGGCAGCTCATGGGCAGCCTATCTTACGGCGCGGCGCATGCGCGAGGCCCAGCGCCTTCTTGCCGTCGGCTCCACTGTCGAAGAGGCCGCCCACGCCGTGGGCTACCGCTCCCCCACGAGCTTCTCAGCAGCCTTTGCGCGTGTCTGCGGCATGTCTCCCAGTCAATGGCGGGCCACAAATCGCATGACTGCCACCCGTGTCGATGACGCCTGACATCTCGTTCGCACGATACGACGACGCTCGTCACCGTCCCTTCTTACCCGACGCGCAAGACACGTTCCTGCGCTTCGCGAGCACGATGTCCTTGAGGCCGGCGCATTCCATCTCCCGCTGAGCGAGGCGTTAATTCCTGTCAGCCCGTCCGATACAGTGGGTGATTTTTTACTAATGTTGTCGAGTATATTCGACGAATTCATTATACTTTAGCTAAGTGTATTCGACAGAATGAGCGGAACAGATGAACCACGACCTTCTTAAACGCGTCATCTTCGACCAACATGAGATCATCCGAAACGCCCATATCGTTCCAAGGCGCTACACGCTCGACCCGGAGGCAAACTACGTCATCACGGGGCTCCGCCGCGCGGGAAAGTCGACCTTGCTGTATGACATGGTCCGCAATCTCGTCAGCAGTGGCATCGCCTGGGAGCGCATCATATATATCAACTTCGAGGACGAACGCCTCGTTGACTTTGTCTCCACCGACTTCCAGGACATCCCACTCGTCCAAAGCGAGCTCAGCGACGAGCGTGGCTACTACTTCTTCGACGAAATCCAGAACATCCAGCACTGGGAACGGTTTGCGCGTCGGCTTGCTGATGCCGGCGAGCGCGTGCATATTACCGGAAGCAACGCCACGATGCTCAGCGGTCAAATCGCCTCAGAGCTCGGCGGGAGGTTCTTCTCCCTGCAGGTAAGCCCTTATCGCTTTGACGAGTATCTCGACGCCAAACATCAGGACCACACCGGCTCCGCACTCTACACGACGCGTGAAATCGGACGCATCGCCCGTCACTTTGACGAATTCTACCGTCAGGGTGGGTTCCCCGAGTCACTGCGCTACACACCACAGCGCGCGTATGTGGAGAACGTCTACCAAAAGGTACTCCTCGGCGATATTGCAGCACACTACAAGGTGCGCAACGTCAACGCGCTGCGCGTGCTCATGAAAAAGGTCGCCGAGACCGTTCGCAACGAGGTCTCGTACTCGACGCTGCACAACGCCCTGAAGGGCATCGGGTTCTCCATCTCAAAGGATACGCTCATCTCCTATCTCGAATATGCGAAGGAGGCGTACCTCCTGTTCAGCATCAGCAACGCCACGGCGGCGTTCGTCGAGCGCGAGGGAAGCCCCAAGTACTATTACTCAGACAACGGTCTGCTCGGCCTCTTTCTTGTCAATCGCGAGACGGCGCTGCTGGAAAACGAGATTGCCGTTGCGCTCTGCGACCGGTTCGGCGAAGACCTTCGCTACCTCAAGTCATCAAGGACCGGCATTGACGTCGATTTCTACCTCCCCGAGGCTGGAATTGCCATCCAAGTCGCCTACTCGATTGCAGGAGAGGCGCGGGAGCGAGAAGTCGGCAACCTCGTTCGCCTGGCAAAAGTGGATTCCTCCGTCACTCGATTCCTCATCGTCACCAAGGAAGAAGAGGAGGTCATCGACGCGGATGGCATCTCTATTGAGGTGATGCCGGCATGGAAGTTTCTCTTAGGCGAGTGCGGCTCCTGATTGAGCATAGGCGCGGAATCCTCGACCAATCCCGGGCCTTCCGAACCTAAAGCCGGGACCGGTCGCTGGGCCGGCGGTGCCAGCGCTTCCGGAGAGGCGCGCCGCATGCGCGAGGCCCAGCGTCTTCCTGCCGCCAGTTCCACTGTCGAAGAGGCCGCCCCGATGGCGGCCATGCCACCGGGGCGGCATCGAATGACCAGGGCGTCGGCTACCGGGCAATCTCCTCGAGCAGCTGGGCTAGGTTCTTCTTGCCAAAGGTCACGTGCTCGTGGCCGTCGGCGTGGCGGATGACCACGCACGGCACGCTCATGGCGTTGTAGCGGTCGCGCAGCTCCGGGAAGTGCGCGACGTCAAACGCCTCGGCCGTGACACGCGGGTTGAGCGAGGCGATGCGCTGGGCGGAGAGCACCGTCTCCGGGCACATGGTGCACGAGAGCGAGACGAGCACGCGTATGTCGACCTTCTCGGCAACGGCCTCTGCCGCCGAGCGATCCACCGCATCGATGGGCTGTCCGGGCCCGGCGGCGTTGTAGAGGCCGAGCACGAAGCTCGTGAACTCGTGACCGCCCGGCACGCCATGGAAGGCAAGGCCCGTGGGCGTGCCGTCAGCCGTGCGCACCTGCACGCAGGGGAGCTCGGCGGGGTTGGCCGCGGCGCGCTCCGCCGCATCCGCGACGGTGACCGTAAGCTTATTTGTCAGCGCAGCAAGCTCGTCCATATACCCCTTCAGCTCGATGGCGACGGGACGGTCGTCAAGCAGCAGGTGCAGCTCGAGCGGGCGCTCCATGCGCGAGAAGACCGTGTCGAGCTGGGCCAGCACGTCGGGCGAGAAGAGCGACGCCGTCTCTGCGACCGCCGCGGCCAGCTCGGCGGGACCTGCGTCGCGAGCGGCGGGGGCCGGACGCGACGCCGGCGCCTGCGGCACGAGGCCCGTACGCTCCTGAGCGGCCTTGAGGTAGCGCTCCATGTCCGTCGCGGTCTGGGCGGCCTGCCCCACGGCCGTGGCAACCTGGCGCAGGGTCTTGACGCAGACGTCGCCGGCTGCGAAGAGCCCGTCGGCAGACGTCATCTGGCGCTCGTCGGTGAGCACGTAGCCGTGTTCGTCGAGCTCGGCTATTCCGCGGACGAGCTCGGTCGCCGGCGCGTAACCAACGAAGACGAAGACGCCGAGGCTCTCGCCCTCCGGCGCGCGGAACTCGGTCTCCTCCCCCGTCAGGTTGTTGCGATAGCGCAGGTGGCGCAGCGCGTTGTCTCCACCCGCCTCGACGACCTCGGTATTGTAGAGCACGTCGACCTTAGGGTGCCGCTTGACCTCCTCGGCAGCTGCAGGCGCGCAGGAGAAGTCGCTCCCGCGAACGAGCACCGTCACGTGACGCGCGTACTTTGTGAGAAAGACGCTCTCCTCGGCAGCCGCGAAGCCGCCTCCCACCACGAAGACCTCCCTGCCGGTGAAGAACTCGCCGTCGCACGTGGCGCAGTAGGCCACGCCTCGACCACGAAACTCGTCCTCGCCCGCAAATCCCAGGCGCCGTGGGCTCGCCCCCGTGGCGAGAAGGACCGCGAAGCACGAGACCTCTCCCCTCGTGGTGCTCACGCGCTTGACGTCACCCGCGAGGTCAAGCCCCGTGACCTCGGCGAGCATGAACTCGGCACCGAAGGCCTCGGCCTGGCGGCGCATCGTCTCGGTGAGCTCGGATCCGCTCGCGCTGAGCACGCCGGGGTAGTTGACCACGCTCGCCGTGATGGTGATCTGCCCGCCGAAGCGGTCCCTCTCCACCACGAGCACGCGGTAGCGGGCGCGCGCCAGATAGAGCGCGGCCGTGAGCCCCGCAGGTCCGCCACCGATGATCACGGCGTCATAGAGCCTCGCCTCGTCGTACTTCTCGCCCATGAGTCCTCCCTATGAAAAAGCGGCCGCAGCCGGATGCCGGCTGCGGCCGCGACGTCAGCACCCGTTACAGCTGCCCCACCAGGTCGAGGCTCGGCTTGAGCGTCTCGGCACCCGGCTGCCACTTTGCGGGACACACCTGGTCGCCGTGCTCCGCCACGAACTGGGCCGCCTTGAGCAGGCGCAGCAGCTCGTCGGCGTTGCGGCCGACGCCCCCGGCGTTCACCTGATAGACCTGGACACGCCCCTCGGGGTCCACGATGAAGGCGCCACGCTCGGCAAGGCCGTCCGCCTCGATGAGCACCTCGAAGTCGCGGCAGAGCGCGTGCGTGGGGTCGGCGAGCATGGGGTAGCGGACCTTGGCGATGCGCTCGGAGGTCTCGTGCCACGCCTTGTGGGTGAAGTGTGTGTCCGTGGAGACGGAGTACACCTCGCAGCCCGCAGCCTGAAACTCGTCGTAAAGGTTGGCGAGGTCCTCCAGCTCGGTGGGGCACACGAAGGTGAAGTCGGCCGGGTAGAAGAAGAACAGGCTCCAGCGGCCGAGCACGTCTGCCTTGGTGACGGTGTGGAAGTCGTTGTCCTGGTACGCCTGGACGGAGAAGTCCGAGATCTCCTTGCCGATGAGGGACATGGTTGCTCCTTTGCGATCGGGTCGCCGGACGGGCGACGGACGTGGGGTGTCTGAGCTATCTCCCCCGGTACTCCAATTGTCCCCACAAGTTAGATAGTTCTTACTTTTGACGCGTGCTGAGCGATTTCTACACAAGTTAGCCATAGTTTTCTTTTTGGGCCGAAAGGTCGGGAGGACCTCACCGTCTCGCCAACCTCGAGAGAATGGTCACGACGCGAAGGCCAGAAGCGCGGCCACCGCCCACATCAGCCAGGGGAACTCCCCCGTCGCGAGCATCGGCAGCCCCACGAAGCCCATGACGTAGAGGAACGCGGCGACGGGGCCCAGAAGACCTCCCAGTCTCACGCGCCCCTCGGGAAGGTCTCGCATGATCTGGGCGTAGGGGCGCAGGGTGCCGTCCATGTTGTAGGCGCCCGGCGTGTAGTACAGCAGCATGTCGCCCGCGAACATGACGAGCGAGCCGAGAAGGCCGACTGCGAGAAAGGGAACCGGGGACGCCATCTCAACCTCCAGACTAGGCTGCTCTTATAATTTAGCTTAACCTAATATTTTAGCCATCCACTGAGATTCCCGCGGAAAGCGCGCGCCAAACGCTTGCGAAGGCCCCGCCACGCCCCGCTCAAAAAAGTCTCGATTCTTCCTTGCACTGTGTATAGGTGAGTATATACTGTAGTTATCGGGTATACACACTATACCCGTAGGGGAAGCGCGAAGACGTCCGTGCGACCCCTGCCGCGCACCGGGGACGCCCGAGGTGCGGCTCCCCGACGGGGGACGCCCCGCCGGGCCGGGAGGAAGGAACCGAGTCACGTGGAAATCATCATCTCGAACGCGAGCAACAAGCCCATCTACGAGCAGATTACCGACCAGGTCAAGGCCGCGATCCTCGCGGGCGAGCTGGCCGAGGGCGAGCAGCTGCCGTCCATCCGAACCCTCGCGAGCTCGCTGCGCGTGAGCGTCATCACCACCAAGCGCGCCTACACGGACCTCGAGGCGGCCGGGTTCATCGAGACGGTGCAGGGAAAGGGGAGCTTCGTCGCCGGCGGCAACATGGAGCTCATCCGCGAGGAGCGGATGCGCGGCGTCGAGTCCCTGCTCACGCGCGCCATCGCAGACGGCCGGGCCGCCGGGCTCTCCGACGGGGAGCTCAAGGAGATGTTCAACCTACTCATGGAAAGTGACGACTGATGAACACTCACACCTCAGACACCACCACCGACGCGCCGCTCGTCAGCGCGCGCGGGCTTACCAAGCACTACGAGGGCTTCTCACTGGAGGGCGTCGACCTCGACGTCCGCGAGGGCGAGATCGTTGGCTTCGTCGGCAAGAACGGTGCCGGCAAGTCCACCACCATCAAGGCCCTTCTCGGCCTCATCGCAACCGACGGCGGCACGTCGAGCGTGCTCGGCACGCCCAGCGAGCTGCTCTCCCGCCCGGAGGGGGCGCACGCCAAGGAGCGCGTCGGCGTGGTCTTCGACACGGTCTCGCTGCCCGGCCACCTGCGCGTGCGCGACGTGGGCACGATCTACGCGCGCGCCTACGACCGCTGGAACGCCCACCGCTTCTCAAGGCTCATCGACACCTTCGACCTCCCCGTCGAGAAGTGCGTTAAGGACCTCTCTCGCGGCATGGGCATGAAGCTCAGCCTGGCCTGCGCCCTCAGCCACGACGCCCACGTCCTGATCCTCGACGAAGCCACGGCGGGGCTCGACCCCATGGCGCGCGACGAGGTCCTCGACCGCCTGCGCGACTTCGTGGCCGAGCCCGGCCGCGCCGTCCTCATGAGCAGCCACATCACGAGCGACCTCGAGCGCATCGCCGACCGGGTGATCTGCATCGACGAGGGACGCATCGTCTTTGACCTGCCCAAGGACGCCATCACCGACGAGATGGGCGTCGCCCGCTGCCGCGTCGCGGACTTCGAGCGCGTGGCCGCCTCCGGGATGGTGCCCGAGAGCGAGCTGCGCTACCTGCGCCACGAGTACGGCATCGACGTGCTCGTCCCCGACCGCTACGACTTTGCCCGCCGGTTCCCCGAGATCCCCTGCGACCGCATGACCATAGACGACTACCTCACGCTCACCCTGAAGGGCGGTGTCCGATAATGAAGCGCGCCTACCTCGTCGAGATGACCATCTTCGCAAGCTACGTGCGTCAGCTCCTGCTCCTCGGCTTTCTCGTCTCCCTGTTCGTCTGCTGCGGCATGCAGTCCATCATCGCCGCCCCCGCGATCCTGACCTGCATGTGCTTCATGACGGGCGCCATGAGCGCCGCAGGCTACGACGAGCAGAACAACTGGGGGCTCTTCCGCCTCACCATGCCGCTCTCCCGCCGCGACGTCGTGCTCGCCCGCTACGGCGTGATCGTGACGCTCGGGCTCGTGGGCCTCGCGGCGGGGCTCGTGGGCGCGGGGCTGGTGACCGCCCTTGCCACGTTCGTCGACCTTCCCATGGGGCTCTCCGCGGTGCTCGCTTACCGCTTCGAGGACGTCCTCGCCACGCTCTTCTCCTCATTCTTCTGCATCTTCATGGGGTCGTTCGTCGCTGGCGTGGTCACGCCGCTCTACTTCCGCTTCGGGCAGTCCAAGGCCACGCAGTACCTCCCGCTCATCATGGTGCTCGTCTTCTTCGTGCTCCCCGTCTCGCTGATCGGAAACAGCGGCCTGCTCGACGGCGGAATCGTGGGCACCGACGCCCTCACCAGCCTGCTCGCCTTCATCGAGACGCCGGCGGGCGTGGCGGCGAGCATGGGCGTCCTTCTCGCGGCGTCCGCGCTCGTGCTGGCCGTCTCCGCCGCGGTCTCCCTGCGCCTCTACGAGCGCCGAGAGCTCTAGGGGGTGACGACCATGGACCTCACGATCCTCTTCGTCGTCGTGCTTCTGCTCGTTGCGATCTCGCTGCGCAACCGGCGCCGCAAGAGGTGGCACGACCGCCGAGACTGACGCCATGTAACTTTGGGTGGGCTCCTTCCAGCTAGCATCCCCGGATCTTCAGATACTCCGCACACGTGACCGCCCGCACCTTTGACCTTGCGAAGGCGCGGGCGTCCCGCGTGAGGATGAAGTCAACGTCATTGAGCTCCGCACAGGCTCGGATGAGCCCGTCCTCAAAGTCGGGCTCGTTCCCGTGCAGAGAGAGATCACACTCCTCCGCGCCTATCGGCGCGATGGTCAGCAGCTCCGTGAGCTTCTTGATTGAGGTCCGCGCGCAGGACTCCCCATACTGCCTGCAGAGGATGTAGTACGCATCCTTGAGCGAGCTCACGGCCACAATTCCCATGTCGCCTTCTCCGTTGCAGAAGCGAAGAACCTCACATGCCTCCTTGGACTGGGGACGCTCGGGACAAACGGCATCAAGAACGACATTGGTGTCAAAGAGGAGGCGCCTGCTGTTGTAGCTACGCATAGCGGCTCGCAATCATGTCCTTCATCTGCTCGTCCGTCAGGTCCGCGAGCCACGTTGCCTTGGGCAGGCTTGCCCTGAACGCCATGAAGTCCTCGAACGCGTCGGGGGTCTCGCCCTGCGCCTCCCCCTCGTCCGGGACCTCGCCCGTCCGCGCGATGTTCTCCCAGACCACCCGAATGACGTCCGCCGGGGTTAGTCCCGCGGCCTTTATGTAGGCATCCGCGCGCTGCCGCACCCGCTCATCAACCCGGCCCGAGACAACCGCCGTAGCCATTTCCCACCCCCGTTGCTTTTCTCTGTCTACACGTCTACACTATAGCAGAACACATATTCGGTTTCAAGGCGGGAGGGGCACATGGAGCGCATCGCCATCGTTGGTAGCTCGGGCGCGGGGAAGTCCACCCTCGGGAGGGCGCTGCGCGACATAACCGGCCTCCCCCTGCATTACCTCGACATGGTCTGGCACCTGCCCGACGGCGGCCACGTTGCGCCGGAAGGATTCGACGCGGCGCACGCAAGCCTCGTAGCTCGGCCACGCTGGATCATCGACGGAACCTACCTGCGCACGCTTCCGGAGCGCCTGGAGAGGGCCGACACCGTCTTTCTCCTCAGCCTGCCCACGCAGGAGTGCCTCGACGCCGTCCGCTCTCGCATCGGAGGGCCGCGAGAGGACCTCCCCTGGAAGGAGACGGAGCTCGACCCGGAGTTCGAGCGCTACGTCATGGAGTTCCGGGAGAAGAAGGAGCCTCTGGTCCGCGAGGCCCTCGAGAGGCGCCCGGCAACCTGCCAGCTCGGCGAGCTCAGCTCGCGCGCCGAGATAGCCGCCTACCTCTCGCGGATGGAGCGGGAGAGCCACGCTGCGACCGCCGCCGTCGCCACGGCGGCGACGAGCGCGACCGACCAGGCCGGCACGCGGTCGAAGGCCAGCCCGTAGACCACCTGCCCGGCGGGCGCCGCGAAGTTCGCGAGCATGACCGTGAGCGCCATGACCTTGCCAACCAGCGTCTCTGGCGCCTTGAGCTGCAGGTACGACATGGCGACGATGGAGAGCGCCATGCAGAAGGCCATCGACGCGAGATAGGCAGCGAGCATCCCCGCGTAGGCCCCGAGCGCGGGCAGCGGCGCGGCGAGCACGGCCGCTATGGCAGCGAGGCCCGCTGCCGTGCAGCCGAGAAGCGCCGGCGAGCTCTTGATGCCCAGCCCGCCCGGACGCAGCGCCACCACGGCGCCGCCGACGAGGCCGCCCACCGCAAGGGTGCCCTGGAGAACCCCGAGCAGCTGGTTGGAGAGGCCCAGCGTCTCGGTGACGATATAGGACGAGCCCACGTTGAAGAAGGAGGACCCGAACAGGTTGACGAGCGTTGCCGCGATGATGATGCGCCACATCACGGGACGCGAGCGCAGGAAACGCAGGGCCTCCGCGAGGTCGTTTCGGACCGTGGCGAGGGGCCCCGCCGTGCGCTCGGGAGGCTCGTAGGGCACCCGCACGAACGCGAGCACCAGAACGCCCGCCGCCACGAAGCACGCCGCCGAGACCACCACGATGGGCGCCAGCCCAAAGAACCCGAAGACGAGCCCGCCGAGCACCGGCCCTCCGATGCCCGTGAGCATGCTCACCTGGTTGGTCACCGCGACGGCCTGCTCCAGGCGCTCGGGCGCCACCACGCGCGGAACCGAGGACTGCACGCAGGGCTGGTAGATGGCCTGCGCCGCGAAGGCGACCATCAGCACGGCGGCGGTGAGGGGGACGAGCTGCGTGGACCCGGAGAGCGCCAGGTAGCCGAGAAGCGCCGCGGCGAGCGCGAGGTCGCACGCCGCCATCACGGCGCGCTTGCGCGTGCGGTCGGCAACCACGCCGCCGATGGGCGCGAGCAGCAGGTACGGCACGTTGCCGAGCGCGATGACCGTCCCGTAGAGCGTGCCCGAGCCCGTGAGGTTGAGCAGGTGGAGCGGAATCACGAACTGCAGGATCTCCATCCCCAGCAGCGAGAAGACCTGGGCGACCATGATGGCCACGAACCCCGGCGAGAAGAGGCGCGCACCCCG
Organism: Thermophilibacter provencensis; assembly: GCF_900128445.1. Lineage (GTDB taxonomy): Bacteria > Actinomycetota > Coriobacteriia > Coriobacteriales > Atopobiaceae > Thermophilibacter > Thermophilibacter provencensis. Next base: position 1,356,224 of record NZ_LT671417.1, on the reverse strand, counting down.
CCTGCCCGACGTCTGCGTCATCAGCTTCCCCTTTCATACATGCAGTTGGTATGTATATTGTCCTGAAAGAAAGCCGCGCGAGGCGGCCCTTTCGCCCAAACGTCACGATACGGGAGTCCAGCGGTTGCCACCACCAACCCCTGGCTGCATTTCACGTGCGCCACCAGCGGTTTCCTCCCCCGCCCCAGCCGCCTTGGACGCGCCCTGCCCTTGTCCCGAGAGGGACGCCCACGCCGACGTCGCTCACGTCTGCCGCGGCGGCGTCCAAAAGACCGCGGCGCGCGAGGTTGCCGGTCGCCCGGAGGGATGACGGGGCGTCCGCCCCGATCGGTGCGCGCCACGCCGCTTAGGTGGGGCGCCGGGCTGCGTCCCCCGCAGCCCGGCGCCCGCCCCGAGGCCTCGCCTCCCGTCCAGCTACGCCACGGCGGCCTCGTAGCCGGCGTCGACGACGGCGGCCACGAGCGCGCCATCGGCAACGCCCTCGGTAGCCTCGACGGTCGCGGTGCCGGCCTCGAGATTCACGTCCACGGAGCTCACGCCGTCAACGCCCTCGAGCGCCTTCTTCACGTGCGCGACGCAGTGCTGGCACATCATGCCGGTGACGTTCAGGGTCTTGGTCATGGTTGGTTCCCTTCTCTCGGTCGCGGGCGCGGGCGCGCCGGCGACGCTCTCAACGGACACGGCCACCCGGGTGGCCGGGGTTGCCTCGGATGCCGCGCGACCGCTCGGCCTCCAGGTGCGCAGGCGCAGCGCGTTGCTCACCACGAAGACGGAACTGAAGCCCATGGCGGCCGCGCCGATCATCGGGTTGAGCGTCACGCCCCAGGGCGAGAGCACGCCCGCCGCCACGGGGATGCAGATGGCGTTGTAGAAGAGCGCCCAGAAGAGGTTCTGCTTGATGTTGCGCATCGTGGCGCGGGAGAGCTCCATGGCGGTCGCCACGTCGGCCGGGTCGGAGTGCATGAGCACCACGTCGGCCGAGGAGATGGCGACGTCCGTGCCGGCGCCGATGGCGATGCCCACGTCCGCGCGCGCGAGCGCCGGCGCGTCGTTGATGCCGTCTCCCACCATGGCGACGGTGCGCCCGGCGTCCTGCAGCTCGCGGACCTTGGCCTCCTTCTGCGCGGGAAGCACGCCGGCGATGACCTCGTCGACGCCCACCTGGCGCCCCACGGCGGCGGCGGTGCGCTCCTGGTCGCCGGTGAGAAGGACCGTCCGGGCGCCCATCGCGCGGAGGCGCGCGATGGCAGAGGCGCTCGTGGGCTTGACGGGGTCGGCCACGGCGATCATGCCCAGGGCACGTCCCCCCGCCGAGAAGAACAGCGGGGTCTTGCCGCCGTCCGCGAGCGCCTCGGCCGCGTCCGCGAGCTCGCCGAGCTCCACGCCATGCGCGGCCATGAGGCGCGCGTTGCCGGCGAGCGCGGGCGAGCCGTCCACCGTTGCGGAGAGGCCGCCGCCCGCGACCTGCTCGAACCTCTCGACGCGCACGTCCTTCTCGGCATCCGCGCCCTTCTCGTCCGCATAGGCGCAGACGGCGCCGGCCAGCGGGTGCTCGCTCTTGCGCTCGAGGCACGAGGCCACGCGCAGCAGCTCGTCCTCAGACACGCCCGAAGCGAGAAGGACGTCCGTCACGTGCGGCTTTCCCGCCGTCACGGTGCCGGTCTTGTCCAGCACGACGGCGTCCACGCCGCAGGCGGTCTCGAGCGCCTCCGCGGACTTGATGAGGATGCCGTTGGCGGCGCCGCGGCCCGTGCCCACCATGATCGCCGTGGGCGTGGCCAGGCCGAGCGCGCACGGGCAGGAGATCACCAGAATCGAGATTGCGTGCGTGAGCGCCGTTGCCACGTCGCCCGCGAGCGCGAGCCACGCCGCGAACGTCACCGCCGCTATTGCGATGACCACGGGAACGAAGACGCCGGCGATCTTGTCCGCCATGCGCTCGATGGGGGCCTTGGAGCTCGTTGCCTCGTCGACGAGGCGGATGATGCCGGCAAGCGTGGTGTCGTCGCCAACGGCCCGGGCCTCCATCGCGAACCAGCCGCGCGTGGAGACCGTGGCGCCGGTCACGCGGTCGCCAAGTCCCTTCTCCACGGGCACGCTCTCGCCCGTGATGGCGGACTCGTCCACCGCCGCCGAGCCCTCGACCACCACGCCGTCCACCGGCACGGACTCGCCGGCGCGAACGATCACGCGCTCCCCCACCCGCACGTCCTCGGTGGGGACCTCCGTCTCCTTGCCGTCGCGCACGACCGTGGCGGTCCTGGGCGCGAGGTCCATGAGCGCGGCGATGGCGTCCGTGGTGCGACCCTTGGCGCGGGCCTCGAAGAACTTGCCCAGCGTGATGAGGGTGAGAATCATGCCCGCGGAGTCAAAGTAGAGGCTGTGGGCGGCGTCGTGGAGCGTGGCCACGTCGCCCGCTCCCGCGGCCCATGCCATACGGTAGAGCTGCGCGATGCTCCAGGCGGTAGACGCCGACGAGCCCAGTGCGATGAGCGAGTCCATGTTGGGCGCACGGCGCGCCAGCGTCCTGAAGCCGGTTATGAAGTAGTGGCGGTTCACAAGGAGGATCGGAGCGCACAGCAGGAGCTGCGTGAGCCCGAGCGCCACGAGGTTGGCCTCGCCCGCGAGCGCGGGCGGCTGCGGCCAGCCGAACATCGGGCCCATTGCCACGTAGAAGAGCGGGACCGAGAAGACCGCGGAGACGATCAGCTGGTCGCGCTTCTCGCGGGTCGCCCTCTCGGCGGCCGCGCCGGGACGCTCGGCTGGCGCGGCGCGCCTCTCGCCGGCCGGCATGCGACGGGCGGCCCCGTAGCCGGACTTCTCGATGGCCTCCACCACGGCGGCGGCCGTCTCGGGAGAGCCGTCGTAGTCGAGCTCCATCGAGTTCTTGAGCAGGTTCACGTTGGCGCAGGCCACTCCGGGCACCTCGCCCGCCGCCTTCTGCACGCGCGACGAGCACGCCGCGCAGGTCATGCCCGTTATGTCAAAGGTCTCCCTCATCGAGGCCCCTTCCCTGATGTGTCAATTGGGGACAGTCCCCAATTGACAGAAATGTTTTATGTGAATTGGGGACTGTCCCCAACTCGCAGCTCACATGAACTTCTTGAAGAGGTCCATGACCTCGTCGGTGACCTCGGTGTCGCCAGCCTGGATGCGCTCGACGACGCAGGTCTCGAGGTGGTCGCGCATGACCTCGCGCGAGATGGCCTTCACCGCCGACTCGACGGCGGCGAGCTGCGTGAGGACGTCGCCGCAGTAGCGGTCCTCCTCCACCATCACCCGGATGCCGTTCAGCTGCCCCACCGCGCGGTTGATGCGCCGTGCGACGCTCGCCTTGAGCTCCGGCGATCGCGGCGTGTGCTTAAGCTCGCCGCAATGTGGGCAGGCGCGTCGCTCGACGCCCTTTTCGACGCTTCCCTCGGTCATGTCTTCCCTCCCTGCCAGATACCCCCTAGGGGTTTCCGTTTCGATGTACTCTATACCCCATGGGGGTACCTGTCAAACAGCGGGTCGGCGATTGGTGGCGAATCGTTGCGAATCCGACGCCGCGACGCGGCCGAGGCCCCGCCCCCCGCGCGCCCGGGGCGAGAAGGGCGCCGCCCGCCGATTGCGCCCGGCCTGTCGCAAGCCGGGCTGACGCCGCCACCTGCGCCGTCAGCAACCGGCCCGCAGGCGGGCAGACACCGCTGCGACCAGGGCTGCTAGGCTCGTCTCCCACGGGAGAAGGGAGCTTCGATGCACTGCCACTACGACGACTTCGGCTTCGAGGGCGACTACGGGTACGGACGCGCGCCCGAATACGCTCGCGGCGGCAGGCCCGCGACGCTGAACGCCCGCCTGAGCGACATCTTCACCCTCGCGCTGCTCTATCTGAACCCCGACTACGAGCGCTCTGGCGGCGACGCCGTGGTGTCGCAGCGCGTCCACGCGTTCGGCTCGCTCCAGCGCCTCGCGGAGTGCGGCCTCATCCACCGCCTCCCCGACGACGCGAGCGTCTCATTCACCGAGGAGGGCGTGCGGGAGGCGCGGGGGCTGCTCAAGTTCCTGCAGATCGCCCTGGGCCCGCACATCGGGGCGAGCCTCGACGACATACGGGACGCGGAGCCCGAGCTCCTCGCCCACGAGATCGTCGACGGCGCCGGACCCCTCACGATGGACGAGATCGCCTACGCCCTCTCGGGCAGGCCCGCCGCGGGACATCCCGCGCCCCTGGGCCCGACCATGCTCGCCGACCCGCCCGCGTCCTATCATCGCGCGGCGGGCGATGGGAGGGCCTTCCTCCTCATGGTTCGTCTGCCCCTCAGGGCGGGCGGGCCCTACGGCAGGAGTGTCGCGTGCTGGAGGAAGATCCTCGTCCCGGCAGGCCTCACCTTCCTCGACCTGCACATCGTGATACAGCGCTGCTTCTGCTGGCTCGACACGCATCCCTTTGGGTTCGAGCTCAGGCACGGGGGAAAGAACCACCTCATCGGGGAGCCGGAGGTCCTCGGCGAGGTGCCGAGGGTGGAGTCGCGCCGTCACGCGTTCCTGCACGAGGAGGCCTCGGAGACGCTTCTGGGCGACCTGCTCACTCGCAGGTGGCAGGCGGTGACGTACTGCTATGGGACCGGATGCCCATGGCGCCACGACATCGAGGTCCTCGACGTCGTGGACGGCCTCGCCGCGGCAGGCCCCCAGCTGCTCGACGGCATCGGCGACGCTCCTGGCGACTGGATGCTCAGCGCCGAGGAGCTTGTCGAATTCACGGAGGGGCTCCTCCTGAACGAGGCGAGCCAGCTCAAGGCGCTCGCGGATGCAGGGGAACGGGGCTTCGAGCCCTTCGCGCTCTCGAGCGCGCGAAGGAAGCTCATGGGCTTCGAGGAACATCGCGCGCATTGGCAGGAGCGTCTCGACGCGAGGGGCTCCGAGGGCGAGCCCTCCTCGTGGGGGCTGGGCCTCAGCCCGAGGCCGCCCCGCCCTCGGGCTGAGGCCCAGCCCCCACGAGGAGGGCGCCCGCACGGGGCGGCCAACTCTACGAGCGCGAAGGCGGCAGATGTGCGATGCTGTGGTGAGCCGATTGGAGGCAGCCATGACACAGCACCTCGAGACCACGCGCCTGACCCTGCGACCTTGGAGGGAGTCCGACGCCGATGCGCTCTTCCGCTACGCGCGCGACCCCGACGTCGGCCCGCGCGCCGGATGGGCCGCGCACGAGAGCGTCGAGGAGAGCCGCCGGGTGATTCGCGAGGTGCTCGCCATGCCGGAGAGCTACGCCATCGTGCTCAAGCGGCGCGCAGGGGACCTGCCCGTCGGCGCGATCGCCCTCATGTTTGGCGCGACGTCCGACCTCGCCCGGTCGAGCCGGGAGGCAGAGCTGGGCTACTGGGTCGGCCGGCCCCTCTGGGGGCAGGGCATCGTTCCCGAGGCGGCGGCAGCCCTGCTCGAGCACGCCTTCTCCGACCTGCGCCTCGACGCGGTCTGGGCAAGCTACTACGAGGGCAACGAGCAGAGTCGGCGCGTGCAGGAGAAGCTCGGCTTCGTCCCCGACCGCATCATCGAGTCGCTGCCCCGGCCGCTCCTCGGCGACGCTGCGCGCACCCACGTCAACGTGCTCAGCCGCGAGCGCTGGACCCGCATGGGCCACGCTCACCGCGGCCTCATCGACGAGCAGCAGGCCGAGAAGCGCGACATAGTGGAGAGCCTGTCCCTGGTGGCACTCGTCCGCTCGGGTGGACAGACCGGGGCGGACCGCGGCGCGCTCGACGCCGCCCGCGAGATGGGGGTCGCCCTGTGCGGCTGGTGCCCGGCGGGCGGCCTCGCGGAGGACTGCCCCGAGGCCCCCGGCCTGATCGGCCCCTACCCCGAGCTCAGGGAGACGCCGAGCGCCGGGTACATCCAGCGCACGGCATGGAACGTGCGCGACTCCCACGCGACCCTCATCGTATCCCCGGGTGGGCTCGAGCCCAAGAGCGGCACCGAGGCCACGGTCGACTTCGCCCGCGCGTACGGGCGCCCCGTGCTCGTGATCGAGGGCGCCGGGGAGGTGTCGCGGGCGCGGGAATGGCTCGAGGGCATCGGCCGAGAGCTGACGCTCAACGTGGCGGGCCCCCGCGCCTCCAAGGCGCCCGGGGTCTACGAAATCACGCGCGGGATCGTCCGCGAGCTTCTTTCCTAGGCGGCGCGCCCCGGGGGCCGGCAAGAAGGAGGCGACGGGGGGTCAGGCACCCCGCTCCGCACGGCTCAGCGCGGCGCCGCACCCCGCGACGAGGGCGCTCGCGGCGGTGGCGGCGAGCACGTCGGCGGACGGCGAGACAAGAAGCAGCCCGAGCCCCAGCACCGCTCCGGTGCCGCAGAGAAGGGCCGTGAGCGCCCCGAGCCTTCGCAGGTACGACGCGTTCCTGCCGAGCAGCGCCTCAGCCATGCCCCTCAGCCTCCTCCTACGGAACCTGTACGCTGCCCTTACGATAGATGCGCCGCGTAACGCGCGCGTAAGCCGCGCGGCAGGAAACGGCAAGCTCGGCGGGAGCGGGGCGCAAGCGCTAAGCTCTTCTCGACATTCCGTCGAAAGGACCGTCATGAACGACTTCACGTTCCTCTGCCCCACCAAGTTCGTCTTTGGCCGGGGAGTCACCGATCGCGTCGGTGCGGAGCTCGGGGCCCTCGGAAGACGCCGCGCGCTCGTGGTTTACGGCCAGGGCTCGGCCGTGCGCACCGGCACGCTCGGCAGAGTGCTTGCCTCGCTCGACGCGGAGGGAATCGCCCACGAGGAGCTCTCCGGCGTCCGGCCCAATCCCGAGGTCGGCCTCGTGCGCGCGGGCGTCGAGCGGGCCCGCGACATCGGGGCGGACGTCATCCTCGCCGTCGGCGGCGGGTCGGTCATCGACACCGCCAAGGCGATCGCGCTCGGCGTCCCCTATCAGGGCGACGTCTGGGACCTCTTCTCGAGGGCCGCCGAGCCCGTCGCCGAGGGCAAGCCGCCCGTCGCCTGCGTCCTCACCATCCCCGCCGCCGGGTCCGAGGCCTCGGCGAGCTGCGTCATCACCAACGACGAGCTTCGCCTCAAGCGAGGGCTCTCGAGCGAGCTCCATCGCCCCGCCGTCTCGATCATGGACCCCGAGCTCACCTTCACCCTCCCCTCCTACCAGACCGCCGCCGGGGTCACCGACATGATCGCCCACGTCATCGAGCGGTACTTCTCCTCCGCGGGGCCGGTCCCGGTGACCGACGGCATCGCGTGCGCGATCGTGCGCTCGCTCGTGGAGGAGGCGCCGCGCGCGCTCGCCGACCCCGCCGACTACGACGCCCGCGCCAACATCATGTGGGCGGGCATGCTCGCGCACAACGACATCGCCGGCCTCGGCAGGAGCAGCGTCGCCGGCGGCCGCGCGGGCGGCTGGGAGAGCCACGCCCTCGAGCACGAGCTCTCCGCCCATGACGCCCGCATCACGCACGGAGCGGGGCTCGCCGTCATCGTGCCCGCCTGGATGCGCCACGTATGGCGCGAGAACCCGGACCGCTTCCTCGCGTTCGGCCGCGACGTCTTTGGGATTGAGCCCGTCGACCCCACCGAGGACGCCGTGGACGTGACGGCCGAGGAGGCCGTCGCCGACGCCGTGGGCGCGACGATTGACGAGCTGCAGGGCTTCTTCGTCTCGCTCGGCATGCCGAGGACGCTCTCGGAGCTCGGCGTCACGAGAGGGCAGATTCCTGCGCTCCTCGGCACCCTGGAGAAGAACAAGGGCCCCGTCTTCGGCGAGTTCCGACGCCTGACGATGGAGGACGCGCGGCAGATCTACGAGTCCGCGCTGTAGGCAAGAAGGGCGACGCGTCGCGGCCCTCCGTCCCGACAAACGGGGCGGAGGGCCCTTTTCTATGGCCTTGAGCTGTGACGATACAAATCCTTGCAAAAAAGACTCCCCCGTCTGCAGAGACTGTGAGCGCCTTCCGCCCGCAGGCGAGAAGGACGCGCCTGCCGATAGGTTCCGAAACCGACCTCCGTTGGCGTGCGCCCTCACCTGCCCCGTCAGCGGCCCGTCAGAGGACGGGAAGACAACCTCTCGACGCCCCTTGGTACGCTCGCCCGACCCATCGGAAATCGATCGAGAGGAGCCTGCATGGAGCAGTTCAGGACAGCCATCGGACATCGTCGCGAGGGGGTGACGGGCGTCGCGAGGCTCGCCACCCTCGTCGCGGCGCTCCTTCTCCTGCTCTGCGTTGCGTGCGGGGCGGCGCCGCGGGAGGCGCTCGCCATCGGAGACGCCGTAACCGTGCGCAGCGTGGCGTCGCCCAGCAACGAAGACGGCTTTGACGCCGGCACCCACTACTTCGACGTCATGGACGGCACGGGCACCACCGTCGCCGTGGGGTACTGCATGAACCTCGGGCGAGTGAACCCGGAGACGCTCTCCTACGACGCGGGATGGGAGTACGCCACCGGCGCGCTCGCCTACATCGCCTACCACGGCTTCCCGGGCACCAGCGCCATCGCCGGCCACCAGCTGAGCGAGCTCGGGGCGCGCACCGCCACGGCGCTCGCGGTGTACATGCAGCAGGGCTACATCGAGCCCGGCGTGGAGTGCTACGTCCCGGTGGGCGCCTGGGAGGGCGGCGGTGGCTACAGCTTCGCCGACCGCGGCCCCACCAGCGTCGAGGTCAGGCAGGCGGCGCTCGACCTGTACCTCGAGGCGCAGGCGCGCGCCGGCGAGGACGGCCCCTGGAACGAGGCGGTCCGCGTCTACCACGCCCCGCGCGCCAACGTGCAGAACATGCTCGTTATCGAGCGCAGCGCCTCCGCGACGCTCGTCAAGCGTGACGCGGCGAGCGGGGAGGCCCTGGCGGGAGCGGAGTTCGACGTCGTCGCAAGGGGGGACGTCGTCGCCCCCGACGGGACCGTCCAGGCGGCAGACGGACAGGTCGTGGCGCATGTGACCACGGGCGCCGACGGCACGGCGCGCACAAGCGGGCTGCCCCTCGGGTCGGGCGCCGCCACCTATGCCTTCGTGGAGACGAAGGCGCCGGACGGATACGTCCTCGACGGGACGCCCCATGAGTTCACGGTGTCGACGGGCGGCGAGCAGACCTCCGTCGTCACGGTGACCGTCGAGGCGGCGAACGAGAAGAACTCGCTCGTCGTGACGAAGTCGGAGCTGGGAAGCGAGGAGACGACCCTCCCCGGGACCGAGTTCGCCTGGTGGGACGCCGACGAGGGCGACGACCCCGCATCGGCGACGAGCGTCCGAACGCTTGTCGTGGGCGATGACGGGACTCTGAGAGTCGAGGGGCTGGCACCGGGCGACTGGCACCTCGTGGAGACCAGGCCCGTTCCCGGGCACCTGCTCGATGAGACGGTGCGGACCGTCCACGTCGACGAGGCCGGGCTCGTATCCGGAAGCTGGCTCGTCGGGGGCGCCCACGCCACCGCGAGGCTGGAGAACGACTACACCAGGGTCGACGTCTCCAAGCGCTCCGCGACCGGAGAGGACGAGGTGCCCGGAGCGACGCTCACCGTGCGCGATGAGGAGGGAAATCTCATCGAGATGTGGGTCTCGGGAACCGAGCCGCACCGCATCGAGCGCCTCGAGCCGGGCACCTACACGCTGACGGAGGAGATGACGCCCCGAAACTATGACCAGGCGGAGACCGTCACCTTCACCGTCGAGGAGACGGGGGAGGTGCAGACCGTCGTCATGCGGGACGACCCCATCGAGGTGTCCGGGCAGATCGACAAGCGGCAGGAGATCGCCGACCCCGTCGCGACGCGCACGGAGGCCAACGGCGACGGGGCCAACCGGGCCGGGGTCACCGTCTCCGATGACGGGTCGTACGAGTACGGGATCGACTTCAGGAGCACGAGCTCGACCTGGGCTGACGAGCTCACCGTGACCGACCGGATTGATGCCGCGGCAGAGGGCCTCGCCGAGCTCTCGTCAATCGTCACCCCGCGCGCGAGCGGGGACTACGACGGCCTCATGAACGTCTGGTACCAGACCAACCTCACCGACCCCGCCCACGTCGACGCGAGCGGCGCCAACGCCACGCGCTCAGACGGGCACGACAACCCGTGGCTCGAGGGCGAGGGAAGGCAGCTCGGCTACGAGGGATGGAGGCTCTGGCGCGCCGACGTGCCCGCCGACGAGGCCGTTGAGCTCGCGGTCTCCGAACTCGGGCTCGGCGACGGGGAGGTCGTGACCGGCATCCGCCTCGAGTACGGGCGCGTCGAGGCGGGCTTCACCACCCGGACGGGCGACTGGGACCGTGACGACCTCAAGGACGCGCACGACGACCTCGACGACCTTGCGGCATCTCATGGCGACGGCCTCTCCCCCGCCATCGTTCGCATGCGCGCCACGGAGTCGTACGTCGAGGGGACCTCTCTCGACAACGCCGCGCGCGTCGACCTCTACCGCAACGGAGGGGGCGAGGGGCTCGAGGCGCACGACGAGGACGCGGTGACGCAGACGGCCGCGACGACCCCCGAGTCCCCGGAGGGCCTGCCCGGCACCGGCGAGGACGCGTTCCCCGCGGCGCTCGTCGTCCTTCTCGGCACGGCCTGCGTCGCCATGCCCCTGCTTCGTTGGCGCCTTCGCCTGAGGTAACCCCGGCGCCCCGGCCGACCGCGGCCGGGGCGCGGCGAACGGCCGGGGCGCCGCAGTTCTGTGCAATCGCTGATTATTCCACCGGACCGCCCGGGGACTGGGATAATGTTCTCGTTTGTGCCGTCGAGCAGAAGGAGCCCCATGGAGGACGTCTTCACCAACCTCATCAGCCAGTTCGGATACATCGGCGTCTGGTTTCTCATCTTCTTCGAGAACGTGTTCCCGCCCATCCCGTCCGAGCTGATCTTGCCCCTCTCTGGCTTCTTCACCACGACGACCGACCTCACGCTCCCCGGCGTCATCATCGCGGCCACCATCGGCTCGATCACCGGCGCCTACATCCTCTACGGAGTCGGGCGCCTCCTCTCTCGCGAGCGCCTCATGACGTTCTTCGGCACGCGTCCGATGCGCCTTCTGGGCTTCAAGCCCGAGGACATCTCGAGCGCCGTCGACTGGTTCGACCGCAAGGGCCAGGTGACCGTGCTCATCTGCCGCTGCATCCCCGTCGTGCGCAGTCTCATCTCCATCCCCGCCGGAACCGCCAAGATGGGCGTCGTGCGCTTCTCGCTCTACACGCTCGTCGGATCTGCCGTCTGGAACAGCGTGCTTTGCTCGCTCGGCGCCGCGGCCGGCAGCGCCTGGGAGACCGTGACCGCCCAGGCGGAGTGGGTCTCCGACATCGTCAAGTACGTGATCATCGCCATCGTCGTCGTGGCCGTGATCTTCTGGGTCGTCAAGCGCATCATCCCTGCCCTGCGCGAGCAGAAGGACGGCGAGGGCCAGCAGAGGTAGAGCCCGCATCCCCGCACGCACCGCCAAGCCTGGGCGGCTCCCGGACGCACCCACGAGGTCAGTCCGGGAGCCGCCGTCTTCATCTGCCCCGTCTCCCCACCCCGGGACACGACCTGTGACAGGGGGACGGAGGCATTGTCACCGCTCCGTCCCCCTGTCACAGACAGAAGGAGGAACAAGATCGTGAGCAGCTTCAAGGACCTGAGGATCGTCGACAACTTCTACCAGACGTCGGCCTTCTTCCCCATGCCAACGGTGTGCGTCTCCACGATGAACCCCGACGGCTCCCTCAACATCGGCTCGTACTCGCTCTGCTTCCCGTACTACATCGCCGGCAAGGACCGCTACGCGATGCTCCTGGAGTGCCGCAACACGTCCAACACCTGCGCGAACCTGCTCCGCACCCACAAGTGCGCCCTGAACTTCATCCCCGATGACCGCGAGAGCTTCAAGGAGGCCGTGCGTCTGGGATTCCCCGGCCCCTCCGCCGAGAAGATGGGAGGGCTCAGGTTTGAGATGGAGCCCGGCCAGGCCGACCCCACTGACCCGCTGCGCCCGCCCGTGATCAAGACCGCGTTCCAGGTCTTCGAGTGCACCTGGGCCGCGGAGCTCGAGGGCGCGGACAGGTTCCGCGTCGAGGACATCGACGACGGCCACCCCGGCCCCTACAACGACTTCAACGGCATCACGTCCAGGTACGGCGCCCACTTCATCCTGCACATCGACAAGATCCTCATGAAGGAGCGCTACTACGACGCCATCGTGAACGGCGTCAGCAAGAGCAGCTTCCCGCCCGTGCCCGTGGACTACGGCTACCGCGACTCCACCAACTTCTGGTACACGCGCTTCCCCAAGCTCACGAAGCCCATCGCCGAGCCCGTCCCCGCCCCCAAGGAGGTCGACATCGAGTCCATCCGCTACGCGGCCAACCGCGCGGACGACACGGTCAAGTTCACCGACGAGGCGCTCAGGAACTTCGTCAAGGTGCCGCGCCCGTTCCTCAAGACCGTCCTCAACGGCTGCGTGGCCTGGGCCAAGGAGAACGGCGTCGAGCTCATCACCGACGAGCACGTCAAGATCATCAACGACAAGCGCCGCGCCGAGAAGGACAGGCGCTGAGGGACGCCAGGGGGACGGAGCGGTGCCATCCCCTCCGTCCCCCTGGCACGCGTGCAGCTTGTGCCGCCCATTCGACCGCTCGTGCCACGTCGCCCGCCCTTCTCGCCTCGCGCGTCTACGCTAGTGGCGTGGGGGCGAGCGCCAATCGTGTCTGCAGACGCGCCAATCGTGTCAGTGCGCCCGGGGAAGGGCTCGGCCTCAATATATTTGAGATGATGCCGAGCCTGTCGAAGGGGAGAGACATGAAACACGAGGACATCATCAGGAAGCTCTCGCTCGCCGAGAAGTGCGCGCTGCTCCAGGGCGGCACCACCTTTGGGAGCTGGCCGAACGAGCGCGCCGGCATCCCGGCCATCGAGTTCTCGGACGGCCCCTCGGGCGTGCGTCACCAGGCCGGCGCAGCCGATCACCTCGGCCTCAACGGCTCTGAGCCCGCCACGTGCTTCCCCACCGCCGTGACGATGGCGAACACGTGGGACACCGAGCTCGAGGAGCGCGTCGGCGCCGCGATGGGCCAGGAGGCCGCCGTCCAGAAGGTGGGGACGCTGCTCGCCCCCGGCCTCTGCATCAAGCGCAACCCGCTCTGCGGCCGCAACTTCGAGTACTTCTCGGAGGACCCGCTCGTCTCCGGCAAGATGGCCGCGGCCTTCGTCCGGGGCGTCCAGTCCAACGGCATCGGCGCCTGCCCCAAGCACTACGCCGTCAACAGCCAGGAGGCGCGCCGCCAGGCGTCCGACTCCATCCTCGACGAGCGCACCCTGCGCGAGATCTACCTCGCCGGCTTTGAGACCGTGGTCCGCGAGGCCGACCCCATGACCATCATGAGCTCGTACAACCTCGTGAACGGCGTCTACGCCAACGAGAACGAGCACCTGCTCCAGGAGATCCTGCGCGACGAGTGGGGCTTCGACGGCTCCGTCGTCACCGACTGGGGCGGCTCCAACGACCACGCCGCCGGCGTGGCGGCGGGCTCGACCTTCGAGATGCCGGCCCCGGGCCTCGGCTCCACCCGAGAGCTCATCGCCGCCGTCGAGGCGGGCACCATCACCGAGGCCGACGTCGACGCGCGCGTGGACGAGGTCATCGACCTCGCGCTCAAGGTGACCCCTGCCGTCGAGGCGGCGCCGGCCTCCTTCGACGCCGACGCGCACCACGCGCTCGCCCGCGAGGCCGCCGCGGCCGGCTGCGTCCTGCTCAAGAACGACGGCCCCATCCTGCCGCTCCCCGCGCACGCCAAGGTCGCGCTCATCGGCGACTTCGCCAAGACCCCGCGCTACCAGGGCGCCGGCTCCTCCGCCGTCAACTGCACCAAGGTCGACAGCCTGCTCGACCTCATCGGCGAGACCAGCCTCGACCTCGTGGGCTACGAGCCCGGCTTCGAGCGCCACGGCGGCGAGAACGCCTCCAAGCGCGCCGCGGCCCTCGACCTCGCGCGCCACGCCGACGTCATCTTGCTCTGCCTCGGCCTCGACGAGATCGCCGAGTCCGAGGGCGCCGAGCGCCTCACCATGCGCCTGAACGAGAACCAGGTCGAGCTCGCCCACGCCGTCGCCGAGGTCAACCCCAACGTCGTCGTGCTGCTCTCCGCCGGCTCCTGCGTGGAGACCGACTGGGTCCAGGACGCGCGCGCCGTGCTCTACTGCGCGCTCGGCGGCCAGGCGGGCGCGGGCGCCGCGCTCGACGTGGTCACCGGCGCCGTCTGCCCCTCCGGCAAGCTCGCCGAGACCTGGCCGGTGCGCCTCGAGGACGTCCCCTCCTCCGCCAACTTCCCCTCCGAGGATAAGAGCGCCGAGTACCGCGAGGGGCTCTACGTGGGCTATCGCTACTTTGACACCGCCAAGGTGCCGGTGGCGTTCCCCTTCGGCTTCGGCCTCTCGTACACCTCCTTCGCCTACTCGGACCTCAAGGCAACGGCGGACGCGGCGAGCTTCACCGTCACCAACACCGGCGCCGTGGCAGGCGCCGAGGTGGCCCAGCTCTACGTGGCCAAGCCCGACCACGAGGTCTTCCGGCCGGAGCAGGAGCTCAGGGGCTTCGCCAAGGTCGAGCTCGCCCCCGGAGAGTCCAAGGTCGTCACCATCCCGCTCTCCGAGCGCGCCTTCAGCTACTTCAACGTCAAGACCAACCGCTGGGAGGTCGAGGCGGGCACCTACGAGCTGCGCGTCGCCGCCGCCTCCGATGACGTCCGCCTCACCGCGGAGCTCCGGCTCGCCGGAACCGGCGCCCCCAACCCCTACGCCGGCGTCGACGTGGCGCCCTACGACTCCGCCGACGTGCTCCGCGTGGACGACGCGCACTTCGCCGCCCTCCTCGGCCATGCCATCCCGAGCAACGAGGCCAAGATCGAGCGCAACATGTGCTTCCGCGACCTCAACCACGGTCGCTCCCTCATCTTCTGGGTCGTGTGGCTCGTCCTGCGCACCCTGAAGAACGCCGCTGACAAGTCCGGCCACCCCAACCTCAACGTGCTCTTCATCTGGAACATGCCGCTGCGCGCCCTTGCCAAGATGACCAACGGCATGGTGGACATGGGCCTCGTCGACGCCCTCGTCCGAGAGGTCAAGGGCTACGGCTGGGCGGGCATCGCCCTTCTCGCCCTCTCGGTCGCGCTCGGCTGGGGCGTCGGCGTGGGCATCCTGCTGTGGGCGCTGTGGGTGCTCGCGCCCATCCTCTTCGCCTTCGTCATGAACCTCGTGCGCAACAACGCGCTCGCCAAGAAGATCGCGTCCGCATCGCGCGCCTGCTAAGCCCCGTCAACGACCGCCAGAACGTCACAGAAAGGACCCGCCATGAGCTTCAAGACTTGGACCGAGGAGCACCAGGGAATCTGGGAGTTCATCAAGTTCAACATCCTCTCGAACGTCTCCACTATCTCCCGCTTCGTCTTCACGTGGATCGGCACCGCCATCTTCATCAACGCGATGCAGATGACCCAGCCCTTCCAGTTCCTCATCTTCAACTACACCGAGCCGAGCTCCAACGGCCTAGGCGGCTTCGTGACCTTCCTCATCGCCGAGGTCGTGGCGCAGGTCGTCAACTTCTTCGTCCAGATGAAGTGGGTCTTCAAGTCCGACGCCTCCTTCAAGGACGCCGCGTGGAAGTACGCCATCCTCGCCGTGGTCATCGTCGTGGTGAACCTCATCCTCCCCGGCTACGTGATGAGCTTCTGCCAGACCACCTTCGGCTGGGACGCCGGCCTCTCCGGCACCGTCGCCTCCGTCGTGAACACGCTGCTCGCCGTCATCGTGAGTTTCCCGCTCCTCAAGTTCTGGATCATGCCGAGCAAGTAGCCCCGCAAAGGACGCGCTCCGCATCCCGGCGCCCCGGCCACCCCGAGGTCGGGGCGCTCTTCTGTGGCGGGGCGCCACGGGCGGGCGCCCTCGGGAGGCCGGGAGCGCCCGTTCTTCTCGCCATCCCCGCGACAGCGCACCGAGAAGGGCCCGCCACCGCGACACGATGGCGGAGCCGCCCTTGCGGCATCACGGGCTCTCTGCGCCGCGGGCTCTTCTTACCCGAGCGCTGGCCTCAAGACGGCGCGGCTCGGAAGAGCCTCCCACGCGCGGCGGGCGACAGTCATCCAGACTCGGACGCTTGACGGGCAAACCCTGCGGCTCGTCCGATTCCCGGGCGCCTGGACCGGCCGGCGCCGCGTCCCCTGCCCGCTCCGCACGTATGTGTGTTTTGCCAGATGTAACCTTCACCTAACTTTTCTCAGCTCCATCAAGTTCTCATATCTGGTAGTTTGAAGAGTGCCGTTATCCCGCGGCGGGCGTAACGCGCCCAACCTTAGATAAAGGAGCGTGAGCAGTGAGTCAGCAGGAGGCCTGGGCCGGCTTTGTCGGCGGCAACTGGGAGCACGAGATCGACGTTCGTGACTTCATCCAGAAGAACTACACCCCCTACGACGGCGACGAGTCCTTCCTCGCCGAACCCACCGAGAACACCACCAAGCTCTGGGACGAGGTCATGGGCCTCTTCGCCAAGGAGCGCGAGGCGGGCGGCGTCCTCGACATGGACACTGACCTCGTCTCCACGATCATCTCCCACCCCGCGGGCTACATCGACCAGCCCCTCGAGAAGATCGTCGGCCTTCAGACCGAGAAGCCGCTCAAGCGCGCCCTCATGGTCAACGGCGGCATCCGCATGGCCGTGGCCGCCTGCAAGCAGAACGGCTACGAGGTCGACCCGGAGATCGTGAACATCTACACGAACTACCGCAAGACCCACAACGCCGGCGTCTTTGACGCGTACACCCCCGAGATGCGTGCCTGCCGCCACAGCCACATCATCACCGGCCTGCCCGACGCCTACGGCCGCGGCCGCATCATCGGCGACTACCGCCGCGTCGCCCTCTACGGCGTCGACCGCCTCATCGAGGAGAAGAAGGCCGAGCACGCCGGCACCCAGAAGACCATGAACGAGGCCACGATCCGCCACCGCGAGGAGCTCGCGGAGCAGATTCGCGCCCTCCAGGAGCTCAACCAGCTCGGCAAGATCTACGGCTTCGACATCTCCAAGCCGGCCAAGAACTTCCAGGAGGCCGTCCAGTGGCTCTACTTCGGCTACCTCGCCGCGGTCAAGGAGCAGAACGGCGCCGCAATGTCCATCGGCCGCAACTCCACGTTCCTCGACATCTACGCCGAGCGTGACCTCAAGGCCGGCGTCATCACCGAGTCCGAGGCCCAGGAGATCATCGACCACCTCGTCATGAAGCTCCGCATGGTGAAGTTCGCCCGCACCCCCGAGTACAACGAGCTCTTCTCGGGCGACCCGCAGTGGGTCACCGAGTCGCTCGGCGGCATGGGCGTCGACGGCCGCTCCATGGTCACCAAGACCGCCTTCCGCTACCTCCACACCCTCGAGAACATGGGCACCAGCCCCGAGCCCAACCTCACGGTGCTCTGGTCCACGCGCCTTCCCGAGGCCTTCAAGCGCTACTGCGCAAAGATCTCCATCACCACGAGCTCCATCCAGTACGAGAACGACGACCTCATGCGCGTCTACCACGGCGACGACTACGCGATCGCCTGCTGCGTCTCCTCCATGCGCATCGGCAAGGAGATGCAGTTCTTCGGCGCCCGCGCCAACCTCGCCAAGTGCCTCCTCTACGCCATCAACGGCGGCCGCGACGAGAAGACCGGCGAGCAGGTTGGCCCGAAGTTCCGCCCGGTCGAGGGCGACTACCTCGACTACGACGACGTCGTGTCCAAGTACCGCGACATGATGGGCTGGCTCGCCGGCGTCTACGTCAACGCGCTCAACATCATCCACTACATGCACGACAAGTACTGCTACGAGCGCCTGCAGATGGCCCTGCACGACGAGCACGTGCACCGCTGGTTCGCCACGGGCATCGCCGGCCTCTCCGTCGTGGCCGACTCCCTCTCCGCGATCAAGTACGCCAAGGTCAAGGTCATCCGCGACGAGACGGGCCTCGTCACCGACTACGAGGTCGAGGGCGACTTCCCCAAGTACGGCAACGACGACGACCGCGTCGACCGGATCGCCCACGACGTCGTCGAGGTCTTCATGAAGTTCGTGCGCGAGACCGACACCTACCGCAACTCCGTCCCCACGACCTCGATCCTCACGATCACCTCGAACGTCGTCTACGGCAACGCCACCGGCAACACGCCCGACGGCCGTCGTGCCGGCGAGCCCTTCGCCCCGGGCGCCAACCCGATGCACCGTCGTGACACCCACGGCGCCGTGGCGTCGCTCGCCTCCGTCGCCAAGCTCCCGTTCAAGGACGCCCAGGACGGCATCTCCAACACGTTCTCCATCGTGCCGAACGCCCTCGGCAAGAGCGATGCCGTCATGTTCGACGAGCTCGACCTCGACGCCCTCGGCGTGGACATCCAGATCGAGAACCCCGCCCCCGACTGCGGCTGCTGCTAGGCCCCTGCGAATTGGGGACAGTCCCCAATTCGCAGATTCGTGCGGGCGGATTCGATAAATGTCACTGATTAGGTGTCAGTTATCGGGTACACTGTGGTTACAGGAGGGTCGCCCCGCTCCGGGGCGACCCGCACGAGAAAGGATTCCATCATGAGCGCAATCTCTTCCGCCGAGCAGATCGACAATCTCGTCAGCATGATTGATGGCTACGTCGAGGAGGGCGGCCACCACCTCAACGTCAACGTCTTCACCAAGGAGACCCTGCTTGACGCCCAGGCCCACCCCGAGAAGTACCCGCAGCTGACCATCCGCGTCTCCGGCTACGCGGTGAAGTTCAACTCCCTCACCAAGAAGCAGCAGGACGACGTCATCTCCCGAACCTTCCACGAGGCGATGTAAGGTCAACCTGACCTGTCCGTAGGGCGGGCCGGGAGATTGCTCTGCAGAGTGCCTCGCGCCTTTCGGCGCTCAGGAACTCTGCTCCGCAATCTCCCGGCCCGCTTCTGTCTATCATGGTTTCATAACGTGTCTGGGTGGAAGGTGCGGATGTGAGCGTTCGAACCGGCGAGAAGGGCGGCGCGGATAACCTGGCCGTCACAGGAAGGCTGCACTCGATCGAGAGCTTCGGGACCGTCGACGGGCCCGGCACGCGGCTCGTGGTGTTCTGCCAGGGCTGCCCGATGCGCTGCCAGTACTGCCACAACCCCGACACCTGGGAGTTCGGCCGCGCCGACGGCACCGGCCCCGGCACCGACGTCACCGTGGCGGAGGTGCTCGAGCGCTTCGAGCGCAACCGCCCGTTCTACAGGTCGGGCGGCCTCACCGTCACGGGCGGCGAGCCCATGGCCCAGCCGAACTTCGTGGCCGCCCTCTTCGAGGAGGCGCACAAGGCGCCTGCGGGGCGCATCCACACCTGTCTGGACACCTCTGCCGCCACCTTCTCCGCAGCGCACGCAGAGCGCTTCTCGCGGCTTCTCGACGCCACCGACATGGTTCTTCTGGACATCAAGACCTCGGACCCCGTCCTGCACGAGCGGCTCTGTGGCATGCCCGCGAGCCACGCGCTCGAGCTCGGCGACGAGCTGGCGCGCCGCGGCATACCCATGCTCGTCCGCCACGTCATCGTCCCCGGCCTCACGGACTCCGAGGAGGAGTGCGCCGCCGTGGGCCGCATCATCGGCGAGTGGGACAACGTCGTGGGGCTCGACTTCCTCCCCTACCACACGCTCGGCAAGTCCAAGTACGAGAAGCTCGGCATCCCCTACCCGCTCGAGGGCGTGAAGGCCATGGAGGCCGCGCGTGCAAAGGAGCTGCGCGAGGTTGCGCTGCGCGCCTTCGCGCGGCGCCGTTCGGAGCGCCGGGGAGGACGACGCCCCGAACGGCGGGGCTAGGCCCGGAAGCTACGCGGCAGGCACGAGCGTGGCCGCGTGGGTCTCCTCCCCGCTGAGCGGGTCGCCCACGGCCCCCGAGATCTCGACGCTCACGACGTCGGAGACGTTGACCAGACGTGTGAACGTGTACTTTACGGTCCTATCCTCAAGTAGGTTGGCGGTGTAGTAGTTCATGTCTGCGGACTCATCGCCGTCGGACACGACCACATACGTGCTGCCGTCTGCCAGGTGCAGCACGACCTTGTCCGTGCCAGACTCCCCTCCCGCCTTCCACGCGGCGTCAACGTGAATGCTGAAGGGGCTCACCGTGGCAACGCTTCCGTCTTCTCCGGCGAACTCGCGCGCACCCACGACCTTGCTAGGGACGAAGGCATCCGAGCACTCCTCCAGGTTGGCGTAGTCGGGAGGCACGGTTCCGTTTTCGTCAACCTCACCCGTGTGCCACGAGAGCGACCAGAAGACGCCAGAGAGCACGTTGTCGAGCGATCCAAAGGTCGAGAAGTACACGGTTCCTCGGGCGGCGGTATCCGTGGAGAGCTCCTGGTCATAGACCCACCTCGCGTCAATGAGCCCGGAGACGCCCTCGCCGGTCGAAAACATGCCGAGAGAGTCGAGGGGGGCGTCATCGGCGGGCACAAACTCCACTGGCAGGCCGTACTCCGGGTTGTTCTGGAGCCCGTCCGGGTTCTCCAGCGTGAAGCTTGCCACACCACAGCCGTTCTCGTCGACGAGCATGTCCTCTATGGTGAGCGTGTAGCCGTTGCCCGTGACGGAGAGCCCCACGGCCTCCACGGAGGAGGCAAGGTCATCGGAAACGGCCGCGGGGTCGAGCGAGCCATACTCCTGGGAGTAGTTGTTGCCCATGTAGCTCCACTCGACCCTCCCGTCGGTGCCGTGATCGCCCCACACCCTGTCGAAGAAGTCTCCGCCGGCCACGGCATAGGCGACGCCCCCGGTGGCGAGCACCCCCGCCACCGCCACGCCGATCACCGCAGCCGCGGGCAACGGCCCCCTGCCTCGCCGACATCCCGCCGACGCTCGCTCCATCACGCGCTCGTAGGTGTCCTCGGCGGCGTGCATGCGCTCCATCGCCTCATGCAGCTCATTCTTCCTCATTGCACGACCTCCATCTCCCTATGGGGAATACCGTCGGCTTCCAGCATCTTCCGCAGGCGAGCCCGCGCCCGCGCGAGCCTCGTGCGCACCGTCGCGGCAGGCACGCGTAGCATGCTCGCAACTTCGCCGGTCGAGAATCCCGCGTAGTAGTGCAGCACCAGCGGGACGCGGTACTTCTCGGGCAGACGCATCACGCTCGTGAGCAGCTCGACGTGCCCGCGGCTCGGCATCTGAAGCGAGTTTGCGTACCGCTCGATGTCCTCGACGCGACGCCACGGCCGCCGGAAGAGCGACCGGCACTCGTTCACGCACACCCGCACGAGCCAGTTGCGCTGATGCGCCTCGCTCGCAAAGTCACCCTCATGCCGCAGGAGCTTGATAAAGACGTCCTGCGTCACGTCATCCGCGTCGGCCGCGTCGCGCAGATAGGTGTACGCGATGCGGAACACGAGGTCGCGGTTCTTCTCGACCGCTTGTCGAAACTCATCGTCCTGCACGCATCCCCCTCTCTCGTGTCTTCCACCTTGGTCCCTCGCACGAGATACGCCTGGAGAGGGCGGATTGTTTCAGGCTGCCTCAAGTTTCCGGGGCAAGCGAAGCCAGACAGATGGGGCGCGGCCGGCCACAAGACCGACCGCGCCCCCTTCGGGCATATTCGGGCACGAGGCGCTACGCGCGCTCCGCGATCTCCTTCACCAGGCGCTCGGTCTTCTCCCAGCCGAGGCAGGCGTCGGTGATGGACTTGCCGTAGACGGTCCCGCCCACGGGCTGGTTTCCGTCCTCGAGATAGGACTCCACCATGAAGCCGCGCACGAGGCGGCGGATCTCGGGCGCGCGGTGCATGGAGTCGAGCACCTCGTGGCAGATGCGAATCTGCTCCAGGGGCCGCTTGCCCGAGTTGTCGTGGTTGCAGTCGATGACGGCAGCCGGGTTCTGGAACTTGTCGGCGGTGTACTTCTCCGCCAGGCGCTCGAGGTACTCGTAGTGGTAGTTGGGGTAGTTGATGCCGTCGAGACCCACGTAGCCGCGCAGCACCGCGTGCGCGAGGGGGTTGCCCGTGGTGTTGACCTCCCAGTTGCGGAAGATGAAGGTCTGGCGCTGCTGCGCGGCGTAGATGGAGTTGAGCATGACGTCGGTGGAGCCGCCGGTGGGGTTCTTCATGCCCACGGGCATGGGGACGCCGGAGGCCACGAGGCGGTGCTCCTGGTTCTCCACGGAGCGCGCGCCCACCGCGATGTAGGCCAGAAGGTCGATGAGGTACTGGTAGTTGGTGGGATAGAGCATCTCGTCGGCGGTGAAGAGGCCCGTCTCCTCGACCACGCGCACGTGCATGCGGCGGATGGCCTTGACGCCCTCGAGCAGGTCGTCGCCGGACTCGGGGTCGGGGTTGTGGAGCAGCCCCTTGTAGCCGATGCCCTTGGTGCGCGGCTTGTTGGTGTAGACGCGCGGGATGACGAGGATGCGGTCCTCGACCGTCTCTGCGAGCTTGGCCAGGCGGGTGACGTAGTCCAGCACCGAGTCCTCGCGGTCCGCCGAGCACGGGCCGATGATGAGCAGCAGGCGCTCGTCCTCGCCGCGCAGAATCGCGGAGACCGCCGCGTCGAAGCCCGCCTTTCGCTCGGCCATCTCGGCCGAGAGCGGCATCTCGGCGCGGATGTCCTTGGGGATGGGCAGAAGGCGCTTGAACTTCATCGACATGCGGGCTTCCTCTCACGATTGGGCGAACGCCAACGAATTATTGCGCTCGGACGCCCCCAAGGCAACGCATGGAGCGAGTTCGTTACACAATGATGCCCTTCGCGCGACGTCGTCATGGCCCCTCGGAGATGCAATCAGGGGGGTAGTGCGAAGAAATGCCGCCGGCCCATGCAATCACCGGGATAGTGCGAAGCCCCCTCGCACATGAGTCACGTATCGCATCTCCCACGAGCAGGAAATATATTGAATCTAATTAGATGCGACGCAGCAAAAAGGCCATTCGAGGCCAAAATCGCTTCGCACTATCCCGGTGATTGCAGGTGAGCGCGGCGTTCTTTCACACTATCCGCCCAACTGCACGCCGAGAGCCGGCTCGGCGCTGCGAGACGCTACCATGGGACCCGGAAGAAACTCGTCCCCGAGGAGGCGCCATGCCCTGCACCACCATTCTCATCGGCAAGAAGGCGAGCTACGACGGCTCCACAATCGTGGCCCGCAACGAGGACTCACCCAACGGCGAGTTCTGCCCCAAGCGCTTCGTCTCCCGTCCCGCCCCCAAGGCCGGAGACGTCTACAGGAGCGTGATTTCGCACCTGGAGATCGAACTGCCCGAGGACGGCGTCCGCTACACCGCCGTCCCCAACGCCGACCTCAGGGAGGGCCTCTGGGAGGAGGCCGGCTTCAGCGCCCGCAACGTGGGAATGAGCGCAACTGAGACCCTCACCACCAACGAGCGCGTGCTCGCCGCAGACCCGCTCGTGCGCTACGACAAGGAGGCCGGCACGCCCGGCGGCATCGGCGAGGAGGACATGGTCACGCTCGTCCTCCCCTACATGACGAGCGCCCGAGACGGCGTGCTGCGCATGGGCGCGCTGCTCGAGCGATACGGCACCTACGAGATGAACGGCATCGCGTTCTCTGACGCGGACGAGATCTGGTGGATGGAGACCGTGGGCGGCCACCACTGGATCGCCCGCCGCGTGCCGGACGACTGCTACGTCACGATGCCCAACCAGCTCGGCATCGACGACTTCGACCTCGAGGACGCGTTCGGCAGGCAGGAGGAGCACCTCTGCTCCGCCGACCTGCGCGAGTGGATGGCGGCCAACCACCTGGACCTGACGATCGGCGTCTCGGCCGGGCACTTCAGCCCGCGCGACGCCTTCGGCAGCCATTCCGACTCCGACCACGTCTACAACACGCCGCGCGCCTGGGCCATCCAGCGCGCCCTCAACCCGCACGCCGGCCCCTGGGACACCGCCGCGCCGGCCGCCGACTTCGGCCCCGAGAGCGACGCCATCCCCTGGTGCCGCGAGCCGGAGCGCAAGCTCACCGTCGAGGACGTCAAGTACGTGCTCTCGCTCCACTACCAGGGCACGCCATACGACCCCTATGCCGGAGGCGAGCGGGCGGGCCTCTACCGCCCCATCGGCATCAACCGGAACAGCCAGCTGGCCGTGCTTCAGCTGCGCCCCCACGTGGCTCCGGAGCGCGCGGCGCTGCAGTGGGTCGCCTACGGCAGCAACGCCTTCAACGCGCTCGTGCCGCTCTACGCCAACGTCGACGAGACCCCGGCCTACCTCGAGGACACCACCACACGCGTGACCAGCGAGAACTTCTACTGGGCAAACCGCATCGTCGGGGCGCTCGCCGACGCCGCCTACGGGTCGTGCCTCCCGCACGTGGAGCGCTACCAGCAGGCGCTCACCTCCCGCTGTGCCGCGCTCGTGCGCGCGTGCGACGCCGAGGGCGGTGACCTCGTCGCATGCAACCAGGCTATCGCCGACGAGTGCCGCCGGCAGACCGAGGCCCTTCTCGACAAGGTCCTCTTCGAGGCGAGCATGCGCATGAGAAACGGCTTCTCCCGCAGCGACAGCTAGCCGGCAGGCCGTCCCGGAGAAAGATGCGGCGGGGCGAGAAGGGCCTGACGCTGGTCCTTCTCGCCCCACCGCCTGCCGCATCGAGAGGCGTCCCGGGCCTACTCCATCACGCGGATGGCGTGATAGCCCTCGTGGACCGCGGTGAGGATCTTGCGCGGCGCCACGGCATCGCCCACCACGGACAGGTCATCGACGAGGCCATCGAGCTGGTCCTCGAGCTCGTTGTTGGAGCGGTAGCCCGCCGCGATGATCACGGTGTCGGCCGGGACGCTCACGGTCTGCCCGTCCTTCTCGTAGACGACGGCGTCATCGGTGACCTGCGTCACCTTGGCGCCGCACGCCTTGTTGACGCCGCGCTCCTCGAGCATAGCCTTGAGCGCCTGGTCGTTGTTCAGGCAGTGGCCGGCCGTGAGCAGGACGTCGTCGAGCATCTCGACGATGGTCACGTTCTCGGCCTTCTCGGCCATGAACGCCGCGGTCTCGCAGCCCACGAGGCCGCCGCCGATGACCACGACGTCCTTGCCGGGCTCGCGCGTCCCCAGCAGGTAGCCGTCGGAGACCTCGGCGCGCTCGATGCCCGGGATGGGCGGCACGACGGAGTGGGAGCCGCATGCCAGGACGACCTTGTCGGCGCCGTAGGCCGCGATCTCGGCCGCGCTGGCGTCCTTGTTGTAGACCACGCGCACGCCGAGCTTGTTGACCTGCGTCCTCATGTAGTCGATGAGGCGCAGCACGTCGTGCTTGAACGTGGGCGAGCCGGCGGCCCAGAGGTTGCCGCCGAGCCGCGAGCTCTTCTCCCAGAGCTCGACGTCGTAGCCGCGCTCGGCCGCGGCGATGGCGGCCTCCATGCCACCGGGGCCGCCGCCGACCACGAGGACGCTGCGCATGTCGTCGAGGTCTTCGACGGGGGCGGGCAGCGCGTAGTCGCGCTCGGCGTAGCACTGCGGGTTCACGGCGCAGTAGTAGTGCTTGCCGGAGAAGCCGGCCAGCAGGCACTCGTTGCAGCCGATGCAGGGGCGGATGTCGTCGACGCGGCCCTCGCGGACCTTGTTGGCCCACTCCGGGTCGGCGAGCGTCTGGTGCGCCAGCACCACGTAGTCGAGGGTGCCGTCCTCCACGGCGGCCTCGGCGCGGGCCGGATCGAAGAGCTTGCCCTGCCCGAAGACCGGCACGCTCACGGCGTCCTTGATGGCGCGGACCACGCGCAGCTGGTGCCCCTCGGGGGCGTAGACCGTGGAGATGGCCTTGTACCACGCCTCGTAGCAGCCCACGTCAACGTGGAGCGCGTCCACGCCTGCGCCCTCGAGGATCTTGGCCATCTCGACGCCCTCGTCGAGCTCTCGGCCACCGGGAACGCCGTGGTACGGCGTGAACTTCACCTGGACGGGGAAGCCCGCCGGGACGTTCTTCTTGATCGCCTCGATGCACTCGAGCGTGAAGCGCATGCGGTTCTCGAGCGAGCCGCCGTACTCGTCCGTGCGGTCGTTCCACATCGTGGACTGGAACTGGTCGAGCAGGTAGCCGCCGTAGGCATGCAGCTCGAGCGCGTCGGCGCCGGCGGCCACGGCCAGCGAGGCGGAGTAGCCCACGCGCTCCACCAGGTAGGCGATGTCCTCCTTGGCGAAGGGCTTGCAGATGAGGCTCGGGAACCAGAACGAGGGGCACGCGCCGGCGGAGTACGGCGGCGTGAAGGGGTCGGTGAACTGCTGGCGGCCGAGGCCCGGGGAGAGCTGCACGCACACCTTGGCGCCCCAGTGGTGGCAGCGGTCGATGAGCATGTTGAGGCGCTCCACGTGGTGGAAGTTGCTGAGCTCGGTGCAGGGGCGCGGCTCGTACTTGGTGGAGACCACGTTGGCGCCGGTGATGATGAGGCCGCAGCCGCCCTTGGCACGCTCCTCGAAGTAGTAGACGCCGTCCATGGTGTAGGCGCCGTCCGCCTCACCGGTCGTGCCCATCGGGCCCATGACGATGCGGTTCTTGAGCCGCATGTTCCCGATCTGGGTCTTCTCGAACAGCCTGTTTGCCATGCGTCCTCTCGCTTTCCCCTCGGTTTTACCACGGTAACGCCTTTCGTTACCCGAGTTAAAGCTACACCTCGAGGGGCGAGCGGGGCGCGGCGAGGACGGCTTTTCGGCGGGCGTCGCGTTTCGCGCCGCGGCCGTCTTCTCGAGGGCGGCCGCGAACGGCCGCGGTGTAAAGTAGGTCGAACGACCCGCCGCGTGACCGGCCCCCACGACGCGAGGAAGACGCATGAACCGCACCATCATCTCCGCTCAGGCGCTCCGGCTCTTCCAGGAGCGCGGCTACGAGAACGTGACCGTCCAGGACATCTGCGACGCGTGCGAGATAACCAAGCCCACCTTCTATCGCTACGTGCCCTCCAAGGAGGAGCTCGTGCTGGAGGTCTACGACGACATCACGATCCGCCTCTCGCAGCGGCTGCTCGCCGTGGCGGGGTCGGGCAACTACTGGGAGCAGCTCGTCACGTGCTTTGACACCCTCTACCAGGAGAGCTCCAAGCTGGGGGCAGGCCTTTTCAGCCAGGCCATGATCGCCAACCTGCAGGAGGACCGCCACACCTTCGACATGCGCCCCTACCTCACCGAGGTCGCGGTGGACATCATCCGCCGCGCGCAGGAGGCAGGCCAGGTGCGCAACCTCGCGCCAGCCGAGCGGCTCTACGAGGCCGCGTCGCACATGTTCAGCGGCTACGAGCTCCTCTGGTGCATCCGGCGCGGCGCCACCAGCTGGCGCGAGGACCTTCTCGCCAGCCTCGAGGCGATCTTCGAGGTCCCCGAGGAGTGGCGCGTGAGATAGGCCTGGCGCGCCGTTCTTGCCCGCGCGTCCTTCTCGTTCTCGCCAGCACGCTCTTCTCGCCAGCGCGTCCTACTCGCCGAAACAGAGCCAATCGACAAAAGCGTGCCCTCGGGGACGTCATTTTGTCGATTCGCTCTGTCTGGGCGCCAAGGCATGCTCGGGAGCAGCCTACGCAGCCACGAGCTCCGTCGCCAGCACCCTCCAGCCGCCAAGCTGCATCAGCTCCGCACGCCTGGTCGTGAACGGGGGCGGGTCCGTCGGGTCGCCCGATCGCCTCGGAACGCCGAACGAGTCAAGCAGGGAGCCGAGAAGGACGGGGTCGCGCGCCACGTCGTAGCCAAATCGCACGACCGCGGGGCGAAGCGCCGAGAGGTGAGACTCGCGCAGGCGCTCGTCCTGCAGCACTCGTACCGTGCTGCGGCCACCCATGAGCTCGGGACGCTCGGTCTTCTGCCTGCCGTCCATCTCTCCGATGATGACGGACCCATCAGGAAGCAGCCAGAGGAAGTCGACGCGGAACCACGTTCCCGGCTCAACCGGATCCTCAATCCACACCTGCAGCTCAGGAGGCTCAAAACCGGCCTCGAACATCGTCCAGCGGGCGATTGACTCCCCTCCGCTCTCGGCGCGCGCGTCGGCGAGGGCGGCGACGCGCGTCGCCCCGCGCACCCCGCGTCGGCCACGGTGCGCCGAGCACAGGTAGTCGACGACCTGGTGTGCAGACGCCTGGCTCAATCGGAGCGCCCGATCAACGACTGCCAGTGCGTCAGGAGGAGGAAACGCCACGAGACAGTCGAAGACGGTCCTCCAGAACGACGTCACGGGAAGCCCTTGGGCGAGCGCAGGACCCTCGGGATCGCTCACACAGCGTCGGATGACGCCCGGAACGGACTTGTCATGCGAGCCCCGCCCCGCCGTCACCCACACGTGCGTGAGCAGCCCCCACGTCACCGGAAGGCCATACGCAACCGCGGCCGACGCCTCGCAGAAGCGCCAGTCCGGATGGCGCGCGGCAAGCCCCCGCATGAGCCAGAGCGACCGCTCCGCGGGGTTGAGCCGTCTCCAGGTCCCTCTGCGGACGAACTGTCCGGAAAGCGGCTGCGTCAGCTCGAGCCCGCGGCGCAGGAGCGCCTTGCGGTCCTTCTCGCCCGGCGGCACCAGGGAGCTCTCCCCGCGCTCCGCCGCGTCCAGCAGCGCATCGATTCGTCGTCTCACTGCCTCGCCCATCGTCCCTCCCTCGTCCGGGCCACCGGACCTCCATTGTTCCCCCGGACGAGGGCGCATCCGCGACTCGACAAAAAGAACGCGGGGTCTCTGGTACGTTTCCGGACAGCATGGGAATTCGAGCGCGCTTTCTCGACGCAACGCATACCGCCGTCGACGCGCCGTCGGCCCCTCTCGCCTTGCGCGACGCCGTCCCTTCTCGCTGGCCCCTCCTCGCCGAAACAGAGCCAATCGACAAAAGCGTGCCCTCGGGGGCGTCATTCTGTCGATTGGCTCTGTCTGGACGCCGGGGCATGCCCGGTTACGACCGACCGAAGAACCGCCTCAGCAGCTCGGGGTAGTCCCGCGCCATCAGGTCCTCGTCCAGGGCCGCGCTGAGCCGCACGCGCTTGCGCTCCGTCGGGACCATGCCGAGAAAAGCGCAGCCCGCCCGCAGCGATGTCTCGTAGTCCCGCCGCGTGTCACCCACGAAGACGGTCGCCTCCGGGCGGCCACCCATCAGCTCGAGGACGCGATCGACGCTCCATGTGCTGGGCTTCAGGCGCTCCGGGTGCGCGTCGTCCCGGCCCACCACCGGAAGCTGTCCGATGGACATGCGACTGAGGAAGGCGTCGACCGCGCGGGCGGAGTTGTTGGTTGCCACGCCGACCCGATACCCCGCGCCCCGCCAGAAGTCGACGGCCTCGGCCACGCCCGTGACCGCAGGGCCCGTCCCGGCGGCCGCAACCTCGGCATCGGAGAGGATCTCATCTGCCTTGAGCAGGGCCTCCGCACGCGTCTCAAGGCGATCAGCGGTCTGCGCCAGCACGGCGTCGAAGGCATCGAACGCATCCAGCGCCTCGTCGAAGTCAATCGAGAACCGCCCGAGCTCCTCATGCATCCTGTGCCTCGTCGCCGCGAGGTCATGGTTCTGGAAGAGCAGGCACATCGTCCCGTCGAAGTCCAGAACCACGCTCTCGCAGCCCCTGCGGTCAACCCTGAGGTCCACGGCCTACCTCCCCTCCCCCTCGGCGCCAGCCGGCGATATCGGATCCACGAGGTCGCGCTCCGACACCTCGCGCAGCACGCGGCAGGGCACGCCGGCCGCGATCACGCCGGCAGGCACGTCGCGCGTGACCACGCTTCCCGCCCCGATCACGCTCCCGTCGCCTATGGTGACGCCGCCGCAGACGGTCACGTTGGCGCCCAGCCAGACGTTGTTGCCCAGCGTGATGGGCGCCGAGGTCTGGATGCCCTCCGCACGCTGGGCGGGGTGTACGGCGTGCCCCGCGCACGCGAGCACGCAGCCGGGCGCGATGAACGTGCCCTCGCCGATGTTGATGGGCGAGGTGTCCAGAAATGCGCAGTTGTAGTTCACGAGCGCAAAGCCGTGGAAGTGGATGTTGAAGCCGTAGTCGCAGCGGAACGTGGGCTTGACGTTTGCGCGCGGGTGCCACGTGCCAAAGAGCTCCTTCAGGATCTGGGCTCGCGACTCGGTGTCCGCCGGGTCAAGCTGGTTGAAGCGCCAGCAGAGACGCTGCGCGCGCGGCTGCAGGTCGTTGGGCATGTCGAGGTAGCTCACGGCATACGGCGCGTCTGAGCGCATGAGGTCGAGCGCGGTCATGGGGGTCCGTTCTTCTTGGCGTGTCCGGCGCGGCCATTGTACAGCGCACTGCGGGCGACGTAACGGCAGGCGTATCATTGGCGCAGGAAGACAGGTGAGCCACGACCAAGGAGGAGTGACCGAGATGGAGTTCAGGGACGTCATCGCCAAGCGCTACTCGTGCAAGAAGTACGACGAGACCCGTCAGGTGGAGCCCGAGGCGCTCGAGCGGATCCTCGAGGCGGGTCGTCTTGCCCCCACCGCCAAGAACCTGCAGGAGCAGCACGTCTACGTGCTCCAGAGCGCCGAGGCGCTCGCCATCGTGGACGAGCTCACGCCTTGCCGCTACGGTGCGCCCACGGTCCTGGCCGTGGCCTTCGACACCACGAACGTCTACCTCTACCCCGGCGACGCGCGCGACTCCGGCATCGAGGACGCCGCGATCGTGGCCACGCACATGGTCTTGGCCGCGTGCGACGCGGGCGTCGACAGCTGCTGGCTCAACCGCTTTGACCCTGAGGTTGCCAAGGAGCGCCTTTGCCTGCCCGAGAACGAGGAGCTCCTCATGCTGCTCGACCTCGGCTACGCCGCCGAGGGCACGGGCCCGCTGCCCAACCACGAGAGCCGCAGGCCGCTTTCGGAGACGGTGACGTACCGGTAGGTGACATGGGGACGGAGGTCTTGTCAGCGCTCCGTCCCCATGTCACGTGTCTAAGGCGACCGCAGGGCGGGAGAGACGGTGCGCGCCTCGCGCCAGAGGGTACGGCGGGACGCCGAAATCTGGCCCTACCCCTCGTCCGGCTGCTGGCCATCATGGGCGGCCCAGACGCACGGACCGTAGTCGAAGCGGTCAAAGCGCGCCGTGAACGACGAGTCCTCGGGAGAGCAGGCGTAGACGCCAAAGCTCACCGCGTCCGTCGCCGCGGCCAGGTGGCAGACGCGCATCTGCGAGAAGATCACGCCGTCGCGAGAGCACTCTATGCGGAAGTCATCCTCGCGACGGGAGAGCCGATACCACATCCGCCGCTCGTCGGCGGTGATCTCCGTCGTTGCCCAGTCGGACCAGCCTCCGTTGGTGACCACGCTCCCGAGGTGCTGAAAGCGCTCGTTCTCATACTCGACGGATGCCTTGAGCCAGTTCTCGGAGTCCAGGTACATCACAATCCCGCACTGGTCGAAGCGGTGGTGGCTCTGCGAGAAGTCCGTGCCCACCGTGAAGCTGAAGTACCTCTCGTCCGTGCGCGCCTGGAAGACGGGCGCGTTGTCATTGCGGAAGTGGTAGTAGGTGCGCTGCCAGAGGTCGGTGTGCGGGAGCGTGGTGATCTCGAGCGCCCCGTCGTGCGCCATACAGGCCGCTGGCTCGCGCGTCCAGGTGAAGTCATTCAGGTCCATCGCCGCCATGGTCGCCTCCCGAATCTCATGCCTTTAGAAAGATTGTACGAAAGATCGCATCGCTCGCAGGAGGCAATGGGGTGACAGGGGGACGGAGCGCTGACAAGACCTCCGTCCCCCTGTCACGTCCCCCCTGTCACGCATCTAGAAGGCCTGGACTGAGTCGCCGAAGGCCTCCTGGAGATACGCCGCGAAGTCATCGCCCTTGAGGACCTCGACGAGCGCGGCGATGCATTCGTCGTCCTTCAGCTCGGGACGCGTGGCGATGATGTTGACGTACTGCTCGGGCACGGCCGTGGAGTCGGCGTTCTCGGTCGCCACGGCGTCGGCGAGCGAGAGGCCCGCGTCGATGGCGTAGTTGCCGTTGATGACGGCAAAGTCCACATCCGCGAGCGTCGAGGGCAGGACCGCGGCCTCCTGCTCCGCGATCTTGATGCCGCGGGGGTTGTCCGTGATGTCGTTCACCGTGGCGGTAACGCCAGCGGCCTCGTCGATCGTGATGAGGCCAAGGTCCTGGAGCAGGAGCAGCGCGCGACCCTCGTTGGTCGGGTCGTTGGGCACGGAGATCGTGGCGCCCTCGGCGATGTCATCGAGGTCGCTCGAACGGCCGGGGAAGATGCCGAACGGCTCGTAGTGGATGGCCCCGACGTTCACGAGGTCGGACCCGTTCTCCTCGTTGTAGTTGTTGAGGTAGTTGATGTGCTGGAAGTAGTTCGCGTCAAGCTCCCCGGAGATCGCGTCCTCGTTGGGCTTGAGGTAGTCGGTGTACTCGATGACATCGAGCTCGATCCCCCTCTCCTTGAGGCGCGGGGCGGCAAAGTCGTTGAGAATCTCCGCATGCGGGCTTGGAGAGGCGCCGATCCGGAGCGTCCCGTGCTCGTGCGCGTGCCCCTCGGCGCCGCATGCCGCGAGCGAGCCGGCGGCAGCGAGCGCGAGCGTGGCAAGAAGGGAGCGGCGGGAAATGTTAGAACTAGCGAACTTCATGGTTCTTCTCCTCACTCTGTAAATTGGGGACTGTCCCCAATTAACACAAAAAATTGATGGACTAGCCGTTGGAGCGATGGTCGACGCGGCGGGCCAGAAAATCGCACGCGCTCTGGATCAGCTGCACGATGACCACGAGAATGACCACCGCGGCGATCATGACGTCGGACTGGTAGCGGTAGTAGCCGTAGCGGATGGCGATGTCGCCCAGGCCGCCCGCCCCCACGGCCCCCGCGATGGCGGTGTAGCCGAGGACCGCGATGAGCACCACGGCGACGCCGCGCACCAGGGACGGCAGGGCCTCGGGCAGAAGCGCCGAGAAGACCACGCGGGGCACCGAGGCGCCACAGGCCTCCACGGCCTCGACGCTCTCGTGCGGGACCTCGGCGAGCGACTGCTCGACCATGCGCGCGATGAAGGGCGTGGCGGAGAGCACGAGCGGCGGGATGGTGCCCAGGATGCCCGAGCCCGTGCCCATGATGAGGCGCGTGAGCGGGATGATCGACACCATGAGCACGATGAACGGGAAGGAGCGGCAGATGTTGACCGCCCAGCCGAGCACGGCGTTGAGCACGCGCACGGGGCGCAGCGACCCCGGCGCCGTGAGGTAGAGCACCACGCCGAGGGCGATGCCCAGGACGTACGAGATGAGCGTGGGCACGAGCAGCATGACGACCGTCTCTCCGGTGCCCTGGAGCAGCA
Organism: Thermophilibacter provencensis; assembly: GCF_900128445.1. Taxonomy (GTDB): domain Bacteria; phylum Actinomycetota; class Coriobacteriia; order Coriobacteriales; family Atopobiaceae; genus Thermophilibacter; species Thermophilibacter provencensis. Next base: position 1,323,055 of record NZ_LT671417.1, on the reverse strand, counting down.
GCTCGCCATACTCGGCAAAGAACTCTGAAAGGCTAGGCATCCCAATCAACCCTCTCGAGAAGAACCTTGGCGGCCTGCGACTGCGGGGTGGCAAAGACGTCGGCGACGCTCCCCCGCTCCACGACATGCCCGCGCTCGAGCACCACGACGTTCTTGCAGATCTTCTGGACCACGCCCATCGAGTGCGTGATCACGATGATGGTGACGCCGGTCTCGCGGTTGATCTGGCGCAGGAGCTTGAGGACGGTGTTGGTACTCGCGGGGTCGAGGGCGCTCGTGGCCTCGTCGCACAGGATGTACTCCGGCTCGCACGCGAGGGCGCGGGCGATGGCCACGCGCTGCTGCTGGCCGCCGGAGAGCTGGCTCGGGTAGGAGTCGGCGCGGTCGGCCATGCCCACGAGGTCCAGGAGCTGGAGGGCGCGCTCGCGGTTCTGGGAGGTCACGCGCCCCGTTGCGGCCAGGTACGGGAAGCACGCGTTGGCGAGCACGGTCTTCTGGGACAGAAGCCCGAAGCTCTGGAAGATCATCGCCACGCGACGGCGGTACGCGCGAAGCGCCGCGCCGGTGAGCCCGGTGACGTCCTGGCCGTCCACGAGGATCTGGCCTGAGGTGGGCTGCTCGAGCAGGTTGATGCAGCGCACGAGCGTGGACTTGCCGGCGCCGCTCATGCCGATGATGCCCACGATGTCGCCGTCGGCAATGTCTATGGAGACGTCGTCGAGGGCGTGCGGCGCATCTGGCTGCGCGCCGTAGGACTTGCAGAGGTTCTTGATCTGGATCATGCGAGAGCTCCGCTCGATGAGTGGGATGGGTCTGGGCGGCCTCCCGCCGGAGGCGGCCCGCGAGGGCGCCCGGTCTCCTAGCGCCCGACCTCGCGGCACGGCGCGTCAGAGTGCCCGGGCTTGGGCATCTCCATGACCACCATGGCCATCATCGAAATATGTGCGGCAGCAATGTTCATGCGGGTTACCTTATCAGCCCGCGCGCGGGGGCGAGAAAGACGTAACAATCTAGAAAAGTGTTACGGGATTGCGGGCGCGAAGGTCGCAGCCCCCTACCTCACCGTGGCGCCAAACGGCAGCAGGACGAGCTTCGCCATCTTGAAGAGCTGCAGGCCAAACGGGATGCCCACGATCGTGACGCAGAAGAGGGCGCCCTCGGCGAGGTAGCAGAGCGCCGACCACCAGCCGCCGAGCAGCACCCAGACCACGTTGGCCACGAGCGACGGGGCACCGCCCCCGTACTCGATCGTCCTGCCGAAGGGCGCGAGCGTGAGGGAGGCCATCTTGAACGCCTGCCGACCGAGCGGGATGCCGACGATCGTGACGTAGCAGATCACGCCGGTGAGGAAGAACCCGAGTGCCGTGACCCAGCCTCCGGTGAGGATCCAGATGATGTTGAAGACCACGCTGAGGCAGCCCATGTCGCTCCTATCGAACGTCCTTCTCGATGCTCGAATTCCTACCCGTCAGGCACCGACGCCAGTCACCCTCCACGAATTATCGGCGCCGCACCGCTCCCCCGCGCGGCGACGATACCGCAAGAGGGCGTCACAGCATGCACTCTGCGACCGGACGAGGACGACTCCCCAGATGGCGTCTGGGGAGTCGCGCAGAATGCGTGCTGCTATCTCCTCCGCGCCCTCACGTCGGCGTCAAGGCCCGCGCGCCACGAGTCGCCCATCGCCGAGCCAGGAGCGCCGGAGCGCACGTTCGCCACCGCCATCGCCATCGCGCTGTAGAGCACCTCGGTGCCGCGCCCGTCCGCCACGTAGTCCGCCGCGCGCTCGCTCGCAATGCCGAGGTGAGACGCCTCTGCGGCCGCATCGATGTTCGCCCCGATGAAGAGGAACTCCCAACCCCGCTCACGATGTTGCTCGATCATCTTCTTGACCTGCGGATACGTGAAGCGTCGGCTTGCGTTTTCCATGCCGTCCGTGGTGATGACGAAGAGCACCCTGTTCGCCGCGTGACCCCTTGGCTGCACGCGCTGGACAAGGTCGACGTGCCCGATGGCGCCACCCACGGCGTCGAGCAGGGCCGTGCAGCCGCAGCAGCGATAGTCGGCGCGCGTGAGCGCGGGGACCTCGCGGATGTCCAGCCGGTCGTGCAGGACGCGTGAGCCGTCCGAGAAGAGAATCGTGGAGACCGTGGCCTCGCCCGGCTCCTCTCGGTTCTTCTCGATGAGGCTGTTGAAGCCACCGACGGTATCGGCCTCGAGCCCCGCCATCGAGCCGCTCGCATCCAGGATGAAGACGATTTCCGTACGCATTGCTACCTCCTTCGTCGTGGTCATGCCCTACGACTGGGAGGTTACGCTCAGCGGCAACACGAGAGGTAAACCACGAGGCGACATTCGCTCGCCGACGGCCCACGCCCCGGCGGCCTACTGGGAGCCGAGCAGCGGCTGATCGAAGGCGAAGAGGGCCTCGTTCACGGCCATGACGTCATGGACGCCGCGCATGAGGTAGAACTCCACGATCACGTCGAACTTGCTGCTGTGCGAGAGCGCGAGGCCGGCGCGGGCGAGAAGCTCCCGCGTCTGAGGGAGCGTGAGCTCGAGCGCCAGGGCGAGGGCCACCGCAGTGGGCTTGGTCGGCCGGTAGTCCGCTCGGGACCGGATCTTGGAGAAGAGCTGCCGGCTCAGGTTGGCCCGCCGATAGACCTGGGCGTCGGTGAGCCCGCGCTCGTCAATCAGGGCGAGAAGCGCCTGCGAGAAGGACGCGTCGAGGTGCGACAGCCGTTCGGCGAGCTCGTCCGAGGCGGGGGCGGACGCCATGGGCGCGCATGCCACGCACTCCCGCCCCGCCGCCGCGGATGGCAGCGGGGCACCGAGGGCCTCGAGCTCCCTCCGGCGGTCGCGCAGGAAGGGGCTCGCGTCAACGTACGCGTCGTCGACGAACTCGCACAGCTCGCCGATGAGCGCCACGCTCTCCGCGACCACGTCGCGCGAGAAGACGACGAGCGTGGCATCCACGTCAGGATGCGCGTCGAGAAAGGCCTGCGCCTCGGCGCGCGCGACGTCGAGGGCCTCGTGCACGGGGTAGCCGAAGACGCCGGCGGAGATGAGCGGGAACGCGACGGAGGAGGCGCCAAGACGCGCAGCCTCGGAGAAGGCGCTCCGGTAGCAGCTGCGGAGCAGGTCCTTCTCGCCCCGCGCGCCACCCCGCCAGACGGGCCCGACGGCATGGACGACCCAACGACAGGGAAGGTCGAACCCCGGCGTGGTCACGGCCTTGCCCGCGGGGCAGCCGCCGATCCGCGCGCACGCCTCCGACATGCGGTCACGCCCCGCGCCGGCAAAGATGGCCCCGCACACGCCGCCGCCCTCCATGAGCCGCTCGTTGGCAGCGTTGACAAGCACGTCCGCGCTCACGCGCGCGATATCGTCGCGAACGATGGAAAACGGCATGGCGGTCCTCCCTCGCAGAGCGGGCGTTGGGCATCGCGACCCCTCACTCGACACTATACCCCGCCCCCCTTGGGCGAGGTGGTGCGCGAGGGGCGCGAATAGTCAAGCGTCCTTACGGAAGGATTGCCCACGCGGGACCAGCCCTAACGAGAGCCGAGGAACCCTGACCCACAGAAGACCAGGGCGAGAAGGGCAGCTTACGGACGCGCTCAAAAATGAGGTGAGTTTTGTCCATGGGACGCGACCAAAGGGGGACGCATGGAACAGGGCACGGAGCAGGGTACGACGGGCGGGGTCTCCCGCCGCGGCTTCCTCAGGCTGGTGATGACCGCGGGCCTGGGCCTCGTGGCGACGGGGACCGCTCAGCCGGGAATCGCATGGGCCGACGAGACGGGCCTCTCGCGCGAGGGCGTAAGGGCGCGCCTTCTCATTGGGTCCGACCTGCACGTCAACAACAACACGGGTGCCGAGCCACGCGACGCCGACAAGAAGCTGCAGTTTGCCTTCGACACGATCTATGAGATCGACCCGCAGCTCGACGCGTTCTGTCTGGTGGGCGACCTCACCGACAACGGCAGCAACGACCAGTACGAGCGCCTCATGGCCCTCATCAACGACGGCGGCGCGCACAACGCGGGCTACGCCGACGGCACGGGACACACGCAGATGATCCTCTGCCAGGGCAACCACGAGACGTACAACTGGGGCGTCACCCTCGCGCGCTCCGTCTTTGAGGACCGCACCGGCCAGGCGGCGAACAAGGTCGTGGACGTGAACGGCGTGCGCGTCATCACGATGGGCCCCATCGGTGCGAGCGACGGCGACTACCGCCCCAACTACGACTGGTTCAAGCAGCAGCTCGAGGAGCAGGGCTGCGATGACGGCGTGCCGTTCCTCGTGCTGACCCACCACCAGATGCGCGGGTCCTCCTACACCTCGCCCGAGTGGCACGGCAACTTCGGCCAGGGCGAGGCCAACGACTTCCAGAAGCTCATGGCCCAGTACCCCAACCTGATCCAGGTCTCCGGACACAGCCACGCCACGCTGGAGGACGAGCGCTCCATCAGCCAGGACCTCGGGTTCACCGCCATCCAGGACTCCACGATCGGTGCCTACTACGAGAACGAGACCGGCAAGGTCGACCCCGACTCCGGCAACGGCGCCTCCGTGCCGCCGCAGACGGCCGACGTCTTCACCCCGGGCACCAGCCGTCAGGAGGCGTCGCAGGTCGTCCTTCTCGACTTCATGGAGGACGACACCGTGCGCGCCTACCGCATCTCGCTCGTGCGCTCCCGCGCCGAGGGCGAGGGCGTCGTCTACCTGTACGAGCCGTGGGTCATCGACCCCAGCGACATGACCGCCTACACCACCGCGCGCGAGTCCACCGCCGCCCCCACCTGGCCCGCGGGCGCCGAGGTCACCGTCGACGAGGTCACCAACACCTCCGCCAAGGTGCACTTCCCCGCCGCCCAACCCGGCTCCGAGCGCGGCGATGACATGGTCCACGAGTACAAGCTCGTCGCCGAGGCCGAGGACGGCTCGACCGTCACCAAGCGCATCTTCGGAGACTACTACCGTCCCGCCGCGTACATCCGCAACTCCTGGGCCGTCGCCTTCAAGGGGCTCGTCGCCGACACCACCTACACCATGAGCGTCTACGCCCAGACCTCCTGGAACAAGGAGGCGGGCTCCGAGGGCTCCGGCACCTGGGCCGGCAGCACCGAGCCGGCGCCCAACTCCACCTCCCCGGCCATCGTCTCGGCCGCCTTCACCACCGGCTCCGCGCCCGTGACCCCGCGCGCGATCCTCGACATCGACTACCGCGAAGGCGTGACCGAGGACGCCATGGGCCACACGCCCAACCGCGAGCAGGGCATGGGGCTCGTAGAGGACGAGGAGATCGGCTTTAAGGCGCTCGAGGCCAACGGCTCCACCGGCTGGGGCTACCGCCTCTCCGCCACCGACTACGACCAGTTCGTCGGCGCCTCCACGCACGAGTGCTACTTCAAGCTCGTCGACAGCCAGACCGACCAGTGCCTCTTCTCCAACCAGCAGAGCGCCGGCGCCGGCTTCGAGGTGGAGAACGGCAAGATCGAGTTCTGGTACAACAACGACCAGGCCAGGCGAATCCTTGGCACCCCCGTCAACACCGACGAGTGGGTCCACGCCGTCGCCACCTATGACGGCACGAACGTCACGCTCTACGTCAACGGCGAGCAAGCCGACCAGGCGAGCGCCGGCAAGATGACCGTGCCGAGCCCCGACCGCTACTACGTCTGCTCCGACGTGAGCACCTCCAACATGCCGGAGATCTGTGCCAAGGCCGGCACCCGCGTCGCCTTCGCGCGCCTCTTCCCCTACGCCATGACGGCCGAGCAGGTCAGGACCGCCTACGCCGCCCGCCTGCTCCCGCCTGCGCCGGAGAAGCTCCTCGACGTCGACTTCGCCGCCGTCGAGCGCGCCGCCGGCATCGCGGACGCCGCCGGGCACGAGGCCGTCCACCCCGAGCTCGCCGCGACCGCCGTCATCGCTTACGACGAGGCCATGGGCCAGAACGTCTTCGAGTGCGACGGCAGGAGCGCCTTCGGCTTTGCGTTCGACCAGGACGACTACACCTACCTCGGCAACGAGCACGCCCTCGAGTGCATCTTCATGGCACACGACCTCGACTCCGACCAGTGCTTCATCTCCAACCAGCAGAGCTCCGGCGACGGCCTGGAGATCGCCGGCAACAGCGACACGCACGGCAAGATGGCCTTCTGGTTCAACTCCAACGGCTCCGGCACGCCCAAGCCGGCCGGAGCGGTGACCGCCGACGTCTGGCACCACGCCCTCGGCGTCTACAGCTGCGGCAAGGTCCGCATGTACATCGACGGCAGGCTCTGCGAGGAGGCCGACGCCAAGGGCGGCCTCGAGGTCCCGCCCGAGAACTGCCGGAACTACTACGTCGGCGCCGACGTCTACACCGGCGGCGGGGCGCAGCTCTTCACCAAGCCCGGCACCAAGATCGCCCGCGCGGCCATCCTCTCCAAGGCCCCGTCCGAGGACGAGATCAAGGCCATCGCCGCCGGCTTCCCGCTCGACCCCAACGCCGAGCCCGACACCGTCACGGTGAGCTTCGCCTGGGCCGGCAGCCTCGCCCCCGAGGGCGCCGCGCTGCCCGAGGACATGACCGTGGAGAAGGGCTCCTCCGTGACCCTTCCCGCCTCCCCCGCCAAGGGCGAGACCGTCAAGGGCGAGAAGGACGGCGTCGCCGGCACCTGGACCTTCGGCGGATGGGACCACGAGGACGGCTTCCTCGCGGAGGGCAACGTCATCGTGAGCGGCACCTGGGCCTTTGTCGCCGACGAGGTCATCCCGGCGGTCGACAAGACCGAGCTCCAGAACAAGGTGGGCGAGGCCGCCTCGCTCAGCCAGGGCGACTACACCGCCAGCTCCTGGGCCGCCTTCGCCGCCGCCCTCTCGCAGGCCAACGCGGTTCTCGCCAACCAGAGCGCCAGCGAGAAGGACGTCTCCGACGCGCTCGCCGCGCTCGACGCCGCCCGCAACGCGCTCGTGAGGAACTCTGGCACCGGCACCGGCTCTGGCACCGGCAGCGGCACCGGCCCTGGCAACGGCTCTGGCACCGGCAGCGGCACCGGCTCCACCGGCGGCACCGGCAAGAGGCCGAGCTCCGGCGCGGGCTCCGGCTCTGCCGTCCCCGACACCGGCGACGCCACGTCGATGATCGACTCCGTGGTGGGCGCGCTCGGCGCCCTCTCCCTCGGCGGCGCCGGCATCCTCTCGGGCATCAGCCGTCGCCATGCCAGCGACGACGTGATCATCTACGACGAGGACGACGCCGACCTCGTCGACTAGCGTGACGCAGGGGCGGGGCGACGGCCCCGCCCCCCACGCATCACTCCCCAGATTCACCGAGACAGAGAATCCGGACAGAATCGACCTCCTAGGAGGCGATTTCTGTCCGGATTCTCTGTCTCGCTAGTGCTGGGGTACGGCGGGGTCGAGGCAGCGACGGCTTTCCCGCCCCGCCTCGCTCGCTACTCCGTGCGCGTCTGGACGATCGAGCCCACGATGGTGAGCGCGATGGTGCCCACGAGAATGGGGGTCGCATAGGCCGCGGCGAAGTCCCCGCCAACGAAGGCCGTGAGGGAGTCGAAGGTCGCGAGCGCGTCGCCGGGCACCGCGCACGCGGCGAGCTGCCCGAAGGCCAGCACAGTGGCGAGCACGTTGGGCACGAGGAAGGACGAGCCCGCCCAGGCGGTGCCGAAGCGCACGGCGGCATCGGCCCAGTGCACGGCCGCAAGACCGAGCAGGACGCCCGCCACGGCCATGATGATGCCGAGGTAGTCGGTCGCCTCCTGGGGCAGCAGCATGGTGACGATGAAGCCGAGCGCCGCGCCGGCCAGCAGACCGACGATGAAGACGCCCGCCTTGTAGGCGTACTTGGAGAGCAGCGCGGCCACCACGCCGAGCACCGCGCCGATCGCGAGCGACACGGGCGAGGCGTCCGTGGAGCCCAGCGCCACGTTGAAGACGCCGATGAACACGAGCACGCCGAGCAGCACGTAGAAGAGCTTCTTTCCGAAGAAGCACGCCGCGGCGCCGGCAGCGATGTTGACGAGCAGATAGAGAATGACGAACTCCATGCGTTTCCTCTCCGCGAGAAGGACGGTCACGGGCGAAAATCAGAACTTCAAATTATAACCGGCATAGAGAGGCGCCCCTCAACGCCCGCTTGACCCGCCCTCGTCAGGGAAGGTCTCGTCAAGCGGGCCGCCGACGCAACGCCCGGCGGCTACTCCGCGCGCTCGTCCGGCAGGTGCCGGGAGAGCGGCCCGCGCTTGGAGGCGTCTGCCGGCGCGAGGCCCAGCGCGTAGAGGAACCCGAAGAACATGACCATGATCGGCGCCACCATCGTGACGTAGACGACCACCACCGTCGGGATCATGAGCGTCCCCGCGGTGTCCGGCGCAAGCGCGGGCACCCCGGCGAGCAGCACGAACGCGAGGGCGAGCAGCGCCAGCACGAGGCAGACCGTCCGGGCGACGCCCCCCATCCTGATGCGCTTGAACCTCACGAGCAGAAGGCCGATGAGCACGCCAATCGCATAGAGCAGCAGCGGCGAGGCGAGCACGACCCCCAGCTGCACGAGCGCGGAGTCACCGATGGCCGCAGAGACGACCTCGAAGTCGGTCATGTGATACCACGCGAGAAACGCTATGCCCAGCGCCGCCACGATGACCCAGGCGACAAAGTTACCAATGAACGTAGACTTCTTCACGACGTCCTCTCTCGACGCGCGTCGGGCTATGCTGTCCCCACGGCGCAACGACAGCGTGCAACGTGAGCATTATACCCGCGGCGCATGAGACCGGTCGTCAAGCTGCGGCACGAGCCATCTCAGGTCGACCAGCGCTGAGCGCGCGGCTCGCTAGACCAGGGCGCAGGCCTGGCTGCGCCGTAGAGCCTCCCTTGGCGATCCATCCTCGTTGTAGAACTGCGGCAGATAGTCCCTGTGTGCCTCGCAGAGCTCATCAAAGACCTCGTTGGCAACCGCGTCGGAGTCGCAGAGCTTGTTGGCGACCAGGGCCGCCACGGCAACGTCCTTGCTTCCGGTCACTGCGGCCTCGGCGACCATGCGCTCGAAGCTCTTGATCATCTGAATCGTGCCGTTGATGGCCGGAGAGAGCTCTCCCACTGCGATGGGTTTGGGACCGTCACCGGTAATGACGCACGCGCACTCCACGGCGCTCTCGTAGGGCAGGCTCGTGACGGCACCCTTGTTCTGGACGTCGACGTACTGGATGTCGCCGCGGTCGTTCACGATGGAGTCGATCACGGAGCAGGCCGCGTCGGAGTAGTGGGCGCCGCCGCGCTCCTCGAGCTGCCTGGGCTTGACGTGCAGCTCGGCGTCCTTGTAGAGCTCGAAGAGCTCGGCTTCGACCTGCTTGACCACCTCTGCGCGCACGCCGTGGGCCTGATAGTCCTTCTCGAGCTGCTCGAGCTCCTCACGCGTGGAGAAGTAGTAGTTGAGGTAGCTCACCGGAATGGCGCGTAGGCCGCGGATGAGACGCTTGGACCAGGGGATGGCCATGATGTTCTTCATGGTGCCCAGCTCCTCAACCGGCAGCTCGCAGTAGCGCTCGAGCACCTCCTCGAAGCGGCTCTTCCCGTCGATGTAGACGTCGGTCACGAAGAAGTGGTGGTTGAGGCCTGAGAGCTCCATGCGCACGCGGTCGGGGTCGACGTCCATCCACCTGGCGATGCCGAAGCGCATGGATATCGGACAGTTGCACAGGCCGATAATCCTTCTCCAGCTGGTGTGGCGCAGGACGGCCTCGGTCACGATGCCCACCGGGTTGGTGAAGTTGACGAGCCAGGCGTCGGGGCAGAGCTCCTCCATGTCACGGATGATGTCGAAGATCACCGGGATGGTGCGCAGGGCCTTGAACATGCCCGCGGCGCCGTTGGTCTCCTGGCCGATGAGGCCGTGCTTGAGGGCGATGCGCTCGTCCTTGATGCGCGCGTCGAGCTGTCCCACGCGGAACTGCGTGGTCACGAAGTCTGCGCCGACAAGCGCCTCGCGACGGTCAAGCGTGAGGTGGACCTCCATGGGCAGGCCCGCCGCCTCGACCATGCGCTGGGCGAGCCCTCCCACGATCTCGAGCTTCTCCTCGCCCTCGGGGACGTCGACGAGCCACAGCTCGCGCACCGGACAGGAGTCGTAGCGCTTGATGAAGCCCTCGACGAGCTCGGGAGTGTAGCTCGATCCTCCTCCGATGGTGGCGATCTTGATCGGGCGGCTTCCCTGTGCGCTCTCGTTCTTCTTGGCCATGCCTGGCTCCCTTCTGTCTGAAACGCTCCCCTTCTCAGAAGGGCGCCACCGTCTCCGGCAGCGCCCTTCAACGTGCGATGAACATGCGGTTGTGCCCGGCTCCCAGGCGCCGGCGCGGCCTCGCGCTACGCGCTCGCCACGCCCCTGAGCTCGAGAAGCTCGCGGTAGACCTTGGCGAAGTTCTGCGCCATGAGCTTGCAGGTCTCGGCGCTCGCCATCTGGTCCTCGGCGTGCAGGAGCAGCAGCGGGGTGCCCTTGCGCTCGCCGTTGGCCTCGGAGGTCAGAAGCTGCATGTGAACGTCATGCCCGGCGGCGTATGCCTCGTCACCCTGCTTGATGAGCTCCTCGGCGGCCTCGAAGTCACCCTCCTCGGCCTTGGCGATCGAGTTGACGTAGCAGGACTTGGCGGTGCCCACGCAGCTGATGATCTGGAAGCAGATCATCTCCATCTCTTCGTCCATCAGACCTCTCCTCTCTGCGGTCGGGTGCTCGCGGCTAGCCGAGCATCTTCTTGACGTCGTCGAGAATCTTGGCGGCGTTCATGCGGCCGTAGTCGACCATCGGGATGACGGCGACGGGGATGCGCCCCTCGACGGCCTTCTCGAAGTCGCCCCTCGCGTAGCCGATCTGGGGCCCAAGGAGGATGACGTCGGCCTCGCTGATGTGGTCCATGGCCTCGTTCATCGGGCGCGCCTCGATTGCGACCTCCTCGCCGCGGCTCGCGGCCTCCTTCTGCATCTTCTGGACGAGCAGGCTCGTGGACATGCCCGCGTTGCAGCACAGCATGATCTTCATGATCTGTCCTTTCCGACCGGCATACCGGTCCGTTGCATCCGACGACCGCCAGATGACGGTCACCGCTTCTTGGCATGGGGCCCCTCCGGGGGGCGCCCTCTGCGGACGAGCTGGCATGGCCCGTCCGCAGGGGGCGGGGGGAACTACGCGACTACTCCTGAGCTATCTCGAACTGCTTGCGCTGCGCGGTCTCCGATGCCTTCATGAAGGGCAGGTAGATCAGCGTGAAGATTACCAGCAGCACGATCTGGAGAATGCCCGCGCGGATGTCGCCGCCCGTGGACAGGATGCCCGAGGCGATGATCGGGGTGGTCCAGGGCACCTGGATGCAGGTGGGGCTGACGAGGCCGATGACCGTGGCGAAGTAGCCGACGAGGATGCCGATGATGGTGTTGAGCACGAACGGAACCATGAGCGGGATGTTGAACACTATCGGGTAGCCGTAGATGACCGGCTCGTTGATGTTGAAGATGGCGGGCAGGATGCCGAGCTTGGCAACCTCGCGGGAGGGGCGCCACTTGCCCCAGATGAACGTTGCGACGAGCAGCGCCAGCGTGCAGCCCGAGCCTCCCATGAGCGCGTAGACGTTGATGGTGTTCATGTTGAGCCACAGGTCCGGACGGGCGATCACGGCGTCGATGCCGCCGGAGCTGTACACGCTCGTGGCCTCGACGAGCACGACCGTGAGGACGGGCTCGACGAGCACGCCGTTGATGGTGGACTGGTGGATGCCGAGGGTGAACAGGAACACGCCGAGCGAGTAGATCACCACGAGGCCGATCGGGTTGGTGGTGAGGGCTCGCAGCGGGGTCTGGATGAAGGTGTTGATGAGAGCAGTGACGTCAGTCTGGAAGCCTGCGTGGAGAACCATCGAGAGCACGCCGAAGGCGCCCAGGGTGAGCAGCATCGGGATCAGGACGTTGAAGGACTTCTCGACCGCGGGCGGCACGCCCTCGGGCATCTTGATGCGCAGCTTCTCGACGCCCGAGACCTTGATGAAGAGCGTGGGCGCAAACAGGCCGATGATGATGGCGGTGAACATGCCGTTGGTGCCCGTGTAGTTGGTGATGAACGCGCTCGAGACCTGAGCGGTGGTCACCTCTTCGGCCACGTAGAGCGGCGATGACGCAGCAAGGTTGGCAGCCACCGTCTGCGGCATCATGATGAAGAAGACCGCGAGCGCCACCACCACGCACGAGACGGGGTTGTCGAAGCGCTTGTTGTTCGCGAAGCTGTAGCCCACCATGGCGCACAGCAGGATGGCCGAGATGGAGAGCGCGCCCTGCGTGAGCGAGTTGCCCCAGTACTGGGCCGTGGCGAGCACGTCGGCGTTCGGGAAGAGCCCGGGGCTGCTCGGGTCCGCGCTCCACAGGAACGTGAAGACAACGTTGTTGAGCAGCGCCGCGATGCCGGCGAGGATGAAGATCGGCATGATGGTGGCGAAGCCATCGCGCAGGCTGCGCAGGTGCACCTGGTTGCCGACCTTGGCGGAGACTTCCGCGAACTTGTCGAGGAAGCTTTGTCCGTTGGCCATGTCTTTCACTCCTAACTGAACTGTTGGAAACATCAGCCGTGCCATCGCGCCCCTCTCCAGGGGACGCGTATCCGATGGCCGAACCGAGGGGAGGGAGCCCGGGACCGTTCCCCCCCGGTCCGGCCCGAGGACCTACTTCACCACGTGTGTCGCGACAACCTCCCTGAGCCACGCCGCGGACTTCTTGGGCCTGCGGTCGTAGTTCTCCATGAGGTCGACCTCGACGAAGCCATAGCGGTTCTTGAAGGCGTTCGCCCAGGACCAGTTGTCGATGAGGCCCCAGTAGTGGTAGCCCTTGCACTTGGCGCCGTCGTCGATCGCGCGGGCGATCCAGGCGAGGTGGTCGCGCACGAAGTCGACGCGGTAGTCGTCCTGGATCTGGCCGCTCTCGTCGCGGTTCTTGTACTCGCCCTCGATGCCGATGCCGTTCTCGGACACGAACCACTCGAGGTCGGGGTACTCGTCGCGGCACTTCATGCCGAAGTCGTAGATGCCCTTGGGGTAGATCTCCCAGCCGCGGCTCTCGTTCATGACGCGCTCGGGCCAGACGTAGGGCTCGGCGAAGAGCGGGTTGCCCCACTCGTCGCGGTCGCGGCTCGGCGCCTGCACGCGGCAGGGCTGGTAGTAGTTGCAGCCGAGCCAGTCCACGACGCCCGAGCGCAGGACCTCCTCGTCGCCGGGGCGCGCCGGGACGGGCGTCCCGAGGCGGGCGAGGGTCTCGAGCACGTCCGCGGGCAGGCTGCCCTTGGTCGCGAGGTCGAGCCACCAGCGCGTGGTGAGGCCGTCGTTCATGCGCAGCGCCTCGAGGTCGGCCTCGCTCGGGTCCTCCTTGGTGTAGGAGGGGCTGAAGTTGCACACGATGCCGATCCGCGCGTCCGGACGGAGCGCGCCCTCCTCGCGCGCCGCGCGGTAGCGGGCGACGCCGAGCGCGTGCGCGACCGAGATGTTGTACTGCGCCACCACGGCCTCGCGGAAGCTGTGGTGCTGCGGGTACCAGCCGCCGTGCCAGTAGCGGTTCTCGGGCTCGACGCTCGGCTCGTTGAACGTGAACCAGTACCGGACCTCCTTGCCGAACTCGTGGAGCGCCTTCTCGACGTAGTTCGCGTACGCCTCGCAGGTCTCGCGGCTCTCCCAGCCGCCGCGGCGGAAGAGATAGGTGGGGAGGTCGAAGTGGTAGAGGGTCACGAAGGGCTCGAGCCCCTCCTCGCGCGCCGCGCGGAAGAGCTCGTGGTACCAGGCCGCGCCCTCGGGGTTGATGCTGCCGTCCGCGTCGAGCAGGCGGCTCCACTGGATCGACGTGCGGAAGCTGTCGAGCCCGAGGCCCTTGAGGATGGCAAGGTCCTCCTTGTAGTGGTGCATGAAGTCGTTGCCCACGTAGGAGCCCACGCGGTTGTGGAACGCCTCGATGTCCTCGTTGGACCAGGTGTCCCACACGTTCTCGAGCTTGCCGCCTACGTTCCATCCTCCCTCCGTCTGCGGACCGGACATCGCCGCCCCGAAGAAGAAGTTCTCGGGCAGAGTTGGACCTGACATGTGCCCTCCGTTCTCGCTACTGCTGATTCAAGCGTGATGCGGTTTTTTTATCACGCTTTGTTATTTAGATTATAGCGCTCTAATTGTTCTGTTGAGGATTATTTCTGAGTGAATAGTCGCGCTACACTTAGGAAATAAGAAAGGGAAGTTGAGGAAGAAGCCACGTTGACCTGCGGTTTAGTTGACCTCAGCGCAACACCAACCGGCAAAAAGCCGGCAGATATAGAATAACGACCCGGCGAGAAGCACCGTTGGCGGCTCGATTTCTACCGTTCACGGACAGTCTCTCCGCCCTCCACCCCAAGAAGGGAGCCACCATGCTGAAGTACCAGTCCATCGCGTCAGACATCCAGCGCAGCATCGAATCGGGCGCCCTGAAGCCTAATGCGAAGCTCCCTACCGTGGTCGAGCTCTGCGAGGCCTACGGAGTGAGCAAGATCACCATCAAGCGCGCCATCGAGCTGCTCACCGAGCGGGGCCTCATCTCCAGTCGTCGCGGGTCGGGAACCTACGTGAAGAACACCACCGAGCTTCTCGAGCAGACAGGCCTGGGACCCGTCGACGCCGGGGCTGACCCCGAGGTCGACTCCTTCATGTTCTCGCAGTCGGACCGAGCCGCCGGCTTCACCGAGAAGCACAGGGCCACGGGAAAGGAGATAAGCTCCGTGGTCTACGACTTCTCGATCGTCAACCCGCCGCAGGACGTTGCCAGACACCTGAGCATCAGCCGCGAGGACTTTACCTATCGCATCTGCCGCGTGCGCTGCCTGGACGAAGAGCCCATGGTCACCGAGTACACCTACATGCCCCTCGACCTCATCCCCGGGCTCAGGCGCGCCCATCTCTATGGTTCGGTCTACGCCTACCTCCGCAACGCGCTGGGTCTCAAGATCTCGAGCTTCCACAGAATCATTCGCGCCGTGCCCGCAACCGAGGAGGAGGCCAAGAGGCTCAGCACAACGCCGGGCATTCCCATGCTCGAGATTGCGCAGGCGGGGTTTCTTGACGACGGCACGCCGTTCGAGTATTCGGTCTCTCGCTACGAGGGCAGCCGCGGGGAGATTCGAGACATCAGCGTCCTCTGAGGCGCGCCGGGGGGGGGTCAGCGGGAGCCCAGCTTGCCCTTCTTCTTGCCCGCCGGCTTGCCTGCCTTCTTGGCGCGCTTCTCCTCCGCGCGGCGGGCCCGAGCGGCCCGACGCTGGGCGCGAGCCTCGGAGCTGGCCTTCATGGCCGCCCGCTCCTCCTCCGCCTCGCGGGCCACGCGACGCTCCTCCGCCTCGCGGGCGAAGAGGTCAGCGGCGCTCCCCGTGATCGGTGCCCAGGCGAACGCATAGACGAAGCCGAGCGCAAACGACACGATCGGCAGCCCGAACACGCTCCAGAAGAGCGTCGCGGGCAGCGTCATCCCCTGGGGGACCTCCGGCATCAGGTAGGGGACCATGGCGGCGAGCAGCGTCACGAGGCTGACCACGCTCGCCGCGCGACTGGCGACCTGGGCGGCGGAGGGCACGGTCACGCTGGCGCGACGCACGAAGATGATTCCGATGAGCGCGCCGAGCAGATAGATCGAGACGGGGAGGGCGTATGCGCCGGCGGCCCTCACCTGGGTGGGCACGTCGGTACCGCCCTGCCCCACGGCGTAGAGGATGACGCTGCCCAAAGAGAAGCACCGAGATGACGGCAAGGTTGGCGTAGTACACCGAGCCACGCATGGGATACGTGACGCCCTTCCTCGAAAACGGAAGCACCATGTGAGCCCCTCCTCAAATCGCGGCGCGACTGGCATAGGTCCTTTTCCCATCTTAGCGCGACGCGGCACCGCGAGGCGCGGGCGAGGCGCAGGCCGGCCGACGCGTCTGCTGAGGGCCGCACGGGCCCGGGGACGGGACGTCCTTCGACGGGCGCCTCGAGTCCGGGCGGCGCGGGCTGCCTCGAGGCGCCGCTCGCGGCGCAGACCCGCGCGCCGGCGGCCCTGGCCCGGCCTTCTCGCGGGGCGATGTGAGACCGATGCCACATGCGCGGCTCCCGAGAGGTATATTGTGAGCGTCGGCAACGGCCCGCAGTCGCCCGGAGGGCCGGGCGACTGATAGGAGACAGCATGCGCATCGGAGCACTCGAAGCGGGCGGGACCAAGATGGTCTGCGCCGTGGCCACCGAGCAGGGCGAGATCTTGGAGCGGGAGTCCTTCCCCACCACCACGCCCGAGGAGTCCGTTCCCTCGCTCACCAGCTGGTTTGGGGAGCGTGGGGTCGACGCCCTGGGCATCGGCGCCTTCGGGCCCACCTGCGTGGACCCCGAGAGCCCCTCCTTCGGCACGATCCTCGAGACCCCCAAGCTCCCCTGGCGCGGGTACGCCCTTCGCGCGGCCTTCGTCGACGCGCTCGGGGTGCCCGTGGGCTACGACACCGACGTCAACGTGGCGTGCCTCGGCGAGGCCACGTTCGGCGAGTCCCGCGGAATCGCAGACCTCGTCTACGTGACCATCGGCACGGGGGTCGGCGCCGGGGTCATGTGCGGCGGACGCCTCCTGCACGGCATGCTCCACCCCGAGGCCGGCCACATGCTGCTCAACCGCATGCCGGGCGACGAGGGTCCCTGCGTCTGCCCGAGCCACGACAGCTGCCTCGAGGGCCTGGCGGCCGGGCCGTCCATCGAGCGGCGCTGGGGGGCCAAGGGAACCGAGCTCGCCGACCGCCCCGAGGTCTGGGAGCTCGAGGCGAGCTATCTCGCCCAGATGTGCCACAACCTCGTGCTGTGCTACTCGCCGCGCCGCATCATCCTGGGCGGCGGAGTCATGCACCAGGAGCAGCTCTACCCGCTCGTGCGCGAGAAGACCCTCGACTACCTGGGCGGCTACATCACCGCGCCCGAGCTCGAGGACATCGACTCCTACATCGTCGCCCCGAGTCTGAACGACAACCAGGGAGTGCTCGGCTGCGTCGAGCTGGGGCGGCGGGCCGCGGCCGGCGAGTAGGCCTTGCGCCCCTGTTCCGTAGGCTGCCGTCGGGCGCCGTCCCAGCACGGGACGGCGCCTTTTTCGTGCGGGAAGGGACCCGCGGCGGCTTCAGCATGGTTACCGATAGGAGTAGATTTCCCCGCAGGGGCCTCTTCCCGCCCCTGGAAGGGTATGCTTCGTTGGCATGGGTCGTCGCATCCGGCGGACGGCCGGCCGCGCCAACCTGCGGGCACCCCGGCGCCCCGACGGAGGGAGAGACATGTCAGAGGCAACCGACACAAGGCAGGACGTGCCAGGCGAGAGAAGCGTGCGCAAGCGGCTCTACTCGCTCGGCGAGGAAATCGCCAACTCGGTGAGCCACGGCGTGGGGGTCCTTCTCGCCATCGCGGCACTCGTGCTGCTCATCGTGGTCTCCGTCTCGCACGGCGGCGGGGTGCGGCTGGCGGCGGCCCTCATCATGGGGATCTCGCTCATCGTGGAGTACCTCTTCTCCACGCTCTACCACGCGCTCGCGCCCGAGAAGGCCAAGGCGGTCTTCCGCGTGCTCGACCACTGCGGCATCTACCTGCTCATAGCCGGCAGCTACGCGCCCTTCTCGCTGATCACGCTCTCCGGTCGCGGCGGGCTCGAGCTGTGCGTGGCGGTGTGGGTCGTGGCTGCAGTGGGGATCGTTGCCGAGTGCCTGCTGCGCGAGCGCCAGCCGGCCTGGCTCACCGCGGCCGTCTACGTGCTCATGGGCTGGCTCGTGGTCTTTCGCGTGGGCGACCTCTGGGAGCTCCTGCCGCCGCCCGCGTTCTGGCTGCTTCTGGCGGGAGGGCTGAGCTACACCGTGGGGGCGGTCTTCTACGCCGTCAAGAAGGTCCCCTACCTGCACTTCGTCTTCCACCTGTTCACGCTCGCCGGCAGCGTCTGCATCACGCTCTCGGCGCTGCTCTTCGTGGTGTAGGGCGCCCCGCCCGTTCTTCTCGCCCGTTCTTCTCGCCGGGCACGCCCCGGCATGCCCCCCTCGCCCAGACAGAGCGTCCGGACAAAAACGCCCCCGCGCGGGGAGGTTTTTGTCCGGACGCTCTGTTTCGGCGCGCGATGGTCCCCGACGCCCGCCGTCATTCCCGGGCGAGACCCGCGCTAAGATGGACGGCGAGAAGAACGCACGCGCCGCGGCGCAGGACGCAAGGAGGGCACATGGTGGACGAGCAGTTCAAGCAGCAGGTGGACGCCTACGTGGACGAGGTGTGGGAGGACGTCGTCGCCGACATCGACCGCCTCGTGCGGCACGAGTCCGTGGAGGACCTCTCCGCCGCCGAGCCTGGCAAGCCCTGGGGCCCCGCCTCCAACGGCGCGCTCGTCGAGGCCGAGCAGATGGCCGAGCGCCTGGGCCTTACGGTCACGGACGTCGACGGCTACCTGGGCTTTGCCGACGTCCCCGGCGCCTCCGGGCCCGAGCGCCACATCGCCACGATCGCCCACACCGACATCGTGCCGCTGGGCCTTGGCTGGAACTTCCCCGCGCTCGAGGTCACGCGCAAGGACGGCTACCTCGTCGGGCGCGGCGTGCAGGACGACAAGGGCCCCTTCGTGCTCTCGCTCTACGCGGCGCACTTCTTCCAGCGCCTCGTCGACGCTGGCCAGGAGCTGCCGTACACGCTGCGCTGCATCATCGGCAACAACGAGGAGACCGGCATGGGCGACGTGCCGTACTACCTCGAGCGCTACCCCGAGCCGCTCTTCTGCTTCTCCCCCGACGCCGACTTCCCGCTGATCTGCGGCGAGAAGGGCCTCTACCAGGGACGCTTCACCTCAGGCCAGGTGGCCGGCGAGAAGATCGTGGAGCTCGACGGCGGCACCGTCCCCAACGCCATCTGCGGCCAGGCCACGGCCCTCGTGCGCGCGGACGCGGCGTCGCTGCCCGCGGCGGAGCGCATCGCCGTCGAGCCGGCCGGCGAGGGGCTCGTGCGCATCACGGCCACGGGCATCGGCGGCCACGCCTCGATGCCGGCCGGCACCGTGAACGCCATCGGCGTGCTCGCGCGCTACCTGCTGGCGCAGGGCCTCGCGGGCGCGGGCGAGCGGGACTTCCTCGAGCTCCTGGTGACCCTCACCGAGGACGCCTACGGCCGCGCCTCCGGCATCGCCGCCGCCGACGACAAGTTCGGCGAGCTCACCTGCGTCGCCGGCACCATCCGCACCGTCGACGGCCGCTTCGTGCAGACCGTGGACTCGCGCTACCCCACCACCACGACCGGCGAGGCCATCACCGCGCGCCTGAGCGAGCTCGCCGCCGCGCACGGCTGTGCCTTTGAGCAGACCTCCGGCGACGCGCCGTTCTACATCAGCCCCGACAGCCCGGAGATCCAGGCGCTTCTCGCCACCTACGCCGAGTACGCCGGGAAGCCGGACGCCCAGGCGTTCACGATCGGCGGCGGCACGTACGCCCGCCACTTCGCCCGCGCCTGCGCCTTCGGGCCCGGCGACTTCGACCCCGACAAACCCGCCTGGGTGGGCAGCGAGCACGGCCCCGACGAGGCGGTCTCCGAGGAGGCCCTGCGCCGCGCGCTCAAGATCTACATCGTGGCGATCGCCCGCCTGATGGAGCTCGAGCTGTAGGCACGCAGAGAACGCGTAGCTCATGTTTTCCGGAAATCCCGGCTTGCGCATGGCGAGAAGGACGCGCAAGCCGGGATTCTTGATCATTTGGAGGGGAAATCCCGGATTGCGCGTCCGATAGTTTCAGGTTTTGAACGCGTAAACCGAGATGTCCGGAAATCCCGGGCTACGCGTCCCTACACGCGCATCTCCTCGGTGTCCTCCGCGATCTCGCGGCCGATGCGGTGGAGCTGGCGGTCGTTCTCCAGCGCATCGGCCGTCTTCTCCGGCAGGTAGACCGAGAGGCGCCCGCCGAGCGTGCGGAAGGTGGCCCAGCCGTCGTCGCCCACCACGACGTCGTCCTGCTCGCCCACCACGCAGGCCCAGGTCTCGCCGGCGTGGCCCGCGCCCACGAACATGCGCTTCTCGCCGCCGTCGCGGTCGGTGAGGACCACCGCCACGCCGCTACCCTCGTGCTCGGCATCGCCCTCGCGCGTCCAGCCGATCACGTCCGGAGCGTCCAGGAAGTCGTGCTGCGCGCCGTAGGCAAAGCGGCGACGGATCTCCATGAGCAGCGGCAGCTCGAGCACCGCGGGGATGTTGCCGTCGTTGGGCATGCCGTAGAGGTCGCCATAGAAGACGCAGGGATAGCCGGCCTCGCGCAGCAGGATGAGGGCGTATGCGGCGGGCTTGAACCACGTCTGGACAAAGGACTGCAGCGCCTGGCCGGGCTGCGTGTCGTGGTTCTCGGCGAAGGTCACGGCGTGCACCGGGTCGCGCTCCACGAGCGTCCCCGAGAAGATCCTCGAGAGGTCCACGCCGCCGTTGGAGCATG
Organism: Thermophilibacter provencensis; assembly: GCF_900128445.1. Classification (GTDB taxonomy): domain Bacteria; phylum Actinomycetota; class Coriobacteriia; order Coriobacteriales; family Atopobiaceae; genus Thermophilibacter; species Thermophilibacter provencensis. Next base: position 1,302,570 of record NZ_LT671417.1, on the reverse strand, counting down.
ACGCCGCGTAGAGGTTGTAGTGCAGCGGCACGTCAAAGAGCGAGAGCGCCTTCTCCTCGCCGAGGTAGGCCGCGAGCTCGTCCGCCGTGCGGCCCCAGTACTCCCCCACCGTGAAGAGCTCCTTGCCGGCGTGCTTGCGCACGGCGTCGAGCCAGCGCAGGTAGAAGCCGCGGTCGATGTGCTTGAGCGCGTCCAGGCGAAATCCGTCCAGCCCGCAGGCGTCCACGTACCAGCAGCCCCAGCGCACGAGCTCGTCGAAGACGCGCGGGTCGTTCACGTCCACGTCCGCACCCATGAGGTAGTCGTAGTTGGCGTTCTCGGTGCGGTCCACGGCGCTGTCCCAGTGCTTGCCGTCAAAGAGGAAGATGGCCTTGCGCTTGGCGTGATCGTCCCAGTCCACGCCGTGGAAGCACGTCCAGTCCCAGGTGAAGTCCGAGTACGCGCCCGCACGGCCGGGGAAGTCGAAGCGCGTCCACGCGGAGATGGTCTGCGCGTTCCCAAGCACGACCTCGCGGTTGTTGGACTGCACCTCGCGAGCGACCACGTCCTCGCAGCCGTCCGCCCCGAGACGCTGGTTGAGCACAATGTCCGCGAGCGCCTGGATGCCGCTTGCCTGCAGCGCGCGCACGGCGGCCTCGTACTCGGCACGGGTGCCGTACTTGGTGCGGACGCTCCCCTTCTGGTCGAACTCGCCCAGGTCATAGGTGTCATAGACGCCATAGCCCACGTCCTCGGCGCCCTTCTCTGCCTTGTAGGCGGGAGGCAGCCAGACGGCGGTGATGCCCTGGTAGGCAAAGTCTGCGGCCTGCTCGGCGATACGACGCCAGTGCGATCCGTCGGCGGGAAGGTACCAAGAGAAGCCCTGGAGCATGGTCCCGTTGGTCATGAGAGTCCTTTCTGGCAAATCTGCGGAGAATCGGCGCGATCACTCCTCTTGGCCCGAGACGAGCGCAACGCCCGCGGCGGCGGCAAGCTCCTCGGGCGTGGGCTGGCGCAGCACGCGGATGGCCAGGTACACGCACACGCTCATGAACAGCAGGTCAAAGACGGCGTCAAAGGGGACGCCGAGGATGCCGTGCTCGAGGAACATGCCCACGACCCGAACGAGGCCGAAGGCGCAGACGATCGACGCGAGCACGAGGAAGGGCACGATCTTCTGCGGCCGGTTGGACCCCCGGATGCCAAGCCCGCCCGCGAGCACGCTGACGCCCGACGAGAGCCCGCCGACGGCGAGCAGGGCATAGAGCGTGTCGGAGACGGTCACCGGAACGCCCGAGATGACGGCGCGCTCCCCCTCGCCGTACACGACGAGCGCGGCGGCCAGCACCGCAATCACCACGATCGTCACCACGCCCTTGAGGATGATCAGCTCGGAGAGCAGGTGCAGGACGCGCTGGTGGCGCGAGCGCAGGAAGGTCTCGCCGCGGACGCCGTTGTCGTGCTCCTCCTTTACCCTGTCGGCAAGGCGCGAGCAGATGAGCACGTAGACGATCGTGGTCGTGAGCACGATGGGGTTGAACAGGATGAACGACCCCACGCCCCAGCCCCAGACGATGGCAACCAGCACGGCGAGCCCGACGAGGTAGCACAGGAAGCGGTAGGGCTCGACGCGGGCGGAGTTGTTGGAGGCGACGATACCCAGCGCCGCGGTGAGGATGAGCAGGCCCGCCGCGACGACGATCATGACGCCGAAGGTGGCCGCGGTCCAGATGTCGCCGCCCGGGAGCAGCCCCATGACGTTCCCCACGAGCACCGCGATGCCGCCGAGAAGAACGAGCAGGCCGATGATGCCCATGAGGATGGAGACCATGCGAAGCACGGCCTGCGCCGGCGTGCGGGGAATCGAGGGCTCGAGATCCTCCATGCGCTGCCACCTCTCTGACGGTTGCCTGAACGTAGGGAGTATACCCAAACGTCATGGAGGGCCCCGCGCCCTGCCATGGTCCCTCTCGCCTGTGAGCGGCGGAGGAGGATGCGCGAGAAGGGCGCGGGAGGTGGGCGGACTGACGCGCGGGTCAGCCGAGCATGCCCGCTGGCACGGACTTTGCCCGTCGGCGCCCGCATCCGTGCGCCAGGGCATGCTCGCCGCGCCCCGGACGCTCGAGGCACGTCAGGAGAAGGTCGCCGCCTCGTAGTCGGTGGGCTCGGCGAGGTAGCCGCGCTCGGAGAGGGCGCGCTCGACCTCGTCGAGCGCCTCCTCGCTTCCGGCGCTCACGTGATGGAAGTGATAGCCGCTCGTGACCTCCATGAGCGGGGCGGACACGCCCGAGGCCAGCTCGGCCATGAAGCGCTCGACGTCGCGACGGCTGGAGATGCCCAGCTCGGAGGACACCTTGCCGTAGACGCGATGATTCACAAAGACGTCCTCCACACGCCCGCCCAGGTCCACGACGCAGGTGAGCTCGTCGGCGGTCTGCTCCGCGGTGTGGCGGCACTTGAACAGGCGGGCGGGCCGCGGCGGCGCGCCGTCGGCGATAAGGACGTAGCCGCGGTTGGTGGAGACGATCTTCTCGCCCCGCGTTCGCAGGAGCGCGATGTCGGTGACCACCACCTGGCGGCTCACGCCGCACCTCTCGGCGAGCGCCGCCCCGGAGAGCGGGCTCTCGGACCCGCGCAGGGCCCCCATGATCTTCTCGCGACGGGCGTCCCCGGAGCCGGCGCTCACCCCAGGACCTCCAGGTGCTTGAGCGAGAGGTCGAGGATCGGCGCGGAGTGCGTGAGCGCGCCGCAGGAGACGAAGTCCACGCCCAGGTCGACGTAGCGCCCCACGTTGGCGGCATCCACGTTGCCCGAGGCCTCGGTCTGGACGCGCCCGTCGATGAGGGCGATGGCGGCGGCCATGTCGTCGTGGGACATGTTGTCCAGCATGATGATGTCGGCGCCCGCCTCCACGGCCTCGCGGACCATCTCGAGGCTCTCGCACTCCACCTCGACCTTGTCCACGAAGGGCGCGGTGGCGCGGGCCATGGCAACGGCCTCGGCCACGCCGCCCGCGGCGTCGATGTGGTTGTCCTTGAGCAGCACGCCGTCCGAGAGGCCGTAGCGGTGCAGGCTGCCGCCGCCCAGGCGCACCGCCTCGCGCTCGAAGAGGCGCATGCCGGGCGTGGTCTTGCGCGTGCAGACGAGCGTGGTGGCCGCGCCCTCGAGCGCGGCGGCGATGCCGGCCGTATAGGTGGCGATGCCGCTCATGCGCTGCAGGTAGTTGAGGGCGGTGCGCTCGCCCTCCAGAAGCACGCGCACGTCGCCCTCCACAGTGGCCACGTGCTGGCCCGCGCTCACGCGCTCCCCGTCCGCCACGTCGGCGATGACGCGCGTCGCGGGGTCGAGCAGCGCAAAGACGCGCGAGAAGACCGCGAGGCCAGCGATCACGCCCTCCGCCTTGGCGATGAGCCGGACTCGTCCGGGGCGCGGCCCGGGCATCACCGCGGCGGTGGAGACGTCGCCGAAGGGCATGTCCTCGCGCAGGGCAGCGCGGATGTGGTCGTCCATCTGCATCTGGATCATCGGGTCGGTCATGGAGATCTCCTCTCACACGGCGCCGGTGAGCAGCGTCATGTCGGTCACGTCGCGCGAGCCCGCCACGAAGCGGGAGCGTATGCGAGCCGCCGCGGCGAGCTGTGCCGCGGTGTCCTCGGCAAAGCGGTCGCGCATGATCTTGTCGGCCGCCCGCTGCGCGAAGACGAGCGACTCCAGCAGGCTGTTGGAGGCCAGCCGGTTCTTGCCGTGCACCCCGTTGCAGCAGGTCTCGCCGCAGGCAAAGAGGTGCGGAAGCGTGGACTGGGAGTCCGAGTCCACGTGGATGCCGCCCATGAAGTAGTGCTGGGCGGGCACCACCGGAATCGGCCGCTCGCGAATATCGTAGCCCTCCTCGAGGCAGCGCTCCAGGATGTGCGTGAAGTGCCCCTCTATGACATCGCGCGGCACCCGCTCGAAGGAGAGCCAGACGTGCTCGGCGCCGGTCCGGCGCATCTCGGCGAAGATGGCCGCGGAGACGACGTCGCGCGGCTGCAGCTCGTCGGTGAAGCGTTCCCCGGCGTCGTTCAGCAGGATCGCGCCCTCCCCGCGCGCCGACTCGGAGATGAGGAAGGCGCGCCCGGGCTTCTCGCTCCACAGGGTCGTCGGGTGAATCTGGACGTAGTCCATGTGCTCCAGGAGGACCCCGTGCTCGGCGGCTATGCGGCAGCCGTCCCCCGTGAGGCACGAGAAGTTCGTGGAGCGCGAGTAGAGGCCGCCCACGCCGCCGGTTGCGAAGACCGTGGCGTCCGCGCGAATCTCGGTCCTCTCGCCTCCCGGCCCCGTGGCCACGACGCCGCGGCACACGCGCGTGCCGCTGCCCTCGAAGCCCTCGAGGATGTCCGTCATGCAGGTGTGCTCGAGGATGCGGGCGTGCGGCAGCCCGCGCACGCAGGCGAGGAGGCGGGTGGTGATCTCCTCCCCCGTGACGTCCTCGTGATAGACGATGCGCGGGCGGGAGTGCGCCCCCTCGCGGGTGTAGTCCAGCTCGCCGTCCGGCCTGCGGGCGAAGCGGACGCCGCGCTTGATGAGGTCGTCGATGATGGGGCGGCTCGCGCGGATCATGAGGTCCACGCTCTCCAGGCGGTTCTCGTAGTGGCCCGCGCGCAGCGTGTCCTCGAAGAAGGACTCGTAGTCGCCCGGGTCGTGCAGGACGCAGATGCCGCCCTGGGCGAGCATGGAGTCGCAGTGGTCCACCGCCTCCTTGGAGAGCAGGACCACCGAGAGCGCCTCCGGGAGGCTGAGCGCGCAGTAGAGGCCGGCCACGCCGCAGCCGACGATGACCACGTCGCAGTCGACGACCTCATCAAATGTTTGTGCTAATTGGGGACTGTCCCCAACTTGCAGACGCGGGGACATCAGCGGGCCCCCAGCTCGAGCATGCGCGTGAGCGCGGCGCGGGCGCCGTCGGCCACCTCGGAGGGCGGAAGGCCCACCTCGCCGGAGCCGTCGCGCAGGCAGGCGACGAGCCGCTCCGCCGTGATGCGGTCCATGTCCGGGCAGGCCGGGCGCGTGGCCGGAAAATGGAAGCGCTTGCCGGTGCCGGCCGTCCGGCGCTCCAGCTCGCCGCGGACGCCGTCCACGGTGAGGATGATGTAGTCGCGCGCCGACCCCGCCACGGCGGCCTCGATGATCTGCGAGGTCGATCCGGCGAAGTCCGCGAGCGCCATCGCCTCGGGGCCGCACTCGGGATGCGCGAGCACCGGCGCGCTCGGGAACCCCGCCTTGAGGGCGCGGACCTCGCTTGCGGCGATGTCGCGGTGGATGGGGCAGCAGCCGTCGTTCAATATGACGTTCTTCTCGCCCACCTGGTCCGCCACGTAGCTGCCGAGATGGCGGTCGGGCACAAAGAGGACGTTGCGCTGCGGGAGCGCGCGCACGATGCTCACGGCGTTTGAGGAGGTGACGCAGACGTCGGACCACGACTTCACCTCCGCCGTGGAGTTGACGTAGCAGGCCACCGCCAGGTCGTCGCCGTAGCGCTCTCGCGCGGCGTCCACCGTCTCGCGACGGACCATGTGGGCCATCGGGCAGTCGGCGGCCGGGTCCGGCATGAGGACGGTCTTGTCCGGCGAGAGAAGCTTGGCGCTCTCGGCCATGAAGCTCACGCCGGCAAAGACCAGCGTGCCGCACGGCAGCGTGGCCGCGAGCTTGGCGAGGGCGAAGGAGTCGCCCACGTGGTCGGCCAGCTCCTGGACCTCGGGCGGAACGTAGTAGTGGGCCAGAATCACGGCGTCGCGCCTCTCCTTGAGGCTCGCGACCTCGGCGCGCAGCTCGTCTGTGAGCATGTCCGCTCCCCTCGTCGGCAAACCATGACAGTATACAGCTTACTTAACAGGTGACAAGACAGCCAGGCGGAAGACGCGCCGTTCCGTGCGTCCCGGCATGCCCGGGCGGGTCCCGGCGCGGCCGGAAGCTCGGCAAGATGGGCCCGAGCATGCTCCCGCGCACAGAGCGCTCCGGCATGCCTGAGCGCACGGTTTTCCCTTCGTGGAGGCCAAAACCGTGCGCGGGGGCATGCTGAGCGGCAAGCTAGCACGTTGCCATGGCACCAGGCCAGGACCGTGCGCCGCGACATGCTCGACGACGCCCCCCAAGCGCCCTTCTCACCGTGTCGCGTTGTGGAGAACGCGTGGCGAGAAGGACGTGCGGCACGGAGGGCACGCTCGGCGGGTATCACCTAACACCGTAAGTATCTTCTAGTAGTAGGGAGTGAGATGGACGACTACGAACCCTCCTTCGCGCCGAGCTACGCCGAGCTCGCCCAGGAGCTCCTCCAGGAGCTCGGCCAGCTCGGGCGCGCCGTGGGACCCAAGGCGCTCAACGCCACGCGCGGGGAGACCGCCGTGCTCATGACGCTTTTCCGCTCAGAAGAGCCGCTCACGCCCGGCTCGCTCGGGTCCTTCGCACAGGTCTCGAGCGCGCGCACGGCCAACATCCTTCGATCCCTCGAGGAGAAGGGGCTCGTCACGCGCACGCACTCGAGCGAGGACCGTCGCTGCGTCAGGGTGGCGCTCACCGACGAGGGGCGCCGGCGCGCGGACTCCATCAGGCAGGAGCGCACGCAGGCCGTCGCGCGCTACCTGGAGTCCCTCGGGCCGAGTGACGCGGCGGAGCTCGTGCGCATCGTGCGGCGCTCGCGCGACATCCTCGTCGAGGCGGTCACGGGGGAGGTCGCTGAATGAGGATTCTCAGGCTCTTCAAGAACCACCTCCTTGCGCTTGCCGCCGTGGCGGCGCTGCTCGTAGTCTCCGCCAACGCGGACCTGGCGCTCCCCTCCCTCATGTCGGAGATCGTCGACGTGGGGATCCAGCAGGGCGGCATCGAGAGCCCCGTGCCGGACGCCATCCGCGCGAGCTCGCTCGACGACCTCGAGCTCTTCATGAGCGACGAGGACGTCGCGCTCGTGGAGGCGGCCTTTGCCCCGGCGGACGACGCCGGCATCCGCGACTTCCAGGGAACGGACGCCGAGAAGGACGCGGGCTCGGACCTCGCGCGGGCGATGGAGCTCCCCGAGGTCGCCGCCCTCGCGCTCGAGCAGGGCGTTGACGCCTCCGCGCTCGGGAACGACACCGCCATCCCCGCCGGCGCCACCCTCACGCTCGACTCCCTCCACGCCGCCGTGGACGCGGGCCTCGTTGCTCGCGACCAGCTCGCGAACGCCGCCGAGGCGCTCGGTGAGCAGATGGGCAGCATGGGCGGCTCGCTCGTCACCCAGCGAGCCATCTCCTACGTGAGCGCCGAGTACGCCGCGCAGGGCATCTCCGCCGCCGACGTCCAGAACGCCTATCTCGGCAGGACCGCGCTCGAGATGTTCGGCCTGTGCCTCGTGAGCCTCGTGGCCACGGTCCTCACGGGCGCCGTCGCCTCCCACACCGCCGCCACCATCGCACGCGACCTGCGTCGGCAGACCTTCGCCCAGGTCATGCGCTTCTCCCCCGCGGAGGTCAACCGATTCTCCCAGGCCTCGCTCATCACGCGCTGCACCAACGACATCCAGCAGATCCAGATGGCCACGACGATGTTCATGCGCCTCGTCCTTCTCGCCCCCATCATGGGCGTGGTGGCGGTCACGCGCGTGCTCGCCACCTCAACGGGGCTCGAGTGGACCATCGGCGTCGCCGTGATCGCCGTCTGCGCCGTCGTCGGCGCGCTCATGGGCCTCACCCTGCCCAAGTTCAAGAGGATGCAGCAGCTCGTGGACCGCGTGAACCTCGTGGCGCGCGAGATGCTCGACGGCATCATGCCCATCCGCGCCTTCGGCCGTCAGGGCCACGAGCTCGCGCGCTTCGACACGGCCAGCACCGAGCTCATGGGCACGCAGCTCTTCACCAACCGCGCGATGAGCTTCATGATGCCCCTGCTGATGTTCGTCATGAACTGCGTCACGGTGATGATCGTGTGGTTTGGCTCCCACGGCGTGGCCGACGGCGTCATGCAGGTGGGCGACATGATGGCCTTCATCTCCTACACCATGCAGATCGTCATGGCGTTCATGATCCTCACCATGGTCTCGGTGATCCTGCCGCGCGCCGAGGTGGCCGCCGAGCGCGTGGACGAGGTCATCTCCTGCCCGCTCTCCGTGACCGACCCGGCGAACCCCAAGCTCCCCGCCGAGGGCGCGCCGCGCGGCGAGCTCACCTTCCGCAACGTGAGCTTCCAGTACCCCGACGCCCGCAAGGACGTGATCCAGGGCGTGAGCTTCACCACGCACCCCGGCCACATGACCGGCATCATCGGCTCCACGGGCTCGGGCAAGTCCACGCTCGTGCAGCTCATCCCGCGCCTCTACGACGTCACCGGCGGCGCCGTGCTGCTCGACGGCGTTGACGTGCGCGACTGGGGCCTCTCGGAGCTGCGCCGGCGCATCGGCTACGTCCCGCAGCAGGGCATGCTCTTCTCGGGGACCGTTGAGACGAACCTCAAGTTCGCGGGGGACGAGGTGACGGACGACGACATGCGCGCCGCCGCGCGCGTCGCCCAGGCCGAGGAGTTCATCGAGGAGCGCGCCGAGGGCTACGACGCGCCCATCTCCCAGGGCGGCACCAACGTCTCCGGAGGGCAGCGCCAGCGCCTCGCCATCGCGCGCGCCCTCGCCAAGCGGCCGGAGGTCATCGTCTTCGACGACTCCTTCTCCGCGCTCGACTACGCCACTGACGCGCGGCTTCGCGCCGAGCTCGCGCGCACGGTCACGGACGCGGCTGTCGTGGTGGTGGGCCAGCGCATCGCCACGATCATGCACGCCGACGAGATCCTCGTGCTCGACGAGGGACACGTGGTCGGCCGCGGAACCCACGAGGAGCTGCTGCGCAGCTGCCCCGAGTATCTGGAGATCGCCCAGAGCCAGCTCTCCGCCGAGGAGCTCGGGCTGGACGTGCAAGGGGGACAGTCACTTTTGCACGCTGACGACACGAAGGGAGGCGAGCGCTGATGCCGCCCGTCGGAAGGGGCCGCGGAAGCGGCGAGAAGCCCAAGGACTTCAAGGGGACCATGCTGAGGCTGCTGGGGTACGTGGGGAGGCACAAGTTCGCCGTCCTTCTCGCCCTGCTCTTCGCCGTGGGGTCCGTGGTGTTCAACATCGTGGGCCCGCGCGTGCTGGGCACCGTGACCACCAAGCTCTTCGAGGGCCTCGTGGCCACGGTCCAGGGCACCGGGTCCGTTGACTTTGCCTGGATCGGGACAACGCTGCTGGGGCTTCTGGGCATCTACCTGGCGAGCTCCGCCTGCAACCTCGTCCAGGGCTGGCTCATGACCGGGGTCACCCAGAAGGTCTGCCACCGCATGCGCACCGAGATTGCCGAGAAGATCGCGGTGGTCCCCATGGGCTACTTCAACGAGCACAGCAAGGGGGACGTCCTCAGCCGCATCACCAACGACGTGGACACGCTCGGCCAGTCGCTCAACCAGTCCATCACGCAGCTCATCACCTCCGTCACGCAGGTCGTGGGCGTGCTCGTGATGATGTTCTCCATCAGCCTGCCGCTCACGGGCGTGACGGTGCTCACGCTGCCGGCCTCCGTGCTCATCGTGGGCGTGGTCGTGCACTTCTCGCAGCGCTACTTCCGCGAGCAGCAGCAGGTCCTGGGGTCGGTGAACGGCATCGTGGAGGAGGACTTCGCGGGACAGGGCGTCATTCAGGTCTTCGACCGTGCCGACGCCTGCGTCGAGGAGTTCGAGCGGGAGAACGACCGCCTGTTCACGAGCGCGTGGCGCAGCCAGTTCCTCTCCGGCCTGATGATGCCGCTCATGAGCCTCGTGGGCAACATGGGATACGTGGGCGTCGTGGTGGTGGGCGCGGGGCTCTGCCTCAACGGCGCCGCGGGCCCCGGCGACATCCAGAGCTTCATCCAGTACGTGCGCAACTTCACGCAGCCGATCCAGCAGCTGGCCAACGTCTCCAACACGATGCAGTCCATGGCGGCCGCCACCGAGCGCGTCCTCGAGTTCCTCTCTGCGCCCGAGGAGACCGAGCCCGAGGCGCCGCAGGTGCCCGCCCGTCGCGAGGGCCGCGTCGTCTTCGACCACGTGCGCTTTGGCTACGTGCCGGGCCAGACCGTCATCCACGACTTCTCCTGCGTGGCGGAGCCGGGGCAGACCGTGGCCATCGTGGGGCCCACCGGAGCCGGCAAGACGACCCTCATCAAGCTGCTCCAGCGCTTCTGGGACGTGGACGAGGGCTCGCTGCGCGTCGACGGCGTCGACGTGCGCCAGTGGGACCGCGCCGCGCTGCGCGAGGAGTTCGCCATGGTGCTGCAGGACACGTGGCTCTTCAACGGCACCATCCGCGAGAACATCCGCTACGGACGGCCCGACGCCACCGACGAGGAGGTGGAGGCCGCGGCCCGCGCGGCGCGCTGCGACCACTTCATCCACACGCTCGCGGGCGGCTATGACTTCGTGATCAACGAGGAGGGCACCAACCTCAGCCAGGGGCAGCGCCAGCTCGTGACCATCGCGCGCGCCGTGCTGGCCGACCGTCCGGCGCTCATCCTCGACGAGGCCACCTCAAACGTGGACACGCGCACCGAGGAGCTCATCCAGCGCGCGATGGACGAGCTCATGCGCGGGCGCACGAGCTTTGTGATCGCGCACCGTCTCTCGACCATACGCAACGCCGACGTGATCTTGGTGCTGCGCGACGGGGACGTCGTGGAGAAGGGCACCCACGAGGAGCTGCTCGCCCGCGGCGGCTTCTACGCGGAGCTCTACAACTCTCAGTTCGACCACGCCGCGTAGCGGCGGGCGCGGGCATGCCTAGGTGCACGGTCCTTCTCGCCCGAGGCGGGAGTCCGAGCGCCGGGGCATGCCCGGCGGCACGCGGTCGCGCCCCGGGGGCGTTATCCGCCTGCGTCCGGCATGCCCCGTCGCACAGAGTGGCCGAGCATGCCTCCGCTCACAGATTCTTGCCTAGAGGACCAAGAACCGTGCGCCTGGGCATGCTCGGCCGAAGTGTGCGCAGGGACATGCTCGAAGGGCGAGAAGGACGGGCGAGAAGGCCCGCGACCCCTAGTTGTTGACTCCGTGGTGGCAGACGAAGCTCTCGCGGTCGATGGCGCGGAACTCGTAGCCGCGATCCCGGTAGAACTCGATGATCTGCGGCAGGGCATCGACGGTGGTGGCCTTCGTCCCCGCATCGTGGAAGAGCAGCATGACGTTGGTGTATCCCTCCACGCAGGAGGACTGCACGATGGTCTCCGCGGGGACGTTGTTGCCGGAGGCGTCAGCCGAGGTCACGTTCCAGTCATAGAACTGGTACCCGCGGGCGGGGAGGTCCTCCACGAGCGCGGACATGATGCCCGTGCAGTAGTTTGCCGAAATCGTGTTGGAGGCGCCGCCCGGGAAGCGCGTAAGGTAGGGCACGAATCCGATCTGCTCCCTCACGACCTCCCCCACCTGCTCCAGGTCCGAGAAGAACGCCTCCTCGGAGACGTAGATCTTGTCGTAGTCGTGCGTCATCGAGTGCAGGCCGATGCTGTGGCCACGCTCGTAGGCGTCCTTGATCGAGCCGCGATAGTCGGGCTCGTGACCGGTCACGAAGAACGTGGCCTTGGCGCCGTACTGGTCGAGGATGTCGAGCACGCGACCGGTGTTCTTGGAGGGGCCGTCATCGAAGGTCAGGTAGACGATCTTCTCGCCGTTTGACTCGTAGCTCCAGTCCGTCTGTCGGCCCGGGTCGAGCGCGAGCTCCGCGGCGCGCGCGTCGTCCTCCGCGGCGTCGGGCTCGGGTTCCGACTCTGGCTCGGGTTCCGGCTCGGGGGCAGCGGGCTCGACGACCGTGGGGAGCTCCCGCGCCTGGGAGCCGGTCTCCCCTGATGCCCCGGTCGCCACGAGCGCGCTCAGCGCGCCCACGCCGCCGAGAAGCGTCACGACGAGCGCCATCGTCACCACGAGGAGTCCCCGTGCGTGACGCCGCTGGTCCTGTGCGCTCGGCCGCCTTCCTGCCCTGCCCGCCATGGCTCTCCTCGCAGTTGCCCGTCTTGTCGGCAGGTCATTGTACGAGAACTCCGCGACGCCGGTCACCTTTGAATCCGCGGTTGAGGGCACCGGCGCGCAGGCCCGCCCCACGGGACGCAGGGCTGCCCTACGAGAGCACGATGCCACCGAGCCAGCCGCACAGCGGCGTGGCGAGCGCGCTGTAGTAGCTCACCCAGGACGAGAGGCTCATGTTCTGGATGAAGCCCACGTTGTGGCGGACGATGCCATTGCCCATGTAGATGCCGATATGCCCGTAGATGAGGCCAGCTGCGCTCGCCGGGGACGAGTTCACGGCGATGATCATGCCGGGCTGGATCTGCGACGTGGCGGTGTGGCACCAGCTGTAGTACATGTCATCGGCGTTGCCCCAGAACGAGCCGAGGCCGGCGTACTGGAAGACGTCGGTGACCCAGGCGGCGCACAGGCCCGTGCCAGGCGAGCCCACCGCATAGGCGGCGTTGAGCACGGCCTGAAGCGAGCCCGACCCGTTGGTGGGAGTGTCCCCCACCCAGTTGGAGCCGCCGCCCTGGTTGAGCTCCTCCTCCTGGCGCCTGCGCTCCTCCTCCTGGCGGCGGGCCTCCTCGGCCGCGCGCTGGGCGGCGAGGATCTCCTCGTCGCGCTGCTGCATGAGCTCCTGGACCTCGGCGGACAGGCCGTCGACGAGGCTCTGGGCCTCCTGCTGCTTGGCACGCGTCTCCGCGAGCTCCTCCTGCTGCTGGGCCTGAAGCTCCTCGAGGTCGGCGCGCTGCGCCTCGAGCTCGGCCTTCTGCCCCTCGAGCTCGGCCTTGCTCGTCTCGAGCTCCGCCTTGAGGGTCTTGACCTCATCGATCATCTCGCGCTCGGACTCGCTCACCTTGTCGAGGTAGAAGATGCTGCTCGTGAGCTCGTCGAAGCTCGTCGCCGAGAGGATGAGGTCGAGCGTGCCCTGCGTGCCCGACTTGTAGGCGGACGTCATGCGCTCGCCAAGCCGCTTCTGCTTCTCCTCGATCTGGGCCTGGCGCTCGTCGATCTCGCCCTGCTTTGACTCGATGTCGGCCTGCGTCTGGTCGATCTGCGCGTTGAGCTCGCTGATCTGGACCTGGGTCTCGGAGAGGCGCCCGGCGACCTCGGCGGTCTCCTGGCCGATGCGGTCGAGCTCGGCCTGGGCGTCCTCGAAGCTCATCTGCGCCGCGTCGAGCTTCTCCTGGGTGGTCTCGGCCCGCGCGACGGCGGGGAAGAACGTGGCGCAGATGCCCGCCCCCATGAAGAGCCTGAGGGCGTCCCGGCGCGTGACGCTGCGGGGCGTGATGCCGGCGTCGCCCATGCTGATATGCGTTCGGGGCATGAAGTGCCTCCTTGGGTACGAATAAGGTGCAGAGGAACGCTCCACCATTCTATCCGTTATCCCCCGGGGCCACGAGATGCACACGGGGCCAAAGCGGGGCGCGCGGGCGGGATGCGGGGCGTTGCGCAGGGGGGGGTTTGGCAGCGGCGGCCGCTCATGCGTTGCGCAAATCGGGGTCGTGGCAGCGGGCGAGAAGGACGAGCTGGGGTTCTTCTCGCCCGCGTTGCAAGAAAGGGGGTCATGGCAGCCCGATTCCTGCCACGACCCCAAACGGCGCAACGCCGGCACCGCAGCCATTGCCACAGGCCCGCGTTCCGCAACGGCCCGCGAGTGGGCGGTTCTTCTCGCCCTTCTCGCCTAGCGGTTCTCGATGCTCGCCACGTTGCCCACGGTGATGGTGATGCGGCCCTCGGCGTCCGTGGAGAAGTCCAGGTAGCCGGGCTTGGTGGCCAGGTCGGAGGGGAAGGTTATCTCCACTCCCGTGTCCGTGCGGATCTTGTGGCTGCGCGTGAGGCGGTTGGCCACGCCCCGACGCACGGGCGCCTCCTCGGGCAGGGACGCCTCTCGGACGCGCTCCTCGAAGCGCTCCTGCAGGTCGGGACGATCCTGGAAGACCTCGCGCCCCACCTCGGCCGGCGTGAAGGACTCCTCGACCTCGGCGGCGCGCGCCACGACGGCCTTCGCGCGCGAGACCTCGACGGCCGGCGTGAGGCCGAACTCCTCGGCGACGTCACGCACGATGACGTTGACCTCGTCGATCACCTCGTGGCTGGAGGCCTCGCTCGAGCACTGCAGGAACCGCTCCGGAATGAGCGAGACGCTCGTCCCGCCCACGGAGCGCTCCTTGTCGTGGAAGTCGATGGCGCCCGTCTCGGCGTCCACCAGCACGTAGGAGGCCACCTTCTGCGAGGGGTTGGGCAGCGTGGCGTCCACGCGCGCGATGTCGTTGGAGTCGCCGCCTACCTCGTGCACGAAGGCCTGCCGGCGCGGCAGCAGCAGTATCGAGAAGAACCGCCGGCCCGCCGGCCCGTCGAAGGCGGCGTCCACCTCGGCGTCCGTTGAGGCGCCGTCCACGCCGCCGGCATCGGTGTCGCAGAAGTCCGCGACGAGCAGGTCGCACTGCTCGAGGTCCTCCGTGCGGCGCAGCTCCTCCCAGAACCACCGGGCGATCTCGACCGAGAACTCCACGAACTCCCGCTCGCCGGCGAGGTAGCGCTGGAGCTCCCCGGCAAAGCCCGAGTCGGGCGCGAACTCGCCGTGGCGGCTCTCCGCGTTGGACGAGATCTTGCGCAGGTGGCGCTGGACGTAGGAGCGCGTCGCGCGGACCGTGAGGTCGAGCGGGCGCTCAGAGAGGTACGTCGACCCGGACTCGAAGTCGAAGACGTGAAGTATGGCGCGGTCTACCTTGAGCATGTGTTCCCCTCGTTCAAGAGCGCGCCGCGGCGGGTGACCCGCCGCGGCCGCGTGAAAGCATGACAGTTGGCCCTGTCACCTTTGTCAGGTTACTCCTTGGGGCGCTTGGCCTCGATGGTCTCGGCGAGGGCCTGCTCGCCGGTCATCTTCTTGCCGTCGGCGTCGCGCTCGAGCGCCGGTATGAGCATGCGATAGGCGTTCTCGGTCGCGTTCTTGCGCGGCGACTTCTTCGCATAGCGCTTGACGGCCGCAGCGGTGCGGTTGATGGCCTGGAGCGTGCCGGCGCCGGCGACGCAGCCGCCCGGGCAGGCCATGCCCTCGATCAGGTAGCCGGGGTACTTTCCCTTGACGGCGTCCTTCATCATCTTGCGGCACTCCTCGAGGCCCTCAGCGTTGACCACGTTGACCTCGCGGTCCGGGTAGCGGCGCTTGATGGCGTTGACCACCGCGCTGGCGACGCCGCCAGCGACGGCGAAGCCGCGGCCGTCGGCCGACGCCACGCCGAAGTCCGAGCTACCCTCGCCCTCGAGCTTGGTGTACTCGTCGATGCCGCACGCCTTCATCATGCCCATCATCTCCTCGAAGGTGAGCACGAAGTCGACCTCGGAGCGGACGGACTTGCGCATGGCCTCGAGCTTCTTGGCGGAGCACGGCCCCACGAAGACGATCTTGGCCTCGGGGTGCTGCTTGCGGATGAGGCGGGCGGTGAGCGTCATGGGCGTGAGGGCCATCGAGATGCAGTCGGCGTGGTCCGGGAACTCGGTCTTGGCCATGACCGACCAGGCCGGGCAGCACGAGGTTCCCATGAACGGGATCTTCTCGGGCACCTCCTCGACGAAGTCCTCGGCCTCCTGGACGGTGCAGAGGTCGGCGCCGATGGCAACCTCCTCCATGCCCGAGAAGCCGAGCGTCGTGAAGGCCTGGCGGAGCTTGTCCACGTTGCCCTTGCCGCCGAACTGGCCGACGAAGGCGGGGGCGACGGCGGCGATGACCTCGTCGCCACGGTTGATGGCCTGGATGACCTGGAAGATCTGGCTCTTGTCGGCAATGGCGCCGAAGGGGCAGTTGATGAGGCACTGGCCGCAGGAGACGCACTTCTCGTAGTCGATCTGGGCACGGCCGTTGTCGTCGGACCCGATCGCGTGCATGCCGCAGGCGTCCGCGCACGGGCGCACCTGGTGCTGGATGGCGTGATAGGGGCAGGTGTTGAAGCACATGCCGCAGTGGATGCACTTCTCCTGGTCGATGTAGGCCTTCTTGTCCTTGAAGGAGATGGCGCCCTTGGGGCAGATCTCGCGGCAGGGGTGCGCGAGGCAGCCCTGGCAGCCGTCGGTCACGCGATAGGTGTTGTCAGCGCAGGCGTTGCAGGCGAACTTGATGACGTTGATCAGGGGCGGCTCGTAGTAGGTCTCGGCGACGGAGGCGTCTGCGAGGCCGTCCGTCAGGCTCTCGCGCTTGTCGACGCTCTGCAGCGGCAGGCCCATGGCCAGGCGGATGCGCTGCTCGACGATGGCGCGCTCGAGGAAGACCGACTCGCGGTACGTTGCCACGTCGCCGGGGATGATGTCGTACGGCAGGTCGCGGATCTTGCGGCGGGTGGTCTTCTCGTCGTCATCCTTCATGTCGTAGGCGACGCTCGCCACGGAGCTGAAGACCTTGCGACGGATCTCGGTCAGGTTGGTGTACACGCCACGCATGGTGTCGGCCATCGTTGCCCCTCTCCCGGCTCTCTTCTCACTGTCCGGCGCTTCCCCTCAGAGGCGCCTCTAGCAGTTTAGTATCGCACACGTTGGCGGCTTCTCGCCGAAGGGGGCGGCGGCCGGCGCGGAGGATCCCCGCCGCCGCGGCGCCGGCGCTGGAGCGAACCGTCGCCTCTCCCCCGCGGGGCCGGCGCGCGGAGCCGAGGGGCGGCCTGACGAGAGGAGCCGTCGCGAACCCCTGTGCCTCTCCTGGGCGGGGGTTCGCGGCATCTCCGCTCAGACGGCGTGCCAGACGCGCGCCCCCGGGGGCGGGACCGGCCAGAGGCGCTCGGGCCAGGCGGTCTCGAGGCGCAGGAGTCTCCCGGTCACGGGATGGACCACCTCCTCGCGCCAGGCGTGCAGCAGCAGGCCCTCCGCGCTTCTCGCCCCGCCATAGAGCTCGTCGCCCACAATGGGGAACCCCATCGAGGCGAGGTGCACGCGAATCTGGTGGCGCCTGCCGGTGAGGAGCTCCACCCGGAGCAGCGAGCGGCCGCCCGCGCTCGCCACGCGCCGCACGCGCGTCTCGGCGGGCTTGCCCTGTCCCGGCCGGCAGGCGCGCATGCGCCGGGCGTCGTGGCGGTCACGCCCGATGGGTCGGTCTATCAGGCGCTCCCCTCCCGGGAACGCCCCGCGCACCACCGCGAGGTAGGTCTTGCGCATGTCGTGGCCCGCCACCTGACGGTCGAGCTCCGCCTGCGTGGCGCGGTCGAGCGAGAAGAGCACGAGCCCCGTGGTCCCCATGTCGAGGCGCTGCACGGCCTGCGGCCGCGCCTCCGGGCGCCCCCTTGCCGCAAGGTGCTCCGCCACGGCGTCCGTGAGCGCGCGAGCCCCGGTGCCGTCCCCGTGCACGAGCATCCCCGCCGGCTTGTCGCAGGCGAGGAGGGCCTCGTCCTCGTAGATGATGCGCACGCCGTCCACGCCTGCCTCCCCTTCGTCCCTACCAGCATACCCGTGCGGGGCTCCGGGCGGGCGTGACGCCCCGCGGGCGCACGCGGGGCCCAAGGGCGCCCCAAGTGTGACAGTATCGTAAGCTCTACCGCTCACCTGCTCTTTTGCCGCCCCTCGTCCCCTCGGTCGCCCCGTTTGGGATGGCGCGGCGCACGCCGATGGTCTACGCTCGGCCCATCCGTTCAGCCGGCCTTCAGCCTGCCGAGAGAGGCGGTCCCCACCATGACGCGCGACGACCTCAAGATGAAGCTCCCCCACTCGGAGACGGATGTCGCCCCCGAGGCCGAGGAGGACGTCGAGGAGCGCCTCGCCCTCGAGAGCCTCCAGCGGCACCGCCGGGCGAGGCGGCGCAAGAAGGCCATAGCGGCGGGCGTCGTGGGCGGCGTCGTGCTGGCGGCGGGCATCGCCTGGGCGGTCCTGACCTCGACGTCGAGCCAGCCCGCAGAGGAGGCCCCGCTTCAGACGATCCCGCTCATGCGCGGGGAGTTCTCCGAGTCGGTGCAGGCCACGGGAACGGCCCAGCCGCTCACCTCCGTCGTGGTGACGCCCGAGGCCGACGGCGTCATCGCTTCCGTGGACGTGGCGCTCGACGACGCCGTGGCGGAGGGGCAGGTCCTTCTCACCATCAGGAACGACGAGCTCGACCGCGCCGTCAAGCAGGCCGAGCTCGACCTCAGGACCAAGCGCGCCGAGAACGACGCCGTGCAGAAGGCCTACAACGAGCTCTACTACGCCGCCCGCGAGGAGGGCGCGGACGAGGCGTGGGACGCCGCCAACGCCAAGCTCATCGAGCTGGAGACCTCGCGCCTCAACCTGGAGATCGCCCAGGACGCCTACGACGACGCCGTCGCCACGGCGGCCGGACGCACCGTCAAGGCGCCGGCGTCCGGCTCCGTCGTGGCGCTGAACGCCGTCACGGGCGCGTCCGTCGGCACGGGCGGGACGACGTCTTCCGGCGCCGAGGGCGGCGGCTCGGGCCCGCTCGTGCAGATCGCCGACCTCTCCCAGATGACCGTCAAGGTGCAGGTGAACGAGGTCGACATCTCTCGCATCGCCGTGGGGCAGGCGGCGCGCGTGACCTTCTCGGCGCTCCCGGGCGCCATGCTCGACGCGCAGGTGACCCGCATCTCCACCACGGCGACGGCAGACCCCTACGGCGGCTCCGGCGGGGTGGTCACCTATGACGTCGAGCTTCTCATCCCCGAGCCCGCGCCCGAGCTCAAGCCCGGCATGACGGCGAGCGTGGAGATCCTCATGCAGAGCGTGCCCGACGCGCTCACCGTGCCCGTCTCCGCGCTCATGACCGACGACGGCGTCTCGTACTACGTCTACGTGATGGGCGACCCCGAGACCGAGGCGGTGGAGCGGCGTGACGTGAGCGTGCCCGCGCAGAGCGACACCACGGCCGTGATCGAGGGCGACGTTTCCGAGGGCGACCTCGTGGTGCTCGACCCGTTCTCCGTCGACCCGACGTCCGTCGGGGACGCCGCGGCGATCGGGGCCTCCGAGCTCGACGGGGCGGGCGCGGCGACGGCCGACGCCCCGGCGGCCTAGCCATGTCCGCCGTCATCGACGTCCGCGGCCTCTGGCGCATCTACGAGACGGCCGCCGGCCATACCACCGCACTGCGCGGCGTCTCCCTCCAGGTGGCACGCGGCGAGTTCCTCGCCATCATGGGCCCGTCGGGCTCCGGCAAGTCCACGCTCATGAACACCCTCGGCTGCCTCGACCGACCGACGGCCGGCTCCTACCGGCTCGAGGGCGTGGAGGTCTCCGAGCTCTCCGAGGACGACCTCGCGCACGTCCGCTCCAGCAGGCTCGGCTTCGTCTTCCAATCGTTCAACCTGCTGCCGCGCGCCACGGTGCTGCGCAACGTGATGCTGCCGCTCGTCTACTCCGACCGCCCCGTGCGCGACCGCGAGCTCGCCGCCTGGCGCGCCCTGCGCTCGGTCGGCCTGCCGGAGGAGCACTACCTCCACCGGTCCAACGAGCTCTCCGGCGGCCAGATGCAGCGCGTGGCCATCGCGCGGGCGCTCGTCAACGACCCGGCCATCATCCTCGCCGACGAGCCGACCGGCAACCTCGACACCGCCACCGGAGAGATGGTCATGCGCACCTTCCAGCGCATGCAGCGCCGCGGCAAGACCATCATCCTCATCACGCACGACCCGGAGGTCGCCGCCTGGGCAGACCGCACCGTGCACATCCGCGACGGCAGGCTCTTCTCGGACGAGGAGGAGCGCGCCTACCTCGCGGGCCTCGCGCGAGTCGAGGAGGGCGCGGCCGCCGGCCCCTCCCCGACCTCGTCCGCCGCTCAGAAGAACCGCTCACGGCTCCTGGGGGTGCCCTGCCTATGAAGTTCCGCGACCTCGCCTACGAGACCTCGTCCGCGCTTCTCGCCAACCGGGCGCGAAGCCTCCTCACCATCCTGGGCATCGTCATCGGCATCGCGTCCGTCATCGCCATGACGGCCCTCATCGACGGCGTGAAGGCCCAGCTCGTGGGCCAGCTCGGCCTCAACATGTCCCGCACGGTCAGCATCACCTGCTGGCCTCCCGGCAACCAGCCGCTCGACCAGGGCGACATCGAGGAGATGGGACAGGCGCTCGCGGGTGACTACGAGTTCGTCACCGGCTACACCTACGCAGGAGGCCCGGCCTCGTCGAGCACCGCCGAGGTGGAGTACCTGAACATCACCGCATGCGAGCCGGCCTATTTCCAGGGCATGGGGCTTGCCGCCACGCAGGGCAGGCTCTTCACCGAGGAGGAAGAGGAGGACGGCGCGATGGTCGTCGTGCTCGGCGGGTCCTCGGTGCAGAACCTCTTCGGCTCCCCCGACGCGGACTGCGTGGGGAAGACCGTGCGCATCGGGTCGTCGCAGTACACCGTCGTGGGCGCGATCAAGACCGACACGCCCTACCAGAGCGACATCGCCTACATGCCGGCGTCGACCGCCGTCACGCGCCTCATCGGACAGGGCGGATACAGCTCCTGGCAGATCCTCGGCTTTGCGCGCGAGGGGTCGGACATGTACGCCGTGGCCGCCAACACCGAGAGCTATCTCTACCAGCGCTACGACATCCCCTACCCCGAGGAGGGGCAGACCTCCTTCTCGAGCGACGAGGGCTACGTCTACGTCCAGACGGCGCAGGCGCTCATCGACCAGCTCGACGCCACGACGGCGACCTTCCGCATGCTCGCGCTCGCAGTGGCGAGCATCTCGCTTCTGGTGGGCGGCATCGGCATCATGAACATGATGCTCACCAACGTCACCGAGCGCATCCGGGAGATAGGCCTGCGCAAGGCGCTCGGAGCCCGGCGCGGTGACATCACGGGGCAGTTCCTGCTGGAGAGCGTGACCATCTGCATCGTGGGGGGCGTCATCGGCGTGGGCGTGGGCTACGGCGGGGCGTGGCTGCTCGCAAGCGTGGCGGGCTCGGCCTTGAGCTCGATGATGGGCGGGAGCGGGGAGCTCGTGCCCGTCATCTCCCCCGCGACCGTCGTTGTGGCGACGGTCATCTGCGTGGGGATCGGCGTCGTCTTCGGCTGGTACCCGGCGCGCCGCGGCGCCAGGATGGACCCCGTCGAGGCCCTGCGCTACCAGTAGGTCGTCGCCATGCCGCTGGCGTCAGGCCTATGTGGCGCGGCGGCCCGGCTTTACGCCTCCCCCCGACTTTGTAGTGCAGTCTCCTGGCACGAGCCGAAGTACACTACAAAAAGGGAATCGGCAAATGCGCTGGTAGAAGAATTGTTATCAATTAGGTCGTACTTAAGGTGACCCCCGGGAAGCACACTACAAACCCGCGGCGCCCGACGCCCTACCCGAGGCGGGCCCTCACGGCCCCGGCCAGCTCCGCCATGGGCACCTGGGACTGCTCGTGCGTCGACATGTCGCGCAGCGTCGCCACGCCTGCGGCGACCTCGTCGCCGCCGAGCACCACGCACAGGCGCGCGCGCAGCTTGTCGGCCTGCTTGAACTGGGACTTGAGCGAGCGGCCCTGGTAGTCGGCCTCGGTGCGCACGCCTGCCGCGCGAAGCGCCAGGCACGCGTCGAAGGCCGCCAGGCGCTCCGCCTCGCCGCCGGTCGTGGCAACGTAGACGCAGCTCGGCTCCTCGCCGCCCATCTCGACGCCGGCCGCCGCGAGGGCGAGCGCGATGCGCTCGAAGCCCACCGCAAAGCCGAGGCCCGGCGTGGGCTTGCCGCCCTCGAGCTCCACCAGGCCGTCATAGCGGCCGCCGCCGCCGATGGCGCCCACGCCAGCGCCCACGGCCTCGACCTCGAAGACCGTGCGGGTGTAGTAGTCCAGGCCGCGCACGAGCGTGGGGTCCTCCACGTAGGACACCCCAGCCGCGTCCAGGTAACGCTTCACGGCGGCGTAGTGGGCGGCGCACTCGTCGCAGAGGTTGTCCGGGGCGAGCGGCGCGCCCTTCATGACCTCGCGGCAGTGGTCGTTCTTGCAGTCGAAGGCGCGCAGGGGGTTGATCTGGGCGCGCTCGAGGCAGTCCTCGCACATCTCGCCCGCGTGGTCGAGGATGAACGCGCGGACCTTGTCGCGGTAGGCGGGACGGCACGCGGCGTCACCCATCGAGTTGATCACGAGGCGCAGGCTCTCGCGGGCAAAGCCCAGGCGCTCGAAGTACTCCATGAGCATGATGACGCACTCGGCATCGGCCGCCGGGTCGCTCGCGCCGAGCCACTCGACGCCCACCTGGTGGAACTGGCGCAGGCGCCCCTTCTGCGGACGCTCGCCGCGGAACATCGCCTCCGCGTACCAGAGCTTGGCCGGTGCCGCGCCCTGCGGCACGAGGTTGTTCTCCACCACAGAGCGCACCACGCCGGCCGTGCCCTCGGGGCGCATGGCCATGCGCTGGCGCGGCTTGAGGTGAGCCTCGGAGCCCTTCTCCAGCAGGTCGCCGAAGAGCGCTCCCGAGACAACGCGGAACATCTCCTTGCGCACCACGTCCGTGGACTCGCCGATACCGTGCACGAAGGTGTCGACCTGCTCGATGGCCGGCGTCTCGATCATGTCGAAGCCGTACGCGCCAAAGAGCTCGCGCGCCACGTCCTGCATGCGCTGCCAGGCGCGCATGTAGCCGCCGTAGAGGTCCTCGGTACCCTGAACCTTCTGTGCCATCGTGCGATTCCCTTCTCGCGCCGGTTTTCCAATCGTTCAGTATACCCCCACGGGCGGCCCGTTCTTCTCGCACGCCCCGCCGAGGGCGTTGCAGAGGGCGGGGCTATGGCAATCTCCGCTCGCGGGGCGTTGCCTAAAAATGGGTTGTGGCAGCGCGCCAGAACAGCCATCTGGGCTTTTGTGATGTCACGTTGCGAGAAGCGGGGTCGTGGCAGCCCCAGCCCTGCCACAACCCCATTTTCCGCTACGCCCCGTCGCGCCAGACTGCCACGACCCCGAAAACCGCAGCGCCCAGCCCGTACGCGCCGCGAGAAGGACGTGCCGTCCGGCCCCGCTGCTACAATGTGGCCACGCCACCGCCCTGTAAGGAGGCGCCCATGGGACGCGCGCGCTCCGCTCTTCTCGCCCTGCTCGTCACCTGCTGCCTTGCCGCCTGCGGCGTCCCCATCGACTCGCCCGCGCCGAGCGAGGCAGAGGTGCTTGACTACGCCGCGCTCCAGTGCCCCAACGAGGGCTTCGAGGTCGTGGCGTCCGAGGAGGTGCGCGAGGTTCCGCAGAAGGTCGTCTACACGCTGCGCTCGACCGAGCGCGACCTCACCTTCACCGCCTCTGGCGAGATAACCGAGCCCGTGAGCGGCAAGTTCCCCTCCGGGCCCAAGCCGCGCGTGTCTTGCGACTACCCCTCCGCAGTCAGGGACCTCTACCACGACGACGTCGTCACGGAGCTCTCGGAGCGGATTGCCGGTCAGGGCGAGTCGGGCATCATCTTCTTGCCCGACTGGCCAGAGCTCTACGTGCGCAACTATGCCCAGCTCGAGGAGGCGCTCGCGCTGCTCGAGGAGGTCGACGCCCTCTACGAGCCCGAGCTTTCGTACAACCCCGCCGAGTGGGTCCGCGAGAACGCCTCCACGAGCGTGGCCATCCGCTGGTTCGACGGCACTTTCTCGGCGGAGGACGGCGATCCCACGGGCTGGAAGCAGCTGGGGGACGTCGCGCTCTACGGCGAGCTTGACGCCGAGGAGGACCTCGAGACGCTCGCAAGCGCCTATGCCCAGCTCATCGCCGACGGCGTGGCGCCGGCCGACGCCACGCTGCCCGAGCGCCTCCTGGAGGCGCTGCACCGCACCACCATCGACCGCATCGCGGTGCGCGGCGAGGAGGTCCCGTTTGGCCTGGGCGAGACCTCCTGGGGAGACGCCACCAACCCCTACCAGCGCGACCACATCTCCGCCGGCGGGGGCGTCGTCGCCCACTGGAGCGACGAGCAGGGCTGCTACCTCGTGCGCGTCAACATGGACGGCACGGACCCGCGCGACCGGGACGAAAGCGGCTCGTGGCTCGTCCAGCAGGTGGCCCAGCTCGCGGGCGGAAGCTACGAGAAGGACGCAACCGGGTTCTCGTGGGAGGTCGGCGACGTGCGGGGCCACATGGAATACGTCGGCATGGAGAACAACAGGAAGGTCGCGCGCCTGGAGCTCAACGGCCGCATCAGCACGGTGAGCTGCAGCGCCGAGGAGGCGGGCCTCTCTGACGCCGTGGCAATGCCGGTCGAGGACTTCGCGGCCCTCTTCGACCTCACGGCCAGCGTCGACGAGGCGGAGGGCGTCATTCACCTGGAGTAGGCTACAAGCCTCCGGGTACGTACACCTCCCGTCCGGGTACGTACAACCCCACGCCGGGTGCGTACTAAGTTGTGAGTTTGATACACTTTCGCCACCATGCCTACCTGCGGATTTGTCGCACGGGTCAATGCCTCAACAGGGAAGTCGCGTACGTACCCGGGCGGGTGGTGTACGTACCCGGAGCCGACCCGCTCCAGGGCGGGGCGAGGGCCGGCGCAAGCGGCCGCCCCCACCCAGGCGGGCAGGGGCGGCTGACGGACGACAGGTTCTTCTCGCCTGGCGCTAGGCGATCTTGACGACCCAGCCCTCGGGGCCCTCGACCTCGCCGGCCTGGATGCCGGTGAGCGTCTCGCGCAGCTTCGCCATGACGGGACCGACGTGCTCCATGCCGCCCTCGCCGAAGACGACCTCGACGTCACCGTTGACGACCTTGCCCACCGGGGAGATCACGGCCGCGGTACCGCACATGCCGCACTCCACGAAGGCGCCGCTCGCGACCTCCTCGAAGGTGACCGGGCGCTCCACCACGGTCATGCCGAGCATCTCGCGCGCCACCTGCACGAGGCTGCGGCGCGTGATGGAGGGCAGGATGGAGTCGGTGGCGGACTGCGGCACCACGATCGTGCCCTCGCGGTCCACGAACATGAAGTTGGCGCCGCCGGACTCCTCCACGTAGGTGTGGGTCTGCGGGTCGAGGAACATGTTGTCCGCGAAGCCCTCGGCATGCGCCTGGACGCTCGGGTAGAGGGACATCGCATAGTTGAGTCCGGCCTTGATGGCGCCGGTGCCGTGCGGGGCGGCACGGTCGTACTCGGGGACCTTCACGGCGACCGGCTTGACGCCGCCGGAGTAGTAGGGGCCCACGGGCGTCACGAGGATGCGGAACTGGTACTCGTCGGCCGGCTTGACGCCGATGACGTTGCCGGTGGCGACCATGAACGGGCGGACGTAGAGCGTGGCGCCCGAGCCAAAGGGCGGCACCCATGCCTCGTTGGCCTTGACGACCATCTTGACCGCCTCGACGAACTTGTCCTCCGGGAACGGCGGCATCACGATGCGGCGAGCGGAGTCGGCCATGCGGGAGGCGTTGAGGTCAGGGCGGAAGCAGACGATGTCACCGTCCTTGGTGGTGTAGGCCTTGAGGCCCTCGAAGACCTCCTGGCAGTAGTGGAAGATGCCCGCGCACTCGGAGAGCGTGAGGGTGTGGTCGGTGGTGAGGCCGCCCTCCTCCCAGGTGCCGTCGTGATAGTTGCAGACGTAGCTGTAGTCGGTGGGCTGATAGGCAAAGCCGAGGCTGCCCCAGTCGATGTCCTTCTTCTCCACTGCCATGATTGCCCCCTCGTGCCGGGATTGTGTGCTGCGCAAACGATAAACCCATTCAGGGCGAGAAGAACGACAGGTTGCGGAGGTTGTAACATTGCGGGGACACCAACCCCTTGCCGAGAGAGCCGAGGCCCACCATGCGCATGTTCCGCAACGACTACTCAGAGGGCGCTGCGCCCGAGGTCCTGGCCGCGCTCGTGGCCACCAACGACGAGCAGACGCCCGGCTACACCGAGGAGGGAGACGCCCACTGCGAGCGCGCCCGTGAGCTCGTCCGCGCCGCGTGCGGGCGCGACGACGTGGACGTGGAGTTCTGCGTCGGCGGGACGTCGGCCAACGTGATCGGCGTGACGGGGCTCCTGCGCGACTGGGAGGGCGCCGTCTGCACGCCGGACGCCCACATCAACGTGCACGAGACGGGCGCCGTGGCCGCCTGCGGGCGCACCGTGCTGCCCACGGACGACCGCGACGGCTTCCTCACGCCGGAGGCCGCAGAGCGCGTCTGGCGCTTCCAGACCTCCACGGGCCGCCACATGACGCGCCCCGGCTGCGTCTACATCTCAAACACCACCGAGCTCGGCGGCGTGTGGGACCTCGCGCGCTTCGACGCCATCTGCGACTGGGCGGACGACCGCGGCCTGCCGGTCTTTCTCGACGGGGCGCGCCTGGGGTCGGCCCTCACCTCACCGGCCGCCGGCGGCCTCACGCTGGAGCACATCGCCGCGCGCTGCGGCGCCTTCTACATCGGAGGCACCAAGAACGGCCTGCTCATGGGCGAGGCCATGGTCATCTCGCACCCGCGCCTGCGCGAGGCCTTCCCCTACCTGCAGAAGGAGCGCGGAGGCCTGCTCGCCAAGGGGCGCCTGCTGGGCGTGCAGTTCGAGGCGGCCTTCGCCCGTCCGGCGGACGGCGGCGAGGCGCTCTACTGGCGCCTGGCGAGAAACGCCAACGAGTGTGCGCTGCGCCTGCGCGACGGGCTCGTGCGCCTGGGCTTCACGCCCTACGGCGAGGCACCCTCCAACCAGCAGTTCTTTGTCACGAGCGCCGAGCAGCGCGACGCCTTCGAGGCGGCGTGCGGCGCCGAGACCTTCTACGATCTGGGCGACGGCCGCGTGGTGACGCGCTTCGTGTGCTCCTGGGCCACCGGCGAGAAGGACGTCGACGAGCTCCTGGCGTTTGCTGCAACCCTGTAGAGGTCTTTCTGACAAAGGTTGACAAAGGCGACAGGGCAAGTTGTCATGAAGGAATTCATGACAACTTGCCCTGTCGCCTTTGTCAGGATTAGCAGAAAGAATTGATGACCTCGTCGGCGGCGCTCACGTCTTGGACGATGTCGCATCCGGTATAGGCTATGACATAGCAGCCGGCCGCCTTCGCCGAGGCGATGCCCGTCGGCGAGTCCTCCACGGCCACGCAGGCCGACGGGCGCACGCCCAGAAGCTCCATCGCGCGCAGGTACGGGTCGGGCGCCGGCTTGCGGTTCTCGACCATGTCCCCGCAGACGATGGCGTCGAAGCGGCTCAGGATCCCCAGCCGCGCGAGCGCCGTGAGGATGCAGCGCGAGACCGTCATCGACACGAGCCCAACCTTGACGCCGCGCGCCCGCAGGTCGTCCAGCAGCTCGGTCGCCCCCGGCTCCACCGAGAGCGAAGCCTCGGCATACGTTCGGTAGCAGTCGTCACGCAGGCGCTCGTAGTCGTCGATGGTCCCCGCCACGTGATGGCGCTCGAGGATGGGCGGAACCGTCACGCGGTCCTCCCCGCCCGTGAGCACCTCGAGCTCCTCGCGCGAGACCTCCGCGCCCATCTGACGCAGGATGTCCTGCGCCAGGTAGAGGTTCTCGATCTCGGTGTTGCAGAGCGTTCCGTCAAAGTCAAAGAGCACGGCGTCGAGGCTCTCGGGTCGTGGCATTGCTCCTCCAAGGGGACGGCTGCAGTCCCCGTCAGTGTACCAGACCCCCGCTGACCTGCATGTCAAAGCATTTTGACACGATGCGGCACCCACGCCGCCCACCCAACGGATACGCTGTCAGCAGCCGAGGAAAGCGAGGGACCATGGATGTGGGCACGCGCGTACGAGAGCACCGCGAGGCCGCCGGCATGCGCCAGGACCAGCTTGCCGAGCTCTGTCACGTGAGTCGCCAGACCGTCTCAAACTGGGAGCGCAACAAGACGCTGCCCGACATCGTCAGCCTCAAGGTCATGGCGAACGAGCTCGGCACCACCGTCGACGCCCTCGTCGGCGACGACGTTCCGGAAATCAGGCGCCGCGCCGACGAGAGGGCGCGGGCGTTGGCCGCGCTCTTCACGGCCAACATGCTCTTCTCGCTGTTCGTCGAAGTCAGCGTCACCGGCAGCGCATGGAATCTGAGCCCCGTCTTCTCCACGCAAGGATGGGCGTATCTCCATTGCGCCGTCTTTGGGGCATGGCTTATCGCCCTCGTCGCCTCCTGGCGCCTTACCAGGCATCTCGAGCTCGTCAACGTCTATGACCTGCTCCGCTATCTCAACGAGCACCCCTCGCGGGGCGGCGCCGCCCCGTCATCATTCTTGCCGCGCGATGCGCGCCGCACGCCGCTAGCCCGCGAACCTCTCCGCGAACCCGGCCAGCGTGCCGGGGATGTCGATCTGCTGCGGGCAGACCGCCGCGCAGCTCCCGCAGCCGATGCAGGCGCTCGGGCGCTTGTCCTCGGGCAGCGTCCCCACGAACATGCTCGGGATGAAGCCGCCCCGCCTGCCGGCCTCCGGGTTTCTAAGCGAGAGTTCCGCGCAGCGCACTCTCGTGTGAAACCCGGAGGCCGGCAGGCGGGGCGGCCCCACACGCGAGACGTTCTTCTCGCTACGCGTCCTTCATGATGATGTCGCGAACGATGCCGGAGACGCGATCGCACGCGTCGAGGCAGAGCTCCATGCGGTCGAAGATGCGCAGCCAGCTGACCGCGTACTTGCCGCTCGCGTCCTCCTCGTCGGAGAAGAGGCGGCGCAGCGCTTTCTGATAGACGGTGTCGCCCTCGTCCTCGACGGTGCCGATCTCGATGGCCTTCTCCAGGACGATGCGGTCCTTCTTGTAGTCGGGCAGGTGGTTGATCATCTCCTGCATCTCGGTCACCGCGTGCACGGTGAGCTCGGAGATCTGCTTGGCCTCGAGGCGCAGGTCGGAGAGGTTGAAGAGGTCAAGGCGGACCGCCACGCCGTACATGGAGTCAACGACGTCGTCCATGGCGAGGGCGAGGGAGGAGATGTCCTCGCGGTCGATCGGCGTGATGAAGGAGGTGTAGAGCTTGGCCATGATGGCCTTCACGCGCTCGTCGCAGGTGGACTCGTAGACCTTCATCTGCGGGATGCTGCTCATCGACTCGGGGAACTCCGCGATGATGGCATTGTACGCGTTCGCGGCCTCGGTGATGAGGGCGGCGAACTCCTTGAGCATGGTGTAGAACTCGTCTTCCTTCTTGATGCGGGGCATGGCAACTCCTTTGTCTGTGGCGAGAAGAACGCGCGCTCGGCGCTTAGAACAGGACCAGGAAGAGCTTGGCGAGGATGAAGCCGATGATGCCGCAGCCCGGGAACGTGAACACCCAGGTGAGGACCATCTCCTTGGCGACGCCCCAGTTGACGGACTTGGGGTCCTTGGCTGCGCCGGCGCCCATGATCGCGGCGGTCTTGGTGTGCGTGGTGGAGACGGGAAGGCCCGTCAGCGTGGCGATGAGCAGGCTCGCCGTGGCCGAGACGGAGGCGGCAAACCCCTGGTACTTGTCCAGGCGCACCATCTCCATGCCGACCTTCTTGATGATCTTTTTGCCGCCGACGGCCGTACCGATGGCCATGACCGCGGCACAGAGGACCATGATCCAGAGGGGGAAGCCGCCCATGTCGCCGACCGTCATGTTGAGCGAGAGCGCGATGGCGAGCATGGCGGTGGACATGAACTTCTGGCCGTCCTGCGCGCCGTGCATGAGGGCCACGCCCGCAGCGCCGAGCACCTGCATGCGACCGAAGAAGTTGTTAGCCGTCCGCCGGTCGGCGTTCTTGCACGCGATGGGGATGATCTTGGAGATCGCCCAGCCGGCGAGAAAGCCGAGCACGGTGGAGAGCGCGAGGCCATAGACGACCTTAATCCACTCGGCGCCGTTCACGCCGTCAAGGCCGCCGGAGACCGCAAGTGCGGCGCCCGTGAGGCCGGCGATGAGGGCATGGCTCTCCGAGGTGGGGATGCCGAAGGCCCAGGCTCCGAGGCCCCAGGTAACGATGCCCACCGTGGCCGCGGCCAGCGCAATCAGCGCCGCATGGGAGTCCCCGCCGAAGTCGACCATGCCGGAGATGGTGTCCGCGACGGCGGTGGAGATGAACGACATGGCGACGAGGCCGACGAAGTTGCAGATGACGCTCATAAAAATCGCCGAGTCCACGTCGATGGAACGAGTTCCGACGGGCTCGGCGATGGCGTTGGCCGCATCAGTGGCACCGTTGACGAAGATAGTGCCCATGACGAGGACCATGACGATGATCAGGAAGGGATTGCTCGACAGGACGCCGAGAAACTGTTCAAAGCTAATCAAGGGCGTGCTCGCTTCCTCACCGGCCACCAAGGCGGCCATTTGTCACAGCTTTGTTAACGCTTGATAAGGATAGCGTAAGGTCGTCCCAAATAGCGCGAAAAGCGGCCAAAGGCGGCCTCCGTTCGCCGTTGCTTACAGAGAGCTTACAATACGCGACGCGAAGGTCCTCCGTCCATGCGTGACGCGTGCGGACACGGAGCGCCGCCCGAGCATGCCCTAGGGTTCGACGTAGTCGATGAGGTCCCCCGGCTTGCAGCGAAGCACCTGGCAGAATGCCTCGAGCTGCGCAAACCGTATGCCTTGGACCCTCCCCCGCTTGATGCAGGACACGGTCACCTCGGAGACCCCCACGCGGGCGGCGAGCTCCTTGGAGGTGATCTTTCGCTGCGCGAGCATCCTGTCGAGCCTCATCACGATGGGCATCGCGATCCCGTCCTCTCATATCGGCCTGGGTCCGTCCCTCATGTCCTCTTCCACTCTAATCCGTCATGTACTTATTCTATTACATGTAGTCACTAATATTCTCTATGATAATTTTCAAACAATATTTTTCACATTGAACCACCTTGAGATAAGAAAGCAGCCCGGGGCCACATGGCCTCCGGGCTGCGAGATTACGCTGGAGCCAGCTACCAGACTCGAACTGGTGACCCCCGCTTTACGAGAGCGGTGCTCTACCAACTGAGCTAAGCTGGCGTATCAGCAGATAAGTACTATACGAGATGCGCGGTCGCGGCGCAACCCCCGTTTTTCTCGCCCTGCGACGCAGCATCCCCCTTCCGCGCCCCGGCCCGCCGCCCGGCGCCGCGTGGCCCTACAGCAGGCGCAGCACGCCGCGCACGAGGCGCTCGAAGTCCTCGGCATACTCCCCCGCCGTCGCGAGGACGCTGTCGTGGCTCACCGAGGGGGCGCCAGACTCGTTTGCGGCAAGCGTGAGGCCAAGCACGCTCATCCCGAGGGCGCGGGCCATGATGACCTCGAGCACCGTGGACATGCCCACGTAGGAGACGCCGAGCGCGCGCAGCGCCGCCACCTCGGCCGGAGTCTCGAAGCAGGGGCCGAGCACGCCCGCATAGACGCCCTCCTCCACGGCGATGCCGAGGTCGTCGGCCACGCCGCGGGCGATGGTGCGCAGGTAGGGAGAGTACGCGTCGTTCATGTCAACGAAGGGGCTGTCCACGTCGCGCAGGCCGTCCCACTCGGCGAGCGGGTTGCGGCCGGTGAGGTTGACCTGGTCCGTGAGGATGCCCAGTCCCACGTGCGCCTGGCCGGGCACGGCGCCCGTCGCGCAGGCGAAGACGATGTCGCGGCAGCCCAGATGGTGCGCATGG
The DNA here is from genome assembly GCF_900128445.1 of Thermophilibacter provencensis. Lineage (GTDB taxonomy): Bacteria > Actinomycetota > Coriobacteriia > Coriobacteriales > Atopobiaceae > Thermophilibacter > Thermophilibacter provencensis. The sequence continues at coordinate 1,271,186 of NZ_LT671417.1, read as the reverse complement.
CGCACGAGCGAGGTCACCTCGGCGGCGGAGTAGCCCTGGTAGAGGTGGATGCGCCCGGGATAGACCACCACGGGGACGCCGTCGATCGTGCCCACCGTTGCCTCGAAGCGATGCCCCGGCACGGGGCGCGCCGTGGCCGGGAAGCCGTCGATGTCCTGGTAGTCGATGCGCCGGACCGGGCGCACGAGCGTCCCCAGATGCCCCAGCCCGCTTCCGAGCACGATGGCGACGGGATGCTCCACGCTCGGCTTGCAGGCGCGGACGGTGTCCTCGGTGACCATGCAGATCCCCTCCCTCGCGAGCCGGTCGGCAAGGACGCCCCGGCCCGGAACAAGTCTTCCAGAGTAGGTTCCATCGTAGACGAGTCCGACGCCGCACGACGGGCTCTTTGCCTTGAGCACGGCGAGCGTCGCCCCAAAGCGGGCGACCGAGGCGGCGCAGGCCTCGGCGCCGCGGGCGAACGCCCCCGTCACGTCCTCGCCCGTGGCGAGAAGGACGCGCCCCCCAACCCGCTCGGCCGGAGGCCGGGGACACGGGAGGCCCGCCGCGCGCTCGGGGCAGACGCGGCAGGCCTCGGTCTTTGACGCAAGTTCCATGACCTCGCCCGTCGGCTTGGCTCCCCCATCGTAGCGGACGGGCTCGCCGAGCAGGCAGGCGCTCACGCAGACGCGCACGCGCGCCCCGCTAGGAGGCCACGAGCGAGCCCACCTGGACGGTGGCGTTGGAAAGCAGGTTCCTCGTGTAGGCGACCCACTCCTCGCTCACCTGCGTGGCCACCTCGGAGTAGTTGTTCGACGCCACCTGATAGGCCGCCTCCGCCGCGGCGTAGGTGGCGGAGTCGTTGGTGATCTCGTAGCTCGAGAGCGTGGCGTAGTAGTCGCCGTCCTGGCGTGCCCAGGTGCCCGCCTCGGAGTCCCACTCGTCGCCGAGAAGCTCGATGATGTAGCTCGCATAGTCGGCCGTCGGGGTGTCCTCCGCGCCCTCCTCGGGCTCGGTAGGCGCCGTCGGCGCGTCGGGCAGCGGCGTGGAGACCACCGAGTCGCGCAGCTTGGACATCGTCGCGGAGTCGGCGATGGTCGCCTTGGCGATCTCCTCGTCGATGCCGTAGTTGCTCGCGATGGTGGCGTAGTCGCTCGTGCCGAACATCTGCTCGGCGAAGGCCGACACCTCGTCGTCCGAGACCGTGGCGCCCTGCGCCGCGGCGTCGGCCAGGACCACCGCGTTCTGCGCGTAGGTCACGACGTCGTTAGCCGTGGGCACGTTGTAGGTGCCGTCCTCGTTGGCGGCGTCCTCGACGCTCGAGTTCTGCTCGATGACCTCGCGCGCGGTGATGCCCGTCGTCTGGCCGTTGTAGGTATAGGTGGCGATGGTGCTGTCAAGCTCCTGCTCGGAGAGCGTCGTCTTGCCCGCAAGCGCCACGCCGGCAGACGCGCCCGCTCCGGCGCCGCCGAGCAGGAAGTGGCCGCAGAGCACGCCCACCACGAGCACCACCACGCAGATGGCCACCCACGCCGGCGTGCCGAGCCCCCGACCCTTCCCGTCTGCGGTCGAGAGCGGCGAGTTCTTCTCGCCCGCGGTGCTGTTCTTGTCTGCCATGGGTCTCCCCTCACCTCGGCCGCGCCCGCCCGGGCGCGGCCACCACAATCAATTCGTCTGATTCTACTCCCGCGCGGCCGCGCTCCTCGCGGCCCCCACAAGCTATGAAAGAGCCTGAACGATCTCCGCCGAGAAGGACTTGATGTAGCCAGAGCCGCTCTCGGAGTCGAACTTCACGCGCGCGGCGAGCGCCTTTCTCGTGGCGTCGGAGGCGTTCCCCTGGGCGAGGGCGAGCAGCGCGGCGAGCATGTCGCGGTACTCGGCGTCACCGTGATAGCACTGGATGGCCTCGTCGATGAGGGGCCACACCTCGTCGGAGCGCTCGGGCGAGCTCGCGCCGAGGCGGCACAGGAAGACGAAGGCGGCAAGCCGCACCGTGGCCGACCCGTCGTCGAAGAGCGACGCCTCGGCTCCGTCGAAGGCGCCCGTCACGCTGTCCGGGTCCTTCTCGGCGATGGCGGAGAGGGCGTCGAGCACCTCCCAGCGCGTCTGCGCCTCGGGGCGGAAGAGCGCGTCCACGAGCGCGTCGACGTGCGGGAGAAGCGTCTCGGGCCTGCTGCGCGCCACGAGCGCGAGCGTGTGTGCGACCTCCTGGCGGCGGCGCCTGCTCGCGCCGGAGAGCTCCTCAACGAGGCCGGAGACCTCGGTAGCTGCGGTATCTGCCATGTTCCCAACTCCCTTGCTTGTAAAGCCGAACCTACTCGCTGAACCCGTCGACCACGGCCGTGCCGCTCTTGGGGTCCTGGTGGATGTCTATGAACCCGAGCTTGGACGCCTCGCGCAGAAGCGCCGTGAACGAGCGGTAGCCGTACGACGCCTCCGAGAACTGCGGGCGCTTGCGCTTCATGGTGTCCTTGAGGCGCGAGGCGAGGATGAACGAGTCGCTTTCGCGCTGCAGCGCGTCGATGGTCTCGAAGAGCAGCTGGTAGCACTTCTCCCGCTCCTTGGGGACCTTGCCCTGGAAGTCGGGGATGCCCGGGCCGCGCGTGATGTCCTCGTAGAAGATGAACTCGTCGCAGACCTCGGCCAGAAGGGTGCTCGTGGCCTCCTTCATGCCCACGCCGATCACGGTCTTGCCGAACTCCTTGAGCTTGGCGACGAGCGGCGAGAAGTCCGAGTCGCCGGACAGGATGGCGAAGGTGTCGATGTGGTCCTTGGTGAGGCAGATCTCCATCGCGTCCACCGCGAGGCGGATGTCAGCGGAGTTCTTGCCGGTGTAGGCGCGGTCGGGAATCTCTATGAGCTCGATTCCGAGCTCGTGGAGGGGCGTGATGGCATCGGTGAAGCGCTGCCAGTCGCAGTAGGCGCGCTTGGCCGTGATGCGCCCCTTGTCGACAAGGCGCTCGAGTATGAGCTTCACGTCGGGGAGCGGGCCCGGCTCCTGGTGGCCGTTGCGCTTGCGCCTGCCGGTGCCGAGGGCGAGGTTCTCGTAGTCGATGAGCACCGCGATGGAGCTCTGGGGGGTGTCAGTCGCACTCAAAACTAGTGGTTCTCCTTATGTGAATTGGGGACAGTCCCCAATTTGCAGATATGTTTGATATTACTCGTGGTGATGGCAGTGGCACTCGTGGCCGTCGCCGTGGTCGTGGTGGTGCCCGCCGCAGCACTCGTGGCCGTCGCCGTGGTCGTGGCCGCAGGAGCACTCGTGGCCGTCTCCCTCGTCCTCGCCCTGGTCAAGGAGCGACCAATCGAGCCCGGCCGCCTTGCAGGTCTCCTCCTCCTGGTAGAGCAGCGTGAGCGCCTGCGTGCCCATGCGCGACCCGCCGATCTGGCAGAGCATGTCGAGCAGCGTGAAGGCGGTCTCCGCGCCGGGCAGCGTGATGTCCAGGTCCTCCGAGCGGCGCAGCGCCAGCGCGACGTCCTTGCGCAGGTGCTCGACGAGGAAGCCCGGCTTGTAGTCGCCCGCGAGCGACTTGGGCGCGAGCGTCCTGGAGGCGCCGGAGCCGCCGGTGCCGTTGGCGAGCACCTCGAGCATGAGCTCCGGATCGATGCCGGACTGCTGGGCGAGCGCGAGGGCATCGGCATAGCCGACCATGCACGAGACGAGGCTCACCTGGTTGCAGAGCTTGGCGGTCTGGCCGCCGCCCGGCTGGTCGAAGTAGAAGCGGCGGGACGAGAAGGACTCGAGCACGGGCAGCACGCCCTCCACGTCCTTCTCTGCAGCGCCGACGATGAGCGTGAGAGTGCCGTCGATCGCGCCCTGCTCGCCGCCCGTGACGGGGCAGTCGAAGGCATGCTTGTCCTCGACCTCGGCAGCGTCGTGGATGTCGCGCGCGAGCTCGGGCGAGCTCGTCGTGAGGTCGATGAGCCAGGCGCCCTTCTTGGCGGTGCGGATGAGCCCGTCGGTGGCGAGGTAGACGTCCTCGACGTCCGTGGGGTAGCCGAGCATCGTGAAGACGACGTCGGCGTCTGCCGCGGCCTCGGCGGGGCTGTCCGCCCAGTGCGCGCCGCGGGCGAGAAGGGCCTCGGCCTTCTCGCGCGTGCGGTTGTGGACGGTGACGTCGTAGCCGGCGTCCATGATGTGGCCGGCGATGGGCGCGCCCATGATGCCGGTCCCGATGAAGGCGATCTTCCTGATCTGCAAGGGTGTTCCTTTCCTCATGCGCCAAGGCGGGCTGACAAAGGTGACAGGGTCGTTTGTCAGGTTTGCCAAGTCGGAAAACCTGACAAACGACCCTGTCACCTTTGTCAGCCCGGGGCCTGCCTACTGCCCGCGGACCTTGCGGGCGATGCGGTCCGTAAACGAGAGGGACTCGCGGCGGTCCTTGCCCCAGAAGAGCAGCGCGACCATGCCGGGCCCCACGTGGGCGCCGATGACGGGGCCCACAGAGCTGTAGATGATGGGGACGTCGGAGCAGCCGGGCTCCTTGCGGACCTGGTCGGCGAGCCAGAGCGCGTCCTTCTCGGCGTCCGCCGAGACGATGGCCATGGGGAGCTTCTCGTCCCCGCCCTCGGCGCCGAGGTAGTTGGCCCTGAAGTCCGCGATGATGGCGCGCAGGGCCTTCTTGCGGCCGCGGCACATGCCGCGCAGCGTGAGGGCGCCGTTGGTGTCATAGGAGAGCTCGGGCTTGATGTCGAGCTTGCCGCCCACCGTGGCCGCCGCCGGCGGGATGCGCCCGCCGCGGGCGAGCGCGTCGAAGGAGTCGAGCGTGAAGTAGCCGTGGACGTAGTAGCGCGCCTCCTCGGCCCAGGCCACCAGCTCGGCCGCGGTGAGGCCGTTGGCGACCTGTCGCACGGCCTCGATGGCGAGAAGCTCGGCCGCGGCAGACGGGCAGACGTTGTCGACGACGTAGATCTGGAAGTCCGGGTGCGCCTCGCGGACCATGTCCGCCGCCTGGCGCGCGGCGTCCACGCTCGAGGAGAGGCCGCGCGTGAAGGCCAGGTAGACCGTCGGGGTGCCCTCGGCTGCGGCGCGCTCGAAGACCTCGAGGTAGTGGCCGGGCGTGACGGCCGAGGTGGTGACGTGCTCGCCGGCGCGCATGCGCTCGTAGAAGTCGTGCGCGCTCATGGTCTCCCACAGGTCGTCGGCGTGCTCGCCGTCCGACATCACGTAGGGAAACGGGATGACCTCCACGCCGAGGGCACGCGCCACCTCGGGCGCAAAGTCGGCGCAGGAGTCAACGATGAGGTTGACGTTCCCGCGCGCGTGATACGCGCGGCCCAGGCGCGCGGCCTCCCGCGACGCCTGGGCGTTGGTGTCGACCTCGTTCTCGGCGGCCGTGACCGCCGCGGACTCAGTGCTACTGCTCATTCTCTTCCTCAATCTTGGGCTTGATGATTCCGTAACCGCCATTCTTTCGATGATAGATGACGTTGACAAGCCCGGTGGTGGCATTGGTGAACACATAGAAATCGTGGCCGATGAGGTCGGTCTGGACGAGCGCCTCCTCCTCGGTCATGGGCAGGAGGTCGACGTACTTCTCGCGGACGAGCTGGTCGTCCTCGGTCTCGTCCTCGGTGGGCTCGATGAGGGCGGCGAGGTCCTCCTGGGTGACGGTGCCCGTCTTGGCGGCGGCGACGCGCTGACGGCGGTCGATGACGCGCGTCTTGTACTTGCGGAGCTGGCGGGTGACCTTGTCGGCCGCCTCGTCGATGGCGGCGTACATGTCGTCGGAGCTGGCGACGACGCGGACCACGTTGTCACGGACGAAGACGGTGACCTCGCAGGTCTTCCGCTCGGGGTTGGAGGGGTTCTTGTCAACGCGAAGGACGACATCGCAGGTCATCGGCTTGATGTCGAACACCTTGAGGGCGTTGCCGACCTTCTCCTCCACCTGAGCGCGCAGGGAGTCGGAGACACCTACCTTGCGACCAGAGATCTTGATGTCAACCATGCTTGCCTCCTTACGATTGCCATGGACGGGGCGGATGGGCGCCGGCGTCCTTACGACTCCTATACCCAAAAGCGTCGCGCGCGTTGCGTCGGGCGCCGACGGACGCGCGGACGGGGCGAGCGGGCCCGCTAGACGGCGACCCCGGAGAGGCGCGAGGCCTCGGTGAGCGCCGGAAAGACGCCGATCCAGCGGGTCTTGGCGATGTCTGCCACACCGTTGCCCTGAATCGCGTCGAGCGCGGCCTGGACGGAGGACTGGAGCCCCTGCGAGGCGCTCGACGAGACGCCCACGCCCACGGCGACGGGCGCGTCAAGCGTGCCGGCGAAGAAGCCGGCATCGTAGGTGCACGAGAGGTACGCTCCCGCATAGGCGTCGCAGACGACGTAGTCGACGGAACCCGAGGCGAGCGCGTCGAAGGCCTCGTTGAGGTTGGAGAAGGTCTGCTCCACGGCGCCGAGGCCGAGCGAGGCGAGCGTGGACTGTGAGACGGAGTTGGCCTGGACGCCCACCGTCTTGCCCGAGAGGTCCGCCGCGGCGATCGGCGCCGTCACCTCGGTGGCGGCAAAGACGCCGAGCGCGGACTGAGCGTAGCTGCCGAGCACGGTCACGTCCGTCGCGCTGCCCGCCTCGACGCCCATGACCACGTCGCAGTTGGAGGCCAGTGCCGCGGAGGCGTTCTGGACCGAGACGATCTCGACGTTTGCCATGCCGAGCTCGTCGGCGAGGGCGTACGCAGTGTCGACGTCAATCCCCACGAGCGAGCCGTCGGTCGCCGAGAAGGCGAGCGGGGCGGACTCCGCTGCCTCGATGCCCACCGTGAGGGTGCCGGGGGTCTTGAGGTCGGCGTCGGACAGGGCAGGCGTCAGGTCCGCGCGACGCTGCTCGCGCGCCTCCGCGACGGACGTCTCGTCGAGCAGGCCGTCGACTGCGCCGCCTATTGCCTGCCCCACGCCCGAGAGCGCCTCCCCCGCCCCGCCGAGGGCGTCGGTCACCTCGGTGGGAACGCCGGAGCACCCGGCGAGAAGGGCGAGCGAGAGCGCCGCGCCCACGACGGAGATGATGGTGTTCGTACGGTTGCGCTTCATGGCCTGCCCTCTTGTCCCTCTCGGTACGGTCTCGATCGTCTCACCCAGCTGACCTGGTCTTTGACCCCACACCCGCGCACCGGGGACGTCGCTTGCGGCGCCGCGGCGCCTCCACTGTTGCCCCTCTCGCCCGCGAGGCCGGATGCCTCATGCGTATAACGGGCGGTGCGACTTACCTCTAGGACGAGCCATGATCGCTCGGGCGCGCACGCCCGAGCTTACGTGGATCCCTTTGCCCTCGTCTGGCATGGACTTGGGCGGACCCGGCGCCGCAGCGCCCGCCCCAGGGGGGCGCCCGCCCGCAACCACAGACCTGGGTTGAGACTCTGCCAGTATAACCGCCGCTCGCGAGCGGCGCGACCCCGAGTGGGGCGGACGGCAGGTAGCGCCGCCCACGCGGGGGGGCGTGATGGAGGGGCGCGCGGGCGTCGGCTCCCCCTCATGGCCGCCGCGCGGGGGCGAGGCGACAGGCCTCGAGGCCGCCCACGGGGCGCCCTGGTCACCAGACGCGCGCGAGCACGCAGGCCGTGACCGACGCCGCGCCCCGACCCTCGAGCGAGCGCACCGCCTCGGCGATCGAGGCGCCCGTCGTCGCCACGTCGTCAAGCAGCAGCAGCCGCGCGCCCGAGACGTCGCCCACCGCCCGCATGGTGCCCGCGAGGTTGCCCGCGCGCTCCTCCCGGCCGAGCGCGCGCTGGTCGCGGGCGGCGCCGCGTACGAGCACGTCGGCGAGCGGCAGCCCCAGCTGGGCCGCGAGGGGCCGCGCGACGAGCTCCATGTGGTCGAAGCCGCGCCGCCCGAACGCCTCCGCGGTGGCCGGCACGAAACAGACCGCGTCGGTCGCCGCGACGTCGAAGCGCGGGGCGCCGTCGGCGCCGGGCCAGGCGGACGCCTCCTCGAGCGCGCAGAGCATGGCGGCCGCCATCACGGGCGCGAGTCGCAGCTCGTGCGCGTCCTTGAGGCAGGTGACCATGCGCGCGGGCGTCCCCCGGAAGCCGAGCGCGGCCACGGTCGCACGCGCGGGCCAGTCCCCCCGGCACTCCGTGCAGGTGAGAAAACCGTACGGCGCGCCGCAGACCGGGCACGCCAGTCGCTGCTCGACCCACGGCAGCGACGCGCGGCACTCCTCGCAGACGAGCTCCCCCGGCTGCTCGCAGCCCACGCACCGCGTGGGGCTGACCAGCTCCGCAACCGCGTCGCCGGCCGCGCGGGCCATGGCGAGAAACAACATGCGACCCCCTTCCGGTCGGATGGGGGTCGCTCGGTGGGGGCAGTGTAGCACGCCGCGGGCACGCACGTCCTTCTCGAACGCCCTTCTCGCACGCCTTTCTCTCCCGCCCGTCCCCCCTCGCGTTTGCACGAGCAAACTCGAGCGACTCGCTCGGGGCACGCTGCGGACACGGGCCTCCTAGCTGCGCAAACGCAAATGGACTATGCTGGAGGCAGAATCTGCCAGCGGAGTTTGCGCGAGCAAGCGCGGCAGCGCGCGGGAGGGAGGGAACGTGCGCGAGAAGGACGTGCGGGGCGATGGGGGCGACGGCCCCGCGCCGACGCCTGCCGCCCCTCGGACTCCGCTCCGGGTGGCGCTTGTCAACGCGGGCGCCTGGGGCGCACGGTCCGCTGCGGACCACCTGCTCGCGGACCTCGCCGAGGCCCTTCCCGTGTACGCCCGCATGGCGGGCGTGGAGCCCCCCGAGGTGACGAAGGCCCCGCGCCCCGGGCAGGGCGCCGTCGTCCTGGGATGCGAGTCCCGCGCGGACGAGCCGCCCGCGTGCCTCATCGACCTGCTCGAGGGCTCGGGAGGCGGCCTCGCGCCCGGCATGCGCGTCTATGCCCTCTCCGTCACGGGGCTCTACGAGCCCGAGCGAGCGCTCCCCTCCCTCGATGCGATCGGGCAGGCCTGCTCGGCGAGCGGTGCGCGCTGGATGGGCGGCGTGGCCGTGGGCGGCGGCGGGCTAGTCCTCCCCACGGCGGGGACCCCGCGCATGGGCATCTGGAGACGCCAGAGGTCCGAGGCCGTCGACCGGCTCATCATGGCGATCCTCTCGGGCGCCGAGGCGGGGGTCATCCTCGCGCGTCCCCCCGTGCCGAGGTGGGGCTACCGGCTCGCCCGTCGGATCGGCACGGGGCCGGAGGCCACCGCATGAGCCGGGCGCGGGCAGGACGCGCGAGCGTCCAGAAGCCCTACGCGAAGACCGCCCTCAGCACGAACCCCACGACCACCATGATCAGGAGCGCGCCGCCGAAGTTACGCAGCGCAATAGGAGTGACCGCGTCCTGGGCCTCGTTGGCGTTGAGGTTCTCGCACCAGGTCTTCTCGCCGCACGCGGGACAGGCAAGGCGCTTGGCAACGTAGTGGTAGCGGGGCTGGCTCACCAGCGCCACGCCCTTGGCGCGCGTCCGCGTGGTCGAGCGGGCGCGACGCATCCCGGGACGCGCGAAGTCACGCGGGGCGAGGTCGAACTCCGCCCCGCACCTCTCGCAGCGCATGCGATAGGCGAGCCCCGAGGCATCGACCTCGGCCAGCGTCCGACGCCACGCGGCCACGAAGAGGGCGACCATGGCGACGCAGCACGCCAGGATGACGAGAAGGACGACGACGAGCGAGGCGGGCATGACGGCTACCTCCCGAAGAGGGCGCAGGCGTTGCCCCAGAGCGCGTCATAGGACGCCTGGCGGCTGCCGCGCCCGCCCGCCTCGCGCACGTCGGCCACGAGGGCGGCGGTGAAGGCCACCATGGCGGGCTCGCACTCCTCGCCGCGCAGGGGCACCGGAGCCATGTAGGGGCTGTCGGTCTCGGAGAGGAGGAAGCGCTCGGCGCAGAACGTGGCCGCCTTGCGTATCTCGTCGGAACGAGAGAACGTGGCCGCGCCGCCGAAGGCGATGTGGCAGCCGAGGCTCGTGAACATCTCCATCACCCTGAGGTCCGAGGTGAAGCAGTGAAGGTCGCAGCCCGTCTCGGGAACCCCCTCCTCGCGCAGGATCCGCGCTGCGTCGCGGTGCGCGCCGCAGCGGATGTCACCCACGGCGTCGCGGATGTGGAGCTGGACGGGCAGGCCCAGCTCGTGTGCCACGCGGAGCTGGCGGCGGAATGCCTCCTCCTGGATGGGGTAGGCGATCTTGCTGTTGGGGCCGTAGTCGAGGCCGATCTCTCCCACGCCCGCGCAGCGCGGGCTCTTGAGCAGCTCGCGCAGGCGGGACATGGCGCCGTCGTCGAGCTGGGCGGCGCCATAGGGGTGCGCGCCGGCCACGATGCGCACGTTGTCGACGAGCTCGGGGGCGTCGTAGCCCTCGAAGGCGGGCGGCACGAAGCCGTGCTCCGCGCACTCCGCAAGGCACGCGCGCGCAAGCTCCACCTGCTCGTCGATCCAGGACAGGAGGGCGGGGACGCTCTCCCACTTCCCGGGGACGTCATCGATAGGGTCAAGCGGCACCACGAGCAGCCGCACGCCAGCGAGCGCGGCGCGCGCGATCGCCATCGCCGGGTCGTGAGCACGGAAGCTCGTGAGGTGGCCGTGGGTGTCCGCGAGCGGGGCGAGCGGGGCCGGCAGCGGGCACGCCTCCCCCTTGCGGTTGTGGAAGAGCTCGCCGTCGGCGAGCGTGAGGTCATCGAGCGCGACGTTCTGGGCCATGGGTTACTCCTGACGTTGGGAGAGTGCTGACGCGAGAAGGGCGAAGTCCGCCGGCGCGAGGGTCTCGGCGCGGCAGGTGGGCGCGATTCCGCACTCGGCGAAGGCGGCGTCGAGCGCGTCACGCGAGTAGCCCGAGGCGGACATGGAGTTGCGGATGGTCTTGCGGCGCTGCGCGAACGCGGCATCGATCACGGCCGCTACCTGCTCGTAGCGCTCTGGAGGAAGGCGCTCGTCGAGGCGATCGATGCGCACCACGGCGGAGTCCACATGCGGGGGCGGCATGAAGTTTCCCGGCCCCACCTCAAAGCGCCCGGTCACCCGGCCGAGAAGCGCGAGCTTGGCCGTGTAGGCGCCGTAGGTGCGGTTGCCGGGCGCCGCGCAGATGCGGTCGGCCACCTCGGCCTGCACCATCACCACGAGGCGGCGCAGGGTCGGCACCTCCTGCAGGTAGCACAGGATCACCGTGGCCGCCACGTTGTAGGGCAGGTTGGCGACAAGAACGTCGGGCTCGCCGCCCGCGGCCGCCGCGACCTGATCCGGCGTCACGCGCAGCGCGTCTCCCATGAGGTACGAGAAGTTCGGGTGCGCCGCGGCGTGCGCGGAGAGCACCGGCTCGAGCTCGCGGTCCATCTCGATGGAGACCACGCGCCCGGCCTCGGCGAGGAGCGCCAGCGTGAGCGTGCCGATGCCGGGGCCCACCTCGAGCACGCGATCTTGCCGCCCAAGCTCCGCCAGACCCATGATCTTCTCGATCACGTGGTTGCTGACCAAGAAGTTCTGGCCCAGGCTGTGCTTGGTCGCAAGCCCATAGGCCTCGAGCAGGGCGCGCGTGGCGCCGGGGCTTGCAAGGGGAGATCCGCCCACGCCAGCCTACTTCTTGATGTCGAGGCGCGGGAAGAGCGCGTCGCCCTTGGTCACGGCCACGCCGCCGGCAAGCCCGCCCCAGGCGCAGGCCGCGCGCAGGTCGTCGGTGTCCGCCTCACCCTCGAGCGACATGCGGCGCAGGACCTCGGCCGAGGTCTCGGGCATGAACGGCGCGAGCAGGTGCGCGCTGATGCGGATGGACTCGAGCAGGCTCACGATGATGTCCGCGAGCTCGCCGGCACGCTCCGGGTCCTTGGCCACGGCCCAGGGCGCGGAGTCCTCGATGAAGTGGTTGGCGGCGTGAACGAGCTCCATGACCACGTCCTTGGCGCCGGCGTAGTCGAAGACCTCCATGCGGCTCGCGTAGCGGTCGTAGATGCCCTCGGCAACGCCGCGGAGCGCGCCGTCCTTCTCGGCCCAGCCCTCGGCCAGCTCCGGCGTCTTGCCGTCGAAGTACTTGGCGCTCATGTTGAGGGCGCGGCTCACCAGGTTGCCCCAGCTGTTGGCGAGGTCGGCGTTGTAGACCTGCTCCATGCGCTCGAAGGAGATGGCGGAGTCGTCGCCGTGGACGACGTCGGTCATGAAGTAGTAGCGGTAGCCCTCCACGCCCAGCAGGTTGATGACGTCGCGCGGGGCGATCGCGTTGCCGCGGGACTTGGACATCTTCTCGGCCTGGCCGGTCTCGGGGTTGCGCACCGTGAGGAAGCCGTGCACGAAGACGTGCTCGGGCAGGGCCTCGTCGATGGCCATGAGCATGGCGGGCCAGAGGATGCAGTGGAAGCGGATGATGTCCTTGCCGATGAGGTGGCACTGGGCGGGCCAGCGGCGCGCGAGCTCGGCGCGCGACTCCGGGTCGTCCAGGCTGTAGCCCACGGCGGTCATGTAGTTGAGCAGGGCGTCGAACCACACGTAGGTGACGTGCTTGTCGTCGAAGGGCACCTTGATGCCCCAGTCGAAGGTCGTGCGGGAGACCGAGGTGTCCGTGAGCCCGCCCTCTACGAAGCTGCGGACCTCGTTCATGCGGAAGTCCGGCTGCACGAAGTCGGGGTGCTCGTCATAGAGCGCGAGGAGCCGGTCCTGGAAGGCGGAGAGCTTGAAGAAGTAGGACTCCTCCTGGACGCGCTCGAGCGGGCGGCCGCAGTCCGGGCAGAGGTGCTCGCCCTTGGTGCCGCGCTCCTCGTCTGCCTTCTCGACCTGGGTCTCGGTGAAGTAGGTCTCCTCCGGCACGCAGTACCAGCCGTCGTAGGAGCCCTTGTAGAGGTAGCCGCTCTCCAGCATGCGGTCCCACAGGTACTGGACCGCGTGATGCTGGCGGGGCTCGGTGGTGCGGATGAAGTCGTCGTTGGAGACCTCGAGCTCGCTCCAGAGGTCCTGGAAGAGCGGGGCCTGGGAGTCGCACCACTCCTGCGGCGTCATGCCGTGGTCGGCGGCGGCCTCGGCGACCTTCTCGCCGTGCTCGTCCATGCCGGTCAGGAACTTGACGTCATAGCCTGCCGCGCGGCGGAAGCGCGCCTGGACGTCCGCGAGCAGGGTGCAGTAGGCGGTTCCCAGGTGCGGGGCGGCGTTGACGTAGTAGATGGGGGTGGTGACGAAGTAGGACGGCTTCTCTGCCATATGACGACTCCTCATGACGGAATGTGGCATGCGGGGTCGATTGTACTCTTTGCCGGCCCGCGCGTCCTTCTCGCCACGCATGGGGCGAGGGCGTGCCAGCCCCCATGCCCGGCTTACGTGAATCGAGGCCCTGCCTACACGGCACGAGACAAGACCTCGAGCAGCCCGGGGGCGTCGACCTTCTCGAACGACGCCGCGGAAAACCCCGGGGCGTCCCGCGTGAGCAGGTAGTCGCACCGGGACTGCTCGCCGGCGGCCCGCAGGAGGCCGTCCTCGAAATCCGGCTCGTCAGAATCAAGCGCGCCGTCGACCACCGCCGTCGTGAGGTTGACGAGCGCGAACATGCGACGCAGCTCGCGAACGGCCGCGCGTGCCGCCGGCTCGTCCCCATAGTGCCGACGGTAGACGTAGTAGACGTCCTTGAGCGAGGACGAGAGGACGCAGCCCCCAAAGCCATCCGCGGCGCACAGCGCCCGAACGGCATCGACGGTGTCCTCATGAGCCGGCCGGCTCGAGGAGACAAGATCGATGAGCACGTTGGTGTCAATCATCACCCTACGCATACCTGCCCCCGATCAGCTCCCGGTCTGCGGCACGAGAGTCATCTTCCCAGAGAACCTCGGGCTGCTCCCCCACAATATCGAGCAGCCGCCCGAGGGCCTCCTGCCGGAGCTTCCTGTCATCGACCGCCGAGCGTATGAGGAGTGTCCCCTCCCCCACGTACTCGATCTCAACCTTGTTGCCGAGGGCGAAGGCCTCGTCGGTAACGCTTGCCGGAATGAACACCGCCCGACCGTTGCCCACCTTGGATACCGTCGCGATTGGCATGACTCCCCTTCCCTCCTCATGTCTTTCTTGGATTATAACCGTTATAACGCCCTCTCATACTGGGAGTATTGACCCAGCGTGACGGCGGAACCCGCCCTCATCGTCACGCGGACGCGGCGGCCACCACGGCGTCGTAGACCTCTGCGCGCGGAAGCGAGAAGGACTTTGCAAGCCGCTTGGCAAGCGCGCTCTTGGGCTCCCCCGCCTCGAGTCCGGCGGCGATCTCCTCCGCGAGCGTCCGCTCGGAGCCCGCGGCGGCGGCGCGCCGCGCCGCGAGCTCCTCCTCGGTTGGGGCCGAGATCACGATGACGCACTCGCCGCGGAGCTCGTCGCGCGCCGCGATCAGCTCCGCGAGCTCCGCGGCCTCTCCGCGCACGACCTCCTCGTGCAGCTTGGTGAGCTCGCGCACGAGCGCCGCGCGCCGGCGCGGCATCGCCTCGGCGACGTTGGCGAGGGTCTCCGCGACCCTGCGCGGGCTCTCGTAGACGACGAGCGTCCCCGGGACCAGCGCCAGCTCAGCCAGGCGAGCGAGCTGCGCCCCGCGCTTCCGCGGCAGGAACCCCTCGAAGAAGAAGTGCTCGCTCGCGAGGCCCGACGCAACGAGCGCACAGGTCACGGCGCTCGGACCCGGAATCACCTCGACGGGCAGCCCCGCGTCGAGCGCGGCGTCCACGAGGCGCTGCCCCGGGTCGGACACGCCCGGCATGCCGGCGTCTGAGACGAAGGCAACGCGCTCGCCTGCGGCGACGCGCTCCAGCACGCCTGCGATCCGGGCGTCCATGACGTTCTCGTCGCAGCGCTCGAGGCGCGCGGAGATGCCGAAGGCGCTCATAAGCCGGCCCGTCACGCGCGTGTCCTCGCAGAGCACCGCGTCTGCCTCCCCGAGCACCCGCCGCACGCGGGGCGACGCGTCCTCGAGGTTGCCGATGGGGGTGCCGACGACGCTCAGAACTCCCGGCATCAGACGATCATCCCGCGCTCGAAGGTGGCGAGCGCCACGCGAGCGTCCCAGCTCGCGAGCTTGCCGGAGGTCTTCCAGGTGTTGAAGAACCAGGCCGGGCACTTCTCGTACGCGCCGATCTGCTCAGAGGTGTAGACGCGCTCGAGCGCGATGCGGCCCTCGGGCGTCATCTGGGAGTCGGCGATGGGCAGCGACGACGACCACTTGCCCACCATGACCTGCATGCCGGAGCGGCGGGCGTCGTGGACGCGCCTCTCGAGCGCGGCCACGAGCCGGCGCACGCCGGCGGGGCCGGAGACATCCACGCGGACGCTCGTGCGATCAAGATGGCAGTCGAGCCAGACGTTCTTGTAGTGGCGCTGGGCCATGAAGCGGCCCCACCCGCCGGGGAAGGCGGCGTCGGGCATGATGACCACGGGGTCCTCGCCCGCGGCGTGGCGCACGAGCTCGTAGGCCTCGCGGTAGTAGTTGCGCAGGCGGTGTATGGGGACGCCGTCGGTGAGCATGAGGCCGCGGCGGACCTGGACCACCGGGTCGTCGGCGAGCTCGATCCCGAAGAAGCCCATGCGCGAGGCGTAGCGCCTGGAGAGGGCGTACACCACGTCGAGCATCTCCTCGCGCGCGATGTGGCAGTCGGCGTTGTCGGGGGAGGTCCCGTTGTCCGTGTGCGGCGCGCCCGGGTTTATCGCCAGCGCAAAGATGACCTTGAGGCCGATCTCCTCCGCCCAGTCGAGCGCCTGGTCGACGAGCTCGATGCAGCCGACGTACGGGCCGGGCTCGGGTCCATCGTCCCCGTAGACGTACCAGGGGACGGGGAGGCGCACAGCGTTGAACCCGCGCGCGGCGATCTTGACGAACTCGTCGCGCGTCACGAACTCGCGCCGGTGCGCGCGGACGCAGTCGGCGTAGCGCCGCTCCCCGAGCGCCGTGACGAGCGACTCCTCGTCCAGCGCGCCGGCGCCGGCGAAGAGCTCGGGGGTGACCCACGACTCGAGCGTCAGCCATCCGGTGAGGTTGACTCCGTGCAGGGAACGATTGCCCATGTCACACCTTCGCCTCCCGCGGCCGCGGGGCCGCATCGCGCTTTCCGCATCCCCCTTCCCTGAGTATAGGCTGAATCCTACACCCCGTCCCGGACATATGTGGCGCAATTGAGCGGCGTCTCGTAGACGTCCACCTGCGCGCACGGAAGGCCGCGCTCGCACAGGCGCTCGCAGAAGTGCCGGGCGAGGTTCTCGGCCGTGGTGCGGAAGGGCAGCAGCTTGAGCGAGAAGCCCTCGCCCTCGAGCACCTCGATCGTGGCCGGGTGCAGCGTCCCCTCCTCCACGAGGAAGGTGTGGTCGAACTCCTCGGCGAGCTCGCGCAGGGCGCGCTTGAAGACGCCGAAGTCCATGACCATGTCGCGCTGGGTCCCCTCCGATCCGAGCTCGGGCGCGCGCAGGTACGCCACGACGCGCCAGCGGTGCCCGTGGAGGTTCTCGCACTTGCCGTAGTAGTCCGCGAGGAAGTGGGCGGAGTCGAAGCTCGCCTCGCTCTTGAGTCCGTACATGGGTGTCCTCCCGTCGTGTCCCTGGCGGCCGGCGGCCTGCCGCGGCCCCGTGCCTCACGCACTATAGACAGAGTGACGGGTTTTGGACGGACGAGACCCCCCGAGGGCGATCTTTCGTCCAAAAACCGTCACTCGACAGGGAGTCCGCGCCGCCAGGCCCTCCCCCGCGTGACGCAGCGTCGGCGGCGGCGTACCATAGTCGGTCGCACCGCCGCGCACCGACCCAAGGAGGCCCCATGCCGCTTTCCGAGCAGCTCGCCACCTATGCCGCCCGCCGCCTCGACGCCCGCCGCGCCCTTCTGGGAGAGCGGGCCATGGAGGCCGAGGCGCTCTTCCCCACGCTTTCGCCCGACGAGGCCACGCTCCTGCGCTACCACCTGGCCACGCTGCCGCTCACGGACGCCGTGGACGCGCCGCTCGAGGTCCTTCTCGCCTTCGCGCGCCACGCCCTCATGCTCCGCGAGGGGCCGGCGGCAGGCCTGCCGGAGGACCTCTTCGTCCACTACGTTGCCACGGCGCGCGTCAACAACGAGCCGCTCCAGGACTGCCGGGGGGCGCTCTGGGGGGAGCTCGCCCCGCGCGTGGCCGGGCTCGATCCCGAGCGCGCCGCCATCGAGGTCAACTACTGGTGCGCCGAGATGGCCACCTACCAGACCACGGACGGCCGCACCCTCGGGGCGCCCGGCGTCATCGCGGCCGCGGCCGGGCGCTGCGGCGAGGAGTCCACGCTCCTCGTGACGGCCCTGCGCGCGGTGGGCATCCCCGCCCGGCAGCTCTACGTGCCCTGGTGGGCGCACTGCGACGACAACCACGCCTGGGTGGAGGCCTGGGCGGGCGGCCGCTGGCACTACCTCGGCGCCTGCGAGCCCGAGGAGGCGCTCGACCGCGGCTGGTTCACCGCCGCCTCCGGACGCGCGCCCATGGTGGCCACGCGGCTCTTCTCTGACTTTGGCTGCAGGCCCGAGGACGTGGTGGGCCGCGCGGGCTGCACCGTGCTCGTCAACGTGACCGGGAGCTACGCCGACACCACGCGCCTCTCCGTACGCGTGTCGCGCCCCGAAGGCGCGCCGGCCTCCGGTGCCACCGTGGCCTTCGAGGTGCTCAACATGGCCGGGTGGCGCCCGCTCTCCGTGCTCACGGCGGACGACGAGGGCCGTTGCTCGGTGGAGCTGGGTCTGGGGAGCGTGCGCGTGCACGCCTCGGCCGGCTCGCTCATGGCCGAGAAGGACGTGGACACGGCGGAGGTCGCCGAGGTGGGGCTCGTGCTCGCGCCGGCCCCAGCGCCGTGCGGGGCGGCGGACGGCCCCTGGCGTGACGTTGACGTGCGCGCGCCCGAGGACCACCCCGCGCCCTCGCAGGCGCTCTCGCCCGAGGCCGCGGAGCGCGGCCGGGCGCGCAAGGCGGCCGCCGACGAGTGCCGCCGCGAGCGCGTGGGACGGATGCGTGAGCGTTCGGCCGAGCTCGCCGCCCGCGCGGCAGAGTTGCGCCCGGCGGATGACGCCGCGCTCGTGGCTCACATCCTCGAGACCGCGCGCGGGCACGCGGGCGAGATCTTCTCGTTTCTCACCGCGGGCGCGGAGCCGGAGCGCCTGGCGCTTCTCGCCACGCTCGCCGAGAAGGACTACCTGGACGCCGACCCCGCCCTCCTGGAGGGCCACCTTCCTGACAAAGGTGCCGGGGGCGTTTGTCATGATGACAAAGGTGACCGGGTCGTTTGTCAGGATCGCGAGGCATGGGAGCGCTACGTCCTCTGCCCGCGAATCGGCCTCGAGCACCTGAGCGCCTGGCGGCCGGCCTTTCCGGAGGCGCTGCCGGAGGAGCTCGCCCGCCTCATTGCTGACGACCCGCGCGCCGCGTGGGCGTGGCTTTGCGAGCGCATGTCCTTCTCGCCCGCCGAGCACCTGGCCAAGCTCGTGGGCACGCCCGCAGGCGCCCTTGCGTCCGGCGAGGCCTCCGAGGTGACGCTGCGCACGCTCTTCGTGGCGGCGTGCCGCAGCCTCGGGGTGCCCGCGCGCCTGGCGCCCGCCGACGGGCGCGCCGAGGTGCTCGCGGACGGGCGCTGGTCCTGCGTCGAGGGCGAGGCCGCAAGCGAGCGCACGTGCCCCTTGCGCGTGGTCGCGGACGGGACGCCCCTTGTCTACGGCACCGATTGGGGCCTCGCGCGCCTGGGACGCGCCATGCAGGTGGGCGGGCAGGAGCTCTGGGGGTTCCACCAGCTCGACCTCTGGGATTGCGACCCGGACGCCCTCGAGGTGCCGGCCGGGACCTACCGCCTTACCACCACGACGCGCCTGCCCAACGGCAACCAGCAGGCCGCCGAGCTCGTCTTTGCCGTGGACGGCCCCACCGAGGTCCGCGCGCGGCGGCGTGCGCCCCGCCCCGAGGACATGCTCCAGCGCATCCCGCTCCCCGACGCGGCGCCGCTGCTCGGCGAGCGCGACGGCCTTGCGCTCCTGGCGTTCCTGGAGCCGGCGGAGGAGCCGACGGAGCACCTGCTGAACGAGCTCGCGGGTGCGGCGGGGGCCGTCGCGGCGGCGGGGCTCTCCCTCACGCTCGTGACCCGCGAGGACGCGACGGGCGATCCCACCCTCGCCCGCGCGCTCGCGGCGCTGGATGCGGCCGGCGTGCCCGTGACCCTCGCGCGCGACGACTTCTCCGAGCTGCCGGAGCGCCTCGCGCGCCGCATGTTCGCCAACCCGGAGCTGCTGCCGCTCGCCGTCCTTATTGACGCGCGAGCGGAGACGCCCGTGGGGCTCTTTGCGCGCGGCGGCTACGCCGTGGGCACCGTGGAGCTCGTCCTGCGCCTCGCCGCACTGGCGTAGCAGCGGGGGCAATCAGCGCCGAAGCCCCCTCGCTCCCCGCTCCATGTACAGAAGTTTGGGGGATGGGGCGGGAGCGGGGAGCGAGGGGGCTTCGGCGCTGATTGCCCCCGCTGCTACGCCAGTGCGGCGAGGCGCAGGACGAGCTCCACGGTGCCCACGGCGTAGCCGCCGCGCGCAAAGAGCCCCACGGGCGTCTCCGCTCGCGCGTCAATAAGGACGGCGAGCGGCAGCAGCTCCGGGTTGGCGAACATGCGGCGCGCGAGGCGCTCCGGCAGCTCGGAGAAGTCGTCGCGCGCTCGTGTACGCTTCCGGTAATCGGCTGCGGAGAGGAGGCGGCATGATTCCCACGGCGTCGCACGAGGCGGAGCGGGACTTCCGCGAGCGCGGGCTCACCGAGCGCGAGGCCGACGCGGCGCGCTCGGCGCTCGCCGGCATGACGGCGGCGGCCGCCGCGCGCGAGATGGGTATCAGCGCCTCCACCGTGGGGAGCCTCCGTCAGCGCGCGTACCAGAAGCTCGGCGTCAGCGGCGCCGCCGAGCTTGTCAGAAAGTACGCCGAGAAGAGCGCCGACAAGAACGCGGGCGAGAGGGACTGGCGGCCCGCGCTTCGTTCCCACGGGCTCTCCGAGACGCAGGCGTCCGTGCTCTCGCTCGCTTGCTCCGGGCGCTCAACCGCGCAGATCGCCGACGAGCTCCACCTGGCGGAGGGCACCGTGCGCGCCGCCCGCGCGACGGGCTACCGGATGCTCGGCGTGCACTCCCGCGAGGAGCTCGCCGACCTCCTCGAGCGCGAGGACGCCGCCCCGCGCCGCCGGCGCGCCGCGCGCCTCGCGGCCGCGTTCCTGGCGGCGGCGATGGTCATCGCCGTAGCGGTGACGGCGGCATCGCATCTCGGCTCGCGGCCGCCCGCCGTGGTGGAGACCGAGTTCGGCGAGGCGCCCAACGTCGTGGGCATGGACCTGCAGCAGGCGTGGGAGGCGCTCGTCGAGGCGGACTTTCTTCCCATCGTTCGCCAGGGATCGGCACGTGGAGCAGCGGGAACAGTCATCAACCAATCCACCCATGAGCTACGCACAAAGAATGTCTTAGGGGTTCTCGACCCCAACGGCGCCCTGCGTCATGAATACGATGCAATCCCCTGGAAGGCGGAGGTCATCGTCACCGTAACGGGAGTCTTGCAGATACCGCTCGAACTAACGACCAACCACTCTGAGCAGCAAGCGCGATCCAAGCTTGCCGCAGCAGGCTTCACCAACGTCTCAGCCGTCGGCAACGGAGTAGGTTTTGAAAACAACAGGGTCATTGGCGTTTCTCCCGCGCCAGGCGCCTGGGTTACACCCGACACGCTCATTGAGCTCACGGTGGCAGATGAGGTCATTATGCCAAACGTCATAGGTATGGGCCCTGTGGAAGCAAGCAGTGTTATCACGCTTTCAGGGCTTATTCCGAGTCCACGCGTCGACGGGTGGGAGCTTTCTGATCGGGCCGGATGGGACACTCCGACTGTACTCTCAACCTCAATTCAGCCCGGAGAGAGCGTCCCTGTTGGAACTACTATCCGCGTAGAGTACTCGGGTCCTGTTGAAGGGACAGCCCACACCGTAGATTCTGAGGGCAACTAGCCATCAGATTGCTCAGCTGGTCGCATCAGCTCCTCATTTGGCCCGCGCTCGCTCCAGGTCCAGCCCCAAGGAGGCCCCATGTTCCCCTCCAGTCTCTCGCCAGAGACGTGCCCCAGCCCGCTTGAGCTCGTGTCGAGCTTCTTTGGCGTCGTCGTAGTCCTCTCCCCCTTCTATGGCCTCCCCCTCCTCGTGGGCGTGCTCCTGTGGGAGCTCTCCGCCCGCAAGAACCATCCGGGAGTCAACCGGCTCGTGCGAGACGCCTCCCTCATCAACCTCATCCTGGCCCCGCTCGCGTTTAGCGTGACGTACGGAATCGCGCACGCGCTCTCCTGGAGCTACCAAGCGCCTTTCTGGCTGGGAATCGGCTTCTGCGGGCTCTGGGCGGCGAGCCTCGTTCTCTTTTTCATAGACCAGCTGCGCCTCGACCCGTCGGTGCAGGAGGAGCACCGCGACATGCTCCCCGGCTTCTTCGGAGCTGTCTGGGCACTTCCGCTGCTTATTGTTGTGCTCTTGATGCTCAGGCTCATATAGGGGGCGGAGGTCCTGATGAGGCTCCTCAGGACTGCGCTCGCCACGTCGCTGCTGCTCATGGGATGCGGCGACGCGACAGACAGTGCCTAAACTTCTGTACATTGCGCCACAGCTCGACGGGGCGAGAAGAACCTGCAAGCCCGTTACCTGCGAAAACGCGATGGGGCCCCGAGTGCATCTGCGCTCGGGGCCCCGCAATGTACAGAAGTTCGGCAACTCTACGCGGGCGCGCCGCCGTCGGCGCCGGCGCCACCGCGCCCGCGACCGCCGCGGCGACGGCGGCGACGCGGCTTGGAGGCGTCATCGCCCCCCTGCGGGCGCGCGGCCTGCGGCCCGTGCTGCTCGCCGGCCTTGCCCTGCTGCTGGGCGCGCTTCTTGCGCGAGGGCTGCATGCCGCGCGGCTGCGAGCCCTTCTCGGCCTGGCCGCCCTTGTCGCCGGGCCGGCGGGTGCGCTTGACGGGCTGCTGGCCGCCTGCGGAAGCACCCGCCTCCGCGGCGCCCTCCGCCGCCTGGTGGTGACGGCGACGGCGCGCGGGCGCAGAGCCCGCCCCCGCCTCGGGCGCCATGTGCGCGGGGGCCGGGGCCGCCGCTCCCCCACCATCGCCCGGGCGGCGCTTGCGGCGCCGGCGCGCGGGCGCCTCGTCACCGGAGGGGGCGCCTGAGGCCTCGCGCCGCGCGTTCTTATCGCCCTGCGGGCCCTTCTCTCCGGCCGGGGCCCCGTTGGAGGGCCGGCGGCGCTTGCGCTTGGGCTCGACGAAGATGTCAGAGGCGTCCGGCCCCTGCTCGGGCAGCACACCCATCTTTCGGTCAAGCTCGGCGAGGGCCATCTGCACGTCCGGGGACTCCAGGCGGTCCAGAACCTCGCGCGTGACGGTGTCCGGGCGGCACGGGCAGCCGAGCTCCTCGCTCTTCTTGTGCGCGGCCTCGGAGGCCGTCATGTCCGCAAGCGCCACGCGGATCTGCTTGCCGCTCTCCAGGCGCAGGACGATCTGCTCCTTGGGCGTGTCGTACTCCACGATCTTGCCCTTGCCGAGCGGGGTGTCAATCACGGCGTTGCGCTTGGGCGCGCGCCCCTTGAAGTCGCGGTACGCCTCGAACTCGTAGCGCAGGCAGCACATGAGGCGGCCGCACGCGCCTGAGATCTTGGTGGAGTTGAGGGGCAGGTCCTGCTCCTTGGCCATGCGGATGGAGACCGGGTCGAAGCCCGTGGCAAAGCGGCGGCAGCAGAGCTCTTGGCCGCAGTGGCCGTAGCCGCCCACGATGGCGGCCTCCTCGCGCACGCCAATCTGACGCATGTCAATCCGGACGTGGAACTCGCGCGAGAGGTCGCGCACGAGCTGGCGGAAGTCCACGCGCTCCTCGGCGGCAAAGTAGCAGACGGCCTTCTCTCCGTCGAAGAGGTACTCCACTCCCACGGGCTTCATGTCCAGCCCGGACTCCTTGACGTGGCGGCGGAAGGCGGGCATGGAGTCCTCGCCGCGCCGGGCTAGGCGCTCGGCGCGCGCGAGGTCGTCCTCGGTGGCGATGCGCACCACGTCGCGCAGGGTGGCGTGGCCGATCGTGGCGGCGAGCTCCTCCTCGCTCACCTCGCGGGCGTCCGCGGTGGCGAGGCCGATCTCGCGGCCGCGCTCGGTCTGGCAGATGACGTGGTCGCCCTCCTGGGCGCCGGTGCCGGCCGGGCTGAACCAGAGGTCGCGGGCGGCATAGGTGAACTTCACCGGGATGACGGTGGGCATGCGAGTGCCTCCTTGACGGAAAGCAGCATGACCTCGAGGGTCAGCTGCGGCGATACGTTGTGGGCGAGGTCGTCCGCGGCGCGCGCCACGGCCCCGAGCGCCCTGAGCGCGCCGGCGGTGTCGCAGCCGGCGGCGATGCGGTCCACGGTGGCGGCCGCGTCCTCGTTGACGATGGGCTGGCCGACCCCCTCGCAGCGGAGGAGCACGTCGCGCAGGACGGACTCGGCCGCGGTTAGGGCCTCCATCATACCCGAACGCTCCCGCGCAGTGAGCTCGCGCTTGTTGGCGTCCTCCACCTGCTTGAGCGCGGCGGCGGTGAGGAAGTCCTGGGTCTCCTGGAGGGCGGCCTCCTGGGCCTCCTTGACGTCGGCAAGCGGCACGGCCACCGCGGCCACGAGCTCGCGAGCAGCCAGGAGCACGTCCCACGAGTCGTCGCGGGCAAGCGCGTCGAGCGTGCTCACCACGAGGCGACGCACCTGACGGCGGGCCGTCGATTGCAAGAACTCCGTCGCGCGCGCGGGCGTGCCCGCCACGGCGAGTGCCACGCGAGCCTCCTCGCGCGTGGCGGCGCAGGAGCGCATGACGGCGTCCACGCCCTCGTCCGGCGAGACCGCGCGGAAGGGCACCTGCTGGCAGCGCGAGACGATGGTGGGGAGCATCGAGGCCGTCGTGCGGGCGCAAAGCACGAACATCACGCCCTCGGGCGGCTCCTCGAGGGTCTTGAGCAGTGCGTTTGCCGCCGTTCCGCGCAGGAGCTCGGCGCGCTCGAGCACGTAGACCTTTGCTCGGGCACGCACGGGGGCGAGGCTCGCGTCCTCGATGACCTCGCGGACCTGGGCCACGAGGTAGCCCGTGGCGCTCCCCGGCCTGAGCCAGCGGACGTCCGGGTGCGTGCGATGGCGCACACGGCGGCACTCGTCGCAGGCGGCGTCCCCGCCATGGGGGCAGATCACGCACTCGGCGAGCGCCTCGGCCGCCTCGTGCTTGCCGGAGCCGGGCGCACCCACGAAGAGGTAGGCGTGGGAGAGGCGGCCCTCCGCCACCGCGGTGGCAAGCAGGTCGCGCACGCGCGGCTGGTCGGCGAGGGCGTCGAGCGCGGCGGGAGGGGGCGCGGCAGCGCCTTGTGCGGGTGCGGCGCTCACAGCAGGTCCTCGAGCGCGGCGATGAGGCGGGCCGTGACGGCGTCCTTCTCGCCCGCGGCGTCCACCACGCGCACGCGCGCCGGCTCCTCGAACGCAAGGCGCAGGTAGGCCGCGCGGACGCGCTCCTGGAAGGCAAGGCCTTCGGCCTCCATGCGGTCGGCGCCGGCGGCCGTGGCGCGCGCGTAGCCGAGCGCAGGGTCGAGGTCGAGCACGAGCGTGCGGTCGGGCACGCGCCCGCAGCTGCCGAGGACGTTGGCCTGGCGGACGAGCGTCTCGTCCAGCCCGCGGCCTCCGGCCTGGTAGGCATAGGTGGAGTCGTAGTAGCGGTCGCACAGGACGACGGCGCCGCGTGCGAGCGCCGGCTCAATCACCTGGCGCGTGAGCTGCGCGCGGCTGGCCTCGTAGAGCAGGAGCTCGCACTCCGGGGACATCTCGGCATTCGCCGGGTCCAGGAGGAGCGCGCGAATCTTCTCGGAGATGGGGGTGCCACCCGGCTCGCGCAGGCGCACGACCTCTCGCCCGCGGGCAAGAAGGACCTCCGCCAGCAGCTCTGCCTGCGTCGACTTTCCGCTGCCGTCAGCCCCCTCGAGCGTGATGAAGATGCCCCGCGCCATGCGCCTCCCCTCCTCGGTTGCCTAGCCTTTCCATGGTAGCGCCTCGGAGGTTGCGCCCCGCTCGGGCCGCGAGAAAACCACGCGCGGAGCGCCTGTCCGGCCGTTTTGCCCCCTTTGGGGTCCCGGAACGGCCCTCGAGCGCCCCTCAGCGCGAGAGGCTCCGCTTTGAGTGTACTTCCCTCAACGAACTCGAAGTACACTACTTTTTGCACGGCCCATCTACCTGCGATTAATCAGATTGTGAACCGTTTTATACTCTGGGGCCCCGCGATGAAATACACTACAAACGGACGAGGGCGCTCAGGGCGCGCTCCCACCCCCTCGCGGCGTGAGCGCGCCGCGCCTAGCGGATGAAGTTCGTCCGCACGCCGGGCTCGCCCGCCGGCGCGGGGACGCCTGCCTCGCGGCCGGCCTCGATGCACCTCAGCAGCCATGCCATGTTGCGTCCGAGCTGGCGCATGGTCCAGAGGCCCTCGGCGTCCTGCGAGGCCTCCTCGGCGCTGTTGCCGTGGACCATGTTCCAGTAGCGGCTGCTCACAATGGGCATCTGCGAGATGGTGAAGAACTTCTCTATGTCCGCAAGCGCCGTGGTGGTGCCGGCGCGTCGGGCAGAGGTGACCGCGGCGGCGGGCTTATGGGCAAACGCCGCGCCCGCCGAGTAGAAGAGCCGGTCCATGAAGCCGAGCAGCGACGCCCCGGCGTGCGCGTAGTGCGTCGGCGCGCCGAAGACGAACCCGTCGGCATCGGCGGCCTTGGCCGCAAACTCGTTGACGCCGCCGTCCCCGAAGGCGCAGCGGCCGAGCTTCCCGCACGCGCCGCAGGCCGTGCACCCGCCCACCGGGCGCGGGCCGATCCAGAAGATCTCTGTCTGCATGCCCTCGGCCTCGAGTGCGCCCGCCACCTCCTGGAGCGCGCGGTCCGTGCAGCCGTGCTCGTGCGGGCTCCCGTTTACCATCAATACCTTCATGGCTTCCCCTCTCGTCGTCTTGGTCACCAAAAAGCATGGCGCGCGATTATGACAGATGACCCTGTCACCTTTGTCAGGTTGCGGCGAGGAGCTTGTTCACGCGGCGGTCGTAGGTGAGAAGGCCGTTGGTCTCCTCCTCCACGTCCGAGAGCTGCGTATAGACGTAGCCGGCGAGGCCCTCTGCCTCAAGCGCGTCAGCCCGGGAGATGAGCCCGCGCACCTCGCGCGCGAAGTCGGCCGCCCCGGAGGCCGCCTCGTAGCCGTATGACGTCCCCAGCGAGACGTGCCCGGGGACGGCCCAGCTCACGCCGCCGAACTCGGAGACCACGAAGGCGCGCGGGGGACGTGCGCGGTCGGGCCAGACCTCGAGCGGGCGGAAGTAGTTGTGCACGCTGAAGAGGTCGCCGCAGGCGCGGTCGTACCAGCCGCTCGTGGCGCTCACGGGACGCGTGGGGTCGAGGGCGCGCACGGCGTCGCACGCGGCGCGCGCGTCAAACTGTCCCCAGCCCTCGTTGAAGAGCGTCCAGCCGACCACGCTGGGGTGGCCGGCGAGCAGGCCCACCGTGCCGGAGCAGGCGTCAAGCCACTCGCGGCGGTAGGCCGGGTCCGCCGCGGAGAGGCGCCGGCGGGCGCGCGGCCCCTCGTCGGTGCGACGCGTCCAGCTCGCGCGCAGGAGCGTGGGCACGTAGCTCGTGTGAAGCGCGCTGTAGGGTCCGCCGCCGGAGACCATGTCCTGCCAGACGAGCATGCCAAGCCGGTCGCACAGCGCATAGAAGCGCGGCTGCTCGACCTTGATGTGCATGCGCAGCAGATTGAAGCCCAGCTCGCGGGCCGCGCGGACGTCATGCTCAAGGGCCGCCTCCGAGGGTGGCGTCATGAGGCCGTCCGGCCAGTAGCCCTGGTCGAGCACGCCGCGCAGGAAGAGGGGCTCGCCGTTGAGGTGCACGCGAGGGACGCCGCGCGCATCCGCGCGCACCTCAACCGAGCGGAAGGCGCAGTAGCTGCGGACGCGGTCGGCGCCGAAGGAGACCTCGACGTCGTAGAGGTGCGGGTCGGCGGGGCTCCAGAGGCGCGGGGCGGGAACGTCGAGGGCGAGCTCGCAGCGACCGTCGCGGGCGGGCGCCGACGCACGGGCGACCTCCGAGCCCCCGTCCAGGATGCGGGCCGTCACCGCCCCCTCCCCCACCACGCCGACGGCGAGCAGGACCCGGCCGTCGGCAGGACGCGCGTCCGAGGCGAGCGTCGTCACGTGCGCGGCGGGAACGACCTCGTACCAGACGTCGCGCCATATGCCGCTCTGGGCCGTGTACCAGATGCCGCCCCGCGCGAGGCGCTGCTTGCCGCGGAGCTGCGTGCCGGCATCGGACGGGTCGTGGACGCACGCGAGGAGCTCGTTCTTCTCGCCGGCGCGCAGCGCGTCCGTGACGTCTGCGGAGAAGGGCAGGTAACCGCCCGTGTGCTCGGCCACGCGGACGCCGTTCACGTACACCGCGCAGGCCCAGTCGACAGCGTCGAGATGCAGGATGAGGCGATCTTCGGGGCAAAGCGGCGCAGCGTCGAAGACGCGACGGTACCAGAGGAGCTCGTCCGGGCGGAGCTGGCGGCCCACGCCGGAAAGCGGCGCCTCGGGCGAGAAGGGCACGCGGATGGGCATCCAGGGCCCGTCTGGGACGGGGGCCGCCCTCCAGGCCGAGGCGGAGTTCGCCGCGGGGGCGAAGGCGCACTCCCAGATGCCGTTGAGCGACGACCATGCGTCGCGTGCCAGAAGCGGTCGCGGGTGGGACGGTGGCTCGAGGTCCCCCTCGCCCGCCGCGATCTTCTCGCCCCACGGCGTCCAGAGCGGCGTGAGCCTCACGTCCTCCGGCGGCTTGGGCTTGCTCTTAAGCACGCGCCTCAGGTCCAGCATCCTCGCCCCTTTCGACTCCACTCATTCTCGCACGCCGGCCCGGTCCGCGCGAGACGTCCCCGCGCGGGATGCCTAGGGAGTGCAGAGAGAGGGGCGACCGCGGCGCGTGAAGGCGAGCGCAAGCCGATAAGGACGCGGGGCCGAGAAGGACCTCGGCCCCGCGCTCACGAGGACTTCTTTCTGGACCCGCGGGCGCCCCCGGCGCGCCGCCCGCCGCGCCGCGGCGACGCGGCCTTCTTCTCGCGTCCCGGGCAGTCCATGTTGGGACAGAGCTTCCAGGGCCCCCGCGCCGTGGTCACCACGACCATGGGGGCGCCGCAGTCCGGGCAGGCCTCGCCCGTGGCCTCGAGCGCGCCGCGCGCGGGGAGCGGATAGCTGGTCCCACACTCGTCATAGTTGGTGCAGCGGATGAAGCGCTTCCCGCTCTTCTCGGACTTGTGCGCCACCAGGCGCCCCTCGCGGCCGGCTGCGGCGCACGCGGGGCACGCGCCCACGTCGACGTCGGGCTCGCGGTTGGTGGCGCAGGCCGGGTTCACGCAGACCTCGTAGGCGCGGCTGCGGAACGGCTGCACCTTCACGCGCGGCGCGCCGCACTCCGGGCACACGGCCGCCTCGCCCTCGAGGGCGATGATCTTGCCCTGCGGCAGCGGGTAGGTGACGTCGCAGTCTGGCCAGCCCATGCAGCCCACGAAGCTGCCGCGGGTCTTGGCGGAGGTCTTCACCACGAGGTCCTTGCCGCACTTGGGGCAGACGCCGATCTTGGCGTCGGCCGTCACGGCGTCGGCGATCTGCTCGGAGAGATCGTCGGTGTGCTCCACCAGGGCGTCCATGAGGCCGGCGAGAAGCGCCCGCGAGTGGTTCACGACCTGCTCCTGCGTCTGGGCGCCGTCGGCCACCTTGGTCATGTCGTCCTCGAGCTCGGCCGTCATGTCCGGCGAGGTGATGCGCGGCGCGTACTGCGTCAGGGCATCGATGATCGCCATGCCGAGCTGACTCGGCTCCACCGGGTCGCCGCGGAAGTACTTGCGCTCGTAGAGGGTGTCGATGATGCTCGCGCGCGTGGACTTGGTCCCAAGGCCGCGCTTCTCCATCTCCTGGATGAGCTTGCCCTGGCTGTAGCGTGCGGGCGGTTCGGTCTGCTTGGCCAGAAGCTCCATCTGCGAGACGCCCACCACGTCGCCCTCGGCAAGGGCCGGGAGCTGGTCGTCCTTCTTGAGGCCGTAGGGGTAGATCGCGCGGAATCCGGGGCTTGCGAGCACGGAGCCCGAGACCGTGAAGGGCTCCCCCGCAACGTCAATCGAGACCTTGGTGCCCTCGATCGTGGCCGGGCCCATGAGCGTGGCCAGGAAGCGCCGCGCGATGAGGTTGTAGAGCTTCCAAGCTGCGGGCTGGAGCGCATCCGGCGAGGCGGCCGCCGTGGGATAGATCGGCGGGTGATCGGTGGTCTCCTGCTTGCCGCGCGTGGCGGTGAGCTTGCCCTGGGAGAGCAGCGCCTGGCAGGTGCCGGCGTACTGCGGGACCTTGGAGAGCGTGCGCACGCAGTCGCGCAGGTCGAGCGAGGATGGGTAGACGGTGTTGTCCACACGCGGATACGAGATGAGGCCGTCCATGTAGAGGCTCTCGGCAAGGCGCATCGTGCGCGCCGGGCTGATGCCCTCGGCCGCGGCGGCAGCCTGGAGCGAGGTGGTGTTGAACGGCGCGGGAGGGCGCTGCGTGCGGCTCTTTCGCTCGACGGCCGTGACGCGCCCCTCGGTGGCGTCCGCCACGCGGCCGTACGCGGCGTCGGCGGCGTCCTTCTCCCAGAAGCGGCCGGTCGCGTGCGTGATGCGGAAGTCCGCGCCGTCCTTCTCGCCCTGCCCCTGGATCTGCCAGTAGTCCTCCGGCTTGAAGGCGAGCCGCTCGCGCTCGCGCTCCACCACGAGGGCGAGCGTGGGCGTCTGGACGCGGCCGGCCGAGCGTACGTTGCCAAGCCCGCTCCAGCGCGCCGCCGTGAGATAGCGGGTGAGGACGGCGCCCCATATGAGGTCGATGTACTGGCGGGACTCGCCGGCGTCGGCGAGGTCCTGGTCGAGGCTCACGAGGTTCGCGAAGGCGTGGTCGATCTCCGCCTTGGTGAAGGCGGAGTACCGGGCGCGCGAGACGGGCACGTCCGGCGCGACCTCGCGGACCTGGCGCAGGGCGTCCGATCCGATGAGCTCGCCCTCGCGGTCGAAATCCGTGCCGATGACCACGCTGTCGGCCTTCTTGGCGAGGTTCTTGAGGGCGCGGATGATCTCCTTCTCGGCGGGGAGCTTCTCGATGGGGGCCCACACGAGGTACGGAAGGCTGGCGATCTTCCAGCCCTTGAGGTCCACGCCGTCCGCGAGGAAGGGCTTGCGGCGCGACTTGTACGGCGGGCGCGCGAGGCCGTCCGGCACGTCGGCGGGGATGAGCTCCCCGTCGGCCGTGAGGCCCTGCCAGCCGTCCTGCTCGTTGAAGGTCAGCTGCACCGGAAAGTCCACCTTCAGGATGTGCCCGCGCAGGCCGATGGTCACGCAGTCCTCCCCGCCCATGCGAAAGCGGTATACCGGGGTGTTGTAGACCTTGTCTGCCGTAGGCTTGCCCGACTCGGAGAGCAGGCGGGCAATCTGCTGGGCGGCGTCGTTCTTCTCGGTGACGATAAGCTTCAAGGGCATTCCTTACTGCTTGTCAAAGGCGTGCTGCTCGTAGTCGTCGCGCGACCACTTGAGGGCTTCCCTGCCGTCGCGCGCCACGATGATGACGCGCGCCACGGCCAAGGCGACCTCGTAGAGACCGATGAGGGCGGCGAACATGAGGACCATCGTCATGGGCGAGGCGTCCGGCGTGACCACGGCGGAGAGCACCATGAGCCCCACGTAGACGAAGCGCCACTGCGCCCGGAAGGTCTTGTACGGCACGAGGTGGAAGACGGAGAGGTAGAAGATCACCAGCGGCAGCTGGAAGGCGATGCCGAAGCCGATCTCCAGCAGCATGTAGATGTCGAGGTAGTCCTCGGCGTTGGGCATGATGGCGCCGATCTCGAAGGACTGGTCGAGCAGCCATCCGAAGGCTGCCGGCTGGATGACGAAGAAGCAGAAGATCATGCCCAGGAAGAAGAGCGCCACCATGGCGGCGACGGTCGGCACGACCCACTTGCGCTCCTTGGGCTTGAGCGCCGGCAGGAAGAAGGCCATGATCTCCCAGATGATGATCGGGCAGCAGATGATCACCGAGAAGAACAGGGCGACCTTGAATCGGATGGTGAAGCCGCCGAGCACCGAGATGACGACGAGCTCCTGGCCGCGCATGGCCTCCTCGATCTGGCCCATCATGAGCTCGATCAGCGTGGGGGTGGCCATGTAGACGATGAGCGCGCAGGCGATGACCGCGACCACGATGATGGTGACGCGGCGCCTCAGCTCGCCCAGGTGATCCATGATGGGCATGCGTGCGGGACCGATCGGCATCGCTCTACGCCTCCTTCTCGTCGTCGTTGACGGAGCTGACGGCGGAGCTGGGGTCTCCCCCAGCCGCTCGGCGCTCGTCGCTGCGCTCCTCGCTCACTTCGTGACTCGCGCTGGGGGAGACCCCAGCTCCGCCGTCAGCGGGCGTCGCGGGGCGAGAAGGACGGTGCATGGCGTAGAGGTCGGCTGCCGACGGCTTGCTAGCCGGCTTGGTCGGGGCCGTGGAGCCCTCTGCGCCGTCGGGCGCCGGCTGCGCCGACGCTCCCTCGACGGCGTCGGAGTCCTCGTCATCTGCCACAGGTGCTGCCGCCGCTGCCCTCTCGGCCTCCTCGCGGGCGGCCTTCTCGGCGGCGAGGCGCTTCTTGCGCTCGGCGAAGGTCTCCGCGCGGCGCGGCGCCGGGGCGCCCTCGCCCTCGGGAGCCTCGATGTCGGCGTCCTCCTCGAGCTCGGCCGCGCGATTGCGGTTGGGCTTCTTGGGGGTGTCGCTGATCGCCTCGGCGGCGGGGTCCACGATGTTGGTCTGAACGACCTCGGTGAATCCCTCCTGGGCGTTTCTAAACTGGCGCAGCGCGCGCCCGAGCGTCCTGCCCATGCCCGGGAGCTTGTCCGGGCCGAAGATCATGAACGCAAAGAGGACGATGAGGAGGAGCTCACCTTCTCCGATGCCAAACACGCTTGGTTCCTTTCCCCTCTGAGGCCCGCCGCGGGCCTACGACTCGCGGATGTTGAGGTCGGCACCCACGCCCAGCAGGCCGAGCACGCGAGCGACGTTTCTCTGCGGACGGGCGACCTCGAGGCGAACGTTCTTCTCGCCCGCGCGATGGGCGGCGCCCACGAGGACGCCGATGCCGGTGGAGTCGATGTACGGCACGTCCGAGAGGTCGACGACGACCCGCGCCGTCCCCGCCTCGAGCCGCGCGTCAATCGCGTCGCGCAGCTGGTCGGCGTTCGAGACGTCCACCTCGCCGTCCACGAGGACGACGCTCTCCTCGACGCCGTCGCGGACGTCGTTGGTGACGGTTATCGAAAGGCTCATGTCTTCTCCTTTTCTGGCCCGGCCTAGAGTCCCGTACCGGTGACGCTCGAGAGGTCGTCGCCGATGCTGCCGGTGGTCGAGGTGATGTCGCCGGTGCCGAGCGACTCCTGCGCCTCGGCGTCGGCCTCGGACTGGGCGATGGCGTCGAGGCGCTGCTCGGCGAAGGTCTTCGCGTTGTACTCGTCATCAGGGTCGAGCTCGGCCGCCTTCTGGTAGGCGGACTTGGCGCTGTCGGTGTCCCCGCGCACCTCGTAGAGCATGCCGAGGTTGGCCCAGGCGGGCGCGTAGTCCGGGGAGCTCTGGGTGATCTCCTCGAGATCGTTGAGCGCGGTCGTGGTGTCGCCCTCGTAGTAGAAGCACAGGGCGCGGTCCACGCGGGCGGCATCCGAGTCCTCGAGCTCGAGGTACCTGTCGTAGTACTCGACGGCCTTGCCGAGCAGCTCGTTGGCGTGCGAGGTCTCGGAGTCGACCTGGGCGAGCTGGGCCACGCTCGCGCCCCACGAGAAGTAGTAGCGGCCGAGGGCGAGAAGCGATGCGGTGTCCTCGGCGTTCTCGGCGACCTTGGCCTCGAGGTCGGAGATGACGGGCTGGTAGTCCTCGTCGAGCGACTCGATGGTCACGTCCTCCTGGCTCTGGTCGGCGGTCTGGGTCTGCTGGCCCTGGAAGACCGAGGCGAGCGCGCCTGCCAGCGTGGAAAGGGCGAAGACGACGATGAAGAGGACGATGACGACCTTCTGGAAGCGGGAGAGCTCGCCCGGCTTGCGCTCGCGCTTCTTGGGCGCCTGCCTGGGGCCCTCCTGCCTGCCTGCCTTGGCCACAGTCTTTCCCGCCATTATCGTGACACCTTTCCCCTGCTCGTCCGCACGGGCGTCGAGCCCGCAAATTGCTAGCATAGGCCACGCGGCGTCGCCTCAGGACGAGGCGACGCATGCGCGGCGATAATAACAGAACTTTGTCAAGAGTTCCGCCGGGCACGGCGCCGTGCGCCTCCGGGCGCACGCAAGCGTCTCAGTGCGCCCCTCGAAATTAATCCGCCCTGTAGCGCTGTCGCCTGTTTGCCAACTGGGAAAACGTCAGGCATGCGCCCCACAGGGCGGATTAATTCTGGATACCTAGCCGCGCTCGGAGCGCGCGAGGCGCGCAGACACCAGCTTGACCGCCACGACGAAGACGTCGAGCGCCTGGCCGAGCTCGTCGAGCGTCGGGTACGTGGGCGCGATGCGGATGTTGGTGTCGCGCGGGTCGTTGCCGTAGGGCCAGGGGGCGCCGGCGGGCGTGAGCGTGACGCCGAGCTCCTTGGCGAGCGAGACGACGGCCTTCGCCGAACCCTCCGGGCCCTCGAAGGAGACGAAGTAGCCGCCCTTGGGGTGCGTCCACGCGGCGCAGTCGAGCGCGCCAAGGCCGGCAGTGAGCTTCTCCTCGACGAGCGCGAAGCGCGGGGCCACGAGGGCGGCGTGCCTCTTCATGTGCTCGGCCACGCCGGCGGCGTCCTTCAGGAAGCGGACGTGCGCGAGCTGGGAGATCTTCTCCGGGGAGACGCGCATGGCCGCGAAGGCGCGGCGCAGCTCTGCCATGTCGGCCGGGGACGCCGTAACCCAGGCCATGCCGGAGCTGGGGAAGGTCACCTTGGCCGTGGAGGCAAACTCGTAGACGAGGTTCTCGGCCCCCGCCTCGGCAAGCGCGTCGAAGATGTTGAGGAGCTCGTCGCCCTCTCCCTCGAAGGTGTGGACGACGTAGGCGTTGTCCCAGAAGATGCGGAAGTCGGGCGCGGCGGGCTTGAGCGCGGCAAAGGCGCGCACCACGTCGTCTGAGTAGGTGATGCCGGTGGGGTTGGCGTACTTGGGCACGCACCAGATGCCCTTGACCGTGGCGTCCTTCTCGACGTACTCGCGGACGACGTCCATGTCGGGGCCGTCCTCGCGCATGGGGACGGGGACGTTCTTGATGCCAAAGCTCTCCGTCACGGTGAAGTGGCGGTCGTAGCCGGGCGCCGGGCAGAGGAACTTGACCTCGCCCTGCTGGCACCAGGGCCTCTCGCCGCCGATGCCGTGGACGTAGCCGTGCTCCACGCAGTCATACATGATGTTCAGGCTCGAGGACCCCATGACGGAGACGTTGGCCGCGTCCACGCCGAGGAGCTCGGCCGCGAGGGCGCGCGCCGAGGGCAGGCCGTCGGGCGCGCCGTAGTTGTCGGCGTCGACGCCCTGGTCGGAGAGGTCAGAGTCTGCGCTCAGCAGGTCGAGCATGGGCTTGGAGAGCGCGGTCTGCTCGGGGCTCGGCTTGCCGCGGGCCATGTCGAGCTTGAGGTTGAGCGCGCGCAGGTCGGCCGCCTGGCGCTCGAGTTCCGCGATCGCGGCGTCGAGCTGGGCGTCGGTCATTTTCTGATAGGCGTTGGGCATGGTTCCTCCTCCATAGGGTCCAGTGAGAGTATAGATGCAAAACGCCCCCGGGCTGCTACCATGTTCTCCACGAAAGGGAACGCTTACAGGGAGGGCGCCATGTTCGAGGTGCGGTCGGAGGACTACGGCGAGCTGCAGCGACTTGTTGACGCGCTTTTTGCGCCGGGCGTCTCGGCGCGCGCCGCGGTCTCGAAGATCGACATCCTCGTGCGCGCGGACGCCTTTGACCTCAATGACGACCTCGTCGAGGTAATCGAGCTCCTCCCCTCTGGCAGCTTCACGCGCACCCGACTCTGCGATCAGATCAACTCCATCCTCTCCGGCCACGGCTGGGGCAGCTACTACGGCACCGTGGAGTGACGCGCCCGAATCGTACCCACAGCCCAAATCGTTGCGGTTGGCGACATTCGCCCCGCACGCACGAGCGCACCCGTTCTTCTCGCCCGGCGATTTCTGCGCGCAGCGCAGTGAGCCGGAGAGAAGAACGGGTGCGCCCCCAGGTGCGTATGTGACGAGCGCCTACTCCTCCTCGAGGGCGGCGACGATCTCGTCGGTCATGTCCATGGTGTGGTAGACGTTCTGGACGTCCTCCAGCTCGTCCAGGCGGTCGACGAGGCGCTGGACCTTCTTGGCGTCAGCCACGGAGACCTGCGTCGGGGTGGTCGGGACCATGGTGAGCTCGGAGCCCTTGACCTCGATGCCCTGCTCCTCGAGACCCTTTGCCACGTCCTGCATCTTGTCGTACGCGGTCCAGACGATCCACTCCTCGCCGGCGTCCTCGTAGTCCTCGCCGCCGGCCTCGGCAACGGCCATCATGAACTCGTCCTCGTCGACGGCGTTCTCCTTGTCGGCGACCTTCTTGTCCTCGGACTTGATGACCTTCTCCACGGCGATGGAGCCCTTGCGCTCGAACTGGAACGCGACGGAGCCGGAGGTGCCGAGCGAGCCGCCGGAGTGGGAGAAGGCGGAGCGCACGTCAGCGGCGGTGCGGTTCTTGTTGTCGGTCAGGCAGTCAACGTAGACGGCAACGCCGGCGGGACCGTAGCCCTCGTAGGTGATCTCGGCGTAGTTGGCGGCGTCGGCGCCGGAGCCGAAGGCCTTGTCGATGGCGGCCTTGATCTTGGCGTTGGGCATTGAGACCATGCGCGCGCGGGCCACGGCGGCGGCAAGCGTCGCGTTGTTGTCCGGGTTGGGGTCGCCGCCGAGCTTGGCCGCAACGGTGATGTTGCGGGAGAGCTTGGAGAAGAGCGACGAGCGCTTGGCGTCGATGGCGGCCTTCTTGTGCTTGGTGGTTGCCCACTTAGAGTGTCCGGACATGTGCATCTCCTTCTTGCCCCGCAGGCGGCTGCCCCCGCGCGCGAAGCCCTCGACGATGATTCACGGCATGAAACGTGCCTACGATAGCGGAGACGGCGTGAGTTGTAAAGGGGCGCGATCCCACTTGGCGCGAGCACGCCTCTGCGCACGGCTCTTCACGCCAAGGTCGCGACTCCGTGCGCGGAGGCATGCTCGCCGGGATCGCGCGGGGCAACGATGGGCGAGAAGAACGCCGGGCCGTCAGAGGTCGTACTTCGCCACCACGCGGCGGATCGCCCTCCCCCACGGCAGCCAGATCGCAGCGAGAAACGCGACCGTCGCCACGCCGTGCGTGACGTCGAGCGGCAGGCTGGCCACGCAGGCCGCGAGCGCTGCCGGCCAGGTGAGGGGCTGGACGTAGCCAAGCACGTGATATCCGTTCAGGATGAGGCCATAGACCAGTCCCGAGAGAAGGCCCCAGCCGTACAGCACGGCATCGTGCGCGAGCAGGCCCCTCTCGCCGAGGACGCCCCCGATGTAGCCAACGAGGCCCCACGCATACATCTGCCAGGGCGTCCACGGGCCCTGTCCGAAGAAGAAGTTGGAGAGCAGCGCGGCGAGCGCGCCGACCACAAAGCCGCTCCTGCGACCGAGCGCGGCCCCGGCCACGATGGCGACGGCCGAGACGGGCTTGACGTCGGGAAGCGGGGCAAAGAGCACGCGTCCCGCAGCGGCGAGCGCGGCGAGGACCGCCGTGGGCATGAGCTGGCGCAGCGGCGGACGCGATGCCTCAAAGCCAGCAAGGGCGACGGCGAGGGCGGCGAGCGCGACGAGAAGGGTGAGACCGGCCGTCGCGCGCACCCCCGCCGCGGCGAGGGCGACGAGCGTCGCGGGGACGGCCGCGAGGGCGAGCGCCTCGGCGACCGCAGGGAGCCGGTGGGCGGGCGTGGCTGTCTGCTTTCCTTCCATCATGGGTATCAGTGTGCCATAGGCACCCGCCGGGAGGGCGCCCGCGAGCGAGGAGGCACCATGCTGTACATCGGGAACTTCAGCTACAACGACGACGCCGACAGCAAGGACAACTACTGCCTCATGCCCTGCGTCGTCGAGGCAGCGAGCGCCGACGAGGCTATGGAGAAGTTCGCCACGCACTTCCACGAGGTCCGCAAGAACTCCGACCTGCTCGACGGGGCGCACGAGATCTATCTCGACTCCCTCGCGGAGCTCGAGGCGGCGCCGACGGAGCCCGTGATCTGCCAGTGGCAGAAGATCGTACCGGCGATGGACGGACTGTGCAGCGTCACGAGCGCGCTGCCCGTCGTGGACGAGGAGAGCGACTTCGCGAACGCCTATGCCTGGGGCGACGACGAGCACGACCACGAGCACGACGGCGACCACGACGACGTCTCCTTCGAGGACATCGACGAGGACGACCTCGTGGAGAGCGACCCGTTCCTGCTGTTCTAGGGCGAGCCGAGCATTCAGCGATACAGCCAGGAGTTTTTGAAGAACTCCTCGGTGGGTTCGGTCACGGCGATGCCGCCGTCAAACATGAGGGAGACGCGGTCCGCCACGGCGCGCACGAAGGCCATGTCGTGCGTGGCGAGAAGGACCGTGGCGCCCTCGTTGCGCGCCCGGGCCACGCGGGCGGCCACCCGCTCGCGCGCCGAGCGGTCGAGCCCCTTGGTCGGCTCGTCGAGCAGCAGCAGGCGCGGGCGCACGAGCAGCAGCTTCTCGAGCGCCAGCAGCTGCTGCTGGCCTCCGGAGAGGTCGTAGGGATGCCGGTCGGCGGCAGCGTCGAGACCGAGCTCGGCGAGGGACGCCCCCACCTCCCGCGCGCCATACCCGCCAGCGTGCGACCACTCCATGAGCTCGTCGCGCACCGTCTCGCGGGAGAGGAGCGCCTTGGGGCTTTGCGGCAGCAGCGCCTGGCTCGTCGCGGCGGCGTTGCGCACCCGCCCCCGCCGAGGGCGCACGACCCCCGCCATCGCCGCAAGCAGCGTCGACTTGCCGCACCCGTTGGCGCCCACCACGGCACGAACCTCGCCCGCGCCCAGATCGAGGTCCAGCTCGCGCAGGACCCACCGTCCGTCGCGGTCATAGCGGAACCAGAGGTCGTCTGCGACGATCAGGCCCCTCTCTTCGAAGCGCCCTCCCGAGGGCCCGTCGGGCGCGCATCCCCCTTGCAGCGAATCTGCCCGCGGGCTTTTGGCGCTCCCTGCCCCGCACCCTGCGCCGGGAGCGCCAGGACCCCGTGGGCGGGCTTGACGTTGGGCGGCGCGCAGCGGCTCGGGACGAGCCACCTCCTCCAGCGGGACCTCCCGCACGCGCCCCTCCGCGAGCTCGAACGCGCACGTCGCGTAGTCAAGCATCGCCTCGGGCGCGTGGGTGGCCACCACCACGGTGACGCCCAGCTCGCGGTTCACGCGGAAGAGCATCGCGAGGAAGTCCTTCTCGGCAAGGGGGTCGAGCATGCTCGTAGGCTCGTCAAGCAGAAGCAGGCGCGGCCGCATGGCGAGCGTCGAAGCGAGGGCGAGAAGCTGGCGCTGCCCGCCAGAGAGCTCCGCCGTGCGCTCGCGGAACCACGGCCCCATGCCAAAGAACGAGCATGTCTCCGCCACGCGCCGGCGCGTCTCCGGCTCCGGGACTCCGAGGTTCTCCAGGCCGAAGGCCATCTCGTGCCAGACGGTCTCGCAGACGACCTGCGCGTCCGGGCTCTGGAAGACGTAGCCCACGGCGCGCGCGGAGGCGAGCGGCCCCAGCGAGCGCACGTCCTCCCCGAAGGCGCGCACCGCGCCGGAGAGCTCGCCGGCAGGGGCGATCTCAGGCTTGACGAGACGCAGCATCGTGGACTTTCCTGACCCCGTTGCGCCCACGAGCAGGGCAAAGGCGCCCTCGGGCACATCGAGGGAGATGCCGCGCAGGACGTCCGCGCCGCCGGGGTACGAGAACGTCACGTCGCGGAACTCGAGCGCGCTCATCCCGCATCCCCTCGCTCGGCCCACCTCGCCGCGAGCTCCGCGACGGCGGGCAGCAGGGCGAGCAGGGCAAACGGCAGGTAGCACCACCAGGGAGCGAGCCCGGACATCCTCGGGTAGAACTCCCAGGAGGAGCAGGCCGCCCACGCGCCCGCCGCGCCCAGGGCGAGAAGGGCCGCGATCCCTGCTGCCGCCACGGCATCGCGCGCGCGGAACCGCTCGGGCCGGTAGCGCGTCCGCGGGCTGCCGGACTCCCAGCCCCGCGCCCGCATGGCGTCAGCCCGCTCGAGGGAGTCCTCGAGCGACCAGGAGAGCAGCATCGTCGACGTGCGGAGCAGCTCGTCGCGCGCGGGCGGGCGCGGGCCCGCCGCCGTGCAGGCGCGCGCCGCCGCGCGCACCGCGCGAGCCCTGCCCAGCATCTGCGGCACGAGCTGGGCCGCCATGGACGCCACGAGCGGCACCGAGCGAGCGCGCCTACCTGCGAGCGCGAGCAGGCGATCCTGCGTGAGAACCGCCGCGGCGTCCTCGAACCACAGGACCGTCGCGACCAGAAGGGCCCCCATCGTGGCGCCGTACGCAAGGCTCTCCAGGTAGACGCTCCGAGGCCCCACCTTGAGGAGCAGCGTGGACCCGGAGGCCGAGAAGAACGGGTTGAGCAGGCACACGAGCACGAGCAGCGGCAGCTGCCAGGCGAGCCCGCGCACCGTGGCCGCCGCGCCTCGGGCGACCAGCGAGAAGGCCAGCGCGCCCGAAAGCGAGAACGTCACGAGGACGGGATGGACCGCCAGCATCGAGAGCGCGGCCACCCCCGCAAAGAGCATCGCGGGGACGGCCGCGTGGCAGGCGTCAAAGGCTGTGGAGCGCGGACGCGCCATCGCAGGGGCTACTCGGTGAACTCGGTCACGTAGGTCCAGGTCACCACGTCGCCGGCCTTGAGCTCGTACTGGGAGCAGCCGACCTCGGCCATCTCACCGTTGACCTCGAACATCCAGCCGCTCATGTCGCCGAAGTCCCCTCCGGCGAGGCCGTTGATGCCCTGGACGTACATGCCGTAGTCGGAGTCGGTGGCGTTGACGTCGGCGCCGGTTGCGACCAGCGCGTCGTAGACCGTGGCTCCCTCGGGAAGGTCGACGTCAGCGGTGGTCGACCCGCCCTCGCCAGCCGTGGCGTCAATCTCCACGGTGACGGAGATGGTTGCCTGCTGCTCCTGGGACTCATCTGCGCCGGAGGCCGCGGAGCCGTCCGTGGCGGGCGCGGCGCCGCACGCGGCCAGGCCCACGGCAAGCACGAGCGCCGCGAAGGCGGCGCCGAGGCGCGTGAGCAGGTTCTTCTCGACAGTGCTGTTCTTCTTGGACATGATGCCTCGCTCTCTCCCCCTTGGGGGGCGTCGTGAGGGCAAGGCAGGACCGACGACCCGCGCGGTCGCCTTCCTCGACACAGCCGTGTGCTGATCCGGAGTCAAACCGGAATCCTTTTTTCATCTACTAGGCGTAGCAGCTCTTCGAACCGTGCCCTCTATGCGGTTGGGGACCTCAGTGTAGCAGCTTGGACCGACGAGAAGCGCGGCGGGCCGCGGGGCTCACTCCCCCGGCACCACGGCCCGGTACCCCAGGCCGCGGATCGTCTCGATGGAGAGCTCCCCCCAGCCCGCGAAGCGCGTGCGCAGGCGGTTGACGTGCACGTCCACGGTGCGCTCGGCGCCCTCGGTGTCCCAGCCCCATATCTCGTCAAGAAGCTGCATACGCGTGTAGGTGCGCCCCGGGCCCTGCAGGAGGAACTGGAGCAGCCGGAACTCCTTGGGCGGCAGGCAGACCTCCTCGGTGCCGCGCACCACCACGAGCGCATCGGCGTCGAGCACCACGCGGCCCACCTCGAGCCGGCGCTCGCCGCGCGCATC
Organism: Thermophilibacter provencensis; assembly: GCF_900128445.1. Taxonomy (GTDB): domain Bacteria; phylum Actinomycetota; class Coriobacteriia; order Coriobacteriales; family Atopobiaceae; genus Thermophilibacter; species Thermophilibacter provencensis. Next base: position 1,230,314 of record NZ_LT671417.1, on the reverse strand, counting down.
ATCGAGCTGCACCGCGGCTCAATCGACGTGCAGAGCTCGCCGGGCAGGGGGTCGGTCTTCGAGGTGCGCCTGCCGGCGCGCCGGGGTTAGGGGTCGCGGACGAGCCGCCGAGCCGCCGGCACCGTCGGCGGGCCCGTCTCCCTCCTCATGAATGAACCACATCCCATGCGGGTAGAGAAGGGGCATTTGTGCCCCCTCCCACAGAATCGAGCCCGCATGTCGCGCAACCCCCGCCGCACCGCAGCCCTTCTCGCCAGCGTGGCGCTCGCAGCCCTCCTCGCTTGCCTCGGCCCCCGCCACGCCCTGGGCCAGCCCGTCTCTAAGGTCGTCGACCCGGACACCTCCTCTCGGTGGACCTCGGTCTTCGGGGACGGATCCGAAGGGGGCTACTCAACCGACCAGGCGGGACGCATCTGGGTCGACAAGTCCGTCTACGCGAGCTCCCAGGAGGCCCGCAACGCCGGGCTCGACGTCACGCTCGAGGACGAGCAGCACGGATTCGTGGTGGGACTCTCTGCGCTCTCTTCAGCCGTCTCCGTTCGCGAGGAGGGCGGTCCCGCCCATGACGTCATCTTCGTCGTGAGCACGAACCGCGTCCTCTCCGACCTGCCCTACGGCGGGCGGCCCCAGGCGGCCTACCTCGCCGACGCGCTCAACGCCTCCATCGCGCGCCTCATGGGGCAAAACGACGGGGCGCCCGTCCCGACGCGCGTCGGCGTGGTCGGATACAGCTCCGACGTCGTCACCCTCATGCCGCTTGACGTCTACGAGCCCGACGCAGAGGGACACTACGTGCGCTTCTCCCCGGGGACGGGCGGCGCCCCCGGGTCGCTTGAGGTCGTCGCCTCCTCGACGAGCGGCTCGGGCACCGAGAACGCCGCGCTCGGCAGCGGATCCTACCTGCAGCGGGCCGTGCACGTCGCCGCGGACGAGCTCGTCGGCGCGGCCGTGGACCAGGGCTCCGGGTCGCGCGAGCCGGTCCTCGTTGCCATGGGGATCGAGACGCCGCCCATGGCGAGCACGAGCCTCTTCGACCCTCCCTCCTACGAGGGGGACGGCACCGGGTTTCTCGGGCCCCTCCCCGGGAGCCGGCAGACCGGCTACGGCACCGACGCGCTCCTCGCCACGCTGCTCACCATGCGCTACGAGGCGGGCCGCGTGAGCGATGCCTGGGGCGGCGCCGGAGGCGAGCTCAGCCTCTGCACCGTTGGCCTCGACACGAGCGAGACGGCGGCCTACCTGCTGGAGACCCCGCTCGAGCAGGCGGCCCACGAGCTGCCGGGCTCGGGGGCGGCCGCCGGCCAGGACCTGCGCGACAACCTCAGGGGCGCGGCCCAGGCATACGCGGACGCGGCAGCCGCGGGCGAGCAGAGCGTGACGCTCGACCTCTTTGGCTCGGGCGCGGGCGGGCTCGTCGCCGCAAGCGTGACGCTCCCCACAAAGGACGGCCTGGTCCCGGCAGGTGACCCGCTCGCGCTCTCCCCCGTCGACGACTACCTTCCCGCCCGCAGCGCCCGGGCGCTCACCTGGGCGCTCGGCTCGGCGGTGGGTCGCTCGCTCGGCATCTCGTACGCCGCTCCTGCCTCGGGAGGGCCGGACGAGGACATGCCGGGCGGCAGCCGCGTCCAGCTCTCCGACCGGGTAGGCGCGGGCATGCGGGTCGCGCGCGTTGACGGCATCGTTTACGGCTCTCACCTGCTCAGCGGCGCGCTCGCCGCGCAGGCGGTGAAGATCAGCCTGGAGGACCCCTACCACCCCGACGCCACCCACGAGTTCAGCTACCTCGTGGAGGCCATGAACGCGCGCTACGGACTGGGCAACGAGACATACGACCTCTTCTACCAGGCCCTCGCCGACGGGCAGTTCTCCTATGCGAGCGATGACGACTTCTCCAACCACGCCTCCTGGTACGTCAACGGGGCGCACGGGATGGTCCCCTCGCAGGGCCGCTCGTACACCTTCGCCACGCAGGAGGAGGTCGACGCCGCGACGGACGGAGACTGGAAGGATCGCGCCCCCGAGAGCGTGCGCGCCCGCATCGAGGCCGCCCAGGCGGCGGGTGCCGCCGCGGTCTGCGAGACCTACTTCTATATCGGCAACTACCGAAGCCAGTACGACGGCGGCGACGTCACCCTGTACGACTTCGTCGTGATGGTGGAGACCGACCTCGCGACGGGTCGCCAGGAGCTCCTGCTCTCCGTCCCCGTGGAGGCCGTGCCCGCCCTGCGCGCAGACGTGAGCGTGCGGGAGGACGGCTCCGCCACCATGAGTCTCGACCACGCGCTCGAGACCACCCCGATCCGCCTCGCCTACCAGGTGGAGCCGACGCCCGCCCTCTCGACGCTGCTCAAGCGCATGGAGGCCGGCGAGGTCGTGAGCGACGCGGAGCTCGAGGGCGCGCTCGGCGAGAGCCCAGCGAGCAACGGGCTCGCGGGCCGTCTCGTCTATGCGAGCGCGTTCACTGGGTCGGGAGACTCCGCCGAGGCGGGCGCGACGGGAGGCGCCTGGGCGTCCCAGGCCAACCCCTACTACGCCTTCACGAGGGACACGCCCCTGTTCGAGCGCCGGGGCGACGCCTACGTCCCGCTCACCACGATGCCCGTGGCCGGCAGGACGTACTACTTCGAGAGGACCGTGTACTCGGCGAGCTTCCCCTCCCCCGACGACACGGTCCCGGCACGCGTCGAGCGGGCGTACGCCCCCTATGTGATGGCGGTCGACGACGAGGACGCCCCGAGGCACTTTGCCGTCAGGGACGGGCAGTGCGTCGCGCTCGCCGGGACCCCGCGCCGCATCGCCGCGGAGGCCCTCGGGTCCGTGGGCAAGGACCCCAACGCCACCGCGAGCGCGCCCTACGTGGAGCGCCTCTCCGTGGAGGCCCCCGAGTCCGGGGGCGTCCACCTCGTGTCGAGCCTCGGGAACAACGGCGCGCTCGTCGTGCCCCTTGGGGTCAGGACGGGGTCTCTGCGCGTTCGCAAGGACGTCGACGGCGGGCCGGCGGGAGCGAGCTTCTCCTTCTCCGTCACGCTCAGGGACGAGGACGGGGAGCCCCTCTCCGGCCAGGTCACCTATCGCGTGGGCGACTCCGCGGCGACGGCCGCGCTCGACGGGGGCGGGTCCTTCTCGGCAAGGCTCGCTGGCGGCCAGGAGCTCGTGGTCGAGGGGCTTCCCGCCGGGACGCGCTACCTCGTGCGGGAGGACGACTACTCGGGCTCCGGCTACCTCTCCCTGCAAACGGGCGGCGAGGGAGCGGTCGAGGCTGATGGGGAGGCGCTCGCCTCCTTCACCAACGCGTGGAGCGCGGGCGACCTGGGGATCGCCAGCGTGATGGCCGGCAACGACGCCGAGCCCGACCGCGCGGTCTCGTTCGAAGTGGTCGTGCGAGGCCTCTTCGCGGCGCACCCCGACGAGGACGCGCTCGCCTTCGAGGCGACGCGCCACGCGGGAGACCAGGTCAGCGAGGAGCGAATCGTGTTCTCGCGCGTGGGGGGAGGGACCGACGGCGTGGCCCGCGTCGAGGGGCTCACGGGCGGTTCGGGCGTGCTCGTCTCCGGGCTCCCCGAGGGGGCCTCCTACGCGGTGAGCGAGGTTGACGCCGACGCGCTCATTGCCGACGGATACGCCATCTACGCGGGGAGCGCCGAGGAGGTGGCCTCGGGCAGGGAGGCGACCTCCGCCGAGGGCGCCATTGCGGGCGGGGACGCCGTGAGCGCCGCCTACTTCGTTCACGTGCGCGAGAGGGGCTCAGAGCCAGCGCCCGGGCCCGACCCCGGCCCCGACCCGACGCCGGGCCCGGAGCCCGATCCGACGCCCACCCCCGCGGGCGAGGTGACCGACGGCCAGACGGACGCCGAGCCCCTCCCCGAGTCCGGCGACGCAACGAGCTCCCTTGCGGTCCTTCTCGCCGCGGGGGCGTGCGGGACGGCGCTTGCGGCCTCCGGCATCGCGATTGTCAGAAGACGCGGAGGGCGCTGAGTCCGCCACCCCGCGCCGTTCGTCTCGCCTTTCTTTACCGATGGTTACGCACGGTCCGGCCGCGGGGATAATCCCTCACGACATCCGTTCGGCCTTGCGAGCCGTTGGGGGGCAGCGTGGACCAGGAGCTCATCGCCCGCTCCATGCGCGAGCTCGCGCGCGAGTTTGACTCGTGCCGCGACCTGCTTGTGGCGTTGGGCAACGAGAACCGCCAGCTCATCTTCATGGCGCTACTCGAGAGCTTCGGCGGCGCCCGCGTGGGCGAGCTCGCCGAGCGCGCGGGGCTCTCGCGCCCCGCGACCTCCCACCACCTCAAGGTCCTGCGCGAGGCCGGGCTGGCGGAGAGCTACCGGGTGGGGACGCGCAGCTTCTACCACGCGAGCACCCGGCTCGACCGCTGGGGCGAGCTCGCGCGCGTGACAAGCGACGCGGAGCGCTTCGTTCGCGCCATGGTGGCGCTCGAGGCGCGCGGAGAGGGATGCTCCCGCCGAGACGGAAAAGACGTATCCGACCGAGAGGAACGCCCAGATGACCACGACGCCCTTTGACGCCCGCGTCGCCGCACTCGACGCCGGCGCCCTCGCCGAGCTCATGCGCGGCCGCCACTCCGTGCGCGCCTTCACCGACCGCCCGATCGAGGGCGCGGTGCGCGAGGCCCTGGAGGCCCAGATGGCGGCGGAGAACGAGCGCGCGGGTCTCAGCATGCAGCTCTGCCTCGACGCCCCGGGCGCCTTCGACGGCACGCTCGCCCACTACGGCAGCTTCCGCAACGTGCGCAACCACCTCGCCCTCGTGGGCCCGGCCGTCCCCGGGCTGGACGAGGCCGTGGGCTACGCCGGAGAGAAGGTCGTGCTGCTGGCGCGCGCCCTGGGCGTGGACTCCTGCTGGGTGGCGCTCACCTACGACCGCAGGAGGAGCCCCGCTCGCGTGGGGGCGGGCGAGAAGTACGCGCTGGCCGTGGCGCTGGGATACGGCGAGAAGCCGGGCTCCGCGCACCCGGTCAAGCCGGTCGAGCGGCTCTGCCGCGTGAGCGGCGAGGCGCCCGCGTGGTTCACCGCGGGCGTCGAGGCCGCCCGCCTGGCCCCGACGGCCCTGAACCAGCAGCGCTTCCGCTTCGAGCTGCTCGAGGACGGACGCACGGTGCGCGCCCGCGCGCTGCCCGCGCTCTCCTGCGGGAGGGTCGACCTCGGCATCGCCCGCCTGCACTTCGAGCTGGGCGCCAATGCGGTCTCGCGTGACTGGGCGTTCGAGCGGTAGCGGGGCGCCGCGCACGGACCCTCCGGGGCGCGGGCCGCAGACGCCCATCGGTGCCACTTCGCGACACGTCGGGTCCCTGGCGGGCAGCGCGGCTTTTCTCGCGCTTCTCGCTCTTCTCGCTGGAAATAACGCGCAAAGTTTGACTTTTGCCTTTTTGCCAACTGCATATATATGAAACGAAAACAAATTGTGTGCGTTAATTTCGAGGTGCCGCCGAAGTTGCCCACCCGAGCCAACGCCTGGCGAGAAGAGCGCGGCGGCCCTCTGGCTAGAAGCCCGCCTCGATCTCGTGGATGCGCCCGTAGAGCCAGCGGTTGGTGGGGACGAGGATGCCGTGCCTCTCGGCGAGCCGGATGACGGTGCCGGAGAACTCCTCCACCTCGGTCGGCTTGCGGTTGATGCGGTCCTGCGCCATGGACGGCAGGCCGTCGGGCTCGAGGCCCGCGACGAGGTCGGCCATCTGCACGAGGTCGGCCTCCGTGACGTCGACCCCCTCGGCGCGCGCCACGGCCAGCGCCTCGCGCATGGCGGCGACGAAGCAGCGGTTCTGCTCGCTTCCCGGCTCGCTCGCGGTCCCGTACGTGCCACCGAAGGCCATGCAGGTCTGGTTTATCCCGACGTTGAGCATGAGCTTCACCCACATGCGGCGGCGGATGCCCGCCTCGACCACGTGCGGGATGCCGGCGCGCCCGTAGAGGTCCGCGACGTCGTCCACCACGCCCGGGTCCGTCCCCGGGGCGGCTCCGAAGCGGATCTCGCCGGGATGCGTGTAGGTCATCTCGCCGCCGATGAAGACGGCGTCCATGCCCTGCGCGACAGAGAGCACGGTGCGCCCCCAGCCAAAGCGCTCCGCCACGCGCTCCTCGCTCGTGATGCCGTTGAGCAGCGAGGCGATTGCCGTGCGCGGGCCCACGAGCCGCTCCATGGTGTCGAGCGCCCGGTCGAGGCCGGTCGCCTTGGTGGCGAGGATCACCAGGTCGACGGGGTCGGCCTCGCTCGCGGCAAGGGTGTGCACGCGCAGCGGCTCCCCGTTGACGGTCGGCACCTCCCCCGCGTGACGGGCAAAGCGCTCGTCGTCCATCACGAACTCGACGGCGCCCGGCCCGAGGTTCCTCTCGGCGATGGAGCCGTAGAGCATCCCCACCGCGCCGCGCCCGATGATCGCCACGCTCTCGATTGCCATGTGCGCCTCCCGCCCCCGTTGTGACAGGGGGACGGAGGGTTTGTCACACCTCCGTCCCCCTGTCACAGTTTAGCGCGAGAAGGGTCTTCGGGCCTCTGCCCGAGCTAGTGGGACTCGCCTACGAGCTTGAGCCCCACCACGCAGCCGACGAGCCCCGCGAGCAGCAGGACCTTGGCCCACGAGAAGGGCTCCGCCCCGGTGGCGATGCCGTAGCCCACCGTGACCGCCGCCCCGATCCCAACCCAGACGGCGTACGCGGTCCCGATGGGGATGGTGCGCACGGCATGGCTGAGGCCGAGCATGCTCGCCACGAGCGCCGCCACGAAGACGACCGACGGCAGGAGCCTGGTGAAGCCCTCCGCGCGGTCGAGCGCCAGCGCCCACACAGCCTCAAGCATCCCGGAGCACACGAGCACGACCCAGTCCATGAAAGCCTCCTTCGGTAGATGCGCCGTCTTTGCGTTCCTGGTACGGCTGCCCTCGTCAGGGGCCCGGTAGGCCACAGGGCAGTGTAGCACGCTGCGCGCGTGGAGGTGGCGCAGCCTGGCGGTGCCCGCCGGGTGAGCGCGCGTAGACGCGCATCTGTGGATTCGCTTGGGAGTCGGAGGGCGACCGCATCTTGGGCGGTTTTCCCTCAGGAATACTAGATGTGGTATCCCCGGACCCGAAAGGATCGTCGTGCTTCTGAGCCTTCTCGCAATTGTCGTCGGCTTTGGCCTGCTCGTGGGCGGCGCCAACCTCCTCGTGGACGGCGCGTGCCGGCTCGCCGCGCGCTTCGGCATGCCCGAGCGCGTGGCGGGGCTCACCGTCGTCGCCATCGGAACCTCCCTGCCCGAGCTCGTCGTGAGCATCACCTCGGCCGCCGCGGGCCACGCCGACATGGCCTTCGGCAACGTTGTGGGCAGCTGCCTCGCCAACCTGCTGCTCATCCTCGGCCTCTCCGCCGTCATCGCCCCCGTCGCGCTCTCGCGCGGCACCATTCGCTTCGAGATCCCGGTGAGCGTGGCGGCCTGCGCGCTGCTCGCGCTGCTCGCCAACACCGGAGGCGAGGTCACGCGGTTCGAGGGAGTCGTGCTGCTCCTGGCCTTCGCGGCGTTTCTCGTGCGGACCACGCAGATGGGCCTGAAGGAGGGCGCGGACGAGAAGGACGCGGGCTCGCGGGAGGGCGCCGGGGCAGGGGCCCCCGCGAAGAAGCCGAGCGTCGCCTGGGCGGTGTGGCTCGTCGTCGTGGGCGCCGTCATGCTCAAGGTGGGCGCCGACCTCGTGGTTGACAACGCCACGCTCGTCGCCAGCGCTGCCGGCATCTCCGAGCGCGTCATCGGCATCACCGTGGTGGCGCTCGGAACCTGCCTGCCCGAGCTCGTGACGAGCGTCGTGGCCGCGCTGCGCGGCAACTCCGACATCGCCGTGGGCAACGTCACCGGCTCCAACATCGCCAACCTGCTGCTCGTGATGGGCGGGCCCGCTCTCTTCTCGTCCATCCCCTATGACGCGGCATACAACCTGGACCTCGCGCTCGTGGCGGCGTTCTCGCTTGCGCTCGTGGGCTTCTGCTACGTGGGCAGGCGCCACGAGATGAGCCGCGTGAACGGCGTGATCTTCGTGGTGCTCTACGCCGCCTACATCGCGGCGTCCGTGCTGAGGTAGCGGGCGCCGAGGGACGTGAGGCGCATCGCCGTCACAGGGAGCCCGGGCGGCGTGGGCGACGGGACCGCCCACCCGCAAGGCTCCCGCGGGCGGTCACGTCGCGCTATGCTCCCATGAGCGAGCCGTTGAAGTGGACGATGAGCAGCAGCATGGCCACGATGCTCGCGGCAAAGAGCGCGCCGCCCGCGACCATGAGCACCTTGGCCCAGCGCGAGGCAGGTCGGAGCGCACTCCGCCCACCTATCCCGATCATGAAGATCAGAGCCGACGCCCCAAGGCCCACCATGGCCAGGCCCTCGCCGGTCGCGAGCGCCGGAACATCCGCCAGCGCCACGTTGGCGTAGTGGTAGCCGTGCAGCAGGCTCACGTCCCCGGTCACGATCATATGCGCGCCCGGTATGACGCCCATGAGCGAGAGCAGCGCGCCCACCGCAACGCAGACCGCCATCGAGGCGCGCGGTCCCAGGCCGACCAGGCCCGACCCAGAGGCCGAGGTGACAAGACCGCCGTTGTGTCGGGCGATGGTCACCAGCGTCCCCGCAATCCCCACCACGAGCAGAACCACACCAACGACCGTTGCCCAGTCCGGCAGGGCGCTCGGAATCATGAGCGCGATGGCCACGGCCAGGACCACCATCCAGGCCCCCGTCTCTCGCGCAAGGCGGGGCCGCTCCGACTCGGGGGTGGTGGCGTAGTGGTAGCCATGCAGAAGGCGACAGTCCCCCGTCACGATCATGTACGCACCGAGAAGGGCCGTGATCCCCGCGACGGCGATGCCGATGAAGCCCTCCATGACAACCCCCCCCCCAACCACAGCGCCTCGCTCCAGGGCGCGCCCATGGCCGAATATGGTGGAAGGATTATAGTCCCGCGACCCCCCTGCAAGGACCGTTGCCGGCGAGCGCGCAAAGGGTTGCCCTCAGGCGTCCCGGCGACTCCCGACGTGGCGCTCAACGAGCGTCCTGACCTCCTCGAGCTCCTCCGGGGCGAGCTCGCCGCCGTCCACGAGCACCAGCTTGTTGTCCCCGCGTCTGAGGTAGAGGTAGTCCCCCATGGTCCCCCACTCCGTGAAGGAGGGCCAGTAGCTCACGCCGTGACCGACCTGCGAGTCGACGGTCACGCCGTCCTCGTCGAAGGAGTAGCGAACCTCCCCCGAGCGGAAGGCCTCGTCGACGAGCGTCTCCGCGCGCCTGAGCACGAAGCGCTGAAACGCCCGCGCCCGCGCGCCGAGCACGATCGCCGCGGCCCCGAGGACGAGGTAGGCGACGCCGAGGACGTCCGACCCCGAGCCGAGCAGCAGCGCCCCGATCGCGACGAGCAGCGCCCCCAGGACGACGAGGACGGGCCCGCCGATGCGACGCCGGCGCACGTTGCCGGGGCTCGCCAGCGCAACTTCGATCGCCACGGCTCGCCGCTCGTCGTTCAGGTCCATCTGATAGGAGACCATAGACACCTCCCGACACTGATAGCCGTAGTTTAGCCCACGGGCTCTACGCCCCTCGCCTACTGACCGGAGCGGGGTCTGACGGGCACCCAGACCTCGCTGTATGCCGTGCCGTCGTCGCGGATGCGGCTGAACGAGAACATCCTGAAGCCGTCGAGCTCGTAAGGTGCCGTCGCGAGCCACGTGCCGTAGATGTCCGCCGTCGCCTGCTGCATGGCCTCGGGGAAGGGGCCGTCGCTCGGGAAGACTGCCCACGTGCCAGCCGCCGCCTCGAGCGTCGCGAGCCCCGCGCCGACCTCGGCCGCGGGACGCGTGGTGAGCACGCCGATCAGGTGCGTGAGCTCGCCCTCCTCGCGCTGGAAGTCAGTGTCGGAGTCCCACGAGACGTTCACCACCTCGCGCGGGTCAAGGTCCATGAGGCGATGCATCTCGGCGCGCTGCTCCTCCGTGATGCTCCCCGCCAGCCGCGCGATCGCCGGGTTCTCGCCCTCGAACTGCATGGGCACCCGCGCCGCCACGCCGGCGAACCTGAACGCCGGCATCTCCTGAATCCGGTACTCCATGGGACCTCCCCCTTCCGGGCGTCGTCCCCCATGGTAGCGCAGCTCCCCGGGTTGCAGGTCCTTCTCGCCCGCGTCGCTTTTGTCACCGTTCGCCGGCGTATGCAAAGCATACTTGTCATTTTGTGCAAAGCATACTATGCTTGATTTGCAAAGCGCGCTTGTCATCTTCACATCCACGACCCCGGGAGGCGATGCCGTGCGAACGAGGATCAGAGAGCTGCGTCGGGAGCGGAGGCTCTCCCAGGCCGAGCTTGCCGACGCCGTGGGCACCACGCGTCAGACCATCACCTCCATCGAGGTGGGCAGGTACACGGCATCGCTGCCGCTCGCCCACAAGATAGCCCGGTACTTTGGGCTCACCATCGAGGAGGTCTTCGACTTTTCCGAGATAGACGAGGAGTTGTGATCAGCATGAGCAAGCTTGACACCCTGCGCCGCGGCCTCGACCTCTTCCCCGGCGAGAAGGACCCCGCGCCCGGACGCTCCCTCGACGCGCTGCGCGCCGACGCGCGGCGCCGCTTGGCCCGCGAGAGCGCCTCGGCGGCCGTCATCTGCGCCTCGATCGTCGCCCTGAGCGTCCTCGCGGTGACCGAGAGCCTGCCCGCCCTGCGCGGCAGCACGCTCTCGTCCAGCTTTCTGAGCGGCGCCCTCATGGGCCTCTTCTGCGTCGCGGGCGTCGTCAGCGTCCGCCAAGTCGCGGCGCTCAGGCGCGCGCTCGCAGACGAGCGGGAGCTCCGCCGCTACTACGCGCGCGAGAACGACGAGCTCACGGCCCACATGGAGCGCGAGGTGGCGCGGACGTTCGTGCGGGCCATCCCCGCGCTCGCCGTGGTGGCGATCTTCGCCGGTGCGCTCGTGAGCTTCGAGGCGATGGCGGCCGTGGCCGCGACGCTGGTGTTTCTCTCGCTGGCGCTGCTCGCCATCAAGCTCTCGTACCGGGTGCGCTTCCACGCGGGAGCCGAGGGAGACGCGGGGCTCGAGTAGGGCTGGCGCGGGCGCTTGGCCCGGGGCGCCTTGGCCCGATCCTTTCGCACGCTTCGGCGCCCCGTTCCGTGCGAGGAGTCGGACTAGGCAAATCGGGCTAGGCAAATCCGAGCGCCGCGCAACAGAGCGTTGCTTGGACCGGGGCCTTCGTGCGGCGATACTGGTGCCAGCAACCAAGCCGAAGGGAGGCCCCATGGCCATCAAGGACGTGCTGCCCCGCCTGCGCCGCGAGCGCGGGCTCACCCAGGAGGAGCTGGCGCGCAGGCTCTACATCACCCGCCAGGCGGTGAGTCGCTGGGAGCGCGGTGAGACCACGCCCGGGGTCGACATGACCAAGCTCATCGCGCGCGAGCTGGGCGTCCCCGTGACCGAGCTGCTGGAGATGCCCGAGCGCTACTGCCAGAGCTGCGGCATGATGTTCACCGGCCCCGACCAGCTCGGCCACGACGCGGACGGCGCCGAGAACCCCGACTTCTGCCGCTGGTGCTACGACGGCGGCGCCTACACCTACGAGACCACGATGGACGAGATGATCGAGGACTGCGCGCCGCGCATGGCCGAGGCGATGGGCTGGACCGTGGACGAGAGCGCGTCGCTTCTGGGCGCGGTGCTGCCCACCCTCGAGCGCTGGCGCGACGCGTAGGGCGGGCGGAAGATGAGCCACCTCATCGCCGCGCGCAAGACCCTCTACCTCGTCGGCGGGCCGATGGGCGTCGGCAAGTCGACGGCCTGCCGCGAGCTCAACCGCATGCTGCCGCGCTCGGTCCTTCTCGACGGGGACTGGTGCTGGCAGGCGGACCCCTTTCAGGTGACGCCCGAGACCAAGGCGGTGGTGCTCGACAACATCTGTCACGCGCTCGGCAACTTCCTGCGCTGCAGCGCCTACGAGAACGTGATCCTGTGCTGGGTGATGCACGAGCGCGCGATCGTCGAGACGATCCTCGGGCGCCTTCCGCTCGCCGAGTGCGGTGCGCGGGTGCGCTGGACGTCGCTCGTGGCGGGCGAGGGGGCGCTGCGCGCACGCGTCGAGAGGGACGTGACCGCCGGGCTGCGCGACGCGGGCGCCGTGGAGCGCGCCCTCGCCTACCTGCCGCTCTACCGGGAGCTCGGCTCCGAGCTCGTGGACACCACCGGGCGCACGCCACGAGAGGTGGCGGAGCTCGTCGCGGGCGTCGCGCGGCGGGGGCGCTAGGCCTCCGGCGCCATGCGCGCGTCCGCCCACCACCCCGGCACCAGCTCGCCGAGCCGGGCCACGCGCCGGGACTCGTAGTCGAGAAGCACCTCGACCTCCCGAGCCGCGGGGTCGAGCTGCATCATGAGCTCTCGGCACGCCCCGCATGGCGTCCCGGCACCTCCGCCCGGCATGACGGCGACGATTCTTCGTATCCGCGACTCCCCCGCCGTGACCATGGCCGCGATCGCCGAGCGCTCCGCGCACATCCCGAGCGAGCACGCCGTGTCGATGCAGACGCCCACGTAGACGTTGCCGGCCTCCGTGAGCAGCGCCGCCGCGACGGAGCCCGCCTCCACGAGCGGGGAGATCTCGCGGGGGCGCTGCACGCGCCGGGCAGCAAGGTAGAGGCGGTCCCAGGAGTCGTCGTAACACGCGAGCGCCCGAGCCTCCAGCGCGCGCACGAAGCGGTCCTTGCCGTCGCAGTATCCCTCGATGTCGTACGGAAAGCGTCGCGCGAGGGAGCGCTTGAGGGCAGCGTACTCGTCACGCGCGTCCTCGTGGGAGCGCAGGTAGTCGCAGAGCGCAAGGTGACGGGCGATATTCTCTCGGTCGCCCGCGTCAAAGACGTGGACCTGGTGCGTGCGCTCGTCGCCGCCCTTGCGAAAGTAGCGCCGCCCCGGGATGCCGAACTCGCCGAGGCACTCGTAGCCCAGCTCGCGCATGCGCGGCTCCACGGCGTCGACCTCCTCGAGGCTGCGCGCCGCCACGAGCACGTCCACGACCGGCTTGGCGGCAAGGCCCGGCACCGACGTGCTCCCGATGTGCCAGATCGCGAGCGCCGCCTCGCCAAGCGCGCCGCAAAGCCGGTCGCGCTCCTCCCAAAAGCGCTGCGGCCAGGACGGGTCGTAGTCAACGACGGTGACGTGCTGGGGCATGGGGGTACCTCTCTCTGTCGACGATGCACAGTCCCGCGCGCAGCCAATTATGCGCCTCCTCCAGGCCCCGCCCGCCCCCGCGGCAACGCCCGCACGCTACACTGGTCCCACGCCCACTCCCACGCCACGCGAAGGAGTCCCCCATGCCGCGCACGCCCATTGCGAAGATGTCGCTCGCCAAGGTCTACCCGCTGCTCGTCCAGAAGGCCGAGCGCAAGGGCCGCACGCGCGAGGAGGTCGACGAGGTGACCTGCTGGCTCACCGGCTACGACGCCGACGGCCTGGAGCGCCAGATTGCCGCGGGCGTGGACTACGAGACGTTCTTCTCGGAGGCGCCGGCGCTCAACCCCAACAGGGCGCTCATCACCGGCAAGGTCTGCGGCGTGGACGTTGCCGCCATCGCCAACCCCGTGGAGCAGAACGCCCGCTACCTTGACAAGCTCGTCGACGAGCTCGCCCGCGGGCGCGCCATGGAGAAGATCCTGCGCTCGTAGCTGCCGCATGCGTTTTCGCAGGTAGACGCCAACTCGCCCAACGGTCGATTGACGCGTCGCGAGCCTCGGGCCAGCATCGTGGCCATGTTCCGACCCTGGAAGGAGACCACATGACAGACAGCCCGGAACCGCGCGAGCCAAAGGCCCCGCAGCTCGACGCCGCCACCCTCGGCGCGTTTGTCGCCCGCGTCCGCGCCGAGCGCGGCCTCACGCAGCGACAGCTCGCCGAGCGCCTCTACGTGAGCGACAAGACCGTGAGCAAGTGGGAGCGCGGCCTCAGCCTGCCGAGCGTTCCGCTGCTCGTGCCGCTCGCCGGGGCCCTCGGCCTCTCCATCTCCGAGCTCATGGCCTGCGAGGAGGCCCCGCACGAGGAGCGCCTGGGGCGCGCCGAGGCCGACCGCCTCATCGCCGCCTCGCTCGACCTCTCGCGCGCGGCGCTCACCGGGCGGCAGCGGGCGCTGCGGTGCGCCGCCTTTGCGGCGACGGTCGCCGTCTGGGGCCTGCTCACCGCGCGCGTGGTCTTCTCGCGCAATCTTGACCAGCTCCTCTCGGGCCTCGCCGACCCGGCCGTCGCCGGAGGCCTCCTCATGCTCGTGGCGCTGGCGTGGTTCTCGTTCTTCTGCCACGAGACCCTGCCCGGATACTACGACGAGAACCGCATCTCCTTCGTGACGCAGGGCCCCTTCCGCATGAACCTCGGCTGCCTCATGCGCGTCCACAACGGCAACTGGCCCGTCATCTGCCACGCGGCCCGCTGGTCGGCCGCCGCGGCGGCGGTGCTGATCCCCGCGATCGAGCTTGCGCTCGGGGACGTCCTGCCCAACGCCACGGTCGGGCTTCTCGGCTGCGCGGCCTTCTTCGTGCCGATCCTCGTGGCGGGCAAGCTGAACGAGTAGCGAGAGAAGCATCGGGTCGGGCTATCGCTCGAGGTGCAGGTCCTTCACCATGAGGAAGTTCGTAAGTTGCATGCCCGCGCGCACGACGGCGTTCTCGCGCAGCACGACGTAGCTCCGGCGCTCGAAAAACGGACGCGCCGTGATGGACGCGAAGGTTCGGACCGCATGTGCGCCGCGGTCCCGCGCCTCGCGCTCGAGCGCCCCCGCGAGCAGGCGCGCCACGCCCCGGCCCTGGTAGTCCTTGTGCACGTAGAGCATGTCGAGAAGGTCCGCGCCCTCGAGGCTGCCAAGGCCCACGAGGGCGCTGCCGTCCCAGGCGCCGAGCGCGCCCTGCCTGAGCAGGAGCTCGACCAAGCGATGCGCTGGGACCGCCCCGCCCGGAGCCCACGCGTCCAGCTGCTCGGACGTGTAGTCGCGCGCGTTGACCGCGTGCACCGTCTCGCGGAAGAGCTCCGCCGCCGCGGCCGCGTCGCGCGAGGAGAGCGGCGCGAGCCTAAGCGCGAGACGTGTAGTCTTCTCGCCCATGAGGCCCCTCCCGCCGGCTACGCCAGGTAGGACTCGAGCGCGGCGACCAGGAACTCCGTCGCGCCCTCGCCCGCCGCCGTGTCGTAGTAGACGCGGAAGCGCTCGTCCGCAAGATACATCTGCGCGAGACCGCAATGCGCCTCGCGCGAGTAATGCCCCTCTCCCCAGTGCAGGCGAATCCAGCTCTCGTGCATCTGCGCAAGCTCACGGGCAGCGTCACCCGCCGGGTCACCCGTCGCCATGGCAGCGCGCAGCTGATCCTTGATGGCCTGCTCGAGCCGATCCCTCTCATCCCACTCGTCGCGGGAGAGCGAGGCCAGCCGCTCGTTTGCAGCGTCCACCGCATCGTCCCCGTAGCGCGCTCGTGCCTCGCGGCCGTACATGCGCTCGTTCTCCTCGATTGCGTTGCGCTTAAGCGCCTCGTATTTGCCCATGCCCTCATTCCTTTCTTCTGGGGTCAGCGCAGCCTCCTTGTGGCGAACGCCGTCCCCTGATGCCTCGTCCATGCCCTCGCTGCGCTTCCTGAAGACATTGTGAGGCCTGGCGTGACGGAGGGGCTTGGCATGGAGTGCAGACATTAATCCGCCTTTGGATTTGTGAAGGCGACGTTTGCCCAGTTGAGATTTGAGCGACCGCCGCCGAGGGCGGGTTATTTTTCCGCGCTCGCTTAATGAGAGCCATCTCGCTCCTGTGTGCGCGCTCACTATGACGCGCGACCAAGCCGGAATCGCCGCGGCAGCCCAGCCGTTGGGCACGTCGCAGCTTCGGGGCTCACCGGCAGCGCGTTCGAAAGAATCGACCTCCAGACGCTTTGCGCAGAGGACGCATGCGGTGCACCCCGTATCCCGCAACTTACAAGTCATTTGATCGCAAGCATTATGACAGCATCAGCCGCATCTCTTGGCAATCACGTTGATGCCAACCTCAAGCGCGCCTTCGACGCACCCGCGGAGGAGCTCGGGCTCACGCCCGCCTCGGCGCTCACCGTCTTCACGAAGCGCCTTGCCAAGGAGAGCTGCTTCCCCTTTGCCGTTCGCAAGCGCACCCCTACCGAGGCGGAGTACGTCGCCGAGATGCTAGGCCCGCGCGTCACGCGTCCTTGCGTGCCACCGCCACGCAGGCGGTGACGCCCACGCGGCGCCAGCTCACCCGGCTGAACCACGTGCCCAGGACGTCGCGCAGCTCTGCCTCGGAGTAGATGCGGACGTCGCCCTCGCGCGAGCGCGGCATCCACGCGTTCATGAGCGCGCGGGCCGGCGCGGGCTGCCAGACGTCACCCATCACGAGAGCGCCTCCCGCCGCGAGCACCCGCCACGCCTGGAACGCGGCCCTCTCCGGGTCCGGGTAGTGGTGGAACGAGTCGTTGCAGACCACCACGTCAAACGCGGCGTCGTGGAAGGGCAGGCGCTCCGCGTCGCCGAGAAGGACCTCGGCTCGTCCCGCCAGCCGCGCGCGGGCCACCTCGACCATGCGCTGCGAGAGGTCCACCCCCGTGAGGGAGCAGCCCGGGATCGCGTCGAGCAGGCGCGCTGCCAGGGCGCCCGTTCCGCAGCCGAGGTCGAGCACGCGCGGGGCCGGCATGCCCGCCACGGCGCACGTCACCTCACCAACAACGTGCTGGTAGAGACGTCGGGCATGGTCGCCTTCCATGCCCTCGTCGTAGGTCGCGGCCTGCGCGTCGAACGCGGCGCGCGAGCGGCCGCGCAGAAGCTCGGCTTTCTTCTCGTCCATTTCCGTCTCCTCTTGTTGAGCAATGTTCAATACAGCGTCTCGAAAAGAGCCCCGGACCAGGCCGGGGCGGTTTTCCTATCTTGGGCCGGTGCTGGCGGCGCCCGTCGCGCGAAACTCAGCGAGAAGCGCCCGCAGGTAGCGACGCGCTGCGGCGAGCGCGGTCTCGTCCGGCATGCCCGGACCGCTCGCGAGCCCCACGCACCCATAGGTCATGATGGCCGCGAGCTGATCCGCGTCCGCGGCAGACGCCCCCCGCTCCGCCGCGTCGAGCTCGAGCGCGGCGCGCAGGTGCGGCCGCACCGCCTCGCACATGGCGAGCGAGAGCCGGTCGTGCAGCGCGCCGGCGCCCTCAGCGTGGAAGAAGGCGGCGTAGGGGAAGCCGCCGTGCGCGGCGCCCGCCTCGAGCGCACGCCCGAGCTTCTCGTCGAGCGAGGGTCCCCGCTCGTCAAGGGCCTCGCACACGCGCTCCGCGCAGCGGCGCGCGTAGTCCTCGATCGCGGCGGAGAAGAGCGCCTGCTTGGAGTCGAAGTAGTGGTACGCGAGGCCGGGCGCCACTCCCGCAGCCCGCGCCACCGCGCGCACGGACACGTTGTCGTAGCCCTGCTCGGCGAAGAGTCGCATCGCACAGGCTAAGAGCTCGCGCCTGCGCTCCTCGGGCTCCTTCACGGTTCTTGTCATGCGCGCCACCCCCTCGTTTCGGAGTCTAGCACTCTATTGAACATTGGTCAATAGATGTCTCGACGGAGTCACTGCCGTCACGTTGCCTTGCCTTCTCGTAAACCTATCGTATACTAGGTTTTGACGACCACGGGAGGCAGCATGGGACGACCGTCCGGGCCAACGCGCGATACCAAGCGCCTCATCTGCGAGCGCGCCCTCGAGGTGTTTGCCGAGAAGGGCTATGCCGCGGCAACGATGCGCGACGTCTCGGCCGCGGTAGGCCTGCGCGAGGCCTCGCTCTACAGCCACTTCCCCGGCAAGCAGGCCATCTTCGACGCGGCGGTGGCCCACCAGCTCGACCGTCTGACGCAGGCACTGCGCTCCCGCCGCGCCCTCGCCCACCCCACCGACGACGCGAGCGCCTACCTCGCGGACGGGCCCGCGCTCGCCGAGGTGGTTCTCGCCAGCTACGAGCCCCTCTTCGCGGACGCCGGCATCACGTGCCTGCGCCACGTGCTCGAGGGGGCGCGCCACGCGGACCCCCGCTGCGACGAGCTCTACCGCACCGTTTTCATGGAGCGGCCGCTCGAGCTGCAGCGCGCGATCTTCTCGCGCCTCGTCGACGCAGGCCTCTTCTCCCCCTGCGACGTCGACCTCGCGGCCCGCCAGTTCCACGGGCCTGTGTTCCTCGCGCTCTGCGAGGGCATGCCCTGGCCGCAGGCGCGCGGCCTCGTGGAGCGGCACCTCAAGGCGTTTCTCGCCCAGCACCGAGCGAAGGAGTGAGCATGAGCACCGCCGTCGTCTACTGCTCGCAGACCGGGTTCACCGAGAGGTACGCGCGCTGGCTCGCGGAGTCCCTCGGGACCAGGGCCGTCCCGTTCGACGAGCGCGCCTCGTCCTCCGTGGACAGCGCGGGGACGCTCGTCTTTCTCAGCTGGTTCCACGCGGGAGGGCTCAAGGGCGCGCGCTGGCTGCGCGACCTCATGGACGGGCGCCCCGAGCGCCGCTACGTGGTCGTGGGCGTGGGGGCCTACCCCATGCCGAGCGACGAGTGGCCAAAGAGCGAGACTAACGCCGCCTTCGACCAGGCGTTCCCGCAGGACCGCTACCCCGACCTCGCGCGCTTCTACTGCCAGGGCGGCTTTGACTTCGACCGCCTGTGCGCGCTCGACAGGCTGGCCATGCGGGCGTTCTTCCGCATGCAGGCCAAGGCGGCCAGGACCGACCCGCGCGTCGCCTTCGCGCTCGACGCCATGCGCGAGGGCTTTGACGGCACGCGGCGCGAGTACCTGCAGCCGGTGCTCGAGCACCTGCGGGGCTGAGCCGCTACCCCTCCGCTCCCCCGCGCGCACGCAGCTCGCTCGGGAGGCCGTCCGTGTCAAAGGGGCGCGGGGCCGGCACGTCCTTCTCGCCCCTAAAGCTAACCTCCATACGCTCCGGCGAGAAGAACCTCCTCACGCGACCCGCGATTGCGGCGCGCGCCGTGTCCGAGAGCGGGCGGAACTCCGTGACCGTCACGCGCCTCCCCTCCCTCCTCCAGCGGGCGCGGGCGCGACCGCGGTAGAGGACCGCCGCGAAGACGATGCCCGCCCGGTTGGTGACGCGCGGCAGGTCGGATGCGTCGATGAGGCGCGAGCGGTCGCGGTACCCGAGCACGAGCTGGTCGAAGGGGGCGAGCAGCACGCATCCGGGCACGCGCGCCTCCGTCGGGGAGGGCAGCTCGCCGAGGTAGGAGAGCGTGGCGCCCCGGCAGGTGAGCTCGCGCAGCGGCAGCGCCGAGCGACGGACGAGCGACGCCACCTCCGAGGCGCGGTAGCCCAGGAAGGCCGCGCAGTCCTGCATGGTTGCGGGGCCGTAGCGCTCGAAGTAGCGGCGCACGAGCTCGGCGCGCGCCTCGTCGCGCGGGGGCCACTCGGGAGCCTCCGGAACGGCGGCGAAGCGCTTGGCCGTTCCCGCCTCATAGACGAGCATCCCGCGGTCGCACATCTCCTTGAGCAGTCCGCCCCAGCCGTTGAACACGCGCTCCAGCAGCCAATCAGACATGCCCGCCGCGCGGCACGCCTCCTTGAGCTCCTCGCGTCCGCGCGGGCCGGACGAGACCTCGGCGCGGATGAGGTCCGCCCAGCGCTCGGCCTCCCCGACCGGGATCCCCCAGCCGTCCCAGAGGTCGGCGAGCGGGCCGCGGTTGTCGCGCGCGGAGAGGTGCAGCCACAGCTCGCGGGCGGGCACCACGTGGATGGTGCCGCGGTGCGACCAGATCTTGACCAGGCCGCGGTCCCAGCCCTGCGGCGAGAAGTCGCTGGCTCGGGCGCGCAGGGCGTCGCGCGGGCCGGTCGAGAACTGCGCCTGGAGGCCCAGCAGGTCGGATGCCACCTGCACGCATGACGCGTCGCGGCGCAGGAGGTGCTGGCGGTCGAGCGTGACGGCGAGAAGCTCGCCGCGGGTGAGGTCGGGTCGCGCGGGCGCGGTCATGGGGCCTCCTCTCTCGTCATGCTCCCATGGTAGCGCGACGGCTGGACGCGACGGCGCGGTCCCGCGCGCGGATCAGCCCACCCAGTGCCGCGGGTGGCGCTCCCAGTAGCCACGGTACCCGGGCGCGCCCGGCACGAGGTCCACCTGATGCATCCTGAACGTGACCTCGTAGTTCTTGGGCTGCCAGAGCTCCCGGTACGAGTAGCGATACGTGAGCCCGCACGCGCGCATGACGGCCCCGCTCGCGGGGTTGAGCTCGTCGTGCGTCGCGGTGAGGAAGGCGAGGCCCGCCGCCCGGGCGCACCCTATCGCGGCATACGCCGCCTCGCGCGCGTACCCACGCCCCCAGCAGTCGCGGCGCAGGGCGTATCCCAGGTCGTGCGCGTCGTCCTCCGCGAGCGTGACGTAGCCGATCACCTCGTCGGGCTCTTCTCGGCGGCAGACCACGCGGCTCAGCGGGTCGGCCAGGCGACGGTCGGCAAACTCACGCGCCTCGCCCTCGTCTCGCAGCGAGAACAGGGGCAGGAAGCGCGTCACCCGCTCGTCGGAGAGCATGGCAAGAAGCGCCGGCGCGTCGTCCTCCGGGCGCACGCGGCGGAGCACCAGCCTCTTGGTCTCCATCCGTCCCTCTTCCACGATGCCCCCTCTCTCGACGGCCGCCCGGCCCAGGCGAGCCGCGAGCGCTCACCTCCCGCGGGCCGCTGGGGCAAGCCTCATGTAGAGCAGCGGGTAGGGGCGGCCGCCATCGTCCGTGGACGTGCGGCGATACGCCGAGAAGCCCAGGTGCTCGTAGAACCCCACCGCCTGCGGGTTCTGCTCGTTCACCGAGACCTCGCGCGCTCCGAGCAGCTCCACCGCCCGCTCCATGAGCAGCCGCCCCACGCCGCTCCCACGCTCCGCGGGGTCCACGAAGAGCATCTCCACGAAGTCCCCGTCCATGCCCAGAAACCCGATCGGCGCGTCCGCCCGGCGCGCGACGAGAAGAAGCGGCGCGTGACCGATTGCGTCGGGCACCATGGGCCGCATCCGTCCCACCTCGCCGGGCAGAAGGAAGTCGTGCGTCGCGCGGACCGAGCGCTCCCAGACGTCGGCGAGCGCGCGCACCAGGGCCGCGGGGCGCTCGGGGGCCTCGGCGACGACCAGGCCCTCGCGCTCCAGGGCGAGAAGGGCCCGCTTGCGCCAGAGGCCGCCCGCGTAGCCGGTGAGCGCGCCGTGAGCGCCGAGCACGCGATGGCAGCCCACGATCACAGAGACCGGGTTGCGCCCCACCGCCGAGCCCACCGCCCGCGGCGAGGTGGCGCGGCCCAGAAGCCGGCCCACGCGAGCCGCCAGCTCCCCGTAGGTGACGGTCTGGCCGCTCCCCACGAGGCGCAGCTCGTCCCAGACGGCGCGCTGGAACGATGTGCCCACGAGCGCGAGCGGTGGCACGGCATCGGGGCGGCCGCCCGTGAAGTAGGCGTCCAGCCATGAGCGCGCCTCATCGAAGACGGCCAGGCCGTCGCGGGCGCGAGCGTCTGGCGCCAAGCCCGCGGCGAAGCGGCGCTGCCCCTCGAACCAGAGCCCGGTGAGCGCGGAGCCGTCGCTCGCAAGCAGCATCTCCCCCAGCGGGGAGCGATAGACTGACGTGCACCTCATGGCTGCTCGCCGAGCCCCGCCCGCCGGCGCAGCTCGCCCATCAGGTTGTCGTTGCCGATCACCGAGACCGCGGCGTCGCCGTCCCGCGGCGCCTTGATGAAGACGCCGTCGAGCGCCGCCGTGCACTTGTTGCCGGTGAACTGCTCAGACGAGCCCGTGTAGGGGCGCACGCCCGTCACGTGCTCGTACGGGATGATCGTGCGCGCCCAGCCAAAGACGATCTCAAGTCTGTCGGCATAGAGCTCCACACGGTTGCGAACCACTGCCGGCCACAGCACGACGGCGCCAGCGACGAGCAGCGCCGCCGGCACGCCGGCCGGCATCCCGGGCTGCAGCGCCAGAATCGCCGCCGCCGCGGCCACGAGACCAGAAAGCGCGCCGTACCACGGCGTCACCTTCCCGCGAAAGACAAGCTCGGGATTGCCCTTGTAGATGCGCACGTCAGCTCACCTCGCACGGGACGCCCGGCCCAGCGCATCGCATGTCGGCCATGTCCCACCGTCCTTCTCGCCGTCCGCCTTCACGAGAAGCATAGCGCGACTGATGCGGCAAGCTCGCGCATTGTCTTGATTCTTTGGACCAGGGCGAGTCCGGTCAAGCGGCTTCGAGAAGAGCCCGCCGACCGTCTTGGCCTAGAAGATATGTAGAGAGCGACTGGGACCTCTCTCTATGAACCAAGGGCCGCGCCAGCGGCGACGTGGGTTAGGCTCGAGTCGTGAGACAGGCCCGCCACAAGTCATAGGAGGTCCCAGCCATGATCTATCGTACCAGCGTCGGCCTCGACGTACACGCCCGCTCGATCGCCGCGGCGGCCTTCGTCCCGGAGACCGGGGAGGTCGAGGAGAGCTCGTTCGGCTACGACGCGGCCGCCGTCGCCGCGTGGGCGGCGGCCCTGCCGCAGCCCGCGCGGGCCGTCTACGAGTCCGGCCCCACCGGCTTCGACCTCAAGCGCTCCCTCGACGCCCTCGGTCTGCCGTGCGTGGTGGGCGCGGTGAGCAAGATGCTCCGGCCGGCCGGGGACCGCGTGAAGACTGACAGGCGCGACGCCGTGTTCCTGGCGCGCATGCTCGCGGTCGGCAACGTCGTCGAGGTGTGGTGCCCGACGCCCGGGCAGGAGGCCGCCCGCGACCTCGCCCGAGCCCGCGCCGACGCCCGGGACGACCTCATGGCGGCACGCCACAGGCTCTCCAAGATGCTGCTGAGGAAGGGGCTCGTCTACCCGGGGAAGAGCGCCTGGACCGCAGCCCACCGCGACTGGCTGCGCTCCATCGAGCTGCCGCTTTCGACCGAGGGGCTCGTGCTCTCGGAGTACCTGCAGCAGGTCGTCGCCTGCGAGCAGCGGCGCGACCGGCTCGACGCCGCCATCGCCGCGCTCGCCGCGACCGACGAGTGGCGCCCCGTCGTCTCCCGGCTCTCGGCCGTGCGCGGCATCTCCACCGTCACCGCCTTCTCCGTGGCCGCCGAGATCGGCGACTTCTCGCGCTTCCCGACGGCCCCCTCGTTCATGTCCTACCTCGGCCTCGTGCCCTCGGAGGGCTCGTCGGGCGGCTCGGTCGCGCGGGGGCCGATCACGCGGACGGGCAACGCCCACGTCCGGACGCTGCTCGTCGAGGCCGCCTGGCACCACGCGCGCAGATGGAGCCCCCTGCTGCCGACCGAGGTCGCCGCGCGCCGGGGGATAGGCCCGGAGGCCGCTCGCGTCGCGGCGGAGGCCAACCGGAGGCTCCACTCGAAGGCGGAGCGGCTGAGGAGGAGGGGCGTGCGCCCCGCGAAGGCCAACGTCGCCGTCGCGCGCGAGCTCGCCGGCTTCGTCTGGGCCCTCGCCAACTGCGAGGGCTGACAAACCGCCGACCCCCGGGGCGCAGGCGCCGGGCGGGCGATGGGGAGAACCGCGATGCCGCTATGCGCAGCCCCTGGCGACGCGCGATCCTAGAAAGCGGGTGCCCCGCGCCGGACAGATCGGAATGCGCCACGACGCGCGGATGTCAGACTGGAGATCGCTGAAGCCTTCCGGCTCTCCGCCGCGCCGCCGCCCCGGATCGGAGCATAGCGAAACCGTCCCAACCCGCACCTCCGCGGGCCGGGACGGTCTTGCCTCTTGACAGGTTGATCTACATATCAGCGGCGCAGAGCGAGGCCCCGGCGAGGCGCCCGCAGCTACGCGCGCCCGTCGCCCGGCCGGCGCGGCCTCCACCCCTTGAGCGCCATGAGGCCGAGGAACGCGGCGAGAACGACCACGGACAGCACGAGCAGCGCCACCGGGAAGAGCCAGAAGCCCACGTGCTCCGCGAGAAGGCCAAAGAGCGGCGGCAGCGTGAGGGAGCCCACGTAGGAGGCCGCCATCTGCACGCCGATCGCCGCCTGCGAGAGATCGCGCCCAAAGAGGCGGGGCGTGAGGTGGAGCATGTTGGGGTAGAGCGGGCTGTTGCCAAAGCCCACGAGGAAGAGGCCCACCGGCGCGGCGGCCAGCGGCAGCGGGGCGAGAAGCACGAGCACGGCCACGAAGGTGACCGCCTGCCCCAGCCCCACGAGCTGCTTGCTGGTAAGCCGGTTGGCCAGCACGCCGGAGAGGAAGCGCCCCGCCGTCACGCCCACGTAGTAGACCGTCACCATGCCGGCGGCGGCGCCGGCCGCCATGCCGCGCGCGCTCACGAGATAGCTCGCGCACCAGGTGTTGCAGACGCCCTCGATGGCGACGGACGCCATGAAGACGAGGCAGGCCAGGCGAATGTCGCGGCGTCGGACGAGCGCGAGCGGGCTCGCGGCGCGGGGCGCGGGGTCGTCGCCCTTCTCGCCCGCCGGCTCCTCATGGCCGACGCGGGACCAGAGCGGCAGGATCGCGATCGTGGCCGCCATGATCGCAGCCTGGACGGCCGCCGCCTCGAGGTAGCCGTCGCGCCACGTGCCGCCCGAGAGCGCGAGCGACATGAGAAACGGGCTCACCGTAATGCCCACGCCGTAGGCGCAGTGGAGGAAGTTCATGTGCGTTGCCTTGTAGTGCAGGGCAACGTAGTTGTTGAGCGCCGTATCGATGGCGCCCGCGCCGAGGCCGAGGGGGATCGCCAGCAGGCAGAGCCACGGAAAGCCCGGTGCAACGGCAAAGCCGGCGAGCGCCGCGGCGGTGAGCGCCGTGGAGGCCGCCGTGACGCGCCCGGTGCCGAAGCGGCCGATGAGCGCCGCGGAGGAGAGGCTGGAGACGATGGTCCCGCAGCAGGTGACCATCGTGACCGCGCTGCCCCACGAGACCGGGACGCCGAGGTCGGGGTGCATGGCCGGCCATGCCGCGCCGAAGAGCGAGTCGGGGATGCCCAGACCCACGAAGGCGATGTAGATGACAATGAGAAGCACGATGGACATGGACGGCTCCGCCCCCTTCGGCGTGTCCGGCTTGGAAACGTTTCCAAGACATGATAGCCATCGCTCGGGAGCCGGGCAAGGGAGCGGGGACGCCCGCTGACCTGACAAAGGTGACAGGGCAATCTGTCAGGTCCGCGCCGCCGTCCTGCGCGCCGCACCTTGCGAAACCGTTAGTTGCATCGATGGCGCGACACGAGCCCTTCCCTCACAATGGGCCGGGCACGACCGACGAGACGAGAAGAACGGAAGACATGAACCTCATCAGACGCTTTCTCTCCGGCTACACGGAGAACTTCCTGCTGGCGCTCACGCTGTGGCCGCTGGCGTCGCTCCTGCTGACGCTGCCGATCCTCGCCTGGGTGTACCACCGCGACGGGCGGCTGCGCGCCGGCACGGTGGTCTCCACCTATCTCGCGGTGCTCTACGTGCTCGGCCTCGGCTGCTTCACGCTCTGGCCGCTGCCGAGCGGCGAGCGCGGCCTCGGCATCACCTACGGCGTGGCGTGGCAGCTCGACCCGCTGGCGTTTGTGGGCGACTTCCGCCGTGAGGGCATCAGCACGATTCCGCAGATCGCCTTCAACGTGGTGCTCTTCATGCCGCTCGGCTTCATCGCGGGACGCCTGCTGCGCTGGGGGTTCTGGCGGTCCGTCGTCGTGGGACTTCTCGCCTCCCTCTGCATCGAGGTCGCGCAGGGCACGGGGCTCTTCGGGATCTACCCGTACGCCTACCGCACGGCCGACGTCGACGACCTCATCTATAACACCTCCGGCGCAGCGCTCGGTTGGCTCTGCGCGGCGGCGCTCGCCCGGGTCCTGCCGCCGGGCGCGCTCGCCGAGGAGGGCGAGGTCACGCATGAGCCCGGCTTCATCCGCCGCTGCGTCGCGTTCTGGCTGGACACGCTCCTCGTGACGCTTCTCTCGCTCGTGGTCGGCGGCGCGATCGGCCTCGCCCTGTCGCTGCTCGGCGCCCCCGATGGCGTGCGCTCCCACGCCATGGACCTCGTGCTGTACGCGTCGTTCCTCTGGGTCGAGCTGGTGGCGCCGTGGCGGCACGCCGGGTCGACGCCGGGAGGGTCCTTCGTGCGCATGAGCTCCGAGACGCAGGAGCGCTCCGGCATGCGGCGCGCGGCGTTCTACGCGGCGCGCGTCGTCGCCCTCGGGGCGGCGTACTTCTTCCTCCCGATTCTCTGGCCTGCGTTCGCCCTCTTCTATCTCTTCGCACGCGAGATGCCGTACGACCTCATCTAGGGATCGCGGCGGGGGCGGGCTCCGCCCCGTCAGCCCGCGGCGTGACAGGGGGCGCCTCGGCCGCCGGTCTCAGCGCGCAAGCTCCGCGAGTGCCTCGCCCGCGACGCGGTAGACCGTCCAGTCGCTCATGGGCTCGGCGCCCATCGAGAGGTAGAAGTCGATGCTCGGGCGGTTCCAGTTCAGGCACCACCATTCCAGCCGCCCGCACCCGCGCTCGAGGGCGATGCGCGCGAGCCGCTTGAGCAGGGCCTTGCCGTAGCCCTTGCCGCGGTGCTCGGGGCGCACGTAGAGGTCCTCCAGGTAGACGCCCGAGCGGCCAAGAAAGGTCGAGAAGTTGTGGAAGAAGAGCGCAAAGCCCACCTCGCGCCCCTCCTCCAGCGCAAAGACCACCTCTGCGGCGCGCCTGTCGAAGAGCCACTCCTCGAGCGTCGCCTCGTCAGCAACGACCTCGTCGAGCATGCCCTCGTAGTCCGCGAGCTCGCGGATGAACGTGAAGATCAGCGGCACGTCCGCACGGACGGCGGCCCTGAACCGCGGCTTGTCTTCCATCGTGCCCCTTTCTCGTCAGCGTGAGAAGAACGCGGCGTCGGCGGCCCGATACGGGCGCAGGCGCGCCGGGTCCGCGACGGTGTGGGCGTGCGCGGGCACCTCAGGCCACTTGACCGTGCGACCGGCGCCGTGGCTGCAGAACACCGAGTCGGGCGTGTTGGGAAGGTCCGCCTCAGGGTCATATGATGCGGTGGCGATGACCTCGTCTGCGTTATGACACGGCCGATACCCGGCGAGCTCGAGCGAAATCCGCCCACGGCCCCCGGTGTAGCGCGCGACCTCGAGCGCGTACTCCCCCACCTCGGACGCCGGGACCTCGCCGGTTATTCTCGCCAGGTCGCCCGAGGGCTCCGGAGCCCCAAACTCCGCCGCCATGCGCGTAAGGTCGGTGAGCGCGCGGCCCACGCGGTCGGCCGGCACCGTCAGGCGAAAGCGGTACCACGGCTCCAGCAGCAGGCACTCCCCGCGCTCGCGCGCGCCCATGAGCGCCTGGCGGACGGCGCGGTAGGTTGCCTGGCGAAAGTCCCCGCCCTCGGTGTGCTTGGGATGAGCCCTGCCGGCAAGCAGGGTCACGCGCACGTCGGTAAGCGGGGCGCCGATAAGAACGCCCAGGTGGTCACGCTCCATCGCATTGGTGAGGATGAGGCGCTGCCAGTTGAGGTCGAGGTCGTCCGTGGAGCAGCGCGTGCCAAACTCCACGCCCGCGCCGCGGGGCAGCGGATCGATCAAGAGGCGCGCCTCAGCGTAGTGGCGAAGCGGCTCGAAGTGGCCCACGCCCTCTGCGGGCGCCGTCAGAGTCTCCTTGTAGAGGATGCCGCCGGGCCCGAAGCCGACGTCGAAGCCATATCGGGAGCGCAGCAGCTCGCGCACCACGTCCTGCTGAACCTCGCCCATGAGCTGGACGTGAACCTCCTGGAGACGCTCGTGCCAGGTCACACCGAGCATGGGGTCCTCGTCCGCGAGCTCGCGCAGCGCCCGCACCAGGGCGGAGACGTCCGCGCCGGGCTCGGGCACCACCTGGTAGGAGAGCACGGGCGCGAGCAGCGGGCGCCCGGCGGCGGGCTCCGCGCCAAGGGGGCTCCCGGGGATGACGTGCGAGAGCCCGGTGACTGCGCAGATGCGCCCCGCAGGCACCTCGGTCACGGTCTCGAAGCTCGCACCCTGGTAGAGGCGGACCTCGTTGACCTTCTCCTGCCACGGAACGCCCCGGTCGCTGCCGGAGAGCTGCATCTTCGCGCGCAGGACGCCGCCCGTTACCTTCAACCATGCGAGCCGCTCGCCACGCGCCGAGCGCGACACGCGGTACACGCGCGCAGCGAACTCCCGGGGCCAGGAGCGCTCCGGCAGCAGCGCCGCGAGCCCGTCGAGCAGCTCGGGCACGCCCGCACCGCGCGGCGCGGCGCCAAAGAAGACGGGAAAGACCGCGCGCGAGGCAACCAGGCGAGCGAGCGTCCCCGTTGTGAGCTCCCCGCTTGCCAGATACTCCTCGAGCGCCGCCTCGTCGCTCGCGGCAGCCTCCTCCGTGACCGACGGGTCACCCGCGAGCAGCGCGGTGGCATCAAGGCAGCCGGGCGAGAGCCGCGCCGAGAGCTCGGCGAGAAGGGCGCCTCGCCCCGGGTTCTCCAGGTCGCACTTGCTCACGAACACGAAGGTCGGCACGGCGTTGCGCTCGAGCAGGTCCCAGAGCGTCTCGGTGTGACCCTGGACGCCGTCGCCCGCGCCCACCACCAGGATCGCGGCGTCGAGCGCGGCGACGGTTCGTTCGGCCTCGGCGGAGAAGTCAACGTGGCCGGGCGCGTCCACGAGCATGAGGCGCGCACCGTCCCACTCGAGCGACGCCGTCGCCGAGAAGATCGTGATGCCGCGCTCGCGCTCCATCGCGTCGGTGTCGAGGTGGGTACTCCCGTCGTCCACGCTCCCGGGAACGCGGATGGCGCCCGATGCCGCAAGCATCGCCTCCGCGAGCGTGGTCTTGCCCGCGTCCACATGCGCAAGGAGTCCCACGACCGCCTGCCTCATACAACCCCCATCCCACGCTGCCATCCCCGACATCTTACGGCAAGCGCGCGCGGCCCTCGCGGCGCCGACCGGAAGGCACTTCTCGCCCCCTCGTTCTTCTCGTCCGGCTTCCCGCGTCTGCCGCGCCCGCCCCCCATTCCGCACAATCTCGAGATTGTGCGGTGCAGAGAGCGCAGCGGGGGGATTCTTTGTCCGCAAGTAATTCAATAGCTGGGAAAACGCTCCGAGACACCCCCAACGAACAGCCAAATTCCGGAATTGTTCAGACAGCAGGGCCGTACCCCCGTCCGTACCCCGCCGCCCTGACGCGCTACGACACCATGGCAGGTCGGCCTTGACCGGCTCTCGATCCGGGCGCATACTGGCGACATCGGCCGAGCGGGGAATGGGCCTCGCAGCGCGGGTGGCGCCGCCATCGGACCGGAGAGAGGCACGGGAAGCGTGGGCATTCGCTAGACATCCTCAACCAAGAAACCCCGATGTGCAAAAGTGCCTGTCCCTTTTGCACGGAGAAGAGATGTCTATGCAGCTTGTGCTCTCCGGCGTGCGCTACGCCTACCCTGCGGCCCGCGAGGCCGTTCTCGACAACGTCACCATCACCTTCCCCACCGGCTGGACCGCGCTTCTGGGCGACAACGGCTGCGGCAAGACCACGCTGGCCAAGATTGCGTGCGGACTCATCGAGCCTGACGCGGGCTCGGTCACGCGCGGGCTTGTCTGCGCCTATGTGGCGCAGGACGCCGACGAGCCGCCGGAGGGGCTCGTGGACTTTGCGCTCGACTACGGACGAGCTGCCCGGGAGCTCCGCGAGGCCTTCCGGATAGAGGACGACATGCCCTGGCGCTTTGACGAGCTCTCCTTTGGCGAGCGCAAGAAGCTGCAGGTGGCCGTGGCCCTCTGGGGCCGCCCGGACGTGCTCGTTGCCGACGAGCCCACCAACCACCTCGACGCCGACGCGCGCGAGCAGCTTGCGGGCACCCTCGCGCGCTTCCGCGGCATCGGGATTCTCGTGAGCCACGACCGCGACCTCGTGGACCTTCTCGCCGAGCGCTGCGCGTCCTTCGAGCCCTCCGGCGTCGTCGTGCGACCGGGCGGCTACAGCGCGGCGCACGGTCAGGCGGAGCTCGAACGCGCGACGGCCGTCGCGGAGCGGGCGAGCGCCAAGCGCGAGCTCGCGCGCCTCACTGCCGAGAAGGACGCGCGAGCCCGCGAGGCCGCCCGCGCCGACGCGCGGCGCAGCAAGCGCGGCCTGGACCCGCGCGACCGCGACGCGCGCGGGCGCATCGACCTCGCCATCTTCACCGGCAAGGACGGGCAGGCCGGACGCCTCTCATCCCAGATGAACGCGCGGGTGGCCGCCGCGCAGGAGCGCCTGGCCGCAGCGCGCGTGGCCAAGCGCTACGACGGCGACCTCTGGGTGGACGCGGAGCCCTCGCGCCGGCGCACCGTGCTGCACGTCCCCGCCACGACCATCCCCTGCGGACCGGAGGGGACGCTCCGGGTTCCCGAGCTCTGGGTGGGGAACCGCGACCACGTGGGCGTCGTCGGGCCCAACGGCGCCGGAAAGTCCACGCTCCTCGCGCATCTGCGCGCTCTTCTCGCCAAGGCGGCGGACGTCGGGCAGGGCGTGGAGGTGCTGGACATCCCGCAGGAGCTTCCGGCTGAGGCGCGCGACGCCATGGTGGGACGCGTGGCGAGCCTGACGCCCGCCGACCGCGGGCGCGTGCTCTCCTGCGTGGCGCAGCTCAACTCGGACCCGGACCGCATCCTCGAGGGCGGTCGCACGAGTCCGGGGGAGCTTCGCAAGCTCATGCTCGCCGAGGGGATCTTGCGCCACCCCGCGCTCATCGTCATGGACGAGCCGACCAACCACCTGGACCTGCACTCGACCGAGGCCCTCGAGCGCGCGCTCGCCGCCTACCCCGGCGCCCTCGTGCTGGTGAGCCACGACCGGCGGTTCCTCTCCGCATGCACCTCGCGCACCTGGGAGATCCGCGACGGCCGCCTCCGCGAGCTGTGAGCTGGGGACAGGCACCAACTCGCTGACTGTTAATTGGGGACTGTCCCCAATTAACAGTCAGCGGATGGCACCCTTCCAGAGGAGGAAGCTGTAGAGCGCGACGAGCGCCGTGCCGCCCAGAAGCGCCACCAACGTGACCGCGGGGTACGTGGACGAGAAGAGCGCCGACGCGAGCGTGACCACGCCCATGAAGACCGTGGAGCCCTTGCTGTCCCAGCCGTCCGCCACGCCGCCCACTCCCCAGTGCACGGGCACCGTGTCCGGCATCGCCGGGAGCGCCCAGAATACGTAGATGGCCGCACTCACCAAGCACAGGGCGAGAAGCGCCATCCACAGGACCTTGTCGCGCACCGCGTAGTCAAGACCAGACATGCCAGCCTCCTCGAACGCGCCCTCACGTTACGTGATGGTATACCCCTCCCGCGGGCGCCTATCAACCCCGCTGCTCGCCGCCCTTGCGACACCGCCTGCGGGAGATGCGGCCAGCGCGCTGGTCGCTGCGGCTGCCGTCGTCGTGACGCCACTCGACAAAGCTCAGCCAGCCGCGATGCCAGAAGAACGCCACTTCAACGACCACGATCACAACGCACACCATGATTGCCGCGGCGTAGCCCCATGGCACGTCAAAAAGCGCCATATGCGGGAAGTTCATGCCGTACCACCCGGTGACAAAGGTGAGCGGCATCACGATCGTGGTCACCACGGTGAGCCACTGCATGACGTTGTTCTGCCGCACGTCGATGGACTCCTGGTAGAGGCTGTGCACCTGCAGGCTATAGTCCTGCAGAGACTCAAGGCGCGTGGCAAGCCTACCCAACAGGCGCTCGAGCGAGCGGAGTCTCGCGCGGTCCGCGGGCGCCACGAGACCGGAGTCGTCCTCGGCAAGCTCCGCAACGAGATCAGACATGCCTTGGTAGAACGTGTCGAGCCCCAGCATGCGGCGCGAGTCCGCCATCATCTTGCGCCTATCCGGGCGCTCGCGACCCTCGAGGACCCGCTGCTCCATGAGCTCAAAGTCCTCATGCATGCGAGAGATGCGCACGGGGTGGTCGCGCAGCAGCTCGCGGAGAAGCACACAGAACGCCCCAGCGGGCCCCTCGACGCGCGCCCGGTCTTCCACAGCACGTCCGAGCGCGATGGCACAGACGTCCCCATCATCAATGAGCACCAGCTCATCGGGGTTGAGAATGAAGCCGAAGCGCCTCCGCCCGCTGGGCGTGACCACGAGGCCCGCCGCCCCGGTGGAGGTGCGCTCAAGAAACGGCATCGCGGCGTGCTCGAGCTGATCGAGCACCTCGCGCTGCGTGTGGGAGAGGGCGCGCGCCTGCGCCTCCTCCAGGCGCAGGAGAATGACGACGTGCCCACCGTCCTTCTCGCCCGTCGCGAGATGCCCGTTTGCGATGTGCCAAGCCCGTGCCATTGCGCCTCCGACCACTGCCGCCAACTGTTCTCGTTGGAGGTTCTACCCGTTGTCGTGTGAGACAATAAGGCCGTAGACCGCAACTGAAGGAGGAAGCATGAACTGGATCATGGAGCGCGACCGCGTGCAGGTGCTCGACGAGCAGTGGAACGTTCTGGCCGAGGTGACCTTCCCCGTGGTGGAGCCCGGCATCGTGGAGATCAACCACACCTTCGTGGACGAGAGCCTGCGCGGGCAGGGCCTCGCGGGCCAGCTCATGCGTCGCGCCGTGGCGAGCATCGCCGCGAGCGGCTACTGCGCGCGCCCCACGTGCTCCTACGCCGTGAGCTGGTTCGAGAAGCACCCGGAGCACGCCGAGCTTCTCGCCTAGCCCCGTCGCCGCCCTCGCTGCGGCCGCCGCTCTCGTCGGGGCGCTCGCAGGCCATGAGCCCATGGCCGCCATGGCGGTCACGCCGGTTTCTCGCCCTCGTCCTGCTTGCCGCGATGATCTGCCGCAAGCGGCGACTCGCCGTCCCCGCAGCGGAGTAAAGTAGCGCCAACGACCGTTTCCGCGCAGCGAAGGGAGCACCCATGGACGACGTCCTCTCCTACCTCAAGGCAAGCTCCACCTACTATCTGGCAACCGTTGACGAGGCCGGCAACCCGCAGGTGCGCCCCTTTGGCACCATCGCCAAGTTCGAGGGCAGGCTCTACGTCCAGACCGGGCGCGTGAAGCCGGTCTTTGAGCAGATGCTCGCCCACCCGCGCGTGGCGATCTGCGCTATGGGCGAGGACGGCTCGTGGCTGCGCATCGAGGCCGACGCAGTGCTCGACGACCGCCTAGAGGCGCGCGAGGCAGTGCTCGCCGAGTACCCAGAGCTGCGGCCCATGTACGCTGCCGACGACGGCAACTGCGCGGTCTTTGCGCTGGAGAACGGCATCGCCACGTTCTGCTCGTTTACCAAGGACCCCTACGTCATCCGCTGGTAGCAGCCTGGCGGGGGCGGAGGGGTCGTCACCGCTCCGCCCCCGCCACACTCCCCGAGCAAATGCGGCCGCATAGCCGGCGCTTGGCCCTCCCCCCTCTTACATACGCCTAACATTTTCATATTGGCAACTCGGCAAAGGGGGACATCATGGACGCATTTGGCATTGACATCGGCGGGTCGGGAATCAAGGGCGCGCCCGTCGACCTTGAGAAGGGCTGCTTCGCGGCGGAGCGCCTGCGCATCCCCACGCCCGAGGCATCCACGCCCGATGCCGTCGCGCGCGTGTGCTGCGAGCTGCTCGACAACTTCCGTGTAGACCCGTCCGTCCCCGTAGGCGTGGCCTTCCCCGCCCCGATCCATCCCGGCAGGCCCATCGGCTACATGGCCAACCTCGACAAGTCCTGGATCGGCGTCGACATTACGGCCAAGCTCTCCGAGGCCTGCCACCGTCCCGTCCGCGTGGTCAACGACGCCGACGCCGCCGGCCTCGCCGAGGCGCGCTACGGCGCCGCGCGCGGCAGCAAGGGCCTCGTCATAGCCGTCACACTGGGCACCGGCATCGGGACCGCGCTCGTCATGGACGGCAAGCTCATCCCCAACTCCGAGCTTGGCCACATCGCGATGGGCAAGAACGGAGAGGACGCCGAGAAGCTGGCGGCCGACTCCGCCCGCCAGCGCGAGGACCTCAGCTGGAAGAAGTGGGGCAAGCGCCTCACCAAGTACCTGCGCCTCCTCGAGTTCTACCTCAGCCCCGAGGCCTTCGTCATCGGCGGCGGCGTGAGCAAGAAGCATGAGAAGTACTTCCCGTACATCGAGGTCGATACGCCCGTCTACCCCGCCAAGCTCCTCAACGACGCCGGCATCGTCGGCGCGGCATCGTTCGCTGCGGAACGCAGGTAGCCGTCGTCGACAATGCCCCAGACCGGCGAGAAGAACGTCCTGCCCGGCGTTCTTCTCGCCGGTTGTTTCTTGTCGCTCTCTGCGGGTAGACTGTGGGCACCACTCGCCCCGGGGCAGCGCCCCGGCTCCCAGAAAGGGACTCCCCATGCCAGACGCCACCCCCGTGGAAAAGCGAAAGATACCCCTGCTGCTCAAGATCTACGGCATCTACTGCCTCGTCACGGCGACAGCGGTGCTCGCCCTGGTGGCGCTGATCGCCATCCCGCTCGCCCAGTACGGCGTCAGCCTCTTCCGCGAGAGCCACGACGTCACGCTCACGATGACCCTCACGATCATACAGGTGGTGACGCTCGCCGTTGGAGCCGCGGGGTACATCCTCTTTGGCGTGCTCGTGCTGCGCGACCGGCGCCGGCACGTGGCGCAAATCGCCTACGCGCTCATCGGCGTGGGCATCGTTAACCTCATCCTCGAGATCATGCTCAACGGCTTTGGCGACAACCTCATCTACGACGGGGTGCGGCTCGTGATCCTTCTCGTCATCTCCGCCACCATCGACCCCACGCTCATCACCGAGCGCCGCCTGCAGCGAAAGCTCCGTGACATGGAGACCGAGGAGGCCGCCAAGGACGGCACGCTCGGACGCGCCAAGGGCGACCGCGGCTTCATTGAGCTCGACTTCTTCAACCTGTTCTGGGTCTTCGTGGTCTGCTGCGTGCTCGGGCTCATCATCGAGACCGTGTATCACATGGTCGTGGTGGACCCCGGAGTCTACCAGGACCGCGCCGGCATGCTCTATGGGCCCTTCTCCCCCATCTACGGGTTTGGCGCCGTGCTCATGACCATCGCGCTCAACCGCTTCTACAAGGCCAACCCCGTCGTGATCTTCCTCGTGTCCGCCGTGATCGGCGGGCTCTTCGAGGCGGCGGTCTCCTGGTTCATGCAGGTTGGATTTGGCGCCGTGGCATGGGACTACTCGGGCTTCACGATTTTCGGGCTCTTTCCGGACCCCATCGCGGTCCTCTTTGCCGGCCGTACGAGCACCCTCTTCATGTGCATGTGGGGCGCGCTCGGCTTTGTGTGGATCAAGTTCTGCCTGCCGTGGCTCCTGAAGCTCATCAACCTCATCCCCTGGCAGGCGCGCTACTCCTTCACCACGCTCTGCGCGGTTCTCATGCTGGTGAACGGCGTCATGACGCTGCAGTCCCTCGAGTGCTGGTACCAGCGCGAGAGCGGCCTTGCGCCGAGCTCTCCCGTGGAGGAGTTCTACGCCGAGCACTATGACAACGCCTACATGCAGCACCGCTTCCAGAGCATGGAGATCACGCCGGAGAACAGCGCCCGCGCGGCATAGCCTCCTCGCTGATAGCCCGACAAAGGCACAAAGGCGACGGGGCCGTCTGTCATGACAGACGGCCCCGTCGCCTTTGTCAGGTCGTGTTGCTTATGCCAGATAGCCCACCTGCGGGCGGTTGAGGCGATGGGCCGCAACAAGGACCACGATGCCCAGAAGGACGAGCGGAAGGCTCAGGAGCTGGCCCATCGTGATGGGCCCGAAGAGGTAGCCGAGCTGCGCGTCGGGCACGCGGACGAACTCCACGAGGAAGCGGAACACGCCGTAGAGGACGAGGAACATCCCCATGAAGGTGCCCTGCGGACGAGGCGGCATGCGGCGCGACATCAGGTAGAGCACGAGGAAGATCACAAGCCCCTCGAGGATAGCCTCATAGAGCTGGGAGGGGTGGCGATACACGCCGCCGCCCGTCTCGAACATGACGCCCCAGGGGAGGTCCGTCTCCCTGCCCCAGAGCTCGCCGTTCACGAAGTTGGCACAGCGGCCGAAGAAGAGGCCGATCGGGGCGCCGATCACGCCGAGGTCGCACACCGTCGGCACGGAGATGCCGTAGTGGCGGCACACCAAGGCACCACCCACGACCGCGCCCACCAGGCCGCCGTGAAAGCTCATGCCGCCCTCCCAGGTGGCAAAGATCTCGAGGGGGCTCGAGAGCGAGAGCCCAGCGCCCCAGACGTAGAAGATCACGTAGAACAGGCGCGCTCCGATGATGATGCCGAAGACCACCCCGATCACGATGGAGAAGACGTCATCGACCGAGAGCCCGAGCCCCCAGCGGCGCGCCGTCCGGTACATCACGACGCCAGCGCAGATGAAGCCGAGCAGGTACGCGATGCCGTACCAGCGAACGGTGAGCGGACCCAGCGTAAATGCCACCGGATCCAGCATGTGATAAAGGTCGTTCAGGAACACGTTCTTCTCGCCCCGTACTAGAATGCGGCGGGCTGGACGCGCGTCACGCCGGGGACGTGCTCGCGCAGGATGCGCTCGATGCCCTCGGACATGTCGAGCGAGGAGAGCGGGCAGCCGGCACAGGCGCCCTGCATCTCCAGGGTGACCACGCCGTCGTC
The DNA here is from genome assembly GCF_900128445.1 of Thermophilibacter provencensis. Classification (GTDB taxonomy): domain Bacteria; phylum Actinomycetota; class Coriobacteriia; order Coriobacteriales; family Atopobiaceae; genus Thermophilibacter; species Thermophilibacter provencensis. The sequence continues at coordinate 1,193,838 of NZ_LT671417.1, read as the reverse complement.
GGTACAGTCGATGAGAGCGACGTCGCCGCCGTCGGCCTGGAGGCTCTGGCGGATGACGTCGAGGGTTGCGTCGAGAAGGGCTCGATCAACGGCCATGGGGTGTCCTTTCCTCATGCCTCGCCCGGCGCCTGGGGCCCGGGAGGCAGCTTGTGCTTGCGTCCGAAGACCATGTTACCCAATGCCGGAGAAAAGATGCCCGGAAGTGGCGCCGGGCAGACGGCGGGCAGGCTTGCGGCCGGCGCGAGCCGCCTCCGCCGCCCGCACGACGCGTCGCACGGCTGTGGCGACCTCCTCCTCATCCATGAGCTGGGCGTCCACCAGCAGGCGCGACACGCCGGCGGCGAGAAGAGCGTCCACCTGCGGCGTCGCGTCGAGCAGCTGGCCAAACCAGATGCGCGATCGGCCGTTGACGTCCGTGCGGACGGGAAGCTCGCGGCCGTCGATGTCTCGCAGGGAAAGCCTGCGGCGGCGCAGCGCGCAGCGACGGCAGTCGTGGACGCAGCGCCCGAGCGCCTGAAGCACGCAGTGCTCGCTCGTCATCACACGCTCACGGCCGAGGACAGAAAGGCCAACGGGAACGCGCGACGCGCGGGCGAGCGCGCAGACCTCGTCGAGCGTGAGCTCCGGGGAGAGCCAGACTCCCGCTGCGCCCGCATCCTCCAGGGCCGCCAGGCAGGACTCGTTGTGCACCGGGATGCAGGAGCGGATCTCGGGCGCGGACCCGAGCTCGGCGGCAAGCGCGAGCTCCGAGACGTTGCCCACCGCCACGGGGTCTCCGGGCCTCACCCATCGGTCGAGGCGCGCGTGGTCCCCCTCGCGGCAAATCTCGTCCAGCCAGGGGATGACTCCCTCGGGCCATTCGCCCTCAGCGAGGTCGTCGGCGGGGGCGTAGACGCGCGTGGCTCCGCCGGCGCGCGCGGCCTCGGCGCATTCCGGCGTGGTCACAAGCGCGCACACGCAAGGGCGTGCAAAGGGGACAGTCACTTTTGCACGCGCCGGCACGGGCGTGCAAAAGTGACTGTCCCCTTTGCACGCCGCCCTGCTCGCATACGGCGAGAGAAGAGCCTCCTCCAGAAGAGCGCACGCCTCGGCGCGGACCTTGTGGACGGCTGAGAAGGACATGCCGCAGCCGGGGTCGAGCACCACATCCCACTCCACGGGCTCAAACGGGCTCTGGCCCATACGGCCGACGTGCTCCACCAGCTCCTGGTCGGTGACCTCGCGCGTGCGGGCGGCCTCAACGACGAAGCCCTCCGCGCGGGCGGAGGCTGCGCCGTCCGCGCACGAGAGCTCGACGGAGAAGGGCTCGCCGAGTCGCGCCGTCACGCGGACGCGCACCGGGCGGCGGCGCACCACGTCCTTGTCCGCCACGCGAGCCGCCTCGTCGAGCGCGCGCTGCGAGCGGATGAGGCGCACGACGGAGCCCGCGGGCATGGGGCGCGCCGCGCGGCAGGTGATGGTCTCCCCCGCCGCGGCATCCGAGGGCGCGGGGGCGGTGAGGAACTGCGTGGGGTCGTCCACCGGGCGAAGCTCCAGGAGGTCGCCCTCGTCCACCGGCGCCGTCAGACGCACCTCCACGTCCGCGCGCGTGAGGCGGCGCATCCGCTCGCGCCCGCCGTTCCCGCCCCCGCGGCGCACCACCGCGTCCTCGAGCTGGCGCGAGCCCACGACCTCGCCCACGACCTCGCCCCGATTGTTGGATCGCTCGTAGCTCATCATGTCGTTGTCGGAGCGACCCCAGAGGTAGCTGTCCGTAAAGTCGCGATTGAAGGCCCGCTTGAGGCGGCGATGCCGCGCGGCCGCAGCGGCCTCGGAGTCCTCCCCCGCCGCCAGGGCGTCGAGCGCGTCACGGTAGGCCCCCACGACGGAGAGCACGTAGTCGGGGGCCTTCATGCGACCCTCCACCTTGAGCGAGCCCACGCCGGCGTCGCGCATCCCGGCGAGGTGGTCCACGGTGCAGTAGTCCTTGGGGCAGAGCAGGCGCGTGCCGCCCACCCCGCGGCTCTTCTCCGGAAGGCCCTGCGTGGCCACGCCCGGGATCTCCATCACGCCGCCGTCCTCGTCGATGAGGTCATACGGCAGGCGGCAGGGCTGGGCGCAGAGGCCCCGGTTGGCGGAGCGCCCGCCATTGAGCGAGCTCATGAGGCACACGCCCGAGTAGCAGAAGCAGAGCGCGCCGTGGCCGAAGCACTCCAGCTCCACGCCCTCCTCCGCGATACGCGCGATCTCCGCCAGCGAGAGCTCGCGCGAGAGGGTCACGCGGTCTGCCCCCCAGACGTCTCGGCACCACGCCACGCCGCGCGCGTCGTGCACGTTTGCCTGCGTGGAGACGTGGGTCTCCACCTCCGGCCACCGGCGGCGAATCTCCGCCATGAGGCCCCAGTCCTGGATGATGAAGGCGTCTGCGCCGAGCCCCCACGCGCGGCGCACGAGCTCGAGCACGCGCGGCATCTCCTCGGTGGAAACGGCAACGTTCACGGTCACGTAGACGCGCGCCCCGGCGAGGTGGGCCCGACGGCACGCTGCGGCGAACGACTCGTCGTCGAAGTTGTGCGCGCCACGACGGGCGTTGAAGTCATTGCCCAGTCCGCAGTAGATCGCATCCGCCCCCGCGGCGAGCGCGGCGTTGAACGGCTCGGGGCCGCCGGCGGGCGCCAGCAGCTCCGGCACGCCGTGGGCCTCCAGAAACGTGGTCCCCTTTGCCATCGTCCCCCCGTCCTTGCGCGTTGTCTCGACCGCACCCGCCAGAATTAATCCGCCCTCTGGGACCCTCGCCAGAATGCCAACTGGGAAAACGCCGACCCGCGCGCCCAGGGGGCGGATTATTTTTCCCGGGCTCATAGACACGGGCGGAGCCGCAGCCGCGACCCCGCCCGCGCATCACCTATCTTGGGCCCTACACCAGACGCGCCCAGCGCTTCTTGCCGGACTGGACCGTCGTTCCGGCCGAGAAGAGCGACGCCTCGACGTTGTAGCACTTGGGCGCCACGGCCTCGCCGTTGATCTTGACGCCGCCGCCGTCCACGAGGCGGCGCGCCTCTCCGGCGGACTTGGCGATGCCCACCTCGACGAGCAGCTTGCCCAGGTAGACCTTGCCCTCGTCGTTGACCTCGGCCACGCTCACGGGGAACTCCGGCATGTCCTCGGGGGCCTCGGCGCGCTTGAACTGCGCATCAAAGGCGTTGCTCGCGGCGGCGCCGGCGCCCTCGCCGTGATAGAGGTCCACGATGTTTGCGGCCAGCTCGCGCTTGAGCGCGTACGGATCGGCGGAGCCGTCCGCGAAGGCGGCATCGATGGCGTCGAGCTTGTCCATGTCCGCGGTGGAGCAGAGACGCCAGTAGAGCGGCACCAGCTCGTCGGTGATGGACATGACCTTGCCGTACATGTCCGCCGGCTCGTCGGTGAGGCCCACGTAGTTGCCGTAGCTCTTGGACATCTTCTTGTGGCCGTCGGTGCCCACCAGAAGCGGCATCGTGAGGGCCACCTGCGGCTCCATGCCCATGGCGCGCATGAGGTCGCGGCCGGCGAGCAGGTTGAAGATCTGGTCGTTGCCGCCCATCTCGAGGTCGGCCTTGACGACAACCGAGTCGTAGGCCTGCAGCACCGGGTAGATGAACTCGTGGAGAGCGATGGACTTGCCCTCGGCGTAGCGGTTGTGGAAGTCCTCGCGCTCGAGGATGCGAGCCACGTTGAACTGGCTCATGAGCTTGAGCATCTCGGCGAGGTTGAGGCCCTTCAGCCAGTCGCCGTTGTGGACAATCTGGGTCCTCTCGGGGTCGAGCACCTTCATGGCCTGCTCGACGTAGGTCTTGGCGTTTGCCTCCACCTGCTCCTCGGTGAGCGGCGGGCGGGTGGAGTCGCGACCGGACGGGTCGCCGATGAGGGCGGTGCCGTTGCCGATGATGAGCGTCACGTTGTGGCCCAGGTCCTGGAACTGTCGCATCTTGCGCAGCGGCACGGCATGGCCGAGGTGCAGGTCGGGCGAGGTGGGGTCAACGCCCAGCTTGATGTTGAGGGGGGTGCCCTTCTCGAGCTTCTTCTTGAGCTCGTCGAGCGGCACGATCTGCATCGTGCCGGAGGTGATCACCTTGAGTTGCTCGTCAACTGGCAGCAAATCTCTGTCCTCCATAGGTCCTTCGCTTTACCAAGCGGCCGTCAACACGGCCGCATAAGGTATTAGCATAGCGCAGAGGTCCAGAAAAGTGGCAGGACAGGGCCGATTTTCCTGACGGCGCCCCGAGCGGGCGGCGCGGCGAGAAGGGCGACGAGCGCCCGCTCTCGCGCGCGATGGAACAACGCCCTCGACAGACCTATGCCGACAACCTCCTATAATGTTGGACAGTTATGGACCGGTCTCCCCGACAGGAGGACTAGATGGGGATCAGAACCCGAAGAGCACGCACGCACTCCCGCACGCACTTCGTGGGGTTTGGCATCGCGGGCGTACTCGGCTTCATCGCGCTGCTCTGCGTGACGCTCGCACTCTCGCTCGGTGGCGTGGTGAGCACATGGCTCGAGGACTTGCCCGACTACACCTCTGCCGACGCCTACCTTCTCGCCGAGCCGACGCGCGTCTATGACGCGGACGGCAACGAGATAGCCTCGTACTACCTCCAGAACCGTCGCTCCGTCACGCTGGACGAGATCTCCGACTACGTCATCAAGGGCCTCATCGACACCGAGGACAAGCGCTTCTACGAGCACAACGGCGTCGACCCGCAGGGCGTCCTGCGCGCCGTCGTGGGCCAGATCACGGGGTCTGGCGACGCCGGCGGCGGCTCCACGATCACCCAGCAGCTCGTCCGAAACACCGTCCTCTCCGACGAGCAGTTCGAGCAGTCGCTCAAGCGCAAGGTGCGCGAGGCGTACATCGCCATCCAGCTGGAGAAGGAGTACACCAAAGAGCAGATCATCAACATGTACCTCAACACCATCTACTATGGCAACGGGGCATATGGCATCGAGGCTGCGTCCATCACCTACTTCAACAAGCACGCGAGCGAGCTCACCCTCTCCGAGGCGGCGGTCCTCGTGGGCCTGCCCAACGCCCCCTCGCTCTACGACCCCTTCACCAAGCCCGACAGCTGCGTCTCGCGCCGCAACCTCGTCCTCTCGCGCATGCTCGAGGCGGGCGACATCTCCCAGGAGGAGTACGACGCCGCCTGCGCCGAGCCGCTCGTCCTGAACCCCGGCGAGCTGACCGACTCCATCGGCACCTACCCCTACTTCACCGACTACGTCCGCAACCTTCTCCTGCAGGACTTCTCCTCCGAGACCATCATGCAGGGCGGCCTCAAGGTCTACACCACGATCGAGCCCGCCCGTCAGCAGGCCGCCGAGCAGGCCGTGAGCGAGCGCGTCGCCTCCTCCGGGGACGAGCAGCTGAGGGGCGCCCTCGTCTCGGTGGACAACTCCAACGGGCACATCGTGGCCATGGTCGGCGGCCAGAACTACGGCAACGACACCGAGGCCGGCCAGAGCTCGGTCAACCTCGCCACCAACCCCCGTCAGCCCGGCTCGAGCTTCAAGGCCATCACCCTGTGCGCCGCCATGCTCGAGGGCATGAGCCCCACCGTGCGCATCAACTGCAACTCCCCCATCCAGATCACGCCGACCTGGGCCCCAAGCAACATCAACAACGACCAGCTCGGCACGATTACCCTCGCCGACGCCACGGCCTACTCGTCCAACACCGGCTACGCCCAGGTCGCCCAGACCATCGGGAACGACACGATCATCGAGACGGCGCACATGCTCGGCATCGACTCCCAGATCAGCCCCGTGGCCGCGCTCACGCTCGGCACCCAGGAGGTCACCCCGCTCGAGATGGCTGAGGTCTACTCCGTCTTCGCCAACGGCGGTGTGCACCGCGATGCCATCGCGATCACGCGCATCGAGGACCGCAACGGCAACGTCGTCTACGAGCACCAGGACAGCTCCGAGCAGATCGTCGACTCCGCCATCATCGAGGACCTGACCGGCGTCCTCGAGGGCGTCGTCACCAAGGGCTCGGCCACCTACGTGCGCAACAACGCGACGTTCAACCAGCCGGTGGCGGGCAAGACCGGCACGACCGAGAACTACGGCGACCTCTGGTTCTGCGGCTACACCCCGCAGCTCACGACCGTCGTCTGGTGCGGGCACCAGGACAACAACAGCACGATTCGCTATCAGGGCGCCAATGGCACCACCGCCACGCTACCGCTGCCCATCTGGACCGCGTACATGAACGCCGTCCTCGAGGGCGTGGCCCGCGAGGAGTTCCCCACCTCCGACCACAACGCCACCTACAAGGACAACAGCTCCTGGACCTTCGTCGGAACCAACCAGGCCTCCAACGAGGAGGACTGGGACGAGGAGGAAGAGGAGTACGAGGAGGATGCCGGCTACGACGAGTCGAGCGAGACGACCGCTCCCACGACGCCCGTCGTCCCCACGACACCGGACACGCCCTCGACCCCGCCCGATCCCAACCCCGGAAACGGAAACACTAACACCGGCGGCGATTCTGGCACCGGCGGCAATTCCGGCAGCGGCGGTGATTCTGGCACCGGTGGCGAGACCGGCGGAGGAGGCGAAACGGGCGAGGGGGGCAGCGGGGTATCCCCCGAACCGCCAGCGTAATCACGAGGGGACCGGAGCCATCCGGTCCCCTTTTTCGTCCCGGTCGATCGTCCCAGTCGACTCAACTCAAACTTGAGGTCAGACCAAACTGCACGTAACACATACCGCTCCCCGAATTGTTGTCTCCCGGCATACAGATTGCAGCCCGTGCCTGCCTATCATGCGATAAGGGTTACTCTCGCTCATGCGCACATCCCCTGGAGGGACAATGACTCGCACCGATCGCGACCGCCGCCCCCGCTCGGGCGGCTCATCTATGAACGGCTCCTCTCGCCAGTACTCCGGAGCCGGGGACAGCAGGGCACGCGTCCCCAGTCAGACCGCCTATCACGGCCCCACGGGAACCCGCTCGCGCGGGGGCGGCATGAGGGGGCCGGGGCATCGCGGCCGGGGCGGCCGAGGAGGCTACCCGCTCAGGTCCCGCAGCATCAACTTCCAGGGCGGCAGGAACCGCGTCTTCGGCATCGACCGCCAGCTCCTCATCCTGGGCGCGCTTGCCGTGGTCCTCCTCGTCCTGGTGATCGTGGGCGTATCCAGCTGCGTCCGCGGCTGCTCGTCTGACCCCGCACAGAGCGCCAACCAGGTTGACTCGCGCGTCGCCGCCGGAGTCTCCGAGGAGCTCACGCAGCAGTTTGCGACGGAGCTCAACCGAGACGAGAAGCTCGCCGGCATCGCCGCCACCGCCGACCGCTACGCGGACACGGGCCTGCTCGAGCTCGCACTCAGCGTCCCCGAGGCCATCGACTTCGTTGCCGCCTACCCCGATGCCGAAAAGACCGCACAGCCCTACGGGGACACCGTGACGCAGGGCGAGGCGCCACAGCTCTGGTGCTGGGACGCTCGCTGGGGCAACGTCGACTACGCAGGCCGCGCGCTCGCCATCACGGGCTCCGGGCCCACGGCGCTCTCCATGGCCTACATGGGCCTCACCGGCAATAACGACAAGTCCCCCGCCGACCTCGCGCAGCAGGCGAGCGAAGCCAATGCCGCAACGGGCGACTCCGCTATGGCGGCGAGCTTCCTCGAGAGCTCCGCGGAGGGACTCGGGCTCTCCTACAGGAGCTACACGTCAAACGCCGACAACCTGTCCCAGGCGCTTGACGCCGGGACCTACGTCCTCCTCGAGACCAAGGCCGGCTCGATCACCAGCACTGCCCACTGGATTCTCCTCGTCTCTGAGAACGAGGACGGCTCCATCACCGTTTACGACCCCACCTCCCCTGACGTGAGCGCCCACCCATGGGCCGCGGCAACCCTCGCCGCCAGCACCGACACCATCCACGCGCTGAGCCTGCCCAAGTCCGATGACGACGCCGACTCCGAAAACGGCACCGCCGAGGACGCCGCCACGACCACGGACGAGTAGCCGTCCTGCACCTAGCGCGGAAGCCTCGCTTCATTTCCTCGCTTAAGGCCCTTGAGCAGCTCGAGCCGCTCAAGCGCCCCCGTTCCCATGCGACCCGCCACCGCCACGACGAGCGCGTCGATTAGCGCGACCGCACTCGCCATGGAGTGATATCCGCGGGGCTCGCCACGATACGCCACGAGCTCGACGTCAGCGCCTGACTCGCGCAGGCTCCGGCCGGTGAACAGGATCGATCTCCCTGAGACGGAACGAAGGTGCGCAAGCGCCACCTCGACCTCAGCCGGAACACGCTCGAAGCCAAAGGCGAGAAGGACGGTCTCGGCGTTGGCGCGAACAAGGCCCTCCATGACGTCCGAGCCCGCCTCCAACACAACCGCCTCCTTCCCAAAGCGTGCGAGACGGAACCTAAGAAGCTCGGCAAGCGAGCGCGCGGCCCCCTTGCCGAGGAGCAGCACGCGCGACGACGACGCAAGGGCGTTTGCCGCGGCGGCGAACGCCTCCTCGTCAAGCGTCTCCGCAGTATGCTCGATGTTCTTCCGCTGCTCCGCTAAGAAGGCACGCGGCGAACCGGCTTCCTCGATACTCGCCTGAATCTTCTCGGCAGGCCCGAGCGTCGCAGACGCCACCGCCGTCTTGAGCTCCTTGAAGTCCCTGAATCCCGCGTGTCGCGCGAAGCGCGACACCGTGGCGTCCGAGATGTTGAGGCGCGAGGAGACCTGCTGGATTGACATGACGAGAAACTCGGCAGGCCGTGCCGAGACAAAGTCCATGATGAGGCGCTCTGCCTCGGTGTAGCTCACATCCTGTCGAAAGAGCGACTCCGGTGCCATTCCCGCCCCCTAGAGCGCCTGGCCGGCAAGGATCGTGGCAACGTAGTCGCCGCCGAGGCGGTCAATCTCCTTGAGGGCACGCTTGAGGTAGCCCGCGGTCTTCACGCGGAAGGCGGCGTCCTCGGCGAGAACGATCTGGTACTCCCCTGCCTCGACCTGTGCGAAGAGGGCGTCGAAGGTCGTGCAGCGGCGCGCCATGCGCGTGACCACGCAGCCGTACTGGAAGGCCTGGTGCGTGTCGCTGCCAGAGATCACGGGGATGCCCAGCCGCTCGCCGAGCGCGCCGGTGAGGCGCTCGGAGCGCTCTCGGTCACGCGCGAGGTCCTTGCCGTTGAGGTCGAGGAAGTCGAACTTGGCAAGCTGCTCGTCAGAGAGCTCCGGCAGGTGGCCCGGCGCGCGGAAGGGGTGGGCGGCGCCAAAGCGCATACCGCGGCGGTGCACCTCATCGGCCAACTCGTCAAAGGGCAGGAACTGCCCCTTGGCCTTGTGCGGCTCGAGCCAAGCGTTGAGACTGAGAACCTCCTCCATGGACCCGAGGGCGAGCGTGTGACCGCCCTCGGCAACGTCAATCTCCATCCCTGGGAAGACGAGCAGCCCGTTCACGTCATAGGCGTCACCAATTCGCGAGAAGCGACGGGCAACATCGGAGTAGACGTCGTGGAAGCCCTGCGTATTGAAGTGCTCCGTGAGGCACAGGGCGTCGAGCCCCGCGCTTATCGCCTCACTGAAGAGCCAGTCCGTGTAATCGGGCGAAAAGGCCAGGTACTTTGCAAGCTTGCCGTGCGTGTGAAAGTCGATGTCCATCTAGAGTCCCACAATCTTTGAAACGACGAAGCAAAGGACGACCCAGGCGACCGAGATCGCCACAAAGACGGCCTCACGTCTGCCTGCGTGCAACGAGGAGAGTTTGATCTTAAGCACCTTGAGGTTGGTCGACGCATAGCGGTACCCCTTGAGCTCAAGGGCCTCCACCGTGGTGCGCGAGCGCTTGGCCGTATTGAGCATGAGCGGGTAGAACGACTGGATGACAATCCTCACCTGGTAGATAAGCCAGCGGACTTTACCCGCAAGCGTGTCGTGCGCCGGGGCGCGTCCACGCAGACGATATGACAGCAGGATGTTCTGCAGCTCCTCCATGAGAATCGGCAGAACGCGATAGGCGAAGGCAATCGAGAAGGACAGGCGCTCGGGCACGCCAAACCAGAGAAGGCCATTGGAGAGCCTGTCCGGGTCGAGCCCAGAGAAGACCGTGATGCTCGCGAGCGAGCATGTGGCCACCTTGAGCGTCAGAACGAGCAGCGAGAGCAGCGTGTCCAGATCGCCCTCAAAGAAGAGCGACACGATGAACGTGTAGCCCGTCTGCGAAAAGATGCCGAGCGCGAAGACAAAGAGCACGAGTGGCGCCACGCGGGCCACGCGCGTGGTGACAACCGTCAGGATAAAGAATCCGAGAAGGACGATGACGTCGTTCAGGAACCACGGGACGATGCCGAAGAAGAGGTACCAGAGCAGCAGTACGCGCGGGTCGAGCGCCGCTATGGGCGTGTCATCGTTACCGTATGCGTTCTTGAGCACCTGGTCGCGCAGAAAGTCGACGGAGACCTTGTCCAGGACGCTCTCGGAGATCTTCTCGATCATGCGCACCTCACCTCTTTCGTATTCTTCTCGCACCACGCGGGAAAGCAGGCAAGAAACTCGTCAAGTGTGTAGCAGGCGGCGCGGCAGTCGAGCGCGCGACCCATCTGGAAGATCTCCGGCGGACGGATGCCTGAGCGCTTGACCACGTCCTCATCCATGAAGACCTCGTCAGGCGCGGCGTCGCCGATGACCTCGCCGCCGGTGAGCACGATGACACGCCCAGCGAACTGGCAGACGAGCTGCATGTCGTGCGTGGCGATGACCACGGTATCCGTAACTCCGGAAAGGTCCGCAACGAGGCGCGTAATCTCCTGGCGCGTGCCGATGTCAAGGTTGGCGGTGGGCTCGTCGAGCAGAAGAATCGGCGGGTCGAGCGCGATGCCCACGGCGAGTGATGCGCGGCGCATCTGCCCGCCCGAGAGCAGGCGACCGTCCTGCTCGGCGAACTCGGTGAGACGAAAGCGCTCGAGCAGGGCAGCAGCACGCTCGGCGGCGTCCTCGACGCCGCGGGCCCGCATGGCAAACTCCACGTCCGCGCGGATTGAGTCCTTGATGAACATCTGCTCGGGGTTCTGGTAGACGAGGCTGACCCTGTCGGAGAGCTCGTCGGGGCCGATGTCGCGCGTGCGCGCGCCCTCGAGCAGGACCTCGCCTGCCTGGGGCTTGACAAGACCGCACATGAGCTTCATGAGGGTAGACTTGCCGGCGCCGTTGGCACCCACGAGCGCGACCTTCTCGCCGCGGTGGATGTCCAAGTCGAGGCCGTGGAACACCTGGTGGGGGTCGCCCTTGACGCTGCGGTAGCTCACGTCGACACCCCGGAAGGAGACGGCGGGCTCGGGAGCGAGGACAGGAGCGTGCTCGCGCTCGCGCGGGACAAACGGAATGCCCCAGAACGCCGTGGCACCCTCGTCAACCGTAGTGGGGAGCGGCATGTCCGCAGAAAGTGCGCCCGCGCGCACGAGCTCGCGGGCGGCAAGGGCAATCTGCGGCGGGTGGACGTCACTCGCAGCAAGATCGTCAATGCGACGCAGCGCCTCGTGCGCAGGGAGCTTCCAGGCGATAGCGCCGTCAGCCATGAGGCAGGCCGTCGTACAGTACTCGGCGATGAAGTCGGTGTGGTGCTCGATGACGATGATCGTCTTGCCGTACTTCTCGTTGAGCTCGCGCAGGACCCGGTAAGTCTGTTCGGCGTGATAGGGATCGAGCTGGGCTACCGGCTCGTCAAGCACGATGACGTCGGGCTCGAGCGCAATGGCACCGGCGAGCGCGAGCAGGTGCTTCTGTCCGCCGGATAGCTGCCAGATGTAGGACTCCGCGCGGTCTGCGAGGCCACAGAGCTCGAGCGCGCGCATGCCGCGCTCGACGTAGTCGTCATAGGCGAAGTTCAGGCACGAGAAGGACGCCTCGTCTATGGCCATGGGCCGGACGAGCTGGTTCTCAAAGTCCTGGTAGACGTAGCCGATGTGCTGAGCGAGCTCGCCGATCTCTGCCGTGGAGGCATCGACGCCCGCCACCGTGACCTCCCCCTCGAGGTCACCGACGATGAACTGCGGGATAAGCCCGTTCATGGTCTTGCACAGCGTAGACTTGCCGCACCCGTTCGCGCCCATGATGGCAAGAAACTCGCCCTCCGCCACATCGAGGTTGACGTGACGGAGGGTTGGTGCGGTCGCGCCAGGATAGGTGAAGGTAACGTCTCTGAGCGTGACTGCGGACACGAGACGCCCCCTACGCGGACCTGAGCTGAGCGTTGCGGTGCGCCCAGAAGGCGGCGACAAGGGCAACCACCGCCGACACAACAATGCCGGTGAAGATTGCCGTCTCGCTCTCGGCCCACTCGGCCTCCCACTCGATAAGGGAGAAGCCTGCCTCGGAGAAGCAAGCCACGGCCACGGCCACGGCGAAGCACGCAACAGCGGCGATGACAAGCCCGGCGGAGGGAGCCGCGGGGGCATTCTCGGGGGTGCGCGGCTTCATGCCGAGCAACGGCTCAATCTTGCCGTAAAGGCGCGGGACGAGGAACATAGTCGGTAGCATGCAGAACAGGATGCCGGAAAAGAGCAGGTCGTTCGCAAACGCGAAGCCCTCGGTGAAGTAGACGGACTCGGGAAGGCCCGGAACGGCCTCGAACTCCTCGACGGCAAAGGCGACCTTGCAGATATCCACGCCGGCGCTCATGGCGAGCTGGAGCGCGGTGCAGCCGAAGGACACGAGCGCGACGGCCTTCATGTTGCGCGGATCCTTTACCAGAGTGCCCGCGACGTAAAGGGCGATGGTGACGGTGAGGAACTTCTCGAGCTCTCCGATGCCGCCAAACTGGCCGAGCATGATCTCCGAGAATACGAGCTCGCCGGTAGCGGCGCCGAGGGCGGCCGAGAGCGGATCGAACAGCATAGCGATGGCGAGCGGGATGAACAGGAAGAACTCGACGGAAAACTCTACGATACCAACCTGAACGGAAGGAATGAGCTCGGAGATGAGCGTAGCGAGCCCGTAAAGAGACATTGACAGCACAAAGGTCATGAGCTTCTGGGATTGGGTGTAGCTTCCCCTCGTGACAGACATGGGCTTCCTCTCCTCGAATGGGTGTCTGCGCCGGCACCTTGCACATTAACGAGGAGAAACCCCTGCTACGGTTAGTCATCTGTAAGATGAAAATAAGCTTTCGCATCCTCTATCCATGAAAATAATCACGACATTCGCCGGCTCCAACCCCTCCACGGGCGACACAACGAGAAAAACGGCCTCTTACTGGCTTTACCCAGCGGTTACAACTCGGCAAGCGACCTTTTCGCCTTTCTTCCCACACGTGTTCTTCTCGCCCCTTGCCCCTCCCCCCGTACGTGCGTGAGCTGGGGAATCGGGGCTTGTGGCGCTCTGTCGTTCGATGACGTTGTCGAAATGAGGGTTGTGACAATCCGGCGCCTTGAGTGGTTGTCGGATATGGGGTTATGGCAATGAGCGAGAAGGGCGAGCTGGGGTTCTTCTCGCCCGTGTTTACGAATCGGGGGTTATGGCACTCCCTTTTCTGCCATAACCCCGGGTCTGACAACGCCGTGAGGCGTCAGAGTGCCACAACCCTCATCTCCGCAACGCAGGCGAGCGGCCAGGACTGCCGGGAGGAACTCGTGGACCTGGGCTCTGTAAGCGGCAGGAGGCCCCGCCTCCGTTGATCGGCAGGGCCTCCTCGGCTACGAGCGTATGTAACGACCCTACGACAGAATCTCCTTGGACGCGGCCTCGAGCTTAGCGCGCACGGCCTCGGACTCCGCACGCGTGGCGCCCTTGGAGAAGAGGTACGCCTTGACCTTGGGCTCGGTGCCGGACGGGCGGAAGATGACCTTGTTGTCGTCCTCAAGGCGGAACTCGATGACGTTTGCGGGCGGCAGCACCTGCGCGGCCTCCTTCTGGAGGCCCGAGACGCGCGGCATCTCGGGGCCGGTGGCGTAGTCCGTCACGCCGATGACCTTGTAGCCGGCGATCTCGGCGGGCGGGTTGGTGCGCAGGCCATCCATGATGCCAGCCATCTTCTCGGCGCCCGCCGCACCCGGGAAGGACGCGTTGACCGTCCCGTTGAGGTAGTAGCCATACTTCTGGTACAGGGCGTCCATGGCCTCGTACAGGTCCATGCCCTTCTCGGCGTAGTAGGACGCCATCTCGACGCAGAGCATCGTGGCGACGATGGCGTCCTTGTCGCGGGCGTGCGTGCCCACGAGGTAGCCGTAGGACTCCTCGAAGCCCATGAGGAAGCGGTCCTCCTCGCCCTCGTCCTTGAGCTGGTCAATCTGGTCGCCGATGTACTTGAAGCCAGTGAGGACCCGCCTCATCTCAAAGCCCCAGTCGCGCGCAAGGGCATCAGGCATGGAGGAGGAGACGATCGTGGACACGGCCACCTTGGCCGCAACGTCCTCGCCGCGGTCCTTGGCCATCGTGGCGAGCCAGTCCATGAGCAGGACGCCCATTTCGTTGCCGGAGAGCAGGACGTAGTCGCCGTCGTGCGGGATGGCGGTGCCCATGCGGTCGGCGTCGGGGTCGGTGGCCACGACGAGGTTGGGCTTGACCTCCTCGGCGAGCTTGAGGGCAAGCTCGAGCGCCTCACGGAACTCGGGGTTGGGATAGGTGCAGGTGGGGAAGTTGCCGTCCGGCTTGGACTGCTCGGGCACCACGGAGACCTTCTCGACGCCGATCTCCTTGAGGATGCGGGTCACAAGCTCCATGCCAGTGCCGTTGAGCGGGGTGTAGACCACGGAGTAGTCATCGGAGGCCTTGAAGCCGGGCACGGAGACCTTCTTGATGTTCTCGATGAAGGCGTCGAGGACCTCCTCGGGCGTCCACTCGATGAGGCCCTTCTCGAGGCCCTCGTCGAAGTCCATGATCTTGACGTTGAACGGGTCGGCCTTGGCGATGTTTGCCGAGATCTCCGCCGCCGCCTCGTCGGTGATCTGGCCACCGTTGTCGTTGTAGACCTTGTAGCCGTTATAGGGCGCCGGGTTGTGGGAGGCCGTGAGCACGATGCCCGCAGAGGTGCCGAGGTGGCGCACCGCAAAGGACAGCGTGGGGACGGGCTCGATGCGCGGGTACACGTAGACGTGGATGCCATTGGCGGCAAGCACGCCAGCGGCGACCTTCTGGAAGTCCTCGCCCTTGTTGCGCGAGTCGCGCGCGAGGGCGAGCGTGGGGTTCTCGTAGTGGGCGTTCAGGTAGTCGGCGACGCCCTGGGTGGCCTGTGCGACCACGTAGACGTTCATGCGGTTGGTGCCGACGCCGAGCGTGCCGCGCAGGCCTGCCGTGCCGAAGGCGAGGTCGCGATAGAAGGCGTCGAAGAGCTTGTCCTCGTTGCCGTCCTTGACGAGCTCGGCGAGCTCGGCCGCGAGGTCGGGATCGGTGACGTTGTCCTGCCAGGCCTTGACCGTGGCCTCGATGCTAGCGTCCATAGCGTGTTCCCCCACTTTCGATCGGGGCGCGGAAGGACCCGCGCCTTACCCACACGTGTAGGTAGATTCTACTCGCGCGAGAGGGTGCGATGCGGAGGCTCTACGCGGGCGGGCGACGACGGGCGGCGGATGGCATCGTCCGCATCCCGCCCGAGAGTCCGCAATGGGCAAAAAGAGGGCTCATCGAAGCTTTTGGTGGGTAGCACGCCCCGTCCCCCGTGACCGCGGGTACCCCGAGCGGTACCATTCTGCCGACGGGCGGAGGAGAGGGGCTCCCACATGGACGCTCAGGCGGTGATGCTGGCGAGGCTCTTCGAGCACTCGATGGGGCTCGGGGAGGAATGGCGGGTCGAGGACGTCTGGTTCGAGTCGCCCGAGTCCGGCGACGAGGAGCTGCACATACGCGTGGGCAGGGTCCCCGGCAGGGCGGTGAGGTGCCCCGAGTGCGGCGCCCGCTGCGGGGTCTACGACGCCCGCGAGCGCACCTGGCGCCACCTCGACATCTGGCAGTTCCGCACCGTCGTGCACTGCCGCGTGCCCCGGGCCGACTGCCCCGAGCACGGCCCCAGGACCGTCCGCATGCCCTGGGAGGTGCGCCCGAACTCCCACTTCACCGCCCTGTTCGAGGCGCAGGTGCTCGTGATGGCGATGTCCGGCGCGACCGTGACGGAGATCGCGCGCCGGGTCCGCGAGTCCGACTCGAGGATATGGGCGATGCTCGGCCGCGCGGTCGCCGAGGCGAGGGCCGGCGCCGACTACTCGGACGTGACGAGGGTCGGCATCGACGACACGGCCCGCGCCCGCGGCCAGCGCTACATATCCGTGATGGCCGACGTCGACGGCCGGCGCGTGGTCGCCGTCACCGAGGGCAGGGACCGCGGCGCGGCCGGCAGGCTCTGCGACCAGCTCGAGGAGCGCGGCGGCGACAGGTCCGCGATCTCCGAGGTGACGCGCGACATGGCGAGCTCCTACTCGCTGGGCTGCGCCGACGCCATGCCGGGCGCCGCCCAGACCGTGGACCGCTTCCACGTCATGCAGCTGCTGACGAGGGCCCTCGACAGGACCAGGAACGCCGAGGCGAGGAGCTGCGAGGAGAAGAGGCGCCTGCTCAGGGGCACCAAGTACGTCTGGCTCAAGCGCCCGGAGAACCTCACCGGGCGGCAGGCCGAGACGAGGGCGTCGCTCGCCTCCGAGCACCTGCTCACGGCGCGCGCCTGCGCGATGGTGGAGGCGGTCCGCGCGGTCTACTCGTGCGCGACCAGGGAGGAGGCCGCAGCCGAGCTCGACCGGGCGATCTCCTGGATCATGCACTCGAACGTGCCCCTGATGAAGGCGGCGGCGCGGACGATCCGCGACGAGCGGGAGGGCGTTCTCAACTGGTTCTCCGCGAGGTCCTCGAACGGCTTCCTGGAGGGCATGAACTCGATCATACAGTCGCTCAAGAGGGCGTCCAGGGGCTTCAGGAACGTCGGCTACTTCACAACGATGATCTTCCTCAGGCTGGGGAGGCTGGATTTCTCGGCCCGGCCCGCGTCGGCATGTGCTACCCACTAGAAACGCGGAAGAGCCAAAAAGAGGCGTGCTGTGGCTGCAGCCTGATTTGTAGTGTATTTGGACAGCCACCTGCAAAATACACTACAAACGAACCGAGCCATCTACCTGCTCTTTTGCGGAAGTTAACCCTTGGCCATACTTGGGGTGCCCTCCATGAAACACACTACGAACGGAGCTTCCCGGGGCTACTGGGCTCGCTCCACAAGATAGGCGTGATGGACCTTCCTGTTGCGCGAGAAGTCCTCGGGGATGGTCTCGGAGGTGATGTCCGTGAGCCTTACGCCCGCACGCTCGAGCTTCTCCAGGTCCGGCCTGAAGTTGCGCAGGTTGCACGAGAAAATCGCCCGGCCGCCGCGGACGAGCAGGCGCGACACGCCAATGATGAGCTCCGCGTGATCGCGCTGCACGTCGAAGGACGCCTTGCGCATGCGCGCCGAGTTAGAGAACGTGGGCACGTCGCAGAAGATCAGGTCCCAGCGGTTCTTGGTGTGGCGCTGCTCCGTCACCCACGCGAGCACGTCCGCCTGCACGAACTCGTGCTCTCGCCCCTCGAAGCCGTTGCGGGCCATGTTGCGCCGCGCCCAGTCCAGGGAGGGGCGCGAGAGGTCCACGGTCGTGGTGTGCTTGGCGCCGCCGTCCGCCGCATAGCAGGTCGCGGTGCCCGTGTAGGCGAACAGGTTGAGGAAGCGCTTGGAGCCCTTGGTCTCTTTCATCATCTCGCGGATGCGCGAGCGCGTCTCGCGGTGGTCCAGGAAGATGCCGCAGTCATGGCGCGCGTCGAAGTTGACCTCGAAGGTAAGCCCGCCCTCGTCCACGAGGTGCGAGCCCGCCGGAAGCTCCACGCGCCCCGCCCGACGAGAGGGACGGTCTCGCCGCGGCCCGCGCCCGGACGGGCGCGACTCGTTGGCGTACTGCGACCCGCCGCGGGCACGGGTTCGAACGCGGACGCTCACGTCCTCCGGCGCCACGCCGAGCACGCGGGGCGCGATCGCGAGGACGTCGAGCAGGCGGCGATGGGCGAGCTCGGGGTCCACGCCGCGAGGCGCGGCGTACTCAGATACCTGGAGCCACCGGCCAGGCGTCTCGGATCCCTCGTAGAGCTCGATCGCCACGGCATAGTCGGGCAGGTCGGCGTCGTAGACACGGTAGCACGTCACGTCCTCGCGCCGCGCCCATCGAGCCCGAAGCCGAGCGACCTTCGCGAGGCGGCGCGCGAACTGCTCCGAAGCGGGCACGAGCACAGGCACACCCTCGCCGCCCGACAGCTCCACCTCGGCCGGCCCCCGAACCCCGGGCGCGACGTCGAAGGCACGGATGCTTGCCGGGTCGCGCCCGACGATCGCCTCAGCCACTGCCACGGGCTCGCGGCGCAGCGCCGCATCGACCGAGGCCCTGCGCGAGAGCACCGTGACGGGATGTCCGGCGAGCGCGGAGAGGTCGGCAAGGGCCGAGGCCTCCGTCGCAAGGGCCGTATCCGCGACCCACGAGAGATCGCAGACGACGAGCGCCTCCCCCGAGCGCGACGCCGCCTCGGAGGGCGAACAGAGCGTGGGCTCGACGGGGAGGCCGGCGACGCGGAGAACCTGGCGGCACGCCGCGGCCGCGCCCGGACGGGAATCGCAGGCCAGAAGCGAGCACGCGTTCTTCTCGCCCCTCTCCGCCCGGGCGTCCGCCTCGACGAGCAGGCCCTGCCAGGCGGCGCTCGGCGCCACCTGCGCCGCCTCCGCGAGCACGCTCCCCTGCCCCGGCCAGAGCGCGACGAGCGCCGCCTCCCCGCGGCGGGCGCGACGCCCCCACCCCCCGGCGGCAAGCAGGGCCGCGGCATAGTCCGGACGAAGGGGCGCCACGCGCGCGTCGGTCCGAGAGTCATACCCGCGCCGGAAGAGCGGATCGCCCGCAAGGTCAAGGGAGATGGTGGCCCGCTGCCCTCCCAGGCGGACGGAGACCGTGAGGTCCGGGCGAGCCGTGTCGGTCAGCGGGCGCGCGCTCGTCGCCGCGAACACGCGGTCGACGACGGCATCCTTGGCGCGAAGCGCGACGAACTGGGTGTTTCTCAGCTCGGCGTTGGTCCCGTGGGCGTCCACCGCGAAGGTGGCCCCGGGAGCGAGATGGTCCTCCCATGCGACGGAAGACACGCCCTCGTAGAGCTCGTCCGCATCACGCGCCCCGACGCGCGCGAGCACGAGCAGCACGCGCGACGCGAGGCGCGACCACAGGCAGGCGCGATACGCGTCGACGAGCTCCCCTCCAAAGGACACCTGGCCCGCCAGGGGCCGGACCTGGGGGGTCCCCAGCTCAATCAGCTCATCGGCCAGCAGCCGCTCGAAGCCCTTGGGGCACGTCGCAACAAACTCCATCGGGTCACCTCTCGCCCGTCGCCATCATGTCCGCCCATTTTCCCACGAACGCGCCCCGCCTTCGGTGATGGGGCGGCGGCCACATCAAATCTGGCTGCGGCACATTGGCCGTTTCGACCCCGGACGGGGCAGTGACGGCCAAGCGCGCAGCCAGATTTGGCGCACGGGGCGAGAAGAGCCTCAATCCCCACGTCGTTGACGGCCTACGGCGGAAGCCGCCGGTCACCGCGCCGCACGCGTCGCCGCGAGTTCTTGCCGCGCCCCTGGCGGCAAGCTGCCCGAGCGCCGGACGCGTGCGGCGCGGCCTTACGACCTAGCGCCTCTCGTAGAACTCGTGCAGGTCGTGGCCCATCGCCTCAAGCGTGGGCTCGTCGACGTAGGCCATGTGGCCGCACCCGTAGAGGTGCCAGCTCACGCGGCTCTTGAGCGCGGGAGAGAGGAACTGGCAGCTCATGTCATGCACGACGTTCCACCACGTGGTGGCAGCGTCGTAGCGTCCGCCGAGAATGGCGAGCTTGAGCGTGGGGTTGCGCCGCATCGCCACCGCGATGTCGAGCGAGACGTTGGGGGTGGCGACCCTGCCCAGGCCGGGCTCCTCGTGACCCCAGTCCCAGCCGGCGTTCACCTTGTCGTAGTTATTGGAGAGGTAGCGCGCCGGGCCCGCGTATCCCAGGTCGTCCGCGCAGAGGCGGCGGAACGCGCGCACCCAGGCGCCCTCGACCGCGTCGTCGGCGGGGTCCTCGCCGGCAAGCCACATGTCATAGGACTGCATCGGGGAGGGGGCGTCGCTCGAGAAGCGCGTGTCCAGCCGGCCGCAGACGCGACCCTCGTCCGCAAGCAGGTGCGTACGGAAGTCGAGCAGGTCGACGCGCAGGTGATGGGCGAGGATGTGCTCGGCGCTCAGGCCGATGAACGCCGCCATGCGCTCGGCCACGGCGCGCTCCTCGGCCTCGCCGAGGCGGTCGCCGCGCAGGAGCGCCGGGGCGAGCTCCCTCTCGGTGAAGTCCATGGCGCGGGAGAACCACTCATCCTCGTCCACGCCCGCACCGGCCCTGCCAAAGAACTGCGCGGTGGCCGCGAAGGTAGGCATCATGCCCAGGTAGTAGAGGTCATCCCCCGGATTGAGGAGCCCGGCTATGTTGAAGACCGCCGAGAGCATGACCACGCCCGTCAGCTGCACGCCGCGCTCGCCGAGCAGGCGCATGAGGACGGAGTTGCGCACGGTGCCGTAGGACTCGCCGAAGAGATAGAGCGGGCTCGACCATCGGCCATTCTCCGTGAGCCATGCGCAGATGGCACGCGCGAAGGCGTCGGCATCGCCGTCCGTGCAGAAGACCTTCTTGGGGTCGGCGTCCTCCGCGAGGACCGACCATCCGGTGCCGAGGGCGTCCAGGAACACCACGTCGGACTCGGCGAGCAGCGTATGCGGGTTGTCCTCGATGGGGGCATCCGCGCGCAGGTGGGAGACGCCGTCGGTCGCCACGCGACGCGGGCCGATGCCGCCCAGGTTGATGGGCACCGAGCTCGACCCCGGCCCACCGTTGTACGCGAAGGTCACCGGGCGCGAGGCATTCGCGCGCCCCTCACCGTCCACTGCCACGTAGGAGACCGAGAACATCCTGCCGAGAAGGACGCCCGCGTCGTCGCGCACGTCAAGATGGGAGGCGCGGGCCTCGTAGTCGATGCTCCGCTCTCCGTCCGTCCAGGTGAGCCGCGCCGAGGCGGGCTCAGGGACTCCCGTCGCGCGGTCCGCCGGGATGCTCGCGTACACGCCCCTCACCGAACCCGTGCCCTGACCAGTCGGCTGCTCCGGGGCAGCCGCCTCGCTCTTCTCCTCCGCCATGGACCTCATCTCCTTCAACGTAGACCGACGGGGACATTCTAGCCCCGCTGGCAAGCGCTACACTATGGGGACGGCCGAGAGGCCGCGAATCATCGGCCCTGAGTTTGGAGTCACATGAACGCAAAGCACAGTCCTTCCGACACCGCAGTCGCGGTCCGCCAGAGGACAAAGGGCGCCGGCATCCCCCTGTCGGCCGGCATGCTGCTCGTCACCCTCGGCGTCGTCTACGGCGACATCGGCACGAGCCCGATGTACACCCTTAAGGCGATCATCTCCGGCAACGGCGGACTCGCCACCATGTCCGAGAACGTCGTCCTTGGGGCGCTCTCCCTCATCATCTGGACGCTCACCCTCATCACCACGGTCAAGTACGTGCTCGTGGCAATGAAGGCGGACAACCACAACGAGGGCGGCATCTTCGCGCTCTACAGCCTCGTCAAGCGCTGCGGGCGCTGGCTCATCATCCCCGCCATGATCGGCGGGGCGGCACTTCTCGCCGACGGCATCCTCACCCCCGCCGTGACCGTCACCACCGCCATCGAGGGCCTGAGGACCGTCGACTTCTTCTATGACATCATCGGAGACAACCAGCAGATCGTAGTTGCCGTGGTCATCTGCATCCTGTGCGTGCTCTTCTTCCTCCAGAAGGCGGGCACCTCCAAGATCGGAAAGGCCTTCGGCCCGATCATGACGCTCTGGTTCCTGTTCCTCGCGCTCGCCGGCCTGCCGCACATCTTCGAGAACTTCGGCGTGCTGCGCGCGCTCAACCCGGTGCGCGGCATCACGTTCCTCTTTGACGGCAACCTCAATGCCGCCGGCGTCATGGTCCTCGGCAACGTCTTCCTCTGCACCACCGGCGCCGAGGCCCTCTACTCCGACATGGGCCACGTGGGCAAGCCCAACATCTATGCCAGCTGGCCGTTCGTGAAGGTCTGCCTCATCCTCAACTACCTGGGCCAGGGCGCCTGGATCCTCGCGAGCAACGGCTCGGCCGAGCTTGCCGCCATCGATGACCTCAACCCCTTCTTCCAGATGCTCCCCGAGGACTTCCGCGTCTTCGCGATCGTTCTCTCCACGTTTGCGGCGATCATCGCCTCCCAGGCCCTCATCACGGGGTCTTTCTCCATCGTCTCCGAGGCGGTGCGACTCGACCTCATGCCGCACATGCGCATCAACTACCCGTCCGAGACCAAGGGCCAGATCTACATCCCCATGGTCAACAACGTCATGTGGATCGCCTGCATCTGCGTCGTGCTGCTCTTCCAGACCTCCGCGCACATGGAGGCCGCCTACGGCCTGGCCATCACCGTAACGATGCTCATGACCACGGTGCTGCTCTTCACGTACCTCTCGCGCATCCGCCACAAGCCGGCGCTCGCCGTGCCGTTTGCCGTCTTCTTCGGCGCCATCGAGTTCATGTTCTTCTTCTCGAGCCTGACGAAGTTCTTCCACGGCGGATACGTGACCGTGATCATCGCGGCCGCGATCTTCCTTGTCATGTACGTGTGGCGCCGCGGCACTGCCATCGAGCGCACCCAGACGGTCTACCTGCCCGTGAACAAGTACCTCGACCAGATCTTCGACCTCAGCCACGACAGCGAGTACCCGCTGCTCGCCGACAACCTGGTCTTCCTCACCAACGACTCCTCCTTTGACAAGCTCGACCGCGACATCCTCTACTCGATTCTGGACAAGCAGCCCAAGCGCGCCCGCGCCTACTACTTCCTCAACGTCCAGGTGACCGACGAGCCCTTCACGCACGAGTACATCGTCGACGACTTTGGCACCGACTTCCTCTTCAAGGTGCAGCTGCGCCTGGGCTTCAAGGTCAACCAGCGCGTGAACACGTATCTCTACCAGATCGTCGCCAACCTCGTAGAGCGCGGCCAGCTCGCTCCGCAGAACCACAAGTACTCGATCTACCTCGAGCCGAGCGTGGTGGGCGACTTCAAGTTCTGCCTCATCCGCAAGACCCTTTCGCCCGAGACCGACCTCTCCGGCATCAACCGCGGCTGCATCGAGCTCAAGTACTTCATCCGCGGCCTCTGCGGTTCTCCCGCCCGCTGGTACGGCCTCGAGAACTCGAGCCTCATCTTCGAGCACGTGCCGCTCTTCTCCAAGACCAAGCGCCAGCACAGGCTCACCCGCATCGAGCGTGACGAGCTTGGCCACACCGGCCAGCAGCCCGTCCTCGCGCCCGACTCCGACGAGAGCGACGAGGACGAGGACATCTTCTCCGTCCAGATGCGCAAGGACCGCGAGGCGACTCAGGAGGAGGCCGAGAAGGCCCTCGTGGGCGGCGACACCGCCGCCTTCAAGCCGCTTCGCCTCGACGAGGAGGAGGACGAGCCCGAGGGCACTGAGTGAGCGTGCTTCGGCACGAGCGCGTCAGCCCCATGAGCTGACGAGAAGGCCTCCGGTCTCCAGCGAGACCGGGGGCCTTCTCATGTTGCGGAAAGGCCAGGGCCTCAGCCGCGCTCCGCAAGCGGCACGTACTCGCCCGAGTTGGGCATGACGGAGTTGTAGGCAGGCCGGATGATGCGGCCGGCCCCGTAGAGCTCCTCCATGCGGTGAGCGGCCCAGCCGGCAAGACGCGCCATCGCGAAGATCGGCGTGAAGAGGTCCTGCGGAATGCCGAGCATCGAGTAGACGAAGCCCGTGTACATGTCGATGTTGGTGCTGATGGGCTTGTTGATGCCGCGGACGTCACGCATGACCTCGGGACCAAGGCGCTCGATGCTGGCGATGAGGTCCAGCTTCTCGACCTGCCCCTTCTCCTCCGCGAGACGGCGCGCGTAGCCGCGGATAATCTCGGCGCGCGGGTCGGTCTTGGTGTAGACCGCGTGACCGAGGCCATAGAGCAGGCCGGCGCCGTCGAAGGCCTCCTTGCGCAGGATCTTGGCGAGGTAGTCCGCCACCTCGTCATCGTTGGACCAGTCGCGCACGTGGTCCGCAACGTCCTCGATCATGTCGCCGGCCTTGTAGTTGGCACCGCCGTGCTTGGGACCCTTGAGCGAGCCGATGGCGGCCGCATAGGCGGAATAGGCGTCGGTCCCCGAGGACGAGAGCACGCGCGTGGTAAAGGTGGAGTTGTTCCCGCCGCCGTGCTCGGCGTGCAGGATGAGCATGACGTCGAGCAGCATGGCCTCCTCGTGCGAGAAGCCCTCGTCGCTGCGCAGGACGTCGAGCACGGTCTCGGCCATCGAGTAGCCCTCGCGGATGGGCGGGACCATGAGGCGCTCGTCGTTCTGCTCGGCCACATGGGCGGCGTGCGCGACGGCGGCCGTGCGCGGCCAACGACCGAGCAGCGAGAGCGCGACGTCGATCTCATGCTCGGGCGAGGTGTCGTCCGGGTTGGGGTCGAACGCGTAGAGGAGCAGCGTCGCGCGCTGCAGGACGTTCATGATGTTGTGGCTGTACGTTGCACGCGGGAAGATGTGCAGGTAGCCCTCGGGGAGCTGCTTGCGCGAGTCAATGCGCGCCCTGAAGTCGTCGAGCTCGGCACGGGTGGGCAGCGAGCCCGTGAGCAGCAGGTACGCAACTTCCTCGTAGCCAAAGCGGTCCTCGCGCTGCGCCGCCTCGACGAGGTCGCCCACGCTGTAGCCGCGATAGATCAGGTCGCCGTCATCGGGCTCGACGCCATGGTCGGTCCGGTTGTAGCCGTGCACGTTGGAAATGGTCGTGAGGCCCACGAGCACGCCCGACCCGTCAGCGTTGCGCAGGCCACGCTTGACGTCGTACTTCTCATAGAGCTCGGAGGGGACCACGTCCACGGACTCGTATCCGTGGTAGAGGCGCTCGGAGTCGCGTGTGAGCTCCACGCCCGCGGACGGCATGGGGTAGACGTCCGCCACGTGCTCGAAGGCGGACGTCTCGCGCGGGGTGAGGACGGGCCATCCGGCCCCCTTGGGAATGCGAATCATGGGCAGACCTCTCTTTCCGTGAGCCGGGGCCACGAGGGCCTGCCCCTAGCTCGGCTTCCGCTACAGGCGGTACATGAACTTGAAGACCTCCTCGCGCTGGAGGTTGATCTGGACGCCAAGGCGCTCCGCAAGGGCGTCGAGGGTCGACTTGAGCTCCGAGAACTCCGCGCCGGCAAGGTCGACAAGCATCGTCATCGTGAAGGTCCCCTGGAGGATCGTCTGCGAGATGTCCAAGATGTTCGCCTCACGCTCGGAGAGCGCGCCCGCCACGGCCGCGACGATGCCCGGACGGTCGCTGCCAAGAACGGTGATGATGGCGCGCCCACCGACGGCCTGGTCGGTCGCGGTGCTGTCAGTCGTCATGTGTCCTCCTCGAGACGTCGTTGCGTCCTCTCATTGTAGGAGCGACTCATGGGACCTCACAGCGAACACATGAGGTTGACCGCAAACGGAAACGCTCCGCGGCGGCGCGCGGCGAGAAGGGCGGGCCGCGACCGGCGGGCTAGTTCTGAGCCGCGACGTCCTCCGAGCGACGCTCGAAGAGGGCGGCAACGTCCTCGGGCGCGCACCCGAGCGCCACGGACATCTCCAGTCGGGAGCGCTCCTCCGCCTGCTTGAGAATGCGCTCATAGGCCACAGGGGGCTTCTTGTTGCGCTGCGAGAGGCCCTCGATCCGCGCGCGGAAGGTCTTCACGATCCTCACCGAGTCACGGCACGTCCCGGTGCGAATCTCGTTTCTGAAATGCTCCTCCTCGAGGGATATGCTGCGGGCGGCAAAGTCATCGAGCTGCATGCGGGGATAGTCGTCGATGATCTTCTCCGCCTCGTCGCGCGTGAGCACCGGGCGCAGACGGTCCTCGCTCGCCACGGGGAAGCTGATGTGGACGGGATGCCGCTGTCCGATAGGCAGCAGCTGGTAGAGCGCATTGGGACTCTCCGTCACATCCTTCACCTGACAGACGCCCTGACCGGGATGAACGATGTAGTCTCCAACGGCATACATATGCATGCTCCTTTCGTGTTCTTAGGAGTATAGCACGAAAAGATGCTTTTTTGTACCGTTTGCGGAAATACTATTGCATTACTACGTATATATCAGTAGATTAGTTTATTTTTTACACTCTCCTTACCGGAGGCCTATGCTCGGAATAGACGGCGTGAGAAGAGCGAGGGCGGCGGGCTTTAGCCAGATAAACGGCCCTGTTGGCCATCATCTGCCCACAGCCCGCCGCCCAGGCACGACCTGCCTAGTCGACGATGGAGATCTTGGCGATCTTGGGCTGGTTCTCAGGGGCGACGGTCCCGTTCGAGTCCTCCACGGGCGTGTTCGCGCAGATGGCGTCGACGACCTCCATGCCCGAGGTCACGTTGCCGAAGGCGGCATACTGCCCGTCAAGCGAGTCTGAGGTGTCCTGGACGATGAAGAACTGTGAGCTCGCCGAGTCGTAGTCGGACGAGCGGGCCATAGAGATGGTGCCGCGGACGTGCGGGATGTTGTTGCCCACCCCATTGGCCGAGAACTCGCCCTTGATGGTCTCGTCGGAGCCGCCCGTGCCGTCGCCCGACGGGTCGCCTCCCTGGATCATGAAGCCCTCAATGATGCGATGGAACGTGAGCCCGTCATAGAAGCCCTGCTCCGCCAGGTGGCAGAAGTTGGATACCGTGATGGGCGCAACGTTGGCGTTGAGGGCGACCTCTATGGTGCCGTAGCCCTCGACTTCGATGGTGGCATGATGGACGCCCGTCGCGTAGGGGTCATCGGGATCGAGGTCGGAGGAGGCGTCGTCCTGGCCTGCGGCCCCCTGGCTGGCTGAGCCCTGGGCCTCGGAGGCTCCCTCCCCCGCGGGGGAGTCCCCCGACGAGCAGCCGGGCAGCAGCACGAGCGCACAGACCGCAAGCGCGGCGACGAGGGCGAGAAGGACGGGGACGCATCTTCTTGGTCTTGTCATGGTCAGCCTTTCACGAGGGACCGGGTCAGGCGCGCGCATGGCGACGCCGGAGCAGGACGGACAGCGCGGACGAGAGCGCGGCCGCAAGCAGGGCGGGAAGCACCCACCCCAGGCCCATGCCCGCGAGCGGCAGCGCGTCGAGCGGAAGCGCGAGGGCAGGCGCGAGGGCGTCGCGCAGGGCCTCGGCCACGCTCACCGCCACCGTAACGCCGACCGTCCAGGGCCAGACCGCCGGCACGGCGTCACAGCGGCGGCGCAGCAGCCCCATGGCCACGAGCACGATGGCGGGCGGGTAGAGCGCGCCGAGCAGGGTGGCGGAGAACGAGATGATCGCGTCGAGCCCAAGGTTTGAGACCGCGCACGAGAAGACCGCGAAGGCGAGCGCGCACGCCCGGTACGAGACGCTCGGAAGCTCCTCGGCGAAGTAGGAGCCGCAGCAGCTGATGAGGCCAATGCAGACGTTCAGGCACGCGAGCAGGAAGATGGCCGCCACGATCGCAGTCCCCGCGATGCCAAAGTGCGCCGAGGCCGAGGCGGTGATGACGACGGCGCCGTTCGTGACCGTCGCGAGATCGGCGGAGAGCTCGTATCCCACCACGCAGAGACCTCCGTAGACCGCCATCATGAGGACGCCAGCTATCACACCGGCGCCGCACACCGCTCGCGTGACGTCGCGAGGTGCGCTGACGCCGAGGGCGCGGACGTTCGTCGCTATCACGATGCCGAAGGTGAGCGAGGCGAGAAGGTCCATCGTCTGGTAGCCCGTGAGGAAGCCCGCCACGGCCGGGGCGCACCAGCTCTCCCACTACGGCATCTGCCCCAAGTGCGGCGCCCCCATCGACCGCGACTTCGTGGTCTGCCCGATCTGCAACACGCAGGTCAGGAACGTCTGCGCCACCTGCCACCACCACGACGATCAGCGCGATCAGCGCGGGCCCGGTGACGCGCCCGAGCAGGCGCGTCAGCCGTCCGGGGCGCAGGGCGAGCACGTACGCGACGGCGAAGAACGCCACGGAGAACGCCAGGCGGGCAAGCTCTGGCGACGCCCCCTCGGGAAGCAGCGGGGCGAGCATCTCGAAGGCCGTCGACGCCGTGCGCGGGATGGCGAGGCAGGGGCCGATGGAAAGGTAGACGAGGGCGACGAAGACCCGGGCGAAGGTCGGGTGAACCCGTGTCGCGAGGTCGCGCAGGGTGCCGGAGAGCGCGACGGCAACGATGCCGAGCACCGGGAGGCCCACGCCCGTGACGAAGAAGCCGAGAATCGCCGGCAGCCCCTCCGAGCCCGCCTGGACACCGAGGAGCGGCGGCAGGATGAGGTTGCCGGCACCGAAGAACATCGAGAAGAGCGTGATGCCCACGGACAGGGTCTGACGCGGGGCAAGCGAGCGAACGGGCAGACCGTCCCTCTCGCCCCGCGCGACGACAGGCGTGGAGGCCACCTGCGAGTCCTGTGCCATCACTGCGCTGCCGTGCAGCAGGAGACGACCCACTCGACGAGGTTGGACGTCGCAGAGCCCGCCCTCTCGGCGAGGACGTGCCCCTGGCCCCAGACGGGAGTGTAGGAGACGTCGGCGACACCGTCGTACATGCGCAGCGCGAAGACGATGTTAGCGGCGGTCCCGAGCGGGGCGTCGGTGTCGAAGAGGCCCTCATTGACGCGCCAGTGCGGGGCGACGGACGCCTGGCCGTAGCCCGCATAGTGGCCGCTCAGCCAGAAGAGCGGGTTCATCATCGACACGCGCGTGGCCATGTCGGTCTCGAGCGCGTCAACCTTCTCGAGGTCCTCCTCCCAAGCGGCCTCGTACTCGGAGCTCCACCCCTCGCACGCGGCGTACGCGTCGACGTTGGCCGCGACGAGCTCGGCCGCTATGGCGTCGAAGTGCAGGGTCGACTCCTCGCCGATGCCAAAGAGCTGGTTGGTGCGGGAGCTGCGGTTGGGAAGGTCGAAGGGGGACGCCTGCAGGCTCGCCGGGCGCAGGTTGACGGAGAAGTCGCGCAGGCTCGCCACCGAGACGCTCTGGGAGCGGTGGTTGTAGTTGATCCACCAGCCCTCGTTGTTGAGGGCCGCAAAGTAATTCTGGGCAGAGTCGTAGATCGTCGACTGGACCTGCGCCACGCCCGTGAGCGCGCTCGCGGCGCTCGTGGACGACGTCGCGGAAGCGGCATCAGCCGTCTCGTCAGCGCCGGCTTCGGCCTCAGCCTCGGGGTCCGACCCGGCCCCGCCGTCCGCAGGGGCCTCTCCCGTGCCGTCCGCCTGCGCCTCGGCCTGTGGCGTCGACGTGGCGGACTGAGCCGCAGCCTCTGAGGCGCGGGTCGCCACGAGGTTAGGGTCACCAGGGAACGTGGGCTCCTCGAGGCGCTGCGGGGTATAGGTGTACGGGAACGCCGTGTTCTGCACGAAGTAGGTCGCGGCGTCGTCGATGTTGCCGAGAAGGGCGCTCGCGTAGGAGCCCATCGCAAAGATGCCCGCCTCCGTCTCGTCGAGCGTGAGCTGCTCGTCCTCCGCGGAGCGCAGGTCCATCTCGTTCACCCAGGCGCCGTAGGCGGCGGCGAGGTCCTGGGAGAGGGCGCGGGTCCAGGTACCCTCCGCGCGGGTGTCGGCGCTCGCGTACTGGCCGGCCCCCCACTCGTAGGCGGCGTCGGCAACGTCGAAGGAGGTGAGGGGGCACCACGAGGCGCTTCCCGCGATGGCGTCGGAGACCGCGTTGCCCTCGGCGTCGTGCGTGACGGCGCCGATGGAGTCGAGGTAGGGTGCGAACTCAGCCGCGTCGCCCGAGGAGCCGAGCACGGCGCTCACGCCGCCGCCGGCCGAGAACCCAAAGACAAAGATGCGGCTCGCGTCGCACGGAAGGGCGCCGGCGTTGTAGCGCAGGTAGCGGACGGCCGCCTTGAGGTCGACGACCGGCCAAGGGGAGCCGCCCGGAAAGAGCTCGTCGGAGCCCGAGGCGGTGTCGTACCCGGCGGAGCGGCCGCGGAAGCCCGCGTAGACATAGATGCAGCCGGCCTCAAGGTAGGGGGCGAGCCCCTCGTAGCCATACACCGTGGGGCTCATCTGGGCCGAGAGCGTGCCGGTGTTGATGGGCATGAGGATGGGCGCGGTCGCGGGGGTGAAGCTGCCCACCACGGCCTTCTCGTTCACGGCGCAGGCGTAGGTGTCGCCCTTCTTCTCGGCGGTGAAGTAGGCGCCGGGAACGAAGATCGCGAGCGACTCGTAGGTCTCGGTCGCCGGGGAGAGGCAGTAGGTGAGACCGAGCTGGTAGTAGACGTCGTTGTCCTCGTCGTAGTGCCACTTCGAGGCGTCGATGGAGAGCGACTCGAACTTAGAGAGGTCGACGTCGGGGTTCTTCTCGCCGGGCTCCTCCGGGGCGGCGGGCTCGGACGGCTGCGCCTCGGGGGTGCAGGCGGCAAGGCCAACGGCGGCAGATGCCGAGGCCAGCGCGAGAAACTCTCTTCTTGTACAGCCCATCGTTCCTCCTTGTGCGCGGGCGTTCGTTCGCGGCTACTATTGTAAGCAACGGCCCGACGGCGCGGCCGCGCGTCGTGGGCGAACACCAATTCAGAACAGCCACGGCAGGGAGGAGGCGTCATGTTCAACTTCAGACGCAGGTCGGAGCAGACCGAGAAGGCCCCGGCCGCCCCGCTCCCCGATGACGCCCGCAGGCTGCGCCTGCGCTTCGTGGGGCAGGTCCAGGGCGTGGGCTTCCGCTGGACCTCGATGGGCGTCGCCCGCGAGCTCTCCCTCACGGGCTGGGTGAGAAACGAGCGCGACGGGTCGGTCACGGCGGAGATCCAGGGCTCCGCCGCGCACGTCGGCGCGTTCTTCTCGCGCATGCTCGAGGCGTATCGGCGCTACCCCATCAGCTACACGGTCGACGAGCGCGAGGACATCCCCCTCGTCCCCGACGAGACCGATTTCGAGGTGCGCTACTAGGGGGTGACCCCCTCGCGCGAGGTTTGTGCCGATAGTAAAGCAGGTCGGAGACACATGGCCTCCGACCTGCGAAAGTTCTGGTGGCGGGGAAGGGAGTCGAACCCCTGACACGGGGATTTTCAGTCCCCTGCTCTACCAACTGAGCTACCCAGCCATTTGGTGCGGGAATTACTATACCAAACTCGCCCGGCATGTCAAAGACTTTTTTCCAGCGCCTCCACAGGAGAGAGGGGCGGGCGAGAAGAACGGGGCTACGCCGCCCTTTCCGAGCGCGCCGCCTCCTCGTCGGCGAAGCGCTCCATGATGGCGCGCTCGGCATCCTCTGCATAACCGGGCCTGCCGCCTCGACCGGCGCGATAGGAGAATTCGAACTCCGCCTCCATCCGCCAGAGCCCTTGGTCTTCCGGCGGCATCTTCTCGAGAATCTCGATGAACTCGTTGCGGTCATCATCACCGCAATACAGTTCGTGGAACCTGCGGTTAACCTCAGCGTAGATGCTCAACTCGCACCCCCAGACTCTCCTCGTAACCCCTCAGCAAATCAGGCTCGTTCCCGCCACGCAGCTGCGAGAGCATCCGAATTGTTGCATCATCAATACTATACCCGGGCACGGGATTGCCGACCACCTCGAAGACGTACAGGCTCCCGTCGTGGCAGGCGATGATGCCGCGCCGCGCGCGGTTTGCGATGAGGCTGCGTATGTCTGCCGCAGACGGAGGAAAGCTGTCGGGATGGTTGTGGACGATGACGATCTTGGCCCCATCGTCCACGGCCGCCGAGGTCGCCCTCGCCAGCCCCTCCGTGAACTCGACCCTCTTTGGCGCCCGGGCCTTTACGACGCTTCCCACGAGCAAGCCGTCCCGCATGTCGTGGACGTAGAGGTCCTCGTATGGCGTTCCGCTGCGATGACGCAGCATCCTCCTGATGCCCTCGAGGACGGCATCCGCGGCGCGCTCGCCGACCGCATGCCTCACGAGCGCCCGATACGACTTGCCGCCGACTCGTCCGAAGTCAACTTCCCTGCGTGTTCCCTCGTCGCGCCACGGCGCCTCTTCCGACATGTCGCTACGATGCCTCGGGCCCGGTCATGACGAGGCGGCATCCGCAGAGGTCTATCTCGTCCCCGTAGGGGACGACGATGCGACCGGAGACGTCCCTCCCCCGATACGTGGCGGGGTTCTTGGAGCCCAGGTCCTCGACCTCCATGCCATCCGGCGTCGGGGCCATGTGCAGGTGGCGTCGCGAGACGGCGAGCGAATGGAGCACGACGTCGTTCGACGGGTCTCTCCCCACAGACGTCCCGCACCCGGAGACGGGGATCCAGAGGTCGACCGACGCCGTGCGGACAACGACCCCGACCTCCGCCCCTCTCCGCTGCGCGAGCGACGCCGCGACGGAGAGGTCCTCCGTGTCGCCTCCGAGATCGTCAGGCGAGGGCGCCGCCCCCGCGAGTGACGGCAGGGCTCCGGGGGCATGCCCCGCGTCCCTGGTGAAGTCATAGAGGCATCCGTAGCAGACGCCCATGTCCGCGTAGAGCTCGGCGCCACAGCGGGGGCACGACTTGGTCTCGTAGCTCCCCCGCGCGCCTCTCGTCAGTCCCATCGTCTCCTCCTTCGCTATGTGGCGGGTGGCACGGAGAGCGAGACGACCCACAGATGCTCCCCCTCCTCGACCCACCGTCCCCCATTCGCCGGGCGCTCGATCGTGCACTCGGCGCCGGGGCTCGACAGGAACTCCCCCGGGCCGACCCCTCTGCGGACCTCGAGAACCTCCCCCCGCTCGCCGACAAACGCGACATCGATTGGGTAGCTCATGCCAAACGTGTGGACGGAGCCGCATCGAAGGAGCATCACCGGCGCCGCACCCTCGTCCGTCCCGAGCAGCCCTCGAAGCCTCTCTGCCCACGTCGAGAGCACCACAAGCTCGTGGCAGAGCCAAGGCCTCTCGTCAGAGCGCACCCTCACGACGCCCACTCAGACCACCACCCCTGGCCGGTAGCGGTCGACGACGAGCTCCCGCTCATGCCGGAGCGCGAGGGGCGCCTCGTACGTCACGCCGGGCATCCGCAGAAGCCGCGGCCACGGTCGGTAGACGAGCGTGCAGGTGTAGCGCGTGAGAAAGGGGGAGACAACGAGAGGGGCAGCCTCTCCCCCGCCCGACACCACCTGGGCGCTCACCTCCACCTCGCAGGTGCCCTCCCTGCCCATCGCCCGCTCGAGCGCGGCCGTGACCTGCGCGACGGCGGCAGAGCCCTCCTGCTCCCCCGCGGGCGAGACCCCGTGCGCCACGACGGCGTCGAGCGCGGCCTGGTCGAACGCGGCGCATGCCTCGACGAACCACATGAGGTTGAGCACGATGAGCGCCACGACGATGGCCGCGGGCACGACGACCGCAAGCTCTACGGTCATCTGGCCACGCGCCGCCAGCCCCCGGCGCGCACGCCCGGGCATCACGAGCCACCTCCCATCCTCGAGAGGTCTATGGTGAGCGGGATGGAGAGGCCGGTCCCCGGGACGGGAATCTCGGCGAGGGTGAACTCGTCCTCCCCGACAGCGTCCACGAGCCAGAGGCCGGCCGCACGGGCGAGGTCGAAGGCGGACCCCGAGTCGGGCAGGGCGTTCACGAGCGAGCGAACCGTCGAGATTCGCTCGAGACCCGCCTGGTCGAGCACGTCCTGCGTGTTGGTGAGCACAGGCTTTCTCAGGCGCATGTCAACGGGCTCGAAGCCCGCGGCGCGCAGCACCCGCTCGAGACGCTCCCGCAGCCAGGAGCCCACGCTCCCGCCGAGCACCCCATCGAGCCCGCCGAGGAACTCCGACCCGGCGCTCCCCACGCTCTCGTACGCCGAGCCGTAGCCCACGAGCAGTCTCCCCCAGAGCTCCGTCACGCCGTCGAGCGCGCCGCCGAGGGCCGATTCGCTCGCCCCAAGGGAGTCAAAGAAGCTCGAGAGCACGTTGTTCTCCGCCGTGGCATCATCCGGGGCGAGCGCTGCCGCGGACACGGCGACGCCTTCGGGAAGCTCCGCGGACGAGAGGAACGACGCGGTCAGCTCCGGGGGAACGCTCGAACCCGAGCGCGCGACCACTGCGACGCACCCCCATGCGCCGGGAGGGCAGAGCGTGGGCCGGGCGACGGAGAGCTCCTCGAGCGCGCGCTCGAACGCTCCCTCCCCCTGCTCAGCAAGACCCCGCAGTCGCGCCTCCGCCGCAGCCTCGTCGCGCCGCGCCGCCTCGTAGTCCCTCGACGCCTCGACGATGATGCGCCAGTGATGCTCGAACCCGTTGGCAATGGACGTCGACGCCGAGGCGACGCGCCCCATGTCACCGATGTCCATGCGGCACTGGTCACACGTGGCGACAGACCCCGCCTCAGCGTCCGCGAGCGACGCGCTTCCGGACGGCGCGCCCCCGGCGCCCGGGCAGAGCGTGGACGAGTGCAGCGTGCGCACGCCCCCCTCGACGCTGCACGGCCACATGGCGTCGGTGTAGAGCCTGGTCCCGCGCGTCTGCTCGGCGTTTCTCGGGAGGCTCGGGAGGTCGACGCTCACCGTTCCGTCAGCGTGCTCCTCATATGAGCCAGACCGCACCTCCTCGAGGGCGTACTCGTAGAACGCGCGCCGGCAGGCGGAATCCGTCATCTCCTCCGCCCCGGAGCCCCCAACGTGGGCAGAGGCCAAGCGCGCGGCATAGTAGGCACGCGCCCTCAGAAGCGGGACCCCGAAGGTCCAGCCGTCCACCGTCGGATAGTCAGGGTTCTCCCCAATTCCAAGCCCCGCGAGGGAGGCCGCGCGCTCCCACAGGCAATAGGGCTCGGTAACGCAGTCCGCCCGCCACGCTCGCTCCTTCGCCTCGTCGGCGCGTCTCTGCGCCACGTCGACCTCGTCGGAGACCTCCTGCATCTGGCCGGAGAGCTCAACGAGCTCATCCTCGTCGACATCGGCCTCAAGAGCAGAGAAATCCGAGCGCGACTCGGTGGGAAACGGAATCGCGCATCCCGTGTACGAGACGCCACCCGCCTCGTTCGCCTCGACGCATGACGCCGAGTTGGCCACGATCAGCAGCGGGAGCGTCGTCTCGAGACGCTCGATTCCCTCCCCCGCGCTCGACGCGAACGACCTCCGGGCCTCCAAAATCCTCCCACCCGCAGACGTGACCTCAGCCCCCGCGGCGGAAAGGCCGGGCACGCACGAGACCACGAGCCCCGCCCCGAGCACGATGACGCCCGCGAGCCCCATGCTAAGCACGCACACGTCAATGACCTGGACGACCGTCGAGAAGGCCGCGACCGTGTTCTCCCCCGCGAGGGCGCAGGCGTCCGCCACGCGCTGCACCTCCGAGGAACGCCCGGCCACCCATGTGGCGCTCGCCGCCGCGAAGACGAGGGACAGGCTGAGGACGAGGGAGACCGCCACCGCGACGGTCGTGAACCCCCCTTCGTCATCCCTGAAGAGACCGAGGACGGGCGCGAGTCCCGGCCGTGGCCCAGCCCCAGATGCCAACCCATTCGTCATAGCTCCCCCCAATCCAGCTCGCCCGCAGGTCGCAGCTCACCTCGACCCGCACGACCACCGTGCCGCCCTCCGCCGTTCCCAGCGCGGACACAATCGCCCCGAGGATCGGAAGCGGCCTCACGCGCCCCTCGACCGACACGCTCACGTGCCCCGCGTCGTCCGGGCCCCCCGCGACGACCTCCCACGCGTCGGGACCGCCCTCGTGGAACAGCGGCACCTCGGGAACCGCCGCGAGCCTCCTTAGCGCGTACGCTCGCACCTCGTCGGCAGACCCTCGGCTCGTGGAGACCACGCGGGCGAGCTCGTAGGCCGCAGCCGACATCACCGACCTCGTGTACAGGACGCAGGCCGGCTGCACGAGAAGCGCAACGACGGTGAGCGTCACGGGAATGAGCAGCGCCGCCTCCACCGTCGACTGGCCGCTTCTCGAGAGCTCGCGCCCCATCTCAGAACGCCGCCACGTCTTTGAGGAGCGCGACCGCCCCCTGGTCCGTCCCATGTGACGCCGCCCCCGTGGCGAGCGCGAGCAGCCTCCCGTCACGCGCCGCATGCCAGACGAGCGCGAGCGCGCAGACCATGGCCATGAAGGCGAGAAGGACGAGCATGTACTCGAGGGTCGACTGGCCGGAGCTCGACCGCATCAGCGACTCCCGGCATCGACGTCGCCTGCGTCCATGCGCCACGAGACGACCTCGCACCCGCCGTGCGCGCCCTCCTGAACCACGCACACCTCCGCCCAACCCGCTCCCTGCACAACGCATGCCCATACCCTCCCCGCCAGATCGATGTATCCCGCGTGGGCGAGGACGCAGTCCCCGCGCGACCGATAGCCCTCCAGCACACTCGCCCCTTCGTCCACGACGGACCGCCCGCTCTCATACCTCGTCACCCGCGCCTCCGCCGGGATGTCGGAGCTCGGGGGCAGCGCCCCCTTGGCATCCTCGGACGCACTCTCCCGAGCGGCCTCCCCCACGGAAGGGCCGCCCGCCCCTGCCCACAGCAGGGCGGTCGCCCCCAGCGCGCACGCCAGGGCCACGAGGGCCGCCGCCCTGCCGGCGCGGGAACGCCT
Source organism: Thermophilibacter provencensis (assembly GCF_900128445.1). GTDB lineage: Bacteria > Actinomycetota > Coriobacteriia > Coriobacteriales > Atopobiaceae > Thermophilibacter > Thermophilibacter provencensis. Next base: position 1,157,306 of record NZ_LT671417.1, on the reverse strand, counting down.
CACAGCGAGTTGATCCCACTTGCGATGGCGTCCCATAGCTCTGCCACCCGGTCACGGAACGCTATGATCGCGACGATGGCCAGGACCACGAGGACCCCCACCAGGATCGCGTACTCGGTCGTCCCCTGCCCCGCCTCGTCTCGCACGAGCGCACGCGCGCGTGCGACCACGCCCCGCTCCCTACCTCTTCTGATCATTTCCCTCTCCTTTCTCCTAGAGCTCGGCGCTAGCCGACCACCACCGCGGACCCGAGGAGCGGGCCCAGTATCGCCAGGAACATCGCGGGGACGATGAGCGTCCCCAGAGGGACGAGCATCTTCACCGGGACCTTCTCGATCTCCTCCTCGACTTGGGAGCGCTGCTCGTCGCGCATCGCCCGCGCCTGTCGCTCGAGCGCGGCGGCGAGCGGCGCGCCAAAGGCGAGCGACTCTCCCACGACCGCGGCGAAACGGCCGAGCGGCGCGAGGTCGAGCTCCTCCGCAAGCGAGAGCAGCGCCTCTTCCCTCTCCGCGACGCCGATGCGCCAGCTGAGCATCGCACCCTCGAGAGACCGCGCGAGCTCGTTCGCGCACCGCTCGCAGTACAGCTCCAGTGACGAGTCGAAGGAGAGCCCTGCCGAGAGGCCGAGCGTCACCACGTCGAGAAGGACCGGGAGCTCGGCGAGGCACTCCACCCTCCTTCGCGCCCTCGTGCCCGCCAACCGGGCGCGGCGCACAGGAGGAATCGACCGAACGAGGTCCTCGACTCGCCCGAGGAACCCCGGGCGTCTCCCTCGCCGCCGGACCGTCGCCCCGTCCGGAAGCGCCAACACGGCGGCGGCGCAGAGCGCAGCGGCGACCGCCGGGGCAGCAAGGTCTTCGGGGGCCATGTCACAGCACCCCCCTCATCATCCGGCGGATGATCGCGAGCGCGAGCCCGTCGAGCGCCATGGCCGCGCAGGTGCACCCGATTCCGGCGGGCGTGAGAAGCCCTCTCTGAAAGTCCGGGGAAAGCAGCGTCAGCACCCCGACCATAATCGCGGGCAGGAGGCAGACGATTCTCACGGAGAGCCGCACCTGGGCGGTCTTCACCGAGAGCAGCCGCTCGAACTCGCCCTGGCGCTCGGCCAGTCGAGCCGACCTGACCAGGAGGTCTCGAAGGGGACTGCCCGTCCGATGGGAGATGACGAGGGCCGTCGCGAGCAGCTCGGCACCCGGCACGTCCAGCTCTCCCGAAAGCGCCTCGACTGCCTCCTCGGTACCCATCCCGCATCGAAGGCGGAGCGACATGCGGGCAAACGCCGCCGAGGCCGGGCCGCGCTCGTGCGCCCCCACGTACTCGACCGCCTGGGCGAGCGTCTGGCCAGAGCCCATGGCAACGGCGAGCGTGCGGTAGATGCCCGGCATGGCGCCGAGGACCTCGCGCCTGAGGCGCCTCCCCCTCGCGGCGTCGCGCGACACGCACATTCCGACCAGCGCGAGCCCCGCCACGGGACACGCGAGCGGGGAGGCGAGGAGCAGCCCGAAGAGCGCGCAGACGAGCGCCCCCGCGCAGAGGAGCGCGGCAAGCGAGCCCTCGGGGCCGACGCCGAGCGCAATCGCCGCGCGCGAGGAGCTCGCCTCGAGCGCGAGCCTCCGTCCAACGTCCGTCCCGACCAGCAGGGAGACCATCGCCGATTCGCCGAGGCGCCTCATGAGCCGTGCCGCGCGGTGACCTGCGCGCCGCGCAAGACGGCCAGGGGACCAGACGTCCCCCTCGCCCCCTCCCGGCACGAGGACGAGCGTCGCCAGGAATGTCATCAGCGCGACCCCGAGGACAAGCACTCCCTCCATCTGCTCACCTCCCCCTCGTCCAGCACCCCGTCATCGATTGCCCTTCCCACGAACGCCGGCTCCCGAACGAGGCGCCACGAGTGGTCGGACCGGTCGAAGAGAACGCACTCCTCAAGCAGGGCGCCCCCGTCCTCCCCGCGCGAAACCTCCGTCATCGACGTCACGACGCGCCTTCCGTCAACGAGGCGCCTCATCATGACGACGAGGTCGATGGCGGTGGCTATCTGCTCCTCGATGAGGGCCGTCGGCAGGTCCATCCCAAACCTGGCCATGAGGATGAGGCGAAGGACCGCCTCCTCGGCGCTGCCGGCGTGGAGCGTGGTGAGCGAGCCGTCATGCCCCGTGTTGAGGGCGTTCAGCATGTCAACGCACTCCTCGCCGCGCACCTCCCCCACGACGATGCGATCGGGCCTCATGCGCAGGGAGTTCTTCACGAGGTCCCTGATCGTCACCTCTCCCACGCCCTCGATGGAGGCATCCTGTGCCTCGAGGCGCACCACGTTGGGATGGGCGTCAAAGCGAAGCTCCGCCGAGTCCTCGATCGTCACGATCCTCTCCCCGCGGGGTATCTCGCAGGAGAGCGCGTTGAGCAGCGTCGTCTTGCCCGATCCCGTGCTGCCGGCAACGGCGATCGAGGCGCGTGCCCTCACCGCCCAGGAGAGGAGCGTCGCATACCATCCCGGCACGGACCCCAGCTCCACCAGGCGCCCCAGCGTGCGGATGCGGTCGGAGAACTTGCGGATGGTGACCGCCGGGCCGTCGATCGCGGCGGGGGACGCCACGGCGTTCACGCGGTCGCCGTTGGCGAGTCGGGCGCTCACGAGGGGGCTCGCTCGGTCGAGGCGCCTCCCGAGAGGCGCGAGGATGCGATCGAGGACGATCATGATCTGCTCGGGGGAGTCGAAGACGGTGTCGGCCGCGTGGAGCTCCCCCTCGCGCTCGTAGAACAGCGCGTCGCAGCCATTGATCATGACCTCGGTTATCTCGTCATCCTCCAGCAGCGGCTGGATGGGCCCAAGCCCGCAGACCTCGTCCAGTATCTGCCGCGAGAGCAGGGAGTGCTCGTCGGGGCCAAGGGAGCCAAAGTCCTGCGTGTTGAGAATCGCGTCGAGCGCCACGCCCAGCTCGTCGCGCGCCCTCCCGGGGTCCTCCCACGAGAGCATCCCCGCGATGACGGCGAGGCCGAGCCGCTCGACGAGCGCCGCCTTGAGGCCGCGGCGGGCCTCCCTCAGGTCCCTTGCCTCGGAACCCCCTAGGCCGGCTTCGGGCCCGACGGCACGAACCCTCTCAAGGAGTGACATCTATCTCGCCTCCCTCCACAGACCAAACAGGACCGGCCGACGGCGCGTCGTCGACCCCTCCGCGGCGCGCGCCGCCTCCTCGCACGTCGGCAGCCTCCCAAGCTCCGCAAGCAGCTGCGCGAGCGAGATGGCGACCGACTCCGCGAAGGGCCCTCCCGAATCGGGGAGCTCGAGCGCGAGCCCCTCGTCAAGGAGGTCCGCAGCCTCGCCCCCTCCGTCAAAGGCCCGATACACCCGCGCGACCTCAAGGCCGACCTCGGCACGTCCCAGGGCGAGGTCGGTCCCCCTCCGCGGGCTCGCCCTGTTCTCGAGGCGAGCGATGCGCGTTCGGGCGACGCCAAGCCTCACCGCAAGGCCGCCCACGCGCGCGAGCGCCGCCGTGCCCCCCGGCCGGTCGTCAGAGACGATGACGAGCCGGTCCGCAAGCTGGGCAGCCTGTGCCACCGCATCGGTGAGCGTCGTCGACGTGTCAACGAGCAGGAGGTCACACCCCCTCGCGAGCCCAGAGACGAGCTCGGCGACATGAGGCGAGACGAGCTCGGCGGACTCCGGCCTCTCGCAGGGCCCCGCAAGCCCCAGCAGGGGCGTCACCGTGACGCACGACCCCGCCCCGGACCCCTCGAGGTCCCCGCCCTCGACCAGCCGGGAGAGGTCGGTGCCCCTCGGCAGGCCGAAGCAGCTGAACAGGTTCCCGCAGGAGAGGTCGAGGTCGAGCATGCGGGTCCTCATCCCCCACCGCTGCGCCTGGGCGGCGAAGGCGGCCACGATCGAAGTCTTCCCGACACCGCCGCGACCCGAGCAAAACGTCAGCACCGCGGCGCCCCCTCTCCCGGGAGACAGGCGCGCGGACGGCCCGGGAGGGCAATCAGAGCTCTGCGCCGAGCGACCCCCATCGCCCGCAGACGTGCCATCTCCCGGACCGCCGTCGCCCTCGTCGAGGTCCACGACGTCGTCTATCCCAGCGCGGGCCGCACGGGAGCGCAGCGAGCCCGAGACCCCATGGCGCGCGAGCACGACCCGTCGGGCGTTCCCGTCGTGGGCGATCGCGGCGGCAAGGTTCACGTCGGACACGCCACCGTCAACCTGGCCGACGATCACGCCCAGCTCGCCGGGGACCGCCTCGAACACCGTTCTTCTCAGCGCATCAGGGGTTCCGACGAGCTCCATCTCCGCCGAGGCGTCCAAGGAACGCGCGACGCGGCCCATCAGCTCGTAGTCCCTCTCGTCGCACACGGCGACCCACTCGCTCATGCCGCCTCCGCGGCGGACTTCTCCTGCTCAGCCCCGGCCTCCGGCCGAACGACCTCCGCCCCCGTCCCGAGCCCCTCCGCGTCGTCGGCAGGGAGGGCGAGACGCAGGCTCCCCTCCGCGCTCGCCGCGAGGATGCTCGCCACGCTGTCAGGGGACACCGAGAGCGTGACCGCGCCGCGCGAGCCCACCGACGCATGCTCGCCGGGCGCGCGAAGCACGGTGAGGTCGGCCGCAAGAAGGCTCACCCCCGAGTCGGTGACCTCATAGGCGGCAAGCGTCGTTCCCTCGGCGGCGGAGGATGGCAGCCCCAGGTCCTCCGTCACCGGAATCGACAGGGCGACGCGCCCCGAGGGGACGTCGATCGCGTCCTCGCTGTCGCGGAAGTTGAGCTCGGTGAGCGGAGCCCCCGCCGCGGCCGGGACCGTCACCTCCTCGCCCAGCACCGCGTCGATACCGACGACCGCCCCCTCTGGGGCGAGGTCGGCGAGCCAGTCCCGCTCGACGACGTTCTGCCTGTCGACAACCTCCCCCGCCTCGAGGCCGTTCGGGGCAACGAGGAGGCTCACGACCTCGCCTCCGTAGCGCTCGAGCGCCTCCGTTCTCACGCGCTCCGCCTCGTCGCGAACGTGCTGCCCATAGACCCCGCAAACCAGCGCCGCAACGAGCGCGCAGGCACCCGAGACCATCAATCTGAACCGTCGCCTCATCCGAACCCCCTTCCCGTCCTCAACTTCGAGCCAAGGCGTGTGAGGGGATTCTCCGCCCCATGGGGCCAGCCCACCCCCTCGTTCGGAGATACCTCGTCCGGCGTCATACCATTCGCTGACGGCCAGCTGACCGAAGCGCATCAATCCGCAGCGCAGTTTGGTTGACATAAGTTATTCGAACCGGCGTACAAAAAGACGCCTTCACACGGCGTCCTCAATTTGGCGAGATTTCATCCACATCGTCGTTCTTCTCGCCTCGCGGTGTTTTGGGGACGTGGCGGCCGCGCCGAGAGCTCCCCCATCGCGTCAAGGGCAGCCCCTCGGGGCAGCTGGGTCCTCTACAGCACGACGTCCGGGTCGAGCGATGCCGCGCTCTCGCGCATCTCCGAGGCAAGCGCCACGTAGGCGTCTGCCCTCGCAGGCGAAATCTCCCCGGAGGCCCGCCTCCCCAGGACCTCGCACCCCGGCTCGTGGGTGTGGGTGCAGTCGCGGAAGCGACAGCCTCGGGCGGCCTCGGAGACCTCGGGGAAGACCATGGCGAGTCCGCGCTCGTGGCCGACGATCGGAAGGCTCCTGAGGCCTGGCTCGTCGACGATCACGCCCGCGCCCGGGAGCGACACCATCCGGCGCGCGACCGTGGTGTGGCGACCCATGTCGTCTGCGGCGCGCACGGCGCCCGTCTCCAGCACCTCGCGGCCGAGAAGGGCGTTGAGCAGCGTGGACTTGCCCGCGCCGGACTCCCCCAGCACGATCGCCACCACGCCCTCCGGAACGAGCGACCGCACGGCGTCGACCCCCCAGGGCACGCCCAGCGCCCGCGCGCACGCGGACACGCGCCCGACCTCGTCTTCCCGCTCGGCCGAGGACGTGAGCGCGAGCGGGCACGCCTCCCCGAGCACCTCGCGCACGGCCGCGACGTCACGCGCGAGGACGTCGTCCGAGGCACGGTCTGCCTTCGTGAGCACGACGGCGACATCGGCGCCGCAGTCGCGCGCGATCACCGCCGAGCGGGCGAGCCGCTCGCAGGACACGGGTCGCTCGCCGAGCTGCTGCACCACCAGCACGAGGTCGACGTTGGCGGCAAGCGTCTGGCGCTCGCCCCGCGCGCCGCCGCGCCAGCGGGCGATGTCGCTCTCGCGCGGGAGGATCTCCTCGATGAGGCCCATGTCGTGGCCGTGCGGCCGTCGTGCGCAGACCCAGTCCCCCACCGCGGCGCGGGACTCCGCCCTTCCCGCGAGCCCGCCCTTGGTGAGCCGCGCCGAGAACTCGGCGCGAAAGACGGCGTCCTCGCAGAGCACGGCGGGAAAGCCCCGGTCAAGGCGCACGACGCAGCCCATGACGAGCTCGTCCTTCTCGGCCCCCGCCGCCACGGCCCGGTCTCGGGCGGCGCCGAAGGCGGAGCGCTGGCGCTCGGAGCAGGAGAGCTCCCCGAAGGCGGGAAGCTCGGTCAGGGATGAGAGCGCCGGCAGCGAGGGGGCACCTGCCGTCGCGCCGCCCCCGCGCCTTCTCCTGGGTGATTTGGGTGACCGTCGTGCCACACGCGCCCTTCCGTCGTCCTGTCCGCAGCCAGTATAGCGCCAGGCTGACGCGGGACGCCCCCGTTGTTATCGCGCCGCTTCCAGCATGTAACGCGTCAGCGACGATACGTCGTCGGCGAGGCGTTGACGCCACGGGCGGCATACACTGACACCGCCTCGGAAGGCCCAGCGGATTGGAGCCCCCATGCTCGGCATCGCCGGACTCGTCCTCGCCGTCATCGCCATCGTCGCCCTCATCTGGCGCGGCTGGCACATGGTGGTGGTCTCGCTCGTCGCCTCGCTCATCGTCATCCTCGCCAACGGGATGGACGTCCTTTCCGCCATCAACGAGAGCTATATGGGCGACATGGCGGCCTTCGTGGGCAGCTGGTTCCTGCTCTTCGCCCTCGGGTCCGTCTTCGGGCGCGTCATGGGCGACTCCGGGGCCTCGGCGGGCATCGCCAGCAGCATGCTGCGCCTCGTGGGCGAGAAGCACGCGCTGCTCGTGATCATGGTCACCGGCCTCGTGCTCTCCTACGGCGGCATCAGCGCGTTCATCATCGCGTTCTCGGTCTACCCCATCGCGGCCGAGCTCTTCGAGCGCGCGGACATCCCCAAGAAGCTCGTCGTGGCCGCCATCATGGTCTGCCCCGCCACGCTCGGCATGGTCATGATGCCGGGCATCCCCTCCACGCAGAACCTCATCCCCGCGAGCTTCCTCGGGACGGACGCCTACGCGGGCGCGCTTCTCGGCGTCATCTGCTCCGTTGTGATGTTCGCGCTCTCCTACGCCTACCTGCAGCGGGAGATCGGCCGCTGCCGCCGGCGCGGGGAGCACTTCTCCCCCAGCCCCGGGGAGGCGCTCGCCCGTCCGGACGATGCCGACACCCCGCCCGTCTGGGCGTGCTTCGCGCCGATCGCGCTTCTCGTCGTGCTGGTCTTCGTGCTGCAGCGTGCGGCGGGCATGCAGGCCACCGACGCCGTGACCGTCTCGATGCTCGCCTCGGTAATCGCCGCGTGCCTGCTCTACCGCAGGCGGCTGGCAAACGTCAAGCGTGTCATCGGCGAGTCCTGCACGAGCGGCCTGAGCTCGCTCGTCTCCGTGGCGGCCATCATGGGCTTTGGTGGTGTGGTGGTGGCATCGCCCGCCTACCAGGGCATCATCGAGGCGCTTATGTCCACGAGCCTGAACCCCCTCTGGCAGGGCTTCATCACGATCTTCGCCATCGCCGGCATCACGGGCTCGGCCATCGGGGCGCTCAACATCTACCTCGGCAGCATGGCGCAGACGCTGCTGGCCACCGGACTCGACCCGGCGATGATGCACCGCGTGCTCTGCATGGCGTCCGTGGGGCCGGCCACGCTGCTGCCCCACACCTCGGCGATGCTCGCCGCAAACCAGGCCGCCAAGACCGAGGTCCGTGACACGTACCGCTACGTGCTCGTCTCGTGCGCGCTGCTGCCGATCGCGGTGTCGCTGCTGGGCATGGCCCTCGGTCTCGCGGGCGTGGCGTAGGGACGGAGGTCTCCGTCAAGCCCCCGCCAGGGAGAACTGCCTTCTGACTCCCTGCAACCGCGTGCCGCCAGGCCCTACACGTGCACCCTCACCGCGTCGCGCGAAACCGGCACGCCAAAGAGCGCCCGCTCGAGCCCCATCCCGCACCGCGTTGCGCGCAGGAGCCGCTGGTGCAGCTCCGCCACCTCCTCCTCAGAGGCGGGACCGCCCGGCTGGCGCGGGACGGCGCCCTCGAAGAGCGCGACCGCGCGCATGAGGGCCGCATGGTCTGCCATCTGGTCGAGCTTGATGGTGTTTATCGTCCATCCCATGTGCTCGAGCGCCTCCTTGCGACGCAGGTCCTTCTCGGAATCGAGGTGAAACTCCAGGCTGTCGTACTCCACGCCGCGACGAACGCCCGGCCAGGCAACGTCTATCGAGCAGCTCTTCGTCCCCGTGATGGCCGCCGCGGCCTCGTCGAGCTGCACCTCGTAGTTGAGCTCGGGCCTCACGAAGGCGAGGCCCTTGTGCCGCCCGGGCAGGAAGAGCTCCGCCGACAGCGCCGTCTCCATCGGCGAGCGGGCGCCGTCACGCACCCAGCGCAGGGCCTCGCGCGCACGGCTGACGCCATAGAGCCCGGGAAGGGCGCTCACGGCCTCCCCGATCTTCTCGACGGACGTGAGCGGCGGGCGCTCGTAGTATCCGGAGACCATCTCAGAGAAGTGCGAGTATCGGCCGCAGAGCTCGCAGCCCAGCACGACGGCGCCCACGAGGGAGGACTTCCGCGCCATCTGAATGAAGCAGAGCTCGGGCCCGGCGGCATACACACCCGGGGAGAGCTCCAGCAGCAGGCCGCCCGGCATGACGGCGAGGCCGAAGTGATGCGTCTTCACGCCGGATGACTGAATCTCACGGGCGGACCTCGACACGAGAACGTGGACGGGGTCCCTTCGGATGCCAAACGAGCGCATGTCGAGGGGGCGGAGCTCGCGGGAATCAGTTGAGATGTCCGCAAGCCGCAGCGGCTCCGCCACGTGCGGATACATCCTCACCTGCGGCGGAACGGCGCGCAGGAGCTCAAGGGCGGAGCTGTGAGAAAGGATGACCGGCATACCACTCCCCTCGCTTGGGAGCGATGGGGGTCGCCTGATGACACTCTATCACAGACAGGTTTGGCGGTCAGTCCGGACCTCACGAAAGTAGTTCGATGATTTACCTACTTCAAAACCATGTAGCAACCCGCCTCGGAAGGGCCATTTCCGACATTTGACCCGAGTTGCTACATGGTTTTCCATGTAATAAATACCTGAATCACCGAGGTAGACCGCCGGGCGAGAAGAACGGGCGGATCAGGCCGCGGAGACGACCCGCCCGAGCCGGGCCCGGACCACAGAAAACGGGGACGGGGCCGAAGCCCCGTCCCCGCGGACGCGCGCATGCCGAGAGGGACTACTGGTTCTTCTCGATGCCACGCATGACGGCCTTGTAGACCTCCATGATCGGGATGATCAGGAACGCCAGGCCGATGGCCCAGGCAAGCGCCTCGATCGGCAGCTCCATGAAGCCGAACATCTCGGCCAGGAACGGCACCTCCACCACCACGACGGTGAGGATGAGGGCCAGCAGGGCGGCGCCCCACAGCCACTTGTTCTGCTTCTTCATGGAGAAGAGCGACGCGCGGCGGCTGCGCATGTTGAAGCAGTGGAAGATCTCCACCATGGACAGCGTGATGAACGCCATGGTGACGCCCTCTTCGTCGGCGGTGCCGGCGATCATGTCCGCGATGTCGATGTAGCCCATGTCAAAGTAGACGCCCACGAAGAAGCTCGCCAGCACGAGCACCGTGATGATGACGCCCTGGACCGCGATGTCGAGGCCCATGCCGCCCGCGAAGACGCCGTCGGAGGCGTTGCGCGGCTTGCGCTTCATGACGTTACCCTCGGCGTCCTCCATGCCGAGCGCGAGCGCCGGGAAGCAGTCCGTGATGAGGTTGATCCAGAGCAGCTGCACCGGCTGGAAGATCGTGAAGCCCACGAGGGTGGCCACAAAGACCGAGAGCACCTCGGCGATGTTGGCCGAGAGCAGGAACTGGATGACCTTGCGGATGTTGTCGTAGATCCGGCGGCCCTCCTCGACCGCGCTGATGATCGTGGCGAAGTTGTCGTCCGCAAGGACCATGTCGGCCACGTTCTTGGTGACGTCGGTGCCGGTGATGCCCATGCCCACGCCGATGTCGGCGCGCTTGATGGAGGGCGCGTCGTTCACGCCGTCACCGGTCATGGCCACGATCTTGTTCTTGGACTTCCACGCCTCGACGATGCGCGTCTTGTGCTCGGGCTGGACGCGCGCGTAGACGCAGTAGCGCTCGATGTTGCGGTCGAGCTCGTCCTCGGACATCTTGTCGAGCTCGGCGCCGGTGATGGCCTGGCTGCGGTCGGACGCGATGCCGAGGTTCTTGGCGATGGCGAAGGCGGTGTCGATGTGGTCGCCCGTGATCATGACGGTGCGCACGCCGGCGCCCTGGGCCTCGCTGATGGCCGCGGCCACCTCGGGGCGCTCGGGGTCGATCATGCCGGAGAGGCCGCAGAAGGTGAGGTCGTGCTCGAGCGCCTCGGGCGAGCAGTCGGCGGGCACGGCGTCCCAGGTGCGGCTCGCCAGCGCGAGCACGCGCAGGGCCTCGTCGGCCATCGCCTTGTTGGCGGCGAGCAGCTCGGCGCGGCGCGCCTCGGTCATCGGGACGACCTTCTCGCCGTCATAGACCTTGGTGCACAGGCCCAGGACCACGTCGGGGGCGCCCTTGGTGTACTGCTCGTAGGAGCCGTCGGCCTCCTCGACCACCACGGACATCATCTTGCGGCTGGAGTCGAACGGGGCCTCGCCCACGCGCGGGTGCTCCACGTCGAGCCCGGTCATGCCCGCCTTGGCGGCGTCGTTGACCAGCGCGGCCTCGGTGGGCTCGCCCTGGGACTCGCCCTTCTCGGCATCCCACTTGGCGTCGGAGCAGAGGGCCATGCCGGCGAGCAGCTTCTCCTCGGGCGCGGCGGCCACGTGCTTCACAACGGTCATCTTGTTCTGGGTGAGCGTACCGGTCTTGTCCGAGCAGATGACCTGCGTGCAGCCCAGCGTCTCCACGGCGGTCATCTTGCGGATGATGGCCTGGCGCTTGGCCATCTTGGTCACGCCCATGGAGAGCACGATGGTGACCACGGCCACGAGGCCCTCGGGGATGGCGGCCACGGCCAGGGAGACGGCCACCATGAAGGTGTCGAGGATCATCTCGGGGTGGGAGCCCAGCTCGCCGAAGTGGCGCACGATGTCCACCGCAAAGATGATCACGCAGATGGCCAGGACCAGCTTGGTGAGGATGCCGGAAAGCTCGTTGAGCTTCATCTGGAGCGGCGTGAGCTCCTTCTTGGCGGTGGTGAGGGCGCCGGCGATCTTGCCCATCTCGGTCTTCATGCCGGTGCCCGCCACGACGGCCTTGCCGCGGCCGTAGACCACGGTGGAGCCCATGTAGCACATGTTCTTGCGGTCGCCCAGGGACACGTCGTCGGCGTCGGCGGCCAGCGCGATGGCCTCGACGTGCTTCTCCACCGGGACGGACTCGCCGGTGAGGGCGGCCTCCTCGATCTTCATCGAGGCGCTCTCGAGGATGCGGCAGTCCGCGGGCACGGAGTCGCCGGCCTCAAGGAGCACGATGTCGCCGGGCACGAGCTCGGCGGACGGCAGGTGCTCCATCTTGCCGTCGCGGATGACCTTGGACTGCGCGGCGCTCATCTGCTGCAGCGCCTCGAGGGCCTGCTCGGACTTGGCCTCCTGGACCACGCCGAGCACGGAGTTGATGATGACGACCGCCATGATGATGATGACGTCCGCCCACTCGGGCTCGCCCTGGACCATGCCGGTCACGGCGGAGATGACGGCCGCCACGATGAGCATGATGACCATCGGGTCGGCCATCTGCTCGAAGAAGCGCTTCCAGAGCGGGGTCTTCTCCTCCTTCTCCAGCTCGTTAGGCCCGTACTGCGACAGGCGGCTCGAGGCCTCCGCCGCACTGAGACCGCTCTCCTCGTTTGAGGAGAGTTCGCCCAGGACCTTGTCCTTGGACTCTAGGTACTCCTTCATTCAGTTCCCCTCCTGGGAATTCGGCGCCCGGCAGATTGATGCCCGATCATAATTCCCCAGGAAGGGGCAAGGGCCCATCAAGGCTGCCATGCCGGACGCATGGACAAGAAACACGAGGCCTATTCTACCCGACGGCGGACTTACGATTCAGTCTTCCTTCCGTCGTCACCTCCACCTGCCGCGCGTCTCTGCGAGAGGGCGCAGACTAGCCACGCCGCAGGTATCGTGAGCATGAGCGCGGGGTAGAACCACGCGAGGTCGACCGCACCGAAGAGCGCCCCGCCAATCACGGGCCCAAGCGTCATGCCAACGTCAAACCCCATGTAGTACGTGCTGTTGGCAAGACCCACATGCTCGGGCCCCACCGCACGGACGGCAGTGGACTGACAGACCGAGCACATGACGCCGTAGCCGCCCGCCATGAAGGGGGCAGCGAGCAGCAGCCCGACGGCATCGGTCATGGTGGCGAGAAGAACGAGCGAGGCCGCGGCGGAGACCCCCGACGCCACCACAAAGGGCACGAACCCCACCCGGTCGAACGCACGGCCGAGAAGGACCCGCAGGACCATGAGCGACGCGGCGTAGACCGTGAAGAACGCCCCCGTGGGGACGTCGAGCCCCCGCGCCTCCGCATAGCTCACGAGAAACGCCTGCGTGGCCATGTACGGGACCGTGAAGAGCGCCACCACGACAGCCGACGGAACCGCACGTCGATCGAGCAGGCGGACCCGGGGAAGCGCGTCCTTCTCGGCATGGGCGTCCTGCCCTCCCCGCACGGCTCCCCCATTGCGGACGAGGAGAATCCCCGCCAGCGAGAGCGCCGCAAAGATGGCGGAGAGGCCGAGCGCGAGACGATAGCCCAGCGCGTCGGAGACGGCAATTCCGAGGGCTGGTCCCACCGCCATGCCGAGGGCGTTCATGAGGCCGAAGATCCCCATGCCCTGCCCCAGCCGCGCGGGTGGGAGCGTCTCGGCAAACCACGTGGACATGCACACCGAGCAGAGCGAGTACCCCGCCCCGTTGGCAAGCCGCATGGCGGCGAGAAGCACGGTGTTAGGCGCCAGCGCCTGCCCGAGCGCGGTCACGAGCATGAGGGCGGCCCCCGCGGCGGCGAGATGGCGCTTGGGGAGGCGGTCAGAGAGGTTGCCGGCGACGGGTCGCACGACGAGCGAGCACGCGTTCATGAGCGCGGTGAGCACGCCCATCATCGCGGCGGTGGCGCCGAGCGTCCCCGCAAAGCCCGCGACGAGCGGGTTCGCGAGCATCGTGCTCGCGAGGTAGCAGAACGTCGCGGCGAGAAGGACCGCACCGTCGCGCGTCACCAGCATTCCCTTACCCCCTCAACCCGACCGCGTGACAGGGGGACGGAGGAGATGTCACCGCTCCGTCCCCCTGTCACATGCTAGACCTCGTCCCAGAACTGGTCGCCCACGACCTTGAAGCAGGCCTTCTTGACTGGGCCGGGCTCCGCGCCCGGAAGCACAAGGTTGGGCATGTGCGGCTCGCCGATCATGAAGACGACGAAGCGCCCACCGGCAAGGCATCCCTCGAAGAGGTCGTCGTTGCCCTCCGCGGCGTGGCAGTAGCCCTTGTCGATGGCCTCGTCGAAGACGCCGGCGGGCACGACCGCGCCCGGGGTGGTCTTGAAGCACTCGGCGCCCTCGAGGTCAATCTGGACGTCCATGTACTTGCGGTGCGTCTCGAAGCGGGCGTCCTTCTCGTACTTGGTGCTCGCGTCCATGACGTTGGCGTAGACGCGGTTGCCGTCGATCTGGGTGATGCCGAGCGGCAGGTCGACGGGATCGTTCTTGCCCAGCCAGTCGATGAGCACGTCAAGGCCGCGAGTAAGGCCGCGATAGAGCCCGATGGCGTCAAGTCCGTCGTAGATCAATGCGTCGCGCCTCCCGCCTCGCCCCTGCGGGCGCCCTCGCCCGAGGTCGGGTTGTAGGTGCCCGCGCCACGGACCCTGCCCATGACGTCCTCCTCGGAGAGCGTGACCCACTTGACCCCGCGTCGGGTCTGGTAGGCGTACGCGACGTGAATCATGCCGTCAGACGCCTGCATGATGCAGGGGTACTCGTACTGGCGGTTGTTGAACTTGTTCTCCTCGCCCACGTACCCCTCGCCGCGCTCCACGTTGCGGATGAGCGGGAACGTGAGGCCGCCGTCCTCGGAGAGCGCGAGGGAGACGGGGTTGCGCAGCGCCGGCCACGCCCCCGTCTTGCCGTAGGTGCCCGGCGCGGAGTTGTGGTTGTACGCGATGGCGATGCGGCCGCTCGCCAGCTTGGCCACGGCGATGCCGGAGTTGTTGTTGGGCAGCGGCGTGGGCTCAGGCGCGCTCCAGGTGTCGCCGTAGTCGGCTGACTCGCTGCGATAGATCCAGTCCGCCTCGCGGCTGCGCATAAAGGCGACGAGGTGCCCGTCCTCGAGCTCGACCACGCTCGGGTGCACGCGCCCGGAAGAGGCCGGCACGTCGACGCGCCGCCATGTGGCGCCCGCGTCATCAGAGACCGCGAAGGCGCTTGGGTCGCCGGCAAGTCCGCTCGCGCCATCGGAGCAGAGCCACAGGCCGTAGATCCAGCGCCCGTTGGAGAGGACTTGGATGGGCTGACGCGCAAACGTGCCCTCCTCGGGAAGCACGACCTCGGGAGCGCTCCAGGTGCGCCCGTCATCGCGGGAGATCTGGCGCTTGATGACCGAGGTGTACTGCATGTTGTCCTTGCCCGGCTCGCGGCCGCGCTGGGAGGTATACAGACACCAGATCTCATTCTTGGCCGCGAGAAACAGCGACGGGTTCTGATTGGAAAACTCGTTGTCGGTCGAGATCATCGCAGGCTCGCCCCACTGGTCAGAGCCCTTCTCAAGGCGCGAGACCACGATGTTGACGTCCGTATCGCCCTCGAAGGTTCCGGCAAACCAGCAGCACAGCAGCGTGCCTGCGGGGGTCTCGACGAGCCCCGGCCCATGAGCGGTGGCCCAGGGACCGGGCGGGAGCATGGCCTCAAGGAACGCCATCTCCTCGTCAAAGTAGATCTGTCCGTCGGGCGTGAGGCCCGGGAGAGTCTTGAATTCCATTGATCCCATACCTTACTGCATCAACTTTCCGCCGCTCATGTTGATGCTCGCGCCCGTCATGAATCCGCTCATCTCGCTACAGCAGAACAGCACGCCCCAAGCGACCTCCTCGGGAGTGCCAAGTCGATGCAGAGGAACCTTAGCCAGCGCCTGCTCACGGTACTCCGGCGTCCACTGATCGGTCATCTCCGAGGAGATGGGTCCGCATTGCACCGCGTTCACACGAATACCGTGGGGGGCGTACTCGAGCGCGAAGTGTCGCGTCAGATAGGTAATACCCGCCTTTGATGCGCCATACGAGGGCGCGGCGTTTGGATGCGGGGTTACTCCGTTGGCGGAGGTGATGTTGACGATGCAGCCAGACCCCTGCTCGACCATCTGCGGAAGAACCGCGTGGCACATATAGTAGGTTCCGTTGAGGTTGACATTGATGACCCGCAGCCAACCCTCATTGGTTAGCTGAGGCGTCTTGGTCCGATCGTTGATCCCGGCGTTATTGACAAGAACGTCAATCCTCCCGTACTCGTCTCTCGCAATCTGGGCGAGCCGTTCGGACGTCTCGGGAAGCGAGACGTCTCCCTCTGCAATAACGCATCTCTGGCCACATGCTTCGACCTCAGATCTGACATCGTCCAGACGATCGAGGTTCGTGCCGTTGATGACCAGGTCCGCGCCCTCACCAGCGAGCGTCAACGCAACTTGGCGGCCAATCCCACGAGAGGCACCTGTCACGGCAACGACTTTTCCCCGAAGCATTTTCTCATTCATGGTGCTCCCTTCTACAGGCGATGACTCGTATTGCACGCATTCTGCGCGCGGTCCCCCTCGCCATCTGCGACGATGCAAGAAGGACCGCGCAGAATGCGTGCTGATCGATGCTGCCCGGATGAACTAGAACGCGACCATCGCTCCGATGGCAAGGAACAGGCAGTTGATAATCCACATCGGAATCGTGAACTTCCAGAACTCCTTCATCGAGTAGTTACCCCAGCCGTATACAAGCGCCGGAAGGCCGTCAATGGGAAGGAACCCGCCCGCAAAAGCGGCCATGGTCGAAGCGGCAGCGGGACCAACGGGGTTGACGCCGAGGGCAAGGCACGCAGCAATGACGATGGGGACGAAGATGTACGCCGAGGCGAAGTTGGCGCCAGTAAACGTGGCGCAAGCGCTCGTCAGCAGGCAGAACACGAAGGTGAGCCAGAACGGGGGCATGCTCGAGGCGGCGTCGGCGACCATGTTGCCAACCAGCGCGGTGAAACCGGAGTCAGAGAGCGCGTTTGCCACAGGAATGACACAGCACATCATGAGAACGACGGGAGAGAACAGGCTATTGCGCATCTCCTGCCAGTCAACGACCTTGATGCCAAGGAGCAGGAAAGCGAAGATGCCGGGAAGGATGTACGCCACATCACCGAGCTGCTTGGCAAACATCATGCCGACGACGGAAGCAGCGAGGCAGGCAACCGTGACGAGTTCTTTCCATTGGGGAAGATCGCTCGCAACGACCTCATCGGACTGCTCCTGCTGAACGGCAATCGCATGGTCGGGAAGCAGACGGTAACCAACGAAGGACCAGATGAAGTAGCCGACGCATCCGATGAGCGTGGTGATGATGAACGGGGTCATCGACACGCCGTCCGTCGCAAAGCCCGCGGAGTTGAGGATGCCGACGCACAAACCGAAGTTCACCGCAAAGTTGACGGGGTGGAAGCAGGCAAATCCAAGGGGCATGACGAGCTTGGAGGTAGGCAGCTTCTTGTCATACGGAATGGTCGCCACCAGACCAAGGATGAGAACGTAGAATCCCGTGGAGTGGCCGCCGGTCAGCGCGCAGGCAACCATGACGAGAAGAACGAGGAGCAGGTAGCCCTTGAACCCACCACGCTCGGCGAGCCTGAACATCTGGCTTCGGACGCGCGCGGTGAAGCTCGTCTTTTGGAACGCGGCCAACACCACCATGAAAAACGCGATCATCCAGACGTTGGAATCAGTGAATCCGGCGAACGCATATGCAATGGGATCAGCATCTGCGGGATAGAGCTGGAAGACGACCAGCAGAAGGCTTGCGAGCAGCGGCGGCGCTCCAAACGGGAGCACGTCTGCCATGATCAGAACGATCATGAAGATGAGCACCCCCAGTGCCAGAATCATTTGCGGAGTCATTTTCTCAAGCCCCTTTCAGACCAGGGTGAATGTGCAAGAATCAAACAGGAGGGCTGTCGTTGGCCAAACAGCAGTCCTCGTACCTCCTGCGGGGCCGACAGTCGCCAAACCCGAGGCCCCGCAGCCGCGTACGGCTCTCTACTCCTTTCCCCTTGCCATGCGCAGCGCATAGTCGATGGCGTTCACGAGCGAGAGCGCATTGGCGGTTCCCTTCCCCGCAAGCGCGAAGCCCGTGCCGTGATCGACCGATGTCCTGATGATGGGGAGGCCGAGCGTGACGTTCACGCCCTCGACGGCCTTCCAGGAGCCCGCCTCGCGATCAAACACGAAGCCAAGCGTCTTGGTGGGTATGTGTCCCTGGTCGTGATACATGCAGACGACGATGTCGTACCAGCCGCCATGCATCTCGGAGAAGACGCTGTCGGGCGGGCAGGGGCCCACGGCGTCGATGCCCTCCGCGCGGGCGAGCTCGATGGCGGGGATGATCTCGTCGATCTCCTCGGTGCCGAAGAGGCCGTGCTCGCCGGAGTGCGGGTTGAGGCCGGCGACGGCGACCTTGGGGCTCTCGATGCCGAGGTCGCGACACGCCTGCCATCCCAGCTTGATGACCTCGAGGACACGTGGGGTCTTCACGCGGTCGCACGCCTCGCGAAGCGAGCAGTGCGTGGACACGTGCACCACACGGAAGTCATGGTGTGCGAGCATCATCGAGTACTTCTTGGTGCCGGTGTAGGTGGCGTAGATCTCCGTGTGGCCATCGAAGTGCATGCCCTGGGGCGCGAGAGCCAGGTTCATGGACTCCTTGTTGAGGGCGTTGGTGACGGTGGCGTCGACCTTCCCCTCCATGGCCAGCTCGATCGTGCGCCTGACGCTCTGGAAGGCGGCGTTGCCGCCCTCGGCGGAGACCTCGCCCAACTTGAAGGAGGCCACGTCCTCGATGAGGTCGAGGTGGTAGACGTCGATCGTACCCGCCCTGAACTTGGCGTCCGCGACGTCCGAGACGGGATTGACCTCGATCTCCGGGTGGTTCACGAAGCCCTTGGCCTGCTCGATCATCTTTGCGTCTCCGACCACGATGGGGCGGCAGCGCTCGTAGAGTGCGGGATCGGAGAGCGCCTTCACCGTGATCTCCGGGCCGTTGCCGGCCGGGTCGCCCATGGTGATGGCGACGATGGGACGGTTCTTCTCGCTCATCTAGCGCACTCCCCTCTTGTGATCGGACTCAAGAGTCGCGCGCAGCACCTCGAGACCTTCGTCGGGCAGATAGTTGAAGGGCGCGCGGCACGTGCCGACGGGATAGCCGAGAAGGTTGACGGCGGTCTTCACCACGGTGTTGGGGTTGCCGTACTTGAAGCAGTCGCGCAGCGGCGCCACGGCGGCCTGGCAGGCCTCGGCAGCCTCGTCGTCGCCCTTGGCCCAGTTCTCGTAGATGCCCACCATGTTCTTGGGGTAGACGTTGGCGCAGCCGGCGATGGCACCCCTCGCACCACGGCGCAGCGCCTTGAGGATGAGGGCGTCGTTGCCGGAGAGCACGCCGAAGTCCATGTCCTTGGTGAGGTCGATGTAGGCGGAGAGGTTGTCCCAGTTGCCGGAGGAGTCCTTGGCGCCCACGATGTTGTCGATCTTGGCAAGCTCGACGATGGTCTCGGGCTCGAGCGCGTTGCCGGTGCGCGCCGGGATGTTGTAGAGGACGATCGGCATGTTGGGCACGGCCTCGGCAACGGTGGTGTAGTGGACGATCAGCTCATGCTGGCTCGCCTTGGCGAAGGACGGCGTGATGACGGAGAGGATGTCGGCACCCGCGGCCTCCGCCGTCTTGCACTGCTCGATAGTCTCCTTGGTGGAGATGCAGCCGGTTCCGGCGTAGACGGGCGCGCGTCCGGCCACCTGGTCGATGACGGTCTCGAGGACGAGCTTCTTCTCGTCGCCGTTGAGGATGTAGCCCTCGCCGTTGGTGCCGAACGGGAAGATGCCGTGGATGCCCGCATCGATCTGGCGGTCGACCTGACGACGCAGCTCATCGAGGTTGATGGTCTCGTCCTCGTTCATCGGGGTGACGATGGGGACGACGATTCCCTTGAGCTCAATCATTCTGATGTGCCTCCCTGTCCTGTCCCGCTAGAGGACCTGCGCGTAGATGACTTTGGCGTCCTCGAGCGTGACCTCGCGCATGTTGTTCACAAGCAGGCGCTGGACGGTCATGCCCGCGGCCGCAAGCTGGTCGACGTCGACCCCGGTCACGCCGAGCTCGTCGAGCTTCTTGGGGATGTCGAGGTGGCTCACGATGGCGTCCATGCGCTCGATGACGGCGGCGGACTTCTCCTCGACCGTGGTGGCGTCGCCGCGGATGGCGCGGTCGTACGCGACGGCGAGGCGCTCGCGGATTGCCGGCTCGTTGAAGTGCATCACGGGGCTCAGCAGGATGGCGTTGGAGACGCCGTGCGCCACGTGGTACTTGCCGCCGAGCGGGTAGGACAGGGCGTGGACGGCCGTGGTGCCGGAGGCCGTGATGGCGATGCCGGCGTAGAAGCTCGCGATCTGCATGGCGCGCTTGGCGTCCATGGCCTCGGGGTCGTCGCAGGCGGCCTCGATGTTGTTGATGATGAGGTCAAAGGCCTCGAGGGCAAAGACGTCGGAGAAGGGGTTGGCCTTCGTGGACGTGTAGCACTCGATGGCGTGGCAGAGGGCGTCGATGCCCGTGGACGCCGCGATCGGGCGCGGAAGATTCTTTATCATGCGGGCGTCCAGGACCACGTAGTCGGCGATCATCGCGTCGTTCACGATGCCGACCTTGAGCTCGTCCTCGGGCACAGCCACAATGGCGTTGGGCGTGGCCTCGGCGCCGGTGCCGGCCGTGGTGGGGACCATGAAGGTCGTGAGCTGCTTGGCGGCACGGGAGGGGTCGGCGAGAAGATCGTGCACGGTGTAGGCGTCCGTGGCGCAGACGGCGGCGAGCTTGGCCGCGTCCATGACCGAGCCGCCGCCCACCGCCACGATGGCGTCCGCAGAGGCGCTCTTGACCTGGTCGACCACGTTCTGGACCTGGCCATAGGTGGGCTCGGCGGGGATGTCGTCGATGATCTCGAACGTTGCGCCGACGGACTCGATGGCCTCGAGCACCGGGTTCACCAGGCCGAGCTTGTGCAGAGCCGCGTCCGTGAACACGACGACGCTCTTGGCGCCCTCGCGGCGCAGAGCCGCCGCGAGCTCATCGGTGGGGTTCTCGCCCCCGTAGACAACCTTGGGGAGTCTCAGGGAATACTTGCTAAGCATGGGCACACTCCTTTGCTTCTTCTTTGGGAAGGCCCGCCATGTCGACGAACAGAGACCTGCTTCCGAAACCGCCCGACTTTGAGGCGACGACGACCTCCCCACCTGCCATTTCCAGCTCGAAGCACACGATGCCGGGAACGGGCTGGCCGAGCGGCCTCAGGCGGTCGGCATGCGCCTGGGCGAGGAAGCTCGCGAGGATGTCGCCGCCCGTAACGAGCACGCGGCCTCCTGCGCCGGACTCGCAAATGCGGACGAGGAGCGCGCCAATGTGGTCGGCAACCACCTGGCGGACCTCGGCGCCATCCGGGACGAGCCGCGTGAGGTCCTCAAGGCCCGATCCGTCAATCACCGTGAGGGGGGCCGTCGCCCAGCTGCGGGCGGCCCGCGAGACGAAATCGCGACCCGAGTCGCTCTCAAGCCAGGAGTCATCGCACTTCTCGCGCTCGGCGATCGGCAGGACTGCGGCTCCGCGGCTCGCGGCGTAGGCGCACTGCCCGCGGGAGGTCCCGTTCACGCTGCCGCAGACAACGAGCAGGTTTCCTGAGCTTGGGAGCCCCCTCTCCAGGCGAGGGCGTAGGTCAAGCACGCGGGCGAGGGCACGCATGACGCCGGAGCACCCGGCTATGACGCCAAGCTCGCCTCCCTCCTCAAGCTCTCGGACGCGCGCGAGCATTCTATCGAGCGACGTAGCGTCGTAGACAACGATGCCCCGCGCCTCCCCTGGAACGGGCTCCCCCTCGGAGACGGCTGTGACGGGGACGTCCGTCTGCAGGCCAATGAGCCTTGATACGTTCGAGCACGCAACGGGCTCAAAGGGGTCTTTTCCGAAACGACCCTCGCTCACGGGCACGCCGTCGACATAATGGACGCCGCCCCGCGTGACGCGGCCCATCTCGGGAAGGGCGGGAATGAAGTGCAGGCGCTCGTACCCGCTCGCCCTCCACGCGGCGGCAAGCTCCGCCCCGATGTTTCCCCGAAGGGCCGAGTCCGTCTTCTTGACCACGCATCGGACGCCCTCCCGCCTCGCGCGCCCCACGAGAGATGCCACGCGCTCTGCAGCCGGCGAGGCGTCAAGGTGCCTCGTCTCGGCATTGACGCAGAGCACCGCGGGCCGGACCTCGGCAAGGAGGGGCTCCGCCCCCTTGGGAGACGTCGCCACGATAACGTCCGCCGGCAGCAGGCACGCGCCCGCGTCGAGCGCGCCCGTCATGTCGTCCGCTATGAGCATGACCCGCGTCATAGAGCCCCTTCCTTCGCTACGCCCATGGTGGTTCTTCTCGCCGCGCGCATCATGCCCCTCTGGGCCGGAGAATCGTTACAATATGAAACGTCTTTTCCTATCGTGATGTTTCATATATGAACGGTTATGTCATGGCTGACTTCAGAGCGCTCCTGATCTCCCCCTATCACGACCTTGTCGACGTCGCGCGCGAGGTGGCTCCCGACTATCCGGAGCTCGAGGTGACCGTCCACGAGGGCGATCTCTCAAAGGGGCTTGCCGCAGCGCTCGGCAGCATCGACTCGGACTTTGACGTGGTCATCTCACGTGGCGGAACCGCGCAGATGCTCGAGGACGAGCTCTCCCTGCCCGTGATAGAAATCGATGTCTCGGCGACCGACCTCCTCGAGGCGCTCGCCCGGCACAACCCGCAGGGCGGGCGCACCGCGGTGATTGGCTTTTCCAACGCGCTGCGCGCGGTCAGCGAAGTGGCCGACTTCTCGGATTTTGACCTCGACGTCTACGGCGTCTCCTTCGAGGATGAGCTGCCCATCGTTCTCGAAGACGTCGCCAGCGGAGACTATGAGGTCATCCTCTGCGACTCCTTCTCGCGGGACGCCTGCGCCGAGCGGGGCATGACGGCACACCTGCTCTCGTCAGGGGCTCGCAGCGTCTCGGACGCACTGAGGCGCGCTCTTGACCTCTGCCAGCAGACGCGAGAGGTCCGAACGCAGAACCACGTGCTCTGGCAGCTCGTCCGCAGCCTCCCCCCGAGGGTCGCGCTCTTCTCGGGCTCCGGCCGACTCGTCTACACCAACCTCACCGAGCGCCGTCCCGAGCTGCTCGGATATCTCCGGGAGCACCTTGGCGGGGAGAAGGACGAGCACCTGGCGCTCCAACGCGGGAGAAGGACGTATCGAATCAGCAAGTCCACCTTCGAGCAGGATGGGGAGGCCTATCTTTCCTTCAGCATCATGACCTCGAGCGCCCCAAGCAACGAGAGCCTCGCGGGCATCGAGCGCCGGAATCGCGACGCCGTCGAACGCTCCTATCACGAGAGCGTCTTCCATGCCGTGGGGGCGGGCGAAGAGCTCTCCGCGCAGATCTCGGGCGCCCTGCGCGCCGGCAGGCCGATCGCCCTTGAGGGGGAGGTCGGGACGGGCAAGGCTCGCATCGCGGAGCTCGTCTATCTCACCGGCCCCTGGACCTCACGCCCTCTCGTCACCATTGACTGCCCGCTCCTCACGGATCGGAGCTGGGGCTACCTCATGGACTCTCCCAACTCGCCGCTCTACGGCTCGGGAGAGACGCTCTGGGTCAAGGCGGTCCACGCCCTCGACGATGACGCGGCCCGTCGACTGGTCGACGTTATGCGCCAGACCGGGATCTGCGAGCGCGACCGGGTGATCGTCTCCGCAAACGACTCCGAGGACGCCACCGAGGGGTCGGTCATCTCGCTCTTCGTCGAGTATCTTCGCTGCCACGTGCTCACGGCGCCGCCCCTCAGGAGGCGGCGCGACCTCCGCCGCGCCATAGGCCTCTTCCTCGACTCGGAGGCCCGCCACGCCGGAACCGTCCCTCCCCTCGTCACCGACGAGGCGATGGACCTCTTGCTCGGGCACCCCTGGCCTCGCAACTACATCGAGCTCCGACAGGTCCTCCAACGTGCGAGCGCGACGACCGAGGAGGGGGTCATGTGGGCGCGCGACGTGCGCGAGGCTCTCGACCGAGAGGGCGCCACGCGCTTCTCGTCCCTCGACACGCCGAGCGAGACCTCGAGCATCGACCTCCTGCGCCCGCTGCGCGAGATAGAGCGCGACATCGTGCGCATGGTGGTGGAGAAGTACGGCGGCAATCAGACGGAGGCGGCGCGCACGCTCGGCGTGAGCCGAACCACAATCTGGAGAATCCTCAAAGACGGGCCGTGCGCGTGACGCAACGATATCCGGCTTCACCTGCATGAGAACGTTCTCTGGAGCGCCAAACACACGGCTTACGCGACGCTTGCCTGTACTAAACTGAGAGGGCGTAGGATACGTGTCGCGCGTGCACATGCGCGCCGTGAAAGGACTCCCCATGAACATACTTTTCTATGGAACCGCCAGCTACGACAGAGACTCCTTCACGAGGGAGCTCAAGGACTACCCCGAGATCAAGATCGACTTCACCGAGACCAACCTCACGCCCATGACCGCCGCCCTCGCCAAGGGCTATGACGCCGTCTGCGCCTTTGTCAACGCCGACTGCGGCGCCATGACCCTCGAGATCCTCGCCGGCCTCGACGTGAAGCTCCTGCTCATGCGCTGCGCGGGCTTCGATGCCGTCAACGTGGACAAGGCCAAGGAGCTGGGAATCAAGGTCACGCGCGTCCCCGCCTACTCCCCCGAGGCCATCGCCGAGCACGCCATGGCGCTCGCGCTGGCCGCCAACCGCCGCATCTGCAAGGGCTACATCCGCGTCCGCGAGAACGACTTCTCGCTTGACGGCCTCGTCGGCGAGACGCTCCACGGCAAGACCGCCGGCATCATCGGCACCGGCCGCATCGGTGCCGCGCTCTGCCGCATCTGCAAGGGCTTCGGCATGAAGGTGCTCGGAAGCGACCTCTACCCCAACCAGGGCCTCGTTGACGCGGGCGTCATCGATGAGTACGTGGACTACGACGAGCTCTATCGCCGGAGCGACCTCATCTCGCTCCACGCCTTCCTCAACGACGAGAGCCGTCACATGATCAACGACGAGTCCATCGCCAAGATGAAGGATGGTGTGATTTTCGTGAACACCGGGCGCGGCGGCCTCGTGGACACTCAGGCGCTCATCCGCGGCATCCTCTCCGGCAAGATCGGCGCCGCGGGCATCGACGTCTACGACGAGGAGGGGCCGAACGTCTACCAGAACCGCGCTGGTCAGGTCATTGATTCCATCACCGCGCGCCTCTGCTCCTTCCCCAACGTCGTCATGACGAGCCATCAGGCGTTCTTCACTCACGAGGCCCTCGGCGAGATCGCGCGCGTCACGCTCGACAACGCGCGCGCATTCGCCAGCGGCACTGACTTCGTTGAACGCAGCGTCGTCTGCTAACATCGGTCAGTTGGCTCAGGCCATCGCACACACAAGAGAGAGGTACACATGGCGTTCAACAAGAAGAAGACCAAGATCGTCTGCACGATGGGACCCGCTACCGAGGACGAGGAGGTGCTGCGTCAGCTCATCCTTCACGGCATGAACGTCGCGCGCTTCAACTTCTCCCACGGTAGCCACGAGTACCACCGCAAGAACATCGAGCGCGTCCGTGCCCTCTCCCGCGAGCTCGGCATCCCCGTGGCCATCATGCTCGACACCAAGGGCCCCGAGGTCCGCACCGGCCTGCTCCAGGACGGCAAGAAGGTCACCCTCGAGACGGGCAAGACCTGCATCGTGACCACCGATGACGACGTCGTCGGCACCGCCGAGCGCTTCTCGCTCGACTACAAGCCGCTCCCCTCCGAGGTCGAGGAGGGCACGGTCATCCTCATCGACGACGGCCTCATCGGGCTCGAGGTCATGAGCGTCGAGGGCACCGACATCACCTGCAAGATCACCAACGGCGGCGAGCTGGGCGAGCACAAGGGCGTGAACTTCCCCAACCTCAACATCAACCTGCCCTCCGTCACCCCGCAGGACCGCGCCGACATCATGTTCGGCTGCGAGCTTGGCATCGACGCCATCGCCGCGTCCTTCATCCGCGACGGCAAGGCCGTCCAGGAGATTCGCAAGATCTGCGTCGAGATGGGCACGCCCGACGTCCTCGTCTTCCCCAAGATCGAGAGCGCCCTCGGCGTCAAGAACTTCGATGAGATCCTCCACGAGGCCGACGGCTGCATGGTCGCCCGCGGCGACCTCGGCGTCGAGGTTCCCGCCGCGCAGGTCCCGCACATCCAGAAGACCATCATCAAGAAGTGCAACCAGCACTACAAGCCGGTCATCACCGCCACGCAGATGCTCGACTCCATGCAGCGCAACCCGCGCCCCACGCGCGCCGAGATCACCGACGTCGCCAACGCCATCTACGACGGCACCGACTGCGTCATGCTCTCCGGCGAGACCGCCGCGGGCAAGTACCCGATCGAGGCCGTGAAGACCATGTCCGAGATCTGCAAGGAGACCGAGAAGTACCTGCCCGAGCGCAAGGAGTACCACGACCGCGGCGGCGTTCGCAACGTCAACGGCGCCACCGGCTTCGCGGCGCTCGAGATGGCGGACCGCGTGAACGCGAAGTGCATCCTCGCCCCCACGAACTCCGGCCGCTCCGCGCGCCTCATCTCCACGTTCCGTCCGAAGATGCCGCTGTTCGCTACCTCGCCGCGCGAGCAGACCATCCGTCGCACCTGCTTCTACTGGGGTGTGTACGCCTACCGCACCACCGAGCAGGGCTCGCTCTCGAGCACGCTCTACAACGCGCTGACCACGGCGAAGCAGAACGGCCTCGTCGACACGGGTGACATCGTCGTCATCACCGCCGGTGACCCGCAGACCTCGCCGCGCCTTGGCGACTACACCACCTCCACCAACGTCGCGATGGTGGCCCAGGTCCAGTAGGGACCTCTTCCCGCGAGCCATGAGGCCCCGGGCGTTCCTTCGAGAAGTGCGCTGCGCGGAACTTCTCTCCGGAACCCCCGGGGCCTCTCGCTGTCGAGATGCCCTTGTCGGCTGGGGTTTTGGGGCTCGAGGTTCTTCTCGCCTGTTGCGCTAATCGGGGCTGTGGCAATCCTGCCGCTTCCGGCGTTGCCTAGAAGGGGGTTATGGCAGCAATCGGCCTGCCATAACCCCCGTTCCCACAACGCATGGCGAGAAACGCCCTGTTGACGCAAATCGGCGATTGCCACGACCCCAATCGGCGCAACGCCCGAGAGACCCGGATTACCACGACTCCAATCGGCGCAACGCCCGAGAGTGGCCCAGACTGCCACTGCCCCGTTCTTGCAGAAAAGCCCCCTGCTCGGATGACATGACTGGACCCGCGGCGGCACTATGAGCGATGCGGCCGCATGACACCCGATTGGCCCGAACCCCTACAGGCCGTGCTCGTCGAGGAAGGCGCTCGCGTCGGCGGCGGCGCGGGGATCTCGGACGTTGTTGAGCGCCTGCTCGGCGTAGTCCCTCGCGCGGTCGATGTCGCGCGCGACGCCATCCCCGTCGTAGTAGCACTCGGCAAGGTAGAACTGCGCCAGAGAGTTGCCCTTCTCGGCGGAGCGCGTGTAGTACTCGACGGCGAGGGGAACGTCCTTGGGGACGCCGAGGCCCATGTGGTAGCAGGCTCCCATGTTCACGAGACCCGCCTCGTTGTCGGCCTCGGCCGAGAGGTTGTACCAGTAGATCATCTGGTCGAGGTCCTTCTCCACGCCGTAGCCGTGCTTGTAGCAATTGCCCATCAGGCTCTGCCCGGAGGGGTCCCCCTGCTCGGCCGCACGCTTTGCCCACTGGAAGCATGCCTCGCGATCCTGGTCGACGCCGCTTCCGTCATAGAGGCAGCGAGCGACGAGGGCCTGGGCGCGGGCGTCGCCAGCCTCGGCCGCAACGAGGGCATGAGCGTACGCTCGGCCGTAGTCGCGCGTGACGCCGCAGCTGTAGTAGTAGCAGTACGCCAGGTAGTAGTCCGCCTCGGTGTTGCCGAGGATCGACGCCCTCGCGAACGCCGCGACGGCATCGGCGCCGGCGGACTGGTCGCCGTCCTGCTCGCACCGCGCGAGGAGCTCCTCACCCTCCTCCACGAGGGCGGCGGGGTCATCCACGGCCGCCTCCTCGGGCTGCGGCCCCGCGTTGGACCCGGAGGTGTCCTCGCCCTCCTCCGGGAAGCCCTCCCGCTCCGCCGGCCCCTCCTCTGCCGAAGCCTCGGGCTCGTCCGTCTGGGCGGCGGGCTCGGAGGGCGCTGTCGTCTGGTCGGCCAAATGGGTGAGCAGCGCATACGTTCCCACGCCTCCCACCGCAACGGCCACGATGACGGCAACGACGACGGGCACAACGCTCCTTCGCCTCCTCGCGGGCGCAGGCGCGGGCGGCTGCGGCGCGGGCGGCACCGCCGGAGTGGGCGGGCAGGCGTCGCTCCCCCTCTGTCGAACCTCTGCCCCGCAGTTGGTGCAGAACTTGACGTCATCGGAAAGCTCACACCCGCAATTGGTGCAGAACATATCGGCCCGACAATCCCTCGGTCATTTCATCCATTATGCATCCAATTCAGCATTCGCGCCCACGGGGTGACGCAAAGTCGAACCTCCTCGATCGGCCTCGGCCGCAGCGCCCCATTGAAAACGCCGCCCCAGTGGGTGACCATGGTGCATGGCACAAGCCATCACCCAACGAACGAGGAGGTCGCATGGGCAAGCTTGATGGAAAGGTCGCCATTGTCACGGGGGCGTCCAAGGGAATCGGCGAGGGGATAGCCCGCATCTTTGCGCGGCACGGCGCCAAGGTGGTCCTCGCAGCGCGCGGCGAGGACGTGATGGCGCTCGCCCAGGAGCTGCGTGACGCGGGCTTCGATGCTATCGGGGTGCGCTGCGACGTGTCCAGCTACGCGGACTGCCAGCGCCTCGCCCAGGCGGCGATCGACGCATACGGCCATATCGACGTGCTCGACTGCAACGCCGGCATCTGCGTTCTCGGCGACTTCCTCTCCGCGGACGACTCCTGGCGGGACAGCCACATAGACGTCAACGTCAAGGGCGTCTGGAACGCCTGCAAGGCCGTGGCGCCCGCCATCATCGACGCCGGCGGCGGCGCCATCGTAATCACGAGCTCGGTCACCGGCGACATGGTCGCCGATCCCGGCGAGGTCGCCTATGCCACCACCAAGGCGGCGCTCGTCGGCTTCACCAAGGCCCTCGCGCGCGAGCTCGCGCCCAAGAACGTGCGCGTGAACTGCATCTGCCCCGGCTACGTGCGCACGCCGCTCGTCGATGGCATGGCGCAGCAGTCAGACCCGGACGACCCCGAGCGCGCCATCGCGGCCATCGCCTCCGCGGTGCCCCTCGGCCGCCTCGGCACGCCCGAGGAGTGCGGTGAGCTCTGCGCGTTTCTCGCCTCCAGCGAGTCGAGCTACCTCACGGGCACGCAGGTCGTCATCGACGGCGGCTCCACCCTGCCCGAGACCTCGTCGATGGGCCAGTAGGGCGGGCGTC
Source organism: Thermophilibacter provencensis (assembly GCF_900128445.1). GTDB lineage: Bacteria > Actinomycetota > Coriobacteriia > Coriobacteriales > Atopobiaceae > Thermophilibacter > Thermophilibacter provencensis. Next base: position 1,128,218 of record NZ_LT671417.1, on the reverse strand, counting down.
TCCTCCCGCGAGATGTGAGGCCCCGCTGAGTTCCCTCCAGGCGTGCTCTACGAGAAACGCCTTTCGGGAACTCAGCGGGGCCTCACGCTGTTGAGACGCCCTTACCGCTGGGGATTACTCCCCTACCGTTCGCAACGCCAGTAGCACGCGGAGTAGGGCCTGAGCTCGGAGCCGCCGCCGAAGTCGTGCTCCTCTCCGGTGATGAGGTCAACGGCGCGGCCGCACTGCGCGTCGAAGTGCACCGTCGCCGGCTCGCCGCTCGCGTTGATGGCCACGATCACGCGCTCGCCCTCGCTGCGACGCTGGAAGACCAGCTGCTGCGGCTGGCACTGGAGCTGCGTGTAGTCGCCCCACACCAGCGCCTCTGAGCCCGCGCGCGCCTTGGCGAGGGCGGCGATCCAGTCTGTAAGCTCGTTCCACTCCGGCGCGTCGAGCGCGGGGCGCAGCTCGTGGTCGCCGGGGAGCTGCTCGCCCTCGATGCCCCACTCGCTGCCGTAGTAGACCGCCGGAACGCCGGACATGGCAAAGAGCAGGCCATACAGCGGGACCAGCTGGTTCTTGTCGCCTAGCTTGGTGGCGATGCGCGGCACGTCGTGGTTGTCCACGAAGTCGAGCATGTGGCGACCCGTGTAGAGGTCCCACGGGTGGCTGCCGCTCTGGCGCTCCAGCGCGTAGGCGATCTCATGCATGTTTGCCGCGTTCATGGAGGACCACAGGCCCTTGTATGCCTCGTAGTTGGTCACGGAGTCGCAGAGGTCGTCGCCCATCCACTGGTTGTAGTCGCCAAACATGGTCTCGCCCACGAGCGGGAACTTCTGCCCGCGCTCCTGGCCTATCTGGTTGGCGAGGTTGCGCAGCGAGCGCAGGTAGCCCTGGTCGAGGCAGTACGCCACGTCCAGACGCAGGCCGTCAATGTCAAACTCGCGCACCCAGCCGCGGATGACGTCGGCCAGGTAGTCGTTGAGCTCGCCGTTCCAGTGGTTGAGCTTCACCAGGTTCTGCGCGCCCTCCCAGCAGCTATAGGAGAGGCCGTCGTTGAAGCAGTTGTTTCCGTTGAGGTCGATCTCGAACCAGCCGACGTACGGGCTTTCGCCACGGCGCCGGAGCACGTCCTGGAACGCCCAGAAGCCGCGCCCCACGTGGTTGAAAACGCCGTCGAGAAGAACCTTGATGCCGGCGGCATGGCAGGCATCCACGACTGCGCGCAGGTCATCGTTCGTACCCAGGCGGCAGTCTACCTTGGTGTAGTCACGCGTGTCATAGCCGTGTGCGTCCGACTCGAAGACGGGGTTCAGCAGCAGGCACGTCACGCCCAGCTTGGCCATGTGGTCAACCCAGCCGTCGTCGATGAGCCTGAGCAGGCGATGCTCGAGCACGCCGTCGTTCTCGTGCGGTGCCCCGCAGAGGCCCAGCGGGTAAATCTGATAGACAAAGGACGGCTCATACCAGCTCATAGGGGCTCCTCCCATCAACGGCGCGGTCGCCGGCGGACCCTCACCATTCTAGCGAGGTTCCATTCGCCTGTTTTTGACTGGGACAAGCGGCGGGGCGGCGCCATCGCCGGCACCGCCCCGCACGCAGCAGATGAACGCCGGCGCTACGCGCGCTCGTAGACGGTGCGTCCGCCCACGATCGTGCGAACGACGTCGTATGCGTCGTCCATGAGCACGAGGTCGGCATGCGCGCCGACGGCGATGCGGCCGCGGTCCGTCCAGCCGAAGAGGCGCGCGGGGTTCTCGGAGAGCGGCTTGGCGGCCTTCTCCACCGGCGCCCCGGTGAACTTCATGAAGTTGCGCAGCGCGGTGGCCTGCGTGAGGGTGGAGCCGGCGCGCACGCCGGTGGAGGCAAGCTTGGCGTCGCCGTCCTCCACCACGACGTCGTTGACGCCGAGCTTGTAGTTGCCGTCCGGCAGGCCGGCGGCCATGATGGAGTCCGTGATGCCGAGCAGGCGGTCCCACCCCTTGGTCTTGACGTAGAGGCGCACCGTTCCCGGCACGAGGTGACGGCCGTCGCAGATGGTCTCCGCGTAGATGTCGCTCTCGAGCGCCACGCCAAAGATCGCGGGCTCGTGCTGGTGGAAGAGGCGCATCGCGTTGCCCACGTGCGTGGCGGCCTTGGCACCCGCGTTCACGCACGCCCAGGAGAGGTCGTAGCCCGCCCCGCTGTGCCCGATGGCGCAGGTGATGCCCAGGGCCTCGAGCTGCGGGATGAGCTCGGGCACGCCCGGGACCTCCGGGGCGAGCGTGGTGTAGAGGACGTGCCCGCCGGCGGCCTCCTGGTACTGGCGGAAGAGGTCAGCCGTGGCCTCGTGCATGAGCAGGTGCTCGGGCATGGCGCCCTTGTACTCGCTCGAGAGGCACGGCCCCTCCAAGTGGATGCCGAGGAGCGCGGCGCCGTCGTAGGGACCGCCCTCGATGACCTGGCGGGCCTGCTCGATGCACCAGAGCGTCTGCTCCGGCGTGTCCGTGAGGATTGAGCAGAGCCAGCCCGTGGTGCCCTGGGAGGCGAAGAAGCGGCCGATGGTGCGCAGGCCCTCGACGTCTGCGGCGTTCACGTCAAAGCCCGCGGCGCCGTGCGTGTGCACGTCGATGAAGCCCGGCAGGGCGAGAAGCCCGCTCGCGTCGACGACCGGAAGGTTCTTCTCGTTGTCATAGGCCGAGGAGAGGTCGGTGACCACGCCGTCCTCGACGGTGACGTTGAGGCGTGCGAGCTCGTCTCCCGCGAGCACGCGCGCGCCGGTGATGTAGCAGCTTGACAGCATGGGCGCGCCTCCCTAGTACGCCTGGTGACGGGCCACGTCGTTCACGTAGATCTTGGCGTCGGGGTGACCCTGCAGGAGCGTGGCCGGGAAGGCGGCGGTGGGCTCGCCGTAGGCGGCGCGGCGCACGACGCCGCGATGCCAGTCGCGGAACACGCCGAGGCGGACCTTGCGGGCGCCCAGGATCTCGCGCATGCCGATGGTCACGCAGCGGTGCGGCATGTCCTCGAGCGCGCCGCCGAGGTCGCCCACGGAGTTGGTGGCGCGGGTCTCGGGGTGGATGTCGAGGGCGCGGGTCTCGAGCGCGGCGAACTCCTCGCAGGTGAGCTCCGGCTGGGGCTCGTTGAAGGCGAGGTGCCCCGTGATGCCGATGCCGCCGAAGGCGATGTCCACACCGCCGAGCTCGTCGATCACGCGGCCGATGTGGCCGGGGTCGTGCGGGTCGGGGAAGATGCGCTGCTCCTCGGGCATCACGAGCTCGGGGTCGATCCTGTCGTAGACGTTGCGCGCCATGAAGCCGCGGAAGGAGAGCGGGTTTGCGGCGTCGATCCACTCGTCGTTGTCGTCCAGGTACTCGTCCATGTTGATGAACCAGCAGTCCTTGAGGGAGATGCGCTGGTCGTTGACCATTTTCACGAAGTAGGGATAGTGGCCCACCGGGCCCACCGGGCAGATGAAGACGGTCTTCTCGCCACGGGCGTTGTGCTCGCGGATGGTGCTCACCATCTCGAGGGCGAGGTCGAAGAACACCTCGGCGGAGTCGGCGGCGCAGACGAGCGGGACGCGCGCGTCGCGACCGAGGTCCTCGGCGGAGATGTGATAGTAGTCCATGCTTCCTCCTTGTCTCGCATGAGCGAAACGGCCTCCCCGCGCGGATGGGGAGGGACACCCCGCTGCGGAGAGGCCGTAAGTTGGGGGGACCGGTAGGGGCCCTCAGGTTCCGATCACCTCAGAGCGTACTACTTGATGGTCTCATAGAGCTCGTCGGACTCGGTGATGACGTCGACCAGGACGTAGTCCTCGACCGGCACCTCGACCTCGATCTGACCGCCGTCCAGGAAGACCTTCTGCTGGGCCTCGTAGTAGCCGGTGATGACGTCGATGTTGCCGATGGCGTCGACCGCGCCGGCCCAGTCGCCCTCGCCCGTGGACTGAAGGAGCGTGTCCTCGGGGACGCCGAGCTCGGAGGCAAGGAGCTTGGCCACGTCGTCGATGTGCTCGTTGCGGTAGACCTTGCCCTTGTCCAGGGCGGCGCCAAAGCGGACGAGGACGTCGTGGTTCTCCTCGGCGTACTCGGGCAGGCAGACGTAGGAGCCGGGGAAGGCGACCTCGTCGGAGTAGTCGGTGTTGGTGCCGAGGACGAGGTAGTCGTCGCCGAGCTGCTCCTCGAGGGTGACGGTGTTGGGCGACCAGGTGGCGGCGGCGTCGATCTGGCCGGAGATGAGGGCCGTCGTCATGCCGGAGACGTCCATCTCGACGGTGTTGATGTCGTCGGTGGTGAGGCCGGCGTCCTTGAGCACGTACTGGAGGATGATCTCAGAGGAAGTGCCGGAGGCGACGCCCACCGTCTTGCCAGCGAGGTCGGCGCCCGTCTCGATGCCGTGGGACTTGTTGGCGACGACGCAGTCGGCCTGGGAGAGCTGGTCGAAGGCGAAGATCTTGGCCTGGCCCTGGATGCAGAGGGAGTGGGCGCCGTGACCGATCTGGGAGATGTCGACGGAGCCGGACTGCATGGCCGTGATCTCGGCCGGGCCGGCCTGGAACTGCTCGGTCTCGACGGTGATGCCGACCTCGTCGAAGTAGCCCTGGTCGATGGCCGAGAAGAGCGTGGCGGCGGAGCCCAGGTTGGGCATGAAGGCCACGTGCACGGTGACGGGCTCGTACTCGCTGCCGGCAGGCTCCTCGGAGGCGTCGTCGGAGGTGCTGTCGGCCTCGGGCTCCTTTGTCCCGCCGTTGCAGCCGGCGAGGACGAGGCCCGAGCCCACGACGCCGGCGGCACCGGCGACCTTGAGGAACGAGCGGCGGGTGAGCTGGTTCATGTCGAGCTTCTTCATTGCGTTTCCTTTCCTTCCGACGGCGAGTCCTTCTCGCCGCCCTCCCGTGTTGCGGGGGCGCACCCCCGTGAAAAGCCTGCTGGAACGAAAGCCTGCTGGAACGCTACTTGCGGACGGACAGGTACTCCTGGTAGACCTGGCTCCAGATGTGGTTCTTGAGCTCGAGGAAGCGCGGGCTCATCTTGGTCTCCTGCGTGCGGGGATACGGGATGTCGATGTCCACGATCTCCTTCACGCGGCCCGGGCGGGCGTACATGATGACGACGCGCTGGGCGAGGATGATGGCCTCCTCGACGTCGTGCGTGATGAAGAAGCAGGTCTTCTGCTCCTTCTCCCAGGTCTCGAGCAGCTCGGACTGGAGCTGGGTGCGGGTCTGGGCGTCAAGGGCGCCGAAGGGCTCGTCCATGAGCAGGACCTTGGGGTTGACCGCATAGGCGCGCGCGATGGCCACGCGCTGCTTCATGCCGCCCGAGAGCTCCTTGGGATAGGAGTGCACGAAGTCCTGGAGCTCGACGAGCTTGATGTACTTGAGCGCGATCTCCTCGGCCTCCTTGTCGGACTTGCCCTGGAGCTTGAGGCCGAACTTGACGTTCTCGAGCACCGTGAGCCAGGGGAAGAGCGCGTACTGCTGGAAGACGATGCCGCGGTCGGGACCGGGGCCCGTGACCTCCTGGCCGTCCACCAGGACGCGGCCCTCGGTGGGCTCCTCGAGGCCACCGATGATGTTCAGGAGCGTGGACTTGCCGCAGCCGGACGGCCCGACGACGCACACGAACTCGTTCTCGTGGATGTCGAAGTTGGCGCCGTTGAGGGCGACCACCTCGCCCTTGCGGGTGTTGAACTTCTTGACCACGTTCTCGATGTGGACCTTTACTGCTGAATCGTTTCCTGCCATCCCGTGAACCTCCTCTCAAGGAACCGGACGATCTTCTCGAAGCAGATGCCGATGATGCCGAGCAGGATGATGCCCAGAAGCACGACGTCCATCTGGTAGTAGCCGCTCGCCTGCTGGATCATCATGCCGATGCCCTTGTCGCCGCCGACGATCTCGGACGCCATGAGCGTGGTGAGCGAGGTGGAGAGGCCCAGGCGCGCCGCGACGAGGATGAACGGGGTGGAGGCGGGGATGGTGACCTTGAAGAAGATGTCCTTCTGGGTGGCGCCGAGCACGCGCGCCGCCTTGATGAGCGTGACGTCCACGCCCTTGACGCCCTGGTAGATGGTGATGACCATGACGAGGAACGCGGCGATGAAGATGACCGTGATCTTGGAGGTCTGGCCGATGCCGAGGGCGGCGATGATCAGGAAGACGTAGGCCAGCGGCGGGATGTTGCGGATGAACTGGATCCACGGCTCAACGACGTGGCGGAACGGGTCGTACCACGCCATGAGGAACGCCACCGGGATGGACACCACGAAGGCGATGCCGAAGCCGGTGAGGACGCGGGAGACCGACGCCCAGACGTGCTCCCAGAGCAGGCCGCTCTCCGCACGCTCGAGGAAGGCCGCGAGGACCTTCTCAGGAGACGCGAAGACGGCAGGCCACGTGCCCGATGCGGCAAGCCACAGGGCCACGGCCAGCGCCAGGGAGATCAGTGCCCAAGCCCAGCTTGGCACCTTGCTCCAGATGGGTACTTTCTTCTCTTTCAATGACGGCCTCCTTCGTTCGATCCCGCCATCCCCCTCCTTTCCGAAGTGCGTGGGATGACGGGAGCATCTGGCAGATGAGCGTACGCGGCGGTGCTATCGGAGCAAGAGCTGCAGACAAGAAGAACGGGGAGAAACGAAGTGCAAATGAGTCGTTTTGCTACTCAAACGATTAAGTTATGGACATGTAAACACAGGCTTTCAGGAATTCCTAGACTTAAGTTCTCATGCATACCGCTTGCAGTGAATTTGGTACCGTTCAAGACCTATCCGAGCTTCTAACTCGGTAAACGGCAGCTTTTTGACCGCGAACGTTTTTCTCGAAGTTTCTGAGGCTTTCCATTGCAGGCCATGGTAAACAGATAGTATCTCGCTTAATCGAAAAAGCGAGAATGACGATAGGAGGCGAGATGGGCAGGCGAACCACGCTCAAGGACGTCGCACAGGAAGCCGGGGTTACGGCGGCAACCGTCTCCTACGTCATCAACAACACCCCCGGCCAGTCCATCCGGCTGGAGACCCGCGAGCGGGTGCTCCAGGCGGCGCGCAAGCTCAACTACATGCCCAACGCGCACGCGCGCACCCTGAGGAGCCGCAACATCCCCTGCGTGGGCGTCGTCCTGAGGAGGAACCTCGCCGTCCCCCGCTTCAGCCAGATGGCCTACGGCATCCAGACGCGGCTCGAGCAGGACGACTACAACGTCCTTCTCCTCGGCAACAAGGTCGACCGCCTCGGACACGCCGACTACGCGAGCGCCTACCTCGCCGGCCGCGTGGGCGGCATCATCTTCATCGGCATCGAGAACGAGGGGCCCGACGAGGAGAGCCTCAAGGTCCTCCAGGAGGAGCGCGCGCCGCTCGTGGTCTTTGACTGCCAGCGCCAGGCGGACGCCTACAGCACCGTCGACCTCGACTACCGCGGCGGTGCCCGCCTCGTCACCTCGCGCGTCGTGGAGCGGGGCTGCCGTCGCGTCCTCTACCTGAGGCCCCAGATCGACACCGCCCAGGAGCGCCTGCGCGAGCAGGGCGTGCGCGACATCTGCCAGGCGTCCGGCGTGCAGCTCGAGGTCCGCTTCGCCCCCATCGACCTCAGCAACATCGACGTCTGGGACGAGCGCTACACGGTGGGCAACACCGAGGACGGCATCAGGCTCACCGCCCGGCTCCTCGAGATGGCCTCGGGCATCCTCTCCGAGACGCGTGACGGCGACGCGATCATCACCAGCTGGGCCACCTGGACCCACTTCTTCCGGAAGATCGACTCCGGCCGCAACATCGTCTACGCCGAGCTCGCCAACAACGGCGAGAACTGGCTTGCCGCCAACTTCTACACGCGCCTTCCCAACTACGAGACGGGCGTCGCCTGCGCGGAAGAGATCATCTCACTCATGCGCGGCGGGGCCCCCTCCGCACGCATCATCAAGCTCACCAACGTCATCGAGCCCAAGATCGAGCCCCGACGGCACTAGCGGAAGGAGGGCTGCCGCCGGCGCGCGCAGAACATACGCACCACCGCGAGAAGCACTGTCAGCACCGCAATCTGTCAGCGCCCGGAAGACCCGGGCACGAACAAGGAGATGGTCACATGGCACTCGTTCCGCTCAAGCCCGTCCTGGACGCCGCGCGCAGGGGCGGCTACGCCCAGGGCGCGTTCAACGTCAACGCCGTCTGCCAGGCAAAGGCCGTGATCGAGGTCCACGAGATGCTGAGGAGCGCCGCCATCCTGCAGGGCGCCGACCTCGCCAACGCCTTCATGGGAGGGCGCGCGGACTTTGCCAACGGCACGGTCGAGGACAAGATCGTCGGCGCCAGGAACATCGGCGACGCCGTCAAGAAGTACGGCGAGAACAGCCCCGTCCCCGTGGTCCTGCACCTCGACCACGGCCGTGACATGGAGAGCGTGAAGGCGGCCATCGCCGGCGGCTACACCTCCGTCATGATCGACGGCTCGTCGCTTCCGCTCGAGGAGAACATGGAGCTCACGCGCGAGGTCGTCAAGTACGCGCACCCGCGCGGCGTCTCCGTCGAGGGCGAGCTCGGCGTGCTCGCCGGCGTCGAGGACCACGTCTTCGCCGCGTCGAGCACCTACACCAACCCGCTCACCGCGGTCGAGTTCGTCCGCAACACCAAGGTCGACGCCCTCGCCATCAGCTACGGCACCATGCACGGCCCCTCCAAGGGCAAAGACGTCAAGCTCCGCCGCGAGATCCCCATCGCCATCCGCGAGTGCCTCGCCCACGAGGGGCTCGACTGCGCGCTCGTGAGCCACGGCTCCTCGACCGTTCCCGCCTACATCGTGCGTGAGATCAATGCCCTCGGCGGCAACATCCAGAACGCCTACGGCATCAGCCTCGACGAGCTCAAGGCCGCGATCCCCGCCGGCATCAACAAGATCAACGTGGACACCGACATCCGCCTCGCGGTGACCCGCAACATGCGCGAGCTCTTCGCCAAGCGCCCGGAGCTCCAGGAGAGCCCGTCGATCGGCGGCGTCTACCAGCTGCTCAAGGAGCACCCCGAAAACCCGGACCCGCGCGTCTTCCTCCCCGCCGTCTACGACACCGTCATGTACGGCGTGGTCGAGGATGACGACCGCGCGGCGCTGGTCGAGGTCATCGAGGCCGGCGTGAAGGAGGCCGTGGCCACCCTTATCGTCGAGTTCGGCAGCTACGGCCACGCGCCTGACACCGAGCTCGTCACGCTCGAGGAGATGGCCGAGCGTTACGAGAAGGCGGGGATCTAGCCATGGCGGCAGACGGCCTGCTCGTCGTCCACGGCGGCGGCCCCACCGCCGTCATCAACGCGTCGCTCTACGGCGCCGTCGATGAGGCCCTGGGCACGCCGGGCGTCGGCCGGGTGCTCGGCGCGCTCGGCGGCGTGGGCGGCATCACCGACGGCGACCTCGTCGACTTTGGCCAGGTGCCGCGCGAGAAGCTCGACCTGCTGCCCTTCTCGCCCTCATCGGCCATCGGCACGAGCCGCAAGCCCCTCGAGGACGAGGACTACCGCGAGCTTGCGCACGCGCTCGACCGGCAGGGCATCCGCTGGCTCCTCTGCACCGGCGGCAACGGGACGATGGACACCTGCGGCAAGATCTGGCGCGCCTGCCATGAGGAGGGCGTGCCCATCGACGTGGTGGGCATCCCCAAGACCATGGACAACGACATCGCGGTGACCGACCACGCGCCCGGCTTTGCGAGCGCCGCGCGCTACATGGCGGCGACGACGTCGGCCATCTGCTGCGACGTGCGCGGGCTGCCCATCCACATCGTCATCGTGGAGGCCATGGGCAGAAACGCCGGCTGGGTCACAGCCGCGAGCTGCTTTGCCGACGAGTCCGGCACCGGCGGCCCCGATCTCATCTACCTGCCCGAACGCAATTTCGACGAGCGCGCGTTCCTCGACGACGCCCAGCGTCTCATCGACGAGAAGGGCTCGGGCGTCGTGGTGGTGAGCGAGGGCCTGCACGCGGCCGACGGGACTCCCGTTGCCCCGCCACTCATGACCGTGGGCAGGGCAACGTACTTCGGCGACGTCTCCGCGCACCTCGCCAAGCTCGTGATCTCCGAGCTGGGCTACAAGGCGCGCTCCGAGAAGCCCGGCCTCATCGGCCGCGCCTCCATCGCCTGGCAGAGCCCCGTCGACCGGGAGGAGGCCATCGACTGCGGGCGCGAGGCCACCCGCGCCGTGCTCGAGGGCGACTCCGGCAAGATGGTGGGCATCGAGCGCGTCTCCAGCGAGCCCTACGAGGCGCGCCTCATCCGCATCCCCATCGAGCAGGTGATGCTTGACGAGCGCACGATGCCCGACGAGTACATCAACGAGCGCGGCAACGGCGTGACCGACGCCTTCCGGCGCTGGTGCCGCCCGCTGCTGGGCCCTGCCCTCCCCTGCTTCGCGAGCTTCGTGTGACGCGGGACGGGCAGGAAGCAAAGAGATTGGAGCCTTCATGAAGCACATCTTCCTCAACCTCAAGCGCTTTGACATCACCCCCGAGCTCGGCGGCGTCAACCGCCTCGCCGAGCCCGCGCGCTGGGGCGAGACCGTTACCTCGTCCATCAGGGGCGTTGCCGAGAAGTACGCCGACGTCGCGGAGTTTGCGGCGTTTCTCCCGGAGGCACACCTCGTGGGCGCCTGCGCCGGCGCCGAGGGCAGCCCGCTCGGGATCGGCTGCCAGGGCGTCCACGTGGCCGACACCGCCCCGGGCGGCAACTTCGGCGCCTTCACCACGCTGCGCACCGGCAACTCCGTCGCCCAGCTCGGCTGCGGGTGGGCCCTCATCGGCCACTGCGAGGAGCGCATGAACCTCCGCGCAATCCTGGGCGAGGTCGAGGCGGACGCGGCCGACGTCGAGGCCGCCGTGAGCCGCATCCTCTCCCGCGAGGTCCGCGCCGCCCAGGCGGCCGGCCTCAAGGTGCTCTTCTGCATGGGCGAGCGCGAGGAGGAGGTCGACGACTGGGAGGCCGTCCTCACCGCGCAGGTGACCCAGGGCCTCGAGGGCGCGGACCTCTCCGGCGTGCGCATCGCCTACGAGCCCGTCTGGAGCATCGGCCCCGGCAAGACGCCCGCCGACGCGCCCTACATCACCAAGGTCGCCCGCCTCATCAAGGACGTCGTTCCCGGAGTCGACGTGGTCTACGGCGGCGGCCTCAAGGCCGACAACGCCGAGATGCTTGCCGGCATCCCCGAGATCGACGGCGGCCTCATCGCCCTCACGCGCTTCACCGGCGAGATCGGCTTCTACCCCGACGAGTACGCCCAGATCGTCGACCTCTACCTCAGGTGATGTGCAAAGCGTGCAAAGGGGACAGTCACTTTTGCACGCCCCCTCACGTCCGTCCCACAGAAAGGAAACCTCATGCATCTGGACTTTGAGTACGGAAACGGCATGCTCGGCGCCGAGCTGCCCGACAGCACCGACGTCTTCATCACCGGCGAGACCGTCAAGGACCCCGAGTGCCTGCCGCAGGACTGGGACAGCCTCTACAGCGCCACGCTCGAGAGCATCCGCAACCCCATCGGCATGGAGCCGCTCGCCGACCTCGCGCACCCCGGCGCCAAGGTCGTCATCGTCATCCCCGACATCGTGAAGGGCGGCACGCAGCCCACCGCGCACCGCAAGGTGGCCATCCGCGCCTGCCTCGACGAGCTCTTCGCCAACGGCGTCTCCCACGACGACGTGCTCCTGCTCTTCTCCAACGGCCTGCACCCCCGCACCTCCACCGCCGAGGCCAAGCTCATCCTGGGCGAGGACCTCTACAACGAGTTCGAGGGCACGGGCCAGATCACGAGCCACGACTCCGAGGACTATGACCACCTCGTCGACCTCGGCTTCACCCCGCAGGGCGACCACGTGATCATGAACAAGTACGTCTATGACGCCGACATCGCCATCCTCATCGGCCACACGCAGGGCAACCCCTACGGCGGCTACTCGGGCGGCTACAAGCACTGCGCCACCGGCATCACCCACTGGCGCTCCATCAGCGCCCACCACGTGCCGCGCGTCATGAGCCGCCCGGACTTCGTCCCCGTTTCCACCTCCTCCCTCATGCGCGACAAGTTCGACCAGCAGGGCATGTTCATGGAAGAGAAGATGGGCAAGAAGTTCTTCTGCTGCGACGCCGTGCTCGACACCTGGAGCCGCCAGATCGCCATCTTCTCCGGCTACGCCGCCGAGATGCAGCCCGTCTCCTGGAAGCTCGCCGACAAGCGCACCTACGTGCACTGGGCCGAGAAGAAGTACGACATCGTGGTCATGGGCATGCCCACCAACTTCCACTACGGCGACGGCATGGGCACCAACCCCATCCAGATGATGCAGGCCGTCTCCGCCCAGGTCATCCGCCACAAGCGCATCCTCTCCGACCACTGCGTCTTTGTCATCGCCAGCTACTGCAACGGCTGGTTCCACGACGAGCGCTGGCCCTACCTGCGCGAGCAGTGGGAGCTCTGGCAGTCCGACAAGATGAACACCCTCGATGAGATGATCAAGTACGGTGAGTACTTCGCCACCAACGAGGAGTACATCCGCAAGTACCGCTTTGCCAACGCCTTCCACCCGTTCCACGGCTTCAGCATGATGACCTGCGGAAACCTTGCCGAGAAGTACCTCAGTGCCACCTACATCGTGGGCGCGCAGAAGCCCGGCATCGCCCGCACCATGGGCCTCAAGACCCGCCCGACCTTCGAAGAGGCCATCGCGGACGCCACGCGCAAGTTCACCGACGGCAACCCCAACATCCTGGCGCTGCCGCACGCCTACAACCGCGCCGTGCCGCACCTCTGCATGAAGGACCCGTCCCAGAACAGCCACTTCCGCGACGACGCCCCCGCGCACCCCTGCGGCTGCTAGGTATCCCGGCGCCTGGGCAAAGATCGATGCTGCCCAGGCGCCGCAGTCCCACTCGACGGGCGAGCGCATGAGCTCGCCCACCGAAAACGTGAGCCTTCCTGGAAAAAGACAAAGCGTTTCGGAATTGCCGTGTCGCCATTCTCACCCGACCCCTCCTCGAACGGAGAGGGTCGTGGCGTCGATGGAACATGCTGCATCATTAGAGAACGGGAGCTGTTTTGCTCAATCTGAATACCAGGTTTGCCGAGAAGTACGTCTCCCCCGACAAGCTCGCCGCCTACGCAGAATCGAACGCAGAAGTGCTTGCGCGCTGTCAGGCGGGAGAGGGGCGCTATGCCGATTCGCAGGGCTGGCTTGACGTTGACGAGTGGGCCGGCCCCGAGGTCCTTGCTCGCACGGAGCAGCTCGCCACGCACCTTCGCGCACTATGCGACACCTTCGTCATCATTGGCGTCGGTGGGTCAAACAACTCCGCGCGCGCCGTCGTAGAAGCCTTGCATCCCCATGGCGCTCGCATCGTCTACGCGGGAAATACCTTGTCTGCCCACGAACTCAACCGAGTCATCAAAGACCTTGAGGGGCACGACGTGGTCATCGACTGCATCGCCAAGAACTTCGAGACACTCGAGCCCGGATCATCATTCCGGCTTTTGCGGCAGTATCTCGTCAATCGATACGGGCGCGAGGAGGCGTCTCGCCGCATTGTCTGCACGGGAACCATGGGCTCCTCGCTCGAGAGGCTCTGTCGCGCGGAGGGCTACACCTTCGTGCCGTTTGCTACCAACGTCGGCGGACGCTATACCGCGCTCACTGAGGTGCATCTACTGCCGCTCGCCGTCGCGGGGGCCGATATACGCGCGCTCGTCTCCGGAGCCAGGAAAATGCAGGAGGTGTGTCGAGGCACCTCCGACGTCACCACGAACTCCGCCTGGCGCTACGCCTGCCTGCGCAACATGCTCTGGGATCGCGGATATCGCACCGAGCTCCTCGGCTTCTTCGAGCCTCGCTTCCGCTGGTTCTCCAAGTGGTGGGAGCAGCTGTTCGCCGAGAGCGAGGGAAAGGACGGCAAGGGAATCTTCCCGTCCTCGCTCGAGTGCTCCGAGGAGCTGCACTCGCTGGGGCAGTACGCACAGGACGGCACCCATCAGCTCTTCGAGACCTTCATCGACCTTTTGACGCCCGGAGCGGGTGACAGCCTCGTGCTCGGAGGCACCGACGTAGCCGACTCCTTCGACTATCTCAGCGGGAAGGACTTCTGGGACATCAACAAGGCGAGCTTTGCCGCGACGCGGGCAGCGCACGCCGAGGTTCTCCCCGTGCTGACGCTCGAGCTCGACCGCATTGACGAGGAGCATTTCGGCATGCTGTTCTATTGGTTTGCCTTCTCCTGCTACGCCTCGGGAAGCCTGCTGGGCGTGAACCCCTTCGACCAGCCCGGCGTGGAGGCGTACAAGCGCCTCATGTTCGAGGCGCTCGGAAAGTAGGGCGAAGTCGGCGCTCGGGCAGGACGAGATCACGCCCGAGCGCCGGTTTTTCGCTCTCGGTTGGCCGGATGCCGGGAACGCTTTGAGTCGTCGCACATCCCGGTGGGCACCCCGCAAGGCTTCTTGAGAATCGCTGCGACGCGCGTCAAATGCCATAACGCTGACGGCATTTTTTTGACCGCCCACGGCAAAGACGCCCCTCCCCCATTGCCGCCCCTCGTGGTTTCGCTACGATGTGTTTAATCGATTAATCACTCGTCGATTAGTTCGCCTTGTCCCTTGAGCGCGAGCGCTGCATGCCTCCATTCATCAACAGAACCGGAGTCGGTCATGGTAAAGCGCGTTACCGGAAAGGACGTTGCCGCTCGCGCCGGCGTGACCGCCGCGACCGTCTCCTACGTGCTTTCCGGAACGGCCAAGCGCAGCGTGTCCAAGGAGACCCGCGAGCGGGTGCTCCTAGCGGCGCGCGAACTCGGATACGTGCCCGACAAGACCGCCAAGTCGCTTCGTCGGCGCGAGACCAAGACCATTGGCGTCGCCATCGACAAGAACCTCGCCACGCCGCGCTACGCCCTGGCGCTTCAGGGCATGTCCCAGACTGCCTCAAGCATGGGATATCGTCTTCTCCTCTGCCACACGGGTAGTGGAGAGAACGGCATGGCTGACTATCTCAACGTTTTTCTCGAGCGCCAAGTCGACGGCGTAATTTACGTTGGAGCAGACAACGTCGGGCCCAACCAGGATGATATCGAGACGGTCGAGCGCGACGGCATTCCATTCGTCGCGCTCGACTGCCAGCTCAACAATCCTTCCCTCGGTTCGGTTGACTTCGACTATCGAGCCGGGGCGCGCGAGGCCACCTCGCTTCTCATTTCAAAACGCTCCGGCCGTGTTGCGTACATCCGCCCTGCATTCGAATCCAGGCAGGAGTCGCTTCGAGAGCAGGGGGTCATCGACGCGTGCCGAGACGCAGGCATCGAGCCACCCCTGACAATAGTCGCGCCAATTGGCGCCGAGGCGCTGACATCCTTCGACAGGGACCCCTATGACGATCATGTCGGCGAACCCTCCTCCGCCCACGCTCGGCTGATTGAGCTGCCCCTCTCAAGATTGGTTAATGACGGTGACCTCATCGTCTGCAGCTGGGCAGGATGGTCAGGAATCGTCAGGGTTGCCACCGGGTTCACGCTGTCGCTCTACGCTGACCTTGCCAATGATCTCTACAGCGCTTTCAGTGCTAACTGCTATTGCGTAATGCCCAACTACCAGGCTGGCAAGGCCTGCGTCGAGCAGCTCGTACGTCAAATCAATGGCGGCCCCGCCGCGGCGAAGCTGCTGCCGATTCCAGCAGCACAGTCCTACCTCCTGCATCTGCACGATAACTGATCGTCTGGCACTCCTTCTTCTTTGTCTCATCCGTTGTTTAATCGATTAAACAACATCAATTTCGTTTCGAATCACAAAGCGTCCAGGAAGGCTGTCACAGAGGAAAGGTGGTCCCGCATCGTCAGCTTAATCGATTAAATTCCGTGGTTCGTTCGCCAAGAGCGTCGCTCGACGACGCCAGAAAGGAGCGTGATGGAGAAGTACAAGGACGCCAACGCCTCGGTCGAGGAGCGCGTCGAAGACCTGCTGGGGCGCATGACGCTTGAGGAGAAGGTCGCGCAGCTGTGCGGAGACCTCCCCTACAGCGTCGTTCGCAAGGGCAAGGTCGACCACGACGCACTCAGGAAGCGATTCCCGGACGGGCACGGCAGGTTCACGCAGTACTCGATGGTGGGCCTCGCCGACCCCGTCGCCATAGCGGAGCTGTCAAACGAGATTCAGCGCTACTTCGTCGAGGAGACGCGCCTCGGCATCCCGGTGGCGCTGCAGAGCGAGGACCTCTGCGGCTATCCCGCGGCAGGGGGAACCCTCTTCCCGTCGATGATGAACGTGGCAGCCACATGGGAGCCCGCCCTGGCCGAGAAAATGTCCTCCGTCATTGGGCAGGAGGCGCGCGCGGTGGGCATCAGCTCCTCAATGAGTCCGGTAATTGACGTGTCACGCGACCCCCGCTGGGGGCGCACCTACGAGACCTTCGGCGAGGACCCCTATCTCGTCACCCAGATGGGCGTGAGCTACGTTCGGGGCATGCAGGGAGAGGACAAGGACGGCACGGCCTGCATCGCCAAGCACTTCCTCGGGTATTCCGAGACGCAGGGCGGCCTCAACTGCGCCGCGGCGCGCATCAACGACCGCGAGCTCTACGAGGTGTTCGCCACGCCCTTCGAGGCGGCCGCAAAGCTCGCTGACGTCAGTGGCGTCATGGCCAACTACGGAGAGATCGACGGGCTGAACGTGCTCGCAAACCCCAAGATCTCAAAGACGCTCCTGCGTGAGACCATGGGCTTCAAGGGCATGCTCACGTCCGACGGCGGCGCGGTCATGCGCCTCTGGAACTTCTACCATGTGGCAAGCAGCCATGGCGAGGCGGCATATCTTGCCAAGAAGGCGGGCTGTGACACGGAGATCCCCGTCGGCGCCGGCTTCCGTCAGCTTCCAGAGTATGTACGGGCAGGAAAACTCGATGAGAAGTGCATCGACGAGTCCGTGCGGCGCATCCTCACCATCAAGTTTGCCTACGGTCTGTTCGACCATCCGTATGTCGACGTGGATGCAGTCCGCGCGTCCATGACCAATTCCGGTAAGCAGGCGCTCAGCCGTGAGATTGCAGAGAAGTCCGTCGTCCTGCTCAAAAACGACGGGACCTTGCCGATCCAGAAGACGGCGAAGGTCGCACTCATCGGCCCTCACGCCAAGAGCCTGCGCTACCCGGTGAGCGGCTACACCTATCCGGCCTACATCGAGATGCTCAAGGGGCTCGAGGGTGGCGACGCCGGCTCGTTCGGTGGCATCGGCGACGACGAGGCGGCAAGGAGCAGGGGCGAAGCGTCTGAGGACAAGTGCCCGGAGAAGCGGCCCCCGAGCGCCTTCGCATCCATGTCAAGCGTCATCTCCCCCGATGCCCTCGATGCCCTCGAGGACATGGGCCAGGTGCTGCGCGGCATGGGGGCGACGACGCTTTTCGAGGAGCTCGCCAAACGCTATAGCGTCGCCTACGCGGAGGGCTGCACAATCGTCGGTAGCAGCACGGAGGGCTTTGCTGAGGCAGTCGAGGCGGCGCGGGGCGCCGACGTCGCGGTGATGGCGCTCGGAGGAAACTGCGGCTGGTTCAACACGACCGGGGGCGAGGGGAAGGACCGCTCATCGCTCGAGCTTCCCGGCGTCCAGGAGCAGCTGCTCGAGGCGGTGGCTGCCACGGGAACCCCGGTCGTCGTGGTGCTTTACGGCCCGGGCGTCTTCTCCTCCTCCTGGGCGGCCGAGCACGTCGGTGCCATAGTCGAGGCCTGGATGCCCGGCCAGCACGCCGGAGACGTCATCGCGCGCGCCCTCTGCGGTGAGCTCAACCCCTCGGGCAAGCTTCCCGTGACCATACCGCGCCGCACGGGACAGGTTCCCATCTACTACAACCACAGGACGGGAAGTGGCTACACGGACGGAGCTGACGCAACGGTCTTGTCCGCGATCTTCTCGGGAGGCTACGTCGACTGCCAGGACGGCCCGCTCTACCCCTTCGGCCACGGCCTCTCCTACACCACCTTCAAGGTGTCTGACCTTGAGCTCTCCGACAGCGAGCTCCCGTGTGACGGGAGGCTCCGTGCGAGCTGTCGCGTGACGAACACGGGGTCTCTCCCCGGCGCCGAGGTGGTGCAGCTCTACACCCGATTCGACGGGGCTCACGTGACGCGTCCAAACAAGCAGCTCGCCGCGTTCGCCCGTCTCGAGCTTGCCCCTGGGGCGGAGCGCCGAGTGACCTTCGAGGTCGACCTGTCGCAGCTCGCCTACTACAACGAGGACATGCGCTTCGTGGTGGAGCCGGGCAGGCTCAGGGTCATGGTGGGAACCAGTGCCCATGACCTCCCCCTGGAGGGCGCGGTCGAACTGGTTGGCGAGGCAGTCGACGTCATGGGCAGGCGCGCATATTGCGCGACGACAACGACGGAATAGCAGCACATCAACAACGGGAAGAGGAAAGAAAGGAATGGTAATGGCAGAACAGGTTCAGCTCAAGAAGGCGCGGCTCGTCGACATGATCTTGTACGGGTTCGGCGGCATCGGCGCGAACATCCCGTTCATCTTCATGGGCGCGTACCTCAGCTTCTTCTACACGGACATCTTCGGGCTTGCCCCGGCGATTGTCTCCGCCCTCATGCTGGGCTCAAAGATCGTCGACGCGGTCATCGACCCCTTCATCGGGGCGCTCGCTGACCGCGTGGTCACCAAGTTCGGCAAGTTTCGCCCGTTCGTGATGTTCGGCGCTCCGGTCATGGGGCTCTCCATCTTCATGGTCTTCTCAACGCCTGACCTCGACCCCAACGCGAAGGTGCTCTATGCGTGCGCCGCGTACATCTTCTACGTCGTCGCCTCGTCGTTCGTCGTCATCCCGAACAACTCCATCGCCAACCTGATGTCGGCCGACCCGAAGCAGCGCGCGACGGTCCAGACGTTCAAGCAGGGCATGGCGGCCATTCCGCAATTCATGTCCGCCATGGCACTGCCCCTCGTCGACCTGCTCGGCGGCGGCACGGCAGGCTGGTCGAACTACGGCATCGTGATGGGCATTGCGACGTGCGTCGTGTTCTGGATCTGCACCATGGGCTCCAAGAACTACGACACTTACGAGCTTGCCCGCGAAGAGACGACGGGCGACAAGAGCGAGAGGAAGTCGGCCGGCGACGTGGTCCGAGACATCGCCAAGACCTTCAAGAACAAGGAGATGCTCCTGCTCATCGGCGCGTTTTGCACCGAGATGACCTGCTTCACCCTGCAGAACACGATGAACATGTACTACTTCACCTACGTGCTCGGTCACAAGGACTGGGTTGCCACCGTCTCGAGCGTCGGCGTCATAGTCGGAATCATCGGCACCATCACCGTGCCGTTCTTCACGAGGGTCTGGGGCAAGAAGCGCTCCTTCCAGGTCTTTGTCGCCCTTACCATCCTCCCCAACCTCCTGATGCTGTTCGTCCCCAGCCCCGAGCTCGCCCTGATCACCGTCGCGATGTCCTCGTACTCCTTCACCTCGAGAATCGTCATCGTGTTCGCATGGTCGATGATCCCCGACGTGGTCGACTATGGCGAGTACACCACGGGCGTCCGCTCCAACGGCCTCACGCAGGCCTCGGTCCAGCTGATGAACCAACTCGGCCAGGCGCTCGGCGGTTCAATTCCCGTGATGATCATCGGGGCGTTGGGCTACGTCGCCAACCAGGCGCAGACCCCGGAGGTGCTGGGCGCCATCGTGGCACTCCGCTGGGGTGTCCCCTGCGTCTTCAACCTTATCTCGTTCATCTTTATCCGCTTCTATGGCCTTACCGATGAACGGGCCGCCGAAATCGGCGCCAAGCTCCAGGAGCGCCGCATTGAGGCTCGCTCGGAATAACTCGCCTTGGGCGGGGCGACGTCTCGTTCATTCGAACGTCGCCCCGCATTCCTTTGCCATCGACACCCATGTCCACTGGATAAGTGGGAGGTGCAGAAGAACAGCATGTTACTACGACACATCATCTGGTTCGTAGCCGATCAGCTTCGTGCGGACTCCGTAGGCTGCTTCGGCAATGAGGCAGTCTCGACTCCCCATATGGACGCCCTGGCACGGGAGGGCGCGGCATTCTCCGAGGCGTACTGCCAGAATCCCGTCTGCACGCCCTCTCGGTGCAGCTTTCTCACGGGATGGTACCCGCACACGCAGGGCCATCGCACCATGCAGCACATGATGAGAGCAGATGATCCGGACATCTTGCAGACCATGAAGGACGCAGGGTATGAGGTCGTGTGGGCGGGAAGAAACGACTTCATCCCCGGGAGCCGGAGCAAGGAGCCCTACTGCGATCACTACTTCAACGGAATTGACCTCGAGGACCACGTCCACGACCAGAGGAGTCCGGGGCCCGCGGCATTCGGGGCGGGACGCTCCTCCGCAGAGCCTTCCCCCGTCATGCGAGGATTTGAATCTCCCTACTCGTTCTATCTGGGCACACTCCCGGATGGGTCGCTCGCTCACGGATACGACGCGAACTGCGTGAGCGCCGTCATCGACTTCCTCGATCGCTATGAGGGCGACCGGCCACTCTTCATCTACTGCACCCTCATGAACCCGCATCCCCCCTATGTCTGCGAGGACTCCCGCCTCGCGGAGGTCAAAAGGGAGCGGATGCCCTCCCGTCGTCCCGACGTGGAGGCACTCGACGGAAAGCCTGAGATGCTGTCAAAGCTCCGCGAGCGACAGGGGCTCTCAGGTTGGGGGGAGCCGCAGTGGGACGAGCTCCGCGCGACATATCTCGGCATGGTCGGCTTCTTCGACCTTCAGCTCGGACGGCTCGTGGACAAGCTCCGCGAGCGGGGGCTGTACGATGACACGAGCCTCTTCGTGTTTAGCGACCACGGCGACTACACTGGGGACTACGGCATCGTCGAGAAGGCGCAGAACACCTTCGAGGACCCGCTCACGCGAGTGCCGCTCATCGTCAAGCCCTCGGCTGACATCACGGTCCAGGCGGGGCTGCACAAGGAGCTCGTCGAGCTCGTCGACCTCCCCGCCACCACCGCGGAGATCGCGGGGATCGAGCTTCCATACGACCAGTTCGGCGTCTCCCTGGTCGGCGCGATCTCGCATGGCGAGGCGCCCCATGATGCCGTGTTCTGCGAGGGAGGCCGGCTCCCGGGCGAGACTCAGGCGATGGAGCCCTATCACGAGCCGCCATTCCCCTACTGGCCCCGCCAGTCCATCCAGCACGAGGAGGGCCCGGCACACCTCAAGGCCCACATGGTACGCATGGGAGACCTCAAGTACGTGTGGCGCATGGAAGAGAGTGACGAGCTCTACGACCTCGAGAAGGACCCTCTTGAGACGAGGAACCAGATTGCCAATCCCGACTACCGCGACCACGTCACGCGCCTGCGGGAACGCCTGCTCCGCCACCTCATAGAGACGGGCGACCGAGTGCCCGAGAAGATGGACTCCAGGTTCTAGGCGTCGGCTGGAACACAAACCCAACATTGGAGGGATGCCCCATGAAGGCAATCATGGTCATGTACGACACGCTGGCGAGGAACTTCCTCGAGCCCTATGGCTGCGACTGGGTGCAGACGCCAAACTTCACGCGCCTCGCCCGGCACGCGATAACGTTCGACAGCTCCTATGTTGGCAGCCTGCCCTGCATGCCCGCCCGGCGCGAGCTCCACACGGGGCGCTACAACTTCCTCCACCGAAGCTGGGGCCCGCTCGAGCCCTTTGACGACTCGATGCCGCAGATTCTGCGCGAGAACGACATCTACAGCCATCTCGTCTCCGACCACCAGCACTACTGGGAGGATGGCGGTGCGACCTACCACACCAGATACGAGAGCTGGGAGTGCGTGCGCGGCCAGGAGGGCGATCCCTGGAAGGCCCTTCTGGGCGTCAGGGCGGAGGATACCGTGTTCGCCGACAAGCAGCCCCAGGTCCCCCTGAAGCGCCGCATGACGCGCCACGACGCCATGAACCGGTCCTACATCGCCGATCATGAGGACCGCATGCCCCAGGCGATGACCTTCTCCGGCGGCATCGAGTTCATCGACGCCAACCATGACAAGGACAACTGGTTCGTACAGATTGAGACCTTCGACCCACATGAGCCGTTCTTCACGCAGAAGGCGTACAAGGACCTGTATCCACATGAGTACGATGGGCCCCTCGCCGATTGGCCTCCTTACGACGTTGTAACGGAGGACGGCAAGACAGCGAACCACGTTCGCTGCGAGTATGCTGCCCTCGTGTCGATGTGCGATGCCTACCTCGGCCGCATCCTCGACAAGATGGACGAATACGACCTCTGGGACGACACCCTGCTCATCGTGAACACCGACCACGGCTTCCTGCTCGGCGAGCACGGGTGGTGGGGTAAGGGCATCATGCCCCTCTACGAGGAGATTTCCCACACACCGCTCTTCATCTGGGACCCCCGCAGCGGGATTGCCGGACAGCGCCGCAAGGCGCTCGTGCAGACCATCGACCTTCCGGCAACAATCCTTGACTATTTTGGCCTCCCGCTTCCCGAGAGCATGGAAGGCCATCCTCTCACGCCCGTGATCGAGCGCGACGAGCCGGTGCGTGAGTACGGACTCTTTGGAATGCATGGCAACTATACCTGCATAACGGATGGTCGCTACGTCTATCTGCGGGCCCCCGTCCACATGGACAACGGGCCCACGTTCGAGTACACCCTCATGCCCGCCCACATGCGCAGCCTCTTCAGCGCTCGTGAGCTTTCCCGCGCGACGCTGCGCGCGCCCTTCTCGTTCACCAAGGGCTGCCCGGTCATGATGATTCCCGCCAACCCCCCGCACTTCAACGCGAGCATCTATGGCTCGAAGCTGTTCGACGTGCTGAATGACCCGGACCAGGAGCACGAGCTCGACGACGTTACGCTCGAGGTGCGCATGTCCTCCGCCATGGTGCGGCTCATGAACGCCAACGACGCCCCCGCCGAGCAGCACGAGCGCCTCGGCCTGCCCGCCGACCCCTCCCACGTGACGGCTCAGGTCATTCTCGACGCCCGGGCGGCGCTCGAGGAGGAGCGCGATCCCAGGTTCATGGAGGGCTGGGAGTGGGAGCAGGGGGCGAAGAACGTGATGCATGCGCTGATGGGCATGGTGGACGACTCGCGTCGGGACGACGTCCGCGCAGGATTCGAGGAAAAGATGCACGAGGCCGGCACCAAGGCGGTGCGTGCCGAGGACGTGCGGTCCTACATGCGCGAGATTCTCACGCCCGAGCAGTGGCGCATGGCGGGCTACTTCACCAGGATACTCGCCCGGCAGCGCTAGGTTCTTCGAAGCCTTTTGGAGAAAGGAGTCGCTATGAGAGCCGTCATGGTGATGTTCGACACGCTGACGAGAAGCTACCTCTCCCCCTATGGGAACGATTGGGTCAGGACACCCAACTTTGACCGACTTGCCGCACGCTGCTGCACGTTCGATCGGTTCTACGGCGGCTCGATGCCCTGCATGCCCGCGCGCCGAGAGCTTCACACCGGCATGTACAACTTCTTGCACCGCAGCTGGGGCCCCTTGGAGCCATTCGACGGGTCGTGCTTTCGCGCGCTCGACCGAGCGGGCGTGTACACGCACCTCGTCACGGACCACTCCCACTACTGGGAGGACGGAGGGGCAACCTATCACAACCGCTACAGCTCGTGGGAGGGCTTTCGCGGCCAGGAGGGAGACCGATGGGCGGCACGCGACATCATAGACGCCCTCCCAGAGCGCTCGTCCCACTCCAAGCAGCCGGTCAATCAGATGTCCGAGAAGGCGCTGTTCCAGCACGAGGCAAATCGTCGGCGTCAGGCATCCGAGACAGACATGTCATCGACGCGCACGTTCGATGCCGGCATATCCTTTATCGAGGAGCATGCCGATCGAGACAACTGGCTGCTCCACATCGAGAGCTTCGACCCGCATGAGCCGTTCGATGTGCCCGAAAGACTTCGCTCGCTCTACCAGCTTCCCAAACGCGTCCAGGCCAACTGGCCAGCATATGCCCAGGTCGAAACCGCGAGCAACGAGGACGAGGTCGGCGAGATGCGTCGCGAGTACGCTGCCCTGGTGAGCCTGTGCGACGAGCGCCTCGGCCGCGTCCTTGACGTCTTTGACCGCCATGACCTATGGCGGGACACGCTGCTTATCGTCAACACCGACCACGGATTCCTTCTCGGCGAGCACGACTACCTGGGCAAGAACTTCTGGCCGATGCACCAGGAGATCGTTCACCTGCCGTTTTTCATGCATGTCCCCGGCGCCGCAGAAGGAGAGCGTCGCGCCGCGCTCTGCCGGACCGTCGACATAGCCCCTACCCTCCTGGATTGGTTCAAGGTCGATCCGGAGACCGAGATGGACGGGCGCTCCCTGCTGCCGACCATAGAGAAAGACAATCCAACCTGCGCATATGCGCTGTTCGGCGCCCATGGGAACCACGTGTGCATCACAGATGGCAGCTACGTCTATATGCGCGCCGCACGGGAGCCGGACAACGAGCCACTCGTTGAGTGCACGCTCATGCCCACGCACATGCGCGAGTTCTTCTCCAGGGACTCGCTCATGCAGGCGAAGCTCGTTGCGGGAGATCGTCACTCGCACGGGATTCCCTATCTCAAGATGCCTGCCTCGTCCATCATGAACTCGCATGCCTTTGGCAGCTCGCTTTGGGACGTTCGCCAAGGCGAGCGCCAGATCGAGGACCCCGTCCTAGAGGCACGGCTTGTTGATGCCCTGCGCGAGGAGATGTCCACCTGCGTGGCACCACCCGAAGAGTTCAAGCGCCTCGGACTGAGCGGCTGAGCGGCAGCCATGCGACAGCTCCGATGAGGGTAACGGCATCGGTCGATACCCCTCAGGAGCGCCCCCTGCTTCACGTCCTTCTCGCCCTCTGCGAAGCCGCGAGAAGGACCACGCAGGGGGCGCGCCTCCCTTGTGCCAGGGCTAGCCTCGATGGCTGGCAAACGAGCGCAGGCCGCGCACGATGGTGTCATGCGCCTCCTGACGGGCCGTTTCGAAGAACTCCGAGCTGAGCAGCTGATAGACGGGCACGCCGCTCACGTGCTCATCGCGGTTCTTCTCGACGATGCGCCGTGCGACGTTGGCCGCGGCGCGGGCGTCGCGCTCGAGGATCGAGTACGGCGGAAACGCGGCACACTGGGCGAGAAGGGCCTCGTCGACGCTCGGGACCATCGAGATGTCGAGCGTGCTGCCAAAGAGCGCGAAGTCCGCCTGCTTGCCGATGCGCGCCCGCTCGCCGGGCTTAACCCCGATGAGCTCAAGATAGCGACGCGTATGGGCATTGTAGACGTGGTCGGTCACGAGATGCGCCCACGCGCCGAGCGTGAGGTCGCTCACCCGCTCCTGGCGCGCGACGTAGAAGTTCCAGAACTCGTCGTAGCCGGGCAGGGGTATGTGCTCGCGCAGGGCCTGGTGCGTGAGCTTGTAGTCGATGCGGTACGTGGTGTCGGGGACCATGTAGCCGACGTAGATGTCCGGAGCGAGGTTGCCCAGGAGAAACGCGTTGGCATCGCGGACGCCCAGCGACTCGGCGCCCTCCTCCCGGAGGAGCCGCTCCACGTGCGCCGTATGGATGTTCCAGCTTGGCATGGGTCCCCTCCGGGGCTAGATGTACGCGGACCCGCGCGCCTGCTCAAGCGCGAGAATCGTCGCAGCGTTGCGCTGCTCGGTGTAGCTCAGGAACGAGTCGACGCGCGCGTCGAAGTCATCAGGCGAGTAGATCGGGGTGTACCAGGACTTGTCACCGAAGTAGCGGACGAGGTCGTCGTTCCTGAACTCGCGGCCATGGCGGGCATAGATTTCGTTCCTCGCGAGGTAGAGCTCCCAGTCGCTCAGGTGGGAGATCTCGCTCGTCGAGTACTCGTACGTGGCGCTGTACGGGAGGATGTAGTCGTCGCTCACGTGCACGACCGTCGATGCGGGCGGGGCGGGCGCCCGGTCGTTGCCCTCGACAACCACGACCACGTTGTTCTGCTGCGTGCCGGCGGCGTCCTCCGACGCGTCATCGGCGCTCGCCTCGTCCTCGGAGTCCGCCTCCGCCGCATCGGCCGCCTCGTCCTTCTCGGCCCCCTCGTCAGAGGCCTCGGACTCCTCCCCCGCGGGGGCCGAGTCGTCCACGGGCTGCTCCTGAGCGCTCTGAGCCGGCTCGTTCCGCGAGCCGCCGAAGGGGTTCGCCACCACCACGACGAGCGCGACCACCGCAACGAGGGCGACCGCCGACATGACGACGGCCGTCTTGTCGGCATCGCCCGTGCCGACGGGAGTGCCGCACGAGTCGCAGAACTTCGCGCCGTCGGAGATCTCGGCGCCGCAGTTTGAGCAGAACATAGGCCCTCCTTGCAACAGCGTCACCCTGACAGTGTAACCCTAACGCAGCGCGGCCGGACGCGATGCGCCCGGCCGCATTCATGACAGATGACCCTGTCACCTATGTCAAGGCGTGCAAAAGTGACTGTCCCTTTTGCACTAGGAGCGGACCTCGCCTCCGGTGGACTTGCAGACCTTGGTCACGAGCTTGGAGTGGGCCTTCTCCACCTCCTCGGAGGTGAGGGTGCGGTCGGCCGCGCGGTAGGTGAGCGAGAAGGCCATGGACTTCTTGCCCCTGCCCACGCGCTCGTCGTCGCGGTAGACGTCGAAGAGGCGGACGTCGGAGAGCAGCTTGCCGCCGGCAGAGGAGATGCGCTGCATCAGGGTCTCGCAGGTCACGGACTCGTCGACCACGATGGCAAGGTCCACGTCCACGCCGGGCAGCGTGGGCACGTCCTCGTAGGGCAGCTGATCGGCCGCGAGGCGCAGGAGCGCCGCCTGGGAGAGCTCGAAGGCCACCACGGGCACGTCCACGCCCATGGCCTTGAGGCCGCGCGGGTGGACGTTGCCGACCCAGCCGATGACCTGGCCACCGCCGGCCGTGACCTCGGCCGCGCGGCCGGGCTGGAGCCACGGGTACTGCTCGGGATCGGCCACCTTGAAGCGGACCTTCGTGAGGCGCAGGGCGTCGAGCAGCTCCTCGACCACGCCCTTGGCGTCGAAGAAGTCGTACTCGTCGAAGCGCTGGTTCCACGCGTCGTCGGAGCGCTTGCCCGCCAGGACGCCGCAGACGTAGCTCGGCTCGTCGGGGAGGCTCCGGCTCTCGTGGCCAAAGAAGACGCGGCCGATCTCGTAGAGCGCGACGTTGGAGACGCCGTGGTCGAGGTTGTACGCAACGGAGCGAAGGAGGCCCGGCAGCATGGAGCGGCGCATCTCGGACTGCTCGGCCACGAGCGGGCGGATGATTCTCACGGGCACGCCGCGGCCGGTCTCGGGGATGCCCAGGCGAGCGAGGTCATCGGGCGCGGCGAAGTTGTACGTGGAGGTCTCCGAGAGCCCGCAGGCGCGCAGCACGGCGCCGATCTTGCGGACGCGGCGCTGCTCGACGGTGAGGCCGCCGGCGTGGTTCTTGGCGGCGGGCAGGGTGGCCTCGATGTCGCCCTCGCCCCAGAGGCGCACGACCTCCTCGATGAGGTCGACCTCACGGGTCAGGTCAGGCCGGTTGGTGGGAGCGGTCACGACGTAGTGCTCGATGTCGTTCTTCTCGACCGTGCAGCCAAGGCGCTCGAGTCGGGACATCATGAACGAGTTGGTGATGGGGGCGCCGGCGAGCGCGCGGGCGCGATACGGGCGAAACTCGATGCGCGCCGGGGCGTCGTCCGCCTCGCCGGGGTAGACGTCCACGATGCCCGGGCAGACCTCGGCGCCGCAGCACTCCTCGAAGAGCGCTGCCGCGATCTCGGCGACGTTGGCGCAGTTGGAGCCATCGACCTTGCGCTCGTAGCGGATGGAGGCCTCGCTCATGAGGTCGAGGTTGCGCGAGGTGCGGGAGGTGTGGCCGCTCGAGAAGTTCGCGCTCTCGAGAAGGACGTCCACGGTCTCCTCCGTGATCTCGGAGTCGAGCCCGCCCATGACGCCGGCGAGCGCGATCGGCGTGTGGCCGTCGTCGGTGATGAGGCACATGTCGTGCGTGAGCTCGCGCTCCTGGCCATCGAGCGTCACGAGCTTCTCGCCGTCCGCCGCGGCGCGGACCACGATGTGGCGCTTGCCGTCACGCTCCGTGAGCTTGCCCAGGTCAAAGGCGTGAAGCGGCTGGCCCGTGAGGTACATCACGTAGTTGGTCACGTCCACGACGTTGTTGATCGAACGCCCGCCGGCGGCGGCCACGCGCCGGGCGAGCCACTCGGGCGAGGGGCCAATCTTGACGCCGCGGACCACGCGCGCGGTGTAGCGCGGGCAGAGCTCGGGGTCGTCGATCGTCACGTCGACGAGGTCGGCGGCATTCGGGCCCTGCTCGGCCTTCACGGCGGGAAGCTCGATGTGGGTGTCCTCGTCGAGGATGGCCGCGACCTCCACCGCCATGCCGGTCATGGAGAGGCAGTCGGGGCGGTTGGGCGTGATTTCGCAGTCGATCACGGTGTCGGACATGCCGAGGTAGTCGGTGAAGTCCATGCCCACCGGCGCGTCCTCGGGCAGGATCATGATGCCCTCGTGGTCAGCGCCCAGGCCCAGCTCACGGGCCGAGCAGTTCATGCCGCAGGACTCGACGCCGCGCAGCTTGCTCTTCTTGATCTTGAAGTCGCCGGGCAGCACCGCGCCGATCATGGCGCACACGATGTGGTCGCCCTCGTTGAAGTTCTGGGCGCCGCAGACGATCTGCAGGGGGACGGGGTTGCCGTTCGCGTCCACGTTCTTGTCGCCCACGCTGACCTGGCAGAGCCACATGTGGTCGGAGTCGGGGTGAGGCTTCTTGCTCACGACCTGGGCCGTGACCACGTGCTCGAGGTTGGCGCCGACCTTCTCCACCGCCTCGACCTCGGTGCCGGTGCGGGTGAACTCGGCCACGAGCTCGGCGGGGTCTGCCGGCACGTCGACCATGCTCTTGAGCCACTCATATGAGACGCGCATTTCTCTTCTCCTTCTCGCGCGATTTAGTAAAAACACTTTCTCGTAGTTCTAGGGGTTTCTCTGGTGCCCCAGATGGCGGTGAAAGAGGAGCGACGCGTACTTAGGTACGCAAGCGACGAATGAGCCGCCAGATGGGGTGCCAGAGGAAGCCCTAGAACTGCGAGAGGAAGCGCATGTCGCCGGTCATGAGCATGCGCAGGTCGGGCAGGTCGTAGCGCAGGGCGGCCACGCGCTCGACGCCGATGCCAAAGGCGAAGCCGGTGTACTTCTCGGGGTCGATGCCGCAGAACCCGAAGACGTTGGGGTCCACCATGCCGGCGCCCAGGATCTCCAGCCAGCCGGTGTTCTTGCAGAAGCGGCAGCCCTTGCCGCCGCAGACGCCGCAGGAGACGTCGACCTCGCAGCTGGGCTCGGTGAACGGGAAGAAGTGCGGGCGGTAGCGCGTGGCGCGGTCCTTGCCAAAGATCTCGCGCGTGAAGTAGTCAAGCGTGCCCTTGAGGTCGCCGAAGGTGATGCCCTCGTCCACGACGAGACCCTCGACCTGCGTGAACTGCGGGAGGTGGTTGGCATCGGCGGTGTCCGGGCGGAAGACCGTGCCCGGGCAGATCATGTAGATGGGCGGCTTCTTGCTCTCCATGACGTGCACCTGGACACCTGAGGTCTGGGTGCGCAGCAGGATGTCGGACTCGCCCTGGACGTTGGTCTCCTCGGCGTGGAGCATCGTGCCGGGCGCGTTGTCCACCACGTAGAAGGTGTCCTTGGCCGAGCGGCTGGGGTGGTCCTCCGGGGCGTTGAGCGCGGTGAAGTTGTACCAGGTGCTCTCCACGTAGGGGCCGTCCTCGACGGTGTAGCCGAGCCCCACGAAGATGTCCTCGATCTCCTCGCGGATCTGGCTGATGAGGTGCTGGGTGCCCTGGGAGAGGCGGCGTCCCGGCAGCGTGACGTCAACGGCGTCGGAGGCCATCTTCTGCTCCAGCAGCGCGGCGGAGAGCTCCTCCCTGCGCGCCTTGAGCGCGGCGTCCACGGTGGCGCGGACGGTGTTGGCAAGCTGACCCATGGCCGGGCGCTCCTCGGGCGGCACCTTGCCCATCGAACGCATGATGGCCGTGAGCTGGCCCTTCTTGCCCAGGTAGCTCACGCGCAGGGCCTCGAGGGCCTCCATGGTCTCGGCGGCGGCCAGGCCCTCCTGGAACTGGGCCTCGATCGCCTTGAGGTCGTCGGACATCGACATCGTGCAATCCCTTCTCTACTAAAAAACCGCCCTCTGGCAGCCGTGCTGCTGCCCAAGGACGGAATGATCCGCGGTACCACCTCGGTTGGCGCGACGGGTTGTCTCCCCCGAGCGCCCGCTCTTCACGCCCCGTTCCGTGGGGCCTACGGCTTCCCTACTGAGCGTGCGGAGGGGACAGCCACTTTTGCACGTGCCGTGCGTGACCGCCCGAGCGTGCAAAAGTGACTGTCCCCTCTGCACGCCGCACGACCGTTCAGGTCGCGGCTGGTGGAGTGAACTCCGGGCCTCTGCCTTGGAGGGGGCTCTCAGCCGGTGACCCCCATCTCTTGTCCGCTGGCAACGCGACGCCCAGACCTCTCCGTCATCGCCTAGCGTGACATGGTAGCACACATCTCAGCGCAGGGCGTCGAGCCAGGCAATGTAGGTGTTGGGATAGTGGCTGGCAAGGAGGCGCCCCGCGTCAGCGCCGAGGAAGAGACGGGTCAGCGTGAGCAGGCCGGCAGGGGACGTGAGCTTGTCGAAGCTCGACACCTCGTCCCCCAGCTCGTCGATCATCTCGTCCACCGTCCCCCGGTCGGAGGGGTCGTAGGGACACTCCGCCCCCATGCTGCGCTCGTATGAGTCGCGCATGGCGTCATACGAGCTTTCGAACGCGGTCTGCCCCTCAGCGGGAAGCCACACGTCCCGGCCGTAGCGGCGGTAGCCCCACTCCGCGAGCGGCAGCTGAGGGACCAGGTCCGAGGGGTTGAGCACGTTGAAGATGTTGTCGTAGGTGGCGTCCCGCGCGTCTTCGGCCGAGGTGCAGTTGGGGGTGGCAAAGGTGTACGCGCGAACGTCCCCGGCGGAGGGGATCGCGCCATGCGCGCCCGAGGCACCGTCCGCGTAGCTCGCGAGCAGGTTTGCCACGGCGCCCCCGCGGCTGTGGCCGCAGAAGAGGTAGCTTCGCTCCACCCCGGGGTCCACCGCGGCGGCACGCGCCTCGAGGTCGAGGACGATCTCGGCGGCGGCGAGCGTGAAGCCCAGGTGGTCGGCATCCCCCAGCTCGCCCGCCACGTCAGAGGTGCCCTCGATGCGGATGTTGGAGAGCCACTCGGATCCATATGACCCGCGCACCACCACGACGCAGAGCTCCTTCTCGGCGCCGGTCTCCCGCGAGCGCAGGCGCTTCGTGGCCAGCGTGTAGGCCACGACGTCCGTTCCGTCGAGAAGCCCCCTCAGCTCGTCGAGCACCTCGCTGCGATATCGGTAGGAGGCCGTCGACACCTCGTCGAAGCCCAGGCTCGCAAACGCGTTCTCCGCAAAGGCGGGCACGCTCGAGCCCTGCTGATAGTAGGCGCTCTCGGCGTTGGCGACGGCGGAGAGGACCGCGCAGGTGTGCGCGAGCTCGGCGTTGTAGACCGTCGGGTCCTGGAAGAACCACTCGTCGTCCCAGGCGACCTGGGAGGAGACCTGGTGTCCGTCGCCCGAGAACAGGGCGGCGTACTCGATGTCCGTCGTGAACGAGGGCGGCCGCTCTACCGCGCTGACCTCCGGCGCTATGACCGCGTTGGTCCCCGTTGCCTGCTCGATGCGGCGCGCGTGCAGAACCGCGGCCCCGGCAAGCGTCGCGCTGTCGAGAAGGACGACCGTGACAAGCAGGACGAACAGCAGGCTCCGCCGCCGCCTCGTGCGTCTCCGTCCCTCGCCGCGCAGCCGCATCGTCACCTCCGTCCGCCCTTTTGACCATGATACCCGGCGACGCGGAGCAGGTGAGGCGCGGCGGGCAACGTGACGAAACCGTTAGAAAGGCGGCGGGGCGTCCGCTGGGTGACGCCCCGCCGCGACATGAGGGCTGAGCCCGCCCGCCTATGCGCGCGAGATCCAGATCGGGGATGCCCAGGCCGTCTGGCCGTCCGCCTGGACGACCTTCACGAACCAGCTCGCCTCCTCGGCTCCCGGCCGGACCGCGAAGGAGTCCTCCACCTCATAGAGGTCTGAGGCAAAGCCCTGGTACACCTTCACCTTGTAGGCGTTGTGGTACCACGCGTCGCTGCGGTAGTACTCCTCGATTCCTGCCGTCCCTCGGATCAGCTCCTTGGCCTCGTCCTCGAAGACCTCGAGGAAGCTGCCCGCGAGGATCTTCTCGACCGGCCATACGAAGCGCTCTCCGCAGACCTCCATGGTCACGGTGCCGTCGAGCGGCGCCTGGATCTCAAAGACGTAGCCCTCGGTACGCATGGAGCTGTCGCGCACCCAGTGCGTTCCTCCGACCTTCTGCGACTTGGCCACGAAGCTCACGCTCTTCTCGTCGACGATCTCGTGGCGGTTGTCGAAGCTGCTGAAGACCGGCTCCACGGAGACCACCGAGCCCGTCGTGGAGAGCGTGCCCTCCCAGGTCCTCTCGGTCGCCTCGGGGAAGTACCTGACGTTGGGGCCCCAGCCGAACTCCACGCGGAACTTGAAGCGAACGGTGCCGTCCGAGGACGGCTCGGGCGCGCGCCAGCGGACCACGTGCACGTCGTCGAGGTCGCCGTCGCGGTAGAGCTCGATGCGCTCGACCTTGGAGTTGGCGTGCGCGCGAACCTTGAGCTCGACCTCGTCGGATGTGGTCGAGAAGACCGACCCCAGCGGGTGGCCCTCCGCCTCCGTCCACACGTCGATGCGCGAGCCCGTGAACCCGAACGTGCGGCGCGAGGTCAGCGCGTCCCAGATGGCGTCCTTGCCGTACTCGTCCGCCCAGACTCCCGCGCGGCCGTACTTGACCATGGCGGGGACCTCGTGGTTGTCGCCCGAGCATATGAGGCCGAAGTGCTTGCCGCGCTTGAGCCCGGCGACGACGCTCGTCCCGTCCACGCGCGGGCCCATGTGGATGTGACGCTCCATGGGAACGGAGGTGGCATCGCGCTCCGAGCTGCCGTGGTGGGAGAAGATCTCCGCCACGGGCGAGAAGGACTCGTCGTGGGTGTCCCAGTTCTTGCCGCGGTTGCCCAGCGAGTACGCGAGGTGGTGCGGAATCCCGATTGCGTCCTGACCGCGGTAGGTCTCGACGAGCTCCTGGTAGCGAGCCGGGAGCTCGATCTGGCCCGACGTCTTGAAGTAGACGTTGTGGTCGCCGTCCTCGCCGGTTCCCTGCCACTCGAATCCCGGGAAGCAGACGAACCCGTCCTCGCGCTCCCGCCGCTCCAGGAACGCGAGGATGCGCTGCCACTGCTCGCGCATGAGGTCGCGGTCCATCTCGCGCTCGGTGCCGAAGCCCCCGGGCAGCTCTACCATCTGGTAGGGGTAGTAGGCCAGCGTGAAGAAGTCGCTCACGCGCTCGCAGTGCTCGAACCACGCCTCGAGCTCGTCGATCTGGCCGGGGTGGAGGTTGAGGTGGAGGTCGGTGATGTAGCTCTTGTAGTTCATCGCGCCCCCTACATGATTCCGGTGACGACCATGACCGCGGCGAAGATCAGGATGGCGACGATCAGCTTGTTGGCGGACCACCCCTTCTTGGAGACGAGCAGGTAGCTCACGAGCGCGATCACCAGCGGCACGAGGTTGGGCATGATCTTGTCCAGAATCTCCTGGAGGTTGATGACCATGTCCCCCGAGGTGTAGGTGAACGCCACGGGGGCGCTGATGGTGGTCGCCGCCACGCCGCCGATGACGATCAGGCCGACGATGGTGAGGGCGGTGGTGATCTTGTCCTTGAGCTCCACGTTGGTGAGCAGCTTCACCGCGTCCGCGCCGAGGTCGTAGCCCTTGACGAAGAGGAAGTACTTGAGCGGGATGACGATGCCGCACCACAGGGCGAGAAAGACGATCGGGCCGAGGGGGTTGCCGCCGGCGGAGAGGCCGATGCCGATGGAGAGCAGGATCGGGTTGATCGTGCCCACCAGGATGGAGTCGCCGATGCCGGCGAAGGGCCCCATAAGGGCGTTCTTGGTGCTCTGGATAATCTCGTCGTCGAAGGAGGGGTCGTTGGCCTTCTCCTCCTCGAGGGCCAGGCAGATGCCCGGGATGATGGCGCCGAGCTGCGGCTCGGTGTTGAAGAAGGTCATGTTGCGCTGCAGCGCGCGGGACAGGCCCTCCCTGTCGCCCTCGTAGAGCTTCTCGAGCGAGCCGGAGAGGCTGTGGCAGAAGGGCGTGCCCATCATGCGCTCGTAGTTCTGGGACGCAAGGCAGAAGAACGCCCAGCGCCATGCGGCCGTGGAGACGTCACGCTTGCTGAGGTGGACCTCGTGCTTGACGCCCGCGGCACCGGAATGAGTCTGCTCGGTCATGTTATCGCTCCTCGTAGTTTCCGTCTTCGTCCTCAATGATCGCCGTCGCCTCGAGCGCGGACGCCGCCTGGGCGCCGCCACCGTTGTAGCGCGCCATCACGTAGATGAGGGCGAACGCCAGGGCAATGAACACAAGCGAGGTCGTGGTGAGGGAGAAGGACGAGACGAGCACCCAGCCCAGGACGAACAGGGCGATCATCCACTTCTCCTGGACGATCTGGTTAAGCAGGATGGCGAAGCCCAGCGCGGGCAGCATCTTGCCGCCGATGGCGAGCCAGTCGATGACCACCTGCGGCAGGGCGGCGAAGAGACCCTCAGCGAAGCCCGAGCCGAGGTAGCAGGCCAAGGTCACGATGAAGAAGCGCTCGGCGAACTCGATGAGCTGGCCGCAGAGGTTGGCCACGCGGATGCCGCGGGCGTCGCCGGCGACGGCGCACTTGTCGGCACGGTGGGGCCAGATGGCGTTGAAGGTCATCGTGAAGTTGTGAAGCGCCACGCCGAGGGCGCCCACGGGAATGGCCAGCGCGACGGCCATCTCGGCGCTGCCGCCGGCAACGATGGCGAGCGGGATGCCGATGTAGGCCGCGAGGTTGAGGTCAGAGGGAACCGCGCCTCCCGGGGTGATCTGGCCGATGAAGATGGCCTGCACGGCAACGCCGCACAGCACGCCCGCCGTGACGTCGCCCAGGATGACGCCGCAGATGAGGCCGGCCACGAGGGGGCGTCCGATGCCGTACCAGCCGCCGGTGGTGCCACAGAGCCAGGGCACCTGGTTTCTGCCCAGGTACGCGAAGAGGCCGATGAGGGCCGCCTGCCAAAGTTCCATGCTTCCTCCTTGCTTACTTGCTGACTATCTCGACGAAGTCGATCTGCGGGTCTGCGGGGACCTGGCGTGCCGTGAAAGCGGTGCCCTTCTTGGCAAGGTCGCGCACGACCTGCGCCTCGCGCTCGGTGAGGTTCACGCACTTGACGTAGGTCCTCGTGTCCGAGCGGTTGGGGACGTTGCCCAGGTCGACGAGGTCGAAGTGCCAGCCGAGCTCGTCGAGGGCGGCCAGGGTCTCAACGCGCATCATCACCGCGAGCACGCGGTCCCCCGGGTAGGAGCGCTCGTCGGACAGGCGCTCCACGGCCTTCTTGGTCGAGAGGATCGAGAGCTTGACCGAGGCGGGCTTGGCCATCTTGAGGGCCATCTTCTGCGTCTCGTCGCGCACCGCCACGTCGTCGATCACCACGATGCGAGTGGCGCCGGTGCGCGGCACCCATGCCGTCGCCACCTGGCCGTGGATGCCGCGCGCGTCGACGCGCACGCCCACGATCTTCTGGGGCTCGTCCGAGGAGACCGCCGGCGCGGCGACCCTGCGGGCGGGCGCATAGGGCTTCTCGGTCCCCGCGGCGAGCGCCTTGACGTCGTGGATGGCCTCGTGGCCGGTCGAGACGATGCCCGCCGCGTCGGCCTCCTCCATGGCGGCGGAGATCACCATGGCGAGGTTCATGCCCGACACCACGCTCACGCGCTCGTCGCTCGCGTAGTGCTCGAGCGCGGCGTTGCAGGGCGAGCCGCCCATGAGGTCGGCGATCACGCGGACCGACTCGCAGCCCGAGAGCTCCTCGTCGAGCGCCGCGAGCTTGCGCTCGAGGTCCTCCTTGCCGTCGTCCGGGGAGAGGCACACCGTGCGTATGTCCTCACGCTCCCCCACGATCATCTCCACGGAGCCCCTCATTGCCTCGGGCAGCGCTCCGTGACCCACCAAAACGATTGCGTTCAAGCGGTCCTCCCTCTCTCGTATCCAACACGGCCGCCGCGCGGCAGCCGATGGCCCCTAGGCCATGCCCCGCTCGCGCACCGAGAAGCGCTCGCCAAGACTCTCGTAGTCCGCCGGGTCCTTGGACCCCGCCGCCACGCACTCGCGGCGGTTCACCTTCCACTCGGGACGAACCTGAATCGGACCCTCGAGCAGCGGGTCGCCGGTGCGGCGCATGAAGTCGTCGAGCCGCGCGCGCATCTCGTCGAGCACGTCCGCGTAGCGGGGGTCCTCCGCCACGTTGTTGGTCTCAAACACGTCGTAGGCCAGGTCGTAGAGGCACTCGGCGTCCTTGGTGACGTCGGCGAGGCCGAGATTCTCCTCGTAGTAGTTCTTCACGATCGAGCCGTCGATGTTCGACTGGTTGAGGCGCAGCCATTCCGCATCAAAGAAGCGCAGGTACTTGTAGCGGTCGGTGCGAACGGAGCGCACGGGCTCGTAGGAGGTGTGGAAGTTGATCTCCGCGAATACCGCGCCGTCGCCCGAATCCTGCTCGCCGCGGAAGATGCCCGCGTGGCTGGCGCCCTCGAGATAGTCGGGCGGCTCGATGCCGAGCAGGTCTAGGAGGGTCGGCACCACGTCGATGTGCGAGACGAGGCCGTCGAAGCTGCGGCCCTGCGCGCGGGAGCCCGGCACGCGCATGGCGAGCAGCACCCCCGTGCCCGCGTCGAGCAGCGTGCACTTCTCGAACGGGTAGGCAAGCCCGTGGTCCGTGGTGAGCACGACGATGGTGTCCTCGAAGCGACCGCTCTCGCGCAGCGCGTCGAGCACAAGCCCGTAGTTGGCGTCGGCCATGGAGACGCTCTTCTTGAAGCACGCGTAGTCGGCGCGCGTAACCTCGTTGTTGGGGATGTTCACCGGCGGCTGGGCGTAGTCTGCGACGCCGGGGTCGGCGTCAGGCCACGCCCGGTGCGTCGCATGCTGGCCGAACGAGACGAAGAACGGCCGCTCTCCGTCGTAGGACCTGAGCCACCCCGCCAGGCGCTCGGCGTTCCTGCGGTCCCACACCACGAGGTCCTTCTCGGCATACCCCGAGGCGTCGGTGGTGAGGTCCATCTCGTAGCCGAGGGCCTCCGGGGCGAGCTGATGGTCGGTGTAGTAGCCCACCTCGTGCTGGACGCCGCAGAGCACGCTGAGGAAGCCCTCATGCGCGAGCAGGCGCGCAAGATGGCGCGACCCGTCGATGCGAAACCCGCGCTGCGCGAGGCCGAGCATGCCGTTCTGATGCGGGTAGGTGCCCGTGAGCAGCCCCGCACGACTCGGGGAGCACGTGGGCGCCACGCAGAACGCCCGCTGGAAGAGCATCGCGTCCTCGCAGAACTCCTGGATGCGAGGGGTCTCGACGGCGTAGCCGTAGGGGGAGACCACGCGCCCCGTGTCATGGGTGTGCAGGTAGAGAACGTTCACGTTGGCTCCTTCGGTCGCGCAGGACGAGATGGTGCACGCTGGGCGTCCATGTTAGGGGCTTCGGAACATATTCCACCCAAGAGTGGAACGTATTCCGCTCAATGGTAGAATTTATTCCGTGAACGTTATGTGAATCTGGAATTAATTTCAGACTAGGGCCCTATCGTCCCTATGCCCGGCCCTCTCCCCCGTCGAGCAGGTGCGCGATCTCGTTGAGCAGGCACTCCACGTACATGAACACGACGATCTGGTCCTCGAGGAGGCCCGCCGCGTAGTCGCTGCTGATCCAGGGAAGGACCACGGCCTCAGAGGCGTTCTTGATGAAGGGGAGCTTGGGGTTCATCGTCACGAGCAGCACGTCGCAGCCGCGCTCCACGAGAGACGACATGAGCGTTCCGTACGACTTGCTCCCGCGCCCGTTCATGGACATGACGATGCAGAGGTCCCCCGGCCCAAGGATCGTCGAGATGTCATCCATGACCTGCTCGTCCGAGGTGGTCTGGTTGAAGATGCCGATGCGGAAGAGCCGCAGCGAGAGCTGCTTGACGCTCTCGTAGGTGCGGTTGGCGCCCCAGATGCTGATGCGGCGCGCGTTCAGGATGAGGCGCGCGAACCGCGCGAGCTGCGCCTTGTCCAGTCCGTCCGTCGTCTTTCTGAGATAGGCGGAGTAGGCGTTGGCAAGGTTGTCGTGGGAAGAGAGATCCCTGCCCTCGTCCGCGCCCCTGTCCGCATCCGCCCCGTGCGAGAGGAGCTGACGGTTCATGCAGAAGCGAAACTCCGCGTAGCCGCTATAGCCGATCCGCTGGCACATGCGCATGATGGCAGTCGAGCTGAGGCCCGCCTCGCGGGCCACCGCGGCGATGGTCTTGTTGACCACCGAGGTCGGGTGCTCGATGAAGTAGCGCGCGGCCGCCTCCTCCGAGGGGGTGAAGTCCCCAAGGCGCGCCCTGAGCCGCTCGATTGGTCCGTCTGCCATGTGCCCCCCGCCTCATTCGATACTAAGATGTATCGTCGCACGGTGGGCGGCGCGGCGCAAACGTCGAGCTCTCGCGCGTCGCGGGGCGCACTAAGCCAGCGCGAACTTCCAGATGTTGTACGCGTTGATGAGGATGATCAGCACCATGAGGCCCATGAAGAGCTTGTCCACGGTCTTGTCGTCGATCTTGGCGTTGACCTTGCGGCCCACGATGCCGCCGAGGATGCCGCAGACCACCATTGCCGCCAGCAGCGCCAGGTCCACGCCCACGTAGCCCCCGGTGACGATGGAGCTCGCGGTGCTCGTGGCCTGGGAGAACAGGATGATGTAGAGCGAGCTCGACGCGGCGCGCTTGGTCGCCATGGTGAAGAAGTAGAAGAGCACCACCAGGTTGATGGGGCCGCCTCCGATGCCGAGGAACGAGGAGCACACGCCCAGGACGAAGCCGATGGCGAGGCACGCCACGGCGGACGTCACCTGAAGGGTGGGAATCTTCTCCTTGTAGATGGTGTAGACGAGCGTTCCCAGCGTAATCACCAGCAGCGCCCCCGCCTGCACGGCACCCGCGGTGTTGGGATCGGGGAAGAGCCCAGCCACAAGGGAGAAGAGCTCCTTGCCC
This sequence comes from Thermophilibacter provencensis, assembly GCF_900128445.1. Classification (GTDB taxonomy): domain Bacteria; phylum Actinomycetota; class Coriobacteriia; order Coriobacteriales; family Atopobiaceae; genus Thermophilibacter; species Thermophilibacter provencensis. The sequence goes on along the minus strand of NZ_LT671417.1, from coordinate 1,089,070 downwards.
GCAAGGCCGCCCACCGCGGCGCCGATGGCGAGCGGCGTGTCGGTCTTGGGATCGATCGTGGAGGTTCCGGAGAGCTTTGCCTTGAGGACGGAGTAGAGCGTCATCGAGAGCACCGTGCAGCCCGAGAGGAAGTTGATCGTGGCGACGTCCGCCACGCCCGTGGCGTCGAGCACCGGCTTGATGATGATGCCGCCGCCGATGCCGCAGATGGCACCGACGGTACATGCGAAGAAGCTGACGAGAAGAACGAGCACCTGCATGGAAGCCCTCCTTAGGACGGGAACGCGGACGACGGGAGCCGCCTAGCCCCTTCCCCCGTCGTCCGTGCCCGCATCGGGGCCGACCGCGGCCTCGAAGACGTTTCTGACCTGCTCAAGATACTCGTTCGCACGCTTGACGTCACCCTTGTTCTCATACTGGACGGAGAGCAGGTAGAGCAGCGTGGTGCGCTCCGGCCCCGTGGCGTCCTTAAGCTCGGCCTCCATCTGGTCGACGTAGGCAGCGCTCTTCTCGGCGAAGATCGCGTAGGTGCGCTCGCACCCGGCGAGCTGCTCGGGCGAGGCCTTCTCGCGCAGCTCCTCGAGCAGCTCGCCCGCGCGCTCGTAGTCCTCCTGCTCGACGAAGAAGTTGAAGGCGCGCAGGAGCAGCACGAGTCGCTGCTTGTCGCTCGAGCTCAGCTCGAGCATCTCGTCGATGGTGCGCCGCGAGGCATCTGCGTCAGCGAGGCACATCTGCGCGTTGAGGCGCATGTAGAGCTGGTTGTAGCGCGGGTAGACGATCTTCACGACCGGCCCGTCGAGAACGCGCAGGCAGCCGTCGAAGTCGCCCTTCTCGAAGAGCTTCTCGTACCTCGAGAAGATGAGGCGCTTCTGGACCTCGGTATAGACGAGCGAAATGACGCAGAGCGCCACCACGATGATTCCTATCAGCCTGAGGTCCATGCGCCTCTCCTCCCGACGCCGTCAGGCGCCCTAGTCTCTCCCCAGCACGGTCCTGGGCGTCCTGCCCACGACGAGCTCGCCGTTCTCGACGTAGCCCTCCTCGCGGCCGCGCAGCTCGTCCATGAGTATGGCACGGAGCTCCGCGACGCGCTCGGCATGGGCCGGGTCGTGGGCGAGGTCATGCTCCTCGCGCGGATCGGCATTGAGATCGAAGTAGCGCTCCACGCCCGTCTGGGTGAACCAGACGTACTTGTCGTGACCGGTCAAGATCCACTGGTTGGACTGCTCGTGGCTTCCGGAGTGCTCGCCGTGGAGGTACGCGCGCTCGAGGTTCTTCTCGCCCGTGATCTCCCCCCTGAGAGACGAGCCCTCGACGGTCTCGGGCACCTCTGCGCCCACGAGGTCGAGCAGGGTGGGCATGACGTCCATGAGCTCCACCACCGCGTCCGAGCGTCGGGGCCGGGGCCGTCCGTCGGGCAGCACCTTGGAGCCCACGCGCACGATGAAGGGGATGCGCGTGCTCCCCTCGTAGGGCAGCACCTTGCGGAACGAGCTGTGGTCGAAGAGCATCTCGCCGTGGTCCGCGGTGAAGAGCACCACGGTGTTCTCGTAGGTCTCGTCGTTCTCGAGCGCCGTGATGAGCCGGCCGATCTGGTGGTCGAGATGCGTGATGCAGCCGTAGTAGCCCGCCATGGCCTCGTGGCGCAGCGTGGCGTCGCGGCAGCCGTGCGCGCTGTCGATGACCATGCCGTCGCGCGCGGTCGCCTCCGCGTCCTCCCAGTCCCCATGCGCCGGCTCGCGCAGCTCGCGGTCGAGGTACGGCTGGTAGTAGGCCGCAGGGGCGTCGAAGGGCGGGTGCGGGCGGACGAAGCTCGCCATGAGGAAGAACGGGCGGGTGCGGTCGCGCGTCTCGAGGAAGCGGATGGACTCGTCGACGACCCAGTTGGTGGGGTGGAGGCGCTCCTCGTAGACCCAAGGGCGCGCGATCCAGGAGTTGTTCTCCACGCCCGTGCCGTTGACATCCGCCTCGGGGCCCAGCTCGGAGCGGAGGAAGCGCAGGTAGTCGTCAGAGACGTCCTGATGCATCCAGTGCGGGAGGTTTGCCTTGCGGTAGTGGCCTATGTAGCCGTCGTGCAGGCGCAGGTGCTGGAAGCCGCACGCCAGGCGCGGAGGGTGCACGTGCATCTTGCCCACCAGTGCCGTCTGGTACCCGGCGGCCGAGAACTCCTCCGGCATCATGTGCTCGTAGCGCCAGGGGACGCCATCCTGATAGCCAACGCGACCGTTGGTTGCGGGCATGGTGCCCGTGAGCAGCGACGCGCGCGCCGGGATGCAGCTCGGGCACGCCGCGTGCGCGTTCTCGAAGTAGGTTCCCTGCGCGGCGAGCGTGTCAAGATAGGGCGTCTTCACGTCAGGATGGCCGTCGAAGCCGAGGCAGTCCCCCCTGAACTGGTCGCACATGATCAAGACGACGTTGGGACGACGGCTCTCGAGGCCGTCATCAGAAATGCCTGCCATCAGTCCTCCCTGTCTGTGAATTGGGGACAGTCCCCGATTTGCAGAAACGTTTTATGTGAATTGGGGACTGTCCCCAATTCGCTGGCGCACGAGCGCGCGGGCCATCTCGGCGAGAGGCTTGTACGCGTGCTCGAGAAACTCCCGGTAGCCGCAGTACGTCTCGTCATAGTACGAGGCGTTGAGGCGCTTGCAGTTCCGATGGCAGATCCCCTCGAACGGGCAGTCGGCGCAGGCCGCGCACTCCCGGCGCGGCTCTGCCAGAAACCCGCGCATGACCGCGCAGGAGGCCATCTCCTCGAGCGAGTCCTCCCTGATGTTGCCGCAGCGGTACTCGTCGAGGGCATAGAAGTCGCAGGGATAGACGTCGCCGTTGCTCTCAACGACGAACTGGGGGGCGCATCGGCCGAGCATCCCGCAGGCCTGGGGCCACTGGCCCAGCGAGAGCTGCATCACGTTGTCGAAGAGCCCCACCGAGAAGGCGCGCCCGGCGCGTGCCTCGCGCAGCCAAAGGTCGAAGAACGTGCGGTAGAACGAGAAGAACGCGCGCGGGGTGAGGGCGTACTCCTCCCCCTCCCCGTCGAAGCCCGCCAGGCACGGGATGAGCTGCACGTAGTCGATCTTCTCGCGCTGGTAGAACTTGAACACCCGCTGCGGGTGCCGGGCGAGCTGCGCCGAGAGCACCGTGAGCACGTTGAACTCGACGCCCGCCTCGCGGAGCATCCGGACGGACTCCATGACGCGCGCGTGCGTGGGCTCCAGCCTGATGTCGCCCCGAAGGCTGTCGTGGAGCTCTCGGTAGGCGTCGACGGAGACCCCCACGAGAAAGCCGTGCTCCCGGAAGAAGGCCGCCCACTCGGGCGTGAGGGAGTGGCCGTTGGTCTGAAGCGCGTAGCTCACGGTCTGTCCGGTGCGGCGCTCGTCAACGTAGGCGGTAAACGAGCGGAAGAAGTCGAGCCCCGCGAGCGTGGGCTCGCCGCCCTGGAAGGCGAAGGTCACCTGCGCGTCGGAACCGAGCCCGAGGGCCCGGTCCACGAGCGCGCGCACGGTCTCCTCCGACATGAGCTCCCTCACCGCGTGCGCGCGATGGTCCGCGACGTCACGGTAGAAGCAGTACGAGCAGCGCATGTCGCATGCGCTCGACGCCGGCTTTATGAGGAAGCTGATGTACTTCACGTCTCTCCCCGTCCCGTCCGCGGACTAGAAAACCTGACAAAACACCCTGTCACCTTTGTCAGGTTTACGCAAGGCCGAGGCGGGCGAACTGCTCTGCGGGGGCGCCGTGCTCCTCGAGGCCGCGCCTGAGCAGCCCGATCATGCGCGCCTCCGCGTCGGCGTCCTCCCCCACGAGATTGTGGGTCTGGCCGTAGTCCTCCTTCAGGTCGAACAGCATCGAGTCGTGGACCTCCTCGAGGCAGTCCTCGCGCTGGTCGATGTTGGCGGGCTTGCGGCACGGGAACCTGTAGACGGGATAGTCCGTCCACGAGAGGAAGCGGCCCATCTCGATCTGGTCCACGCAGTCGACGCCCATCTTCTTACGGATGGTGTGGGGAATCGCCGCGTACTCGTAGCAGGGCTGGTTGCCCGGCACGGGCGCGCGGAAGTAGGTGTGGCGGCCGTCGGTCACGTTGACCGTCATGGCGTGGACGCCGTAGAGGGCGTACTCGCGGGTCCGCGCCGCGGCGTCCGTGGCAAGCGGCATGAGCGAGGTTCCCATGACGGTCTCGGGCACGGGGCGTCCGTGGGCCTCGAGCACGGTGGGCATGATGTCGATGGCCTGGGTGAGCTGGTGGGCCAGCTCGCCCGCGCGCTCCCCGTGGGGGAACTTCACGATCAGCGGCAGGTGGGCCATCTCGTTGTACATGTGCATGTAGTTCTTGCCCAGGTAGTCGCGGCTCCCGAGGAAGTAGCCGTGGTCCGTGGTCACGATGACGGTCGTTCCCTCGTACATGCCCTTCTCCTTGAGCTTGTCGACGAGGGTTCCGAACCAGTGGTCGGTCATCGTGACGAGCGCCTTGTAGCGGCGCTGCACGTAGTCGACGGCGCTCTCGGGGATGTCGGTGTCGGAGACGCGCTTGTAGGGCGGGATCTCAAAGTAGTCGCGGTCAAGCCCCTCGGAGCCGCCGTACTCGTCCATGTAGCGGTCGGGCACGTCGAAGGGCTCATGCGGGTCGAAGGCCTCGACCATGAGGAAGAAGTCGTCCTTCCCCTCGTTCTGGTCGATGAACTCGCACGCGGAGCGGAAGGTCCTCGGGGAGGGCATGTCCTCCTCGCTGGGCCACCTGAGGCGGTTCTTCTGGTACTGCTCGCGCACGCGGCCATAGAAGGTCTCGGGCATGTTGTCCGGCTCGTCGATGCGGCTCACCCACGGGTCGCCCTCCTGGCCGCGGAAGAACTCGAAGGTGTTGAAGAGCTGCAGGTAGCCCTCGCCGCCGGTGCGCGCGTAGTGGCAGTGGTCCGTTGAGATGTGCGTGCGGACGCCCCCGGCGCGCAGGCAGTCCACGAGCGTCACGTCAAAGGGCTCGATCGGGCCCCAGGGACGCTCGAGGAAGTTGTAGCGCCCGCACATGATGTCGCGTCGGGCCGGCATGCAGGGCGCCGAGCCGATCCAGTGGTTGTCGAAGGTGACCGCCTCGCTCGAGAAGGCGTCGAGGTTCGGGGTTCGCGCGCTGCCTCCGGGGTTGTAGCACCCGAGCGCGTCCCGGCGCAGCGTATCCATCAGGACGAGTACGGTTCTCATGGGTCCTCCGAAAATTGATACGAGGCGCCCCGCCCAGAGGGGTGGGCGGGGCGCCGAGAAAGGGCGCTTCCTACGAGATGATCTTCGGGAAGCCGGGGATGTAGTAGTTGAGGGCGAAGAGCGCCAGGCACACGGCGATGATGCCGAGGATGATCTGGGCGGAGTTCTTGCCCTGCCCCTTCTTCAGGAGTCGGTAGCAGATGAAGGTCACGATGATCGGCAGCAGGCACGGCAGGACGGAGTCGAGCTGGGTCTGGAGCACGAGCGGGTCGCCCTCGCCGAAGGAGAACTCGATGGCGGTCTTGAGCTTGACCGTCGTGGCGATGAGGCCGCCGGTGACCATGACGCCGAGGACGTTGGCGGCGTCGCCGAGGCGGTCGAAGACCTCGACGCCGAACTTGTCGACGAGCGCCATGCCGGACTCGTAGCCCTTGTGCAGGCCGAAGTACTTGAGCGGCCAGTACAGGAGGTTGATGAGCAGGAACATCACGAGCGGGCCGATGAGGCTGCCGTTGTCGACGCACAGGGAGGCGCCGATGGAGCCCGCGATCGGGAACCACGTGAGGTTGAGCAGCGAGTCGCCGATGCCGGCGAAGGGGCCCATGAGCGAGGTCTTGATCGCGGTGACGGTGTCCTTGTGGTCCTCGTCGGTGTTCTCCTCAACCGCCGTGGCGATGCCGAGGATGAACGGGATCGCGATGGGGTGCGTGTTGAAGTACTCGAGGTAGCGCTGCATCGCCTTGACGCGCTGCTCCTTGGGGGCGTCCTTGTAGAGCTCCTCGAGGACCGGGGAGACGCAGTAGGTGAGCGAGAGAGACTGCATGCGCTCGTAGTTGTGGGCGAACTGGCAGCCCTGGGTCCTCAGGAGAACCCGGTTGAGCGTCTTCTTGGAAATCTTACCCATTAGAGATCATACTCCTCGTCCTCGTCGCTGACAGGGGCGTCGACGGCTGCGGTGGCCTGGGACTTCTTGGTTCCCTCGACGACGAAGTCATAGAAGCCCGCGGCAGCGGCGGCCACGAGGGCGATGCCGATCGTCGGGACCTTGAGGAAGGCCGCGAGCACAAAGCCGCAGATGAGGAAGATCCACATGTTCTTCTTCATCATCATGGTGAGCAGCATCGCGAGGCCGACGGCGGGCATCATGCCGCCCGCGGTCGAGAAGGCGGAGAGGACCCAGGGCACCTGGTTCTGCAGGAAGCCCATGATGCTCTCGACCACGACCGAGCCGATGCCCGTGGCGATGAACACCGGGATGGCGCGGGTCAGGAAGAAGCAGACGGCGCCGGCCCAGAAGTACTTGTTGACGGACTTGAACTCGCCGCTCTCGGCCGCCTTGTCGGCGCCGTGCAGGAACGTGATGTTGGTGGTCATCACGAGGATGTTGAGCTGCTGGACGAGCGTGGCGGTGGGGATGCCGATGGCAACGGCCAGGGCGATGGCGCTCGCGGTGTCGCCGCCGGACATGATGCCGAGGGCAGCGCCCACGATCGTGCCGGAGATGACGTCGGGCGGCACGTAGGCGCCGATGTTGTTGACGCCGAGCCACATGAGCTCCATCGTGGCACCGATCATGATGGCCGTGGGCATGTCACCAAGGATGATGCCGACGCCCACCGAGGCGAGCAGCGGCTTTCTGAATCCGAGGTGCGGGCCAAACTGGTCCCAGGTACAAAGACCCGCCCAGATGGCAAGCAGCAGTGCTTGGATCATTTCTCCTCCTTCTGACGACAGTCGTCGCTTGTGCTGACGGCGCGCCCTCTCCGCGCCGACATTGCCTCGTTACGCCTCCGCGTGCGCGCCGGCGAGCAGCTCGGAGACGGAGACCTTGGGGTCGCGCGTGGTGGGCTGCATCCAGCACTCAACGCCCATGGCGATGAGCTTCTCGAAGGCCTCGCGCTCCTCGGGGGTCACGGACATGTTCTTGTGCAGGCGCGTGCGCTGGTCGTTGTAGCGCATGCCGGAGACGTTGAGATAGTCGAACGGCAGGCCGTTCTCGTGCATCTTGAGGGCGTCGACGGGGTTGGTGAACAGAACCATCGTCACCTTCTTGAGGGTGGTCTTCTTGAGGACGTCAATGAACTTGTCGACGCCGAAGACCGAGACCTTGACCTTGGGGACGGCAAGACCGGCGACGGACTTCTGCACCGGGTCGTTGGCGACCTTGTCGTCGACGATGATCACGGACTCGATGCCGTTGTCCGGAATCCAGGTGGACGCCAGCTGGCCGTGGATGAGGCGGTCGTCGATGTCAACGAGCTTGAGTGCCATGTTCTTCTCCCTTTCTCTGTGCCTAACGTGCCGTTCTTGAAGCCCGCGGGCGGTCCCATCCCCGCGCGCGGGCAGCTGACCGAGGTCTAGAGGTCGAGGTCATCCTCGTCCGAGCTCCCCTGGGCCATCTCGACCTGGATCTCGGCGAGGGTCTGGGCGTGGGCCGCCTCGATGAGCCCGCGAATCTCGTCAGCGTCGGAGGCCTGGTCGCGGGAGAGCAGGAGCTCGATAAGGACGGGCAGGCTGAGGCCGGTAAAGGCGACCATGTCCATGCCCTTGAGGATGCTGCGCGAGATGACGTTGAACGGCGTGCCGCCGTGGATGTCGCAGATGGTGACGATGAGGTCGCACTCGGCCTTGAGCTCCGCGTACGCCTGAGCGAACTCCGCCTCGAACGTCTCGGCCGACTTGTCGGCCGTCAGCGCGAGCGCACGCACGTCCTGCTGAGGACCGGCAACCATCTCAACGCTTCCGAGTGCCGCCCTCGCAAACTCGCCGTGGCTCGCAACGATGACGCCTACCCTCATGGTGATTCCTCTCCCTTGGCGCAGCCGCATCAGCCGCTATTTTTCATAACAGAACAGATTTGGATTCAATTTGTTCGTTTCTGTTCGAAACAATACTAGCCATTTGTTCGGAAAATGTGTACTCGAGCTACTGTATCTTTGAAAGAATAGGGGCAGACGGTAGCGAAATGTCGGTGACCGTCACCATGACGTGTGGTTTGGCAAGAAACGTTGCAAGTTATCAAGAGTTGTCACGCTGTCCCAACGATGTGCGATTTGCCGGGTATAGTGTTCATTAACAGCTGACGCGGAGGACGGTGAACCATGCTCAAGGCCGAGCGACAGGACCGAATCGTTGAGATGTGTCGCGTGCGCGGCACCGTCTCGGTACACGAGATAGCCACCACGCTCGGCGTCTCGGACATGACCGTTCGGCGCGACCTCGAGGAGCTCTCCGAGGAGGGGCGCATCGAGCGCCTCAGGGGCGGGGCCAAGACGTCCGAGGGCGTGCGCGACCGCGCGCTCATCCGCGAGTCCGCCCATCTCGAGCGCCAGCTTCTCCACATCGAGGAAAAGACCAAGATCGCCAAGGCGGCGGCGTCTCTCGTGAGCGAGGACGACACGATCTTTCTCGGCTCGAGCACCACGGTCGAGATGGCGGCCCAGTTCCTGCCCGTCATTCCGCTGCGCATCGTGACCAACAGCCTGCCGATCTTCAACCTCTTCGTCGACGGGGACATCCGCGAGATCATCATGCTCGGCGGCACCTATCGCCCGAGGTCGGGCACCTTCATGGGCCCCATCACGGAGAACGCCCTCGCCTCGCTGGGCTTTGACAAGGCCTTCATCGGCGTCGACGCCCTGCGCGACGGTCAGCTCTTCACGAGCACGCTCGACGCGGGCCGGCTCTACAGCACCGTCTTTGACCACGCCACGGAGTGCTTCGTGCTCGCCGACAGCAGCAAGATCGGCTCCCGCGGGTTCTACTCCTTCTACTCGCTGAAGCCCAATGACACCGTGATCTGCGATGACGGCGTTGACCCCGAGGAGCTCAAGGATCTTCGCACGTACGCGCGGGTGTTGCTCTAGCACCGACGCATGACGAGATGGGCGCGTCCGTCGCGACGCCCCCGCGGAGCTGCCGTGCGGGGCCGTCGCGACGTTCTTCTCGCCCCGTCCGTCGCCAGACCCCCGCAGGGCCGCCGTGCGGGGCCGTCGCGACACCACTTGCGCGGGCGCTCGTACGCGCATTGTGCCAATTTGTTCGAATCTGTTTGAATTCCCCCAAATCGAGTACACTTCTCGTAGGTTCACCTTTGCAGGCCACCCTGGGGAAAGGACAACTATGAGAATCGTCATCGGATCTGACGCTGAGGGCATGCCGCTCAAGGAGACGGTCAAGGCCTACCTCGTCGAGCTCGGGCACGAGGTCGTGGACAAGAGCGAGGAGCCCGCGGCAGATCTTGTGGACTCCACTCTCGCCGTCGCGCGCGACCTCCTTGAGAACCCCGACAGCCTCGGCTTTGCCTTCGACCGCTACGGCGACGGCTCATACATGGCCGCCTGCAAGGTCAAGGGCATGGTCGCCTGCGAGTGCTCCGACGAGCGCTCCGCCTTCATGACGCGCCAGCACAACAACGCGCGCCTCATCACCATGGGGTCGGCCGTCGTGGGCGACGAGATCGCCCGCGGGATCGTGCGCGAGTTCCTCTCGGAGCCCTATGCCGGCGGACGTCACCAGATTCGCGTGGACATGCTCAACAAGATGGCCTAGCGCCAGCGCCGGAACCCGACACCCAAGGAGGACACCATGATCATCGCGATTGGCTGCGATCACATCGTCACCAACGAGAAGATGGCCATCTCCGACCATCTCAAGGCCTGCGGCCACACCGTCATCGACTGCGGCACCTACGACCACGCGCGCACCCACTACCCCATCTACGGCAAGGCCGTGGGCGAGAAGGTCGCCTCTGGCGAGGCAGACGCCGGCGTTGTCATGTGCGGCACGGGCGTGGGCATCACCAACGCCGTGAACAAGGTCCCGGGCGCCCGCTGCGCGCTCGTCCGCGACATGTCCACCGCCGTGCACGCCCGCGAGTGCCTGAACGCCAACGTCATCGGCTTTGGCGGCAAGATTACCGGCGAGTTCCTCATCGCCGACATCGTCGACGCCTTCCTCGCCGCGAGCTATCAGCCCACTCCCGAGCGCGACGCCCTCGTCGCCAAGATCGACGCCATCGAGGCGGGCTGCGACGCCGAGGCTCAGGCGGACCCCCACTTCTTCGACGAGTTCCTCGAGAAGTGGGACCGCGGCGAGTATCACGACTAGGTCCAGACGCAATTCCGGCCGATCGGGCGGCGTACCTGCAGCGGCGCGCCGCCCGATCGGCCTTACGGCAGACTAGGCCAGATGGACCGGCGCAAGGTGAGAAGGACGGGCATAGGCGAGCGCCCCGCGCGACTCACCTCCCAGGACGGGCTAGAGCCAGTCAAGCGAGCCCTCGGGCGCGAGAGGGGTGCGGCGCACCACGACCTCAACGCCGCGCTCTCGGAGGGCGCGCAGTGCGGCGCGGTCCCCGTCATCCACGGCCACGGCCGGGGCGACCCGCCGCTTTCCCGCGGCCATGTGCAGGTTGCCCACGTTGACTACCGTCGGCCGCACCCCCGCCTCCACGAGCGCGAGGGCGTCCGCGGGAGTCTCCACCACGGCGAGCGTCGGGCCGCAGCCCAGGGCCCGGAGCGTGTCCGCCGCCTCAGACACGGTCTCAAAGAGCACCTCGACCCCCTGGGGGACGGCCATGCGCATCACGCGCTGCCGCATGGGGTTTCCGGCGGCCTCGTCGTTGGCCACGACGATGCGGCGCGCTCCGATCGCGCGAACCCACGCGGCCACCACCTGCCCGTGCACGAGGCGACTGTCAATGCGCACGAGCGCGCCGTCGGCCCCCGACATTTCCGACCTTTCTTCCGGTGGTACCCCAGTGGTTTCTATCTTACTCGCCCGCAACGGGATAAGATGCACTGAGCGCACGCCCCACATCGACTCAAAAGGAGACGCCATGATCTCTACCGTCACGCTCAACAGCTCAATCGACAAGGCCTACCAGCTCTCCTGCCCGCTCGTCGACGGCACCGTCATGCGCGTCGAGACGTGCATAGACAACGCCGGCGGCAAGGGCCTGAACGCCGCCCGCGCGGTTGCCACCTGCGGAGAGAAGATCGTGGCCACGGGCTTTGTGGGCGGCAACAACGGGCGGCTCCTCTGCGAGCTTCTGGACGCCGATGGCATCGAGCACGACTTCGTGCACGTGGCCGCCGAGACGCGCTGCTGCATCAACGTCCTGGAGCCCGACGGCCGCTCGACGGAGTTCCTCGAGCCCGGCCGCCCCGTGACGGCCGACGAGGTCATCGCCGTGCGCGCAAAGGTGGGTGAGATCGCGGCGCGCGCCGACGTGGTGACCTTCAACGGCTCCGTGCCCGCGGGATGCGGCGACGCCATCTACCGCGAGCTGGTGGAGATCGTGCGCGCGGCGGGCAAGCCGGCGATCCTAGACACCTCGGGAGCGCTTCTCGTGGGCAGCCTTCCCGCGCGGCCCGCGATGATCAAGCCCAACACGGACGAGATCCAGGCGATCCTCGGCCGCAAGCCGGAGTCTATCGACGAGATCTACGCCGCCGCGCGCGAGGTGCACGAGACCTACGGCATCGAGAAGGTCGTGGTCTCCCTTGGCGGCGACGGCTCCGTGATGGCCTGCCCCGAGGGCGTCTTCCGCGGCCGCGCGCCCAAGATCGACGTGGTGAACCCCGTGGGCTCCGGCGACACGATGGTGGGCGCCTTCGCCGTCGCCATGGCGCGCGGGATGGCCGTGGAAGATCAGCTCGCGTTTGCCATGGCCTGCGCAAGCGCCAACTGCCTCACGCCCTCGACCGGCCACTTCGACATGGCCGTGGCCGACGAGCTGCGCGCGGGCACGAGCGTCGAGAAGGTCGCGTAGGACAATCCCGGATATACGGGCATCCATCCGAACCGCACTGGCCGCCCGGCGAGAAGAACGTCTCTACAGATCGTTCTTCTCGCCGGGCGATCTTCTGTTGAGACGATGCCAGAATGGCACGATGCGCCATGGTTACCACCAAGCCGCGGACGCTCCCGACCCGAAAGCCACCGGAAAGCCGCTCCCTGCGCGAGGCGGGCCGCTACGGAGCCGGGCGAAGCTCAAGACGTGCCGAGAAGGAGGGGCGCGCGCCGGCGGTGACGCCCACCGCGAGCGTTCCTCCCATCGCCTCCGTGAGCGCGCGGGCGACGGCGAGGCCGAGGCCCGTGCCGCCGGAGTTGCGCGCAGGGTCCCCCTGATAGAAACGCTCCGTGAGCCGGGCGGCGTCGAGCCGGGCGGCGTCGGCGGGCGCCACGGGGTTCTCTATCGTGAGCCCCGTGCCCTCCGCTCGGACGCGCGGAGCCCCGCAGCCGTGCGCCAGCGCGTTCTCAAGCAGGTTGGCCATCACGCGCGCGAGCGCATCCGGCGCCGCGAGCACCGGCACGCACTCCCCCACGTGAACCTCAGGCTCCCAGCCACGAGCGGCAAAGGCCCCGTATCGGGCCGCGAGCGCCTCCATCATTGCCGCGGGAAGATCGCAGGCATCGAGCTCAGGCTCCCAGGACGGGTCCGCGGCACGGGCGTACGAGAAGAGGTCGTCCACGAGCACGCGCATTGCCGCAAGGCGCTTCTCGGCACCCTCGAGGTAGCGAGCGGCACGCTCGGGGTCCTCCGCGCGCCGGGCGAGCTGCAGGTAGCCCTGCGCGCCCGCGAGCGGGGTGCGGATGTCGTGGCTGAGTGCGGCGAGCTGCTCGCGGAAGCGCTCGTCGGCGCGACGGCGCTCGAGGTCGCGCTCGAGGTCCGCGTCCAGATGGCGGTCCACCGCACGCGCGAGCGCCGCGACCGCCGGGTCGAAGGACTCAAGGCGCGCTCGCGGCGCGGGGTTTGCCGCCGCGCCGTCGAGCAGCTCCGCAAGCCGCGAGAGGTCGCGATTCCGACGTCCCCTCATGTGGAAAAGGGACAATCCCCTTTCCACGTCACACCGTCCTTCTCGCCATCGCAAAGCGCGCCAGCGCGAAGAGCGCGCCAACCCACACGATCGGCACCAGGATGGCGCGCAGGGGGTCGGGCGGGATGAGCAGGGCGGTCGGCGTGAACATCACGTCCGCCTTGAGGCCCTCGAGCGGCAGCGCGAAGCCGATGGCCTCGGAGAGCGTCACCCCAAAAGGCGTGGGCGAGCCCGCCGGCACGACGCCGATCAGCACGATCACGCAGAGCGCGAGGTATGCCACGACCACAACCCCTGCCGTGGCGATGGCGCTCCACCCCCTCGTGACGAGCCCTGCGGCGAAGCCGATCTCCGCGACCGTGAGGTACGTGAGCACGCCGGCGACCACGCGCATCGGGGCCCCCATGGCCGGTGACGCTGCGATGACGGACGCGCCCGGCACCAGCGCGCCAGCGATGACGTCCAGCGCCACTGCCGCCGCGAGCAGCCCCAGGGCGAGCGCGGCCACCGCCACGAAGCGCGAGGCCACATAGCCCGTGCGGCCACGCTCTGTGCAGCACGCCGAGCGAAGGGCCCCTCCGCGCTGGTCGAACGCCGCAACCCCCGCTCCCGCGAAGAGGACGACGAGCAGGAGCGCCTTGTCGCGGAAGACCGAGTCCTGCAGGCCGTAGGTCACCCCCTGCGTCACGCTCCAGGCGGCATACGCCTTGCCGAGCACGACGAGAGCGAGCGCGACCCACGTCCGGTAGTTGCGCACGAGCGCATAGAGCGCGGCGCGAAGCTGGTTTGCCATGGTGGGACCTCCTTTTTGGTCTAGAGCGGGGCCCGCGCCATCACGCGGCGCGAGAGCGCCCAGAAGACGATGACGTAGGCGATGGGCAGCACGACGAGGCGGGCGTCGGCCACGAAGGCGTCGCCGAGCAGGCTGCTCGGCAAGATGGGCACGATCAGCTGGATCGCCCCGAAGGCGAGCTCCTGGGAGAGCGGGATGAGCACCGCCACCGGCACGAGGAGCAGCGCGTTGAGCACCCCCGCGCCCAGGATGACCGCCGCGAAGAACGCTGAGGCAAAGCCACGGGGGCTTCGAGCGAGCCAGAGGAGGAGCATGCCAAAGACGGCGTACGTCCAGCCCACCAGGACGTGGGCCGCCACGCGGAGCGCCAGCTCGCCCGCAGGCATCCCCTCGAAGACCACGCGAGGGCCAAGAAGCGGCGCCATGCCCAGCAGCACCGACCACACGCCGAGAAGAACCGCGAGCACCAGCGCCAGGATCACCCGGGAGGCCACGTATCCCCCTCGACCGCGCTCCGCGAGGACGGCCGCGCGCAGGCCGCCCGACGAGACGTCGTGCGTGACGATCCCCGCCATGGCGAGGCAGGTGCCGAAGAGGGCACCCGTGCGGACGATGCCGAGGAGGCCCGACTCAAACATCACGTGCATGTTGGCATCAGGGAAGAGCAGCACCAGCAGGATGGTCGACACGGCGAGCAACGCCGGCAGCACGAAGGCGCCCTTCACGTAGGCATCGCGCGAGGCAAGAAAGAACGCGGAGCGCAGCTGGTTGGCGAGGGCTGTCATGGCGCTCACCTGCCCTTCTCGGTAGCCGCATCGTCGATGAGGCGAACGAGCTCCGCCTCGACGTCGGGCGTGCTGGCGGCAAGCTCCGTCACGGCGATGCCCGCGGCCAGGAGCACCTGCGCCAGCACCGCGCGGTCAGGCTCCCCGCCGCCCGGCGCCGTCACGCGCAGGGCGCCGTCCGGCAGCACGCGCACCGTGAGGCCCGGCAGCTCCTCCGCGAGCACGGCCACCGCGCGCTCTGGCGCGTCGACGCGCAGCGTGAGGTAGGTGGCGCAGGCGTCGGCGAGCCCCTCGGCCGTGAGCGTGCGCACGAGGGCTCCGTCACGCATGATGCCGTAGTGCGTGCACATGCGCTCGAGGTCGGCAAGGACGTGCGAGCTCACCACGATGGTGATGCCCCGCTCTCGGTTGAGGCGGACGAGCAGCGCGCGCAGGTCCGCCACTCCGGTGGGGTCGATGCCCGTGAGCGGCTCGTCGAGCAGCAGCACCTCGGGATGGCCGATGAGCGCGAGGGCGACGCCGAGGCGCTGGCGCTGCCCGGTTGAGAGGTCGTCCACGTAGGAGCCGCGCGGCCAGAGCAGGCGGCGGCGCCCGTCTCCTGCGGCGCGCGCGTCGAGGCCCACGAGCTCAAGTACTTCTCGGCACGCCTTCTTCGGGTCGGGCAGGCCGAGCACCAGCGCCCGGTTCATGAGGTTCTCGAAGGCGTCGAGCCTGCCATAGACCGCGGGCGCCTCCACGAGCACGCCGAGCCGCGAGTCGGACTCGCAGGGACGCAGCCGTCTGCCGAGCACGCTCACGGTCCCCGCCTCCTGCCGCATGAGTCCGGAGATGAGCTTGAGCAGGGTGGACTTGCCCGCGCCATTCTTGCCCACGATCCCAAAGACCGAGCCGGCCGGCACGGCGAGGCTCACGTCGCGCACCGCTCGCACCGTCCCGTGCGAGAAGGACTTGGAGAGGCGGCTCGTCTCTATGGCGTTCATGGGACCTCCCTTCCTCGGGTTATCCAAAGATTACCCGGGAAGTTCGGGGAAACCCTTCAGAGACCTACAAGGCTTTGACAAGAAACCTGCGTCGGCGTGCGAGGGGGACAGTCACTTTTGCACGCGTTTCCAGCGTGCAAAAGTGACTGTCCCCCTCGCATGCCGACGCAGGCTACGCCTGGAGCTTGAAGCCGATGCCCCAGACGGTCTGGATGTAGGAGTCGGTGCCGGTTGGGCGAAGTTTGGAGCGCAGGTTGCTTACGTGCGTGGAGATGGTGCGCTCCTCCGTCAGGGCCTCCTCGTTGCGCACGAGCTCGAAGAGGGCCTGTCTGGTGAAGACACGACTCGGCTCGCGCATCATCGCGGCAAGGATGTCGAACTCCGTGCGCGTGAGGCGTAGGGCCTCGCCGTCCACGGCAAACGTCCGTGCGACGGGGTCGAGCTCCCAGTGGCCGAAGCGCAGGGTTGCGACGGCCCGCCCTTCTCGCCCCGCCGCGCGAGCACGGTCGCGCAGCTGGACCTCGGCACGCGCAAGCAGCTCGTCGAGGTCGAAGGGCTTCGTCAGGTAGTCGCTCGCGCCCAGGCGGAGCAGCCCCACGCGATCTGTCACGGCAGAGCGCGCCGAGGTCACGATCACGGGAGCCCCTACGCCGGCGGCGCGCAGGCGGCCGATGAGCTCCTCCCCGGGGACGCCGGGCAGCATGAGGTCCAAGATGACCAGGTCGAAGCGCTCGTCCTTCTCGGTTGCGCACTCTGCCAGCAGGAGCGCCTCCGTTCCGGAGAACGCCGGCGTGCACGCGTAGCCCTCGTCCCCGAGGAAGGTGCAGACCACCTCGGAGAGCGCGGCGTCGTCCTCCACCACGAGGACGCGGAAGGTGTCAGGTCCCGTCTCCATGGCACGAGTATAGCCTTGGAAGCCGCCCCTCCTCGGATGCGTACACTCCTCGTCCGGATGCGTACGAGATTCAATTATTTGTTTGGCAGCTTGCAATGAACGCGCCGCAGGTGGAGAAGCTGTCGGGAAGAACATCAAACCAGAAAGTTCGTACGTACCCGGAGGGGGGGTGTACGTACCCGGAGAAAGCGAGGGGCGCGAAGGGCCCTATCCCACAAACGGCCACTCGCCGGCGGCCAGACCCTCGATGGCGGCCGCGACAGAGTCGTCCTCGCAGGCGCCGATGTGCCAGCGCGCGGCGTTCGCAGCCTCGCCCGTTGCGCCCGACACCGCGACGGAGTTGGGCACCGCGGAGAACATGGAAAGGTCGTTGTCCGCATCGCCGAAGACCACGACCTCATCAAGGCCCACGCCCAGGCGCTCGGCCATCCATGCCACCGCAGTGCCCTTGTTCCAGCCGCGGGGCATGATGTTGGAGTAGGTCGGCATGGCGCGATCGACGTCGAGAGCCGTTACCTCGGCATTGAGGCGCGCCACCAACGCCGCGGCGGCGCGCTCCCCCGCCCCAGTGAAGACGTTGGCCTTTATCACGGGGAAGTCCGGCAGCGCGCGGGTCACGCGACAGCACTCGGCATAGGCGGGAAAGTGAGATGCCAGGTCCTCGACGGAGCCCTCCACCAGAAGCGGGGTCGCGTCGTCGAAGCAGACCAGGCCCGCGCGCGGGGTCTCCGCCACGATCGCGCGCACCGCCTCGAGGGCGTCCGCCGCGAGCGTCCGCTCCATGGCCTTCTCGGCTCCGAGGTAGACCTGCATGCCGTTGGTCGCAAGCGCGGTGGCGCAGCAGGCGGCGTCCCCGCCGAAGAAGTCGGGGATCCACGAGTAGCCGCGACCACTCGCGGGCCCCACGGCGATTCCCGCCGCGAGCGCGGCGTGGAAGGCCGAGACGGTGCGCTCGGAGACACGCCGGCGCCCCCGCGGGAGGATGGTCCCGTCGATGTCAGTGAGGATGAGCTTCACGGCCACGTTCTTCTCCCTTCGCCCGGGGCCTGCCCCGTCTGGAACTGCAGTCAGTATAGAACGCGACACCCCTGCTCGGCGGCGTCCTCGGAGACCAGGCCATCGGGATCGGCGTCCATGACCACCGCCTCGACCCCACGGAGGGTGCCAAACCAGAGCAGGCCCGGAGCACCGACCTTGCTCTGGTCCATGAGCACGAACGTCCTGTCCGCGCAGGTCAGGAACGCCCGCTTGAGCTCGGCCATATCCTGGTTGTTGGTCATGAGCCCCCGTCCGGGAACGTAGGAGGTGGGCGTGACGAAGGCCTTGCGAGGATGAAGCACCTCGAGGGTCCGCATGGCAAGCGGGCCCGCCGTGTAGCGGTGGCCCTTGCGCAGGCTCCCCCCGAGCATGATGACGTCGAGCGAGGGGGCGGAGCGGTCCACGTAGTCCGCGATCGTGAAGTCATCGGTCACCACGGTCACACCCGTGCGGCCCGAGATGGCACGAACGAGCTCGAGGGCCGTGGTGCCCGAATCCACGAGCACAGAGTCTCCGTCTTCCACCAGCGGCGCGGCGAGCCGTGCGATCGCGCGCTTGGCCTCAGCGTTCACGTTGATGCGCCGCTCCTGCACGGAGACGGTGAGCGACTTGGAGAGCGAGACGGCCCCGCCATGCGTTCGACGCAGCTTGCCGTCGCGCGCCAGGACGTCGAGGTCGGCGCGGGCCGTCACGCGACTGACACCGAATGCTTCGGCGAGCTGCGTCACCTGTACGGAAGTGGCCCGGTCGAGCATGGAGAGGATTGCCGCGCGCCGCTCCTCGGATGACATCGCCATGGTCGTTCGCCCTTCTTGGTTGCCCGTGCCGCACCTTGCGCGAATATGTGCGAATTGTGTTTCCGATTCTTTCTTTATAGGCAATCTATCACATTGCTTTTTCTTTCGTTTTGAAAAGGGAGGCCATGGGCGCGGCCGACTGGGCCGCTCGGGAGGTCGCCTCTCGTTTGTAGTGTGGTTTCCGGAGAACATCCCAAGTACACTACGAATCGAACAACGTTCTGAGCTGCTGCTTTACCAAAAATGCAAATGTAGTGTACTCACGCTCCCCCTCTAGGAATACACTACAAACGCGGCCTCAGGTCTTGCATTTGGTTTCCCTTTTGCCGAGCTCGCGCGGCCGCCCGCGGCAGCCTAGCCATACACGAGCTCGCATCCCTACGTACAATATCGGCGTCAGTCACTCCAAGGAAGGGAGTTCGGATGCTCGTCACCACCAAGGAGATGCTGCTCGACGCCCAGGCCGGCCACTACGCCGTCGGCGCGTTCAACGTCGAGAGCCTCGAGTTCGTCATGGCCGTCGTGAAGGCCGCCGAGGAGCTGCGCTCCCCCGTCATCATGCAGACCACCCCGGGCACCGTGAAGTACGCCAACCTCGACTACTTTGCCGCCATGTGCCGCGTGGCCGCCGAGCAGGCGAGCGTCCCCGTGGCCATTCACCTCGATCACGGCGACGGCTTCGACCGCGCTGTCCAGGCCATGAAGGCAGGCTACACCTCCGTCATGATCGACGGCAGCCACGATTCCTTCGAGGACAACATCGCCCTCACCGCCTCCGTGACCAAGGTTGCCAAGCCCCTCAACATCCCCGTCGAGGCGGAGCTCGGCAAGGTTGGCGGCAAGGAGGATGACGGCCCGGCCGTGGAGGGCGAGAACCCCTACACCGACCCGGACGAGGCCCGCGAGTTCGTCGAGCGCACCGGCTGCACGTCGCTCGCCATCGGCGTCGGCACCGCGCACGGCGTCTATACCGAGACCCCGCACATCGAGCAGGACGTGGTCAAGGCCATCCGCTCCGTCGTGGACGTGCCGCTCGTGCTCCATGGCACCTCCGGCGTGCCCGACGACCAGGTCGCCGAGGCCGTCAAGAACGGCATCTGCAAGGTCAACTACGCCACGGAGCTCCGCCAGGCGTTCATGCGCGGCTTCATGGGCTTCATGGCCGAGAACCCCGGCGTCTTTGACCCCAAGAAGGCCAACAAGCCGGGCATGGAGGAGATCACCAACCTCGTCAAGGTCCGCATGACCAACCTCGGCTCCGTCAACAAGGCGTAAGGTCGCTCGGTAACAAGGCAGCTCTCAGTCGGGGCCGTCCTCTTCGGAGGGCGGCCCTATTAGATGAGGCATCCAAAATGGAGAGCCCGACGCACTGGCGCCGGGCTCGATTCTGACAAACTACCCTGTCACCTTTGTCAGGTGGCTACTCGGCGGCGATTCCCGCGCTGATAAGCTCCACGATCTTGGCGGGGTCGTCGGCAGCCTGGACGCTCGTGCGGAAGTCCTCGTTCATGAGGAGCACGGCGACCTTGGAAAGGAGCTGGAGGTGCGTGGTGCCCGCCTCGGAGGCGGGGGTGAGCAGCGCAATGGCGCAGGTGATCGGCATGTCGTCCATGGACGGCCAGGCAACCCCCTCGTCGAACTTGTCGACGATGATGGCGGACTGCGTGACCGCGTCGCTCTTGGCGTGCGGGATGGCGAAGCCGCCCATCATGCCCGTCGTACCCTCGGCCTCGCGCGCCTTGAAGGCCTCGTAGAGCGCCTCGGCGTCGGAGGCGATGCCGAAGGAGACCGCCTGCTCGGAAAGGAGCTTGAGGACGTCGTCGACCGTGGAGGCCGAGCAGCCGAGAACAACGTGAGACGCAGAGACAAAATCGCTCATGGTGACTCCTCACTCGCAAGTAAACGTTCTTATCGCCCTTCGCGCCGTTTTCCGACGGGGGGCGGCTCGCATGCAAAGCAACAAGACTAGGATACCACCGTCAAGGCAGTTATAGTCAGCACCACCCCTACGACGCGTCAACGTCGAGGCGCAGGGCCTCCCGGCGCAGGCGGAGCGCCTCGTACGCGCATCCGTACATGGCCGCCTGGTTGCCGAGGCTCGCCGCCTCGATGCGGGCCTCCCTGCTCGCCGGGAAGGCGTACTCGGCGAAGAGCTTGCGCAGCTCGGGCGCAAAGGTCGCGAAGGCCCCCGCCACGCCGCCGCCGATGAGGTACATCGCGGGGTCCGCCACGCAGGAGATCTGCGCCATGGCCTGGGCAAGGTAGTCGCACATCTTGTGTACCGCCACGCGGGCGCACTCGTCGCCGCCCGCCAGCGCGCGGAAGACGGAGAGGGTGTCGGTAGCGTGCTCAACGTGCACGGGCGTCACGCCGCGACGCTCGCACTCCTCGAGGTAGAGGCGGACGATGCCCTTTGCGGAGGCGTACTGCTCGAGGCAGCCACGACGACCGCAGCCGCAGGTCAGGGTCTCCTCGCGATTGACCGTGATGTGGCCGATCTCGCCGCCGGCACCGAAGGCGCCCGCGACGAGCTTGCCGTTTGCGACGACGCCCGCCCCCACGCCCGTGCCCAGAGCAATGAGCACGTAGCTCGAGACCTGCTGCGCCACGCCCGCCCACATCTCGCCGAGCGCAGCCGCGTTGGCGTCGTTGATGAAGGCGACCGTCGCGTTGGGGAAGGCGGCGGTCAGCGCGCCCACCATGCCCTCGGGGTCGAGCTTGATGTTGGCGAGCACGCCCACCGTTCCGTCATCGGCCACAGGGCCGGGAATGTCCAGGCCGCAGGCAACGACGTCGGACGGCGTGGCGTCGTGGGCAGCGAGGATCTTCTCGATACCGCTGGTCACGACCCCGTAGGCCTCCTCGGTCACAAGCTCGGGAGTGGGGATCTTGCGCTCCTCGAGAAGCTCGCCAGACGGGGTGAAGAGCCCCGCCTTGATGCTCGTCCCGCCAACGTCAATACCAAGAACCGCTTCCATTGGTGCCTCCTTGCCCCACGGGGTCGCGTCATTTTCCGTACCACAGATGATACGGCCTTCCTCTCGTGTCATGGTCGTTTTGGGCGCAGATTGCACCACTTCTGACATGACCGGTAGGACGGGTAGACTGTGGGGGAGGCCGCTGGCCGCACATCCCGCGACAACCCACGAGGAGCGATTATGGCACTCACAGACAACACGCAGCTCAACGCCGCCCTCCCCAACCCCCGAGCGGACATGGAGGCCCTCGACGCCCTCGAGCGCACGCTCTTCTCGCTCGGCTACGCCATGGGCGAGATCGACTCTCTTGGCCAGGTGATCGACCCTCCGCGTGCCACAGCGCAGCGTGCCGAGGCGGTGGCGCAGCTTCAGGAGATGGCCACGCGCGCGCTCTGCGACCCCGCGGTGGGACCGCTGCTCGACCGCCTTGAGCAGCAGCCCGAGCTTCTGGGCGAGACCCGCATGGCGCAGGTGCGCGTCCTCAAGCGCGACCGCGCCTCGCTCGTGGACGTCCCCGTCGAGGAGCAGGCCGCGTTCAGCCGACTCACCGTGGAGGCCAACGACGTCTGGCGCCGGGCCAAGGCTGCCAACGACTGGGCGTCCTTCGAGCCCTACGTCGACCGCATCGTCGACGCGCTCAGGCGCATGGCCGCCTGCAAGGATGCCGAGAAGGACCCGTATGACGTCTGGCTGAACGAGTACGAGCGCGGGACCGACCGCGCCTTCTACGACCGCTTCTTCTCCCAGGTGAAGGACTGCGTGGTGCCGCTTCTTGCCGACTGCATGGCAAGCCGCCACAAGCCGAGCCACGCCTGCGTGGACGGGACCTTTGACGAGGAGCGCCAGTGGCGCCTCGCCGACGACCTCGTGCGACTCGAGGGCCTCGATATGGACGCGCTCTGGATCGGACGAACCGAGCACCCCTTCACGAACGGTCTCTCGCGCGACTTTGTCATCGTGACCGGGCATGCCTATGCCGACAACGTGCTCTCCAACGTGTTCTCGATCCTGCACGAGGGCGGCCACGCCCTCTACGAGCAAAACGTCGACGCCGCCTACGCCGGGACCTCGCTTGCGGGCGGCACCTCGATGGGCATGCACGAGGCGCAGAGCCGCTTTTTCGAGAACCTCGTGGGGCGCTCCGAGGCCTTTGCCGAGCCGCTCCTCGAGGTGCTGCGCCGCCACTTCCCCGGCCAGTTCGGACGCGTGACAGCGCACCAGCTCTACCTTGCCGAGAACTGCGCCGAGCCGGGCCTCGTCCGCACCGAGGCCGACGAGCTCACCTATCCCCTTCACATCCTCGTGCGCTATGAGATCGAGCAGCTGCTCTTCTCGGGCGAGGCCCACGCCGCGGACGTCCCGGGCCTCTGGGCCGAGAAGTACCGCGCATACCTTGGCGTGGACGTCCCCGACGACGCGCGCGGCGCACTCCAGGACACCCACTGGTCGGGCGGCTCGTTCGGGTACTTCCCCACATACGCTCTCGGGTCCGCCTTCGGCTCGCAGCTCAAGGCCGCGATGGTACGCGACGGCATTGACTTCGACGCAGCGTGCGCCTCTGGCGACCTTGCGCCCATCCGCGCGTGGCTGCGCGACAACATCTGGCGCTGGGGCCGCTCCAAGGACTCCGGCGAGCTCATCGAGGCCGCGTGCGGCGAGCCCTTCTCGCCCGCCTACTACACGGACTACCTCACGGATAAGTTCTCCGCGCTCTACCGTCTGTAAATTGGGGACAGTCCCCAATTTACAGATACGTTTGATATCAAGAACTTGTGCTAATTGGGGACTGTCCCCAATTAGCAGACGGGGGATGTGGGAATGAGGGCGCTGATTCAGCGGGTCGAGTGCGCGCAGGTCGAGGTTGAAGGGTCCGTGGTGGGCAGCTGCGGAGCCGGATATCTCATACTTCTGGGCGTCGCGCCGAGCGACGACGAGACGCTCGCCGAGAGGCTGTGGCGCAAGGTCGCCGCACTGCGCATCTGCGCGGATGACGCGGGCAAGACCAACCGCTCGCTCGCGGACACCGCGGGCTCGGTCCTCGTGGTGAGCCAGTTCACGCTCTACGCCGACGCCCGTCGCGGCAACCGGCCATCGTTCACGGGAGCCGCGGGGCCCGACCTCGCAGAGCGTCTGTATGAGCGCTTCTGCGAGCTCGCGGAGGAGGACCTCGGGGCCGGCAGAGTGGGACGAGGGGTCTTCGGCGCCGACATGCGCGTGAGCCTGGTGAACGACGGACCCTTCACCGTTCTTCTCGACACTGACGAGCTCGGGTGGGGCTCAACCAATAATTGATGCGACGCAGGGTCACGCTGATACAATTTCTTGGTTTCCATCTCGGCAGAAAGGGGCCCTATGAAGATCGTTGATGAGTTCAAGGAGTTCATCGCCCGCGGCAACGTGATGGACATGGCCGTCGGCATCATCGTCGGCGGCGCGTTCACCGCCATCGTCAACTCGCTCGTAAGCAACCTCATCAACCCGCTGATCACCCTCGTGACCACCTCCACGAGCACCATCACCGGAGGTGCCTCAGACGGCGCGACCGAGGTCATCAACGGGCTGCGCTGGGCCGTTCCCGGCACCGACCAGTTCATCGACCTCGGCGCCTTCATCTCCGCCGTAATCAACTTCCTGATCATCGCCTTCGTTGTCTTCTGCCTGGTCAAAGCACTTAACGGCATGCGCGAGCGAATGGACGCCCTTGCCAAGAAGGAGGCCGACGAGGAGGCTGCCGAGGAGGCCGCCGCCCCGCACTGCCCGTACTGCCTCGAGGAGGTCAAGGCCGGCGCCACCCGCTGCCCGCACTGCGGCGAGAAGATCGAAGCCTAACCTGACAAAGGTGACAGGGGAAACTGTCATGAAAAGCGCCGCCCGGCACTCCGCCGGGCGGCGCTTCTGACAGTTTCCCCCGTCACCTTTGTCAGGAGTCGCGGGCCTACTTCGGCAGGTGGGAGGTCACGAGGGTCATGTCGCCCACGAAGGACAGCTCGCCGCAGCCGGCGGGGGCCACGAAGTGCGTGCCGCGCGCAATCTCGTGCGTGACGCCCGCCTCGGAGGCGCACACGGTGCCGGAGCCCTCGATCACGCTCACGCACAGGAACGGCCAGGGCTGCGCCACGTCCTTCTCGCCGGCCACGCGGACGCGGTCCACGACGAAGTTGGGGCACTCCATGAGCTCGGTCACGCCGTCGACCTCAGGCGCGGTGACCTCGCCGGACGCGGGCGCCTGCGCCGCGTAGTCGACCACGTCGAGGCTCTGCTGGATGTGCAGCTCGCGCGGCTTGCCGTCATCGCCCACGCGGTCGTAGTCGTAGACGCGATAGGTGACGTCGGAGGACTGCTGGGTCTCCAGGATGAGCGTGCCGCCCTGAATGGCGTGGACGGTGCCCGGCTCGATGGGGAAGAAGTCGCCCACGTGACAGGGCACGAGGTTGAGCATGTCGTCCCAGCGGCCCTCGTCAATCATGCCCGCGAGCTCGGCGCGGTCGTGCGCGCGCTGGCCGATGACGATCTGGGTCCCCTCGTCCGCCGCGAGCACGTACCAGCACTCGCGCTTGCCGAGGCTGCCGTTCTCGTGCTCGGCGGCATAGGCGTCGTCGGGGTGCACCTGGACGGAGAGGTTGTCCTTGGCATCGATGATCTTGATAAGCAGCGGGAAGCGATCGCCCCCCACGTCGCCAAAGAGCTCGCGGTGCTGGTCCCAGAGCTCGGAGAGGCGCATGCCGTCCCAGGCGCCCCCGCTGATCGCGCAGTCACCGTTGGGGTGGGCGCTGATGGCCCAGCACTCGCCGATGGGGCCGTCGGGAATCTCGTAGCCGAAGTCATCGGCAAGCTTGCGCCCGCCCCAAATCTTCTCGTGGAAGATCGGCGTCGGGAAGATCAGGTCTCTCGTGGTGTCTGGCATGGTTCCCCCGTTTCCGCGCTCACGACTGGGCCGGGACGCCCTTTCGGCGCCCCGGCCCTATCATACCCCGCCGTTCGTCGAACGACGAGACCGTCAGCCTCGCCAGCTTAAGCCCCTAAGGACGAGAGGCCCTAGATGGCGAGGTCGTACATCCCTACGGGATTGAGCGACTCGTCGAAGAGCACGATCGTGGCGGTGCAGGAGGAGTCCGCCGAGACGCTCACGGCCTGGGCGTCGAAGAAGAAGAACGCCGAGCGGCTCTCCCCCGCCGGGACCGGCCTGACGAGCGTGGCGTAGTCGTCGACGTACTGGCCGTCGACGGAGGTCTCGAAGTTCATGGCCACGAAGTTCGCGCCCGTACGGTTCTCCACGGTCACGAGATAGCCCGTGTCGCCCTCGTAGTCGGTCCCCACGCCCGTGATCTTGATGAGCGCGGTCTCGTCGTCGGCAACCGTCACGTCGAGGGGCGCGTCGACGGTGACGCCCTCCGCGTACGCGGTCATCGCGAGGTCGGACTCCGGGGAGAAGAGCTCGTCCATCTCCGAGCCCAGGTCCGAGACGTCGTCGACGTCCTCGATCTGGCTCTCCACCGTGTCTTCCATGTCCGTGACGCCGCCCGCGTTCTCTGAGGGGTCGCGGTCAAGGTTGGGCTCCTCGTCAACCTTCTCGAAGGTCATGGTCTGGCCCTCGTAGGAGAGCGTGAGCATGCCGTCCTCAACTGGCGCGTCGAGGGGCTCGCCCTCGACGGAGAGCGTGAGGGTGTTCTCGTCCTTGATCTCCCACGTGCCCGTGGTCTGGTCGCCGAAGACGTCGATGAGCATCGTCCCGTCGTCGCCGAGGTCAACGGTCACGTTCATGCCGAGGTCGTTCATGGCCTCGATGTCATCCGCAGTGATGTCTCCGTCCGTCGACGTGGCCGACTCGATCTCCCAGGTGCCGACGAAGCCCGCCTCGAGGGACTCGAGCGAGGGGATGTCCACGCCGTCTGTCGCCCCTCCGCCACAGGCCCCGAGCATCGCGGCGAGCGCTGCCGCGATGGCGAGGGTGGCGATTCTCATGCGCCGCATAGTGCCTCCTCGTCTCGCGCGTTCGGAAACTGAAGTCCGTCTGAAATGTTACCCCATCAGGATGCATTTCATGACGAGAAGGCGGAGATGCCGGCCGTTATGGCACGGGGGCAACGTCAGCCGCGCAGGGAGAGCACGCCCGCCGAGATGAACTCGGAGACGATGCGGAGGTGCTTGAGGGCCTCCTCGGGACTCTCCTCCTGCTCGACCACCACGAGGATCGAGCGAAGGGCGATGTTGGCGAGCCACTTCACAACGAGGTCATCCCCCGCCATCTCCGGCGCGCCGCTCGTGCGCAGGAAGGACCGAATCGTCTCCGAGAGGGCGGCGATGTGCTCGCCCCTCATCTTCTCTGCGACCGCGCTCGTGCGGTTCTTCTTGAGCACGTCGATCACGTCGCGCCGCTCCTCGCAGAGCTCGAGGAACCTCCGCGCGCGGGCAGGAAGCCCCTCCTCGGGCGCCCGCCCCTCGATGACGAGCTTGCTCACCCGGTCTGAGCCCACGCTCCGAATGAGGTCCTCGAGCGGCTCCATGACAGGCGAGATCGCCTCCCTGAAGAGGTTCTCCTTGTTCTTGAAGAAGAAGTAGAGGGCGCCCGTGGTCACTCCCGCGGCGGCGCAGATCTCCCGCACCGACGACTCGTCATAGCCCCTCGTAGCAAACTCCCGCAGTGCTGCCCGGATGAGATTCTCCCTCGTCCCAGCACTTGCGCGCTCGTCCCGCTCCCGTGTCATGGCAGCCCCCGTTCCCCCGAAAAACGAGCTCGGCCAGTTTCCGTGAGTCAGATTATCCGATAAGCCGGCCCCGAGGGAAACTGCCGAATGGGTCGCCGCCCGCGACCGCGAGCTATTGGCGGGTGCCGTGGGGCATGCCCGGGCGCTCGAAGCGCTCGCAGACATAGGAGGTGCGGAGGTACTCCTCCCCGAAGGGGTCGACGGTGGGGACGAGGTCGCGCGGGTCAGCGGCGAAGTGGTCCTCGGGACTCGTGTGGACATGCGGGTCGGTCAGCGTGTAGCCGCGGCTGCAGGCCCCCTGGTACAGGCCCGAGCGCTCATGGTGCGTAAACGAGCTGAACACACAGTCGGCACAGCGAAATCCCATCGGCCCCTCCTCTGGCGGCGCGGCGGCGAACATGCCTCCCGGAATGGTAGCGCAACGCGAGCGGTTGCGCTGGGCCGGTCAGCGGACCGTAAAGTCGCAGGTTGGCAGACTGATAGATACTTGAGTGAGGCAGACGGGGGGGAGCAGCATGGGCACGGGCAGAAGCTATGTCATTGCACTCGACCAGGGGACCACGTCCTCGCGCGCGGCGCTCGTCGACCGCGGCGGCCGCATGGTGGACGTCGCCCAGCGGCCGTTCCAGCAGATTTACCCGCGGCCCGGCTGGGTGGAGCACAACCCGCAGGAGATTCTCTTCTCCCAGCTGGGGACGCTCTCCGAACTCGTGGCGAGGCACGGCCTCACCTCCGAGGACATCGACGCCATCGGGATTGACAACCAGCGCGAGACCACGATCGTGTGGGACCGCTCGACGGGCGTCCCGATATCGAACGCCATCGTCTGGCAGTGCCGCCGCACGGCGGAGATGGTCGAGCGCATCTGTGGGTCCGACGAGGTCAGCGCCATGGTGCGCGAGAAGACCGGGCTGCTCCCCGACCCGTACTTCTCCGCAAGCAAGATAGCGTGGATCTTGGACCACGTGCCAGGCGCGAGGGACCGCGCGCGGTCCGGGGACCTGCTCTTCGGCACCGTGGACACCTGGCTCGTCTGGACGCTCACCGGCGGGCTCGTGCATGCGACCGACCCCACCAACGCGTCACGCACGATGCTCTACAACATCCACGAGGGACGCTGGGACGAGGACCTGCTCGCGCTCTTTGACATCCCCACCTGCCTGCTGCCGGAGGTCCGTCCCAGCTCCGGCCTCTTCGGCGAGACGAGCTACCCGGGGCTCCCGGCGGGCGTCCCCATCACGGGGGTGGCCGGAGACCAGCAGGCAGCCCTCTTCGGCCAATGCTGCTTCGAGCCTGGCCAGGCAAAGAACACCTACGGGACCGGCTGCTTCATGCTCCTCAACACCGGCGGGCAGGCCCGCTCGAGCGCGCATGGCCTGGTGACCACCATCGCCGCGGCGGCGCCGGACGCCCCGTGCACGCAGTACGCCCTCGAGGGCTCGGTCTTCGTGGCGGGCGCGCTCATTCAGTGGCTGCGCGACGAGCTGGGAATCATTCGCACCGCCGCCGAGACCGAGGCGCTCGCCCGAAGCGTCCCCGACACGGGCGGCGTCTACGTGGTCCCCGCCTTCACGGGCCTCGGCGCACCGTGGTGGCAGCCGGAGGCCCGAGGCGCCATCCTCGGCCTCACGCGCGGCACCGGGCGTGCCCACCTGGCACGGGCCGCCCTCGAGGCGCTCGCCTACCAGATTCGCGACCTCGCGGACGCCATGGCGGCGGACGCGGGAGGCCCGCTCTCCGTGCTCAACGTGGACGGCGGCGCGGCGGCGAACGACTTCCTCATGCAGTTCCAGGCCGACCTCCTCGGCTGCGAGCTGCGTCGCCCCGCAAACACCGAGACCACCTCGCTCGGCGCCGCATTTCTCGCCGGGCTCTACACGGGCTTCTGGGGAGGCACCGACGAGCTGCGCGGCCTGCGCGCGGCAGACGACGTCTTCCGCCGCGCGATGGACCCCGAACGCGTGGACAGCCTGCTCGCCGGCTGGCACGACGCCGTACGCCGCGTGCTGTAGCTCCTGACAGTGGTGACAGGGTCGTATGTCATGTTTTTATGACAGACGACCCTGTCACCATTGTCAGAACCGGCCGTCAGGAGGGCCGGCATCAGGCCTGGAACGCGTCACCGAGCCGCTCGGCGCAGAAGTCGACGCACCATTGGCGCGAGAAGTCCGTCTGCCCGGACACGGTGCGAACGTGGTTGACCTCCGCAAGCTCCTCGGTATAGTCGGCGAGCGGGTAGGTGGTGTAGTCGACCCCCGAGGCCCGATGCGTGACGAGCGGCGTGATCTGCCATGAGGCGACGCGCCGAGCGTCCCCCTCGAAGGCGAGCGTCACCTGCGCGAGGCCGCCGACCATGGTGTCCTTGCGCGCCTGGCCGGAGACGAAGTTCCCCAGGGACCAGAACACGGGGACCACGCGACCGTCCGGGGCGACGAGCTCCTCGACGGGCTGCAGAACGTGCGGATGGCAGCCGAGAATGACGTCCGCCCCCAGCTCCACGAAGCGCTCCGCCCATCGCCGCTGGTCGTCATCCGGGCCAGCCGCATACTCCGTCCCCCAGTGGGGACAGACCACCACGGCGTCGGCCCCACGCTCCCATGCCAAGGAGAAGTCCTTCTCGACCTGGGCTTCATCGAGCATCCTCACCGCCCAGGGCGCGTCGGCCGGGAGGGGGATGCCGTTCGTCCCGTACGTGTAGGAGAGCACCGCAATGCGACGGTCGCCCCGCTCGAGGAGGGCAATCTCGTCCGCGGCCTCCTCGCTGTCCGCCATGCCCGTGACCGCAACCTCGGGATGCTCCGAGCGCCAGAACGCAAGCTCGGCCTCGATGCCTCCCATCCCCTTGTCAAGAGCGTGGTTATTGGCGTGGAGCACCACGTCAAAGCCGGCGGCGGCCTCAGCGGAGCCGATCTCCTGAGGGCTGTTGAAGGCCGGGTAGCTCGAGAGGCCGAGGCCCGTTCCGCCGAGGATGGTCTCCTGGTCCACGATCGCCACGTCCGCCTCCGCGACGAGGTCGGCGACGTGTGCGAAGAGGTGCTCGTAGTCGCGCGTGCCGTCCTCGCGCTCGCCGCTCCTCCAGACCCCCTCGTGCACGAGAACGTCGCCGATCATGAGGATGGTGACCTCGGAGCGTTCGGGGGCGGGGTCGTCGAGAAGGGTCTGCGCGGGACGCAGCTCGCCCTCCTGCGAGGCAGCGGGCGTTCCTGTGCAGCCTGCCAGCATGCCGGCGCCCGCCGCCGACACGGCGAGAAACCCGCGCCGTGTCAGAAGGCGTCCTGCGATGGGTGCGCGTCGCTCGTGCATGGTGCCTCCTCAGGTCGGCCGCTCCTAGCATAGCCGAGGTCGGGCCTGACGACGGCCCCGTGCCCGCGCAGCGGTCCGCGTCGGCGCAGGCCCTCAAAACAGCAACGGGGCCGGCACGCGGCCGGCCCCGGAGTCCCACTTAGAAGTCGGCGTTGCCCACGGTACGCGGGTGCGGGATGACGTCGCGGATGTTGTCCACGCCGGTGAGGTACATGACCATGCGCTCGAAGCCCAGGCCAAAGCCGGCGTGCTCGCAGCCGCCATAGCGACGCAGGTCGAGGTAGTACTTGTACTGCTCGGG
Source organism: Thermophilibacter provencensis (assembly GCF_900128445.1). GTDB lineage: Bacteria > Actinomycetota > Coriobacteriia > Coriobacteriales > Atopobiaceae > Thermophilibacter > Thermophilibacter provencensis. The sequence continues at coordinate 1,058,476 of NZ_LT671417.1, read as the reverse complement.
CTCCATGCCGAGCTCCGCGATGCGGCGCTCGAGCACCTCCAGGCGCTCCTCGCGCTGTGAGCCGCCCACGATCTCGCCGATGCCCGGCACGAGGCAGTCCACGGCCGCCACGGTCTTGCCGTCATCGTTGAGGCGCATGTAGAACGCCTTGATCTGGGCCGGGTAGTCCGTCACGAAGGTCGGGCGCTTGAAGTGCTCCTCGGTAAGGTAGCGCTCGTGCTCGGTCTGCAGGTCGCAGCCCCACTCCACGGGATACTCGAAGACGTGTCCCGCCGCCGCGGCCTCCTGCAGAATCTGGATGGCCTCGGTGTAGGTGACGTGCGCAAAGTCCGAGGTCGCCACGTGGTTGAGACGCTCGATGAGGCCCTTGTCCACGAACTTGTTGAAGAACTCCATCTCGTCGGGGCAGGTCTCCATCACGTAGTTGATCACGTACTTGAGCATCTCCTCGACGCACGCCATGTCGCCCGCAAGGTCGCAGAAGGCCATCTCGGGCTCGACCATCCAGAACTCGGCGGCATGACGTCGCGTGTTGGAGTTCTCGGCGCGGAACGTGGGGCCGAAGGTGTAGACGTCCCCGAAGGAGAGCGCGAAGTTCTCGGCCTGGAGCTGGCCGGAGACGGTGAGGTTGGCCGCGTGTCCGAAAAAGTCCTGCGACCAGTCGATGGCGCCAGACTCGGTGCGCGGGGGGTTCTCCACGTCAAGCGTGGTCACGCGGAACATCTCGCCCGCGCCCTCGGCGTCGGAGGTGGTGATGATCGGCGTGTTCACGTAGACGAAGCCGCGCTCCTGGAAGAAGCGGTGGATGGCGAAGGCCGCCACGGAGCGCACGCGGAAGACGGCGCGGAAGAGGTTGGTGCGGCTGCGCAGGTGCTGCTGGGTGCGCAGGAACTCGCGGGTCTGGCGCTTCTTCTGCATGGGGTAGTCCGGCGCCGAGGCACCTTCCACGCGAATCTCGGCCGCCTGGAGCTCGAAGGGCTGCGGGCGGTCCGGCGTGAGCGCGAGCGTGCCCGTGACCACGAGGGCCGAGCCCACGCCCGTGGCGGCGATCTCGTCGTAGTTGGCAAGCTTCTCGCGGTTCATGACGACCTGCAGGTCCTTGAAGCACGAGCCGTCGTTCAGCATCACGAAGCCGAAGTTCTTCATGTCGCGGACCGAGCGGACCCAGCCGGCAACGGTGACGGTGGTCCCGCCGAGCTCGTCCATGTCGGCGAAGAGCTGAGAGATGTGGGTACGTTCCACGGGCGTTCCTCCGAGGTTCTTCTCGCCTGTTTTCCAGCCCCTAACTCTAGCGCATCGAGAGGACGTGGTCTCGGCTAGAATCAGGGCAACGACAAGAACGACCGCCCCCGGAAGGAGCACACATGGAAGCCTACAAGCGTGAGTTCATCGACTTCATGGTGGAGTCAAACGTCCTGAAGTTCGGCGACTTCACCCTCAAGAGCGGCCGGAAGTCCCCGTTCTTCATGAACGCGGGCGCCTACGTGACGGGCTCCCAGCTCAAGCGCCTGGGCGAGTACTACGCGCACGCCATCAACGACAACTTTGGCCTGGACTTCGACGTGCTCTTTGGGCCGGCGTACAAGGGCATCCCGCTGGCCGTGACCACCGCGATCGCCCTTCACGACCTCTACGGCAAGGAGGTCCGCTACTGCTCGGACCGCAAGGAGGAGAAGGACCACGGCGCCGACAAGGGCGGACTGCTCGGCACCAAGCTCGCCGACGGCGACCGTGTGGTCATGATCGAGGACGTCACCACCTCGGGCAAGTCCATCGACGAGACCTATCCCAAGGTCACCGGCGCCGCAAGCGTTGAGATCAAGGGCCTCATCGTGAGCCTCAACCGCATGGAGGTCGGCAAGGGCGGGGTCGTGACCGCCCAGCAGGAGATCCAGGAGAAGTACGGCTTCCCCGTGGCGAGCATCGTCTCCATGGCCGATGTGGTCGAGGCCCTTGACGGCACCGTCATCACGCCGGAGCTCAAGGCCGCGATCGACGCCTACTACGAGCAGTACGGCGTGAAGTAGCCCGGTCGGGCGCACGGCCCGGCACGCGACGACCCCGCATAAAAACGAGCCCCCTGCCTGCGGTTTCTTTACTTTCCGCAGGCAGGGGGCCTGTTTTTACCACCCGGCTTTTGCTCGATGCCCCGCCCGGGGCGCCCGCCCCGCTACTCGGCAAGCTCGGTCGCCCAGGTGTAGCCCTCGGGGATGTGGGCGTTGCCGGCGGCAACCTCGGCGGGGATGCGGCTGTCGGACGCCATGAGCTCCGCCACGGTCACGAACTCGTAGCCCTCCCCCTGAAGCTGCTCGATGATGCGGGGCAGCGCCTCGAGGTCCTGGTCGCGGTTGCCGCCACCGTCGTGCATGAGGATGATGCTGCCGGAAAAGGCGCCGCTCGTGCAGTTGTTCACGATGACGTCCGCTCCGGGCAGCTCCCAGTCCAGGCTGTCCAGGTTCCAGATCACCGAGGCCGAGAGCGTGCCGCCCGAGGCCAGCCACGTCGACGTGTCAAAGGAGCCGTAGGGCGGGCGGATGACCGAGGTGTCCCCGCCGCCCGCGCCGGAGATGGCGGAGAACGCCTCCGTGATCTCCGACTGCAGCGTCGTCTGATCGACGGCCGTGAGCTGCTGGTGGTTCATGGTGTGGGACGCGACCTGCGAGCCCTGGTCCTTGATCGCCTTGACGAGGTCGGGGTTGTTGGCCGCCGCGGAGCCGAGGCAGAAGAACGTGGCGTGGATGCCGTGCTCCGTGAGGATGTCGAGGTATTGCTGGGTGTACTTGCTCGGGCCGTCATCGAAGGTGAGCGCGATGAGCTTGCGGCCGTCGTCCGCCTTTGGGTTGATGCTCATGAGCTTCACGTTCTGCGCGGGCTCGACGACGTCTCCGGGAACCGACTCTCCCGAGGTGTCGCCAACCACGAACTTCTGCCTGCCCGTCTTGCCGTACTGGGAGACAAAGGTCACCGAGCCCACCGAGTCGGGCGGCTCGAGCAGGGGCTGGATCTCACGCTCCTCCTCGTGCGAGGCCTCGGTCACGTCCGCGCCGTCCCCGAAGGTGATCTCCTCGTTGCCCTCCGCACGGAACGCGTCGCGGCCGGCGGCGTCCAGCTGCGCGCCGTTGACCGTGGCCGAAAACGCGTCACCGCCGCCCTCCGTGATGACGTTCCCGCTCACGGAGACGAGGTTGCCCGGCTTGGGCGAGAGCTCCTCGCTCTTCACGATCTCCTCGAGCGTGGACCCCACGCGGACGTCGGCGCGCTCGCCGTTGACGCTCACGTTGACCGTCCGGTTGAGCCACAGCCACACGCCGCCGCCCACGATCGCCACGACGACGAGAAGGGCCACGATGGTGACGCCCCTCCCCTCGCGCCGCTTCTTGTAGCGGCTGCGCGGGGCGCGCTGGCGCGGCATGGGCGCCTGCCGGCCGTGCCCGGTGCGGCGATAGGACCCAGCGTCCCCGTAGGGGTCGCCGTAGTCCGATTCATCGGGGTCGTTGTCTTGCCCTGCATAGGAGCCCACATAGGGGTCGTCGTAGGAATCGTAGTCCGTCTGATGTGCCGAGCGGGACTGGGGCCGCGCTTCGCGCGGGTCCTCGTCAGAACGCGAGGGCGTCGCGCGGGGAAGGTCAATCGGGTGCATGTAGGGGTTGGACGCCTGCGGGCTGCGCGTGCGTCGGTGCGGACGCCGGGGGTTGTTTCTGCTGGTCATGATGCCATCCGTCTGCGCGGGGAAGGTCTCGACTCTATATTGTGTTTACCGCTTCCGATGCGGCTCCGCGCATGCTCAAGGGTATCAGTTCGCGACGCGGGCAACCGTGACGGAACCGTCATGCAACCAGAGGTGCACAACTCGCAAGAAGCGCGTCTCAGGGCACCATGCCGGCGAGCGCACCGTATGCGTGCAAAAGTGACTGTCCCTTTTGCACGCTTTAGATTCGGATCACGAGCTCATCCGCGGGGCGTCGCTTGAAGTGCATCGGCGCGGGCTCCGCGTCCTCGGCGGGATAGCCCAGCGGGAAGAGCGCCACAAGGTCGTAGGGCTCCATCTCCGGAAACTCCCCCTTCACGGCCGGGGCGTCGAAGTGCCCCACCCAGGTGGTGCCGAGGCCGAGGTCGTGGGCGGCAAGCATGACGTGCGTCCCCACGATGGAGGCGTCGACGTCGGCGAAGTTGCGGACGTCGTACTTGCGGACCCAGGCCTCATCCGGCAGCGCGCCGAGAACGAGGATGACCCGCGCGCCAAAGTCGAACCGCGTGTGCGCCGCGAGGCGCGCGACCGCCTCCGGGGTCTCGACGACCCACATGCGCCAGGGCTGCCTGTCGACGGCGGTCGGGGCGGCGAGCGCGACGTCGACGAGCGCGTCGATCTTCTCGCCCTCCACCGGGCGGTCCGAGAAGGACCTGCAGGAGTAGCGGTCGTGCGCGAGCTGCTGGAAGTCGGTCATGGGGGTCCCTCCTCACGTGGTCTCGGAAAGTATACGCCGCGCGAGGCAATCCGCCGCGGGGGGGCCGGCCGGCGGCGGTCCCCTGCGGGGAGAGAGGGATGCCCTCGCCGAACGGGGCCGGGAAGGAAGGGGAGGAGCGGCGCATCGCATCTGCGTCCGCGGGCGAGGGCACCCCCGTTGGCTTCATGGTATGCCGCCGCGCGCACGCCGCGGCAGCTTCGTCGCAACTGGACGGTTATGCGACACGATTGGCAGGCTGAGACGCTCACGCGGCTGGGCAGCGTTGATAAACGAAATGTGAAAAACGGCTCAGTCTCTTGGAGTAATTCTTATTTGTATCATGTCGTCATATAATCTGATGTAAAAGTATTGCCTGCTTGACCACGGGGGAACAAGTGTCGGTAGATAATAGCGTGCGCCCTGACCTTCTCTACGCCCAAGTGGAGAACAGCATTCGTCAGAAAATAATCTCGGGGGAACTTGAGATAGGGGGACGGCTTCCTACGGAGCAGGAACTCTGCGAGCAGTTCAGCGTCAGCCGTATAACCGTGCGCCGCGCAGTCCAAAACCTCGTCGACGAGGGCCTTATCTACCGGCTTCGCGGCCGCGGAACGTTCGTCTCCGCCCCTAAGCGCCTAATCAGGAAGGGTTCTCCCAACTACTTCGGCTACCACGCCTTCTCCGAAGTCGGGGGGAAAAGCCCCCGGCGAGTCCTCAGCAGGAAGGCGCTCAATGCAACGGGGCGACTTGCCAAGGCTCTGGAGATTCCCGAAGGCTCGCGCGTCTCCATGGTCGAGCGCCTCATATACGAGGAGTCCATTCCAATCGCCATCGACTATGTCTACGTCTCCGCCCAGCTCTTCCCCGACTTCCTCGAGGACCTTGGTGAGGACATGAGTCTCTACAACCTTCTCACCAGCACTTACCAGTGCGTGCTTGGAAACGAGGAGCTAGTTCTCGACGTCTCGACCGCTCGTGAGAACGAGGCTCGACTCCTCTCGTGTTTCGTCGGATCACCACTTTACATTCTCCACAAAATCACGAGGAACTCCGACGGGGTGCCCCTCCACTACTCCAAGTCGGTAATGCGAGGGGATCGCGCCTCGTTCAGGTTCGTCATCTCCCCCGACGGTCGTGTCGTCACTTCGTAGAGAGAGTACGGGGCCCATCACCCAATGAGCCCCGCCCACGTTCAGAGTGTTACGTGACGTCCCCCATTCGACGTCCAAGGGCATCAGTGGCACGAAGGACGTCCACGACATCCCTCACGCCAAGGCGCACCGGGCTCGCCCCCCAAGACTCCGCCTCCAGGGCCGCTCGGGCAATCTTTTCAAGGTCGTCTTCCGACGGATCGAGGCGCAGCCCCTCAAACGTCACCGGAACACCACAATCCACGCACAGGCGCGCCACACGCTCAATCTCCTCCGAGGGGTAGTCTTCGGCTATGAGCAGGCTCAGGGTCGAGAAGCCCACGCGCTCGCCGTGCATTGACCTCTCGCCGTTCGGCACCACGGTCATGGCGTTGCCCAACCCGTGGGCAAGAGAGCACCCGACGTTCTCGAACCCTATGCCACTGAGAAGAACGTTCGCCTCCACCACGTTCTCAAGGGCGGGCGTGACAATTCCCACCGCATTTGCACTCACGGCAGCAGGGCCATCTCGAAACAGCGTCTCGACGCAGGCGCGGGCCACGGCCCTGCCGGCGAGCGTGGCCACGCCACTCTCAGTGTGGCACCACACGTAGTTCGCGTGTCCCGTCCGCTCGTTCGAGACGCCCTCGTAGTACGTCGAGAGCGCATCACCAATACCCGCAGAAAGGAACCTGACGGGGGCATTCGCAATCACCCGCGTGTCCACAAGCACGAGGTCCGGGTTTTTGACGTGAATGACGATATCGTTCATCTCGCCCTCGTCGCTGTAGAGAATCGACATCGCACTTGTCGGGGCGTCAGTCGCCGCAATCGTCGGGCACACCACTAGCGCCGCTCCGTCCGCCGCAAGCATCTTCGCGACGTCGATTACCTTTCCGCCACCAAGTGCCACGATCACGTCATGGCCGGCGCCGGCCTTGCGGCGAACGCGCTCAATGTTCCCCCTGCTGATCTCCCCTTCGAAGGTCACGAGGTCATAGGAGAACGCACCAAGGTCCCCGTATTCGGAGAAAAGCGCATCTCCCAGCATCTGCCGAACGAACGCGTCCACGACGAAGAGGTGCCTCGTTCCGAACAGGCTCGCGTAGCGAGCCGCATGCTCTATGATTCCGGGGCCCTGAAGGTAGTGCCCCACCGATCCCCAAGCCCTCATGCAGGCTCCCTTCGGTTCGATTCAACAAATCAGCTCACGCAAGCGAGCTCATCGCCAACTGGCGGAGAAGCGCGAGGTCAACGGTAACGTTCTCGGCCCCGGCAAGCAGCGCACGCTCAATGTCGCGTGGCGTCTTGAGCGAGGCGGCGCACACCATTGCTCGCGCATCAATCTCCCTGAAGGCGGTCACTATGTCGTGCACGACCCCCATGCCGCCGCACCCCGCCCGGTCAAGGCGGCTCACGTAGACCGCAACGCAGACGGCGCCCGCCGCCTCGGCGAGAAGCGCCTGCTCAACGTCAAAGACCGCCGTGCAGGAGGAGCGTATGCCAGCCTCGGAGAGCTCACGTATGGCCCGGTAGCCCTCTGGGCACGCCGGAATCTTCACGAGCGTGTTCCCGGGGACCTCGGCAACAATCCTATGCGCATCGGCAACCATCTCCTCACACGTGTCGCCCATAACCTCGAGGTAGAGCTTGGCCTCGGGCCCAACCAGCTCCCGAAGAGCGCGCGAACGCACTAGGAAGCCCTCCCCCGAATCCCCGATTCCCTGAACGGCAACGGTCGGATTGTCGGCGAAGCAATTGCAGGGGTAGGTCTCCGTGGCGACCCTCACCTCGTCCAGACTCATACTTACGAGGCAGAACTCAATCATGGTCACCTCCAATCGGCAGAGAGGCCCCCGCCGACAAGCGGCGGAGGCCGAGGCTGCGCGCTACTCAACCATGTTGGCTATTCTTGCGCCCTTGCCGAACAGTCCCTCCCAGTCGGACTTGAAAGTGTCAAGCGTTCCCTGAGTCATGGGGTGAACGGCCATGGCGTCAAGCATCGGCAGGTCAACGGTAACGTTCTCGGCGCCTGCCTCAATGGCCCTCTGAAGGTCGAGCGGGGTCTTCAGCGAGGCGGCACTTACCACGCAGTCGATGCCGTGGGAGACGAACGCCTCCTTGATGCGCCTCACGACATCAATGCCGTCGCCACCATTCTTGTCGAGGCGACTCACGTACACCGCGACGTAGGAGGCGCCCGCGACGGCTGCGAGCATGGCCTGGTTGAAGGTATAGACCGCCGTGCAGGATGTGCGAATCCCCAGATCGCGCAGCAGGGAGATCGCCCTGAAGCCCTCGGAGCACGCCGGGATCTTCACGAACGTGTTGCCGGGTACGGCCTTGACCATTGCCTGGGCGTCCTCGACGAGTTCCTCGGCGGTATCGCCCATGGCCTCAAGGAAGAAGGGGGTCTCGCTCCCGATGACGCCACGAATGTCGAGGGCGTTCTGAATGAAGGTCCTCCCGGTGCCCTCGAGGCACCTGACCGCAATGGAGGGGTTCATGCTGTAGCAGTTGATGGGGTAAATCTTGCTGGCAGATTTCACCATTTCGAAGTCGCCAGTGTCAAGACAAAACTCAAGCATCGTCTCCCCCTTATCCAAGAATCCCAAGAGCTCCGAGGACAACGCCCAGGACCATGATTCCAATAATCTGCACGAGGATGTTCACGCCCTTCTTGTTCAGGACATACAGCCCTGCGAAGGCGGCGGCGGGAAGCAGGCACGGGAAAATCGAATCGAAGGTCTCCTGCAGGGAGAACGCAGTGCCGTTGAGATCAAAGGCAAGCGGCGTACTCACCACGACGTTCGTCGCGACCATGGCGCCAATGACCATGAGGCCGACGACAGACAGCGCGGTCGTGAGCTTCTGCATGACGCTCGTGTCGGAGACCTTGGAGATTATGTTGCTGCCAAGGCCGTAGCCGTACTTCACGCCGAGATAGCGCAGGGCGATGGTGATCACGTTGTAAATCGCCAGGAACAGAATCGGACCGAGAATCGAGCCGCTCATGCAGAGGCCGCCGACGATGCCGGTCGCGATTATGCGCAGGGTTCCGGCAATAAGGGAGTCGCCAATGCCGGCGAGCGGCCCCATGAGCGCAACCTTCATCGAGCTGATCGACGAGGTGTCGAAGCCCTCGTTGTTGGCGTTCTCCTCCTCCATGGCCGCGACGATGCCACCGATCAGGGGCTGCATGGTGGTCTGGCAGTTGTAGAACTCGAGGTGGCGCTGGTAGGCAGCGATGCGGTCCTCGCGGTTGTCGTAGAGCTTCTTAATCGCCGGGATCATGGACCAGCAGAACGCCATGTGCTGCTGACGCTCGAAGTGCCATGCGTGAGAAGTGGTGAACGACCTCCAGAAGAGGCTGTTGAGCTCCTTCTTGGTGAGCTTCTTCTCGCTAGAACTCGTTGTCATCATCAACCTCCGTCTCGAGAGCAGAGCCCTGGCTGGGAATGAAAATGTGAGCCATCATCAGCACGCCGACGAGCACGACAGCAAAGCAGACGATGCCGAGGACGGGCACGCCGAGGTATGCGGCAAGCAGGAAGCCGAGCAGCAGGAAGACCGCGGTCTCCTTGGAGACGATCATGGTCACCAGCTGCGCGAAGCCGAGGGCGGGAAGGATGCCCGTGGCAATGGTTATGCCCGTCGTAAGCCAAGCGGGAATGCTGTTGACCAAGGCGGACACCGCGTCCCCTCCGAACATGAAGGCCACAAAGCCGATGACGCCGAAGGTCACGTCAAACAGGAAGCCGTTAGCCAGGAAGACCGCGGAGATTCCCCTGTCGTTGTCCTCGGCTGCGAACTTGTCCGCAGAGCGGGCCATGATCGGGGTGATGACACCGTAGAAGAGGTTGACCACGAAGGCCGAGAGAACCGCCGCGGGCATGGCAATGGTGACGGCAGTGTCGATACCGTTGCCCGTCGTGATTGCAAAGGCCGTGCCAAGCACCGAGCCCACAATCATGTCAGGCGGAATCGAAGCTCCGATAGCCTGCATGCCCATGAAGACGAGCTCGAGCTGGAAGCCAATCATGACCCCCGTGGAAACGTCTCCCAGCGCAAGTCCGACGAGCGCGCCGAGAACGAGCGGTCGCCCCAGCATCGCGGTGCCAACAAAGTAGTCAGCCTTGCCCACGAACACTATGAGGCCAATGAGAAAAGCTTGCAGTGCCATGTGTTTCCCTCCTTGCTTGGTTTGTCGTACGGAGAATCCTCTTGGCCCGCGACTAGAGATCGGCCGCGGACAGCACCGCCTTCTTGTCCTTTGCCACCTGTCTGACCTCGACCTCGACGCCCTTTTCGACAAGTCCTCGCAGAATCTCGCGTTCCTGGTCGGTGACGTGAACGGCGATTCCCAGGCTCTTGGTGGTCTGCTCCGTCTTCTCGGTGCCGCCGAGGTTGAGCGAGGGGATGCCACACTCCTCGACGAGGCGGGCGCCATCCGCCACGCTCCCGGTCACGACAAGGAGCTTGTACTTGTCGGTCACGCCGCTTTTTATGGCTGCAACGGAATCGTCGATACTCTTGATCACGAGCTTCATGCCCACCGGCTTGGCCAAGCGCATGGTCTTCATGCGAATGGGGTCGCTCGCCGCCGCGTCCGAGGCGACGAGAATGGCGTCCGCCCCCAGCGCGTGGCACCAGGAGAACGCGACCTGGCCGTGCAGGAGCCGATGGTCAACGCGACAAAGCTTAATCATGTGCTACCTCTCTTCCTTCTCTGGCTGGCTGTTTATCTCGTGTGCTAGCTGGGCAAGGCAGCCCTCATAGAGCTCCCTGGTCTCCCGGACGTAGGACTCGGGGTCGCGAAAGCTCATGGGATGGACGTACTCGAGCGAGAATCCGCCGCGATACCCGTGCCGCTCAAAGGCGCGCAGGCTTTCGAGCATGTCGAGCTCCCCGTGACCCCAAGGCATGTGGCCGGTCGGGGTGCCGTCGACGAAGTGGCAGTGGGCCACGTCGTCGCCAAAGGCCTCGAACCAGTCGTCCACCGTCTCGCCCGCCGCCGACATGGCGCCAAAGTCAATGGTCACGAGGAGGTTGTCCCGATTGACCCATTCCTTGATCAGCGCGAGTGAGGAGATGTCGGGGCCGATCTCGGACGACTTAGTCCAAATGCTCTCAAGCACGAGGTCAATTCCTCGCTCGGCGGCATAGTCGGCAAGCCGGCGCAGCATGATGACGCTCCGCTCGCGCGCGTGCTCGACAGGCTCGTCATAGTAGTTCCACCCCGGGGTGACGAGTACCTTCGGACAACCGGTCTCCTGCGCGAGGTCTATGACCTTCTCGAAGTAGGACAACGTATTGCTCACAAGAAGCTCTCCGCGGGCGGCCATGTTGTTGGGCTTTGGGTTGTTCTGCTCCCCGCAGAGGCACTCGAGGTGCACGCCGTAGGCGTCCATGAGGCGAAGAAGGCGCTCAGGGCCCTCGGAGAACTGACCGTTGACCAGAATGTGCTGCGGACAGAGCCACAACTCGGCCGAGTGCAGACCAAGACGCGCGCAGCTGGCAAAGAACCCCTCGAGGTCGAAGTAGCGATAGCAGATGTTCATGGGATAGAGAGACTGGACGTCCATGACCTAGAACTCCTCGGCCTCGCCGGAGACCAACCCGTTGCAGACGAGGATCGACTGCTTCCCCCGATCGACAACTCTTTGAATCCCTTCGACGGTGGGAGCGTCCTCGGAGACCAACTCGACGAGCATCGGCATGTTCATTCCTGCCACGAGAATGAAGTCCTTCTCTCCGAGCAGCCCCATGAACTCGTTGTTCACGCTCCCGCCGAAGATGTCCGTCACCACAACGACTACGTCCTCCGGGGAGAACTTGGCAAATGTTTGGTCAATCTGGCTGCGCAGCGAAACGTCCTGGTCAACATAGGCACAGATTGTCGATACGTTGGGAAGATCGCCGAGGATGAAGCTCAGAGTGTTCCTCATGCCGTCCGCCAGACGGCCGTGAGACGCAAGTACGATTCTCGCCATTTCTACCTCCTCGCCTGAATTGATTATGTGTGATGATATAACGTCACATGACATTGTAAATACAAATGGGATTTATGACAAATGCCAACCGCTTGGCGCGGAATACCCACCTTTCACCGGTCTTGAATGGACGAACAAGCCGAGAAGGCAACCTTCGCCGCACGCTAGAATGGTGGTCCGTCTATCAAGGAGGCCGCATGCCCGCATTCCCCACAACCGAGTCCGTCGACGAGGGGCCCAACGCCGCAGGTTCGCTGGGACGCCTCATACCGTGGCCGGACGAGGAGACCTACCCCAACATCCCCGCCGAGGAGGCGCTCGACCTCTTCCTGGGCTGGGTGGGGTCGCGCGGGATCGAGCTCTGGCCCCACCAGGAGGAGGCCCTGCTGTCGCTTGCGGCGGGAGACCACCTGATTCTGGGCACACCCACGGGCTCGGGCAAGTCAATGGTCGCGCTGGGGATGTGCTTCATGAGCGTGTGCACGGATCGGCGCGCCTACTACACCGCCCCCATCAAGGCGCTGGTGAGCGAGAAGTTCTTTGACCTCGTCGAGCTCTTCGGTCGCGAGAACGTGGGCATGATCACCGGCGACGCGTCAATTAACGCGGGCGCGCCCATCATCTGCTGCACCGCGGAGATCCTGGCCAACCAAGCGCTTCGCGAAGGAGATGCGTGCGACGTGGGCTGCGTGGCCATGGACGAGTTCCACTTCTACGCGGACCCCGACCGCGGCTGGGCATGGCAGGTGCCGCTGCTCACGCTTCCCCACGCGCAGTTCCTGCTCATGAGCGCCACGCTGGGCGACACCACCGCCATTGCCGGCGCGCTCTCTGAGCACACCGGCGGCCGCACCGTTGACACGATTGCCGACGCGCCGCGCCCCGTGCCGCTCTCCTACGAGTTCGTGGACACGGCGCTCGAGGGGACCGTCGAGCTGGCGCTGCGCGCCGGCGAGGCGCCGCTCTACATCGTGCACTTCTCGCAGGACGCCGCCCTTGCGAGCGCGCAGAGCCTGGCGAGCTACGGAGTCTCCACCAAGGAGCAGCGCGACGCCGTGAAGCAGGCCATCAAGGGCACGCGCTTCACCACGACCTTCGGCAAGACGCTCCAGCGCCTGCTGGGCTGTGGCGTGGGCGTGCACCATGCGGGCATGCTGCCGCGCTATCGCCTGCTCGTGGAGAGGCTCGCTCAGCAGGGCCTGCTGCCGGTCATCTGCGGAACGGACACGCTCGGCGTGGGCATCAACGTGCCCATCCACACCGTGGTGCTCACCGCCCTCTCCAAGTTTGACGGCCGACGCATGCGCCACCTCAACGCGCGCGAGTTCCACCAGATTGTGGGCCGTGCGGGACGTGCCGGCTTTGACACCGAGGGCCACGTCATCGCCGAGGCCACCGAGTACGACATAGAGAACGCGCGGGCCCTGCGCAAGGCCGGGGGCGACCCCAAGAAGGCGCGCAAGATCAAGACCAAGAAGCCGCCCGAGGGGTTCGTGGGCTGGAACAAGCAGACCTTCGAGCGCCTGATCGCCGCCGTGCCAGAGCCGCTGCGCCCTCGCATGAAGGTCACGCACTCGATGGTGCTCGCCGAGGTCGAGCAGGGCGGGGACGCCTGGGCGCGCGTGCACCGCCTTGTGGAGGAGTCGGCGCAGCCCGAGGCGGAGAAGGCCGCGCTCGCCACACGCGCAGACGAGATCTTCGCCACGCTGCAGGACGCCGGAGTGGTCACGCGCGAGGAGCTGCCCGACGGGAGCGCGTCGTGGTCCACGACCGTTGACCTGCCGGACGACTTTGCGCTTGACCAGCCCTTGTCGCCATTTCTGCTGGCGGCGCTCGAGCTTCTTGATCCGGAGTCTGAGACCTACGCGCTCGACGTCATCTCAATGGCCGAGGCCACGCTTGAGGACCCGTGGCAGATCCTTCGCGCGCAGCAGCGCGTTGCGCGCGACCGCGCGATGAGCGAGATGAAGGCCGAGGGCATAGACTACGACGAGCGCATGGAGCGACTTCAGGAGGTCACCTACCCAAAGCCGCTCGAGGAGGTGCTGGAGCCCGCCTTCGAGCAGTACTGCGAGCAGGTGCCGTGGGCGCGCGACTTTGCGCTCTCCCCCAAGTCCGTCCTGCGCGACATGGTAGAGACCGCGAGCGACTTCAAGGAATACGTGGGTCGCTACAACGTCGCGCGCTCCGAGGGACTCTTGCTGCGCTATCTCTCCGAGGCGTTCCGTGCGCTCGACCGCACGGTGCCGATCGAGAAGCGCGACGAGCGCCTGCGTGACATCATCGCGTGGCTCGGCCTTGTGGTGCGCACGGTTGACTCCTCCCTCGTGGACGAGTGGGCAGCCGCCGGAGAGGGGTCGTCGGAGGGACTCGACGCCGCACCGCCCGCGGCGGACGAGGTCGTGCGCGACCGGCGCGGCCTCATGCTGCTCGTGCGCAACGCGCTCTTCGCACGCGTGCGGCTGGCGGCGCACGAGGCGGTGGACGAGCTCGGCAAGCTCGACGCCGAGTGGGGCTGGCGCGCGCCCGTGTGGCAGCGCGCGCTTGACCGCTTCTTCGAGGAGCACGAGGAGATCCTGCTGGACGCCGACGCCCGCAGCTCCGCGTACTTCCTTGTTGACGAGAAGGACGAGAGGTCTGCGCACGTCTGGCACGTGCGTCAGATAATCCGCGACTCTGACGACGAGCGTGACTTCGGCATCTGGGGAGACGTGGACCTCGACGCCACGCAGGACGAGGGCGCCGCGGTCTTTTCCGCTTACCGAGTGGGCTTCGTGGACGACGAGTAAGGCCGGAACTGGCGGTCGGACGCAACGGACGGGCACCCCGACGAGCGGCATCTCTGCCAACGACAAGCCGGGCCCCGGCCGCGCCCAGACAGGCACGGCGGGGGCCCGGCACGAAAGGGCCTCGGCGTCCTACCCCTCGAACGGCGTCACGTGCGCCACGGCGTCCTCGGGCAGGATGCGCGCCCCGCCGTTGTCGAGGTCCACAAGAACGTAGCGCCAGTTGCCCATCCCAAGCTCCTTCATATAGGAGAGCTGGCGCAGCCCATGACGGGTCTCCATGCGCTCCACCAGGGCGTGGCGGTCCTCCTCCCCCATCGCATAGACGAGGTCGACGCACGCCTGGTCAATCGCCAGGATGTCCGTGGAGGCCAGTATGCCCACGTTGGGGGTCACGACGGGCTCGGCCGCCGTGCCCTCGCAGTCGCAGGAGACGGACATGTTGCGCATCACGTTGACGAAGGCGATCTTGTCGCCGAAGTGGTCGCAGACCGCCTTGGCGGACTCCGTCATGCGCTCCATGAACTCCTCGTTCGAGATGTCCCACATGTCGTCCGAGCCGGGTGTGGTGTGAATCTCCCGCTTGCCGATCTTGCCGTCGGCGCAGCCGATGCCGATGTTCTTTGCCGAGCCGCCAAAGCCGCCCTTGGTGTGTCCCTTGAAGTGCGTGAGCACGAGCAGGGAATCGTAGTCGGCGAGGTGTGACCCCATGTGCACCTCGTCGAACCACTTCCCGCCCTCCACGGGGAAGAGAGCGGCACCCTCCTCGTCCATGATGTCAACCGGTGCGAACGTCCAGCCGTTGACCTCGAGCGTCCTGCGATGCTTCTCGGTGGAGTCGCGGTCTCCGGCATAGTAGCTGTTGGTCTCCACGATAGTGGCGTCCGGGAGGTCGCTCTCGAGCAGCTCGGCCACCCACGGGCGCGGGATGATGTTGGGGCCGTGCTGCTCCCCGGTGTGCAGCTTCACGGCCACCCTGCCGCCAATGTGCGCGCTCACCTGCTCGTAGGCACGCCTCAGCCCGGACGCAGAGAGGTCGCGCGTGAAGTAGACGATCGACTCGTTCCCGGTGCGGTCCCCATAGGGGACGCGGCGCTCGCCGCCGGTGCCGGGCCGCGGGTTCTTCTCGGACATGATGCCTCCTTCTTTGAGCACTCCTTGTCTCTCATTATATGATTTGGAAACGTTGCGTAACTTGTGATTCGCTGGGAGGCTCGGCGCCGCCTGGGTAACCATAGAAAATCGGTTTACTTACTGACCACACCCAATTATCTTGAAAAATGCAGGGGAACTGTAGAGATTATTTGAACTCAACCGCTCACGGGAGCTACTTTTCCTTTACTGTTGACAAAACCGGTTTACTGTCCTTAACTGAGAATCAACAGAAGGCCATCCGACAAGGAGGACACATGGCAGAGCAGTATGCAGATCCCAGCACGTTCAGCATGGACAGCTTCCGTCTTGATGGCAAGGTCGCCCTGGTCACCGGCGCCTCCTACGGCATCGGCTTCGCCATCGCCACCGCGCTCGCCAAGGCCGGCGCCAAGATCGCCTTCAACGACATCAACGCCGAGAAGGCCGAGATGGGCGAGAAGGCCTATGCCGCCGAGGGGATCGAGGCCAAGGGCTACGTTGCCGACGTCACCAACGTCGAGCAGGTCGAGAAGCTCGTCGCCGACATCAAGGCCGACTTCGGCACCACGCCGGACATCCTCGTCAACAACGCCGGCATCATCAAGCGCATCCCCATGCTCGAGATGAGCGCCGAGGACTTCCGCCAGGTCGTGGACGTCGACCTCAACGCACCCTTCATCGTCTCCAAGGCCGTGCTGCCCGGCATGATCGAGAAGGGCCACGGCAAGATCATCAACATCTGCTCCATGATGAGCGAGCTCGGCCGTGAGACCGTCGCGGGCTACGCCGCCGCCAAGGGTGGCCTCAAGATGCTCACCCGCAACATCTGCTCCGAGTTCGGCGAGCACAACATCCAGTGCAACGGCATCGGGCCGGGCTACATCGCCACGCCGCAGACCGCGCCCCTGCGCGAGATCCAGCCCGACGGCTCTCGTCACCCGTTCGACCAGTTCATCGTTGCCAAGACTCCCGCCGCCCGCTGGGGCACCCCGATCGACCTCATGGGCACCGCCGTCTTCCTCGCCTCCGACGCCTCCAGCTTCGTCAACGGCCAGGTCATCTACGTCGACGGCGGCATCCTCGCCTACATCGGCAAGCAGCCCCAGTAAGGGCTTTGAGCCGATGTCATCTCCCAGCGCCGCAGGATCGCAAACGCGTCCTGCGGCGCTTCCCGATTTAAGGAAGGAGTCGCAATGCCCCAGCTCACCCTTAGTCTCGTCGGTGCCGACGGCGCCGTGCGCGGGACCTCGACCGACACCGACCTCGCGCAGCTCGACACCCGCTATGCCGAGTACCAGCCCGGTGACGTCCTCGTCCTCACCTCGGACGAGAAGAACGTCGAGCTCGAGGTCATGCTCGACGAGTCCCTGCCCCCAAGCGTCGTCTATCTGACCGAAGGGCACCTCGAGTTCCCGGTCCCCTTTGGGCCCGCCCGCGACTCGTACCCCAGCCACGCCTTCCTCGGCGACACCCACTGGGGCTATGCCCGCGTGCTCGACCCCCGCGAGCGCAAGAGCTGGCGCAACCTCGCCCTCAACGCGCATGACCTCGAGGGCGCCGAGGGCGTCTACCCGCACGCAACCACCAACTCCGGCGCCACCAATCCGCGCTTCATCGCGCGCAACGCGATTGACGGCACCTGGCAGAGCATCCACCACGGACGCTGGCCCTACGAGTCCTGGGGCATCAACGGCCGCGACGACGCCTGGCTCCAGGTGGACTTTGGCCGTCCGGTCCACGCCGAGGAGGCCGTGCTCGTCCTGCGCGCGGACTTCCCGCACGACACCTGGTGGCGGCAGGCCAGGCTCACCTGCTCGGACGGCCTCGAGCTCACCGTGCAGCTGGAGAAGACCGGCGTGCCGCAGCGCTTCTCACTTGGCGAGGATGGTCGCGACATCGAGTGGATCCGTCTCTCCGACATGGTGAAGGCCGATGACCCAGCGGAGTTCCCCGCCCTTACCCAGCTCATCGTCATGGGCACCCTGACCTGTTAATTGGGGACAGTCCCCAATTAACAGAGGCGGGCCCCCCCGGGCCCCCCCCCCGGCCCCCCCCTCTCCTGCCTCCCCCCCCCCCCCCCCCCCTCTCGTCCCAAAACCCACCTTTTCCCCCCCCCCCCCCCCTTCTTTTTTACCTTTAAAAAAAAAAAACAGGCTGAACTCGAGGGGGGGGAGGAGTCTCACAAAAAGCCCCGCGCCCTTTCTTCTCCTTTGTGGATTGNACCGGCAGCACCAACTGGCAGCTAGGCGCGGAGGACGGTGAGATCGCGCGCGTCACCGACGCCGTGGACGACGACGGTCTTGGCGTGGAAGGAGACGCCCTCGAGGGCGAACGCCTTCACGCCGGTGTAGGCCTCTCCATGGAAGAAGGCCACGGTGTAGAACTCCCCGCCGGGAAGCTCAAAGCGCACAGCCTCGGCAAGCGCCGGGTCGACGGGCTCGGAGCCGCCGCGGAGCACCTGGGCGGGGCTCACGCGCACGTCCGCCGAGGATAGCCACCAAAGCTGGCCGCCCCTCCCGGAGAGCGCGGAGCGGGCCTCGACGAGGTCCGCCTCGCTCAGGGCGTTGTAGTCGAGCGAGATGTCCTCGCGACCACAGGAGAGCGCGCCCGTTGAGCCGAGCGTCAGCTCGCCGGCGGGGCAGATGACGCGGCAGCCCGCATCCGCAGCCTCCACGCGCGCCTCAGGATCAAAGTGGAACCGCGAGACAAGCTCGTGCCCCCCTTCCGCCAGGGCCTCGTCCGCGCAGACCCAGATGCCGCAGTCCAGCGCCACGAGCTTGCGCACGAGGACGTGCAGCGGCCCATGCCCCACGAGGGCGCCCTCGAAGTAGTGGGCGTCGCCCGCGTGGCGCGCGTAGGTCTTGAGCGGGTATCCAAAGTCGGAGTACCCCCAGCTGCCCTCGGGCACGCAGCTCGAGCGACCGTCCAGCAGCGGGACGTTATGGGCGAGCGGCCCCTTGAGGTACGGGCGCTCCGGAGAGTCCTCGCGATAGGTGTAGCGCCCACCGTCAACGAGCACGGGCGCGCCGTGATAGACGGCGGTCACGTGCAGGTTGTCCGAGTGCCCGTGGCCGGAGCCCAGGGGCCCGGAGGAGAACTCGGTGAGGCTGGCGTCCGCACCCCAGGACGAGCGCGCCACAAAGAGGCCGGAGTCCTCGCCGTCAAAGGTGAGCGGGAGGGTCTCGCCAGCCTGCGCCGCGCATGCGGCGAGGGCGTCCTCGACGTCGCAGCCAAAGGCAAAGACGTCGCTCGCGTCGAGCCTGGTTCGGCCGGAGGCAACGGCAAGCGCGCCGTCACCGAGCACGCCCGCGCACAGGGCCATGAGGCCCCGGACGTCGGTGCGGTCGGAGTCGCCCTGTGCATCAATGCAGCCATTGGGCATCATCTGCGCCGCGAGGGCACGAGAGAGCCGCTCTGCCGCGGAGCGCAGGCCGCGCGGAACCGGGGCGCCCTGCGCCTCCAGGACATGAAGGGCACGCAGCGAGTACAGCAGCACCTCGACGTGGTACATCGTGGACTGCTCCCAGTCGATGCCGTCGGGGTAGACCTGCGCTGTCATCTGGGACTCGGCGCGCTCCTGCGCCCAGACCCAATCGGAGTCGGAGGTGGGGTCGTCCTCGAGCGTGGCGAGGACCGTGAGGACCGCGAGCGTCTGGATGCTGCCCCAGTTGCTGGTCTCGTATTTGGGAAGGTAGCGCTCGCGCAGAGAGGCGATCTGGTCGCGTACGCTGCGGACGGCCTTCTCCAGCAGCTCGTCCGTGAGAACGCCCATCGCGTCGAGGGCCGGAAGCACGCACACCATCGAGCGGATGCGGATGCCTGTGTCGAGCGTGCGCGTGGAGAGCTCGGGCACGATCGAGGGGTGCGCGTCCACCCAGGACTCAATGAGCCGGGCCGCCTTCTCGGCATAGGACGCGTCACCCCTCACCAGCGAGACGAGTGCGAGGTCCTCGAGGTAATCCATGCGGTTGAGCATGAAGCACCACTCTTCGTCGTCGTTGTTGACGACGTTCCAGTCATAGGCGCCGGCCGGCAGCGTGAAGGGCACGCGGCAGCGCTCCATGTCCCACGTCTTTGAGAAGGTGTAGGTGTCCGCCATGACTTCGTCAGCGCGGGCGAGAAGAACGCTGAGGTCGCGCCCCGCAAGGCGCTCGCCCATCTCCCCCACGCGCATGAGCGCAGCGGTCTTCCGCAGCCTCTCGCGAATTGCCCCAAGGTTCATAGCTTCTCCCTACTACTCGCGCTTACCGGCCTTGCGGGCCACCAGGGCGGTAGCGAGGGCGGCGGCACCCACGGCCGCAACCGGCGCTACGGAGATGGCCGCGTCCCCCGTCTCGGGGACCTTCTCGTGGCTCGGCTTGCCATCGTTCTTACCAGAGCCCGTCGTCCCGGCAGGCCTGTTGCTGGTTCCGGAGTCATCGCTGCCGCCCGGCTCCGTGCCCGCCGCGGGCTTGAGGGCGGAGATAGCGTTATTCAGCGCTGCGAGGGCGCTGTCAACGGAAGCCTGATCGCCCGAGGCAAGGGCAGCGTTTGCCTGAGCGAGGGCGGCCTGGAGGGCGGCCCAAGACTCAGGGGTATAGTCGGACGCGTTGAGCGAATTCGCCCGGTCAATGGCGGCCTCGAGGTCGTCGGTGCTCACCCGCTCGGCAAGCCGAACCTCGAAAGCGTGCGTGGCACCGGCCGTCCCGCCAACGCCCGCCGTATAGGTGCCATCAAGATTATCGGTCACGGTATCGTCAAGGGAGACGGTGCCGGCAACGTTATCGACCTTGACGGTCACGCTGCTGGAGAGGTGGGTCGGATCGCTCACGTAGACCTTGAGGACACCATCCTGCTCGACGGCATAGATAGAGGCAGGGCCGTTGACGGTGATTCCGCCAACAGTTGCTCCGCCCTCGGCCCACACGTTGGCAGCGATGGCACCGGTGGCTCTATCACGAACCGCCTGCACCTCAGGCGTGTTAGAGAGAACCTCGACCGTGGGGTTGGCGGAATAGGCAGCCATGGAGTCGGTCGAGGCGCCGGGCATCACGATGAAGCCGTAGGTGCCGTTCTCAACGGACTTGCCGTGATTGATGCCAAGCTTGAAGTAGGAGCGCGTGAACTCCTCGTCATACGGAAACGAGTCGTTGATTTCGGCATAGGAGCCCGACCGGGTCTCCTTGGACACCTCAACGGTCGTGCCGTCGATGAAGTAATAGCCCATTGCGGAGTTCTCGGTAGTGCCGGCAAGCGTCACGTAGCCGCCATCCTCCAGCTCAACGGTCTTCTCGCCACTCCAAGCGGTGCCATCAATGGTCACGGCAGCGTCAGCCGAGGCCATCATGCGGTTCTCGACCGTGGTCTCAATCGTGGCGTTGGTTGTTCCGTTGATGCCAGCCCCCAGCTCGACAATCTTGCCGTCGAGGAAGAAGTAGGACTTCTTGGCGACAAGATCCATGCCAAGGTTGTTCTTCTCCGCATCGACGAGGTTAGAGGTGTCGAAGCTCATGCCGGCGGCGCCGTTGCTGCCATCGGTCACTCCGCCAACCCAATCCTGGGTGGAGTACATGGGGATGTCCAAATCGCCCGGAAGCTCTCGGGTGTCGACCGTGGTGCCCGGCAGTCGATAGGGGTCAACCGTCGCCCAGTAGCCGATGTCATAAGCGTCATCGTCAGTATAGACATAGAGCACGCCATCGCCCTGGTGCCAGCCATGCTTGTTCTCGCCATTCATGCACTCGTAGTTATAGATGCGCGTGGAGTACATGCTGAGACCCGCCGCATAGTCGCCAGTCTGTTGGACGACGCGGTCCATCGAGCCGAATACGCGCATTCCCTCGTAGGTCGTCGCCGCGATGCTAGGATCATTGAGGAGGTCCTTGGCGAGAAGCATCGCATCGAAGTCGCGCGCGTTGTCGAAGTAGAAGTCGCCGGCGTCGAGCAGCCAGCCCTTAATGACGGAGAGGAACTCTGTCTTGTAGGGCTCCGGGGCGGACTGAGCGATGTTGAGCAGGTTAGCGATGGTCTCGTTGCCCCAGTACTTCTCAGAGCTGTAGGGGGCGGTGTCCTGGACGCGCGCGGCAGCGCGGCCGTTGACCATCGACATCATCTCAGAGCCATGCATAAGCGGGATGTAACCCGTGGACACGGCATTATAGAGGTTGTAGATTCCCGGATCATCGAACGCCCACTCGGTGTCTGCGAGGATAGCCGTGATCTTGGCAACGCCCTTGATGAGCTCGTTGCCATAGCTGCCGGTATAGGCCTGTGCGGTGTGCTGCACGATGGAGCCGTCGGCGTAGATGCCATCACCGGTGGTGACCTCCTGCAGTACCGTGGGAACCTGCTCGTCGACAAGAACAAGCTTCTCGGCGCCGTCATGAGATACGATCGCCATGCCCATCATGGCATTGGCGATGTCGGTGCGGTTGGAGCCGGTCGAGGTGACCCAGCCGCTCGCCGCATTGAGCTGCTTCTCGGGCTCCTGGCAGTACTTGCCGACCGCATCAACGACCGGATCGATCGTCTCGTAGTCACAGTAGTCAGACATGACGATGAGCATGTCGGCAAGGCGGCCCGGGCAGCCAATCTGCCAGTCCCACCAGTTGCTGACCACGCCAGTGCTGTTAAACTCCGTCCAATCCTTACTCTGAGAGCCGTAGTCCATTCCACTCGGGCTCACAAAGTAGTCAAGCACGCTCATGATGTCCTCGTAGAGCGCACGATTCTGGTAGAGGTCGTTGCCCTCGAGGTTCATGCCAAAGGCGATGACGAGCGGTCGGAGCTTCTTGAGCTGCGAGGTGAAGTTCGCCGAATCGCTGTCAGAGGCGATTCTCTCCCAGCACGTGGCGTTACCGTCCTCGTCCCTCTCGACCGTGTTCCAGTTGCCCTGCGCGTCGGCAAGCTGCTTGTTGGCATAGCTCACCAGGGCGTCATCGGACATGTCGAGCGGACCCTCGCTCGGCGTGGAACCCACGATGCGGCGCAGCCAGCGGTCCTGCATAAGATCATAATCCGCGCTGTATTCAGGCTCGGCAACGGTAACCTCAGTCGTGGAAACAACCCCCGACTCGCCAGAGGCGGTAATGGTCGCCGTGCCCGGCGCAACAGCGGTGACGAGGCCCTCCTCGTTTACCGTGGCAACCGCCTCATCAGAGCTCTCCCAGACAAGCGAGTCCGCATCCTGGCCCCCGTCGTCAGCAAAGCGGAACTGACGCGTGGTCAGAGACATGCTCTGCTCGACTCCGTAGGTCTCGACGATGCCCTCCGCCTCTCCCTCGGCAAGGGCGGTCACAGGCGCGAGCGCAACTCCGGCACCCGCAAGAGAAAGCGTCAGCAGGCCAACTGCTCCCGCACGGCATAGGCTGGGTCGCCAGCCGACCCTAAATGGAACTTGCTCCATACTCTCCCCTTCATTTCGTGTCGGAGGGGCTCCTCTGCTCCCTTTCCGACAGTCAACAGGCACTTCATCGGTATGCCAAGGGGGACGCCCCGCACCAGCGGCGAAGCGCCCCCCTTGTCAAGTTCTCGGCTAGCCGACTAGACGAGGATGCCGCAGACGGAAAGCACCACGCCGACGATGATCGTCAGGATGACGAGCTGGTAGGTGTTCCAGTTGCGCTTCTTGATGAGGTAGTACATGAGGAGCAGATACAGCATCGGGAGCAGCTTCGGGGCGATGTTGTCGAGCATGCCCTGGATGCTCACGGTGGACTGCTTGACGCCCTCCTCGGCGGCTCCAGCCGCGAACTCGATGTTCACGTTCATCTTGACGAACGTGGCGGCGAGGCCGGTGATGACCGTGACGCCGACCATGCTGGCGCACTCGGAGATGAGGCCCATGGACTTGGACAGCGTGTCGATGACGGAGGTGCCGAGCTTGTGGCCCAGGTTCATCATCACGTACTTGATGGCGAGCAGCGTCGCGTTGATGGCGAGGAAGAAGCCCACCGGCGCGAAGGCCATGCCCTGCATGGCAAGCGACGAGAAGATCGTCGAGTAGAGCGGGGCAAGGCAGAACTGGGAGAGCGAGTCGCCGATGCCGGCAAGCGGGCCCATGAGAGCCATCTTGAGACCACGGATCTCGCTGTAGGGGACGCCCTCGTCGGCCATGGCCAGGTGAAGCGACGTCACAAACGGCAGCAGGTTCGGGTTCGTGTTGTAGAACTCGCAGTTATCGGCGAGGTCCTTGCACAGGGCCTCCTTGTTGCTGCCGTGAATCTTCTTGAGAGCGGGATAGACGACATAGGAGTAGCCATTGCCCTGGTAGTTGCTGTAGTTGAAGCCGTTCTGCAGCAGCCAGGCACGAATCATCGTCTTGGTGTAATCGCCCTTGACGAGCTTCTTCTCGTTAGATCCAGTCATCGTGGCTGACCTCCTCGGTGGCGGCAGCGGGAGCGAGCTCCTCCTGCTTCTTCACTTCAAAGTAGTGCTTGAGGGCGAACACGAGGCCAACCATGGCGATGCCGACCGTCGGGATCCCGAGGTAGCCGGCGCAGATGTAGCCGAGCAGCGCGAAGGGGATGAACTCCTTGGTGAGCATGACGCTCATGATCATCGCGAAGCCGATGGCGGGCAGCATGCCGCCGGCGACGGAGAGGCCCGAGGTGAGCCACTCGGGGATGGCCTCGATGACGACCTGGAGGGCCGGCATCGCGAAGGCGGCGAAGAAGCCGAGCAGGAAGCCGCCCACGGCGAACAGGATCACGGTGATGTTGCAGACGAAGCGGTACTTGCCAAGCTTGTTGGCGGCGAGGGCGCGGGCAGCGGCCTCCTGGTTACCGGAGCAGGCCGTGTAGATGGCGGTCTGCAGGAACTGAATGGCAACCGCGAACGGGATGGAGAGGGCAAGCGCGCTCTCCGGGGTGACGCCCTCGGTGGTGATGGCCATCAGGGTGCCCACGATGCCGGGGCCGATGGCGTTGGGCGGGACGGTGCCGCCGGCACCGACGCCAAAGCCCATGAATGCGAGCTCGGCCACCGCGCCGACGCCAAGCGCCGTCGGGATGTCGCCGAGGATGACGCCCACACCGAACGCCAGCACGAGGCTGCGGTTGGTGTAGATTCCGAACAGCATGCCGCTCCAGCAGACTGCTGTCCAGAGGCCAATCAGAATGGCCTGGATGAACGAGATCTCCACGTTCCCTCCTTTTTTCCTACCTGACACTACGTTCCGCCCTCCCCTTGGCGGGCGGTATGCTCAGCAGGGGCTACTTCCTGCAGAACTCCACGATGTCGACCTCGGCCGCGCCGTCAGCGCCGGACGGGGTGGTCTTGGTGTTGAACTTGACGCCCTTGTCGGCCATGGCGAGAATGGCGGCCTTGTCCTCGGCGCCAACGAAGATGGAGCGAGTGACCTTCTCCTTGCCGTCGGCGTTGTGGATGTTGCCGACGTTGATCTCGGTCACGGGCACGCCGCCCTCGACGAGGGTGAGCGCGTCGGCCGGGTTCTTCACGAGCAGGAAGATGCGCTGCGCGGGAGCGGCCTTGTGGATGATGTCAATCGTCTTCTGCAGCGTGAAGAAGCGCATGGCGATGTTGCCGGGGATGACCGTCTTCATGAGGGTCTGGGCCATCTTGTCGCCAGCCGCCTCGTCGTTGGCCACGATGACGGTGTTGACTCCCAGGGACTTGATCCAGAGCTGGCCCTGACCGTGGACGAGACGCTCGTCGATGCGGGTCATAACGATGTTGGGTGTTGCCATTTCTTCCTCCTACCAGTACGGGTTCCAGCTCTTGGCGCTGCGAACCAGGGCTTCCATGAAGTAGTAGTCGCCCCAGATGTTGCCCTCGTCGACGCCCTTGCCGGAGTGCCAGCTGTAGACGCCGTGATAGAGGATGGGGCGCAGGGGCGCGTGGTCCTCGGAGGTGTACGAGTTGATGAGGGAGCGCATCATCTGCGCGGTGACGCCGGCATAGACGGGCGCGTCGGGGTCGTCAACGGGAAGCATGGGCGCGACCTCCATGAACCCGCAGGCGGCCGCGGCGGCGGCGCTGGAGTCGCGGGACTGGCCGGAGCCGTCGCCGAAGATGAGGTCCCAGTAGCAGATGGAGTCCTCGGGAAGGCGGTTGATGAAGTAGTTCGCCATCGCGCGCCAGGTGTCGAGGTACTTGCGGTCGTTCAGGTGACGCATGTTCAGCGGGATACCGTAGATGCCCCAGGCTTGGCCACGGGCCCACGCGGAGTCGTCGGAGTAGCCCTGACGGGTGGCGCCGTGGTCGGGGCCGCCGGTCTCGGGGTTCATATAGAACGTGTGGAAGGCGCTGCCGTCCTCGCGGATGATGTTGTTCACCGTCGTGTCGAAGTGCATGCGGGAGACGTCACGGTAGTGCGTGTCGCCGGTCTCCTCGGAGGCAAAGTAGAGAATCGGCAGGTTGAGCATGCAGTCAATGATGAAGCGGTAGTGCTCGGGGCTGTCCATGGGACCCCAGGCCTGCAGGAACTTGCCCTTGGGCTGCCAGCGCTCCATGAGCTTGTCGGCGGCGAGAAGGGCGGCGGTGCGGGCGTCCTCGCTGCCGGTGAGGCGATAGGCCGCCACGCAGGAGGGCACATAGAGGAAGCCGAGGTCATGGTGATCGAGCTCGATGCGGTTCTCGACGCGGTGCTTGAAGCTCTGGACGTTCTCGAGGGCGCGGTCGCGGTACTTCTCGTCCCCCGTCACCTCGTAGGCGAGCCAGAGAAGGCCGGTCCAGAAGCCGTCGGTCCACTCGATGCAGTCAATGACCGGGTACTCGAGGCCCTTGGTGGCAGACCAGGGAAACCTCGTGCCGAAGGCCTCCATGTTGGCGTCAATCTGGGCGAGGCAGCAGGCCAGGCCGCGATCGACCTCCTCCTTGGTCAGGGGCTCGACCGAGAGCCACCGCTCGCGATCGGCAATCTTCTCCGTGTTCACGTGAGCCATCCCTACCGTCCCTTCCTGCCTCGTTCCACTCCCCGCTTCTTTCCGGTCCAGTTTATTATAAACCGGTTTATTTCGCCACCGTTTATAGAAGATGGCAGCTAGGGGAACAAGACGGTCAGGTTTTTAATCACGTAAACGGTCCGTGTTTCTCGGTGAGCGGGTCTCTCGGCCGTAACTGTTGACAAAACTAGTTTTGCTCTTACTCTGGTTCTGATTACGTTTCCTCTCAGGGAGCGCACCGGACCGCGGAAGGAAGGATTTGAGACCCATGAAAATCGCCCTCATCAACGAGAACAGCCAGAACGCCAAGAACCCCATGATCGAGGCCGCCCTCAAGAAGGTCGTCGAGCCCATGGGCCACACCGTGTTCAACTACGGCATGTATGCCGAGGAGGGCTCCAACCCCCTCACCTACGTGCAGAACGGCATCCTCGCCGCCGTCCTCATCAACTCCGGCGCCGCCGACTACGTGGTCACCGGCTGCGGCACCGGCGAGGGCGCCATGCTCGCCTGCAACAGCTTCCCGGGCGTGCTGTGCGGCCACGTGGCCGACCCGCTTGACGCCTACACCTTCGCCCAGGTCAACGACGGCAACGCCGTGGCCATGCCGTTTGCCCTCAAGAACGGCTGGGGCCAGGAGCTCAACCTCGAGTACACCTTCGAGAAGCTCTTTGGCTTTGGCTCCGGCAACGGCTACCCCGCCGACCGCGTGGTTCCCGAGCAGCGCAACAAGAAGATCCTTGACGGCGTGCGCGCCGCGGCCTTCAAGCCGCTGACTGAGATCCTCGACGCGCTTGACCCCGAGCTCGTGAAGGGCGCCCTCTCCGGCGAGCACTTCCAGGAGTACTTCTTCGCCAACGCCACCGACGAGGCCATCGTCGCCAAGGTCAAGGAGATCCTGGGTCTCTAGGCCAGCGCCGAAAGCGCGATCTTACATGCGGAAGACGCGGGTTCTTCTCGCCCTTCTGCGCCCTGCCGCGGGCGGCCCTCGGGTCGCCCGCCTTTTTGTGCCCCGCGCATCACGCCCACGCCAACTGATATGTAAGCGTTTTGTTGGGGGCATATTTGCGTTCCCAGCTGCCGCGAATTGAGTAAACTATGTTTACTAAACATCCCGGGCCGGACGTAGTGGGGAGCGCGAAGAGCATCATGGCGCAGAAGAGACGCATCACCATCAAGGACATCGCCGAGATGGCGGAGACGTCGAAGACCACCGTCTCGTTCTATCTCAACGGCAAGACCGAGCGCATGTCCGAGGACACCCAGAAGCGCATCAAGAGGGCGATTGAGAAGACCGGCTACGAGCCCAACCCCCTCGCGCGCGGCATGAACGCCAAGAGCTCTAAGCTCATCGGCGTCATCATCGGCGACGTGACCAACGAGTTCTCCAACCGCATCGTCAAGGGAATCGGCTCGGTGGTGGACAAGGCCGGCTACCGCCTGCTCTGCTGCTCGTCCAACTACAGCGCCGACGGCGAGCGCGCCTACATCGACCGCCTGCTCGCGCTTGGCGTGGACGGCTTCATCGTGCAGCCCACCTCCCAGTTCAAGACCGTCGCGGACGACATCGAGGCCGCGGGCAAGAAGCTCGTCTTCTTTGACTCCAAGTACTACGACTACACCTCGAGCTGGGTGAAGACGGACAACTACGAGGCCACCTACCGCACGGTGAAGTCCTGCGTGGAGCGCGGCTACCGCCGCTTCCTGCTGGTCGCCGCCGCCCCGCAGCTCCTGAGCTCGCGCATCGAGCGCTTCTCCGGCTTTGTCGACGCGCTCGAGAAGGAGGGGACCGGCTTCACCCAGTTCGAGATAGCCCCGGGAGAGATCGACTCGGAGGCCCTCCTCCAGTTCCTTCGCGCCAACATCGACGGCGAGACCCCAACCCTCGTCTTTGCCCCCAACTGCTGGGCCCTGCCAGAAATCTACGTGGCCATGCGCGAGTTCTATCCGCTCATGCCCAACAAGGTGGGCCTCGTGGGCTTTGACAACTTCGACTGGACGAGCGTTGCCTCGCCGAGCGTCACCGCCATCGAGCAGCCCGCCTTCGAGGAGGGGCGCGAGGCCGCCCGCATCCTGCTCGAGCTGCTGGAAAGCGACGAGAAGAAGACCGTCCACCAGGAGCTTGACTGCAACGTCCGGTGGCGCTCCACCACGATGTAGCGAGCTGTTGTTCGACGGTCAAAGGGCCCGTAACGCACTCAAGCCAGTCGAGTCACGCGTTCCACCTGATGAGGAGACGCACGATTTCCTTGGGCGCGCGCTGTTCCCGGGTGCCGTCCCCGGCTACTTAGCCGGATACCCCGGCTCGCCGCAGACCACGCAGGCAAGCCACGTGGTCCCTGCGGTAATCCGCGCCCTCAGCACCGGGACGGCACTCCGCTCGCAGCTATAGATGTTGGTGTTGGGGTCCTGAAGCACAACATCCGCGTCGCGGTCGCTCCACAGGACGCCATGCATGATGTCGGCAAGCCCAGCCTCCTCGACGGAGCGCTCGAGGGTGTCGTCACACGCTCGCGCGTCCACGATGCCCGAGCGCCAGAGACGGCCTGCCTCGGACACGCGCGAGAGCAGCACGGCGCCGTCGCGCTCCTCCTCGGGAACATCCTCCTTGGGGTTCCAGCCGAAGAGCGGGAACGCACCCTCGCAGACGTCAAGAGAGCTTGACGACTCAACATGGTGGATGCGCACGTGCGTAGACTCGTTCACCGGGATGAGCCAGGTCTCCACCTGTGCGATGGACGCGTAGCGCCAGAGGGTGTGAGCGAAGCCCTCGCGCACCTCCCCCATGTCAACGCGATCGCGCGAGACATATTGGTCAAGCCCCGCTATGGAGAGCGCCAGGCACGAGTCGACGGCAAAGTAGGAGAGACCGCAGACATCGCGCGAGATGTTCCACCCAAAGGCGGACGAATAGCAGAGCTTGCCATATCGCGACATCCCGCCCGAGACCGTGGGCCCGCCAAACTGCGTGGCGGAGAGCAGGTAGCTGTGGTGAGGCCCGCTCACGGCGAGGACGCCGGGCCCTGGCTCCGCGCGCACGGGCTCGCGCACGGGCTCGCGCTCGGCGATGGACCAGAACTCGTCTGAGGCCGGGAGCGCCAGCACCACGAGCGAGCGAAGGGCTCGCGCGGGGGAGGCGGGCGAGCAGTAGTTCTCCACGAGGGAGAGGTTGGGGTAGCCGTATCCGGGCGCAAGCGGGCCGGACGTCGGGACCAGATGCGCATGCCACCAGCGTAGGTGCTGCATGAGCAGGCGCTTCACCTCGCCGAGGTCCAGGGAGTGCGTCCCCGTGAGGGCCTCCGCCGCCCAGAAGCAGCCGTGACCGAAGCGATAGAAGATGCTGCGCCCAAACGGGACCGAGCGGCCCTGCTGGTCAAACCACGAAACGTAGTCCCGCTCGAAGGCGGCGGCGCGCGCCTCCTCATCCGGCAGCGGGCACGCCTCGGGCGCAAACCGGCGCAGCAGCAGGAGGACAAAGTGGAAGGAGAGGCCGATGTAGTGATCGCGCTGGAACGGCCGGCCGTTCTCGTACCACCCGTCGCCCGCATACATCGACTCGATCGAGCGCAGGTCAAGGGCAAGCCGCTCGGCGTCGTACGGCAGGCCGGCCGCGGCGAGCCCCGCGTTTACGAGCACGCGGGAGCAGAACCAGCCGCCCCACGGAAGGTCCACCCCGTTGGCGAGGTTAAGCCAGGCGACCAGGCGGTCACGCTCCGCGAGGGTAAGGCGCGAGAGGAGCCCCTCGGGACACACGAGAAGCCCGTAGCCGAACACCTCCATCTCCACGATGATCTGGCGACGCGGGAGCGTGGGCTCCGGGAAGGCAAGCGGGCCCTCGGGGTCGAGGCCGTCCTTGACTCGACGGATGTACGGCTCCACGAGCTCCTCGTCATATTCCCCCGAGGCGAGGAGCGAGAAGACCGCCCAGAGCGGGCGTGCCACCCACTCGAAGCGCCGGACGTCCTCGTCGTAGGTCGATCCCGAGGTCGCAGGATAGGCATACGGATCTGGAAGAAGGCCGCGCAGCCATGCGATCAGATCGTCGCGCGTGCTCAAGTCCCGATGGCGCCGCGTCATGTCTGCTCCTCCCGCGTCTCGGTTTTCGTAAACGTTTAGTGACACGATAGCACGACAGAATCATCCTGGCGCGCTTACCGCCGGACGGAGCCCGACTGGGACCGCGCGCACCTTGTCGCCCGCCGCTCGCCGAGCCTCGTGCAAAGGGGACCGTGCAAAGGGGACAGTCACTTTTGCACGGTCCGCCCGTGCAAAAGTGACTGTCCCCTTTGCACGGTCCCCTTTGCACGGCCGGCTGACGCGCGTCACGCGCGATGGCGTATCATTGATAGCTCGTTATTCCGCGCAACGGAGGGAGCGCAATGCCCGAGAGCGTCGACGTCACCCACGGCGATGACCCGATCTTCCAGCAGGAGCAGGCCCACCTCACGGATCTCTACGCCAAGCTCCTCAAGATTCGCGACGACATATCCCAGGACCTGGAGTCCAACCACCAGGGCGCCAAGCAGGACCTCATCGCCATGAGCGAGGAGGTGCGCCTGGACTTCGGAGGCGCTGACGAGACCATCGAGACGCTCGCCGCCATCGAGACGCTGAACTCCGTCATCGACGCCTACAACCAGTACCACGACTTCAACGTGGACAAGCTCCGCCGCGTGATGCTGCTGCTCATGCAGCCCTACTTTGCCAAGGTCACGCTCGAGATGCGCCCGGGTCGCCCCCCGCGCGACGTCTACATCGGCACCGCGGGCATGACCGACGAGCGCAGCCGCCCGCTCGTGGTGGACTGGCGCTCCCCCGTTGCCGAGACCTACTACAACCAGGAGATGGGCCCCACCAGCTACGAGGTGGACGGCAAGGTCCGCACCGTGAACCTGACGCTTCGCCGGCAGTTCGACATCGTGCGCGACCAGCTCAACTCCTACTTCGACACCACCATCGCGATCCAGGACTCGCTCCTGCTGGGCGCTCTCAAGAAGCACCACACCGAGAAGCTCCAGGCCATCACGGCCACGATCCAACGCGAGCAGAACGAGGTCGTGCGCCACGAGGACGTGCCCGTGCTGCTGGTCAACGGCATCGCGGGCTCCGGAAAGACGTCCGTGCTGCTGCAGCGCATCGCATACCTGCTCTACCAGGAGCGCAAGACCCTCTCGCCTGACCAGGTCTGGCTCTTCACGCCCAACGACGTCTTCGAGCACTACATCGACACGGTCCTGCCCTCCATGGGCGAGGCCAACCCGCAAACGTTCACCTGGCGCGCATTCGTCGAGGCGCAGGGCGCGGGCGAGCGCGACCTCGGGGTGGACACCGCGCCCGAGTCCCTACGCCGCCTTGACGAGGCCGTGGCCGATCTCGCGCTCGAGCCGGACGACCTCCGCGAGATTCGCTTTGCGGGGGAGGTTCTCCTCAAGGCGGGCCAGGTCCAGGGCGCCGCGGAGAAGTTCTCGCAATTCCCCATCGGACCGCGCTTCACCGCACTCGTGAAGGACGAGCTCCACGACCGGCTGGAGCGGCGCTTCACGCAGCTCTCGAAGAGCGACGAGATCCAGGAGGAGATGCTCGAGATGGACGTCGAGCAGCAGGTCGAGGTCTTCGGCGAGACCATCTCCCCCGACGATGACGACGAGGTCACCGCCTACGCGCGCCGCCTCGTGGAGCAGCGCTACGCGGGTGCGCACGATGAGATCGAGCGCCTCTCGTGGATCCGCTTCGACCGTATCGGCATGCGCCTGCTCGACCAGCGCGCCCTGTCCGCGACCGAGTGGCTCTACCTGCGGCTGCTCTTCACCGGCACGGGTGACAAGTCCGCGCGCTTCGTTATGGTGGACGAGGTCCAGGACTACACCGAGGCCCAGCTCATGGTGCTCTCGCGGCACTTCTCGCGCGCGCACTTCCTGCTTCTGGGGGACGAGCACCAGGCCATCATGGAGGGCACGGCAACGTTCCCGCAGATCGCAGAGATCTTCCGCGAAAGCCATGGCAGCGTGGACGAGTGCCGCCTGCTCACGAGCTACCGCTCCTCGCCGGAGATCACGGAGCTCTTCTGCGGCCTTCTGGAGCCAGACGAGCGCAGGCGCCTCACCTCCGTGCAGCGCGCCGGCGTCAAGCCCGACGTCCGGGCGTTTGACGAGAAGGACGCCTACCTCGAGGCGCTTCGCGCGGCCGTGGCTGAGCCCGCCGAGGGCCTCACGGCCGTCATCGCCGAGTCGGACGCTCGCGTGAGCTGGCTTGCGAAGCAGCTCGGCGATGCCGTCTGCGTGCTGGGCAAAAACTCCGACCTGCCTGCCGAGGGCGTGGTGCTGCTCTCCCTGCGCGTAGCCAAGGGGCTGGAGTTCGATCACGTGATCGTGCCCGACGCGCAGGCAGAGGTCTATCCGGACACTCCGCTCGCGCGCCGGCGCCTCTACACCGCGCTCTCCCGCGCGATGCACCGCGTGACCGTGCTCGCCCAGGGTCCGCTCACGCCATTGCTCGGCTAGCCGAAGCGCCCCGCAGAGGGCGTGCAAAGGGGACAGGCACTTTTGCACGCTATGAACTCAGCGTGCAAAAGTGCCTGTCCCCTTTGCACGCCCGCCCCCTTTGCACGCCCTCTGCGGGGCCATCCCCAAGAACGTGCTACGCTGTCGATAACCAGCTTCATCAGCGGAATGGCGCCGTCCCCCTAGGAGACCCCATGTTCAGCCCGTTTCATGATAGGCAGGGCATGCCCAAGGAGCTCGCGGACGTGGAGTACGCCGACCTCGCGCAGCTCGCGGACTACGATGAGGGCTTTGCCCTAGAGTTCAAGCAGTCCTTCTCGCCAAGCGTGCGACGAAAGGTCCCGAAGGTGGTGGCGTCGTTCGCCAACTCGCGAGGAGGCTGGCTCGTCATTGGCATCTCGGATGCCGAGAAGGGCGTCTGCCCGATACCGCGCCCCAAGGCAGACGTCAGCCAGATTATCGGCGAACTCTGCCGGCGCCACGTCTCCCCCGCCCCGCGCTTTGACGCGCGCTTCGTGGCCAACCCGGTCGCACCTGAGCAGGGGGTCATTCTCGTTCAGGTCTTCGAGGGCGACTTTCCTCCCTACGTGGCGGACGGCGTCGTTGAGATCCGCGAGGGCTCGACCTCGGGGCCCGCTGCCGGCACTGCGCTCGTCGACCTCTACGACAAGGCCACGCGCCGGCGTCTCGAGGTCCGAATGTTCTGCAAGCGAACCGTCCACTACCCCATGGGCGGTGACGGATTGCCGCTCTTCAACCTCTACCTCTTCCGCATGGGTCGCATGACCGGCGACTCCTTCTCACGCGAGAGGGACGGCGAGCACGCCCGCGCCATGCGCCGCGCCTTTGAGCGCCAGGGGCTCGACTGCCGCGTCCAGCACGCGCACGACAGCCTCGTCTTTCGCATCCCGGCACGTGACGAGACGGTGGTCCCACACTCCGCCATCGAGCTCTTTCCTGACGAGTCGATCAAGCTATCGGTGCCCGCCGTCCTCCTCGACGGGGAGGATCGCGATTCCGCCCTCGACGTGCTGGCGTCGCGCGCGCTCTTTCCTCCCGCCGTGGACGCCCAGCTCATCGACGCGCCCGCGACCCTCGGCCGCGTGACGAGGATGGCATCGCTGCTCGACCGCTATGCGCGCGCCCGGGGCATCGCATGGCGCGAATACGCCGTGGCCTACGAGCTTGAGAACATGGCTGGCGTGACCCTTTGGTCGGACAACGAGACCTACCTCACCTACGCCGAGCGCCATGGCGTGCTCTACTGCGCCACGACCGACTGCCTCTCACGCGTCCGCTATCTCGACGACGGCGCGCACGGCACCTTCCGCGCGCGGCAGTTCGCCGGCAGCCACTTCTTCGAGGCATGCGGCCTGCCGTTGGGGTCGCCCGACCCAGAGGACAACGCCCTTGTAGACGCGCTGCTCCGCACGTCCTGAGCGCGATGTGCCGCTGGCGTCAGCTTGCGTTATGGTTGACTGTCGAAAAAGGAGCGCGGGAGGGGGCACCCATGACGGTCAATCAGAGAAGTGTTGTCATCACGCTGGGATTCTGCGGACTGGTCTCGGCTGCGGACAACTGGTTCGTCTCGCCGGCGCTGCCCGCCATAGCCCAGACGCTCGCCGTAGCGCCGTCCGTCGCCGCCGTGGTGCTCACGGCGTACCTCGTTCCCTACGGAATGCTTCAGCCGGTTTGCGGCGCCATCGGGGACCGCGTCGGTCGCCAGAGGCTTCTGCGCGTCATCGTCCTGGGGCTGGCGATAAGCACGGTCGTGTGTGCCGCGGCGCCGACGCTCGAGGCTCTCGTGGCGGCGCGAATCCTCACCGGCTGCTTTGCCGCCGGCATCATCTCGGTCTCGCAGGCGCTCGTCGGCGACGTCGTCCCAGCCGAGGAGCGCGCCGGCGCCGTCGGCCTTCTCATGGGCATCACCTTTACTGGGCAGGGGCTCTCCGCGGGACTTGGCGGCCTCATCACGGACCTCGTGGGCTGGCGGGCGGCCTTTGCCTCTTTTGGCGTGCTCGGCCTGCTCGCCTGGCTCTGCCTGCTGCGCCTGCGCGGAATCTCCGAGGCCCTCCCCGCGGTCGAGGAGCAGCGCTCGCCCCTGGGCGAGGCTCGGGACTTCCTCGAGCGCGCAGCGCGCCTCTTCTTCCGACAGGGACGCGCGATCTATCTCACCGCATGTTCGACCGGCATCATCTACCTCGGCGTCTATGGTTTCATGGGGACGTTTCTCTCAGAGCGCTGCGGACTATCCTCCACCGCCTCCGGCCTTCTCATGATGTTCTATGGCGTCGCGTGCCTCGTGGGCGGGACCATCTCGGGCCGTATCGCCGCGCGCGGAGGGCTGCTCCGCGTGATTCAGGCGGGCGAGGTCTCGGGGCTCTGCGCCGTCATCTTCCTCGCCGCGTCCACGCTGACCGGATCGTGGGCCCCCGCGCTCGGTGCCGCGGCCTGCCTGGGACTCGGATACATCCTCGTCCAGCCCACGCTCGTCTCGCTCTCCATGGACGTCGACCCATCCCAGACGGGACTCTGCACGGGGCTCATCGGCCTCGGCGTCTTTGCGGGCGGCGGCGTAGGGTCCGTGCTCGGGCAGATTGCCATCGGCGCCGGCGGCTACCTCGCGCTCTGGGCCTGCGCCGGCGTCGCGCTCGTGGCCCAGACCGTCATCGGCACCTGCGCGCTCGCGCGGCGCGAGCGCGCATAGGCAAAGCGGGCCCCGCACTCACCCTGCGCGAGGCTCTTCTCGCCAGGTGGGCGCATGCGGTCCCCGTCAGGCAGGACGCGCGCCATCCCCGGCCATGACATCATGCGTAGCGTCGCGCCACCGTCATGGTCTCGGCGAGATACCAGCCACCGAAGAGCACGCAGTGCAGGAGCAGCGGTGCGAGCTGGTGGATTCCCACCCGCTCCCGCCAGCCATCCGCGAGGGGCGACACCTCGTCGTATCCCGCGATCACCTCGTCGAGGAACGGGTAGCCGAAGAGCGCGAGCATCGCGAGGTCGGTCTCGGCATGGCCGCCATAGGCCATCGGATCGATGAGGACGCCCCCGGTGGGGGCGGTGCGCACTGCATCCCAGAGCACGTTTCCCGCCCAGAGGTCGCCGTGCAGGCGGGCGCACGGGAGGCCCGACGAGCGCACGAGCGCGGGTTGCGGAGCATCGAACTCCCCCGCGAAGAGCCGTCCGGCCACCCGCTCCAGCACCGCAGCCTCCCCATCGTTGAAGTCCCCTCGATCGACGAGGACACGCACATAGTTCATAATTCGATGTTCGGCAAAGAACGATCCCCAGGCGTCCGACGCGTCCTCGCGCGCAACGTAGGGGGTGCGCGCCCGGCCGCACCACGGGTCGCCCGACCATCCAGCTGGAGCGCAGCCGAGCCAGGGCGCGCCGGCCGCATGCGTCCGCGCGAGTGCCGCACCGATCCTGCGGGCAGCCGACGCCGAGGGGGCGCCCGTCTCGACGCGCTCCTCAACGAGCTCTTCCTCCGTCACGCTCAGCACGCGTACGACGCGGAGGCCACCGAGCGGCTCCGCCTCTGCGAGCCAGCGTAGGGCGGCTGCCTCACCCGGCAGGTTATCGCCAAAGCCAGCCGTCTTGACAAAGGCTTCATCTCCCATGCGGCCTCCTCCATGCAGTCAGGGGGATAGTGCGAAGAAACGCGGCTCCCGCATGCAATCGCCGGGATAGTGCGAAGCCATTCTATGGCCTCTCGGCCCATTTGGCATCCGAGGAGGACGCACTCCTTCACAAAAGGCCAGTTGCTCCTCCAACCACTACTCCGCGAGAGGGCGAAACACCTTCGCACTATCCCCCTGATTGCATGCGGGAGCCGCGTTTCTTCGCACTATCCCCCTGACTGCACAGCCCGACGTCGTCTGGCTCAAAGTACAATGGGTCATTGCACCGCATCGAGAAAGGACCACCATGGCCGGCAGCATCAACTATCAGACCGCGCGCTTCGAGGCCTCCTATGGCACCGTGGCACAGCTTCCCGAGTCGACCACCCCCGAGGTCGCGGTTGCCGGGCGCTCCAACGTAGGCAAGTCCTCCCTGCTCAACAAGCTCTTTAACCGCAAGGGACTCGTCAAGGTCTCAAGCACGCCGGGAAAGACGGCGAACATCAACTTCTTCGAGGTTGACGGCATCCGGTTCGTCGACCTGCCCGGCTACGGCTTTGCCAAGGTGTCCCAGAAGGAGAAGCAGCGCTGGGCGGACCTCATCTCCGGTTACTTTGCGCAGGAGCGCAGCTTCAACCTCGTGATTGCGCTCGTTGACATCAGGCATGACGCCCAGCGGCTCGACCACGAGATGGTGGGCTTCCTGCGCGAGAGCGGCCTTCCCTTCGTGGTAGCGCTCACCAAGGCCGACAAGCTCGGACGATCAAAGCAGGCTCAGCAGGCGGCCTCTATCGCACGACAGCTCGACATCGAGCGCGACCAGGTAGTCGTGACCTCCTCGGAGACCGGCCAGGGCGTCGACGATCTGCGTCGCCGCATCGCCGACGCCTGCCTGTAAATTGGGGACTGTCCCCAATTTACATAAGGCCGAGATGCCAGAAAATCAAAAATTGGCTATTATCGCATCAGGACGTCTCCGCAGAGCCTCGCGTTCTTCGGGTACGCCTCTTCTTTTCAGTCCGGCGCGCCACCCCCAATGGCGCGCCGGGCGCCCCTTGTCTCATGACGCAGAAATCATGACGCGGCCCAGAAAGCTCGTGCCGTTCTGCGGTGCAGGGGCACCGAAGTAGTCCGCCGCCGTCGCGCCCACATCCGAAAGCGTCGAGCGCGTACCCACGCTGCCAGAAGGCGCACCGTCGCGCGCTATGAGCAGCGGAACGTACTCGCGCGTATGGTGTGGATGGCCAATCGTAGGATCGTTGCCGTGGTCTGCCATGACCACGAGCACGTCCCGGGGCGCGAGCGCCGCGCGAATCCGCCCGATGAGCTCGTCGGCCACACGAAGCTTCTCGGCATAGCCCGCCACGTTCTCACGATGCCCCATAAGGTCGGTCTCCTGCACATTAGCGCAGATGAAGCCCGAACCCGGAGCCTGTACGAGGTCAAGGGTGCGCTCGAGCACCTCCCGCGTGTCAACAATGGACTCCGACTCGCCGAAGCGGTTGGCGCAGACGTCGGCAACCTTTCCAAGCAGGTGGACGTCTATGCCTCGAGAGCCGAGGATATAGGGTACCTGCACCCGCTCGTCCACGCCGTAACCCATATGGATGCAGTGGTAGTCGTTGTTGTAGACCCCGGAGGCCGGCGCGTTCACGCCAATGAAGCCATCGTGCTCCTCCACTGCCGCGAGCAGGTTGTCCAGATGCACACCACGCCCGCCGAAGGTGATGACCCTTGGCGTCCGCGCGATGCCGCGCACGATGCGACCGATCGCAAGCTCGGTCTCGAAGTCCATGTCATCGAGGGCGGCCGTCACGTTGAATGCCTGCCCCGGGTCACACTCCACATTGTCGGCAACGGTGCATGACTCGTTGACGATTACGAAGCGCAGACCTGAGGTCTCCGAGGTGTACAGCCGCGTTGAGAAGCCCGCGCGCTCAAGCGCGAGCGCGATGTCGTCAACTGCCACCTGTATGGGCTCCGTAAGCGGAACAGGCGGCTTGGTCCCCATAATCTCCTGATGCCCGTAGAATGTGTCCGCCCCCTGGTGCGTGAGGGTGGCCCGTCCCCAGGTCGCGTCCGGCGCCGCCGGCAGCCCCGGGAACTCTTGCCCCACTGCGTTCGCCAGCCCCAGTGCCGCCAGGTTGGGAAGCCTCAGGCTGGGCATACGCTCGAAAATGTGCGCGCAGGTATTGGCCCCCAGGTCCTCAGGGCGGACCTCGGCCACATCGGGCATCTGCCCCACGCCAAAGCCGTCCAGCACGATGATGACAAACTTTCCGCGCTCCACCATGCCTCCTCTCTGTGCTGCTACCTCAGCCGGTGCCCCTGCGTGTCGAAGATTCCCTCGAGCACGGGGCTGCCCGAGGAGAGACCGCTCACCACGGCTACCTCGCTGCGCGTCACAAAGAGCTGCGTTCTGAAGCACATGAGAACGGGATCGCTCACCCGGCACGGTTCTGAAAGTTCAAAGTGATAGTCGATGCTCTCGTCGGTAGGCGGCGTCACCCGCACGTGACGCCCCTCATCAACAGAGGAGCCAACGAGGGCGTTCGCCAGATGGCTGCGCCGGTAGTGACCGCCGGCATAGCAGTACGCGCGGCCATCTAAGTTGTGGCTCACCTCGCTTGTGTACGCGTAGGCCACGCGCTCTTGGGCATCCGGATGAGCGGCATGATAGGGCGTCGTGCCCGTAAGCCCATGACCAGGCTCCATGTGCGTGCCCCCGAGACGCGCAACGAGGGGAATAGAGTGGCAGCAGCTTGCAGAGGGCATGTTGAGCTGGAGGCCACGATGACCACGAGCCTCAAGCAGAGATGCCGCGGCACGAACTGTCCCCGCATTAGAGAGTTCCACGATGTCGCCGTCCTTCTCGGAATAGAGCAGGCAGGGGAACGAGCAGACACCGGCCAGACGAACCCCCTCTATGGCCTCCATCTCCGAGGCGACTTGCTCAAGCTCACGCAGCCTGAAGCCACCGTACTGACCCGAGTAGAGGAGGTCCCCCTCGCCGATTACTCGCAGCATGATGGGCTGAACAAGCCCCAGCTCGCGGGCTACGGCGCCAATCTCAGCGGCCTTCTCCACTGAGTAGACCGTCATGATGTCGGGATGCGCCCCAACAATGCGACGCAGGGCCGAGCGCGGAGTCTGAACAAGATGTCCCACATTGCCGAGGGGGATTTTGTTGTCGACCATGACGAGCGCCTCGCGGAAGTCAACGCACACGGCCCCTGCAAAACCCAGCTCGACCAGACAACGCGCCACGACCGGGTTTCTCCCCAGCTGCTTGAGCATGAAGTAAAGAGTGATGCCTCGCGCGTCCGCCTCGCCTTTCATCGCCCGTGCGTTCTCGCGCAGGGCATCAAGATCGATGAGGTAGGTGTCGGGCAGGATGGTACCGTCACCCACCCAGGAGAGGGCAAGCTCGGCGAGTGCCCGATTTGTCTCAAGCAGTCTGTCCAGAAACATGTGATCTCCCTTGCCGGATGCGTAGCGAGAGAACGCTACGCTGCGTAGACTTCCTCAATCAGTTCCCTAAGAATCCGAATCACGGTATCGGGTCCCGAACGCATGACGTTGATGCGAATCATGCGACGCTGCCAAGAGGGATTCTGAGCGCGGAAGGTCGCGCTAATCCGATAGAACATCGGAGCGAACTCATAGCGGCTCTCGCACCCAACCGGATGGGGCGCCGCGCCGTGGGCGGGCGCGAGCGCAAGGATGCGATCCGCCACGTCTTCGTCAAACTCGACCAACACCGCCTTGCTCTCCGCGTTTGCCACGTAGGCTCCACGCACATGAGCAAGCTCGCCAGAACAGAGGCGCTCGACAACCTCATGACACGTTGCTCCCGCAATGGCTAACGCGACCGGCGCGTAAACCAACCCGCGCAGAGCCGCCATGGCCTCGTAGCCTTGCACCTGGCTGCCACCTGAATACTGCATTTCACGAATACGCTCGATGGGCTCCCTACGGCCGATTACCACGCCCACGCCCTCCGGACCCAAGACCTTGAAGCAGGAGAAGGTGGCCATGTCAGCACCGAGCTGGCAACCGATAGCGCGCACCTTGGCTGCGGCGTAGTTGTCATCCGTCACGATTGTGATATCCCCGAGGGCGGCTCGAATCTGTTCAATCACGTGACCGAGATCGTAGGAGTCATCGGGCTTTTGGCGCGAGTGCTGGACAAGCACGGCTCGAATGTCAGACACGCGCTCAGCACACACGAGCTCAATCGCCGCATCGCTGTTAAAGTCGGCGGTCACGATGGAACAGCCCATCGTGTCCAACGTCACTTTGGTGGTGGGATAGACGGGCGCTTCGTGCACAAGCACCGTCTCGCCCGGACGCAGCGCAGCCGCAAGCGCCCATCGCAGCGCTCCTGTTCCCGCACCACGAACGAGCACCGCGTCCTCGGCATCGAAGGCCTTGGCAAAGACGTGCTCGACCCGGATGGTCTGCAAAGGTCTGTTGGTTCCCGCATGTACACCCAAATCACCCAGGCTCAGCAGCTCATCACCCGTAAAGGTGCGCGTCGCGGCATCAACGACCTTGAATTGGAGTGCACGGGCCTCCTCAATCGTCCTCGAGTACAGGGGGTAGGTCCTCACGCCAGGCCTCCCTCGATATCAAAGATGCGCGCAGGGTTGTCCACGAGCATCGCTTGAGCCGCCCCGTCAGCAAGACCGAGCTCACGCGCCATCGGCAGCACGCGGTCCAGCACGGCGGTATAGCCGAAGCCGCCCTTGGCGTGCATGTATGACTGGCGAGAAATATCTGCAGAGAGCACAATCTGCCCCGCATACCCCTCGGAGGCGAGCACGGCCAGGTTAGCAGCTCTCCTCTCATCCGTAAGATAGGCAACCTTGCCGCAGGTGTCGAAGCCGATATTGACTCCAGTGGCGAGCACGCGACGATAGTAATCAAGATCATCAGCCAGGTCGAGGTGGCCGAGCACGACCTTCTCGGGCCTCATACCAGCCTCCACGAGCAGCTCAGCCTGCTCGAGGGCCATCTGACCGAGCTGACAGTGCGTCGTCACCGCACAACCCACCTGTGCGGCAACGTGCGCGGAGGCAACCATGACCCGGCGCTCGGAATCGGTAATCTCATTCTGCTCTCCCGCAATCTCTCCGATAACGCCCGGGCGCACGCCGGTCTCCCCGACGCCCTCTGAGAACTCACTCGCAAGGACCTCCTCGATCTTCTCCACCGTGGCATCAGCCAGCCACGACGGGTGATACTGCTCGAGGTAGAATCCCGTTGCGCAGACGATGTTCAGTCCGCTTCTGCGCGAAATCTCCTGGAGGGCCAAAACGTCGCGGCCCATATCTATGCAGCTCACTTCAATGACGCTGTTCGCCCCTGCGGAGCGCAGGCGCTCCATTTCCGACAGCACAAGACCTGAGCAGGTGAAAGATGAGTCGTCATCGCCTCGCACGCTGCTCAAATCAACGCTGAGGTGCTCGTGCGACATGACAACGCCAAGCTCTGAGGACGCAATGGGTCCAAGAACCGTCTGAATCATGACTTGCCCTTCTTTCCCAGCCCGGGGCCATCAACTAACCTCGGGCTGGAAACATGTGAGATAGAACCCAATCCCAGCTGGATGGAGTCGGCTAGGCGACAATGGCCACGAGGCCGAGCACGTAGAGCAGGTTGAGGATGATGCCCGTGGCCACGGCAAATACGGGTCCGATGGCCATGCGCATGATCTTGCGTCCGGTGACCTCGTTCACGTAGTAAATTGCGGCGGCGATGGCGAAGGCAAGCGTCGGGTTGGCAATCTGGGTGCCCATGACAATCACGGCGTTGAGCGAACCGAAAAGCAGGGCAAACTCAACGCAGCTGCTCATCGCGGAACGGATGTTATCAGCCGCGTCACGAAGGCTCGGGAAGCGTCCGAGCTGCTTGCCGATAACCCCAAGTGCCATGACCTCAACGAAGATGATGACAGCTCCCAGGGCGGCAGCGACAATGGGGTTGGGGGACAGGTAGCCCGCAACATAGACAAAAGTAAAGCCAGCAACGCCATAGACGCCCGTCGTGATAGCGGTCACTGCAATGAGCGGAATGAAGCTGATGCCGCGGAAAAGCTCGTTGACGGCAGCCGTCTGGATGAGGGCCTCGGCACCGGATCCCGCAGAGTAATAGGCCTCGGAGAGGCTGAACATCGAAACGTCGGAACCGGCGAAGAAGTGCAGGTTGCAGGCAACGGCAATCAGGCCTCCGGCAATCATGAGAAACGGGACGTTCTTTCGAATG
Source organism: Thermophilibacter provencensis (assembly GCF_900128445.1). GTDB lineage: Bacteria > Actinomycetota > Coriobacteriia > Coriobacteriales > Atopobiaceae > Thermophilibacter > Thermophilibacter provencensis. The sequence continues at coordinate 1,015,715 of NZ_LT671417.1, read as the reverse complement.
CGACCCACGCGCTCAGAGAAGAGGTTGCCCTCAAGATCGTCAGAGGCGCGATCCTTGTCCTTGAGGTCCTTCTGCACGGCGAAGGCCACGAGCATGATGACGCCCACGAGCAGCGTCCACGCGTCAGCGCTGATTGAAGCCTGCGTGGGGCCGAAGGTCAGCATGGGGCCAAAAACGCGGGCGACAACGGCGAGGACCGCCGTGATGATACCGCGCTGCCAGCCGAACTGCATGATGATGGCCACCACCGGGAAAAGCGCGAAACCAGTTACGATATAGGTGCCGAGCTGGCCAAGAGCGCCGATAAGATCGACGGGCATGAACGTAAGCACCGCATTGATTCCGCTGATACCCACTAGGCACAGCACGCCCCAAGCGGCGCCCGCCACGGCCGCAAGCCACTTCTTGGGGCAAATCGCGCCGATGATGTCAGTAGCAAGGAACAGCAGCCACGGGTTCAGCAGGTTTGTGGCAAGCGCATTGCCAATACCCACCGAAGCAATAAAACCGATGCACATACCAAAGACCGCAAGCGCATACTCGGGGCGCGGCATGCGGCCCTCGAGAAACTCGGGCACAAACGGCCTGACGCCATCATTGAACACGGCTGCCCCAACGTTGGACAGCAGCGCCGTAATCGCGCACAAGGCCCCCACGACCAGCACGCTCAGAACGCTAATTTCCATTGTGTACTCCTCTTCTTTTCTGCCTATTCAGTCCGGCGGGCCCCAATCCCGCATAAGGACCGCTATTTGTTGCGCAACGCGTCAATGAGTAGCGGGACCGTGCGGTCGATGGCCCCGGTCGTCATCCCAAAAACCACCTTGCCCTCGTCCACGAACTTCTTGATCTCGTCCGGGTTTGGCTTACTGCCGTTCTTGCATACGGTGCAGCACTTCGGGTAGCCAACCAACCCAATGAGAATAGAGATGGCTGCGCCGCCGCCGCTTTCGCACGCGCCAAAGTAGTAGTCGACCTTACCCTGTTTGATGAGCTGGGCACCGGTCATGTCATTGGTGACCGTCACCTCCGCATCCGGGGCCGCCGCCTTGATGGCCGCCTCCATCTGGTTCTTGTTGAGCCCCCCAACCGCAATTCTCATCGTCTCTCCCTTACCTCTCTACTCGTTGGCCTGCAACAGGAGCAAGCCACCAACATGAACCAACACAAAGTCCTTCTCGGCCTCCGGAAGCTCAAAGCCCAGAGCATCAATGAGCTCGTCCCGGATGCGCTTGGCCTCGGCGTACGCCGGACTCGAACGAACCTCCTCCACAATCTCGGGCGAAAGCGGCGTTATGGCCTCACCTTCGCGCACGCGCTTGAGGGCCGCCGCCACATGCGTGACCAACATTCCGAGCACCTCGTCATCACGTTTGACGCCGCACTCTCGCACCAGAGCGTCAACGGCCCGACGAAGGCCGTCCCGACCCGCCTCATCGCAGAATCCGCTCTGGTACAAAAGCTCAATCCTCTCGTCTAGCTCATCCGTTCCCACGGTTCCCCTCTCGATCCAGTGGCCATTCCTTGCATGTCTCAATGGCTAGTAACGCGCCATCAGTTTGCCGTCCATAACTTCCCGCTGAATCTCTTCAACACGCTCGCGAGGCAGGAGGTCAGCGATGAGGCTCCGGGTCAACGAGTCATCCGTCCTTATCACCACCACGGCACGCGTGTTAGAATCCCGCACATTCCCGTCGTCCAGCGGACGCATAGACAAGCCCGAGGCGCGAATGTGCACGTCATCCTCATTCCAGATGCCTGTATCGAGCACGCCCGCGCGCAGCATGTCGACGATGTGGGTGTACTGAACGGGAACGTACTCGACGTCAGCCTTGGCAAAGTAGCGACGCGTAAGTCCGCATTGGTCCACCGAGGATTCATCGATGCCCACGCGAGCACCCGTCCAATCGGTCCGCTCCCCATCACGCAGCAGGAGCACGTGACGGCCAACGTAGGTCAGCGGAGAGCACTCGAGGGCCACCTCAATGGGATAGCCGTGTGCAGCATAGTCATCGAAGGCCATGCGACTCATGACCGCATAGTTGGCAAAGCCGTCGAACAGGGCTTGGACGCGGGCTTCCGAGCCACGCAGAAAGGTAATAAACGCGCGCAGGCCACGCGTGTTGAGCAGGGTGAAAAGGCTCGTTGCAAGACCTTCATAACGCGCTGTGTAGGGAAGCGGCATGACGCCCACAAGATGATCTCGACCGCAGGAGCGGGCAAGGGATAGATAGTCTATTGAGGTAAGCGTGGTTCCATTCTGGCCATGCGACTCAAGCGATACTACGCCCTGTTCCTTGAGATAAGACAAGGCCTTCTGAATATTCCCGCGAGACGCCTCACAGCTCTTTTCAAGCTCCGAAACGGTGGGGATACGCTCGCCCGGGGCAACGCCGCAGAGCTCAAGGGCAACGCGCTGCGTCACCATGCCGCCCTTGCTGTATATCCCCCGCATCTTTTCCTCTTTTCGGTTGATTGAATATACATTTTTTTGTATATTCGTTGACTAGGACTATGCTCTCACTTTCGGGCGTCGGTTCATGCGTCCAACTCCTTCGTGCGCGGCGAGCGGTCGTATTCCGACCGTAAACGTTGCGCGCCCGCGATTACGCGATGCCGTCATATTCCGATATCTACGAGTTGATGCCAGCCCCCCAACTCGCAAACCTGTAAATTGGGGACTGTCCCCAATTTACAGAATCCCCAGGTGCTCGAGGAGGACCTTGAGACCGATGAGGATGAGCACGACGCCGCCCACGATGCTCGCGGGCTTCTCGTAGCGCGCCCCGAAGTAGTGACCAACCGCGACGCCGGCAAACGAGAGGCAAAACGTGATGACGCCGATAAGGGAGACCGTCGGGACGATGTCCACGGCAAGCGCCGCGAACGAGATGCCCGCCGCTAGCGCATCAATCGAGGTGGCCACCGCAAGCACGACGAACTCCTTCAGGTCAATCCCACTCGTGTCCTCGCAGCCGCAGCAGTCGTCCTCCTCGTGGAAGGCCTCCCAGAGCATCTTGCCGCCAATGAACGCGAGCAGGACAAACGCCACCCAGTGGTCCACCGGCTCGATGAGCCACATGAACTGGCTTCCGAGCGCCCAGCCAATGAGCGGCATCAACGCCTGAAAGCCGCCGAAGAAGAGAGCAAGCACGGCGGCGGTCCGCAGGTTGAGCCTTCGCATACCCAGGCCCCGACAGATGGAGACGGCAAACGCATCCATGGACAGCCCTACGGCTATGAGAAGCAGCTCGACAATTCCCATGAGGTCCCCTCTCGTCCCAGCGACAAAGAAAGAGACTCGCGACGAGGGCCCCTCACCCTCGTCGCGAGTCTCGTTGATTAAGGCGCGCCAGGCCCTGCGGCCAGCATGTTGACGCACCACACGCCGCGCACGACGTGCCACTACTCCCTCGTGAGGCGCCATCATACCACAGCAGCTCTGTTACCAGCCTGAAAACCGACGAGCGTCGTCCTTGTACTCCATCACGCTAAAGCGTATATTCGTCTCTGCTTTAGTAGGGTAAAGTACCGGCCCAGCCGGGAGCACCAAACCGGGAGGAATCACCATGACTGCCATGAACAGAAGGTCGTTCGTTCTTACCTCGCTCTCCGCCCTGTCCCTCGCCGCGCTTGCCGGCTGCGGCGGCACCCCCGCCAGCTCCGATGACGCTTCGTCGCCCTCTGCCGAGGGCGCCGGCACCGGCGCCGCGGACACCGGTACCCTCATCGTGGGCTTCGACTCCTCCTATCCGCCCTACGGCTACGTCGGCGACGACGGCGAGTACACCGGCTTTGACCTCGAGCTCGCCCAGGAGGTCGCCAGCCGCAACGGCTGGGAGGTCCAGCTCGAGGCCATCGACTGGGACGCCAAGGACACGCTTCTCGACAGCGGCGCCATCAACTGCATCTGGAACGGCTTCACCATGGAGGGCCGCGAGGACGACTACACCTTCTCCGAGCCGTACATGATCAACGGCCAGGTCATCGTCGCGCGCGCTGACTCCGGCATCGCCAGCTTCGACGACCTCGCCGGCAAGGCCGTGATCACGCAGGTCGACTCCGCCGCATATAACGTGCTTGCCGGAGACGACGCCACGCAGGCGGACCTCGCCGCCACCTTTGCCAGCCTCGAGACCATCGGGGACTACAACACGGCCTTCATGCAGCTCGAGTCCGGCGCCGTCGACGCCGTTGCCTGCGACCTTTCCATCTCCGCGTATCAGCTCGCCGCCAAGCCTGACGCATACGTCCAGCTCGACGAGTTCCTCTCCGAGGAGCACTACGCCGTCGGCTTCAAGAAGGGCGACGACGCCACGGCCGAGGCGGTCAACGAGTCGCTGCGTGCCATGGATGAGGACGGATTCATCCAGGAGCTCTGTGAGAAGTACAGCGAGGACGGTATCTCCTACGAGAACTGGTGCCTGGAGTAGGCCGGCCCGACAGGTCCTCCCAATGAGTCAAAAGGGGTCTATCCCCTTTTGACTCATTTCCATGAAAGGAGCAGCGTGGACACGCTTACCATGACAGGGATGCTCGCCGAGGGGTTTCTCGTCAGCCTTCAGATATTCGCCTTCACCCTGCTGGGGTCGCTGCCCCTCGGCATGCTCGTCGCCTTCGCGCGCATGAGCCGCGTGAAGCCGCTCGCGCTTCTCGCCCGCTTCTACATCTCCATCATGCGCGGCACCCCGCTCATGCTTCAGATGTTCGCCATCTACTTCGTTCCGTACTACGTCTTTGGCATCAGCCTCACCACCGACAGCAAGTGGTATGCCACGATCGTGGCCTTCATCGTCAACTACGCCGCATACTTCGCCGAGATCTACCGTTCCGGAATCCAGTCCATCCCGCGCGGCCAGCACGAGGCGGCCCAGGTCTTGGGCTACTCCAAGGCGCAGACGTTCGTGCGCATCGTGCTTCCCCAGGTAATCAAGCGCATCATGCCATCCATGACCAACGAGGTCATCACGCTCGTCAAGGACACCTCGCTCGCCTTCTCGATCGGCGTCATCGAGATGTTCACCGTGGCCAAGCAGCTCGTGGCGAGTCAGGTGAGCATGCTCCCCTTCGCCATCGCGGCGGCCTTCTACTGGATCTTTAACCTGCTCGTCGACTTCGTGGCCGGGCAGATCGAGAGAAAGCTGAGCTACTACCATGACTAAAGCCGAGAAGAACGAGGCGCGCTCGGTGGTCTCCCTCGAGCACGCCCGCAAGAGCTTCGGCGACGTGGAGGTCCTGCGCGATATCTCGCTCTCCGTCAACCACGGCGAGGTCGTGGCCATCATCGGCCCCTCCGGTGGCGGAAAGTCCACGCTGCTGCGCTGCCTCACGCTGCTCGAGCGCCTGGATGACGGCGACCTCTCCTACGAGGACGTCGCCGTGGCCCGCGGGGGCGCATATGGCGACAAGAACGTGCTCGCCCAGGCACGCCAGCGCTTTGGCCTGGTTTTCCAGAACTACAACCTGTTTCCGCACTTCTCGGTGCTGCGCAACGTCATGGACGCGCCCGTGTGCGTGCAGAAGCGCGACCGATCCGAGGCGGAGGAGGAGGCGCGGGCGCTTCTTGCCAAAATGGGGCTCGCCGGCAACGAGGACAAGGTGCCCTGCCAGCTCTCCGGCGGCCAGCAGCAGCGCGCGAGCATCGCCCGCGCCCTCGCCATGCACCCCGACATCGTCTACTTCGACGAGCCCACGAGCGCGCTCGACCCCGAGCTCACGGCCGAGGTCCTGCGCGTCATCAAAGAGCTTGCGGCAGAGAACATGACCATGGTCATCGTCACGCACGAGATGGGCTTCGCGCGCGAGGTCGCCGATCGCATCGTCTTCATGGACGGTGGAGTGATCGTTGAGCAGGGCCCGGCCGAGCAGGTCATCGATCATCCGCGAGAGGAGCGCACGAAGGCGTTTCTCGCCCAGCGAGAGGGGTAACCCGGCAGCCGTGCCAAGGGGACAGTCACTTTCGCACGCTGCCCCCTTGGCACGGCCCCTTTGCACGCTAGGTCACTCGGCGGACTTGAGGGCGCCAACCATGTCGATGCGGTCGAGCGAGCGGTCCGTGATGAGGTTCACCAGCAGCGTGAACACGAACGCCAGCACCGCGGAGATCACGTACGTGAGCGGGTCCACGACTACGTCGAAGTAGAGCGACGGCATGCGCAAGATCCACGTGAGGGACCGCGCGAGGAAGTAGCCAAGCGGCATGCCGCAGACGATGCCGATCCCCGTGAGGATGAGCGTCTCCTTGTTGATGTAGCGATGCACCTCGGGCCGCCTGAAGCCAAGCACCTTGATGGTGGCGAGCTCGCGCTCGCGCTCGGAGATGTTGGTGTTGGAGAGCGTGAAGACCACCGTGAACGAGAGCGCCGCCGCCAGCACGATGACCACGTAGACCACGGTGTTGATGAGCGTGAACGCGCTCGAGAAGTCATTCACGAGCTTCTGCGTGGAGACCACCGAGAGGTAGCGCCCGTCCTCGGTAAGCCCCTCGGAGAAGGCAATCTGCTCGTCGGCGCCCCCTGAGAGGTGCGCGAGCACGCCGTTCTGCTCGCAGGGCGCGCCGAAGGCGGCCTCGTAGGCGCTCTCGGTCATGTAGAGCGTGTTGCCCAGATAGCTCATCGCGATGCCGCTCACGGGCGCTGTCCCCTCGGCGAGAGTGGAGTCCTGGAGATGAAGCTCGTCACCGAGCGAGAAGCCCATGACCTGCTCGGCGTTCTTGGTGATAACGGCCCCGTCCTCCGGGAGCGCCATGGGCTGCCCGGACTCGTCCACGAGCCGCACGTAGCCCGACAGGTCGACGTCATCCGGGACCACGATGAGCGAGACGCTCTCCTTGGAGTCGCCATAGCTCACGGTGAGGCTGTCGATGTAGACGCGCAGCACGTCCTCGACCTCGGGGCTCCCCTCAAGGTCGGCCATGGCAGAGTCGAGGTCGTCCGCCGAGGTCACGGCCATGAGGTCGTAGAGGTTCACGCCGCCGTCGCCGTACTGGCGCGGGGAGAGCGAGAGCACGGTGTCGCGGATGCCGAAGCCCGTGATGAGCAGCGCCACGCACCCCGCGATGCCAAAGACCGTCATGAGGAGGCGGCGTTTGTAGCGGAAGAGGTTGCGCGCCGTGACCTTGCTGAGGAAGCCGAGCCGGTGCCACACGGGCCCCACATGCTCGAGCAGGATGCGCGAGCCGGCCCTGGGCGCCTTGGGGCGCATGAGCGAGGCGGGTGACTCATGGAGCTCCCGCCAGCAGGTGAGAAGCGTCGCGCCCACGATGCCCGCGGCAAAGAGCGCAAACGCCGCGAGCGCCCATGCGGCGTCGAAGCCGTAGGCAAACCCCGGCAGCGCGTACATGGTCGAGAAGATCGTGAAGATGATGGCCGGCAGCACCACGAAGCCGAGCGCGTTGCCCACGACGCCTCCGACGAGGCACGCGGCCAGCGCGTAGAGGGCATACTTCGAGAGGATGCTCCCGCGGCCGTACCCGAGCGCCTTGTAGACGCCGATGAGCCCGCGCTCCTCCTCCACCATGCGCGTCATGGTGGTGAGGCTGATGAGCACGGCCACCACGAAGAACACGATGGGGATGACGGTTCCGATGGCCTCGATCGAGGAGGCGTCGGAGTCCACGCTCGCGTAGCTCGAGAGGCTCGAGCGGTCCTGCACGTACCACGTGGCGTCGGGGAGGTCCGCGATCTCCTCGCGGGCGTCCGCAATCTCGGCGAGGGCGTCGTCGCGCTCCTGCTCGAAGGTGGCGCGCCCCTCGTCGAGCTCGGCCTGGCCATCGGCGATCTCCGCAAGGGCGTCGTCAAGCTGACGCTGGGCGTCGGCGAGCTGTGCCAGGGCATCGGCGCGCTGGCGATCGAGCTCGGCCTGGCCCTCCGCAAGCTGGGCCCGCCCGTCGGCTATCTGCTCCGCGCTCTGGACGAGAAGGACGCGGGCGCTCTCGAGCTCGCCATAGGCGTCCCGGAGCTCCTGCCAGCCCTGGTCGATGGCCGCCTGCCGCGCGGCAAGCTCCGCCTCGACGGCACTCCTCGCCTGCTCGATCGCGGGGTTGAGCCGGTCGAGCCCCTCCTGGGCCTGGGCAAGGCCCGCCTGCGCCCGCACGCGGCCGCTCGCCAGGGCCGTGGCGCCCTGGCCGTCCGCAGACTCATCGCTTCCGAAGGAGATGAGCTGGTCGAGGCTCGTCTGGTATCCGACGTAGGAGTCGAGCTGGCCCTGGAGGGCGTCGCGCTGGCCCTGGAGGTCCTCGCGGCTCTTCCGCTGCTCCCCGAGCGTCCCCTCGAGCTCCATCTTCTGATTGAGAAGCCCCTCGAGGTCGGGAGACTCGGGGTCAGACTCCTGAAGCTCCTCGATCCTGCTCGTGAGGTCCGCGAGCTTCCCCTCGTTCTCCTCGATGGCACGGCCGAGCTCCTCGATCTGGCCGTCGAGGTCGGCGATCTTCACGCCCAGCTGGTCTATCTGGGCCCCGAGGAGCCCCGAGAGGGTGGAGAGCGTCTTCGAAGCCCGGGAGAGCACCTCGGCGTACCCGCCCACGGCGGCGCTGACGGCCGCGTCGTCGCTCGGGTCGACGGCCGCCACGGCCGCCCATGCGTCGCGCGCCTCCGTCGCAAGCCCCCCGATCCCGAAGTCCGTTCCCAGAAGGCCCTTGAGTGCCTCCGATATCTGCTCGAGTCCTGACGCCACGCCCTCGGCGGTGGCGTCAATCGACGCGATGGTCCCTGGGAGCGAGTCCACGGCCGCCTGGGCCTGGTCGCGCTGCTCCTCGAGGTCGCCTATCGTGACCCCCTCGGCGACCTCGACGCCGGAGATGTTCGCGCGCACGGCGTCGAGCTGGGCCTGGCCGTCTCGAAGCTGCTGCTCAGCGCCCGGAAGCGCCGCCTCGTACGCGGCGAGGCCCTGCTCATACGCGGCGAGGCCGTCCTCGTACTCCGCGGCGCCCTCCTCGAGCGCGCGGAGGTTCTCGTCGATCGTATCCTGGGCGTCCTCGAGCTGCGAGAGGGCGTCCGCGCGCTGCTCGTCGAGCTCGCGCTGGCCGTCCGCGACCTCGGCACGCCCCTCGTCGAGCTCCGCCTGCCCATCCACGAGCTCCTGCTCGGCTTCGGCCAGCTCCTCGAGGGCCTCGGCCTCCGCGTCGTCCACCTCCTCGGCGGCGTCGGAGCGAACCTGCTCCCCGCGGGCGCGCTCGCGCTCGGCGCGCGCATCCTCGACGCTCTGGAGCACCTCGTCCACGATGCCCTCGTACTCCGCCGAGTAGCAGAGCGGGTCGGCGGCTCCCTCGACCATGACGTACGCCACGGTATAGACGCTCGGATCGACGACGTCGTCCCCCGTCACGAAGAAGGAGTACTGCGAGCCTCCACTCGAGCGGAAGGACATCGTCCCCTCGCCCGCGTTGATCTCCATCGGGTCGAGCACGGACCCCACGATCGTGTAGTCCCCGCGCTCGAAGACCTCAGTCGAGCCGGAGTCGAGCGCGGACTCATCCTCGCCGGACTCCTCGCCGTCGTCGGCGCCGTGAAAGCTCACCGAGTCCCCGACGGAGAGGCCGGAGTCCTTGAGGTAGCGCGCGGTCACCGCCACCTCGCCTGCGGACTCGGGCAGGCGACCCTCGAGCACGAGCGGCTCGTTCATTCCCGAGGCGGAAAGCGCCTTGACGTCCACCTTCTCCGAGGTGGTGCCCACCGTCGTGTAGCACGTCTCGGCGTAGCCCCCCTCGACGGCCTCCACGCCGTCGAGACGCGAGAGCGCGTCCACGTCCTCGTCCGTGAGCCCGAGGGTCGACTGCACCCGCACGTCAAAGAGGCCTTGATCGTCAAAGAAGGCGTCGGCGGAGTTGCGTAGGTCCACGCATGCCGCGCGCAGGCCCACGAGCATGGTCACGCCAAGCGCGGTGATCGTGGCGAGGGCCACGAAGCGCTTCAGGCTCCCGCGCACCGTGCGCAGGACGTCCTTGGAAAACGCAGTGGATATGCCGCCCCGTGCCGCCACGTCCCTCTCGCCCCGCTACCACTCGATCTCGGCGATGGGCCTGGGGTCGGGGTTCACGGTCATGTCCGTCACCCGACCGCTCTTGAAGCGGATGAGGCGGTCGGCCATGTCGGCGAGCGCCGCGTTGTGCGTGACGATGATGACCGTGATGCCGTCGCGCCGGCAGGTGTCCTGCAGGAGCTGCAGGATCTGCTTGCCGGTGACGTAGTCGAGCGCTCCTGTGGGCTCGTCGCAGAGCAGGAGCTTGGGGTTCTTGGCTATGGCGCGCGCGATGGAGACGCGCTGCTGCTCTCCGCCGGAGAGCTGGGCCGGGAAGTTGTCCAGGCGCTCCGCCAGGCCGACCTTCTCGAGCGTCTGCGCCGCGTCGAGCGAGTCGGGGCAGATCTGCGCCGCCAGCTCCACGTTCTCCAGCGCCGTGAGGTTGGGCACGAGGTTGTAGAACTGGAAGACAAAGCCCACGTCGGCGCGCCGGTACATCACGAGGTCGTTCTCTCCCGCGGCGCTGATGTCGCGCCCTCCCACCACGACCTTCCCGGACGTGGCGGAGTCCATGCCGCCCAGGATGTTGAGGGCCGTGGTCTTTCCCGCGCCGGACGCTCCCAGGATGACGGCGAGCTCGCCCTTCTCCACGACGAAGCTCGCCCCGTCGAGGGCGTTGATCTTGGCACCGCCCTCGCCGTAGCTGCGCACGACGTCGCTGAACTCGATGTATGGCATGCCATCTCCGATTACTCGACAGCGTGTTGTCTAAACGGAAGTATACTTGCCGCAGTCGGCGAGCAGAACCTCGGCTCGACACCGGCCGCGCAAGTGTCGAGTCTTCTTCGCGCCTCCACGAAGCATCGGGGAAGCTGAACGGACCAGAGGGAGGACGGCCCCAACCGACCCGTCGAAGGGATGCCATGAGAAAGCAGCCGCAGGTCACCGAACAGACGCGGGCAAACCTCCGCCAGGCGTTCTGGGAGCTCTACCGCGAGCGCCCCATCGAGAAGATCTCCGTGCGGGAGATCACGGACCGCGCGGGCTACAACCGCGCCACGTTCTACCTTTACTATCACGACGTCTACGAGCTACTCGAGGAGATCGAGGGGCAGGTGCTCGGCGTTATCGACCATCTGGTCAACAAGCGCCTGCTCCAGGGCGACCGGCTCGACTTCTCGCAGCACATGAGCCTCATCCTCCGCCTTGCCGAGAAGTCCCGCGAGTACACACGGGTCCTCCTGGGAGACCACGGCGATCCGGCGTTCACCCAGCGGCTGAAGGAGATCATCAGCCCGCTCGTGGACCGGTTCTTCCTGCCGGAGGAACCCCTCGGCGAGCAGGCGGAGCGAATCGTCAGGGAGTTCTACCTCTCGGGGATCGTCTCCACAATACGCACCTGGACCTCGGAGGACGATCCCATGCCCATCGACCAGCTCATCCAGCTCGTGGTACGCATCGTCACGTGAGGGGCCGCGTGGTCCGGGGCGCGGACGGCGCGAGCTAGCGGCCGAGGACCTCTCCGGCGATGCGGGCGGTCTCCGTGGCGTCCTTCGCATAGAAGTCGGCGCCCACCATCTGGGCGTACTCCGGCGTGAGCACCGCGCCGCCCACGACGACCCTGCACCACGGGGCGCGCTCGCGCAGGAGCTCGATGGTCTCGGCCATGGCCGGCACCGTAGACGTCATGAGCGCGGAGAGCCCCACCAGGCGCACATGCCGCTCCACCACGACGTCGGCCACCGTCTCGGGCGCTACATCGCGCCCGAGGTCGATGACGTCGAAGCCGTAGTTCTCGAGCAGCATGCGCACGATGTTCTTGCCGATGTCGTGGATGTCCCCCCTGACGGTGCACACCACCACGGTGCCCTTGTCGCCCGCGGGCGCGCCGTCCCTCTCGCTTGCCGCGCGCACCACCTCAAAGCCCGCCTTGGCCGCCTCGGCCGATGCCATGAGCTGCGGCAGGAAGAACGTCCCCGCCTCAAAGCGCCGCCCCACCTCGTCGAGCGCCGGGATGATGGCCTCGTTGATGACGAAGAGCGCGTCATGCGCGAGAAGAACCTCGCGCACCGCGTCCGGGACGGGACCGCCGCGGCCCGCAAGCACGAGCGCGCGCACGCGCCCCACGGGGTCGTCAGGCAGGCTCGCGTCGGGAGCGGCCGTGAGCGGGGCGCCCTTCTCGCCCTGCCCCGAGGCGACGGGGGCGTCCGAGCGGCCCGCGTAGTGCTCCACATAGAAGCGCGCCTGCTCGTCCTCGCCGGAGAGCACGCGCCAGGATTCCACGACATCCATCATGCGCCGGCTCTCCGGGTTGATGATCGCAAGGTCGAGGCCGGCCGAGAGCGCCGCGGCGAGGAAGGTCGCGTTGACGAGCGGGCGGAACGGCAGGCCGAAGCTTATGTTTGAGACGCCGAGCACGCAGCGCACGCCCGGCAGCCCCTCCTTGACGCCGCGGATGGCATCGAGGATCGCGCGCGGGGCGGACTGGTCGGTGGACGCGGCCATGGCCAGGCAGTCGATCGCGACGTCGTGGCGCGGGATGCCCGCCGCGTCCGTGGCGGCCACGATCTTGCGGGCAACGGCCACGCGTCCCTCGGCCGTGGGCGGGATGCCGTCCTCGTCCAGGGTGAGCCCCACGAGCGCGCAGCCGTAGCGCGCGGCGATGGGCACCACGGCGGAGAGCACGTCCGCTCGGCCGTTGGTGGAGTTGATGAGCGGCTTGCCCGGGTAGCTGCGCACGGCGGCCTCGATGACCGCGGGGTCCGCCGAGTCGATCTGCAGCGGGAGCGTGGTCACCCCCTGGAGCTCGTCCACGAGCCGTCGCATGACGGAGCGCTCGTCGATCTCGGGCAGGCCGGCGTTGACGTCCAGGATCTGGGCGCCGGCCGCCTCCTGGGCGATGGCCTCGCCGAGCACGTGGTCGTGGTTGCCGCTGCGCAGCGCCTCCTTCATCTTGCGCTTTCCCGTGGGGTTGATGCGCTCGCCGATGACGCCCACCTGGCCGGGCGCGAGCGCGCAGAGGCCCTGGGGCCCGCACACCGCAAAGCGGTCGGGCAGCTCGCGCCGCGCGGGCACGCGGGCGGCGAGCAGCGCGCGCTCGGCCGCGACGTGCGCCGGCGTGGTGCCGCAGCAGCCGCCCACGATGGTGACGCCCGCGTCCAGCATGCCGGCGACGGCGGCGGCGTACTCCTCCGGACCGATGTCAAAGACCGTCTGGCCGTCCACCACGCGCGGCAGGCCGGCGTTGGCCTGGACCATCACGGGGCAGCTCGCCCACGGCAGCATGCGTGACGCGAGCGGGGCCACCTCCGCCGGCCCGAGCGAACAGTTGATGCCCACGGCCGCGGCGCCAAGCGAGGAGAGCGTGAGCGCCGCGACCTCCGGCGTGGTGCCAAGAAACGTCCGCCCGTCCTCCTGGAAGGTCATCGTGACAAATGCCGGAAGGTCCGAGTTCTCCCGCACGGCGAGCAGGGCGGCCTTGGCCTCGGCGAGGTCGGCCATCGTCTCTATGATGAAGAGGTCCGCGCCCGCCGCCTGGGCGGCGCGCACCTGGCGGGCAAAGAGCTCGTAGGCGTCATCGAAGGAGAGGGTCCCCATCGGCGCGAGGAGCTGCCCCGTGGGGCCGATGTCGGCCGCCACGTAGCGCGGGCGCGCCGCGCGGGCGCAGGCGACGGCCGCCGAGAAGACCTCCTCGACCGTGGCCGCGGAGCCGAGCTTCTCCACGTTGGCGCCAAAGGTGTTGGTGGTCACCACGTCGGAGCCGGCCGCCACGTAGGCGGCGTGGATCTGCGTCACCACCTCCGGGCGCTCGAGGCACAGAAGCTCCGGCAGCTCCCCGGCGGCAAGCCCGCGCTCCTGCAGCTGGGTGCCCATGGCCCCGTCAAAGAGCAGAAAGCCGTCCCCGGCGAGAGCCGCCGCGAGGGTGTCGTCGTTGGTCATGGCGCCTCCTTGCGCACGTTCTTCTCGGTCGTTCTTATCGCACGTTCTTATCGACAGCATCCTAGCAGCCGATGGTTTCCGGTGAGGAAACGCGCGCCCGTTGCGGATAATTGGGTCGTGGCAATTCACGGCCCGGGGGCGTTGCCCCAATCGGGGTTGTGGCGGCAATCGCGCTGCCATTACCCCAAATCCCGCAACATGCCTATAAGAACGCCCAGGTGACGCCACGCACCGATTGCCATAACCCCGTTTTTCGCAACCCCCGCGCGCCGGCGGGCGCCACAACCCCACCCCTCGCAACGCGCCCCCTCCGCACGTCGCGCGCTCAGCCGCGGCAGGTGCTCCCGGCGCGCAGCAGCACGCAGAAGTCCCGACAGGGACAGCCCGCGCAGCTGGCATGCGCGGTGCCGCGCGGCTGCTCGAAGAGCCCCACCACCGCGGTCACGCTCTTGGTGGGTGACATCAGGAGCTCCCGGGACAGCGTGATGCCCAGGGCGCGCTGGGCGTCGAGCGCGGCGAGAAGGACGGGCTGGGTCGCAAGCGGCAGGTCGCCGTAGCCCGGCGAGAAGCGCGAGCCGCAGAAGAGCCCGCGCGAGGCGGCATCGGCAACGACGCCCGCCTCGGCTCCGTCGGCCGCGCGCTCCACGGCGGCCGTCCCCGCCGCATCGAAGACCACCTGCGCGAGCGGGTCCGTGAGCGAGAGGCGGCGCAGCTCGGCCTCGACTCCCATCCCCACGGTCACGGCGAGCGCACCCACCGCCACGGCCCCGTCCAGGTGCTCGGCGATGGAGTGCCCCGCGAGCTCGAGCGAGGTGCCCGCGAGCGAGATGACGGGGACGCCGCCCCTCTCTCCGCGCGCCGCGACGTCGAAGACGCGCCATGCGCCACGCGGACGACAAGTGGCGAGGCAGCGCGCGACGACCTCGTCGATGCGCGCGTCCAGCTCGGGCGTGATCGGCTGGCCAGCGTAGCCGAGGTAGCGCAGCACCTCGCCACGGTCGACCGACCTGACGTCGTAGGACTCGACCGTCGCCACGCGCTACGCCTCGAGGTAGCCGCAGGCGAGGAGCGCCTCGCGGGCCGCGTGCGCCACGGACGGCTTGTTCATGCTGTAGACGTGCAGGCCGTCCACCCCGTTGGCGGCGAGGTCCGTCAGCTGCTCGCAGGCGTACTCAACGCCGGCGCGCGCCTGGTCGGCGGGGTCGTCCCCGGCGAGCACGAGCCGCTTCACGACCTTGGCCGGGATGGACGCGCCGCAGGTGAACGCCATGCGCTGGATCTGCTTCACGCTCGTGAACGGCATGATGCCCGCCACGATGGGAAGGCGCACGCGGTAGCGCAGGCACTTCTCGCGGAAGCGATAGAAGTCCTCGTTGTCAAAGAAGAGCTGGGAGACCAAGTAGTCGGCGCCGGCCTCCTGCTTGAGGCAGAGCGCGTGGAAGCTCTCCTCCTCCGTGGGGGACTCGACGTGCCCCTCGGGGTAGCACGCGGCGCCGATGCAGAGCTCGGACCCGCGGTCGCGCAGGTAGGCGATAAGGTCGGACGCGTGGCCGAAGTCGCGCGCCTCGCGCCCGGGGGCGCGGTCGCCGCGCAGGGCGAGCACGTTCTCGATCCCGGCCTCCCCGAGCGAGTCGACGTAGGCGTCCACGTCATCGCTCGTCGAGCCGAGGCAGGTGAGGTGCGCGAGGGCGGTGACGCCGAGGTCGCGCTCTATCGAGGCGGCGATGGGCACGGTGTTCGCCGAGTTGCCCGAGCCGCCGGCGGAGTACGTGACCGAGATCCAGTCCGGGCAGTCCCGCGCCATCTCGCCCGCCACCTCGTAGGCGGTCTCCAGGGAAAGCTCCCCCTTGGGCGGGAAAATCTCGAACGAGAACGTCTGCCGCGCGGATAGCCTGTCGATGATCTTCATGGTGTCCCCTCTCCTCGTCCCCTCATTCTAGCGGCTCCGGGAAGCGGCGTTCGGACGACGCCCCGCGCCCGTGACGCCCCAGCGGGTCCTCCGCTCAGCGGCGGGGCGGGCCATTCGCGCCGCCCCGCCGCGGGGACCTCCCAGGCACGACGGTCGGGGGCCGTCGTGCCCGAATGCGTCGCGCGCCCGGCACGATGGCGCGGGCGGTGACACCTTAGATATAACCCTCGCGAGCCCGATGTGCGCGCAGAAAGTCGCAGACGGCAGTCCGCGGGCCCCCTACGTCGGGCTTTGCCGTCAGACGTGCGGCGAGCGGACGCCGGCAAGGCCTCACCACGGCAGGCCGAGAAGGACGATTCCCAGGGTCGCCGCCGCGATTCCCGGCGCGAGGGGCACCACTTCGTCCTCACCCTTCTAGCCTCCTGTCTGCCCACTCTACTATATTTTTTTTTTTTTAAATTACCGGGCCACCCCCCACCACCCCCCCCTCTCTTTTCGCCGGCGGCGTAAGATGTATATAAGAGCCCCCCCCGCAGGAGAGCGCGACGGCGGCGAGCCCCCACGCAGGCCCGAGCCACACCCCGACCGCGCCGAGCAGCTTGACGTCCCCTCCGCCGACGCCGGGGGTCCCCCGCGCCCGCCACGAGGCGAGCGCCGCGCCGAGCATCACGCCGAGCGTCGCGAGCGCCCCCGCGAGCGCGTCTGCCACGAGCGCGCCGGCCTCCTCGCCCGCCGCCGCCCGCGCCGCGGCAGCCACGGCCCCCGACGCCGCCACCGCGACCGAGCACCCGTCCGGGATGACCCTCCGCGCAAGGTCCTCAATCGCCGCCAGTCCAAGCGCCACCGCGAGCGCGGCTCGGGCGACCACCCACGTGGCAACAACGACAAGATCCACCGTCTCTCCCCTCTCCGCCGTCTCTGGCGGCATTCTAGGGGGCGGGGCGACCGGGAGGGGCTCCCGCGCGAGGGGCGAGATGCCCGCGAGACGGCCCTTCTCGCTCTCTCACCTGCCCCTCTTTCAGAAACGACGCCCTCCGTCGGATTCGTGGCAGATTCGTGCAACCGGGGTCGCGGACGTATACTTGACCCCACCACGACGAAAGGACCCCATGACCGAGAACGCCCAGGCCCCTCGCAACGCGCGCATTGAGGCGCTCAGGCTCGTGGCAATTCTCGGCATCGCCGTCTTTCACACCTTCCAGCCATGGTTCTCCGCCGCGACGGTGGACGCCTGGGACGTCTGGGTGACGAGCCCCGGCACGCTCGCGACGCTCGGGTGCGTCAACCTCCTCGGCTCATACGGAAACCATGTCTTCTTCCTCATCTCGGGCTTCTTCCTCGTGCCGCGCGCGGCGGCGCGCTCGGGAGAGCCAGGCTACTGGCGCGAGCAGGCGAGGGCGGCCGCGCGGCGCTCGGTCGCCATCCTCCTGACCGTCGCCCTCTACGTCCTGGGGGCCCTTGCAATCGACGCCTGGGTCGTCCCCATAGAGGGCATCTCGCTCGAGAGCCCGCTCTGGATCTTCTCCTGGCTCGAGTTCATCTGGGTCTACCTGGTCATCGTGCTCGCCACGCCCCTCATCGGATGGGCCTGGGGGCGCGTGCGCCACCCCATCGCCGTCGTCTGCGCGCTCGCGGCCTGCGTCTTTGCGGTCAACGCCTACATCGCATTCGTCTCCCCGGGTGACGAGGTCCGCGACCTCCTCGAGTGGCGCAAGCTCATGAGCGCCGCCAGCTATCTCGTGGCGTTTCTCGTGGGCGGCGCGCTCGCCGAGCGCAGGCTCCCCCGACCCGGGGCCGCGCTCGCCTGCTGCTCGGCACTGGCCGTCGGCGCGGAGGCCGCGGCGGCCCTCGCGGGCAACACGGACCTTCTCGTGGCGCTCTCGTTCAAGTCGACCTCGGCCCTCTCCTTCGCGCTCGCCGCCTGCTCGGTCGCCGTCGCCTCCGCGCGCTCCGACGATCGCATGCCCCCGCGCCTGTCCGCGCTCCTCCGCCGGCTCGCCTCCTCCATCCTCGGCTTCTACGTCGCTCAGGCGCTTCTCTCCCCGCTCTGGCGCTCCTTCGGCTGGGACCTCTGCCTCGCGGCGCTCGATCACGGCGAGGCGGCCTTTCTCGCCACGGGCGTCGCCTGGAGCCTCGTCCTTCTCGCCGCCCTTCTCGCCTTCGACCAGCTTGTGAGGATTCCCCTGCTCAGGGCAGCTCGCATACGCTGAATGTGGGTATACTTCTCCCTTGCCGAAGAAGATGGCAGGGGGAGTTGGCATGACGAGCTGGCTGATACGGACGTTTGTCCCCAACGCGGGTGACACGGGGGACCCGGCGGTGCGCACGCGCTACGGGCTCGTGGCAAGCATGACCTGCATCGTCTGCAACCTCCTGCTCTGCATGGGAAAGGGCGCCGTCGGGCTTGTGTCCGGCTCGGTCTCCATCGTCGCAGACGCGGTCAACAACCTCTCCGACGCCTCGAGCAACGTGGTGAGCCTGCTCGGCTTCAAGCTCGCGAGTCGCCCCGCAGACGAGGACCATCCCTACGGCCACGGCCGCTACGAGTACCTGGCGGGCCTCGTCGTCGCCGTCCTGGTGTGCGCCATCGGCATCAACCTGGTCGGCTCCTCCGTCGAGAAGATCATGAGCCCCGAGCCCACCGAGTTCGGGCCCGCCGTGGTCATCGTGCTCGTGGGCTCCATGGCGGTCAAGCTCTGGATGGCGACGTTCAACCGGCGCCTCGGGCGCGCCATCTCCTCGGAGACCCTCGAGGCCACGGCCGTGGACTCGAGAAACGACGTCATCGCCACGGCGGCGGTCCTCGCATCCGCCGTCGTCTCGCAGCTCGTCGGCATCGACCTCGACGGCTGGGCGGGCCTGGCCGTGGGCGGGTTCATCCTCTGGAGCGGCATCCAGCTTGTCCGGGAGGCCGTGAGCCCGCTTCTGGGCAAGGTCCCCGACCCCGCCTACGTCGAGCACATCCGCGACAAGATCATGAGCTATCCCGGAGTGCTCGGGACGCATGACCTCATGGTCCACGACTACGGCCCCGGCCGCCAGTTCGCGAGCGCGCACGTGGAGATGGCGGCCGAGGGAAACCCGCTTGACCAGCACGACCTTCTTGACAACATCGAGCAGGACTTCAAGGACGACGAGGGGCTCGTGATGACGCTCCACTTCGACCCCATCGTCACCAACGACCCGCAGGTGCGTGACATGCGCCACTGGATCGACCTCGCCGTGAAGGACATCGACGAGCGGCTCTCGATCCACGACCTGCGCTGCGTCCCCGGCCCCACGCACACCAACGTGATCTTTGACTGCGTCAGGCCCACCGACTGCGCGCTCAGCGCCTCCGAGCTGCGCGCCCGCGTCTCCGAGCTCGTGCGCGACCACTACCCGCGCGCCGTCTGCAAGATCACCGTCGACGAGTCCTACGTCTCCTCCCGCCAGTAACCTGACAATGGTGACAGGGTCGTCTGTCAGGTCCCACAGATTGGAACCAACATGCCATCCAGCAGCTACCTCTCGAAGCAGATGATCGTCATGCGCCGCGACCTCAAGATGCGCAAGGGGAAGATCGCCGCGCAGGCCGGGCACGCGTGCGTCGAGGCGACCCTCATGGCGCTCGTGCGCGAGGGCCGCGCCGGCCAGCTCCGAGCGACGGACGGATGGGCCTGGCTCGAGCATGCGGACGCGGACCGCAGCCCGCTCACGGACTGGTTCGACGCCGGCGTTGCCAAGGTATGCGTCTATGTGGACTCCGAGGAGGAGCTGCTCGACCTCGCCGCGCGCGGCCGCGAGCTCGGCCTCGCCGTCGCGCTCGTCCGCGACGCCGGCCACACGGAGTTCCACGGCGAGCCCACCTACACCTGCCTCGCCTTCGAGCCGCTCCCCGCTGAGACGATCGACCCCCTGACCGGCGAGCTCCCTCTCTACTGATCGCGCCGCCTGCGCACGGTTTACCGGGTGCGCCAGCGGACGTGGCGCGACGCGGGCATGTTTCCGAAGCGTAATTCCTACTTGCGCGGAGGGTTTATACGTGCCACCCTTAGCGGTGCGAGCACATCGCCATCCGGCGGCACCTCGCAGCCAGCACATATCGCGAAGGAGGCACCCATGCGTCACGCACGCACCGTCGAGGCCCTCGTTGGCTCCACCCCCCTGGTGGACCTCTCCGACCTCACCAGCAGCCCCGTCACCATCCTCGGAAAGCTCGAGGCCGCCAATCCCGGCGGCTCCGCGAAGGACCGCGTCGCCCGCGCCATGGTCGACGCCGCGGAGCGCGAGGGACGCCTCGCGCCCGGGGGCACCATCATCGAGCCCACGAGCGGCAACACCGGCGTCGGCCTCGCCATGGTCGCCGCCGCCCGCGGCTATCACCTCATCCTCACCATGCCGGAGACCATGAGCGTCGAGCGCCGCCGCCTCGCCGCTGCCTATGGCGCCGAAGTCGTGCTGACGCCCGGCCCGGAGGGCATGGCCGGCGCCGTCGCCCGTGCCGAGGAGCTCGCGGCGGCCACCCCCAACTCAATCATCGCGGGGCAGTTCGACAACCCCGCCAACCCCCGCGCCCACTACGAGGCCACCGGGCCCGAGATCTGGGCCGATACGGAGGGCTCCGTTGACGTCCTCGTTGCCGGCGTGGGAACGGGCGGCACCATCTCGGGCTCCGCTCGCTTCCTCAAGGAGAAGAACCCCGGCCTTCGCGCCGTCGCGGTGGAGCCCGCCGAGTCGCAGGTGCTCGCCGGCGGCGCGGCAGGCCCCCACAAGATCCAGGGAATCGGCGCCAACTTCGTCCCCGGCAACTTCGACCGCTCGGTCGTTGACGAGATCGTTCCCGTTGCCTCTGACGACGCCGTCACCACGATGAAGCGGCTCGCCCGAGAGCTCGGCGTCCTCGTGGGCATCTCCTCGGGCGCCGCCGTCGCGGCCGCCCTCTCGCTCGCCGAGCGGCCTGACATGGCGGGCAAGACGATCGTCGCCGTCCTGCCCGACACGGGCGAGCGCTATCTCTCGATGGACCTCTGATGGACGCCGTTGCCATGGTCACCGCGAGCACCCCGGCCCAAGGCGAGAAGGACGCGCGGCTTGGTCTGCGCGCCACGATCCGAGAGGACGCCGAGGCGGCCCTCGCGCGCGACCCGTCTGCCGACAGCGTCTCCGACATCACGCGCTTCTCGGCGGGCTATCGCATCGTGCGCGCCTATCGCATCCAGCACTGGCTCTACGAGCGGGGGCATCGCTCGCTCGCGCTCTGGCTCGCCATGCGCTCCCGCATCAAGTACGGCGCCGACATCCATCCCGCCGCGCGGATAGGCCGACGATTCACCATCGACCACGGCGTCGGCGTGGTCATCGGCGGGACCGCCGTCATCGGTGACGATTGCCTCATGTATCATGGCGCGACGCTCGGCATGACCGGCAAGCACGGCGGCAAGCGCCACCCCACCCTGGGTGACGGCGTGCTCATCGGGGCCGGGTCCATCCTCCTCGGCACCATCACGGTGGGCGACGGCGCCCGCGTGGGTGCCGGCTCGGTGGTGGTGGACGACGTCCCGCCGCATACCACCGTCGTGGGCAACCCCGCCCGCGTGGTGCGCACGCGCGAGTGCCCGCTCTTCGCCGACGTGGTCTGCGTCACCGACGACTCCGGCAAGAGCTGGCTCGTGGAGAAGTAGCGCAGCGACAGCGTGCGAAGGGGGCGTGCAAAGGGGACAGGCACTTTTGCACGGCAGGACCGTGCAAAAGTGCCTGTCCCCTTCGCACGCCCCCCTCTACAGGGCTGCTCTCCTATCAGGCCATGTCGCGGCGTTTTCCGGTGAGGCGCGAGACGTCGACACGCCAAACGGCGGTGCGCTCGAGCGCCGCCTCGGAGAACGAGACGGGCGCCCCGGGCGCCATGTGCTCCATGATGCGCGCGAGCCCGTGGACCTTCTCCTCCGCCCCCGTCACGCACGAGATGGCACCGACCGCCATGACGCTCTCGTACGCATACGAGTACGCGCAGGCGAAGTCGCCCTCGATCACGCCCGCGGGCACGTCGAGCTCGAGCGCGACCGTCGGGTCGGCCGCCCACGCCTCGGCCTTGCGCCCCTCTCCCGCAGAGTGCATCCAGAAGACCCAGCGCGGGCCGTCGTCCTTCTCGCCCAGCACCTCGTAGCCAAAGCTCATGGGCACGACGAAGGGCCCCTCGTCGTCCGCAGAGCCGACGCGCAGGACCCGCGCCCGGTCGACGATCGACCTCAGCTCCGCCAGGTCAGACACCTCGCGGCGGGCGCGCCGCATCTCCCGCGGGGCCGTCACAGCACCTGCTCCAGGCACGTCTTCTGCGGGACGAGCCCCATCGCGTCATAGAACGCGCGCGCCCCGGGGTTGCACGACCACACGTTGAGCGTCAGGTTGTGACACCCGAGCTCGCGCGCGTGCTCGACGACGCGCCGATAGAGCGCCGTCCCCACGTGCCTCCCGCGCGCCCGCTCGTCCACGCAGATGTCATCCACGTAAAGCGAGAGGATCGGCTGCATGTTGTTGCTCGAGCGAAAGTCCTGGACCTCGCAGAACGCGTGGCCGAGCACCTCCCCCGGCGCCGCATCCTCCTCCACTGCCACGAAGACCGGGCGCCCGTCGTCGGCAAAGATAGCCAGCAGCTCCTCGTCCGTGTACTTGCGAGTGCCCGCTCGAAAGAGGTCGGGACGCCCCGCGGCATGGACCTCCAGCACCTGCCGCAGCAGTCTCGTCACGCCGGGCAGGTCCTCATCTTTCGCCCTTCGGACCATCATGGCCAAAGTGCCTCCTCTCCTGGACGTACGCGACGAACTCGTCAGCCTCTTCCGAGGTCCCGAAGCGCGCCGTGTACTGCTGGTCTCCTAGGTCATCCGAGAGCGCGGCGGGAACGCGCCCGCACGAGACGATGGCGCCTCCCCATCGCTCCATGACCTCGTCGTGCGTCCGCAGGTAGCGGTGGACGTCTCGCCTGCCCGCGTAGACGCAGACGGCGGGATCTGCCGACGGCTCGCAGCGCACCTCGTCATGACACACCATGTCCGCCCACGCCTGGTAGACGTCGATGCCATGCGCGTGGCAGATCATCTCGGGGGTCGAGCCCCCGGGCGGCCGGACGTTCACCTCGAGCCCCACGTAGTCCCCGGCGCCGCCCAGGCCGGGGCGATCGTGGGAGAGGCGGAAGAACTCCATGTGGACGAAGCGGCTCGCAAGTCCGAACGATCGAGCGAGCGCGCGGCCCGCACGGGCGAGCGCGGGGTCGACGCTCGGCAGGGAGCGGTAGCTCAGGTCGAGCTGACGCTGGGCGACGTCGGCCATCGAGGGCGGGAACTCCTCCTGGTTCTCGAGCAGGGGCTCGCCCCGACTGTTGAGGAGGGCGTCGTAGGAGCAGATGTCGCCCTCGACGTACTGCTCGACCACGTACGGAACGTCCCCGTGCTCGGCTATGAGGTCGCGTAGGTCGCCGTCGCTCGCGAGCAGGCGCGCCCCCGCCGACCCCACGCCGACCTCCGGCTTGGCGAAGACGGGGAAGTGCCCCATCTCACCGATGAACCAGCGCGTCTCGTCGAAGGTGGTGAGACGCGTCTGCCGGGCCGTCGGGACCCCTGCCGCGGCGTAGAGCGGCTTCTGGGCGGCCTTGCTCTGCCATGTGGCGACCTGAGCGGGAAGCGGTCCCGTGCGGACGTTGAAGTCCTCGCGCAGGCGCGCGTCCTGGGCGAGCCAGTGCTCATTGTTGGACTCCACCCAGTCCACCTTGCCGTACTTGAACGAGAAGAACGCCACGGCACGAAAGACCTCGTCGTAGTTGCCGAGGTCCGACACCCAGTAGTACTCATCGAGCGACGCCCTGACCTCGGGGGCCAGGGCGTCGTAGGGCGTGTCCCCAATCCCGAGGGCGCGCGCCCCGTTGCGACGGAGCGCGGCGCAGAACTTCCAGTAGACCTCGGGGAACTGCGGAGAGACAAAGACGAAGTTCATCTACTCGGCGCTCGTGTCCTGCTTCTTCGCGGTCGAGCGCGTCGTCCTCTTGGCGGCCGGCTTCTTGGCCGCGGGCGCCTCGGCGGCGGTCTTCTTCGTGGCGGCGGCCTTGGTCGTGGCAGCCTTGGTCGTGGCGGTCTTGGTCGCCGTGGAGGACTTCGCGGCCGGCGCCTTGGTCGTGGCGGCCTTCGCGGTCGTCGTCGCCTTGGCGGCGGTCTTGGTCGCCGTGGCCTTGGCGGCCGCGGCCTTCGTCGTCGCCTTGGCGGCGGTCTTCTTGGCGGCAGGCTTGGCGGCGGGCTTCTCCTCGGCGGGCTCGGCGGGCTCGGCGGCCTTGGCCGCCTTTGCGGCGGTCGGCTTCTTGGCGGGCTCGGACTTCTCCGCAGCCGCAGCCTTCTTCGCTGCCGGCCTCTTGGCTGCGGCCGGCTTCTCCTCCGCGGCGGACTTGACGGCGGCACCAGCCGTGGCCTTGGCGGTGGCTGCCCTCTTCGCGGCAGGCTTCTTGGCGGCCGGCTTCTCCTCCGTCACCGCATCGTCCTTCTCGGCAGCCTTCGCGACGGCCTTCTTGGCGGCCGGCTTCTTCGCGGCGGCGCGCCTGCGGGCAGGCGCCTTCTTCTTGGCAGCGGCCTTCTCGGCTGCCGTGGTCTTCTCCACGTCCTCGAGCACGATCGGCATGAAGTAGCGGATCTGCTTCTTCCACCAGAACCAGGTGTGCGAGACGTCGCCGCCCCAGTAGTCGCACCAGGCCTCGACGCCCAGGCGCTGGAGCTGGGCATCTATCTCGCGCGTGGTGCGCAGGCTGTCTGCCTCGCTCCCCTCCTGGCCGCAGCAGAACAGCAGCTGGCGCTGGTTGTAGAGCGCGATGTAGGGGTGGTCGGTCGGCATGTTGGGAAGGAACGCGCACGGCGTGTTGTCGTAGAGCGTGGCATCCATCCAGTCGCCGAAGTAGCGGCTGGCGTCATAGGCGCCCGACAGGCAGACGCAGCCCTGGAAGAGGTCCGGGCGGCGCAGCGCGAAGACCGCGGCGTGGGTGGCGCCCAGGTCGAAGCCCAGGGCCAGCGGACGGGCGCCCGAGCCGCTCACCTCGGCGACGAGCGGGACGATCTCCTCGCAGACCGCCTGATAGTACGCCTCCTGGCGGGCGGCGCGCTCGACGGCGTAGCCATCGGAGCCCCAGGACTCGCCGTCAACGTTGCTGACGCTGAAGAGCTGAATCACGCCGGCGTCGAGGTAGTCGGAGAGCTCGTCGACAAGCCCGACCTCCTCGAGGCTCTCCGGGCGCTGCCCGAGCGGGGCGAACGCCATGACGGGCTGACCGGCGGTACCATACACGATGACATCGAGATCCTCTCCGAGAACCTCGCTGTGGCGAACGACCATCTTCTTGTCCATAGTTACTCCCCTATGAGTACGGACTATCAAAAGCAAAGCCGTATTCTAGCGCTTATGGGCCGCGCCTGTGTATTTCGCGCGTAAGGCCTGAACGAAATGGAAATGATGGGGCCTGTGATTTGCGCCCCGCGCACATCTGGAACACAATGCTTCGTGCCCGCAGGCTCGCTGGCAGCGACCCTAATATGGCAGAGGGAGGACCCATGGGCAACGGAAAGAGGAAGGCGCTCTCGGGCGTCGTGAAATCGCTTCGGCTCGGCGCCATCGCCGCGCTTGGGCTCGGGATCGTCGCCTTCGTCTTTGCCTTCCTCGCCCACGGCCTCGACTGGCGCACGGGGCTCGACTGGGCCCGAAAGCTGCTCTTTGTGGTGGGGTCGCTCTGCCTCGTCACCGGGGGCTGCGGCCTTCTCGTCTCCGGGCGCGACCGCCCGGACGGCATCATGACCCCGCACGAGGACGACACCTTCCGGTCGTTCTGGCACGAGGTCGGCCTGCCCTGGGGGGCCGCCGTGAGCGTGGCCGCCGTGAGCTTTCTCGCGGTGGGAACCGTGGTAGAGATGCTCGTTTTTCTCACCGCGTAGGTTCTGAGACGGTCGCGGGGGAAAGGCGTGCTACCCTTTCTTGTTGGCTCACCGCCCATAAGAGCAGAAAGGACCCCCGCAGATGCGCATCGGATTTGACAACGACAAGTACATCTCCCTTCAGGCGGAGAAGATTCGCAAGCGCATCGGGCAGTTCGGCGGCAAGCTCTACCTCGAGTTCGGCGGCAAGCTCTTCGACGACTATCACGCGAGCCGCGTGCTGCCGGGCTTTGAGCCCGACTCCAAGATCCGCATGCTCGAGAGCCTGCGCGACGAGGCCGAGGCGATCATCGTCATCAATGCGGACAACATCGAGAACGCCAAGCGCCGCTCCGACATCGGCATCACCTACGAGGAGGACGCGCTGCGCCTCATGGACTCATTCCGCGCGCGCGGCCTCATGGTGGGCGGCATCTGCATCACGCACTTCACCGGGCAGCCGCATGCCGAGGCGTTCCAGAGCCGACTCGAGGGCATGGGCGTATCCGTATGGCGCCACTACCTCATCGACGGCTACCCCTCCGACGTTAACCACATCGTGTCCGACGAGGGCTTCGGCAAGAACGACTACATCGAGACCAGTCGACCGCTCGTCGTGGTGACGGCCCCCGGCCCCGGCTCGGGCAAGCTCGCCACCTGCCTCTCCCAGCTCTATCACGAGAACAAGCGCGGCGTGCGCGCCGGCTATGCCAAGTACGAGACCTTCCCCGTCTGGAACCTTCCGCTCAAACATCCCGTGAACGTCGCCTACGAGGCCGCCACGGCGGACCTCGACGACCGCAACATCATCGACCCGTGGCATCTCGAGGCCTACGGCGAGGTGACGGTCAACTACAACCGCGACGTCGAGACCTTCCCCGTGCTCAAGGCCATGATGGAGAAGATCGCCGGTGAGAGTCCCTACCAGTCTCCCACCGACATGGGCGTCAACATGGTGGGCCTGTGCATCTCCGACGACGAGGTCTGTCAGGAGGCCGCCAAGAACGAGATTGTGCGCCGCCACTTCGCAACCGCCGAGGAGATGCGCCGTACCGGCCAGGGGGCCGAGGCTCTGGAGAAGATTGAACTGCTCATGCGCCAGGTCGACGTCACCTGCGACTACTCGCCCGCCCACCAGGCGGCACTTGCCAAGGAGAAGGAGACGGGAGGCCCCGCCGCAGCGATGGTCCTGCCTGACGGCAAGCTCGTGACCGGCAAGACGTCCGAGCTGATGGGCGCGGCGGCATCGCTGTTGCTCAACGCCGCCAAGCACATGGCGGGCATCCCCAAGAAGACCTATGTGGTGAGCGAGGAGGCGCTCGTGCCCATCTGCCACCTCAAGACCGATCATCTGCGCAGCCACAACCCTCGCCTGCACTCCGACGAGATGCTCATCGCCCTCTCGCTCTCCTCGGCGACCAACGACCAGGCGGAAGCCACCGTCGACGCGCTCGAGCAGCTCGCGGGCTGCGACGCCTATTTCTCAGTCATCATCTCCGAGGCGGACATGCGCACCTATCGCAACCTTGGCATCAACGTCTGCTGCGAGCCCAAGTACGAGCGTCAGACGTACTATCACCGGTAACGAAGTAACCCCGGGTCGCATACCCTGACACTTTCCGCGCCTTTACGTGCATTTTGTCGGGTTATGCGACCCGAATCATTCTAGAGGAGCTCTTCGAGCAGCCTGTCTCGTTCCTCAGCCTTAGGATGTCGCCTTTTTATCCCGAGCCCTCGCGCCACCTGATATGCCAGTACGCTCAGGGCGTCGCCCTCTAACTGCGCGCGCGTGACGACTAGGACCTTCCAGCCCAGGCTCCTAAGCGAGTTGGCCTTCATGGCGTCCCTGTCCAAGGCCTCCCTGGACAGATGGTCGGAATAGCTGTTGTACTCAAGCACGAGACGCTGTCTCTCCCAACAGGCATCAACCTCATAGTGGGAGCGCTGGCTCAGGGAAAACTCGTTGGGACGAGGCCTGATGGTCATGTTGAGCTCAGGTCGAGGAAGCCCGAACCCTCCCTCTCTGCTCGGAATCGTTAGGACGAGGACCATGGCAGTCTCCATCGGAGACCTCGACCGCTCCAGCACGTAGGGCAAGAACCTGAGCGCGTTTCGACATCCATAGCATCCTTTCGCACCCTTGAGATAGTCAACAAGCTCTGCCTTGGTCATCAGCTGATTGCGATCGCTGAAGCCGCGGGCATCGTGCCGCCTTCCATAGAGCCCCACGCATTCCATCCCAATCGAGATGGCCCTCGGCTTGCTCAGTGATCCCGACGCCATGAGATAGCAGAAGCCGGGAGAGGCAATGAGCACCCCCGGAGCCAGGTGATAGAGCGAGCCGGGCGGAATGGGTCCCGACCATACATGACTCACCACTCGATCAGAGTGAACGCGGTCAGCA
Organism: Thermophilibacter provencensis; assembly: GCF_900128445.1. Classification (GTDB taxonomy): domain Bacteria; phylum Actinomycetota; class Coriobacteriia; order Coriobacteriales; family Atopobiaceae; genus Thermophilibacter; species Thermophilibacter provencensis. Next base: position 987,592 of record NZ_LT671417.1, on the reverse strand, counting down.
GGCTTACCCACGAGCACGTGGATCGGGCGCCTCTGGTCAAACGCGATGAGGCCACCGAGTTCCCTGACATCCGACCAGGAGAAGGTAGACCACTCGAGGTTCGAGGCCTGACATGGATCTCCCAGCCTCGACAGCATCGCATCGTCCGACAGTATTTCAAGAGCGCTCTCACTAACAATGGTTATCATAGTGTAGTTTGTCCTTTATATATTCGTCTATATCTATTGGGTTATTATAAACTATTACTATATGTTATGCGGCATCATCAAAACGCACTCTTTTGCAGAAGGGCGTGCGCCGCACAACCCGACAGTTTTGATGAAAATGAGACAAATTTGTCGGGTTATGCGTCATCGGCTAAATCCAGCTTCTCCAAAAACCGAGATTCCAGGAGCCCAAAGGCAATCTTCCCCATACCTCATCATCTCTCGCGGTATCCTAGTCCGGTCGGTCATGGAGAGAGGATGGACGTGAACTACCAGCTCATAGCCTTCGATATGGACGGCACGCTGCTCAGCAGCAAAAAGGAGGTCCTCGCCTCCTCACGCACGGCCATCGCCGAGGCGCTCGACGCCGGCAAGGCCGTCGCCATCTGCACGGGCCGCTGCCCCAAGATGGTCGAGCTTGACCTCGAGAGCATCGGCGACGTCCGCTACGCCATCTGCTGCAACGGGACCATCCTCTACGACCTCGTGGAGCGCCGGGTGCTCTCCGCCTCTCCGCTCGAGCACGACGTCATCGCCCGGGCGCTCGAGGCGCTTGGCGGCGATGACGCGATGATCGACGCGTTCTCCGGTCACGGGTTCTTCTGCCAGGACTCGCACCTCAGCTCCATGGACCGGTACAACATGGGCATCTATCGGGGGCTCTACCGAGCCACCGCCTCGCCGGTCAAGGACATTCGAGCGCAGCTCCTCGACCCGTCCGTCACCTATCAGAAGTTCATTTTCCACTGCGCAACCCCGGAGCTGCGCCAGAGCGTGCGCGAGCGCGTGGCCGACCTCCCGGTTGAGCTCGCCAACTCAGAGGTCTCCAGCCTCGAGTTCTCCCCCGCCGGCGTGAACAAGGGCACCGGGCTCCTCGCGCTCGCCGAGCTGCTTGGCATCCCCCGAGACGCCACGATCGCCGTCGGCGACGCGGACAACGACCTTGGGATGCTCCGCGCCGCAGGCCTCGGCATCGCAATGGGCAACGCCAACGAGAGCGCGCGGGCCGTGGCGGATGCCGTCGTCGCCGACAACGACCACGACGGCTGCGCGGAGGCCATCCGCAGGTTCCTGCTCGAAAACGAGGAATAGGCCATGAAGCGCATCCTCATCATCGCCACCGGCGGCACGATCGCATCGACCGAGGACGGGGCGGGCCTTGCCCCCACCCTCACCGGCAAGGAGCTCGCCGCACGCGTGCCGCTCATCGACACCCTCTGCGACCTCGACTTCGTTCAGCCCATGAACATCGACAGCACCAACATGCGCCCGCGCGACTGGCTGAGCATCGCCCGGGTCATCCGAGACGGCTACGACCGCTATGACGGCTTCGTGATCCTCCACGGCACCGACACCATGGCCTACACCGCCGCCGCCCTCTCCTACCTCATCCAGGACAGCGACAGGCCGATCGTCCTCACCGGCTCCCAGCAGCCGATGGCGAACCCCTTCACCGACGCCAAGCTCAACCTCTACCACAGCGTCCTCTACGCCTGCGACCCGGCCTCCCGCGACGTGTCCGTGGTCTTCGGCGGCAAGGTCATCTGCGGCACGCGCGCCCGCAAGCAGCGCACGATGAGCTTCAACGCGTTCTCGAGCATGAACTTCCCGTCACTCGCGTATGTCCGCGGCGGCAGCATCGTTCGCCCGGCGGGGATGGGGCCGGCGCGCCGCGACCACGGAGGCCCGCGCTTCTACGACGCCCTCAACGAGCGCGTCATCGTGCTCAAGCTCACTCCGGAGCTCAAGCCCACGATCTTCGGCCTCCTCAAGCCCGACTACGACGCCGTCATCCTCGAGACCTTTGGCATCGGCGGCATCCCGGCGTACGACGGGTCCTACCAGGACGCAATCTTCGACTGGGTCGACTCCGGACGCGCCCTCGTGGTCACCACACAGGTGCCGGAGGAGGGCCTCGACCTCGGCGTCTACGAGGTCGGCCACGCCTACGCCGAGAAGGACGGCATCCTCAAGGGCGACGACATGACCACCGAGGCCCTCGTCGCCAAGACGATGTGGGCGCTCGGCCAGACCCGCGAGCCCGCCGAGCTCTCACGCCTCTTCTACCAGGAGGTCAACCACGATCGCATGCCGCGCTAGCGCCTAGGCGGAGTCGCCGGTCAGCCGCGCGGCCGCCCGCACCAGCGCCACGGTCGCGAGCCCGCCGACCAGAACCGTGGGAACGAGGAGCCCGTCCAACAGCAGGCCGAGGGAGTCCATGAGCGCAGAGGAGGCGTTGACGGCCATGTGGAGCAGGACGGCGGCGCGCAGCCGCCCTGTGCGCCGGAAGACCCAGCCCAGCAGCAGGCCAAGGGCGAAGGCGTAGACGCCCTGCACGACGTTGAGGTGCATGACGCCAAAAACCAGCGCCTGGATGACGTTGGCCGCCCAGAAGCGCGCGGCCGGAACCTCGGCGCGAGATGCGGGCGGCCGCCCCGGGCAGAACGCACGCAGCGAGAACTCGAGGGTAACGCCGCGACAGAGGGACTCCTCCGCAATGGGCGCGATTACGGCGACTTCGACGAGCGCCGCGGGGCTCATCGCATCTGAGATTCCAGCGAGCTCCATGAGCTCGAGATAGCCGTCCATCACTCCGGGAAAGAGCGGCAGCACCAGGGAGAGCACGCACGAGATCGTCACCTGCAGGACCACGCCAAGCGCAAGCAGCGCGCAGACGAGCAGAGCTCCTTGCGCAGGGCGAGAGGGACGCGCCCCCTCGCGACGCAGGAGCGAGCGCGGCCTCAGGTGGAGCCACCACGGCACGGCGAGGGCAAGGCCCGCCAGCGTCGCAGCAAGCATCAGCGCGTCAACGTCGGTCGTCAGCAGGGCGATGCCCGCCACCAGGGAGGCAAGCACCTGCGCGAGGAGGTAGGCAGGGGCCGTCGCCGCGGCGGCAAGCAGCCACCTTGCCACGTATCCCGCACCGTGACGCGGCGCCGGCGGCTCCCCATCCTCGCCAGGAATACCGATCTCCATACGCGGCCTCCTCCGGACGAGCGGAAAGCGGGGCAGAATCAGACGGTCACATTATCGCTCACGGCGAGAGAGGCTGCGCGCGCAGGGGCCGAGCACCCACCACGCGAGGGCGGCGCACTCCACAACGAAAATCGCCAGCGCCAAGCAGAGCGCCACGGGCACCGCCAGGACCCCCCACAGCACCGCGCCGAGCAGCGTGAGCGCGGGCAGCGCCATGACGGCCGCGCCCACGATGAGGCCCGCGAAGACCATCAGCGTGGCACCGCCGCCCTTGACGAGCTGCGCCTCGTTGTCCCAGGTGAGACGAGGGAAGAGCGCGCCCAGGCCAAGCGACAGCAGGCCGAGGGCGATCGTGGCGCCCAGGTAGACGCCGATGAGGTAGAGCCCGGCGGCCGCCGGCACGCCCAGCACCACCAGCGCCACCACGATGAGCACCAGCATCGGCACCGTGGAGAGCGCGAACGGCACCACGAACTTCGACGCCAGGTACGCGCTCCAGTCCATGGGAAGGCCCCGCATGAAGAAGAAGTCCTCGCCGTCGCGGCTCACGCCCATCGTGAACGAGTAGGACGAGAAGCCCAGGAAGAGCCCAAAGACCAGCACGCCCACGGCGCACCATGCGAGCGCCGGGTTGTCAAAGGTGAGAAGCGCCGTGAGCTCACGCGCCATTCCAAGCACGGCCATCGGCTCAATGCCCGCGTCCGACGCCTGGGAGAAGCCCACGACGCCGCTCGCCACCATGATCACGACGAAGTAGAGGGGCATGAGCAGCGAGCTCAGAACAAACTGGTTGAAGAAGACCGGCACGCGCGCCATCGTCTTCCAGTCGCGGCTGAGGTTGGCGACAAGTGCCCCCCGCGTCCGCGTTGCCCGGGCGAGCTCAGCGCCCTCTACGCGACGGCCGCGCTTCCCGCCGGCTCCCTGAAGCGCCTGCACGCCCTCGAAGTACCAGCGACGCGCAAGAGCGGAGAGCACGAGGGCGTAGACTGCCACGCTCGCGAGCATGGCGAGAAGGGCTCCCGCCACCCCCGGGGCGTCCCCCTCGATTGCCGCACGCGCAAACAGCGACGGCGGACAGAGAACGCCCATCACGACCGCGGGGGCGCCTCCCGAGAGCAGCCTCTCGGAGCCGGACGCCAGCGACGCCAGGCCGTCACCCTGGAAAGCAAACTGGCTGCCCACGCCGACCGCAAGCGCAAACACGATGATGAGCGCGCCGAAGACGCGCGAGAAGCGGTCCTTGTCGTGCGCCAGGCGCGAGAAGCGCATGATGGGCACGCAGATGATCACAAGCGCAAGGTTCACTGCCACGGCGCTCAGCAAAAAGGCCACCGTCATGACGACCCACGTGACGGGCGCCGCCCCGACGGCGAAAAGGCATCCCAGCCCCACCGGCAGGATGATGAGATCGCCGAGGAGCGACATCCCCAGGAAGTGGGCGAGCTTCGCCCACATGACCGTGGTGGCCGAGATGGGCAGCGTGAGGTAGTAGCCGAGGTCGCGAACAAAGTAGAGGACGTTCACCGCCTGGTAGAGGCCCGTGAGGACCGTGAGGCCCACGAGGCACACCACGCAGAGGCTTAACGCCACGTACGGCGTGACTCCGACCTCGCCCATCATGTAGCCCATCATGAAGAACACTGCGGCGAGCAGCAGGAAGAGAAAGCCCATCGCCACCTTGCGGACTCCCGAGCCAAGCCCGCCCCAGAAGCCCTTGCGTGCCGAGCCTTCGTCGCCGCCGATGCCCATGCCGGTGCTGTCCAGGTGCTGCTCCCCGCGCATGATCACGCGCAGCATCACGCGGAACTGCCGCCAGGAGAAGCCCTGGGCCGCCGTCGCCGCGCGCGCCATCACTCGGCCTCCCCAGAGAGCGGGGAGTTGTCGGACGTGAGCTCCAGGAACATCTCCTCGAGCGATCCGTTGCTCTTGAAGTGCTCGCGCATCTCGTCGACGGTGCCCACGAAGAGCAGCTCGCCGTGGGCGATCACGCCCACGCGGTCCACGACCTTCTCGGCCACGTCGAGCACGTGCGTGGAGAAGAGCACGGTCTTGCCCGCGTCCGCATGGCGGCGCATGGACTGCTTGAGCAGCCACGACGCCTTCGGGTCAAGGCCCGTCATCGGCTCATCGAGAATCCAGATGGCAGGGTCGGGCAGAAGCGCGCCCATGATCATCATCTTCTGGCGCATGCCGTGGGAGTAGGACTGGATCTGGTTGTCCAGCTCCCCCTCCATGCCATACTCGCGCGCAAGCTCGTCGATGCGCGGCCCGCGCTCTGCATCCGGGACCTCGTAGACGTCGGCGATGAAGCGAAGGAACTCGTGGCCCTTGAGGCGCAGCAGGTGATCGGGCGAGTCGCTCACGTAGCAGAGGTTGCGCTTGGCGGCGAGCGGGTCTGTCGCCACGTTGACGCCGTCGAGCTCGATGGTGCCCGAGCTAGGCGCCAGCACGCCGGCAAGCATGTTGAGCAGCGTTGACTTGCCCGCTCCGTTGGGGCCGAGCAGGCCGAAGATTTCGCCGGACTGTATCTCGAGGGTGAGGTCGCGCACCGCGTTGGTGGCGCCGCCGTCATATGACTTGGACACGTGGTCGATCCTGATCATGGGTCTCCCGTCTCTTGGGGACAAAACGGTCTCGCGCGCAATTCTACGCTAGGAGAACCCCCCCCCGGCAAGCCATGCGTGACGTTTCAGTAAGGTGACAAGGCGCCGGGGGATTATGTCAGAAATGACAAAGGACCCGGGGGATTTTGTCAGGGTGCCGGGGGATTTTGTCAGCAAAAGCCCGCCGCTCGCAGTGGCAAGCGGCGGGCGAGGACCGGCCCCCTGAGGCGGCTACTCCTGCGCCGGCATGACCTTCTCGCAGTAGTCGCGGATGACCGCGCAGGACTTGCGCATCGCGCGGCGCTCGTCGTAGGAGAGGTCAATCTCCAGCACGGAGTCGACGCCGGTGCTTCCGATGACGCACGGGACGCCGGCGGAGATTCCGGACTCGCCGTACTCGCCGTCGAGGTGAGCGGAGAGCGGGACCACGCGCTTCTCGTTGTGCAGGATCGAGGTCACGAGGTCGGCCACGATCGAGGCGATGCCAAACTCCGTGCAGCCCTTGCCGGAGATGATCGCGGCGCCGGACTCGCGCACGCGGCGCATGACGTCGCCGAAGTCGATGGAGTCCACCACGTCGTCGCGCAGCGAGAGGTACTCGCGCAGGCCGATGCCCTCGACGGAGATGCGCGAGGTGGGGATGAACATCGAGTCGCCGTGCTCGCCCATGCAGATGGCCTGGATCTGGCGGTTCGAGACGTCGATGGTCTCGGATAGCACACGGCGCAGGCGTGCCGAGTCGAGCGCGGTGCCGGTGCCAAAGACCTGGTTGCGCGGCAGGCCGAGGTTGCGGTAGAGGTACTCGACCACGATGTCGGCCGGGTTGGAGACGCTGATCAGGATGCCATGGAAGCCGGAGTCGCGCAGCGGGCCCACGATGCCGTCGAGCACCTTGATGGTGCCGTCGAGCATCTGCAGGCGCGTCTCGCCGGGACGGCGGCTGCGGCCGGCGGTGAGGATCACGAAGTGGGCGTCACGGCAGTCCGCGTACTCGCCCACGCGGATGGTGAACGAGTCTCCGAGGCCGGAGGCCAGGTCGTCGAGGTCGAGCGCCTGGGCGCGCGCGGCATCCCGGTTGACGTCGAGAAAGACGATCTCGTTCACAAGGTGCTGGAACATGAGGCAGAGCGCCACATGACTGCCCACGCGCCCCGCGCCGATGATGACGGCCTTACGTGTCCTGATGTCGCCCGTGTGCATTGATGCTCCTATCGTCCTGGCGCGGCGCGCCGTTGCTCAAAAAAAGGGGCGCCCTGGGGCGCCCCTCCATTCTAACCGGTTGTGGACGTTCTGTGACGTTAGTGTTTCAGAAAAACGACGCCGTTCACCAAGAAGTGCGCCTGCTCAAGCGACGGCCCGGCGAGAACAGGCCCTCCAGCGATGGTGCCTCCCCGCTCCGCCCCGACAGGCCGCCGTAGGCCCGAGACGAGGCCTCCTACTTCGCCGCCAGCCACGAGGCGAGCTGCTTGTCCTCGATGGCCCGCTTTCCGCGACCAAGGTAGCGCCGGCGGGCGTCCTTGATTGCGGAGGACGCCTCGTCCACGAGCCCCGGGTTCTTCTCGACAAGCTCGCGCGGGAGAAAGAGCACGCCCGAGGCGTCCTCGTCGCGGAAGGCCCAGTTGATTCCCATGAGGTTGTAGGCAAGGGAGGCCTCCTTGCCCTTTGCCAGCACGAAGTAGGTCCCGTTGTCGCCCGCAACCGGGCGAGCGTCGAGGGCAAACCAGGGTATGTTGAGCGTTGCGGTCCTCGAGGCCTCCGTGAAGCCAAACGCGGAGAGGGTCACCGTATAGTCGGCAACGAGCTGCCCGAGCTGATCGTCGCCCGCGCTGGCGGCGCCTCGCTGCGCAAACCACCTCCGCACCAGGCCCGCGCGCGTTGCGAGCAGAAGCGGCGGACGCACCGCCATCACGACGCCAAACACGAGAAGCGCCACGAAGAGCAGCGTGCCCCCGACCATCTCGACGGAGGGGGCAAAGAGACACGCAAAGACGGAAGCGATGGTCATGAACCCAAAAAGCACGGCACAGAGAATCCCGAGCTTTCGGGTGTAACGAATCTGCTGGGCGCGGAAGAGGTCACGGAACCCCTCGAGGTCCATGTGGACGGAGTAGGACACGCCTTCAAGCATACGGTTCCCTTTCACGAGACGGTCGCCTGACGTGACACAACCGTAGTCGTGTCACGTCAGGCGACCGTAAGGGAACCGTTCGAAAAAATGGGAGGGGTCACAAATCCCTAGTCGCGCGTGAGCTTGCGGTGCAGGCGGTGCGGCTTGGAGGCGTCCGCGCCGAGGCGCTTCTCGCGGTCCGCCTGGTAGGACTCGAAGTTGCCCTCGAACCAGTGCCAGCGGCCGGGGTTCTCGTCGTCGCCCTCCCAGGCCAGGATGTGCGTGGCCACGCGATCGAGGAACCAGCGGTCGTGGGAGATCACCACGGAGCAGCCGGGGAACTCCTCGAGCGCCTCCTCCAGGGACTCCAGCGTCTCGACGTCGAGGTCGTTGGTCGGCTCGTCCAGGAGCAGGAGGTTTCCGCCCTGCTTGAGCGTGAGCGCGAGGTTGAGGCGGTTGCGCTCGCCGCCGGAGAGCACACCGGCGCGCTTCTGCTGATCGCCGCCCTTGAAGCCGAAGGCCGCCACGTAGGCGCGGCTCGGAATCTCGGAGTCGCCCACGCGGATGTAGTCGTTGCCGTCGGAGACGACCTCCCAGAGGCTCTTCTCGGCATCCAGGCCCTGCCGCATCTGGTCGACGTAGGAGAGCTTGACGGTCTCCCCCACCTCGAGGGTGCCCGACGTGGGCCCCTCAAGCCCCACGATCATCTTGAAAAGCGTGGACTTGCCCACGCCGTTGGGGCCGATCACGCCCACGATGCCGTTGCGCGGGAGCGAGAAGCTGAGGTCGTCGATGAGCACGCGGTCGCCGAAGCTCTTGCAGAGGTGCTCGGCCTCGAGCACCTTGGCGCCCAGGCGCGGGCCCACGGGGATGTGGATGTCGGTGAAGTCCACGCGCTTGGAGGCGCGGGCCTCGGCCTCCATCTGCTCGTAGCGCTCGAGGCGGGCGCGGCTCTTGGCCTGACGCGCCTTGGGGGAGCTGCGGACCCACTCGAGCTCGGCCTTCATCTTCTTGGCGCGGCGGGCGTCCTGCTGGCTCTGCGCCTCCAGGCGTGCGGCCTTCTTCTCCAGGTAGGTGGAGTAGTTGCCCTCGTAGGGGTAGAGCTGGCCGCGGTCCACCTCGCAGATCCACTCGGCCACGTCGTCGAGGAAGTAGCGGTCGTGCGTGACGGCCATGACGGCGCCGGGATAGCGGTGCAGGAACTGCTCGAGCCAGAGCACGGACTCGGCGTCCAGGTGGTTGGTGGGCTCGTCGAGGAGCAGCAGGTCAGGGGCCTCAAGCAGCAGCTTGCACAGCGCCACGCGGCGGCGCTCGCCGCCGGAGAGGATGCTCACCGACGCGTCCGGGTCCGGGCACTGCAGGGCGTCCATCGCCTGCGAGAGCTGGGAGTCCAGGTCCCAGCCGTTGGCGGCGTCAATCTCGTCCTGGAGCTGGCCCATCTCGGCCATAAGGGCGTCGAAGTCCGCGTCGGGGTCTGCCATCTCGGCGCTCACCTGGTTGAAGCGCTCGATCTTTGCCAGCAGGTCGCCGAAGGCCTGCTCTATGTTCTCGCGGACGGTCTTGTCCTCGTCGAGCGGGGGCTCCTGCTGGAGGATGCCCACGGTGTAGCCGGGGCTCAGCATGGCCTCGCCGTTGGAGACGTCCTCGAGGCCGGCCATGACCTTGAGCAGCGTGGACTTGCCCGCGCCGTTGGGGCCCACCACGCCGATCTTGGCGCCAGGGTAGACGCCCACCGTGACGTCGTCCAGGATGACCTTGTCGTGGACGGCCTTGCGGGCTCGGATCAGCTGGTACACAAACTCTGCCATGGGGTTTCTCGCCTCTCTGTGCGGGGCCTGACGTCACATCGAGTCTATCCCAGCCCCCTCCCGCCGAGAAGAAGAACGCACTCCCTGCAGGAGAAATCCGTCACGGGAAGGCCCGGGGGACGGCGCGGGGGCAGCCGTCACGCGGATAGGCCGCGACGTCCCCGGACGGAAGTTGCCACACCCCCCAATCCGCAGCAGGTGGGGACGGACGGCGGCCGCGGCGGCCGAACGACCGGCCTCGACGCGCCGAGAAGAACGTCCGGCCACGCGGTTTTTCTGCCGTTCGCAAGCCGAGCTCCCATATACGACCTCGTACGTGGCACAATCAGACGAGGAAGCACCAGGGGGAAGGAAGGCACATGCCAGAAGGTATCCGCAAGGTCAACGTCATCGGCCACCTGCATCCGGACACGGACAGCATCTGCTCGGCCATCGCGTACGCGCACCTCAAGAATGCCGTCGAGCACACGGACATCTACCAGCCGCGCCGCGCAGGCGCCATCAACCGCGAGACGGCCTTCGTCCTCAACCACTTCGGCTTTGCCGAGCCGGAGCTCATCACCTCCGTCACCCCGCAGATCAAGGACACCGAGATTCAGCGGCAGGGCGGCATCGATGGCGAGATGAGCCTCTTCGCGGCGTGGAACCTCATGCGCGAGGCAAAGACCGACACCCTCTGCGTCACCGACGACGAGAACAACCTCGAGGGCCTCATCGCCGTCAAGGACATCGCCAACGCCAACATGGACGTCTTCGACATGAGCGTGATCGGCGAGTCGCGCACCTGCTACGCCAACATCGTCGACACCCTCAAGGGCGAGATGATCCTCGGCGACCCCACGGGCCGCGTCGCCAGCGGCTGCGTCCGCGTGGGCACCACGCCCGAGATGATGGAGGACACCGTCAAGCCCGGCGACATCGTGCTTGTGACCAACCGGTACGAGACCCAGCAGTTCGCCGTCGAGAGCGAGGCGAGCTGCCTTGTGGTCTGCTGCAGCGCGCACATCTCGAGCAAGGTCATCTCGTCCGCCGAGCGCCACGGCTGCGCCATCATCACCACCCCGTACGACACCTATGCGGCGGCGCGCATCATCTCCATGTCCATCCCCGTGCGCGCCAAGATGCTCTCCGAGGGCATCCTCAAGGTGAGCGTCAACACCTCCGTCGACGACGCGCGCAAGATGATGGCCCACTCGCGCCACCGCTACTTCCCCGTCATCGACGAGAACGGCCACTACGTGGGCCTCGTGAGCTCGCCGAACCTCCTTGCCGCCAAGAAGAAGCACGTCATCCTGGTGGACCACAACGAGCGGTCGCAGTCCGTCGAGGGCCTCGAGCAGGCTGAGATCATGGAGATCATCGACCACCACCGCATCGGCTCCATCGAGACCGAGGGCCCGGCCTACTTCCGCAACATGCCCGTGGGCTGCACCTGCACCATCGTCTACATGATGTATCGCGAGAACGGCGTGGAGATCCCCAAGGACGTCGCGGGGCTCATGCTCTCGGCCATCCTCTCTGACACGCTGGCCTTCCGCTCGCCCACCTGCACACAGATCGACCGCGACACCGCCGCTGCGCTCGCCAAGATCGCTGACGTCGATATCAACGTCTACGCCGACGAGATGTTCGAGGCGGGCGCCGACCTCACCGGGCGCACGGCGGAGGAGGTCTTTGGGGCGGACTTCAAGATCTTCAGCCGCGGCAACGTCAAGTTTGGCGTGGGCCAGGGCAGCTACATGACCGAGAAGAGCCGCAAGGCGGCCGAGGAGCTCGTGGGCCCCTACCTGCGCGAGGCCGCCGCGCTCGAGGAGCTGCCGCTCGTCTTCTACCTCTTTACCGACGTCAAGAGCTCGTCGAGCGAGATGCTGTGGTACGGCGAGGGCGCCGAGAACATCGTCGCGCGCGCCTTTGACACCGACCCCGAGAACGGCATGGCGCGCCTGCCCGGCGTGGTCAGCCGCAAGAAGCAGGTCATCCCCGCACTCATGGCCACGCTCCAGAGCATCCAGGAGGATGCCGACTAGCGCTCCGCCAAGGCACGTGCCACCGGCACGCCCCACCGCCCGTCGGATTCCCGTCCGGCGGGCGGTATATCATTGCTGCGACACAGGACGAAGGACGAACCGAGGAGCCGTCATGGCAGAGTCCCACTTCCTCGCGCTGCTCTCGCGCATGAAGTACATCGAGCGCTGGGCCCTCATGCGCAGCTCGCGCCCCGAGAACCTCTCCGAGCACACGCTCGAGGTGGCGCTCATAGCGCACATGCTCTGCGTGCTGGCCAACGTGCGCCACGGCCGCTCCCTCAACGCCGAGCGAGCCGCCCTCGTTGCGCTCTACCATGACGCATCCGAAATCATCACCGGCGACATGCCCACTCCCGTGAAGTACCACGACGGGACCATCAGAAGCGCATACGGCGCCGTCGAGCGGGGGGCGGAGCGCCAGCTTCTGGAGACGCTCCCCGACGACCTGCGCCCGCACTTCGAGGACGTCCTCTGGATGCCGGGCACCGCGGGGGAGGACGAGACGTACCTCCGCCGGCTCGTGAAGGCCGCCGACAAGATCTCCGCGCTCATCAAGTGCGTCGACGAGCGCCGCGCCGGCAACATGGAGTTCGCGAGCGCGGAGCGCACCTGCCGAGCCGCCGTTGACGAGATTGCCGCGGAGCTGCCCGAGGTCGCGGACTTCGTGTCCGAGTTCCTTCCCTCCTACGGGGCCACCCTCGACGAGCTGCTGTAGATGACGCGAGGGGCCTGCCCCCTCGCATCGCTTCATGAAACGGAGAACCCATGCCCCACGCCCTTCACGCGAGGCTTCCCAAGAACTTCGTCCTCGAGGAGCGCCTCGAGCGCTACTCGGACGCCATTGAGCTCACGCCGGAGCGCTGGCGCGGCCGGTGGGCCGAGGCCTGCTGGCGCGGCATCGGCGCCGGTGCGGAGGCCGGGCGCTACCGCGAGGTCCGCCTCGACCTCGGCTGCGGGAAGGGGGCGTTCGCCGTCGAGGCGGCGCGCCGCGAGCCTGACGTGCTCTTCGTCGCCATGGACGCCGAGCCCATCTGCGTGGCATACGCGGCCCAGCGCGTCTGCGAGAGCGGCCTCCCAAACGTGGTGGTGGTCCCCGGCACCGGGATGTGCATCCGCGAGTTCTTCTCGCCCGGCGAGCTCGCGCGCATTTACCTCAACTTCCCCACACCCTTCCCCCGAAAGCGCGACGCGCACCTTCGCATGGCAAGCATGGAGCGCCTCATGGACTTCCGCGACGTGCTCGTCACCGGCGGCGAGGTCTCCTTCAAGACCGACAGCCAGCCGCTCTTCGACTTCATGCTCACGCAGGTGCCGCTCGCCGGCTACCGCATCGTGCGTGAGTCGCGCGACGCACGGGCGGACTTCCCCGACGAGCCCACGAGCGAGTACGAGGAGCGCCTGAGCGCGCAGGGGGCCAAGGTCCTATCGCTCGCCGTCGTTCCCGGCCCCGCGCCGGAGCATGCCGAGCAGACGGCGGAGCTCTCGCTTGCCGCCTACCTCCCCCAAGACCTCGCCTCGCTCGAGGAGATCTCCTACGCGCCGCACGGCATGCAGGCGACGGTCGCCAACCTCAGGAACCGCGCCGAGCGGCTCTCATCGCGCTCCGCGGGCCGCTAGTCGGGACGCTCCTCCCCGCCGATCGTGGAGCGAGGGTCGGGAATGAACCCCTCGAAGATCACCGGGGCGCCCTCGGCCTCGCTCTCCAGCATCTCGCGCTCGGAGTGAATCGTCCAGGTGACGAGATGCGCGCCAAGCCGGCCGCAGGCCAGACGGACCGCGGGGAGGCCCCGGTCGCGGAACCGGCAGGCGATGAAGTCCGGCCGCGCCGTCACGTTTCCAAGAAGCGCCGTCGCGCCGAGGCGACGCGCCAGGCTGAGGTCCCTGTCGTCCAGGAAGCTCCGCGCGAGCTGGCCGCGCAGGACGTCCGGACGCCGGGCCCGCAGCCACCCGAGCACGCGCGGGTCGAAGCTCTCCACGCAAAAGCGGAGGTCATAGCAGTCGATGCAGGCCATCGTGCGCTCGGCGAGAAGGGACGCGCTGCCGTCGGCGGTCTTGAGCTCGACGATCACCGGGGGCGCGGGCGAGGCGGCGTCGCCCGCGGCGTCAAAAAGCCTCAGCACCTCGTCAAGGGTCGGGATGCCTTCGTCCGTCCCCATGAGCCGGCACTCGCCGAGCTCGGAGAGCGTCAGCTGCTCGACCACGCCCGATCGTCCGCAGACGCGCCCGAGATTCGAGTCGTGAATCACGACGAGCGCCCCGTCGAGCGTGAGGTGGACGTCAAGCTCGACGCCAAACCCCAGCTCCCGAGCCTTGGCGAAGGCGGCAAGCGAGTTCTCGGGGATGCCCTCCGCGTGCAGCCCGCGATGGGCGTAGCGATAGCGGCAGACCTCCGCCCAGCGCTCCTCGAGCCCCTCGTCGCTGCGGCGCGGGGCCACGAGCGCGCACGCGCCCGCCGCGACGCCGACTGCGGCGCCGGCTGCGATTCCCATCGCCCCCAGAACGTCTCGTGCCCTCATGGGTACCCCCTCGTTCGCTTTCCCCCGATGGTAGCAGCCCGACCACCGGGGGCGGACGCCGTCTCGGCTGACGGCGGGCGACGTTGCGGGACCGCTCGCAAAACGCGCCGGGCGCGGGGGCTGAATGGGTAGTAACGTAGTGTGCTCGCAACTTCACGCCACCCGGCGAGCAACTCGAGGAGGCACCATGGCAAAGATAACCCCCGGTAACCGCGTGTACCTATATCAGCTGCTCTCGCGCGAGCTTGGCGTGAACCGCCAGACGCTCCTGCCACGCGCCGAGGAGGCGCTCGTCGCGGACGGGCTTGCGCCCGCGGACCTCGGCTGCGCCGACATGCGCGAGCTCTGCGAGCAGCTCCCCGAGTTCATCAAGCTCACGGTGTTCAAGAAGGGCTACGTGTACGCCACTGTCCTCGCGTGCGAGGAGTACGACCGGGCGCTCGAGCGCACCCAGGACGCCGGGGACAAGGCCGCGGCGAGCGGAAAGCCCTGGAAGCGCAAGCGTGGCGCGAAGGCGCTCAAACCCGTGAGGCCGCGGCACATCGAGCCGCCTGCCAAGAAGGACGAAAAAGACGAGAAGGACGGCGACGCCGTCGTCGAAGCCGTGGTGCCCGACGGCACGGAGGCCGCGGGCGGGGCCGCGCCCGCGGAGGTGGCCGCGCACGAGGGAAAGCCGACGAGCTCCGTCGGGGAGACCCCAGAGGCCGCGCCGGAGCCCGAGGCAGAGGCCGCGCCGGAGCCCGGGGCAGAGGCCGCGTCGGAGCCCGAGGCAGAGGCCGTGTCGGAGCCCGGCGCGGCCCGCGCGGAGGAGGGCCCCGCGGAGGTAGCCCCGAGTGATGTGGCACCGTCTGGGGAGGAGGCGTCCGGCGCCGACGTCGACGGGCCGGGGGCGCCCGTCGAGCCCGGGCACGAGCCCCCCATCTCGTTCACCATCACCTACGTGCCCGAGGCCCCCTCCCCCGACGCCATCGCCCTGCCCGACGTCGCCCCGCGCGTCCGGCCCGACCTCCCACGGGACTTCCATGCGGACATTCGCTGCTCGGACGAGCAGCTCAGCCTCCTCTACCAGGTGCTCCCGCCCAACGTGGACCCGCTCGCCGTGCTCGAGGAGGACTTCCGCGCCGCCCGCTCCACCGGCGCGCTCGAAGGCACGCGGAGCAACGTCTCCTTTGCCCTTCGATACCTGCAGGCCGACGGCGTGACGCCCGTGCGCGTCACGCTGCGCCGCTCCGTCCGCCCGGTCGCCGGGAAGCGCTGGGCGCTCACCGAGGTCGAGGCCGGGACGGCGGAGGAGGTGGGCCTCGAGGGGCTCAGCGCCGCGGCCTGCGGGCCGTGGAGCGCCTTCGCCGAGGCCGCGCCCGACGGCGTGGACCCGCTGCGGGCCCTCACCTCGACCGTCGCCCTCGGGCCCTGGGACGAGGCGCTTTCCGCCCTGGCCGCGCTCGCGGCGCCGGAGCCCTGGGGTGAGGGACTGGCCGTCCTCAGGGACTACCTCACGATGACGGTCGCACGCATCGTCTCCGAGGGGAAGGTCGCCGTCTCCCCTGACGGCGCGGCCGCCTCCTTTGACACGGGCCTGCTCACGGGCGACGGGGCGCCCATCTACGCCCTCCTCTCCCCGCTCGAGGGCGACATCCCCTGGCAGCTGGCTGAGTTTTCCACCGCGGGAGCGGGCGAGCCGGCGCTCTACCTCACCGCCCTCGCGGAGGCCGCCTTCGACCGGAGCGTCCCGGCACCCGACTTTTCCGGTGCCGCGCTCGTCATGCGCTGCCCGCGCGCGGCGACGCCCGCCTATGACCCCGTCTCGAACAGGACCGTCCTTCTCGTCCCCGACGGAGGGTCCGCGCTCGCCCTGCTCCCGACGGAATCCGGCTACGAGCGAATAGCCACGCTCTCGCTCTCCGACGGCTATGCCTGTGCCCGCGTGGTCAGCGCAGAGCTGCCGGCATGGCTCAGGGGATGAGGAGGCTGCCCCTTTCGTCCCCCTCGTGTGTCCAACGCGTCTCAAACTGACGGCGCTTGGGGCGGCGGCCCCAAGCGCCGTGCTACATTCTTCCCCGTGAGCACCCACGACCCCGGAGGCACGCATGGCCAAGATCGAGATGAAGACCCCGCTCGTCGAGATGGACGGCGACGAGATGACCCGCATCATCTGGCAGATCATCAAGGATGAGCTCATCTGCCCGTACGTCGACCTCAAGACCGAGTACTACGACCTCGGCCTTGAGAACCGCGACAAGACCGACGACCAGGTCACCGTTGAGTCCGCCGAGGCCACCAAGCGCCTGGGCGTCGCGGTCAAGTGCGCCACCATCACCCCCAACGCCGCGCGCGTGGAGGAGTACGGCCTGAAGCAGATGTGGAAGAGCCCCAACGGCACGATTCGCGCCATCCTGGACGGCACGGTCTTCCGCGCCCCCATCGTGGTGCGCGGAATCGACCCCGTGGTGAGCTGCTGGAAGAAGCCCATCACCATCGCGCGTCACGCCTATGGCGACGTCTACAAGAACTCCGAGATGCGCATCGACGGCCCGGGCAAGGTGGAGCTGGTCTACACCGCCGAGGACGGCACCGAGCGCCGCGAGCTCGTCCACGTCTTCGACGGCCCCGGCGTGGTCCAGGGCCAGCACAACCTCGACGCCTCCATCGAGAGCTTCGCGCGCAGCTGCTTTGAGTACGCGCTCTCCACGGGCCAGGACCTCTGGTTTGCCACCAAGGACACGATCTCCAAGACCTACGACCACCGCTTCAAGGACATCTTCGCCGACATCTACGAGGCCGAGTTCCGTACCAAGTTCGAGGCCGCGGGCATCGAGTACTTCTACACGCTGATCGACGACGCCGTGGCCCGCGTGGTCAAGTCCGAGGGCGGCTTCATCTGGGCCTGCAAGAACTACGACGGAGACGTCATGAGCGACATGCTCTCCTCGGCCTTCGGCAGCCTGGCAATGATGACCTCGGTGCTCGTCTCGCCGCACGGCTACTTTGAGTACGAGGCGGCCCACGGCACCGTCCAGCGCCACTACTACAAGCACCTCAAGGGCGAGCCCACGTCCACCAACTCCGTTGCCACGATCTTCGCCTGGACGGGCGCCCTGCGCAAGCGGGGCGAGCTGGACGAGCTGCCCGAGCTCGTGGACTTTGCCAACCGCCTCGAGGAAGCCACGATCCACACGATCGAGTCCGGCCGCATGACCGGCGACCTCGCCCGCATCACCTCGCTCGAGAGCCCCGAGACGCTCGGCACGCGCGAGTTCATCCTCGCCATCCGCGAGACCCTCGACGCCGAGGCCTAAAGGCGGCCCGTCGGGTCCTGACAAAGGTTGACAAAGGTGACAGGGTCAACTGTCATGAAAACTCATGACAGTTGACCCTGTCACCTTTGTCAAGTCCCGTCGGGCCGATCACATGTTGCCGGTGAGCGCCTCCTTCACGATGGCGGCGCACTCTCGCAGGGTGGCCTGGGGCAGGTAGAGCGGGTTCGTACGGGCCGCCAGGCCATAGGCATCGGGCAGCCCGTTCTTCTTGGCAATGCGCAGCGCGCGGTAGAGGTGAAAGTCGTTGGTGACAATCGCGACCGTCGCGTCCGGGGCAAGAAGAGCGGAGGAGTTGCGGACGTTCTCCACCGTGGTGCCCGACCGCCCCTCCTTCGTGATGCGCGCACCATCCAGTCCGCGCGCCTCCAGATACTCCGCCATGGCGTCCGCCTCGGTCAGGGGCTCTCCAAAGCCCTGCCCGCCAGAGACGATGCAGGAGGTCCCGGGGTTCTCGTCCAGATACGCGAGCGCCGCCTCAAGCCGAAATCGCAGGGTCTCGCTGGGATAGCCGTCGGGCCTGAGCCCGGCGCCCAGCACCACGAGACAGTCCACCCCCGCGGGCGGCGTCACTGCCGCCGTGGTGGCTATGAGCGCCGAGAGCCCGCCCACGACGATCGCGCCCACCACAAACGTGGCGCAGATCGCAAAGCGAGCCCGCTCCACCCGGGAGGCGACGAGCAGGGCGGCTCCCAGCGCCACCCACACCAGAAAGAACCCTCCCGCCGGATAGAGCGCCGCCATGAGCGCCCCGTATGCCAGAAAGATGATTCCCAGCGCCGTCAGCGCCACAACCATGCCGCTTCACCCCCGCTCGCCCATTGGTGCCCGCCGTCCGGGCATCCATGGGCACAATGGTACTAGGCTCAGCCCGCGGCAAACAAACCTGACGTTACTGTCACCTGACGAGAGGGGGCCCACATGCCCGTCGTCATCGCCGTAGCCGTACCGCACCCGCCCCTCATCGTCCCCGGCGTGGGGCACGGGCGCGAGCGGGAGATCCAGCCCACCGTGGATGCCTATCGCGAGGTCGCTCGGCGCGTCGCCGCCCTTGGGCCGGACACAATCGTCATCTCGAGCCCGCATACGAGCATGTACCTCGACTACCTCCACATCGCTCCCGGTCCTGGCGCACGGGGGACGTTCTCGCAGTTCGGGGACAGCGCAGATGGCTCGCGCGTCAACTATGACGAGGAGCTCGTCACCGAGCTCTGTCGCCTCGCGCGGGAGGAGGAGCTGCCCGCCGGCACCGCCGGAGAGCGCGAGCGGGACCTCGACTGGGGCGTCCTCGTTCCGCTCCACTTCATCCAGGCCGCATACGACGACCTGCGGGCCACAGGCCAAGAGCCCTCCTCCTACCGCGTCGTCCGCATGGGCATCTCCGGCCTCTCGCCGTTGCAGCACTACCGCATGGGACAGCTGATCGCACGGGCGGCGGGTCGTCTGGGCCGCCGCGTGGCCTACGTGGCCTCCGGCGACCTCTCGCACAAGCTGACGGCGGACGGCCCATACGGCTTCTCGCCGGACGGCCCCGTCTTCGACAAGCTCGTCTGCAAGGCCCTCGGGAACGGGGACTTCCTCTCGCTGATGACGGCGGACCCGGGCCTGTGCGAGCGCGCTGCCGAGTGCGGCCTACGCTCCTTCCAGATCATGGCCGGCGCGCTCGACGGCACGCCCGTCACCGCCGAGCTGCTCTCGTACGAGGGGCCCTTCGGCGTGGGGTACGGCGTCGCGTGCCTCCTGCCCTCTGGACCCGAGGGGTCCGACCCCGACCGCGCCTTCGGAAAGGCGTACGAGGCCTGGCATGCCGCCGACATGGAGCGCCGTCGAGCCGGGGAGGACGCGTACGTGGCGCTCGCCCGCGCCTCGCTCGAACACCGCGTTGGCACGGGGCGGAGCCTGCCCGTCCCGGACGGCCTTCCCCCGGAGCTGCTCTCGCGCCGCGCCGGGGCCTTCGTCTCCCTCACCAAGAGCGGTCGGCTAAGAGGCTGCATCGGCACCATTGCCCCCACGCGTGCGAGCCTCGCGGAGGAAATCGTGGCCAACGCGGTCTCGGCCGGCCTCCACGACCCCCGCTTCCCGCCCGTCACGGCCGAGGAGCTCCCCGATCTCGTCTACGACGTCGACGTCCTCGGGGACCCGGAGCCCGTTGAGGGCCGCACGGGGCTGGATCCGCGCCGCTATGGCGTGATCGTGAGCGCGCCGGGCGGGAGGCGCGGCCTTCTCCTCCCAGACCTCGACGGTGTGGACACGGTCGAGGAGCAGCTGCGCATTGCCGCGCGCAAGGGCGGGATCGCGCTCTCGGAGGAGGGCGTCTCCATAGAGCGCTTCGTCGTGGAGCGCCACCGGTGAGCGCGGGCGAGAAGGGCGGGGCGCTCGTCTGCACCGCCTGCCCGCGCCGCTGCCGCCTGGCCCCGGGGGCGCTCGGCGCGTGCCGCGCGCGGCGCAACCGCGGCGGCACGGTCGCGCCGGAGGGCTACGGGCGCTTGACCTCCATTGCGCTCGATCCCATCGAGAAGAAGCCGCTCGCGCGCTTCAGGCCGGGAACGTACGTGGTCTCCGTCGGGGGCTACGGCTGTAACCTGCGCTGCCCCTTCTGCCAGAACTGGGAGATCTCCCAGGCGGGCGAGAAGGACGTGGGCTGGCGCGAGGTCATGCCGAGCGAGCTGGTTGCGCTCGCCGTCGAGGCCCGCCGACGCGACCCGCGCGTCTCCGGCATCGCCTACACCTACAACGAGCCGCTCGTCTGTTGGGAGTACGTCCGCGACTGCGCCCGGCTGGCGCACGAGGCGGGCCTCGTCAACGTGGTCGTCTCCAACGGATGCGTGGGGCGACGCGTGCTCGACGAGCTCGAGGGGCTCGTCGACGCGGCGAACATCGACCTCAAGGGATTCTCGGACGCCTTCTACGATGCCTGCGGGGCAGTGCCGGGCTCGCTCTCGTGCGTCCGGGCCACAATCGAGCGGCTCGCAGCGGACCCCGCCTGTCACCTGGAGGTGACCACGCTCGTCATCCCCGGCATGAACGACGGGGACGACGAGATGGACGAGCTCTCTTGCTGGCTTTCCAGCCTCGACGGTGGCCACGGGCGGGAGACGGTGACCCACCACGTCACGCGCTTCTTCCCGTGCTGGCGGCTCACGGACCGAGGGCCCACCCCCGTCTCGACCGTGCGGAGGCTGGCCGACGTCTCACGCCGCCATCTCGCCCACGTCTACGTGGGCAACTGCTAGCGTCTCGTCGGCGCTAGCGAATCACGCGGACTCGCTCGGACGCGGGGAGCTTATCGATCGGGGCCATCGGCGCGGCAATACCGCCGAAGACCATCTGCGAGGCGAGCGCCCACTGCGCGGGGATGCCCCAGCGGGCCTTGACCGCATCGTCGATGAGCGGGTTGTAGTGTTGGAGGCTTGCGCCAACGCCCTTCTCGGCAAGCGCGTTCCAGACGTTGACCTCGATCATGCCCAGCGCGTGCTCGGCAAAGCCGTCAAAGGCGGCGGCGTAGGTGGGGAACCGAACCTTGAGGTCCTCGACGGCGGGGCGGTTCTCAAAGAAGAGCACCGTGCCCGCACCGGCGGCAAAGCCGGCGAGCTTCTCGGCCGTCGGGGCGAAGGACTCCGCAGGCACGATGGCCTCGAGGGTTGGGCGCACTATCTCATCCCAGAGCGCGCGATGCTGCGCGCCGAGAAGGACCACCGCGCGGCCGCTCTGCACGTTGAAGGGAGAGGGCGTCGCCACGACGACGTCCTCCACGGTGCGGACGAGCTCGTCCTCGGAGATGGGAAGCCGATCGCTCAGCGCGTAGACGCTGCGGCGACGGTTGATGATGTCAAGGTAGCTCATGGGGCTCCTTAGGGTCACGGGGTGTCGTTATCCCTCTCGTTCCCAAATTGCTACCAATCTAATCACATATAGCTCGAGAGAAGAGGCCCGGGTCCAGCGTTCGGGCTCGGGCCATCCCTCGAAGCCTATTCCTTGCCGTTCCAGCAGTAGGTGCAGACCTTCTTGCGGTCGATGCCGATGGCCTCGAGCATGCCGTCGAGGCTCTGGTACTCCAGCGAGTCGAAGCCCATCTCCTCGCAGATGGAGCGCAGCAGGCAGCGCCCGCGCTCGGAGCGGCCGTCCGCGTACTCGTCGAGGTGCTTCTCGCCCTCGTCCCCCTCGAGCTCGCGGACCTTGCGGCGCGCGATGAGCTCGTACTCGGAGCGGCTGCGGGAGAACGAGAGGTACTTGCAGCCGTACATGATGGGCGGGCAGGCCGAGCGCATGTGGACCTCGGAGGCCCCCGTGTCGCGCAGGAAGTCGATCGTCTCGCGCATCTGGGTGCCGCGGACGATGGAGTCGTCCACGAGCAGCAGGCGCTTGTCGCGGATGAGCTCGGGCACCGGGATCTGCTTCATCTTTGCCACGCGGTTGCGGACCTCCTGGTTTGCGGGCATGAAGGAGCGCGGCCAGGTGGGCGTGTACTTGACGAAGGGGCGCGCGAGCGGAACGCCGGACTCGTTGGCGTAGCCGATGCCGTGCGGCAGGCCCGAGTCGGGCATGCCGGCGACATAGTCGACCTCGGGGAGCAGGCCCGCCTCGCGCTCGTCGCGGGCCATGATGGCGCCGTTGCGATAGCGCATGCACTCGACGTTGACGCCCTCGTAGTTTGAGTTGGGATAGCCGTAGTAGACCCAGAGGAACGCGCAGATGCGCATCTCGTCGCGCGGCTCGGAGAGCGTCTCGTAGCCGTCCGCCGTGATGCGTACGATCTCGGCCGAGCCGAGCTCGTACGCATCGACATAGCCGAGCTTGCCGTAGGCGAAGGACTCGAAGGTCACGCAGTAGCCGTCTTCGTCCTTGCCGATGAGCACCGGCAGGCGGCCCATCTTGTCGCGCGCGGCGATGAGCGTGCCGTCCTCGGTCATGACGAGCAGCGTGAGCGAGCCCTCGATCTCGTCCTGCGCGTAGCGGATGCCCTCGACGATGCTCCCCTGCGAGTTAATGAGCGCGGCCACGAGCTCGTTGACGTTGACCGCGCCCGACCCCATGGCGCCGAACTGGTGGCCGGCCTCCTCGAAGCGCGCCACGAGCGCATCCTGATTGGCGACGGCGCCCACCGTGGAGATGGCGTAGACGCCAAGGTGGGAGCGGACGAGCAGCGGCTGCGGGTCGTTGTCCGAAATGCAGCCCATGGCGCAGGTGCCCGAGAGGTCGGGCAGGTCATGCTCGAACTTGGTGCGGAACGGCGTGTTCTCAATCGAGTGGATCTGCCGGTTGAAGCCGCCCCCCTCGCGGCACGACACCATGCCGGCACGACGCGTGCCGAGGTGCGAGTGATAGTCGACGCCAAAGAACACGTCGAGTGCAACGTCGCGATGCGAGACCGCGCCAAAGAACGCTCCCATGAGTACCTCCCCGTCTGCGGCGCCGCCCCCGCGCAGCCCGCGTCCTGCCAACTGTCACAGTATATCGTCCGGCACGCGCCGACGAGGAACGCGAGAAGAACGTGCGTGAAATAGTTACAGGCTTCTGGGTAGGAGGAAGGCATCCGCGCGGCGACCCCCGCCGCGCCCAACGGAAAGGACTCTCCCATGAAGTTCACCAAGGTCGTCGTCGCCGGAGGCGGCGTGCTCGGAAGCCAGATCGCCTTCCAGTGCGCGTACAGCGGGTGTGACGTCACCATCTGGCTCCGCTCGGAGGGCTCCATCGAGCGCTGCCAACCCAAGCTCGACCACCTGCGCGAGGTCTACCTCGCCACGCTCGAGGCCATGAAGACCAACCCCGCCGCCTACGCCTACGGCCTTCTCCCCCGCGAGGACGTCACGCCCGAGACCTGCGAGACCGCCAAGGCGCGCGTCGAGGCCGCCTACGAGGGGATCCGCCTCACCACGAGCTATGAGGAGGCCTTCTCCGACGCCGACCTCGTGATCGAGTGCATCGCCGAGAACCCCCAGCAGAAGATCGAGTTCTACACCGCCGTTGCCCCCATCATGCCCGAGCGGACCATCGTGGTGACCAACTCCTCCACGCTCCTTCCGAGCGCCTTTGCCGAGCACACCGGCCGTCCCGACAAGTACCTCGCGCTGCACTTTGCCAATGAGATCTGGAAGAACCCCACCGCCGAGGTCATGCCGCACCCCGGAACGGACATGGCGCACTTCGACGAGGTGGTCGAGTTTGCCGCGGGCATCCGCATGGTGCCCCTCAAGGTCATGAAGGAGCAGCCCGGCTACCTGCTGAACAGCATGCTCGTGCCCTTCCTCACCGCCGCACAGGCGCTCTGGGCCGGTGAGGTGGGCTCGGTCGAGGACATCGACCTCGCCTGGAGGCTCGGCACCGGCGCGCCGGCGGGCCCGTTCCAGATCCTCGACATCGTCGGGCTGACCACCGCCTACAACATCACGCTGCTCGACCCTGCGGCAGCCGACCCCACCACCATCAAGGGCCGCATCGCCGCGCTGCTGAAGGAGAAGATCGACCGCGGCGAGACCGGTCGCGCCGCCGGCAAGGGCTTCTACGACTATCGCTAGCACGGTCCGGGGGCGGCGCGTCACGACGTGTCGTCCCTTTTTCATGAGCCTTCTTCGTCTCGGTATGCCAATTGTTAGATTGGGTATACTTCAAAACAAGTTAGCTCAGTCAAACAGAAAGGTTCGCCATGAGCAAGATCGCAAAGGTATATGGTCGCGAGGTGCTCGACTCCCGCGGCAACCCCACCGTCGAGGTGGAGGTCACGCTCGAGGACGGCTCCCTCGGACGCGCCATCGTCCCGTCCGGTGCGTCCACCGGCGAGTTCGAGGCCGTCGAGCTGCGCGACGGAGACAAGGACCGCTATCTGGGCAAGGGCGTCACCCAGGCGGTGGCACACGTCAACGACGAGCTCGCCGCCGTGCTTGTGGGCCGCGAGGCCACCGACCAGCGCGGCGCCGACGAGGCCATGATCGCCGCCGACGGTACCCCCAACAAGGGTCGCCTGGGTGCCAACGCAATCCTCGGCTGCTCGCTTGCCATCGCGCGTGCCGCCGCGGCCTCCGCGGGGCTGCCGCTCTACGCCTACCTGGGCGGCCCCAACGCGCACACCCTCCCCGTCCCGATGATGAACATCCTGAACGGCGGTGTCCACGCGGACAACAACGTCGACTTCCAGGAGTTCATGATCATGCCCGTGGGCGCCCCGGACTTCGCGACCGGCCTTCGCTGGTGCGCGCAGGTCTACCACACGCTCAAGGACACCCTCAAGACGGCCGGACTCTCCACCGGCGTGGGCGACGAGGGCGGCTTTGCCCCCGACCTCAAGACCAACGCCGAGCCCTTCGTCTACCTGATGGAGGCCGTTGAGGCAGCCGGCTTCAAGCCGGGCGAGGACTTCATGTTCGCCATGGACCCCGCCACCTCCGAGTGCTACAACAAGGAGACCGGCATGTACGAGCTCAAGGGCGAGGGCCGCACGCTCACGTCCGACGAGATGGTCGACTACTGGGCCGAGCTCGTCGAGAAGTATCCCATCATCTCCATCGAGGACGGCCTGGCCGAGGAGGACTGGGACGGCTGGGTCAAGCTCACGGAGCGCCTCGGCAAGAAGGTCCAGCTCGTGGGCGACGACCTCTTCGTCACCAACACCGAGCGCCTCAAGAAGGGCATCGAGGTGGGCGCCGCCAACGCCATCCTCATCAAGGTCAACCAGATCGGCAGCCTCACGGAGACGCTCGACGCCATCGAGATGGCCAAGCGCGCCGGCTATACCGCCGTGGTCTCCCATCGCTCCGGCGAGACCGAGGACACCACGATTGCCGACCTCGCGGTAGCCACCAACGCCGGCCAGATCAAGACCGGGGCCCCCGCCCGCACCGACCGCGTGGCCAAGTACAACCAGCTGCTCCGTATCGAGGACTCCCTCGGCGCGAGCGCCGAGTACCTGCAGAAGGCGGCATTCTACAACCTCGCATAAACGCCGAGCGGGAACAGACCGTCAAACTCTGGGCGCGCCCTCGGACCATCCGAGGGCGCGCCCTTCTGCAATCAAGCGGATAGTGTGAAATAATCCCGTCTTCCCCTGCAATCAGCGGCTTAGTGTGAAGCCCCTCTCGCCCATATCCTGGGATTTCCAGCGGAGCAAACGGTTTGACATCACATAACCGCAGGTCATCGTCAGGCCTCTACCCACGGAGGTCCCCGCAGAGCTTCACACTATGCCGCTGACTGCATGAGACTGCCGTCGATTTTCGCACTATCCGCTCTTTTGCACACCGGCCTGCCCCACCCGAACCCTGAGGTATGCTTACAGCAGCGCAAACGACGAAGGGAGCACCCCAAATGGCCGAGAGATGCGTGCTGGTAGGACAGTCGGGCGGGCCCACCGCCGCCATCAACGCGAGCCTCGCCGGCGTGATTGCCGCAGGCATCCTCGAGGGAGCGCGCGTCGAGGGCATGCGCTATGGCATCCAGGGATTCCTCGACGGCCGCTCCGTGCGCCTCGACGAGGCATTCGTCAGCAGGGTCGACCTCGAGCTTCTTCGTAACACCCCGGCGAGCTGGCTCGGGAGCTGCCGCTTCAAGCTCCCCGCGCCCGGAACGGATGATGTCGTCTACCAGCAGCTCTTCGAGCGCTTTGAGCAGCTAGGGGCCTCCGCGGTCCTCTACATCGGCGGCAACGACTCCATGGACACCATCTCCAAGCTCGCCGCCTATGGCCAGAGCACCGGGAGCGACATCCGCTTCATCGGCGTGCCCAAGACCATCGACAACGACCTCGTGGGAACCGACCACACCCCCGGCTACGGCAGCGCCGCGCGCTTCGTGGCGACCGCCATGAACGAGCTTGCCTACGACGCCGACGTCTACAACCTCAAGAGCGTCACCTTCGTCGAGATCATGGGGCGCGACGCCGGCTGGCTCACCGCCTCGAGCGCCCTTGCCTTCGTCGAGCCCGACCTCGTGCTCCTTCCCGAGGTCCCGCTCGACGAGGATGCCCTCATCGAGCGCCTCATCCAGGCGCTCGAGAAGAAGAACACCGTGATGGTGGGCGTGAGCGAGGGCGTCCGCACGCCAGACGGCAAGCTCATCTGCGAGCGTGCGGCCGCGCCGGGAGTGGGGACCGATGAGTTCGGGCACCTCGCCATGCTCTCGGGCGCCAGCCGCTACCTCGCCGCCCTCACCAAGGAGCGCATCGGCTGCAAGACCCGCGCCGTCGAGCTCTCCACGCTCCAGCGCTGCGCGAGCTACGTCGCCAGCAGGACCGACCTCAACGAGGCCTACGACGTGGGCTATGCCGCCGTCGAGGCCGCCTTTGCCGGCGAGACCGCAAAGATGTGCGCCATCGAGCGCGTCTCCAACGACCCGTACGAGTCCCGCACCAAGCTCATCGACGTTGCCGCCGTGGCCAACCAGGTGCGCAACATCCCGAGCGAGTGGATCTCTGCCGACGGCATGGGCATCGGCGACGAGCTGCGCGCCTACATTCGCCCGCTCATCGGCGAGCTCCCCGCCCAGCTCGCCTCGCTCGACTAGGCCCGTCGGGGGGCGCCCCGCGCCCCCCGGCAGCCCCTACTGGCGCAGGTGCATCGCCGTCTGGGTCACGCGCGCCACGGGCGTGCCCAGCTCGTCCGTGACGAGGCAGTTGTAGAACCCCAGCGTGCGCCCGTTCTTGTCCACGTCCGCCGTGGCGATGAGCCTCTCGCCCTTTGCGGCGCTCATGAACTCAATCGAGCTGCTCACGGACACCGTCACCGGCTCGCCCACGTTGGACGCCACGGCAAGGGCGAGGTCCGCCACCGTGAAGATGGCGCCGCCCATGACGCCGCCCTTCTCGTTTCGGTGGCCGGGCGTGATGTCGAACTCGCACACCGCATGCCCCCGCGAGGCCTCAACCACGCGGCAGCCACACGCGTCCGTCGCAAAGCGGTCGTTTCTGAAGACCCGCTGCACTTCCTCGAGTGAGGCATCCTCACCAATCAAAGCCATTCTTCCTCCTTCACCGTCACGCCCAGAAGCCCTGCCAGCTGCACCGCCTGCGGGGCGCTCACCACGACGCCGCGCAGATCGCGAAAGTCCCCGGACACGCGTATTCCCGATATGTCGCACGTGGAGAGGTCGATGCCCGAGAGACTCGAGCGATAGACCGTCGCCCACGTGAGGTCGCAGTCACCGAGCTCCACGTGAGAGAGCTTGGTGAGGAACAGGTTGAGCTCGGAAAGGCTCGTTGCTCCCGCGCGCAGGTGGCTCACGGAGGCCTCCGAGAGGTCACAGTAGTCAAACTGGGAGTCCGCCATGAGGACACCGGTGAGCCGACCCTTGCCAAAGCTCATGCCCGGTGCCGAGCACGACCGGAAGTCCACCCGGTTGAGCCACGAGCGCGCCATCGTGCAGGAGATGAAGCGGCAACTCAGAAACTGAACGTCCGTGAACGTGCAGCCTGAGAAGTCCACGCCCTCAATGACGCAGCCGCGAAACGCCACGTTCTCAAAGGCGGCGCCGACGGCGGAGACGCCGTCAAGCTGTAGCCCGGAAAACGCCGTTCCCCGCACGCGCGCCTCACCGGACGCCAAGCTGGCGAGAAGGACGTCATGCCCCATATGCTCGCCAAGGTCCGGCGTGACCTGAGCGAAGCCCTTCACCTGCCTCGGTCGAGCCACGGTCAGCCCACCTTGACGATCTTGGTCCCATGCACCTCGGAGACGCCCAGCGCGGCGGCGACTTCCTCGGCGTTCTCCCAGGTGATGCCACCACCCGGGAGAATGATGATGCGCCCGGCCGCGCGGTCCACGTAGGCGCGCAGGCGGTCAAGGTTGTCCGCGATGGGCGTGCCGGCAGCACCGCCGTGCGTGAGGATGCGCTCCACGCCCCGTGCGGCGAGCCAGTCTATAACGGGGAGCTGATCCTCCGGCGCCAGTGCGTCAAAGGCCATGTGGAAGGTCACGGCCACACGGCCAGGGGCCTCGGGGGTGTCCTCGTGGGCAAGACGAATCAGCTCTGAAGTAAGCTCGGTGTCCAAACGGCCGCCGCGCAGGCAGCCGAAGACCACACCGGTGATCCCTAGGCTCTTGGCCATGATAAGGTCCTCGCGCATCATGACGGCCTCGGCGGGAGTGTGCTCGAAGCTGCCGCCGCGCGGGCGAATCATGCACATGACGTCAACGCTCTTCTCGCGCGCGAACGCGACGGCCGCGCGAATAACGCCGTAGCTCGGCGTGGTGCCGCCCACGGCGAGGTTGTCGCACAGTTCAATGCGCGCCGCACCCGCGGCGACCGCAACCGGAACGTGCTCCATGTTCTCGGCGCAGAACTCCCTTGTCAGCATGGGTTTCTCCCCTCGTTGCCCTTCTCGCCAGTATGCCACGAACACCCGACAAAACTGGCTCCGCCTCTCTTTGATAGCTAAGAGGTAACCGGAATTCCCGAGGACCGCCCAGAAGAACCGTAGGCAAACAGCCCAGATAAGAAGCCAGGACCCTTCCCGGGGCCCTGGTTTGTGATTCTGGCGCAACCAGAAGTCGGGTGTTCGAACGAGGCTGCTACAGCAGCGCGGCCTCCCACTCCGCCTCGCGAAAGCCCACGAGCACGAAGTCCTCCCCCACCACGATGGGGCGCTTGACCATCATGCCGTCCTCGGCGAGAAGCGCAAAGGCGTCGGCGTCCGCCATGCCCGCGTCGAGCAGCGCCTTCACGTTGCGCTCGCGGTAGAGCCGACCGCTCGTGTTGAAGAAGCGGCGAACGGGAAGGCCCGAGCGAGCCTGCCAGGCGGCGAGCTCGTCTGCCGTGGGGTTGTCCTCGACGATGTGCCGGTCCGCGTAGCTCACGCCGTGCGCGTCCAGCCACGCCTTGGCCCGCTTGCAGGTGCTGCACTTGGGATACTCAACAAAGAGCACGTCAGCCATGGTGTTTCCTCCCGTCCGTTGCCGTGGCGCCAGTGTAGCACGCGCAGAGGGCGGATTTACGCCCCATCGAGCTCGGCAAGCACCTGACCAATTGCGTGGGGAATTCCTACCACAAGTGCGTTGCCCATGCAGAAGGCCCGGTGCCCGTCAGTCATACCCGTATTGGTCCACCCGCGCGGGAACCCCTGGAGCTGGTCAAGCTCGTCAGGCACCAGGCGGCGATACCGACCATCCGCCGTCTTAATCACATGCTTAAACCGAGAGGCACCACGCCCTCCCTCGCCCGTCAGAATCGTGCGAGAAGGACGATCAAGCGCGTCCGGGAACGCCATGGACCCCTCAGAGTACATGTATTCGAAACCCGTCTTCTTGTTGACGCGCTTCTCGCGTTTTGCGCCCTTGAGATACTCCCATTGAGACAGCTTGTCCAGCTCGATATAGAACTCCTCGGGCACCTCTGCATCGGGAACAAGCACGTCACCAAGCGTACGACGTGGCCCCTCGTATGCCTCCACAATCTTGCAGCTTGCCGCACGGCCATCCTGCATGACACCCGCGTCCATGAACGGGGACAGCTTGCCACCCTTGTTGAAGTCTCGCGTGGCAATGTAGGGATCATCCGGAATCTCAACGTAAGAAATCACGGACGAATTTGGCTCCTCAATGGGAAAAGCCCGCGCCATGAGCCCTCGCGCAATCTGTTGCCCAAGGTCCCACTCCTCCCCCACGAATCGAGCGAGGATATAGGTGCGCTTGCGGCGCTGCGGAAAACCGTACTCTGCGCTGTTCACCACACGCCACTCAACGGAGTAGCCCAGGTCATTGAAGCAGGAGAGGATAATTGCGAAATCACGCCCACGCTGAGATGCCGGGCTCTTGAGCAGGCGATCGACATTCTCGAGCAGCACGTATCGGGGTCGCTTGTGCTGAAGGAACCTGTAGATGTCCCACCAGAGCACGCCTTTCTTGCCCTCGATACCGCCCGCTTGGGAAAGCGGCTTGGCGACGGAGTAGTCCTGGCAGGGAAAGCCTCCCACCACCATGTCCACGTCGGGAATCTCGATTTCCCCGTGCTCGAATTTGTCGAGAACAACGTGAATATCCTCGTTTACCACGGCGTCTTCGCCAAAACGTGCGCGATAGCAACGCGCCGCGAACTGCTTGGCCTCGGTTCCGGGAGGCTCCCATTGATTCGCCCAGACAGTTTCGTAGGGGCCCGCCGCAGGCAGCTCCATTTGCGGCTCGTTGGGGTTATGGTATCCCTCAAGGCCCAGCCTGAACCCGCCGACACCCGCAAAGAGCTCGGCCACTCTAATAGTCTTCTGTGACGACACGTTTCTCCATTCGCTTTCTGTGTCGCTGTTGCCAGATCATCATAGCCGATCGAGGCGACAAGATCAAGATCTCTAGAGGTATTGCTCCTGTGCCAGGCGGTCCGCCACCCACTGCTTCCTCAACCAGAAGTACTGGAGATACATCCTCACGTCATTAATGACAAGCGGCTTTCTTGACGAGTCGGAGCTGTCTCCCCTCACAAAGACCGCCTTTGCATCCTTTGACTTGGGAAAATTGGGCGCCGACCTCGGGACACCGTTCTGGTTCACTATCTGCGCGCCATCTTTCCTTAGAACGGGGATGTCTTTAAGCTCGTCTTCGACTATGAGGCGACGTACCTCTTCCCACACCATACGGGCCTCGTCGACCACCTCGTCGTCAAGGACGAGCCACTTGAAGCCTTCGAAGACATTCTCAGAGAGTGGGGCCTCCCGAGAAGGCTCGGAAAAGACGGCGCAGAGAAACCTGCCCTCAAAGCACTCCTTGGCGGCAGAATCCTCCCAGGAAACGTCCTCGTTCATCACTTCATCGAAGTCAATCCTTGCAAACTTCATATCCTCGGAAAGCCGCACGGCGCCGCTGGCCAGCGTCATGCTCTTGCACTGAATGCCCGCCTTGGCAAAGGTGTCGATGCGCGAAATCTTCTTCTCACTGCCGCCAAACATGCGGACAAGCAGGCCTTCGTTTACGCTCTTGCCCGCAAGCGAACCCCCAAAGTGAAGTTCCCTCGCAAGCTCCGCCACGGTCGTCCCACCGTAGTCACGGCGAATGTCCTGGCACACGCGCTCAATGTCGGCATAGCTGGAAAGGAGCACCGGAAGCCGCTCTAGCTCCGCGTGGGCAAAGTGCTCCTTGACCATTGACGTCACAGTGGAGCGCTTGAGTCTCCAGCGCGGCTTGTTGGGCCATTTCGGAGATGTGTCCGTATACATAAGCTTTCTGTTGAGCTCATGGCTTATCTTGGGGTACTCCTCGTCTGGGTCAAGCCCCTCCTGATGAACGCGCGCCACAAAGTCCCGCACGATCTGCCAGTCTGACCTGAGAACCTCACGGTCGTCGTCGTTCCAGTCGTGCAGCTCATAGTCAATAAACGGGAAGCGCTCGTACTCAAGAGCGTCATCAACTTTCTTTGCTTTTCCATCGTTATAGAGATAATAGGCAATGAGCATGTGCTCGAGCTTATGCCAAAACGCCGAGCTAGTGAACTCCTCTTTCCAAATCTCGTCAACCGAGACCGCTGTAACAGACATGGGCTCCTTGGCCTCAAGGTCTCTCAGCTCGCACTTGTCCAACCCGGAAGGCCCGGGCTTTGAACGACGCTGCCGGCCCCCGCCTTCGCTCTTTGCGCCAAAAACGAGACCCGTTGTCTTCACCTCGTACGGAATACCATCAATTTTTATATCAGGCTCCTGCCGAACGTCAGGCGGGTAGCCCAGCACCGACTGTTCAATGACCGCTCCTGCCACGCCCTTGTTCTTGGGCTTTCCCGTAAAGACGCCAGTCTTGTCAATCTCTCCAAGGGTCTTGCCCCTACAGCTCTCAAACTTTCGAACTATTTCCTCGCGAGAAAAACAGTGCTTGCTGTTTGCGTTCTTCTCCACGGAGCTCACCCCAAATCCATGTGGGCGCAACAGGAACTTGCAGACGGAGAAAGTTTACTCGAACGCGCCTACATGCGAGATTCCAAGCGAGCTCTCCCGTCGATTCATAGCGATTATTTTCAGCGCCAGCGCCCCGCATACGGCGGGGTTGAATGGGTTTGGGAGAAAAGGCTCGCAAAAGGACGGGGTTGCGCGTCGGAAACGCGCCCAAAATGACCCCTCGTGCGAGGGCCGCAGAATTGTTTGGTCCGGCGACCAATGAGAGGGCCCCACGGGGCCACAACGGCGCCGATTGCGGAGCGCCCATCCGCCCCCGTCCCGCCCAGCGCTATACTTTCTGCAACCGACCGACGGGAGGCGCCCATGGCCAGCGGCAGACCCATCAGAAACATCATCTTTGACATGGGCAACGTGCTCATGACCTTTGACGGGCCGCGCTTCGCAGGCCTTTTTACGGACACGCCCGAGGACGCGGAGCTGCTCGACGGCGCGCTTTTTGGCACCACGATGTGGTCGCTTTTGGATTCCGGCACCATCAGCCACGAGACCATGCGACGCTACGCGCTCGCCCACCTGCCCGAGCGCCTGCACCCCAACCTCAACGAGTGCTTCGACCATTGGCCGGAGCACTCCGAGCCCATTGCCGCCACCAACGAGCTCGGCATCCGCCTCAAGCGCGAGGGCTACGGCATCTACGTGCTCTCCAACGCTAACACCCGCATCATGGACCAGCTCGGGCACGCGCCCGTCACGCCATACCTCGACGGCTGCGTGGTCTCGGCCAAGGAGCGCATCATGAAGCCGGACCCGGCGATCTTCCGCCTGCTCTGCCTCCGCTATCGGCTCGACCCGGCGGAGTGCCTCTTCGTTGACGACAACGCGGACAACTGCGAGGGCGCACGGGCGGCGGGCATGCACGCGTTCCACTACCAGGACAACATCGCCGAGCTCGAGGCCAACGTGCGCCTGCTCAGCTAGGCGCGCTCGGCAAGAAGGACCAGGGAGCCCCATGTTCACCGACTCAGACGTACGCCTCATCCGGCGCCTCTACCTCTGGCCCAAGCTGGGAGGCTACTTCCTCCTCGCGATCTTCCCCACGCTCGCGGCGTGGGTGGTACTCATCATGATCGACGACATCGCCCTGGAGTCGCGGGGCACCTACGACGCAGGCATCTTCGCGCTGCTTCCCATCGTTGTCGTCTACCTGGTCATCTCCATGGTCTTGCTGGTGCGCTCGCGCTCGCTCGCCGGCTCCGACGAGTGGGCCGCCGTCGAGCGCGCGGCGCTCACCCCGCACGTGGACGCGAGCACGCCCGGCGAGCTCAACGCCGCCCTCGGCCTCGCCTCGGCGGGCCGCGTGGCGCAGGCAGTTGGCGAGGGGCGGGGCGACAGGAACCTCGAGGGCATCGGCGAGACCGCACAAGTGGCCGCCGGCGCGCTCGGGCTCTTCGGCATCTGGCACCTCATGCACACCCTGCACGAGGCAGCCCGGCGCATCGCGGAGGGCTACCGCCTGCCCATGCCCAGGCTCGCGCCGCGACGCCTCGCGGTGTTTCTCGCCCCGGTGATTGCGCTCGTGATTGTGTTTGTCCCGCGCTTCTTCGCGTCGGCGTCGGCCATGTCCGAGGCGCAGCAGGCCGCCGCAGAAACCATCGATGCCGTCGCGGCCGCGTTTGAGGACGGGGGCTGCGGCTACGTCTCCGCGGACGACCCTCAGGAGGGCTACCAGAGCTACGGCTACCGCATCTTTGGCTACACGCTTGACATCGGCGACCCGGAGACGTCCAGCCTGTGCGTGAGCGTGAACGAGGACGGCGTGGTGGAGACGCTGGACTATCACACGGACTTCGACCTCTCGCTTACGCCGGAGGAGAACCTCGCGCGGGCGGAGCGTGACTTCGCGAGCCTCTCGGGGATGGTCGCCGACCTCGACGTGCCGCTTGCCGCGGACGGCCTGCTTGCGGCCGAGCCCGCCTTCCCCGAGGAGTTCGTGGAGCAGTTTAGCGCCGGCTCGTACTACGACGACCTCATCGTGCGCTTTGACGCGGCGGGCGGCCTCTCCGGCACCGTGAGCTACGAGACAGACCCGGAGGAGGAGTACGACGAGTACAGCAGCTCGTACGTCTACCTCACCTTTGAGGCGAGCTAGCGGGCGAGACGGCGGCGGGCTGCTACCCGGCCTGCATCACCGCCGTGGCAACGATCCACGCGGCGAGAAGCGCCAGCATGGCGATGAGCGCCACGCGCAGCTCGCGGCCCACGGTGAGGCGCGCCAGCGGTGGGATGGCCCTGCGCACCGGCCGGCGGTCCAGCAGCAGGTAGGCCACGATGACGAGCTCCGGGACCATAAAGGCGAAGTAGCTCCACAGCAGGTACCACGCGGGCCAGGCGGCGTTCTCCGGCGTGGGCTCGACAACCGCCATCACGCAGCCCATGACGAACACCGCGCAGACGAGAAGCACCGCCGTGTTCCAGACCACGCCGGCCCATCTCGGCACGCGCACGAGCAGGCTCGCGAGACCAGAGGGCGCACGTAGGCGCGCCTCGCGCGGATAGTCGAAGGAGGTCGGCGGGAGGGCGTCCCTCTCGCCCGTTGACGTGTCCCCCACTTGGGACAGCGCGGCGAGAAAGGCGTCCCCGAGCTCGCGGGCGCTGCCGTAGCGCGCCGCCGGGTCGAGCTCCGTCGCATGGCGGACCACCGCGCGCAGAGCCTCCGGCACGCCCGCCGCGACGAAGCCATCCTCGCGGTCGCGTGGCATGGGCTCACGGCCCACGAGGCAGAAGAAAAGCAGCATGCCGAGGGCGTACACGTCGCTCCGCACGTCCGTCTGCCCAAAGCCGAACTGCTCGGGCGGCGCGTAGGCACGCGTGCCAAAG
The DNA here is from genome assembly GCF_900128445.1 of Thermophilibacter provencensis. Taxonomy (GTDB): domain Bacteria; phylum Actinomycetota; class Coriobacteriia; order Coriobacteriales; family Atopobiaceae; genus Thermophilibacter; species Thermophilibacter provencensis. The sequence goes on along the minus strand of NZ_LT671417.1, from coordinate 952,364 downwards.
TGCGTGGTATCCTGCTCTCCATCCTTCCTGAACAAGCGGGCAATCCCTAGGTCGATGAGGGTGACCCCGGAGCCTGACACCATGACGTTCTCCGGCTTGAGGTCGCGATGGATTACCGGAGGGTCAAGCCGCTCGTGAAGCTCGCTCACGGCGTCGCACAGGTCCGGGAAGATGCAGGAAAGAAGGTCCAGCCGCTCGCCGGGGGTCCGCGCCCGGACAACGCGCTCGGAGAGCGTCTCCCCGCGCACGCACTCCATCACCACCACGTTCTTCTCGCCATGGCGATAGCATTCCACAATGCGCGGGAGGTGCGGCAGGCTCACGCCGCGACGCTGCGCCGCGTGCAGCGCCGCGTACGCACTACCTAGACCACACTCGGCGCTCAGGTACTTTCGCACGAAAGGGCCCAGCTCGGCACCGCTCCTCCCCACAAAGAAGACGCGCTCCGTGACCTCGAGCGGCCCCTCCTTGAGCACGGCGTCGACACGATACGAGTCCTCGCGCTCGAGTGAATCGAGGTAGCGGGCCAGGTCGTCTTCAAGGGTGTCTTCGCATGTCTCCATGTGGCAATCCTAGCAGAGGGCCCGGACGAATCGGCGTCCGCCTCGCGGGGCCGCCGCGCAATCAGGGGTCGTGGCAGCCCGAATCCCGCCACGGCCCCCAATCGACAACGCCTCCGAATCACAGCCCCTAGCAGATGGTCCGCTCCCCAAAGCGGTACAGCTCCTCGTTCACCTTCTGAAGCGAGCAGCCACGATCGAGGCAGAAGATGATGATCGCGTCGCGGCGATCCTTGCAGTAGAGCTCGTTCGCCCCCGCAGCCTTGAGCGCGCGGTTGGTCTCGCGCAGCGTGAGGGCCATGGCGAAGGCGATCTGCAGGACCTTGTCCCTGCTCGGGTGGCGCGTGCCCTGGAAGATCTGGTAGCCGAAGGTGTCGTTGAGGTTGGCCATGCGCACGACGCGCGAGCGCTCGAGCCCCTTCTCGGCAAGAAGCTGCGTGAGGTACTCGGAGAGCGTGCGGCCGCTCGGCGCGCGCTCCTCGAGATAGCCCTCGAGGTCGGAGGTGGAGAGGAGCTCGTCGAGCAGCTCCTCCGTCAGTCGTTCCGCCATGATTCCTCTTACCCTATGGTCCAGCTTGCCGAGGGCTCGTCGCTCAGCATGTTCCCAAAGTAGAGCGCCTTCACCGTGCCGCCCTCAAAATAGATGGTACCGGACTTGGTGCCACCTGCGGCGAGCGTGCCGGACCCAAGGTCGTCCTCCGCCTCGCTGTAGTAGGTGGCATACTCCTGCGCGCCGCTAGCATCCTCGCCCTTCCAGTCATAGGTGTTGTAGCTTGTCTGCTCGCTGCCATTGTTGACATAGGTCACGCGCACGGCCACAACCTCGGAACCGTCATAGTTGGCAAGGCCCGCCTCAACGGAGTCCACGGAGACGGAGAGCCCGTTCGCCAGCTCGACGGAAGCGCCCGGCTCAAGGTCAGTCGCGGGCTGCGCCTCGTCCTGGGCCCCCGCGGCATCATCGGACGGCGCGGCCTGATCCTCAGACGCGCCCCCCGAAGATGACACGGAGGAGACCTCGGGCGCGCTCGTTGCCTCATCGATGGCCGCACTCATGGCGCTCTGCGTGGCGAGCACCATGCCTGCCGCAACCAGGTTGGTGACAAGCGCCGCAACGGCAAGGCCCTTGCCCGCCTTCTTTCCGCGCATGGTGGCCACCAGTCCCACGACGGCAAGAACCAGGCCGATGACGGCCAGCACGAAAGAGAGATTGTTGATGATGGGCATCCAGGAGGAAACCACGGCCAGAATGCCGATGACCAACCCCGCAATGGCCGTCCCTGACGTGGGGAGACCCGTCCTCTGCTCACTCATGTCTTGCCCCTTTCCGCGCCCTGAGGCGCAATCGACGTTCGACGCGTCCATTATTGGAAAGGGCCTCGGCAAATTCATTAGCTGCGAGCTAATAGCCGCCCGCACGCCCATGCCGCCCGTAACGGTATGCTGTACTGAGCAACCCCCGAAGAGAGGCACCGATGGCACAGAAACTCACCGAGCAGGAGCATGACGCGATCGTCTCCCTGGCAAAGCTCCTCAGCAAAGAGCTGCCCGTCCAGCAGCGCAGCGTCTCGGGCGGCATCGCGAGCGGTCTCGTCCGCCTGCGCAAGAACCCACTGGGCAGGGAGGACGTAATGGGCGTTCTCACCAAGTACGGGGCGGGCGAGCCCACGCTCAAGGACCTGCTCGACCTTCACGTGCTCGAGCGGGAGAAGGGCGGCGAGGGCTATGTTCTTCTTGCCGGCGGCACGCCGACACTCGGCCCGGCCAAGCACGCGAACAGCAAGGACGAGAAGAACGCGCGACCGGAGACGCGGCCGGAAAGCCGGCCACAGGCCATAGCCCGCGCGGAGCGGCCCAGGCCTCCCGCGCGGCGCCCCGCCCGCAGCCTTGCGGGGCTTGACACCGTGCGCAAGCAGACTCCCGAGCTCGAGGACATCCGCCGGAAGATCATCGACCTCGACCCTCGCCTGTGGATCAACGGCTGGCTGCTCAGCACCCCCGAGGCATACGTCCGCTTCGAGCGCGAGCTCCGCGCGCTCGACGCCGCGCTTGCCGGGTCCGCCTCCATCGGCGACGGCACCCTCAGCACGCGCGAGCTCTCGTACCACCTCTTCGGTGATGAGAAGTTCCTGGCGCTCGACTCGGACGGCCGCAAGCTGCTGCACCTCATGGGCCTCTCGGACGCGGTGGTCACGCGCCCGCAGACCAAGCTCGAGCTCATGCACCACATCCCCAAGCACCACCGCCACCTGCGACTCGTTGTCTCCGAGAACCTTGACCCCTGGGTCAACATGAGAAACGCGATGTTCTTGGACGGGCGAAAGCGCATCCTCGACGAGCGGGTCCACGGCGTGGTCTTCGGCAACGGGTACATCGTTGATGACCCGCACAAACTGCCCGACCTTATCGCCTCGCTCGGCGCCGAGGACGTGCGCGTGCTCTACTGGGGCGACATAGACCGCGCCGGCCTCTCCATCCTGGCCAAGCTCGCCTCAGTGGCCGACGGGTGCTTTGAGGTCGAGCCGTTCGTCCCCGCATACCGCCTCATGCTGAGGCGCGCGATGAAGCGCTTCCCCGATCCGCTGGAGAACGAGGAGACGGACCAGGGAGGCGTGCGCGTTGAGGGGCTCGAGCTTCTGGAACCCGCCCTCAAGCCGAAGGAGACCTCCTATCTGCGAGCCGTGATAGAGGGCGCCCGCCTCATCCCGCAGGAGATCGTCACGGCAGCGGATCTGTAGGCGCTTGGCGCGCTGCGGGTTGGGCGCGCCGCGGGTTGGATCCGCTGCGGGTTGGGCGCGCCGGCCGGACCCGCTGCGTAAATCCGGGTCGTGGCAGTTTCCCCGCCGCTGACGTTGCGCGGATGGGGGTTATGGCAGCCCGCACTTCTCGCCACCTGCGGTTCTTCTCGGCACTGTTGCGGAAAACGGGGTCATGGCAGCGCGTTTTCTGCCACAACCCCAATCTGGACAACGCCCCGCGGCGTCAGATTGCCATAGCCCCGATATCGCAAACGACCCGCCCGCCCCAGCGCCCTCCGCACATCCCCTCCATAAAATATAGTTCACTTTTTCATGCTTATCACTTATGTCAAGTTAACTGACCTGCACAAACAGTCCTTCTCGTCAGCATCGCGACAGCATCCCGTCAGAAGCGGGAACAACTTTCTTCGGATCTCGAGCCCATCCCAGATGCGATGCCCTAGCCTCGAGCCATGAGCATCCTACTGACACATACCACGGCCCTTGAGGCGATGCGCAGCAGACGACTGCGCTGGCGTCTCGAAAAGGGGGAACGCTGTGACGGCAACGTTCCCGAGCGGGTACCGGACAACGCGGAAATCGAGCGGCTCATCGACGCCATCCCAGAGCTGGCCCGCGCGAGCAAGCCCCTTCACCTGCTCGTCTCGCGCGAGGCGCCACGCATGAGAAGGTCGCTGGTCCACACCCACGCCTCCCCCGACCTCCCGTCCGGATCGGCCTTTGAGCTCGCCCCGGGAGTGCGGTGCATCTCGCCCGAGCACCTCCCCGTGGCGATGGCGCCACGGCTCACGGACCTCGAGCTCATCTACCTGCTCTCTGAGTTCCTTGGCATCTACGCCATCGACCCCACGTCAGAGAAGGGCATGTTCCAGCGGAAGTCTCCCCTCACCACCCCCGAGCGCATCCTCGAGCACCTCGGAGCCCTCGGGCCGGAGCACGGAACCCAGCGGGTGCGCCGCGCGCTGCGTCACGCCTGCGTGCGCTCGGGCTCGCCCCGCGAGACCAAGCTTTCACTCCGCCTGGGCCTGAGGCCGTCGCTTGGGGGATACGGGCTCGAGGTGCTTTCGATGAACGAGCCCCTCGAGGTGCGGCGCATACACGACCGGATGGAATCGGGGGTAAGAAAGCCCGACATCCTGCTCCGCGGGCGCGCGGACGAGGCGGGAGGCGCGCCGCGCATCGCCGCAGTCGAGTACGACGGCCGAGACCACGCGACCGAGCAGGCGCACGCGCGCGACGCGGCGCGGAGCACCGAGCTCACGGCCATCGGACTCTCGGAGCACGTGGTAACGAAGGTTCAGTATCGTGACCTCGACTACATGGACGGGCTCGCAGAAATCCTCCGACAAGAGCTCGGGCTGCCCCGACACCGCGTGACCCGCAAGGTGACAGAGTGGCGGCGGGCGCGGCGGGCCGCGCTCTACGAGGAGCTCGAGCACATCGACGGCGTCCGCTGGGACGGCCGCGCCCGCGAGCGTGCGCACGGAGAGAAGGACTCCCCCGCCGCCGCACCCAAGACCTCCGACGGTGGATGGGACGTCGTGCCCGTCGAGGCATACGGCCTTGGGTAGGGTCAACTCGGCGCGTTGCGGGAATCGGGGTTATGGCAATCTGGCGCCGCGGGGCGTTGTCCAGATTGGGGTTGTGGCAGAAATCTCGCTGCCACAACCCTACTTTGGACAACGCTGGCGAGAAGAACCGCAGGCGGCGAGAAGTGCGGGCTGCCATAACCCCCATCCGCGCAACGCCGGCGGCGGGGAAATTGCCACGACCCGGATTTACGCAGCGCGCCGGACCCGCTGCGCGCCCTACACGGCCTTGACGCCGCGCTCGCCGGTGCGGATGCGCACGCACTCCTCAACCGGGTAGACGAAGATCTTGCCGTCGCCCACCTCGCCGGTGCGGGCAACGTCACAGACGAGCCCAATCAGGTCCTCGACCTGCGCGTTATTGACAACGAGCTCAACCTTCACCTTGGGGATCATGTTGAGCATGACCTCCTTGCCGCGATAGTACTCGGTCCAGCCGTGCTGGCTTCCGCAGCCCATGACCTCGTAGACGGTCATGCCGTGGATGCCCTTCTCGTTTAGCGCGTCCTTGAGCTCCTCGAGCTTCTCGGGACGGATGATGGCCGTTACCTTCTTCATGTTTGCACGCTCCCTATGCGTCGAGTCCAGTGAAGGCGGGGTAGGCGCTCTCGCCGTGCGCGGACACATCGAGTCCAAGCGCCTCGTCGTGCTCGCTCACGCGCAGGCTGCCGCCAAACGCCGCACGGACAACGGCCACGAGCACGAGGTCGAGCACGATGACGATCGCAAGCGTGACCAGGATTCCAACCACCTGGCTCACGAGCAGCGAGGCGTCACCGGTGTAGAGCAGGCCTCCCGCCTCAGTCCAGGAGAGCTCCGGCACGCAGAAGAGGCCCGTGAGGACGCCGCCGAGGATGCCACCCACTCCGTGGCAGCCAAAGGCGTCGAGCGCGTCATCATAGCCGATGCGTGCCTTCAGCTTGGAGATTGCCAGGTAGCAGACAGGTGCGACAATGATGCCCATCACGACCGCCGCCCACGGCTCCACAAAGCCGGCTCCCGGCGTCACCACCACAAGACCGGCCACAAGGCCAGTGCAGGCACCCACGAGCGTCGGCTTGCCGGTTGCAACGCGCTCGGTCACGAGCCAGGAGACAAGGCCTGCCGCGCTGGAGACAACGGTGTTGAGAATCGCCAGCGCCGCGACCTCATCCGCGGCGAACTCGGAGCCGCCGTTGAAGCCAAACCACCCGAGCCAAAGAAGGCCCGCCCCCAGCGCGACGAACGGCACGTTGTGCGGCCGGTAGCTCTTGAGGCCGAATCCCTTCCGCCCTCCGAGGAAGAGGCACAGGATGAGCCCCGTCACGCCGGAGCTGATGTGGACCACGTCGCCGCCGGCAAAGTCCAGCGCGCCGATGACGTCGCCGATAAGCGAGCCCTCCCCGCCCCAGACCATGTGCGCGAGCGGCGCGTACACCACGAGGGACCAGACGGCGATGAAGGCAACGATCGCGCCGAACCGCATGCGTCCGGCGACGGACCCCGTGACGATCGCCGCGGTGATCATGGCAAACGCCATCTGAAAGCAGACGTCCAGGAGCGTGGGATAGACCGTGTCAGCGGGCACGGACCCTGCCTCCGCGAGCATGTTGGTGACGAGGCCTGCAAGCCCCATCTGGTCGAACCCACCGAACCACGAGAGTGAGCCGTCTCCCCCATAGGCAAACGACCAGCCCGCGAGAACCCAGGCGATTCCAACGACGCCAATCACGACGAAGCACATGAGCATCGTGTTCACGACGTTCTTGCGACGAGCGAGCCCCCCGTAGAAGAATGCGAGACCCGGGGTCATGAACAGGACGAGCATGGTGCAGACGAGCATAAAGGCGGTAGATCCCGTATCGTACATAACGGCCTCCTCAGTCGTGCGGACGCTACCCGGCAGATGTTGCCATCCCGGAGGAGGCGCACGGGGAGGGAGGCCGCGTCATTAACGATGCGGCGCCGAAAAGGAAACGTTGGTAGCCGCCGAGAAACGCGGGGTCGACCGCCCGAAACCCGGCCGAAACCCAACGCGGTGCGCGCCGACGCGCGCCTCCACACCGCTCACGGCCTCTCGCGCCCTTTTCTTGAATCCCCCTTGACGGAGACGCAGCGTCACGAGATAGGGTGGTTGCCGTCGGACGTGGCTGGATGGGGCTCGTCCCCATGCGCCCGGCATGGCAGAGGCACCTCCGACTCTCCATCGGACACGCGGCAACTCCCCGGTCGTCTCGCGTCTCCTCACCCCCACGGGTAGCGTGACGACAGCCGCATCGTCCTGGCGCCCCACCTCGACCGAGTAGCTCCCTCGGAGGGGCGCCCAGCCGCCCCCGCATCGCTCACATGCGGGGGCGGCACTCTTTTCCGCCTCACCCATCTCGACGAGACCCCCTTGCCGGGGACGCTGCGTCATCCCCTAACCTGTGGGGGCTTACCCCAACCAGGAAGGAGCACAGATGGCTCGTATACCGCCCCGCTTCGGAGCGACCACCCTGACTCTAGCGCTCTTGCTCGCGGCGGCGCTCCCCGCCGCCCCTGCGATTGCAAAGATGGAGGATGGGGAGAAAGAAGAGTGCGAGAACATCGTCGAGCTGGAGCCCGAGGACTCCGAATGGTCGCACGTCCCCGCGAGTATCTTTCCCGCGGACGGCAATGCCGATAGCATCCTGCGCATCAACCCCAACGACTCTGCTGACGGGAGCCTCGACTCCCCCGGCAACACCTACCCGAGGCCAGGGGACTACGGCGAGATCGTCGTCGTCGAGGATTCCGAGATATCTGACAAGTCAATCCCGGCCATCACGCGATTCACGAAGCAGAACTATGGTGGCCTGGGGGGCAAGGCGCTCACCAAGACCTATCGGGTGACCAACGTGTCGGCGGCGCCCTATGGACAGTCGGTCAGATCCACGTACTATCCCGCGGGAAGCTACCCCGGCTCCGGCTACCTCTTCACCAGGGCGAGCTCTCCCAACCCCAGCGGCAACATCTCCTTCAGCTTTGAGGGCGTAAAGGTCACGCCCGACGACACGCCGGTCTACGCCTACTTCAAGATCACCCTCACGGGCAGGGCAGATGACGGCGACACCGCAACCACCGTGATGAACGTGGGATACAAGGTCACCGTCATCCCCGAGCCCCCCTATCGCTATCTCGCCACGATGCGCTACGACGCCGCGGGCGGCACCATCGACGGCCAGCCCACCTCCGTCGCGACCAAGGTGGTCGGTCCGGACCGCGTCTGGGTGGACGGAAGCGTCGACCCTCCCACCAGCGTCAACTTCGACGTCACGGACACCATCCCCGTGCGCGAGGGATATGCGTTCCTCTTCTGGAGAGACGCCTCTTTCTTCGCCGGAGGAGACCGGCGCGCGATGTATCGCGGATCTGCCAGCACCCCCTCGCAGGACGAGTCCCCCCTAGGCGAGTCCGGACGATACGTGAACGCCTATGAGCTGCAAGACGACGAGGGGGACTCGACCTGTTCGGACCCCACGCTCTACGCCGTCTGGGACAAGACCTGCTCGCTCTCTTACGACGCGGCCGGCGGGGCGACCACGCCCGAGACCGAGCGCTCGACGTTCGGCATCGACTGGGGCACCGGTAGGTCGCACACCGAGAAGGACCTCGTCGCCGCGGCCGCGCCCGTGCGCGAGGGGTACGCGTTCAGGGGCTGGAGGGCCACGGACGGAACCGTCCACCAGCCCGGAGACACGGTGACGCTCACCACGGACCGGCCGGACGAGACCCTCACCGCCCTCTGGGAGGCAAAGCCCGACACGAACGAGCCGGGTGGAGGCGGAACTGACGAGCCGGGAAAGCCGGACGAACCCGATAGCCCCGGCGAGCCGAACAAGCCCGACAACCCCGGCGAGCCCCCGGCCAAGCCCGACAACCCCGGCACCGGAGACAACCCCGGAACCGGCAAGGGCTCGGGCGATGACCCGTCGAAGGTCGTCGACAAGAGCTCGGGGAACGACGGGGGCAAGAGCGCCTCGGCCTCACGTCCCGCTCGCGCAAAGAGCGCGCTCCCGAAGACCGGGGATGCCACCCTCGTGGCTCCCGCCCTGCTCGGCGGCTCCGGGATTCTCGCCACGATCGCGGCCACAGCGCTCCGTCGCCGCCGCTCCTAGCCCCGATCGCACGGCCCCCTCGGGCGCCTCGCGGCCTCTCCGCCGCGAGGCGCCCAGTGCTTTGTTATGACAAAGGTGACAGGGTCAACTGTCATAAAAAGATTCCTAGAGCATGCTCCCGAAGTCGCTCACGATGATCTGCCCGGTGATGGCGCGCGACTCGTCACTCGCGAGAAAGAGCACGATGTTCGCCACGTCCTCGGGCGTGCAGGACTGAGTCCGCATGTTGGAATGCAGCGCCATTGCTCCGATCATGTCCTGGTCGAGCGTTGCTGGGTCCAGACCCGCGGTCATGGGCGTCGTGATGTTGCCCGGGCACACCGCGTTGCACCGGATGCCCGCCACCTGGAAGCGCAGCGCGGTGTGCTTGGTAACCCCGATGACGGCCGCCTTGGAGCTTACGTACGCCGCTCCGCCGCAGCCGCGCTCCCCCGCAATGGAGGCCACGTTGACGATGGAGGCGCCGGCCGTCATGCGCCTGGTAGCCGCACGCATGCAGCGCATGGTTCCCTTCTGGTTGGTCTCGACGATGCGGTCGAGGTCCTCGTCGGTGTAGCGATCGATGGGCTTGAGGCCGCTCTCGAGCACGCCTGCGTTGTTGACCAGAACGTCAATCCTCCCGTACCTCTCCATCGCAGCGGACATGAGGCTCTCGGGATCATCCGGCTTGGAGATGTCCGTGGGAACGACGAGGGTCTCGCCGCCGAACTCGGCAATCTGCGCGGCGACCTCCTCAAGGGCTTCGGCGCGACGCGCGCTCATGACCACCTTGGCGCCCTCTGCGGCAAAGAGCCTAGAAACGGCGGCCCCCACGCCAGAGTTTGCCCCGGTGACAATGGCAACCTTGTCTGCGAGACGGTTCATTGCGCTCCTTTCGCTGAGCTTATACATGGCGTTGAGCACCATATCCAGCCCGATGCCCCGGAGCCGCGCCCTTTCGCCGTAAGGCGACGACGCAATCGGTGAACGTGTCAGGGTTGGCCGCAATTTGCATCCAGTCCAAAGAGCGTTGATCTCCCCGCCCCCATCCATCGTCGATTCTCTTCGGTGGAGTAGTTGTGGAGATACAGACACAATTCCGTTTGCTCCTTGCGGCATGGATAGGTGGTCGATATAGTTATTTCTTGCACACACGCGGTGCACCCAATTGCGGGGTGGAGCAGTCTGGTAGCTCGTCGGGCTCATAACCCGAAGGTCGTAGGTTCAAATCCTGCCCCCGCGACCATGCGAAGTCAGCCCGGAGGTCATGCGATCTCCGGGCTTTTTGTTCGCGCCCGCGAAACATTCGGGCCCATGGGACAAGAAGGCTTATAGGACAAAAAGTGTGTGAGCCCCCGCAACATCCATGCGGGTAGAACCCCGATTACAAGCGTCCCAAGTAGTGCCCCCCAACTTTCCACCTGGGCAGAATGTGTGTAACGTTCCCTGCGTTTGAGCAGCCAGAGCATCCTGCTTTCGGCATACGAGCTGCCGAAACAGCGAGGTCCCGCATGGCTGCACCACACTGTCCCGCATGTGGCAAAAAGATGGCCAAGATCGGCAAGACGGGCGCGGGCGGGGCGCAGTGGAGGCGCGCCTCGTGCGGCGCGAGCTCGATACGGAGGATAGACAACGCGGCGAAGCTGCTGGAAGCCCTCCTCGGCCGGCCCCTCACATGCAGGTGCCAGACCGACATCCTGGCAGCGGGAGAGCCTTCAGGAGGAAGGCCGCCCGCTTCTGGGAGACTTGGCCGATGCCGCCCAAGGCGGAGCGCCCCAGAAGGGTCATCTATGTAGACGGCATTCATCTCGGAAGAAGGGCGGCGGTGCTCATCGCCTCGGACGACGATCACGTCCTGGGGTGGCACCTCACGCGCTCCGAGAACTCTCGTGCACGGGCATCGCCAATGGGCCGCATGGCGGCCCCTGAGGTCGTGATGTCCAACGGGGAGACGGCCTCGCGAAGGCGCTGCCCACTTCGGAGATGCTGCGCACGATGCCCACGGACACCTCAACCAAGGCCGTCTATGAGAGGCTTGCCCCCAAGAGAAACTCGAAGGAACCGTTCCTCGATGGGGAGACGCCATCGTGTGGTCAGGGCTTCATCATGCCGAGCCATACCGCACGGACAGGGACTGACTGGGCACGCATTTTGTCCTTTAGCCCCAAATCAAGGACAACCACGTGGCGAACGGCTTGACACGCGGTTCGACCGCTGGAGGAATACCCGGGCTACTGTGGAAGTGTGGAAGCAGGCTTCCTAAGTAGCTTCCACAGTAGCCACTGCCCTCTAACTGTTATAGTCAGCCCCTCTTGCCCGCCAGACGATATCTCCTCTTGGGGCTGTTCTGAGAGCCGAGACCTTCCACGATGCCCTCAGCAATGAGTTCGTTGATGTAACCGCGCGCCGTCTTGTTAGAAACACCGGCCGCACGCGCAATCTCGGAGGTGCTCACGCTCTCCCTCGCCGAGATGAAGTCGAGGACCGCCTCACGAACGTTGCCCCTGGTGTAACTTGTACTCTCCTGCTCTGTCATGCTGCGGTGTCGGAAGATGATGCGGAACCCGTCGAGCCCGTTGTCTATGATGGGCTTGTCCATGAGGGCATCAGCGAGCGCACTGCGGATGATGGGATACCCCGTACCCCGGTTCTCGACGACGTGCCCGCGCCGACCGTCTATGTCGGTATACGGGACCTCTTCGAGTATTCGCGACAGGGCCTGGTTGCGCGACGCAGTTCCGCCACGTTGTCCGAGCTGGTCAACCGTGAGCGACCCGTAGAGGCCACCGGGGTTGCTGATCTCAAGACGGTCCGGGTAAAGGTCAATCATAACGGGCTCGCCCTGGCCGTCGAAAGAGTAGTCCCGATGCATGAGCGCGTTCGCCACGGCCTCACGTATGGCATCGAGCGGATAATCGGGGACGTCCTCCCTGAGAGCGCCCTTGACGATGGCCCCGTGCTTGATGTTGCGAGAGACCGCCCGCAAAGCGTCAACGATCATCTGGGGTATGGGTCCATCGAGATTGGCGATGTCTTCGAACCGCTTCCCCTGCGGTGACAGGACGCCCTTCTCGCTTTGCGGGTAGCACGAGAACACGACGTTCATCCTTGGGAAGTACTTTTGGGGAAAGTTTCCGAGCGCCATGAGTCCCGCGAGCGTAGGCCGAAGCGTCCCGTCCTCATCGGCGGCAATCACTCGGCGGTTAGCAAGCAGCGTGCAATCGTCGACCGCATCCGCCCTCCCAAACGAGGAGCTGCGCTCCGCTGCCAGCCAGCTGGAGAGAAGCTCGGCGTCGAGGTCGTCAATGGTTGCCTCGCGCACTATTGCTACGTCGTTTCGAGCGCTCCTGAGCTGATTTTCGATGAAGCGGTCTATCTCGTATGGTGTCATCTTGTGGTCACCGTCTCCGGTGCGGATGTACGAGCCGTTGCGCTGGCCCAGTCTGCGGACGTAGCAGGGCTTTTGTCTGGCGGATGCCTCAGGGATGTTCGCAACGACTACGGGCGCGCCCTCAAACATCAGGACGCGAATATCGGACGCGATGGGCGGTGAGACCTCTTCGCGAGCCGTCTGCGCGCACTTGGCCTGGATGGTTTTTGGAACGAACCCCTTTGCCGGGTGGAACCCACGAGACTCGCGCACGCCCAAGATTATCGTCCCGCCCGCGGTGTTTGCGAACGCCGACATTGTCTCCGCGGTACTTTTGGGCAGATCGTCAACTGATGCCTTGAGCTCGTACTCTGCGACGTCTGTACCCGCCGCCCTCATGCGGTCTATCGCGCGGGCCAGCTCCTCGTCGCTTGTTATAGCCGGCATATCTCATCTCCAATGGCTTCGCAAATACCGTTCCAGCCAGATAACTCAACTTGGGCTACTGTGGAACTTAGGAAGTTAGACTTACACAGTAACTTCCCAAGTATCTTGAGCAACTTCCACAGTATTCTACATCTTGAACAAGCTCAGAGGGACGAGGGACAGAAGAGGCCTAAAGCTTGCACCGCAACGCACCATGAGTCCACCATCCACTTTCCGAACCTTCAAACCCGACAATGTTGCGTCGGGCTCATAACCCTGCGGAAGTGCCAAGTTCACAGGCACTAAAATACATGTGAACTACATACATTGCGGGGTGGAGCAGTCTGGTAGCTCGTCGGGCTCATAACCCGAAGGTCGTCGGTTCGAATCCGGCCCCCGCGACCAAAAGCCCAGGTCAGAAGCCTAATCGCTTCTGACCTTTTTTGTTATCTCGGCTCCGCCGCCCTCCCATCGCGCGTCCCGCGGAACGGCGGGCGGGGCCTCCCTCCCACATTCGAAACGCAACCTCCAGACGTCTCCCCGACCGGCCCGCCGGGGGGAATCAGGGGGGAATCTCCAGCATGCTCGGCTTACCGAGGGCGCACGCGAGCGCACGGCGCGGCACGGGGGCTCCCCGAGGGGCCAACCCGCCGCGCCGTGTCCGTTTCGCGACTCGGTCCCCTAGGGTCCCCTGCGGACCGATGGGCGCCCGCGCCCGATTGCCGGGCGGCGCGGCCGCCCGTATAACTCGTGCCGTGACGGGGCGGCGCGAAAGACCACGGCGTTGCCCCAGCAGGCACGAGATTGACGGGAGGTCCCGCATGAAGGGATTGCAGCAGCAGGGCGCCCAGGCGCGCCCCGGAGACGAGGGCACGCGGCCCGGCGAGACCGAGGGGGCGTCGCCCACGTGGCTGAGCGTCTCCGACGTCCAGAGGTACCTCGGGATCTCGCGGCCGCTCGTGTACCGCCTCATCCGCGAGGGCACGATCCCGGCGGTCCACCTCGGCCGCGCCATCCGCGTGAGCCGCGCCGCGCTGGACAGGGCCCTGGAGGCCCTGGGGCCTCGGTCAAACTAGTCGTGACCGGGCCGGACCTAGTGGGGAGGGAAAGGCCTCAGACGGCGCGCCGAGCGTGCCGAGGGCACGCGCGCGCAGGAAAGAGGCGCAGATGATGTGCGAACAATGCCGGATGGCCTCGAGCTCGAGCGTCCCGCCCAAGGAGTACTACAGCCTGGCCGAGACGGCCCGCCTGCTGCACGTCCACGTGAGGAGGATCCGCGAGCTCGCGACGAGGAGGGAGGACCCGCTCCCCTTCCGCCGGTTCCCCGGGCAGCAGCGCGGGGCGTTCATTCACCGGGAGGACTTGCGTACATGGCTGGAGCGCAACACCGAGGGGATCGCGGGAGGCAGGTGAGCCGGCCGCCGTCGTACGCCGACCTCGACGAGTCCGAGGTCTTCGTGGTGGTGAGGAGGTGGATGTGGCGGGAGCTCGACCTCGCGGGCGTGGCGCTTCTGGTCTTCGCCCGCGTCTGGTCGTTCTGCCGCGAGGGGTCCGGGGAGTTCTACGAGAGCAAGGCCCGGACCGCCGAGGTGCTGGGCGTGAGCGAGCGCGAGGTCTACCGGTCGTTCGCCGCGCTCACGGGGCGGGGCTACGTCGTCGAGGTCGGCAGGACGCGCAGGGGCGCGAAGCGCTACCGCGTCGACGCCGCCCGGATAGCGGAGCGCAGGGCCGGGCTGCCCTGACGGGACGTCAGGGCGGGGCGGGCCCGCGGGGTGACGGGGCGGCAGGGAGACCCCTGACGGGACGTCACCCGATACCAAAGGGATAGGCAAAGGGGCTGAGAGGAAAGGGGCGGCCGTGGGCGCTGGATCGAGGGGCGCGAGGCCCGAGCCGAGGACCTTCAGGTGCGCGTGGTGCGGGCGGGAGCTCGCGCCGAAGCGCGTGAGGGTCGGGTCGAGGGAGCTCGTCGTGGGGCACGAGCCCTGCGGGTGCGAGGGCGAGAGGCGCGCGGAGGCCGAGGCGAGGCGCGAGGTCGAGGAGGCCGCGGCCGCAGCGATGCGCTCCAAGATCCTGCACTCCGGCATACCGCCGCGCTACCTCGCCGCCGAGCTCTCCGAGCCCCGCGCCGCCCGGTTCGCGGCGTCGTTCCCCGCCGGGGGCGACGGGCTCTACATCCAGGGCAGGACCGGCACGGGCAAGACCTACCTGGCGAGCGCCGTGGCGCGCTCGGTCGCCGAGGCGGGCGGCCGCGTGGTCATGACGACGGCGATCGAGATGTTCTCGGCGATCCAGGAGACCTACGGCGGCTCCGGCTCCACGGACGCGGCCATACGCCGCTACACGGGCTGCGACCTGCTCGTCCTCGACGACCTGGGCAAGGAGTCGGCGTCGCAGTGGTCCGCCATGACGCTCTACCGCATCGTCAACGACCGCTACGGCTCGCTCAGGCCCACGGTCTTCACCTCCCAGTACGCCCTCGCCTCCCTCGAGGCCCGCCTGTCACGCTGCGGCGAGGCGGAGACCGCCGAGGCCGTCGTGTCGCGCATCCGCGAGACGTGCGCCGTCGTGGCCCTGCGCGGGCCCGACCGCCGCTCGCGCGCGTGAAGGTTCCGCGACACGGTCCCCTAGGGTCCCCTGGAGACGCGACGCCCTCCCGCGGCCGCCCCGCGGCACCGGGCCCGGCCGTATAAATCCGGTCGGGGACGCGGCGCGCGAGGCGGCTAAACCCTACGAGATGCGTGCCGGGCCGGGAAGGCGCGCCGCGCCCCGCGAGGGTGCGGCGCCGCCGGCGCCGCCGTGACGAGAGGGGGTCGGGCATGCCGAGCGACTTCGGGGACGAGAGCGGCGAGGTCCTGGTCGAGTGGGCGTCGCGCGTCGCCGGGCTGTCGGGCGACGTCGCTGCGCGCCGCATGGCCCTGCGCCTCGCCGCGTCCCTGGAGCGCGCGCGTGACCGCGCGTCGGGAGGCCCCGAGGCCCCCGGCGAGGCGGCCGGCGCCCCCTGGGCGCGCCTCGACATGGAGGACTTCAGGGAGCTCGAGGGGTACGGGCAGGTGAGGGCCGCGATCGACGCGAAGCTCACCGCCGCCCAGGTCCGCCACGAGTTCTTCTCCGACGGCGAGGCCGGCAGGGAGTACCTGCTGTTCCCCGTCGCCGACGCCGGCCGCGTGTCGCGCGCCTTCGACGAGCTCGCCGCCAAGGCGCGCGAGATCGGCGGGGGCGGCACCGGAGGGGGCTCCCGCGACGCGCGCCCGCTCGAGGAGCGCGCCGCCCAGGCCCGCGACGCCGCGGCGGCCATCGAGGCCTCGCGCGGGCAGCGCGAGCGCGCGCTCGAGGTCGCCGAGAGGACGGTGGCCCGATGACGCGCCCCGTCTCCGGGGCGGGCGTCGCCGCCGCGGCGGCCCTCTCCGCCGCCGCCTTCCTCGCGACGAACGCGTACGCCTCGTGCCTCGCCTCCGCGGGCGGGGACCCCGTCGGCGCCGCCTCCGCGGCGCTCTCGCAGCTGCCCGGGCACCTCCTGTCCCGCGGCCTCTCGCCCGACCCCTCGGCCGGGCCCGTCGCGGCCGGCGTCGCCGCCGCGTGCGGGGTCTGGTCCGCGTGGGCGTGGCGCCAGGCCAGGCGCGGCAACTACCGCAGGGGCGAGGAGCACGGCAGCGCCCGCTGGGCGACGCCCGCCGAGATGAGGCGCTTCGCCGACGCGAGGGACCCGCGCGCCAACGTGATACTCACCAGGCGCTGCTCGCTCGCCTTCGAGCGGCCCGACCACGACCCGCGCTGGGAGCGCAACCGCAACGTGCTCGTCGTGGGCGGCAGCGGCTCGGGCAAGAGCCGCGGCTTCATAGCCCCGAACGTGATGCAGGCCCACGGGTCCTACTTCGTCACCGACCCCAAGGGGACGGTCGCGGCGGGCTCCCGCGCGGCGCTCGAGGCGGAGGGCTACGAGGTTAGGGTCTTCGACACCGTGGACCCCTCGCGCAGCGACCGCTACAACCCCATCGCCTACCTCGAGCGCGAGGCCGACATCGTGCGCTTCGCCGACTGCCTCGTGGAGAACACCACCGGCGACCGCGAGCGCGCCTCGGACCCGTTCTGGCCCGCGGCGGAGAAGCTGCTCTACACGGCGCTCGTCGCCTACCTCGTCTACCACTGCCCGGAGCGCGACCGCAGCCTCCCGGGCGTGCTCACGCTGCTGTCGCTCGCCGAGGCGCGCGACGACGACGAGGCCTACCTGAGCCCGCTCGACCTGCTGTTCCGCGAGATCGAGACCGGGCTGCGCTGCGTCGGGCCCCGCGGGGGCGCCGCGCGCTCGCCGCGCGACTTCGCCGACGGCGGGGTCTCCTGGGTCAGGGTCGCCGACCCCGTGCCGCCCGAGGCCGACTTCGCGCTCGGGCGCTACCGGGCGTTCCGCGCCGCGGCGGGCAAGACCCTCAAGTCGATCATCGTCTCGTGCAACGCGCGGCTCGCGCCGCTGGCGGTGGACGAGATGCGCGCCCTGCTCTCCGCCGACGACATGTCGCTGCGCCTCATGGGCGAGCCCGGCGCGCGCCGGGCGGTCTTCTGCGTCATGTCCGACACCAACCGGACCTACTCGTTCCTGCACGCGGTGATGATGTGGCAGGCGGTCGACCTGCTGTGCGACCGCGCGCTCGAGGCGCACGGGGGCTCGCTCCCGACGCCGGTGAGCTTCCTGCTCGACGAGTTCGCCAACATCGGCCGCATGCCCGACGTGGAGAAGTCCATCGCCGTGGTGCGCAGCCGCAACATGTCCATATCGCCCGTCGTCCAGTCCATGTCCCAGCTCAAGGCCGCCTACGGCGACGCCGCCCAGACCATCGTCGACTGCTGCGACACGCTGCTGTTCCTCGGCGGCAAGTCCACCGAGACCGCCCGCGAGATCGCGGAGTCGGTCGGCAAGGAGACGGTTACTGCGCTCACGCTCAACGAGACGCACGGCGCCTCGAGGAGCTCGACGAGCAACTACCAGATAGCGGAGCGCGACCTGATCCAGGCCGCGGAGGTCGCCCGGCTCGACCGGCGGCGCGCCGTCGTGCTGATCGCGGGCGCGCGGCCCTTCCTGGACGACAAGTACGACCCCGCGCGCGACGGGCGGCGCCGGCGCGGGGGGCGCGGGTGAGGGGCGCGGCGGCCGCGCCTGGGCGCCTGGGCACCGGGGAGCTTCCACCCTCCCCGGTGCGGCCGCCGCCAGAGCACTCGGGAGCGGCGGGCGCTCCCGGGCGGATTCTACCACGCGCGCGGGCGGCCCGCCCCGCCGGCGCGCAGAGAGGGGGCACATGCTCAACGAGATCATCGGGCTCGTGTCGGGGTGCGTAACGTTCCTCGGCGGGTTCCTCATCGTGTGGGGCGCCGTGTCGCTCGGCCTCGCCATCCGCGAGCAGCAGGGCGGCGCCCAGATCGCGAGCGCGATCTCCACCATCGCGGGCGGCGCGATCATCGTCGCGGCCGCCGTCTACTTCGGCATGCTCGACACGAGCTGGCTCCCGGCGTAGGGGGCGGCCGTGCTGAGCGTGTCGGTCCACAAGGACATCACCGAGTACCACGAGAAGATCGCCGGGAAGATGAGCGCCCGCACGCTCGCGTGCGTGTCCGGGGGCCTCGCCGCCTCGGTTGCCTCCGCGGCGGCGCTGAACCTGCTGCTGGGGGTGGCGCCCTCGGACGCGACCCTGCCGGTCATGGCGTGCTCGCTGCCCTTCTGGCTGCTGGGGTTCTGGCGGCCGCACGGGCTGCCGCCGGAGCGGTTCGTCCCGCTGTGGGCGGCGCACGCCCGCAGGCGGGGGCCGCTGCTCTACCGGCCGGTCGCGCTGCCGGCCTCGGGCCCCGCGCCCGAGCGGAGGGACCGCGCCTACGCGCGGAGGATGGGAAGGAAGGGGGCCGAGGCGCATGCGCCGAGCCAGGGAACCGAGGGGTAAGCACAGCAGGCCGACGCCGCGCCGGCCGTCGAGGGAGTCGGTGGGCCGGCGCGTCCGCCGCCAGGAGCGCGAGCTCTCGCGCGCCGGGGAGGACCGCCGCCGCGCCCGCGCGGCCGCCAGGGACGTGTACTCGGCCATCGGGTACGAGGCCATGTTCCCCGACGGCATCTGCGAGGTCGAGGAGGGGCTGTTCTCGATGAGCCTGGAGCTGCCCGACATCAGCTACCAGTCCGCGCGCGAGGAGACGCAGCGGGCGATGTTCTCCGCCTACTGCCAGCTCTGGGACTACTTCGGGGCGGACAGCTCGGCGCAGCTCACCATCGCCAACTCGCCGCTGCCCGCCGACGAGATCGGCGCGCGCTCGTTCTTCCGCGAGGAGGGCGAGACCGCGGCGCTCGCGCGCGAGTACAACAGGATCCTCAACGCGAAGATGCGCGAGGGGGTGTCCAACCTCGTGCGGCGCCGCTGGCTCACCTTCTCGGTGGCCTCAACCTCCGCCGAGGCGGCCGCGCCGCGCCTCGCGCGCATGCGCAACGACGCGGTCCAGACGCTCGCGCGCATCCGCTGCCAGGCCCGCCAGCTCGACGGAGCCGAGCGCCTCGCGGCGATCTCCTCGCAGCTGCGCCCCGGCCGCCGGCTCGCCTTCGACTGGGGCATGGTCGCCCCGCAGACGGGCCTGCGGACCAAGGACATCGTGGCACCCTCCTCGATCGACCTCAAGCCGGGCGGCTCGCCCGCGCTCATGAGGCTCGACGGGACGTGGTGCCAGGTCCTGACGCTGCGCCGCTTCGGCAGCGAGCTCGGCGACCGCTGCATCGCCGACGTCATCGACCTGCCGGTCCCGCTCACCGTCTCGCTCCACGTCCAGCCCATGGACCGCGCACGCGCGGTCGCCTACGTGAAGCAGCGCATCGCGTGGATGGACAAGGAGATCATCGACGAGCAGGTGCGCGCGGTGAAGAAGGGCTACGACTACGACATCCTGCCCTCCGAGCTCAAGTACTCGAAGGAGGAGGCGCTCGACCTGCTCGACCACCTCCAGACCAAGAACCAGCGGCTGTTCCTCTACGCGGGGCTCGTGGCGGTGTTCGCCTCCTCGCGCGAGGAGCTCGACGACCGCGTGGTTCAGGTCGTCTCCACGGCCCGGCGCAACTCCATCGACGCCGAGCCGCTCGCCTACCGCCAGCTCCAGGGCCTCAACTCGGTCCTGCCTCTCGGGCACAACCACGTCGGCCCCACGCGCATGATGACGACCGCCCAGGTCGCCGTGCAGATGCCCTTCGCGACGCAGGAGCTCTTCGACGAGGGCGGCGGCTACTACGGTCAGAACAAGCAGTCCTCGAACCTGGTGCTGTGCGACCGCAAGCGCCTCGCGAGCCCGATGGGCTACGTCGCCGGCAAGCCCGGCAGCGGCAAGTCCTTCTCGGTCAAGCGCGAGATCGAGAACACGATCCTTGCGCACCCCGGCGACCAGGTGGTCGTCTTCGACCCCGCCGGGGAGTACTCGCCGCTCGTGGAGGCCAACGGCGGGCGCGTGCTCAGGCTCGCCCCCGGCGCCGACACGCACCTGAACCCGCTCGACATGTCCGACGTGGCGCACCAGCCGCCCGCCGTGCAGATGGCGTTCAAGATCGACGCCGTGACGGCGCTGTCCTCGGCGACCATGGCCGAGGGCTCGGAGGGGCTCACCGAGGCGGACCGCTCGGTCATCGCCCGCTGCGTCGAGGCGGCCTACGCCGCGACGGCGGGCGCGACCCCGACCCTCGGCGACCTCTACAACCAGCTGCGGGCGCAGCCCGAGCGGGAGGCGCGCGACATGGCGCTGCGCTACGAGCGCTACGTCTCCGGCGCGATGTCGTTCTTCAACCACCAGAGCGACGCGGGATTCGACCGGCGCGTGACCTGCGTCGAGTTCAAGGACCTCGGCGGCTCCATGCGCACCTTCGGCATGCTCGCCGCCCTGGAGGCGGCGCGCAACCTCATGTACCGCAACTTCGAGCGCGGGGTCACGACCTGGCTCTACATCGACGAGGTCCAGTCGCTGTTCTCGCATCCCGCCATCATCAGCTACTTCTCCCGCTTCTGGGCGGAGGGGCGCAAGTTCAACCTGATCTGCACCGGAATCACGCAGAACTCGGTCTACATGCTCGGCCACCAGGAGGCGCGCAACCTCATCCTCAACTCCGACTTCATCCTGCTCCACAAGCAGTCGCCCGTGGACCGCGAGGCATGGGCGGAGCTGCTCGACCTCTCCGAGCAGGAGGAGGGCTTCATCGACGAGTCCGTCGAGGCGGGCGAGGGGCTGCTCGTCGCGGGCGCGGCGCGCATCCCCATCAAGGACAACTTCCCGCGCGGGCGGCTCTACGACCTGTTCAACACCAAGCCCGACGAGGTCGCCGAGCTCAGGCGCGCGGCCCGCGGGGAGGGCAGGTAGCCGGTGGCGGCGCCCGGGCTCACGCCGGAGGAACCCTCGGCCCTCGCCCGGCGCGGCTCGACCGACGCCGTGCGCGCGGGGCTCGTCAGGGGGTCCTCCGAGAGGGCCCGGAGGGTGTCGCGCGGCGGGCCGCGCGACACTGGCCTCGCCAGGGGGCGGGCGGAGCCCGTCCGCGAGGGGCGCGGGCAGCGCCCTCCCCCGCCGAAGGGGACGCGCCGGCGCCGCCTCTGCGCGGGGGGCCGGGAGGGGGAGGCGCGCCTCTGGCCCCGGCGCCCGCGGGCACGCCGCCCGCCGGGCCGCCCAGGCAAGGGCGCGGGGCGCCGCTGCGACCGCGGCCCGCTCCGCGGCGAAGAAGGGGGCGGCGGCGAAGCTGGTCGCCGCCGTCGCGCCCGGGGCGCTGCCCGCGGGGGCGTGCGTCGCCGCGGCGTTCTCCTTCGTCGTGTGCGTCCTGGCCGTCGCACAGCTCGTGTCGGCGCTCTTCGGGTTCTGGAGCCACGAGGAGTCGGCGGCGCGGGCGAGCGGGCTGCCGCCCTACGTGACCAGGGAGATGGTCGTCACCGCCCTTGAGTGCCAGGAGGAGTACGGCCACCCGGCCGGCTGCACGATCGCCCAGATCATCTGCGAGTCGGGCGTCGGCGACTCGCTGTCGGGCCTCGCCGAGCGCGACCGCAACCTCTTCGGCATCAAGTGGGCGGACTCCTTCGCGGGCTGCCCCGAGGTCGAGGGGTGGTCGAGCTGGCAGACCGGCGAGGAGCTCGGCGGCCAGGACGTCCAGGTGCGGGCGCGCTTCACAGTCTTCTCGAGCCACCGGGACTGCATCGTCTTCCGCTCCCGTGTGCTCCTGCAAGCCGAGCGCTACGCCGGCAACGCCCTCATACGCCGCGCCATCGAGGAGTGTGACTCGGACCTCATGGCGGAGGGCCTCAAGGACGCCGGCTACGCGACCGACTCGTCCTACGTCGAGGCGCTCAAGTCCGCGATGGACGCCTACGGCCTCAGGCGCTTCGACGGCATGACGGTCGAGGAGTACGAGAGCGGGGAGGCCGCCATGGCGGCGGTCCTCGAGGCGGCCCGCTCGCAGCTGGGGGTGCCCTACGTGTGGGGCGGCTCCACGCCGGGCGAGGCGCTCGACTGCTCGGGCCTCACCCAGTGGTGCTACTCGCAGGCGGGGATCGCGATCCCGCGCACCGCGAACGAGCAGCACGAGGGGGGCGAGGAGGTGCCCCTCTCCGAGGCGAGGCCGGGCGACATCCTGTGGCGCGACGGCCACGTCGCCATCTACGTCGGCGGCGACTCCTACATCCACGCGCCCAAGCCGGGCGACGTGGTCCGGGAGGCGACCGGCGTCGCCTACTTCACCTGCGCGGTCAGGTACCGATGAGAGGGGGAACCATGGAAACCGGGACCAGAGCCACCCGCGCCGCGCGCCGCGCCCCCGCCGCCGCGGCGGCGGGGCTGCTCGCGCTCGCGCTCTGCCTGCTCCTGCCGAGGCCCGCCTACGCGGACATCGCGGGCGACATCAACTCGTGGCTCTGCGGCCTCCTGCGCGACCTGTGCAACTGGATCTTCTCCGCGCAGGTGGACGTGCTGTCGGGGATCGGCTACGACGGGGTGCTCTCGAGCGCCTTCGACTCCATGCTGGGCACCGCGGGCGAGGTCACCATGCACGACGTGGCGCGCGGCGTCTGGGAGGCGGCGATACTGCCCATAGGGTGCGGCGTGCTGTCGCTGTCGTTCACGGTGCAGCTCATACACGTCTCCCAGCGCATGGAGGGCGACGCCCGCGTCCCGGGCGTGCGCGAGGTGGTGTTCCTGCTCGTGTTCTTCGCCGTCTTCCTGTTCCTCGTCCAGCACAGCTTCGACCTCATGGGCTCGGTCTACGAGGTGGTCAGGCTCGCGATCCGCCGCGTCACGGACCTGTTCGGCGCGGGTGGCTCGCTCGACCTGACCGAGGTGAGCATCGTGACCACGGAGGACGACGTCGCGTCGCTCCTCGCCATGGTGGTCGTCGCGCTCGTGAGCTGGGTCGTCGTCATCGCCGCCTACGTCGTGGCGCTCGTGGTGTCGTGGGCGCGCGCCCTGCAGATCTACGTCATGGCCGCCGCGGCGCCGATACCGCTGTCGGTGATGGCCCTCGAGGAGGGGCGCCAGGTGGGCGTCGGGTACCTGCGCAACTTCGCCGCGGTGTGCCTGGCCGGCCTCGTCATCCTGGTCGTCCTGGTGTCGTTCCCCATCGTGCTCGGCGGCCTCAACGCCGCCTCGGCGGGGACCGGCACGCCCGTCGACTCGGTCGTCGGGGGCCTCTCCTACGCCCTCCAGTACCTCGCCATGTGCGTTCTGCTCATCCTCGCGCTCGTGAAGAGCGGGGCCTGGGCCCGCGACATCGTGGGCGGGTGACGGGCGTGGGCGGCCGCGGGCGGGGCCCGCCCCGGGCGGGCGGCGAGGAAAGGAACCGAGTGATAGGAGGCAGATTGGCCGAGAACGAGAGGCCCGAGGGGGCCCAGGGCGAGCGCAGGAACGTCTACATCACGCTCCACCGCAACTTCGTGCGAGAGGACATCGAGTACACCGACCGCAGGACCGGCGAGACGCGCACCTTCAACCAGGTGACGCTGCCGGCCGGGACCGTGATCGACGGCAGGGACGTCGGGGGCTACGAGTTCAGCCCCCTGTTCGTAAACCCCGCACGGTTCCGCGACCCGGAGACGTGGCGGGACATCCCGCTGCTCGCCGACCGCGAGGTGCGGCTCTCACGCTCCGTGCTCGACGAGGAGGGCAACCCCGTCTTCGGCGCCGACGGGAGGCGCGAGAAGGACGTCGTCACGGTCACCCCGCAGCAGATCAAGGACGCCCTCAAGGAGGCGCGGCGCGCCTACGCGGAGCGCATGCGCGAGCGCGAGGGGCTCGGAGAGCGCGCCGCCTCGGCGCGGGCGTGCTCGGAGGCCCTCGCCGGCAGGGAAGCGCCCGCCGCCGGCAGGGACGCCAGATAGGAGGAGAGATGGGGAATGAGGCGAAGGAAACACGCGGCCGCGCCCTGCGCGCGGCCCTCGTCGCGGCGCTCGCGCTCGCGGTGCTGGTCCAGGCACTCGTCGCGCCCGGCCAGGCGCAGGCCGCCGAACGCGCGCCCGCGCTGTCCTCGGTCAGCTGGACCGAGGCGAAGCCGAAGATCGAGTCGTACCTGGGGACGCCCTACGTCTGGGGCGGCAAGGACGACTCGGGCTGGGACTGCTCGGGGTTCGTCGGCTGGGTGATGGTGCACGTCTACGGGACCGAGTGGCCCGGCGGCTCGCCCGGATACTGCGGCACCGACGCCATCAGGGAGTACGTCTCGGACGGCTGGGTGTACCACGGGGACTCGGCGCAGGGGTTCGACTCCGCGTTCGATGCCGGCACCGTACGGCCCGGCGACGTCGTGGTGTTCTGCAACGCCTCGGGGTCGACCGTGCACACCGCGATCGTCGGCGAGGACCGCACGCTCTACCACGCCCTGAACGAGCGGATGGGCACCTGCCACCAGGCGTTCGACGACGTGTGGGGCGTGAACGGCGGCCACGGCAAGGTCTACGCGAGCTTCGACGTGTACCGCGGCCTCGAGGACGCGGGGCGCATCCGGCTGCAGAAGTCCTCCGCGCGGCCCGCCGCCACCGAGGGCAACCCGAACTACAGCCTCGCCGGGGCGGAGTACGCGGTGTACGACGACGCTGGCTCGCAGGTGGCGACCCTCGTCACCGACGGGTCCGGCGCGGCGGGCCCCACGGGCGACCTGCCCAGCGGCACCTACACGGTGCGCGAGACCAAGGCGCCCGAGGGCTTCTCGCTCGACCCGGGCACCTACACGGTCGAGCTCGGCAGCGGCACGTGGGACGAGAGCCGCGAGGTCCTCGTGACGCCCGACCCCGAGGCGCCGCTCGCCGCGGCGTCGGTGGGGGTGCGGAAGCACGACTCGGAGACCGGGGAGGGCTCGCCCCAGGGCGGGGCGTCGCTCGCCGGCGCGGAGCTCCTCGTCGAGCACTACGCCGTCGATTCCGCGTCCGTGGACGGCCCTGAGGACCTCGAGGGGCTGGAGCCCGACATGAGCGCCGTGGCGGTCACAGGCGAGGACGGCCGCGCGGAGGTCTCCTCCATGACGGCGGCCGACGGGGCCGAGGTGCCGGGCGTGCCGCTCGGCGTGCTGCTGGTGACCGAGGCGAAGGCCCCGGAGGGCTACCTCGCCTCCGGCGAGGAGTTCCTGCTCAAGGTGTCGTCCGAGGACAACACGTCGGTGGAGGTCTCCAACGAGGCCGACTTCGCCGAGGACGTCGCCCGCGGCGGGGTGAGGGTCGAGAAGAGGGACCTCGAGACCGGAGAGAACGCGCCCCAGGGCGGGGCGTCCGTGGACGGGGCGGTCTTCGAGGTCGTGAACGACTCCGCCAGCCCCGTCACGGTCGGCGGCGAGGAGGTCGCGCCCGGGGAGGTCGCGCTCACGCTCGAGACCGAGGGAGGGGCCGCGGAGTCCGCGCCCGACGCCCTGCCCTACGGCGACTACCTCGTGCGCGAGGTCGAGGCGCCCGAGGGCTACCTCGGCACCGACGCCGAGGTCCCGTTCTCGGTCACGGCGGACGGCGAGGTCGTCGAGCTCACCGGGGAACGCGCGGTGGCCAACCAGGTCAGGCGCGGCGACCTCGAGCTCGTAAAGGTCTCCGACGGGGACCTCTCCCGCATGGCGGGCGTGCCGTTCCGCATCACCAGCGCGACCACCGGCGAGTCCCACGTCGTCGTGACCGACGGCAACGGGTACGCCAGCACGGCGGCCTCGTGGGTCCCGCACACCGCGTCGACCAACGCCAACGACCAGGCGGCCGACGGCTCCTGGGACGCCGCGGCGGGCGTGTGGTTCGGGGCGTCGGGGCCCGACGACTCCAAGGGGGCGCTGCCCTACGACACCTACGAGCTCGAGGAGCTCCCCTGCGCTTCCAACGAGGGCAAGCGGCTCCTCGGCCCCATCGAGGTGAGGGTCTACCGCGACTCCGTGACGGTCGACCTGGGCACGCTCACGAACGACGACCTGCCCCGCACCGTGGTCTCCAAGAAGTCGGTGACGGGCGAGGACGAGCTGCCCGGCGCGACGCTGCGCGTGTACGACGCGGACGGCGAGCTCGTGGAGGAGTGGGTCTCGGGCGACGAGCCCCACGAGCTGACGCTCATGCCCGGCTCCTACACGCTCCACGAGGAGGCCGCGCCCGAGGGCTACCTCGTCACCTCCGACGTGGAGTTCGAGGTCCTCGAGGGCGTTCCCGTGACGCAGGTGGAGATGGTCGACGAGCCCACCAGGGTGGAGGCCGGGAAGGTCGACGCTGACACGGGCGAGCCCCTCGCGGGCGCGACCATGCAGGTCGTGGACGCCGAGGGGGAGGTCGTCGAGGAGTGGGTCTCCGACGGCGAGCCCCACCTCATCGAGGCGCTCGCCCCGGGCGACTACATCCTCCACGAGGCCGAGGCGCCCGAGGGCTACGCGCTCGCCGAGGACGTCCCCTTCACCGTGGAGGAGACGGCCGACGCGCAGGCCGTGACCATGGCCGACGAGGCCCTGCCGGGGACCGCCCCGGGGACGACGCCCGGCGGCCTGCCCCAGACGGGCGACTGGTCCTGGCTCGTCCCCGCGGCGTGCGCCGCGGGTGCGGCAGCCTGCGTCGGTGGCGCCATCGCGCTCGGCTCCCGCCGCCGCGGGGCCGGGGCCGGAGCGGTCACGCGCGGCTCCCTCCGCCACAGGGCCCGCGCGAAGGGAGGGAAGCGATGGAGACCGTGATCGCCTGCGCCGTCACCGCGGTCCTCTCCTCGACGGTCACGCTCGTCGCCTACGCGTGCTGCGTGGCGGCGGGCAACGCGGACCGGAGGGAGGAGGGAGGCGAGTAGGCTGCGGCCATGACAGCTTGTCATGGCAGGGAGCCCCGTCGAGGCGAAGCTGCCTCGGTGGGGCTCCCTTTATGTCACGGCGGACCGGTGTCCGTGGGGGTTGTCGGTTGGGTCCCTGCCCGGCTGCTCCGGGGGGCTGCGGAGTCGGTGGCGCGCCGAAACTCAGGAACGGGGCGCTGTACTGGAGCGCACAGTGGATCTTGCCAAAGCTCTCGCTGCGACCATAGCCTTCCAAAAGTTAGTTAACTCTATCTTTTCTTGACCAAACGGGACATACCTGACCAAATGGGCTAGAGAGTAGCCGAGAAGCGCATCATACTCGCAAAGAGTAAACCAACTCTAACTAAGGAGCGAGCTATGTCAGGAACCCCTTCCGCCTCCCGCGGCCTCAAAGGCCGCGACCTCATCACCGTCGGCATCTTCACCGCGCTCTACTTCGTCATCAACTTCCTCTTCATGCTGCTCAGCGGCCTGCATCCCTACCTTTGGGTGTTCATGCCCGCCATCGATGCCCTGTTCGCCGGAATCCCGTTCATGCTCGCCTGCGCGAAGGTGCCGAAGTTCGGGACGGTCCTCATCATCGGAATGGTTCCCTCGCTCATCTACTTCATCACCGGGATGTTCACGCCCCTCATCCTCGGCCTCATGCTCGCCTCGTGCGTCGTCGCCGAGATCATCCGTGCCGCGACGCGCTATGAGAGCTTCGCGGGCAACGCCGTCGCCTACGCCGTGTTCGGCTTCGGCATGTGCGGAAGCCCGCTGCCCCTGTGGGCCTTCCACGACTCGTTCGTCGCGCAGATCGCCGGGCAGGGCATGGGGGCCGATTACCTCGCGACGCTCGAGACGGCGGCAAACCCGGGCATGCTCGTTGCCATGTTCGCAGCGACCTTCGTCGCGGGGCTCATCGGCGCCTACATCGCCCGCGGGATGTTCAAGAAGCACTTCGTGAAAGCCGGCCTGGCGTGATGCGGCGGGCAGATGACGGAGCCCATCGCATCCTTGGGGCGCGCAGCGGAAAAGGAGTCATAGACCCAGACCCGCGCACGCTCATGGGGGTGCTCGTCGCAGCCTCGATAACGGCCTTCGTGGGCAAATCCCTCGAAGTCGAGCTCCTGCTCGTCCTCACGGCCTCCGTCCTGCAGGCGCTCTGCGGCCATGTTCGCATGGCGGTCGGCTTCGCGGTCCTGTATGCCGCGCTGTGGGCGGTGCTCAACGTCGTGCTTCCCGGCGTCGGCGGGGTGGCGGCGACGATGTTCACCATCAGCCTCACGTTCGCGCGCAAGATCTACCTCTGCCTCATGGTGGGCACCCTGCTCGTGAGGGACAACACCGTCCACCGCATCGCCTCGGCCCTCGCGAAGCTGCGCGTGCCCCAGGCGGTCCTCATCCCCCTGACCGTCACGATGCGCTACTTCCCAACGCTCAAGGAGGAGGCGGCTCACATCCGGGACGCCATGGCGCTCCGCGACATCCCGCCGGCAAGCCGCCTCGAATGCTTCGCGGTGCCCCTCGTCATGTCAGCGACCTCCACGGCCGAGGAGCTCTCCCGCGCCGCGACGTGCCGGGGGATCGAGAACCCCGCCCCGTCCACGGACACGGAGAGGCTCTCCATGCGCGCGTCGGACTGGGCGATCCTCTCGGCGTCGGCTGCGGCGGTGGCCGCGGTTGCCTTGTGGGGAGGTGCTGTCTGATGGAGAGGGTTTCGCATGCGCCCCGAAGACCGCTCGGCGAGCCCGTCGTGAGGCTCGAGAACGTCTCCTGCGAGGCGGCAGGGGGCAGGAAGATTCTGGACGGAATCGACCTCGAGGTCCGAAGGGGCGAATGTCTGATGCTCGTCGGACGCTCGGGGTCGGGCAAGACGACCATCACGAAATGCATCAACGGCCTGATCCCGTCGTTCGAGCCGGGCATCGAGATGGCCGGCTCGGTCTCCGTCTGCGGGCTCGACCCCGGTCGCTGCGAGATGTACGAGCTCGCCGAACGCGTCGGGAGCGTGTTCCAGAACCCGAAGAGCCAGTTCTTCAACCTCACGTCCAACGACGAGCTCGCTTTCGGGCTCGAGTCGCGCGGGGTCCCCGTAACGGAGATCGAGGCACGGATAAGAACCACCGTGGAGGCCCTGGACGCCCGCAGGCTGCTGGGGCGCAACGTCACCGAGATGAGCGGCGGAGAGCGCCAGAGCCTCGTCTTCGCCTCCGTCGACGTGGCGAGGCCCGACGTGTACGTGCTCGACGAGCCCACCGCGAACCTCGACACGACCGCCGTGCAGAGGCTGCATGACGAGGTGCGCTCCGTCGTCGCGGAGGGCGGGACCGTCATCATCGCCGAGCACCGGCTCTATTTCGCCTCGGACCTCATCGACCGCGCCATTCTCGTCGAGGGCGGCCGCATAGTCCGCGAGCTCTCGCCGGAAGAGCTCCTCGGGCTCTCCTCGGAGGAGCGGGAGGGGATGGGGCTCCGCGCCGTCGGCGCGGGCGACGCCCTCGCCGTGCGCGTGCCGCGCGCGGCGGCGGGCAACCGGACGGGGGCTGGCCTCGCGCTGGACGACTACACCGTGGTTCGGGGGGACGGGGCGGTGTTCGCTCCGCTGAGCGTGACGGTTCCTGCCGGCGGTGTGCTGGGCGTCCTGGGCGAGAACGGCACGGGGAAGAGTACGCTGCTCCGGGGGATCGCCGGCCTCGAGCGCAAGGACGCGGGCCGCGTCCTCGTCGGAGGGAAGCAGGTCGCGCGCCGCGCTCGGAGGCGTCTCGTCTCGCTCGTGATGCAGGACGTCAACAACCAGCTCTTCAGCGACAGCGTCTGGAACGAGTGCATGCTTTCGCTGGGCGGCAGGGAGGAGGGGGAAGCCAGGGAGAGGGCAGAGGCGACGCTTGCCTCGCTTGACCTTCTCGGTGCGCGGGACGTGCACCCCATGGCCCTGTCCGGCGGGCAGAAGCAGCGCCTCGCCGTGGCGTGTGCGCTCCTTTCTGAGAGAAGGCTGATCCTTTTGGACGAGCCAACGAGCGGGCTCGACCTCGACCGCATGAAGCAGGTGGCGAGCCTGGTCCGCGGCCTGTCGGACGAAAGGGCGACCGTAGTCCTCGTCACCCACGACCGAGAATTCCTGAACCGCTGCTGCGACAGCGCGCTGGAGCTCACGCGCGCCGGGTAGGATGGTGTGAGGAGGTGGATCGTGGACATTCCGTCGGACATTTTTTCTAGCAGGGGGCTGCTGCCTGCGAGGGTGCTCGGGGATGCGCCGGAGCGCGCCATCGAGGGCGAGGTTCGGATCGACATCGACGGGGATTCGGGCCTGCTTGAGATCGAGACCGAGTCGGGTGCCGGCTCGATGTCGCTCGTCGAGCCGCTTCCCGGGATAATGATCTCGTTCAACGACTTCCATATGGAGCGTTGCGTCTCAGGGTTCTCCACCTCGGCAGAGGTCCTTTGCGTCGACTGGTGCGAGGAGGGGCGCCTCGAGCAGCCCATGGCGGGCGGGTCGTGCGCCTACGTCGCAGCCGGGGACATCAAGGTCGACGACAGGTCGAACCATTCCGGGGAGTTCCTGCTTCCCACGGGCAGGTACCGGGGCGTCACGGTCACCTACGAGGTCGAGCGCGCCCAGAGGTCGATCCTCCGGGCGCTCGAGGGGTTTCCCGTCGACCTGCGCGGGCTTCGTCGCAGATACTGCCTCGACGGGACCCCGTTCCTGCTCCACCGCTGCGAAGGAGCCTCGCACATATTCTCGGAGCTCAGCGTGACCCCGGAAAGAATCCGGAAGAGCTACTGCCAGATCAAGGCGCTCGAGCTCCTGCTGCTGCTCCACGCGCTCGACCCGCTCCCGGCAAACGACATGGCGTACTTCCCGAAATCGCAGGTTGCTCGGGTCAAGCAAGTGAGGGACATCATCGCGCGCGACCTATCCTCGACGGTGACCGTCGAGGAGGCGGCAAGCCTCGCGCACATGCCGCTCACGACGTTCAAGGCGTGCTTCAAGGGTGTGTACGGGTCCTCTCCCGCCACGTACTTTCGGCGCCTCAAGATGGATCTCGCGGCCCAGCTCCTCAGGGAGTCCGAGATGAAGGTGGCAGATATCGGGGCCGCGGTAGGCTACGACAGCCCGTCCAAGTTCTCCGCCGCCTTCAAGTCAGCGTGGGGCGTCTCTCCCGCCGGCTATCGCCGCTCATTGCGGTAGGCGCCGCCGTTTCCGACCATCTGGGCGAGCGTCGCCCAGATGGAGCTGAACCCCCTCCCGCTCTGCCCAATAATAAGCCTTAGTTAACTTCTATTGCCCGGTCATACGGGCAGGACGGGGATGTGATGCTATGGCTGGAACCGGCAGGCACAGGGGCGAAGGGGGGCGTTCCTGGCTGGGGACGCTCCTCTCGTACTCCGGGAGATGCAAAGGAAAGATGGCGCTATCGCTCGCCGCGTCGATAGCGAGCGTCGGGACGGGATTCGTTCCCTTCTATGCGGTGTTCCGCATCGTAGAGGCGGCCATGGAGGGGCGGCTCACGTTCGAGATCGCAGCCCCCTGGCTCTGCCTGGCCGCGGGATCGTATGTCGCAAGCAAGGCACTCTTCGGCATTTCGACGCTCCTGTCCCACGTCTCCGCCTACACCATCCTTGAGACGCTTCGCCGGGACTTCGTCGAAAAGCTGATGAGGGCGTCGCTCGGCACCGTGCAGGGGAAGAGCATCGGTCAGATAAAGAACGTTTTCCTCGACAGGATCGAGGGGGTCGAGGTCCCGCTCGCCCATATGATCCCCGAGCTTTCCGGGTCGACGCTCCTCGCCCTGGGGCTCGCGGCGTGGCTCGTGGCCATCGACTGGCGCATGGCGGCGGCCTGCCTCGTGTCCGTGCCCATAGGGCTTGGCATATTCGCGTCGAGCCTGAAGGAGTTCAACGCCAGGTACGCGGCGTACATGGCCGAGAGCAACCACGTGAACAGCGTGATCGTCGAGTACATCGAGGGCATCCAGGTAGTCAAGGCGTTCAACCAGGCGAGCGACTCGTATCGGAAGTACGCGGACGCGGTCCGCAGCTTCAAGGACTACACGATGGGTTGGTTCCGATCGGCGTGGGTCGGCATGAACCTCATGGCGAGCATCATGCCGACGACGCTCCTGGGCGTGCTGCCCGTCGGTCTTTGGATGTACTTCGCGGGAGCGCTCGGCCCGTCGCAATTCGCGATGTGCGTGATTTTGGCGCTTGCCGTCGTTGACCCGATCATGAGGTTCACCTCGTTCGTCAACGAGATGAAGTCCATGGAGTATGCCGTCGCGGACACGAGAGAGTTCCTCGACCTGCCCGAGCTCTCCGATCCCGCCGAGCGGGCGCTGCCGCTCGACGCGTCGATCGAGATGAAGGATGTGAGGTTCGCCTACGACGAGGGCGACGATGTCCTCCATGGGGTGTCCCTCGCGATTCCGCAGGGCTCGTTCACCGCCCTGGTGGGCCCTTCCGGCTCGGGCAAGTCGACCATCGCCCGTCTTGTCGCGCGCCATTGGGACGTGTGCGGCGGATCGGTCTCCGTGGGCGGCGTGGACGTCCGCGAGATGCCCCTCGACCAGCTGTCCGAACTCGTGAGCTTCGTCGCCCAGGACAACTACCTCTTCGATGCCACGATCCGGGAGAACATCCGTCTCGGCCGGCCGCAGGCGACGGACGAGGAGGTCGCCGAGGCCGCCAGGGCTGCTTGCTGCGACGAGTTCGTGTCGAAGCTCCCGCAAGGCTATGACACGCAAGCCGGTGCGGCCGGCGGCGCCCTTTCCGGTGGGGAGCGCCAGCGCATCTCGATAGCCCGCGCGATCCTCAAAGACGCGCCGATCGTCCTCCTCGATGAGGCCACCGCGTTCACCGATCCGGAGAACGAGGACAAGATTCAGCGCTCTATCGCGAGGCTCTCGGCCGGAAAGACGCTTGTGGTCATAGCCCATCGGCTCTCGACGATCACGGCTGCGGACAACATCATCGTTATCGACAAGGGCTCGATCGTCGACCAGGGGACCCATGACGACCTTCTCGCAAAATGCCCGCTCTACGGGCGTATGTGGAGGGCGCACATCGGGGCGAGGGACTGGGCGGCTGGATCGAATGACCAGAAGGGGGGCTCCCGATGATCAAGGCTCTCATGAGAATCGTTCGCTGGACCGGCCCTTACAAGAAAAGACTCATCCTGGGCTGCGTCTGCTCGTTCTTCATGACGTGGGCAACGGCGGCGCCCGTGATGCTCGCGGCCTGGCTGCTCGCCTGCGTCGCGGAGGATGCGCGCGGCATCCAGGGGCTCGACCCGTCGTGGGTCTGGTGGTCGCTTCTGGCGCTCATAGCCTGCATAGGCTTGCGCTTCATCCTGACATACGGGAAGAACCGGTTGCAGGAGTCAATCGGATACGAGGTGGCGCCTGAGGATCGCATCAAAATCGGCAACGTCTTGAAGCGCGTCCCACTCGGCTATTTCGACGAGGTCAAGACGGGCGACATACTGGCGACGGCGACCACGGAACTGGGTATCTTGGAGCTTCAGGGCATGAAGATGGTCGACGCAGTGATCAACGGCTACGTAAACCTTGCCGCAGTTGTGGCGTTCCTCTTCATCCTCGAGCCGATGGCCGGATTTGCCGCCCTCGCCGGCACCGTCGTGTCCTGCCTCGCGCTCACGGCGGTGAACAGGGTCTCGAAGCGCCTGACGCCGAGGGCGCATGCGGAGACCGAGCAACTCGCTGGGGATATCGTCGAGTACGTCCGGGGGCTCGGAACGGCGAAGTCGTACGGCCATGGAGGGGCCGCGATGCGGCCCATCCTGGCAACGATAAGGAGGCTGAAGGAGGCGCGCATCGCGATCGAGTTCGGCTTCACGCCTCGCAATCTCGTCCACCTCGTTGCGTTCAAGTTGGCGAGCGTCGGCGTCGTGGCGTCTGCCGTGTGGGGATATGCGAACGGCGGCATCGAGCTCTGGACGCTCCTTGCCCTCTGCGCATTCTCGTTCACCGTGTTCTCCGGCGTCGAGCGCGTGAACGATTCCGCCCACATGCTTGGCGATCTCGATGACATCATGAACCGTATCGACGCCGTAGAGAACGCCCCCTACATCGATTCCGACGGCCGAGACGTCCCCCTTACTGAGCACGGTATCGAGCTGCGAGGCGTCTCGTTCTCGTACGGCCGCGAATCGGGCGCGAAGGTGCTGTCGGACGTGTCGTGCGACATTCCGGAGAAGACGACGTGCGCCATCGTGGGCCCGAGCGGATCGGGCAAGACGACGATCGCCAACCTCATGATGCGCTTCTGGGATGTCGACGAGGGCTCGGTCCTCGTCGGGGGGCATGACGTGCGAGAGCTGACCTGCGACAGCCTTCTGAGGAACTTCTCGGCGGTTTTCCAGAACGTCTACCTGTTCAACGACACCATCGAGAACAACATTCGCTTCGGGCGCCCGGGCGCCACGCACGAAGAGGTCGTCGAGGCGGCGCGCAGGGCGCGGGTCGACGAGTTCGTCCGCGAGCTTCCGGATGGCTACGAAACCTTGGCGGGCGAGGCCGGAGGCGCCCTCTCCGGTGGCCAAAAGCAGCGCATCTCCATCGCCAGGGCGCTGCTCAAGGACGCCCCGATCGTGATCCTCGACGAGGCGACGGCGAGCATCGACCCAGAGAACGAGTCCCTCATACAGGAGGCCCTCTCCGAGCTCACGCGGGGGAAGACAGTGGTCGTCATTGCCCACCGCCTCGCAACCATAGAGAGCGCCGACCAGATCCTCGTCGTCGAGGGCGGCAGGATCGTGCAGCGCGGCACGCACGAGGAGCTACTCGGTCAGGAAGGGACGTATCGCCGGTTCGTCGAGATTCGCGGTCGCGCGGAGGGCTGGCGCATAGGCGAGGAGACCGTCGCCGGCGTGAGCGGGGAGGCGATCGATGCTTCATGAGTCGGGCGAAGACTACCTCGAGGCCATCCTCGTGATCCGCCGCCTGCGCGGGTCGTGCCGCAACGTGGACATCGCCGAGCGCCTCGGACGCTCCAAGCCGAGCGTCTCCAAGGCGCTCTCGAACCTCGTTGCGGCCGGCCTCGTCCGGATGTGCGGCCACGACGTCCGCCTCACCGAGGAGGGCGAGCGCGCCGCGTCGACGACGCTCGAGCGCCACCGCTTCTTCGAGCGGCTGCTCGTCGAGTCCGGCGTCGACGCGCGCACCGCCTCGGCGGAGGCCTGCCGCATGGAGCACTGCCTCTCCGAGGACTCGTTCCGCAAGCTCTCAGAGCGCCTGGCCCCGGAGACCGGCGCCGCATAGGGTAGCGCGCCTCCCCCTAGCGGCTTTCAGAGCGGCCCCTTTCGCCGGACGACAAGAGGGGCCGCCTTCTTGCGGGCATGTGCGCGCCTCGACGGGAGGGGGGGCTGTCTCTTGTACACACCTGGCGCTGCCGAGGACGTGTGGCTACGAAGCGAGCGGCGCTCTCGCTGTGAGCGCGTCAGGGCGCCGCGAGTCAGATGTCTCGCGTGGCGCCGGTACGCGGCGCGCAACCCGGCTCGCGGGACGGGCCGGGTAGACGCGGCTGACGGGCACAAGTCTGCAGGGCCGCGGCTGTGCCGAGGCGCCCGCGCCCGTGGCACCGTTGTCATCGTTGCGGGCCCCGGCGGGACGCCGGTCCCCGTAGAGGTCGACAGCACGGTCGCCGGCGCCCTCGAGGACATGCGGCGCGAGGCGTGGCGGATCGAGCGCAGGGAGGCCCGGCACACGCTCGGCCTCGATGCCATGGGCCCGTCCGCCGCGTCAACCGGGCCGGAGTCGGACCCGGGGTTCGCCCTCATGAAGCACTGCCAGGCGGACGAGCTCGTCGCGGCGCTGTCCCGGCTGCCGAAAGTCCAGCTTCGCCGCCTACTCATGCATGCCGTCGTGCGCCTCCCGGTCAGGGAGATCGCCCGTCGTGAGGGCTGCTCCGAGCGGGCGGTGAAGTACAGCCTCGCGAGGGCGAGGAAGAGAATGAGGGGAATTCTGAGTACAACCCCCTGCCCACTCTGGTCCTGCGCCTCGCGCAATGCGTCCAAGGATTCTCTCAGATAGCCGTCAAATCGAAGATGACGGAGAAGTCCTGCTGGCCAGGGTTCTAAGCCCCCAACAGGCATATCGCGCAGATCAACGAGCGGGTGCACAGGCAAGCGACGGCGGGTTTCGTCGCTGCTCCTCCTCGGAGCCCGCCCGGTACCGCGCTCGGCAGGCCAGCTTCGCGACGAGCAGCGCGGCGGCGAGGATGCCGCCGACGGCGCCGCAGACGAAGTTGGACACCCGGGCGTCCCCGTACGGGAGGGTGACGCCGCCCTGCGCGGGCCGAAGTCCGTACGTCGTGTGCTCTTCGACGGGTGGGACGACCTCGTCCTCATCATCATGTTCGCCGCCATTCTTGCGGTGCCACTCGCCTGACGGCGAGCGCCGTGATGCCTAACGGGCGTCGTGTGTGCGCGCTGTGCGGTTGAGCATGCGGTAGCGATGCGGGGTCACGCCAAAGCGCTCCTTGAACGCCTCGGAGAAGCTGCCCTGCCGCGCGAATCCGACGCGCGCTGCCACTTCGGCGATGGGCGATTCCGTGTTGGATAGAAGCTCACAGGCGCGCTCCATCCTCCGCTCGCGTACCCATCCCATGGGGGTGGAGCCCTCCGCGGCGCGGAACAGACTTGCGAGCTTGCTCGGGCTCGTGCACGCCGCGCGGCACAGGTCGTCGAGCTCGATGGGGTCGCCCAGATGCTCGCGTGCGAACGCGCAGGCGAGGTTGAGCGAGGTTCGGTCGACGGCGCGCATCCGCGGCGCGGCGCTGGAGGCGTTCCTTTCGTGCCAGTCCACCACGAGCGCGCAGGCCTCCACGAGCTTGCAGCGATAGTACGCCTTGGCGACGGTGCGCGACGGCCTGGCTGCCTTGATTTCGTCGAACAGGCGCGAAAGCGCCGGGATACGCAGCGTGCCGTCGAGCCGGGCGATCGCCGTGGTGAGCGTGATCGGATCGGTGCCGATAGCGCGCGCGACCTCGGTGGCGCCATCGGGCAGAAGCGAGATGCTCGCAACCACGAGGCGCTCGTTGGGCGGGACGACCTCGCGGCACATGCCGGCGCGCCAGGCGTATCCGAGCAGCGTTCCTGATTCCCATCCGTCCTCGACACCGATGAGTTCGGAGAAGTAGGGGATTATGTTGCGCCCGTAGCTGCCGAAGCAGAAAAAGCTCGGGACGACCGAGCCGAAAGACACCGTTTCTCTGAACGTGAGGTCGAACACGGCGATCGCTGCGGCGTCGTCTATCGCGAGACACCAGTATGCGCCTCGCCCGTAGGCGGGGTCGATCGACCAGTACCGCCCGCACGCTCGCTCGCCGCCGCCGACGACTTCGAAGGCATGCATGTCCTTCATCTGGGGGACGAATATCTCATCGATCCTCGGACTGACGCCTGGCGCGTCGGCGGAGTTCTCGGTTCGCGCCGACGGTCGGCGCGCCGTCTGCATGGTGATGCCCATGAATCCCTTTCCCTTTTGATGCGCGCATGCCGGCATCGCCTCGCAGCGCGCTCTTGAGATTTCGGCTCGCTTCTTGCCGTTTCGGCGGAATCGTCGGAACTCCGCGCCCGCCGCCGTAACATCCACCTGGTTGCTAGTATGTTAACCATGGTTAATTCTAACGGACAGATCACACGTTCACAAGGGGATCCGACGCCCCTTGCGGGGGGACGAGCCTCCGCGCTGCGGCAGGAGGCTCGCACCGCGACCGGTGCGGCCGGAGGCACGCACACGGGTGCGCTCGCGGCACGTCGGCTCGACCCGCGCGTCTCGATCGTCATCCTTATTCTCATCAACGCCGCAGCGTTTGCGCCGCGGCTCGTCATCGGCCAGATCGCGATGGTGGCGCTGTCCGCGTCGGTGGCCGTCTGGTGCGGGCGGGGTGCCACGGCGCTGCGCTGGTGTATGGCGTACGCGGCCGTCATGGTGGCGGGATACGCGTTCCTCCTCATTCCGAACGGCATCGCCGCGTCGTTCGCGACGATGGTCGTCACGGTGCGCTGCGTGTTCTGCGTGGGGATGTTCGCCTCCACGATGATCGCCACGACGCGCGTGGGCGAGCTCGCCTGCGCGCTCCAGCGCGCGCACCTGCCGCGTCACGGGATCATCGCGCTGTGCATCGCACTGCGCTTCTTCCCGACCATGGCCGGCGAGTTCCGCGCGGTCGCGGAGGCCATGCGCGTGCGGGGGATGGCCATCACTCCCAAATCCGTCGTCTCGCAGCCCGTGCGCGTCATGGAGAACCTGCTCGTGCCCGTCATGAGCCGGCTGTCCATCGTCGCCGACGAGCTCTCGAACGCCGCTATCGTGCGCGGCATGGACTCGTCGCGGCCGCGCACGTCGTATTACGACCTGAGCCTGCGCGCCGCAGACGTCACGTTCTTGGTGCTCTTCGCTGCGGTGGCGGCGGTGCTGATCCTCTCCCGGGCGGGGGTGATCGCATGAGTGGGCGCGATGCGGCTGTCGAGTTTCGCGAGGCGGGGTTTACCTACGACGCCGCCGGCGAGCCGTCGGCGCACGGGGTGTCGCTTGCCGTGCGCCCAGGCGAATGCGTGGTCGTCACGGGTCCGTCGGGGTGCGGCAAGACGACGCTCGCGCGCATGGTGAACGGGCTCGTCCCCGCCGTGTACGCGGGCGATCGGGCTGGGGATGTGCGCGTGTTCGGGCGCAGCGTGGCGGACTGGGAGATGGACGACCTGTCGTGTGCGGTGGGAAGCGTGTTCCAGAACCCGCGCAGCCAGTTTTTCAACCTCGACACCACTTCCGAGATCGCATTCGGCTGCGAGAACATGGGCGTCCCGCGCGACAAGATCGTCGCCCGCGTCGACGCGACGGTGCGCGTTTTGGGGATCGAGCACCTGCTCGAGCGCGACATCCGCGCACTTTCAGGCGGTGAGAAGCAGCTCGTCGCTGTCGCGTCGGTGCACGCCATGGAACCCTCCGTTTTCGTGTTCGACGAGCCCACCGCGGCGCTCGACGTGCGCGCCATGCTCCGGCTGCGCGACGTTATCGTGCGGCTCAAAGAGGAGGGGAAGGCGGTCCTTGTCGTCGAGCATCGCCTGTGGTGGCTTGCGGGCGTCGCCGACCGCATCGCGCTCATGCGCGACGGCGCGGTCGTCTCGGACTTGGCCGCCGAGGAGTTCTCCCGCATGCCCGGCGCTGAGCGCGAGCGGTTGGGCCTGCGCGCGTGGGACATCGCGCGCGTGGCGCCCCGCACGGCGGCACCGAACGACCTCGCCTCCTCCGGCGAGCCGGTGCTCTCGACGCGCGGCCTCGCCGTCCGCTACGGCAAGCGCGGCACGTTCGTCGTCAAGGGGTGCAACTTCGACGCGCAGGCCGGGTGCGCGGTGGCTCTCATCGGGCGCAACGGGGTGGGTAAGACGACGTTCGCGCGCTGCCTTGCGGGCCTGCATGCCGAGGCGGCGGGCGAGGTGTGCGTGGACGGCACGGCGCTTTCGGCCCGCGATCGCGCGGGACGGGTGTTCCTCGGCATGCAGGAAAGCGGCTATCAGCTGTTCAGTGATACGGTCGAGGGCGAGCTGCGCCTTGCGCTCGATGCCCGCCGCCGGCACGACGGCGGCGACGCCTGCCCCACGGACGATGCGGCGATCGTCGACGCCAAGCTTTCCGACTTCGGCCTCGAGCGGTTCCGCGGGCGCCATCCGCTCTCGCTATCGGGCGGGCAGCGCCAGCGTCTCGCCATCGCCGCGGGCATGCTCCAAGGCGCGCGCGTGCTCGTGCTCGACGAGCCCACAAGCGGGCTCGACCTTGCGAACATGCGGCGCATCGCCTCCCAGATCGACGCGCTCAAGGAGCAGGGGTGCTGCATCGTCGTCATCACCCACGACTACGAGTTCGCATGCGCCACGTGCGACGAAATAGCCCACTTCGAGAACGGCCGCATCGCGGAACGCTTCGACCTTACACCGTCGAACGCGCCCCGAGCGCGGGCGCTGTTCGGGTTCGGCTAACCCCGCGACGCGGGCGCCCGCACCGTACGGCGGGAGATGCGTTTCTCCGCGCCGCTCTCATCTGTATCGGCTGCCTCACGAAAGGAGACGTCTCACATGGTAACGGCGGCATCGGCCCAAGGGAGCGCGAAGCTCCAGGGCAAGGACTTCATCTTCATCGCGATCTTCGGGCTGCTGCTCTTCATCGTGTTCTTCGCGTTCGCGATGATTCTCGGCATGAACGCGAACACGTTCTGGTTCACGCACGCCGTCGGAGCGATCCCGGGCGGCATCGTGTGGATGTATCTCGCCGCGCGCGTGCCCAAGCCGGGCGCGACGCTCGCCATGTCGGTCATCGTGGCGGCCGTGAGCCTTCTGCTCGGCATGCTGTGGACGGGGCCCGCGGGCGTCGTCGTGGGCGGCGCGCTGGCGGAGATCGTCATGGCGGCAGGCAAACGGTCGAAGGCGGCGGTCATCGCGGCGTTCGCGGTGTGGACGCTGTGCTTCTGGGTCGGCCAGGAGTCGATGGTGTTTCTCGCGGGCAGCTCCTACGTCGACATGGTGGTCCAGTCCGGTATGAGCCGCGAGTACGGCGAGACTCTCGTTGGGTTCATGCAAAGCCCCCTCATCGTCGTCGCGGGCATACTGTGCGTCGTTGGCCCCATCGTGGGCGGCTTGCTCGGTGCGAAGGTCTTCAAGAAGCACTTCGCCCGCATCGCGGCATAGGACGCTCGCTTCCAAACGCTGCCGCCGCGCGTCCGTCATCCAATCGCTGTCGGGAACGCCGCCTGCAGCTGACGCTGGGCATCCGCCTGTGCAAGCGGTCGTATCGCTGCCGTCTCGATTTCGGGGCGGCAGCTCTCTTTTTCCTCTGAATCGTTTACTTCGAGCGTACAAGGCCATGTTTTCGGATGTCTCGTTTTAATGTTATCCAAAGCAAACATTAGGGAAGCCAAGGGAAAGGATGCAAATGGGACGGAAGACTGGCGAAGGTGTGCCCGCCGCGAAAAGACGCGCGCCCATCATGCGGCTGCTCGAGTTCGCGGGCGGTCATCGCAAGCTCACGGTGCTTGGGTGCATGCTTTCGGGGGCGAACGCGCTCTGCTCGATTGCCATGCTCGTGTGCGTGTGGTTCGTTCTGCGCGATCTCGTGGCGGTGGCGCCCAACTGGTCGGCGGCCCCGAACGCCGCGGGATACGGGCTCGCGGCGTTCGCGTTTGCACTCGGTGGGCTCATCGTCTACTTCGCAGGGCTCATCTGCACGCATCTTGCCGCGTTCCGCGCGGCGACCAACATGCGCGCGGCAGCGCTCGAGCATCTCTCCCGCGTGCCGCTCGGGTACTTCGACGCCCACTCCACTGGCGAGCTGCGCCGCGTCATCGAAGGGGCGACCGGTCTGACCGAAGGCGTGCTCGCGCACCGCATCCCCGATTTCGTAGGCGCGCTCGTCACACCCGTGGCGTACCTCGTCGTCATGTTCGCTGTCGACTGGGTGATGGGGCTCGTATGCCTCCTTCCCGTGGTGGTGTCGACCGCGTGCATGTTCTGGATGATGGCCGGAGGCGGCGGCGACGAGAACACCAACATGATGACGTTCATGAAAAACTACCAGGATGCGCTCGACCGCATGAACAAAGGCGCCGTCGAGTACGTTCGCGGCATTCCCGTGGTGAAGGTGTTCCAGCAGACGGTTCGTTCGTTTTCGACGTTCCGCGAATCGATCAGGGCCTACCGCGAGTTCGCAAGCGCCTACGTGCGCCTGTGCGAGCGGCCGCAGGTTGCGCAGCTCGTGGCCATCAACTCCACGTTCGTCGTGCTCGTGCCGGCGGGCATCCTGCTCGCGCTCGCCGCCGGGGACTTCGCCGCGTTTTTCTCCGACTACCTTTTCTACGTCGTCTTCTCTGCGCTCACGACCATGATGATGACGAAGGTGATGTACGCCTCGCAGGCTTTGACCGAGGCCCAGGACGCCGTGGAGCGCATCGAGCGCATCCTCGAGGCACCCGCCATGGAAGATGCCGACCCCGCGCGCACCCGAACGCCCGTTGACGGCTCCATCGCGTTCGACCACGTGACGTTTACCTACCCCGGCGCTGACCGCCCGGCGCTCTCCGACGTGTCGCTGCGCGTGCCTGCCGGCGCCACCGTGGCGCTCGTGGGCCCAAGCGGCAGCGGCAAGACCACCGCGGCGAGCCTTGTGCCCAGGTTCTGGGACGTGGGAGACGGGGCGGTGAGCATCGGCGGCGTCGACGTGCGCGACATCCCGCTTGCGGACCTCATGGACCGCGTGGCGTTCGTGTTCCAAAACGACCGGCTGTTCAAGATGAGTATCGCTGACAACATCCGCGCGGCCCGTCCCGACGCGACGCGCGGGGAGATCGAGGCCGCGGTGCGCGCAGCGCGCTGCGACGACATCGTTGCGAAGCTTCCCCGGGGGCTCGACACGGTGGTGGGCGCGCACGGGGTCTATCTTTCCGGGGGCGAGTGCCAGCGCATCGCTCTCGCCCGCGCGATCCTCAAAGACGCGCCCATCGTGGTGCTCGACGAGGCGACGGCCTTCGCCGACCCAGAGAACGAGGCGCTCATCCAGCAGGCGCTCGCGCACCTGGCGAAGGGCAAGACGGTGCTCATGATCGCGCATCGGCTGTCGACGGTGGTGGGCGCCGACGCCATCTACGTGCTCGATGCGGGCCGCGTCGTTGAGCGGGGCACGCACGCCGAGCTTGCGGCGGCGGGCGGCCTCTACGCGAGGATGTGGGAAGACTACCGCACGAGCGTTTCGTGGAAGATCGAGGGGAAGGGGACCGGCCATGCTGCGTAAGACACTTGGGCTCACCGAAGAGGGCTGGCGCGCCTTCAGGCGGGGTATGGCATTCTGCGCGATCGCCAACCTCGCGCTCATGGCGCCGATGTGCGTGCTGTACGTGCTCGTGGGCGACTTCGCGGCGCACCTCGAAGCGGGCGTACCCCTGCCGGAACTCGCCCCGTACCTGGTGGCGGTGGCGGCTATGCTCGCGCTCGTCGCGGTAACGCAGCTGCTCGAGTATCGCAACACCTACGGTCCGGTCTACGACGAGAGCGCTCGTAAGCGCGAGGGCATCGCCGAGCACCTGCGCACGCTTCCGTTGTCGTTTTTCGGCGAGCGCGACCTGTCCGACCTTACGAACGCCATCATGAAGGACTGCGCAGATCAGGAGCGGTTGTTCATGCACGTGGTGCCGCAGCTGTTCGGCACGGGCATCTCGAGCATCGTCGTCATCATCTTCGCGATCGTCTTCGACTGGCGGCTGGGCGTCTCGGCGTTCTGGCCGATTCCCGTCGCGGTGGCGATCATGGCGGCGACGAGCGGGCTGTCCAACCGGAAAGTAGCAGCGAAGGAGGCACGCCGCCTCGAAATGATCGACGGCGTGCAGGAGTATCTCGACTGCGTGCGCGAGATCCGCGCGACGAACCGCTCCGAGGCATTCCTCGACCGTCTGCGCGGGCGGCTATCCGCCTTCGAGCGAGCACAGGTCGCCTCCGAGCTCGCAACGGGCACGAC
Source organism: Thermophilibacter provencensis (assembly GCF_900128445.1). Taxonomy (GTDB): domain Bacteria; phylum Actinomycetota; class Coriobacteriia; order Coriobacteriales; family Atopobiaceae; genus Thermophilibacter; species Thermophilibacter provencensis. Next base: position 908,820 of record NZ_LT671417.1, on the reverse strand, counting down.
GATCTTGTCCGGACAGGCGTTCCTCAAGCTCGGTACCGCCACCACCATCCTCGTCGGCGCGGCGCTCATCGTGTCGGGAGACGTCGGCTTCCTCACTTACTTCGCGTTCCTCCTTGTCGTCACCCGCGTGTACGACCCGATCAACGTGGTTCTCCAGTCGAGCATCGAGCTCATGGAGACGCGCCACTCCATCCGCCGCACCAACGCGCTTGCTGCGGAGCGTCCCATGACGGGTTCGAGGGACTTTCGCCCGCGCGGTCACGACGTTGTGTTCGAGGACGTGTCGTTCTCCTATGGCGGCACGGACGAGACGGTGTTGTCGCACGTGAGCTTCACGGCGAAGGAGGGCGAGGTCACCGCGCTCGTGGGACCGAGCGGTTCGGGGAAATCGACGTGCGCGAAGCTCGCGTGCCGTTTCTGGGACGCAGATGAGGGGCGCGTGTCCGTGGGCGGCGTGGACGTGTCGACCGTGGATCCCGAGGTGCTGCTCGGCGACTTCGCGCAGGTGTTCCAAGACGTCGTGCTGTTCGACGAGTCGGTTGCGGACAACATCCGCATCGGGCGCGAGGGCGCCTCCGACGAGGAGGTGCTCGCCGCGGCCCGCGCCGCCAACTGCGACGGCTTCGCGAGCCTTCTGCCGGAGGGGTACGCCACTAAGATCGGCGAGAACGGCGCACGCCTTTCGGGCGGCGAGCGCCAGCGCATCTCGATCGCCCGCGCGCTTCTGAAGGACGCGCCCATCGTGGTGCTCGACGAGGCGACGGCATCCCTCGACGTGGAGAACGAGACCGAGGTCCAAGGTGCGCTCTCGCGGCTGCTCGCCGGCAAGACCGTGATCGTCATCGCGCACCGCATGCGCACCGTCATGGGGGCTGATCACGTGGTCGTGCTCGACCGAGGGCGCGTGGCCGAGAAGGGCGCGCCGGCCGATCTGCTCGAGCGCGGGGGCCTGTTCGCGCGCATGGTGCACCTGCAGGCCGAAAGCGCCGAGTGGTCGCTGCAAGGGAGCGCGGATGCGAGGGCATGAGCCGGCCGAGGGCTGACCGGAGGCAATCCTTCTGATTCGTTCGAAGCAAGGCGGATGCTCCTCGATGCCGAGATGGGTGCGAAAGGCGTGTCGCGGGAGGTGCGCCGCGCAGAGCGCTGCATCCCTGCCGACTTCCCCGAGAGTCCCTCCTCCTGCCTGGAGCGGATCAAGGATTCTCTTCGACAGGGGATCGGCATCGCCGGTCGACCAGCCCCATCGTCTTCGCCGATGTGGAGTCGGCTCATGCAGCGGACTGCCCGCGAAGCCGTGTCGCCTGTAGGAACTTGGCGAACGAGAGGATGATTTGAATGAGGGATGAAGCCGATGCGGGCCGCGGCTTGCGAAACAGGGCGACAACTAAGTCATCCGAGGACTACGTAGAAGCCATCCTGGCGATTCGGAGGGAGTGCGGGCATTGCCGCAACATCGACATCGCCGAGCGCCTGAGCTTTTCCAAGGCGAGCGTATCCAAGGCCCTCGCGAGCCTGGCTGCGGAGGGCTTAGTGGAGGTGGTCGAGAGAGACGTGCGGCTGACCGAGGAGGGCCGGCGCATTGCTGAGGCCACCCTCGCCAAGCACCGCTTCTTCGAGCGGCTGCTCGTCGAGTCCGGTGTGGACGCGAAGACCGCCTCGGCGGAGGCCTGCCGCATGGAGCACTGCCTCTCCGAGGACTCGTTCCGCAAGCTCTCAGAGCGCCTGGCGCCAGAGGGCTGAGCAACATGGGCGAGCGAGTCTCCCAACGGGTGGTTTTCAGGGCGGCTCTTTTTCCGGGCGCCGCAGGCAACATTTCAAACGGGATGAAGAGTCCCGGTGGGAGGGGGCTCTCCCGAGCTCCCTCCCGACCGTCGACGAAGCGCACGCGCGCCGGCGGTCGGGAGGGGCCGTCCCGCCGATTAATCCCCACGGACGGCCCCTCCCACCAGCCAATCATACCGCGGGCGCCGCGGGTGCTCCGCTCCCTCACCCCGCACGGGAGGCGAGCACCCGCGGATCTTCTCGGCCATGTCGAGCGTGACCATATCGGCTCCAATCTTCCGTTACCCGGCGGCGCGCCGCTTCTGCCTTCCTGAGCTCGCCTTTATTGTCCCGTGGGACACGGCGGGCGGAAAGCGAGCGCGACTCCTGTTTTTGGCCCGCGGCCCGAAGCGGTATTCCGCCCGCCGTGAAAGCTGGTGCTCGCTACAAGGCTAGAATCCCCTGTATTCGTGCAGCAGGCTCGAAAGCCGTTCGTTCTTCTCGAGGAACGACACGAGATAGTCCTCTGTGATGCGGAACTGCTCGTGCGTCTTTTTGACCTTGGTGGCGAGCATCTGCGTGCCATCCTCTGCGGTTATCTGGAAGCTGTGGATGATACGGTTTCGCATGGAGACGACCTCGTTGAAGAGGTCCGCTACGGCGCTGTCGCCAGACTCCTTCGTGATGGTGCGTGCGACGTGGGGCTTTAACTGACCGGACTCGAGGTCGATGAGGTCGTGCCAGGCCAGGGTCGACCTGTCTGTTCTGAGGATGTTCTCGATGACGAAGGCGTTGTTAGAGTTGAAGACGCAGAGTGACGCGCCAAGAAGGATTAGGTAGCTTTCGGGTGGAAGCGCCTGTCGAGTTGGAATGTTCATACTTGTCCCCTCGCATGATTTGGCCATTTCATTTTGCTGCAGGCGCGCAGACCGAACCGTTCCCATCTAGAATCGAGCGCACATCTGAATACTGTGGTTGCGCGATTACGTTTCACCGCGCCGCCCCGCCGGCGCCCCGTTGTCATCAGCTGGGCGTGAGGGTAGAATGCACGCGTGTCCCACTGATGGAGGGAATCTCCCTTGTACCTCGAGATCGGCGAGTTCCAGATTGGAGCCGCTCCCCGTGATGTTAGGCAGGAAGTCGCGAGGAGCTGACGGTACAACCTGCGCACTTTGGCGACCGGTTTCCGCCGGCCCATGTCTTCGTGCGCGCACGGTTCGAGTCCTGGGGCCGCGGCTTCGCTGCCGCGGCCCTATTCGTCTCGATCGTGCAAAGGAAAACCCAATGAGGGAAATAGACTTCCTTCGCGGCCGCCCGGCCGCGAACCTCGCGCGCTTCGCGCTGCCGGCGCTCGGCGCCAACCTCCTGCAGTCCGCCGACCAGGTCGTGGACATGCTCGTCGTGGGGGCGTTCGTCGGGGAGCGGGGGCTCGCCGCGCTCGCCAACGCCACGATGGTCGGCTTCGTGGCCAACTCGCTCTCGCTCGGCCTTTCCGTGGGCGCCACGGTGCTCGTCTCGCGCCGCCTCGGGGCGGGCGACCCCCGCGGCGCCTCCCGTGCGGAGGGGGCGGCGCTCCTCGCGGCAATCGCGCTCTCGGCCGCCGTCGCGCTGCCCTGCGCGGTCCTCGCCGGCCCGCTCTACGGCGCACTCGGCGTCCCGGCAGACGCGCTCACGGACGCCGCGGCGTACACGCGGGTCTGGGCGGCGGGGCTGCCCGGCGCCTTCCTGCTCTCCGCCGCCGGCGCCGTCATGCGCGCCCGCGGTGACGCCCGCACCCCGATGTGGCTCGCAGTCGCCGTCGCCGCGGTGAACTGCGCGGGCGGCGTCGCGCTCGTGCCCGCGCTCGGCGTCGCCGGGACGGCGTGGTCCTCGACGGCGGCGTCCTCGCTCGCCGCGGCGCTCTCCCTGGCGGTGCTCGCCGGGAGGCGCGGCTCGGCGCTGCCGGCGCGCCCCCGAGCCCGCGACCTTTCGGCGCTCGCCCGCGTCGCCGCGCCGGCGGCCTTCCAGCAGGTCGTCGTGAACCTCTCGTACCTCGCGATCACCTCCATGACCAACGCCTTCGGCACGGCGGTCGTGGCCGGCGCGGGGGCGGCCACCAAGGCCAACACGCTCGCCGGGATGCCCGTGTGGTCCGCCGGGCAGGCGGTTTCGGCCGCCGCGGCGCGCTGCGAGGGCGCCGGCGACCGGCGGCGCGCGCTCGCCTACGCCCGGGCCGGCCTCGCCGTCTCGGTGGGGGCCACGGCGCTCGTGGTCCTTCTCGTCCAGGCGTTGGCCCCGCAGCTCGTGGGCCTCTTCGCGGACGACCCGGAGGCCGTGGCCGCGGGCGTGCTCTACCTGCGCGCCTGCTGCTCGGCGAACAGCCTCGCCTACGCCGCCATGTACGCGCTCGACTCCTTCGCCCAGGCGACGGGAGCGCCGCGGCTGGCGGCGGTGAACGCCCTGCTCGACGCCGTGGTGGTCCGCGTGGGGCTCGCCGTTCTTCTCGTGCCCGCCCTCGGCTACCCGGGCGTCCTCGCCGCGCAGGCGCTCTCGCCCGCGCTGCCGTGCGCCGTCGGGGCGGCGTACCTGCGGCGGTACGCCCGCGGGGCGAGGCCCGGGGCGGGCGCCGGCGAGAGGGCGGCCTCGTGAGGTACGTGAACGCGCGCGAGGTGCTCCCGGAGCCGCTGGTCAGGGAGCTCCAGAAGGTCGTCCCCGGGGGCTGCCTGTACGTCCCGAGGGACGAGGGCGGCAGGAGGAGGTGGGGCGAGGCGAGCGGATACAGGGACGAGCTCGAGAGGAGGAACCGGCTGATCCGCGAGGAGCGCTCCGAGGGCGCGTCGATCGCGGACTTGGCGGACCGGCACGGGCTGAGCGTCCATGCCATCAAGAAGATCGTCTACCGCCCACGGGGCGGCGACCCCTCCGCGGGCGCGTGGCCGCTGCTGCGAATCCGTTCCGCCGGGATCGTCGCCCGGGCCGCCGCCCGCTTTGGCCTCGCGGCGGGTTTTGCGGGTGCGGAACCTAACCGAACACCTCGGCGATCATGGCGTCGATCATGGCGTCGATCGTCGCGTCGATGGCGCCCTCGTGGAGCCCGCTTCGATTGAGCAGCATGAGCGCGAGCCCCTTCTGCAGGTTCGCGACCACGCGCCAGTCGCATCCGTCGCGAACCCCGGCGAAGTGGCCGAGCACCTCGCCCATGACGCGCCTGTCGGCGTCGGGGTCGAACCGGTCGAACCCCGGGTCGCGCCCGACGAGCCACTCGTAGTCGTCCATGCCGATGCGGCGGAAGATGTTCTTCTCCGAGTGCCACATGGCGTCGAGCCAGCGCCTCATGTCTTCGGGGCCGAGGCCGCCCCCCTTGCCCCGCATCGCCTCGAGGGCGTCCATCGCGTCCTGCCTGCTCGAGGCGACCATGGCGGCGACGAAGGCCTCCTTGGAGGGGAAGAAACTGTAGAACGTCCCCTTCGCCACGCCGACGGCGCGGGTCACGTCCTCGACGCGCAGGCGCCCGATGCCCCGCTTGCCCACGGCCTCCCATCCCGCCTCGATCATGCGGGAGGAGATGTCGTCCCGGTCCCGGTCGCTGAAAATCGCAGGCATGGCGTCACGACCCTTCGCTCGCGTCAGTTGCGTTGCCCCGTCTGATCATACTGACCAGTTTAGCGAAAAACGGTCATTTGCCCCTTGCCAATCAAGTATCCCAAGGCTAACATCTAAATGACCAGAACTTGTCAGTCCAGTCATTTTATGGACGAGAGAGACGGGAGGCAGAATGGGGACGAGGGGGCGCAAGGGGTTCAGGCCCGCGCTTAGGGAGGTGTTCTCCGAGGCGCAGCGCGCGTACTACGAGGACCCCGGGGCCGTCGACGCCTCGGGCACCGTCGCGCAGGCGGTCGCCGCGGGGCCGGACGGGAATCGCGGGAGGTCGGGGCTCGCGCGGCTGCTCGAGATCGCGGGCGGGCAGCGCGCGGCCGTCGCGGCGTCATGCGCGCTGGCGGTCGCGGCGTCGCTCGTCCGCATCGTCCCCTACCTCGCGACCTACGCCTTCGCGAGCGAGCTCGTGGCGTGCTGGTGGGACACGAGGGCCATGGACGCCCGGCTCGTCGCGGGCTGCGCCGCCGCCACGCTCGCCGCCGCCGTCGCGGGCGGCGCTCTGTCGTACGCGTCGGCGTCCCTGGCGCACCGGGCGGCCTTCCAGATACTCCTGGAGGTGCGCATGGCGCTCATGGAGAAGCTCGCCCGCATCCCGAGCTCGTGGTTCTCCCACACGCGGCAGGGCGAGCTCAAGAAGGTCGTCGTCGACGACGTGGAGAGGGCCGAGGGGTTCATCGCCCACAGCCTGCCCGACGCCGTCACGGCCGTCGCCACGCCGCTCGTCGCGGTCGCCGCCATGCTCCTCGTAGACTGGAGGCTCGCGCTGCTCCTGGCCGTGCCGGTCGTCCTGTCCTTCGCGCTCCTCGGGGCCGCGCTCGGCAGGCCGGAGGGGACCGCGTGCCAGGTCGCCATGGCGAGAAGCGCCGAGGCCTTCTCCGGGACCGCGGTGGAGTACGCGCACGGGATGCCGGTGGTCAAGGTGTTCAACCGCAGCCTCTCGGCCTTCGGGCGCTTCGAGCGGGACGCCCGGGAGTTCGCGGGGAACGTCCGCTGGGCCACCGAGTTCAACGCGCGCGGCATGGGGCTCATGTACGCCGTCATCGGCACGCAGATGCTCCTCATCGTCCCCGCGCTCGTCGCGCTCGCCGCGGCGGGCGAGCCGGCGGGGTCCCTGCTCTCCAAGGCGCTCCTCTTCGCGCTCGTGGGCGGCGGCATGAAGGAGCCGGTGCTCCAGATGGTCGTGAAGGCCGTCGACCTCAACTCCATCAACGCGAGCGTGGCGCGCGTGGACGAGGTGCTGGCCGCGCCGGAGGTCGAGGAGCCCGCGGACCCGAGGGTGCCCGCGTCCCACGACGTGAGGTTCGAGGGGGTGTCCTTCTCCTACGACGGCGCCGACAGGCCAGCCGTCGACCGCGTGACCGCGGACTTCCCCCAGGGGACGGTCACGGGGATCGTCGGGCCGTCCGGCGGCGGCAAGTCGACGCTCGCCGAGCTCGCGCTGCGGCTGCTGGACCCCCAGGAGGGCAGGGTCCTCATCGGAGGGGTCGACGTGAGGGACATCGCCTCCGACGAGCTCTACCGCGCCTGCTCCTTCGTGTTCCAGGAGTCGTTCATCCTCTCGGCGACGGTCGAGGAGAACATCCGGATGGGCGGCTCCGCCACGCACGACGAGGTGGTCGCGGCGGCGAAGGCCGCCCAGGTCCACGACGTGATCGAGGCGCTGCCCCGGGGATACGAGACGGTCATCGGCGAGGGCGGGGCGTCGCTCTCGGGCGGCGAGCGCCAGCGCGTGGCCATCGCGCGCGTCATGCTCCGCGACGCCCCGATCGTGGTGCTCGACGAGGCGACCGCCTACGCCGACGCCGAGAGCGAGGCCCGCATCCAGGAGGCGATCGCGCGGCTCGCCCGCGGCAAGACGGTCATCGTGGTCGCCCACAGGCTGAAGACGGTGCGGCGGGCGGACCAGCTGATCGTCATGGACGGGGGCCGGGTCAGGGGGCGCGGGAGCCACGAGGAGCTCATGCTGACGTGCCCGCTGTACCGGGAGATGGTCGAGGCGGACGAGCGCCGCGGGCGCTGGTCGGTGGGAGGCCGCCCGCAGGCGGCGGGAAGGGGGCGCACCAATGGCTGACCTCAGGAAGAGCATCGAGAACCTCACGTTCGGCAGCCCGGGCCGGCTCAAGGGGATCATAGGCTGGCGCGTGCTCGACTCGCTCGTCTCGAACGTGCCGTCGTGCGTGATGGTGGCCGCGGTCTGGATCGTCATGCAGCCCGTCATCCGCCCCGGCTCCGCGCTCGACACGGGCGCGCTCTGGGCGTGCGCGGCGGTGCTCGCGGCGCAGGCGGCCGTCTCCTACCTCACGTCGCGGAGGGTCTACGTTCTCTCCTGCGCGGGGATGGCGGACGTCGCCCTCGACGCCCGCCTCGCCGCGGGCGAGAGGCTCCGGCGGCTACCCATGGGGTGGTTCCAGGAGCACGGGTCGGGCGAGGTCGTCAGCGTCCTGCAGCGCGACTTCGAGTCGGTCATGAACTACGGCTGGGACATCCTCTCGCAGATGGCGACGATCGCCGTGCGCCTGATCGTCGCCGCGGCCGTGCTGGCGGCGTTCGACTGGCGCCTCACGGCCGCCATGCTCGCCTCCGTGCCGCTCGCCGTGCCGTTCCTGCTCGCGGGCATGAGGGGCGCCGGCGCCAGCAGCGCGCGCCTCTCCCGCGCGCAGACGGAGAGCGCGGCCCGCTCGATCGAGTACGCCGGCGGCATAACGACGCTGCGCGCGTTCGGGTACGCGGGCGCCCGGTTCGACGCCCTGAGGGAGACCTTCGAGGAGCTGCGGGCCGCGTCTCTCGCCAGGGAGTCGTCCGCGCGCCCGATCGCCCTCGCCGGGAGGGCGATCATCATGGCGGGCGCCGCGCTGGTCATGGCCGTCGGGGGCGCCCTCGCCGCGGCGGGCGCGGTCGACCCGTTCGCGCTGCTCGCCTTCCTGCTCATGACGCTCAACGTGTACGAGCCCATCGTCACGCTCTTCTACTACCTGGCGGACTGGTCCGGGGCGCAGGCGGCGGGCGGTCGGATCCGCTCCCTCATGGAGGCGGGCGAGCTGCCCGTGTCCGCCGGCGGCGACGAGCCCCGCGGCTGCGGGATCGAGCTCGAGGACGTGACGTTCTCCTACGGCGGCGGGGCCCGCGCCCTGGGCGGGGCGACGCTCCCCCTCGAGGAGGGGAGGCTCACGGCGCTCGTGGGGCCCTCCGGATCGGGCAAGTCCACCGTATGCCGGCTCGCGGCGCGCTTCTGGGACCCGGACGCGGGGCGCGTGCTGCTCGGCGGCGCCGACGAACGGGGGCTCGACCCGGACGAGGTGCTCGCCCGCATGGCGATCGTGTTCCAGGACGTGTTCCTCTTCCAGGGCACCGTCGCGGACAACATCCGCATGGGCCGGGCCGACGCTACCGACGAGGAGGTGCGCGAGGCCGCCCGGCGCGCGGCGGCGCTCGACTTCATCGAGGCGCTGCCCCAGGGCTTCGACACCCCCGTGGGGGAGGGCGGGTCGACCCTCTCCGGCGGCGAGCGGCAGCGCGTCTCCATCGCGCGGGCGCTGCTCAAGGACGCGCCCGTGGTCCTGCTCGACGAGGCGACGAGCTCGCTCGACGCCCTCAACGAGGTGGCGGTGCAGTCCGCCATCACCGAGCTCGTCCGGGGGCGCACCGTGGCGGTCATCGCGCACCGGCTCCGCTCCATCAGAGACGCCGACCGCATCGTCGTCATGGACGGGGGGCGGGTCGTCGACCAGGGGACCCACGGCGAGCTCATGGGCCGCTGCGACCTCTACCGGCGCCTGTGGGAGGAGCAGGAGCGAGCCGAGGGCTGGCAGATAGCGTAGCACCCTCGCTTGCGGCACGGACCGGGACGCTCGCGCTCAATGCGGGAGGGGCCGCCCAACCGATCAATCCCCACGGACGGCCCCTCCCACCAGCCAATCATACCGCGGACGCCCGCTCCCTCACCCCGCACGGGAGGCGAGCGCCCGCACGGTCTCCTCGTAGCCGCGGAGCCTCTCGAGCACGTCCTGCGGGACGCCGGCGAGGGGGTACGAGCAGAAGCCGGAGCGGACCGAGCGGCCCGCGAGCTCGACGACGCCCGCGCCGACGAGCGCCTCCACGAGCACCGCCGGGACGTTGTTGGCGTCCAGGACCACGTGGCCCGCCCCCGCGCACCACGCCGAGGCGACCGGGTCGCCCGGGAGGTTCACGGTGAGGGAGCACCAGAGCTCCAGGTACTCGTCCTCGTCGCCCGGATCGGTCGCGTCGAGGGCGAGCAGGGCGAGCGCGCCGCCCCGCTCGTAGCGGTCGGCGCACACCGCGAGCCTCACGCGGTCCCCCCAGCTGGTCTCGTACCCGACCGTCACCGCACCCGTCTTGATGATCTCCTCCATGCCAGTCCCCTTCCCGGGCCCTCCGGCCCCAGCGTCTCGCCCCCTGCGGGCAAAGCCGAATGGCGACGCCGCGCGTCGTCGTCGGCTTTGCTCCCCGAGGAGCCGCGCCGGAGCGTCGCGGGGTCAAGGGCGTCTGCAAAGGGCGCCGGGCGCCCGCAACCCCCACCAACCGGAGCCGCGCGGAGGTTTGTGCGGGGTTTTGCATGCGCCCTTGGGGCCGCGAGGCGAGGGCGCCACCCGGTCGGCGACGGGCCGACCGCCGCTCCGGCCGCCGGCCGGGCATGAGGGCGCCCGCGCCCCGGCGGTTCGTCCGGGGCGCGGGCGCTCGGGGGTTGGACCTCTTGCGTGGACGAGCTGGCCGCACGCCCTACCTGAGCAGGATCTCGTCCGCCTCATGGTGCGCCCCGCTGCCGAGGCGGTGCGCGCCGCGTGCGGCGCGGGCGCCGCGGCGCCGGCCCCCGTGCTCGCCGCCCTCGCGGTCGCGTGGACGGCCGCTGCCGCCGCGCTCGCCGTGCGGGGTTGCCGCCGCTTCGCCCACGAGCTCGCCGCCGAGCGCGACCGGCTGGCGTAGCGTTTGCCGACCGCCTTCTTGACCTGGCTCCTCGCTAAGCAGAAAATGTAAAGACATTGTCTTTAAGGAGGTGCCGCATGGCTGATACGACCCTCGTGAACTTCCGGCTCGATCAGGACACCAAGCGCTCGATGGAGGGCGTCTGTCGAGACCTCGGCATGAGCATGACCACGGCGTTCACGCTCTTCGCCAAGAAGGTCAACCGCGAGCGGCGCATCCCCTTCGACGTTTCGCTCGACGGCGCGGCGGGAGCACGGGCGTCCGTGCCGTCGCTCGCCGTGGGCGCCAACCACGCCGACCCGGCGGTCATCGTCGAGGGCGTGACGCGCGTCTTTGGCGAGGGGGCGGCCGAGCGCCGCGCGCTCGACGGCGCCTCGCTCACGGTGCGCCGCGGGGAGTTCGTCGCCGTCATGGGGGCCTCGGGATCGGGCAAGTCCACGCTCCTGCACATCTTGGGCGGCGTCGACGCGCCCACCGCGGGCCGCGTCGTGGTTGACGGCATGGACCTCTCCACCTTGGGGCCGGATGCGCTGGCGCTCTTCCGCCGGCACACCGTCGGGCTCGTCTACCAGGCGCACAACCTCGTTCCGTTCCTCACGGCGCGCGACAACATCGATCTGCCCCTGCGCTTCGACGGAGCCAGGCCCGGCCCCTCCGAGGTGGCGGAGCTGCTCGACCTTCTCGACATAGCCGATTGCGAGCAGAGTCTCCCCTCCGAGCTGTCGGGCGGGCAGCAGCAGCGCGTCGCCATCGCCCGGGCGCTCGCGGCCAAGCCCGCCGTGGTGCTTGCGGACGAACCGACGGGCAGCCTCGACCGTGCGAACGGAGGGCGCGTGGTGCAGCTGCTCGGCAGGGCGCGCGACCGCTTTGGGACCACCGTCGTTCTGGTAACGCACGACGAGAGCGTCGCCGCCGCGGCGGACCGCGTTGTGCGCATCTCGGACGGCCGCGTCGTCGAGGAGGGCTGAGCAGTGCTTCGCTCCTACCTTGAGGCGTACATCAGCCACAACAGGGCGCCCGTTGCCGCCCTCGCCTCGCTTTCGTTTGTGGCGTCCGTCCTGCTCGGGCTCATCGTGGGCGTGGGCAGCCTCATGGTCACCGACTACCTCGTGCGCATGGCGGCGCTTGGCCAGGCCCCCGACGTTACCGGGTCGACCATCGCCTTCGGCCTCGTGATCGCGCTGGCGGCCGTCGCCGTTGTTCTCATGCTCAAGAGCGCCTTCGACGTCTCCATGAGCGCGCGCATCAGGCAGCTCGGGCTTCTCAAGAGCATGGGTGCCAAGGACGGTCAGGTCAGGCGGCTGCTGCTCGCCGAGGGCTGCGCGCTCTCGCTTCCCGCGGCCGCCGCCGGCGTGCTTGTCGGCCTTGGGCTGGCGCTCGCGCTGGTGAGTGCCGTGGTGTCTGCCACCGCGCAGAGCCGCACATACGACCCGGTGGTCGAGATCGCGCCGCAGACGGTCGTCCTCGGGCTCGCCGTCGCCGTCTCGACCGTCCTTGTCTCCGCCCTGCTCCCGGCGCGACGCATCGGGCGTGTGAGCATCGTCCAGGCGATGCGGCAGGGCGACGACGACTGTCGCGCGGCCAAGCGGCCCGGCGTCCTTGCCCGCATCATGGGGAGCGGCCTCGGCATCGAGTTTCAGCTGGCGGCGTCGTCGCTGCGCGCCCGGCGCCGCGGCATGCGCACCGCGAACGTGTCGATCGCCCTGGCCGTGCTCGCCTTTGTGACGCTCCTCAACTTTGAGACGCTCTCGCACCTCTCGACGCAGGTGACGTACTTTGATCGCTACGCGGGCGTCTGGGACGTCCGCGTCACCGTGGACGGCGCCGAGGCCGCGGGTCCCGACCAGGCGCTTGTAGACGAGCTGCTTGCGACCGACGGCGTGACGGGCGTCTCCACCGGCGACGCTTACAAGGTCGGCTCGGGCGACCTGTTCTATAACGTCCTGACCGACTCGGCGGCGTCCGAGGCGCGCGTCGCCGACGAGCTCGCCCGCCGTTTCGCGGGGCGGGACGACGTTGAGGTGCTGAGCCTTCGCGCCGAGGCGGCGCGCGACGCGAGCGTGCGGGCCGGCCTTCGCCTCTTCGTCGACGTGCTGGCCGGAGTGCTCGCCTGCGTTGGGATCGCGGACGTGTTCGCGAGCGTCCTCGGCAGGATTCCGGCGCGCCGGCGCGAGATGTCCCAGCTCCTTGCGGCAGGCATCGACCGCAGGCAGGCCTCGCGCATGTTTACGGCAGAGTCGGTGCTTATCATCGCCAGGCCGCTGGCGTGGGCGCTCGCCCTCAACGTCGTCATCGCCGTTCTCGCGATTGCCGCGAGCCCGGTTGAGCCGTTGGTGTTTCTCGCCAGCATGCCGGTGGCGCCGGTTGCGCTCTTCGTCCTCGTGTGCTGGCTCCTGGTGCGTCTTGCCTACGCCCTCGGCGAGCGGGCCGTCTTCCGAGCGCCCACCCTTGCCGTAAACGTGGAGTAGGCCCTTGGGCCGGCCCGTGCGAAATGCGGGCCGCTAACCAAAAGCTAACGGATCTGGCCTACCGTTGCGTTGGGTGATGCCGGCAGGGGTGCATCTATGGCGAAGCATGTGCTCGTCGTCGAGGACGAGCCCGACGTGCTGGACGCGCTCGTCCAGCTGCTCGCGAGCGCGGGCTTTGAGGTGCGGGGCGAGAGGGATGGGCTCGCGGGGCTCCGCGCGTTCCAGGAGGCCCTTCGGACCGTGAAGAACGCCCACAGGTCGGGCCCCCAGACGACCGCCGCCGCGACCAGCAGGGCCGCCGCCGCGACGCAGCCCGCCGCGGCGAGCGCCCTTCCGCCCGTCCCGCGCTCCCCTTCCGTTTCCTCGCCCGCCATGTCCGCGCCCTCCTGTCGGTCCTTCCGTCCTGGTGTCATTATGACGGGGGGGGGGTTCCGGGCAACCGTCGGCCCTCGTCGGTAACGGCCCCCGCGGGATCTCTCTCGCGAGGGCCGTCTTGTCCGGTCGGGACTCGTGGGGATTGTCTTTTGGATCCCTGCCGGATCGACTGGGTCGCGCCCCCAGATAAAAATCGAGTTCTCCGCTGCATGACAAGATGGACGCACCCTAGGCTCGCTGGCGGCCAGGCCCTCAAGAACCCTCAAAAGGGCGCATGTCGTCAGTCCCTGTCTCGCCAGCGCCGGATGAGGTAGTTGCGCACCGGCACTGCCACGATAATCAATCCGATTACGAAGAGCACCGTGAGGTCCATCCCGCCCCTAGAACTCGCGCGTCTCGTAGAGCTTGAGGGAGAGTGCGGCAGAGAGAGCGAGAGAGCCGGCCGAGAGCGCGAGCAGCCCGATGAGGCACCCCGCCGCGCCCGCAGGTGACCAGACGAGGCTCAGGGCTCCTGCGAGGCCCTCGACCGTGAGCGTGCTCTCGTCGATCATGCCGCTCCCGCCCGCAACGATGATGGGGCAGAGAAGCACGAAGAGGGGCACGAGCGGCAGGTACTGCGTCGTCCTCGTGTTGCCAAAGCGGAAGAAGAGCGGGACCTCCACGGCCGCGCAGAGCGACCCGACGGCAAAGAGCACCCCCGCGGAGAAGACCATGCCCATCAGAGCGTCCTCGGAGAGCGCCAGGGCGGACGAGAGCTCTCCCGGCAGCGGGATGAAGAGCGCGACCGCCCCGAGGGCGACCGCCGCCGCCAATCCGAGGGCCAGTCCGCCGAGCCCGAGTGTCGCGATGGCGCCGTAGCGGGCGAGCACCACGTCACGACGGGAGAGCGGCATCGTGAGACGGAGGCGCTCCCAGCCATTCAGGTCATCGAAGGAGTTTGTCCCGGACACGCCGAGCAGGAGGTACATCATCGCAAGGAGGCCTGGTGCCATCACGGAGGTCTGCATGCCCAGGCTCACGCACACGGCGACAAAGAACCCGAGGCCGAGGAGCGCCCGCGAGTAGTCCCTCAGGACGGTCATGTCAACGAGGTAGGCGCGTAGCATCTTCGTGCTCCAATCATTGGTGAGGGGCGCCAGGGGAAGGCCCTCGCAGCGCCCCGCTCTGCTCGTCCCTGCCCGCGCCCTAGAGCTCTCGCGTCTCGTAGAGCTTGAGGGAGATCGCGGCGGACGCGGCGAGGATTGCGACGGCGGCCGCCACCATGCCCGCGCAGCCCACGGCCAGGCCCTCGGGGGTCTCGATGTAGGCGAGGAACGCCGAGATCTGCTCGAGGCCCGGAAGCGCCCCGTCGAGAAGCCCGCTGTTGCCGAGGAAGACCACGGGCAGCACGAAGATCATGACGATGATCGTGGGCAGGAGCTGGGTGGCCTTGGTCTGGCCGAGGCGGAAGTAGATCGGCGTCACGACGGAGGCGACGACGGCGCCGATGAGCAGGCAGAACGTCGTGGCGAAAGCCATCGCGGAGAGCATGTCGGCGTCAAGGGCGAGCGCCTGGGAGAGCTCCCCGGGGAGCTCGACGGCGGAGGCCGCGGCGCCGATTGCGAGCGCGGCGAGCAGGCCCACCGCCATGCCTCCCAGGCCCAGCGTCACGATGGCGCCGTAGCGGCCGAGCACCACGTCGCGGCGGGAGAGCGGGAGGGTGAGGCGGAAGCGCCCCCAGTCGTTCTGCTCGTCGTATGCGGCGGCGCCCATGGCGCCCATCATGAAGAACATGCAGGTGATGATCGAGGGGGCGGCGAGCACGGTCTGCATCCCGCAGCCCACGAGCACCGCCACGAGAAATCCGAGGGCCAGAAGCTGCCTGCCGTAGTCGCGAAAGATGGTGAGCTCGATGAGATATGCGCGCTTCATTATCGGACACCGCCCTTCAGGGTGAGAGCCATGTAGTCGTCGATGGTCATGCGGTCGCAGGGGATGTCGGGGAAGTTCTCGGCAAAGGCGAAGCGGTCGGGCACGAGCAGGTCGATGCCGTAGTCGTGGCGCAGGTAGCGGAGCTCGGAGTCGGGGACCATGCCGGAGGAGGCGATCCTCTCGAGGTCGGCCACGCGGCACCGGGCGACGCCAGCCGAGTCGGTTATGGCGTCCTTCTCGAGGTCGAAGACGATGCGGCCGGCGTCGATGCAGACGACGCGGTCCGCGATGCGCTCGAGGTCGCTCGTGATATGGCTGCTCATGAGGATGGCGTGCCCCGGCTGGGACACGAAGTCGCGCAGACGCTCGAGCGCCTCGTCGCGCGCCATCGGGTCGAGCCCCGCGGTGGCCTCGTCGAGGATGAGGACCTGCGGGTCGTGCGCGAGCGCGCAGGCGAGGCTGAGCTTCATGCCCATGCCGCGCGAGAGGTCCTTCACGGCCTTCTTGGGGTCGAGCCCGAGGTCGCGGGTGAGCTGCGAGAAGCGGTGCGCGTCCCAGGAGGCGAAGGCGCTCGCGTAGATGCGCCCGACGTCTGCCACCCTGAGGTGCCCGGGCAGCGAGACGGTGTCGAAGACGACGCCTACGCGCTCCTTCGTCGCCGCGCCTGACGCGCGGGTGAGCTCGTCGCTCGGGGTGCCGAGGACGCTCCCCTCGCCGCCGTCGACCCGGATGAGGCCGAGGAGCGCCTTAATGGTGGTTGACTTGCCGGCGCCGTTCTGGCCGACGAACCCCACCACCTCGCCCTCGTTCACGACGAGATCCACCCCCTCGAGGGAGAAGCCGTCGTAGTGCTTGGTGAGCCCGCGGGCCTCGATGAGAGCCGCGCTCGAGCCTTTGGTCATGATGTTCACGTCCCTTCTTGCGCGCCCACGCGGGCGCTACTCCAGTACTAGGGCGAGCATCTCGGTGAGCTCGTCGTCGGTGAGGCCGACCGAGCGGCCCTTCTCGACCGCCCTCGCCATGAGGCCTTCGACCTCCCTCATCTGCTCCTCGCGGATGAGCTCGGCGTTCCCGCCGGAGACGAAGCTCCCCTTGCCCTGCACCGTCTCGATGAGTCCCGTTGCCTCCAGGTCCGCGTAGGCGCGCTTGGTGGTGATGGCGCTCACGCGCAGGCTGTTGGCCAGCGCCCTGATCGAGGGGAGCTGCTCGCCCTCGGCCAGCTCGCCCTTGACGATCGCGGCCTTGATCTGGTCCGTGATCTGCTCGTAGATGGGCTTGCCGCTCGAGTTCGAGATGATGATGTCCAAGTTCCGATCCTTCCTGCTCGCCCCTCGGGCGTCCCCTCGGGGGGTTGCCGCCGCGGGGCGTCCCCCTTGGCGGCGCGAGGCGGCGGCGGACGTCTTCGCGCCGCCCCGTCGGGTATATACCGTATATACCCGATAGCTACAGTATATACTCACCTATACACAGTGCAAGGGTAATTTCCGACTTTTTTGAATCGCGACTCCGGGACGGCCCTCAGCTGGGAAGCTAACCGTAAGCTAACGCCCGCGCGGTATGGTTGCAGCGGGGTCTGATGAGAAAGGGGTGGCGGCCATGGCGGAGAGGGTGCTCGTGGTCGAGGACGAGCCCGACGTGCTGGACGCGCTCGTGCAGCTGCTCGCGCACGCGGGCTACGAGGCACGCGGGGAGGCGGACGGGCTCGCGGGCCTCCGCGCGTTCCAGGAGGCCCTTCGGAGCGTGCCCTTCGACCTCGTCATGCTGGACGTGATGATGCCCAGGATCGACGGCTTCACGCTCTGCGAGGCGATCAGGTCCTCCTCCGACGTCCCCGTCATGGTCATCACCGCCCTTGACGGCGAGGACGACCAGCTGCGCGCCTTCCGCCTGCTCGCCGACGACTTCGTGTCCAAGCCCTTCTCGCTGCCCGTGGTGCTCGAGCGCGCCCGCGCGCTGCTCAGGCGCTCCTCAGCGCGGCCTGCGCCCGCGGACGCCGCCCTGGCGTGGCGCGACGTGGTGCTCGACCCCGCCTCGCGCGAACTATCGCGGGGCGGGGTCCCCGTCGGGCTCACCAGGACCGAGTTCGACGTCCTGCTCGCCCTCATGTCGCGGCCGGGTAGGGTGCTCTCCCGCGCCGAGCTCGCCTCCGCGGGCGGGCAGGCCGACCCCGCCGACCCCACCGCCGGCGAGTCGGCCGTGAAGCTCCACGTCATGAACATCCGCCGCAAGCTCGGGGCCGACGTCGTCGAGACCGTGAGGGGGGTGGGCTACCGTGTGCCGCGCGATCGCTAGCAGCCTCTCCGCGAAGGTGTTCCTGCTCACGGCGGCGCTCCTCGCCGTCGGGTGCCTTGCCCTCTACGTCGCCGTCGCGCTCGCGCTGCCGGGCGGCTACCGCGCCCTCTCCGCAGCCCGCGCCGAGGAGGCCGCCGCGGCGCTCGCCGCCGAGCTCTCCGAGGCGGACGCCGGGGAGGCGGCGGGCATCGTCGAGCGCTTCGCCGCTGAGAACGGCGCGGCGGTGACGCTCTCCGGGGAGCCCGGCACCGCGGCCGCCGGGGAGGGGGCTTCGGAGGGCTCCGCCTACACCGTGTCCGTTGCCGTCGAGCTGGCCGACGGGTCGAGCGAGCTCCTCACCATCACCGACTCATCGGGTGCGCTCGGAATCATCGGCGACGCGTTCCTGCGCCTCTTCCCGCCGGCCGCCGCCCTCATCCTCGCGGTCTCCGCCGCGGGCGCATGGGTCTGCGCCCGCCTCGTGGCGCGCCCCGTCGTCGAGATCGCGGACGTCTCCGAGCGCCTGTCGCGCCTCGACATGACGTGGTCTTGCGACGAGCGGCGCGCAGACGAGGTGGGCGTGCTCGCGCGGAGCCTCAACGCCATGGCGGCGAGGCTCGGGCGCACCATCGGCGAGCTCCGGGGGGCCAACGAGCGCCTGCGCGCCGAGGCCGACGCGGCTCGCGCACGGGAACGGGAGCGCCGCGACTTCCTCGCCGCGGCCTCCCACGAGCTCAAGACCCCGCTCGCCGCCGCGCGGGTTCAGGTGGAGGGCATGATGCTCGGCATCGGCGACTTCGCCGACCACGGCGCCCACCTGCCCCGGGCGCTCGCGGCGCTCGACCGCATGGACGCCCTCGTGCGCGAGATGCTCGCGGCGGCGCGGGCCGAGTCCGCTCCCGCGGCGGCGCCCGAGGCCCTCGACGCCCGCGAGGTCGCGGCCTCGGCGGTGTCGGCGTCGCGGGAGCTCGCCGCGTCGCACGGCGTGGAGCTCGCGCTGCTCCCCGGGGCGCCCTGCCCGGTGGTGGCCGAGCGCGCGCAGCTCGAGCGGGCCGTCTCCAACGCCGTCTCCAACGCCGCGCGCCACGCCACGCCCGGCACCCGCGCGACCGTCTCGCTCGGGGGCGGCCGCCTGCGCGTGGAGAACCGCTGCGAGCCGCTGCCGCCCGAGGTCGCGGCCCGGCTCACCGAGCCCTTCTTCCGCCCAGACGCCTCGCGCTCGCGCGACGGCGGCGGCTCCGGCCTGGGGCTTCACCTCGCAGCGCAGGCCCTCGACCGCCTGGGGGCGCCGCTCTCGGTCTCCTGCGAGGGAGGGGCCTTCGTCTTCGAGGCCGACCTCTCCGGCCTCGCGGCGCCCGCGCGAACGGAAGACTAACCGAACGAGGACCGCGCGCGAACGGGCGCGCGCCACCATCGGGGTCGCACGGGCGGCCCCGGCCGCCGAACCCGACGGAAAGGTGGCACCATGTCGTTTCCCAGACGCGCGCTGCTCTACCTCGCGCGCAAGCGTGGCAAGACGCTCACGCTGCTTGCCCTACTCTTCGTGGTCGCGGTCCTCGCGCTCACGAGCTGGTCTGTCCGAGGTGCCGCCCAGACGGCGCAGCTGAACGTCCGCCAGGCGCTCGGCGGCACGTTCACCGTGCAGCCAGACTCCTCCAACATGTCCAACTGGGGCAGCTCGAGCGTGGGCACGGGCTCGCAGATCACGTTCCAGGGCGAGCCGCTCACGGCCGACTTCGTGCGCGACGTCGTGGAGGGCGTGGACGGCGTGCGCGGCGGCTCCGGCAGCGTGTCCAACGTCCTCATCCCCGAGACGACGGACGGCTCGGCGGCGCTCGAGCTCGTCGAGGGCGCCGACGGCGACTCCTCGCTCGCGGCCGCCTACGCGGGCGACGACTTCGGCCGCACGGTGCAGTTCTACGCCGTGAGCGACAGCGCCTTCGACTCCTACTTCGCCAACGGCTACCTGCGCCTCGTCGAGGGCGAGCCCGTCACCGAGGGCTCCGGTGACGGCGTGCTCGTGAGCCGGGAGTTCGCCGAGAAGAACGGGCTTGCCGTCGGCGACGAGTTCAGCGTGCGCCGCGCGACCGTCCACGCGCAGATGGCGGGCATCGACGTGGAGGACACCCGCACGCAGGTCAAGGTGGCCGGCGTCTTCGAGCCCACGGCCAAGTCCCAGGCCGACCTCGCCAGCTGGTCGATGGACAACGCCATCTTCGGCACCATCGAGACGCTCGACCACGCCCGCGAGGGCACCGCCGAGCAGGGATACGACCGCGTGACCTTCCAGGTGGACGACCCCGCCGAGCTGGACCGCATCGCAGGCGAGGTGGAGGGGCTCGACGCCCTCGCGGGCAAGGGCTACCGCGTCTCGGCCGACACCTCCGACGTGGACGCCGTGAGCGCCCCGCTCGAGAACATGGACCGCCTCGTGACCGCGCTCGCGGCGGCGTCGGTGGCCGTGGGGGCCGTGGTCCTCTACCTCGTGCTCTCCGGGCGCGTGCGCGACCGCCTGCACGAGAGCGGCGTGCTGCTCTCGCTCGGGCTCAGCCGCGCCTCGGTGGTGGGCCAGTACCTCTGCGAGGTGCTGCTCGTCGCGGCGGTCGCCTTCGCCCTCGCCGTGCCGGCGAGCTCGCTCGCGGCGCGCACGATGGGGGACGCCCTGCTCGGCTCGGCGTCCGAGAGCGTCCAGACGGGCGGCGGAGACGGCGGCGTCAGCACCGCCGACGGCGTGTCCACCGTCTCGGGCGACCCCTTCGCGCCGACCTTCGAGGTCGACGGCGCCTCGTTCACCGACATCGAGGTCGAGGTGGGGCCGGCGTCCGTCGCGGCGCTCTTCGGCGTGGGGCTCGCGGTCTCGGCCGCCGCGGTGCTGCTCGCGAGCCTGCCGCTCCGGCGCATGGGGCCCCGCGAGATCCTGTCAACGCTCAGCTAGGGAGGAAGACCATGGAGAAGAACCCTGAGGCCCGCGGGAGCGGCGCCCCCGCGCTCGAGCTGCGCGACGTGACCTACGCCTACGCCTCGCGCCCGCGGCTCAAGATCCTCAACGGCGTCAGCGCCTCGTTCGAGGAGGGGGTGATGTACGCGGTCGTGGGGCCGTCCGGCTGCGGCAAGTCCACGCTGCTCTCGCTCCTGGGCGGACTCGACGTGCCCGTGTCCGGCGAGGTCGCGGCCGCCGGCGCGCCGCTCGGGCGGGGCGACCTCGCCCGGCACCGCCGCGAGAACGTCGCCTTCGTGTTCCAGGGCTACAACCTCGTCGACTACCTGACGCCGGCGGAGAACGTGGCGCTCGCCACGCGCCTGCCCGCGCTGCCGCTGCTTGCTAAGGTGGGCATCTCCGCCGAGGACGCGCGGCGCAGCGTGCTCGCGCTCTCGGGCGGCCAGCAGCAGCGCGTGGCCATCGCCCGGGCCCTGGGCAGCGACGCGCGGGCGCTGCTGTGCGACGAGCCGACGGGCAGCCTCGACGAGGACACCGCGGAAGAGATCGCGGACCTGCTCGTGCGGGCCGCCCACGAGGAGGGCCGCTGCGTGGTCGCGGTCACGCATTCGCGCGACCTCGCCCGCCGGGCGGACCGGGTGCTCCGCCTCAAGCGCGGCAGGCTCGTCCGCGAGCGGTAGCGGCCGGGCGAGAGGCTTCCCGCGGGGAGCCCCCGCCCGGAGGGGCGCCCGCGCGGCGCCTCCCCGGGCGGGCCGCCCAAAAGACAGTCCCCACGGGCGGCCCGCCGCGCACGCCTCAGTGTTGACCAATGTTCAATTGAGGTGTACCATCCATCCCGAGGAGGTGTCAGCCGTGACCAGAACCGTGATGGACCCCGAGGAGCGCAGGCGCGAGCTGCTGGCGTGCGCGATGAGGCTCTTCGCCGAGGAGGGCTACGACAACGTGTCCGTGCGGGCCGTGGCGCGCGCCGCAGGCGTGGCGCCGGGGCTCGCCTACCACTACTTCGACTCCAAGGAGAGGATGTTCGCCGAGGCCATCGGGGACTACGCCCGCCGCTGCGCCGAGGGGATAAACGCCGTCCTGGATGAGGAGGGCCCCTCGCTGGACGAGAGGCTCGACCGCGCCGTCTCCCTCGCGGCGGGCCACGCTTCCTTCCCGCACGAGGCGTACTTCCACGCCGAGGGCCACGGCGCCCTGCACGACCGGCTCTCGCTCGCCATGTGCGAGGCGGTGCGGCCGCACCTGCGCGCCGCGCTCGAGGCCGACGCCGCCTCGCGCGGCGCGTCGGCGCCCGACGCCGACGAGCTCGCCGCGATCATGACCTACGGCGCGGTGGGCCTCGCCTCGGGCCCGGGCATGCCGGACGGGGATGCGACCGCCGCCGCACGCCGCTACCTCCGCGCGCTGCTCGCCGAGTTCCGCTTGGGGGGCGGCGCAGACTAGGGATCCCGCCCCGGCTGCGGCCGGGGCTCTTTTCGGCCGATTGTATTGAACAATGCTCAACAGAAAGGAGAGCAGATGGACAACAGGATGGACGAGGAGAGCGCCGAGCTGCTGCGCTCGCGCTCCCGCGCGGCCTTCGACGCGCAGGCGCCGACCTACGACACCGGGATGGAGGGCGGGCACGCGAGGCGCCTCTACCCGCACGTGCTCGCGGAGGTGGCGCGCGCCGTGGCGGGCAACCCCGCCCCGCGCCTGCTCGACCTGGGCTGCGGCACGGGCGCCCTCGCCGAGCTGGTGCTTGGCGAGATCCCGAGAGCGCGCCTCAGCTGCGTGGACCTGTCGCCGAGGATGGCCGAGGCGGCCCGCGCGCGCCTGGGCGGGCGGGCCGAGGTCCTCCTCTGCGACGCCGAGCGCCTGCCCCTCCGCGACGGCTCGTTCGACGCCGCCTGGTGCAACGACTCCTTCCACCACTACCCGGACCCCGAGCGCGCGGCCTTCCAGGCGTGGCGCGTGCTCGCGCCCGGAGGCGCGCTCGTCGTCGGCGACGCGTGGCAGCCGGCGCCCGCCCGCGCGATCATGAACGCGTGGATGCCCCACTCGAAGGAGGGCGACGTCCGCATCTACTCCGAGGCCGAGATGCGCCGCATCCTCGGCACCTGGTTCAGCGACGTGTCCTGGCGCCGCGTGGGCCAGACTGCCTGCGTCGTCGTCGCGCGCAAGGGTGCCTGAGCCGTCAGGACCCGTCCAGGGGGATCGTGATGGTGGCCACCGCACCGCCCGAGGGGCTGTTGGCGAGCGAGACGGCGCCGCCGTTGGCGCGCGCGGCCTCGGAGGCGGCGTGGAGGCCGAGCCCGTAGTGGCGGCCCCCGTCGCGCGAGGAGCGGGAGGAGTCGTCCGTGAAGAGGCGCTCGCAGCCGCGCTCGAGGGCGGCGGGAGAGAAGCCCGGGCCGTCGTCGGCGACCTCGATGACGAGGCTCCCGCCCGCGACGTCGCAGGAGACCGACACGCGCGAGCGGGCGTGCTCGGCGGCGTTGGCCACGAGGTTCGCGGCGGCCCGCGCCAGGGCGGCTCGGTCGAGCGGGGCCTCGGGCGCGCCCGCGACGGCGGGGCCCGTGGCCGCGTCGAGCGCCACGCCGCGCGCCCGGGCGACCTGCGCGGCCTCGGCGACGACCTGCTCGCAGAGCTCGGCCGGCCGCACGGGGGCCCTATCCGCCCCGCCGGACCCGCGCGAGGCCTCGATGAGCAGGCGCACGTAGCCGTCGAGCCTCTCGGCGCCGTCCGAGATGTCGCGCGCGGCGGCCGCGAGGTCGGCGTCCCCCTCGTCCCCCAGCTCCTCCGCCACGAAGTCTGCGTTGGCGCGCAGCACGGTGAGCGGCGTCTTGAGGTCGTGGGCGAGCGACGCCACCTGCTCGCGCTGCTCGCGCTCCGCGGCCCAGCGGGCCTCGAGCGACTCGGCGAGGGAGGCCCGCATGGCGTCCATCGCGGCGAGGACGTCGTTCACCTCGCGCACGTTGGTGCTGCCGACCGCGAAGCCGAGCTCCCCCGCGCCGACGCGCCCCGCCGCCTCCGTGAGCGGCGCCATCTTGCGCGAGATCACGCGGCTCGCGCGGCGCGCCACGAGCGCGAGCGCGAGCGCGCTTCCCGCCGCGGCGCCGGCGAGCATGAGGTTCTGCGGGTTTGGGAGCAGGCCGGCGAGGTCGCGCGAGACCCACTGCGGCAGGTACTCGCTGACGAGCGCGCAGGCCCCGCCGCCCTCGAGCGGGAACGCGGCGTAGGTGAGGCCCGAGCCCCCGCCCGTGATCTCGACGGCGCCGGGCGCGGCGTCGAGGACCGCGCCCGCCTCCTGCCGGGCTCGGTCAAGCCGTGCGCCCTCGAGGTCCGTCTCGCTCACCTCCCCGCTCTCGTCCACGACGGCGTAGCGGTAGGCCGTGGGTATGTCCTCCGGCCCGAGGCCTTCCCCTGCGGCCAGCAGGGCCGCGACCCCGCGCGCGTTGGCCGGCCCCCAGCTTGCCTCGTAAACCCATCCCATGTTGATCGCCGCGGAGAGCGCCATGAACGAGGCGAGCCACGCCGCGGCGACCGCCGCGAACGCGTAGGCGAAGTAGCGCGCTATGACGAAGGAGAGCGGCATGCCCCCGCGCCCCCGCGCTCCGGTCCTCAGAGCTGCCACTTGTACCCCATCCCCCAGACGGTCGCGATCGGGTCGGCGCCGGCCTCCGAGAGCTTCCTCCGGGCGCGGCTGACCTGCATGGATATGGCCGCGTCGTCGGCGTCGCTGTCCCAGCCGAGCACCGCCTCGCGGATCTGCGCGCGGCTCATGACCTGCCCCGGGTGGCGGGCGAGGTGCTCGCAGATGGCGTACTCGGTGGGCGTGAGCGGCACGGCCTCGCCGCCCACGGCGAGCTCGCGCGCCCCGAGGTCGAGCCGCACCTCCCCGAAGGAGAGGGCGTGCGAGCGCGGCCTGCGCTCCCGGCGCAGGTGCGCCGCCACCTTGGCGCGCAGCTCAGCGGCCCCGAAGGGTTTGCGGACGTAGTCGTCGGCCCCCAGCCCGTAGCCGGCCACGGCGTCCTCCTCCGCCACGCGCGCGGTCAGGAAGATGATGGGCCCGTCGAAGTCCGGGCGGATCCTCCGCACGAGCTCGAAGCCGTCGAGCCCCGGCATCATGACGTCGCAGAGCACGAGGTCGAAGCGCGAGAGGTCCGTCCCCGGGACCGCCGTCGGGTCCGCGGCCCTGACGACCTCGTGGCCGTCGCGGCCGAGCACGCGCGCGAGCGCGTCGAGGATCGCGCGCTCGTCGTCCACCGCCAGTATCCTCGCCATGTTCGACCTCCCGATGTTCCAGTCGGAATTGTACCAGCGCCGCGCTCAGCGGCCCAGCGCCTGGCGCGCGGCCGCGGGCGCCTCGTCCGCGTCGCACGCGCGGTAGCGCACGCCCGAGCCGCCGCGCGCCTCGATCTCGAGCCAGCCCCCGCCGCCCGACTCCCGCCCGAAGAAGATGAGCTGGAGCTCGCGGACGTTGCCCTCGGCGTCCGCCGCGTCCACCAGGTAGACGTAGTTCGCCCCCGCCCCGGTGGCGTCGGCGTAGGAGCTCGCGTGGCTGCCGGGCTCGGGCGCGGGCGCCCACATGGCGACCTCCGGGTTGGGCAGCACGCGGTCGGCGACCGAGCGCAGGGCGGGCCCCCAGCCGGCGTCGAGCAGGGCGTTCCCGCCCAGGACGAGCGCCGCGGCGAGGAGGGCGAGCACGGCGGCGGCGAGCGGCTTCCTACGCATCTGCCCTCCCGTCCTCGAAGCGGCGGAACCAGGCGAGAAGGACGGCGGCGGCCGCCAGGGCGAGCGCGAGGCCGGCGAGCGCGGTCTCGAGGAGCGGGCCCGCCGCGCGCGCGGCGTCGATGAAGGCCTCCACCCCGAGCGACCCCAGGCGCGCGGGCCAGGCGAGCGGCACCCAGCTCAGGGGCGTCGCCAGGGCGCCGGTGAGCTCGCCGGTCATGAGGCCGTGCGCGAGCCCTCCCACCGAGAAGAACGCGAGGAGCGTCCCCGCCGCGCCGGCGCCGATCGCGGCGTTGCGGCCGAGGCGCAGGGCCGCGCCGAGCCCGAGCGCGTAGAGGGGCAGGCTGCCCAGCGCGATGCCCGCCCAGGCGGCCGCGAGCGGGGCGGGCCCGAGCGGCAGGCGCCCGGCGGCGGCGAGCACGGCCCCGAACACGCCGAGCGCCACGGCGAGCGCGCCCGCGCCGAGCGCCGCGAGGGCGAGCAGCTTCGCCGCGACGGCGCGCCCGCGCGACGGGACCGCCGTGAGGTTGGCGAGGCGCCCGGCGGCGCGCTCCTCGTCCACGGCGAGCCCGCAGACGATGGCGGACATGAGGGGCATGAGGGCGCCGAGGAACTGGGCGTAGGCGTCCGCGCCCAGCGCCGGGTCCCATCGGGCGACGGAGAAGTACTCGCCGCAGGCGAGGCCGGCGGCAAGGCCGCAGGCGAGGTGCACCGCCGCGAGCGGGGAGCGCGCCAGACGCAGGGCCTCGGAGCGCAGGGCCCGCGGGAGCGTCATGCGCGGCGCCGCCTCGGTGAATCGTGCCATGCCGATCACCTCTCCTCGGAGCGCGCGAACCAGGCCGCGCCCGCCGCCGTGAGCGCGGCGAACGCGAGCGCGCAGACCGCAAGGCCCGCCAGCGTGAGCATGCTGTCCGCCGCGAGCGCCCCGCCGAGCGCCACGTCCGCCGCGAGCGGCTCGCCGCTCGGCAGCACGGGGATGAAGCTCGTGGGGATGACCATGCTCGCCGACGGCGGGAAGAGCTGCGGCAGCGGTATCACCGACCAGGCGAACCCGCCCACGAGCTGCGCGGCGAGCGGGACGAAGATGCCCGCGAGCATGCCGAGGCGCGCCGTGAGCCAGAGCCCCGCGGGGACCATCCACGCCGCGGTCACCGTGTTGACGAGCGCGCAGCAGAGCATCGTGAGCGTGCCGGCCGCCGTGACGCCCTGCGCGGAGAACGCGGACCCCGCGAGGTAGATGCCAAAGACCACCAGGTTGGAGAGGGCGAGAAGCCCCAGGCACCAGAGCGCCTTGGCCCACCAGGTCCGCCCGAGCGGCACGCCCAGCCCCAGCAGCCCCCGCATCCGCGTTCGCGCGTCGGCCTGCGCCACGCACGCCACCACGAGCGAGAGCGCCACGGGCAGGAAGAGCGCGTACCAGTAGTTCCACGCGCTGAAGGACTGCGCGCCCCGGTAGGGCATCGCGCCGAGCAGGGGCATCGGCAGCGCCATGAGCACGGCCAGGCGAACCGGCGCCGCGTGGCGCGACTTCAGCGCCTCGGCGCGCAGGCCCGCGATCAGGCCGGTCTTCTCGCCCGTCATGCCGCCACCTCCCCGCGTGCGCGCCGCCCCTCCCGGCAGACGCCCATGAAGAGCTCCTCGAGGTCCTCGCCCGGGCGCAGCGCGTCCTCGTAGGCGAGGCGCCCCCGGTAGATGATGCCGACCGTGTCCGCCATCTGCTGCACCTCGGACAGGATGTGGCTCGAGACGAGCACGGTGGTGCCCGCCGCCGCGAAGCCGCGGACCTGGTCGCGCAGCTCCTCGATGCCGATGGGGTCGAGGCCGTTGGTGGGCTCGTCGAGCACGAGCAGGCGCGGCCGGGCGAGCAGCGCCAGCGCGAGCCCCAGGCGCTGCCTCATGCCCATCGAGAAGCGCCCGGCGCGCTTCCTCCCGGTGTCCGCGAGGTCCACGGCCTCCAGCACCTCGTCGATGCGGGACTCGGGCAGTCCCAGCAGCGTGGTGCGCACGCGCAGGTTCTCTCGCGCGGTGAGGTTGGGGTAGAGCGGCGCCTCCTCGATGAGGCTGCCGATGGCGTAGAGGTCCTCGCGGCGCCAGGGGTGCCCGGCGAAGAGGATCTCTCCGGCGGTCGGCCGCAGCATCCCGCAGATCATCTTGAGCGTGGTCGACTTGCCGGCGCCGTTGGGGCCGAGCAGCCCGTACACCTCGCCCTCGCGGATGTGGAGGCTCACGTCCGCCACGGCCTCCTGCGCCTGGTCGCCGCGGCCGAAGCGCTTGGTGAGCCCACGCGTCTCGAGCATGTAGCCCATGGGTTCGTCCCTTCTCTTCCGGGCGCGCGGTCCGAGTCGCCGTGCCCGCGCGCCGTCCCTTCGGGTTCGCCATCCATGGTGGGGCGCGTTTCTAACGAAGCCGTAACGGCCGTTGGGCTCTTTTGGCGCCGGGGCTCACATCCAGCGGAACACCGCGCGGAACAGCCACCTGACCGCCCTCATGAGGACCCTCATCGCTCACGCCCCCTCCCCGGCCGCCGAGACCGCCTCGGCGGCCTCCTCGCGCGCCGCGAGCGTGAACCCGTAGAGCGCGCACGCCTCCTCCGCGCCGAGGTCGGGCCTCGCGCGCGACACCGCGCCGTCGAGCCACAGCGCCCGCCGCAGGAGGCAGGCCCCGGGGTCGCCCTCGTAGAGGCGCTGCTCGGCGGCGGACAGCCGCCGGTCGTCGACGAGCGAGCCGCCGAGGCGCCAGTACCTGAGCCTGCCGTCCCTGCTCACGGACTCTATCGAGCGGACCTCCTCCGGCGAGGCGAGCATGAGCCGCCAGCCGCGCCTGCGCTCGGCGACCCCTCCCTCGCCCGGGCCGTAGCTGTTCGCCTCGACCCAGAGCCCGTCGCTCTCCATGCGGTCGAACCTCAGGCGGTACTCCGTGGCGAGCGGCTGGCCGCGCCCCTCGCAGAGCCGCTCGAGGTCGAAGACGTCCTCGCGCCCGTCGGCGTAGCTCACCTCGACGACCATCGGCTCCCCCTCTCGCCCCTCTCTCCTCTCTCCGCGCGCCCGCGCGCGCCCGCGTCGCGCCCGCCGCCGGGCACCGCGCCGGCCCGCCCGCCGCGCCCCGCGGGGCCCCGGCAGGGTGCGGTCTGCCGCGGGGGCCGCGGCGCGGCCTCCGGGAGGGCCACCCCCTTGCGCTCGAAGAGCTCGCGCGCACCCCTCAGGGCCGCCGCGCCCGCGGCGTCCCCGCGGGCCTCCAGCGCCCCGGCCCGCCGCTCCAGGTCGGCCGCGCCGCGGACGCGGTAGCGCTCCAGCGCGCCCACGGCCCGGGCGAGCTCGTCGAGCTCGGCGAGGTCCCCGACCTCCAGCGCGGAGCGCGCGACTCGCTCCACCTCCTCGCGGGGCAGAGCGGGCGGGGCCGACCCCGCCCAGCGGGCCTCTATTGCGGCGCGGCCGTACTCGAGCCCGAGCCCCTCGCCGCGGACCCTGCGCGAGGGCGTCCCGGCGAGCGAGTACACCCAGTCGCGCCTGCCGCCGCGCGGCGAGGCGTCCGAGAGCTCGACCCCCATGGCGGCGAGGGCCGAGCGGAACTCCCCCTCGCGGCGCGACACGGCGCGCGCCGCCTCCACCCTGCCGCGGATGTCGGCCACCCAGGAGCGCCCGCCCCTGGCGGCTATCTCGCGCTCGGCGCGCCTGACGTGGACGCGCTGCGCCGTGCGCGGCCTCCCGCGCCCCGACCCCGCGCGCTCGTTGGAGTAGCGGTGGGCGAAGCCCCGCTCCGCCTCCATGCGCTGCAGCGAGCGGTTGAGCTCGAGGGGGTCGGGCACCTGGAGGCGCCTGCCCGTCGAGAGGACGGTGTTGTTCACGACGACGTGCGCGTGGGGTATGCGCCCGGCGTTGTCGTCGTGGTAGACGACGGCCACCTCGCAGTCGGGGAACCAGCGCCGGGCCCACGCCGTCGCGAGCTCCCTGAGCTCGTCGAGCGACACGCCGTTGCGGGGGTCGGGCGAAATCACGTAGTGCTTCCAGGTCCTCGCCGCGCGCCCGCGCCAGGGCAGGTCGTTGCCCGCCGCCGCGCGCGTGGCGTCCATGGCGGCGGCCCAGTCGTAGGGGCCGTGCTCGGGCAGGCCGCCGGGGCCCTCGCCCGCGACGGGCGGGGCGAGGTTCAGGAAGTCGCGGGCGAGCGCGCGCCCGCCCCGCTCGAGGTAGCGCATGACGCCGCGCGCCGAGGTGTGGCCGGCGATCGCCTTGAGGTTCGCCACGGCCGCCCCCTAGAGGAAGAGCGCGGCGCGCCCGGTGAGCGACGCCATCTCGCGGCAGAGGCCCCCGGCGGCCCCGTTCACCGCGGAGAGCTCCGCGCGGGCGTCGCGCAGGGCCTCGGCCATGTCGCCGTAGTCGCGCGAGCCGTGCCGCAGGTGGAACGCGACGGAGTTGAGCGCGTGGACGCCCTGGTTGTAGTGGTAGCCCCAGCGCCTGAGCTCCCGCGCGATGCGCAGGCACGTCGCGGTGTCCAGCACGATCGGCCCGCCCTCCGAGGCCGAGCGCGCGGCGAGCCCCGGGTCCGCCGCGGCGAGGCGCACCATGAGGCGGACGAGGTCCGACAGGCTCAGCCCCATCGCCCCGGCGACCTCCTGCGCGCGCTCCTTGTCCTCCCTCGCGAGCCTGACGTACAGGCGCTCGGGGTACCTCTCCATGGGCTCCCTCCCTCTCCGCCCCAGGGGCGCGGGGGCTCCCCCGCTGCGCGCCGCGAGCGCGGCGGCGATCGCGAAGCCATCGCCGCCGTGCCCCGGCCCGATCCCGATCCGCGGCCATCGGAATCGGGCCGGGGGGGGGCGCCCGCCGGGCGCCGCGGCGCGCTGCTCCGGGCGCCGTGCGCACGGAGCAGGCTACTTGCTGGTCTGGGCGCCCCGGGCCCTCTCCCGGGGCCCGGGGCGCCTTCGCGCGCACGCCCCGTGCGCGCGAACCCAGCGTACTTCGCGCCGCCCCGGCGCGGTACCTGACGGGATGTCAGGGGCGGCGGGCCCGCCCGCCGCCCCCCTCGACCCCTACGCGCTGCGCCACGGGTCGCGCACGCGCCGGACCGTCTCCTCCCTCAGGAAGTTGTTGCAGTTCTCCTGCCACCCGCCGTTCCAGTAGCGCGCGACGTAGGGGACGCCCCCGACGCTGACGCCGTTCACCACGCGGCCCTCGTCCCCGAGGCCCACGACCGGGTAGGGGCGGAGCGACCCGCCGACCTCGCGCACGAACACGGTGTCGCCGGGGCGCACCTCGCCGACGGGCACCTCCTCGGCGTCGAGGTAGGCCCCGAGCCTCTGCTCCTCGGGCTGCGCCCGGTCAATCTCGCGCAGCATCCCTTCGAGGTCGTACTCCCGCTGCTCCTCGAAGCCCTCCCACGGGAGGACGCGCCCGACGACGCGCCAGCCCTCGGTCACGTAGACGCCGTTGTCGTCGCCCGCGGAGAGCGCCGCCTCGTCGGTGGTGTAGGGCCACACGCCGACGCTCAGGCCCTCGCCGCCCATGTAGTTGCAGACCACCTGGCAGAGCCTCGCCCAGCCGTAGTCGTCGGTCTCGGGGGCGCGGAAGCCGCGCAGCCGGCAGTACTCGAGGAACGCCTCGACCGAGTCCCGCCCGCCGTTCCAGTGGAGGTAGACGCCTAGGTCGCGCTTCCTCGTGGTGATGACCGCCCTGTTTCCCATCTCTCGTCCCTTCTCTCGGGTTCGCGCCGGCCGAACGCAAGCGCGCTTGCCTTCGGCTTGCCTGCCGCGTGCCCGGCGCCGAGGGCGGGTCAACGAGCTGCGGGAAGGCCCCCGGCCGGTCCCTGCACCGATGCCGCGCAGCGGGATCTGTGGAGGGATCCTGCGGCGACATTGACGCGGGCGAGGCGCCGGGCACAGCCCCGCGACGCCTGAGCGGGCGTGGCCGTGCGGGGCGGGGGTTCAGGGGGACCGGTCCCCCTGAACCCCCGCCCCGCACGGCCACGCCCGCTCAGGCGTCGCGGGGCTGTGCCCGGCGCCTCGCCCGCGTCAATGTCGCCGCAGGATCCCTCCACAGATCCCGCTGCGCGGCATCGGTGCAGGGACCGGCCGGGGGCCTTCCCGCAGCTCGTTGACCCGCCCTCGGCGCCGGGCACGCGGCAGGCAAGCCGAAGGCAAGCGCGCTTGCGTTCGGCCGGCGCGAACCCGAGAGAAGGGACGAGAGATGGGAAACAGGGCGGTCATCACCACGAGGAAGCGCGACCTAGGCGTCTACCTCCACTGGAACGGCGGGCGGGACTCGGTCGAGGCG
>NZ_LT671417.1:0-876932 GCF_900128445.1 Thermophilibacter provencensis | reverse complement strand
GGGCGCGGGGGCGCGCAGCCCCCGCGGGCGGGGGCGGGCCCCGGTCGCCCGGGGCACCGCGCTAGATGTGGCAGTCGACCACCGTCGCGGTCCAGTCGGGGTCCGCCGTGTCGAGGAACCTCCCCCTGAAGCCGCGCAGCCAGCCGAGGGCCTCCTCGTCGGTCTCGGAGCTCAGGCCCCACCAGCCCATCTCGCCCTGCTCGTGCCACTCGCCGTCCGGCGTCACGACCGCCCACGTGCTGAACGCCGACTCGAGCTCGGCGAACGTGGCGGCGTCGCCGTACCTGCGCAGGTAGAACTCCGGGGAGCGGAGGGTGAGCGGAGCCCCGTCGCCCGCGCCCTCGACCGCCCGCGCCCAGAACTCCTCCGCGGCGGCGCGGGCCGCCTCGTCGGGGCCGAAGTCGCAGTCCCCCACGCGGGCGGAGTCGTAGCGCCCCTCGGGGTAGCGCCCGCCCAGCCGCTCGGGCACCGCGCGCGAGCCGCGGGACGCCCTGAGCATGCCGCGGAACCTGCCGCCGACCTCGTACCAGTCCCAGCGGGCGTTGGGGTTCTGCCAGTAGCCGCGGCGCCCGGTCTCCTCGTCCACCTCGCACTCCTCGTCCTCGAAGAACTCCATGTACTCGCGCGGCGGCTCGCCGCAGCAGTTCTCCATGTATGGGAGCAGGAGCCCCTCGAGGTCCTGCCCCTCCCTCGTCAGCACCAGAACTGAGAAGTGGCTCATGACTGCCTTCCCTTCCTCGGGTCCGCGCCCGCCGGATGCAAGCGCGCTTGCCTCCGGCCTGCCTGCCGGGGAGCGCCGGGGAGGGGCGCGTCAAGGAGCCTGCGAAAAGGCCCCCGGCCGCTCCCTCCACCGGCCCCGCGCGCGGGGGCTGTGGAGGGATTTTGCGGGCCCTTTACGCGCCGCCGACCGGCGCGACAGCCCCCGCGGCGCCTGAGCGGGCGTGGGGGCTCCCGACGAGAGCGGCCTGCCGGGGGCGGCAGTCGTCCCGTCCTCGAGGGGCGGGACCCTCGCGATACTTGGCGATACTTGGGAGGGGCCGCCTCTCGCCGGGCGCCGTGCCCTCTACCTGCGAATGTCTTCCCGTCACGGCGAGGTCGCGCCGCGCGGGCCGCCCCGGGCGATACTTGGCGATACTTGGCGCGCCGCCGGGCTCCCGCCGGGCGCCCCGACGAGCCGTGTCGGACCTCTGTCGGACCTTGTCGGACCTCTCCCGAGGCTATGCAGGCGCCCGCGCGGAGCCTGTCCACGCTGCCCCGGCGCTCCGTCCGATGGCCCTCGGGGCGATTTCGGAGCAGCTTCGGAGCATTTCGGAGTAGCTCATGAGCCCGCCGGCAGCGCCCCGCGCGACGGGGGGCGTTGTCGGGCGGCGGCGCGCGGGGATTGTGCGGCTGAGCCAAAATGATGAAAAACATGCATACTGTTTTCATCAACGAGAGGAGGGCGAGTTGTCGACGGAGGCAGGGAGAGTCGCGGAGAGGATGGCCGCGGAGGGCCCCGGGAGGGCCTTCACCGCCGCGGACTTCGCCGACATCACGAGCGCCAGGAACGCCGGCAACGTCCTCGGGAGGATGCACGCCCGCGGCGAGCTGGCGCGGGCCATCCGCGGCGTCTACTACGTCCCGGAGAGAAGCGAGCTGCTCGGCGCCGAGGTCCCCGCGAGCGTGGACGAGGTGGTCCGCGCGGTGGCGCGCGCGAACAAGTGGGTCATCGCGCCGGCGGGGGACGCGGCGCTCAACGCGCTGGGGCTCGACACCCAGGTCCCGGCGCGCCACGTCTACGTGAGCAGCGGCCCCTACAAGACCTATTCCTACGGGCCGTACGAGATCGAGCTGAGGCACCGCGCGAACCGCGACCTCCTCGGCTGCTCGCCCGTCACCCGCACCATAGTCCAGGCGCTCAAGGCGCTCGGGAGGGGCGGGGCGAGCGACGAGGCCCTGTCCGCCCTCGCGCGGAACCTCACCGACGAGGACGCGGAGACCTTCCTGGAGGAGTCGAGGGGGCTCACCTCGTGGGTCGCCGAGGCCGCCGAGAGGATATGGGAGCAGCGGCGCGACGGATAGGGTCGCGCGAGCGCGGCGCGCGTGACCACGTTCAGGGCCGGGGCGCCGCTGTCGCTGCTCGGCCTGCCGCCAGCTTTACTACGACATTTACTACGACACTTACTGCGACACTTATCACGACATGGGATGTCGTAATGCCCTCCACGCCCCGTCTTTCCTGGAGCCGACGCGCTCGATTACCCGGCCAGGTCACGCACGCGCCACGAACGAAAGTGCCCCCGGCGAGCTCGTGCACGTAGGCGTTAAGAATGGCAAGGGTGCCCGACGGCGGGGAGCTGGAGGGGACGACCCCTCGTCGGTCCGGCCGACGCCGTCGGGTCGTTCCCGTACATCGTAGTCGTCGACTTCTCCTGCGTCACAGACGCCGAGCTGCTCTGCGACGAGCGGGGCGCCGCCCGCGCCGCCCTCACGGGACGCCGCTCCTCCTTCGGCGCGCCCGGCGCGCCCGTCGAGGGCGGGGTCGTACTTGTCGTCCAGGAAGGGCCGGGCGTCCGCAATCAGCACGACGGCGCGCGCCGGCCCTAAGCGCCCTCTGCCATCACCGTGGGACACCCGCCCTCAACCCGGGATCGCAGCCTGATGCCCTGCTCGTCAAGAATAATAGAGGGTCTATCCCCTTCGTTTGGATAATTGGGATAGTTGGAGCTGTTGGAATTCAGAAAAAAGAAAGGCCCGAACTTGTCGGGCCTTTCCAGGTGTCGCCCGAAGGCTACCACCGCTATTACGGGGATAGTCTACCACAATGTTCCGTTCTCTACGATTTCGTGACATACTTCTTGAGTAATTTGAGCTTGTTCTGGGTTTCGGTGCGCACAATGCTGCCGTAGATGTCGCGGGGAAGCTCCTTCTTGTAGCGAAGAAGAATCCCCTCGTAGCCGGAAATGAGTCGTTTCCTGTCGGTTTTGGGAATCCTGAGAAGACCAAGAAGATAAACGACGAGGATGACGTAATCCGTGATGTCGGAGAAGTTAACCGAATCTATGCCCGTTTCGTTCTTCAATAGCTTTCCGACGTTTTTTGAGATGCCGCCTGTCTTGAATCGCACATCCGAGACGATGGCGTTATGGGCGATGGCGTTCCTCAGATCCTTCAGCGAGAAGATGATGGAAAGGAGGAGGGCCTCCGAGTCAAACTGGGACGGCATTCCCAAATCGGCGACGATTGAGCTTTTAATCGGGCGGTCGAGGCACGCGTAGAAATTGCCGAACTCCCCCAAGGTCATGGCTTCGAAGATGGCCCAGATCGGAATCGCCCTTCCCTGATCGCGGAAGTGCTTGAAGAACGGTTTCTTATCCTGCTCGCGAGAGATTAGCCCATCAACGGTTTGCCGAAGCCTTAGCCTGTTTGCCCAAGACTTTTTGTAATCGTCTGTGCCGGGGCGATATCCCCTGTATGCTGTCAGGCAGCTCCTGTAGATATCATCGAAGTCCTCGCTTTTGGCATGGCTGAGCACGGCCTCAAGCGTGTAGTTCTTTAGCGCAGTTTCAATCGTCATTATGTGCGGGTAAAAAAGAGTTTTGATTTGCATGTCCATGGCGTGGAGCGATGCAATCTGGTCGAAATCGTCGATGGGGAGTCTTTTCGACGAATCGCCCACGAACCGAAATCCTTTGTATCCGTGGTAATAGCCGATATTCTTCAGCTTGCGCTTTTGCCCCGACCCGCCAATTGAGATTCCCTGATCTCGAAGGTGCTTCATGAGGGA
Source organism: Thermophilibacter provencensis (assembly GCF_900128445.1). Classification (GTDB taxonomy): domain Bacteria; phylum Actinomycetota; class Coriobacteriia; order Coriobacteriales; family Atopobiaceae; genus Thermophilibacter; species Thermophilibacter provencensis. The sequence continues at coordinate 873,166 of NZ_LT671417.1, read as the reverse complement.
GTTGGTGGATTTGGGTGGCACTGTCAAGCCTTTCTGTCAGCCGCGTGTTCGGGGATGATTGTACCATGGTGGAGGTTGCCGCCTTACTCCATACCTGTCGCCTTTGGTAGGGGGGACGGTACTCGAACCTCTTCGCGAGCGCAGCGGCGCGTTTGCTGCTCTCGCGCGTCCCTCGGGCCGCTTGGTGACAAGACATTCCTAGGTAGATTGAAAATGGCTGGAGCAATCCCGCCCCGGCCGGTCCCCGATAGTCGTAAGCGAGCCCGGTTTACGACTAAATGGGGCCGCCGGCAAACGTTTTAGCTCTATTTACGACTAGACAGGGCTTGATTGGACTTCCCATTGGACTAAAGCCGTCCGAAGGGTCCGCAATTAGTCCAATCCTTAGCCCGCCCGCCTCGCAGGCCCTACGCGCCCTCCGCCATCACCGTGAGGCGGCCGCCCTCGAGCAGGACGGGCGCGCCGAGGCCGCTCTGGAGCTCGAGGAGCTCGCCGACCGAGGAGAGCGTGACCCTCCACTCCTCGACCCAGACGGCGCGCCCGTCGCGGACGACCTCGCGCTCGACGAGCCTCGCCCCCGGGCACGGCCGGGAGTCGGGGTCGGGGCCGACGACGGTGAGCCTCACCGGCTCGGCGCCGGCGGCAGCGGGCGCGGCGGGCGCCCCCTCGGGCTCCCCGGCGCCGGCCGCCTCCCCCGGGGCGTCGCCGGCGCCCTCGCCGCCCGTCATCAGCAGCCTGCCCATGAGGTCTGCGGCCTCGCGGTCGTTCCCGCCGATGGTGTGGGCGTAGACGTCCATCGTCATGCTCGACACCTCGTGGCCGAGGCGCCCCTGCACGCTCTTGGGGTCGATGCCGTTGCCGATCAGGAAGGTCGCCTGCGTGTGCCTCAGCTCGTGGAAGTCGTAGCCCACGTAGCGCCTCCGCTTGCGCCCGCCCTCCTCGGGCTCCTCGATCCTGCCGAGGCCGTGCTCGACGAAGTAGCCGCGCTGCCACGCCGAGAAGTTGTCCGGGTCGTGGAGCCCGAAGGCGTCGTCGGAGCACACCGGGGTGTCGGGCGCCTGGGCGAGCCCCTGGACCTGCATCCTGCGGGCCTGCACCGCCCTCCAGGTCCTCAGGTAGGCGACCGTCCCGTCGTCGACGGCGATCCACCTCGACCGCTTGTTCTTGGTCTCGCGCAGCTTCTTGTCGCGCGTGTACTGGTACTTGATGTAGATGCGGCGGTTCTCGAAGTCGACGTAGCGCCACGTGAGACCGAGCGCCTCGCCGCGCCTCACCCCGGTCGCGAGCGCGAGCCACACGGCGACGCGGCGTCCGTCGAAGCCCTCCGACCTGAGCGCCTGGCACAGCGCTATGGCCTCGTCGAGCGTGAGCGGCGTGCGCTCGGCGGAGCGCGGGCGCGACACGTCCACGTCGCGGCACGGGTTGTGCTTGACGAGGCGCTCCTTGACGGCGAGGTCCATGACCTGGCTGAGGACGGCGTTGAGCTTGTGGACGCCGCGCTGCGACACGCCGTGGTCCTCGCGCATGCTCGAGTAGACCATGTTGAGCAGCGAGAGCGAGAGGTCCGACACGAGGATCCCGCCGAACCAGCGCTCGACCTTCCTGAGCTCGCACTCGTCGGTCGCGTGCGTGAGGGGCGAGAGGTCCTTGAGGAGCTTGCGCTGCTCGTGCCACCTCCACCCGAGCTCGGGCACCGTCAGGTTCTCGGGGTTCGCGAACCCCTCCTCGAGCTCGCGCCGGTACTCCTCGAGCGCCCTCCTCGCGTCCGACTTCGTCCCGTGCACCGTCCTCTTGGGGGACCTCAGGTACCTCCCGGTCTCGGGGTCCCTCCCGAGGTGGTGCCTGATGCGGTAGACCTTGCCGCGCTCGATCTCCTCGATCTCGCCGCAGCCCGTCACCTTCGGCATGGCCGCCTCCCTTGTGCTCTCGGCGGCCCATGGTGTGGAAGAGGGGCCGCCTGGTTCGTCCGGAGACGCGGAGCGCTCCCTCGAGGGAGGGACGAGTCGCCCGCCCTCCCTCGCGGCGAATTCTAGCAAGGGGGGAATTTGTTAGATATAGCTAACTAATTTGGGGGGAATCGGGGGGAATCGAGCAGGGTACGCCGTTTTTCGCCGTTGCGCGAGAGATAACGAGATTGACTCAAAACCGCAGGTAGACTGTACAAAAGAAACACAATCCGATAACATGGTTATACGTCGTTGAGAGCTCGGTCTTGGGCTCATAACCCGAAGGTCGTAGGTTCAAATCCTGCCCCCGCGACCATACACAGTCAGCCCGGAGGTCATGCGATCTCCGGGCTTTTTGTTCGCGGTCACGCAGCGCCGTCGGACGGCTCAGACGCCCCCCGAATTAACGCGCACTCGCGCACGTTCTTCTCGCGTTTTCCCAGTTGGGCGACGTGCGAGGCTGCGCGAGTGCGCACTCATGAATCGGCGCCTGCGGGTACTCCGGCCGCCACCTCTCCACTAGTTGGACGATGCGGGCAGGTACGGGTGCATCGCCTGGGCGAGGTTGGCCAAGTTGCGCGTCTGAATGTACACGCGGCCACTGCCGGTGAAGGAGTTCACCAGGCCCTCGCCGGTGGTGAAGCCAAACATGCCGCTTGCCACCTCGATGTGGTAGTCAAGACTGGCATCCCAGGCAACCACGTGCTCGTTGTCGACCACCAGGGGCTCGTCGGGTGTCACGTCAAGCGCCAGGAGGTCCCCAAACGCTGAGACCAACAGGCTGCCCGCGCCGTTCATCTCCATGACAAAGAGACCGCCCGTGTTGCCGAAGAACGCCTTGGCGATGCCCTGGTTGACCATCGTGTACTCGACGGTCTCATCGCAGGCGAGAAACGCCCCGGTGTTGAGGCGATACTGGTGGGCACCGTCAATGCCAAGCTCCACGATCTTGCCGGGAATGGGCGGAGCCACGGCAATCTCGCCGTCTGGGGAGGTGCCGGTTGCCGTGGTGACGAACATGGACTCTCCGCTGGTGATGGAGCGGCCGATGGCGCTGAAGACGCCGCCGAGACCCTTCTTCTTGGTGTTGAGCCCTCCCGTGATCTCAACCCCGCGCGAGTACACCATGCTGCCGCTCTCGGTCCGCACGGACTCTCCTGGCCCAAGCGAGATGCGGGCAATCGGGCAGTCGGAATCACCGGTCAGAACGAATCTCATAGGGTCTCCTCTCGTTGCCGTACGGCCCATCATGCCCCGAGTATAGCCGGCGTGGCAGGGCACCGGCGCCGCCGGTCACCCGTCAGCCAAACGCGCACGTCTCCCATTTTTGAAATCGCCTAAACCACCGGGGTCGGCGCGCCCCTCAATGTGGGGCCGCGGCTGCCCGAAACATCTCGGCTGAGACGACATGGGTTGTGACGGAATGCCCGCTTCCGGAACCCCAAGTTCGCCAACACGCGCAAAAGAGACGCAGGATGGCGAGAAGGACGCTCTGACGTACTCCCATCCTCGATGACGCAGACTGTCGCCAAGCCGCTACAACCGCATCCATGAGAACGGCGGGCGGTGGCCCGGAAACCGAAGCCGCCGCCCGCGCGCGTTCTTCTCGCCAGGTCCTAGTACTCCGCCAGGCGCTCCTTGAACTGGTCGAGGAGGCGCTGGTTGAACTCGGGTCCTCCGTCGACGTTGGCGCTCATGAAGAGCGGCGGCTGGATGCCGCGCTCGAACAGGATGTCGATGGACTCCATGACGGCACAGTCCAGAAGCAGACAGCCCGTATAGAGCGAGGTGCCCCCCACGCGCGTGGCCAGGCCCTCGACCTCAAGCGCCGCGTCGCCAAAGGAGGACTTGTTGTCCAGCACCACGTCGGCGCACTCGAAGAGGCGCTTGCCGGACTTGGCGCGCGAGGTGCCCGCGCGGGAGACGTCCACCGCCGTTACGGCGATGACCTTGACGCCCGCCTCACGCGCGTGCATGGCAAGCTCGATGGGCAGCGGGTTGCGGCCAGAGTTAGAGATAACGACGAGGCAATCCTCGGGACGCAGGTCCAGTTTGAGCCAGAACTGGTCACCCACGCCGTCGATCATCTCGTAGATGCCCCAGGCGGGCTCGCGCACCACCTTGGTCTGGATATAGCCGCCGGCACGGCCGCAAATCTCGAGCGCGTTGGCATGACTGTGACCAGAGCCGAAGGCACGGATGATGCCACCGCGCTCGATGGTGTCGGCGAAGATGACCGCCGCCTCGTGAACCGCGCCCTCCTGGCCGTCAAAGACCTCGTCCAGGCGGCGCAGGACCTCCGCCTTGAAACGAGCTGCCGTGTTACCCATTGCCTCTCCCTTCCTGCGACCGGAGCCCCTGAGCTCTCTATGAGAACGCGCGCCCTCCGCGCCGCCCAACAACATAAGCGCTTGGCGAGAAGAACCTGGCGCAGAGGGCGCGGCGTCGTTCCTTGACCCCGCTACTTGACCTCGACGCCGCCCACGAAGGTGGTAGCAAGCGTCATGTCGGCGTTGAAGACCGTAAGGTCGGCGTCACGGCCGGGCTTGATGAAGCCGAAGCGCTCCTCGATGTGGGCAGATCGGGCAGCAACCTCCGTCGCCATGCGGATGGCCTGCTCGGCGGTCACGATCTGCCAGTCCACCATGTTCTTGACGCCCTCGGCGAGCGTGAGCACGGAACCAGCGATCGACCCGGTGGTTCCGTCCTCGTTGAGCAGGTAGCAAAGACCGCCCTTCATCACGACGGGCAGGCCGCCGGACATGTACTCGCCCTCGGGCATGCCCCCGCAGCCCAGGCAGTCGGTGATGAGGACCGTGTGGTCCCAGCCCTTGGCGTCCACGAGCGCCTTGATGGCGCCGGGAACGACGTGGCGGCCGTCGCAGATGATCTCCGCGTAGGTGCCGTTGGTGGTCATGGCCGCGCCCACGACGCCCGGGTCGCGGTGGTGAAGGCCGCGCTGGCCGTTGTAGGTGTGGACGAAGCAGCTCGCGCCGGCGTTGACGGCCGCGAGGACCTCGTCATAGTGGGCATCGGAGTGACCGATGGCGGTGACCACGTCGCGCTCGTCGAGGGCTGCGCAGTAGGCGCACGCACCGTCCTTCTCGGCAGCGAGCGCGCTCTTGACGATGCGCCCGCCGGCCTTCTCCTGCCACATGTCAAAGGTCTCGACGCTCGGGTCAATCAGGTAGACCGGGTTCTGGGCACCCACGTGAGCCTCGGTGAAGAAGGGTCCCTCGAGGTAGATGCCGCCGATGCGCGCGCCCACGAAGTCGTCGGAGCGGCCCTCGTCCGCCTCGGCGATGGCGGCGCAGGAGTCCGCGACCTGCTCGACGGACTCGGTGAAGGTGGTGGGCAGCCAGCAGGTGGTGCCGCGGCGGGCAAGCTCGACGCTCGAGGCATTGATGCCCTCGGCGCTGCGATCGGTGGTGGCGTGGTTGTAGAAGCCGTGAATGTGCGTGTCCACGAGGCCCGGGCCCACGATGCATCCGGTGAGGTCGCGAATCTCGCAGTCCGGCTGGTCAGCGGACCACATGCCGAACGCTCCGTCCTCGATGGTGAGGTAGCCGCCCTGCATGGTGGCGCCGGGGAGTATGAAGCGGTCGGCCTTGATAGCAAACGTGCTCATGGTTCTTCTCCTCACGGTCTGGGTTCTATGCGGCGGCGCCCGCCCGCACGGTCATGCAGGCGGGCGCCCGAGCTCTGTCGGGGGCAGGCCCCCGTTGGTGACAATTTACCCTGTCACTTTTGTCAGAAGGTGGAAAAGTGACTGTCCCTTTTCCACGTTTCCACGCTACGCCTGGAACGGGTGGATGGTGACGCCCTTGACAACGCGGTTGACGGTGCCCGTCGGCGACGGGGTGTCGGGCGTGTTGCCCACGCGCACGGAGTTCAGCAGCGACACCGTCTGCGCGACCATGATGAACGGGAGCGCGAGATAGCCCTCGGGCAGCGCGTCGTAGCCGGCGAAGGTGAAGGACTCTCCCTCGAAGACCGGGCCGCAGTCCTGCTGGACCGCGATGGTCTTCTGCGCGATCTTGTCGCCGCCGATCTCGTTCAGGATGTCGAGGTCATACTGGCGGGTGTACTCGTCGTTGTTCATGAAGACGAAGACCAGGGTCTTGTCGTCGACGAACGACTTGGGCCCGTGGCGGTAGCCCATGGAGCTGTCCCAGGAGGTGGCCACAAGGCCGTGCGCCAGCTCGAGGATCTTGAGCTGGCTCTCCTGGGCGAGGCCGACGAAGGAGCCGGAGCCGAGGTAGGTCACGCGGTTGAAGTCGCCTGCCAGGAAGGCGGCGACCTCGTCCTCGCGCGCGACGACCTCCTCGCCCATCTTGGCGATCTGCTCGACCCAGGCGGCCTTCTCGTCAAGGGTGGCGGAGTCGAAGATGAGGGTGGAGAGCAGCGTCATGCAGCTGTAGGAGCCGGTCATGGCGAAGCCCTTGTCGTTGGCGCGCGGGATGAGGAGCGTGAGCGCGCGGGGGTCATCGGCGGACTCGACGGCGAGCTTGCCCTCGGGGGCGCAGGTGATGTTGAGGAAGCGGACGTTCTTCACGAACTTCCCGGCAATCTCAACGGCGGCAAGGGACTCGGGGCTGTTGCCGGAGCGAGCGAAGGAGACGAGCAGCGTGGGCTCGTCGGGGTTCAGAAAGTCGCGCGGGGCGGAGACGATGTCAGTGGTGGCGACGGGCTTGAAGTCATAGAGCGAGACGTCGCCGGCGTGGCGCAGATACGGCGCGGCGGTGTCGCCGACATAGTCGGAGGTGCCGGCACCGGTGAAGACGACGGAGAGACGACCCTCGCCCATGGCGCGGGCGTCAGCGAGAAAGGCCTCGATGGCATCGAGGTTGGTCCTGTAGATGTTGAGGGTGTCCCTCCAGAGGTCGGGCTGCTGCGCGATCTCGGCCGTGGTGATGTCCGCGCCGAGGGCAACGAGCTCCTCCTTGCTCTTCTCGAACATTGATCGCTCCTTTCGGGTTGGCGGGGAGTCTTCTCCCCCGTCGGGTTAGGGAAGGCCCTGACGCGTGCAAAAGTGACAGTCACCTTTGCACGCTAGGGAACGCGCTGGTGGTAGACCTTGTACTTGAACTGGTCCGCACGTGCGACGGAAAGCGTGTACTCGATGATCTCGTTGCTGGTGTTGTAGGTGGTCCGCACGAGATCGAGCACGGGCGCCCCCTCGGAGATGTCAAGCAGGTGCGCGTCGGAGGAACGCGCCACGCTCGCAAAGAACTCCTCCTCGGCGACGCGGATCTTCTCGTGGTAGACGTTCTCGATGATCTCGTAAAGCGGCATGCTCTCGAGCAGGGCGCGCTTGAGCGTCATGAACTTGCGCAGGGGCAGGTACGTCAGCTCGGCCATCATGGGGGTGGCGTCGGCGGAGCGCAGGCGCTTGAGCTTGAACAGGCGGTCCCCGAGCCGGACACCCATGTGCTCCGCGAGGTTCTTGTCGGCGTCGATCTCGGAGAACTCGAGGATGGTGGTCTCAGGGACGCGGCCGAGCGAGCGCATGTGCTCGGTGAAGCTGTAGGACTGCATGAGGTTCGTCGCCTGCGTGGAGCGGTCGGCAACGAAGGTTCCCCTGCCGTGCTGGCGCACCACGAGGCCAAGGCGCTCGAGCTCGCTCAGGGCAAGACGGACCGTGGTGCGGGAGAGGCCGTACCTCTCGGAGAGCACGCGCTCGGACGGCAGCAGGTCGCCCGGCCGGAACTCCTGGTCGATCTTCTCGGTCAGGATGTCAACCAGCTGGTCGTAGAGCGGCTGCTTCTTCTGCCTCGACGTCATGGGTGCCTCTCCCGCCTCCTCGTCGCGCGGAGCGTCACGAGGGCTCGCTCGGTGCTAGATGCCCTCCTCCTCGTCGTCGTCCTCGTCGGAGCCGGCGTCGAGCGCCATGTGGCAGACGCCCTCCTTGCCGACCTCCACGGCCTCGGAGACGAGGTCGTCAATCGTGGAGTCGGGGGTGCGAGACATCACGATATCGATGAGCATGGGAAGGTTGGTGCCGGCCACGACGGAGATGTTGTCCTGCTCGGCGGTGATCATCATGGACTGGTTGAACGGGGTCCCGCCCATGAGGTCGCAGAAGACGAGGACGCCGTCGGTCTTCGCGCGCATGGCCTTGACCGCCTCGCGGAGGTTGTCGCCGTACGCACCGGCGGCGTCCTCCTCAAACGGGACGATCTCGAAGTCCTGCTGCGGGCCGGCGATCATGTCGAGCGCGCTCTTGAGCCCATTGGAGAAGTGGCCGTGGCCGGTGAGGATGAATCCGATCATGTTGCTCCCCTTCCTTCCTGCCGCGGGGTCCCGCGACACCATTTGGAAACTTGTTACTACCAGAATACCAACTTCTGTCTATGAGGACCGTCAGGTCGTTAGGACGCCTGCCGAATCGTGTTCGAATTCGTGAGTTCTTCAAACTGCCGCTTGTAGCGCTTCGCATGGGTCTTGTCGCCCTTGCTGGCGTACTGCTTCCACAGAAGGAAGCAGAGCTTCCCCTTGAGCTCGGGGGCGGCGCCCGGAAGCATCTTCTCCATCTGCTCGATGTAGTCGTAGCGCTTGCCGAAGACGATGTCGTAGGTGAGATGGCAGTCCTGGATGACGGCCCTGTCGGCCGCCTTGCAGGTCTTGAGCTGGGCGAGAAGCTCCTTGCAGCGCTCCTTGTTGCCCAGCTGGGTGAAGTAGTTGAACGCGACGGCGAGGGTCTGGGCCTGGCGCTTGGCGGAGTTTCTCATGCGGACGAGAAGCTCGATCATGCGCGTGGCCATCTCCTCGTCGTCCATGGCCTGGTAGCACAGGAAGCGAAGATAGTACTGACGGTAGGTGGTCAGCGTCACGCGGGCGGGAATCCTGTCGAGGGCCTCGATGGCCTCCTTGTAGTGTCCCGTCTCAAAGAACCCCTGGTACTTTGCCTCGTAGTAGTGGCGGAAGCCCTCCGAGGCGAGAAAGTACACGACGACGAGCACGAGAAATGCGATAACGCCCGGTTCCACGACGAAAAAGCCTTTCTAGGTGGAGCGGGCGCGCATCTCGGGAGATAGGGCGAAGAACCGACGTGGTCCCGAGCCGTGAGATGCGCGCCCGCTCGAACGAAGCAGTGCGGTCCGTGGCGCCCGGAGCGACCGGGCGCCACGAGGCCAGAGGGTGCCTTAGCCCTTCGCGACGAGCTCGAGGGCACCGAGGACAACGCCGAGCACCAGGACGATGAAGATCGCCTTGGTGGAGGTCATGCCCTTGCGGCCGAGGAGCCAGTACACGAAGCCGACGAGCGCGGCGGGGACGAGCTTGGGGCAGATGTTGTTCAGGATGTCCTGAACGTCCAGGGGAACGCCACCGATGTTGGGGTTGATCGTGAGGACGATGCCAACGTTGGTGGAGATCAGCGCGCCGACCATGAAGACGCCCATGACCGTGGCGGCGTCAGTGATGGCGTTGAGCTTGTCGGACATGGTGGTGACGAGCTTCATGCCCTGATCGTAGGCGATGTAGGTCTGCTTGCAGCGGAACCAGTCGACCACGACGCAGGAGGCGATCCAGATGAAGATGCCCAGCGGGTTGCCGGCCATGGCCATGTTTGCGGCCAGGGCGCCGAAGATCGTCGGGAGCAGCGAGCCGAAGATGGAGTCGCCGATGGAGGCGAGCGGGCCCATGAGGCCGGTCTTCAGCGAGGCGACGGTCTCGAGGCCGTCGATGCCCTCGGTCTCCTCGATGGCGAGGTCGATGCCCGTGATGATCGTGTTGAGGAAGTTGGAGGTGTTGAAGAACGGCGAGCACTGGGTGCGGCAGGCGGTCTTCAGGGCCTCGGTGTTGTCCCCATAGATCTTGCGGAGCTGCGGAAGGATGATCCACAGGTAACCGGAGTGCTGCATACGCTCGTAGTTCCAGCCAGCCTGGAAGCCGACGAGGTTGCGAATGTTGATCTGACGAAGGTCAGCCTTCGTGAGCTTGTAGCCAGTGGTCTTAGAGCTCATCGTCGTCATCTCCCTCCGCACCAGCAGAGACAGCCGCGACGGGCGCGTTCTGGTGCTGCTGGTAGTAGATGTAGGCAAGAGCGAAGCCGATGAGAGCGACGGTCAGCATCGACAGGTTCTTGTAGCCACCGCCGACGGCAACCGCGGCGTCCTCGGGCAGCAGGCCGTTGAGGGCACCAGCGATGGTAGCGGCGTCGCCGCCAACGGTCGCGATGCTCGTGAAGGCGGTGCCGAGAAGGGCGGCAATCACGAAGCCGAGAATCAGGTAGGCGATGTGCTTCTTGACCGGCAGGTAGCGGAGCAGGATGGCGAAGCCGACGGCCGGAAGCATGCCACCGGCGACGGTGAGGCCGGTGCCGAGCCAGGCGAGGTCGCCGTTGAGGGCGGTGGTGATGGCCTCAACCAGCGGCTGGCCGAAGGCGAGGGCCAGGAAGACCGGGATCATGCGGGAGAGGCACCAGGAGACAGCGCCCATCCAGTAGTGGATGTTGTAGGCGTTCCAGTTCATCTTCTCGACGTCGGCGTCGCAGGCGTGACCCCAGAAGGTGTTGGCCATACGACCGAGGATGTCGGTGTAGACGAGGATGGCGGCGACGGGCACGCCGAGGGCGGCAAGGGCCTGCTCCGGGTCCATGCCAGCGCTGACGGCAAAGGCCGTGGCGATGAGGGTGCCGGAGTTGGCGTCGATGCGGGAGGCGCCGCCGAAGGTGCCAACGCCGAGGATGGTGAGCTGCATGCTACCACCGATGAAAAGACCAGTTGCCATGTCGCCCATGATGAGGCCCGTGATGAAACCGGAGAACACGGCGGAGCCGGCGCTGGAGTACCAGTGCAGCTCGTCCATGATCTGGAAGCCCGCATAGAGCGTAAGCAGAAGAATCTGCCACCACTGAATCATGGTTCTTTTCCTCCTTCTAACAACTCGAATCAAACGTACGAATCACGCTATATGGCTGCGGTGCATCTCCCCTCACCGCGTAGCGTCTAAGGCCTAGGGCTTGAAGGGCTCCGGGCTGTTCTGCGGGGTGAGCTGGATGACCATGGGAATGCCCATGGCAGCGAGCTCATTGAGGGCGTCGACGTCGTCCTGGCCGCAGTTGATGTTGCGGTTGTAGGTCTTGACGATGTTCATCGAGGTGATGTTGCCGAGGATGATCTCGTCAAACTTCACGCCGGCCTTGGCAAGCTTGACGTAGACCTCGGGCTTCTTGACGACGATGAACAGACGCTGTGCGTCGTACTTGCCGGCGAGAATGTTGGCCGCGGCCTTCTCGACGGGCAGGACGGAGAGCTTGCAGGTGGCCGGGGTGGCCATGCGCAGGACCTGCTTCTGAACGGCATCCTCGGACACCTGATCGTCGACGACCATGAAGCGGCTGACCTGGCGGGCGTTCGCCCAGAGGTTGCCAACCTGGCCGTGAATCAGGCGGAAGTCGACACGTGCTCCAACGATCATGCTACTCAACTCCTTCTTTCTCGAGGTGGCTGATGAGGGGCGTGGAGCGCAGGGAGATGGAGTCGCTCACCGTCCCCTCGGTCTCAAACAGCACGAGCTCGTTGACTCCTGCGCGCGTCATGCCATGGGGCACGTAGAGCGTGGCAATGGGTCCGATCTCCCAGTACCTTCCCACGTTCGTCCCGTTGACAAAAGCGACGCCCTTGCCAAAGCCCGTAGTGTCTATATAGGTGTCGGCCGGCTCGTCGAGCGTGAACTCGAAGCGCGAGAAGGACGGCGTCCCCTCGGCCCAGCCAGCGGAGTAGTCGACGCGCGAGACGTCGTCGAGGCCGAGGCGGTACGCCTCCCAGCCGAGCACGAAGTGCAGGTCGACGCAGACGCCCGTGCGGATGCCCTTGCGCTGGGTGTCCGCAAGAAACTTGTGGCCGTAGTTCACGCGGCCCATGTTCTCGACAAGGACGTCGAGCTGATTGTCCTTCTCGGGGAGGGCGTAGCGGATGTCCTCGCCGATGTGCTCCTGGTACTGCGTTGCCACCGGAGCCCCGTTGACGAAGACCTGGGCGCGGTCGCGCCCGTCCACCACGCGGATGCGCTCGGGCTCAGTGGTGTCGCGCTCGACCTGCGCGCGGTAAAGGGTGTAGCCATAGCTCTGGCCCATGTCCTCCATCGTCTGCGGGTAGAGCGAGCGCACGGGCTCGGGGTCGAGCGCCGCGAGGTTCTCGAAGAGCCCCGCCCTACCGGTGAGCTCGACCTTCTCGGCGGAAACGCCGACGGCGGTCTTGACGAGCGGGTCGGCGGTCCAGTTGTCCGGGAAGAGGTCGCGCACCACGTCGCGCAGGAGGTACCACTTCTCGGTGGGGTTGCCCTCCTCGTCGAGCGGGGCGTCGTAGTCGTAGGAGGTGACCTGGTGCAGGTCGTGGGTATGGCGCGCAGAGCACCCGTTCATGAAGCCGAAGTTGGTCCCGCCGTGGAACATGTAGAGGTTGACGGAGCCACCGAGCTCGAGGAGCTCGCGCACGCTGTCTGCGAGGTCCTGGGCGTCACGGCGGATGACGTTCTCGCCCCAACGGTTGAACCAGCCGTCCCAGAACTCCATGCACATGAGGGGCCAGCTCTTGCCGTGCTCCTCGTGGAAGGCCTTGAGGGCGGCGAAGTTCTCCGCTGCGCGCGAGCCGAAGTTGCCGGTCGCGAGGACGTCGTCGTCGATGAGGGTGCCGGCCCTCAGGCAGCCGCGCCACGGGCCGTCAGAGGTGAAGAGCGGCACGTCGACGCCGCGGGAGGTCATGAGGTCGCGGATGGCGCGCAGGTACTCCTTGTCCTCGCAGTAGGAGCCGTACTCGTTCTCCACCTGCATCATGATGACGTTGCCGCCGCGCATGACCTGGCGCGGAACGAGAATCGGCATGAGCGCGTCGTAGTAGGAGGCCACGCGCGCGAGGAACTTGGGGTCGCGCGAGCGCGGACGCATCGAGCGGTCGGCGAGCAGCCACGCGGGCAGGCCGCCGAACTCCCACTCGGCGCAGATGAAGGGGGACGGGCGGACGATCGCCCAGAGGCCGAGCTCCGCCGCCTCGTCGAGGAAGCGCGCGAGGTCAAGGCCGCCCGTGAAGTCGAACTCGCCCGGGTGCGGCTCGTGGAGGTTCCACGGGACGTAGGTCTCAACGGTGTTGAAGCCCATCGCCTTGAGGTTGTAGAGCGAGTGGTGCCAGTCGGACGGATGCACGCGGAAGTAGTGAATGGCGCCGGAGAGAATCGTGAACGGCTTGCCGTCCAGCAGGAACTCCGTACCAATCTCAAAGGTGTGCATGCTGCTCCAAGCGTTCGAGTGATATTTGAATTCGAACTGATTAACCGTGCTTCGACCTCAAAATCCCATGCTGGCTATGATACACGACTTCCTCATAGTTATCGCGGAAATGTGGAGAACACTTTGAGTGGTAGGTTTTTCTCGCTAAGCGGCGATTTTTTATTTACGCAGGTAAAGATACGAATCTATGCTCATTTTCCTATCTTTATACCCTCTGAGCTGCACTTTAACTGGTAGTAACAACTCTAACAGTTGTCTTCTGGTCTTACTTTTGTAACACCACTATGGAATCGATATCGCGTGACGTAAGGTGAATGCAGGAGCCCCTCCCGCCAAAAGCGATGCTGCTCGAGCGACATCCGGGCGGAGGCCTATCGTGCGCTCGCGGCCTCCTCCGGAGCGACCTCGCTCGGCTCCCACGCCCCATCGAGAACGTGCGCCCACGAGGCGAGCAGCCCCGCCCGGTCCGGGACGGTCGGGTCCTCCACGTCGGGCAGGCCGTCCGGCTCAGCCACGTCAGAGCGGGCGGGCCGGGCAAACGCCTCGGCGGCAAGGCGCTCCTGGCACGCCTTCCCCGTCACGAAGTCGATCCAGGCGCGAGCCTGCCGGAGGTTCGCGCAGCCTGTCACGATTGCGGTGCACTCGCACGTCACGCAGGACCCCTCGCGGGGATAGACCGAATCGGGCGCGGGAGACTCGAGGAGACGGGCCTGCATGAGGCGCTGCTCTGACGTGAGCGCGACGGCGCGCTTCTCTCGCTCCGGAGCGTCGAGCACATCTCGCGCCGACACGAGGGCTCCGCCGGCCAGAAGATCTCTCGCATACTCCCACGGCGCGTCCGCGCTTTGCCCCGAGAGGCCTGAGACGATGCCCGCGAGGTGCGCGAGACCCCGCGCGCTCGTTGACGGGTCCTCCATCGCCACGGAGCCGACCACGCGCTCGTCGAGCAGCGCCTCGTAGCCCGTGACCTCGACGCCGTCCCCGGCGCCCTCCCCCACCGCTATCACGGCGACATCGCGCGTCACGGGCGTGATGCGTCCGCCGACGCTCCGGCAGCCCTCCCGCATTGCGGCGTTCTCGCCCGAGATGTATTCCTCGAGAAGGGCCTCTGACCCGGCATACCAGCTCGGGTCGGCACCCCACACCACATCGGGGGCAGGCTCGAGGGGGCTGCCCGCCCCCTCTGCGGAGTCGCCCCCATACCAGGAGAGCAGGTCCCCGTCCGAGCTGGACACGATGCGCACCGCAACGCCCGTCTCCTCCGTGAAGGCGGAGACCGCTGCGTTGACGAGCGTCTCCGAGCACGAGGTCCTGAGCACGAGCTTGCCGCCGAGCTTGCCCGCGAGGGGGTTCGTGGCGGCAGGCTCCGCACTCACGGCCCCGCCGTCACCGTCAGAGCATCCGACAAGCCCTGCCGCCGCGCACGCGGCGCCGAGCGCGAGCGACCCGAGCAGCGTCCTTCTCGACAGCACACGAGCCACGCCCTACAGCTCCTCCAGAATCTCGCGCATGACGCGCTGGACGGCGTGGTCGGAGTTTCGACCGATGACGCGCTGCCCGATCTGGCGCACGGCGTAGCGAGCGTTCTCCATGACGTAGGGGTGTCCCACGTAGCGCAGCATCGCGTAGTCGTTCATGGAGTCGCCGAAGGCCACCGCCTCGTCGGGACCGATGCCCCAGTAGCGCATGACCTGCTCGAGGCCCGTGGCCTTGTTCACGTGACGCGGGACCACGTCGATCCAGCGCGAGCCGCTCGGGAGGAACGTGAAGAACTCGGAGAGCTCGCGCTCGAGCACGTAGGCCATGTCCATGAGCTGGTCGGGATACTCGCAGCACAGGGCCGCCTTGATGATGCTCACGTCGGGCGAGGGCGGGTCGAAGAGGCGCTCGGCGTTGGGAAGGTCCTTGTCCAGCTCGCGGATGTAGGAGCTCTGGTCGTTGAGCAGGTAGGTGTGGGTGGCGTCGTAGAGAGCAAGATGCAGGCAGTCGAAGAGCTGCGTGGTCTCAAAGAGGCGCATCACCGAGAGGGTCGAGAAGACCTCGCGGTCGAGCAGGCGCCCGTCGGCGTAGACCTGGGTGCCGAGCGACGCGACGTAATCCATCTTGTCCGCCACGGGCTCGAAGAGCCAGCGCAGCGTGTCATAACGGCGGCCGGAGCTCGCCACAAAGCGCACGCCCTTCTCGGCGAGCGCCGAGATGAGCTCGTACGTCTCCTCAGGGACCTTAGAGTCGTCATCGAGCAGGGTTCCGTCCATGTCGGACGCGATGAGCTTGATCATGTGACCCCTTCCTGAAAACCTGACAGATGACCCTGTCACCTTTGTCATGAGAGAAACGCGGGCATCTCGCCCGCGCGGGCGGCGCGGGCGACCTCGAAGAGCGCGTCGGCGACGCCCTCGTCGGCGCTCGCCCCCACGCGATAGTTGGCGCAGCGCAGCACCTCGTCGGTGGCGTTTGCCACGGCGACGGAGTGGCGCACCTTGCTCAGGATGGCGAGGTCGTTCTCGGCGTCGCCGAAGACGGCGACCTCGTCGGACGTGATGTTCAGGGCGTCGAGAAGGACCTCGAGGCCGTCTGCCTTGGAGACGCCCTTGGGCAGCACGTCGAACCACTGAGGGATGGGCGAGACGATATCGACCTCCGGCACCGCCTCGGCGACGAGCGCGCGACAGCGGTCCATGCGCTCGGGCCCGCCCTTGCACGCGATGGTCGCGGCCACGAAGGGCTCGTCGGGCACCTCGTCGACCACGCCGCCGTTGAAGCTCGTCATTCCCTCGAAGACGGCAAGCTCGTCTGAGGTGGTGCCCACGCCATAGGCGGGGTTGAGGAGGTTGGTCTCGGCGGGGTAGCAGATGAGGAACATGCCCTCCTCGGGCCGCAGGACCTCGTCGATGCGCACGAGGACGTCGTGGTCGAAGGTCACGGTGCGGACGTACTCGCCGTCCACGCGGACGCGCTTGCCGTTGGAGAAGATGCCGGACATGAAGCACGACTCGTCCATGTTGAAGAAGCGCATCAGCTCCACGTAGTCGCGACCGGTCGCCGGGCCAAAGCGGACGCCGGTCTCCATCAGCTCGTGGATGGCCGCCGCGGTGCGGGCGCTCACGTGGCGCGCCCCCAGGGGGACGAGCGTGTTGTCCATGTCCGAAAGAACGAGCTTGATCACGCGATTACCTCCTAGGAACTGCTCGGCAGGACGTCGAAGCGGTCGATGCTCATGAGGATCTGCTCAAGGTCGACGAGCGCGCTCAGCCGTACGGCGTGGGAGCCGCCAACCCAGACGTCAAGGTCGCGATAGCCGGAGCCCTTGCGGAACCCCGCCCACTCCATGCGCTCGATCTGGTCGTAGCGAACCACGACGTCGTGCCCAACGAAGGGGGTGACGATCATGTGCCCCTCGAAGGTCGAGACCTTGTAGCGGGTGAGGACGAGCCAGAGGGTGAAGGTCGTCACGATGAACGCGTCAAAGAACGCGAGGACCTCGGGCGGGTCGGCGACAAACACGCTTGAGCTGCAGAGCCAGCCCAGGAAGAGCCCCATCGCCCCCATGAAGAGCATCGTGAGCACGAGCGACCTCGTGAAGGCCACGGGAACGACGTAGGTGTCGTGCCGGCTGTGATGGCGCTCCGTCATGCGCACGCTGCCGAGCTGCATGAGCGCGATCGAGGCGAGCGGCAGCGCCACGGCCACCGTCACGAGGACGCCGGGCCACATCCGCTACGCCACCGCCTCGGGGCCCGTCGCGAACTTGGCCACGAGCCGCTCGAGCAGGTCCACCGTCACCTCGAGGCTGCTCACGGGGATGAACTCCCGCACCGAGTGCGCGTTGTAGCCCCCCGTCGCGATGTTGGGGCAGGGCAGCCCGCGGAAGGTGAGCTGCGCCCCGTCGGTGCCGCCGCGGGCGGGCACCAGGACGGGCTCGATCCCGACCTCGCGGTTGGCCTCGAGGGCGTAGTCGACGAGGCAGCGGTCCTCGGGGCCGAACTTCTCGGCCATGTTGCGGTACTGCTCGCAGATGCTCACGGAGACGGTGCCCTCGCCGTAGCGGGCGTTGAGGAAGCCCGCCACGTCATGCATGGTCTTCTCGCGCCGTGCGAAGCCCTCGGCGTCGAAGTCGCGCAGGATGTAGGTGAGCGTGACCTCCGAGGCGGTGCCCTCGATGTCCGTGGGGTGGTAGTAGCCCTCGCGGCCCTCGGTATGCTCGGGGCGCTCCGCCGCCGGAATCATCCGCTGGTACTCGGCCGCCACGGTGATGGCGTTCACCATGACGTTCTTGGCGCTACCCGGATGGACCATCACGCCGCGTATGCGGACGGTGGCCTCGCTCGCGGAGAAGCACTCGAAGTTGAGCTCGCCGAGGGCCTCGCCATCGACGGTGTAGCCCCAGCGGGCGCCAAGCGCCTCGAGGTCGAGCAGCTCGGCGCCGTGGCCGATCTCCTCGTCCGGCACGAAGGCGGCCTTGATGGCGGGGTGCGGGAGCTCGGGGTTGCTCGCCAGGCGGGCAAGAAGCGCCATGATCTCCGCGACGCCCGCCTTGTCGTCCGCCGAGAGGAGCGTGGTGCCGTCAGAGCAGACGATGTCCTGGCCAACGAAGCGCTCGAGGTCAGGCACCTGATCGGGCGTGGTCTGGACCGGCTCTCCGTCAACGACGCCCGCGACGAGCGGGCCGCCCTCGTAGCGGACCACGTGCGGGCGGACCCCATGGGCTGGCGCGTCGGGCGACGAGTCGATGTGGGCGCAGAGCACGAGCGCGGGGAGCCCCTCGGCTCCGGCGGAGGCGTCCAGGACGCCCGTGACGTAGGCGTGCTCGTCCGCCGTCACGTCCCGGCACCCGATGGCGGCGAGGTCGTCCGCGAGCACGCGCGCCATGTCGTGCTGGCAGGGCGTCGAGGGCGTGACCCCGTCGTTGCCGGGGTCGGACGAAGAGTCAACCTGGACGTAGCGCATGAAGCGCTCGAGGACGTCTGACATGGGTTCTCCCAGGGGGTCGCGGCTTTTCACGCCTGCTAGTCTAGCGCAGGGGCGCCCGCGCCGCGTCAGCGCGCCGTAACTTCACGCCGACCCCGCCCCGGGCGGCGGCCGTTTTGCGTATGCTTCTGTGCAGGGCGACGGGAGGCGAGCATGAGGCGCAGCAACGAACGGCAGGAGGCGATTCGCTCGATCGTGCGCGGGCAGTCGGTCCGCACGCAGGGGGAGCTCGTGGAGGCGCTCGCCGAGCGGGGGTTCGCCTGCACGCAGTCGACCGTCTCGCGCGACGTCTCCGAGATGCACCTCCGGAAGCTCGCGGGCGGGCTCTACGTCCTCGAGGAGGACCTCAACCTGCAGCTCGTGCTCTCGGAGTTCGTGGTGGAGGCGAGAAGCGCCCCGGGGCAGAGCCTCGTGGTGGTGCTCACCCAGCCCGACACCGCCCCGAGCGTGGCGCGCGCCGTCGACGAGGCGCGCCTCGCGCACGTGCTCGGCACGGTCGCCGGCAGCGACACCGTGTTCGTGGCGACCGACTCCCCCGCCGGCGCGGACGAGGTCAGGGGCCTCGTCACCTCCCTCGCGGCGAGCGGCTAGCGCGGCCCCGAGGCTGCCTGACCGGCGATCGCGGCGAAGACCGGCGCGAGGTAGCGCCCCACGCCCGACTCGTCGCAGGAGGAGGTCAGGTGGTCGGCGACGGCCTTGACCTCGGGGGTCGCGTTGCCCATGGCCACGCCGTCCCCCGCGGCCTCGAGCATCGTGCGGTCGTTGTCGCCGTCACCGAAGGCGATGCACTCCCCCGCCGAGACTCCCAGGTGGTCGCAGAGCCAGCGCAGCCCCGCGCCCTTGTGCGCGGAGCGGTCGGTGATCTCGATGTTGCAGGGCAGCGACGAGGCGCGCCTGAGGGCGGGCTCGGAGTCGACGAGCTCGCAGACCGCGTCGCGGTCCTCGTCGCGCCAGTAGAAGACGTTCAGCCGGCACACGTCCCCGATGCGCGCGAGCTGGTCCTCGAGGCTCCCGTCGTACACGGTCCGCACCCCGCGGACGAACTCCTTGGTGGCGTCGCTGAGCTCGAGGCGGTCGATCAGCGGGTAGCGCTCGCGCTGCGTGTAGACGGTCCCGTCGGCGAAGAGGTCGAAGGTGATCGGGCGGTCGCGCAGCCTCCGGTAGAGGTCGAGCACCAGGTCCTTCTCGATGGTCACCTCGCGCAGGGTCCTCCCGGTGGCGACGTCGGCCACGACGGCGCCGTTTGCGCAGACGGCGTAGCGCACGCTGGGATGGCGGAGCAGCTCGGCCGGCAGGCCCGCGAGGTTGCGCCCGGTGCAGGGGACGAACATGACCCCCAGGGAGGCCGCCGCGTCGAGCGCGGACGCGTTCTCGGGCGAGATGGCCTTCTCGGAGTCGAGGAAGGTCCCGTCCATGTCGACGAACACGAGCTTAACCACTGCGTCTCCTTAGGTCGCTCGCCCCCTGGGTCACGAGAAGCGCACCCGGTCCGCAAACGTCACGCGGTTGGGCGGCTCCTTGCCGTCCTTGAAGGCGATGATGTTGTCGGCCACCACGTCGCCCATGCGCCGGTTGGCCTCGAGCGTCGCCGAGCCGATGTGCGGGGTCGTGAGGACGTTGGGCATCTCGAAGAACTTGGGCAGCGTCGGCGGCTCGTGCTCGTACACGTCCACCGCGTAGCCGCCCAGGTGGCCCGTGGTCAGCGCGCGCTCGAGGGCGGACTCGCGCACGATGCCCGCGCGCGCCGTGTTGATGAGCAGCGCCCCCTCCTTCATGCGGCGGAACTCGCGCGCGCCGAGGAGGTTGCGCGTGGCGGAGGTCAGCGGGGCGTGGATGGTGACCACGTCCGACTTCTCGAGCAGTTCGTCGAGGCTCGTGTAGAGCAGCCCGTAGTGGGAGGCCTCGTCGCGGCGGACGATGTCGTAGCCGAGGATGTCCATCCCAAAGCCCATGGCACGCGCGGCGACGGACATCCCGATCGCTCCCACGCCGATGATGCCGATGGTCTTGCCGTAGAGGCTCCGGCCGGGGATCTTGTTCCACACGCCGGACTTGAGCTGCGTGACGGTCTGCGTGATCATGCGCGCCAGGTCCAGGATGAGGGCGAAGGTGAGGTCCGCGGTCTCCTCCCGGTTTGCCCCGGGCGTGTTGGTGATCGTGATGCCGCGGCGCACGGCCTCGGCAAAGTCGATGCCGTCGAAGCCCGCGCCGTGGCGGGCGATGAGCTTGAGGTTGGGCAGCCGGTCGATGGTGGCGGCGTCCAGGTGGTCGTTGCCCAGGACGATGGCGTCGCAGTCGTAGGCGTAGTCGACGATCTCGTCGCCGGTGAGCGGGCGGCCGTACGGGTTGACGCGCACCGTGCACCCCGCGGCCTCGAGCCGCGCGAGCGCGCTGGTGTCGAAGATGCCAAACGTCGCAGCGCACGACGCAACCACGAACGCGTCCGCCACGTCGTGCCCCCTTCCAAAATGTGTAGTGACTGGAGGGTATTTTACCCCCCGGTCGCGGAACATTTCCCGCGGGCAGGCGTTTCGACGGGATGCACAGAGCCGGGCGACGCCATCTCCCAAGACGCCGCCCGGCCTGGGCAAGGGCCGGCTGTCCGGCCTACTCGATAACGGCGCCCGTCTTAGCGGAGCTGACCTGCTTGGCGTAGCGGGCCAGCAGGTGGCCGCCGTTCTCGTGGATGACGGGCTTCCAGCCCTGCTTGCGGCGAGCGAACTCCTCGTCGGAGACCTCGACCTCGATGAGGTTGCGGGTGAGGTCGATGTTGATCTTGTCGCCGTTCTCGACGAGCGCGATCGGCGCGCCGTCGAAGGCCTCGGGGCAGAGGTAGCCCACCGAGAGGCCGCCGGAGGCGCCGGAGAAGCGCCCGTCGGTGATGACGGCGGAGTCGGGGATGCCCTTCATGATCTCCGTGACGCGGTGGAGCTCCTTCATGCCGGGGCCGCCCTTGGGGCCCTCGTAGCGGATGATCACGCCCGTACCCGGCTTGATGGCGTGGGCGTTGTAGGCCTCGAAGGCCTCCTCCTCGGAGTCGAAGACCATCGCGGTGCCGCTCCAGACGTGCTGCTCGGCGGGGACGGCGCTCGTCTTGACGAGCGCGCCCTCGGGGGCCAGGTTGCCGTAGAGCACCTGGATGCCGTTGGCCACCGACGCGGGGTCGTCCTGGGTGCGGATGACCGAGCGGTCGCAGCGCAGCACCGAGGTCTCGAGGTTCTCGGCGAGCGTCTTGCCCGTGACCGTCATGACCGAGGTGTCCAGGTCGCCCGAGATGGTCTGAAGGACGGCGGGGATGCCGCCGGCCTTGTACAGGTTCACGCAGGAGATGTCGCCGTTGGGCACCACGTTGCAGATGACGGGCGTCTTTGACGTGATCTCCGCGACCTGCGCCCACGTGCACTCGAGCCCCAGCTCGGCGGCGAGCGCCGGAAGGTGGATGAGGGCGTTGAGCGAGCCGCCGATGGAGGCGAGCAGCTTGACGGTGTTGTCGATCGCCGCCTGCGTCATGATGTCGGACGGCTTGATGCCGCGACGGACGAGGTCGACAACGGCCGCGCCGGTCTGGCGGGCCGAGAAGCGCCGCTGGCTCGTGGACGACGGCCACAGCGCGCCGTTGGGCAGCATCATGCCGAGGCCCTCGGTCAGGCAGCCCATGGTGTTGGCGGTGCCCAGGAAGGGGCAGACGCCGGGGCCGGTGTAGTAGCGCAGGGTGCCCTCGATGACGTCGCGCTCGGTGGCCTCGCCGGCCAGGAAGCGGGCGCGCAGGGCCTTGGACTCGGACGGCTTGATCTCGTCGTAGCACGGGCCGCAGGTCACGAGCGCCGAGGGCAGGTCGATGCGAGCCGCCGCCATGAGCATGGCGGGGATAATCTTGTCGCAGCTGCCGAGGTAGACCACGCCGTCGAAGCAGCCCTCGCCCACGATCATAGCCTCGCAGGAGTCCGCGATGATCTCGCGGTGCGGCAGGCAGTAGCGCATGCCCGCGTGGCCCTGCGCGATGCCGTCGCACATGCCGATGGTGTTGAACTCGATCGGCTCTCCGCCGGCCTCAAGCACGCCCTTCTTGACCTCCTCGGCCAGCTTCTTGAGCGGCTCGTGGCCCGGGCAGACCTCGTTCCAGCTGTTGGCGATGGCGATGAGGGGCTTGTCGGGGTTCTCGAGCGAGTCCACGGCAACGCCGGCGGCCGCGAGGTGGGCCTTTGAGATAGCGCGCTGGAAGGGCTCCAGCTTGTCGATTGCACGTTCCATGGTTTCCCCCCTCTGGGTATGTGGCGGGCGCCGCCGGTCGACGGCACCCGCCACCTCAAACGAGATGGGCGACTACTCCATCTCCTCGTACTCTGCGGCGTAGGCCTCGATCTTCTCCATGCCGATCTTCTTCTCGACGAGGAACCAGACGGCGACGAAGATGACGACGGCAACCGGAACGAGGATGATCGCGTTCTCGGAGACGCAGGTCCAGAAGACGATCGCGGTCTGCGTGAGCGACGGGCCGGCCATGGAGGCGATCTGGCCGTCGAAGGTCAGGCCGGTGGAGGTGGCCAGGTCCGTGAGGTACGGGGCGGCGAAGGTGCCGGCGTACAGGATTGCGGCCATCACGGGGATGGAGATGAGGATCGAGCGGAACACGTTGCCGCGGCACAGGGCCACGACGAGGGCCACGCGGAAGGTGACGACGGAGAGGTCCGCGAGCGGCATCATGCGGTTGCCCGGCAGGACGAAGGCGAGCAGGATCGTGACCGGGATCATGATGAGGGCCGTGGTGATGACCTCGGGGTTGCCCACGACGACCGCGGCGTCGAGGCCGATGGAGAGCGACTGGCCGCCGAAGTGCTTGGTCGTGAACTTCTGGGCGCCGTCGGAGATGGGCATGAGGCCCTCGACGAACATGGCGGTCATCTTGGGCATGAGGACCATGACGGCGGCGACGTTGACGCCCGTGAGGAAGATCTGGTCGATGGGCATGAGGGCGAGCGCACCCATGGCGCAGCCCAGGATCAGACCGAGCATCATCGGGTCACCGAAGATGCCGAGGTACTTCTGGACGCCCTTGATCGAGACGTTGACCTTGTTGAGGCCGGGGATGCGGTCGATCACCCAGTTGAGCGGGGCGGCGATGATGATCGAGGACGTATAGGAGATCGTCGGGAGCGTGACGTCAGGGATGCCGAAGAAGTGCTCGATCAAAGGAGACGTCCAGTCGGCGAACTTGAGCGTCATGACGGCGGTGAAGGCCGTGGCGACGAGGGCCCAGACGATGTTGTTGGTCACGAAGAAGACCAGGATGCCGGCGATCATCATGTGGTGGTAGTTCCAGATGTCGACGTCCATCGTCTTGGTGAGCTTGAGGACCAGCATGAGGATGTTGATGCCGAGGATCTCAAAGACCAGGAAGGCGACGATCGGGGAGGCCCAGGTGACCGACGAGATGGCGCCCCAGCCCACGTCGGTGACGTCGAGGTTGAGGCCGAAGTTGGCGACCATGGCGCTCGCGGCCGGGGAGACCGCGGACTTGAGCAGGTTCACGAGCAGGTTGATGCCCACGAAGCCGCAGGTGATGGTGATGCCGCTCTTGAACGCCTTGCCGATGTTCATGCGGAACACGAGGCCGATGATCGTGATGATAATCGGCAGCATGACGTAGGCGCCCGCGTTGATGAGCGCCTGGAAGACAGTGCTGACTGTCTCGAGGAATGCGTCCATGCCTTTCCTTTCTTACTTGGTACGGTCGAGAGACGCGCCGCGAGGCCCGCGGCGCGCCGGCGGACGGCCCGCGGAGCCGCTAGTCCTTGAGCGCCTCGACGATCTTATCGAGCGTCGCCTGCTCGTTGATGCCGGTCAGGAGCGCGATCGCCATGATGATCGGGGTCTTGACGTCGGCGTCCTTGAACTTGCCGGAGGTGACCACGAGGTCGTAGTCGTTGGCCTTGTCGTGGAGCTCGAGCATCTTGCACTGGGTGACCTGGATGGCCACGCCGTGATCGGCGCAGTAGTCCTTGATCTTGGCAGCCACGACGGTGGAGGTGGCGACGCCGTTTCCACAGGCCACGAGAACACGCTTTGCCATTTTTGTTCCTTCCTCTCTAAGGAGCTCTCAGCGCGCCCCTGCGGCGCGCCGCTGACCATGGTGGGAGGGGTGGCTAGACGAGCAGCGCCCCGGCGAGCGAGAAGACCTCGTCGGCGCCCTTGGCCGCGATGACCTTGCCGACGAGCTCCTGGTCCTGGACGAAGGCGATCACCTTCTGGAGCATCTCGAGGTGGGCGTGAGCCTCGGTGAGGGCGAGCATGCACACGACGGAGACCTTGCACGTCTCGTCGGGCTCGTCCATCTTGTGCCAGTCGACGGGGTGAGCGAGGACGCCCATGCACATGGCGGCCTTGTTCACGTTCACGACGTCGCAGTGCGGGATGGCCACGTTCAGGCCGCCCATGTCGAGCGCGGTGGGAAAGTTCGCCTCGCGGTCCACGATGGCCTGGGCGTAGGTGTCCTTCACGTAGCCCTGGCCCTCGAGGACGGCCGCCAGGCGGCGCTCGACGTCCTCGCAGGAAAGGCCTTCCTCGTCGATGCGGACGACGAGCGAGCTGTCGAAGCTCAGATCTGCCATGCTCTTCTCTCCTTCTCTTGCTTGCTGCGCGACCGCGGGTGCGGCCGCCTACCAGACGACGCTCTCCTCGAGCCTCCTGACGGAGGCGGCGAGGTTGGCCGCGTCGCATGCCTCGATGTCAGCCGGGTCGAAGATGCCCGAGCCGATGCCGGCATAGGTGGCGCCCTTGTCGAAGTAGGACTGGACGTTGTCGACGTTCACGCCGCCCACGACCATGAGGGGGAGCTTCCCGAGCGGGGCCTGGACGGCCTTGATGTAGTCGGGGCCGAGCTGGCCGGCGGGGAAGACCTTCACGATGTCGGCGCCCATGTCGATCATCTGCTGGATCTCGGTGGGGCTGAAGGCGGCGGGAACGGTGATGACGCCCGCCTCGCGGGCGAGCGAGAAGATCTCGGGGGTGAACATGATCGGCGAGAGCATGAACTCGGCGCCCGCGTCGATGGCGCGACGGGCGATCTCGGCGTTCTTCACCGTTCCGGCGCCCACGTGGACCTCCGTGCCGAACTCCTTGCGCGCCGCGGCGATGGACTCCATCGCGTGCGGGGAGTTGCTTGCCACCTCAATGGAGTTGACCCTCGTGCCCACCAGCTGCTCCACGACGCTCAGGACCTGCTTGGTCTCGTAGCCGCGAAGGATGACGGTCACCTTGGGAAGAACGAGCTCGCTCATGCCTGCCTCCTCTGTCCGCTTACGTCGCCCTGATTCTATATCTGCATATTCTTCTTTCAAAACTGAGCTGTTCTACACATTTTTTGCATATGGGCTCATCGCCTGAAATACCGCGGAGAAGAACCTCAGAAGCTGCCTCTTTCGTTAATTCGCTCAGAATGCAGCGCATTTTCAGGCCTGTTACCAGCAGATTATTTATGTTGATTACAATCTTTGGTATGATGGGTGGGGAGGGCCCATACAAGGGCACCGCGCACCCTCCTGTTGTTCTTCTCCATTTTGAATTGGATATTTTTTCAGTTATCTTGCATATTATTAGCTTTAGCGAAACAATTCTCCTTGTTTTCTCCATATTTTTGCGCGAGAATGCCGCCATCGGGAGCGCCTACGACAGGAGCAGACATGGAGTTTGGGTCCACGCTCGCCAAGTTGCGCGAGGGACGCGGCTGGTCGCAAGCCAAGCTGGCCGAGAGGGCCGGCGTAAGCCAGGAGAGCGTCGCCGCGTGGGAGAGCGGCAGGGAGTTCCCCGCCCAGGAGCAGCTCCTCGCGCTCGCCATGGCCCTCAAGGTGAAGATCGGCCGCCTCATCGAGGGGGACGAGGAGCTCATGGTCAAGGTCATCGAGGGCACGGACACCTACGAGACGGCCGTCATGGGCGTCATCTCGGTGGTCACCGCGGCATGCGCGCTCGTGCTCGTCGCCCTTTCCCACACCGACCCCGGCGGGCTCGAGATCGCCGTGCGCGTCACCGAGGCCATCCTCGTCGTCGGGCTGCTCGCCCTCGTCTGGCAGCGCCGCAGCCCGCGCGCGCTGCGAGCCAAGGCGTTCCGCGACGCGCTCGAGGCCGCCGACGGCTCGCAGACCGCCTTCGTCCTCAAGCGCAAGGCGGGCCGCAACACCGGCAACACCATCATGCAGTTCGTGCTCGGCGCGATCATCGCCGTCACGCTCATCGTCCTTCTCGGCATCATCGTGCCCGAGTCGCGGCTGCCCTGGGTGATGCTGTAGGCTGGCCTGCAGGCGGCCTCAGACGAGAAGCGGCTCGAGGTAGCGTGCCACGCCGGCCAGCTCGCAGCGCGGCGCCACGTGACGGGCGTGCGCCTTGACCTCAGGCGACGCGTTCTCCATGGCAACCGCGTCGCCCGCGACGTCGAGCATGGCGACGTCGTTTCCCGAGTCGCCAAAGGCGACGGTGTCGGCAACGTCGACGCCCAGGCGCTCGCAGAGCCACACGAGCGCCGTCCCCTTGGTCGCCTCCACACTCGTGACCTCGACGTTCATCGGGATCGACGAGGCGCAGAAGAGCTCGGGGCGCGCCTCGACGGCGTCCCACGTCACCCTGCGGCCGCGCTCGTCCCCAAACAGGACGTTGACGCGGCAGATCGTGGGGATGCGCTCGATGAGCTCCTCGGTGTCGCAGTCGACGAAGGTGCGCTGGGAGACCACCATGCGACGTGTTGCCTCGGTCATCTCAATCTGGTTGTAGAGCGACAGGTGCTCGCGCGAGGCGAAGACCCCCTCGGGCGTGAAGAGGTCGAAGGTGACCCGCTGGTCGCGGACGTCCTCGTAGAGCGAGCGGACGAGCTCCTTGGCAATGGGGACCTCGCGGATGATCTCGCCCGAGCGGACGTCGTAGACGAGCGCTCCCCCGCCGCAGACAGCGTAGCGCACGGACGGATGGGTGACGAGCTCGCGGGGGACGCCCCGCAGGCTGCGGCCGGTGCAGGGGACGAACTGGACCCCGCGCTCGGCGGCGACGTCGAGGATGCGGAGGTTGTCTCGCGGGATGGTCTTGTCGGGGCCCACGAACGTGTCGTCCATGTCGATGAAGACCAGTCTGACCACAGCGCCCCCCCTTCCAGGCTCCCATGATAGCGCGTGCGGGTTATGGACGGTTTCGGGCCGGAAGGCGTCCGCGGCACGCACGCGTTTCGGGTTGGTGCGGGTTGCAGTCGGTTTCGGGCCGGAAGGCGTCCATAACCCGCACGCGTGCCCGGGACGGGCGCGCGGCCCGGGGCCCGAACGAGCGACGCCCGCGTCCCGGGCGATGCCGGGACGCGGGCGAGACCGGACGGGCCGATGCCCCTCCCCTACTTGCTGACGCCAGCCCTTCGCTTGGCCTCCTCGATCTGGGCGAGCTGCTCGGGCGTGAGCTCGATGCCGCCGCCGTGACCGTGCACGCCGCAGGCCGAGCCGCCGCCCGTCGCCACGGAGTCGTCGAAGCGCGTGCTGCCCGTGTAGGGCGCCACGGCGTCGTTGGTCACCGGGTCGGCCGGGTTCTCCAGACGGAAGCCGCCCTCGCGATTGGTTCGATAGTTCTCCTTGGCCACGCTGATCATGAGCTTGATGCGGTTGAGCTGGTTGACCTCGGAGGCGCCGGGGTCGTAGTCAACGGCCACGATGTTGCTCTCGGGGTGCATCTGGCGCAGGCGCTTGATGACGGACTTGCCCACCACGTGGTTGGGCAGGCACGCGAACGGCGAGCAGCACACGATGTTGGGCGTGCCGGTCTCGATGAGGTCGCACATCTCCGCCGTGAGCAGCCAGCCCTCGCCCATCGTGTTGCACAGGGACAGCACCTGCTCCGCCTTGGCAGCGAGCTCGAAGATGTCCGGGTACTCCTGGAAGCGCGCGGTCTTCCTGAGCATCTTGTTGATGGGCTCGCGCAGCCCCTCGATGAGCTTGATGCCCGCCATGTGCGACATGCGGCTCGTGGCCTTGGTGCCAAGCTCGGCGTTGGTGTTGATGGCGTTGGTCATGCCAAAGAGGAAGAAGTCCACGAGGCCGGGCACGTTGGCCTCGCAGCCCTCCTGCTCGATGACCTTGACCACCTGGTTGTTGGCCGTGGGGTGGAACTTGACCAGAATCTCGCCGACCACGCCCACGCGCGGCTTGGAGCGGTCGTTCACCAGCGGCAGCGCCTCGAAGGCGTCGACGGTGCGCTGGCAGAGGTCGTAGAAGCGCTTGGAGCCGCCCGCCACGATGACGCCCTTGGCCTCGGCCATCATGCGGTCATAGAGCGCATCGGCCGCGCCGGGCTTGGCCTCGTAGGGGCGCACGCGGTAGAGCAGCTGCATGATGAGGTCGCCATAGAGCAGGGCGTTCACGGCCTTCATGAGCAGGCCGGGCTTCCTGAGAACGTCAAACCCAGGGTTCTTCTCGTCCAGCCCGGAGGCGGCGGTGAGGCTGATCACCGGGATCTCCGGGTGGCCGGAGTCCTTGAGGGCCTTGCGGATGAGGGCGATGTAGTTGGTGGCTCGGCAGCCGCCGCCGGTCTGGGTGATGATCACCGCCAGGCGCGAGAGGTCGTACTTGCCGGAGAGCACCGCCTCCATGATCTGGCCCGTGACCAGGATCGAGGGATAGCAGATGTCGTTGTTGACGTACTTGAGGCCCGCCTCAACGGCACCCTGGTCAACTGAGGGCAGCAGCACCACGTTGTAGCCCGAGCTCTTGAAGAGCGCCTCGATCAGGTCAAAGTGAATCGGCGCCATCTGCGGGACGAGGATGGTGTAGCCCTTCTTCTGCATGTCCTCGGTGTAGCGGACCTTCTCGAACGCGGCACTCGCGGCCTCGCGGTAAACCGGCACGCGGCCCTCCTGCGTCTTGCGCGCACGCTCGAGCGAGCCGTCGGCACGGCGGACGCCCACGGGCTCCACCTCGCGGACCCTGCCCTGGCTTGCGGCGCGGCGCAGCTCATCGCGCTGCTCGGTGAGGGCGGCCATGAGGGAGCGGATGCGGATGCGGGCGGCGCCGAGGTTGGACACCTGGTCGATCTTGAGGACGGTGTAGATCTTGCCGGAGGCCTCCAGAATCTCCTGCACCTGGTCGGTGGTCAGGGCGTCAAGGCCGCAGCCAAACGAGAAGAGCTGGATGAGGTCGAGGTCGTTCCTGGACGCCACGAAGCGCGCCGCGCGGTAGAGGCGGCTGTGGAACATCCACTGGTCGATCACGCGGATGGGGCGCTCGGGCGTCATCTTGTGGGCGACGGAGTCCTCGGTGAGCACGGCAAAGCCAAAGGAGTGCACGAGCTCGGGGATGGCGTGGTTGATCTCGGGGTCGTTGTGGTAGGGACGGCCGGCGAGCACGATGCCATGCGCGTCGTGCTCCTCGATCCAGCGCATGGCCTCGTCGCCGGCGCGGTGCATGGCGTCCTTGAACTCGAGGTCCGCCTCCCAGGCGTAGTTCACGGCCTCGTCGATCTCGGCGCGCGTGATGTGCTCGCCGCGCACACGGCCGCGGCCCTCCGCCGCGTCCTTCTCGCGCTGCTCTGAGACAAGCTCGTAGAGGCGGCGCTTGAGCTCCTTCTTCTTGTCGTACGGAATGAACGGCGAGAGGTACTCGATCTTGGAGCCCTGGCCGAGCTCGTCGACGTTCAGGCCGAGGGCCTGCGGGTAGCTCATGACGATCGGGCAGTTGTAGTGGTTGGTGGCCCCGTCGTCCTCCTGGCGCTCCCAGCGGATGCAGGGCATCCAGATGAAGTCCGGGTCCTTCTGGATGAGGTTCATGATGTGACCGTGGGAGAGCTTGGCCGGGTAGCACACGCTCTCGGACGGCATGGACTCGATGCCGGCGTCGTAGGTCTTGGCCGAGGTCTGGTCGGAGAGCACCACCGAGAAGCCCAGCCTGGTGAAGAACGCGTGCCAGAACGGGTAGTTCTCGTACATGTTGAGCGCGCGCGGGATGCCCACCGTGCCGCGCGGGGCCTCCTCGGGGTCCAGCACGGGACGGTCGAAGAGCAGCTTGTTCTTGAAGTCGAAGAGGTTGGGCGCCTCGTTCTTCTTGGCCTTGGAGCCGCCCGCGCCCTTCTCGCAGCGGTTGCCCGTGATGAAGCGACGACCGCCGCCGAAGTCGTTGATCGTGAGCAGGCAGTTGTTGGAGCAGCGGCCGCAGTGCACGTTGGTGTGCTTGACCTTGAGGTTGTCGATGTCCTCGCGCGAGAGGATCGTAGAGGTGCCCATGGCTCCGGCGCGATCGCGGGCGAGAAGGGCGGCGCCGTAGGCGCCCATGCAGCCCGCGATGTCCGGGCGGATGACGTCGCGCCCGGTCAGAAGCTCGAAGGCGCGCAGGGTGGCGTCGGACATGAAGGTGCCGCCCTGGACCACGCACCACTGGCCGATCTCATCGAAGTCGCGCAGCTTGATGACCTTGAAGAGGGCGTTCTTGATGACGGAGTAGGAGAGGCCCGCCGCCACGTCGCCGATGGTCGCTCCCTCTTTCTGCGCCTGCTTGACGCGGGAGTTCATGAAGACGGTGCAGCGGCTGCCGAGGTCCACCGGGCTCTTGGCGCCCACGGCGGCCTGCGCGAACTCCTGCACGGTCATGTTCATGGAGACGGCAAAGCTCTCGATGAAGGAGCCGCAGCCCGAAGAGCAGGCCTCGTTGAGCATGATGTGCTCGATGACGCCGTCCTTGACCTGCAGGCACTTCATGTCCTGACCGCCGATGTCCAGAATGAACTGGACGTCCGGGACGAAGGCCTTGGCGCCTCGCAGGTGCGCGACGGTCTCGATCTCGCCGGAGTCGGCGCGAAGGGCCTCGATGAGGATCTGCTCGCCGTAGCCGGTGGTGGTCACGTGGCCGATGGTGCATCCCTCGGGAAGCAGGTCGTAGATACCGTCCATGATGTGGCGGGCGGTGCCGAGGACGTCGCCGTTGTTGTTGCCGTACCAGGTATAGAGGAGCTCTCCGCCCTCGCCCACCACGGCGCACTTCATCGTGGTGGAGCCGGCGTCGATGCCGATGAACACGCGGCCCTGATAGGTGGCCAGGTCGCCCTTGGGAACCACCTGCTTGTCGTGACGCTCCTTGAACTCCTCGTAGTCCTTCTCGCTCTCGAAGAGCGGCTCGAGGCGCGCGACCTCGGAGCCCTGGGTGTCCTTGAGGTTCTCGAGCAGCTGGATGACCTCGTCGAAGGTCACGTACTTCTCGGACTCCCCAGCGAGCGCCGCGCCCGTGGCCACAAAGAGGTGCGCGTTCTCGGGCACGATGATGTGCTCTTCGTCGAGGTTGAGCGTGATGTAGAAGCGCTTGCGGAGCTCAGAGAGGTACTGGAGCGGACCGCCGAGAAACGCCACGTGGCCGCGGATGGGATGGCCGCACGCGAGGCCGGAGACCGTCTGGTTGGCCACGGCCTGGAAGATGGAGGCCGCGATGTCGGCGGGCTTGGCGCCCTCGTTGAGCAGCGGCTGGACGTCAGACTTGGCGAAGACGCCGCAGCGGGAGGCGATGGGGTGGATCTGCGTGGCATCCTTGGCGAGCTCGTTGAGGCCCGCGGCGTCGGTGTGGAGCAGGCTCGCCATCTGGTCGATGAAGGCGCCCGTTCCTCCCGCGCAGGTTCCGTTCATGCGCTGCTCGATGCCGTTGTCGAAGTAGATGATCTTCGCGTCCTCGCCGCCGAGCTCGATGGCACAGTCCGTCTGCGGAATGAGCGTCTCCACGGCGCGCTTGGAGGCGATGACCTCCTGCACGAACTCGAGGTCAAGCCAGCTGGCAAGCAGCATGCCGCCGGAGCCGGTGATGGAGACGCGCATGGGGGCGGCGCCAATCACCTTGCGCGCGCGGGCGAAGAGCTCCTTGGCCGTGGCGCGGATGTCCGTGTGGTGACGCTCGTAGTTGGCATAGACGAGGTTGTCGTTGTCGTCGATGACGGCGAGCTTCACCGTGGTGGAACCCACGTCGATGCCCAGACGCAGGTGCGCGTGGGAGAAGTCGGCGTGAGTGGCCGGAGAGAGCTCGGCGCCGTCCTGCTTGAGGGCGAGCGGGCGGCGGGCGGCCTTCTCGGCCTGGATGGAAGCGGCGGTCTTACTCATTAGTTGTCCTCCTTGGAGCACATGACGGCCAGGGCGAAGCTCGGGATGTCGAGGTCTATGGGGTTGTCGTAGAGGTCTCCGGGGCGCACGAACATGAGGGCGGTCATGAGGCGCGCCATCGTGGGCACGCCCTCGCGCATGCCGCCCTCAAGCCAGCGCAGCAGCACGCCGACCTCGGCTGAGATGCAGAACGTGAGGTAGTAGTCGAAGAGCGGGCCGAGGGCGCGCAGGTCGAGCCCGTCCCTGGCGCGCTCGCCGATGACCTCGTACACAAGCGCCTTGATGCGCTCGGCGAAGGCCGGGTCTCCACCGTTGCCAAGAAGCGGGCGCAGGTAGTCGCCTCGCTCGCGCACGCATGCGAGCAGCTCCTCCGCGCCGGGCGCGGGCTCGCCGCGGTCGAGCGCCACGCGCAGGTCATTGAGGCGGCAGGCGGCGATGCGGGCGAGCGGCGCGCGGAACTCAGAGAGCGTCTCCTCCTCGATCTGGTTGACGAGGTCGGGGATGTCTCGGAAGTGGGAGTAGAACGTGCGGCGCGTGACGCCGGCGCGCTCGGTCACCGCCGTGACCGTGACGCGCGAGAGGTCGCCCGTGGCGGAGATCTCCTTGGCGAGCGCCTGGCGCAGGGCCCGCCGCGTGCGGACGCTCCTGCGGTCGGTGCTGAGGACGCACTCCTGCATGCGGTCCCTTCGACGTGGGTGGCGCGACACGGTATCAAGCAGGCCGTATCGCCGTTATTTCACAGCTTGCGTAGTATTGCACAACCTGTGCAGAAACTTGACGCGGATGAGACCGGCACAAGTTCTTCACGGAGCACTGGCGGCGGCAAGGTGCGGCCTGAGGGCCCCGGAAACGGGCCGTCAGGGCTTCCCCGTCCGAGGGCCCGCGCGGCGCACGGGCCGAGCGGAGTTCAGGCCGCTTGCAGAGTTATAGGCAAGCGATTCGTAATGTAATTTCTGAAAGAACCCTTATCGGACCTGGGCCCCTCCGGCCTGATAATCGAAGCTCCACCATAGCGAGAGGAACGCCGTGCTAAGACGGTCGCGGAGAAGCCAAGGGAGGGGGCACGGGCTCGTCGTGCCCGTATGCGCGGCGGCACTTGCCCTTGCCGCCGCATGCGCGTGGATGTGGGCCGGGGCGTCGCCAGACCCCGAGCCGGGGGACGGCGCGGGCCTCGCCGCAAGCGACATCGTTGAGGAGGCCTCCCCCGATCAGACCAACAAGGAGACCGAGACCGTCACCTCGGGCGGGCTCGTCGTAACGGGGCCGGAGGAGTTCGTAGGATCGGAGGAGCTCGCCTACCTCGAGGAGCAGGTGGCGGAGCTCGAGGAGCAGGATGTTGACCTCGGAATCGTGGTGCTCGACCTGGACACGGGCTACTCGATCGAGTACAACGCCGAAGAGCGGCTCTATCCCGCGAGCTCGGTCAAGGCCGCGTACTGCGCGATGGTCTGCGAGAAGTACGGCGGGGCGGGCGAGCTCTCGTGGGCGCTCGAGGAGTGCCTGATCAACTCTTCGAACGAGGCATACGAGCTGCTGAGAGACACCTACGGGCTCGACGTGTTTGGGGACTGGCTCGAGGACGTGGGGGCGACGGAGGCCTCGGAGCAGGCGCGCGAGTACGGATACCCTGACATCTCGGCGGGCGAGCTGGCCGAGGTCTGGGAGGAGATCTTTCGCTACGGCACGTCGGGCGAGGATGGGTCCGACGAGCTTGTGGGCGCGCTCTCGGCGACCAACTACACAGCACTCGGCGGACTCCTGCGCGACGAGTTCGAGGTCTGGGCCAAGCCCGGCTGGTACCCCACCGACGAGTACGACCTCACCTCGACCAACGACGCCGGCGTGGTCTTCTCCGACTGCGGGCCGTACGTAATCGTGGTGATGACCAGCATGAACTCCGACCTGTACGGCCTGCTGCCGCTGGTCGACGCCCTCAACGCGGCGCACGGGGCGCTGTGCGGAGGCAGCACCGAGCTGCTCTACGACGAGACCGTGGCGATCCCGGGCTACTAGCGCCCGCCGGCGAGAAGATCGCTGTTTTTCTCGCAGAATCGCATCTGCGCGAAAAACTGGCCTGAGATCATAAAAGCTGCTTCAGATTCTGCGCGATAATCGATGGAGGCGCGGGTTGCGGCAGCGGGCCCGCATGGGGCTGCACGACGGAGAGGGGCGGACATGACGGGCTCGGTTGCTCGAGGTGGCGCTGCAGCGCTACTCGCGATCGCTCTTCTCGCCGGATGCGCAGGAGGCGAGAAGAGCGGGGCGGCGGCGAACGAGGACCGCGAAGAGGCGCCTGCGGCTGAGATCGTGCTCGACGAGGCGGCCCCCGAGCCGGAACCGGAGCCCGAACCCGAGTCGGAACCGGAGCCAGAGCCCGAACCGGAGCCAGAGCACTCACTCGACCTCAGCGCGCCCGTCACCACCACGACGACGGAGTCCGGCATCACAATCACCGCCCCCGACGGCTTTCTTGCCACGGAAGCCTACCAGCGCCTTGAGGCCGAGGTCTTCAATCTGCGCAACCAGGGGCTGACGGTCTCCGCCGTCATGCTCGACCTCGGCACCGGCAACGGCATCTGGTGCAACTCGGACGAGCGCCTCTACCCCGCAAGCAGCATCAAGGCGGCGTACTGCGCGATGGTCTGCGAGAACAACGGCGGGTCGGCTGGCATGGGCGCCACGATGCGCGACTGCCTTGTCAACTCGTCGAATGACGCCTATCACACGCTGCTCGACACCTTTGGGCTCCGCGCGTTTGGTGACTGGCTGGCCGCCCACGGCGCCGAGGGCGCGAGCGGGGACGGCTACTACTATTACTATCCCGAGATATCCGCGAGCGAGCTCTGCTCAGTGTGGCAGGAGATCTACCGCTTTGGAACCTCCGGCGAGGCAGGCGGCTCCGAGCTTGCCGGATACCTCGCGCAGACAAACTACACGCCGATGGGCAACCTCCTGCGCGGAAGCGCTGGCTTCGAGGTGTGGAGCAAGCCGGGCTGGTACCCCGCCGACGAGAACGACCTCACGTCCACCAACGACGCCGGCGTCGTGTTCTCGGACTGTGGGCCATACGTGATGGTGGTCATGACCGACATGAGCGCCTACCTCGACGGGCTCCTGCCGCTCATCGATGCCCTCAACATGGCGCACGGCACCATGTGCGGCGGCTCCGAGGCGTCACTGCTCTAGGTCCCGTGCCGCCGCGGCGGGAGTCTGGCTCAACACGTCAGCGTCGCAGGCTCGCATGCCCGGCCCCCTTACGACGAGACGCCGCGTCCCCGTGCGTCATGCGCAGCCCCGGATTCCCGGCGTCCCGGCTTACGCGTGAAGAGCATGCAGCCGTCGTACGCGCAGCTTGGGACTGTCGGGCATCTGGCAAGAAAACCGAGGCCACGCGTCCTTCTCGCCATGCGCAAGCCAGGATTTCGGAAAACCGGGGCCACGCGCGGTCGCGGCCCCGCCCCGACCGCCCGATCAGCCGCGCCGGTTGGCGCGCCAGAGATGCCAGAGCCCGCGAAGCGTGAGCGTGTCATCCACCGTGGCCTCGTGCCTCAGAAGCGCAGCCATCGCCTCGGCGCCGTCTCCGGTCATGATGACGGGGGCGTCCGTGCCGAGCTCCCCCATCACGGCGTCAAGCAGGCCGTCGATGCGCGCCACCTCGCCGAGAACCACGCCGGACTGCATGGCCGCACGCGTGTTGCGGCCGATGACGGAGGCCGGCGCGCGCAGCTCAATCATGGGCAGGCGGGCCGCCGCCTCGGAGAGCGAACGGGCGCCCAGGGCAAGACCCGGGGCGATGATGCCGCCCGCGAAGGCACCGTCTGCGTCCAGGACCTCGAAGTTCGTCGTCGTTCCCAGGTCCACCACGACCGCAGGCGCCCCATACTCGGCGCGCGCCGCCACGACGTCGGCCACGCGGTCCGCCCCCACCTCGGACGGATCGTCGTAGCGCATCTTGAGCCCCGTCTTGAGGCCAGGCCCCACCACGAGCGGTCGGCAGCCGCAGGCCGCGGCGAGGGCACGGCGCCAGACATCGGTGAGCGTGGGGACCACGCAGGCGAGGATGGCCTCGTCCGGCAGACCCTCCCCCATCAGCGCGGCCGCCTGGGCAAGCTTCATGCGCGCCTCGTCCACAGTGAGCCGCTCGCACGTGGTGAGCTCGCAGGTGCCGAGGAGCCCCCCGTTCGCAAAGAGCCCGAGGCGTGTGCGGGTGTTGCCCACGTCAACGGCAAGCACGTTCTTCTCGGCCGCGCCCCTCTTGCCCTGCGCCATGCGTCCTCCAAAATCGCCGTCACCCCGCACACGAGAGCGTGGTTGGGTACACCGTGATTGACGGCACGGCCCGCCGCGAGAGCTGGGCCGCGCCGAATGAGGGCGGGAGGGCCGTTAGCTCATCGGGCTAGCGGCCCCTCTCGTGTTCGTCGCCGGACCCGCTCGCTTTGGACGGGAACGTCAGGGCCCCATCAACCGGGCCGACGAGCGCGCCGACCGGCTTAAGGGCTTCAGTCAAGAGCCCCATGGGGCTCACCCCCCTCAGAGGTGCGACCCGGCGAGCAAGACCCCTGCCGTCAACTCTCCCAATTTTACTTCATTGGCCGGACACCGCCGCGCACCGGGTTCTGCCATAATCGAGCAGTCCCAGAAACCCGACTCCCCATGAGGGGGAGCGGATATTCGAAGGAGCACATATGAGCAAGAGTGGCTCGCGCGCCTCGTGGCGCGAGCAGCTGAGCCCGGTTGGCATTGCCATCGGGTGCGTCGGCTGCGTCATCATCACGGCGTCCTCGGTCTACACCGCCCTCAAGATGGGCGCGCTGCCGTGGCCCACCATCTTCACCTCCATAGTCGCGCTGTTCTTGCTGCGTGCCTTCGGGCGTCGCAGCCTCAACGAGGCAAACGTCACGCAGATCGTGATGTCGGCCGGCTCGATGGTGGCCGGCGGCCTTGCCTTCACCATTCCCGGCATCTGGATGCTCGGCCTTGCCGACGAGGTGAGCTGGGTGGAGATGCTCGTCGTGGCGCTCTCCGGCACGCTGCTTGGCCTCGTGTGCACGGCCGCGATCCGCCGGCGCTTTGTGGATGAGTCCGACCTCGAGTACCCCATCGGCACCGCCGCGGCCGAGACCCTCATGGCAACCAAGACGGGCGGCGTCACCGGCAAGCGGCTCTTTGGCTCGATGGGCCTCGCGGGCCTGTGGTGCGTGGCGCGTGACGCCCTGGGCTGGATGCCCACGCTCGTGGCGCAGCTTCCCATCCCCGGCGTGAGCTTTGCAATCTACAACTCCCCGCAGATGCTCTCCGTGGGCTTTCTCGTAGGCGGCTTTACCGTGGCGTTCTGGCTCCTCGGCGCACTCGTGGGCAACTTCGGCATCATCGTGGGCGGAAGCGCCGCCGGCCTCTGGGACGTGACGACGGCCCAGGGCATCGTCTCGAGCCTGGGCATGGGCCTCATGATGGGGTCTGGCGCGGGCGTGGTGCTCAAGGACATCCTGCCCCACGCGGCACGCGTGCTGCGCGGGCGCCGCGTGGCGGGCGACAAGGACGGAGACAAGGACGGGGCGGCGGCTGCAGCCTCCGGCTGGAGCCGCCTCGAGCGCGGGACGCTCGCCCTCATGGTGGCCGCCGCGGCGCTGCTCGTGTGCATCGGCCTCGGGCTGGGGCCGGTCGTGGCGGTGGTCGTGGTGTTCCTGGCCTTCGTGACCACAATCATGAGCGCGCAGTCCGTGGGACAGACGGGCATCGACCCGATGGAGATCTTCGGCCTCATCGTGCTTCTCGCCGTGGCGGCGTTCTCCAGCGCAAGCCAGGTCCAGCTCTTCTACGTGGCCGGCGTGGTGGCCGTGGCGTGTGGCCTTGCCGGCGACGTCATGAGCGACTTCAAGACCGGCGCCATCATCGGCACGAGCCCGCGCGCCATGTGGGTCGGCCAGGCTATCGGCGCGCTTCTGGGCACCGTGGTTGCCGTGGCCGTGCTGGTCACGCTGTTCTCCGCGTACGGCCCGGGCGCCTTTGGCTCCGGGCAGATGTTCGTCTCCGCTCAGGCAAGCGTGGTTGCGACGATGGTCTCGGGCATCCCGAGCGTACCGGGGTTTGTTATCGGCCTTCTCGGCGGCGTGGCCCTCTACTGGGTAGGCCTGCCGGCCATGATGTTCGGCCTCGGCGTCTACCTGCCGTTCTACATGTCCCTCACCGCTGCGCTCGGCGCAGGCGTGCGATGGGTCTACGAGCGCGTCTGCGCGGCGCGCGGCGTTGCCGACTCCGAGGAGAAGGGCGTGGTCGTGGCGTCCGGGGTGCTCGGCGGCGAGTCCATCGTGGGCGTGGTGATTGCGCTGAGCTCGGTGCTCACAGGGCTCGCGGGATAGCGGGGCGCGTCCCCAAGAGCGGCTCACTTGGGGCAAGCCAGCCACAAACAGGCCCCTCATCCGCATTGACGTAACGGGACGCTCGGCCGGGCACATGAGTCCGGCCGAGCGTCATCACAGGCGGCGACGGCCATATCGAGGCTCTTGTCGGCACGTCCGCCACGAAGGGCGTCCTACGCGAGCTCTATCCCCAGCAGGTCAACCCGCACGTCACCCTCCACGATGAGGAAGAGGGCCTCCCGCTCCCCGCGCGACGCGAGCGCACCCGAGAAGCTTCCCCACGAGCAACCGAGGCCCTGCAGGCCAACCAGGCCGATGACGTCAGCACCGCCCTCGTCCGTCGCCACGACGAGGCGCCCCTCCCCACGGCCGCGCGCCGTCACAGAGAGCCGTGCGGTCTTCTCAAGATCAAAGTACTTGAACCCCACGACCGCCCCCTCGCGCAGGTTGGCCACGTACTGCCGCGCCACTCGACCGGAGCCCTCCTGAGTGAAGTACGGGTGTCTCGCAAGGCGGCGACGCGCCCCGCGACCGTCCACGCGCCCCACGCCAGAGGCGGAGCGCAGGTTGCACGCGATTCTTGCCGGATAGGCCCCTCGACCCGCAAGCGGACCGCCATTGAGGCCGCAGCTCGTCACCTCCGCCTGGGCAAAGCCGTCACGCGGGTTGCCGCGCAGTCGCTCGGCACACGCCTGGCGCGCGTAGGAGCTGCGATTGGTCTGCCGGTGGTAGAAGACGTAGTAGGCGTCCCCAGCGCGCAGCAGCCCGCCGTGCGTGTTGCCGAGGTAGTTCGTGGCATGCCCCTCGTCCGGATGGCCCGGAAGCCCGACATCGCCCAGCGAAACGAGCGTGCCGCCGAAGGAGAAGCCCCCGTCCGGACGGTCGCTCGACGCATAGCAGAGCTCGTGGTTGTGCACGGAGCTGTAGACGAAGACGTAGCGTCCCTCGTACTTGCGGATTGAGCTCGCCTCAAAGAAGCCGTGCCCCGCGAAGGACCCCGACCCCTCCGTGGGAAAAACCAGCCGCTGATCGCCGCGCACCGTCAGCATGTCGGGCTCCAGCTCCACAAGGTAGCCGCCGTCATTGCGCGTCTGGACGCCGCCCGTCACGATGGCGGGGACATGGGTGCGAAAGCCCGAGTACAGCCACACGCGCCCGTCATCATCCACGAGCACTCCCGGGTCAAACGCCATCCCATCACCTCTGCGTCGCCCATATAGCGTGCCGTCCGGCCAGCTCACGTGGCCGTAGAACTCGTAGCGACCCGCGGGCTCGTCGCAGACGGCCACCCCGATCACGCTCATGAAGTCGAAGGCGTAAAAGAGGTAGTAGCGCCCGTCCGGGCCGCGGGCGACGTCGGGCGCAAAGAGGAGGCGCAGGCCAAGGCGGTTCCTCGGATCTTGTGAGCGACGGTAGATCACGCCCTCGCGGCGCCAGTCTGAGAGGTCGTCCACCGGCGCCGACCAGCAGACGTAGTCGCCCACGCAGAACATCGGGGCGCCAAAGCGGTCGTGCGAGCCGTACACATAGACGCGGTCGCCAAAGACGTGCGGCTCGCCGTCCGGCACGTACTCCCACTCGGGGAGATAGGGGTTGAACGCCCGCCCTTTCATGGATTCCCTCCTTCGCGCGCGGCCCATGATAGCGAGAAGAGCCCGCGCATGCCGCACCTCGCCCAGACGGAGCGTCGCCTTGCCCCCGCAGAGGGGCTGTGCGGGCGGTTCGCGACGCTCCGTCGCGGGAAAATGTCGCCGGAGCCCCGCACAGGCACCCTGCGGGAGCAAGGCGACGCTCCGTTTTCCCATCCGCACAAGATGACGGGGCCGACCAAGGAGAAAGGTCGGCCCCGTCGGGGAGGGAAGGGCTCAGTCGGTCAGCCGAGAACTACTTCTTCTCGGCGGCCTCTTCGGCCTCGATCTCCTTGTTGCGCTTGGCGCCGAGGTAGCAGCGCACGCCGAGCGCGGCAGCGCCGGCGAGCAGTACCGCGGAGCCGCCCCAGACGCCGTACTGCCACGGCGAGGGCGAGGTGGTGATGGTGGAGCCGGGGGCCATGCCCTGCATCGCGTTGGAGTTCACGACGGTGTAGAGCACGCGATGGGATGCCTCGCGCAGGCGCGCCACGACGGAGGCCTCGCCCGTGCCCTGGAACGCGGGCGTCATGGCGGCGTAGGTCAGGTGCATGTCGGTGCCGCCGTCGAGACCCCAGTTCTTGTCCATGTAGCCGTAGAGGTTGAAGTCCGTGATGATGCAGCCCGTGAAGCCCCACTCGCCGCGCGGGATCTCGGTGCAGAGGGCGTGAGAGCCGCCGGCCCACTGGGTGCCCACGTAGTTGAAGGAGCTCATCATGGCCGTGCAGCCCGGCATCTCGACGGTCTCGACGGTGCCCTGGTCGTCGGCGATGTACTTCATCTCGGCCGAGGACTCCTTGATGGTGAGCTCGAACGGGCGCAGGTAGATCTCGCGCGCGGTCTGCTCCGTGGCCCACGTGCAGAGGTGCTGGACGCGGTAGGACTCCTGGTCGTTGAGGGCGTAGTGCTTGATCATGGCGTAGACGCCGTTGCTCGCGGCGCCAGAGACCACCGCGGCGCCCATCTTGCCGGCGAGCAGCGGATCCTCGGAGTAGTACTCGAAGTTGCGGCCGGCGAACGGCGAGCGGTGCGTGTTCATGGCCGGCGCATACCAGCCGTTGTAGCCGGACGCCAGGGCCTCCTGGCCCACCATCTGGCCGGTGCGGTACATGAGCTCGGTGTTCCAGGTCTGAGCCATGACGAACTCGGAGCAGTACGCGCAGTTGCCGGTGGAGCCGGTGAGCGAGGTGAAGCCGGCCGGGCCGTCGGGCTCGGAGGTGGCGGGCTTGCCGATGTGCGCGATGGCGGGCGTGTTGTAGGCGCAGTCGTTGAGCATCGTGGTCATGTCGTCCACGGTGAGCTGGTCGAGCAGCTGGTCCCACATCTCGTCGTCATACGCCTTGCCGCGCAGGTCGATGAGGGAGACGCCGTTGTTGGCGCCGGTGGTGGGCATCGCCTCGTCACCCAGGTGCTGCGTGTAGTCGTACTCCTCGAGCGTGATGCCGCACTCGGCAGCGGTCTTGTCGGCCGCGGCCTCGGGCCAGGTGCCGGCAAAGTCCGCGCGGGACATGGTGCCGCCGCAGTTGTCGTTCATGTACGTCGTCATGTCGTCGAAGCGGTTGGCAAGCTCGTTGCCGGTGGCGTCGTCGGTCTTGTAGGCCTCGGCCTCGAGGGTGACGCCCTGCTCGGCGATGACGGTGTGGGAGTCGGAGCGCAGCGAGATCACGTAGTCGCCCGCGTCGAGGACATAGCCGCCCTCCTCGGAGCTCCAAGACGCCATCTGGCGCACCGGGAAGCTGAGGTCGACGGTCTCGGACGCGCCGGGGTCGAGCAGAGCGGTCTT
This sequence comes from Thermophilibacter provencensis, assembly GCF_900128445.1. Classification (GTDB taxonomy): domain Bacteria; phylum Actinomycetota; class Coriobacteriia; order Coriobacteriales; family Atopobiaceae; genus Thermophilibacter; species Thermophilibacter provencensis. Next base: position 831,163 of record NZ_LT671417.1, on the reverse strand, counting down.
GCCGAAGGCGCCAAGCACGACGGCGCTCTTCTCGATGCCGCCCGCGGTATACGGGGCGCTGTAGTAGATCTCGACGACGCTCTTGCCCGCCACGGAACCCGTGTTGGTGACCGTGACGGAGACCTCGACGTTGTCGCCGTTCACGGCGCAGGAGTCGAGCGTCTGCTCGAACGTGGTGTAGGAGAGGCCGTAGCCAAACGGGAACACGACGGCGGAATCGTAGTCAAAGTCGTAGTTGCCCGCCTCGGCCTCTGCGGCTGCCGTCTCGTAGAAGCGGTAGCCATAGTAGATGCCCTCGCGGTACTCGACGAAGTACGCCGTTGCGTTGGAGACGGTGCCCGTGTAGTTGGTCGGGTAGTAGTTGGAGACGTCGGTGTACTGCTTGCCGCCGAAGTTGCCGAACGTCGGGTCGGCGGTGAAGTCCGCGGCCCAGATGTCGGTGGTCTTGCCGGACGGGTTCACCGCACCGGTGAGCACCTGGCCCACGGCCGCGGCGCCCGAGGCGCCGAGCGAGCCGATGGAGAGGATCGCGTCAACCGCGAGGTCGCCCTCCATGAGCGGGCCGAGCTCCATCGGGGTGGAGCCGTTGTAGAGCACGATGACCTTGTCGCAGGACTCCTTGACCGCCGTGAGGAGGTCGATCTCCTCCTTGGAGAGCTCAAGCTCGTGCTGGCCCTCCACGTAGTTGGCGGTCTCGTCGTTGGGGGTGAAGTTCTCGGAGACGCCGGAGTTCACGTCGCCGACGAGGTCGCGCGAGAGGTCGCCGCCCTCGCCGCCGCCGCGGCCAATGACCACGACGGCAGTGGTGCCGGCGATGGAGCTCTTGGCCTCGTCGCTGTAGGCGGACCAGGGAATCTCGCCGATGTAGTAGCTTGCGGTGGACGGGTTGTCCATCGTGATGTTGGCCTTGGGATAGTTGGCGTAGTTCTCGGCGATCCAGTTGTAGGCGGTGTCGTTGACCGCGAGGCCCGCGTTGACGATGCCGTCATAGAGCGTGACGCAGTCGTTGGGGTCGACGGTGCCGGAGCCGGCGCCGCCGTAGACGGGGTCGGCGGCATAGCGGCCGATGAGCGAGACGGACTCGCCGGAGGCCAGCGGCAGCGCGTTGTTGTCGTTCTTGAGAAGGACGATGCCCTCGCCCTCGATCTCGATGACGATGTTCTTGGCCTCCTCCGTGGCACGGCCGCGGCCGCGGTACTGCTGGTCGTAGTACGCGGTGTCCCAGTCCTCGGAGCCGGGGGCGTTGGTGATGGTGGTCTCGCCGCCGCCGATGTAGTGGTCGATGGCGGACTTGAACATGTTGGTGCCCACGTTGGCAGCAACCGTAACGCCAACAAGGCCGGCGGCCGTGGCGCCGCTTGCGATGAACCCGCGACGGGTCATCTTCTTCCTGGGCTTCTTGGCATCAGCCATGGGTACTCCCCTTCCCTTCTGTTGCAGATATCTTCATTCAACGGGTTTGGCCACGCCGTGTTTCGCCTTTCCCGCAACCTGTCGTTTTGACAGCGCAAACCGCACGTCGCGCATTCGAGCGGCGGGCGAGAAAAACGTGGTGAGAAGAACCTCGGGAGAGAAAGGGCGCGCCGCGCCAGGGAGGATGGCAGCGGCGCGCCCCTTTGGGTCCTTCAGCGCGTGTCTACGCCTCGGGCTCGGTCAGCGGCTCGACGCAGTACTTCTCGGTACGGTCGTCGCTGATGGGGCCGGAGTAGTTGAGGCCGAAGCCGAAGTCGTACTTGTTGCCGTCGGCGTCGGTGTAGCACTCCATGTCCCTCGGGACGTCCTCGAGCTGCTTCTCGACGTCGAGCATGTCCTTGGGCATCTGCATGGGCAGCAGGCCGGAGGGCTCGTCGGTGCCGCAGATGATGCGGCAGGCCGCCTCGGTGGAGCCGGACATGGAGACGAGGATGGCGTCGACCTCGGACTCGAACTCGTGGACGCACATCGGCTGCGTGATGTCGAGGATCACGATGCAGGGCTTGCCCGCCTCGTGCGCCACCGCAGCGGCGTTGAGAATCTGGTCGAGCTGGGCCTCGTTGGTGACAACAGAGGTCTTGCCGTAGTAGGAGCGGTTCTCCTTGGTGCCGTCGGGCAGGGTGTCGCCGGCCAGGGACACCTGGCGGACGTACTCGTTATCCGCGGTATAGGGGCGATACTGGATGGACAGCGGGATGTACTCGTTGTTCTCGTCGCGGCCGTCGCGCGGGTTACCGTTAATCGGCGCCTCGGCGCAGACGACAACGTAGTCGCAGTCGGCGATATCGGCCGCAGTGAGGCGGGTGAGGTCGGCCTCGGCGGGCGTGGGGTTGCCGTCCTCGTCGGCGGGACCGGTCAGGGTCTCGGCCAGCATGTCGGTCACGACCTCGAAGTACTTCTCGAGCGTGCCGAGCGGGAGCGGGAGCTCGCAGGTGGCCGGGGACTCCCTCCAGGTCACCGAACCCTGGCCGGAGGCGGACTTGGAGATCGGGGTGAAGCGCATCGGCACGTAGACCTTGGGCTTGGCGTCGCCCTCGGCGGCCTTGATGACACCATCGTGGTTCTTGAGCATGACGATGCCCTTGACCTGAGCGTCGAGCGCCGCCTCAGTCACGTCGTCGGGAGCTCCGTCGACCTCCTTGCGTGCCACGTCAACGTCGACGTACGGGTTCTCGAAGAGGCCGGTGTTGAAGTAGCCGAGCAGCAGGCGCTTGGCGGACGCACGGAAGTTGGCCTCGGCCTGCTCCTCGCCGAGGCTGGCGACCATGTCGTCATAGGCCTCCTGGACGGAGGAGGGATCGTTCCAGCCGCCCATCTGGTCAACGCCGACCTCAACGGCCTTCGAGAGGCGCTTGGCGACGTTCCACTCGGCAGTGTCCTCGAGGCCCCAGCACTTGCCGTTGGGCGGATCGTTGAGGACGCCCCAGTCGGTGCATGCGGAGCCCTTGAAGCCGTACTTGTCGCGCAGGAGCTCCTGGACCTTGTACTTGGAGAAGCCGGAGCCCACGAGCTCGCCGTACTTCTCGTCCTCGTCGTAGGCCACGGTGTAGGACGTCATGATGGCACCGGCCTGGCCGGTCTTGCCGTCGAGCTTGAAGCCGCCGTCGACGAACGGGATCATGAGCGCGTTGAAGTTGTCGCCGGGGTAGACGGCGAACTTGCCGCCCGCCATGTGCGCCTCACGGCCGCCCTCGCCCGCGCCCTCGGCCGGCCAGTGCTTGACCATTGCCACGAGCGAGCCGGTGCCCCAGCCCAGGTCCTCGCCATTCTCGTCCACCGTGGACTGGAGGCCGTCGCAGAACGCACGGGTGACGTCACGCGAGAGCGCGGGGTCCTCGCCGAAGGTTCCGTTGAAGCGGCTCCAGCGCGGGTCGGAGGCAACGTCGCACTGCGGGCCGAGGAACATCGCGATGCCCATCTTGCGCAGGTCGGATGCGATACCCGCGCCGGCCTGCTTGGCGACCTCGGGATCGAACGTAGCGGCAAGCGCGAGGTTGCCGGGCCAGTCGGCGCAGTTGCGGCCGCAGCGCGGGTCGGACGAGAAGTTGATGGGAATCTTGTTCTCGGAGCCCTCGGCGTAGGCTTGCATGCCGTTTGCCCACTCCGCCTGACGGAACGCCGGATAGCTTGCCGCCGCGTTCAGGACAGCACGGACGCCGCCGTCCAGGAACTCCTTCTGCTCGTCGGTGACAGAGTTGTCCTCCTCGAGAGAGCTCTGGTGGGCGGAGAAGCACATGAGGCCGTAAATCCGGTCAAGCGGCATGCGATTGGCAAGGTCGTCCGCGCGCTCCTCGGCAGAGAGGCGCCAGTCCTCGTACGGGACGAGCTCACCCGTGCCCTCGAAATCCTTGAAGGCGTAGCCGTCCTGCTCGATGAGCTTGAGACCGGAGTCCTTGGAGTAACCGAGCTGCTTGCCGTCGCCGTTGTCGACGAGCGTGTAGCCGAACTCAGTCTCCGTCTCGGTATAGCCGCTGCCGGAGGCGGGCTGCTCCTCGGTGGTCTGGGACGTGCCCTCGCACGCCGCCAGGCCGAGCAGGCCGGCCGTCACCGCGGTGCCGGCAAAGAACCCTCTACGCGAAATGCTCTTCATGCTTGTCTCCTTTTGTCGGAGCCATCTCTTCCCTCGGCGGTGCCGGGCTGTCCCGGCCCCGCCGCCCTAAAGCAATGCGTTACGGATTAGCCGTAGAAGTCGAACAGGATGGTGTCGAAGTCGGCAATACCAAAGTCGGCCGCATTGGCCTCAGCCTTCTCATCGCTCGTGACCGTCATCACGATGTCTCCGTCGGTGAGGTGCAGGGTAATCTCGCCCTCAGTGGCCTCCCAGGTGCCCTCGTCGGTCAGCAGGTCGGAGTGAGCCTCGGTGGGCTCCACGGAGCAGGAGCCGTCCTGCTCGAGATAGACATCGAGCATTGCCTCAACACCGCCCGAAGTGCCATAAACGGTCTCGCCGGTAATCTCAACGTAGCCGTGCCACTGGCCGTAGTAGGCCTCGACGGCATCGAAGTCGCCGCCGGACTGGGACTGGGCGGCGTCGTCGCCGGTGCTGGCGGTGCCACCACCGTTGCCGCCGCAGCCGACGAGCGGCATCGAGATCGCGAGCGCGCACGCCGCGGCAAGAACAAGCTGCTTCTTCATGGGTTCCTCCTCTTTCCCTTCCCCGCGCCGGACTCCTCAGGCCTCGCAGGGTCCTTCCGTTGCGTTGGCTCCATTCAAACGCCGCGCTGCTCGCGAGCGTCAGTTTTGGCCTGAGGTGCGTTTTTCGTGGCACATCCGTCACGCAAATCCGCCAAACGGTGACACGGTCAGGCATTTAACGCCGGTAAGCGGTTCCGTTCCGCCGGTAAACGTCATGCTGTACCCTTTTACCGGGGATGGGTTTGGCTCCGACCAGGCCCAGGGAGGGAAAACAGATGTATCGCGCACTCGTTGTGGAAGACGAGCCGAGCGAGGCTCAGCGCCTGTCTGACTATCTGCGGCGCTATGGGGACGCCCATGGCGAGGCGTTTCATATCACGTGGATCAAGTCGGCCATGGAGATGCTCTCCGACAAGGGCCGCTACGACCTCATTCTCCTGGACATTGATCTTCCGGGCATCAGCGGCATGGAGGCGGCGCAGCTCATGCGCGTCTACGACGAGACCACGCCCATCATCTTTGTGACCAACCTCGCCAAGTACGCCGTGAAGGGCTACGAGGTCGGCGCCATGGGCTTCATCGTGAAGCCCGTCACCTGGGGCAACCTCTCCATGAACCTAGACCGTGCCCTGCGCGTCATCAAGCAGAACTCCGGGCGCTCCGTCATGGTGCCCACCGAGGAGGGCGTGCGCGTGGTGCCCTTCTCGTCAATCGTCTACATAGAGGTCAACGGCCACAAGCTCACCTACCACCTGGAGAGCGGCGAGCAGCTTGAGACGCGCGGAACGCTCGGGCAGGTCGAGGAGGACCTCTCGGGCGCGCCGGTGATCCGCGTGGCAAAGAGCTGCCTCGCCAACATGGACAAGATCTCGTTCATCCGCCCTTCGGCACTCCAGATGGTCACCGGCGAGCAGCTGCACGTCTCGCGCACGCGCAAGCGTGAGGTCATGGACGCGGTGACGGACTACCTGGGCGGCCACCGGTGAGGGAGTTCCTCGACACCTGGTGGTCCCTCGAGCCCCTCGTCCAGCTGCTCGTTCCCGTGACGCTGCTGTGCTGCCGGCTCCCCCGCCGTCCGCACCACGTGCTCAGGGGCGCCCTCGTGCTCGCCGTTCTTCTCGCCATTGCGGTCGTGCCGCTGGCGACGGGGGCCGTGACCGGGCTCGACACGTCCCAGGCGTTCACGGTCTTCAGCGTTGTGCTCGCCGTCTTTGTGCTGCTCATCCTCTTTGTCTTTGACGTGCGACCATGGACCGCGCTGTTCTGCGCCACGGCGGGCTACACGCTGCAGAACATTGCGAGCGGCCTGCAGATCTTGATCCAGATGCTCGTCACGCACCACGCCAACGCTTCCTTGGAGGGGCTCCCCGACGTCCTGGTCACGCTTGGCGTGCCCGCCGTGGTCTACGCCGCGGGCTACTACCTCCTGGTCAGGAGGGTCAACGTCAAGGGGCTCATCGAGGTGGAGAACCGGATGATGCTCTCGATGCTCGCGGTGGTGGTCATCGTGGTCATTGGCTTTGACGTCATCATCAAGGCGCTCGCGCTCAAGGGCGCGCTCTTCAGCCTTCTTGTGATGCTGCGCTTTGTGCATCCCATGGTCTGCGTCTTCGTGCTCGTGGCGGAGTACGAGCTGCTCTACGCCAAGCGCGCGGACATCGAGCGGGCCGAGACCGAAAGGCTGCTCGCCGAGCGCGAGCGCCAGTACCGCCTCAGCCGCGAGAACATCGAGGCCATCAACATCAAGTGCCACGACATCAAGCATCAGATCCGCCATCTCGCGGACAGCGGCGCCGTGGTGGACGGCGCCGTGCTCGCCGACATTGCCCGCGAGGTCGACGTCTACGACTCGGTGGTGGAAACGGGCAACGAGGCCCTGGACACCATCCTCACGGAGAAGAGCCTCGCGTGCTCCAGCCGCGGAATCGTGCTCACCGTGATGGCGGAGGGCGCCGCGCTCGACTTCATGGCGCCGGCGGACATCTACTCCCTCTTTGGCAACGCGCTCGACAACTCCATCGAGGCGGTACGCGACCTCCCCGACCCCGAGCGGCGCGCCATCACGCTCTCCGTCCAGCGCCGCGGCGCCATGGTGGGCGTGAGCGTGGAGAACTACTGTCCCGAGCAGCCCAGGTTCTCGGCGGATGGCCTTCCCCTCACCACCAAGGCTGACGGCATGAACCACGGCTTCGGAGTGCGCTCCATGCGCCAGATCGCCGAGCGCTACGGCGGCTCTCTCCACGCCGGCATCCAGGACGGGGTGTTCTACCTCAACGTCCTTCTCGCCGGCCCGCAGGTGTGACCAAGGCGACCTGACAGTGGTGACGGGGTCGTTTGTCATGTTTTTCATGACAAACGACCCCGTCACCACTGTCAGGTCGCTGTCCGACCCTCGACCCTCCTCTGCTGAGTGACTCGTTCCGGACGGATGAGAGCCTCTCGGAGGCCCCATCTGGCCGAAACGAGTCACTCAACGTTGGGGCCGCAGGGTCAGCTCGCTCACATATAATCGAACCTTGCAGTAGCCCGCGCGAGAAAGGCGCCCATGGACATCACACCGCAGGAAGTTGCCGAGACCCTCTCGATGGTCTCCGAGCAGAACCTCGACCTTCGCACCATCACGATGGGCATCTCGCTTGCGGGCTGCGCCGACGAGGACATGAGCCGCATGTGCGACAAGGTCTACGACCGCATCACGCGCACGGCCGAGCGCCTCGTGGAGACCGCCGACGACCTGCAGAACGAGTACGGCATCCCCATCGCCAACAAGCGTGTCTCGGTGACGCCGATCGCCCAGGTCGCGGCCGGCTGCCCGGACGAGGACCTCTCCCCGCTCGCGCACGCCATGGACCGCGCGGCCGAGGCCCTGGGAATCGACTTCATGGGCGGCTTCTCGGCGCTCGTGCAGAAGGGCATGGGCGCGACGGACCGCCGCCTCATCGCGAGTATCCCCGAGGCGCTGGCCACCACCGAGCGCGTGTGCTCCTCGCTCAACATCGCCTCCACGCGCGCCGGCATCAACATGGACGCCGTACTGCTCTCCGCCGAGACGATCCTCGAGTGCGCCCGCCGCACCGTCGACATCGACTGCTACGGAGCGGCCAAGTTTGTCGTCTTTGCCAACATGGTCGAGGACTCCCCCTTCATGGCGGGCGCCGTCCACGGCTCCGGCGAGGCCGACGCCGTCATCAACGTGGGCGTTTCCGGCCCCGGCGTCATGGCCGCGGCCCTGGCAGAGCTTCCCGAGACCGCGAGCCTCATGGACGTTGCGGAGAAAATCAAGCAGACCGCCTTCAAGATCACGCGCGCGGGCGAGCTCATGAGCCGCGAGGCGAGCCGTCGCCTGGGCGTGGAGAAGGGTATCGTGGACCTGTCCCTTGCGCCGACACCGGCCGTCGGCGATTCCGTTGCCCAGATTCTGGAGACGATCGGCGTAGGCGAGTGCGGCGGCCCCGGCACCACCTGCGCGCTCGCGCTGCTCAACGACGCCGTCAAGAAGGGCGGCGTCATGGCATCCTCCTCCGTGGGCGGCCTGTCCGGTGCCTTCATCCCCGTCTCCGAGGACGCGGGCATGATTCGCGCGGCCGTGGACGGCGCCCTCAGCCTGGAGAAACTCGAGGCCATGACCTGCGTGTGCTCCGTGGGCCTTGACATGATCGCCGTGCCTGGAGACACCTCCGTGGAGACCATCGCCGGCATCATCGCCGACGAGATGGCCATCGGCGTCATCAACACCAAGACCACGGCGGTGCGCCTCATTCCCGCCATCGGCCGCAAGGAGGGCGACATGCTGGAGTTTGGCGGCCTCTTCGGCTCCGCGCCGGTCATGCCGGTCAACCGCTTTGCCGGCAGCGTCTTCGCGCACCGCGGGGGCCGCTTCCCGGCACCGCTCAACAGCCTCAAGAACTAGCGGGCGGGACCGCGCGACCCTGCTTGCCGCGCGGTCCTTCTCGCCCAAAACCTCGCACCTAGTCTCTCTTTCGTTTCTATACCGTTATGTTAGCAATCTTATATTTTATATAAGATATACTAGGTACGAGATTGCCGATGGCGAGAAGGACCTCGAGACAGCCCTACGCCTTGGTTCGAGGCATCAGTTCCAGATAGAGCTTTCTTCTCCGGAGCTCCTGCAGGGGCGTCGTCGGCTCTAAGCTGATGCCCAGCGCATGGGAAACCTGACGGGCGAGAAGCGCCACGCCCTCAGGCGCCCGCACCGTCCGCGACGTTGCGCGGAACACCCGATACCCCAGCGTCGTCAGGATGTTTGCCCTGGTGGCGTCGCGCGCGGACTGGCCCGCCCCGCGAGCCGCATGGAACTCGTCGCTGTCGTACTCGATGGCGACGCGCTGCTCCGGCCAGAGAAAGTCCGGCGTCACCACATCGCGGTCGGCCAACCCCTCCTCTCGGCACGAGGACACGTCAACCGGGCAGTTGAGCTGCGGTCTCTCAATCCCAAAGCCGCCGTACTCAACCGGAAGCGTAAGCATGAGGCCGAGGACAGTCTCCATAGGGGAGGCGGAGCCCTCAAGCGTGAGATCGCAGACGCGCGCTGCACGCCTCGTGCCCGACGTCTCCCCCATCTCGGCTATCGCCGATGCCAGGCTTGCCGAGCTCATGAGGCGCGAAGCCCGGTAGCTGACGTTCTTCTCGTCCGCAGGAAGCCGATATGTGCCCGCAAACTCACATGCGACCACCGCAGCCGCGATGAGCCGGCGGATGCGCTCCCACTTGAGGGGATGGTCGATGGTAGGTCCCTCCTCAAGACCCAGCCCCGCCGCAAGCTCGGCCTCGGCGCGAACGGCGCTCGCGTGGGCGTCCAGCAACGCATCGAGCTTGCTCTGAGCAGAGCAGAGCTGGATTACGATGAGCTCCGCGCCACAGGACAGCAGCCCGCCGCCCAAATCAAGCATGGAGCGCTGCGGAACGATTCCGCTCCAGAGGTGGGCGCGAACAAGGCCGCCGCTGCTGCGCGCGCTCTTGGCCGGAACGATAAGGTCAACGGGACGCGCGGCAAGCCCAAGCGAGTCCAGGCGCTCGCCAATGCGGCACTTCCTGAAGTCCCGCTGCCCCGACACGCAATCCTTGGCAGGCGGCAGTAGGCGTGCGCTCTCCGGCCAGCGGGGAGCCTCGCCAACCAGGCGCAGTACGTCAGATGCGGACCAGTGGCTCACAAAAGCATGCATGGCTCTCCCTGCCCAAACCTCGCACCTAGTCTTTCTTCTTGAAAAGATATTATCTTATTGTTTTATCTACGTAAAGGTAAATATAAGAAGACGGACTAGGTGCGAGATTACCGAGAGGGCCCGGCGCGGCGCGCGGCGCAGCCCAGACCTATCCCAGGAAGCGAACCTCCGGCTCCAGGCGCACGCCAAACTGGCGCTCGACCTCATCCTGCACGTGCTCGATCACCGCGTGGACATCCGCCGCGGTGGCGCCTCCGGCGTTCACCACGAAGCCGGCGTGCTTGCGAGAGACCTCGGCACCGCCCACGCGATAGCCCTGCAGCCCGGCATCCATAATCAGCTTGCCGGCAAAGTAGCCCTCGGGGCGCTTGAACGTGCTTCCCGCGCTCGCCATCTCCAGCGGCTGCTTCTCCTCGCGTTGCCGCATGAGGTCGTCCATCGTGGCGCGAATCTTCTCAGGATCGCCCTTCTCAAGGGCGAACGTCGCCGAGAGCACCACGAGGCCGTCCGACGCCACGCGGCTGCGGCGGTAGCCCAGGTTCAGGTCGTCGACGCCAATCGTCTCCTGTGAGCCATCCGGTAAGAGGACGCGCACGCTCTTGAGCACGTCGGCCACGCACCCGCCATAGGCGCCCGCGTTCATGAAGCAGGCTCCGCCGATGGACCCGGGGATCCCGCAGGCAAACTCAAGCCCGGAGAGCCCCAGCTCGCAGGCCATCTCCGAGGCCTCGCGCAGGTCCACGCCCGCCTGGCAGGTCATCTCGGTGCCATCCATGGAGACGCCCACGAGGCACTCGACCAGAGAAACGATCACGCCGCGATAGCCGTCATCGGAGACCAGAAGGTCGGAGCCGCGACCCATGACAAAGCGCGAGACACCCGCCTCGTCGCAGGCGAGAAGGACCTCGCGCACCTCGTCGGGGTCCTCGGGCGTGACGAAGAGGTCGGCCGGGCCGCCAACCTTGAACGTGGTGTGCTCGCTCATGGGCTCGTCAGCGAAGACGTTCTCCTCGCCGACGATGGAACGGAGCCTCCATGCGAGGGGCTGATCGCTCTCAGACATGCTCTACCACACGCTTCCCTTCAGTGAAGACGGCGGGGGGATTATGCAACTTCTTGAGTATAGCAGCGCGCAAGACGGCACACGAAACGCCGAGAAGTGCTACACTCCCGCTGACAGTTTCAGGGCGGGGCGAAACTCCCCACTGGCGGTAACGGGCGGCACGGCCCCCGAAGTCCGCGACCCGCTAAAAAGGCGGCTGACCCGGTGAGAGTCCGGGACCAACGGTTACAGTCCGGATGGAAGAAACGGAGGCCATCATGGCTGCTTCCACGCACGTGTCCAGCGACAACCACTCCACCACCTCAGGCGGCGCCTGGTCCACGAGGCGCATTGCCACGACGGCGCTCTTCTGCGCGCTGGCGTTCGTTCTCACCTTCGTAGAGATCCCCATCTTCCCGCCTGCCCCATGGCTCATGTACGACCCCTCGGGCATCGTGGCGTTTGTCGCCGCGCTCGCCTTCGGGCCGAGCACCGGCGCGATCGTCGTCATCCTCCCGTGGGTGCTCAAGACGCTCTTCTCGTTCAACGTGTGGGGCCACATCATGGCAATCGTCGCCGGTGTGGCCCTCTGCGTGCCCGCGGCGATCATCGCCCGCCGCGTCGGCGGCACGCGCGGGCTTATCGCCGGCATGGTCGTGGGCGCCGTCATAGCGCTCGCCGCGTGCATCGGGGGCAACATCGTCGTGACGCCGCTCTACACAGCGGTCTCCACGGCAGACGTCATCGCGATGATCGTGCCGATCCTGCTGCCGTTCAACGCGCTCAAGATCGTCATCAACTGCGTGGTGACGGCGCTCATCCAGAAGCCCATCTCGCAGATCGTCTCCAGATAGGCCGGCGAGAAGGACGTGGCGCCCGCCGAGCATCCGCCCGTGAGGCTCTCGCACGTGACCCTCGTCTACGACGGGGGCGTGCGCGCGCTCGACGACGTCTCCCTCGAGGTGTCGCGCGGCGAGCGGGTCTGCGTGCTCGGCGCCAACGGCTCGGGAAAGTCGACGCTCGCCTCCGTGGTCTGCGGGCTGCTCGCCCCCGACGGGGGGACGGTCGAGCTCGCGGGGGAGCGCGTCTGCGCCGACGGCAGACCCGACCTCGAGGCGTATCGCCGCGCGCGGCGCTCCCTCGGGCTCGTCTTCCAGAACCCGGACGACCAGATCGTCACGAGCGTCGTCGAGGACGACGTGGCATTCGGGCCCGAGAACCTCGGCCTGCCGCGTGACGAGATTGCCGCGCGCGTGGCCCGCGAGCTGCGCCGCGTTGCAATGGAAGGCTATGCCGGGGCCGATCCGTCCCGCCTCTCGGGCGGTCAGCGACAGCGCGTCTGCATCGCAGGCGCGCTCGCGATGGAGCCGGCCGTGCTTGTCCTCGACGAGCCCGGGTCGCTCCTCGACGTCCGCGGGCGCGCGGCGATCATGCGCGTGATGGGGCGCCTCGCCGCGGCGGGAACCACGCTCATCCACGTGACGCACTTCATGGAGGAGGCACTCGATGCGGACCGCGTGCTGGTCATGGGCCATGGCCGCATCCTGCTCGAGGGAACGCCGGACGAGGTCTTCTCGCACGGGCCCGAGCTCTCCGGGCTCGGTCTCGAGGTGCCGTTCGCCGCCCGCCTCTCCGAGCGCCTCGACCTCCCCTGGACCTGCGACGAGCGCCAGCTCCTCTGCGAATTGGGGACAGTCCCCAATTCGCACAAAACTTTGATGGAAGAGCACCCGGATATCAAACATGTGTGCAAATTGGGGACTGTCCCCAATTCGCAGGTCGAGCACGTGACCTTCTCGTATGGACGCGGGGAGCGGGCGCTTGACGACGTCTCGTTCGAGGTCTCCGCAGGCTCCTCGACCGCCATCATCGGACAGACCGGGTCGGGCAAGTCCACGCTGCTCCGGCTGCTCTGCGGGCTGGAGCGCCCCGACGAGGGGCGCGTCGTCGTCGACGGCCATGACACGTCCTCCCGGCGCGGCAGCAAGGCGGCGCGGCGGGCCGTCGGCTACGTGATGCAGCACCCCGAGCGCCAGCTCTTCGCTGAGACGGTCGAGAAGGACGTGGCGTTTGGGCCCCGAAACCTCAAGCTCCCGGCGGCCGAGGTCGAGCGACGCGTCTCGCGCGCCATCGAGACCGTAGGGCTCACCGCACGCCGCAACGACTCGCCCTTCACGCTCTCCGGAGGGCAGCGGCGGCTTTGCGCGCTCGCCGGCATCCTCGCCATGGAGCCGCGCATCCTCGTGCTTGACGAGCCCACAGCGGGGCTCGACCCGCGCGGCCGCGCCATGCTGCGCCGTGTGCTCGCCCGCCTGTCCGAGCAGGGCATCACCCTCGTGCAGGTCACGCACTCAATGGAGGATGCGGCGCGCTCGGAGCGCGTAATCGCGCTCGACCAGTCGCGCCTCGTCGCCATCGGCACCCCCCGCGAGGTCTTCTCGCGCGACAACGAGCGCCGCCTCCGCGAGGGCGGCCTCGGCATCCCGCGCTCCCTGCGCGTCGCCCGCGAGCTTGAGGACCGCGGCTGGCCCCCGCTCGGCGACCCCCTCACCACCGACGAGCTCGTCGCCGCGATTCGAGCCCGCGCGGAGCGTGCAAAAGTGACTGTCCCCTTTGCACGGGAGGGAAGATGCTGAGGATAGCGATCGGGCAGTACTATGCCGCGCGCTCCCCCATCCATGCCCTCGACGCGCGGGTCAAGCTCGTCTGCACGCTCGCGGCTCTCGTGGCCATCTTCTGCGTGTCGAACGCAGCCCAGCTCGGCATCTCCGCAGCCTTTGTCGCGGCGGCCCTGGCGCTCTCGCACGTGCCTGTCGGCAGGGTCCTCGCCTCGGTGCGCCCCCTTCTGGTGTTTCTTGCCGTCCTCTCGCTCTTCAACCTGTTCTTCGTGAGGACGGGCGACGTCGTGGCCACGCTCGGCCCCGTCTCGCTCACCTCGGGAGGCGTCGTCGCCGCAGCGCTCTACACCGCTCGCTTCGCGCTCGCGCTCGTGACGGGCTCGCTCGTCATGCTCACGACGACCCCCACCCAGCTCTCCGACGCCTTCGACCGCATGCTCTCCCCGCTCTCGCGCGTCGGCCTGCCCGGGCACGAGATCGCCATGGTCTTCTCGCTCATGATGCGCTTCGTGCCCACCCTCGCCGACGAGGCCTCTGCCATCATCGATGCCCAGTCGCTGCGCGGCGGCGCCTTCGACGAGGGCGGGCCCATCCGGCGCGTGCGCTCCATCGTGCCCGTGGTCGTGGCTCTGCTTGCGAGCGGCCTGCGCCATGCCGACGGGCTCTCCCGCGCCCTCGACGCCCGCTGCTACGAGGGCGGCGAGGGCCGCACGCACCTCCACGAGCAGCGCCTCAGCCGCGGGGAGCTCGCCGCCGCGCTGCTGACCGCCGCGCTTCTCGCCGCGCTCGCCCTTCTCGCCTAGCGCCTATCCACCCCCGCGCACGAGGGCGAGAAGGACGGCCCGCGCGCCCGTCCCAGCCCCGACTGCCACGCCGCTTTGCCGTAGAATGGGACGTTAGGGAACGGGCCCTCGACAGCAGGAGGTAGCAGCGCATGGTCTCTCGCATCTACGTGGAGAAGAAGCCGGGATTTGACGGGGAGGCCAAGTCGCTCGAGCGCGAGCTCAGGACGCTTCTCGGCATCGAGTCCCTCACCGGCCTCAGGCTCATCAACCGCTACGACGTCGAGGGCATCACGCCCGAGCTCTTTGCGTCCTGCGTGCCCACGGTCTTCTCGGAGCCCCAGACCGACGTCGCCACCGAGGAGATGCCCGAGGTGGCGGAGGGCGCCTCAGTTTTTGCCGTGGAGTTCCTCCCCGGCCAGTTTGACCAGCGCGCCGACTCCGCGAGCGAGTGCGTCCAGCTCATCAGCCAGGGCGAGCGCCCGCTCGTGCGCTCGGCGACCGTCTACGTCCTCGAGGGCGCGCTCTCCGAGGCGGACGTGGACGCCGTGAAGCGCTACGTGGTGAACCCCGTCGAGGCCCGCCTCGCCTCTCTCGACAAGCCCGCGACGCTCGCCGCCGAGATTCCCGAGCCCGCGCCCGTGGAGGTGCTCGACGGCTTCCGCGAGCTCGACGAGGCGGGCCTCGCGGCCTTCATCGCCGAGCGGGGCCTGGCCATGGACGCGGCGGACATCGCCTTCTGCCAGGAGTACTTCCGCGGCGAGGGCCGCGACCCCTCCATCACGGAGATCCGCGTCATCGACACCTACTGGTCCGACCACTGCCGTCACACCACCTTCGGCACCGTGCTCACCGACGTCACGATCGACGACGCCACGGTGCAGGAGGCCTTTGACCGCTATCTGGCGATGCGCCACGAGCTCGGTCGCGACGAGCGTCCCGTGACCCTCATGGACATGGGCACGATTGGAGCCAAGTGGCTCACGCACACGGGCCAGCTCACCGGTCTCGACGAGTCCGAGGAGATCAACGCCTGCACCGTCAAGGTCACCGTGGACGTTGACGGCGAGGACCAGGACTGGCTCTTCCTCTTCAAGAACGAGACTCACAACCACCCCACCGAGATTGAGCCCTTCGGCGGCGCGGCCACCTGCATCGGCGGCGCCATCCGCGACCCGCTCTCGGGACGCAGCTACGTCTACCAGGCCATGCGCGTGACGGGGGCCGCCGACCCCACGGTCCCCGTATCCCAGACCATGGAGGGCAAGCTCCCGCAGCGCAAGCTCGTCACCACCGCGGCCGCCGGCTACTCCTCCTACGGCAACCAGATCGGCCTTGCCACGGGGCAGGTCAGCGAGCTCTACCACCCCGGCTACGTGGCCAAGCGCATGGAGGTCGGCGCCGTCGTGGGCGCCACCCCCGCCTCCCACGTGCGCCGCGAGGAGCCCCAGCCCGGAGACAAGATCATCCTGCTGGGCGGGCGCACCGGCCGTGACGGCATCGGCGGTGCCACCGGCAGCTCCAAGGCCCACAACGTGGAGTCCATCGAGAAGGACGGGGCGGAGGTCCAGAAGGGCAACGCGCCCATGGAGCGCAAGCTTCAGCGCCTCTTCCGCCGCGGGGACGCGTGCCGCCTCATCAAGCGCTGCAACGACTTCGGCGCGGGCGGCGTGAGCGTGGCCGTGGGCGAGCTGGCCGACGGCCTCTACATCGATCTCGACCAGGTCACCAAGAAGTACGAGGGCCTCGACGGCACCGAGCTCGCCATCTCCGAGTCCCAGGAGCGCATGGCCGTGGCCGTGGCGGAGGACGACGTCGACGAGTTCATGGGCTACGCCCGCGAGGAGAACCTCGAGGCCACCGTCATCGCCGAGGTCACGCACGAGAAGCGCGTGCGCATGGCCTGGATGGGCGACGTCATCGTTGACCTCTCCCGCGAGTTCCTCGCCAGCAACGGCGCGCCCAAGCACCAGTCCGCGCATGTCGAGACGCCGAGCGTCTGGCAGCCGTCCTGGGGCGGCGCCACCCTCGAGGAGCGCCTGCGCGCCCTCCTGACCGACCTCAACGTCTGCTCGAACAAGGGCCTCTCCGAGCGCTTCGACTCCACCATCGGCGCCGGCACCGTGCTCATGCCCTTCGGCGGCAGGACGCAGCTCACGCCCGCGCAGGCCATGGTCGCCAAGTTCCCCGTCGCGGGCGAGACCACCACGGTCTCCGGCATGGCCTGGGGCTTCAACCCCTACCTCATGAGCGCGGACCAGTTCGCGGGCGCCTACCTCTCCGTCGTGGAGAGCGTCTCCCGCCTCGTGGCCACCGGCTTCGAGCACGAGCGCGCCTACCTCAGCTTCCAGGAGTACTTCGAGCGCCTGCGCGACGTCCCGGAGCGCTGGGGCAAGCCGCTCGCCGCGGTCCTCGGCGCCCTCATGGCCCAGGCCGACCTCGGCATCGGCGCCATCGGCGGCAAGGACTCCATGTCGGGCTCCTTCGAGGACCTCGACGTGCCGCCCACCCTCGTCTCCTTCGCCGTGGCCACGGGCTCGGTCGACCGCGTGACCTCGCCCGAGTTCAAGGCGGCCGGCCACCGCGTCGTCCGCATCGCGCCCGCCGCCTACGGCGACGACCACCGCCCCGCGCTCGCCCCGCTCACGCACGCCCTCGGGCTCGTCGAGGCGCTCACCGCCGCGGGCGCCGCGCTCGCGTGCGACACGCCCGGCTACGGCGGCACCGCCGAGGCGCTCTTCAAGATGTGCGTGGGCAACCAGATCGGACTCGAGCTCGCGGACGACGTCGACGTGGACTCCCTCTTCGAGCCCATGTACGGCAGCTTCGTCGTTGAGCTCTCCGAGGAGGCCGACGCCGTCCTCGCGCAGGCGGCCGACGACGTGGTGGTCGAGCCGCTCGGCACCACCGTCGAGGGCTACGTCCTGGAGACGGCCAGCGAGCAGATTGACCTCTCCGCGCTCCAGGAGGCCTGGGAGGGCGGCATCGAGTCCGTCTTCCCCTATCGCACGCCCGCCGACGAGGCCGCGTCCCTGCCCGCCGTGGAGCCCGTGTCCTTCTCCTGCGGTGCCCCCCACGTCTACGCGGGCGAGAAGATCGCGCGCCCGCGCGTGGTCATTCCCGTCTTCCCGGGCACCAACTGCGAGTACGACACCGCCCGCGCCTTCGAGCGCGCCGGCGCCGTGGCCGACGTCTTCGTGGTCAACAACCTCACGCCCGGCGCCGTGGCCGAGAGCAGCCACGAGCTCGCGCGCCGCATCCGCGAGTCGCAGATCGTCATGATCCCCGGCGGCTTCTCCGGCGGCGACGAGCCCGACGGCTCCGCCAAGTTCATCACGGCGTTCTTCCGCGCGCCCGAGGTCACCGAGGCGGTGCGCGAGCTGCTGCAGAAGCGCGACGGCCTCATGCTCGGCATCTGCAACGGCTTCCAGGCGCTCGTGAAGCTGGGTCTCGTGCCCTACGGCGACATCCGCCCGATGGACGACGCCTGCCCCACCCTCACCTTCAACACCATCGGCCGCCACCAGAGCCGCCTCGTGCGCACGCGCGTTGCCTCGACGCTCTCCCCGTGGCTCTCCAAGTGCGAGGTTGGTGACGTCCACAACATCGCGATCTCCCACGGCGAGGGCCGCTTCGTGGCCTCGCCCGAGCTCCTCGAGAAGCTCGTGGCAGCCGGCCAGGTGGCCACGCAGTACGTGGACGAGGGCGGCGTCCCGGGCATGTCGCTCGACGTCAACCCCAACGGCTCCGTCCTCGCCATCGAGGGCATCACCTCGCCGGACGGCCGCGTCCTCGGCAAGATGGGCCACACCGAGCGCTCCGGCGCCGGGCTCTACAAGAACGTGCCGGGCAACGCGTACCAGCCGCTCATTGAGGGCGGGGTCGCGTACTTCACGGAGTAGGTTCGCGCGCACGACCGGCCGCCCGCCCTTCTCCCCAGCTCATTGGGCTTCGCCCAAAAGTCGCTGGGCGAGAAGGGCGGGCGGCCTCTTGCTGCACCAATACCTGTCGAGCCACAACACGCCGCTGGAGGGTCTAGACGTGATTGCTGAAGAGGAAAACACACCTGCAAAGAAGCCGTTTCTCGCCACCACGCCGGGCGTGGTCCTCACCTGCCTGGCGGCGTGCTTTCTGTGGGGATCCGCATTCCCGTGCGTGAAGATCGGCTACGAGCTGTTCGGGGTCGACTCCTCGGACGTGCCGTCGATCCTGGCATTTGCGGGAACGCGCTTCGTGATTGCGGGCCTCATGGTGGTGGCCGGCGTGAGCCTGGCAGCCCGCCGCGCCTTCGTTCCCGAGCGGCGCGACCTCCCCGCGATAGGCGTGCTCTCGCTCTTCCAGACCGTGCTGCAGTACATCCTCTTCTACGTCGGCCTCGCCAACTGCGCGGGCGTGACGAGCTCCATCCTCGAGGCAAGCAACTCCTTTCTCTGCGTCCTTCTCGCGGCGCTCGTCTTTCGCTCTGAGCGGCTCACGGGCCGCAAGGTACTCGGCTGCCTTGTGGGCTTTGCGGGCGTGGTGCTGGTGAACGTCGCCGGAGAGTCGGGCGGGCTCAGCTTCACCCTCACCGGCGAGGGGATGGTGCTGCTTTCCACCGTCGCCGCCGCCACATCGAGCAACCTCGCCAAGCGCTTCTCGCGCGAGCACGACCCCGTGCTTCTCTCCGGCTGGCAGTTCGTCATCGGAGGGGCGGTGCTGCTCGTGGCAGGGCTCGCGCTCGGCGGGCACGTGGCGCCGGCGGACGCCGCAAATCCGCTTCCGGCGCTCGCGCTCCTCGCCTACCTGGGCTTCATCTCCGCGGGCGCCTACTCGCTGTGGTCGCTCGCGCTGGCCGCGAACCCGGTCTCGCGCGTGGCGGTCTTCGGCTTCATGAACCCGGTCTTCGGCGTGCTGCTCTCCGCGGTCCTTCTCGGTGAGACGAACGTGGTGAGCCCGATGGTCGCCGTTGCCGCGCTCGCCCTGGTGAGCCTGGGCATCGTGGTGGTGAACCGGCCCGAGGCGACCGCCGGAAACGCCCGCCGCGAGGCATGACTTTGGCTGTCAATGCTTTTCCCGGTCGTCCGAGCAGCTCCTCGAACAGGCCCGCAAAGCCGAAGCTCAAAAAAGGGCACTTAGGAGATAGCGCCTAGGCCCCCTCTCAAAACCGCTGACGGTCCGCCCAGCTGCCCCGAGACGCCCGTTGCCGAACACCCCGCGGGCCCCAGCGCCGGCCCGCCTACGATAGGGGCGTCGGCAACGGAGGGAGCAGCCATGGGACGACTCGCCAAGACCCTCGCGCGCGTGGTTCTTCTCGCCCTGTGCGTCGCGCTCGCCGGGTGCGCGCCATCCTCGCTCAGCCTCACGGCGACGGAGCTCACCGCGCGCGGGGACCTTGCGACGGACGACTCCCCTATCTGCGACACGCTCGCCGACCCCGCGGCGGAGGCCGCCGTCTACGACTTCTCCGCGCGGCTCTTCCGGGAGTGCGTGCGGCAGGACTCGGGAGACAACGTGTTCGTCTCCCCGCTCTCGGTGCTCTACGCGCTCGCGCTCGCGGAGAACGGCGCCGCGGGACAGACGCTCGCGCAGCTCGAGGCGGCCACAGGGATGAGCATGGGGCAGCTCACGGACTATCTCAACGCCTACGCCCGCCGCGCGGGAGGAGAGGACCCCCTCGACGCGGGCGTGAGCGGGGACGCCCTCGAGCTCTCCCTGGCAAACTCCGTCTGGCTGCGCGACTCCGAGGGCCTTGTCGTGGGCGACGAGTTCCTCGCGGCGTGCGGGGAGCGGCTCGGCGCTCAGGCATACCGCGCCGCCTTTGACCAGTCCACGGTCGACGACGTCAACGCATGGGTGAGCGACCGCACGCACGGGATGATCCCGGAAATGCTGAGCCAGATTCCCGCGAGCGCTCAGCTCTGCCTCATCAACGCGCTCGCCTTCGAGGGGGCCTGGGAGGAGCCCTACGACGAGGAGGGCAGCATCGAGCCCGACGTCTTCACCACGGAGGAGGGCGTCGAGCAGGACGTGCGGATGATGCGCTCGCGCGAGCAGGGCTACCTGGAGAACGACCTGGCCACGGGCTTTGTCAAGCCGTACGAGAACTACAACTACGCCTTCGTGGGGATCCTTCCCAACGAGGGGGCCACGGTAGGCGAGCTTCTGGAGTCCCTCGACGGGACGGCGCTGCGCGAGCTGCTCACACCCGTCGAGTACGCCTCGGTGGACGCGGGGCTGCCCATGTTCACGAGCACCTACCAGGCCGAGCTCACCGACATCCTGCGCGCGCTCGGCGTGACGGACGCCTTCGAGGAGCGGACCGCGGACTTCTCGCCCATGGGCGAGTCGGAGGACGGCCCGCCCTACGTGAGCCAGGTGATTCACAAGACCTACGTCGACGTGAACGAGGAGGGCACGCGCGCCGCGGCGGTCACCTCGGTCGGGATGGACGGCGCCTCCGGCACCCCTGACAATCCCGTGGTCAACGAGGTCATCCTCGACCGGCCGTTCGTCTACCTGATCGTGGACCAGCAGACCATGACGCCCATCTTCATGGGAGTGGTCGGGTCGATCGGCTAGCCCTTTGGCCGTCGGTGCGTGAGGTGCCAGCCGCCGCAGTACGGGCACTCGTAGACAAAGATCTTCGGCGCGTCCTTGCGGCGCGAGCTCTTCTCGGCAGCCTTCGCCGCCTCCACGCGCGTCTCGTAGCGCCTCTTGCGCCCGCACGCCCTGAACTCCGCCGGGTCCTCGCCGGCCCTTGGCCGCGCCCTCATCGCCCATCACCTCCCCGTGCAAAAGGGACAGTCCCTTTTGCACGCCACGCCTCAGGATACGCCAGAACGAGGGAAACAATTCGCCCTCCTCGCGCATCTTATAGGCAAGGAGGTGATGAGCGTGGACAAAGCCGGGACACGCGACGAGAAGTTCATGCGGTACGCGATGGGCGCGCACGGCAGCTCGGTGTATCTCGTGGCGCTCGCGCAGACCCGTTCGGAGCACAACGCGCAGGACGTTGCGCAGGACGTGTTCTGCAGACTGCTTACCGACGCGACCTCCTTCACCAGCGACGAGCACCTGCGCGCCCGCGACGGTGCGCACGCGCCTGCACCGGGCGCGCAAGCAGATGAGGCAGGTCCTTGAACCAGACCTCGAGGACGAGGAGGGACACCATGAACAAGCAGACGTTCGACCAGTTTAGAGAACGGGCGCGGGGCGTCCGACTCCCCGACAACGTGCGCGACAACTTCCTTTCCGAAATGAGCGCCGAGAAGAACCGCGCGCCGCAGAGGCGCTCCGTCACCAGACGGGCCGTGGTGGGCGTGGGGCTGGGGGCGGTTGGCACAGCCGCAGCGCTTCTCGTCGCCTCGATCGTGACGAGGCCGTCCGAGGGCGACCCCGCGGAGGCAACCGGGAACTGCTGGTTTGCCCTGCGCGCCTATGCCGAGGGCGTCGAGCAGGACGACGGCCCCCTCCTTGCGGCAGACGACTGCTTTGGCGGCATCTACAGCTGGAGCGAGGGGGACGACGGGCTCTTCGACGTGAGAACGTCCTTCGACGTCAGCTGCATGGGCGAGGGGGTCGACTCGATCACTTACGAGCTGGCCAGCACCGGGGCGACCGACGGCGACGTCCGCTTTGAGTGGTTTGCGCTCGACCGCGACAACATTGAGGTCGGCGATGCCGTAGGCGGCTCAACGAGCGCCTTCACGGTTGACTGCACCGTTCCCCTCGAGCGCGTCGGCTACAACGTGGCCATGAGGCTGCAGGCCGAGGGGGCGCTCCGAGAGGCGCTTGACGCGCTCTACGACGCCTATGCGGCACCCTCGGATCAGGGCGCGGTCAACGAGCAAATCTGGCGGGCCTTCGACCTCGTCACGGTCTGCGCCGCCGAGGAGTTTGCGCAGCGGATGGCCGGCGTTGAGCTCACGCTCTCTGCGAGCCTCGCGGACGGGAGCGCGCAGACGCGGCGCTATCGCTTTGACCCCGTGGAGGACGCGAGGGAACGCTACGCGGCCCACCTCGGCCAGATTACCGACCTCGAGATCCAGCGCGAGGTCGAGGGCACCGACACGAGCGCGTAGGTCCAGGAGCTCATGGACAACCCGCCGAGCCTCTACCTCGTTACGGAGCTGGACGGGTAGGCCACGCGCCCGGGGGGCGGCCCGCCCCCTGTGGCGGGCCGCCGAATGATACGACGGGACTGTCCCTTTGTCTCCTACGGGCGCTGAATGAAGTGACGTATGAGAGCCACCATCACGTCCTTCTCCTCAGGGTTTGACTCCGCGATGAGCAGGGTAACGGCAACGAGCGTGCTGTCATCAATGGCCTTCTCGCCTGCCGGGATGAAGAGGGCGCCGCAGCGGTCAAGGAAATACAGGAAGATCGTTGCCGCAATGCGCTTGTTGCCGTCTAGGAAGCTGTGGTCCTTCACGATGAAGTAGAGCAGGTGGGCCGCCTTCTCCTCGAGCGTGGGGTAGAGGTCGCGCCCGCCAAAGCTCTGGAACACATTGCCGATGGCGCCCTTGAATGACTCGTCCTTCTCGACGCCAAAAAGAGAGCTCTCCTGACCAAAGCGCAGGGAGTCAATCACATCGCGACACTCCCCGTAGGTGAGCACGTACGCAGACGGCACGCCCTCGGGCGCCGTGACGCGCATGTGGTCGTAGTCGTCGAGAAGGTCGAGCGCGGCGGTGTAGCTCTGCACGATGTCGAGCACCTGGCGCGTACCCAAATCGTCCGGGATGCGCGCCATCACCTTGGCGACCTTGCCCAGCTGCTCGAGCCGGCGCTCGTTTTCCACATGTCCGGCCACGACGTAGCGGCGCAGCACGTCCGTGGCCCAACGGCGAAACTCCACGCCGCGCCGCGACTTCACGCGATAGCCGACGGAAAGAATCATGTCGAGGCTGTAGTGTTCGACCTGCCGAACAACCTCACGGTCGCCCTCGAGTCGAACTGTCGCAAATTTTGCGACAGTTCGATTCTCGCTTCCCGCAAGTTCCTCCCGCAGCGCGTTGGCAACGTGCTTGCCAATCGTCTTGACGTCACGCCCGTAGAGTGCCGCCAGCTGGCTGCGGTTAAGCCAAATCTCCTCGCCCTCGGGATCAACCCTTACCGGTAGTGTAACCTCTCCGTCTGCCGACTCAAACAGGACGATGCCCTTCTCCGTGCTCATACGCGCCTCCGTTCCACCGGACCTCTCGATAGAACAGATGTACGCCTATGACCGGACAATAATTAGGCAGAAAAAAGCGGCCCGTCACCTGCGACGGGCCGCCGAGCGTGCAAAAGTGCCTGTCCCTTTTGCACCCTTTGCACCTAGAGGCGGGCGACTCCGGACTTGCGGGCGGCATCGGCCACGGCGGCGGCCACGGCCGGCGCCACGCGCTCGTCAAAGGCGCCCGGGATGATGTACTCGGCGCAGCGGTGCTCGTCGTCAACCAGGCCGGCGATGGCGTAGGCGGCGGCCTCCATCATCTCGTCGTTGATGTCGGAGGCGTGCACGTCCAGGGCACCGCGGAAGATGCCCGGGAAGGCCAGCACGTTGTTGATCTGGTTGGGGAAGTCGGAGCGGCCCGTGGCGGCCACGGCGGCGCCGGCGGCCAGCGCCTCGTCCGGCATGATCTCCGGCACGGGGTTGGCGCAGGCAAAGATGATCGGGTCGGCGGCCATCGTGCGCACCATGTCCTGCGTGAGCACGCCCGGCGCGGACACACCCACAAAGACGTCGGCGCCGGCCACGGCGTCGGCCAGGGTGCCCTTCACGCCCTCGCGGTTGGTCCACGTGGCGATCTCGGCCTTCTCGGGGTTGAGGCCCTCGCGACCCTCGTAGATGGCACCCGTGCGGTCGCAGATGATGACGTCGCGCACGCCCATGCGCTGCATGAGCTTGGCGATGGAGATGCCCGCGGCGCCCGCGCCGGAGAAGACCACGCGTACGTCGGCGAGCTCGCGCCCGGTGAGGCGGCACGCGTTGATGAGCGCGGCGCAGGTCACGACGGCGGTGCCGTGCTGGTCGTCGTGGAAGACGGGGATGTCGCAGGACTCCTTGAGGCGGCGCTCGATCTCAAAGCAGCGCGGCGCGGAGATGTCCTCGAGGTTGACGCCGCCAAAGCTGCCGGCCAGCAGCTCCACGGTGCGCACGATCTCGTCCACGTCGTTGGAGCGGATGCACAGAGGGAAGGCGTCCACGTCCGCAAAAGTCTTGAACAGGGCGCACTTGCCCTCCATGACCGGCATGCCCGCCTCGGGGCCGATGTTGCCCAGGCCCAGCACCGCGCTGCCGTCCGTAACCACGGCCACCAGGTTGCCGCGGCGCGTGTACTTGTAGGAGTCCTCCACGTTGTCGCGGATCTTGAGGCACGGCTCGGCGACGCCCGGCGTGTAGGCCACGGCCAGCTCCTCGGGCGTGGTGATTGGCGCACGGCTGATCACCTCGATCTTGCCGCCCCACTCCTCGTGCTTGTCCAACGCGTACTGCTTGGCGTCCTCGGCCATGGTTCACTCCCATCTCACGGGCCGGCCACCGCCGGCCAGAACTCACGACAAGCACCAGTCTAGCCACGTCGCCGGGCAAATGCGCGTCTTTTTCGATGTTTGGCGCTCGTGCGGCGAGAAGGACGACGCGCTGCGGCTGACCTCAAGTGTCCTCCGCGCGCGGGCCGCCAGCCGCAAGTGCATTCCACGCCCGCAAGTGCATTCCCCCACAACGCACTCAACGCGTTGTTCTCGCCGTCAGAACGCACTTAACGCACTTCCACCAACCGCCCGAATACACTTGCGAGAAGGACCCGAAGCCGCGCCCCTACCCCAGCAACCTAAAGCTCGCGACCGTTAGTCTCGATAACCTGCTTGTACCAGCGGTAGGAGTCCTTGGGATAGCGCGTGTGCGTACCGTTGCCAAAGTCGTCTTGGTCGTTGTAAATCAGCCCATAGCGCTTGCGCATCTCACTCGTCCCCGAAGAAACCATGTCGATGGGAGACCACGCGCAATAGGCAAAGACGTCCACTCCCTGCCTGATGGCCTCCCCAATCGCCGCTATGTGCTCCCTGAGGTAAGCGATGCGATAGTCATCATGCACGGTATTGTCAGATCCCAGCTCCTCCACCTGGCCAAACCCGTTCTCAGCAATCATGAGGGGAACGCCGTAACGGTCCCAGTACCTCAGGAACCCGTCGAGAAGTCCCGTGGGGTTGACGGTCCATCCCCAAGGATTCGCCTCGAGGTACGGATTGACGACGGAATCACCGATTGCCATGGAGTTCTTTTCGGCGGAGACCACATTTGAGTTGTAGTAGCTGATGGCGAGAAAATCCATCGTATTGTTGGCTATGAGCTCGAGCTCACCGGACTCAACCTCAATCTTCACCCCATTATCGGCGAAAGATCGCAGGGCATATCCCGGATAGCGGCCCCGAAGCTGAACGTCCGCGTAGAAGTACATGGTCATCTGGTTCTTCTGCGTCGACAAGATAACGTCCTCCGGCTTGCAGGTCATCGGGTTGACCAGGAAGTCGGCAAGCATCGCGCCAAACTTAGCCTCGGGGTCGATCTTGTGTCCCAGGCTCGCAACGCGCGCGCAGACAACGAACTTGTTGTGAACCGCCTGCAGCTTCTTTGCGTCAAGGTCATCCACGGTATCTCGCACGATGCCAAGCGAGGACAGCCCGACCCTTGTCAGGTTGATTTGGTTGACAGGGATCCAGTAGCGAATCCTGCCAGCATAGCGCCGCATCACGGTTTCCGCATAGCGAACATAGGCCTCGCGCACGTGCTTCGAGAGGAATCCGTTGTACTTGGTCGCAAGCGAAACGGGCATGTCGTCGTGGTACAGAGTGACTATCGGCACCATGCCATGCGCCTCGAGGCAGTCGAGCAGGGCATCGTAGTATGCCAGCCCCTCCTCGCTCGGCATCCCGTCATCTCCGTTGGGGAAGATGCGGCTCCACGCTATCGAGAACCTGAAACAGCGCAGCCCCATACCGCTCAGAAGCTCAATGTCCTCGGGGTACCTCCGGTAGAACTCGATTCCCATCTTCTTGGGGAACCAGTACTTCTCGGGATGCTCGAGTCGATCGGCAATCTCTTGGGCGGAGTAGTCACCCTTAACCTTCGTCTTGTCGTTGGGGTCAAAGTTCTGCAAATCGGCAACAGTAAGGCCTCTACCCTCTTGCCCCTCCGCCTGCTTAGCGCTTACCGCCGCTCCCCAAAGAAAGCCCTCGGGGAAGCCGTCGTGCGCACGGCTCTTCTCGATGTCGAGCAGATTCGCCATCTCTAGTTCTCCTCTGCAATCGGGCGGCCGAGATCGTCTTTGATCCCGGCCGCGAAAGCTCACCGTCTCGTACGCCAGGCTGCCTAGACCTGGCCGAAGAACGCCTCGAACAGCTGAACTAGACGGTCGGACAAGTTCACCTCGGACATAACGGTCATCAGTGTGTCCTGTGCGTGCGAGAAGAGCACACCGCCGTCGATCTTCTCTCCAGCCGCCTCTCGCTGAATGACCTCCGTCTGCGACTGGTGGGCGAGGGTTATCTCTCGATGCGCCTCTTCCATCTTTGCCTTTGCAGTCTCAAAGTCCTTCTCGGAAAGCGCGTCAAGCGCCTCGTTCGCTCGGGTGCGAGCCTCTCCCGCATGGACGATAATCTGCATTGCAACAGGAACAAGCGGGTTCATCTCATCCATTTTTTCTCACCGCTTTCTTTTAGTCATCGTGCGTTCTACACGGTTGCCGGCGAGGCCTCCGCTGCCGTCTGCTCCGCCTCTCGCTTGGCCTCCTGCTCAACAAGCTGGGCGTCGTACTTCTTGACGAAGGGCAGCCAGATGAGCAGGTACACCACAAACAGCACAGCAAACCAGATGAAGGCACGCCAGTCGTCGGTCGTCAGCCAAGTGCAGATGGGCGCGGGAATGCGGGACACGTTGTTGACGCCCGCGGGAATGTTGAGCATCCCAAAGCTCATGGCAAACCAGACGATGAGGGGGCCAACGATGGAGTTGATCCACATGGGGATCATGAGCAGCGGGTTGAACACGATTGGAGCACCGTAAACCAGAGGCTCGTTGATGTTGAAGATGGACGGGCCGATGCAGATCTTGCCCATGGTGCGCAGCTTCTTCGACTTGCAGCGGAACATGAGCACGTTGAGGGGAAGCGTGCCTCCCAGGCCACCCATGGCGATAAGCGCCGTGGTGAAGATGGTCTCGGTGGTCACAATGTAGAGGGGCGCGCCGCCCGCGGCAACCGCCGCAGCGTTTGCAGAGATACCGGCGACGAGGATGGGCTTGACGATGGCGTTAAGCGACCAAGCGGAAACGCCCACAGAATAGAGGAGAACGTAGAGGAAGTTAATGATGAGGAAACCCGGCAGAGACTGGCCGATTGCGTTAAGCGGCTGGAAAATCACATCGATGATGCCAACGATATCGACGCTAAGGACAAACACGGCAGCACCCACCAGCAGGTAGATAAAGGTCATCGGGATGATGTTGTTAATCCACTCGATGACGAAGTCGGGAACCGCGTCAGACCCCTCGAGCACGTGCAACTTCGAGTAGAGGTGGAAGATGAGCATGACGAGAAGCGCCATGACGATGGCCACGAACAGCCCCGATCCGCCAAGGTAGTTGATGTCCGTCACGAGGTACTCGGTAAGCCCGCTTTCGGCGTTCTTGGCAAGCGAGGCAACCGTGGGACACAGAGCCATGAGGAAGACGGTAACTGACGTAAGGCCCGCGGTCACCTCGTACTTGGGGTGATCAAGCTCGGTCATGCCAAAGTACGGAACCATGAACGCAACGATCAGCGACATCATTCCAAACGAGAACGTGTTGACGAAGCTGAGGTCGGGAAGCGAGGGAATGTACCTGACGAAGACGTTATAGATCGAGACGACCGAACCCACGAGGATGAAAGGGAGAATCTTCTGCATGGCAGAGGCCACCGCGGAGACCCAAGGATTACCAAACACCCTCTGCATTCCGGGGGCCAGGCTATCGGTAAACCAGCTCATCACTTTATCCATGATGCACTCCTTTCCCAGTTGATGACTGTGCTGACTCAGAGAAGCGGCCTAACCCACATTCTTCTCGATGGTGCTCAGGGCAAGGTCAATGAGGGCATTGCCATCGAGCATGGAGTAGGTATCCTCGGGAATCACCACCACGGGAACGTTGTACGGCTCGGCCATCCTGCGAAACGCGTCGAGCCTGAAAGCGTAGTGGGGGCCAATGCAGAGCACGTCCATCTTCGGGAGATACTGGGTCACCTCCGACTCGCTCTTTGCCTCCACGAGTGCGTTGATTTGACGCTTCTTTGCGGCCTTGCGACCCTGCTGCGCAAGAAAGCCAGACGAGAGGCCCCCTCCGCAGCACAGGTAGATTCCGATCTGGTCCTTGGACATGACGTGCTCCCTTCGCATGTCTTGCACTGCTTTTTCCGACGCCATGGATTCTGTCGCTCGAAGGCGGGACGTTCCACGCAACCACTTCACCGCACGGTGCAAGGGGCAAACGCAGCGGCTTGCCCTCGGGGGTGCAATTTCCTACCTCCCCCGCCCCTTGCGCCTCTTACGCGAACAACAATACTGTTCATACGGAGCACGCCCGCCCACAAGGAAATGGTCGACCGGAGGAATACCCATGAAGCAGGGACACGAGGAGCTCCTGAGGGCACTCCTACGCCATGACTCGGCAACCAGGTCCACCGACCTCGCAAAGGAAATTGGACGCTCCCCCAGAAGCATCAAGTCGTATGTCAAGCAGATAAACGAGTCCGCCGGAGACCTTGTCATCTTCTCGTCCAAGGACGGCTATCTCCTCAACCGCAAGATCGCACTCACCCTGCTGGACCAGCAGGAGGGTTCGCCCGTTCCCCAAAGCGCCTCCGAGAGGTCAAGCTACATTGTCAAGCGCTTCATAGTGGACCACGAGGAGTCGCTCGACCTCTTCGACCTTTGTGAGGAGCTCTACGTCAGCTTCTCCACCCTTCGATCTGACATTCGCAGGATGAACCTCTCCTACGAGCGGCTCGGAATCTCCTTCAAGACCCAGAACAATCGCCTGAGCATGGCGGGGCCGGAAAAGAGCAAGCGACGCCTCATCGGACAGTGCCTCCTCGAAGAGGCCGGAACGGGGGCAATCGGTATAGCCGCCCTCAAGGAGAGCTATTCCGCACTCGATGTGGACTCCGTTACGAACGCCCTCGACGAGACGATGCGCCTCAGCAACCGACGCATCAACGAAATATCACGCAACAACCTCATCATGCACCTGCTCATCCTCGTTGACCGCGTGCGCAACGGAGACGTGCTCCCGCACGATTCTGAGTCACCCGAACGCCTTGCCGAGAAGGACCCCGTTGCCGAAGAGCTCTGTCGCCGGCTCTCGAGCGACTTTTCAATCGAATTCGGCCTAGACGAGCTCCTTGGCATTCAGATGCTCCTCATGGCCTACACGAACGCCGTTGCCAGCCCGGACTATGCGCAGCTCGAGCGCATCGTTGGAAAAGAGCTTGTCCAAGATGCCCGTGATCTTGCCGAAGCGATTTCCGAGCAGTACGACGTCAACCTCGCAACCCAGAGCTTCCTGATGCCTTTCTGTCTGCACCTCAAGAATCTAATCGAACGCAACCAAAAGGGAGTCTTTGCGAGAAACTCGCTCGCCAAAACCGTGCGCGAGGAGTGCCCCCTCACCTATGACATCGGAACCAGCCTCTCCATCAGGTTAGCAAACAAGTACGGCCTCACCCTCTCCGAGGACGAGATTGCCTTTGTAGCCCTGCATGTGGGCGCTGAACTTGAAAGGCAGCGCTTGGACGACACAAAGGTCAAAGGTGCTCTTCTGTGCCCGGACTATCACGGAATGGCACGAGCGCTCCTTGAGCAACTTGAACTAGCGCACTCCGCCACGCTTGACATCGTGGCGTGCGTCCCAGACGAGAACGGGCTGACAGGGGTGGCATATGACCTGCTCATCACAACCGTTCCCGTCAACGAGGCCTCCCACCCTCGCGTGGTGAACATCCCGCCCTTCTCCAGGGGCGGCTTCCCTGATATCTCGGATGCCATCCTCTCCGTTCGACAGGATAAGGAGCTTCAGGCGCTCGAGGCGCGCTTCGACGACTACTTTTCTGAGACTCTCTTCTTCCCGCAGGTTGAGGGTATGTCGAGGGAGGAGATCATCAAGCTGCTCTGCAGCCGCCTGCAAGAGCTGGGATATGTGGACGAGTTCTTTGACAAGGACGTCCTTCAGCGCGAGCATGCCAGCAACACGGCATTTGGAGCCATTGCCATTCCACACGCCGCCTCAATGAGCGCAAACAAGACATGCATCTCAGTTGCAACGAGCACAGAGGGGATAACGTGGGGCAGCGCGGCCGTCAGGCTCGTGCTCCTGTTTGCCATCAGCGACGTTGATAAAGGTGCCTTCCGGACGCTCTATGAGGCGATGATCGGGCTTCTCTCGGAAGGAGAGGCAACCGACCTTCTTTCTCGAGCCACGAGCTTTGACGAATTCCGCCATGCCGTCATGAGGTCGACCGGCCGCTCCCGATAGGACTCCCATCCCTACCCCAACGCGACGGCGCCGAGCCAGCCCCAGCGGGGTTCGGACATCACGCCATATGCGGAGGCCCACAGCTCCAGCGGTACCGTGCGCACGCGACCGTCGGCGCTGTCCATCACGCGACGATCGCCCACGTAGAGGCCCACGTGCCCGTGCGCCCAGCCGCCGGCGTCGTAGGGGTGGCGCCCCACGGCAACGATCATCCCCACAAGCAGCTCCCGTGCGTCGATACTGCGGCAAAAGTCCTCGTAGAGCTCTCGAGCGCTGCCAACCACGTAAGGAACCCCCGCGCTTGCGAGGACGTTCTCCACCCAGGTGGCGCACTGGTCGGCGTAGGTCGCGGGCGTCACATGCGCACACTCCACCACGCGACGCTGCAGCGCGTTCGCGTCCATGAGCGCCTGCGACTCGTGGCCCGCGGGCACTTCTCGCCAGGCGGGCTCACCGTGCACCGTGGTCACGCCGTCATCGGCGAGAAGCCCGCGCGCGGCGAGCGACGCAAGCAGCCGTCCGCGTATGTCGTCATTCTCGCCCACGAGGCCTCCCAAGCAGATGCCGCAATCTGCCTCAGTCTATCAGTGTCCGCCGCGGTGCCCCTCGTGCCCAGCATCGGCGCCAACACCAGCCCCCCGCCTCATCGGACCCGCCCGCAAGGATCAGCACCACCACCAGGCACGCCGCAAGCGCCGCCCCAGCCAGACAAGCAACCATCCTTCCGGCCAGCATGACCCCTCCAATCATCCGGTTTTGCTCCTTACCTCTAATACGTTTGGGACGGCCGATTCCATTCACGCGCCGAAAACTTTTTCTGCCGCGGCGCATTGGAACCGTACGAGTGCGCGCAATCTAACGGCACGTGGCAAGGATGGGCGATTGTGTGACAAATGTTTGATGCACAGAGGGGTGAGCGGTCTAAAGCCAACCACACAACATCAAGAAACAAGCCAAAATAGCTAAACTAAGCTAAAACCAGCCTCTTTGCTGGATCAGAGCATAAAATATTTGCCACACAATCGACAAAAGCTGACATGAGAGACACACGCGCCAGCGCACAAGCAGACACAGTCACACAACTGCGCCTTTTCTGGCGCTGCCTACCAGCAGGGAGGGGCCCTTGCGCCAAGAGGCCCGGCACGCGCCGCTTTCGACAAGAAAGCCGCAGACCGCGGTGCCACACGCGAGAAGCCCGTGGAGCGCCCAACGTCTTGCCGCAACGCCACACCACAACATGGCGCCCCGCCACCCCGCCCGCCGGGACGACTCACACGGCGTCCACCCGCTGGTCGTATACTGTCATCTGGATAATACGCAGCCCAACACACCTGGGCTCCGTCGAAAGGACTCCCATGAGCGAGAAGATCGCACCCGCCGACACCTGCGTGCTCGTCACCGGCGGAGCCGGGTTCATCGGCAGCCACACGGTCGTCGAGCTGCTCCAAGGCGGCTACCAGGTCGTCATCGTCGACGACCTCTCCAACGCGTCCGCCAAGGTCGTGGACCGCATCAAGACCATCGTCGGCGAGCCCGCCGCCGCCAACCTCACCTTCTACGAGGCGGACGTCAACGACCGCGCCGCACTCGCCAAGGTCTTCGACGAGCACCGCCCGAGCCGCGTGATCCACTTCGCCGGCTACAAGGCCGTGGGCGAGTCCGTCTCCAAGCCCATCGAGTACTACGCCAACAACATCGGCAACACGCTCACGCTCGTCGACGTCATGCGCGAGCACGGCTGCAAGTCCATCATCTTCTCCAGCTCCGCCACCGTCTACGGCGACCCGGACAGCCTGCCGCTCACCGAGGAGAGCCCCAAGAAGCCCGCGACCAACCCCTACGGCTGGACCAAGTGGATGATCGAGCAGATCCTCACGGACCTCCACACGGCCGACCCCGAGTGGAACGTCGTGCTGCTGCGCTACTTCAACCCCATCGGCGCGCACCCCTCGGGCCTCATGGGCGAGGACCCCAAGGGCATCCCCAACAACCTCGTGCCCTACGTCGCGCAAACCGCCATCGGCAAGCGCGACGCCGTCCACGTCTTCGGCGATGACTACGACACGCCCGACGGCACCGGCGTGCGCGACTACATCCACGTCTGCGACCTCGCCTCCGGCCACGCGGCGGCGCTCGCCTGGATGAACGGCCGCACCGGCGTCGAGGTCTTCAACCTCGGCACGGGCACTGGCACCTCGGTCCTCGAGATCATCAAGGCGTTCTCCAAGGCCTGCGGTCACGAGGTCCCCTACGTTGTTGACCCGCGCCGCCCCGGCGACGTCACGGCCAACTACGCCGACTGCTCCAAGGCCCGAGACCTCATGGGCTGGGAGGCCAAATTCAACATCGAGGACATGTGCCGCGACTCCTGGAACTGGCAGTCCCACAACCCCAACGGCTACGAGGGCTAGCGCGCAGGCGAGAAGGACGAGAAGAACCATGGAAGAGCTCTTCGTCACCTACCTGAAGGAGCGCCTGCCCCTCATTGAGCGCGCGCTCGCGGACGCCGCGGACGAGCCCCTCGCAGACGGGGCCGTCTCCGATGACCTCGTGCGCTATCTCTACGCGCCGCTCCGCCGCTTCACCGCAAGCGGCGGCAAGCGCGTGCGGCCCGTGCTCGCGCTTCTCGGCGCCGAGTCCGTAGGCGGGCGGGCAGAGGACGCGCTCTCATGCGCGGCTGCCGTCGAGCTCTTCCAGAGCGCCGCCCTCATTCACGACGACATCGCCGACGAGGGAGAGCTGCGCCGCGGCGAGCCGTGCCTCCACCGCGTGGAGGGCGAGGGCCTTGCGATAAACGCCGGCGACCTGGCGCTCACCCAGGTCTTCGAGGTGATCCTGCGCGACGAGACGCTCCCCGCGGACCGAAGGCTTCGGGCGCTCTCCGAGCTGGTGCGCATGGAGCGTCACACGCTCGAGGGCCAGGCGCTCGACCTCGGCTGGGTGCGCGACGGCCGCTGGGACGTGACCTCGGAGGACTACCTCTACATGGTCACGAGCAAGACGGCCTGGTACTCGGCGGCCATCCCGCTCTACGTGGGCGCGCTCGTGGGCGGAGGATCGGAGGAGGCGGCGCAGGGCCTGCTCGAGGTGGGGCTCACCGCCGGTGTTGCCTTCCAGCTGGCCGACGACCTGCTCAACCTCGTGGGAGACGCCAGGGCCCAGGGGAAGGACTTCCGCTCGGACATCACCGAGGGCAAGCGGACGCTCGCCGTGGTGTGGGCGCTCGAGCATCTCGACGCCGCAAGCCGAGAGGAGCTCGTGGCGCTTCTCGGCAGCTCGGCCACCGATCCCACAGAGCTTGCCCGAGCCGTTGAGCTCATTGGCCAGGGCGGCGGCATCGAGCACTGCCGCACGCTCGCAGGGCAGATGGCGGAGCGTGCCAAGGAGGGCGCAACAGGGCTCGCCGATGCGGGTCACATCACGGTTGAGGCTCGAGACCTGCTACTTTCTATGTCAGACTTTTTCGTGGAGCGCGCGAGCTAGGCGCGCGCCATCCCGTGTTTGCTTGAGGAGAGGCGATGGACGCTATTAGGCAAGGTGCGGCGGGTGTCGCCGTCGAGGACATTCAGGAGCGGCTCGAGTCGCTCGGCTACGTGATCGACGCCGTCGAGCGAGAGCACAGCTCGTTTGGGCCCTCGACCTCCGCGGCCATCGCTCGCTTTCGCATCGAGCACGGGCTCTCGCTCGGAGACGAGGTGGACACCGCGACGTGGTCCCTGCTCGTCGACGAATGCTACCAGCTCGGGGACCGCACCCTCTACCTGCGCCTCCCCAACTTTCACGGCAACGACGTCCGCCAGCTCCAGGAGCGTCTCAACATCCTCGGGTTCTCCTGCGGCGAGCCGGACGGGACCTACGGCGTCCACACCGAGGCCGCGGTGAAGCTCTTCCAAGAGAGCATCGGCGTACTCGCAGACGGCATGGCCTTCCCCGACACCTTCGATGCCATCGAGCGGCTCCGGCACGTCTGGGCAGGAAAGCCCGCCGACGGCCCCCATCCGATGGGCGGCATGGGCTTCGCGCGCGCGGCAAGCGTGCTCGAGAACGTCCACATCGCCATCACCGCCGAGGACCCGATCTCCCGCAACGTCGCCGGGCGCATCTGGAACCTCGCGCACGCCACGATCGACTCGTGCGGAATCGAGCTCCTCGATTCACCCGAGGGCGCGAGCCCCGACATTCAGGCGCTTCTTGTCCTCTCCGCCTCCGCGCTGCCCGAAAACGTAGCGTCGGGCGTCGGCAACGTCATGCTCGACGACTTCGACACCCTCCCGCCGCGCCTTCGCACCGCAGTCCAGAGCTCGCACGCGACGCCCCCCACAACGCGCATCGAGCTTCCCGTGGGCACCGCCGCCTTTACCGTCGGGGACGCCCAGACCTTCGCCGTCATCCTCCTCGACGCCATCTGCGCCGCCCTCGACGGGCTGGAGCTCTCCTGACCTGACAAAGGTGACAGGGTCATCTGTCAGCATCCTCCCCCGGAGAGTGACTTGTTTTGGACGGATGAGGCCGTCGGAAGGTACTCGTCTGTCCAAAACCAGTCACTCGCCATGAGGCGCGCCCGCATGGAATCGCCCCCGCAACGAGACGGCCCCGCCTCCCATGGGGAGACGGGGCCGCATGTGGTCTGGCAGGGGTAGTAGGATTCGAACCCACATTGATGGCACCAAAAACCACTGTCCTAACCATTGGACGATACCCCTGTGCCTGCGCATTGTACCAAGAAATCCAGCGTCCCGACGCTGGGGCGCCACCTACTTCTTGCCCGGCACCATGGTAAGCGAAATCTTGCCCCGGTCACGATCAACACGCTCAACCCAGACCCTCACCGTGTCGCCCACAGTCACGACATCGCTCGGATGCTTGACGAAGCGGTTGGCCAGCTTGGAGATGTGCACAAGGCCGTCCTGGTGAACGCCCACGTCGACGAAGGCGCCAAAGTCCACGACGTTGCGCACGGTGCCCGTGAGCTCCATGCCGGGCTGCAGGTCGTCAATCGAGAGCGCAGCGCGGCTGAAGACGACCTCGGGCGCGTCGTCGCGCGGGTCGCGCCCCGGCTTCTTGAGCTCGGCCACGATGTCGATCAGCGTGAGCACGCCGCAGTCCAGCTCGGCCGCGAGCGCGCCCACGCTGCCCGCGCGCCCCTCGATGTCCGGCACGCCGCCGCGCGTGAGCTCGTCGGCGCCCACGCCCGCGCGCTCGAGCAGCGCCGTGGCCACGTCGTAGCTCTCCGGGTGCACGGCCGTGGCGTCGAGCGGGTTCTTGCCGCCCGCGATGCGCAGGAAGCCGGCTGCGTTCTGGAACGCCTTGGGCCCAAGCTGGGGGACCTTCTTGAGCTCGCGGCGATCGGTGAAGGCGCCGTGCTCCTCTCGATAGGCCACGATGTTCTTGGCCACGGCGGAGGTGATGCCAGAGACGTAGCCCAAAAGGCTCGCGCTTGCAGTGTTCACATCCACGCCCACGCGGTTGACCACGTCTTCCACCACGTAGCCCAGCGTGCGCGCGAGCTCCGCCTGGTCGAGGTCGTGCTGGTACTGCCCCACGCCGATGGACTGGGGCGGGATCTTCACGAGCTCGGCGAGCGGATCCTGCAGGCGCCGACCCAGGCTCATGGCCCCACGCGTGGTGACGTCGAGGTCCGGGTACTCCTGGCTCGCGAGCTCGGATGCCGAGTAGACCGAGGCGCCCGCCTCGTTGACGATCGTATAGCGAAGGTCGGGCGCGGACTCAGCGATGAACTCGGAGACGACCTCCTCGGTCTCTCGACTTGCCGTGCCGTTGCCGATGACGATGGTATTGATCGCGTACTTGTCGGCCAGGCGCTTGAGCTCGCGCTTGGTGCCCGCGACGTCGTGGCGCGGCTTGGTGGGATAGACCACGCCGTGGTCGAGCAGCTTGCCCGTCTCGTCCAGCACCGCGACCTTGCAGCCGGTGCGGTAGCCCGGGTCGAGCGAAATGATGCGGGCGCCGCGCACGGGACGGGCCGAGAGCAGGCCCTCGAGGTTCTTGGCAAAGACCTTGATGGCATCCGTCTGGGCCCGCACCGTGAGGCGCGCGCGGATCTCGCGCTCGAGCGAGGGGGCCATCAGGCGCTTGTAGCCATCCGCGACGGCGGCCTCAAAGACGGGGGCAAAGACCCCCTGGCGGCGCGGCCAGCGCCCCCCGAGCCGCGCCACCGCGGCCGCCTCGTCCACGCGGACGCGCACGCGGAGCTTCTCCTCTCGCTCTCCGCGGTCGATGGCCAGCACGCGGTGGTTGGGGATCTTGGCGGCGGGCTCGGCGTAGTCGTAGTAGGGCTCGTAGGGGGTCTTCTCGCTTGCGTTCACCGCCACGGAGACGATGTCTGCCGTGGCCTCGGTGAAGGCGCGTAGGTCGGCGACGTTCTCGGCGTCCTCCGCCACCACCTCCGCCACAATGTCGGCAGCGCCCGCGAGCGCCCTCTCCGGCGTGTCAAAGCCCGCCTCGGCGGCCTCCGGCGTCACAAAGCGCGCCGCCTCGTCGATCGCGGAGCCCTTTGTTGCCACCTGCATGAAGATCATGTTGGCAAGCGGCTCCAGGCCCGCCTCGCGCGCCTTCTGCGCGCGCGTCATGCGCTTCTTGCGGTAGGGCTTGTAGAGGTCCTCCACGCGCTGGAGCTGCGTGGCGGCCCGGATCTCCGCCTCGAGCTCGGGCGTGAGCTTGCCCTGGGCGTCAATGAGGAGAATGACGTCCTCCTTGCGCTTCTCGAGGTTGCGGAGGTAGGAAAGGCGCTCGTCGAGGGCGCGCAGGGCAACGTCGTCCATGCCGCCCGTGGCCTCTTTGCGGTAGCGCGCGATGAAGGGGATGGTGTTCCCCTCGTCGATGAGCTTGACTGCCGCGTCGACGGCCTCAGGCCTGAGGCCGAGCTCGCTTGCGAGCGTGGCGATAAGGTCCATGTGTCTATGACTCCAAACGGTTGCGTGCAAGAGCCACCTAGCATAGCCGAACCGCGTGGGGGGCGCGACTTTTGGGAATAAGTAGCCTTGGCAACGCACGCCGCTGACAGGGAGCGCCGCATGACGGACACGATCGAGCCGAGCCCCATCAACCACGGAAAGATTGCCCTCGAGGGCCTGCACAACACCCGCGACCTGGGAGGGCTTCCCGCGGGCAGAGGGCACGTCAGGCCCCGACGCCTCCTGCGCTCTGGGATGCTCGCCCCGGCGACCGCCGGGGACCTGGCGACGCTGCGCGACACCTACGACGTGCGCCTTGTCGTTGACCTGCGAACTGACGAGGAGGCGGCGCGCTGGCCCGACCCCATGGAGGCCCTGCCGGAGGCGCGCCTCGTCCACCTGCCCGTGTTCCGGGCGCCGAGCGGCGGGGACGCACAGGAGGCGATAAGGGCGCTGGGCGAGAAGCTCATGAGCGGCGAGCTGGACATCGCCGACCTGTTCTCCGGCCTTTACCCGCGCTTCGTGCTCGGCGAGGACGGTCTTGCCGCCTACCGCGGCCTCTTCCGGGAGCTCCTCTCCCTCGAGGAGGGCGCCGTGCTCTGGCACTGCTCCGCCGGCAAGGACCGCTGCGGGATGGCCTCCGCGCTGGTGGAGACGGCGCTTGGCGTCCCCTGGGACCTTGTCGAGAAGGACTATCTCGCCACGAACGAGCTGATCGAGGCGAAGGGCTCCGCGCAGAACATGTTCGATGTCGGCGGCGTCGACGCGCGCTATCTCCACGCGGCGCTCGATGCGGTCAACGAGGCGTACGGCTCGCTCGACGCATATCTCACCGAAGCGCTCCGCGTCGACGACGACGCGCGCGAAGAGCTGCGGCGCAAGTTCATCGTGGCATAGGGCGCTCGCCCTTCTCTCCTGGCGACCCGGCCCCTCCATGGCGCAGGTGCCGCGCAGGGCACGGCGAGAAGGACGTCAGTCGCGCACCTCCCACGGAGTGATAACGACCTTGAGGCAACCGTCCTCGCGCCGCTCAAAGGCTCGGTATGCTTCCAGGATGTCGTTCAGCGGGTAGCGACGCGAGATGAGGAGGCTCGTGTCCAGCCTGCCGGCCGCGATGAGCGCCATCACCTCGTCGAGTCCGCACGCGTCCACTCCGCCGGTCTTGAACGTGAGGTTCTTGCCGTACATGTTCGGCAGCGGCAGCACCTGGTCACGCTCGTACATTGCAGAGATCACCACGACGGCGTTGGGACGGGCGATGCGCCAGGCCATCTCGAAGGTGTCGTCACCGCCCGCCGCCTCAATCACGGCATCTGCTCCGCGGCCGTGCGTCGCGGCGCGCACGAGGGACTCGACGTCGCTGAGGCTCTTCTCGGCAGGGTTGATGACGACATCCGCAAGGCCATGCCCGCGCGCGAGCTCAAGGCGCGACTCATCCACGTCGAGGGCAATGACCTGCGCCGGATTGGCCAGCCGTGCGCACATCATGGTGGTGAGCCCAACCGGCCCCGCCCCGATCACCGCGACGGTTGAACCGGGCCCCATCTCCGCCAGACGCGCTCCCCACCAGCCCGTTGCCAGAATGTCGCCCAGGAACAGCGCTCCCTCGTCCGAGACATCGTCCGGGATGCCCGTAAGGGCATTGTCCGCGTACGGCACGCGCGCATACTCCGCCTGGCAACCATCGATGGTGCAGCCCAGAAGCCAGCCGCCGCGCTCGCAGTTGTTGACCCAGCCGTGCTTGCAGAAGAAGCACTCTCCGCAGAAGGTCTCGCAGTTCACCGCCACGCGGTCGCCGGGCGAGAAGGAGCGCACGCCCGCACCCACCTCCTCGACCACGCCCACAAACTCGTGACCGAGCACCGTGTCCGGCTTTGCGCGCGGCACGGCGCCGCGCATGATGTGCAGATCGCTCGTGCAGATGGTTGAGCGCGTCACCCGAACGATGGCGTCCGCGGGCTCCAAAAGACGCGGACGCGGCCTGTCGAGAAGGGCGATGTTTCCGCAGCCGTCATGCACCAGCGCTTTCATGGGGACTCCTTGGTCGAGCAGGGTTTAGGGAATCGTAGCACGCGGCTTGCCGATGCCTCTCTCTACAAAACCGGAGCCGCGAGACACCCGCGGCTCCGGCGCTAGCAAGCTACTTTGATTATTTCTTACTCGACAATGCCATCATGCCGAGAGCTGGAACTCATGCCTCGTTCCATGCGATAACAGCACGCCGTCTGTCAGCTCCACGCATAGGATTATCGTGTTTTCATCATCAAAGTCATTGTGGCCGTTGTCGATCCACTCGGAAAACGCTCTCCGCAGCCTCTCGGCAATTCGACGATTGCCCTCCTTCCCGAAATAGCCCAGATTGACGCCCCTTCCATGCGCCGTGAACCACTCGCCGGCTATTCCGACGACAGGGCCACGCTCCGCCTGTCTCACCTTATTTGAGTGCGCATGCGTGATGATGTAAAACGCGCCGTCTTCGTAATACGCGTTTACCCAGCGCACGTAAGATTGAGCATTTTTGCCGTATGCGGCATTTTTTCTCAATAGAGCTGTTCATACCATAATTGTCGCGCAGTTAGCAGAGGGCCCGCATCTACAAGATGCTCCGCGACGAGATGGCGCGCGTGTACCGGGAGCTTAGGCACATCCGTTCCGCCGACGAGGTCGACGAGGGGCTCGCCTGGACCGTCGACTTCCTCGCGCGGGAGTTCTCCGCCATGCGCGGCGAGGAGGAGCCCTCTGACGTCGAGCGCGAGAGTGCCCTCATATTCGGCATGTCGTGGAGGTAATCCGCATCACCCAAGCTTCTACGCATTGAGAGGATGTCCCGCTGCCCCGCAGGGCCAGCAAGTGTCGCAGATGCGCGGGCATTCCCCGCACCCTTTGTCCCTTCGGCAAAGCGGGGTATACTGTCCGCAGTGTGAAAAGCCTTCGGGCTTTTAGCGGCTGCGGGTACCTGTACCTACAGCCGCATTTTTCGTTCTGTAGGCACGATCATGAAGGAGCGCCCGCTCATCCCGGCAGAGCAACAGGTCGCCCACCTCGCAGAGCGGGGCGTCCGCTTCGACATAGTGAGCCCCGAGGCCGCGGTCGCGTCCCTCCGCGACAAGAACTTCTTCTTAAAAGGTCAAGGCGTTTGCGAAGTGCTTCTCAACGTATCGTAGCCCTGCGTCGGAGGGCTACGGACGCTACGTCAACCTAGACTTCGCCTACCTCGCCGAGCTCACCAGACTCGACCACCACCTCCGCGAGCACATCCTTTCGATGACGCTCGACATCGAGCATTACATGAAGGTCCATCTCAACCGGACGATGATGGACGACGGCGCCGACGGGAAGGAGGTTCTCGACCTCCTCTTCGCCCACGAGAGGGTGCGTAAGGAGAGGATGCTGGAGGAGCGGTTCGATCCAAGCGGGTCAGAAGCCGCCGTCGAGAGGATGAAGGCCATCGCCGACCGACTAGATGGGGTGGGCGGCAACGAGCGGGCGACGCTCTTCCTCGAGATGCTCCACATCGCCGAGGACCAGACTTTGGGAATAGACCCTGAGCACCTCGAGCGCAGCGTCTCGTACCTAGGAGACTCGAACTACACCCGGGGCCTCGCGAGTAAGTACGGCAGACGCGAGGACATGTACGTCTGGAACTACCTCGAGCTCGTCTCCTTCGGAGGAATCATCGCGCTTTACAAGTTCTACTTTTACGACCTCAGAGGAGGCCGCAGCAAGGAGGCCGAATCCGTCAAGCAGCTCCTGTTCCCCGTGAAGGCCCTGCGCAACGCGGCCGCTCATAACGGCAACGTTCTGAACACGATCGGTCAGCGCCTACAGAAGCCCGTCGGTTCCATCGCGACGGCAGCGCGGGAGGAGCTCGGAATCGACCAGGAGCTCGTCGCCCTTACGAAGCGCTTCCCCGTCATCCACGACTTCACCGCACTCGTGCTCTGCTTCGATAGAATCGTCAGCGATGCGGACGCAAGGTCAGAAAAGGCGGCAGGCCTGCGCGCTCTGCGCGAGCGCTTCCTTGAGCATGCCGACTACTTTAAGAAGCAGGTGGAGCTAAGCCAGGGGATCAAGATGCTGAGCGAAGTCATGCGCTCGGGAGCCGAGGCGATGTCCTCGGATTCCCTATGAATCGCCGTTCTGATTTCCGAGAAATTGGGCGCCTGCAGGGCCCGGCGAGATTCCAGGGCCCTGCAGGGCCGAGCGGGAAAGAGTAAGTCCGAGTAGTTCCGAGTAGCCCAGCAGCAACCCGGCTACCCGCCGCATGAAAACAGCAGCTCAGACGCATGACATGCCGCCACATGAAGCGGCTAACCCGGGTAAGAGTAAATCCGAGTGGTCAGAACAGGGCCCGACTTCCCCTCGGCCGGGTGCCTATCCGATAAGACAAAAACCAGAGACAACCCAATAACGACGAGCCGAAGCCGGCGGATGTCGGTTATTCCTCGTGCGCGCAGCCTGTCACGGGGCCCGCTTTCCCCGCAAGGGCCACGATGCTCTTCCGGCTCCTCTCGGGCTCGGCCGGCCCCGCTCAGAGCGGTGCCGGCGAAGCTCGCCCGAAACAACCGGTCGGTCGGTCCTCAAGGTCGACGCGCTCCTCGAGCGGGCGAACCCGTCCGCGCCCCCGGAGGAGCGGTGCGCCGCCATGGGGGTGACGCCCGAGATGAGGGACGCCGCGGCGCT
The DNA here is from genome assembly GCF_900128445.1 of Thermophilibacter provencensis. Classification (GTDB taxonomy): domain Bacteria; phylum Actinomycetota; class Coriobacteriia; order Coriobacteriales; family Atopobiaceae; genus Thermophilibacter; species Thermophilibacter provencensis. The sequence goes on along the minus strand of NZ_LT671417.1, from coordinate 788,802 downwards.
CGCCGCCGAGGCGCTCGGGGAGGAGGACTATGAGGATCTTGCTTAGGGCGGTACGCTGGCTCGTCCGCGCCGTACTCCGCTGGATGTAGTGAACTCAAAGCTATCACGGTATGATTAGCTGACAGGGGGCTGCCCGTGGGGATTGATCGGTTGGGCGGCCCCCGACCAATCGTCATCCTGAATCACCTCGCGCACCGCCTTCAGGAAATCCGCAACGTACTCGGCAGGGTCGGGCGCGTGCAGCAGACCATACGAGACCGCGCAGCCCCAGTCCGTGGGGAGCGTGTACAGAAGCGGGTGCACATCGCGCCAGACCGGCAGCGTGGCCAGGGCGAGCTCCTCGTTCGCCGCTTGGTTAAAGACCTCTGCGCGGTACTGCGGGAAGTCGACGACCGTCACGTCGGGATAGTCGGTGCGGATGCGGTCTCGCAGCACGTCGATGTCCGAGTTCCATCCGCGCCGGATGAGCATGAGCGAGCGCCCGCGCAGAGCGTCGAACGTCACCACCTCGCACGCGGCAAGCAAGTCGCCCTCGGGAACCGCGCACCACAAGGGCTCGCGCGCAAGCTCGAGCCCCGCGCACTCGTGCTCCGCGAGAAAGTTGTCGTCAAAGACGCCCACCACGACGTCCATGTCGCGCCCGAGGTCCGCGAGCCCGCGCACAGCCGCCGGCCCGTTCTCGAAGGTCACCACCTGCATGCTCATGCCCGGGCAGCGCTCCTTGACCTTGGGCCAGAGCCGGGCGATGAACGTCGACGGCGTCATGAGCGAGACGCCCACGCGCACGATGCGCTTCTCGGCGTGCTCCGCCATGCGTGCGCGGGCGACGGACTCCTGGGAGTACCGCACGACGTGGCGCGCGTCGGCGAGCAGGCTCTCGCCCGCCTTGGTGAGCGAGAGCCCCTGACGGGATCGATGGAAGAGGGTGAGCCCCAGGCGCAACTCCAAGAGGTTCATCTGCTTGATGACGGCCGTCGGCGTGATGAAGGACTCTTGTGCCGCCTTGGAGAAGCTTCCCGCCTCCGCCACGCGGATGAAGGTGTCGAGCTGTGGGTTGTACATCGATCCTCCTGTCACGCATTATGTGCCGTATATACCCCATGGTTATATCCATCATTCCAACGTGAACTTCTCGCACGTCAGTAAACGCCGTAGCGTTGTATTCGAAAAGTCGCCATTAAGGAGGAGACCATGGAGTATCTGAAGCTCAACAACGGCGTCCGCATGCCCACCATGGGACTGGGCACCTTCCTCATGAGCCCGGCAGAGGCCGAGGCGGCCGCGACGGCGGCGCTCGCAACCGGCTACGAGCACATCGACACCGCCAATGCCTACATGAACGAGCGCGCCGTAGGCCGCGCCATCGCCAAAAGCGGCGTCGCTCGCGAGAAGGTCTTCGTCTCCACCAAGCTCTGGCCGAGCGTCTACGACGCGGGCATGCCGGCAATCGACGCCACACTCGCGCGCCTGGGCCTCGACTACGTGGACATGCTCATCCTGCACCAGCCGGTGGGCGACTACCTGACCGCATGGCACACGATGGAGGAGGCCTACAGCGCCGGCAAGGTGCGCGCGCTCGGGCTCTCCAACTTCCCCCAGAACAAGATCGCCGAGGTCATGAGCTCCGCGTCAGAGGTCAAGCCTCAGCTCGTGACCGTGGAGTGCCACCCCTACCACCAGCAGCGCGACCTGCGCGCCTACCTCGGGCCCTACGGCACCATCATCGAGGCATGGTACCCGCTCGGCCACGGCGACGCGAGCCTCCTTGCCGAGCCCGTGTTCGAGGAGCTGGGCGAGAAGTACGACAAGAGCCCCGTCCAGATCATCCTGCGCTGGCATGTGCAGATGGGCACCTCTATCATCCCGGGCTCCAAGAACCCCGTGCACATCGCCGACAACGCGGACATCTTCGACTTCCGCCTAACCGAAGCCGAGATGGCCCGCATCGCCGAGCTCGACAACACCAAGACCTACTACCAGCAGACCGAGGAGGCACTCGCGAGCTACCTCAAGATCAGACCCGACTTCGACGCCCAGGAGTAACTCGCGAAAAGCGCCCCACCCCGCAACCGCCGTGGATTGGAGAATCTCATGAACACCGCACGAACCCTGTCACGCCGCAGCTTCCTCATGGGCGCGGCCGCCATTGCACCGCTGAGCCTCCTTCTCGCCGGCTGCAGCAATGACGAGGAGGAGGCCGCCCCCGCGCAGGCCGCCCCCGAGCAGGCCGAGACCGCAACCGACGACTCCTCCGCCGCAGACGCCGCTCCGGCAGGCGGCAACGTTCTCGTGGCCTACTACTCGGCGCAGGGCCACACCGAGGCCGTGGCGCAGACCATCGCCGACGAGCTGGGCGCCGACCTCTTTGAGGTGACGCCCGCGGAGCCCTACTCCGACGACGACCTCAACTGGACCGACGACAACAGCCGCGTGACCCAGGAGCACGAGGATGAGAGCCTGCGCGACGTCGAGCTCGAGCAGGTCACACCGGATGGCTGGGAGGACTACGACACCGTGCTGGTGGGCTACCCCATCTGGTGGGGCATCGCGGCCTGGCCGATCGACAACTTCATCTCCGGCAACGACTGGAACGGCAAGACGGTCATCCCGTTCTGCACGTCATCGTCCTCTGGCCTGGGGCAGAGCGGCGAGCTGCTTGCCGAGGCCGCGGGCGGCGGGAACTGGCAGGAGGGCCAGCGCTTCTCGTCCAGTGCGGACGAGTCCGAGATTCGTGATTGGGTCTCCGGTCTCGGCCTGGCATAGGCCATCGGAAACGACAGTCCGCTGATAATCAGGAAGTTTCGAATGATTCTATACTTCACCGGGACGGGCAACTGCCTCTACGCGGCGCGTAAGCTGGCCGCAGAGGGCGAGAAGGTCCTGAGCATCCCGCAGGAGATGCGCCGCGGGGGCGAGCTCGTCTACGCGGATGACGCGATCGGCATCGTCTACCCCGCCTACGGTCACATGATGCCCGACATGGTGCGGGAGTTCATCAACCGTGCGTCGTTCGACGCGCCCTACCTCTACTTCGTCTGCACCTACGGAAACCGGCACGCCAACGCCGCCGAGCTGTGCCTGGAGAACGCGCGGGCGGCGGGGCTCAACCCCGCCTACGTGACCACGCTCCTCATGGTTGACAACTGGCTGCCCAACTTCGACATGGACGAGCAGCGCGCCCGCATCCCCGAGAAGAAGATCGGCGAGAACCTTGCGTGCATCCGCGCGGACGTTGCGGCGCGCCGCCAGTGGATCGAGCCGGTGACCGACGAGGACCGCGCGGCCCACGAGCAGTTCATGAGCCTCGGCTTGCGCTTCGAGCCCTCGGCGCTGGGGGACTTTCTCACCATCGACCCCGAGAGATGCATCGGCTGCAGGATATGCGCCAAGGTGTGCCCGGCCGGGTGCGTCGCGCTCGAGGGCGGCAAGGCCGTCCGCAGCGCGCAGGCGGGCTTCGGCTGCAACGCCTGCCTCGCCTGCATGCACGCCTGCCCCGCGCGCGCCATCGCCTGCGCGGCGGGCGACAAGAACCCGGAGGCACCGCGCTTCCGCAACGAGCGCGTGACCCTTGCCGAGCTGCAAGAGGCCAACGGCGGATGCTGATGCGCTTCTCGCTATGCCGAAAGCCTGCGGCTTCGACTTGATTTCATTTAGAAGGAGGAACTATGCACGTGAGTCATCTTTCACGCAGGTCCTTTATCGAGGCTGCCGCGCTCGCTGCGGGCGGGCTGGTACTCGGGGGAGGCCTGGTCGGCTGCGCGGGCGGCGCAATGCCGCAGGGCACGGTCGATGACACGGCGCACGAGGACCACGCTACGTCCGAAGAGGCTTCGACGGGGAGCGCACCCGCGGTTCCCGCCGTGTACTTCACGAGCGCCATCGACGCGCAGGCCATCCAGGCGGTCTACGCCGCCATCGGACGGAGCCTCACCGGCCCGCGCATCGGCGTGAAGCTCTCCACGGGCGAGCCCGGGAGCAACCCGCTCGACCCGGAGCTCATCTCCGGCCTCGTGCGCGCCGTGGACGGGACCATCGTGGAGTGCAACACGGCCTATGGCGGCGAGCGCGGAGAGACGCAGCGCCACTACGAGGTGGCGGCCGAGCACGGCTACACCGGCATCGCCGAGGTCCAGATCATGGACGAGGACGGCTCCGCCTCCATCCCCGTCGAGGGAGGCGAGCACCTCACGGAGAACCTCGTGGGCGCGCACTTCCCCGAATACGACGGGTTTCTCGTCCTCTCGCACTTCAAGGGGCACGCGATGGCGGGCTTTGGCGGGGCGCTCAAGAACATCTCCATCGGCATGGCGTCGCGCGAGGGCAAGTGCCTCATCCACACGGACGGCCGGAGCCACGACAGCCCCTGGGGCGGCGACACCAGCGCCTTCCAGGAGTGCATGGCCGAGGCGGCGAAGTCCGTGGTGGACGCCGTGGGCGGCAACATGCTCTTTGTCAACGTGATGAACCACCTCTCCGTTGACTGCGACTGCGACTCTCACCCGGCGCCCGCCAAGATGGCCGACATCGGGATTCTGGCGAGCGCCGACCCGGTGGCGCTCGACCAGGCGTGCGTGGACCTCGTCTACAGCTCGGACGACGACTCGGCCGACCTCATCGAGCGCATCGAAAGCCTGGGCGGCGAGCACGTGCTCGAGCACGCCGAGAAGATCGGGCTGGGCAGCCGCGCCTACCGGCTCGTGGAGGTTGGGGCGTGAATGTCACGAGAAGGACTTTCCTTGCACTCGCCACCTCTGCGCCCCCTGCTCTTACCGGATGCTCTGCAGTGGAGGATTCGGTGGCGTCGAGAGGTGGCGATTCAGGCCCCGGGGAGGCCGCGGATGTCCGTGAGCTTGACGGCTACGTCCTCACGGAGGGGTCGCAGACAGACCGCGGCTTCGTCGTTGACGACGCCCTGCAGACGCCATCAGGCAGAACGCTGCACTTCTCGCTCCATGTGCCGGACTCCTACGACGGGTCCGTGCCCTATGCGCTCTACGTGGCCTGCCCCGGCTGGGAGGGGCTCTACTTCCAGGGCGTGGGGGCGAATCTTCAGGAGGACTACCCCTTCGTGGCGAACGACTACATCGCCGACATGGTCGTGGCCTCGCCCCAGCTCGACGACTGGGGCGAGCAATCGGCGTCAGACGTGGTGGAGCTCACCGAATGGCTGCTCAGCGCCTACAGCATCGATGCGGACCACGTGTACCTGAGCGGATGCTCGGGCGGCGGCGAGACCATCTCCATCGTCTTAGGAACGCGCCCCGAGCTCTACCGGCGCGCGCTGCACACCATCTCGCGCTGGGACGGCGACGTCGAGGCGCTCGTGCAGGCAGAGGTCCCCGTCTACATGGCCATTGGCGAGAAGGACGACTACTACGGGCCCGAGCCCGCCCGCGAGGCGTACGCCCGCATCTGCGACGCGTACCGCGCGCGGGGGCTCTCCGAGGACCGAATCGACGAGCTCGTCGTGCTCGACGTGAAGCCCACGAGCTACTTCACCGACCGGGGCTTTGCCGCCGACACGAGCCAGCACGGCGCGGGCGGCTACCTCTTCGCGCACGACGAGCAGATTATGGGGTGGCTGTTCAGATGACGCACGCACGGAAAGCAGTGGCCCGCAAGCAGGTGCGGCGAGCGCTCGACATGGCGCTCGCCGCACTGTTGCTCCTGCAGATGGGCTATCAGCTCCTTCCCGAGGACCTGCACGCAGCCCTGGGTCTTGGGATGACCCTTGCCGCGACGGCACACCTCGCGCTCAACGCCGGCTGGGTCCGCACGATGGGGCGCGGCCGCTGGGGAGCCGCACGAGCGCTCATGACGGTGGCGGCGGGCGCCTCCCTCCTGCTCATGCTCTCGCTCGCCCTGAGCGGCCTCGTGCTCTCTGGGCTCGTTGATGCGCTGCGCCCCCTTGACGAGGCCGCCCGCGCGGCGCACCTCAGCTCCTCGTACCTCGCCCTACTCGTCCTCCCCCTCCATGCGGGGACCCACCTTACGCCCGTCCTTGACGCAGCCATCGGAGCAAAGGGGGCGAGGGCTCCCAGGCCCGCGGCGATTCTCGGCCTAGGAGCCTGGGTCGCCCTCGCGTGCCTGGGCGTCTATGAGTTCGTGACGCTGCACGTCTGGGACTACGTGACGCTTCGCATGCCCTTCGTGCTCCCAGCGGAGGTGCCGCTCCCCCTCTACCTGCTCGAGCACTTCTCAGTCATGGCGCTCTGCGCCCTTCTTGGTGCCGTGCTGGCGCGTCTGACGCGCCGGCGAGGGCCAGCGGTTTGCTCGCCCTAGAGCCGTGCAGACAGCCTCTCCGCATCAGACAAGTTGTTGACCATGCCGCCGTAGCTCATGCCGTAGAACGCCGCAAAGCGCTTCATGGTGTACTCTCCCCACTCAAGCATCTCCTTGGTGGGTGCGCCGCCCTGGAAGACGAAGTAGAGCGTCTTGCCAGACATGCTGCCCGCAGGCACCGGGCCGTAGAAGCGGTCGAGCAGGTTGCGCAGCATGCCGGAGAGGTTGTGCCAGTAGACAGGAGAGCCCACGACCAGCGTGTCCGCCGCCTGGATGCGGCCGAGCACGTCATCGAAGTCGTCGTCATCGTATCTCTGGCCGTAGCCGTAGACCTTGCGCTCGGCAAGGTTTAGCTGCTCGTAAGGTCGCTCGCCGATGAGCTCGCGAGCCAGGCGCGCCGTGTTGCCGTCCTTGTTAGGGCTACCGTTGATGAAGAGAATCATATGACCCGCTCCTTTCCTAACCTGAAGTCTTTCACCGCACTCCCCTTCCAGAGCCTAGATCGTCTTCACGCGATCCCAGCCGTCGCGCACGGCTGTCATGATCTTGCCGGCATGGTTGGCGTCGCCGACCTCGATCACCCGGTCGAAGCGCGCCTCAAGCAGGTCGCGCATCGAATGGTCCGTATACACGCCGATCGCGAGCACGGCAGCGTCACACGGGATGCGCTCGGCTGTGCCGCTCGCCACATCCGTGATGGCCACGGCGCCCTCCTCGAGGACATCCACACGAGCGCCGCAGCGGATCGAGACACCCGCCCGTTCGAGCGCGCCCACCGTCTTGGTGACGTTAAACGAGAAGATTCCGCGCCCAGGGGCGGGCAGCATCTCGAGCACTGTGACGGCGGCGGCGCCGCGGGAGGCGAGAAGCTCGGCGGTCTCGAGGCCCGTCATGCCGCCGCCCACCACGGCTACCTTCTTTCCCGCGAGGTCGACCGCACCCGAGAGAACGTCGTTTGCCATGACGGCACGCTCGACACCGGGGATGCGCGGAACGACCTGCTTTCCGCCCGTGGCATCGATGACGGCCACGGGGTCGAGGGCAGCAATGTCATCGAGCGTCCCGGCGGTGACGGGCGCGTTCAGGCACACCCTCACGCGCGGGCTCTTCTGAATCTGACGCTCGAAGTAGCGAATGAGGTTGTCGATGCGGAACTTGTTGGGAGCTTTGTTCGCCAGCTGGAGAGCGCCGCCCAGGCGCTCCGCCGCCTCGTAGAGGACGACGTCGAAGCCGCGCGCAGCCGCCGTGAGCGCGGCCTGCATGCCACCGGGGCCGCCGCCGATAACCACGACCGTCCCCTCGCCCGCCGGCAGGGCCAGGTTGTCCAGCTCGCGCCCTGCGAGTGGGTTCACGCTGCAGCGCAGCGGCTGGTGATCCACCGTGATCTGCTGCATGCAGGCGTTGCACGAGATGCACGGGCGAATGTCGTCGGCATGGCCGGAGCGCGCCTTGTTGGCCCACGCCGGGTCGGCAATCTGCTGGCGCGCGAGCGTAATGAGGTCCTGGCAGCCGCTCTCGAGCACTGCCTCCGCCTCGTCGGGCGTCTTGATCTCGTTGGGGCCGTAGACGAACACGCCCTCCGGCATGGCGGCCTTGAAGTCCGCGTAGATCTGCGTGCGCCAGCCGGCTTTCATGTCCGGCGTGCCCACGCGGTCGATGCTCATGAGCGTGAGGTGGAAGCCGTTCACGCCGCGCGCCGCCAGATAGGCCCCAACGCTCCGCATCTCCTCTGCGCCCGCCTCACCGGGCAGTCCCTCCCCCTCGAAGGCGTTCAGGCGCACCGTGATCGGGAAGCGCGGACCCGCGACCTCGCGGATCTTCTCGATGATCTCGACAACGATGCGGCAGCGGTTCTCGAGGCTGCCGCCGTACTCGTCGGTGCGCGCGTTCTTGGCGGGGTTGATGAACTGGTTGAGCAGGTAGCCGTGCGCGCAGTGCAGCTGGATGCCGTCGACGCCCGCCCACACGGCGAACTGGGCGGCACGGGCGAAGTAGTCCTCGATCTTGTGAATCTCGTCCACGGTAAGCTCGTGCACCGGTGCCTCCCCGCGCGCGGCAAGACCCGGCGTGATCGAGCTTGCCGAGACCGGCTCGTGGCCGTCGTTGTACTCGGCGCAGGTCTTGCGCCCGGGGTGGTGGAGCTGTACGAAGAGCTTGGCGCCATACGCGTGGATGCGCTCTGCAAAGTGCACGAAGGAGAGCTGGTTGCCGATGGAGAGCAGGCGCAGCTGCCCCGGCATGGCAATGCCCCCGAGCTCCGGCGGACATGCGGCCACATACGAGGTCACGATGGCGCCGGTGCCACCTGCGGCGCGGGCGCAGAAGTACTCCATGCACCGCGGCGAGACGTTGCCCGAGTTATCCCCGAGCGACTCGTCCATCGGCCCCATCACAATGCGGTTCTTGAGCTCGACGTTACCTATGCGAACACGCTCGAATAACCTGTCATACATGCACGGTCATCTCCTATCGAGTGATCTTTAGCACTTGGGCACCGGCGGACACGTTCGACCCAACGCTGGGAATAAGGTCGGTTGCCGAGAAGGACGCCCCGGACTCAGAAGTCATTGTTGCTTCGTCAGCTATGACTCAGACGTCATAGCCGTTGCTCTTGATGATCTTCTGGTACGCGTAGAAGCTATCCTTGCGGCGGCGCTAGGCCCGCGAGAACGCGTCCTGCATGAAGGCGTCGAACTCGGGAATCCAGTCGCCAAGCGCGCCGAAGCCGTGCGGCCAGCCCTGGAGCACACGGGCACGTACGGTGTAGCCCAGTCGACGCATGAGCTCCACCTGCGCCTCGAACTGGTCGTAGAAGGGGTCGCGCGTGCCGTAGCAGTAGTACGTGGGCGGGAGGTTCGCCGAGCCGAGAGCCTCCTCGTCGAGGGAGGCCACCGAGAGCCGCCCGTAGAACGAGTAGATCATGGCGTCCGCGGCGACGTCCGCCGAGACCGCGTCGAGGTCGTCGGGCTCGTAGGAGGAATCCAGCGCGTCAGGCGTCACGTGGCCCCTCCAGTTGAGGATCGTCTCGCCGCAGAGAATCCCACCCGCGGAGTAGCCGCCCACGGCGATGTGTCTCTCGCTGGGCAACCCGAACTCGTCCGCGTGGGCCCGCACGAAGCGGACGGCGCGTGCCAGGTCTACGCCACCCTCTGCCTGTGTGTACGGCCGGAGCCGGTAGTCCACGACAAAGCTCTGATAGCCTCGCACGGCAAGCTCCTCCGCCGTGGGATAGCAGTCCGCCTCGTCCCCGCGGAAGATGAAGGCGCCTCCCGCGCAGAGAAGGACGGCGCCCTTGACGTCCGTCCCCTTCGGCACGGGAACGGACGTAATCGTGGGTCGAAAGCCCACCGGGTCCATCCCGCTCCCCCGGTCCTCGGTGACGGCCGGCACGTTGCCCTCCTCCCAGAGGAAGAGGCGCTGCTGCTCGCGCGGGGTGACCCCCGCCGTGAGCACCGTGCCCGTGGCCGTTGCGGGGTCGGGGCTCACATGTGCGTCGCTCAGCCTCATGAGGCCCTCCTCGTCAACGTCAAGCTCCACCAGCTCGCGAACGCCCCCGAGGTCGTCGATCGAGGCCTCGGGAGCAGAGCCCTCCGCCTCGACGCCCACCAGGGAGTCATGAGGCCGTTCATCACTCCCCCGGGAGCAGCCGGTGACCGCGGCGGCAACGCCCGCGGCAGCCGCCATCAGGAAGCCCCTTCTCGTCAGCCTCATCGCTGCGCCTCCCAGAACGCGAGCGCGTCGTCGATCCAGCCCTCTGCCGCCGTGTCGACACCCAGGCCAAAGCCGTGGCGCAGGCCCTCGTACACATGGAACTCGGTGGGCACGCCTTGGTCTGCGAGAGCGTCCTGGCGTGCCTGCATGGTGCGCCAGCTGGCGATGCCGTCGCGGTCACCCACGCAGGCATATGTGGCGGGGTCCGCCCCCGTCAGCTCCCGCATGCCGGTGTACTGCATGACGATCGCCGTGGGCTGCGGCGTCTCCGCCGGGGCGCCAAACGCCGCCGGGCCGTAGCCGCCGACCCATGCCGCCATGCGCGCGCCCGCGGAGCCGCCCCAGAGCGAGTAGCCTGCCGTGTCCACGCCCAGCTCGTCGGCATGCTCGAAGATGAACGAGACCGCGCGCGCGAGGTCCTCGCAGGCGAGCTGCGCTTCCGGGCGGTAGATGACCGCGAAGCCGTTGAGCCCCGCGCGTGCCAGATGGAGGCAGTGCGGGAACGAGTCGTGCATGGCGGCGACGTAGGCGAAGCCACCGCCGGCGCTCACCACGGCGAAGGGAGCGCGCTCGCCCTCCGAGAGGCCCTCGGCCGCAAAGCGGAAGAGCCCGGTGTCTGCGAGCGAGGGGTCCGCGTCCTTCTCGGTGTCCGTGTAGATGTCGTAGAAGACCGTCTGACCCGCGGCGCATTGGGTGAGCAGGTAGTTCACCACGTCGACGGTGGTCTCCGCGTGGATCTCCGAGTACCAGGGCAGGATGTCCGGCATGTCGGCAAGTGTCATGTCTTCCGTGGGCGCAACGAACCCCGTGGGAAAGACGAGACGGCCAAAGCCGGCAAGACGCGGGTCGTCGATGACGTCGAAGATGCGGGTGTCGGCCGTGGCCTCGGTGGACGCCGCCGCGGCATCGTTAGCGGTAGGCGCGTCGTCCTTCTCGGCAGGTGTGCAGCCGACAAGCCCCCATGTGGCTGCGGCAAGCCCCGTGGCCCTCAAAAAGTCGCGTCTCGACATCATCGCGCGACCCGATAGACAAGGTGGAGGCCGTCTCCGGGCAGACGCTCCACGTCCGCGAGCCTAAAGGCAAACGAGCCCTCCGCAACAGGGGGCGTCTCGTCGAAGACCGAGGCCGTACCCGGCTCCCCCGAGACCGTGGGCGAGAGAACGAGGCTGAGCTCATCGAGCACGCCCGCGGCGAGAAACGCCATGTCCGTCTTGCCCCCGCCGCACACGAGCACCCGCTCGATCCCAAAGAGGCCGCGGAGCTTGCGCAGGGCGAGCGGGAGGTCGAGCGCGAGCCTGCCAGCGATGACGTAGGACACGCCCTGCTCGCGAAGGTGGGCACGGTACGCCGGTGATGCCTCGTTGGTCAGGACCTCGATCACGTGCGCGTCGGCGCGGCCGGGGCGCCTATAGGTGGCTCCCGTCCAGGTGATCTCGCCGGCAGGGTCGATGGAGACGTAGAAGCTCCTCTCTGCATGCGGGGCCACGAAGTCCCCGTCGGGCACGCTCGCGCCCGCATCGAGCGCGGGCACGCCCCCGCCCACAAAGCCCCTGGTGGTGACGCTGCCGTAGGCAACGGCGTCCGCCCCGAGCTCCCGCTGCATGCGCGAGTACTCGGCGCGCGACTCGGCCGCCGCGGGGTCGAACATGTAGGCGCCGTCGATGCGCCCGTTGAGCCCGGCAAAGACGTGGCAGATGACGTAGGGCCTGTCCGTCGCCTTGATCTTGTCGCTCATGCGCGTCCCCTACCTGACCGCGTGTCCGCCGAAGACCATAAGGTCAAGGCCATCGAGAAGCTCGTCGATCTTGGCGATCTCGTCGTCGGTGAGCATAACTTCGGCGGCACCGAGGTTCTCGCGCAGGCGCTCGGGCTTGCGGCTGCCGGGGATGGGGACGACGTAGGGCTTCTTGCGGAGCATCCACGCGAGCGAGACCTGCGCGAGCGTCGCGGAGTGGAGGCCGGCGAGCTCGTGCAGGAACCTCATGAGCGGCTCGGCGCGCTTCTCGCCCTCCTCGGTGTACTGGGGCATGCCCTCGCGGTAGTCCTGCGCCCCCTCGAAGTGCGTGGCATGGCTGTAGGCGCCCGTGAGAAAGCCGTTCGCCATGGGCGAGAAGGCCACGAAGGCCACGTTCAGCTCCTCGAGCACCGGGAAGAGGGACTCGTTCCAGTGCGCCATCAGCGAGTAGCGGTTCTGAATCGCGGAGACAGGGCAGACGGCGTCGGCGCGGCGCAGGTAGTCCTCGGTAGTCTCGGAGATGCCCCAGGCGCGGACCTTGCCCTCCTTGATGAGGTCGGCCATGACGCCCGCCACGACCTCCGGCTCCACCTTGGGATCAATGCGGTGCTGGTAGTAGAGGTCGATGTGGTCCGTGCGCAGGCGGCGGAGGCTGCCCTCCACCGAGGCGCGGATGGTCTCAGGACGCGAGTCAACGAGAATGGTCTTATCCGGCGCGTGGGTGACGCCGAACTTGGTGGCGATGACCACCTCGTCGCGCACGGGCGCGAGCGCCTCCCCCACCACGTCCTCGTTGTGCGCCTCGGTGCCGTCGGCGCGCCGGCCGACGTAGCACTCTGCGGTGTCGAAGAAGGTGTAGCCCATCTCGTGCGCCGCACGGATGACCTGCACCGCATCGTTGTCCGGCATCGGGTCCCCGCTCGCGTGCGTGATGCCCATGCAGCCCATGCCAACCGAGCTCACCTCGATGCCACTCTTGCCCAGAACGCGTGCGTTCGTCATAGCTCCCACGTTACTCACACCTCTCGTCATCATTGTCGAAATCTGCGCGGACACTTACGTCCGCCCACTCATTCAGCTCCGCCAGACGTGCCTCCAGCGCAGCGCGAGCTGCCGCGACGCAGTCCGATCCCAGAAGGAGCCGCTGGGGACGGTTCCCGCCCACGATTGCCTCGACGACCACGCGCCCGGCCGCCTTGGGATCGATCGGCTGGTCATGGGAGTCGGTCGCCTCGGTCTTGCGATACCTATCGGCAATCTCGTCGTAGTCAGCGATGTGGCGCCGGGTCTCGAGGAGGGCGTCCCCGAAGAACCCCGTGCGCATGGCCCCTGGCTCCACGATCATGGTCTCGATGCCCAGGTGGGCAACTTCTTTCTCCAAGGCCTCGGTCAGCAGCTCAAGCGCCGCCTTGGACGCTGAGTAGTAGCCGTTGCCCAGCGCGCCGCGCACCGCGCCAATCGAGCTCACGTTGACGATGAGCCCGGAGCGCTGGGAGCGCATGGTGGGCAGGACGCGCCGGATGATGCGCCCCACGGCAAAGAAATTGGTGTTGAAGAGCTCGTCTATGCGCTCCCGCTCGCTCTCCTCCACCGTGGCGCGATAACCATGCCCGGCGTTGTTCACGAGCACGTCAAGGCCGCCAAAGCGCTCGCGCGTGGCGATGACGGCGTACTCTATGCTTGCGAGGTCGCCGAGGTCGAGGTAGACCGCAAGCGCCTGATTTGGGTAGTCGCTCACCAAATCGTCAACGCGTCCTAGGTCGCGGGCCGCCAGCGCCACGTTCTCCCCGCGCGCCAGCGCCGCCTCGGCTATGCCACGACCGAGGCCGCTGGACGCTCCCGTTATGAGCCAGGTTGCCATGTGAAAACCCTTCCACCCTGCTGGGACACATCAGTGGATGAAGTTGGTGTAGGTGGTCGGCTCCTGAGCGGGCAGCTCGATGCCCGCATCCTGAGCCGCGCGGATGGCCTTGATGAGAAACGCCATGTTCCCGCCGAGGAAGCGCATGGCCTGCAGGCCCTCGACGTCCTGCTCCACCTCCTCTGCCGTGGCGCCGTGCACGATGTTCCAGTAGCGCGAGGTGGCAATGGGCATCTGCAACAGCTGGAAGTATCGGTTGAGCTGGTCGATGGTCGCCGTGTTCCCCGCCCGTCGGCAGCTCGCCACGGCCGCACCGACCTTCATGCGAAAGGCGTCGTCGCCCACCCTCTGGCGCAAGCTGTAGAACGCGCGGTCGAAGAAGGCGGTGGCCGCTCCCGTGGCGGCGCCGAAGTGCACGGGCGATCCGAGAACGATGCCGTCGTAGTCACAGGCGACGCTCGTGAACTCGTTCACGCGGTCGTCGAAGACGCACCTGCCGGTCACGGTGCACCGCTTGCAGGCCACGCAGCTCGCGAGCGGCTTGGTGCCCACCCAGAACACGTCGGCGCCGACGCCGTTCTCCTCGAGCGCGCCCGCCACCTCGCGCAGCGCCCGGTCCGTGCACCCGCTCTTGTGCGGCCCGGCGTTGACGAGAATAACCTTGAAGCGACTGTCTGTCGTAGTCATGAAAGCCTCCTAGCTGCGTAACTAAAACTGCACGTTCTGTGCCGCATCTGGCGTCAGGACCTTCTCGCCCGCTTGCGCGGCATCGTGAGCGCCGCGGCAGAGCCGAGCGCCGCGGCGAGCACCACGACGAGAAACGCCACAGGAAAGCCGCCCGCCGCCGAGAGCGTAGCGGCCACGACCGCCGTGCCGAACGAGCCTCCCACCTGCTGGAACATGCGCACGATGACAGCGGTGTCAGGAATGGCGTCATCGGGGACGGAGGTGTAGGAGCAGGTGGTGATGGGAACGATGAGCATGCCCACCGCCAGACCTCGGACAAAGAGGATGGTCCCCATGAGCATGGTCGGGGCATGCGGGTCCAGCAGGAGGAAGGGCGCCGTGGTGAGCGCCGTGGCCGCAAAGCCGCCCGCCGCGACGACGCGCCCCCCGTACGCGTCCGTCAGACGGCCGGCAAGCGAGCGCGAGAGCAGCGCGCCCACGCCCTGGGGCAGCAGCATCAGCGCGGCACCGAGCGCGTCCGCCCCCAAAAGGTCCTGGTAGTAGAGGGGCAGCAGGAACTGCGCGGAGTAGAGCACCACGCCCGCCATGAAGATGGCGGCAGACGCCGTTGGAACCGAGCGCCTCCTCATGAGCGTCACGTTAACGAAGGCGCGGCGCGGGTCGCGCGTGGGCGGCCACGCTACGAAGAGCGCGAGAGCCGCCACGCCGCCCACGAGCGGAGCCACCACCGTCGGACGCGTGAGGTCACCGCCCCGGCTCACCTCGGTCAGGCCGAAGAGCAGAAGGGCGATGCCCGCCGCCACAAGAACAAAGCCAACCGGGTCAAAGGGCCGCGTCAGAGAGGCGGGGCGCGGTGCGCCCTCCACGTACTTCTCGCCAAGCACGATGGCCGCAACGACCACGGGAACGTTGATGATGAAGAGCCAGTGCCAGCTCAGGAAGTTGAGGATGATGCCGCCGATGACGGGCCCG
Source organism: Thermophilibacter provencensis (assembly GCF_900128445.1). Classification (GTDB taxonomy): domain Bacteria; phylum Actinomycetota; class Coriobacteriia; order Coriobacteriales; family Atopobiaceae; genus Thermophilibacter; species Thermophilibacter provencensis. The sequence goes on along the minus strand of NZ_LT671417.1, from coordinate 773,554 downwards.
AAGATCGGGCCGCACGAGAGCGGCAGCATGATGGTCGACATGATGGACCCCACGTTGATGACGCCGCGCGCGTGCGCCATCTCCACGGGCAGCGTGGTCATGAGCGTGATGATCACGCCCGCGGCAAAGCCCTGGACCACGCGCGAGGCCACGAGGACGGGCAGGCTGGGCGAGAGGATGCAGCACACCGAACCCGCGAGAAAGACCCAGAGCCCGAGCATCCACGAGAAGCGCCCGCCGCGACGGCGCTCGAGCCAGCCCGCCACGGGAATGCCGATGGCAAGGGCGAGCAGGTAGCCCGTGGAGAGCCACTGGACGACGACCTCGTCCACCCCAAACGCCTCCATGAGCGTCGAGATGCCAATGGCCACGATCGTGGTGTCGCAGCCCGGCATGAGCGTGCCCACGATGATGGCTGCGAGCATGCCGCCCATACCGGCGCCTTTCTCGGCTGTCGCCGCACTGCTTTCTCTCCGACTCACGCTGACCCCTCCTTGTCAAGGAGCGTAGACCCGCGCGGCGGTCTCGCAGAAGTCTCCATTGGTGACATGGTTCTAACCTCAGCGTTATGAGGCTATGTGTACCCCAGCGTTATAAGCCTCGCACCAAGGGAGACTTCTGCGATCGGGCGCGCAGCCGTAGGGTGGAGCTGTCCGATTTCCCCAAGAAGGAGGCAAACGTGGAGTACGTGACCCTTAACAACGGCGCCCGGATGCCGCAACTGGGCTTTGGCGTGTACCAGATTCCGGACGCAGCCGAATGCCAGGCTGCTGTCGAGAACGCCCTCGATGTGGGATACCGCCTCATCGATACGGCGGCGAGCTACGGCAACGAGGAGGCTGTGGGAGCCGCCGTCCGCGCGAGCGGCATCCCGCGCGACGAGGTGTTCGTCACCAGCAAGCTTTGGGTCTCGGACATGAGCTACGAGGGCGCCAAGCGCGGTTTTGACGCCACCCTCAAGCGCTTGGGCTTGGATTATCTGGACCTCTTCCTCTTCCATCAGCCCTTTGGTGACATCTTTGGCGCGTGGCGCGCCATGGAGGAGCTCTACGAGCAGGGCGTGGTGCGCGCGATCGGCGTGGCGAACTTCTACCCCGACCACCTGGCCAATCTCATGGCGTTCACCAACGTAACGCCCGCCGTGGACCAGATCGAGTGCAACGTCTTTTTCCAGCGTCATGAGGACCAGACCTATCTTGAGAGCCGCGACGTAACCATGGAGAGCTGGGCGCCGTTTGCGGAGGGCCACAACGACCTCTTCCACAACCCCGTGCTCACCGCCATCGGCGGGGCTCACGGCAAGAGCGTGGCGCAGGTGGCGCTGCGCTGGCAGCTGCAGCGCGGAATCGTGTGCATCCCCAAGAGCGTGCGGCGCGAGCGCATGGAGCAGAACTTCGACGTCTTTGACTTCGTGCTGAGCGATGACGAGATGGCTCGGATCGCTGCGCTTGACGAGCACGAGAGCACATTCTTTAGCCATCACGATCCCAAGACCGTCGAGATGATCTGCGGACTCGCCCGCAACGTCTAGCGCAGAGAAGACCCGCTCCCTTTCTTTGGCAAGGAGGAACAACGATGAACGCATTTACTTATGACTACCCGGTCAAGAATTACTTCGGCGAGGGCGCGGTGGACCAGGCGCTCGACGCCGAGATGGGTGCCATGGGCAAGACGGTGATGCTCGCCTACGGCGGAGGCTCGGTCAAACGAACCGGCGTCTACGGCCACGTGGTCGATAAGCTCACGGGCGCGGGCAAACGCGTGGTGGACTTCGGCGGCATCATGCCCAACCCGACCTACGAGAAGTGCCAGGAAGGTGCTGCGCTCGCGCGCGAGGAGCAGGTCGATTTCATCCTCGCCGTCGGCGGCGGGTCGGTCTTCGACTGCTGCAAGGTGGTCTCCGCGCAGGCGATGCTTGACGAGGACATCGAGACATTCGAGCACGTCGACGGCAAGATGCCGAGTTCGTTCATCCCCATGGGCTGCATCGTGACGCTCTCCGGCACGGGCGCCGAGCAGAACAACGGCGCCGTCATCACCAACGAGGAGACGCACGTGAAGGGAGCCTTCGTCGGCGCGTTGCCCTCGTGGGCGGCGCTCGATCCGGCGCTCACGCTCACCGTCCCCCACGCGCAGTTCATGAGCGGCGCGTTCGACACGCTCTCGCACTGCATGGAGAGCTACTTCGGCACCCCGCGCGAGCGCAACGTCACCGACGACATCAACCTCGCCATTCAGAAGAACGTCATCCGCAACATGCTGGTCGTCGCGGAGGACGACCAGAGCCTCGAGGCGCGCAGCGAGCTCGTCTACGACTCCGCCATGGCCGAGAACGGCGTGCTCAAGATCGGCAAGGCCACGGACTTCCAGGCGCACATGATCCAGCACCAGTACGGCGCATACACCCACACCAACCACGGCATGGGCCTCGCGGTCATCCACCCGGCGCTCTACCGCCACCTTGCCCCCGAGGCGCCCGAGCAGTTCGCCCGCTGGGCGCGCGAGGTGTGGGGCGTCGACGCCAAGGACAAAGACGACCTTACGGTGGCGCTTGAGGGCATCGACCGCCTGCAGACGTTCATCGGCGAGATGGGCCTGCCCACGAGCTTCGCCGAGATGGGCTCCGACGCGTCCGACGAGACGCTCCGCAAGGTAGCCGACACCTGCGTGCTCACCGGCGGCTGCGCCAAGAAACTGGAGCGCAGCGAGGTGTTCCAGATTCTGACCGAGTGCCTCTAGATCGGCAGTGGATCCCGATCCGCCCGCGCCGAAGGAAACAGGAAGGCTCCTCGTTTTTCTCGAGGAGCCTTCTGAGTTTTTGCCCGATTGTGAAACCATGTGGCTTGCAGGTGCGGCGGTTGCGAAACGCCCCCATCGGTCGCCATCGGAACCATACGAAACCGCATGAAATACAAGAACAAATGTTCTATTACTATTCCCACTCAGTGACTAATCCAGTCCGAGTGTTGTCGATGTGTGTCGCGTCGTACCGCCTAAGGGCTGATTCGCGATTTCGGGAATGACTCGATTGATTCGCGAAACCGCAGGTCGTTCCTTTAATCACTCCCTGATTTCCGCCGGGGTTCGTAGCGGGTTGCGTGAAAAGGGGTGATTCAAAGGGTCGGAGAGATGCCTATAGCGCAATCGTCTGGTATTGGCGCGGTGGGGGGACTTCTCGCCTCCATCAGTCCAAATCGTCAAGCTCCGAAAGCCTTGCGAGCTCGATGGCCGAATCGACCGCCTCTTCGAAATCGACGCCTTCCGCATGGGGTGATGCCGAGACGCAAGAGGACCAGATGCCCCGCATCATATCGGATCTTCTGACCTCGCCGAGCACGGCCTCGTAGTCGCCCATCTTGCCGAGTGAACCGCGCCTGGAGGCGGTGGCGACAGCGGCTTCGTGCAGGGAATCCCGCCAGCCACATTAACCCGTCGCCCGCGAAAGACGTCGAACTAGAGAAAAGGACCTATTTCCCGTCATGGATTGGGTTTACCTGCACGACTAGAGCACTGGTGTAATTGGCTGGATCACCATTCCGGGAACCAGTATCGACCTACCTGTCCGCCAAGCTCCATCTTCAGCTCCAGCCTAGTATCTGACTCGCGCCGTTATAAGCGAAAACCGAAGAGATGCGTCTTAGCCAAGAAAATAAGGTTAGCCTTATCTTACTGCATGATTCGTGTGTTATAGTTAGATGGCTCTAACTGTTTGGGGGCGATAGCCATACGCGAACGCAAGGGCTTCTGGGACAAGAATGCCGGTCGATACGACCGTTTCATGCGAAACGACCGGGCGGCGTATGAGAAGATGTATGGACTGATCAGGCCGGTAGTGAAAGCAAAAACCGTACTGGAGGTTGCCACCGGCACGGGGCTTATCGCAAAGAGCATCGTGAATGCGGCGGCGCACATCGAGGCTACGGACGCTTCTGCAAAGATGATCCTTGAAGCAGAGCGGGGCAATCAATCCGCGAAGCTGCACTTTTCCGTACAAGATATGTTCCGCCTGCCCTATGCACAGAAGTCCTTCGAAGTGGTGATCGCGTCCAACGCGCTTCACATAGTGCCGCATCCGGAAAAGGCCCTGCAAGAAATAAGGCGGGTACTGAAGGACGACGGCGTGCTCATCGCGCCAACCTTCACCCACGCGGGGAACTCGATTTCCGGCAAGGCAAAAGCCTTTTTCATGAGCATGGCGGGATTTCCCCTCCACAGCAGGTGGACAAGCGAGGAATACCTGCGTTTCCTGCGTCAAAACGGCTGGGCGGTGCAGAAAAGCGCGGTGCTGAAGGCCTCGTTCCCGTTGACCTATGCGGAATGCACGAAATCGGAGGGGCCAGATGTCGTTCTTTGAAAACACCCGCAAGCCCGTGGGCCTCGGCGGAAAACTTATGGTTGCCATGATGAATCTGGGCCACAGCCCTGTGGCGCGGTGGGGACTTCGATTTCTACGGCTTGCGCCAAACGCCAAGGTGCTGGATTGCGGCTGCGGCGGCGGGGCGAACATAAAACGGCTGCTGAAAAAATGCCCGCATGGCGTCGTCAAGGGCATCGACTATTCACCCGTCAGCGTGGAGAAGGCTAGAAAGCTCAACCGAACTGCAATTCAGGAGAAGCGTTGCGCCGTTCTGCAGGGCAGCGTGGCGGATATGGCGTTTGAGGATAGCTACTTCGATGCCGCCACGGCCTTTGAGACCGTCTATTTCTGGCCTGATTTGCCCCGATGCTTCCGTGAGGTCCGGCGGACGCTGAAGCCAGGCGGGACAATTCTTATCTGCAACGAGAGCAATGGCGATACGGACAAGGACGAGAGGTGGACGCAGATCATCGGCGGCATGACCATCTACAAGGACATTGAATTAAAGGCGTGTCTGGAGCAGGCGGGTTTTCACGAGGTGCAGATACGCAAAAAGAAAAGGTGGCTCTGCGTCACGGCGCGGAAGTAGGGGTATCAAGCACGGGCATTTTCGCATCCATCCTGCACATGGCGATAGGCATGACGGCCATAGCGGCTGTGTTGGCGGCAATCATGACAATTTTTATTCACTGAGGAAGAAACCTATGAAATGCAAAATTGAGAAAAACACCGTGCAGGAGACGCTGATCCTCCCGCTGTATTCCCGGAAGCTGTGTACGGAGCTGTACCCGAACCTTTACAAGGATGAAACAGCGGCTCGTCTGCTCGACCAGATCGACTACGACTTTTCAGAGGCAGAGAAAAACTCCCGCAGCCTGATGCAGCGCTTTGGTGCGCTGGAGGTGGCCATGCGGCAGGGTGATCTTGCTTTCGAGGTGCGGGATTACCTGAAAGGCCACCCCAGTGCGGCGGTGGTCAATCTGGGCTGTGGGCTGGACAACACCGGCAGAACCTGCGACAACGGTAGATGCAAGATCTACAATCTGGACTTCCCGGATGTGATTGCCTTGCGGCAGCAGCTGCTGCCCGCCGAGGATCGAGAACAAAATATCCCCTGCGATCTGAAAGACACCGCATGGTTCGGCAAAATCGATGCCTCCGGCGGGGCGGTGTTCTTTGCCTCCGGGGTGTTCTATTACTTTCTGACCCAGCAGGTCCGGGAACTGGTGCGGGAGATGGCGGACGCTTTCCCCGGCGGTGTGCTGGTCTTTGATGCTGCCAATCGGACGGCAGTAAAGATGATCGCAAAAACATGGCTTAAGACTGCAAAAATCAAGGATGTGGGGGCATATTTTGCGGTTTCGGATGCCGCCAAGGAAATCGGCACGTGGAACAGCCGTCTGCAGGTCACAAGTCGCGGCTATATGCTGGGTTACAACGATTTGAGAGACCCTTCTGTCAGCGGCTTTTTCCGGTTTCTCGCAAGGGTCGGTGACAACGGGATGAAAATGCAAATCGTGAAAATAAGATTTTGAGAGGCAAAAATGAAGCGCATTCACTTTGACGTTGAAGAAGACGACTTTTACGGCACATATTGGGCGTGCAAAGACACGCATACAGCAGCGGGCACGGATTCGATTGAAACCGTGCCCGCTATCTGATACTATATGATTTTATCGAACGTCTGTTCTATTCCCACTCGATGGCGTCGGTCCTGCCGTCCCGTCACTCCAGTTACACCCAATTTTCGGCATCGACACGGAACGCGTGCCGCCGAATGACGCGATGTCGCGTTTCGTCGGCTTCGGGGACAAAAGCTGGGACAACCTCAAAAACTTTTTTCAAACTCAGGGCTTTGAGTTTTTGTTTTTGTCCCAAAGTGCGCGGCGGGTCGCCTTTGGAGGCTCGATGGCGCCGAAAACGCCCGTTTTGAAACTCAACCGCCCTTTTGCCCGCAAGCCGCCAGCTGCAATCGCAAGTGAATTAACGCGGGTGGCTTGCGCGCCATTTGCAAAACCCCAGGTCGCAGGTCTTCGTCATTCGTGAACAAAGTGAGTAGTCTCAGGTGGCTTGCTTATGAGTTGGCGAACGGGCCTTCAGGATTCAGGGCAAACATGCTGGTAGAATAGGATTCTCAAATCAATGGCAGGAGACCGAGCATGGCCGAACCCCACGATAGGAAGCCGATCCTCACGATCGAGCAGCAGATAGAGCACCTCAAGCAGAAGGGCGTAGCCTTCGAACTGTGTTCCGAGGAAGAGGCCGCGGACTACCTGCGCGACAAGTGCAACTTCTTCAAGCTCGCATCCTACCGCAAACTCTTCTCGAAATACGAGGGAGGCCCGCGCGACGGCCGCTACGTAGACCTCGACTTCGGCCAGCTGCGCCTGCTCGCGGCGCTCGACCAGGAGCTGCGCCACGCCCTGCTCGGCATGACGCTCGACATCGAGCATTTCCAGAAGGTGACACTGCTTCGCGAGATGGAGGACCGTGGAGAGGACGGCTACGCCATCGTGGCCGACTACATGGCATCGCTTACCACTGCAAACAGGGAGTACCGCCTGCGCGAGCTCAAGATGAGCGGCCGCAGCCCCTACAGCTCGAGCCTCTACGCGAAGTACTCCGGCGACATGCCTGCCTGGGCCTTCCTTGAGCTCACCTCGTTCAGCACCCTCATCGACTTCGTGCGCTTCTGCGCCAGGCGATGGGGCGACAGGCGCCTCGAGGCCTCCCACTACGACCTCAAGCGCGTGAAGTCCGTCCGCAACTGCGCCGCGCACGGCTCGTGCCTGATCAACTGCTTCGCCGAGAGGGGCGCCGCCCGGGGCTCGGCGTCCAGCGGCGTCTCCCGAAGGGTCGCCGCCGTGGGAATTCCCAAGGCGACCAGGAGGAAGTGGATGGGGAATACGGCCATGCAGGAGGTCGCGACCGTGCTCGTGGCGCACTCCGGCTTGGTACCCGAGGGCTCCTCGCGCTCGCGCGCCGCATCCGAGCTCGCCGAGATGTTCGCCAGGGCCGACGGCGGAACCGAGGCGCTGCCCGACAAGGGGCCCGACGCCGCAGCTCGCTCCGCGCTCGAGTTCCTTCGCAGGTTGACAGAATCGCTCGGGTTGGTAGAATAGCCTGCAGATAGCAAAACCTTCACGGTTTTAGGGGCGGACTTGCGCAAGCGACTCTGCCCTATTTTTATATTCACTCGCTATAGGAGACGGGTGATACCTGGGTCAATGACAGAACTGAGAAGCCCGGAATAATGAAGCCAGTTAGAAACCCTCGGGTTTGCGGGGCGGGATCGTGAGAGCGATTCTGCCCTATTTTTTTTCCTCCGTCTGCCCCAAACCAAGTAGTTCGAAGATAGCCTGTAGGTGTCCTCGTGGGCGCCTTTTATTTTCAGGGAATCGGCCGCTTCATGAACGAGCGACCGGCTTGACCTAGATCGAACCGCTTTCATCTCCGTCTAGGCGCCGGCAATCAACATCGTGAATCCGCGCGTGCTACAATGCGGGCACCAGAGATGAAAACACAGTCCCCGTCGGGTAGTCGTGGGCGTGCGGGAGTCCGCATCAGTAACCTGCCTCCTTGGTTGTCCCTTCTCTGCGTGGTCATCTACATAAAGGAGGAACCAGCCATGCAGATCAGCGTGTCGTCCGCCCTGACCGTATATCATGACGGCCAATTCTGGGTCGGGCTGGCGGAGCACGTCGAGGACGGAAGGTACGGCGCCGCCCGCATCGTTTTCGGCGCGGAGCCGTCCGATGAGGAGATCCTGCGATTCGTTGTCGGCAAATGGGCGAAGCTCTCGTTCTTCGGTGACGACCTGGTCGAGACGAGCAAACCCGCGAAGAACCCCAAGCGGCGCGCCCGCGAGGCGGCGAAGGCCCTTAAGCGGCCCGCAGTGAGCACCAAGGCACAGCAGGCGCTCGCGGCACAGCGGGAAGCGATGAAGCGGGAGTCGGCCCAAGCAAGAAGCCAGCGTCGCGCGGATGAGGCGGAGGCGCGCTTCGAGCAGCGAAAACTGAAGCGCAAACAGAAGCATCGCGGTCATTGATACCGCCATCAACCCATATATAGCAGCAGGCGTAGCTTCGATTGAAACTACGCCTGCCACCTGGTGCTATAACGAGAACGTATGTTCTATACCCACTCGATGACTAACCCAGTCCGAGCACTACCGATGCGTGTCGCGTCATACCGCCTAAGAGCTGATTCGTTCAGAAAAGGTTCAGGGTGATCGTCGAGTTTATTGCACCCTCGCGTTTTACAAAAGAGAGTACAAGGCCCTTTAGCTCGAATTATTGCATTTAGAACCCCGCCGCTCATCCATCCTAGCTTGCCCAAACAACCCTCCCGCGATGTCCATGTTCCAACGGATGGGTACCATTTATCCGGGTGCACCTGGGGCAACGGGCCGGCAGGCCCGCGCAAGGTCGCTCGCAGAACACGCAACATCAAACACGACAGAAGAGGCGAACGACAGATGCCGGACCCCGGACGACAGCACCGCGGAAGACGAGCATTCCGACCACAACCGAACAACTCCAGCTACTAGGCAGGCGCCCGCATGGGCGCCTTTTACTTTTCGGGGACTTAGCTGCCAGCTAAGGCACGCGGCTCATGGCCGTTTCGTGAAGACACGACCAGCTTGACCCACCTCGACCCGTCTCAGCTCCTGCCGTGCTCACCAATCGACATCAGGCGGTTCAATCGTCGCGCAGACGAAAAGGGACACGGTGCCGTGCGGTGTGCTCGCGCGGTGCCGCACGGGAAGATTGGAGGAACCATGGCACACACAGCCGAATGCGTCGCGCCCGAGGGCAACCAAGATCGCGACGAATGGATGACGGTGATCGAGATGCAGGAGTACATGAGGGCAAGCCGAAACAAGGCGTACGACCTCATCTGGTCGGGAGAGATCGACTCGTACAGGCTCGGAAGGAAGCTCCTGGTTTCGAGGGCGTCCGTGGACGCCTACATCGAATCGAGGAGCGGCAGGAAATGACGGCGGCGACCGCCCCGGGAGCCGCCCGCGGCCGGGCACGCGAGGGAGCCTCGAGACGAAAGGAGCTCGAGGACGACCATGACCAAGAGCACTAGCAGGAGCCAGGTGAGGCTCATCGCATCGACCAACGCGATATTCGGCGCCGACGAGGCGTGCGCGATGCTGCGCATCAGCCGCGACGCCATGTACCGGCTCGCAAAAGACCCCGACGACCCGTTCCCAATCCGCTACATCGGCGGCAAGACGCGCGACGGCATCGTGCTGCACGACGAGCTCGTCGCATGGGTCGAGCGCAACAGCGTCGTCGGCTCGCCCAGAAGGGGCTAGCGCCGATGGCGGCCGCAGGCCCGAGGGGGCGCGACGGCCCCTCCCCGCGCGAGTTCACGACGGTACGGCACTTCATGATGGCGGACCTGGGCCTCTCCGGCCTTCCCCTGCTCGTCTACGCGCGCATCTTCGGCTTCTGCGATGCCGGGTGCGGCTACTTCGAGAGCAAGGGCGGCCTGGCCCGGTTCCTCAACGTGCAGGAGCGCAGCGCATACCGCGCCATCCGCGACCTGCTCGAGCAGGGCCTCATCGAGGAATGCGGCGTGCACGCCCCGGCGCGCGGGCACGCAACCAAGCGGTACCGCATCGTGCGCGAGAGGCTGCCGCCCGGAGCGCTGGCAACCCCTGACGATTCGTCAGGGTTCCCGGCGCGAAAGGGTGACGAGATGACAGGGTTCACCGCGAACAAGGATGACGAACCGTCAGGGTTCGCAGCCCGAACCCCTGACGAGATGACAGGGAAACCCCTGACGATATGCCACCCAATAAGCAAAAGGGACAACAAGGACTTCAGAAGATAAGGAAGGGGCGCCCGATGGACCGAGCGGGACTCATCACCCTGGAGCAGGCCCGTGCGGCCGGGCTCTCCTTCGACGAGCCGGAGCCGAGGGCGTGCCCGCACTGCGGCGCCGCCCTCGAGCCGCTCGGCGCGGCGCTAGCAGGCAGGGTCGCCTGGGTCTCCGCCGCCCCCTGCCCGTGCGAGGGCGCGGTCAGCGAGCGGGAGGCCGAGGCGCGAAGGCGCGCCAACCTCGCCGCCAAGGAGGAGGAGGCCCGCCGGGAGAAGGTGCTCGCGCGCGCGGGCATCCCCAGGCGCTACTGGGCCGCCGAGGCAGACCGCCCCGAGTTCGCCGAGTACATCGCCTCGTTCGCGGGCAACGGTGGCGCCGGGCTCTACATACACGGGGGCGTCGGTGCCGGCAAGACGCACGCCGCCTCCGCCATGGCCAGGCTGTTCGCCGAGGCGGGCTACGAGGTCGCCTTCACGACCGCCAAGGGCATGCTCGAGCGCGTGAAGGCGACGTTCGACGAGGGCGGCACCGAGGCCGCCGTCGCGCGGTACGCCAAGTGCGACGTCCTCGTGCTCGACGACCTCGGCAAGGAGGACGCGACCGAATGGTCCGTCGGCACCGTGTTCAGCGTGCTCGATGCGCGCTACGAGGACATGCGCCCGACCATCGTCACGTCGAACTACGCGCCCGGCGCGCTGGCGGACAGGCTCGCGAGGCGCGGCGAGCGCGTCACGGCAGAGGCCATCGCGAGCAGGATCTCCCAGACCTGCAGGCCCGTCTACCTGGGCGGAAGGGACAGGCGCCGGCGCGGCTGACCTGTGCGCTTCCCGTGGAGGCGCGGACGGCTCGACCCAGCTCGACCCATCGCGGGCGGCCCCGCCCTCCGACGCAATTGAAATCGCTATACACGTCTTGGGCGGCGCCGACGCGCCAGCACGCACGTCTGCTCCGACTCGCACCGTGCCCCCATCGCGAGGACGCCGCCCGCCAAGCAACAAACGAAAGGCGGAGGGCCCATGGACGGCTTCGAGAGGATAACCGGCCGCGAGCACGACGGGCTCGTGGAGAAGTGCCAGGAGAACGGCTGGCTCAAGGTCGGCGGCTTCGACTGGCAGGACGACCCGTTCCTCGAGGAGTACCCCTACGAGTTCTCCCGCACGGACAGCGTCGACAGGCTCCGCGAGGCGCTGGGCTCGGGCAACTGGGCCATACGCCAGGGGTTCTGCTACCGCGACCTCGCGTTCATCCAGCAGGTGAACGGCGGCGACGAGTGGTGGACGCTCAAGCGCGACGGCGACGCGTGGACCGGCTTCGAGAGCTGGAGCTTCGGCGCCATCGCCCAGGAGCCCGAGCGGTTCGAGCGCGCCATGCGCGACATGTGCGAGGCGACGCCGGAGCAGTGCCGCAGCGGCGAGTGGGCCCATCTGCACGAGAAGTCTCCCGAGCCGCTGGCGCAGCGCGCCGCGTCCGCCCGCGAGGCGAGCCGCGCGCACGCCGGGCAGGAAGCCCGCGCCCCAATGGCGCGCGAGAGGGCCGTCGGGGCCGAATAGGGACGACCGGGGCGCGAAGGCGCCCCTTTTTCATCTCGACTGGAAGGGAGGCGCGGGATGGCGAGCGACTACGGGGACGAGGCGGGCGGCAAGCTGCTCGACTGGATGCTGAGGATCGGCCAGGAGGCCGGCGCCGAGGCAATGGCGCGCAGCGCGAGGGAGCTCTCCGAGCGCCTCGCGGGAATCCGCGGGACCATCGCCGGCGGGCGCGCCGAGGCCATCGCGGCCGACGGCGTGCCGACCTACGCGAAGCTCAGCCTCGAGGAGCTCTCTGGGCTTCCCGAGTACGCGACGATCAAGGAGGTCGTCTCCGACAAGCTGCGCGCCGCGTCGGTCGAGCACCACATCATCCCCGGCGAGGGCCGCGACTGGCTGCTCTTCAAGGTGGAGGACGCCCCCGAGGTCGACGAGGCCTTCCGCCAGCTGGAGCAAGAGACGGGCAAGGCCGCTGACCGCGCGAGGGAGCGGCTAGCCGAGATCGCCGAGAGGCGCCAGGAGCCCGAGCGGCTGGCGGAGCGCGCGGAGCGTGCGCGCGAGGCGTCGAGGGCCCACAGCCAGGACATCGGCCGGGACCGCGGCCCGCGCCAGATCGAGGGGCCCGAGAGATGAGGTGGCAGGCGGCGGCCGCGCTGGCCGCAGCCGCGTTCGCCATGGGAGACGCAGCGGCCGCGGCAATAGCGGCGTCGGGCGCGAACCCGATCCTCGACCCGGAGGCCGCCATGGCGGCGATCCCGGCAGCGCTCCGCGCGGGACACGTCTTCTCCGCGGAGGCGCTTCCCCTGTGCGCCGGGACCGCCTGCGCGTGCGGCGCACTTTTCGCCTGGGCCCGCTCACTGGGGACCAAGGGGGCCCGGCGCGACGGCGAGGAGCACGGTAGCTCCAGGTGGGCCACGCGCAAGGACATCGCGCCCTTCGGCGACCCCAAGGACCCCGACAACAACATCATCCTCACCGACAACGCGCGCATCCGCCTCGTGAGCCGCAGGTTCGACCTCTCCACCGACACCAACGACAACGTGCTCGTGGTTGGAGGACCCGGCACCGGCAAGACGCGCTACTACGTCAAGCCGAACCTCCTGCAGGCCAACGCCAGCTTCTTCGTGACCGACCCGAAGGGCACGCTCATCCGCGAGATGGGCGGCGCGCTGGCGGAGCTCGGCTACGAGATCCGCGCGTTCGACACCATCGACTTCACGCGCTCCATGCGCTTCAACCCCATAGCCTACATAAGCGACGAGGCGGGAGTCATCCGCTTCGCCCGCGGCATCGTCGCCAACACCGAGGGCGAGGCCGACCACAAGGGCGACCCCTACTGGGAGAAGGCCGAGCGCCTGGTCTACACCGCGCTCACGGCCTACCTCGTCATGCACTGCGAGCCCGCCGACCGGAACCTCGACGGGCTGCTCACGCTGCTCTCGCTCGCCGACGCCCGCGACGACCCGGGCTACATGAGCCCGCTCGACATGGTGTTCCGCGAGCTGGAGACCGGCGAGCGCTACGTCAGGCGCGGCGGCGCCTCGGCGGAGGGCGGTTCGCTGCGCGGCTTCGCCGAGGAGGACGGCGCGTGGGAGTGGGTCAAGGTCCGCGAGCCCGCGCCCCCCGACGACTTCGCGCTCGCGAGCTACCGCGAGTTCCGCGTGGCCGCCGGCGACACCATGAAGTCGATGCTCTCGAGCTGCAACGTCCGCCTGAAGCCGCTTTCCATCCGCGCCGTGCGCGACCTCACCTCCAAAGACGAGCTCGACCTCGCCCACATGGGCGACGAGGGCGCGAAGGTCGCGCTCTTCGCGTCTATGAGCGACACCGACTCGACCTTCGACTTCCTGTTCGCCCTGCTCATGGACACAGCCGTGAGCGCGCTTTGCGCCGAGGCGCTCGAGGCGCACGGCGGCTCGCTGCCCACGACGGTGCACTTCGTCTTCGACGAGTTCGCCAACATCGGGCGCATACCAGACTTCGAGCGGACCATCGCCGTCACCCGCAGCAGGAACATCGCCGTCTCGATGATCGTCCAGTCGCTCTCGCAGCTGAAGGAGACCTACGGCGACAACAACGCCGAGACCATCGTGAACGCCTGCGACACGCTGCTCTACCTGGGCGGCAAGGCGAACGAGACCAACGAGGAGATCAGCAAGATGGCCGGCAAGCAGACGGTGGCGAGCGAGACGCAGAGCGACTCGCGGGGCGCCGGCTGGACCCGGACCGTGAACCGCGGCATCTCCGAGCGCGACCTCATACAGCCCGCCGAGGTGGCGCGCATGCCGCGCGAGGACGCGCTCGTGCTCGTGAACGGGTGCATGCCGCTCATGGACCGGAAGTACCGGCTCGAGCGCCACCCGCGCTCGAGCCTGCTCGAGGAGGCCGCGCGCCGCGGCCCGTTTGACTTCGCGGAGTACCGCAGGCGGAAGGACGGCGCCTCGTGACGGGGCCGCGACGGCGCGGGCCTCCCCCGCCGCGGGGGAGGAACAGCAAGGAACATCGTCAACCGAAAGCAAAGGAGAACAGCATGCTCGCAAACGTCATCAAGCTCGTGTCGGGCTGCGTGACCTTCCTCGGCGGCTTCCTGGTCGTGTGGGGAGCGGTCTCGCTCGGCCTGGCCATCAGGGAGCAGCAGGGCGGCCCGCAGATCGCGACCGCCATTTCCACCATCGCCGGCGGCGCGATCATCATCGCCGCGTCGGTCTACTTCGGGCAGCTGGACACGTCCTGGCTGCCGGCATAGGGGGCGTCGCGGATGGCGCTCCGGATACCGGTGCAGAAGGACATCGGCGAGTACGAGGAGAAGATCGTCGGGAAGATGAGCCTGCGCACGCTCGCATGCGTGTCGCTCGGCTTCGGCAGCGCGGTCGGGGCGGCGGCCTTCGTCCACCTGGGCCTGCACGCCGACGTCGCGGACGCGGCCTTCCCGATCATGCTCTGCAGCATGCCGTTCTGGCTCGCCGGGTTCTGGCGGCCCTTCGGCATGCGCGCCGAGGAGCTGCTGCCGCTTTTGGCGGCACACGAGCTCTCCCCGCAGCTGCTCGCGTACGAGCCCTGCCTCGCCGGGAGCCTCCCCGAGGGCTCGCCGCGCCCGGGCCGCCCGGGACGTCGCGCGAGGCGCAGGGCAAGGAAGAAAGGAGCCGAGCTCTATGAGCCGAGCAAGAAGCAACAAGGAGAATAGGCCGAAGCGCCCGAGCACCCTCGGGCTGCTCCTCGGCGGCACGGGCGGGCGCAAGGACGCCTCGAAGGGCGCGGAGGCCGAGCGGCAGAGGCGCCGCCGGGAGCGCGACCGCTCGCGCGAGATGGCCGCCTACGTCGGCTACGACGCCATGTACAGGGACGGCATCGCCCAGGTGATGCCCGGGGTGTTCAGCCAGACGGTCGAGTTCTCCGACATCAGCTACCAGTCCGCGCGCAAGGAGGCGCGCGAGACGGCCTTCACCGTGATGAGCTCGCTGTTCAACTACTTCCCGGCGGACTCCCACGTGCAGCTCCAGGTAGTGAACGCGCCCATCCCCGCCGACGAGGTCGGCCGCAAGGTCTTCTTCGAGCCCGGGGAGCGCGCCACCGCCGGGCTCGCCGAAGAGTACAACCGGATCCTCAACGACAAGATGCGCGAGGGCGTCTCGAACCTCGTGCGCCACCGCTACCTGACCTACGCCGTGGGCGCCGACGACGTCGACGCCGCGGTGCCCAAGCTCGCGCGCATCCGGGGCGACGTGGAGCAGACGCTCGCGCGCATACGCTGCTCGTCGCGCGCCCTCGACGGCGTCGAGAGGCTCGAGCTTTTGCAGGGGCAGCTGCGCCCGGGGTCGCGCTTCGAGTTCTCCTGGGACAAATTGTCCCCGACGTCGGGAGCGCGCACGAAGGACTTCGTCATGCCCTCCACGCTCGACTTCAAGCCCGAGGGCAGGTCCGACTGCTTCCGCAGCGACGGGCGCTACGGCGCGGTGCTCGCGGTGCGCAGCTTCGGGTCGGTCATCGAGGAGACCTACCTCGCCTCCATCATCGACCTGCCGCTGCCGCTCAACGTGACGCTGCACGTGCAGCCCATCGCGCAGAGCGAGGCGCTCGCGCTCGTGAAGCGCCAGATCGACTGGATGGACAAGGAGATCATCGACGAGCAGATGAGCGCCGTGAAGAAGGGCTACGACTACCAGATCCTGCCGCCCGAGCTGCGCTTCTCGAAGGAGGAGGCCGAGGAGCTGCTCGACTTCCTGCGCAACAAGTCCGAGCGCCTGTTCGTCTACACGGGCCTCGTCTACACCTGGGCCGACAGCCTCGAGGAGCTCGACCGCCGCGTCCAGCAGGTGACGAGCGTCGCGCAGGGCTGCACGATCGGCCTCGAGCCGCTCCACTTCCGGCAGCGCCAGGCTCTCAACTCGGTGCTCCCGCTCGGGGACAACCACGTCACCGTGAGCCGCTACCTCACCACGGGGCAGGTGGCCATGCAGATGCCCTTCGCCAGCCAGAGCCTCGACGAGGCGGGCGGAGGCTACTACGGGCAGTCCAGGGAGAGCGGGAACCTGGTGCTGTGCGACCGCAAGCGCCTGGCGAGCCCCATGGGCTTCGTGTGCGGCAAGCCCGGATCGGGCAAGAGCTTCTCGGTGAAGCGCGAGATAACCAACACCGTGCTCGCGCACCCCGAGGACGAGGTCGTGATCTTCGACCCGGCCGGCGAGTACGGCAACCTCGTCGGCGCGCTCGGCGGCGCGAACGTCGAGCTCGCCCCGGGATGCTCGGCGGTGCTCAACCCCCTCGACACCGCCGACGTCGCGGACCGCGCCGACGCCGCCAAGCTCGCGTACAAGACCGACGCGGTGCTCGCGCTCTCGAGCGCGCTCATGGCCGAGGGCCGCGAGGGCCTGCCGGAGCGCGACCGCTCGATCATCGCCCGCTGCGTCGGCGAGGCGTACCGGGAGTGCGCGAGGGACGGCCGCCTGCCCACGCTCGGCGACTTCCACGCGGCGCTGCTCGCTCAGCCCGAGCCCGAGGCCGCCGACATCGCGCTGCGCTACGAGCGCTACGTGAAGGGCGCGTTCTCCTTCTTCAACGGCCAGAGCAACGTGGCGCTCGACAACCGCATCACCAACATCGACATGCACGGCCTCGGCCAGAACATGCGCGTGTTCGGCATGATCACGGCGCTCGAGATGGTGCGCAACCGCGTGATGGTAACGCCGCCGCGCCCCAACTACACCTGGCTCTACATCGACGAGGTGCAGAGCCTCTTCGCGCACCCGACGGTGGTCGAGTACTTCGCCCGCCTGTGGCGCGAGGGGCGCAAGTTCGGCCTCATCTGCACCGGCATCAGCCAGAACACGAGCCACATGCTGGCCAACGCCGAGGCCCGCGACATGGTGCTCAACTCCGAGTTCTTCCTGCTGCACAAGCAGTCCACCGCCGACCTCGACGCATGGGCGGAGATGCTCCAGCTCTCCGCCACGGAGCGCGGCTACATCGGCGACGCCGTCAAGCCCGGCGAGGGCCTGCTCATCAGCGCCGGGATCCGCGTGCCCATCACCGACGACTTCCCGAAAGGCCCGCTCTACGACCTGTGGAACACCAAGCCCGCAGAGGTCGCCGAGCGCGAGATGCGCCGGGCGGCGCGAGAGGCGGAGGAATAGGAATGGCCGGCCCGAGCGAGGGCGGCGGGATGCTCGAGGTGGTCGGGGCGCGGCGCCGCGACGTGCTCACCGCGGGCGACGTCGCGGAGACCGAGCGCGACGCCCTGGGAAACGTCTCGGAGGGAGCCGGCCCGCTCGACCAGGCGGGAGGCTCCGCCGCAACGGCGAAGGGGCGCCCTTCCAGGCCCGACGCGCCGGAAGGCGGGCTCGGGGACAAATTGTCCCAACCCGCCGGAGACCGGCGCGCGGCGGCAGCGATGCGCTCGCGCGTCGAGGCGGCGAAGCTGGCGATCGCCCGGGAGGCAGTCTCCCAGCTCGACGACTCGGAGGAGCTCGAGGGCGCCTCGGGCATGTACGACGCGGGGCATGCGGCCAAGAAGGCCGCGGGAAGGCTGCGGCAGAGGAAGGCGAAGAAAGCCGCCCAAGGCAGCCGCAAGGCGGCGACCGCCCTCGGCGCCCCAAAGGGAGGCGCGCGCGGCCCCGAGGCAGCCGGCGCGACCGCCCCGGCCAAGCACCAGGCGGCCCAGGCGGCCGCGCAGGCGTCGGGCGAGGCGGCCCGAGCCGCGGGGTCGAAGGGCGCCGCCTCCGCGATCGCGGGCGCGGTCTCGGGCGCGGCGCCCGCCCTGCTCGGGGCGGTGGCCGGTATCGTGGCCTTCGTCGCCTGCGCGCTCGCCGTCGCGCAGCTGCTGAGCGCGCTGTTCGGCTTCTGGGACGACGCAGCCTCCAAGCAGGGCCTCGAGGGGCTGCCGCCCTACATCACCTACGAGATGGTCGAGGCGGCGCTCGAGTGCCAGGAGGAGTACGGGCACCCGGCGGGCTGCACCATCGCGCAGATCATCCAGGAGTCCGGCCAGGGCGACCGCATGAGCCAGCTCGCAGAGCGCGACCACAACCTCTTCGGCATGAAGTGGTGGTCGGGCTACGCGGGCTGCCCCGAGGTGGCCGGCAAGGCGAACTGGGCCACCAGCGAGGAGTACGTGCCCGGCGAGCACACCCAGATCACGGCGAGCTTCATCCGCTTCGCCGGCGACGCCGAGTGCATCCGCTTCCGCAGCAGGGTCTTCCTGCAGGCGGAGCGCTACTCGGGCAACGCCCTCATCCGCGAGGCGATCGAGAGGCACGACTCGGACAGGATGGCCGAGGGGCTCAAGGACGCCGGCTGGGCGACCGACTCGTCCTACGTCGAGTCCCTGAAGTCGATCATGGCGCAATGGGGCCTCTACAGGCTCGACTCCATGACGGTCGAGGACCTGAAGGACCCGGCCGCGAACGGGAACGCGATCGTCGAGGCGGCGTACAGCCAGCTCGGCGTGCCCTACGTGTGGGGAGGCTCGACCCCCGGCAAGGCGCTCGACTGCAGCGGGCTCACGCAGTACTGCTACGCGCAGGCGGGCATCCGCATAAGCCACTACACGGGTTCCCAGTACGAGGAGCTCAGGCGCATACCGCTCTCGGAGGCGAAGCCCGGCGACATCCTCTACCGCTCGGGCCACGTTGCCATCTACATCGGCGACGACAGGTACATACACGAGCCGCGAACGGGCGACGTGTGCCGCATAGCGAGCGGCATCGGCAGCTTCAGCTGCGCGCTCACCGCGAGATAGGAGAAACCAATGCAGGGAAAGTCAAGGGTCATGGCCGCCGTCGCGGCAGGCGCGCTCACCGTGGCGCTCGGCGCGGGCGCGGCGCGCTGCGCCATCGCCCCGCAGGAAAGCCCCCAGGAGCTGGCGCCGCCCGCGATGGCCGGCGCCCCTGAAGGCACTGGCTCGGAGACTGGAAAGGCGACATCGGGCGCCGAGGCGCTCTGGAACACCGCGTGGACGGGCGCCGACGACCCGACCGCCACGCTGCGGATCGTCGAGGGCGCCATGGTGGAGAGCGCGGACGGCACCGAGCGCGCCTGGTTCTTCTCGGCCGAGGAGCCCTCCGAGGCCGGCGGCGTGCTCAGCGTGCCCATCGACGTCAAGGGAACCGGCGACAAGGCGGGAGGCCTGTCGCTCATCCAGGTCTCGGGCGGCGGGGACGCCCGCACCCTGGCCTGCGACCTCCTGACGCAGGCCTACGTGCCCCAGAAGGCGCAAGACGGAGCGTTCTCCGTGACCGGCACCGACGACCGCCTCTCCGAGGCGCTGGGCGCGGACGTCGCCGCCATCGAGGAGGCCGTCGCCGGGAAGGCGGCGAAGGTGTCCCCGCAGGCGACGGGAGCCACCTGGGACAAGGAGGTGTGGCTCGACTACGCCTGGAACGTCGCGTCGACGACCTTCACGCTCGACGACCCCGCCTCGACGGTGGTCACCGTGGTTTCGCGCAGCGGCTCGCTGGAGGCGATGTAGCCGTGCGGGCGCTTGAATCGCGACGCCGAAGGGTCTTCGCCGTCTCCGCCGCGACCGCCTTCGCCCTCTGCGCGCTCCTGCTCGTCCCCGCGCAGCCGGCATACGCCGACATAGCCGGGGACGTCAACGATTGGCTGTGCGGCCTTCTGCGCGACTGCTGCAACTGGATGTTCAAGGCGCAGACGGGCGTGCTCGGGTCGATCGGCGCGAACGGGATCCTCTCGGCCGACTTCGCGCACATGCTCACGAGCTCGAGCGACCTGACCATGCACGACGTCGCCCGGGGCGTATGGCAGGTTGCCATCCTGCCGATCGGGTGCGGGGTGCTCGGCCTGGTCTTCACCCTGAAGCTCATCGAGATATCCCAGCGCATGGACGGCAGCCAGAGCCTTCCCGGCGTCAAGGAGGTCGTGTTCCTCCTCGTGTTCTTCGCCGTGTTCCTGTTCCTCATACAGAACAGCTTCGACCTGATGGCGTCGATCTACGAGGTCTGCGGGCTCGCCATCGACCGAGTCGAGGCGCTCTTCGGCGCCGGTGGCGCGCTCGACCTGCCCGAGGTGTCAGTCGTCACCACCGACGACGACATCCCGTCGCTCATCGCCATGCTCGTCGTGAGCCTCATCAGCTGGGTCGTGGTGCTGGCGGCCTACGTCGTCGCCCTCGTGGTCTGCTGGGCCCGCGCGCTCCAGCTCTACATCATGGCCGCGTTCGCCCCGATCCCGCTGGCGTTCCTCGGCATGGACGCCACGCGCCAGATAGGCCTTGGCTACCTGAAGAGCTTCGGGGCGGTCTGCATCGCCGGCGTCATCATCCTCGTGCTGCTCATATCGTTCCCGCTCGTGCTCGGCGGGCTCACCGGGGCGAACCCCGGGACGGGCACCCCGGCCGACGCGGTCGCGAACGGGCTCACCTACGCGCTGCAGTACCTGGCCATGTGCGTGCTGCTCATCCTGGCCCTCGTGAAAAGCGGCTCCTGGGCGCGCGACATCGTGAGCGGCTTCTAGCGGAAAAGCGAGGAAGGGGGCGGTCGCCATGAGATAGGGGCGCCGCGCCGGGGCACGCGTCCCGGCGGATGAAGACAAGGACCGATTGAAAACGAAAAGGAGGAAAGACATGGAAGAGAGGAAGAACGTGTACCTCTCGCTGCACAAGAGCTTCGTGCGCGAGGGCATCGAGTACACCGACCGCGCGACCGGCGAGGCCAGGACCTTCAACTCGGCGACCCTTCCCAAGGGCACCGTCGTCGACGGCATGGACGTGGGAGGCTACGAGTTCAGCCCCATGTTCGTTAACGAGAGCCGCTTCAAGGGGGCCGACTTCCGGGACATACCGCTGCTCGCGAACCGCGAGGTGTGGCTGAGGAAGACGGTGATGGGCCCGGACGGCCAGCCCGAGCTCGACGAGGGCGGACGCGCGGTCAAGGACACCGTGAAGGTCATGCCGGCGCAGCTCAAAGAGGCCGTTGACGCAGGGCGCTCGCGCTACCTCGCGGAGCGCGCCGAGCACGCCCGCCAGGCGAGCCGCGCTACCGAGCACGAGGCGCCCCGCGCACAGCGAAGCGTCGAGAGATAGGGAGGCGGAAAGATGAACGCAGCGAAAGACTGCACCCTGCAGGAAAAGCTCCTCCGATGCGCCATGGCGCTCATCCTGGCGGCGGGGGCGCTGCTCGCCTCCGTGGCGGCCTCGCCCGCCTACGCCGCGCCGAGCACGGTAGACGTGTCCATCGGCGGCAAGATCCCCTACGGCGGCTTCGCCACCACGTGGATGAGCGCCGACGGGAACATCGCCTACTGCGCCGAGCCCTCGTCCCCGACGCCCGCGCCGGGCTCCTACTCGACGAGCCCCGTGCCGAGCGGCGACGTGACAGCGGCGATCTGGTACTCGTTCGGCTCTCCCGGCTTCGACGCGTCGATGTTCCCGGGCAGCTGGTACGACGGCGGCGGCTGGGACGACGCGAAGTACGCCGCGGCGAGCCACGTGCTCATCGCCTACGCCTACTCTGGGTCCGAGTCGGCTGCCACGCACGGCACGAGCGCCGAGTTCGCCTCCTGGGCGAAATCCGAGCTGATCGGCGGGACCTTCGCCAAGATGAAGGCGGGCGCCGGCAGGGTCTCCGCCGGGTTCGAGGCGTTCTGCGTCAGGACCGGCGGCGGCTCACAGACGCTCGTGAGCTTCAGCTGGTCCGCAGGCGGCGTCAAGGTCGCCAAAGAGGACTCCGAGGCGGGCGCAGAGCCCCAGGGCGACGCCTCGCTCGACGGCGCGAGCTTCTCCGTCGTTAACGAGACCGGCCGGTACGTGCTGGTCGGCGGCAAGTACTACGCCGACGGAGAGGTCTGCGCCACGATCAAGACCGCGCCCGAGAACGGATCGCACGTCGCCGCGACCGGCGCCGACGCACTTCCCGCAGGCAATTATCGCATCGTCGAGTCCGGAGCGCCCGAGGGCTACGACGCCAGCGACGCCTCCGTCGCGTTCACCGTGAAGGCCGGCGAGGTGCGCGACCTCACGGGCGACCCCGTGACCGACGAGGTCTTCCGCGGCGGCGTGCAGGTGACCAAGTCCGACAAGGAGCTGCAGGCGTCCGAGGCGCTCGCGGGCAGCGGCCACAAGGAGGCGCCTGGCGAGCACCCCGGCCTCGACGGGATCGAGTTCACCGTCACGAACCGCTCGGCGCACAAGGTCCTCGTTGACGGCGAATGGCACGAGCCGGGCGAAGCCGTGGCCACGCTGACCACCGCATGGAACGACGAGGCCGGCGCCTACACCGCGCAGACCGCGGCCGACGCACTGCCGTACGGAACCTACGACGTGCGGGAGACGGCGACGAACGGGAGCTACCTACTGACCGACGGCGAGCCCCGCACCTTCGAGGTCCGCACCGGCGGCGAGATCGTGAGCGCCTCCGCGGACGGCGCCGCGCTCGAGTTCCGCGACCAGGTGGTGCGCAACGACCTCGAGCTCTCCAAGAAGAGCGAGACCGACAACGCCGGCCTCATGGTCCCGTTCGCCATCGAGAACGCGGCCACCGGCGAGACGCACGTGCTGGTGACGGACCGCAACGGCGACGCGTCCACCGCGAGCAGCTGGAACAGGCACTCGAGGGACACCAACGCCAACGACGCCCTGCTCGGCCATGAGGGCCCGATTGCTGCCGCCGACATGGACCCGAAGGCCGGCATCTGGTTCTCGCTCGGCGAGGACGGCTCCTCGGCGCCGGTCGACGACTCGCTGGCGGCACTGCCGTACGGCGCCTACACCATGACCGAGCTGCGCTGCGAGGCCAACGAGGGCCTCGAGCTCATCACCAGGAGCTTCTGGATCGAGCGCGACTCGACGGTGGCCAAGGCCGTGTGGATGGGCCTTGACGACCAGGAGGGCCCGCGCATCTCCACCACAGCAAAGGACGGGGCGGACGGCGACAAGGACGTCTCGGCCGACGCCGAGGCCAAGGTCGTCGACGCGGTGGCCTACGAGGGGCTGAAGGCCGGCGAGGAGTACGAGCTCTCGGCAACCCTCGTCGACAAGGCGACCGGCGAGCCCGTGACCGATGCCTCGGGCAAGCCCGTGGGGGCCAAGGCCGAGTTCGCGCCCGCGCTCTCGACGGGCAGCCAGGACGTAGAGATCTCCTTCGACGCGAGCCTGCTCGGCGGCCGCGACCTGGTCGTGTTCGAGAGCCTTCGCAAGGACGGCGCCGAGGTGGCGTCGCACGCGGACCTCTCCGACGAGGGCCAGACCGTCCACGTCGCCGTCGAGGTGGGCACCCAGGCGGCCGACGCCGCCGACGGCGACCAGGTCATCGAGGCCGGCAAGGCAAAGGTCGTCGACACGGTGGCCTACAAGGGCCTCGTCCCCGGCGAGACCTACATCGCCGTGGGCACGCTCATGGACAAGGGCACCGGAGAGCCGTTCCTCGACAAGGACGGCAACGAGGTGACCGCGCGCACGCCCTTCGAGCCAGAGGCGCCCTCCGGCACCGTCGAGGTGACCTTCGAGTTCGACACCGAGGGCCTGGCCGAGGGAGACGAGCTCGTCGTCTTCGAGAAGGTCCTGGACTCCGCCGGCAACGTCGTTGCGACCCACGAGGACATCGACTCCGCCGAGCAGAGCGTCGTCGTGGACAACCCCGACACGCCCGAGGTGCCCGAGGAGCCCTACGCCAAGACCGGGGCCGACGCCCCCGACGCCACCGGCTACGCCGTGGCCGCAGGCATCGCTCTGGCAGCTGCGGCGGGCGCGGGCGGAGTGCTCGCGTACCGCAAGCGCAAGACGGCCGGCGCAAGCAAGGACGCGGCAGCCGAAGAGCCTGCCGAAGAGCCGGAAGAGTAGCGGCGCCGCATCGATACCGAACCGGAGGCCCTGGGCGCCCGCCCGGGGCCTCCCCTGCGAACGGGGGAGGACATGAACAAAGGGAAAGCCGCCACGGCACTCGCCATTGCCGTGGCGTTGCTGGCGCTGGCGGCGCTCGCCGTCCTGCCGCTGCCCGAGAGGAACCCGTACGGGGTGCACGAGGCGCCTGCTGCGGAAAAGGATGCGGCAATGGAGGCTCAAGAGACGGGAGGCGGCATCGACTGGGACGCCCTTCCCGCCTCCGTCGTCGCTTGGGTGCACGTGCCGGGCACGACCGTCGACTACCCGATCGTCCAGGGCCGGCCCGAATCGCCCGACTTCTACCTCACGCACGACGCCGGCGGCGAAAGATCAGCGTGGGGCGCTCCCTACATCGACGCCGGGTGCGCGCAGGGCGCCGAGAGCCCGCTCGTCATCGTCTACGGGCACCACATGTCCGACGGCACTATGTTCGCGCCGCTCGCGCAATACTCGTCGCGCGGTTTCGCCGAGGGGCACCGCACCATCCGGGTCTACACCCGCGAGAATGCGATCGAGCTCGAGGTCTTCGCGGCTGACGTGGTCGACGCGAGCTCAGAGGGCAAGCGGACCGACTTCGCCGGCGCTGCGGAGCTCGACGCCTACCTCGGGGACAAATTGTCCCAGTGCGAGGTCGTCCTGGAAGATTCGGCGGACATCGCGCATGCCTGGGCCTTCGTGACGTGCAGCTACCAGACGAGCAACTCCCGCACCGTGGTCTACGCGAAGGAGGTGGAAACATGGGATTCGCGCCCTTCGGAATAGGGCCCCTCATGGGGCTCCTCACGCTCACGGCCTACGCCTGCTGCGCAACCGGCGACGACGACCGAGACTAGGACTTGCAGATCGAAACTACAACCGAATATGGCCCTTCGACCCCTTGCCGCTATATCTCGGCAAGGGGTCTTGCATGTGGTGAGATAATTTACGCACTTGATAGAAACAAGACGCTGCCGGCTGCTTCTCGATAAGCTTCCGGTTGTCCATGAATAGAGGTACGCAATTGGGAAAGATTAAGCTGCAAGACGTCAAAAGGGCCATCGACATCGGAAAAGACGTTCTGCCCTTCGTTGAGCCCGCTGTGAACAAATACGGGCCCGCTCTGATCGACTGGGGGCAGCAAAGGGGGAAGCAGGCGGCAGATAGCCTGGGAGAAGCCAGGGACTCATTCCTTTCAAAGGGTCGGGCAATCAAAGACAAGAAGGAGCAGCAAAAGTCACTCGAGGCATCCCGCAAGAAGGCCGTGGCAAGCTCGCTTCCGCCGATCTCCGCAAAAGATTTCTTCGAGAACTTCGAGAACAACGTCTCCAGCGAAGCCGACCTCAGCGATGGGTACATGGCGATCGCCGGCTGCTACGCCGTCGTCACGATGAAATCGGCACGAGAGAAAGACCCTTCCGCCTACGAGGACGTCTATGTCGGTTGCGGCAAATCCATGGGCTTCAGCATATACACACAGCTTTGCGGTTTCGGCAACATCGACGTCTACGCTGACTTCAAGTTCAAAAGACCAATGATGATTCTGCTCTTCCCGTGTGAGGAGAAAGACCTCGAGACCCGCTATGAGGCCCTCGTCAGGGATCTTCAGGCCGAGGGCTCGTACAACAAATGGGACGTCCTGGCGCGTTCCGATGAGGCGAGATAGGCGCTAAGAGCATGAGCGACAAAGAACTTGCGCCAATCAGCGTCGAGGTCGTTCCCGTCGAGGACTTGGAGAACATCAGGCTCGTCGCGAACGCCGATGCGGGCAAAGAGAACAACGTCGGCATCGGAGAGCGGGCGGACGCCATTCTCGGCCTCGCCTCGGACGTCATAGACCTCGTCGAGGAAAACAGCTCTACAAAGTCGAGGTTCCCGAAGGCTACAGCTTTAAGGACCTCGTCGCCTCGAAGAAGGATCCGGAAGCGGTAAGGGCCCTCGTCCGAGACCCGAAAGGTCGCCTGAGCGGCGACGTCTCCCTCAAAGCCGCTGGGGTCAGCCCCGCACAGATCGCCAGCGTCGGCCTTGCCGCAGCGGCGATGGTTGTCGGTCAGGCGTACATGACCGAAATCAGCGACAGCCTCCAGTGCATCGACGCCAAGCTGGAATCGATCGCCTCCATGATCGCCGGCGACCAGAGGGCGAAGGTCAAAAACGCCCTGGACATCGCTAGGACCTACGCAGCCCTTCATGACGATTACCTCCAAAAGCCCGCCGAGGCACGACAGGCGGCAAGAAACGAGATCGAGGGCAGGTACAACGACGTCGGTCAGGTAATCGATTGGATTACCGAGCAACTCGCCGGCATCGAAGACAAGGCCAGGGACGCCGCTGAGCGCGAAAAAGACCTCGAACCGTTGCTTAAAGAGGTCCAATCCTACGAGGCTCAGTTGGGGGTGCGGCGTGGAGTATGGACCACCGGTTTCTCGGCGCGCGCCTCATTTCTCGACAGCGTACACACATTGTTCGCGTTCGGCGCCGCATCCCCTTTTTCCCAGGATCTTTGTTCCGAATTGAGATACAGACGATCAGAGGCTATCCTGCTCATCAGGATGCTTGCATACTTTGATGGTGCGAGTTGCGGACACGCAAGAGCTACGCGTTTGGTTCGTTTTCAGCGGTGTTGGAAGTATCGGCTCAATGAAAAGCCAAGTTGACATTTTCGTGGACCGAGGCTTAGAAATGGCTTTTCTCGCTTGCGCAGACATGGTGCATAAAAGCGTTTTGCTTGGGAATTCTAACGAAATAAATAACCACATAACGTAAATGCAGCCATAGATACAAAAGGAATCGAATGGCCAGAGAGGATTGCCCTTTCCGATGGTCGATTCTTGACAGGCAAACTCAAGCCTCGTTAATATTACATGGTTTGCCAGACCGAATTAACAAAGGAGGGGTGTCGTGGTTGGTCTTTTCCGCACGTGGATGAGCGCCTAGAAAGCGGCGCTGTTGTGGCGTCGCGCTGTTTTTCTGCACGCCATTTCACGATTGGACATAACCATGATATTTGAAACCTCTCGGGGCAGGTCTGCTCTGCTGTGCCATTCATGGCAATTCAAGCTTTGTTTCGTATGGGGCGGGGAGCTCGTTTCGACATTGACGAGTTCGATTCTCCAAATGGGTCTTATTTGGCATCTCGCCCTCACGACAGGGTCGTCTTCTCTCCTCTCCTTAGCATCGCTGGCAGGCTTTCTGCCGATTGCTTTGTTCGGAATCCTTGCGGGCGCCCTTGTCGACAGACTGCCTTTGAAACGTGTCCTCATCGGCGCCGACCTCTTCATTGCCGCGGTGGGTGCCGCCTTGGTGATTGCCTCGTTGGCCGGCAGCTTACCTGCATGGCTAATTCTCATCGCCTTGTTTCTCCGTGCAGTTGGTACTTCGTTCTACACGCCAGCCTCCCAATCTCTCACGCCCCATCTCGCCCCACCGGAGCATCTCGTTCGCCTATCGGGGGTGACTCAGGCGATTCAGTCCGGCGGATACATTCTTGGCGCCGCGCTTGCAGCAGTGATTTATCCCGTGGCGGGCATTACCGCTATGATTGTCCTCGACGTGCTGGGAGCGCTTTTCGCTTCTTTAGCCGTCCTCGCCGCACAGATAGACGCAGGGGGCCTCGACGAAGCCGACCGCAGCTTGTCCTTTTCCAATAAGGTTCGAGAGCTCTTCTCTGAGATTTCGGACGGCTACAAGCTGATTAGGGGGTACAGGGGGCTGTTCGCCCTTCTTTGGTGCGGGTTCGTCTTCGCTTTCGCGTTCTCTCCGCTCGCGGCATTGTTCCCAATAATGACCTTGGGGCATTTTGGCGGTAGCACGGGGGATGCCGCTTTGGTGGAAATCCTTTTTTCTGCAGGCATGCTGGCTGGGTCCGGTATCTTGGCGGTTACGGGAGGGTTCCGCAATAGGTCGTTCACCATGGTCGCTGCGATTGCCGGCTTCGGCATTGCCGCAATCGTATCCGGATCGCTCGGCCCGTCATTCTTCGCTGCTTTCCTGCCGGTGAGCTTTCTTATGGGCGCATGCTCCCCGTTGTACGCGGGAACCCAGACTGCCCTTATGCAGGAGCAGATACCTCCTGAGTACCTAGGCCGCGTTTTCGGCCTCTACGGAACCATCATGGCTTGGGCCATGCCCATGGGCCTCGCAGCTCCCTCCGTTTTTGCGGATCTGCTTGGAGCTCCGTTATGGTTCGTCGGCTCTGGAGCGACCATGGTACTGCTTGCGATGGCTATGCTGCTTGCTCCGAGCGTCCGAAACGTGGGGAAAAGAGATACCGGGCGGATTCAATAGCCCAAGTATTCGAAAAAAAGAGGCAGCAGCCATCGGTTCACGCGTCAGCCTTCAAGCCCTTGCGACGACGAGGTATTGCACCGACATCCCACATCGCGCTCCTTATTCGTCGCCAACTATCATTTTCGGATTTGCCGGCTTGCGCAAGGTCAAAACGCTCGCGCCGGCAATTGGGCAAAGGCGAAAAATCGACGTGAGCAATCTTTTTTGGCATGGCTGCGCTTCCAGTAAAAGGCTAATACACAAAAGGCGGTTCAACCTATGGAACTCATAGTCAAAGCTAAAGACATCTTTTTGGAATATGCCGGCCGCGATATCCTGGATATCGAAGAGTTGGAAATCTACTCCTACGATCGCATCGGCTTGGTGGGAGACAATGGCGCAGGCAAAACCAGCCTGCTTAAAATTCTGAGCGGCAATCTTACCATTGCGGACGCCGACGTCAGGCGCTTCGGCAGCATTGCCCTCATCGGCCAACTCGATGAACTCGACCTTGATGCGGCTCAGGACAGTGGTGAGATGCTCTCCCGTCTCAACGTCGCCGGAGTGGCGCAGGAGACGATGAGCGGCGGAGAGGAGACGCGCGCCAAGATTGCCTCTGCGCTCTCCCAGCATGCAAGCGCGATCTTTGCTGATGAGCCTACGAGCCACCTCGACCAAGACGGCATCAGCCTTCTCGTCGGACAACTCAAGGCATTTGATGGAGCCCTTCTCATTGTGAGCCATGACCGTTATTTTCTCGATCAGGTAGTGGACAAGATCTGGGAGCTCAAAGACGGCGGTATTTCCGAATTCTGGGGTGACTACACCGACTATCTGCGACAGAAAGAAGAAGAGCGCAAAGTTCAGGCGGCTCGATACGAAGAGGCGATGCGCGAGCGCGAGCGCCTTGAAGCCGCCATCGAAAAACAACGGAAAAAAGCACGGCAGGTCGACGCCAAGCAGAAGGGCGCAAAGAAAAGCAACGAGTATGCAGGTCGATTGGGGCATCAGAAAGCAACCGGCACCAAACAGAAGAGGATGTACCAGGCGGCTAAGGACATGGAGAAGCGCCTCGAAGCGCTCGAAGGGATTGAGGCCCCCGACAGCATTCGCACCGTGCGGTTCCGCCAGAGCAAGGCCCTGGAACTGCATAGTAAATTTCCCATCTCGGCAGACGATTTCAGCTTGAGCTTCGGCAACTGCATGCTCTATGACCACGCGAAATTCGAGATACCGCTCGGTGCCAAAGTGGCCATCACCGGTGGCAACGGTACAGGAAAGACCAGCTTGCTGAAGGCAATCGCTCGACGCGCCGACGGTATCAACATCTCTCCCAAGGCAGAGATCGGTTACTTCGAGCAAACAGGCTACAAGTTCGACGCCCGTCAGTCTGCGATCTCGTTCATGCAGGATGGTTGCGAGTACAGCATGACCGAAATCCGAAGCGTCCTCGCCTCTATGGGAATCGGACCGCGTGACCTGGCAAAGGACGTTGGCGTTCTCTCGGGAGGCGAAGTCATCAAGCTGCTGCTCGCGAAGATGCTGCTGGGCAGATACAACATCTTGCTCATGGACGAGCCTGGAAATTACCTGGACATCAAGAGCGCCGAAGCCCTCGAGCAGATGATGAGCGCCTATGCCGGAACGATAGTGTTCGTCTCCCACGATAAGAGGCTGGTCGAGAACGTCGCAGACATTATTTACGAAATAAAGGACACCAAGCTAGTCAAAATCTTTCAGCGCGAATAACCCTAAATGAGCAGGATATATTCCCAGAATGGAGACAAAAGGCCTCGAAGGGGGGGGTGCCTCCAGGCCCTGTCGGCGCTCGCCATGACGCGCATGTACTACGACGGCAGCATGGACGACCGCAGCGCCCTCATCGAAGAACAGCGGATCCTGGACAAATCTCAGGGCTTTCTGAAAAAGAGGCAGGTCCTCGCAGCGCTCATGGAGATGAAGATCGGGGGCATGAAAGGGACGCCCATCGCGCTTCCTCGCGGAGCCCAGGGAAACGCCCTCAAGAGGCTGGTCTCTCAGACCCCCAGAGCCGCTGCAAAAGAGCAACTCCTCGAAGCTAAGGTTGAGATGCGCGCGAGCCTACGCTCCGGAGAGTCGAAGCTGAGGTCCGAGGCCGAAGATCGAAAAGGCAAAATCCAACGCATCGCGGCGGTATCCCGGTCAGCCAGGACGCTGCTCACTGATGGGACCGACTGCTGGCTCATCGACGATCAGACAGATTAGGAAAGACAAAGAGGCGGGCAATTGCCCGCCTCTTACTACATCACCCACTTGAACACGGCGCGGAACAGCCAGACGAAAAAGCCCAGCGTGACCTTAAGCGCCGCCTTGAGGAACCTACCAAGCCTCTTCATCGACGTCACCCCAATCTTCCTTGACCTTGCGGGCACCATCCTCGGCGCCCTCTTCCTTCTCTTGCGCGAGCAGCCTCGCCAGCTCGTCGGGCACGCCCGGGACCTCCGCCCTCCCCAGCGCGCGCTGCAGCTCCTTTATCTGCGACTTCAGCGGTTTTGAGGGAGGACCCACGTGCTCGCGGTAGCAGGCGCCGATCGCGGCCGCGTCGCACAGGTATCCCCGCACCCGGGCGAACGCCTCGTCGCCGTCGAGCAGGACGCGCCGGGCTCGCCCGAGCTCGGCCTCCGAGGCAAGCATGAAGCGCCATCCGCGGGACCTGCGTGCGGCCGGGATGCCGTCCGCGGGCGCGTCGGCGCGCCAGTCGTCGCGCACCTGGTGCCAGTTCGCCGTGAGCCAAAGCCCCTTCTCGGGCACCTCACGCATCTCGAGCTCGAACTCCGTGAGCATGTTCGCGCCGGAGAACGGCGACCCCTCCGTGAACGAGAGCGTGTCGAACAGCGTCGTCCTGCCGCCCTCGTACTCTATCCTCACCATCATCTCCGGCCCCTCTCCCTGCGCTGGTCCTGCTGGGCCCGCTGCCGCTCGGCGGCGAGGATGCGCTGCTGCTCGTCCTCATGCCGGCTGCCGCGCTGGTTGTCGCCGGCTTCGCCGCGCTTGTCGCCGTTCCCGTAGCGGGTCTTGAGGGGCATGAGGCCGTTCTCCGCTATGTAGGCTCGCGCAGCCTCGAGGCGGCGGTACCCCTCGCCGCCCGCCTGGCCGCGGCGCTCGAGCGTCGCCATCCTGAGACCGAACTCCTCGATCGACTCGACGTCGAACTTCGCGCAGGTCTCGAGCGCCGAGGAGAGCCTGCTCAGCTCCGAGAGGTCGTTGAGCTCGAGGGCCCGCTCGGCGGCCTCGCGGATGCGCGCGGTGCTCGCGTCCGTGGGGCGGTAGGCGCCTTCGCGCTCGAACCGCCGGCGGAGCATCTCCTTGCCGTAGACGAACCCCAGGCGCTCGCCGCTGACCTTCTTGGACGGCTCCTCTGCCAGGCTGAACACCCAGTCGTCCCGCCTCGCCTTGGCCGAGTTGTCGGCGACGTGCACGCCCAGGGCGTCGAGGATGCCGAGGAACTCCGCCTCGTCGCGCGCCGTGGTCTTGGCGAGCGCGACGCGGGCGCGGATGTCGCCGACCCACGAGTAGCCGCCAGAGCGCATGATCTCCTTCTCGGCACGGCCCAGGTAGACGCTCCTGCGACTCCTGGGCCCGCCCGCGCCGGCGCGCCCTCGCGCCTTCGACGGCGATTCTGGCGCCCGGTCGTTGGAGAGACCCGACAGCCCGCGCTCGCGAGCCATGTCCTGCAGGTCGCGGTTGAGGTCCTCTGGATGCTGGGTCTGCATGCGGTAGCCGGTGCGGAGGTTCGCGTTGTTCACGACGATGTGCGCGTGCGGTATGCCGCGGGCGTTGTCGTCGTGGTAGACGATGGCGATCTCGTGGTCGCCGAAGTGCTTGAGCGCCCACGAGCACGCGAGCTCGCGCAGCGCTCCCAGGTCGATGTCGTCGCCGGGGTCCGGCGAGAGCACGAAGTGCTTGAACGTGCGCGCGGGCTTTCCCCTCCAGGGGGCGTCCGTGCCGAACGCGGCGCGCGTGGCGTCCATCTCGGCGTCCCAGGCGCAGGCCTCCTTGGCGCCGTCTCCCAGCGCTCCGGCGTCGCGCTCGTCGTAGCTCAGGTTGAACAGGTCGCGCGCGAGGGCGCGGCCTCCCTTCTCGAGGTAGCGGCGGATGCCTCCGGTCGAGCCGTGGCCGCTTATCGGCTTCAGGATCGGCATGGCGAGCCCTCCACGAGCGAGTCGGCGCCGATGCGACCGAGCTCCGCCGCCATCTCGCGGGCCGCGGCGTTCACGTCGGCGAGCTCGCGCTCGATCGTCGGGATGCTATCCGCGACGAGGTCGCGGTCGACGTGCCCGTGGCGCGCGTGGAAGTTGATGAGGTTCATCGCGTGCACCGCCTGGTTGTAGTGGTAGCCCCACTTCGTGAGCTCGCGCGACATCGCCCACAGGGCCCTGCGGTCCACGAGTATGCGGTGCTCGTCTCCCGCGTTGGCCTCCGTCGACAGCGGTATGCGCACGAGGTAGCGCAGGTACTCCGACTTGCTTAGGCCCGCGCGCTCGCACCGCTCGCAGAGCGCGTCGTAGTCGCCTCCCTCCATGCGGAACGTGACGCGGCGCTCTTTGCCCCCGGCGCCGCCGGTGCTCTCTTCCATTGCGGATTCCTTTCCTCGGGCCCGCCGCGCGGCGGGCGCGTCTCTCTAGGGGCGCGGGGGATCCCCCGCAGGCGGCGGCCCGGCTCGGGCGCCGCCTCTGGGACCGGGCCTCGCGCAAGCGGGCTCCCCAACGGCCCGCGGCATGACGGGTCCGAGGCCGCCCGGTCCCCAAGTGCTATGGACGCCCGACGCGATGTCGGACGCCATAGGCTACTTGCTGGATTTCGGGCCTGAGGCCCTTCTGCGACGCTTTCGGACATCGATGCCCGCATCCGCGTACGGGGCGGTCATGAGCGCCATCTCCCGCAGCAGCGTGAGGTCGGCCGCGCTCGGGCTCTCGGGCGGGCTCTCCAGGAAGTCGGCGACGAGCCTAGCGGCCTTCGCGATGCGCCCGTCGGGGCCGGCCTGCGCCTTCCCCTCGCTCCTCACGTAGTCGGAGAGCTCCCGCTTGGTGCGCCGCCAGGGCTCCATCGCGGCGTGCATCTCCGCCTGGCGCTCCTTCGGCATGCCCGCGAGCGAGCGCACCGCCTCGGCGCTGAGGTTGCCGCGGTCGGCCTCGGCGGCCCACTCGGGCGAGAGGTCCTCGGCGATCCTGCGGGCCAGCCTCTCCTCGCGCGCGATGGTCTTGCCGGAGACCTTGCGGCCCGTCTGCCGCTCGATGATGGCGGCCTTCACGTCGTCGACGCGCATGCCGGAAAGCGACGGGTCCTCGGAGCGCAGGCGCACGGCGTCGCCCCTGAGCGCCTCGGTCGCTGCGGCGCGCTCGGTCACGGTGAGCGCGCGGGTGAAGTAGTTCGCGGCGTGGAGCAGCGTCACCGCCCGCTCGTCGTCGATGCCCTCTATCACGCGGCAGGGCATCTTCTCGTAGGCGGGGTCGTCCTTGGCGAGCAGCGCGTAGGCGGCCTTGCGCCGGTGCCCGGAGACCATCTGCCACGAGCCGTCGCCGACCTTGCGCACGAGCGGCAGGTCGGTGAGGCCGTCCTCGCGTATGGACTCGGCGAGCTCGGCTATCCCCGTTGGGTCCATGGAGTAGGCGGCGTTCGCCGGGTGGTCGGCGATGTCGGCCACCGCTATCTCGGACACCGGGTAGCGCCCGCGGGTGCGGGACGCGCCGTCGAGGAGCCCCGTGATGGTGAATCCCGCGGCCACCTGGCTAGGCGAGCTCACGGTACACCTCGTCGGCGAGGGCCTCGTAGTCGCGCGCGGGGCGGCTCCCCGGCTCGAAGGCGGCCACCGGCTTCCACTGCCAGCTGCCCTCGCAGACCTTGCTGCTCGCGTGTATGACCGTCTCGAACTGCTCGTCTGGGAAGAACCCGTCGAGCACGGCCGCGCCCGTGGTCTCGGCGTTGGTCATGCGGCCGGGCACGCAGGTGCGCAGTATCTTCCATCTGGGCGTGGGCATGCGCAGGGCGTCCGCGATTGAGCGCGTCGCCTCCACGGTGAGCGCCGTGCCGCGCATCACGGTGGAGTCGAGCTTCACGGGGATGACGACCATGCCGCCCTCCGCGGCGGCGAGGTAGGCGTTGAAGGCGAGCCTGCGCATCACGGGGCTGCAGTCGATGAGGCAGACGTCGTAGGAGCCCGAGGCGTCGTCGAGCGCGAACTTGAGGCGCTGCTCGCGCAGGAGCATCTCGTTCTGGTCGACGAGGTCGATGGTCGAGGCCACCACGTCGAGGTTCTCCCCGGCGGCGTAGGCGATCTCCTCCACGGGCGCGCCGCCGTAGAGCAGCTCGACCGATGTGCGCCGCTCGGAGGCGGCCCGGTCGTAGAGGCCGAAGAAGTCGGTGGCCGACGCCTGCGGGTCGAGGTCGACGAGCAGGGTCCGAAGGCCCCGGGCGGCGAAGATGGCCGCCAGGTTCACGGCGGTCGTCGTCTTGCCGACGCCGCCCTTGTAGTTGGAAATGGCTATCGTGCGCATGGGTCGCGTCCTCTCTAGCGTGGGGCGCGCCTCGCCGCATCCGGTCCGGCGCGCCCCGAGTCTCGGAGCGTCGGGACAAAATCGTACGGATTTGTCCGACAAGCGGAGTGTACCACGAAAACGTACGGATATGTACGCTTTCGTGGTACAGGGGCCGAGTTTCGGGGAAACCCGGCCCCGGGAGCCCGGGGCCGGGCGCGCCGCCTAGGAGAGCGGCTCCATCTCGCCGAAGCAGTTGACGTGGTGGCGCAGGAGCGCGCGGTTCTCCTTGACGACCATCATCGCCACCTCGTCGAAGCGGACCGGGGTGTCGGCGTAGTCGTCGCCGTTGCCGGCGAGCCACGTCGCCG
Organism: Thermophilibacter provencensis; assembly: GCF_900128445.1. Lineage (GTDB taxonomy): Bacteria > Actinomycetota > Coriobacteriia > Coriobacteriales > Atopobiaceae > Thermophilibacter > Thermophilibacter provencensis. Next base: position 738,377 of record NZ_LT671417.1, on the reverse strand, counting down.
CCAGCGCCTCGCGCAGCCCGCGCGCCCTGTGGGCCTCGGGGAAGCCGTCCGTCCCGATCCGGGCCGTGGCGTCGACGAACACCAGGGTCCCGTCCTCGTCCACCGCCACGAGGTCGATCCCGCCGATACCCTCGGGCCCCTGCCAGGCCTCGTCGACGATCTCGTAGCCCTTGCGCTCGAGGAAGGCCTTGACCGCGCCCATCGCCTTTTCCTTCATGTCGTTCATGTCTTGCTCCTTAGACTCTGAGGCCCGCCCCTGTGGCGTGCCTTGCGTCGCGTGAGTCGCATGCAGCGCGGGCGTGCCGGCAAGGGAGGAAGCGAAGTCGGACGTGGTTGTAGAAATCTCCCGACGTCAGTTTTTCGCGTTGTTCGCGCGCGCAGCGCATGGGGCGAAGAACCCGAAAAAGTGTCGCGGCCCTTGCGGGCCGCCTGCCGGCGTGCGACCCTGCGCGTCCAAGGAGCGCCGGGGCGGGTTTCGGGTCGGAGGGGCGGAGGCGTGCGGCATGGAACCGGCCATGGGCGCCGAGACCCTCCGGGCATGGGATGCGGCCCGTCGGCGGTTGCCGGGGCGCTCGCGAGGGTTACGTCGGGACGTCGCGTGGAGGACGGAGGCGCGTTTCCGAGTCGCGGCGCCGCTACCCTAATCGGGACGGCCTCTCCCGTGCCGCTTGCGGCCGATGTGCGCACGAGATCGCTGGCGGTGAGGCTTTTCGTTGCGCGGAACGGCTACGGTGCTGCGCGACACGTCCGTTTGCTTATGTGTGATAAAGAAGCAATAGAAGTGCAAAAAATTTTGCCGTTCCTATCCGACACTTGGCCATTGTGTCGGATAGGTCGGGCGGTTATTCGGGCAAGTCAATCTTGCCGACAAAGCTGTAATAAATCTCAATGTCCTGCCTGCGGGTGCCGTTCTCATCATAGCTGCACTCATGCACCACAATTTTCTCGATCATTTCCCGCAAGAGAGTGGGGGGCAGTTCTTCAAAGGCAAGGTGCTTGCGGACAATGCCCATAAATTTCTCGGCGTTGACGGTAGGTATCTTTACATTACCTTCTGAAACATATGGCGCACCTTGTCCAGGCGGCTGTTTGGACGGCGGGGCTGGATGACTGGCTTGCCGACAGCGGCCTGATACCCTTTCAGTTCTGTAAGGCATACGCTCTGCCCGTTGGTGTAAAAGGCCAGATCAGTACGGTATGCCTGTATACAGCGGGCGGGAATCTCGCCAGTAAAGACAACTTCATCCTTTTTTACCTGGACCGTTTCGATGGTGGCACAGTATTTCGGTGCATCATGATAAGCCCTGGAAAGATATTCCCGGGGCGCATAGAGGGTGAAGGAGAGATAAGGTTCCAGCAGTTGCGTCCCTGATTCCTTCAATGCCTGTTCCAATACAATCGGGGCCAATGAGCGGAAGTCCGCCGGCGTGCTGACCGGACTGTAATAAAGCCCGTATTCAAAGCAAATCTTACAGTCCGTTACGTTCCAGCCGAACAAGCCCTGCTCCAGCCCGTAACGGATACCATCCCTGACAGCGTTTTGAAAACTCTGGTTCAAGTATCCCAGCGAAACCCGGCTCTCGTATTGTACACCGGAGCCAAGCGGGAGTGGTGTAACAGACAGTCCGATGGATGCCCAAAACGGGTTGGGCGGCACCTCGATATGGATGGTGTGGCTGGCTGCTTTGAGCGGCCGCTCCATATAAATGACGGCGGGTTCCTTTACCACTGTTTCAAGCTTGTATTTTTCCGACAGCAAAGCGGAAACAACCTCCAACTGCACCCGGCCCAAAAAAGAAAGAATGATCTCATGGGTGATGGAATCCACCTCGCAGCGCAAAAGCGGGTCAGTATCCGCAAGTTGCGTAAGAGCGTCCAGCAGCCGTTCTCTTTGCGCTGCCGTTTTCGGCGCAATCGACGTCCGCAGCATGGGGAGGGGGTCCTCACGCCACCTTTTACGAGGGAGCCGGGTTGGGTCCCCTAATACATCGTTTAACCTCACGCTGTCGCTGGGAAGGATAACAATTTCACCCGGATAAGCGGTGTCTGTCCGAACAATTTCCCCTTTGGATGGAATACGCATCTCTGTGATTTTCAGCTTTTCTCTCCCGGCCAGAGCCACCGTATCCCGCAGGCGCAGCGTTCCGCTGTATAGCCGCAAATAGATGAGCCGCTGGCCACAATCTGTATACTCCACCTTGAAAACGCTGCCGCATAGGGCGTCGCTCCCCTGTTCCCCAATCGGTTGGAACAGCCCTGTCACCGCATCCATCAACGGTTGAATGCCAAGGCCCTTTTTGGCGCTGCCATGATAGACCGGGAACAGGGAGGCGTCTTGAACCCGCCGCTGTTCCTCCTGCGCAAGTTCTTCCCGGCTGATTGGTTCTCCTGCGATATACTTTTCCAATAATTCATCGTTATTTTCGATGACCGCATCCCATGCTTCTATGTCGGTATTTTCCTCCAGGACTATTTCCGGGGACAGCGACACCGTCTGCTTGATGATAATATCGGCGGAGAGCTTATCCCGAACAGACTGATACACGCCCTGCAAATCAACGCCAGCCTGGTCGATCTTATTGATAAAGATAACGGTGGGAATGTCCATTTTCCGCAGGGCATGGAACAGAATACGGGTCTGGGCCTGCACACCATCTTTAGCGGAGATCACCAAGATGGCCCCATCTAAAACAGCCAAAGAGCGGTACACCTCCGCCAAAAAATCCATGTGGCCGGGCGTATCCACAATGTTGACTTTACATCTGTGCCACTGGAAGGAAGTGACTGCCGCTTGAATGGTAATCCCACGCTGCCGCTCCAAAAGCATGGTGTCCGTCCTCGTTGTCCCTTTTTCGACGCTCCCCGGTTCTGAAATGGCTCCGCTGGCATATAGCAGGCTCTCCGTCAAGGTTGTCTTTCCAGCGTCTACATGGGCAAGAATCCCGATATTGATAATGTTCATGTCTATCCTCCATACAAGGCCCAAATGGGCGCAAAAATCCCCAGCGGCTAATACTTTTACCGCTGGGGATCATGACTTCGGACAAACAGAAGTATGACGGCTTACATGAGCCGCTGTCCGTCACGATATTTACTAAAAAGGCAAAAGTATTCTTAAATTGGGTACAAAAACTAAGCCCCTGCAAGGGGCAATCATTTTTGCGCCCATTATCAAATTTTATTTAAGAATACCTTGCCGCATATTTTTTACTCCTTTTCTGGTTTAAATCATTGTATCACATCAGTTTTAGGAAAGCAAGTACCTAAAAGAAATTTTTCTTCCCCTTATATGTAACAATCATACCGGCTTCCTAGCGTTCAGAATGTTTTCTGCTGTCTGCTGTGGTGTTTGGTTGGAATTGTCCAACCAAAAGCCGATCCGTGGTGTTGTCTGCATTTTACTAAATACAAATTCAATGTATACAGAAAGATATAAGGAGTGGGAGGGATTCCGCCGTAGTTGGCATTGTAGGAAAATCCAAAAGTTTAGATTTTCCCACAATGCTTATCTTTTGGTCTTTGGTTCGGAATAGTGTAGTGCTGGCGGTCTATCTCTTGTTTTCGGTTGCTTGCTTCCTTACCGTACATGAGCATCTAAGCACGGGTGATATTGTGCTTGATTTTTTCTCAGGCTCAGCATCGACCGCCCATGCCATGTTCCTGCAGGAGCTTGGAAAAGATGATCGCTATCAGTTTATCCTTGTCCAGCTTCCAGAGCCTTGTGACCCGAAACGCGACGCCTACAAGGACGGGTATGAGACTCTCTGCGACATAGGCGAAGGACGCATTCGCCGCGCAGGCGACAAAATCAAAACCGAGCTCGAGGAATCCAACCGTCAACTCAAGCTTGGCGAGGGACCCAAGCAGCTTCCCGACATCGGCTTCCGTGTGTTCGAGCTCGATGAGTCCGGCATTGAGAAGCCCGAGCCCGGTCAGCTCCTCTTCGACGTGGTCAAGCCCGATCGCTCCGATATGGATATCGTCTTCGAGATGATGCTCAAATGGGGCCTCGAGCTCACGCTGCCCGTCGAGAAGTCTGAAGCCGCGGGCTATCCCATCTGGTCTGTCGCTTGCGACGAGCTCGTCTGCTGCATGTCCCGAGGCCTCACCATTGAGGCGCTCGAGGCCATCGCCGACATGGAGCCCAGGCGCGTTCTTATCCTCGATTCCGTCCTCGACGACACCCTCAAGCTCAACGCCGTGCAGATCTTCAAGCACGCCGGCGAGCGCATGGGCTGTGAGATCGAATTGAGGACGGTCTAGCATGGCGGCGCTCGAGTTCAAGTTCTCATCCGACCAGCAGCACCAGCTGGAGGCCATCGAAGCAACCTGCGACCTGTTCCGCGGACAACAATTTATTGGCAGCGTATTCTCCGCCGATTCCGGCCGCAAAGGCCAGACGGCAATCGGCGAGCTCATGGTCGGCCACGGCAACGAGCTTCGCGTGGCGCCGGGCCAGCTCCTCGACAACCTGCACGCCGTGCAGGAGGAGGGCTGCCTCCCGGCAACCGACGTCCTCACCGATGGGCGCCTGCGAGACTTCACCGTCGAGATGGAGACCGGCACCGGCAAGACCTACGTCTACATCCGCTCCATCTACGAGCTGAACCGCCGCTACGGCATCACCAAGTTCGTTATCGTCGTACCGAGCGTGGCCATCCGCGAGGGCGTCCTCAAGAGCCTCCAGACCACCCGCAGGCACTTCGAGACGCTCTACGACCGCACGCCGCTCGACTACTTCGTGTACGACTCGAAGGACATGGGGCCGGTGGGTAACTTCGCCACGTCGAGCTCCATCCAGGTCATGGTCATCAACATCGACGCGTTCAACAAGGGCCTCGAGAAGGATGGCACCGCGAAGGAGGGCAACCTCTTCCACCGTCCCAGCGAGAAGCTCACCGGCGGCTTCAGCCCTCGCGAGCTCGTGAGCGCCTGCAAGCCCGTCGTCATCATCGACGAGCCCCAGAGCGTCGACAACACCAAGCAAGCCAAGGCCGCCATCAAGAGCCTGAACCCGCTGTTCGTGCTGCGCTACTCGGCCACGCACAAGCAGGCCTACAACATGATCTACCGCCTCACGCCGGTCGACGCCTTCGAGCGCCACCTGGTGAAGGGCATCTGCGTGGACTCGATCAAGGCCGAGGCGAACCTCAACGGCGCGTACGTGAGGCTCGAGTCCGTCAAGTCCGACCCGTTCTCCGCCAAGGTGTCCATCGACGTGCGCCAGGCCGACGGCACGCAGAAGCGCAAGGCCGTCACGGTGAAGACCGGCAACGACCTCTACCAGAAGAGCGGCGAGAACAGCGACTACGAGAGCGGCTGGGTGGTCAACAACATCGGCGCCGCAGTGGGCGAAGAGTTCATAGAGTTCCAGAACGGTGAGGTGCTCGAGCTCGGCGAGGCGCTGGGCGACGTCAACGAGGAGGTCGTCAAGCGCGCGCAGATCCGCCGCACCATCGAGGACCACCTGGCCCGCCAGTTCGAGCTGTGGCCGCGCGGCGTGAAGGTGCTCTCGCTCTTCTTCATCGACCGCGTCGACCGATACCGCGTCTACGAGCCCGAAGTCCACGGCGGCCTGTACGCCCAGATGTTCGAGGAGGAGTATGCAGGTGCCCTGAACTCGAAGGCGCCTCGTCGCATCGCAAAGGCGGCGGGGATCGGCAAGGGCACGTGGCTCGAGTGCTACGAAGCCGTCGGCGCCCCGCTGGTGCGCGACCCCCACGCCGTGCACCAGGGATACTTCGCCAAGGACAAGAAGGGCAAGTTCAAGGACTCCAAGGGAGCCGCCGGCACCGCCGACGACGCCGGGGCCTTCGAGCTCATCATGCAGAAGAAGGAGACGCTCATCTCCTTCCCGGACGGCAAGGACGCGGACAAGGACGTCTCTTTCGTCTTCAGCCACTCCGCGCTCAAGGAGGGCTGGGACAACCCCAACGTGTTCCAGATCTGCACGCTCGTCGAGACAAAGGACAACCTGACCAAGCGCCAGAAAATCGGCCGCGGTCTGCGCCTGTGCGTGAACCAGGACGGCGAGCGCCTGTACGACCCCGAGGCGAACGTGCTCACCGTCATCGCGAACGAGAGCTACGACGACTTTGCCAACGGGCTTCAGAAGGAGCTCGAGGCGGAGGACTTCAAGTTCGGCGTCATCACCCCGGAGAGCTTCACGAAGGTCACGGTCAAGGGCGATAATGGCGTCGAGGAGCGCCTGGGCTACAAGAAGTCCAAGCAGGTCTACGACCACCTCGTCGCGACCGGCATGGTCGACGGCAAGGGCGCGGTGACGCCCGAGCTGAAAGCGGCCGCCGAGGAGGGCAAAGTCGAACTCCCCGCCGAGCTCGAGCCAGCGAAGGAACAGGTCGAGGCGATCATCATCCACAAGTCCCAGAGGGTCCAGATCCGCGACAAGGCCAAGGAGGTCTCGGTCGAGCTGCAGAAGGACGTCACGCTCGACCCTGCGTTCCAGCCCCTGTGGGACCGCATCCGCCAGCGCACGCGCTTCCAGGTCGAGGTCGACTCCGGCAAGCTCATCGAACGCGCCATCGAGGCGATCGATGGCATGCTCGCCGTGCGCCCGCCCCAGGTGACGAGCGAGCGCGCATCGCTGGACATCGACGACGCGGGCGTGAGCGCCGAGGGCACAGGCATCTCCGTGGTGTCCATCTCGGGAAAGGTGAAATACGACCTTCCCGACCCGATCGCAGAGCTTCAGGACGCCGTCGGGCTCACCCGCGGCACCATCAAGGCGATCCTCGAGGGCTGCAGCCGCCTCGACGAGTTCGAGGTCGACCCCGCGACCTTCCTCGCGCAGGTCGGTGACAAGATCAACCGCGTGAAGAACGATCTTATCGCCCAAGGCATCAAGTACGTGCGCCTTCCCGAGGACGAGTGGTACACCATGCGCGACCTCGAGCTCGACGACTACACGGCCTACCTTGGGCAGAACGCGTGGAAGCCGGACGTGACGAGCAAAAGCCTGTACAACTACGTGGTCTACGACTCGGCGGGGGTCGAGCGCTCCTTTGCCGAGGCTCTCGACAAGCAGGAGGAGGTTCTCGTGTTCGCGAAACTGCCCTCGGCGTTCAAGATCGACACGCCGCTCGGCAGCTACAACCCCGACTGGGCGTATGTCGAGGAGGCAGACGGCGAGCGCCGCGTGTACTTCGTGACCGAGACCAAGGGCGGCAAGAACGGCGAGCCCGCCCTGCGCGACGCGGAGAAGATCAAGATCGGCTGCGCCGAGAAGCACTTCGAGGCGTTGGAGCTTGGAGATGACTTCCACTACAACGTGCGCACGACCTACCAATACGAGGCGGTGAAGGCTTAGGATGTCGAAGCTGCCCGGAAAAATGACGCGAAAGCAGCACTGGGTGCCGCGGTTCTACCTGCGCCATTTCGCGGATTCCTCCGGGCAGCTTCATGCTTACAACAAAAACAGCGGTGTTTTTTACCGTACGAAGGTCGAAGACGTATGCAGCAAACGCGATCTGTATGAAGTCAAGTACTCCGATATAGAGGCCGATAGCGACGATAAGTACTACGCGCAGAACCTTATCGAGACAAAGCTGTCTGAGAGTGAAAGCCAGATTTCCGTTTCCTACTCACGTCTTTTGCAATGCTGCAAGGATGCGGCGCTCGAAGGCGATGCCTTTCGACGGGGACGGCAGGCAGTCTGCAAATTGGCCTCAAACCTCATAGTGCGCCATCCTGCGACGATGCTTGCCGATAGGAACAGAGCGCGAGAAGGTTCCTCCATGCTTCTGGAAGACGTCGTTTTGACAGAAGAAGAGAAAGCGCTGCTAGATTGGTCTGGCTGGAACAGCGACCATAAGGCTCTTGCCGAGCTTTCGGTCTCCGCAACTCTGCTTTTTTCCGAAGACGGTTCCATTCCTGCCAACCGCATCTACGAAGCGTTTCTTGAAAAGCGATTCTGCATTCTCGAAGCGCCTATCGGTTCGGGATTCGTCACAACGTCGATGCCCATATTCATCATCGGACCCGAGGACGACTCGTATGATTTCCATCTCGCATATATGCCGTTAAGCAGCGAGTATGCTACAGTTTTTTCTGATAGACTTCTCTTACCGCCGTTTGCAAGACTCGATTTTTCTGGCACCGAGTGCATGAACCGGCTCCTTCTGCTTAACTGCAAGCATTGGGATGTCGCCATATCGAGAGGAAGCGGCCCGCTCGAGCACGCGGTACGCGATTGGAGCCAAGCGACCAGCGCCAAATTCATGCGCGAGAAGTTCACACGCGACGGTAGGGAGCTATCCCTCGACGCCGTGATCTACGACCGCTTGAAGGAGAAGGGGCAGACGATACCCGACGCCAACGACCGTGGCTGCCTCGATGAGGAGGACCTGTGCGTCATCTTCGAGCACCTTCTGGGAGAAGACGACAAGGGCCTGGAGTATTCAAGAGTCAAGCAGCGTATAGATTAAATTGACCTCGCCAGTAATAACTGCGAAGGATGGATAGGTCTTTAAGAATGGATGCAGGAAAATCTACGATAAGCGGTGTGTTCAACGGATCGCGCCTGCTCGAAATACCCTTCTACCAAAGGGCGTACGTCTGGGGAGAAGAGCAATGGGAGCGCTTCCTTGGCGACATGGAGTTCGTCACGGCTTCTAAGCGACCCTATTTCCTGGGCTCCATCATCCTGAAACAGGCCTCCTCCGGCAACACCTGGTCCGAGGTTTCCGAGGTTCGCACCGTCATCGACGGCCAGCAGCGCCTCACGACCATGGTCATCTTCTTCAAGGCACTCTGCGCGAGAATCGACGCCGACAGACTGTTCGAACGAGATTTCGTCCTGGAGACCGGCGAAGTCGCCTTGAGACACGGCAAGTACGACCGGCAGGATTTCGAGAAGGTCGTCAGCGCCACGGGCTGCGAGCCCATCGAAGGCTCCTCGTCCATCGTCCTTGCCTACAACTACTTCCTCAAGAACATCGATCCGGAGAAGGTCGACAGAAATACGATCAAGTCGAACGTCCAGTTCGTCTGCATCGACCTCACCGAAGGCGAGGACGAGCAGCAGATATTCGACACCATCAACTCGCTCGGGGTGCGCCTGACGACGGCGGAGCTCCTCAAGAACTACTTCTTCAACCGCGAGAACGAGCAGGCGTTCAAGGAGTGCTGGGAGGACGTCTTCGAGCCCACGGCTGAGAAGAGGGAGTATTGGGAGCAGGAGGTCGTTACCGGGCGCATCAAGCGCACGCTCGTCGACCTGTTCTTCGACGCGTTCCTCCAGATCCTGGTTCAGGACAAGAAGCGCGGCGTCACGACCGAGGACAAGCTCTTCTATTCGCGCACGTCCAACCTCTTCCAGTCCTACAAGGACTTCATCGGCAGGTACTGCAACGGAGACAAGGTCGAGATCCTCGACAGCATGAAGGCGTATGCCGAGGTGTTCGAGTCCACGTTCGACCCAAGCTGCTGCGACGCGGACATCCCCTCCGCTCCCGGCGTCGAGCGCCTGAACGTGCTGATATTCGGCCTCAAGAACTCGACGCTCATCCCGTACGTGCTCTACGTTCGCAAGAACGCGGAGTCTTCGGGCGAGGAATCCGAGGTCTTCGCCCTGCTTGAGACCTACATCGTCCGCCGAACGCTTGTCCAGGCGACCACGAAGAACTACAACAGGCTGTTCACCTCGCTGATCCTGAACGAGGTGAAGGACGCGGAGGCGCTGAGGAAGGCTCTTGAAGCCAACGAAGAGGCGACGACGTACATGCCCGGCGATGCCGAGGTTCGAAGGGCGTTCGAGGAATCGTGTCTGTACAACCTCCAGTCCAAGGGCGTCCTCTATCTGTTGGAAAGCGCCATTCGCCCTGGCATGAGCAGCACGGCCCTGCTCGGGTTCAACCAGTACACCCTCGAGCACATGATGCCCAAGAAGTGGCGAAACAAATGGGGAGCCCTCGACGATGAGGCTGCCACGCGAAGGGACAGGAAGCTCCTCACGCTCGGCAACCTCGCCATCATCACGCATTCGCTCAACGCCTCCATCCGCGATGCCGATTGGATTACCAAGAAGCAGGGAAAGGGATACAAGGACGGCCTTGCCCTCTGCGCCGCCGGCCTTGCGACCATGGCCGGCGCCCTGGAGAAGGAGTCGTGGGACGAGGGCGACATCGCAGAGCGCGCCGAATGGCTTGCGGACAAGGCGTTGGAGGTCTGGCGTTAAACCTTACATGCGCCCCATCTCGAAGATGCTTGCGGCGTCGGAGCCCGCATCCATGACGGATGTTGTCGACTCTTCCAAAGGCGAGGTTTGTGGCAGCGCTTCCGCCACTGGTGCCTCAACCTCCTCACCGAGCGCCAGGAAAAACTTCATCACGAGCTCGATTCTCTGCTGCAGGGACTCGCTCAGCTCGCCGTAGGAGGCCGCCAGGCGCACCTCCCTGGCCAACTCCGCCATCGAGTCCTTCAGCGCCTTCTGAACGCTCACAGATGGCTTCATTTCGACCTGGGTATCGGTGAGCTTGGCGATAACATAGTCCTGCCTGAGCATGCCGCTCCAGGCGGCCATCTCGCATATGAGCTTGTGCTCTTCGGGCGTGCAGCGGAACGCCATCGTCTTGCTGCGCTTGCGGGCGCTGTTCTCGCACGGCATCCTTCTTACCCCCTCGCTCCGTCGAGCGCGGCGGCCATCTCGTCCTGCTTCGTGGGGAACAGGTGCGCGTATCGGTAGGTGATGTCCACCGCCTCGTGTCCCATGCGCTCGGCGATGGCCAGCGCAGAGAAGCCCATCTCTATCAGCAGGCTCACATGGCTGTGGCGTATGTCGTGTATGCGGATGCGCTTCACGCCCGACGCCTTGCACCCGCGCTCCATCTCGTGGGCCAGGAAGTGCTTGGTCACGGCGAACAGGCGCTCGTCGGGGGCGACGTCGTCGCGCATCTCGATGAAATCCGCCATCTCGTCGCGAAGGAAGGCGGGCATGACGATCGTGCGCACGGACTTGGGCGTCTTGGGGTCGGTCACAGTATCCACGCCGTGGAGGCTCTGGTACGACTTGTTGATGCGCAGCCGCGAGCTATCAAGCATGAAGTCGGACGGCGTGAGCGCCAGAAGCTCGCCGCAGCGTATGCCCGTCCAGTACAGCAGCTCGAAGGCGTGGAACGACAGCGGCTTGTCCATGACTGCCTCACTGAACCTCAGGTACTCGTCCTTGGTCCAGAACTGCATCTCGCCGCCCTTCTTAGAGCCTATCTTGTCGACCCTGCGCACCGGGTTGTCGGTGAGGCCGTAGTAGCGTTCGGCGTGGTTGAAGATGGCGTTGAGCTGGTTGTTCACCGTGCGCAGGTACGTCGGCGCCCAGGGCTTCCCGTCGGCGCCCCGGTGCTCGGTGAGCTCGTTTTGCCACCTGATGACGTCGATCGGCCTCACGTCGCACATGCGCATGTCCCCGAAGAACGGCACGAGCTTGTCGTTGATGATGTACTCCTTGGTGATCCAGGTGTGCTCGCGTATGCGCGGTTTCACCTCGGAGGCGTACACCTCGACGAACTCGGAGAACGTCATGTCCATGGCCCCGCCGTTCAGGCTCTTGAACTGGCCTTCCCACACGGCGGCCTCCACCTCAGAGGAGAAGCCGCGCTTCGTCTTGTGGCGCTTCGAGCCGCGGGCGTCGCGGTAGTAGCACTGCACGTAGAACGTGCCGTTGTTGCCATCCTTGTACACGGGCATGTCAGTCCACCTCTGGGAAGTACAGGGCGTCGAAGACGTCGCTTCGAACGCGCCCGCGAATAACCACGCGCCCGCGCGCCTCCTGCTCGGCGTTTATCCTCCTGATCACCTCGTAGGCGCTGCCTTTCTTGATCCTCAGCAGCTCCGCGACCTCGTCGGCGTCCAGCATGTGCGGCCTCGGCGTCTTCGCCACCTTCTCGTCCACGGCTCCTCCAATCAATAGCGTACATATACGTACGGTTTACAGATTCAGAGTAAACGTACATATCTGTACTGTCAATAGAATTGCGTACATTTGCGTACGCTGGTAAGATATGCGGGTACGTAATTCCAGAAGGAGGGCTCATGTCCGTAGGCGAGAACATAAGGCGGTACCGCAAGTCGCGCGGCATCACGCAGGCGCAGCTCGCCGAGGCCGTCGGGCTGACCGAGGGGGCCGTGCGCCACTACGAGAGCGGCATCCGAGCCGTGAAGCCCGAGCTGCTCGAGTCCATCTCCGCGGCGCTCGGCGTGTCCGTCAACGCCCTCAAGGATTACGGCGTCGAGACCGCGGGCGACCTCATGTCGCTGCTCGTGCGGCTCGAGGACTCCTTCGGCATCGTTCCCTCGGCCGACGGCTCGGGCCTCTCCCTGAACCCCAAGGCGCCGCACGCGCCCAAAGCGGCGATGGCGATCGAGCTGTGGGCAGAGAAGCGCGCGCAGCTAGAGAACGGCGAGATCGACGCCGACGAATACGAGGACTGGAAAGCCTCGCTGTAGCGGCTTCCCGAATTTCTCAATCAACGCAACCGAATCAGGACGCCAAGCTAGGCGGTAAGCACCGCTCACGCCTGCGTATGTTGAGTTTTTACTCCCCATTGCATGCAAAGGCATTTTCGGCGCACCTGGGGAGTAAATGACGCGGTGGCTTACATGGCGGCACACGGCGGTACCCCGCGGCATTTCCCCTGATTACTCCCGCTTTCCTTGAGACGGTGAGATTCTTTACTCCCCATTAACGACCTGGGAAAACGCCGCACAGAGACCGTCAAAAGGCCTATTGAGTTCGATTTGAGTTTCAAAGGACCTAAAACGGCCCCTTTTCGTTCTCGGGGACAAAAATCGCGCGTCTACTCACTCGGGATAAATCCTTACTCCCATTCCTCCGAATACCGCCCCGTGCCTTGCCGTCTCGAAACACGGGGAGTAAATCGCGAAATTGCAGGTGAAAGGGAGTAAATAGCCAAAGAAAAAGCCTCCGTTCCGACGCGGGAACAGAGGCTCGATAATCGGATTTACTCACCAATGTCGCTGGCGGCTTTGCCGTGACTCTCGTACAAAACGAAACTCAGCAGCACAGTGCGGCACTCAAAAATACAGGTCAGAACCCTGTCAGACTACTCCCACTCGATTGTCGCCGGCGGCTTGGGCGTGACATCGTACACCACGCGGTTCACGCCGGGAACCTCGGCGACGATGCGGCTGGAGATGCGGCCCAGCACGTCATACGGCAGCTTCGCCCAGTCCGCGGTCATCGCGTCGGAGCTCTCCACCGCGCGCACGATCACCGGGCGCGCATACGTACGCTCATCGCCCATCACGCCCACCGAGCGGATGTCCGGCAGCACGGCAAAGTACTGCCAGCAGCTGTGCTCGGAGTTGCGCTCGCCCGTCTCCTCGAAGAGGCGCTCGTTGTAGGCGTCGAGCTCCTCGCGCACGATGGCGTCGGCGTTCTTGAGGACCTCGAGCTTCTCGGTCGTCACCTCGCCGATGATGCGGATGGCAAGGCCCGGGCCCGGGAACGGCTGGCGGTACACCATGCGGTCCGGCAGGCCGAGCGCCACGCCCAGCTCGCGAACCTCGTCCTTGAAGAAGTGGTCGAGCGGCTCGATGAGGTCAAAGTGCACGCCCTCGGGAAACGGGATCAGGTTGTGGTGGCTCTTGATCGTGGACGCCTTGCCGCCCGTCTTGCGCGCGCCGGACTCGATGATGTCGGGGTAGATGGTTCCCTGCGCGAGCATCTCCACGCCGCCGATGCGCTGCGCCTCGTCAAAGAAGACCTTCCAGAACTCGGAGCCAATGCGACGGCGCTTCTCCTCCGGCTCGGTCACGCCGGCAAGCAGGCGCTCGTAGCGCTGCTCGGCGTGCACGTGCACGAGCGGCACCTGGAACTGGTCGCGGAAGACCTCCTCGACCATCTCCGGCTCGCCCTTGCGCAGCATGCCGTGGTTCACGAAGACGCAGGTCAGCTGGTCGCCGATCGCGCGGTGCACGAGCGCGGCCACCACCGAGGAATCAACGCCGCCAGAAAGGCCGAGGATGACCTTGCGCCCCCCCACCTGCGCGCGGATCTCCGCGACCTTCTCGTCAATGATGTTGTCCATGGTCCACGTGGCATCGAGCCCGCAGATTCCAAAGAGGAAGTTCTCCAGCAGCCTGCGGCCGTGCTCGGTGTGGCGCACCTCCGGGTGGAACTGCGTCGAATAGAGGAGACGCTCGGCGCACTCCATGGAGGCCACCGGGCACACGTCCGTGCTCGACGTGACGACGAATCCCTCGGGCACGCGGCTCACGGCGTCGCGGTGGCTCATCCACACGGTCTGCTCGTCGGGCGTGCCGGCAAAGAGCGCGGAGTCGCCCTCGCGAGCGATGGTGGCCGGGCCGTACTCGCCCACCTCGGAGTGCGCGACCTCGCCGCCCAGCGTGACGGCCATGATCTGGTGCCCGTAGCAGAAGCCCAGCACCGGCAGACCAAGCGAGAAGATCGCGGGGTCGACGCTCGGCGCGTCCTCGGCGTAGACGCTCGCCGGGCCGCCGGAGAGAATGAGCGCGGAGGGCCTCATGGCCGCAAGCTCGTCTGCGGGGATGTCGCAGGGCACGATCTCCGAGTACACGTGCAGGTCGCGCACGCGACGCGCAATCAGCTGCCCGTACTGGGCGCCAAAGTCCAGAACCGCCACAAACTGCTTGGGGGTAGCCTCGCTCATACATCCTCCGGTCTTCTCGCCACGCGTCTTTCAGACGCAATGTGCACAAATCTTATCCATTATTGCATTTTCGTAAGAATCCGCACGATTTTATGGGCCTTCATGCGCCTTACATTTGGCTCTCGTATTATTCCTAGATTGTATATAAGCCGCTCGCGGGGCTCTGTGGCCCCCCAACGACAGAAGGGTCCCTCGTGCCCGACAGGAAAAAGCACAAGCGCATGACCAGCGCGGAGCAGGCGCGTCTCTCGGACAGCCTCTACGGGGGCGCATCGCAGTTCGAGCCCGTCGTGCAGACCCGCGGCACAAGCCGCCGCTCCACCCCCACCGGCAACGCGGCGAGAAGCGCGCCGTCGCGCGCCGACGGCGTCGACGCCTACAAGCGCCGCCAGCGCCGCAAGGGCCGCGGCAGGGTCCTCAAGGTCTTCCTCATCACCGTCCTCGTCCTTCTCGCCGGCGCGGGCAGCGCGCTCGGGCTCTACCTCGCGGACATCAACAGCCGCCTCAACGAGGGCGTCTCCGCGGAGCTCCGCCAGCAGCTCGTGGCCGTTGAGCCCCAGGAGCCCTTCTACATGCTGCTCCTGGGCGTGGACAAGAGCGAGGGCCGCTCGGAGGAGTGGGGCGCGGACGCCTCGAACTTCCGTGCGGACACCATCATCCTCGCACGCGTGGACCCGCCCGGGCAGAAGGTGACGCTCGTCTCCATCCCGCGTGACACGATGGTTGACATGGGCGCCAACGGCGAGCAGAAGATCAACGCCGCCTATTCCTTCGGCGGCGCGGCCTACATGGTCGACGTGGTCTCGGACTTTGCGGGCGTCGACATCTCGCACTACGCCGAGATTGACTTCGAGCAGCTCATCTCCATCGTCGACACCATCGGCGGCATCGAGGTCACGCTGCCCGTCGCCGTCCAGGACGACTATGCCGTCATCGACCTTCCCGCGGGCACCCAGACCCTCAACGGCGAGCAGGCGCTCGGCCTCTGCCGCGCGCGCCACGCCTACGACGAGTACGGCGGCGGCGACTTCTACCGTGCCGCAAACCAGCGCATGGTGATCGGCGCCATCGTGAAGAAGGTCCTGCAGCTCGGCGACCTCACCACCATGGCCGCAACGGTCTCCGAGCTCGCCAACAGCGTGACCACCGACTTCAGCGTCACCGACATCGTCGGCCTCGTCGGTCAGTTCCGCAGCTTCGACGTCGACAACAACATGTACTCCGGGCAGGTTCCCACCATCTCCGAGTACATCAACAACCTCTGGTACGAGATCGTGGACGAGGACGCCTGGAACGAGATGATGGATCGCGTCAAGGCGGGAGAGTCGCCCTACTCCGACGCCAGCCAGGACTTCACCGCCGGCGTCGCGGGCTCCATCGGCAGCGGCACAAACATCTCGGACGGGGGCGGCACGAGCTCGGGCTCCGATTCCAGCGACGCCCCCTCCGTCGAGCCCACCTACTCCGGCGACGTCATCGTCCTCAACGGCACCGGCATCGCCGGACTCGCGGGCAGCACGGCGACGGACCTTGCCGTGGCGGGCTTCGACGCGGTCTCCGGCAACGCCTCGGAGGGCGGCATCACCACCACCGCAATCTACTACAACGGCAGCTCCGAGAGCGCCGCCGTGGGCGTGGCCGAGACCCTCGGGGTGAGCAGCTCGCAGGTCCACGAGAACGACGGGACCCACTCAACGGAGTATGACGTCGTCGTCATCCTGGGGTCAGACCTCGGATAGCGCAGGCGGGGAGGGCCCGCCGACAAGAACAGCGACTCGCGCCCCGCACGCCGAAGAGCGTGCGGGGCGCATTCATATACAGGGGCGGCCGACTGCCCCCATTCCGGCGGCAAAGCCGCATCAACGGCAGGCCCCCGACGACCCTCTCGCAAAGGCCCCTAAGCGCATGCGCGAAGTGCCTCTGCGGGCGGGGCCATCAGGGGCCCGTCCCCAGACCACATGAGCCGCTACACGTTAAAGCGGAAATGCATGACGTCGCCGTCCTGGACGACGTAGTCCTTGCCCTCGATGCGGAGCTTGCCGGCGTTCTTGCAGCCCGCCTCGCCTCCAAGCGCGACGTAGTCCTCATAGCTGGCGACCTCGGCCTTGATGAAGCCGCGCTCGAAGTCCGAGTGGATGACGCCAGCCGCCTCGGGGGCCTTGGCGCCCACGCGGACGGTCCAGGCCTTGACCTCCATCTCGCCCGCGGTGAAGTAGCTCTGCAGGCCCAGCAGGCGGTATGCGGCCTGCGCGAGCACCTCGAGACCGCTCTTCTCGAGCCCGAGGTCCGCCAGATACTCCGCGGCCTCCTCGGGCTCGAGCTCGGAGAGCTCGGCCTCCACCTTGGCGCAGATGGGGATCGGCGTCACGCCGTCAATGGGGGCGAGCTGCTCGCCGAGCTGGTCCTCGTCCACGTTGGCCACGTAGAGGATCGGCTTCATCGTGAGCAGGAAGAGGCCCTTGGCCTCGGCGCGCTCCTCGTCGGTCATCTCCATCGTGGCGGCGCGGTTGCCCTCGTTCAGCCAGTCGAGCAGGCGAGCCGCGACGCCGGCCTTCAGCGCGAGCTCCTTGTCGCGCTTGGCCTCCTTCTCGAGGCGCGGGAGCTGCTTCTCCAGGCTCTGGATGTCTGCGAGGATGAGCTCGGTCATGATGGTGTCCGCGTCGCCCGCAGGGTCGACGAAGTCGCCCACGCGGCCCACCTCGCGCATGACGTTGGGGTCGGAGAAGTAGCGCACCACCTCGCAGATGGCGTCGGTCTCGCGGATGTTGGCCAGGAACTGGTTGCCCAGGCCCTCGCCCTCGTTGGCACCCTTCACCAGACCGGCGATGTCGACGAACTCGACCGTGGCCGGCACGATGCGCCCGGGGTGCACGATGTCCGCCAGCTTGCCCAGCCGCTCGTCGGGAACGTCCACGATGCCCACGTTGGGGTCGATCGTGGCGAAGGGGTAGTTGGCCGCAAGGCCGCCCTTCTTGGTGAGCGCGGTAAACAGCGTCGACTTGCCCACGTTGGGCAGGCCCACAATACCGATGGAAAGCGACACGTTCTTCTCCTTACGTCACGGGCGTGACACGGGGACGGAGCGGTGACAGTTCCTCCGTCCCCGTGTCACGCTTCATCATCGTCGAGCTTCTCCAGCGCGTCAGCCACGCGGTTAAGCTGCTTCTTGCCCTCGTCCAAATACTTTGTCGCCTGCTCCTTCGCCTGGGCCTTCTTGCGCGCGACCTCCTCGGCGACCTTGTCCGGCACCACGAGCTCGTGCACGTCCATCGGCTCCATGGAGAGAGCGCCGTCCTCGCAGACGGTGACGCACGCCCCGCAGCTCACGCAGTAGGGGCTGCGCACCGTGATGTGGCCCTTCTTGTCGAGGTCGATTGCACGGGTGGTGCACGCCTTTGCGCAGTCCCCGCACATGGTGCAGAGCGACGAGTCGCATACCGGGACCTCGAGCCTCACCAGGTCGGCGAGGCCCTCGTCATGCTGGAGCGCACCCATCATGAGCTTGCGGCTCTGAGTGAGGACGCGCTGGCGGTTGGTGGACGTCTTGGCGCCCACGGCCGCCTCGAGCTCGCGCTGCAGGCGGTCGAGCCGCTTGGAGTGGTCGGAGATCTTCTGGGCCACCGCCTTGGCGCCGGCAAGCGCCGGGTTCGTCCGCGTGACGAGTCGCTCGGCGGAGTGGATGGCCCCGCTCACGAACTGGCTCCGCTTGTAGGCGCGCGTGAGCTCGTGCGTGAGCGCCGTGCCCTCGACCTCCAGGCCGAGCGCGGCGTCCGCCCACTCCTCGGCGGTGCCGATGGCGTCGGTATAGACCTCCTCGCCCGTGGTGGTGCGACAGCGGTCGCAGATGCCCACGGGCAGGTAGACGCTTATGTTGTCGTAGTCGGCGAGCAGGGAGAACCACAGATCGCGCGGGATGGCCCCCACGCACGCGAGCACGACCTCGTTCTCCTTGGGAACGCGCTTGAGCGCGCGCGTGCACGTGACGTAGCACTGCTCGTAGGCAGAGGCGGCGCGGGCGATCTTGTCATAGACCTGGCGCGGGGTATGACGGCGCGTTGAGAACGTCTCCGTGGGGCACACCGCGGCGCACAGGCCGCACTTGCGGCAGTCGTCGCCGATAAGGACGGACTGGTTGTGGATCGTGACCGCGTGGACCGGGCACGCCTCAAGGCAGCGGGAGCACACGTCCTCGCGCCCCGACGCCACCCTCAGGCATCGGTTGGAGTTGGCGAAGGGCTTCTCCTTGTAGTCAGCGGGATTGAAGACCTTGCGCTCGGTCTCGCCCGTGATTGAGCTCACCATCGAACTGGGCAGATCGGACAGGGCGCGCCAGTCGCTCTGCAGGTCAATGAGCTCGTCCAGGAAGTCGCGCTTCTCGGCCACGTGAGTCCTCTCCACTTGGGTCAGCCGCATAGGGGCAACAACTGATTGTACGCCATACCGACCCCGCGGCCGCCCACTCCCTACCGAAGCGGCGGCATCGGCTCCCAGGTGGGGTCATGGAGAATCCGTCGCGCCTCACAGTGGCCCGCAACGAGCCGACGCATCCCCGAGACCAGGTGGGAGCGGTCAACAATCAGGATGCGACAGAGCTCCTTCGCGAAGGTAAGCAGCGTCCCCAGGGCAAAGCCGGGGGCGCTGTAGTCGCCGTGGAGCATGAAGTAGCGCGCCAGATACCCGCGGTTGCGCGTGATGTAGTAGCGCGTCATGTCGGAGGTGGAGTTGAGCTGGCGCACGGACCCCACGGCCTGGTTGGCCACCTCGCGCCTGCGCGAGAGCACGTAGTCGGGCACGTAGTAGACCGGCGTCACCTTGCTGGCCAGGTAGCCGTAGAGGGCATCGTCCAGGTAGATGAAGAAGCGGGCGTCGGGCAGGCCGATCTGGTCGACCACCTCACGCGAGAAGAACCCTCCCTCGAAGCAGAGCGCGTTGCACAGCTTGTAGCGCTCCCCGGGACGCCAGCCGTCGCGCGAGAGGGGGTTGTAGATCGCGAGGCGCGGCCAGAAGCGGTGCTGCCAGAAGAAGTGCCCGTCATCGAAGTCCCGGCGCAGGCCCATCACGGCCTGGGCCTCCTCGCTCCAGCGGGCGAGCGTCTCAAGGCCGTCCGGCTCCACGGCAACGTCGTCGTCCATGACCCAGAACCACTCGGCGCCGAGCTCGTGGGCGCGGCGCACCCCCTCGGAGAATCCGCCCGAGCCCCCGGTGTTCTCCCCCATGGGGTCATAGACCACGCGATCCGCGCCGCCCTCGGCATCGAGGTCGTCCGTGGTGTCGCCCCAGAGCGCGCGGGCGCGCCCGGAGAACTCCCCCACAATCCGGGCCGTCTCGGGGGAGTTCTCGTTGTCCACCACCACCACGCGCCACGGCGCCACGGTGAGCCCCAGGATGGACTCGAGGAGCCCCGCAAGGAGCCCCTGGCGCTTGAAGGTCACGATGACGATTGCGGGACGCCTCATCCCCCACCTCTCACTCCGTCACGGGCGGTCGCCCGGCAGGCTTGGTCCGTATAGTATAGGGTACGTCTACTTGACGGATCGCAGGGAGGCACATGAGCGATTTCCAGACGCGCGGCGGGGGCAGCCTCGTCTCGGTGGTCATTCCCATCTACAACGTGGAGGGGACGCTCGACGAGTGCCTCTCGAGCGTCGAGGCGCAGACGCACCGCGAGCTTGAGATCATCTGCGTGAACGACGGCCCCACGGACGGCTCTGCGGCCATCGTGCACGAGCACGCCGCGCGCGACTCCCGCATCGTGGTCGTGGACAAGCGCAACGAGGGCTACGGCGCCTCCTGCAACCGCGGCATTGCCATCGCCCGCGGGACCTGGGTCGCCATCGTGGAGCCCGACGACTCCCTCGAGCCCGCATGGTTCTCGGATCTTGTCGCCTGCGCCGAGGCGTACGGCGGCGCCAGCGGAGTCGACGTGGTGAAGGCGCCGTACTGGCGAGAGCTCCCCGCGCGCGACGGCGGCGAGCCCGCGCGCGTTACTTGTCCCTACGCAGGCCGGGTGCGGCCCAGGACGCAGCCCTTCCCCGTAGAGGACGGCATCGAGCTCATGCTTCACCACCCCGCCATCTGGGCTGCCCTCTATCGTCGCGGCTACCTCGTCGAGCGGGGCATCCGTTTCCTCGAGGTCCCCGGCGCGGGCTGGGCGGACAACCCCTTCCTCGTTGAGACCCTCTGCCGCACGGACCGCATCGTCTACACGGATCGGCCCGGCTATCGCTACCGAGAGCGCGACCTCAACGAGGCGGAGGCCTTCGCCGCTCGCTCCCCGCTCGTCCCGCTCACGCGATGGAACGACATGATGGACGCGGCGGCGCTCGCCAACGTCAGCGACCCGCGCATCCTTGACGCGCTCGCCGTCCGCGGCGTCAACTACGCGCTCATCACCGTCGGCGCGGTCGGCGATAAGAACGAGGAGGTCAACGCCCTTCTCGCCAACTCGATGGCGCGACTCGACGACGGCCTGGTCTTTCGCAGCCCCCGCATCAGCCCGGCCGGAAAGCGCCTCTTCTCGCGCGTTCGCGGCCTTGAGGCGCCCCGCGCCGCAAACGTCCCCTACTACGCCCACCTCGCCGGCGAGGCAGCCTATCGCCTGCGCGCGAACGGGCCCGCCTTCGTGCTCGAGACGCTGCGCCGGCGCCGCGAGGGCGGCCGCGTGTAGCCGCGGCAGACGGACTGGCCAGGCCTCGGTCGCATAACCCGACAAATTGAGGGAATTTCGCGCGGAAATGTCGCCTTATGCGACCTCGCGCCCCCTACTCCCCGCGCACCACCGTCCTGAGGCCGGCCGCCTCGCAGCGCGCGACCACCTCCGCCACGTCCCGCTCGGAGAGCTGCGGCACGTCGCGCAGGCCGTAGGCGCGGCCGAGGGAGTCGTATTTTCCCTGGCCCAGCTGGTGGAACGGCAACACGTCCACGCGCGTGACCCCAAGCTCGCGGATGCGCGACACGTTGGAGTCCACGCAGGCGGCATCGTCAGTGAACCCGGGGATGATGGGCATCCGGGCGACCACGCGCCCGCCGGCGCTGAGGACGGAGCGCACGTTGGCGTCGCGCACCTCGGGGTCGATGCCCGTCGCCTCGAGGCTGCGCGCCCGGTCGGCGATCTTGAAGTCCACGAGGAAGGCGTCGCACGCCGCCACGAGCCGTCCCGCGTCGGCCAACGGCACGGCGAGCGTCGTCTCGACGGCCGTCGATATGCCCTCCTCGTGGCACGCCTCCAGAAAGGCGCAGAGGAAGTCCTGGCGGAGCAGGCACTCCCCGCCCGAGACCGTCACCCCGCCATCGCTCTCCTCGTAGAATGAGCGGTCGCGCACGACCTCCGCGAGCAGGTCGTCGACGGTGCGCGATCGGCCGAGGAGCTCCTTGGCCCCCGTGGGGCAGTCCTCGGGCCGCGTCTGGCAGGGGCCACCGTCGGGGCGCGGCGAGCAGCGGATGCAGAG
Organism: Thermophilibacter provencensis; assembly: GCF_900128445.1. GTDB lineage: Bacteria > Actinomycetota > Coriobacteriia > Coriobacteriales > Atopobiaceae > Thermophilibacter > Thermophilibacter provencensis. The sequence goes on along the minus strand of NZ_LT671417.1, from coordinate 716,263 downwards.
CCGCTCCTTGAACGAGATCTCCGGCTCGCTCGAGAGGTTCTCCGGGTTGCAGCACCACGGGCACCGGAAGGGGCACCCCTTGAGGAAGACCACCGTTCGGATGCCGCCCCCGTCATGAAGCGAGAAGCGCTGCACGTTGGTGATGGTGGCCGCGATGGGTTTCATGACAATCGACCCTGTCACCTTTGTCAACCTTTGTCAGGAAAGCTCATGCTCGGTGCGGTTGATGATGTCGTCCTGGATCGCCCTGGCAAGCTCGACGAACATCGCTGAGTAGCCCGCGACGCGCACCACGAGGTCACGGTGGTTCTCGGGGTGGGCCTGAGCGTCAAGCAGCGTGGCCCGGTCGACGACGTTGAACTGGATGTGCTGGATCTTGAGCCGGCAGAAGGCGCGCAGGTATGCCACGAGCCGCGCGAGGCCTGCCTCGCCCTCGAGCGTGGACGGCGAGAACTTGACGTTGAGGAGCGACCCGTTGGTGTCGAGCACGTTCTCGAGCTTGGAGACGGACAGCAGGCTCGCCGTGGGGCCGCTCTTGTCGCGCCCCACCATGGGCGAGAGGCCGCCGTCCGCGAGCTGCTCGCCGGCGCGACGTCCGTCGGGGGTGGCCCCCACGGCCGCACCGAGCGGGATGTGGGCGGAAACCGTGTAGCTGCCCGGCTGGAAGCGCCCGCCGCGCGCGTTCTCGTACCGGGCGACCTCCTCGCCATAGTGCGTGAGAACGCGCCGCCCGATCCGGTCGACCTCGTCAACGTCGTTCCCGTACTTCTCGTAGCGGTTTATGAAGCGCTGGCGCCACACCTCGTCGCCCGCGCCCTGCCAGTCACGCTCAAGCATCTCGAGCAGCTGCGCCCAGGTGAGCGCGCCCTCCTCGAAGATGGCCCGCTTGACCACGTAGAGCGAGTCGGCCAGGTTTGCGGTGCCCACGCCCTGCACGCCCGAGGGGTTGTAGCGGGCGCCGCCGGACGTGATGTCGGCGCCGCGCTCGAGCGAGTCGTGCACGAGCACGGAGAGCAGCGGGGTGGGCGAGGTCGCGCGGTGTGCCTCGTCGCACACGTTGCAGCCGCGCACCATGAGGGACACGTAGTGGTCGATGGTGGCCTCGACCTCGCGCACGAGCGCCTCGAAGTCCTCGAAGCCCTCCGGGTGGGAGCGCATGGCCAGCTCCATGCAGCGCACCATGTTGAACATGCAGATGTCGTGCAGGCCGTACATGCGCCCGGGGATGGAGAGCTCCACGCAGCCCACGACGGCGTAGTCGCGCGCGTCGGCGAGCGTCACGCCGCGGCGGGTGAAGGACTCGACGTTCACCTCGTCGTTGAAGCACTGCGGCAGGCCGTCGCCCAGGCGGATGACCTCGGCCGCCTTGCGGAGCAGCGCGTCGGGCGAGCCCGCGTGCAGGCGCACGCTCAGATTGGGCTGCGGCAGGCGCGTGTCCCGCTGGAGGTCGAGCAGCAGGAGCGAGAGCTCGTTCGCGGCGTCGCGCCCCTCGGCGTCCACGCCGCCCACGACGAGGTTGTAGCCCGTGGGGAAGCCCGCGAAGAAGCGCGCGCTGTCCGTGGAGCGCACAAAGACGACCGTGTTGGTCTTGAGGTAGAAGCACTGCAGGAGCTCGCGCATCTCCCCCTCGGCCGCTCCTGCCTCGACGCTCGCGCGGTAGTACGGCAGCAGGTACTGGTCCATGCGCCCCAGGGAGATGGAGCTCGCGTTTGACTCGTGCTGCAGCGCCACGCAGAGAAGCCAGGCGAGCTGGAGGGCGTCGTAGAGGTCTCGGCAGGGCTCCGTCGCCACGTGGGCGAGCACGTCCGCCATCCGGGCAAGCTCGCGGGCACGCCCCGGCGTCGAGGCGGGCGCGACGAAGGCGTTTGGGTCCGCGACCGGGCGGCCCTCGGACGCCTCGCGCACGATGCGCTCATACCGGCGAACGTAGTCGATGACGGCGCGCACGCACAGGGCGCCCGCCCGGAGGAAGTCATTTTCGGGCGCGGCGTCGCGGCGCTCCTCCACCTCGGCGAGAAGGGCCCCGAGCCCGCGGTCGAGCACCTCTCCGATGTCCGCGATGATGTGCCCCTGCCCCTTGTCCGTCTGCGCCACGGCGAAGACCCGGTCCTTCTCGGCGGCCCCCACCTCGTCCGGCCGGTGAGCCACGTACCAGTCGTTGAGCGAGCGACCCGCCCAGAAGGGGTAGAGCACCTCCCGATAGGTCCGCTTGTCCTCCTCGGACACGTCGAACGTGTCCTGGGGACGCACGGGAAACTCGTCGAGCTCGTCGAGGATCCAGTACGGGGACATCTCGGGCGAGACCACGCCGGAGCGCGGCTCTTCCGTCCGGTTGCCCACGAGCAGGTCGTCCCCGTCGATGACGATCCTGTGACGCTCGAGCACGCGCCTGAACGCCAGCGCTCGGCGCATGACCACCGGCTCGCCCTCGGTCTCGAGGTAGCTCTCCCGATAGAGGAGCGCCCGCTCGAGCGATATTCGGCGCGGGCGGGCGAAGAGGGCGTCCTTTATGCGCTGCGTGCGGGGCGTGAGCATGATTCCTCCGAGTTTCGTACGTAACCTGGAATCATTCTATACAAAGAGATCAGGGGTGACGTCCGCAATTCCGGGTCGAATGAGGGAAATCAGGCGCGTCTGCGCGCACACGAGGGGGATGTTCCGCGCCCGTATGGGGGCGAGCATGGCCCGAGCCGCGCTGCCCCGCGGGCGGGCAACGCTCGCCGCCACCTGGGCGCGGTCGGTGTCGATCATCTGCGCCACCAGGCGGCGCTGGTCGGCGGAGCCCATGCGGCTCCCCCTCCCGCAGATGCGCTCGACGCAGTCCATGAGCTGCTCGATATAGCGGTCCTGAATCGCCTCGACGCTCGCGGCGTCCCCGTCGAGCCCCCAGCTCTCGTAGAGGGCGAGAAGGGCGGCGTGCTCCTCCTCGAGCCGCCGATAGCCGTCCACGACGTCCCGGGGGCCGTGCGGGATGCCCCGGGAGACGTGGTAGCGGGCGCCAGCGACCACGGCGACCCGCTCGACCTCGGCGAGGCAGCGCGTCACGAAGGAGTGGTCTGACCCGCTCCCCTGCGAGAAGCGCGCGCCGCTTCGCTCGACGAGCGCGCGCGAGAAGAGCTTGCCGCTTGCGGGGAGGAGCTGCCCCTCCGCGAGGAGCTTCCAGGCGTAGGAGCGAAAGTCATGCTGCGTGGGAAAGGTGCGCGCCTCCGAGGAGACCTCGGCGCGCGCCGAGCGACCTCCGCCGATGGAGAGCGAGAGCGAGAACCCGCCGATGACAAGTTCAAGCGAGCCCGACTCCGCCCGGTCCGCGAGCTCCTCGAGCATCGTCGGGTCAGCCCAGCCGTCAGCGTCAAAGACGAGCAGGTAGTCGCCGCGGGCGCGATCGAGCGCGAGGTTGAGGGCATCCTGGCGCCCGCACTCCCCCGCCTGCGCCACCGAGACGCGCATGTCCCGGTCCGCAAGCGCCGAGAGCAGGCGCGCCGTCTCATCGGTCGACCCGGCATCCACAACGATGAGCTCGAAGTTCCCAAAGGTCTGGTTCTGGAGGCTCTCCACGGCACGTCGCACGGTCTTCTCGGCGTCATGGGACACCATGAGCACCGAGACCTTCGGCGATGTCGGCGTGTAATGCGTCATGCCCGCGTCCTTCTGCCCCGCCACGGGGCAACGTGCCAGACCACAAAACCTAGGGTATCAGGCACAGACGCGCAGCTGAACGCACGTAGAAAGCCTTGGCAAAATGAGCACAGTGATGGCGCCGCGCGCGTGCGCCCGGCCGCCGCGCGGCGGCCTGGCCCTACGCCGCCGGGACGATGAGGCCGAGCGCGGCGCAGAGCTGCGCGCGGTCGACGACCTGCAGCCCCGTCTCGACGGCGTTGCCCGCCTCGTCCGTGACGGTCTCCGGCGCGACCGGCGCCTCCGACACGGCAATGTTGGCAGTCCCGATGGAGGAGAGCGCCTCGGCGAGGGCGAGAAGATCCGTCGCGTCCATGTCCGTCCGCATCTTGGAGAGCAGGTCGGAGGCCGAGCGCACAAGATCGGACGCGCCCGTCCCCGCAATGGCCGCCGCCTCCTCCACGACGTCGCCCGTCGCCACGACCACATGGTCGAAAGTGGCCCCCGTCGCCTGGGACAGCGGCGCGACGCATGCGGAACCCCCGGAAGCGGCAAAGAGGTCAGCCACGGAGGAGGCCGTCTCGCCCGAGGTCACCCTCGTCGTCACCGGTACGTTGGCGAGCACGGCAGTACCCTGGGTGCGGTTGACGTCGAGGATCCTGACGGCCGAGAGCGCGCCGGCCTCAAGGTCGTCCGCCGTGAGGAGAAGGACGGTCTCATGGTCGTCCGCCGAGGCGACGTAGGAGGTCCCCTCGGTGACGTCCGAGGCGGACTGGGAGGAGAGGGAGTCCGAGAGCCCGACGTCGCCAAGGCGGCTCTCGAGGGTCACGCGCTCCCAGACGAAGTGGACTATCAGGGCGGCGGCAGCGAGCGCAACCACGCACACGACGGCGCCGATCACGTTTCGGTACGGGCCTCCCTCAGGAACGTCGGTCCTCTCGAAGCGCTCCCTCTTTCGCATCGGCATGGCCCTCGTCTCCCCTTCTCGCGCGACCCCAATCTACAACAGGATACCCGAGGCCCCCGCCACAAGGCCAATCACCACCGCGACCACGTACACGAAGGCCGTGATCGCCGCGTTCTGACGCACGTCGGCGTTGGTGCGCCAGAGCACGAGCAGGCCAACGCCGCCCGATGCGAGAAGCCCCGCGAGCATGGGCCCCGCGCTGAGAACGCCGTCGAGATACAGCTCGGTGATCGCCACGCTCGCCCCGCAGTTGGGGATGAGCCCCACGAGCGCCGCGAGGAATGTCGCCCGCACGGGATGGTTGGCAAGAAGCGCGCCGAGGGCGTCTTGCCCCACCAGCTCGATCAGCAGGCCAAAGGCGAAGGTCACCACGTAGATGAAGAAGGTCACCTGAACCGTGTGGACGAGCGCGGAGCGCAGGATGGCCCACCTGCCATGGCCGTGCCCATGGCCGTGATCGTGGTCGCCGTCGTCGCAGTGGCAGTGCTCGCGCTCGCAGAGCTCGTGGATGTGCAGGCGCCCGTTCCCCCCACGGTGCCTGAGGCGCAGCGCCACGTCCACGAGCAGCCCCACCACGATGCCCGCGGCCACCTTGGCCCCCACAATCGAGAGCATGCGCGTCAGGGGCTCCTGGTGCGCCAGGAACACGGGCACCATCTCGTCCGAGGTCGAAAGGATCACCGCGACGAGCGTTCCCGCCGTGACCACGCGCCCCGCGTAGAGCGTCGCCGCCATCGCGGAGAACCCGCACTGCGGGAGCGCCCCCAAGACCGCCCCCACGACGGGGCCCGCCTTGCCGGACCGCTCGACGGCGGCCTGCACGCGCGCCCCCGCCGAGTGCTCTATCGCCTCCATCGCGAGGTAGGTGACGAGCAGGAAGGGAACCAGCTCGAGCGTGTCCCAGAAGCTGTGCTCGAGCACGTGAACGATAAGCTCCACGACATCCTCCAAACAGGCATGCGCCCGAAGGATGCTATTCCCAGGGCGTCAGAGTTAGCTCGGGGTATTCTACCCCGACGAAGGTCAGTCCTTTCGCGGGGGCGCAGGGGCCGGCCGCCGTGCGCTCGCGCGCCGCGAGCACGCCCTCGACCCAGGACGGGTCGCGGTGCCCCCGCCCCACCTCGACGAGCGTCCCGGCGATGGTGCGAACCATGTTGTGAAGAAAGGCGTTTCCGGTCACGTCGATCGCGACGAGCTCCTCGCCGGCCTCCTCGACCCGCGACACGTCGAGCGCGGACACGTAGCGGCAAGTCGGCTTGTCAACGGCCGAGGAGGCCTTGCAGAAGCTCCTGAAGTCATGCTCGCCGAGCAGGGGCCGCGCCGCGAGCGCCATGGCATCGACGTCGAGCCACCCCCGATACCACCATGCGTGGTCCCATGCGAGCACGGGGCGCGCCTCCGTTGTGGCGATTCGATACCGATAGCTGCGGCTCACGGCGTCAAAGCGAGCCGAGAAGCCCGCGGGGGCCCGGTAGATGCCCCGGATGGAGACGTCGTCCGGGGTGAGCGCCACGAGCGAGCGGACGAGCCTCCCGCCCGGAAGCGCGAGCTCCTCGCCCGTCACGGGCACGCTCACGTACTGCGAGAGCGCATGGACGCCAGCATCGGTCCTGCCGGCGCAGACGAGCTCGCAGGGACGGCGAAGCGCGGTCTCGAGCGCACGCCGCAGCTCGCCCGCGACGGTCCTGACGACGCCGGGCTGCTCGGCGAAGCCGGCAAACTCCGCGCCGCGGTAGCCGAGCCGTATGACGAGGGTGCCGCCGTCTGACATGGGTCTCCTTTCCTCCCTCATGCAAGGGTAGCATGGCCGCGAAGGCGCCGCTGCGACCAGGGGCGCCGTGCGCCCTAGGCAAGCAGCGCGCACGCCGACCACGCCACCACGCCGAGAAGAACCGCGACGTCGCCGTAAGAAAGGCGGCCCCGCATCGAGGTCTGCTCGCCCGTGAAGCAGCGATCCTCCATCGCGGCGGCAAGCTCGTCGGCGCGTCGGAAGAGGCTCACGACGAGCGGAACGAGCACCTGCCCCCAGCCCGAGAGACGCCTGATGACGCCCCCCTCGTCAAGCCTCGCGCCGCGCGCCCGCTGCGCGCACCTGATCCGCTCGACCTCCTCGGAGGCGAGCGGGATGAAGCGCAGGGCGACCGACACGGCCATCGACAGGCCGCCCACGGGCACGCCCAGCCGGGCGAGGGGTGCCATGAGCGCCGCCATACCGTCGGCAATGGCGGGCGGCATCGTGGTTGACGAGAACACGAGCGCAAGGCCCACCACGATCACGATCCTCGCGATGGCCGTGGCCGAGCGCACGAGGCCCTCCGCCGAAATGCCGGGCTGCCCCACGAGCACGATGCCGTTCGCCAGAAGCGACACCCCCAGGATGACGAGCGCCGGCCGGAGCGCCTCGAGCACGCGCCGCGGCGAGGTCCCGCTTGCGGCGAGCGCCACAAGAAGCCCTGCCGCCACGACGGCAAGCCCCCTCGGGGCGGGCGCGGCAAAGGCCGCCGCCGACGCCACGAGCAGCGACACGATCTTCACCCGGACATCGATCCCGTGCACGGGCGTCGCGCCCGGTCGATACGCCCCCGGGGCGAACGTCCTACGCATTGCGCTCCCCCCACGCCATCGCTCGCGCGCGGACCAGAAGCGGAGGCTCCATCCCCGCCGCGCGGAAGAGCTCGGGCGAGCGCGCGGCCTCCTCCGCCCCGACCCGCGCGACGACGCGCCCGCCGGCGAGAAGGACCACGTCATCCGCAACGTCAAGCCACTCCGCCGCATCGTGGGTCACCACGAGCGTCGCCACCCCCTCACGAGCGAGCGATGAGACGAGCTCGCGCAGCGAGCGCCGGGCAGGGGCGTCAAGGCCGGCCGACGGCTCGTCGAGGACGCAGGCGCGCGGGTGCGCCGCCAGGACGCCGGCAAGGGCGACGCGTCGCATCTGGCCGCCCGAGAGCTCGAAGGGCGAGCGATCGAGCAGGTCCTCCGTCACCCCCAGGCGCTCCGCCGCATCGCGGGCGCGCGCATCAGCCTCCCTGTGGCGCAGGCCGAGCATGCGCGGGGCGAAGGAGAGGTCCTCGAGGACCGTATCGGCAAAGAGCTGATCCTCGGGACGCTGGAAGGAGAGGCCTACCTCCCCCGCGCGCACGGGCGCCCCGTCAAGCGACGCCTCTCCTTCATCGGGCGCGAGCACGCCGGCGAGCACTCGCGCCGCCGTCGTCTTGCCCGACCCAGACGCTCCGAGCAGGAGGGTAACGCCCGAGCAGGAAAAGGTGACGCCGTCAAGCGCGGCGAGGCCGCCATAGCTGACGCTTGCACGCTCGAGGCTGAGCCGGTGCCGCTCGGGGCGTCCGACCCCCTCGCGCGAGGCATCCCGTACCGTCAGCACGTCGGCGAGCGCGGCGGGATCCGGGCTCTCCCCCAGCATGCCACCGCGAGTCACGAGCTCGACCAGAGGGGCCGTGAGCGGGTCATCGGAAAGCCCGCTCGCCCGAAGGGCGCGCTCTGAGCGCAGCAGGTCCTCAGGGCGCCCCTCCCAGGCGATGCGGCCCCCCTCAAGCACGACGGCGCGCGAGGCGCCGAAGAGCGCCTCAGGCCCGTGCGCCACCTCGAGCACGCCCGTCCCCCCGCGCATGAGGCCGCGCACGAGGCCGGCGATGGCGGTGCGCGCCGCCTCGTCAAGATGGGACCCAACCTCATCGAGCACAAGGTAGCGCGGGCTCATCGCAAGAACGCCTGCTAGCGAGAGGAGCTGCTGCTGGCCCCCCGAGAGCTCGTCGGTCATGCGGAGGCGTAGGGCCTCGAGCCCGCATGCCGCGAGCGCACCCTCGGCGCGCGCCCGCACCTCCTCGCAGGGCAGACCGAGGTTTCGTGGGCCAAACTCGACCTCATCCCGCACGAGGGGGCTCACGATCTGATTCCTGGGGTCCTGGCGCACGTAGCCGACAGCCGCGGCGATTGCCCCTCTCGTCTCGGGGGCAGACGTGATGCCATCAACGACCACCTCGCCGGAGCAGGCCAACAGCGAGCCGTTCATGAGCCGGGAGAGGGTCGACTTGCCAGACCCGTTCCTCCCGAGGAGCACGACGCGCTCCCCGGGACGCACGACGAGCGAGACGCCGCGCAGAACATCCGCGTTGCCGTAGGAGAACCCCACGTCGTGTAGCTCGATCACGTGCCCACCTCCCGCTTGCGCCCCTCAGGGCTCGTCGTGCCCCTGCATGCAAAGAGCCCCGGCAGGGCCGGGGCTCGAAGGTACCATCTTTGCCAGGAACGCTACTCGGCGTCCTTCTCCTCGGCGGGAGCGGCCTCCTCGGCCTTGGGCTCCTCGACCGGGGCGGCCTCGACCTTGGTGACCTTGGCCTTGGGCGCGGCCTTGGGCGTGACGGGCTCGGTCACGAGCTCGAGAATAACGACCTCGGCGGCGTCGCCCTTGCGGGGGCCGAGCTTCATGATGCGCGTGTAGCCGCCGTTGCGGTCGGCCCACATGCCCTGGGCGGCCTTCTCGAAGACCTCGCGGACGAGCTCCTTGTCGCCCACCTTGGCGATCGCGAGACGACGGCTGGCGATGTCGCCCTTCTTCGCCCAGGTGATGACCTTGTCAACGTCGCCGCGGACGGCCTTGGCGCGCTGGTCGAGGGTCTTGATGCGGTCGTTCTCAAACAGGGCACGGATGAGGCTCTTCTTCATTGCCTTGGTGTGGCTGGCGTCGGTGCCGAGCTTCATGCCCCTCTTCTTGTTGTGTCGCATTTCTTGCTTCTCCTAAATCCGGCGCGCCTAGGCCTTGAGGGACAGGCCCATGGTCTCGAGCTTGTCCTTGACTTCCTCGATGGACTTGACGCCAAAGTTTCTGATGTTGAGAAGGTCGTTCTCGGAGAACTCCACGAGCTGGCGCACGGAGTGGATGCCGGCGCGCTTGAGGCAGTTGTAGGAGCGGACGGAGAGGTCCAGGTCCTCAATCTGCTTGTCGAGCTCGACGTTGTCCTCGACGGTGCCCGTGGCGAAGATGGAGGCATCCTCGACCGGCTCGTCCTCATCAGTCAGGCTCATGAACGCGGTCATGTGCTGGTTGATGATGTTGGCGGCCTCAACGACGGCATCACGCGGGGAGATGGAGCCGTTGGTCTCCACCTCGAGCACGAGACGGTCGTAGTCGGTGTGGCGGCCGACGCGGCAGGCCTCGACGGCCTTGGCGCAACGCTTGACGGGCGAGTAGAGCGAGTCGACGTGAATGATGCCGATCGGGTCGCTCTCGCGCTCGTTGTCCTCGCCGGACACGTAGCCGCGGCCGACGCCGACGCGCATCTTCATGGTGAGGTGGGCGCCCGCGCCGAGTGTGCAGATGACGTGGTCCGGGTTGACGAGCTCGAACTCGGCCGGGATGTCAAAGTCGCCGCCCGTGACGGTCATCGGGCCATCGACGGACAGGGACGCCTCGGCCTCGTCGCCAGTCCCCATGGAGCGGAAGACCAGGCCCTTGACGTTGAGCACGATGTCGGTGACGTCCTCGTAGACGCCGTCGACGGTCGTGAACTCATGCTGCACGCCGTCGATCTGGATGGCCTCCACGGCCGCGCCAGACAGCGACGAGAGCAGGACGCGACGGAGGGAGTTGCCAAGCGTGTCGCCATAGCCACGCTCGAGCGGCTCGGCGCTCACGCGGGCGAGGTTCTCGCTGATCTCCTCTACCGACACCTGCGGTCGGATGAATTCGGACATTGCTACCTCCAAATCTGGCCGGGCTTACTTGGAGTAGAGCTCGACGATCAGCTGCGCGTCGATGTCAAGGTCGATCTGATCGCGCGTGGGGAGCTGGAGGACGGTGCCCTTGAGCTTCTCGATGTCAACCTCGAGCCAGGCGGGAACCGCCATGTGCTCGGAGGAGATGAGGGCCTCCTTGATGGGGAGAAGGTCCTTGGCCTTGTCGGCCACGGCGACGACGTCGCCGGCCTTCACATGGAAGGAGGGGATGTCGACGCGACGGCCGTTCACAGTGATGTGGCCGTGACGGACGGTCTGACGGGCCTCCTTGCGGGTGCGAGCGAAGCCGAGGCGGAATACGACGTTGTCAAGACGGCGCTCGAGAAGGGCCATCAGGTTGTCGCCGGTGATGCCCTCGAGCTTGAGGGCCTTCTCGTAGTAGCCGTGGAACTGCTTCTCGAGAACGCCGTAGATGAACTTGGCCTTCTGCTTCTCGCGGAGCTGGATGCCGTACTCGCTCTCCTGGCGGCGACGACGCTTGGGCTCGCGGTTGGAGGTCTTGTTGATACCCATCACAACGGGGTCGATGCCGAGCTGGCGGCACCTCTTGAGGACCGGGGTCCTATCGATAGCCATTGATACTCCTCCTAGCTACACGCGACGACGCTTGCTCAGACGGCAGCCGTTGTGCGCGATGGGGGTCTTGTCCTGGATGCCCGAAACCTCGAGGCCGGCGGCCTGGAGGGAGCGGATGGCGGTCTCGCGGCCGGAGCCGGGACCCTTCACGAAGACGGCGACCTTGTGCAGGCCGTGCTCCATGGCCGCCTTCGCGGCGGCCTCGGCGGCGAGCTGCGCGGCGAACGGCGTGGACTTGCGGGAGCCCTTGAAGCCGACGGTGCCGCCGGACTGCCAGGAGATCACGTTGCCCTGGGGGTCGGTGATCGAGACGATCGTGTTGTTGAACGTGCTCTTGATGTGGGCCTGGCCCACGGCGATGTTCTTGCGCTCGGAGCGGCGCACGCGCGTGGTGCGCTGGTTCTTCTTCTGCGGCATTGTCTACTCCCTAGCCCCTCTTCTTGGCACCGATCTGACGCTTCTTGCCCTTGCGGGTGCGAGCGTTGGTGTGGGTGCGCTGACCGTGGACAGGGAGGCCCTTGCGGTGACGGAGGCCGCGGTAGCAGCCAATCTCCATCAGGCGGGCGGTGTTCTGACGCACCTCGCGGCGAAGGTCGCCCTCGGTGGTGTAGTTCGCGTCGATGAAGTCACGAATCTTCGTGACCTCGTCCTCGGTGAGGTCCTTGACGCGGGTGTCGGGGTTCACACCGGTCTCCGCGCAAATCTTGGTGGCGCGGGTCTGGCCGATGCCGTAGACGTAGGTGAGTCCGACCTCGACGCGCTTGTCGCGCGGCAGGTCGACGCCGTTAATACGGGCCAACTTGGAGCTCCTTCCTTAGCCCTGACGCTGCTTGTGGCGCGGGTTCTCGCAGATGACGTAGACCTTGCCGTGGCGACGAATGATCTTGCACTTGTCGCACATCTTCTTGACCGAAGGACGTACCTTCATGAGACTTTCCTTCCGGTTAGTGCTGATACGAACCTATCTCCTCGCCCAGCCGCTGGCGTGAATATCCCAGGCTGTATATGGGGACCCTACTTGTAGCGGTAGGTGATGCGCCCCCTCGTGAGGTCGTAGGGAGAGATCTCCACGACGACCCGGTCGCCGGGGAGGATGCGGATGTAGTTCATCCTGATCTTCCCCGAGATGGTGCAGAGAATGGTCTTGCCGTTCTCAAGCTCAACGTTGAACATCGCGTTGGGCAGTGGCTCGACGACCTTGCCCTCGAGCTCGATAGCGTCCTGCTTGCTCAAAATCACACCCTTCCCCGCTCTTACAGCGACCATCAATCATACCTAAAATTCACATGTTCGTCCACGCTGCACCAGACGCACATAACAGCGTCAATGCACCGTGGACGATGAGGTGCCTACTCCTCTATGCCGCCCTCCATCGAGCACCACGGGCCCTTCTCGTCCTGCGTGAGGATGACGGGCCCGTCCTCGGTGACGGCGACGGTGTTCTCGTAGTGCGCCGCGGGCTTGCCGTCACGGGTGACGACGGTCCAGCCGTTGGCGAGCGTCTCGCACTGGTACGTGCCGAGCGTGATCATGGGCTCGATGGCGATGACCATGCCAGCCTGCAGGCGCACGCCGCGCCCGCGCCTGCCATAGTTCCTGACCTCGGGGTCCTCGTGCATGACACGCCCGACCCCATGGCCCACGTAGTCGCGGACCACGCCGTAGCCGTTCGACTCGGCGAGCTCCTGGACCGCGGCGCCGATGTCGCCAAGGTGGTTGCCGGGCACGGCCTGCTCAATCGCGGCCTTGAGGCAGTCGCGCGTGCACTCGCAGAGGGCGCGCCACTCCTCGGAGGGCTCCCCCACGTAGAAGGTCCACGCGTTGTCACCGACCCAGCCCTGGTAGGTGGCTCCGGTGTCGATGGAGATGATGTCGCCCTCCTGAAGCACGACGGCGGGCGACGGGATGCCGTGGACGATCTGCTCGTTCACGGACGAGCAGATGCTTCCCGGAAATCCGCCATACCCCTTGAAGGTGGGGACTGCGCCGTGAAGGCGGATGAACCCCTCCACGACCTGATCGAGCTCCTTGGTGGTGACGCCGGGTCGCACACATGCCCCGGCACGACGAAGGGCCGCCTTGGACAGAGCCCCGGCGGCCTTCATCTGCTCGATCTCGACAGGTGACTTAATGTTGATCATAGAGCGAGGAGCGTCTTGACGTCGGCATAAACCTCGTCGACGGGACGGTCTCCGTCAACCTCCTTGAGAATCGCATGTCCCTTGTAGTACTCGATCAGCGGGGACGTCTGAGACTCGTAGACGTCGAGGCGATGCTGAATCGTCTCAGGCTTGTCGTCATCACGCTGGTACATCTCGCCGCCGCAGCGGGGGCAGGCGTCCACGCCGGCCGATGCGGTGTAGCCGCAGGCGCGGCAGGTGCGACGCGAGCTCAGGCGCTCGACGATGACGCCGGGCTCAACCGAGATGAGCAGCGCCGAATCGAGCGTGCGGCCCATCGCGGCGAGCTCGGAGTCAAGCGTCACGGCCTGCGAGGTGTTGCGCGGGAATCCGTCGAGGATGAAGCCCTTCTGCGCGTCATCGGCCTCAAGGCGCTCCTTGACGAGGTCGACGACCAGGGCATCGGGAACGAGCTGGCCGGCATCCATGTAACCTTTCGCCTTCTTGCCGAGCTTGGAGCCCTCCTTGATGGCGGCTCTGAGAAGGTCGCCGGTGGAGATGTGGGCAAAGCCGTACTCCGCCACGAGCTTCTGGGCCTGGGTGCCCTTGCCAGAGCCGGGAGCGCCGAGAAGAACGATGTTCATGATGCCGACCACCTTTCTGATTGCCTTGCTCTACCCTTTCACGACCGCTACTTGAAGAAGCCGTCGTAATTGTGCATCTTGAGCTGGCTCTCAATGGAGGAGAGCGTGTCCATGGCAACGCTGACCATGATGAGGACCGAGGTCCCGCCGAAGGCCTGAATGAGCGAGTTGCCGGTGAACGAGAAGATGATCGTGGGCACCACGGCCAGGACCGCCATGAAGAGGGCGCCGGGCAGCGTGATGTGATCGATCGTGCTCTTGATGTAGGCGGCCGTCGCGGCGCCGGGGCGCACGCCCGGAATGAACCCGCCCTGCTTGCGCAGCTGGTCAGCCGTCTCCGTGGGGTTGAACACCATGGAGGAGTAGAAGTAGGCGAAGGCCACAATCAGGACGACGGACAGCACCCAGTTGATCCAGCCGGCAGAGAGCGCGTTGGCGAAGGCCTGCACCCAGTCGACGTTGGGGAAGAAGACCGCGAGCTGAGCCGGGAGGTAGAGAATCGCCGAGGCGAAGATGATCGGCACGACGCCGGCGGTGTTCACCTTGATCGGAAGGTAGGTGGACTGCCCGCCCATCATCCTGCGCCCTACGACGCGCTTCGCGTACTGGATGGGAATGCGACGCTGTCCCCGCTCCACGTAAACGATGAGCGGGATGACCGCGACGATCACCACGAGGGTGACGATGGTGAGGACGATGTTGCCCACACCGGTCACCGAGGTGATGAGGGCGGTCGGGATGCCGGACATGATGTTCGCGAAGATGATGAGCGACATGCCGTTGCCAACGCCGCGCTGGGTGATGATCTCGCCAAGCCACATGATGATCATCGCGCCGACCACCATGGTGAAGACGACGATGACGTCAAGGAGAAGCTCGGGGACCCCGATGTTGGAGAAGCTCACGCCATAGCTCCTGAAGAGGAACAGGTAGCCAATGGCGTTGAGCAGGGCAAGGCCGATCGTGAGATAGCGCGTGTACTGCGTGATCTTACGCTGACCGGCCTCGCCCTCCTTTGCAAGCTCGCCGAGGGACGGAATCACGGCCTGCAGCAGCTGCAGAATAATCTGAGCAGTGATGTAGGGCATGATGCCGAGGCTGAACACGGACATGCGGGAAAGCGCGCCACCTGAGAAGAGGTTGAGCACGGCCATGGCACCGCTCGAGGAGAGCCCGGCCTGATAGGCGCCGAGCATCTCCTGGAACGGCGCGCCCGGAACGGGCAGATAGGCGCCGAAGCGATACAGCAGAAGGATGCCTGCCGTCAGCAGGAGCTTCTGCCTCAGTTCCGGAATGCGAAACGCATTGGCGATTCCCTTTAGCACGCCTGCTCGACCTTTCCTCCGGCCGCCTCGATCTTAGCCTGGGCAGAGGCGGAGACCTTGTCCACCTTGACGGTGAGCTTCTTGGTCAGCTCGCCGTCGCCGAGGACCTTCACGGGAATATAGTTGTGCTTGATGACGCCCTTGGCAACCAAGGAATCGGCGTCGACGGTCTCACCGTCGGCGAACAGCGCCTCGAGGCGGGCGACGTTCACCGGGGCGTACTCAACGCGGTTGTGGTTGGTGAAACCGGGGAGCTTGGGGAGACGCATCGCGAGCGGCTGCTGACCGCCCTCGAAGCCCTTGCCCTTGCCGCCGCCGGAACGGGAGAGCTGGCCCTTGGTGCCGCGACCGGCCGTGGTGCCGTGACCGGACGAGTTGCCGCGGCCGATGCGCTTGCGGTTCTTGCGCGAGCCCTCCGCGGGACGCAGATCGTTGAGCTGCATGAGTGACTCCTAGTTCTCTTCCACGGTGACAAGGTGCTTGACCTTGAAGATCATTCCACGAATGCTCGGGTTGTCCGGCTGCTCGACGACGTCGCCGATCTTGCGGAGGCCGAGGGCGCGGCAGGTAGCCGTCTGGTCCTTCTTGACGGAGGCAACGGCGCTGCGCACGAGCTTGATCTTGAGGGACTGAGCCATCGCTAGTTCTCCTTCCCGACAAACATCTCGCCCACGGTCATGCCGCGGCGCTCGGCGGCCTGCTCGGGGCTGGAGAGCTCCTTGAGGCCCTCGGCGGCGGCCTTGATGATGTTCATCGCGTTGCTGGTGCCGAGGGACTTGGAGAGCACGTTGGTGATGCCAGCGAGCTCGAAGAGCGGACGGACGGGGCCGCCGGCGATGACGCCGGTACCCTCGATGGCCGGCTTGATGAGAACGCGGCCGGCGCCGTAGTGGCCCTCGACGGTGTGCGGGATGGTGCCGTGCTCGGTCACGGGCACGTGGAACATGTTCTTCTTGGCGTCCTCGATGCCCTTCTGGATGGCCAGGGGCACCTCGGCGGACTTGCCCATGCCGAGGCCGACGTTGCCCTTGCCGTCACCGACGGCCACGAGGGCGACGAGGGACATGCGACGGCCGCCCTTGACGGTCTTGGAGACGCGGTGGATGTAGACGACGCGCTCCTGAAGATCCGTGTCCTGCTGGCGCTTACGATCTCGTGCCATTGAATCCTCCTAGAACTTCAGGCCCGCGTTGCGGGCACCGTCTGCCAGAGCCTTGACACGGCCGTGATAGATGCGACCACCGCGGTCGAAGGTGACCGTGGTGACGCCCTTCTCGACGGCACGCTTGCCCACGAGCTCGCCAACGAACTCGGCGGCCTCCTTGTTGGAGCCGATCTTGCCCGTGGCGCGGAACTCGGGGTCGAGGGTCGAGGCAGAGCAGATGGTCTTGCCGTCGGCGTCGTCGATGACCTGAGCGTAGATGTTTGCGTTGGTGCGGTGCACGCTGAGGCGCGGACGCTCAGCGGTGCCGAAGATCTTGGCGCGGACGCGGCGCTCGCGGCGCTTGAGACCGGCCTTCTTCGCCTGCTGCTTGTTCATTCCTTCTCCTTAGACGTGCCATCACCTGACGGGGTGATGGTCTTTCGCTGCCTGGCCGAAGACTACTTGGCGGCCTTGCCGAGCTTCCTGCGGATGTGCTCGCCCACGTAGTGGATGCCCTTGCCCTTGTACGGCTCGGGCGGGCGCTTCATGCGGATCTCGGCGGCCACCTGGCCGACCTGCTCCTTGGAGATGCCCTTCACGTTGATGTGGGTGTTGTCGGGCACCTCGAAGGTGATGTTCTCGGGGGCCGGGTAGACCACCGGGTGAGAGTAGCCGAGCGAGAGGTCGAGGTCCTTGCCCTTGAGCGCCGCACGGTAGCCGACGCCGGTGAGCTCGAGCTTCTTCTCAAAGCCCTCGGAGACGCCAACCACCATGTTGTGGAGAAGGGTGCGGGTGAGGCCCTGCTGGGCGTTGGAGGCGGTGGACTCGTCCACGCGGACGACGAGGAGCTCCTCGCCCTCCTCCTTGATCTCGACGAGATCGGAGAAGGTGCGGGTGAGCTCGCCCTTGCCGCCCTTGATGGTGACGGTGCTGCCGTTGACTGTCACAGTGACTCCGGCGGGAACCTGGACAGGCTGCTTACCAATACGAGACACGGTTGTCTCCTTTCATTCCTGCCGTGAGTTACCAGATGTAGGCGATGACCTCGCCGCCGATGCCCTGCTTGCGGGCGTCGCGGTCGCACATCATGCCCTTGGAGGTAGAGATGACGGCGGTGCCGAGGCCGCCGAGCACGCGCGGAAGCTTCTCCGCGGTGGAGTAGATGCGCAGGCCGGGCTTGGAGATGCGGCGAATGCCACGGATGACCTTCGCGTGGCGGGCGCCGTACTTGAGCGTGATGTGGAGGGTCTTCTGCGGGGTCGTGTCCTCGACCTCGTACCCGGCGATGTATCCCTCCTCGCAGATGACGCGGGCAATCTCGACGAGCACCTTGGTCGAGGGCATGGACACCTCGGCCTTGTTGGCGGCGTTCGCGTTGCGGATGCGCGTCAGCATGTCAGAAATGGGATCAGTGATCTTCATGGATCATTCTCCTTCGATAATGATGAACCTGCGTGTCCGGTTCGCTCGCACCCGTGGCACAAGCGCCTGGACGCCAGAGCCCCAGGGTCCTACCAGCTCGCCTTGCGGACGCCGGGAAGCTCGCCCTTGCTCGCAAGCTCGCGGAAGCAGACGCGGCAGAGGCCGAACTTGCGATAGACGGAGTGGGGACGCCCACAACGCTGGCAGCGGTTCTGCTTGCGCGTCGAGAACTTCGGCTCGCGCTGAGCCTTGACGATCATCGATGTCTTAGCCACAAATCCTCCTTCATTGCAATCCGGGCGCCCCGGCCCTGCCGGGACGCCTTTGTCGGTATTTGACCTACTCAGCCTTGAACGGGAAGTGGAAGGCCTTGAGAAGCGCCTTGCCCTCCTCGTCAGTCTGAGCGGTGGTCACGATGGTGATGTCCATGCCGCGGGTGTGGTCGATCTTGTCGAAGTCGATCTCCGGGAAGATGAGCTGCTCGGTGACGCCCATGGAGAAGTTGCCGCGGCCGTCGAAGCTCTTCGGGGAGATGCCGCGGAAGTCGCGGATGCGCGGGATGGCGATGGAGATGAGGCGGTCGAAGAACTCCCACATGCGGTCGCCGCGCAGGGTGACCTTGGCGCCGATCGGCATGCCGGCGCGAAGGTGGAAGGTCGCGATGGACTTGCGGGCGTGGGTCACGAGGGGCTGCTGGCCGGTGATGGCGCGCAGGTCGGCGACGGCGCCGTCGATGGCCTTGGCGTCCGTCGCGGCCTCGCCGACGCCCATGTTCACGACGATCTTCTCGATCTTCGGAATCTGGTGAACGTTCTTGTAGCCGAACTGCTTCTGGAGCTCGTCACGCACGGTGGCGAAGTACTGCTCCTTGAGACGCGGTACGTACTTGTCTGCCATGTCCACTCCTTAAACTCTTGGGGTTCTCAGCACGGGGTTTCCAACCTCGTACCTCCCTGCCTTGGCGGGGCGGGGAGCCTTGTCACGCGCCCGGGGCAGAATACACCCTACCCAGAGACGCAAGGAAACATAATACGCCCTTTCTCCACAAAAGGAAAACCGAGAAGAACGACGCACCGTTTATGCACATTCGCTCTCGGCTAACTCGCTCGACGCTACGTCCTTCTCGCCCGTCCTTCTCGCCACTCAAATGCGCTTCTGAGCATCTCCCTCGCTCAGTTCCCCATCTGAGCATCACCCCCTACTCAAATCCGGATTTGAGCATCAGCGGCCGTGGCTCGCCGCGCGCGATGACACGTTTCCGCAGGACCGTTCCGTCGGGCGGTCGCTCAGTTCCGGATCTGAGCATCACCCCTCACTCAGATCCGCATCTGAGTACCGCTCCGCGCTCATTTCCGCATCTGAGTGCCAGAGGCTGAAGGGCGACGTGCTTGAAGGCGTATTTCCGCATCAACATCACGCTGGTTGACCGCTCAAATCCGCATCTGAGTACGCGCCCCCCAGACGGCGCACAGACCAGGGCGACGCCAAGTTCTAAGGGCCTGGGCCAGAAACTGCATGCGAGGAGCCCCCGGATTTCCGAAGAGAGGTTTCGCGAAGCGCACCTCTCGTAGGAAATCCGGGGGCTCCCCGGAATGATATGCGGCTCAGGCCCTTAGAACTTGGCGCCGCACTTCTTGCACACGCGGACCTTCTTGCCCTCGTCGTTCACGTCGTGACCGACGCGCGTGGGCTTGCCGCAGCTCGGGCAGACGAGCATGACGTTGGAGGCGTCGATGGCGGCCTCCTGCTCGACGATGCCGCCCTGCTGGTTCTGCGCGTTGGGGCGCACGGCCTTCTTGACCATGGCGACGCCCTCAACGATGACCTTGCCCTCGGCGGGCTTGGCGCGGAGGATCTCGCCCTCCTTGCCCTTGTCCTTACCGGAGAGGACGACGACCTTGTCGCCCTTCTTCACATGCATCTTAGCCATTCGTCCTCACTCCCTAGAGCGTCTCAGGCGCGAGCGAGACGATCTTCATGTACTTGTGGTCGCGCAGCTCGCGGGCGACGGGCCCGAAGATACGGGTGCCCTTGGGCTCACCATCCTTGTTGACCAGGACACAGGCGTTCTGGTCAAAGCGGATGTAGCTGCCGTCCTTGCGACGGGTCTCCTTGACCGTGCGCACGATGACGCAGCGGACGATGTCGCCCTTCTTCACGGAACCGCCCGGGGTAGCCTCCTGCACGGCGCCGATGATGACGTCGGCCAGGCCGGCGTAGCGACGCTTGGAGCCACCGAGGACCTTGACGCACTTCACGCGTCGAGCGCCGCTGTTGTCAGCGACGTTGAGCATGGTCTCCATCTGAATCATTGGTGTTCCTCCGAACGTGTGCCCGCCCAGAGGTGCGTCCTTACGTGCGACGCACGTGGGCAGGGCTCGTCACTGATACTTACTTGGCGCGCTCGACGATCTCCACGAGACGCCAACGCTTGGTCTTGGAAAGCGGACGAGTCTCCATGACGGTGACGGTGTCGCCGACGCCGCACTCGTTCTTCTCGTCGTGAGCGTGAAGCTTCTTGGAGATGGTCATCATCTTGCCGTACTTGGGGTGACGCTTGCGGTAGTCGATCTTCACCGTGATGGACTTGTCGCCAGAGATGGAGACGACCGTCCCGGTGACGACCTTGCGCGCGTTCCTCTTCTCGGTCTCAGCCATTGTCATTCTCCTGCGATCTAGTTCTGCGCGGCGGACTTCTCAGCCGCGATCTGGCGGGCGCGCTGCTCGGTGAGGACGCGCGCGATGTCCTTCTTCACGGTCTTGACGCGGGCCGTGTTGTCAAGCTGGCTCGTGGCCATCTGGAAGCGGAGGTTGAAGAGCTCAGCGCGGCCCTCCTCCAGCTTCTTGGCGAGCTCGTCGTCGCTCATGGCCTTGATGTCGGTGTACTTCATTGCCTATTCCTCCCCGTCCTGGTCGGTGCGGGCGACGATCTTGGTCTTGATCGGCAGCTTGTGCTGGGCCAGACGGAGAGCCTCGCGAGCCACCTCGTCGGACACGCCATCAATCTCGAACATGATGCGGCCCGGCTTGACGACGGCCACCCACTCCTCGGGGTTGCCCTTGCCCGAGCCCATGCGGGTCTCGGCGGGCTTCTTGGTGATGGGCTTGTCCGGGAAGATCGTGATCCAGACCTTGCCGCCACGCTTCATGTAGCGGGTCATGGCGACACGGCAGGCCTCGATCTGACGGTTGGTGATCCAGTGGGCCTCGAGGGCCTGGATGCCATAGGAGCCAAAGTGCAGCTGGGTGTTGCCCTTGGCGTGACCCTTCATGGAGCCACGCTGGACCTTGCGGTGAAGAACGCGCTTAGGTGCGAGCATTAACGGCCCCTCCTCTCATTGCGACCGCGGCGAGGACGGCTGGAGCCCTCGAGAGCCGGGCGAGGCGTGGCCTGGCCGGGGAGCTTCTCGCCGAAGTAGATCCAAACCTTGATTCCGCAGGCGCCCATGGTGGTGCGAGCGGTGGACTGGCCGTAGTCGATCACGGCACGCAGGGTGTGCAGGGGCACGCGACCCTCGCGGTACCACTCGCGGCGGCCCATCTCGGCGCCGTTGAGGCGGCCGGAGCACTGGATACGAATGCCCTTGGCGCCGGCCTTGCGGGCGGACTGGACGGCCTTGCGCATGGCGCGACGGAAGGCGACGCGGCCCTCGAGCTGCTCGGCGATGGACTGGGCAACGAGGTTGGCGTCGAGCTCGGGGCGCTTGACCTCGATGACGTCCACGGCGACCATGCCCTTGCCGACGCCCGCGACCTTCTCGAGGTCGGAGCGCAGGACGTCGATGTCGGCGCCCTTCTTGCCGATCACGATGCCGGGGCGGCCGGTGTAGATCGTGACCTTGACCTTGTCGCCGGCGCGCTCGATGTCGACGCGGGAGAGGGCGGCCTTGGCGAGGCGCTTCTCGAGGTAGGAGCGGATGGCGAGATCGTTGCCGAGGTTCTCGGCGTAGTTCTTATCGGCGTACCAGCGGGAACGCCACTCCTCGGTGATGCCGAGACGGAAGCCAGTCGGCTGAACCTTGTGACCCATGCTTTCCCTACGCCTCCTTTCGAGGAGCGACGACGACGGTGATGTGGCTCATGCGCTTGTTGATGCGGGAGGCAGAACCCTTGGCGCGCGGGCGGATGCGCTTGAGGGTGGGGCCCTCGTCAACGTAGGCGAGCTTCACGTAGAGGTTGTCGCCGCGCAGGCCGTTGTTGTTCTCGGCGTTGGCGACCGCGGAGCGCAGGACCTTGGCCACGTCCACGGCAGCGGCGCGGGTCGAGAACTGCAGGACCTCGAGGGCCTTCTCGACGGGGAGGTCGCGAATCAGCGAGACGACGGCGCGGGCCTTGCGAGGGGCGACGCGGACGTACTTGGCCGTCGCGCGAACCTCGTTGGTGTTGGTGTTCTGAGGCATGTTGTTTCCCTACCCCCTACTTTTCCTTGTGGCCACGGAACGTGCGGGTGGGGGCGAACTCGCCCAGCTTGTGCCCGACCATGGACTCGGTGACGTACACGGGCACGTGCTTGCGGCCGTCGTGGACGGCGATCGTGTGACCGACCATCTCGGGGAAGATGGTCGAGGAGCGCGACCAGGTCTTGATGACCTCCTTGGTGCCGGCCTCGTTCTGAGCGGCGACACGCGCGAGGAGGCGAGTCTCCACGAACGGGCCCTTCTTGAGACTTCTGCTCATGCTTTCTATCTCCTACTACTCGTGTTGCGACTACTTGGACTTGCGGCGACGGATGATCAGGCGGTTGGAGGCCTTCTTCGGGTCGCGCGTCTTGTAACCCTTCGTCGGCTTGCCCCACGGCGTCACGGACGGACGGCCGGAGGTGTGGTTCTTGCCCTCGCCGCCGCCGTGCGGGTGGTCGACCGGGTTCATGACGGTACCACGGACGGTCGGGCGGACGCCGGCCCAGCGGCTGCGGCCGGCCTTGCCGACGACGATGTTGGAGTGCTCGGCGTTGCCGACCTCACCGATCGTGGCGCGGCAGGTGAGCAGGACGCGACGAAGCTCGGAGGAGGGCATGCGCAGGACGGCATAGCCGTTGTCCTTGCCCATGAGCTGGACGGAGGTGCCGGCGGCGCGGGCCATAGCGGCGCCCTTGCCGGGCTGGAACTCCACGGCGTGCACGAGGGTGCCGACGGGGATCTCGGAGAGCGGCATGCAGTTGCCGGGCTTGATGTCCACGTCCTTGGTGCCGGACAGGACGGTGTCGCCCACGTGCAGGCCCTCGGGGCACAGGATGTAGGCCTTGGCGCCGTCGACGTAGTGGAGCAGCGCGATGCGGGCGGAGCGGTTGGGGTCGTACTCGATCGTGGCGACCTTGGCCGGCACGTCGTCCTTGACGCGCTTGAAATCGATCTTGCGGTACTGACGCTTGTGGCCGCCGCCCTGGTGACGGGTGGTGATGCGGCCGTTGTTGTTGCGGCCCGCCTTCTTGGGCAGGGGCTCGAGAAGCGACTTCTCGGGCGTGCTGCGGGTGATCTCGGCGAAGTCCGAGACCGTCTGGAAACGACGGCCCGCGCTCGTGGGCTTGAGGTGCTTGACTGCCATTGACTCTTTCCCTTCTTCTTCCGTTGGCCGACCGCTCAGGGATTGGCGGCCGACACCGGATTACCACGGTTCCGCGCGTATCCATCGCGCGGGGCACAAAAGCCCGGCCCCCCTCAGGGGCTCGGGCGGGGTGCTGGCCTACTCGGCGGCCTGCTGGCTGCCGAAGATCTCGATCGTCTCGCCGGCGGCGAGGGTCACGACGGCCTTCTTCCAGGAGCGCGTGGTGCCAGGGGTCTGATAGCGAACGCGCTTCTTCTTGCCGGAGACGTTCATGGTGTTGACCTTCACCACGTGGACGCCGAAGAGCTTCTCGATGGCGGCGGCGATCTCCTCCTTGGGAGCGGCCTTGGCCACCTCGAAGGTGTACTTGCCCTGCTCCATGAGGTCAAAGGAACGCTCGGAGACGATCGGGCGGATGATCACGTCGTAGGCGGAGTTCATTATGCGAGCACCTCCTCGAACTGCTTCGCGATGTCGGCGGTCATGACGAGGGCGCCGTTGTCGATGAGGTTGCGGGTCGTGGCCTCGGACATGCCGATGACGTTGACCTGCTGGAGGTTGCGGAACGAGAGGTAGGTGTTGACGTCATCGTCGGAGACGACGACGGTCACGCGCTTGCCCTCGATGCCGAGGCTGGCGAGAAGGGCCTTGGCCTGCTTCGTGGACGGCTTCTCAAAGGAGAGGGCGTCAACGAGGACGAGCTCGCTGTCGGAGACCTTGCCAGAGAGCACGGAGCGCATGGCAAGCTTGACCATCTTGCTGTTGATGCGCTTGTTGTGGGTGCGCGGGGTGGGGCCGAAGACGACGCCGCCGCCGGTCCACTGCGCGGCGCGCGTGGAGCCCTGGCGAGCACGGCCGGTGCCCTTCTGGCGGTAGGGCTTGGCGCCGCCGCCGGAGACCTCGTGGCGGTTCTTCACGGAGTGGGTGCCCTGGCGGGCGCAGCTGTCCTGGCACACCACGACCTGGTGGATGACGGGGATGTTCGGCTCGATGCCGAAGACGCCGTCGGCGAGCTCGGCCTCAGCGACCTGGGCCCCCTCGGCGTTCTTGATTGCGTACTTGGACATTCTGTCCTCCTTGTTAGCCTAAGAGATTTCCTGGCACTTAGGCCATGCGGATCTGGACGAGAGCGTTCTTGCCGCCGGGGACAGCGCCCTTGACGAGCATGAGGTTCTGCTCGGCGTCAACGCGGACGAGCTTGAGGTTCTTGACCGTCACGCGCTCGTCGCCCATGTGACCGTACATGTGCAGGCCCTTGCGAACGCGCGCGGGGTAGGCGCACTGGCCGATGGAGCCCGGACGACGCTGGTTGCGGGAGCCGTGGGTCATGGGGCCACGCGAGAAGTTCCAGCGCTTGATGGTGCCCTGGAAGCCCTTGCCCTTGGAGGTGCCGATGACGTCGACGGCCTTGACCTCGGCGAAGTCAGCAACGGTGACGACGTCGCCGGTCTTGTGCTCCTCGCCGTTCTCGACGCGGACCTCGCGCAGGTAGCGCATCGGCTCGACGCCGGCGGCCTTGAAGTGGCCGGCCATGGGCTTGTTGACGTGCTTGGCGGAGATGTCTCCGAAGCCGATCTGGACGGCGTCGTAGCCGTCGGTCGCCTTCGTCTTGACCTGCGAGACAGTGCAGGGGCCAGCCTGGATGACGGTGACGGGCACGACGTTGTCGTTCTCGTCCCAGATCTGCGTCATCCCAAGCTTGCGGCCAAGGATCGTGCTGACCATGCTCTTTCCTAACCTTCGGTGGTCATGGGACCTGTGGGGCACCCTTTGCCCCTCCCCAGCGGACCACGTCCTGTATCTGCCGCACCTTGGCTCGAGGCACACCTCTCCCCATTAGCGCAGCCTGTCTAGTCTACATGGGCATACGCAAATTCACAATGTCTCCGCAAAAGTTTTGTGGCTTCTGACCTGCGGCGCGAGTTTCCGCGCTCCCGGGCGTATCCATTGGGCGTGCAAAGGGGGCCGTGCAAAGGGGACAGTCACTTTCGCACGGGCTTTCTGCCCGTGCGAAAGTGACTGTCCCCTTTGCACGGCCCTAGAGGGGCTGGTTCACGATGCGCTCGCAGAAGAACTGACCGGAAGAGCGCTCATGCTCGTACACGAGCACGCAGCAGTTGCCGAGCGGCACGTCCTGGGGGCAGCGGGCGAGGCTCTCCCATGCCTTCTTGAACTGTAGCGTCGCCGAGCCATGGCAGACGGCGAGCGCCGTCTCGACCCCCGGGGCGTCCACGACCTCGGTCATCGCCCTGACGATGCGCCGGCGCAGCGCGACGCTCCCCTCCCCGCCGAAGGGCACGAGCGCCTCGCCGGGATCCCACAGCTCCGCGGGCACGTCAGAGGCGGGGCCGCCCTCAAAGGGGCCGTAGCTTCGCTCCATCAGGGCATCCAGCGGCTCGACGGGGGGAAGGTCCTTCTCGCCGCGCGCCATAAGCTCCTCGCGGACCACCTCGAGCGTGGACACGGCGCGCCCGAGAGGCGACGTGCACATGCGGTCGAATCGCACCCCCTGATCTGCGATCCAGCGGGCCGCGGCATGTGCCTGCTCAACGCCGAGCGGCGTGAGCGGCGAGTCGCAGTGGCCCTGGACTCTGTGCTGGAGGTTGTACTCGGTCTGCCCGTGCCGGAGTATGTAGAGGACGGACATGCTACAGAGCCTCCGTGATGCCGCTGAGCAGGTCCGCGTACTCCGTGAACGCGGGCAGGTCGGGATTGGCCTCCTGGATGGCCGGGGTGCTGCGGAAGAGGAAGCCCGCCTTGCTCGCGCGGATCATAGCGAGGTCGTTGAACGAGTCCCCCGCGGCGATGGTCTCGTAGCCGCAGGACTGGAGGGCGCGCACGGTAGTGAGCTTTGAATTCTCACAGCGCATGCGGTGGCGGAGAATCTCGCCGTCGGCAGACACCTCGAGCGAGTTGCAGAGCAGCGTGGGCCAGCCGAGCTTGGCCATGAGCGGACGCGCGAACTCTTCGAACGTGTCGGAGAGAATCACGGCCTGCGTTCTCTCGCGCAGCGCGTCAAGAAAGGCGCGGGCGCCTGGCAGTGGGTCGATGCGTGAGATGACGTCCTGAATCTGAGGCAGGCCGAGGCCATGCTCGCGCAGCGTGGCGATGCGAAAGGCCATGAGCCTGTCGTAGTCCGGCTCGTCACGCGTGGTGCGGCGCAGCTCGGGGATGCCCGACTCCTCCGCAAACGCGATCCAGATCTCCGGCACGAGCACGCCCTCAAGGTCGAGACAAACGATGTTCATGGCAAGCCCCCTCTCAGAGCAACCGTCCTTCTCGTCATAGTAGCTTCCCCACATTACAGGTTGACAACAGACCCAACCCGTCGGTTGGGTCTGTTGTCTCGATGGCAGAGGCCCCCGACCTTGCCAAGCGGAAGTTCCACGAAGTGCACTTCCGCGCGCAAGGTCGGGGGCCTCATCGCTGCTAAGAGTGTACGGCCTTAGAGCTTGATCTCGATGTCGACGCCAGCGGGAAGGTCGAGGCGCATGAGCGAGTCGACCGTGGACGGCGAGGGGTCGAGGATGTCGATGAGGCGCTTGTGGGTGCGCATCTCGAACTGCTCGCGGGAGTCCTTGTCCTTGTGCGGCGAGCGGATGACCGTGTAGAGGTTGCGCTCGGTGGGCAGGGGGATGGGGCCAGACACGCGCGCACCGGTCTTCTGGGCGGTGTCGACGATGAGCTTCGCGGACTGATCAACGACCTCGTGGTCGTAGCCCTTGAGGCGAATCCTGATCTTCTGGCTTGACACTGTGGTACCTCCAATGAGCTAGGGCTCGGTGGTCGTTAACTAGGAAGCGTTGCCGCCGTTCTTGGCGACGATCTCGTCACGGACGGCCTTCGGCACGGGCTCGTACGAGTCGAACTGCATGGTGTAGCTCGCGCGGCCCTGCGTCTGGGAGCGAAGGTCCGTGGCATAGCCGAACATCTCGCCCAGGGGCACCTTGGCACGGATGACCTTGGTGTCGCGACGATCCTCCATGCCCTCGATCTTGCCACGACGGCTGGAGAGGTTGCCCATGACGTCGCCCATGTACTGCTCGGGCGTCTCGACCTCGACCTGCTCGACGGGTTCGAGGAGGACGGGGTTGGACTTCTTCAGGGCCTCCTTGATGGCCATGGAGCCGGCGATCTTGAAGGCGGCCTCGGAGGAGTCGACCTCGTGGTAGGAGCCGTCGACGAGCTTGACCTTGATGTCGACGACCGGGTAGCCGGCGATGACGCCGCTCTCGAGCGCCTCCTGGATGCCCTTGTCGACGGACGGGATGTACTCCTTCGGGATGACGCCACCGACGATGGCGTTCTCGAACTCGTAGCCCTTGCCCGGCTCGTTGGGCTCCATGTCGATGACGGCGTGGCCGTACTGGCCGCGGCCGCCGGACTGGCGGACGAACTTGCCCTCGACGTGCGTGACGGCCTTGCCGGCGGTCTCGCGATAGGCGACCTGCGGCTTGCCGACGTTGCAGTCGACCTTGAACTCGCGGCGCAGGCGGTCGACGATGATCTCGAGGTGCAGCTCGCCCATGCCGGAGATGATGGTCTGGCCGGTCTCGTGATCGGTGTGGACCTGGAAGGTCGGGTCCTCCTCGGCGAGCTTGGCCAGGCCAACGGACATCTTGTCCTGCTCGGCCTTGGTCTTGGGCTCCACGGCGACGGAGATGACCGGCGTCGCGAACTCGATGGACTCGAGGATGACGGGGTGCTTCTCGTCGCAGAGGGTCTCGCCCGTGGTGGTGTTCTTGAGGCCGACGCAGGCAACGATGTCGCCGGCGGAGCACTCGTCACGGTCGACGCGCTCGTTGGCGTTCATCTCGAGGATGCGGCCGAGGCGCTCGCGGTTGTCCTTGACCGAGTTGTAGACGTAGGAGCCCGCCTCCGCCTGACCGGAGTACACGCGGATGTAGGTGAGCTTGCCGACGTACGGGTCGGTCATGATCTTGAAGGCGAGGGCCGCGAAGGGCTCCTTCGGGTCGGCGTGACGGACCTCGGGCTCGCCCTTGAGGTTGGTGCCGTCGATCTCGGCAACGTCAAGCGGGCTCGGGAGGTAGTCCACGACGGCGTCGAGGAGCTCCTGGATGCCCTTGTTCTTGTAGGCGGAGCCCACGAAGACGAGGTTGAGCTCGCCGGCGATGACGCCCTTGCGCAGGGCCGCCTTGAGGTCGTCGACGGGGATCTCCTGCTCCTCGAGCACGGCCTCCATGATCTCGTCGGAGAAGTTGGAGGCGGCGTCGAGCAGCTCCTCACGCTTCTCCTGCGCGAGGTCCATAAACTCGTCGGGGATGGCGTCCATGGGCTCAGGGTAGATCATGCCCTTGGCGTCCTCCTTGAAGTCCCACGCGGTCATGGTGACCAGGTCGACGAGACCCCAGAAGTTGTTCTCGGCGCCCATCGGAATCTGGGCCGCCACGGCGTTGGCGTGCAGGCGGTCCTTCATGGTGTCGATGGCGTGGAAGAAGTCGGCGCCAATGCGGTCATACTTGTTGATGAACGCGATGCGGGGGACGCCGTACGTGGTGGCCTGACGCCAGACGGTCTCGGACTGCGGCTGGACGCCGGCGACGGCGTCGAAGACCGCCACGGCACCGTCGAGGACGCGAAGGCACCGCTCGACCTCGGACGTGAAGTCGACGTGGCCCGGGGTGTCGATGATCTGGATGACGTGATCCTTCCAGAAGCACGTGGTGGCCGCGGAGGTGATGGTCACGCCGCGCTCCTGCTCCTGGACCATCCAGTCCATGGTGGCGGCGCCGTCGTGAACCTCGCCGATCTTGTGGGTCTTGCCCGTGTAGTAGAGGATGCGCTCCGTCGTGGTGGTCTTGCCGGCATCGATGTGGGCCATGATGCCGATGTTGCGGAGGTCCTCGAGCTTGTACTTAACCTTTGCCATAAGTAGCTCCCTCGGATCGGCTTAGAAGCGGTAGTGAGAGAACGCGCGGTTGGCCTCGGCCATCTTGAAGAGGTCCTCGCGCTTCTTGACAGAGGCGCCGACGCCGTTGGAGGCGTCGAGGATCTCGTTGGCGAGACGCTCGGCCATGGTCTTCTCCTTGCGGGCGCGGGAGAAGTTGACCATCCAGCGGATGGCGAGGGTGGTGGCGCGGCGGGAGTTGACCTCCATGGGCACCTGGTAGGTGGCGCCGCCGACGCGCTTGGGCTTGACCTCGAGGGTCGGGCGGATGTTGTCCATGGCCTTCTTGAAGACGGAGAGGGCATCCTCGCCGGACTTCTCGGCGACGATGTCAAAGGCACCGTAGACGATGCGCTCGGCGGTGGCCTTCTTGCCGTCGAGAAGGACCTTGTTGATGAGCTGGGTCACGAGACGGTTGTTGTACACGGCGTCCGGCTGGACCTCGCGACGGTGGTTCTTGGATGCACGACGCGGCATGTTATATCTCCTCGGATCTGATGACGATTGTGCGGCTGTTCACTACTTCGGGCGCTTGGTGCCGTAGCGGGAGCGCGCCTTCTGGCGGTTCTGCACGGCGGCGCAGTCGTAGGCGCCACGGATGATCTTGTAGCGGACACCGGGGAGGTCACGCACGCGGCCGCCGCGGATGAGGACGATCGAGTGCTCCTGGAGGTTGTGGCCCTCGCCGGGGATGTAGGCGGTGACCTCGATGCCGTTCACGAGGCGCACACGGGCGACCTTACGAAGGGCGGAGTTCGGCTTCTTCGGGGTGGTGGTGAAGACGCGGGTGCAGACGCCGCGCTTCTGGGGGTTGTGCTGCAGGGCGGCGTTCTTGGACTTGGCCTTGACGCTCATGCGGCCCTTGCGGACCAGCTGGTTGATAGTAGGCAAAGCTCTCTCCTTCTATACTATCGACGTGCCGTTTTTCTCGTATTCAAGGGCCGAGCAGCACCTCTGCCCCGGATTGACGCGACGATGAACATTACGCGCATGCATGGCTGTTGTCAAAACGCCACGGTCCCGGGCGTATCCATTCTTCACCGTACGTTCACGCGCTGGCGAGAAGAACGGAGGGGCCGGCACGCGCCGAGGGGCGGGGCGGGGCGCCGCCGCACTCGATGCGCGCGCTCACGAGTGCGGTCCCCCGGCGCACCGGATGCCCGCACTCAACGACAAATGCCGAGAAGAACCTCGCACTCGATGGTCCTTCTCGGCACTTGTGCCCGCACTTGATGCCCGCACTCATGAGTGCGGGTGCCCCCGACGTGGGGAGAAGCGCACCCGTCGGCCCTGGGAACGCTTACGCCCAGGAGAGTCCCACGGCTCCGAGGCCGAGGTGCTTTGCGAGCACCGGGCCGCCGTCCTTCACGCGCACGCGGGCCTCGGGGAAGCGGGAGCGCGCGGCGAGAAACACCTCGCGCGCCTCGACGCCGCGCGGCCCGAAGTGCGACACCACGAGCTCGCGACTCCCCTCCGGCGCGCGGCGCACCATGGCGGCCGCCATGCCGCGCGCGCCGCGCCCGTCGCCGTACTTCTCGATTCCCCCCTCATGAAGGGTCATGACGGGATAGCGGTTGAGCTTGGTTGCCACGGCGCGGCGGATGGCGCCGAGCCTGCCGCTTCTGAAGAGCGCCCCCATGTCGGGCACGCTGAAGACGATGCGGGTGCCGCGCCGGGCCTCGGCAAGGCCGGCGACGACCTCGGAGAGCGAGCAGCCCCCGGCCGCGAGCTCGTGCGCGCGTCGGACGAGGAACTCGAGCGCGCCCGCGGTGTTCCATGAGTCGAACGCGGCCACGCGCTTGCCGCTCGGGTCGACCGCGGCGGCAGCCTCCTCGGCACTGCGGAACGTGCCAGAAAGGCGTGACGAGATCGTGACGCAGAGAACGTCGTCGCCCGCGGCGAGACGCTCGCGGAAGACGCGTTCGAAGGCGGACGGGTGGACGGCCTCGGTCTCGACGCGGGAGCCGGCCGAGATGAGCGAGCCGTAATCGCCGTTCTCTCCGACGGGCGCCTCCGAGTAGCGGACGCCGTCGACGGAGTAGGTCATGGGGAGCACGATGACGCCCAGCTCATCGGCCTCGACACGCGTCAGGCCGCAGGTGGAGTCAGTTACGAGCGCGAGCATATCCTATCCCCTCCCATCGCGCGGAACTTGTCGTAGCGAAGGCCCACGAGCTGGTCGGCGTCGAGCTGGCCCAGCTCGTCCAGGGCAAGCTCCACCTCACGCACGAGGTCGTGGGCGATCTCGGTGTGGGTGAGCCCGATGTCGTTGATCACTCCATCCACGAGACCGAGCTCGGTGAGGTCCTCGGCGGTGATGTGCAGGGCGGCGGCGGCATCGTCGGCGCGCTTGGGGTCCTTCCAGAGGATCGAGGCGCAGCCCTCGGGGCTCACGACCGAGTACGCCGCGCTGCCGAGCATGTAGACGCGGTCGGCCACGGCAAGCCCCAGCGCGCCGCCCGAGCCGCCCTCGCCCACCACCGCGCTCACTATCGGCACCCTAAGGCCGCTCATTGCGACGAGGTTGGCCGCGATGGCCTCGCCCTGACCGCGCTCCTCGGCGCCGATGCCGCAGTAGGCGCCCGAGGTGTCGACGAGGCAGACCACGGGCCGGCCGAACTTCTCGGCCTGGCGCATGAGGCGCAGCGCCTTGCGGTAGCCCTCGGGATGCGCCATGCCGAAGTTGCGGCGCACGCGCTCCTTGGTTGAGCTGCCCCGCTCGATGGCGATGACGGTCATCACGCGCCCTCCCCTCCAGCCGATGCCCGCCACGATGGCGGCGTCGTCGGCGAAGAGGCGGTCGCCGTGAAGCTCGACGAAGCCGTCCCACCCGCGCTCAAGCAGCTCGAGGGCGGTCGCGCGCTCCGTGGAGCGCGTGAGCTTGACGATGTCGTAGGCGCTCTCGGGCTCGGCGACGCGCTTGGGGCGCACGCCCCGACCGCGGCGGGGCTCCTCGTGCGTCAGCGCGTGCGGAGCGCCCGGGGCCGGAGCCTTGCCCTCGTGCAGGGCGAGAAGCTCGGCGATGGTGGCCACCATGTCCTTGCGCTCCACGATGAGGTCGCAGAATCCGTGCTCGAGCAGGAACTCGGAGCGCTGGAAGCCGGCGGGGAGCTTCTTGTGCGTGGTCTGCTCCACCACGCGCGGGCCGGCAAAGCCGACGAGCGCGCCCGGCTCGGCGAGGATGACGTCGCCCTCCATGGCAAAGCTCGCCGTCACGCCGCCGGTGGTGGGGTCGGTGAGCACGGTCAGGTAGAACAGCCCCTCCTCGGAGTGCCGGCGCACTGCGGCGGAGACCTTCGCCATCTGCATGAGCGAGGTTGTGCCCTCCTGCATGCGGGCGCCACCGGAGACGGTGAAGCCCACGACCGGCAGGCCGAGCTCCGTGGCGCGCTCGAAGGCACGCGTGATCTTCTCGCCCACGACCGATCCCATCGAGCCCATCATGAACTCCGCGTTCATGAAGAACAGCGCCGCGTCATGGCCGCCGATCTTTCCGCGGCCGCAGACCACGGCATCGTTCTCGTGGCTCTTCTCGCGCGCCGCCTCGAGCTTGTCGACATAGCCGGGAAACTCCAGGAAGTCCGTGGCGGCGAGCTCGCGGTCCCATTCCTCGAAGGTCCCGGCATCCACCGTCATGCGCATGCGCTTGCGCCCGGAGACGCGCAGGTGGCGCCCGCAGCGGGGGCACACGTCGAGGTTCTCGTCAAACTTGGACTGGTCGATCACCCTGCGGCATCCGGGGCACTTGACGAGGATGTGGCGCTCGGGGAACTCCGCCGACACCTCGGTTATCGGCCCCTCGAGGGCGTTGACGCTCTTCTCTCGCTTACTCATAGAGGTGCTCCATCAGGTTGGTGTGGTAGTTCCCCGAGACGAACTCGGGGTTGGCAAGGATGTCGAGATGCAGCTCGCTGTTCTCGGCCACGCCGTCGACCACGAGCTCGCCGAGGGCGGAGCGCATCTTGCGGATGGCCTCCTCGCGGGTCGACGAGCAGACGATGAGCTTGCCGAGGAGCGAGTCGTAGTACGGCGGCACCACGGCCCCCACGTAGAGCGCGGAGTCAAACCGGACCTGCGGCCCGCCGGGGACGTGCAGCATCGTGACGTCGCCGCACGACGGGAGGAACTCCGGCGTCTCGGCGTTGATGCGGCACTCGATGGCATGCCCCTGAATGGAGATGTCGTCCTGCGAGAAGGGCAGCTCGGCCCCCGCCGCCACGCGCAGCTGCCACTTGACGAGGTCGACGCCGCTCACGAACTCGGTGACCGGGTGCTCCACCTGCAGGCGCGTGTTCATCTCCATGAAGTAGAAGTTGCCGTCGTCGGCGAAGAGGAACTCTATCGTGCCCACGCCCACGTAGCCCACGGCGCGCGTGAGGTCGCGTGCGGCCTTGTGCATGCGCTCGCGGACGCCGGGATGGGCGTCCAGGCACGGCGCCGGGCTCTCCTCAACGAGCTTCTGGTTGCGGCGCTGGACGGAGCACTCGCGCTCGCCGAGCGAGACCGCGTTGCCGTGGGCGTCGGCGAGGACCTGCACCTCCACATGGTGGGCCGGGGAGACGAACTTCTCCATGTAGCACTCGCCGTCGCCGAAGGCCGCCTCGGCCTCAGCGTGCGCCTCGGTGAAGGCCTTGCCGGCGTCGGCGGGGTCCTCCACCTTGCGTATGCCGCGGCCACCGCCGCCCGAGCGGGCCTTGATGAGCACGGGGCACCCGATGCGCCCCGCCTCGCGGACCGCCTCGTCCGCATCCTTGAGCAGGTCGCAGCCCGGAACGATGGGAACGTCGGCCTCGCGCGCGGTGCGGCGCGCGTTGTCCTTGTCGCCCATGCGGTCGATGACGTCCGGGTCGGGGCCGATGAACACGAGGCCGCACTTCTGGCACTCGCGAGCGAAGTGCGAGTTCTCCGAGAAGAACCCGTAGCCGGGGTGGATGGCCTTGGCGCCGGACTGCAGGGCCACGGTGAGGATGGCGTCCTCGTTGAGGTAGCTGTCCGCCGGGCGCGGGCCGCCGATGCAGTAGGCCTCGTCGGCGAGGGCGACGTGCAGCGCCTCGGCATCGGCCGTGGAGTACACGGCAACGGTCTTGACGCCCATCTCCTTGCAGGCGCGAATCACGCGGACCGCGATCTCGCCGCGGTTCGCAATGAGAATCTTGTCGAACATCGTTGCCTCCTGGCGCACCGTGCAAAAGGGACAGTCACTTTTGCACGGCGCTCTCTTCAAATGCCAAGTGCCGTGCAAAAGTGACTGTCCCTTTTGCACGGCAGGCCGCTACATGAGCGCGAAGGACATCTCCGCCTGGCAGCAGAGCTCGCCGTTCACGCGAGCCTCTCCCGTGGCAAAGCGGAAGGGCCCGCGGCTCCTGGTGATGCGGCACGTGAGTTCCACCGTGTCGCCGGGGCGCACGGGATGCTTGAAGCGGACCTTGTCGAGGCTCGTGTACATGGGCGTGGCGCCCTTGGCGGCAAGGTCGTCGGCAAGAAGGACGCAGCAGTTCTGCGCGAGCATCTCGCACTGAATCACGCCCGGAACGATGGGGTTTCCGGGGAAGTGTCCCTGGACGAAGAACTCGTCACCGGTGATGGTGATCTTGCCGTGGGCCTCGCCGTCGACGACCTCCGCCTCGTCGAGCAGAAGCATCGGCTCGCGATGGGGAAGCAGGTCCTTGAGCTCTTCCTTGTTCATCTTCTCAGCTCCCAACGTGGAAAAGGGACTGTCCCTTTTCCACCTAGTAGATCTTCATGAGGCAGCAGCCATACTCCACGAGGTCGCCGTCCTTCACGCAGATGTCGACGATCTCGCCGTCGGCCTCGGCGGTGACCTCGTTCATGACCTTCATGGCCTCGATGACGCAGAGGGTCTCGCCCTTCTTGACCTTGGAGCCCACGCGCACGAAGGGTTCGGCGCCAGGCGAGGGCGCGGGGGCAGGCGTGACAGGCGCCGCCGGGGCGGGCGCGACGCCGCCGCACTCGAGCTCGACCGCGGAGCCGTCGGGCTCCTCGACGCGCACGCGCGAGAGGCCGTAGTCCCTCATGATGTCAGCAATCTGGGAGATCTTCGCAGAGTCCATCGTTAGCTCCTCTCCACGGCGCGCAGCGCCAGCGCGGCGTTGTGGCCGCCAAATCCGAGGTTGGTGGAGAGGGCCCAGGTGAGCTCGCACTCCACCGCCTCGTTGGGCGTGTAGTCGAGGTCGCACGCCGGGTCGGGCGTGTGATAGTTGATCGTGGGCGGGACGACCCCGTTCTCGAGGGCGAGGGCGCAGGCCATGGCCTCGACGGCACCGGTGGCCCCGATCATGTGGCCGGTCATTGACTTGGTCGAGGAGACGTGCGCGGCACGCGCGGCCTCCTCGCCGAGGGCCTGCTTGAAGCCGAGGGTCTCAGACGCATCGTTGAGCTTGGTCGAGGTGCCGTGCGCGTTGATGTAGAGGCCCTCCTCGGGCTTCACGCCGCCCTCCTCCACGGCGAGCTTGATGGCGCGCGTGATGCCCGCCGCCTCCGGGTCGGGAGAGGTGATGTGGTAGGCATCGTCGGTGTTGCCGTAGCCAACGACCTCCGCGTAGATGTGGGCGCCGCGCGCAACAGCGTGCTCCCACTCCTCGAGGACGAGCACGCAGGCGCCCTCGCCCATGACAAAGCCGTTGCGCTCCGCGTCGAACGGGCGGCACGCGGTGGCGGGATCCGGGTTGGTCGTGAGGGCGCGGCAGCTCGTGAAGCCGGCGATGGACTCGGGCATGATCGCTGCCTCGGCACCGCCGGCGAGAATGGCGTCGGCATAGCCGTGCTTGATCGCGCGGAAGGCCTCCCCCACGGCGTGCGCGGACGTGGCGCAGGCGGTCACGACGGGCAGGGTGGGGCCAAGGGCCTTGTGGCGGATGGCGATGTTGCCCGTCGCCATGTTGGCGATCATCATCGTGATCATGAACGGGGAAGCGCGACGCGGGCCGCGCTCGGCGATGGTGTGGCAGTTGTCGGCGAAGGCGTTGATGCCACCCGTGCCGGAGCCCACGTAGACGCCCAGGCGCTCGCGGTCGATCGATCCCTCGGCATCGAGGCCGGAGTCGGCCATGGCCTCGTCGGAGGCGACGAGCGCGTACTGGGAGTAGAGGTCGAGGTGCGCCGCCTCCTGCTTGCCCAGGAGCTCGGCGCCGTTGAAGTCCTTGACTTCGGCGGCGACCTTGACCTTGAACGCCTCGGTGTCAAAGTGGGTGATGGGGCCGATGCCGCAGCGACCGGCAACCATGCCCTCCCACGTCTCCTTGGCAGTGTTTCCAAGCGGCGTAACGGCGCCGATGCCGGTGATTGCTACCCTGTGCTCCATCTCAACTCCCAACGCGTGCAAAAGGGACAGTCACTTTTGCACGTCTGTCATGTGGGCGTGCAAAAGTGACTGTCCCTTTTGCACGCGTGCCAGTTACATTGCCATGCCGCCGTCGACGCGGATGACCTCGCCGGTCACGTAGGACGCGGCGTCACTCACCAGGAAGCGGGTTACGGCGGCAATCTCGTCCGCGCTGGCCAGGCGCCCGAGCGGAATCTGCTTCTCGTAGCTCTCGACGACGCCCTCGGCGAGAACCGCCGTCATGTCCGTCTCCACGAAGCCGGGCGCGATGGCGTTCACCGTCACGCCGCGCGGCGCGAGCTCTCGCGCCACGGACTTGGTGAGGCCGATGAGGCCCGCCTTGGACGCGGCGTAGTTGGCCTGGCCGGCGTTGCCCATGAGGCCCACGACGGATGCCATGTTCACGATGCGACCGCCGCGCTGGCGCATGAAGGAGCGCGTCAGGGCGCGCGTGGTGTGGAAGGCACCCTTGAGATTGACGTCAATCACGCGGGAGAAGTCCTCGTCGCTCATGCGCACGAGCAGGCCGTCGCGGGTGACGCCCGCGTTGTTGACGAGGGCCCAGACGCTCCCGAAGTCGGCGAGAACCGCGTCCACCGTCGCCTTGACGGCCTCGGCGTCAGAGACGTCGCAGCGATAGGCGCGCACCGTGGCGCCGACCTCCTCGCAGGCGGCGACTGCCTCGGCGGCCGCCGCCTCGTTGCCCGCATAGACGAGCGCGAGGTCAAAGCCGTCGGCGGCAAGCCCCTCGGCGATGGCGCGGCCGATGCCGCGCGACGCGCCGGTCACGAGGGCGACGCGACGCTCGGCGTCGCGCTCGATGGTTCCGGTCTTGGCAGCGGCCATGGCTACTCCCCCTTCTCGGAAAGCGCGGCGAGAACCGCCTCGAGCTGCTCGACGGTCTCGCACGGCAGGGCCGTGACGTTTTCAAGCGTGCGGGAGACGAGGCCCGTGAGGGTCTTGCCGGGACCGACCTCGACGAAGGTGTCGACGCCGTCGGCGGCCATGTTCTGCAGGGTGCGGACCCACTGGACGGGGTTTGCCACCTGGCCGGAGAGCAGCTCGACGCGGGCCGCCTCATCGGCCGGGTAGGCCTCGCCCGTGCGGTTGGCCAGCACGGTCACGGACGGCTGCGCCGGGGCGTGGCCGTCCGCGAGGTACGCGGCAAGGCCGCGCTCGGCATCCGCCATGAACGGGCTGTGGAAGGCGCCCGAGACGGCGACCTTCATCGCGCGGCCCTTGGCCTCCTTGACGAGAAGGTCAAGCCTCTCGCAGGCCTCCGGCGTACCCGCGACGACGGTCTGGAGCGGGCTGTTGTAGTTCACGGGCCACGCGTCTCCCGCCTCGGAGGCAAGGCGCTCGACCGTAGTGGCGTCGAGCTTCACGACGGCGCGCATGGCGCCGGGGTTCTTCTCGGCAGCGTCTGCCATGAGCTCGGCGCGGCGGCACACGAGCTCGAAGCCCTCTTCGTCAGAGTAGGCGCCGGCAAAGGTGAGCGCGGCGACCTCGCCGAGCGAGAAGCCCGCCACCACGTCCGGCGTCACGCCGCGCGCGACGAGCGCGCGGGCGCACGCAAGGTCGGCGGCAAAGACGCAGGGCTGCGTGTTGATGGTCTGTGCCAGCTCCTCCTTCGTCCCGGAGAGGCACTGATCGGTGGTGCCGGGGCGCACCGCGTCGGCCATGTCGAAGACGGCCTTGGCAGCGGGCTCTGACTCGATGAGGTCGGCGCACATGCCGGGGTGCTGGGCGCCCTGGCCGGCGAAGAGGAAGGCTACCTTACCCATTGCGTCGCTCCTGCCAGGACCTTTTCGGCGCCGTTCACGAGGTCGTCGACAATCTCAAGCGCGCTCTGGCGCTCCTTCACCATGCCGGCGATCTGGCCGCAGAGGAAGCTGCCGTTCTCGTAGTCGCCCTCCTTGGCGGCCTTGCGCAGGGCGCCGGTGCCAAAGGCGTTGAGCTCCTCCTCGGGCGCGCCCGCAGACTCCATCTGGGCGTACTTGTTGGAGAACGGGTTCTTGAGGGCGCGGACCGGGTGCCCGGTGGAGCGGCCGGTGGCGCGCGTGGCAATGTCGTTGGCCTTGAGGACCATGTCCTTGTACTTGTCGGACACGGTGCACTCCTCCGCCACGAGGAAGCGCGTCCCCACCTGGACTCCCACGGCGCCGAGCATGAGGGCGGCGGCGACCCCGCGCCCGTCGGCGATGCCGCCGGCGGCGATGACGGGGATCTTCACGGCGTCCACGACCTGAGGCACGAGGGCCATCGTGGTGGTCTCGCCGATGTGGCCGCCGGACTCGGTGCCCTCGGCCACCACGGCCACGGCGCCGGCACGCTGGACGAGCCTTGCCATGGCGACGGAGGCCACCACGGGGATGACCTTGATGCCGGCCGCGTTCCAGGCCTTCATGTACTTGGTGGGGTTGCCGGCGCCGGTGACGACCACGGGCACGTGCTCGTCGATGACGACCTGGGCGACCTCGTCCGCAAACGGGCTCATGAGCATGACGTTCACGCCGAAGGGCTTGTCGGTCTTCTCGCGAAGCTCGTGGATCTGGTCGCGCAGCCAGTCGGCGTTGGCGTTCATGGCCGCGATGATGCCGAGGCCGCCGGCCTCGGAGACCGCGGCGGCGAGGGAGGCGTCGGCGATCCAGGCCATGCCGCCCTGGAAGACG
This sequence comes from Thermophilibacter provencensis, assembly GCF_900128445.1. Classification (GTDB taxonomy): domain Bacteria; phylum Actinomycetota; class Coriobacteriia; order Coriobacteriales; family Atopobiaceae; genus Thermophilibacter; species Thermophilibacter provencensis. The sequence goes on along the minus strand of NZ_LT671417.1, from coordinate 677,230 downwards.
GGCTTCTCGATGCCGAGAAGGTCACAGATGGGGGTGCGCAGCATGGCTAGTTCTCCAGGAGGGCGTCGACCATCTCGACGAACTCGCCGATGGTGGTGGGGTTGGACTCGGCGTCAATCTCGATGCCGAACTCGTCCTCGCAGGCCATGACGGCCTCGACGGTGGCCAGGCTGTCCAGGCCAACCTCGGCGAGCGTGGTCTCGGCGGTGAGCTCGACGTCATCGAGGCCGCCCTGCTCGCGGACGATCGCGCAGACGCGGTCGAAGGTGCTCTGATCTGCCATGGTGTTCTCCTTTGTTCCGTGCGCCCGGTCGGGCGCGCCAATGGACGGATATGTGCGACCTACTCCCAGCGGAGCAGGCAGGCACCCGTGTCGAGGCCAGCCCCGAAGCCAACGAGGGCGACGAGCTGGCCGGGCCCGAGCTGGCCTGAGCGGACGAGCCGGTCGAGGGCGAGCGGCACGCATGCGCTCGAGATGTTGCCGGTCTCCGCAAGCGAGCGCACGACCTTCTCGTCATCGAGGCCCAGCCGGGCGACGGCAGACGACAGGATGCGCTCGTTGGCCTGATGGAAGACGAAGTGGTCGATGTCCTCGACGGCCACGCCCGCCTCGCGCGCGAGCTCGGTCACCGAGGTGCAGATGGCGTTCACCCCGAACTTGAAGACGCGGCGCCCCTCCATGGAGAGGCTGCTTGCGGGATGCTCGGTCGCGTCGTAGGGCGAGCTGCCCCCGATGCCGGGCACGTGGAGGATCTCCACGGACGGCTCGGTCTCGAGGCGCATGGCGAGCGGGTTCTGGCCGCCCGCGGACAGAACCGCCGCGGCGGCCCCGTCGCCGAAGAGGACGCACGTGGCGCGGTCCTCCCAGTCCACGAGACGGCTCATCTTCTCCGCCGCGACGACGAGCACGCGCTCCGCGCGGCCGCGCGCGAAGTATCCGTCCGCGACGTCGAGGGCAAAGACGAAGCCCGCGCAGGCCGCCGACACGTCGAAGGCCGGGCACGTCGCGCCGAGGCGCTCGGCGATGGCGCAGGCCTCGGCGGGAATGAGGTGGTCCCCGCTCGTCGTGGAGCAGATGATGAGGTCAAGCTGGTCAGGCGTGACGCCGGCCGCCTCGAGGGCGCCGCGGCTCGCCTCGCACGCAAGGTCGTCAAGCGACTCGGAGGTGCAGATGCGACGGCTCCTGATGCCGGTCCGGGGGAAGATCCACTCGTCAGAGGTATCTAGGAACTCCGAGAGGTCGTCGTTGGTAACGGAGCGCGCCGGAAGCGCCGAGCCCGTGCCCAGAATGCGGAATCCCATCTTCTCGCCTCCTGCCTCGCCCTGTTGTTAACGCGTCAACATCTCTTTGGTAGGCTAGCAATTCAGGATGCGACGCAACGTCGTCATTTCCATGCCCTATCATTTTGCCACGATACCTCCACACGCGCGCGTTCCATTCGGACACCTGCCGCAAACGGGGGAAACGGTCGGGAGAGCGTATGGAAAACGAAACCGAGATTCGCGTGCTCGACGAAGTTGGCTCCACGAACGACGAGGCGCTTTCCCTTGGCAGGGCCGGGGCGGCGCACGGGCTCGCGGTCGCCGCGCGACGCCAGACCGCGGGACGCGGGCGACGAGGGCACGCGTGGGACTCCCCTGCGGGCAACCTCTACCTCTCCGTGGTGCTGCGGCCCAACGTGGGCCCGGAGCGCCTCTCTGGGCTCGCCGCCGTCTGTGGCCTGGGAGCGCTCGAGGCGCTCTCGGCCCTGGGCACCACAGACGTTCTGCTCAAGTGGCCCAACGACCTTCTCGCCCGGGGACGCAAGATCAGCGGGATCCTCGTCGAGGCGGCGCGCGATTCACGCGGAGAGACGTTCGCCGCGTGCGGCATCGGCGTCAACGTTGAGCGCGCCCCGCGGGGACTTGGCGCCACCTGCCTTGAGGAGCTCGGCGTGCAGGTGACCCTCCCGGCGCTTGCGCAGGGGCTGCGCGCGCGCCTGTGCGAACGCTGCGACGCCTGGACCGCGAGCATCAGAGCGCTTGTCGAGAAGGACGGTCCGCTCACGCCTGTCCTCGACGACTACCTCGCACATCTCGCCTGGCTCGGGGAGTCGGTCGTGGCGCTCTCCCCCGCCGGCGACGCGCTCTGCACGGGACGCCTCGCCACCATCGACGCCTGGGGCCGCGCCGTCCTTGAGACGCCCTATGGAACGCGGGCCTTCTCAGCCGAGCGGGCCTCTCTGCGCCCGCTTGCGTGATTTCCGGAGCAGAGCGCTCCGCTGTGGCCCCACTGCGGCCCCGCACCGGCGCCAAAGCCCCCGAACTTCTGTACTTTGCAGCCGACGCTTATAAGTGTCGGCCGCGCGCAAAGCGCTGACCTGCGATAACGCAGCGGCTTCACGCTCTTCTCGCCCACAATATACAGAAGTTTGGGGCCTCTGGGGAGGGGCCTCATACAAACGGGAGGGCGCCCCAGTCAGCAAGCACCTCGGCACGCAGGCGCGCCGCGAGCGCGCGCTGATGGTCTGTTGGCGGGCGCCATTCCATGCCGCGCTGCCGGGCAACGGCCTTGGAGAGCGCGTGGAGGTGCGCCTCGGATGTAATCTGTGGATACGTGACCGGCACGACCGCGATCCCCATGAGCCCCAGTGCGGTCGTGCGGTCCGAGTCGGAGAGATAGCCGGCGGCACTTCCGTGCGCGAGCGCACTGGGGCACTCAACGTCGACCCCCTCGTCCCAGTAGAGGTCGCAGTAGCAGGACGCGCGTCCGGCAAGCCGCCGCGCCTCGGGCGTGAGCGCAACGCGTCTGTTGTGCGAGAAGCCCGTGTGCCCCTCTCCCCCGCGCGACCGGGGGAAACCCAGTAGCACCCCGGTCCTCACCTCAAACGGCGACGCCGCGCCTGGGATCACGAGCCGCGCCGCCTCGGCGAGCCGAGCACGACCGTTCCGGGCCTCCGCGTGCTCCGCCAGGGACAGCAGCCCCTCGGGCGACGCAAGCGGTCGCCTTGACCAGAGGTCGGTTATCAGACCGTTCTCATCAAGGCACGGGGACCAGCCGTCTATGCGCGGGAGTCGTCGGCGCTCCACCAGCCCCTGCAGCACCTCGCGCGCGCAGTCGGGCGTGACAAAGACGGCAAAGGTCCCACAGAGCTCGGACGCAAGGAGCACCGTCCTTGTGAGGTTTGTCCGCGCGGCCAGCTGGAGCAGAGAAAACGCCGGAGAGACCACACGAACCGCGTCATCTACGCGCCTGAGCTCGCTTTCCGGCACACCTGAGGCCCAGACCCGTGGCCGGACGAGCGTTGCGCGTCGGCTCTGCGTGCGCCTTGTGACAAGCACGTCAATCGGGCCGTCCAGACCCGCCGCGAGCCTCCCGGCCACACGTCTGATCTCATGGGAGGCGGGGCCCGCCGCCCGCCAGCGCGCGCCTGACGCCCAGCAGGCGCGCGCGAGGGGGAGCTCCGCGCTGCCCGCCCTCAGCCGCTCCAGCTCCTCACCGTCCACGAGGTTGAGCAGCAGGGGGTCGTCGGGCGGCGCCTCCGTGAGCAGGCGCACGACAGGAGGGATGCGCCAGTACTGAAAAGCCGATATGTCGCAGATGATGGTCTCCATGCGCGGAGCCTATCACGCTGCCGCGCCGACGTCTTGGCTCTCTCAGCCACAGGCGAACCATCTGATTTGATAATTCATTTCATGAAGGGCTTGGTGCGCAGCTTACGTCCGCCGCCTGCCAAAGCGCGCGGAATCCGACGGTCGGCGTCAGCCTCGTGTCACTTCAGCCAGCGGCCGCCACCCGACCGCGAGCGGCCCACCCTTCTCGATAAGCCCGCACGATGAAGCACCCAAACTTCTGTACATTGCGGCCGACACTCATAAGTGTCGGCCGCACGCAAGGGGCTGACCTGCCATAACACATTAGCTCCGCGTTCTTCTCGCCCACAATCTACAGAACTTCGACCCCCTCTTGGCCCCGCCGGTCGGCGAGGTGCGGCTAGGCAGGCGGGGCGGCCCGGTCCTTCTCGCCCGGCGACTCCTGCGCGCGGCGCAGTGAGCCGGGGAGAAGGGCCGGGCCGCCCCCTCGCGTGCGTATGGGGGAGCGCCTACGAGGCCTTGCGCGCCGAGTAGCGCCTCACGGCGACGACGCCGAGGCCCACGAGCGCCACGCCGAGCACGACGTCGGCCGCGTAGGTCGCGATCTGCCACGCAGGCGTGACGGCGGCCGGGTCGCCATCGGCGTAGCGCCAGCTGTTGACCGCCGTGTAGAGGATGTTGTGAGCGGCGCGGCGCATCTGGATGACCGCCGTGGCGCTCTGGTCCTCCACGTTGTTCGTCGTCTCGGTGGAGGCGAGCATGATGTCGGTGCCGCCGCGGATGAGCTGGTCGGCGTTCTGGTAGCCATAGTTGAAGCCGGAGAAGTAGTCCGTCTCGACCATGCCCTCGAAGCCCCACTCGTCACGCAGGACGGTCTGGTTGAGCCCGAGGTGGGCGCTTGCGTAGGTGTTGCCGATGTAGTTAAACGACCCCATCATGGCCTGGACGCTCACGTCGGCCTTCACGACCTCCTCGAACGGGCGGAGGTAGATCTCACGGATGGACTGCTCGTTCGCCCAGGTGCAGAGCTGGCCGTTGCGCTCGGTCTCCTGCTCGTTGAGCGCGAAGTGCTTGGTGAAGGCATAGACGCCGCGGGAGTCGGCGCCGAGCACCTGCTGCGCCGCGAGCGTGCCCGTGAGCACCGGGTCCTCCGAGAAGTACTCGAAGTTGCGGCCGCCAAAGGCGGAGCGGTGGATGTTAATGGAGGGGGCGTACCAGCCGGAGACCTCCATCTCGTGCGCCATGTCGCCGATCGCCACGCCGAACTCGTAGGCGAGCTCCTTGTTCCACGAGCACGCGAGGGACACGTTGGACGGCAGGCCGATCGAGCTCACGCCGGTGAAGTTGTCCCTCAGGGCGGCCGGGCCGTCGACGTCGGACAGACGGATCTTGCGGATGGAGTCAACCGCGGCGTTCTGGTAGCCACCGTTGGCGATGAGGGTGTTCATCTCGTCCACGGTCAGCTGGTCGAGAAGGGCGTCCCACTGCGGGTCGTCGTAGGCGACGCCACGCAGGTCGATGAGGCGCAGCCCGTTGTCGGCGCCCGTCACGGGCATCTCGTCGTCGGGGTTGTCGAACTCCGTGGGATCGTAGTTGCCGTTGTTGTAGAACGTGGCCTTGTACTCGTCTGACATGGAGTAGTTCGTCGGGGCGGCCGTGGCCTCGGCGTAGTTGGCAAAGCCATCCTCGCGCGAGAGGTACTCGAGGTCGCCGTTGGCGTCGTCGAAGACGTTGGTCGCCACCCGGAGGTCGCCGTTGTGGGTGTTGTCCTCGGTGTCGTAGGTGATGGTCTCGGGCACGCTCACCGTCTGCTCGGAGATGACGGTGTGGGAGTCCGAGTTGATGGAGACCACGTAGTCGCCGGCCTCGAGCACGTAGGCGCGAGCGCCCTCGTAGTCGTAGGAGGCCATGTCGTCATCCTCGAAGCTGATGGTGACGGTCTGGGACTCGCCGGGCTCGAGGAGGGCGGTCTTCTCGTACGCCACGAGGTTGGCCGTGGCCTTCTCGATGCCGCCATTGGTGTAGGGCGGGTTCACGTAGGCCTCGACCACATCCTTGCCCGCCACGTCGCCCGTGTTGGTGACGGTGACGTCAAAGCTCACCGTGTCCCCGTCAAAGCTCGCGGGACCCATCTCCTGGCTGAACGTGGTGTAGCTGAGGCCGTAGCCAAACGGGTACTGGACGCTCGCCTCGTAGTCGACGAGCCCCTCGTCGTCCGCCGTCTCCCAGAAGCGATAGCCCACGTAGATGCCCTCGACGTAGTTCACGAACTTGGGGGAGCGGATGCCGCGGGCGCTCTCGACCTCGAACTCGCTCACGTTGTCGTACTGGAAGGCGCCGAAGTTGTTCCACGTGGGGGCCTGGGTGAGGTCATAGAGGAACGTGTCGGACGTCTTGCCGGACGGGTTCACCGCGCCGGTGAGGACCGAGCCCAGCGCCTCGAAGCCGGCCTGGCCGGGGTGCGGCGCCCACAGCACGCTCTTGATCTCGGGGTAGTCCGCAAGGAAGCCCATCTCGAAGGCGTTGGCGCCGTTGTAGACGAGGACCACGTTGTCGAAGTTCTCGCACACGAGGTCGAGCATGTCGCGCTCGGTGCGGCTGAGCTCGAGGTAGTGCTGGCCTGCCTCGAAGTCGGCGTACTCCGTGGAGTTGTTGGTGTAGGTGACGCCCTCGGCGCCCATGTCGGTGGGCAGGTCGAGGCCCTCGCCGCCCACGCGCCCGATGACCACGATCGCGGTGTCGGAGAAGTCGCGCGCGTCGGCCATGAGCTCATCGGTGTAGGTGCTCGCCGGCGGCTCGGGCAGCGTCCAGTCCGCCGCGGTGACGGCGATGACGCCGCGCTCGGTCGAGTAGTCCGTGTAGAAGTTCGTGAGCTCCTCGTTGGTGGTGAAGCCGGCCATCTCCAGGCTGTCGAGCAGCGTCAACGTCTCATAGGCGTCGGAGAGCGAGCCGGAGCCCGTGCCGCCATAGATGGGGTTGGTGGACGCCCAGCCAAAGACGTTCACGTTGCCCGGCTCCATCGGGAGCAGGTCCTCGCTGTTCTGAAGCAGGGTGATGCCCTCGGACTCGATGTCCACGGCAAGCTGGTTGGTCCTGTCGATGGTGTCCTGCGAAAGCTCGTGGCGCTCGGCGGTGGCCATGGTGACAGCGCTGTTGAGCGGCCCCAGGAGCATCGCGTTCACCGAGCCCGCGACCACGGCCACGGCCGCGATCCACGTGAGCGAGCGGGCGAGCTTGCGCCTCCCCTCCGCCATGCGCGCCACGACGACCGTGACCACAATGGCCGCCACCAGCGCGATCGCGATGACGACGAGCTGCGGCGCGACCGACTGCAGCACGGCGAGCACGTCGTCCATGTTGATCTCGAGCATGCGTTCTCCTTCCCTTGTTCCCTCGTGCATGGGTCCGCCCCTCTGGCGGCCCGTCCTTCTCGTCCTTTGTATGAAAACGACCTGAAGGAGATAAGGGGTCCGGGGGCATCGGTCGGTTTTTTGACGTCTTCTGCCCTCCCCCGCCCGCTCGCGCACGCCGCCCGGAGGCGCGCCCATCGCGCGCCGGCACCCTTACAATTGAGATGAGCGCAAGGGACCTGAACGAGCCGGCGGGAGATGTCATGCACAAGGTTCTTATCGTCGAGGACTACGCAGACGATGCGGAGGTCCTGAGTGACGCCGTCATGCGCTATGGCGAGAAGCACGGGCTTGAGTTCGAGATAGAGACGAGCCCGGTGGCAACGGCGCTGGCACGTGGCACCCGCACGTTTGACCTCGTCTTCCTTGACATCGAGCTCCCGGGGATCAACGGCATGGAAGCGGCCGAGCTCATGCGCTCCTACGACTCGGACACGCCCCTCATCTTCACGACGAGCCTCGCCCAGTACGCGGTGCGCGGCTACGAGGTCGGCGCCGCGGGCTTCATCGTCAAGCCCGTCACGCAGCCCAAGCTCGAGATGGCGCTCGACAAGGTGGTGGGTCGGCTCAGCCGGGCCGGCGCGGGGAGAATCGTCCTCCAGGTGGGCGGAGGCGTTCGCGTGATTCCGCTCCGCGAGCTCTACTACGTGGAGCTGCTCCGCCATGACCTCGCCTTCCACCTCACCACCGGCGACGAGCCCCTCATGCTCCGCGGGACCATCCGGCAGGTCATGGAGGCGGCCGAGAAGGACGGGCCACTGCTCCAGATCTCAAGCGGATGCGTCGTCAACATGGACTACGTGCGGCTCATGCAGGGGTCGCGCGTCAGCATGGCCAACAGCGACCTCCTCCCGCTCAGCCGCTCGCGCCGCCGGGAGGCCATCGAGCACTTCTCCTCCTACCTGGGAGGGGCGCTCTGATGCCGGGCCTGCTCGGCCTCGTCCAGCGGGCCCTGCTCGTCAGTTTGCCGAACTTCCTCACCATCTTTGTGGCCGTGGGCCTCTTCTGCGCGCTCTACCCGCTGAGGGCCGGCCGCTGGCGGCTTCTCGCGTGCGCCGGAACGTGTCTTGGCATCTCGTTTGCGAGCTCCCTTTTCCACACCGCGGTCACGACCTGGGCCATCTCCCAGTTCGGCGACTTTGCCGCCGCGGCGGCCACCATCATGTTTTTCGTCGTGGTCCTTCTCGCCTGCGTGCCCATCGCCCAGATGGTCTTCGAGGTGAGCCTCTGGGATGCCGTTTTCTGCTGCACGGCAGGCTATGCCCTGCAGAACCTCGCACACTCCCTCTGGGAGACCCTGCGCTTCCTCACCGTGCCCGACCTCCCCTCCGACAATCCCCTCTCCAGCGCCTCCCAGCTTGCCGTTGCCGCCGTCGTCTTCCTGCTGGGATACCGCCTGCTCGTGCGACGCATCCATACCGACCGGCTGGAGGGCGAGGGCGATCGCCGAACGCTGCTCGTCCTTTTGGGCGTCATCGCCGTGAACATCGTCCTCGACACCTCGATCCGCGAGCTGTACGGCATGGGCGCCCTTCCCGAGGAGGCCTTCCTGCTCCTCGTGCTCGCGCAGCTCTTCATCTGCGCGCTCACGCTCTATCTTGACTACGAGATCCTCTACTCCAACCGCATGCGCACCGACGCCGCGACGACGCGCCAGCTCATGGCCGACGAGCGCCGTCAGTACGAGCTCTCGCGCGACACGATCGAGGCCATCAACGTGCGCTGCCATGACATCCGTCACCAGGTCCACTCCCTCTCGGGGAGGTCGGGCGCCGGCGAGGAGTTCATGCGCAGCATCGACGGGCTCATCTCGATATACGATTCCGGGGTGCAGACCTCGAACCCAGCCCTCGACGTCATCCTCACCGAGAAGGGGCTGCTCTGCAGCCGCAAGGATATCGAGCTTACGTGCTCGGCCGACGGCTCGATCCTGTCGTTCATGTCCGAGCAGGACGTCTACTCGCTCTTTGGCAACGCGCTCGACAACGCGATCGACGCGGCTGACGCCATCTCCGACCCTGAGCGCCGCCTCATCGACGTGAGCGTTCGCCGCATGGGCCAGATGGCCGTCATCCAGGTGCGCAACTTCTACGAGGGCGAGCTCAGGCAGGAGGGCGGCTCGCTCGGCAGCACCAAGGGCGGTGGCCTGCACGGCTATGGCACCAAGTCCATGCGGCTCGTCGCCGAGCGCTACGGCGGGTCGATCACCTTCGACGCCCGCGACGGGCTCTTCCGCGTCCACGTGCTGCTGCCCATCCCTGAATAGGGCCGGGGCCACCGTCTCTCCCGCATCGCCCTCCCCGCTTCGCCGCGCCGCTGAGGACGCGCTGCGGATTTGGTGGTCGTGGCAGTTCTCGCGCGCGGGGCGTTGCGCGGATGGGGGTTGTGGCAATCGGCGCGGGGCGTCAACTGGGCGTTCTTCTCGCCCTGTTGCGCGGATGGGGGTTGTGGCAGCCCAATCGCTGCCACAACCCCCATCCGCGCAACGCCCCGGCCCCATGAATTGCCATGATCCCAAAGCCCGCAACGCCCGTTGCGGTCGGCGACCCTCGGCCCACACGACACAGGGCGGCCCGGCCCTTCTCGCCCGGCGACTTCTGCGCGCAGCGCAGTGAGCCGGGGAGAAGGACCGGGCCGCCCCTCAGGTGCGTATGGGACGAGCGCCTACTCCTCGGTCTCCTGGCGGACCACCTGGGAGAGGAGGTCGTCAAGGGAGCCAAGGTCCTCGTTGATGATGCCCGAGTCGCTGGACGGGGCCTCGGAGCCTCCGATCAGCTCGTCGTCATCGAAGTGGTGCGTCGAGGGCGCGGCGGTGCCGAGCATGATGTCGGCGTCCGCGTCCGGCGAGAAGACCATGTTGAGGAGCTGGGAGAGGTCCTCGCTGTCGGCCTCGGAGTCATCGGGCTCCAGGATGTAGAGCAGGCCGCGGGCCTCCAGGCCGTCGCGGAGCTCCTCGATGGCCTTGGCGCCGATGCCGTCGATGCGCAGGAGGTCGTCCTCGGTCTTGCCGATGAGGTCGCCCACGGTCTCGATGCCCACCTCGCTGAACTTGTTGGTCCAGCGCTGCGAGACGCCGAGGTCGTCGAAGAGGTAGAGCTTGGCGTCCTCGCTGGAGAGCGTGCGGCCGTTCTTGGAGTACACGCCGCCGAAGCCATAGTCGTCGCCGACCCAGTCGAGCTGCTTGGGCAGCTGCTCCTCGATGTCCTTGAGCTCGTCGGGCGCCCACTCGGGCAGGCTCTTGGCGAGCGGCGACGTGGGACCTTCGATCTTGGTGCCGTGGTAGGTGAGCTCCACGTCGTTGTAGGCGGAGAGTCCGGTGCCGGCCGGGATCTGCTTGCCCACGATGACGTTGGACTTGAGGTCGAGCAGGTGGTCGATGTCACCCTCGATGGCGGCCTCGGTGAGGACGCCCGCGGTGCGGATGAACGAGGCACTCGAGAGCCAGGAGTCGATGCTCGAGGCGACCTTGAGCGTGCCGAGGATCACGGGCTCCGCCTCGGGCGGGGTGCCGCCGGCCAGGGTCACGTTGCGCACGGTGTCGGCGAACACGTAGCGGTCCACGTACTGGCCGAGCAGGTACTGGGAGTCGCCCGGGTTGGTCACCTGGACGCGGCGCAGCATCTGGCGAGCGATGACCTCGATGTGCTTGTCGTTGAGGTCGACGCCCTGGGAGGTGTAGACGTCCTTGACCGACTCGACGAAGGTGTGCATCGTCGACTCGATGTCCGTCAGGCGGCGCAGCTTGCGGAAGTTGACGAAGCCGCGGGTGATCTGGTCGCCGGCGCGGACCTCAACGCCGTCCTCGACGTCCGGCATGAAGCGCACGGAGGCGGGAACGCGCCACTCCTCGATGATGCGGCTCGGGTCCTCCGTGTCGACGATGCGCAGGAGGTACTCGGTCTGCTCGGGGGTGATGCGCAGGGTGCCGGAGACGGGCGCGAGGTCGGCCTCGCGGCCGAGGATCTTCTCGTTGACGTTGCCGACGACGTCGAACATGCGGGCGACCGTGGGGAGGCCCTGCGTGATGTCGTCAGCGCCCGCGACGCCGCCGGAGTGAATGGTACGCATCGTGAGCTGGGTGCCCGGCTCGCCGATGGACTGGGCGGCGATGACGCCGACCGCGGTGCCGATGTTGACCGGGCGACGGGTGGAGAGGTCCCAGCCGTAGCACTTCTGGCAGACGCCGTACTTGGACTTGCAGGTGAGCAGAGCGCGCAGCTCCACGCGCTTGAGGCCGTGCTCCACGAGCATCTCAAGGTCCGCCTTGGACTCGATGTAGCCGTCCTTGGCGATGAGAGCCTCGCCGGTGGCGGGGTCGACGATGTCGTTGAGCGCGCAGCGGCCCACGAGGTCGGTGTCCACGGAGGTCTGGCCCGGCTTGATCAGCGGGTAGGTGACGCCCTCGTCGGTGCCGCAGTCCTCCTCGCGAACGATGACGTCCTGGGCCACGTCGACGAGACGACGGGTCAGGTAGCCGGAGTCGGAGGTGTGCGACGCGGTGTCGACGAGGCCCTTGCGGGCGCCGTAGGTGGAGATGAAGTACTCGAGCGGCTCGAGGCCCTCGCGGAAGTTGGCCTTGATCGGCAGGTCGATCGTGTCACCGGACATGTCCGCCATGAGGCCGCGCATGCCGGCGAGCTGACGGAGCTGCGTCTTGGAGCCACGGGCGCCGGAGTCGGCCATCATGTAGATGGGGTTGTCCTCGGCGAAGCCGGCGAGCATCTCGGTGGCGAGAAGGTCGGTGCACTCGGTCCACGCGTTGACGACCTCGGTGTGACGCTCCACCTCGGAGAGGAAGCCGTCCTCGTAGTACTCGTTGATCTCGTCGACGCGGCCCTGCGCCTCCTCGAGGAGCTGGGGCTTGTCGGCGGGGATCGTGGCGTCCCACACGGAGACGGTAAGGCCCGCGAGCGTGGCGTAGTGGAAGCCGGTCTCCTTGATGGCGTCGAGGATCGGCTCGACTTCGGCCGTGGTGTAGCGGTCGCAGCAGTCGTTGACCAGCGCGCCGATGTCGCTCTTCACCATCTTGTAGTTGATGAAGGGGTAGTCGGCCGGCAGGCACTGACGGTTGAAGATGATGCGGCCCGGCGTGGTCTCAAAGCGCGCGGTGTGCTCGGTGACGTCGAAGTCCTCGTGCTGGCCCTTGGCGGTGAGCACGCGGAAGATCTTGCGGTCGCCCTCGACGACGTTGGCGTCGGCGGCGGAGACGCGCACCATGACCGGCTCCTGGATGCCCAGGCCACGCTTCATGTCGATGGCGAGGAGGGCGTCGTCGAAGTCGGCGAAGACCGGGGTCTCGTCGCTCTTCTCGCCCGTCTCGGTGGTGAGGTAGTAGGCACCGAAGACCATGTCCTGGGACGGCACGGTCAGCACCTTGCCGGAGGCCGGCGAGCGCAGGTTGTTGGAGGACAGCATGAGGACGCGGGCCTCGGTCTGCGCCTGCGTGGAGAGCGGCACGTGCACGGACATCTGGTCGCCGTCGAAGTCGGCGTTGAAGGGGGCGCACACGAGCGGGTGCAGGTGGATGGCCTTACCCTCAACGAGGACCGGCTCGAAGGCCTGGATGGAGAGGCGGTGCAGCGTAGGTGCGCGGTTGAGCAGGACGAGACGATCCTGAACGACCTCCTCGAGGACGTCCCAGACGGCCGGCAGCTGGCGGTCGATCGCGCGCTTGGCGCCCTTGATGTTCTCCACCTTGCCGAGCTCGACGAGGCGGCGCATCACGAACGGCTTGAAGAGCTCGAGCGCCATCTGCGTGGGAAGGCCGCACTGGTGCAGCTTCAGCTTGGGGTCGACGACGATGACCGAGCGGCCGGAGTAGTCGACGCGCTTGCCCAGCAGGTTCTGGCGGAAGCGGCCCTGCTTGCCCTTGAGGGCCTCGGCGAGCGACTTCAGCGGACGCCCGCCGCGCCCGGTGACGGGGCGGCCGCGACGGCCGTTGTCGAAAAGCGCGTCCACGGACTCCTGGAGCATGCGCTTCTCGTTGTTGACGATGATCGCCGGGGCGTCGAGGTCGAGCAGGCGCTTGAGGCGGTTGTTGCGGTTGATCACGCGACGGTAGAGGTCGTTGAGGTCGGACGCCGCGAAGCGGCCGCCGTCGAGCTGCACCATCGGGCGCAGGTCGGGCGGGATGACCGGGATGACGTCGAGGATCATGTTGGCAGGGTCGTTGCCGCCCTTGAGGAACGCGTCGACGATCTCCAGGCGCTTGATGGCCTTCTCGCGCTTCTGCTTCTGGGCGTCCTCGGAGGCGATGATCTGGCGAAGGCTCTGCGCCTCGGACTCGAGGTCGATGCCGCGCAGCAGCTCGCGCACGGCCTCGGCGCCCATGCCGCCCTTGAAGTAGATGCCGTAGTAGCGCTTGAGCTCGGAGAAGAGGCTCTCGTCGGAGATGAGCTCGCGCTCCTCGAGCTGCATGAACTTCTCGTAGGCGTCGCGGCGGAGCGCCTTCTCCTCCTCGTACTCCTCCTCGAGGTCGGCGATGCCGGCGCGGATCTCGTCGGCCGAGAGCGGCTCGATGTCGCTGAACTCGTCGTCGGAGGCCTCGCCCTGCTCCTTCAGGCGCTCGATCTGCTCGTCGCGCTCGGCGTCGAGCTCCTCGAGGTCGGCGGCCAGCTCCTCCTTGAGGTCGTCCGCGTCAGCCTCGCGGGCCTCGGTGTCGACGTTGGTGATGATGTAGCTGGCGAAGTACAGGACCTTCTCGAGGTCCTTGCTCTTGATGTCGAGCAGGCGCGCGAGCGGGAAGCTCGTGGGGCTCTTGAAGTACCAGATGTGGCTCACGGGGGCCGCGAGCTCGATGTGGCCCATGCGCTCGCGGCGCACCTTGGCCGTGGTCACCTCAACGCCGCAGCGCTCGCAGACGATGCCGCGGAAGCGGATGCCCTTGTACTTGCCGCAGGCGCACTCCCAGTCCTTGGTGGGACCGAAGATCTTCTCGCAGAACAGACCGTCCTTCTCGGGCTTGAGGGTGCGGTAGTTGATGGTCTCGGGCTTCTTGACCTCGCCCTGCGACCAGCTGCGGATGCGGTCGGCGGAGGCAAGGGAGATCTTGATGGCGTCGAAGTCGGTGGTGTCGAAGTCTGCCACAGTCGCTACTCCTTATCGCTCTTCACGTCGCCAGCGAGAACGGCGTCGGCGTTGTCGAGGTCATCGTCCGAGCCGATGAGGTCATCGGCGGGAGCCATGTCGGCGAAGACGTCCACGGCGCTCTCGGCAGCGGCCTCCTCCTGCTCCTGGGCGACGCGCTCGGCGCGCTTCTTGTAGGAGATCGGCTCGATGTCCAGGGCCAGGGAGCGAATCTCCTTGACGAGGACCTTGAAGGACTCCGGGATGCCGGCGGACGGCACGTTCTCGCCCTTGACGATGGACTCGTAGGTCTTGACGCGGCCGTTGGTGTCGTCGGACTTGACGGTGAGAATCTCCTGGAGGACGTTGGCCGCGCCGTAGGCGTAGAGGGCCCACACCTCCATCTCGCCGAAGCGCTGGCCGCCGAACTGGGCCTTGCCGCCGAGCGGCTGCTGGGTGACGAGGCTGTAGGGGCCGGTCGAGCGCGCGTGGATCTTGTCGTCGACCATGTGGCCGAGCTTCAGGATGTAGCTCGTCCCCACGGTGATCGGGCTCGCGAAGGGCTCGCCGGTGCGGCCGTCGTAGAGGGTGGTCTTGCCGAGGTCGTTGAGCTGCGGGACGAACTCCTCGCGCATGTGCTCGCCGTAGTCCATGCGGGCCTTGTTCATGAGGTTGATGTTCGTGCGACGCAGGAGCTCCGCGACCTCCTCGTCGGTGGCGCCGTCAAAGACGGGCGTGGCGACGTTGATCGGGCCGGGCACGTAGCGCTCGGAGTTCTCCGACTCGTCGTCCCAGCCGTGGGCGGCGCCCCAGCCGAGGTGGCACTCGAGAAGCTGGCCGACGTTCATACGGGACGGGACGCCCAGCGGGTCGAGAAGGACGTCGACGGGCGTGCCGTCGGCCATGTAGGGCATGTCCTCCACGGGCAGGACGTTGCAGACGACGCCCTTGTTGCCGTGGCGGCCGGCGATCTTGTCGCCCTGCTGGATCTTGCGGCGCTGCGCGACGAAGACGCGGACGAGCTCGTTGACGCCCGGCGGGAGGTCGTCGCCCGCCTCGCGGCTGAAGCGGACCACGTCCACGACGCGGCCATAGGCGCCGTGCGGCATCTTGAGGGAGGTGTCGCGCACGTCGTGGGCCTTGGCGCCGAAGATGGCGCGCAGGAGGCGCTCCTCGGCCGTGAGGGCCGTCTCGCCCTTCGGCGTGACCTTGCCCACGAGGATGTCGCCGGGGCCGACCTCGGCGCCGATGCGGATGATGCCGTCGTCGTCGAGGTTGGCGAGCATGTCCTCGGAGAGGTTGGGGATCTCGCGGGTGATCTCCTCGGGGCCGAGCTTGGTGTCACGAGCATCGATCTCGTGGCGGGAGATGCTCACCGACGTGAGGAGGTCCTCCTGCACGACGCGCTCGGAGACGATGATGCCGTCCTCGTAGTTGAAGCCCTCCCACGGCATGTAGGCCACGGTGAGGTTGGCGCCGAGCGCGAGCTCGGAGTGATCGATGGAGGTGCCGTCGGCGAGCGGCTGGCCGGCCTCGACCTTCTCGCCCGCGCGCACGATCGGGCGGTGGTTGATGCACGTGGACTGGTTGGAGCGCTCGTACTTGGGGAGGTCGTAGCGCTCGGAGCCGTACTCGTCGGAGTAGACGACCACATGGGCGGCGTCGACCTCGGAGACGGTGCCGGCGTGCGCGGCGCGGATGAGCTCGCCGGAGTCGAGCGCGGCGCGCTCCTCCATGCCGGTGCCGACGAACGGGGCGTGGGCCTTGATCAGGGGCACGGCCTGGCGCTGCATGTTGGCGCCCATGAGGGTGCGCTTGGCGTCGTCGTGCTCGAGGAACGGGATGAGGTTTGCGGCCACGGAGAGCAGCTGGCGCGGGGAGACGTCCATGTAGTCGACGTCCTCGACGGCGACCTGCGCGGGCGCGCCGAAGGAGCCGTCGAAGTCGCGGGTGCGGGCGATGACGCGCTCGGGGTGCGTCACGTTGCCGTGGGAGTCGACCTCCACGAACTCGCCGGTCTTGGGGTCGAACGGCGTGTTGGCGGGGGCGATGTTGTGCACCTCCTCCTCGTCGGCCGTCATCCAGTCGATCTTGTCGGTGACCTTGCCGTCCTCGACGCGGCGATACGGCGACTCGATGAAGCCGTACTCGTTGACGTGCGCGTAGAGCGCAAGCGAGCCGATGAGGCCGATGTTCGGGCCTTCGGGGGTCTCGATCGGGCACATGCGGGAATAGTGCGAGTTGTGGACGTCGCGGACGGCCGTTGGCACGTTGGTGCGGCGGCTGGAGCCGGACTTGTGGCCGGCAAGGCCGCCCGGGCCGAGCGCCGAGAGGCGACGCTTGTGGGTGAGGCCGGCCAGCGGGTTGGCCTGGTCCATGAACTGCGAGAGCTGGGAGGAGCCGAAGAACTCCTTGATGGCCGCCACGATCGGGCGGATGTTGATCAGGCTCTGCGGCGTGATGTCGTCCACGTCCTGGGACGCCATGCGCTCGCGCACGACGCGCTCCATGCGGCTCATGCCGATGCGGAACTGGTTCTGGACCAGCTCGCCCACGGTGCGAACGCGGCGGTTGCCAAAGTGGTCGATGTCATCGAGGCGCTTGGTGGTGTCACCGGCGTGAAGGGCGAGCAGGTAGCGCAGGGACTCGACGATGTCCTCCTGCGTGAGCACGCGGGCGGAGGACTCGAGGTCGAGGCCGAGCTTCTTGTTGACCTTGTAGCGGCCGACGCGGGCGAGGTCGTAGCGCTGCTCGTTGAAGTAGAGGCCGTCGATGAGCGAGCGGGCGGAGTCCACGGTGGGGGGCTCGCCGGGGCGCTGGCGACGGTAGATCTCGAGCAGGGCGTCCTCGCGGGTGGTGGCGGTGTCGCGCTCGAGCGTGTTGCGCACGACGTCGGAGTCGCCGAGGAGCGAGAGGATCTCGTCGTCCGTCTCGGCGATGCCGAGGGCGCGCAGGAACATCGTCGCGGACTGGCGGCGCTTGCGGTCAATGGAGACCACGAGGTGGCCGCGCTTGTCGACCTCGAACTCGAGCCACGCGCCGCGGGCGGGGATGAACTGCGCCTTGTGGACGCGCACGCCGTTGTCCATCTCGGACGCGAAGTACACGCCCGGGGAGCGGACGAGCTGGGAGACCACGACGCGCTCGGTGCCGTTGATCACGAAGGTGCCGCGCTCGGTCATGAGCGGGAAGTCGCCCATGAAGACGAGCTGCTCCTTCATCTCGCCGGTCTCCTTGTTGACGAAGCGCACGTCAACGAAGAGGGGGGCCTGGTAGGAGATGTCCTTCGCGCGGCACTCTGCGATAGTGTGCGCCGGGTCGCCAAACTGGTGGTCGCCAAAGGTGACCTGCAGGGTGTGGGCGGAGTTCTCAATCGGGGAGAACTCGGCGAAGGACTCGGCAAGCCCCTCCCCCATGAACCGCTCGAAGGACTCCTTCTGAACGGAGATGAGGTTCGGCAGCTCCATCGCCGGGGCGATCTTGCTGAAGGTCTTGCGTCCGGTCGTTCCTTGTGGTTTGGTAAGAGCAGTCTTTGCGGTAGACACCAGGCTTTTCCTCCTTCAAAAAGGGTGGAAGGCGGCAATTGTCGCAACGTAATAAGTTACCGAAACCACCAGGCATGGTCAATGAAAAGTCTTGACTTGGCTACCGTTTTCGAGTAGGTTTTCGCAGATACCCCTTTGAGCTGCATAAACGCAACGGCGAGAAGAACCTCGATGTGAAGGTTCGGTGTTTGCCCGCCGCTCGACGTTCTTCTCGCCGTCAGCGGACCCTCCCGTCTCCCCTGCCAGCCAGCCGTGGCCCGCGGCAGCCCGCCCCTATCGTCCCCGTTGGCAATTCTGGGGTTATGGCATTCTCGCCGCGTTCGGCGTTGCCCAATCTGGGGTCGTGGCAGCGATCGGCCTGCCACGACCCCAGATTCCGCAACATGCCGAGAAGAACTCCCTGTTGGCGCCTCGCCCTAGCTGCCATAAGCCCCAAAACGCCAACGCCGCCGGCCCGGGAATTGCCACAACCCCCAACCACGCAACGCACGCGGCGCACGCACGCAAAAAGGGGCCGGACCCGCAGGTCCGACCCCTTGAAGGTGCGCTGAGCGCGTAACCCGAGCAGTAAGCGAACTTACTTGAGGGTGACGGTGGCGCCGGCCTCCTCGAGCTGCTTCTTGGCGGCCTCGGCGTCCTCCTTCTTGGCGCCCTCGAGAACGGCCTTCGGGGCGCTCTCGACGACCTCCTTGGCCTCCTTGAGGCCGAGGCTGGTCAGGGCACGGACGACCTTGATGACGGCGATCTTGTTGTCGCCGAAGCCCTCGAGCACGACGTCGAAGTTGGTCTTCTCCTCCTCCTCGGCGGCAGCGGCGGCCGGAGCGGCGGCCACGGCGGCGACGGGGGCGGCGGCGGAGACGCCGAAGGTCTCCTCGATGGCCTTGACGAGCTCGGAAGCCTCGAGCAGGGTCATCTCCTTGAGGGCGTCAATGATCTCCTCGGTGGTAAGCTTAGCCATTTCTGTTTCCTTTCGGTCCCGTGCGGCGCGCACGGATTGCTGTTGCGTGTGCGGGGCGGACGCCCCGGGTGCGCGGCATGATGCCGCAGGTTGCCGCTAGGCGGCCTGCTTCTGCTCGGAGACAGCGTTGACGGAGCGCGCGAGGCCAGCGGGGACCTCCTTGACGCACACGGCGATGTCGCGGGCGAAGCCGCTGATGAGACCAGCGATCTGAGCCATGAGCTGCTCGCGGTTGGGCAGGTCGGCATAGGCCTTGGCCTCATCGGCGGTAAGGGCCTTGCCGTCGGCGATGGCACCGACGAACGCCATCTTCTTGAGCTTCTCGGACTGCTCCTTGATGACCTTGGCGGCATCGACGGGGTCCTTCTCATAGAAGACGTAGGCGCAGGTGCCGGCGAGCGCGTCATCGATGTTGGGCAGCCCGGCGTTCTCGAGCGCGAGCTTGACGATGTTGTTCTTGTACACCTTCATCTCGGCGCCAGCCTCGCGCAGCGCGCGACGAACCTCCTGGGTCTCCTTGACGGAGAGGCCACGGTAGTCGACGACGAACACGCCCTGAGAGGACTCCAGCGAGTGGGAGACCTTCTCGAGCATCTCGACATTGGACTTGGACGGCATGTAGTACACCTCCTTCTCTCTGCGGTCGGGCATGCCGCCGACTCGGGCGGGCCTTCCGCATGAGAAGACCCCGTTCGGCACAGCCAAAGCGGGGTCCTCGAAGATGCTATCTCTGAGACCACCTCGGCAGGCGGGTCACCCCTTTGAGCCTTGCGGCACCGGCTGTCTTTGGCAGCGGACATGCGATGTTCTCCATACAGGACGGGCGTCCTGCGCGTGACATTCTGTCACGACACTGGACGCCCGTCAAGCAGACACAGGAACTTCAAACGAGAAGAAACTACTCCTCCATGAGGTTGCGGGTCTTGGTGGAGTCGACCTTGATGCCAGGGCCCATCGTGGTGGAGACGACGACGGACTTGACGTACTTGCCCTTGGCGCTGGACGGCTTCACGCGGAGCAGCTCGTTGATGAGCGCGCCATAATTCTCGACGAGCTTCTGGGTGTCGAAGGACACCTTGCCCATCGGAACGTGGCAGATGCCGTAGCGGTCGGCGCGGTACTCGACACGACCGGCCTTGAGCTCGCCGACCATCTTGGCGACGTCCATGGTGACGGTGCCGAGCTTGGGGTTGGGCATGAGGCCGCGGGGGCCGAGGATCTTGCCGAGACGGCCGACCTTGCCCATCATGTTGGGTGTGGCGATGGCGGCGTCGAAGTTAAGCTCGCCGGCCTGGACCTGGGCCACGAGGTCATCGGAGCCGATGACGTCGGCGCCGGCGGCCTCGGCCTCGCGGGCCTTCTCGCCCTCGGCGAAGACGGCGACGCGGACGGTCTTGCCGGTGCCGTGGGGCAGCGCGATGGAGCCGCGGACGTTCTGGTCAGCCTTGCGGGTGTCAACGCCGAGGCGGACGTGGACCTCGACGGTCTCATCGAACTTGGCGGGGGCGAGCTCCTTGGCGAGCTCCATGGCCTCCTTCGGGGAGTAGAGCTTGGTGCTCTCGACCTTCTCCGCGGCGGCCTTGTAGTTCTTTCCGTGCTTGGGCATGATGCTACCTCCTGTGGTCAACGGGCTTTCCGCCCTCCCACATCGTGCGTGCAAAGGGGACAGTCCCTTTTGCACAGTGAAAGCGTGCAAAAGGGACTGTCCCCTTTGCACGCACGAAACGCTACTCGGCGATGGTGACGCCCATGGAGCGGGCGGTGCCGGCGACGATCTTCTTGGCGGCCTCGATGTCGTTGGCGTTGAGGTCCGGCATCTTGATCTCGGCGATCTTGGTCAGCTGCTCCTGGGTGAGCTGGCCGACCTTGTCGCGCTGGGGGACGCCGGAGCCGCTCTTGAGGCCGAGCTCCTTCTTGATGAGCTGCGCCGCGGGCGGGGTCTTGCAGACGAAGTCGAAGGAGCGATCCTCGTAGACGGTGATCTCGACGGGGATGATGTCGCCCTGCTTGTCCTGCGTGGCGGCGTTGAAGGCCTGGCAGAACTGCATGATGTTGACCTGGGCGGCACCGAGGGCGGGGCCGACGGGAGGCGCGGGGTTGGCCGCACCGGCCGGAATCTGAAGCTTGATGAAGGCAGTGACCTTCTTCTTTGCCATGGTTCTACTCCTTGAAGACGTATCGGGTCGTACTATGTGTGCGCCGCGTCCGAGAAGCTATCCTCACCGATACCGGACGGGCGGGAACTCCGTTAGGCGATGACGGAAATCTGGTCGAGCGTGAGCTCGACGGGGGTCTCGCGGCCAAAGATGGTGAGCATGACCTTGACCTTTCCGGACTCGGGCATGACCTCAGAGATCTGGCCGTCGAAGTCGGCGAGCGGGCCGGAGAGCACGTGGACCGACTGCCCGACCTCGAGGTTGGTGGCGACGCGCTTGGGGACGGCCGTCGTGGTGCCCCGGGAGCCGCCACGACGCATGATCTTGTCAAACTCGTCACGACGAAGCGGGGTCGGCTTGCCGTCAAGCCCCACGAAGCCCGTCACGCCCGGGGTGTTGCGCACCACGGCCCACGTGTTGTCGTCAACCTCCATGCGGACAAGGACATAGCTCGGGAAGACCTTGGACTCCTTGGTCTCACGCTTGCCGCCGTCCTTGATCTCCGTGACCTCCTCGGTCGGAATCTGGATGTCGACAACCTTGTCCTCAAGGCCATAGGTCTCGATGCGGTGCTCGAGGTCAGCCTTGACCTTGTTCTCGTAACCAGAGTAGGTGTGAATCACGTACCAACGCTTAGCCATGCCTACCCCCTGAGACCAGTGAAGCCGATAAGAGCGGCGACGATGCCGGAGTCAACGAGCCAGATGACGATGCCAAAGACGATGAGCATGGCGATGATGGCCACCGAGTAGCTCATGAGCTCGTCGCGAGAGGGCCACACCACGCGGCGCATCTCGGAGCGCACGTCACCAAGGTAGTTCCGCAGACGACGGAAGGGGCCGGGCCTCTTGTCCGACTTCTTCTCGTCATTCTTCGCGGGCTTCTTCTCGGCCTTGACGACCCCCTTGGCCGGCTTCTTGCCGTCGGAGCCGTCAGAACCCTGCGCAGAGGCGGCCTGAGCGGCCTCGACGCGTGCGCGCTCCTCGGCACGGGCCTTGCGGACGCTCCTCTTGTTACGGTCCTTGTTCGCCATCCGTCGACTCCTAGAAACGGGCCTTACATGGAAACCGGCTATCCCCGAAGGGAAAGCCGGTGGTGAAATCTGGCAGGCCAGGAAGGACTCGAACCCTCAACAAACGGTTTTGGAGACCGCCGCTCTACCATTGGAGCTACTGGCCTGTGATGAAAACCCACCTAGTTAGCGGGTCTCCCTGTGAAGCGTGTGCTTCTTGCACCACGGGCAGTACTTCTTGAGCTGCATACGGTCCGGGTTGTTGGACTTGTTCTTGTCCGTGGTGTAGTTGCGGCGCTTGCACTCGGTGCACGCGAGGGTAACTAGAGTACGCATTGATCCTCCTGAAGAGCTTCTCGTTGGAGGGAGTTTCCCTCGAACGCGGTGCGGTGGTAAACACTACCAGTACCGCAGCCATTCTGTCAACCTCACACAAAGCGAGAAGAGCGAATCACAAAAACGTCAAATAACTTGACGGGATCGAGCGAAAAAAGGACCCGGTACCGGGAGGCACCGGGTCCATGAGTCTCTTCCTGGGAAGCTACTCGATGATGGTGGAGATACGGCCGTCGCCGACGGTGTGGCCGCCCTCACGGATGGCGAACTTGTCGCCCTGCTCCATGGCGATGGCGTGGATGAGCTCGGCGGTGATGGTCACGTGGTCGCCCGGCATGGCCATCTCGACCTTGGTGCCGTTGGAGTCGGTGAGCTCCTGGATGTCGCCCGTGATGTCCGTGGTACGGAAGTAGAACTGCGGACGATAGCCGGCGAAGAACGGGGTGTGACGGCCGCCCTCCTCCTTGGTCAGGACGTAGATCTCACCGGTGAACTTCTTGTGCGGCTGGACGGAGCCCGGCTTGCAGATGACCTGGCCGCGCTCGATGTCCTCGCGCTTGATGCCGCGGAGAAGGATGCCGACGTTGTCGCCAGCCTCGCAGAAGTCCATGGTCTTGCGGAACATCTCGATGCCGGTGGCAACGGAGGTCTGCTTCTCACGGATGCCGACAATCTCGACGGGGTCGTTGAGCTTGAGCTGGCCACGCTCAACACGGCCGGTAGCGACGGTGCCGCGGCCGGAGATGGTCATGACGTCCTCGATGGCCATCAGGAACGGCTTGTCGTTGTCACGCGGCGGGGTCGGGATGTACTCGTCGACGGCGTGCATGAGCTCGATGATGGAGTCGACCCACTTCTGCTCGCCGTTGAGGGCGCCGAGGCCAGAGCCGCGGATGATGGGCAGGTCGTCTCCGGGGAAGCCGTACTCGGAGAGGAGGTCACGGGTCTCCATCTCAACGAGGTCGATGAGCTCCTCGTCGTCAACCATGTCGCATTTGTTCAGGAAGACGATGATGTAGGGGACGCCGACCTGGCGGGCGAGAAGGATGTGCTCGCGGGTCTGGGCCATGGGGCCGTCGGTGGCGGCGATGACCAGGATCGCGCCGTCCATCTGAGCAGCGCCGGAAATCATGTTCTTGATGTAGTCGGCGTGGCCCGGGCAGTCGACGTGAGCGTAGTGACGCTCCCAGGTCTCATACTCGATGTGGGCAACGTTAATGGTGATGCCGCGCTGACGCTCCTCGGGAGCCTTGTCGATGTTCTCGAAGGCGGTGTAGTCGGCCTTGCAGCCCTCGGTCTCAGAGAGGACCTTGGTGATGGCCGCGGTCGTGGTGGTCTTGCCGTGGTCGACGTGACCAATCGTACCGATGTTTACGTGGGGCTTAGAACGATCGAACTTCTCCTTGGCCATTGCCATCCTCCTTTTGGAACCAACCTGTTCGGCCATCCCGTAGTGCTAACGCGTTCTTATGGTAAGCGGCGCCGAAGCGCCGCTAAGAACTCTGGTACCGGTGACTGGACTCGAACCAGTGACATCGCGGGTATGAGCCGCGTGCTCTAACCAACTGAGCTACACCGGCGTGGTGCCGTGCGACTGAAAGAGGGAATGGAGCCCGCGACCGGATTTGAACCGGTGACCTCTTCGTTACCAACGAAGTGCTCTACCGACTGAGCTACACGGGCGAATGGTGGGGATGCTTGGACTCGAACCAAGGAACCCAGAGGGAGCGGATTTACAGTCCGCCGCAGTTGCCGCTGTGCCACATCCCCATTCCGTTTTCAGCCACCCACAAGGCGCTTTCTCCCCTGCGAGCGGAAGATAGATTACGCCGGAGAAAAAAACTTGTCAACGTATACCCCGTATCCGGGCGTCTCCATACTCACGAGTTGCACACATCCGCAGGTCAGGGCATTCACTCATAGGTCGATAAACGCAGCGAGGCCGCTGCGCATGACGCAACGGCCTCGAAACGTTTCTGGAGCCGGCAGAGGGAGTCGAACCCCCAACCCACGGTTTACAAAACCGTTGCTCTGCCATTGAGCCATGCCGGCGTGTCTGTACATGATAGCGGGTTGGCCGTGCGACGAGAAGTGCGTTCTTCTCGCCGCTCTCGCGCCGCGGCTCATCTATCCAGCCCTCTTCGTGCCCCGGGCAAGCACACGTGGGTGCCTGCCGGGAGTGCGGGCTGAAGCGGCGGCCCATGACATCGAGTGCTGGCTTATTCCTGTCGTTTGGCGAGAAGTGCCCGCCCGAAGCGTCGGCTCGGCCGGCACTCGCAAGTGCTGGCAACGAGTGAGCGCCGGGCCCGAGGAGGGGGCGCCGGGGGTCACCCGCGCAGCATGCGCCAGAGCTTCTCGCGTGCGGCAGGGTCGATGCGGTCCTCCAGGCGCATGTGCTGCGTCTGCCGCTCGGCGTTGGCCCTCTCGTACTCCGCGGCCAGCTGGTTCACGTCGGCGACGAGGACGTCGCTCGAGATCCGCGTCACGGGCACGCCGCCCACCGTCGCGCGGATCGTGCGATCCGAGGTCACCACGGTCACGGCGCGCGGCAGCAGGCGCTGCTCGGTCACGAGCCGCTCTATGACCGCGTCCGCAGACTCGCCGGTGCGCGAGAAGACCATGCGCACGCCGGCCTTTGAGAGGTCGGGCCGCTCCGGGGAGACGTTGCCCGCGGCGTCGAACACGATCACGGGCTCGTAGCGCCCCTTGGCATATGCCGCCACGTCGGCGACGAGCAGGTCGCGCGCCTGCTCGAAGGGGTCGCCCGCGACGGTCTCGTCCATGCGGGCTAGATAGCGGGCCGACTTGAAGATCACGTTGTAGCCGTCCACCACGAGCAGCTCGCGGGAACCCTCCGGGCTAGGCATCCGCGCCGCCCGTCTCGACGCGCCGCAGCCACTCGTAGCAGAGCACGGTCGTGGCCTGGGCGACGTTCAGCGACTCCACGCGGCCGCGCTGCGGAAGGCGGCACGCGAAGTCGCACTTCTCGGACACCAGCCGTGAGATGCCCTCACCCTCGGAGCCCATGACCAGTGCCAGGCGGCCGCCCATGGGGGCGTGCCAGACGTCCTGCTCGGCATGCTCGGTTGCGGCGCAGGCCCAGAATCCCGCCCCCTGCAGATCCTCGATGGCACGGGCGAGGTTGGGCACCTGCGCGATGGGCAGGTGCATGACGGCGCCGGCGGAGGTCTTGTAGGCGCCCACGCCCACAGAGGCGCTCCTCGCCTTGGCAACGACGACGCCCGCCGCGCCCACGACCTCGGCCGTGCGCACGATGGCCCCGAAGTTGCCCTGGTCGGTCACGTGATCAAGCACCACGACGAGGGCGTCGCCCTCCCCCGCCGCGGCAATCACGTCGGCGAGCTCGGCATACTCAAAGGGGCGCGTACGCACCACGACGCCCTGGTGCGCGCCGTGGCTCGACAGCGCATCGAGCCGGCCCCGCGGCACCCGCTCCACGGGGACGCCGGCATCCTCCAGGCGCGCGGCGATCCTTTCGAGCGCCTGGTCACGCTCGCCGGAGCGCTCCTGCACGAGGGCGCTCCTCAGCGGCATGCCGCATCCGAGCGCCTCCTCGACGGCACGACGGCCCTCGATGAGGTCTCCCCGGTCGCGTGCGTCGCGACGCGGCGCGAGACGCTGCCCGCGGGCCTTCTCGCCCTGCGGACCTCTTTTGAGGGGACGTCCGCCGCGGCCCTTGCCCGGGCCCGTCCTCATGGGCCGCGCGCCTTTGCCCTTGCCGCCGCGGACGTCGCGGCCCGGGGTCCTGGACTGGTTCTTCGCCATGGCGCCTACTCCTTGCGGCGCAGGCGGGCGCCCGCGGCGGTGTCCTCGACCACGAGGCCAAGGGCGGTGATGCCGTCGCGGATGGCGTCGGCCACGCCCCAGTTCTTCTCGGCACGTGCCTGCTGGCGCGCGGCGAGAAGGGCCTCGGCGGCCTCGGAGGGGGCGTCGCCCTCATATCCGGCCTGCTCGCGCGCAAGGTCGACGAGCTCGGCCGGCAGGTCGTCGTTCCCGGCGGTGCGGGGCAGCTCGATGCCCATGACATCGGCGAGCTCGCAGAGCATGTCGGCGGCGCGCAGGGTCACGGCCGTCGAGGTATCGTCGGCGGCATCGGCCAGGTAGGTGTTGGCGTCGGTCACGAGCGAGAAGATCGCGGCGAGGCCGCCCGCGGTGTTGAAGTCGTCGTCCATCTGGCGGCAGAACTCCTCGCGCGCGGCGTCGATGGCGCGGCCGAGCGCGCGGTCGGCGTCGTTGAGCTCGCCGTCCTGCGGGGCGCGCTCGGCCGCCCAGCGCAGGTTCTTCACGCAGTTCTGGAGACGCTCGAGGGTGCCGCACACGCCATCGAGCCGGTCGAAGGAGAAGTCGAGCGGCGCCCGATAGTGGGTCTGCAGCATGAGCAGGCGCACGGCGTCGGCGGGATACTTGTCGAGCACCTCCTTGAGCGTGTAGAAGTTGCCGAGGCTCTTGGACATCTTCTCGCCGTCGACGCGAAGCATTCCCGTGTGCATCCAGGTGTTGGCGAGCGCGGCGTCCCAGGCGCACATGGCCTGGGCGGTCTCGTTCTCGTGGTGCGGGAAGACGAGGTCGGCGCCGCCGCCGTGAATGTCGATCGGGGTGCCCAGATAGCGGTGGATCATCGCGCAGCACTCGGTATGCCAGCCGGGGCGGCCGTCCCCCCACGGGGAGGGCCAGCTGGGCTCGCCGGGCTTCGCGGCCTTCCAGAGGGCAAAGTCGAAGGGGTCGCGCTTCTCGTCGTTGACCTCCACGCGCTCGCCGGCGCGCATCTGGTCGAGGTCGCGGCCGGAGAGGACGCCGTAGCTGTGGTCGGAGCGCACGGAGAAGTAGACGTCGCCGGACGGCACCGGGTAGGCATGGCCCCGCTCGATGAGAAGCGCGATCATCTCCTGCATGGCCTCGATCTCGCGCGTTGCGCGCGGGCGGATGTCGGGGTCGAGCACGCCGAAGCGGTGCATCTGCTCGATAAAGGCGGCAGAGCACTCCTCGGCGACCTCCGCGGCGGTCTTGCCCTCCTCGTTGGCGCGGTTGATGATCTTGTCGTCCACGTCCGTGAGGTTCTGGGCAAAGGTGACGGCATAGCCCTTGTACATGAGGTAGCGACGAATCACGTCAAACGCGAGGAACGTCCGCGCGTTGCCGATGTGAATCTGGTCGTAGACCGTGGGGCCGCAGACGTACATCCGGATCTTGCCCTCCTCGATGGGGGTAAGCTCCTCCTTCTTGTGCGTCTGGCTGTTATAGACGAGCATGCTTGCTCCTTGGCGTCTCGGATACGTTGTCTGACCAGTATAGCGCCGGGGCCGGCGCGGGCCGAGCTAGGGCTCCAGGCGCTCAAGCAGGACGACGGCCCACGCCGCGATCCCCTCCTCGCGCCCCACGAAACCGAGCCGCTCCGTCGTAGTGGCCTTGACTCCCACCGCCTCGGCGGGAACGCCGAGGGCCGCGGCCATGTTGGCACGCATCTGCTCTCGATAGGGGGCGAGCTTGGGCGCCTGCGCCGCAATGGTGCAGTCGGCGTCCGCCACGCGCCAGCCTCGGCTGTGGGCGAGCTCTGCCACGCGACGCATCAGCGCGAGCGAGTCGGCGCCCTCGTAGGCCGGGTCCGTGTCGGGGAAGAGCTTGCCGATATCGCCCTCGCGCAGCGCTCCGAGCACGGCATCCATGAGCGCGTGCGCCACGACGTCCGCATCCGAGTGGCCCGCGAGGCCGCGCTCCGCGGGCACGTCGACGCCGCCCAGCACGAGGCGACGCCCCTCGGCGAACGCGTGAACGTCAAAGCCATGTCCTATCCGCAGCATGGGCGCCCCCTCTCGAAGCCCCGCGGGCGGCAGCCGCTACCGGCTCACCCGTAGGAGGTCAGAGCCCGCATCGGCATGCCCATCGGCCTCTAGGGTAACCTCACGAAAGGCGTCCGTGTTGGCGACCACGCAGAACACCATATCGTCATAGCCCGCCGTGGCAATCGCCTCGCGTGAGAAGGTCATGACGGGAGCGCCCGAGCGCACGCGCTCGTTTGCCTCGACGCGACGGGCAAACCCGCGCCCCTTCATCTTGACGGTGTCGATTCCGATGTGAATCAGCACCTCTATCCCATCATCCGAGGTAAAGCCGATGGCGTGGTTGGTCTCCGTGGTGAACGCGACCACCCCGTCGACCGGAGCGTACACCACGCCCGCATCCGGTCGGATGCCGCACCCCTGGCCCAGCATCCCCTCGCTGAACGCCGGGTCAGGCGTCTGGCACAGGGGCACGATCGTGCCCGGAGTCGGCGAGAAGACCGTGCCCGGGGTCTTGGACGTCACCACAGCAACGCTCCCCTCGGTGGGACGGAGTCGCTGCCTCACTCTGTCGAACAGGCCCATTTCTTCCTCCCCTTGTCTCAGCTCGTGATTCCTGCGGTCGGCTCGCAGGCTACGCCCCGACCTTCGATTCCATTCCCCGCGAGAGGGCATACTCGTGCAGCTCCTCGAGGTCCTCGTCTCTGAGCGAGCTCCTCGAGCATGCGTAGTCCCTTCCCAGCTTCGCGTACTTCCCCAGACCGAGGGTGTGATAGGGCAGCAGGTTGACGCGACGCACCCCAATCTCCCACAGCCAGTCGATGATCCCCTTCAGCTCCTCGTCATCGAAGTTGAACCCGGGAATGACGGCCACGCGAGCGTTGATCTTGTCAGGACAGCGCGCGGCGAGCCAGCGGAGCCCCTCCTGGTTCAGCTTCACGCTCCCCCCGACCACATTCCTGAGTGAACTCTCGTCGAGGGACTTCACGTCATAGAGAAAGTGGTCGACATAGGGCTCGACGGCTCTCAGCGTCTCGAACGCGACATTCCCGGTGGTCTCAACCGCCGTGTCAAGGCCGCGGACACGCGCCTCGCGGAGAAACGCGAGGGCCGTGTCGGCAAACATGAGCGGCTCCCCGCCGCTGAGCGTGACGCCCCCACCCGACGCCTCATAGTAGTCGCGGTCGCGCTCAGCGACGGAGAGCACCTCCCCGACGCTCATCACGTGACCCTGGAGCACTATCGCCTCGCGCAGGCAAGCTCGCTCGCACGCGCGACAGCCGGAACAACGCGCGGGATCGACCCGCGGGCGGCGGCGACCGCCCTCCGTCACGAGGGAGATCGCGCCGTTCGGGCAGCTGCGAGCGCACTCCCCGCAGCCCACGCACCGCTCGCCATCAACGAAGTGGACGGGACCGAGCGACTGGGTCTCGGGGTTCGCGCACCAGGGACAGTGGAGAGGACACCCCTTGACGAAGACCGCGGTACGTATGCCCGGCCCGTCATGCGTGGCAAAGCGCTCGAGGTTCATGACCGTGATCGTCTTGTCGGCGTCTCCCATCGCGCGGCCCCCTAGGAGTCCCAGAGGGTACGGGAGATGACCTCGTCCTGCACGTCCTTCGGCAGGTCGACGAAGACCGCGCTGTAGCCGGCGACGCGGACGATGAGGTCCGGGTACTTCTCGGGATGCATCTGGGCGTCCTCGAGCTCGCCCTTGTCGCACACCGTCACCATCAGATGGCACCCGCCACGCCTGAAGTAGGTGTCAAACAGCATCTTCACCTTCTTCCGGTCATGGTTGAACATGCGCGGGGTGAACTTGATGTTCTGGACGCTCCCGGCGTGGTAGCGCGCGTCAAACTTGGCGAGGGAGTTGAGCATGGCGGTGGGTCCGCCTGTCGCCGCGCCCCCCTGGGGGTTGTTCGCAGGGTTGAGATACACCCCCGCGCGACGCCCGTCCGGGCTCGCGGCGGTCATGTGGCCCCAGTCCGTGTTCGTCTGGTTGTTTGAGATGACGATGAGGTAGTAGCCCATCCCCTTGGCGATACCCCGGTCCCGGATGCCCTTGGCCACGTACTCGTAGCACCTGTTCGCCATTTCGTCGACCTCGTCGAGGTCGTTTCCGTACTTGTCGCAGTGCCACAGATCGAGGCGCAGCCGCTCCTCTCCCGGCCCCTGGAAGTCGTCATTGCAGGCGTCGACCACCTGCTTGAGCGTATAGCGCCCCTCGTCGAACACAAGGCGCTTTATCGCGAAGAGGGAGTCGGAGGTGTTGATGTTGCCATACGTCTCGTTGGTCCCCCCGAGGATCTCCACGCCACCGTCGAGAAGCGCGCGGCCACGCTCGATGCAGTCGTCCATCAGGATGGAGGTGAACAGGAAGCTCACCTCCCTGTTCATGACCTCATAGGAGTGGTACTGGTCCTCGACAGACTTGTCCATGTACCGGTCAAGGACCCTGCAGTAGTTGTCGTAGACCTTCTCGAAGCTGTCGAGCTCCTCCAGGGGCCTGACCTGCGCGCCAGCGCTCTTGTCGACCCCGTCGTAGGGGTCATGCCCCCCGTTGAGACTGATTTGGAGAATCTTGAGTAGGTTGAGCAGGGTGTTGGGCGTCCCAACGCTCTTCCCCTGGATAACGAACTCGGTGCACCCGAACGGGACGTACTGCTCGGCGACCTCACGAGGGACCCGCATGCCATACTCGACCGCCGGTACCTCGACGTCGTCGTTGTAAAGGGTCGGGTAGGTGGCCCCCGCACCGATGGCGTCATAGGCCATGTCCATGATGTCCTGCGGGGTGTCGCTGTCGAACCGCAGCGTGAACTGGGGCTCCACGTAGCGGCAATCCTTGCAGACGCGCAGGCAGACCCGCGCGAACAGGTCGGCCGCCTCAACGTCGGGACGGCCCTTCCCCCCAACGATGACGCGCCCGTTCACCGTGGTGCGACGGTTCTCGATCATGGTCCACAGGCTCTTGACGTAGCGGTAGGCGTCGTCGTCCGTGATGACGCCGGAGTCGAGGTCGCGCTTGAGGAAGGGGCCGAGGACGATGTCGAGTCGCCCGTAGTTTATGCACCCGGCGCACAGCGCATAGAGCCAGAAGAGCTGGAGCGCCTGGTGGAAGGTCTCGGGAGGCCTCGTGCGCACGGCTTCGAGGTCGTCGCGCATGAGCGCGAGCTCCCTCCTCCGAGCGGGGCTCGCCCCCTCCATGGCCTCCTCGCAGAGCTCCACCTCGCGATCGATGACGTCCTGGAAGAGCAGCATCGCGTCGCGGCACGCGGCGAGGAAGTCCCGCTCGTCGTCACTGGAGCCGTCCAGCCGGTCGTCGATCTGCGAGACGATCCCCCCGACGCCAAGGCGTACGAGCTTGTTGTAGTCGAGCATCATGCCCGAGAGGCGCGCCGTCGCCATGTAGGGCGGCTCGTACTGCATGAAGAAGCCCGTTGTCGCGTCACCGAGAATGTCCTGGCAGTATAGCGTCTTGAGATCGTGCTCCTGCCAGAAGTCGTAGAGCCTGTCAACGCGCGCCCTCTGCTCCTCGGTGTCAAGCTGCTCCCTGAACGCGCGGAGCTTGTGGAAGACGCAGTAGTGCCCCACCCCACCGACGGAGGTCACCGAACCGAAGCCGATGGGGAGAAAGTCGAGACGGCCGGCTATGAGGTCGGCGTCCTCGATGCGCCGGAACATGGTCGGGAAGATCACCTTGAGGCACTCGACCTCGCGACGGGCCTTGCCCAGCCCAGAGAAGCGCTGGTACGTCTCGGTGTAGCGCTCCATGATCTCGAGCTGCTGCAGCGGCGTCTTCTCCGACGGAATTGGCTTTGATACCTGGACGTTCTGAACGCCATCGATGTTGATGTGCGCCATGTCTGTGTTCCCCTTTCAAGACGACGCGCCTCGTGGGTGACGCTCCGCGGACCGGCGCGCCGCCCGTCCGCCCGCTAGGCGTGCTGCTCGTGCTTTGCCTTCTCGACGTCGCGCCAGTTGTGCTGGTATCCGCTGAGGAGGTCAACGAAGCGCTTCGCCGTGTAGTGCGGCCGCGTGATCGCCGAACCCACCACGACCGCGTGGGCACCGAGGAAGACGCATCGCATCGCGTCGTCGGGAGTGTAGATGTGCCCCTCCATCATGACGTAGGCGTCATCCCCGAGCTCCCTGCAGAACTGGGCGAACATGCGATAGTCGGCGCCCTCGATGTTGCTGGTAGCCGCCGTGTAGCCATAGAGCGTGGGCGCGACGATGTCGGCCCCGTTCGCGACGGCACGCCGAGCCTCCTCGACGTTGGACACGTCGGCGAAGGTAATCATGTCGGGGTACTTCTCCTTGGCCTTGGGCAGGAGGTCCCAGGCGACGGTTCCCTCATGGGTCCTCTGCGCCGTGCAGTCCAGGGCGATGATGTCCGCGCCGGCCTCGACCAGGGCGTCGACCTCGCGCATGGTAGGCGTGATAAAGACGTCGGTGTCGTCGTGCCAGATCTTCCAGAGGCCGATGACCGGGAGCTTGACGTGCTTCTTAATGTCGCGAATCTGGTCGGGGGAGTTGGCCCTGATGCCCACGGCGCCCGCCCACTCCGCGCACTCCGCGAACTTGGTGGACATCCCAGGCGTGTAGATGGGCTCATCGGGCTGCGTCTGGCAGCTGACGATAAGGCCTCCCTTCATGGGCTCAATGAGCTCTGCCGCCCTCTTGCTGACGTTTCTCATATGCGACTCCTCTCGTTGCTTCGTTGTGGGCGCCCAACTCCGGGGAAGCCCCTTGCTCCGGCAGCCGTCAGCTGAGCCTCCAGACGAGGTCGTCATCAGCCGTGCCGACGAAGGACACCTCGCCCCCCTCGACCCTCACGGGACGCTCCTCGCCGTTGACCACGAGCCGCTCGAAGCTCCTCCCCATGCCGGAGACGTCGACCGTGACCCGGTACTCGCCGGAACAGACCGGCCGGTAGTGCCCCCCGATCCCCTCCTCGTCCTGCTCGTAGCCGATGAGGTTCGACCAGATCCGATACCGCTCCTTGGGAAGCGCCGGGGAGATCCTGACGCCCTCTGCCGTGAAGGCGGGCCGCAGGAATCTGATGGCGTCATAGAGGGGCCAGGCGTGCGGGTGGACGCACCCCACGGGGAAGTTGATGGCATCGGGCCGGTCGAAGGGCTCGGGATGGCCCTCGAGATAGGCGCGCTTGTTCTCGAGAACGCCGTCGCGGAAGCGCGTGTACCCGGGGAACTCCCCCAGGAACGAGGTGTAGTTGTCGTCCGCGCTCCAGATGCCGAACCAGATGTCAGGATACTTGTCGGCATGGTTGGCCAGGCTGTTCTTCTTGTACTCCTTATAAGCGAGGTCTCGGTCGTAGGGAACCATTCCCCAGATGAGGGGTCCGTTGAGCGACCACCAGACCCAACCGTCGTTGACGGGCTCGTCGAAGTCGGGGGCGACGCGCTGCTTTGCAGCGCCGATGGGCGAGGGGTCCATGACCAGCTCGCGCATGTTGTCGATGAGCGTGTGCGCCCGGTCGTCGGGCAGGGTGCGCGACACGAGCGTCCAGGGCTGGCCCTCCATGAAGAACTCGTCCCTGTCACCCACGAAGCCGTAGTTCTCGCTCACCCAGATGCGCTGCACCCATCGGCCGTTCCAGACGCTGTTTATGGCCTTCTTGAGGCCGTCGCTATACGAGCGGACCTCGTTTTCCATCGGGTCACCGATCTCATGGAGCAGGTCGGCGAACACCTCCGTGCAATAGGCTCCCAGCGACGAGGTGAAGAGGCTCTCGCCGATGCGCGAGGCGTCCCGGGCGTCCTCGGGCGGGACGGGACGGCCCTTCTTGTGGTGGAGCGCGCGCGACCAGTCGTTCCAGAGGGTGCGCACGAGACCGTGCCTGCCCACGCCCACCTCGTCGCGGGTGTAGCGGAACAGGAGCTTCAGGATGTCGAGCACCTTCCTGGGCTCGTTGTTGAGCGAGAAGTACCCCGTCTTGACCTCGTCGAGGTACCCGAGGTCCTTGGTCGCGAGCACGTACTCGGACACGACCCACAGAGGCCACAGCTCCTGGTCGTCGTAGCGCTGCTCCATGGGCGGCCGACCGTCCTCACGGGGCTCCCCCACCGAGGCGCCGGCCGCGTTGGACATGACGTAGTGCGGCGGGAGGCCGTCGGTGTTGCGGGGATCATCGACGAGGACACCGTCGCCCGTTATCCCGCCGAAGATCATGCCCGTGCTGTCGACCATACGCAACTCGTAGTCGATGAGCTCTCTCGCAAGCCCCGGGTCGCTGTAGATGAGCGGCATGAGGTGCTGCGCCACGTCGCGCACGAACACCTGGTTTCCGACTATGTACTGGTAGTTGCACCCCTGGTTGAGGATGTGGCCGCCAAGGGCACGATCATAGGTGACGCACGAGCGGAGGAAGTAGTTGTGCCAGGCGAGCTCGCGCGTGAGCCAGCCGTCCTCGTCGCCCTCCGGGAGCTCGATCGTGGTCTGCCCCTTCGACCAGAGGTCGAGCGTGCGCGCGAATGTCTCGTCGACGTGGCCACGGTACTTGGCCACCAGGGCATCCAGGTCCACGTTCTCGGGCAGGTACCCCACGAGAAAGCTGATCTCAGCCGTCTGCCCGGGGGCAATCTCGAGCTCGCTGACGGCGATGAGGGAGTCGGGGTCGCCCTCATCGACGTCCGAGTCGACGCCCGTCGGACGCAGCAGGTCCCTGTTGGCGAAGAAGGAGGCCGAGGCATGACGCATCGAGAGGGAGGAGTCCCCGTCGAGCTTCACGAGGAACAGGGAGGGAGGGGTCAGGTCCTCGAAGTTGTTGCGGTCGCCCACCCGCGGGCAGATGAGCCCGTTCACCTCGTCAATCGAGGCAATGCCGTGCTCCTCGTCCCTCTCGGGGTAGCGATACCCGTCGAAGCGCAGGTCGAGCCTCGCCCCGTCCTCTCGCCCCCGGAAGTGCCGCGAGAAGTTCCGCCCGAACTCGCGGCGGAAGTAGTAGTGGTAGTCGGGCCGCGCGGACGTGTAGTAGGTGTACTTGAGGGGGCGGTAGCTCATCTGGTACTGCTCGGTGCCCCAGTACTCGAACCAGCGCCCTCGCACGACGTGGTCGGTGTTGTTGGTCACGCGGACCCTCGAGACGAGCGCGGGGTCGTCGCCATAGGGCGCGAAAACGGTCTGCTCGACCCCGAGGCGCCCGTCGGAGACCCGCTTGGTGAAGTAGCCGCACCCGAAGATGCGCTCGAAGTCCTCCTGCTCCTGATAGAACGTCGAGAGGCAGCTCTCGTCGTCCCTGAAGTAGCCGAACCCTCCCGCATACTGGCGGCGCTCGGGGTCCCAGTCGTTGACGAACTTGGGGCCGCCCTCGTCCTGGCGAATCTTCACGTACCCGAAGTTGTAGGTGAGCCCTATGATGCGGTCGTTTCCAATCTGGCTCCAGTGGTTCCGATAGTCGCCCCACACGGAGTCCTTGTTGACGAGCGGCAGCTCCTCGGGGAGCTGGTACTGGTCACAGGTATAGCGATACGCCGGGAGGCCCGCCTCGTCGCTGAACCACGTGCCAAACGACCCGGAGCCGAATTCTCTGTCCATCTCTTCCCTTTCAAGGTCTGGTGCCTGTCGCGTCGTGAGGGTGGGCTCCGCCACGAGGGGGCGCGCGACGGAGCCCGGTGCGCTACTCTGCGTACTTGTCGGAGGCGCCGAGGAGGAACGAGACCACGAACGAGACCACGAGGGTGATGAGCACCGCGATGCAGATGTGGACGATGTTCATCGGGTAGTCGCTCGTGATGTACTGGACGATTCCGAAGATGCCGAGGTTGCCGAGGACCATGCAGCGGACGTTCATGAGGCCCACGTACAGGCCGCCGACCGCACCTCCGATGAGCGCCGCGTAGAGCGGGCGCTTGAGACGAAGCTCGGTGCCGTAGAGGGCGGGCTCGGTGATGCCCAGGATGCAGGAGAGGCCCGTGGAGGCAGCGATGGATCGCGTGTTCTTGTTGGCGGTCCTCACCGCGACGCCGAGCGTCGCCCCGCCCTGGGCGATGTTGGAGAGGAACATGCCCGGATAGATGGTCGCGTCGTACCCGAACGCGGCGAAGTTGGTGTAGATGATCGGCGTCATCGCGTGGTGGGTGCCCGTCATGACGAGGATGGGCGTCAGCCCGCCCGCGATCATCGGGAGCAGCCACGGGGCAACGGCGTAGATGGCGTTGACGGCGTAGGAGAGCACGGAGCTCACGTACTCGCCAATCGGGCCAAAGACGAGCAGCTCAAAGGGAGCGATGACAAGAACCGTGAGGAAGGGGACGAAGACGGACTTCAGCACGGATGGGGTAATCTTGTTGATGAGCTTCTCCACGTACTTCTGGAAGAAGATCGTCAGGAAGATGGGCACGACCGTCTGGTTGTAGTTGAGGAGGGGGACGTCGAGACCGAAGAAGTCGATGGGCTCGCCAGCGGCGACAATGAGGCGCCAGTTGTTATGCAACAGGACGCCCGCGAGCACCATGGCGACCGCCTGGTTGCATCCCAGCTGCTTGGCCACCGAGTTTGCCAGGATGATGGGGATGAAGTAGAAGCCCGAGTCGGCGACGAAGTTCAGGATCTGCATGGTCCCGAGCTCGGCGGGCACCCCCGCGATCGTCGCGATTGAGTAGACGACCTTGAGCATGCCCGCTGCCACGAGGGCCGGAATCATCGGGATGAAGCAGTTGGAGATGAAGTCGATGACTCGACCGAAGACGCTCTCCTTCTTCTCGCCGAGGCCGGCATCCTGCGCCGCCGCGTCGGGGTCGTCGACCTTGGCATCCTCGCCGATGCCCGTGATGAGCGCCACCTCGTTGTAGACGTTGGTCGCCTCACCTCCCACGACCACCTGGTACTGGCCTCCCTTGATCACGATGCCGAAGACGCCCGGGAGAGCCTTGATGGCGTCCTGGTCGATCTTCGACTCGTCGAAGACGCGGAAACGGACGCGGGTCTGACAGTGCATCAGCTCCTTGATGTTCTCCTTCCCACCGAATAGTTCGACGAGCCTTCCTGCCAGCTCTTGGTTGGTCATGAGAAGTCCTTTCGAAGTGCCTCCAGTCACAGTCGTCCGCGGAGAGGGCCCGTCCCCGCGCTATCTGAGTCCGATGCTATGGCGCGCGCCGGCCGCCATCCATCAGCGAAACTACCGCTAGGAAACGGTAGGGTCCGCTCCGCGCCTACTCGTAGGGCACCGGCGCGAGGCGCATCCGTGAGAACTGCTCGGAATCGTGACCGAACATCACGAAGGCGCCGCTCCGCCCGGCGATGCCGCGTAGGCGCTCGACCGAGCGCAGGGTCTCGGACGCGTCCCGGTAGAGCCCCGGAAGACGTGCGGGCGGCCCGAAGTTGCGTGCCGTGTAGCAGGCGTCCGAGGTCACCAGCATCGGACGCTCGAGGTCGAGGAGCATCGCCTGCAGCCCCTCGGTGTGACCCGGGGCCGGGATGAGCCTGATGCCGGGCAGGATCTCGCGCTCCCCGTCGATCACGCGCCAGCGGACGGCTCCCGAGATCTCCTCCCTCCGATAGATCGAGCCCGGTGTCCCCGCCGCCACCTCGGCCTGGGCGACCTCCAGCTCGCGGCGCTGGACGACGACGTCGGCGTCAGGAAACAGGTCCAGGTTGCCCGCGTGGTCGTGGTGCAGGTGCGAGAGAATGACGAGCCGCACGTGCTCGGGACTGACCCCGCACAGCGCGAGCTGCTCGACGAGCCGCTCCCGACCCGACGACCCGTCCTCGCAGGTCCGCTCTCCCGTGTCGAAGAGGACCAGTCCCTCGGGATGCTCGATGAGCATCGCCCAGCAGGGGATGACCGTCTTTGCTCCCCCGCTCCCCGGGCCGTCCGGCCTCACCAGCGCATCCGTGTCAACGGTCATGTCGCAGATTCTCAGCACCCGCGCCCTGATGCCTCTCATTGCCCCTCCCTTGGCCTCGTCGGTTCCACAGGGCCATTCTCCGAGGCGCGCGGCTCCGCACAATTCAATGCTTTACCGCTTGCGAGAGGTAGTTTTCCGATTGGACCGCCCGGGACGGCGCGCCTATCGTTGATTGAGGAAGGCGTTCCCGAGACGAGGAGGTACCGTGCCCGGAAAGTCCCACGTGCTCCTCGTCGTCGCGCTCTGCGGGATGTTCGCCTCCGCGGTCGGTCTCTGCATCAACTCCGTCGGCGCCTTCTACACCCCGATGGCCGAGGGGCTTCAGGCGCTGCGAGGGGACGTCGCCCTCCACACGACCATCTCGAACGCCGTGTCGGCTCTCGTCTCCCTCTTCGCCGTCAGGGTTCACCGTCGCCTGGGCTTCAGGAGGACCCTCGCCTGCGCGACGGCACTCGCGGTCGCGCCCACGGTGGCCATGGCGGGCGCGGGGTCGGTCGCCGAGCTGTATGCCCTCGGAGCGATTCGCGGCGTGGGCACCGGGCTCTTTGGGATGGTCGTCATCACCGTCATGGTGAACAACTGGTTCAACGAGCGGCAAGGGACGGTCACGGGCCTTGTCTTCGGGGTGGGCGGCACCGCGGGCGCGCTCTTCTCGCCCCTTCTCTCCGCCCTCATCGCGGCCCTGGGATGGCGTCCCACGACGGCGCTCATGGGGTGCCTCATGCTCGTGCTCAACCTTCCCGCGCTGATCTGCCGCATCGAGATCGAGCCCGGCACGGTGGGCCGCGCCCCCTACGGAACCGCACGCGCCGCGACGGGCCAGGGAGGCTCCCTTCCCCGGTCGCGCGTTCCCGCCGTCGTCGCGACCCTCACCGCCATCAGCCTGCTGCACTCCTGCCTCACCGGCATTCCCCAGCACTTCATCGGATACGCGGAGACCCTGCGGCTGGGGGCGACCACGGGCTCGCTCATGGTGTCGGCCGCCCTTCTCTCTGACATCGCCTTCAAGCTCTCGGCCGGCTCGATCAGCGACCGTGTGGGGCCCTGGGCCACCATCGTCGCGCTGATCCTCGTCAACGCCGCGTCGATTGGCATGCTGATGACCCTCAGGGGGCCCGTCGCCCTCATCGCGAGCGCCGCGCTCTTTGGGTCGGTCTACTCGGTCACGGGCGTCTGCCTCTCGACGCTCTCCCAGCGGCTGCTGAGCCGAGGCGACTACGAGAGGTGGTTCCCCGTGGTGTCCGCGGCGTGCGTCCTCGGGTCCGCCCTCTCGCTGTCGGTCGTGGGCTACCTCTATGACTTCACGGGCACCTACCTCACCGCCCTTTTTGCGGCGCTGGGCGTCCATCTGGTCGACCTCGCCCTTCTCGGGCTGATATGGTTGGCTTGTCCGACGCCGGGGGGCTCTCGCCGCCCGACGGGGCGGCGGCTCGGGAGCGCGGAAGGGGGCGACATCCCATGAGACAAGAGCAAACCCGCCTGCTCATGCGGCGCATCCGCGAGGGGGAGTACGTCACCGCGCGGGAGCTCGCCGGTGAGCTCGGGCTCTCCGAGAAGACGACCCGCGCGCGACTCGCGGAGCTCAGCTCCTCCCTCCGGGCCCATGGCGCGCGAATCGAGGCGAAGCACGGGGCGGGCTACACCCTCGTGGTCGAGGACCGCGACGACTACGAGAGGTTCGTGGCCTCCGTGGGAAGGGAGGACGCCCGGCCACGCGCCCAGCTGCCCCAGACCTCCGAGGACCGCGTGCGCTACATCCTGAGGCGGCTCATCGAGTCGGGCGACGCCTACCTCTCCACCGACAGCGTTGCCCAGCAGATCTTCGCCTCCAAGCAGACCGTCTACCAGGACCTCGCCGAGGTCGAGCGCATCCTCGTCTCCGAGCGCCTCAGCCTGGAGCGCCGCCCGGGCTACGGAATCAGGGCGAGGGGCCCGGAGCTGTCGGTCCGCTCACTGATGGTGGACCACCTGCTCGACGACAGCTTCGACGAGACGTACCTCAAGATCAGACGCTTCCTCCACTCCGTGGTCGCCTTTACGGGCTACCACACGACCGACAACAGCTTCAACGAAATCTGCCTCTACATCTATGCCATGCTTCAGCGCCTGGGGGAGGGCCACCCGATCGACGGCGACAGCCTGCCTTCCGCGGACTCCGAGACCGTCAGGGACGCCGCCTCGAGCCTCGCGACGATGCTCGAGGGCTTCCTGGGGAGGCCCCTGCCCCTCCTGGAGAAGCGCTACCTCGAGGTCATCCTCCTGAGCAAGAGGAGCACCGCGTCCGACCAGGGCATCGTCGTCCCCTCCGACATCCTCAAGCTCGCGGCGGACATGATCGCGAGCGTCGAGGCCACCTTCGGCCTCGACATTGCCCACGACCTCGACTTCCTGATGATGCTCTCGCGCCACCTCGCCCTTCTCGCCAACCGCGTGGCCCTGGGCATCCAGGAGGGGAACCCCATGCTCCCCGACATCAAGCGAAACTTCGGGCTCGCGTGGACCGTTGCCTCACAGGCCTGTGGGGTGGCCGAGCGGCACTTTGGCGCGCGCCTCACCGAGGACGAGGTGGGGTTCGTTGCGCTCATCTTCGACATGCCCATCGAGCAGCGCCGAATCGAGCGGCGCAAGAAGTCGATCATCCTCGTGTGCGCAACGGGGACCTCCAGCTCCCAGCTCCTCAAGTACCGCTTCAACGCCGCCTTCGGCAACCTCATCTCGACGCTGCACGTAACCAGCCTCCAGGGTCTGCGCAGCCTCAACATCGCCGAGTACGACTACATCTTCACCACCACGCCGATCAGGGAGAAGATGCCCATACCCGTCGTGGAGGTCGGCTACTTCCTCGAGTCCGCGGACATGAGCGGCGTCAGGCAGCTCTTCGCCTCGAGCGACCTCCCCGACCCCGAGGGGTTCTTCCGCGAGGACCTCTTCATCCCCCACGTCCGCGCAGAGGACAAGGCCGGGGCCCTACGGGTGATGTGCGAGCGGGTGGAGAGTCGCGTCAAGATCGACGGGGACCTCTACGACCTCGTTCTTCAACGCGAGGCCCTCGCGAACACGAGCTACGGAAACCTGGCGGCGATCCCTCACCCGCGCAAGATCGCGAGCGAGGAGTCGCTCTGCTGCGTGGGGATCCTCGACCGACCGATTCCCTGGGGGGCGGGCCACGACGTGCAGGTGATCTTCCTGATCTCCGTGGGAAGACGCTCCAGACACCGCCTCGACTACTTCTACCAGATGCTCGCCCGCTTTCTCTTTGACTCCAAGAGCGTGCGCCATCTCATCAAACGACGCGACTACGCCCAGCTTGCATCGACCATGAAGACCATCGGTGAGGACATCTCATGAAGACAGACGTCGAAGTTGACACCCAGCCCGCGGACGACGCGCACCCCGAATGCATAGAGCTCATCCTCCACGCCGGGAGCGCCCGCGCCGCCTTCTCGCGGGCGATCGAACGGGCGCGCCACCAGGACTTCGTCCGCGCGCACGTCCTGATGGACGAGGGTCGGGGGGAGCTCGCCCTCGCCTCGGCGGCCCAGACCAAGATCCTCGCGTCGAGCGTCCGGGGGACCGCCCATCTCGACCTCATCCTGGTCCATGCCCAGGACCACCTCATGATGGCGAAGGGGCTCGAGCCGCAGGCGGAGGAGCTCGTGAACATCTATGAGCTCCTCTCGACCGTGGGCGCCCGCGAAGGGGGGAGCGCATGAAGGTGGTGCTCTACTGCGAGTGTGGCGTCACGACCAGCCTGCTCGTAAGTCGGATGAGAAGATACGCCGACCCTGATGACATCGTCGAGTCCTATGGGATGGACGACGTCGCCGATACCATCCGGAAGTTCGACGTGGTTCTCGTGGGGCCGCAGATCAGGCACAAGCTCGACGAGATCTCGCGCCTTGCCTCCGCCGCGGGTGCCCGCTGCGGGCTCATCAGCATGCGGGTGTACGGGACCATGGATGGCGAGGCGGTCATGAGGCAGGCGCGGGAGCTCATGGAGGACCGCCCGAGGAGTGAGGGATGTGAGTAACCGGCTGCTCGCCAGTCTCGAGAAGCTCGCCCGGAGTCTCGGCAACGAGCGGCACCTCGCCTCGATCAGGACGGCCTTCATGAGGGCCATCCCCCTCTTCGTGATCAACGGCATCGCCACGTTCCTCAGGTCCGCTCTGGTCAGCCTGGAGGTCGGCGGAGGGGCCGGCGAGGTCATCGCCTTCGTCATCGCCGCGCTCGACCGGGCGATCAACGGCTCGCTGGGCATCATCTCGATCCTTCTTGCCCTGCTCATCCCACACAGTCTCGCGACCCGCATGGGCTACGAGCGCCCCATCGTCGTGTCCATCGTCTCAGTCGCGTCATTCTTCGTCGCCGTTCCTCCCGACGAGATGGGCTCGCTGGTCGGAACCACGGGGATCACGCTCGCAATCATCGTGTCGATAGCCTCGGCGGAGCTGTTCATGCGCCTCGCGAAGCTCCGGGGGCTCGCCATCAACCTGGGGGACGGCGTCCCCTCCGAGATCTCGGACTCGTTCCGCATCATGGCGGCGACGGGATTGACGGCGACCTTGTTCGCCGTCGTGATGGAGCTCGTTCGCTCTCTCACGGGATATGGCCTCAACGACCTGCTCCTGCACGTCATCCAGGAGCCGCTCGCGGGCATGACCGCCACGCTCCCCGGGGCGGTCTTCGCCATAGCCCTGCAGAACCTCCTGTTTCTGTGCGGCATCCACCCCGGCTCGGTAATCACCCCGGTGTTCGGCCCCATCTTCCTCGCCGCGCTGGACTCGGGGCAGATTGTCAACACGACCTTCAACAACGCCTACGCGCAGATCGGGGGGACCGGCTGCACGATCGGGATCGTCCTCTCCCTGCTGATCCTTGCCCGTCGCGGCGACCATCGCGGACTCGCGACGCTAAGCCTGCCCCTCGCCGCCTTCAACGTCAACGAACCGATCGTCTTTGGCCTGCCGTGCGTATTCAACCCGATTCTTGCCGTCCCGTTTGTGCTCACGGGCGCACTGAACCTATGCGTGGCCTATTTCGCGACGCTGCTCGGACTCGTTGCCCCCATGACGCACTACGTGGTCTGGTCAATGCCCTCACCGCTGATTGCCCTCATAGGCAGCGGAGGGGACTGGCGTCACCTCATCCTGAGCGCAACGCTCATCGCCCTTGACACGCTCGCGTACCTGCCGTTTGTGATGGCACATCTCAGGGCGGAGGAGACAGGCCCGAAGACCACGCGGGAGTAGCGACCCCCAGCCCGAGACAACGGGGGCAGGCTCATTTGTCTCAACCGAGCAGGCGCCGTTCGAGCGTTGCCTCCGCGAGCGCGAGATCCTCGGGGAGCGTGACCTTGAGGTTGTCGCGCGTGGATTCCACCACGCGCACGCGCCCGCCCAGGCGCTCGACGAGGGACGCGTCGTCGGTGCCCTGATAGCCCTCGTGCTCGGCAGCCTTGTGAGCGGACCAAAGCGCGCGACGCGTAAACACCTGCGGCGTCTGCGCGGCCCAGTAGAAGGAGCGATCCGGCGTGGCCACGATCGTGTTGCCCTCCACGAGCTTGAGCGTGTCCACCGAGCGCGTGGCAAGGATGGCACCAGCCAGCGATGCGTCGGTGCGCACCGCCGCACAAACCTCCTCGATCTGCGCGACCTCCACAAGCGGGCGCGCCGCGTCGTGCACGGCGACGAGGGGCAGGTCGGGCGGGGCGGCGTCCAGGCCGGAGCGCACCGAGGCCTGGCGGGTGGCGCCCGAGGGCGCCAGCGCCACGGGCTTGGTGAGCGAGAGCGAGGCGAGAACATCCCCCTCGACCTGGTCGGCGTGGTCGGGGGCGCACACGACCACGATCCGCCCCACGGAGGGCGCGCGGTCGAACGCCATGATCGACCAGCACATGAGCGGGAGGCCGCAGAGGTCCACGAACTGCTTGCCGCGCGGGTCGCCAAAGCGCTCGCCGGTGCCGCCCGCCACGATGACGGCGCAGGTGTCCGCGCCCGACTCGGACGCGCCCACGAGGCTCGGCTCCGCGCAGGCGCACGGCATCGGGACGTCGGGGCCCATCACTCGCCCTTCCCCCACATGCGGTGCAGGCTGCTGGCGAGGATGTCGGGGTTCTTCACGCCAATCTCGCCGAGGCGCTGCGGGTCGTCGTCGACGGCCTCGAGGATCTCCTGGAGCGACCCGTACTCGTCGACGATCTTGTCGGCCATGCCGTCCCGCACCACGGGGACGCGCGAGAGCGTGCGCAGCCCGAGCGGCGTCATGATGGAGTCCTCGCCGCGCTCGTCCCCGTAGCCGAG
This sequence comes from Thermophilibacter provencensis, assembly GCF_900128445.1. Lineage (GTDB taxonomy): Bacteria > Actinomycetota > Coriobacteriia > Coriobacteriales > Atopobiaceae > Thermophilibacter > Thermophilibacter provencensis. The sequence continues at coordinate 633,203 of NZ_LT671417.1, read as the reverse complement.
GATCTTGGCCACGAGCTTGGCGGAGCGCAGCTGCGCGTTGACGGTGTCGTGGAGGCGCTTGCGGATGGTGCGCGCGGCCTCGTCGGACGAGTCGACCGCATAGTCGCGAATCATGAGCGTGTAGGCCTCGTCCACGCCCGAGAGGTACTCCTCGCGCTGCATCTGGGCGATCTTGCCCTCGCTTCCGAGCTGGACGATGCACTTGTCGAGCTCGGAGCCCGCGGACATGAGCACCTCGAAGAGGTAGAAGATGTCCGTGAGGTCGCCGAGCGTGACGCAGTCGTCGAGCTCGAGGCTCGTGAGGCGCAGCAGGCTCCGGTCAAGCTGCGAGCGCGTGTTCTGCATCGCCACGGTGAGCTGGTTGCCCAGGACGAAGAGGTCGCGCACGCTCTTGATCTGGAAGCCCTTGCCGTCCACGTAGACGTTCACGACGGAACGGCGCGAGGACACCGAGATGACCGTCGCCTTGGTGAGAAGGCTCATCCGCGCGGCGGTGCGGTGGCGCGTGCCCGTCTCGGAGGTGGGCAGCGACGGGTCGGGGTTCAGGTGGTAGTTGGCGCGCAGGATCTTGGTGATATCGCGGTCGATGACCACGGCGCCGTCCATCTTGCAGAGCTCGAAGAGGCGGTTGGCCGTGAACGAGACGTCGAGCTTGAAGCCATCGTCACCGGCGGCGAGCACGTTCTCGGTGTCACCAACGCAGATGAGCGCCCCGAGGTGGCCGGCGAGGATCATGTCGAGCGCGACCCTGAGGGGCGTGCCGGGGGCGGTGTTCCTGATGGCGTCCTGCAGGCGCTGCTCGCGCTCCGCGACACCCGTGCTCAGCTTGGATGCGTCCATGGGCGGCCCCTTCGTGTGTGCCGGCCCCCAACGGGCCGGCCCGTCTTCTCATCCCTCAGTATACGGCCTCCGCGGCAATGGTCGTGAGAGGGGGCGGAGCGGCGACAGCCCCTCCGCCCCCTCTTTGCGCTAGTCGGACGCCAGGAGGCTCCCTCCGCTCGCCCTCGGGGCTGACGGCTCCGGGAGCGACGCGAGGTCGGGAGACGCCATGTGCTCGCGACGACGCGGCGCGGGAATCTCGCCGGTCGCGTGCTCGAAGACGAGCCGCCCGTCCTTCTCGTCCACGCGGATGATCTCCCCGCGGTGCCAGAGGTTCTGCAGCAGCTCCTCGGAGAGCGGGTCCTCGATGAGCGTCTGGATGGCGCGGCGGAGCGGCCGCGCGCCATACACCGGGTCGGCGCCCTCCTTTGCCACGAGGTCGCGCGCCGCGTCCGTGAGCTCGATGGACATGCCCTGGGCGATGAGGCGGTCGCGCAGGTCGGCCACCATGAGCTCCACGATGCCGCGCAGCTGCTCGGGCGTGAGGGACTTGAAGACCACGACCTCGTCCACGCGGTTGAGGAACTCCGGACGGAAGTGCTTCTTGAGCTCGGACATCACGCGGCTCGTGATCTCCTTGTCGGAGAGGCCGCCCGCACCCTGCGCGGAGAAGCCCATCGTGGTGGTCTGCGCGATGTCGCGCGCTCCGATGTTGGACGTCATGATGATGACGGTGTTGGAGAAGTCCACGTGACGGCCCTGACCGTCCGTGAGGCGCCCCTCCTCCAGGATCTGGAGAAGAACGTTGAAGACGTCGGGGTGCGCCTTCTCCACCTCGTCGAAGAGCACGACGGAATAGGGACGACGGCGCACGGCCTTGGTGAGCTCGCCGCCCTCGTCGTAGCCCACGTATCCCGGAGGGGCGCCGACGAGCTTGGAGACGGTGTGCTTCTCCATGAACTCCGACATGTCAAAGCTGATGAGCGCCTCCTCGGAGCCGAAGAGGAACTCGGCGAGCGCCTTGGCGAGCTCGGTCTTGCCCACGCCCGAGGGGCCGAGGAAGATGAACGAGCCGCCGGGACGGCGCGGATCCTTGAGGGGACTGCGGCTCCGCCGGATGGCCTTGGCGACCTTGGTCACGGCCTCGTCCTGGCCCACGACGCGCTCGTGGAGCACGTCCTCGCAGCGCAGGAGCTTGGAGGCCTCGGCCTCGGTAAGGCTCGAGACGGGCACGCCGGTCATCGTGGAGACCACGTCGGCGATGTCGTCCTCGTCGACGGTCACCACGTTGGCGGCCAGCTCCTCGCGCCACTTGGCCTCGAGCTCGTCGCGGCGGGCCACGAGCGCCTTCTCCTCGTCGCGCAGGCGAGCCGCCTCCTCAAACTCCTGGGCCGCGGCCGCGGCGGACTTCTCGTCGCGCACGCGCGCGAGGTCGGCGTCGGTCTGGGCGATCTCGGGCGGCAGCGCCATCTTGTGCACGCGCGTACGGGCGCCCGCCTCGTCGAGCACGTCGATGGCCTTGTCGGGGAGGAAGCGATCCTGCACGTAGCGGCTCGAGAGGGTCACGGCAGCCTTCATGGCAGCGTCCGTGTAGCGGACGTGGTGGTGCTTCTCGTAGCGCTCCTTCAGGCCCTCGATGATCTTGATCGCATCCTCGGGGCTCGGCTCGCCGATATTCACCGGCTGGAAGCGCCGCTCGAAGGCGGAGTCCTTCTCCACGTGCTTGCGGTACTCCTCGGCCGTGGTGGCACCGATGACCTGAATCTCGCCACGCGAGAGGGGCGGCTTCAAGATGGAGGCCGCGTCGATGGAGCCCTCCGCCGAGCCCGCGCCGATCACGGTGTGGATCTCGTCGATGAAGAGGATGTCCTCCTTGGAGTCCTGAAGCTCCCTCACGACCTTCTTCATGCGCTCCTCGAACTCGCCGCGGTACTTGGAGCCGGCGACGAGGCTCGCGAGGTCGAGCGTCCAGATCTGCTTGCCGCGCAGGATGTCCGGCACGTTGCCGCCGGCGATGAGCTGCGCGAGCCCCTCGACGATGGCGGTCTTGCCCACGCCCGGGTCGCCCAGGATGAGCGGATTGTTCTTCTGGCGACGCGCGAGGACCTGCATGACGCGCTCGATCTCGCGGTCGCGGCCGATCACCGGGTCAAGACGGTCATCCGCGGCAAGCTTGGTGAGGTTGCGCCCGTACTGCTCCAGAACCGAGCCCTCCTCCCCCTGCTGCTGCGGGCCGGGCCCGCCGAAGCCGGCCATCCGCACGTCGGCGGTGGCGGGCTGGGCGCCCTCGGAAGACTTCGAGGCGAGCTCGTTCACGGCATTGCGCACCGCATCGGCAGAGACGCCCATCTGGCGCAGGGCGTCCATCGCTCGGCCGTTGCCCTCGGACACGATGCCGAGCAGCAGGTGCTCGGTCGAGATGTACATCTGGCCGTGGGTCATCGTCTCGCGGTACGCCCCCTCGAGCACGCGCTTCGCGCGCGGCGTGAAGGGAATGTGGCCGCCGGGCACGGGCTCGGTCTCGCTGGGCGTGAGGTCGCGCACCGTGGAGAGCGCCTCGTCATAGGTGACGTCGAGCTTGGCGAGCGCCTGGGCCGCTACGCCCTCGCCCTCCTTGATGAGGGCCAGAAGCAGGTGCTCGGTGCCAACGTACATCTGGCCGAGGCCGCGCGCCTCCTCCTGCGCGAGGCTCATCACCTTGCGCGCCTTGTCGGTAAACTTCTCAAACATAGAGGGTTCCCTCCCATGGTCGTTTCACGGTTATAGTTTGTACCCACCACACGCCCAGCGCAAACGCGATAAGCGACGCGACGTTCTTCTCGTGATGTTGACGCGTGCTGCGGGGGTGCCCGCCGCGCGTTTCCGCTGGGCACTCTTGCGGCGCGTCCCCGCCGGGGCACTCCCCGCCAGGGCACTCGCGAGTGCGGTCAAATCGCGGCCCCCAAACGGGCACTCGCGGAGATTACCCCACATATTGCCCGCACTCACGTGAAATATGTCGCGAGTGCGGCCGCACTTGAAGAGGGGGCTTGCGGGGTGCGGCCGCACTTGGGGAGCGGCCACGGGAGGGGAGCTTGCGGAGGGCATCCGCAGGAGGGCGCTAAAGGGCGGCTTGCCCTCACCCGCACCCGTGTAGGGATTTTGCGATGCAGCAGCGTCCCGCCCGAAACGGGCATCATCGACGCACCGTTTCTCCCAGAGCCGCTGCCTGCCCTTCTGCCGCGTGATCAGCCCACCTCGTCAGAGTGGCGCGCGAGCGCGGAGAGGAGTATGCGAGCACCCCGGAACCCCGCACTCGCTATGCTGGGCCACCCCCTGCGACCGGAGGTGTGCCCATGAACGTTTTTCTTGCCGGGACCGACTCGCTCAAGCTCACCCGTCTCGCCCGCGCCAGCCCCGACCTGGCCCTCGAGCCCGCGGGAAACGCGCACCGCGAGCTCGCGCCAGGAATCCTTGACGTTCCTGCGCTGAGGCTCGCCCTTCCGGAGGAGGTGATTCCGGTGCAGCCGGGCACGCCCCTCAGCCTCACGTTTTTCTCGCGAGGCAATCGCAGCGGGGCGCATGGCGTCCGGTCTCGCGCGCTGCTCGCGGACCTTCCCGAGAACACGTTTCTCGAGGTGCTTCGGACGTCGGGCGAGCCATGGCCGTGCGCGGGAAGTGAGCCGCTGCGCCTCTTTGTCGAATCGGCTGGGCTCAGCCTCGTACGAGTTGAGCAGCAGCTCAGCCGGCAGGTGGAGCTCGGGGCGCTCACCAGCGCCGCGGCGTTCTACCGTCTGTTGACATTCCCCATGGAGGCATGCGGCTCATACGCCCGCGACCCCGTCGACCCCGCGCACGGCCCTTGCGCCTTCGAGCTCCCGCCCATCGCAACGCCCGAGGGCATCATCGCGTTTCTTGAGGAGGCGCGCGGCATCAGGGGCATCAAGCGCGCCAGAAGGGCAGCCGCGCTCGTGCAGTCTGGTGCCGGGTCGCCGGAGGAGACGCTGCTCTCGTTTGCCTACAAACTGCCCGCACGGATGGGCGGCGTCGAATTTCCGCCCTTTCAGGAGAATGTCCCCATCGAATGGCCCCCAGAAGTGCTCGGCCTCGTCGAGCACAGGCAGATGCGCCCGGACTTTCACTGGAGCGGGCAGCGCACGGCCTCGGAGTACAACGGCAAGGACCACATTAGCGAGAAGGGATTTGAGGAGGACCAGAGGCGCATCCGCGACTACCAGGCATGCGGAATCTCCGTGTTTCCCGCCAGCTACAAGAACGTGAGAACAATCCAGGCCCTCGACGCCTACCTTGCCCTCATCGCTCACTCCCTTGCGCGCACGGAGGGCCCCGCGTTTGAGCGCAGAGTTCGGAAGACGCTCAGCAACCCAGACGCCCGACAGGCGCGCATTGTCCTTCTGAGCCAGATGCTACCCGCCGTCCCAAGCGAGAAGCCTACGTGGTAGACCGGGAGGCGTAGGGGCGCCGCGCCTAGGTGCGCCCGCAAGCACCCTCCAGAAGTGCGGCCGCACTCGCGCACCCTCCAGAAGTGCGGCCGCACTCGCGACGATAAGAACGCGAATGCGGCCAAACCCCGGCAGACATTGCACGAGTGCCCTCATGCAGTCCGCCCCATGGCCGCACTTGCGGAGGGCATTCGCGAGTGCGGCCATGGGGCGCAGATAGTTGAGAAGGAGCTCAGGCCGTTACTTGCCAAACGTGTCGCGGTCCGGCGCGATGGCCTTCATCGCGTCGATGGTGCGCGAGAAAAGCTCGTCGAGCTCCCAGCCGCAGAGCTCGGCGCCCTTACGGATGACGTCGCGGTCGCAGCCGGCAGCAAAGCGCTTGTCCTTGAACTTCTTCTTGAGCGACTTCACCTCGAAGTCCATGACGGACTTGCTCGGCCGCATAATCACGGCCGCGCCGATGAGGCCCGTGAGCTCGTCCACGGCAAAGAGGACCTTCTCCATGGGGAGCTCGGGCGCAGGCAGCTCGGGGTTGTTGTCGGAGTTGTGCGACTGGATGGCACGAATCAGGGGTTCGGAGGCGCCCGCCGCGCGCAGCAGCTCGGCGGCGTAGACCGTGTGGTTGGCCGGGTCGTCGGCATGCTCCTCCCAGTCGAGGTCGTGCAGAATGCCCACGACCTCCCAGAAGTCCGCGTTGTCGGGATCCATCTCCTCGGCGAAGACGCGCATCACGCCGCCGACGGTCTGGCCGTGCTCGAGGTGGAACTCCTCGTGATTGTGCTCGGCGAGAAGCGCGAGCGCGGCCTCTCGGTCTATTCCGGCGACGAGCGCCGCCGGGGCCTCGGCAGTCGCCGCCGCCACCTTCTCGCTGTCGGCGGCGATGGCATCCACGGACGCGGCAGCGTTGTCAGTCACCACGCCCGCGACCTGAGCCTCGATGTCCGCACGCGTGATGGCCTCGGGCTTCATCGCCGGGAAGAGCAGCACGTCGCGAATCGCGGGCTGGTCGCAGAAGAGCATGACCATGCGATCGATGCCGTAGCCTATGCCGCCCGCCGGAGGCATGCCGTACTCGAGGGCACGCACGTAGTCGTAGTCGTAGCCCATGGCCTCGTCGTCGCCCATGCCCTTGGCGGCAACCTGCTCGGCAAAGCGGCCGGCCTGGTCGACGGGGTCGTTGAGCTCGGAGAAGGCGTTGGCGTACTCGTGGCCGGCGATAACCAGCTCAAAGCGGTCGGTAAGACGCGGGTCCTCTGCCTTGCGCTTGGAGAGCGGGGAGACCTCCTCCGGGTAGTCGCACACGAAGGTGGGGTTGACGATGGTCTTCTCGCCCAGCTCGTCGTAGAGCTCAAAGAGGAGCTTGCCGGCGCCCCAGCTGGGCTGAACCTCAATCCCGTTCTTCTCGCAGATCTCGCGCAGGTGCTCGATGGGGGTGTCCATCGTGAGCTCCTCGCCCACGCACTCAGAGGCGATCTCCGAGAGCGGGCGGCTCGCCCAGGTGCCGGACATGTCGATCTCCTGCCCCTGGTAGGTGATGACCTCGTGACCTTCCTCGCACCCGCAGACCTCGCGCGCGATCATCTTGAAGAGGTCCTGGGAGAGCGTCTTCATCGTGGAGAGGTCGCCATAGGCGCAGTAGGCCTCCATCGAGGTGAACTCGGGGTTGTGCGTGAGGTCCATGCCCTCGTTGCGGAAGTTCCGGCCGATCTCAAAGACGCGCTCGAGGCCGCCCACGATGAGGCGCTTGAGCGGCAGCTCGGTGGCGATGCGCAGATAGAAGTCTCGATCGAGGGCGTTGAAGTGCGTCACGAACGGCTTGGCGTTTGCGCCGCCGAGGATGGCGTGCATCATCGGCGTCTCGACCTCCATGTAGCCGTCCGACTCCATGAAGCGGCGGATGAGGGAGACGATCCGGCTGCGCTTGCGGAAGACGTCGCGGACCTCGGGGTTCATGATGAGGTCGACGTAGCGCTGGCGGTAGCGCACCTCGCGGTCCGTGAGGCCGTGGAACTTCTCGGGCAGCGGGCGAAGGGACTTGGAGAGCACGGTGAGCGCCGTGGGCGAGACGGAGAGCTGGCCGCGACGCGTGCGCATGACGGCGCCCGTCGCGCCCAGGATGTCTCCGAGGTCAAGCTTGCCGAGAAGGCCCCAGGCCTCGTCACCGAGAACGTCGTGGCGGCAGAAGAGCTGGATGGAGCCGCTCACGTCCTCGAGCACGATGAAGGCGGCCTTGCCCTGCTTGCGCAGCGCCCGGATGCGACCGGCGACGCTCACCACGTCCTCGGTGTCCGCACCGTCCGCAAGGTCGGCGTACTGGGCCTCAAGCTCGGCGGCATGCGCCGTGACCTCGGAGGTGATGGGGTACGGGTTCACGCCCGCGTCGATGAGCGCCTGGCGGCGGGCGCGGCGCATCGCGCGCTCGTCGGTTGCGGCGATGCCCGCGGCGGTGTTCTCTGCCATGTTGTCCCTTTCAGATAGAAGCGCCCCGCACCTGCGATACGCAGACACGGGGCGCCACGCTTGCTGCTTGTCGGAGAGGAAGCGCCGACCTAGCGGGAAATCCCCGTGATGACGTACTTCCTCGTCTTGCCGGACGGCGCGACGACCTCGACCTCGTCGCCCTCGCGGTGGCCCACCAGGGCGCTGCCCACGGGGGACTCGTTGGAAATCTTGTGCTCGAGGGAGTTGGTCTCGGTGGTGCCCACGATGGTGAAGGTGGACGTCTTGCCCTTCTCGTCCTTCAGCTCGACGGTGGTGCCGATCGAGACCGTGAGGTCGTGCGCGGAGCCGGCCTCGACGACCGTGGCCACGGAGAGGATCTGGCGGATCTCGTTGATGCGCGCGGCGTTGCGCGCCTCCTCCTCCTTGGCCGCGTCGTACTCGGAGTTCTCTGAGAGGTCGCCGAAGCCGCGGGCCTCCTTAATGCGCTCGACGATCTCGTCGTGCTTCTCGCCCTCGCGGTACGCGAGCTCGTCAACGAGCTTCTGACGGCCCTCGGAGGTGAGCTCGATCTTCTTGGTGCTGTCCATGCGCTGCTCCCTACCTGCCGCGTGCCACTAGTTGAGCTTGTTGCCGCACTTGGAGCAGAAGCCGGCGTCAGCCGCGTTCTTGGCACCGCACTTGGAGCAGAACACCGCGTCGTCGGCAGCGGTCTCGGGGGCGTCGGCGTCGTCCTCGTCCTCGATGACCTCGACGGAGTCGTCATGGGACTCAATCGGGCTCTCGTCCTTCTCGTCCTTGCCCTCTTCCATGCCCTCGCGGACGTTCTTGACGGTCTTGCCAAGGGCGCTGCCGATCTTGGGGAGGTTCTTGGGCCCAAAGATGACCAGCACGATGACGAGGATGATGACGATCTCAAGCGGCCCCATGCCAAGAATCATGATGAAGTGTCCTTCCGGTGCGTTGTCTCAGACGGGCCCCAGGCCCAATACAGCATCAGCTAGTATAGCCGACGTTACGCGCTACTCACAATCTCTAAAACGCGAAAAGGGGCCCATATTGAGAGAGCTCGTCTACGCCCTCCTCATTCTGACCGTCGTCTGCACGATAGTGCTGCTCGTCCTGCTCTGGGGGCTGCGCCGGCGCGGCGTGAGCGTGCTGCGGACCAAATTTGGCCTCACGCTTGTCTTTGACTCCCTGACCGAGGACAAGACGCCCGTGCGCCTGCTCAACGTCAACGGAACGTTCCAGTCCGTGAGCTACATCCCCCACGACCTGCGCTTTGAGCTTGCCTGCGAGTATCACCGCGCGATGGCCTCCATCATCGAGGGGCTGGTGCGCGCGCGGGGGTGCTCCCCCGACCGGCCACTGCGCGTTATGGTCATGGGCGGCGGCGGGTACTCGCTCCCCAAGTATCTTGCCGCGTACGCGCCCGCAGCACGCGTTGACGTGGTCGAGGTCGACCCCGCCATCACGGCGCTGGCGCGCGGGCAGTTCTTCCTAGACGCCTGCCTCGAGGAGACGGGCGCCGAGAAGGACGGGCGCATTCGCCTGGTAAACGATGACGCCTGGGGGTTCATCCGCGCCGCCGCGAATCCCTACGACGTGATTGTCAATGACGCGTTCTCGGGCAGGCGCCCGCTCGGGCCGCTCACCACCGACGAGGGCGCGCGGGTGGTACGAGAGCACCTCGCCGAGGACGGCGTCTACCTCGCCAACGTTCGCTGCGCCTGCGAGGGCCGCGGGGCGCGCACGCTACGCGAGGTCGAGCAGGCGTTTGGCCGCAAGTTCGCTCACGTGGGCTACGTGCCGGAGTGGCCGGACCGGACGGAGAAGCCCGGGAACAACGTGGTCGTGGCGAGCGATGCAGAGGTCACCGTGCTCGAGGGCACCGTGAGGGTGCAGTAGGGGCCTTCTCGACCCCTCGCCCTTCTCGGGCCCTCTCGGCCCCCGCCCTCACGCCTCCATCCTCCTCGCGTCCCATTTGACGTTTGCGCGAGCAAACTCAAAAAGCGAGAAAAAACGACGCGCCGCGTCAGCTTTGCGTCGCCTTGGGCGAGTGGCAGGTCCGCGCGGATGAGCGGCGACATCCCCAATGTGGGGGCGACGGGGCGATATACTGCCTCCTGTATCGCCGTGGGAGGTGGGACCCCTGATCAGACTCTTTGCCAGCGACCTCGACGGGACGCTCTTCAACGCGCTCCACCAGACGGACCGCGCCATCCTCCTGCAGCTTAGGCGCGTGCTTGACGCGGGCCGCCACGTGGCGCTCGCGACCGGACGGGCCGTGCGCCGCGCCTCGGCGCTCGGCTTTGGCGACCTTCCGCTCGAAACCGTCTCCGCGAACGGCGCGCTTATCTGCGACGCGCGCGGCGAGCTGCTGCGCTTCTCGCGCTTCAGCCCGCAGGCGCTCGAGGAGCTCCTCGCTGCGTTTCCCGGGGTGTCCTTCAACTGCATCGCCGAGGACGGCACCTATGTCCGGGGCACGCGAGAGAGCTTCCTCGCGGGGTTGCGCCCGTCCCCCGGCCTGCTCGGCAGGCTCATCGCGCACCGGCTGCGCCGGCGACCGCCCGCCCCCGACACCCACTTCGACCAGACGGACGCCGATGTGCTCGCGCGCCCGATCTGCAAGGTCAACTTCCGCGTCGCCGACGAGGCGCTTCACCGCGAACTGAACGGCTTCGTGGCCGACCACGCGAGCTCAATCGTGAACGCCTCCTTCGACGGCGACCTCTTCGAGCTCACCGACGCGCGCGTTAACAAGGGCGAGGCCGTGGCCTGGCTCGCGGGGCACCTCGGCATCGTCGAGAGCGACGTGGCCGTCTACGGCGACGGCGGCAACGACCTTGCCATGCTCGAGCGCTTCTCGCACTCCTACGCCCCGAAGGGGGCGAGCGAGGCGGCCAAGCGCGCCGCGGGCCACGTGATTGGCAGCTGCGCGCACCACGCCGTCTCCCGTCACATGCTGATGACCTGCCGGCGAGAGGGACGTCTGAACCGCGCAGGCTGACGGCAAGAAATCCGGTTTGACATCACGTTGCGTCGCTCGGCGACAGTGGGCGAATCACACTGTCAACCGCGACCAAAACGGAGGAAAACATGCACCGCACCAACAGGCGGGCGCACGTCATCAGTGCGCTCGTCGCAATCTGCGCCACCCTGGCGTTCTCACTGGCGCCGCTGAACGCGCAGGCCCTGAGCACCGACAGCTTCTACACGGGCACTAAGTCTGGGGGCGGCTCCCGCGTCAACGCCGAGCCGGTCACCGCGGAGACCGGCGTCACGTACGCGCTCTACTACACCGATGACTCCGGCCAGACGTCCAACTACGCCTACGTGAGCGATACGGACGTCAATCGCATGGACAAGTCGGTCGCCGACGTCGACCTCGTGCGCAACCTGAGGGCGGTCATCGTCGTCACCAACCCCACTGACGCCCCTATCTCCATAAACGCGCGCGTCACCACGCCCTACGGGGACTACGCGGGCGGAGGCGGGAACGACCGCCCCGTGGTGAGGCTCTCCGGCCCGGCGACCATCGAGACGACCGCCCCCGACACCGAGCTCTTCGCGAAGCTCTCCGCGGACTCCGGCTCCACGGAGCTCGTGTCCCTCGGCGACGCCGCGGGCGCCTATGCCGGCGCCAACTCCTGGGCCGACCTCAAGACCATCGCGCTGAGCGGCTCCATCCAGCCGTCGGAGACCGTGACCATCACGCTGCCGCTCGAGCTGACCAACCGGAGCCGCGAGGTTCTCTACGGACACGGCTTTGCCCGGGTAGGGCTCTGGAGCAGCTCGACGCTCGAGGGCCGCAACACCGGCGCCAGCACGTTCCTGCGCTTCGCGGAGCAGCTGACCGAGAAGGACGCCGACGGCAAGACGGTCGACCTCTTCTCCGGCGGAGGGAAGTACCTCGGCGTCACCCTCCTGCCTGACGGCAGTCCCCTCTCCGGAACGTTCACCCCCGTCCCCGCTGAGGTCCAGGAGGCCATTCCGGAGGTCTCTCTGGAGGACTTCCACATCGACAACATCAACTATCTCGACCGGCACAGCCCCGACGACAACCAGAGCATGTACTCGGGCAGCGTCTACACCATCGACCTGCGCCGCATTCGCGACGCCATCAAGGACCTCGGCTGGTCGGTGGGCGCCGGCAGCTCGGCCGTGGTGTACCCCGGACTTCCCGACTGGGTCCTCAGCGTGGACGACGACCCGTCCGACGACCTCATGCAGGAGTATCGCTACCGCAAGGCGGCCGCCGAGGCCGACATCGTCAACCCCGACGGCAGCAAGGCCATCCTGGACGGCGTCAACGCCGACGGCATCAGAATCGGCAGCGTGCATGTGCGCCTGCGCCCCACCATCCAGACGCGCGACCTCGAGCTGTCCGTCGGCGACGCGTGGCAGCCCAGCGACAGCCTCGTGAGCATGGTCGACCACGCCGGAAGCCAGGTAAGCCTCGACGACACCACGCACGCGCGCGTCGAGCACAACGTGGACACCACGCTGCCTGGCGTCTATGCGGTCCGGTTCTACCACCACCCCAGCGGGAACGCCGCCTCGGGCGGGGACTACGAGACCTCTCGCGCCGCCTCCGTCACGGTGATGGGCGACTATCGGATAGCGTACGACGCCAATGGCGGCACCGGCGCCCCCGCGACGGAGGAGAGCCGCGCCGCGGCGGCGACCCTCGAGACTGCGGTGTCTTCGCAGGAGCCCACGCGCGAGGGGTTTGCGTTCGTCGGCTGGAACACCAAGGCCGACGGGACGGGAACCGCCTACGACGCGGGCGCGCACCTCTCGCTCCCCTACGCCAACCACGACCTCACCCTCTATGCCCAGTGGAAGCCCGTCGATAAGGACCCGGGCACCTCGGGCCAGCAGGACGGGAAGGACGGCTCGTCCACCTCTCCGCAGGGCGAGAAGAACGGCGTCCGTGGCGGCGACCCCACTTCCGAGAAGTCCGGCACGAAGAAGGCCTCCGCGCGGCAGAGGGCCGGCATCCCTGAAACCGGCGACGCCACCACCAATGTCCCCCTCTTCCTGCTCGGCGCGGCGATTCCCCTCGTCGCCGTCGGCTCCATCCTGATCGTCCGCGAGCGGCGCTCCTAAGTCGCCAGCGGCGCGGGCCCCGTCAGTCCGCCATTCGTGAGTGACAGGTTTCGAACAAACGAGGCCGCATTTGCGGCCCCATCCGTTCGAAACCTGTCACTCTTTTTGTGGCGTGCGACGATGTTGCGCGACGCCCGGGGATGCGCCGACGGCAGGCCGCGCGCCCTTCTCGCCCCAGCGCACGCAAAAGGGCCGCCGGCGTATCGCCGACGGCCCTGCATCTACGTGGTCGGGTTGACTGGATTCGAACCAGCGACCTCTCGGTCCCGAACCGAGCGCTCTACCAAGCTGAGCCACAACCCGTAGCAGGGGAGTATTCTAGCAGACTTTCTCCCGCGAGCCAACCAGTTTTTGTCGCCCAGGCACGCCAGCCCTTCCGACGCGCCTCGGCGCAGGCGGCCTCCGCCGCGGCGACGCTCTCGCAGAGCGCAAACGAGCAGGTGCCCGAGCCCGTTATCTGCGCCGCAAGGACGCCCGGCCGCCCGCGAAGCCACGCCTCGACCTCGCCCGACTCCGGACACAGGGCGCGTGCCGCAGGCGCGAGGTTGTTATGAAGGCGAGCGGCGACCGAGGAGACATCGCTCGCGTCAAGCGCGGAGCAGAGGTCGTCGTAGCCGCCGGGCCTTGCGCCGGCACGGTCGAACTCCGCGTAGGCGGCAACCGTTGAGCCGCCCTCCTCGCGGGGCATCACCAGCGCGATGGGCACCTCGAGCGCGGGGAAGGTCCGCTCGAGGACGTCTCCCGCGCCTCCATAGAGCCCCGGCTCGGGGCAGAGGAAGAACGCCACGTCTGCCCCGACGCGACGCGCCACCGCAACGACTCGCGGGTCGAGCGGCTCTACCCCCCAGAGCTCGCAGAGGGCGCGAATCGCGGCGCCCGCATCCGCCGAGGATCCCCCGAGCCCCGCGCGCTCGGGAATGTGACAGGTCACTGACACGGAGACGCCGGGCTGCCGGCCCAGCGCCTCGGCGAGGAGGACGGCCGCCTTCCAGACGCCCGTCCTCTCGGGAGCGACCTCAAGCGAGGGCTCAAACCGTACGCTCAGGGCGGGCGCCCTCTCGACCGTCACCACGTCGCACAGGTCGACCGGCACCATCACGGAGTCAACGCGGTGATACCCGCGTTCGTCCTTCTCGCGATGGACGCCGAGATGCAGGTTGACCTTGCAGGGGGTCGTGACGACGACTGCGCCCGCCATCGTGCGCCGGGCCTACTCCGAGAAGGATTCGACGAAGTCGAAGAGGCGCTCGCCGGTCTCCGTGTCGTAGAGCTCCACGGTGCCAGTGAGCACGTCGACGTACTGATAGGACTGGCGAGAGGTGCGACCGCGGCGCTCCTCCACCTCGACGACGAAGAGCGAGGGGTGCGCGTGCACGAGCGTGCCGGCGCGCTCCACGATACGGGAGCGGCCCATGTTCGCCTTCACCTTGAGGCGCTTGCCCTCAAGCCTGCCAAGCTCCTCACGAATCTCGTCAACCCGGTTAACGGGAGGAATGTCGTTCTCCATGGATGCCTCCATTCGTCTCATGGGCAAAATGCCCAGAATGAGCGAAGTTCTATCTTACTCTGACTTCACGCAAGCAACAAACTGCCCGGTGGACGCCACGATGCCGCCACATGACGACGGCGTACCATGGCAGGAGGACTGCACCCACGGCCGAAGGAGACACAATGGACGAGAGCCGCCTCGCACGCGTGAGAGAAAACCTCGCGAGAAGAACCGTCGATCAGATGCTCGTGGTGGACCCGCTCTCCATCTGGTGGCTCTGCGGCTACTACACCGAGCCCTACGAGCGCTTCCTCGCCCTCTATGTCCCCGCAGAGGGCGTGCCGACGCTCTTTGCGAACCGCCTCTTCCCAGACGCGTCTGGATGCGGAGCGCGCGTGGTCGAGTTCTCCGACACCGACGACCCCGTTTCCCTGGTGGCACAGGCCACCATGCACGACCGTCCGCTCGGGGTGGACAAGGAGCTCGCCGCCCGCTGGCTCGTGCCCCTCATGGAGGCCGGGGCCGCCTCGCGCTTCGTCCTCGCGTCCGACGCCGTGGACGACGCGCGTTCGATCAAGGACGCTCGCGAGCGCGAGCTCATGCGCGCCGCGTCGCGCACGAACGACGAGGCGATGGCGTGGCTCGTCGACCAGGTGCGCCCCGGCGTGACCGAGCGCCAGATCGCCGACGGGCTGCTCGGCGAGTATCGCCGCCTCGGGGCGCAGGGACACTCCTTCTCTCCCATCGTGAGCTTTGGCGACCATGCCGCCGATCCTCACCACGAGCCTGACGACACGCCGTTCGCTCCGGGCGACATGGTCCTCTTTGACGTGGGGTGCAAGCGCGACTGGTATTGCTCCGACATGACGCGCACGTTCTTCTCCGCCAAGCCCACCGAGCATCAGCGGGCGGTCTACGACGCGGTGCGGCGCGCGAACGAGGAGGCCGAGAAGATCGTGCGGCCCGGGGTCACCTTTGCCGAGATTGACCTCACGGCGCGGCGCGTCATAGAGGACGCGGGATGGGGCCAGGCGTTCACGCACCGCCTCGGGCACCAGATTGGGCTCGTCGACCATGAGCCGGGAGACGTCAGCTCCACACATGACGAGCCGGTGCAGCCCGGACAATGCTTCTCCATCGAGCCGGGCATCTATCTGCCCGGTGACATGGGCGTCCGCATCGAGGACCTGGTCATCGTGACCGAGGACGGCTGCGAGGTCCTCAACAGCTACCCCAAGGGCATCACCGTCCTGGCCTGACGGGCGCGGTGATGACAAAGGTGACAGGGTCAACTGTCATGATTTTCATGACAGTTGACCCTGTCACCTTTGTCAGACCCTGTCACCTTTGTCATCCTTTACCGGGCTCCGTCAAAAAACGGGCCGGAACCCATCGGTTCCGGCCCGACGCGTCATCTCGCCCGAACGAGCTAGTCGATGGAGACCTTGGTGGCGTTGGCCTTCTCCTGCTGCTTGGGGACGTTCACGGTGAGGACGCCACCCTCGAGCTTGGCGGTCAGGCCGGCAACGGCCGCGTCCTTGAGATAGACGCCACGCGTGGCGCTCCACTCGCCGGTCTCCTTGTAGAGGTAGTTCTTGCCCTTCTCCTCATCGGACTCCTTGCGCTCGACGGAGATGGAGAGGCGACCCTCGTTGAGCTCAACGTCGATCTCCTCACGCTTGACTCCGGGGAGCTCAGCGGAGACGACGTACTTGTCGCCCGCGTCCTCGACGTTCATCTTGAAGCCCGCGGCGGTCGAGGAGAGCGGCGCGAAGGGCGCGTCGAAGAAGTTGTCCAGCGCGTCGAACGGCCAGTTGCGAAGAGCGCGAGAATAACGATCGTAAGGAACCAGTGCCATGATAATCACTCCCTTGTGATGCGGGCGCCGCCTTGGCGCCCTTGCTGTACATTGCTATTTGTTCCCCTTGCCTCGATTTCTATACGCTCGATGGAAACTTTTCTCAGCGTCATATACTCACCATATCTAAGCGTTGATGACTTAGATATTTCGGTCGGAGCTGCTTGGGATTCTTACAGTTTTAGAAGTCTTCTCGACCTCGAGCGGCGCGCGGCCGCCCTGCCGTATGATGTGTGCATTGCTGTTCATGACTGCTAACGGGAGCACACATGACCAACGATAATGAGTGCGATGACCTCGCCGATGTCACCGGCGAGCCTTCCGGAGCCACGCAGAAGGCGCCTGAGCGGGTGGCGCGTACGCCCTACGTCCGCCAGAGGCCCGCTCACCGCAGCGTAGAACCCATCGACGACTTTGCCAACGAGGAGGATGAGCCCGCCCAGATAGCCCACGACTCCGGGTACACGATAGGCGGCGGGGCGTTCTCGGGACGGGGGTATCGCCGTTCTCGCGCCGACGGGCAGCAGCTTCGCCGCGACCTTCACTATGGTCAGTACCTCGAGATTCCCAAGGGGCGACGCGACATCTTCGTCTCTCGCGAACGCAAGACCCGCATTAAGACCGCCATTGCCCTCATCGTCGTCCTCTTCGTTCTTGCGGTGGTCGTCTACTTCCTCTGGGGCTACATGCAAACCAACTGGGGCGCCACGAGCTAACGCAGCCCGACAGGGGCGACCTGACAAAGGTGACAGGGTCAACTGTCATGAAAAACATGACAGTTGACCCTGTCACCTTTGTCAGGTCGCCTCCGTCGGGTCCGGCCCTACGACCAGGGGTCGCGCTCGAAGAGCGGCTCGGGGTCCGGCCTCCGGTCGGAATAGGGGTCGTACCCGTCGTCGTCCTCGTTTTCCGCGCGCACGAACTCGTCCCGCTCGACGTCCTTCTCGCCCTTTTTCTTGTCATCCATGACGCATCACCCCGTATATTGGTCGATGTAGGCAATGTAGTCGCAGACGCTCCCGCCAAAGCTCGAGAGGTCGACGGAAGAGAAGTGCGCCGTCGGCGCTGCGAGCGCCACCACGCGCGTGGACCCCTCGTAGCCGCCGATGATGACCGCCCACGTGTAGTCACCCTGCCGGCCATAGCCGCAGATGAAGTGATGGGCGGGCTCCGTGGACTCCCCCGCCGAGGCATTGTCCTCGCCGGCGCCACCCTCATCCGCGGGATCCTCGGGCTCCGTAGGCTCCTGGGGCTCCTCCTCCGGTATGGGTGCGACGATATCGCCCTCCGTGCAGGTGTCGAGCAGGCCCTCGAGCCCGCATGCCTCCATGACGGCACGGATGCCCGACTCGCTCTCGGTCGCGCCGCCCTCGGGCAGGGTCTCCGCAGAGAACGCATAGCGCACGCCGCCCACCCCCGCGCCGCGCGCGAGCACGTCGGCCTGGGATCCGCCCGCGTAATGGGCGGTCTCGGGCTCGTTGGTTATCTGGATGAGGTCGCCCGAGGCACCCGTATAGGCGACGTGCGCGTTGCCGCCCGAGGCGTAGATCTCGCCGTAGTCGAGCGTGTATCCCGCATCCGCAAGGTACGCGGAGAGCGCCTGGGGCGCCGCCTCGAGATACCCCATCAGGTCATAGGGCTCGCTGGGCATGGGCGTCGCCACCGCCAAGGTGATGGTTGCGCCTGCCGCGACCTCGGTTCCCGCGGGCGGGTCGAGGCTCACCACGGTGTTCTTCTCCGCATCGGACTCGACGTAGATGACGGACGAGGTCAGGCCGCCTGCCTCGAGCTGGGCCTGAGCGTCTGAGAGGGACATCCCCTCGAGCGCCGGGACGGTGAACGCCCGCGCCACGGTCACGGTGATGGGGTCGGACGAGACGAACGCGCTTCCCTCCTCGGGGCTCACGGCCAGAACCGTCCCGGCGGGCTGGTCTGAGTTCTGGTACGAGAGCGTGACGTTCTCCGCGCCCGCGTCCAGAAGAGCCTGATGGGCGGACTCGACGTCCATTCCCACGATCTGGGGTATGGTGCGCTGGCTTGCCACGGAGATGGTGGCGCCATCTGCGGGGTCGACGCGCTGGCCCTCCGACGGGCTGCACGCCCGCACGACGCCAAACCCGTCATCCGCCGCGACGGACTCCACGCTCACGACAAAGCCGAGGTTCTCGAGGGCGCGCGTCGCCTCCTCCTGCGTGAGGCCGACGACGCGGGGAATGGTCTTGCCGCCCCATAGCTCTTGGTCGTAGGTGTAGTACGCAACACCGCCCGCGCAGGCGAGAAGGACCACGACGATGAGGGCCACCGCCCAGCGCGGCAGACGGCGCTTGCGCTCGGGCAGGCTCTGAACCGGGGACGGGATGGAGACGGGAACGCGCGCCTCCGTGAGGTCGTTTGGCACGACGGGCGAGAAGTACGGGTCGCCGAGGGCGTCGATGCCGTCACCCGCCTCGGCGGGCTGCTTGGGCGCGTCCTTCTCGGAGGGCAGCACGATCGTTGGCAGGGCCTCTGATGCGACGCGGCGCGTCGGCGCCGCGTCCGCAAGCTGCGTGGCGCCTGGGTCGGAGTCGGGCGGCATCGCCACGGTCTCGCCCAGAGGGTTCTTCTCGTCCTGTGCCATGTCGTCCCCAACCTGTCGATGAGTGGTGCCTCTATCGTAAATCAAAGGCCGACAAGGGCGACAGGGCCCGACTAAGGCCTGACAAAGGTGACAGGGTCAACTGTCATGAAAATCATGACAGTTGACCCTGTCACCTTTGTCAGGCTGTCGGCGACCGACGCTGGCGGGCGCTACTCCACGGAGTCGGGCTCGAGGGGCTCGCCGTCGTGGCTCGACGCATCGTCGCGCGCCGCGAAGAGGCGGTCGTCGGGACCCACGTCAACGCGGACCGTGTCGCCCTCGCTGAGCTCGCCACCGATGATGAGATTGGCCACCGAGTCCACCACCTGCCGCTGGATGAGTCGCTTGAGCGGGCGCGCGCCGTAGACCGGGTCGAGGCCGTCGAGGGCGAGCGACTGCTTGGCCGCAGGCGTCAGCACGAGCTGGATGCGGTCACGGCCGAGCCGGTCGCGCACGTCGCGCAGCTGAATGTCGACGATCTTCTCGATGTCCTCAAGGCCGAGGGCGTGGAAGACCACCACGTCGTCGATGCGGTTCAGGAACTCCGGCTTGAAAGTCTGGCGCAGGGCGTTGTTGACCTCGCGCTGGACCTCGTCCGGGTCGCTCGCCGCGTTGGCGCCAGCGATGAACTGGCTGCCCACGTTGGACGTCATGATGATGATCGTGTTCTTGAAGCTCACCACGCGCCCCTGGCCGTCGGTGAGGCGGCCGTCATCCAGGACCTGCAGCAGGATGTTGAAGACGTCAGGGTGCGCCTTCTCCATCTCGTCCAGGAGGATCACGGAGTACGGGCGACGGCGCACGGCCTCGGTGAGCTGTCCGCCCTCGTCGTAGCCCACGTATCCGGGAGGCGCGCCGATGAGGCGCTGGACGCTGAACTTCTCCATGTACTCGGACATGTCGATGCGCACGAGCGCCCGCTCGTCGTCGAAGAGGTTCTCCGCGAGCGCCTTGGCGAGCTCCGTCTTGCCCACGCCGGTGGGGCCGAGGAAGAAGAAGCTGCCGATGGGGCGGTTGGGGTCGGAGAGGCCCGCGCGGCTGCGACGCACGGCCGCGGCCACGGCGGAGACGGCCTCGTCCTGGCCCACGACGCGCTTGTGCAGCTCGCTCTCCAGGTTCTTGAGCTTGTCCATCTCGCCCTGCATCATCTTTGAGACGGGCACGCCGGTCCAGGAGCTCACGACCTCCGCGATCTCCTCCGAGGTAACCTCCTCCTTGAGGAGTCCCCCCTCCTCCTGGCGCGCGGTGAGCGCGGCCTCGGCCTCGTCGTACTCGTGCTGGAGACTCGGGATCGTGGAGTAGCGCAGCTCGGAGGCGCGCGCGAGGTTGCCCTCGCGGGTCACGCGCTCCATCTCCACGCGCGCGTCCTCGATCTTGGACTTGAGGTCCTGCACGCGGTCGATGGCGCCCTTCTCGTTCTCCCACTTCGCCTTCATGCCGTCGAGCTTCTCGCGCGTGGTGGCGATCTCGCCGCGCAGGGTCTCGAGGCGCTCCTTGCTGGCGGCGTCCTCCTCCTTCATGAGGGCCTGCTCCTCGATCTGCATCTGCGTGAGCTGGCGGTCCACGGCGTCGATGTCGGCCGGCATGGAGTCGAGCTCCATGCGCAGGCGGCTCGCCGCCTCGTCGACGAGGTCGATGGCCTTGTCCGGCAGGAACCGGTCAGAGATGTAGCGGTTGGAGAGGTCGGCGGCGCTGACCAGCGCGGAGTCCGTGATACGGACGCGGTGGTGCTGCTCGTAGCGGTCCTTGATGCCACGCAGGATGGAGATCGTGTCCTCGACGGTGGGCTCGGAGACCATGACGGTCTGGAAGCGTCGCGCGAGGGCCGCGTCCTTCTCGATGTACTTGCGGTACTCGTCCAGCGTGGTGGCGCCGATGGCGTGCAGCGTGCCGCGCGCGAGGGCGGGCTTCAGGATGTTGCCGGCGTCCATGGAGCCCTCCGTGGCACCAGCGCCCACGATGGTGTGGAGCTCGTCGATGAAGAGGATGATCCGGCCGTCGGACTTCTCGACCTCCTTGAGCACGGACTTCAGGCGGTCCTCGAACTCGCCGCGGTACTTGGCGCCCGCCACGAGCGCGGACATGTCAAGCTCGATGAGCTCCTTGTCGCGCAGGGTGGACGGCACGTCGCCGTTGACGATGCGCTGCGCGAGGCCCTCCACGATGGCGGTCTTGCCCACGCCGGGCTCGCCGATGAGCACGGGGTTGTTCTTGGTACGGCGGCTGAGCACCTGGATGGTGCGGCGAATCTCCTCCACGCGGCCGATGATCGGGTCGAGCTTGCCCTGGCGCGCGAGGTCCGTCACGTTGCGGCCGTACTTCTCGAGCGCCTCGAACTCCGGCTTGGAGTCCTGGCTGGTCACGCGCTCATCCCCGCGCAGGTCGTTGTATGCCTCCTCGACGCGCTTGGAAGTGACGCCGGCGGCCTTGAGGATGGAGCCGGCCTCGTCCTTGGCGTCGGCGAGCGCGCAGAGCAGGTGCTCGGTGGTGACGTAGGAGTCCCCCATCTTGGTGGCGAGCTTCTCCGCCGCGTTGGTCACGCGGACGAGGGCGTCGCCCATCCCCATCTGGCTGGCATCGCCGGTGACGCGCGGCTGGCGCGCGATGGCCTGGTCCACCTGGGACTCGATGCCGGCCGGGTCCGCGCCCACGCGCTCGATGATGGCGCGCAGGTTGTGCTCGCCGGAGCTGAGCAGCGCCTTGAGCAGGTGGATGGGCATGAGCTGCCCAGCGTTGGCATCGGTGGCGATGCCGATGGAGGCCTGAAGCGCCTCCTGGGCCGTGACGGCCCACTTGTCGAGTCTCATGGTTGCCCCCTTCTGGGTCGTTGTTCATCAACGACTATTGTTCCCGCGCCAGCTGGGGCGTATACGCAAATCTAAGTCTCTACATGATAGATTTTCTCTGCGCGCATGCCGAAGGGCTGTCGAGAAGAACGGGGCGGAAGGGCATCGGGATACATGCGATTTGGCGGTGCGGAGGGACAATGCTGTGCACTGCGAAGCAACGTCCGGCCACCTTTCTGCCACCCGGGCACGTCGATGACCGCCTCAGGCGGCACTCCCGAACGGCGCGGCAACCCGGTGGAAGGCGAATTTATCCTATTTCTCAGGGTCCGGGGCGCCGTTAAGCAGCAGGCGCCTCATGACCTGCTCGGGGCTGCCCGCGCTGTCGTAGCGGGCGAGCGCCGTGATCTTCTCCTGCATGCGAAACTCGTGGACCTCGTCCTCGAGCTCGCGAACACGCCGGCGCAGCTCCTCAAGCTCGTCCTCGCGCGCGAGCATGCGTTCGCGCATGTCGAGGATGCGCACAACGCCAGCGAGGTTGATGCCCTCATCGGTGAGCTTGGAGATGAGGTTCAGCCGGTCGATGTCGGACTGCGAGTAGAGACGCGTGTTGCCGC
This sequence comes from Thermophilibacter provencensis, assembly GCF_900128445.1. Lineage (GTDB taxonomy): Bacteria > Actinomycetota > Coriobacteriia > Coriobacteriales > Atopobiaceae > Thermophilibacter > Thermophilibacter provencensis. The sequence continues at coordinate 611,024 of NZ_LT671417.1, read as the reverse complement.
GCGAGCGCCCGGGCGTGACGAGGCCCTTCTGCTCGTAGACGCGCAGGGTCTGCGGGTGCATGCCCGTGAGCTCGGCGGCAACGCTGATCATGTAGAGGGGCTTGTCGCGGTCGCGGCCCTCCCGACCGCGCTCCGGACCGACCCCCCGGCCGCGCTCCTCGCTAGTGCTGCGTGCCATAGCGCTTGACCTCCTCGCGATAGTCGCGCGTATCGGCGTCGCGCAGCGCCTCGAGCGCATCGCGCTCCTTCTTGGTGACGAGCGTCGGGACCTTCACGCGCACCGTCACGTAGAGCGCGCCGCGCGTCCCCTTGCGCTTGACGTTGGGGGCGCCCAGGTCGCGGAAGCGGAAGGTCTTGCCGTCCTGCGTGCCGGCCGGGACCTTGAGGCGCACCTCGGTGCCGTCGGGCGTGGGGACCTCCACGGTGGCTCCGAGCGCGGCCTCGTACATGCTGATGGGAAGGTCCATCCGCACGTCCGCACCGTCGCGCTTGAAGATCGGGTGCTCGGCCACGTGCGTGGTGATCACGAGGTCGCCGCGGTCGCCGCCGTTGGCGCCGTACTCGCCGCGCCCGCGGTAGCGGAGCTTGCCGCCGTCCACGGCGCCGGCCGGGATCTTGATGGTGAGCGTCTGCTCCTCGCCCGTGGAGGGCACGCGGTAGGTGGCCTTGCGCGTGGCGCCGCGGAAGGCCTCCTCGGCGGTGACGTCCACGGACATGGTGAGGTCGCTGCCCTTGACGGGGCGGTTGGCGGCGCGGCCCGCGGCCCCGCCGAAGATCGACGAGAAGTCGAAACCGCCAAAGCCGCCGTCGCCGCCGCGCATGTTGTCAAATATGTCGGACCAGTCGCCGCCCACGTTGGTGGTGTAGGTGTAGCGCCCACGGCCGCCCGAGCCGCCAAAGTCGGCCCCCGGGATGCCGCCGAACATGAGCATCTGATCGTACTCGCGGCGCTTCTTGGGGTCAGAGAGCGTGGTGTAGGCCTCGCTGACCTCCTTGAACTTCTGCTCGTCGCCGCCGGCGTCCGGGTGGTACTTGGCCGCCAGCTTGCGGAACGCCTTCTTGATCTCGTCATCAGAGGCGTCGCGCTTCACGCCCAGAACGTCATAGTAGCTTCGCTTAGTTGCCATCCTGCACGAGCCTCCCTCCTGATAGGGCGTGCAAAGGGGACAGTCACCTTTGCGCGCCGTCCAACCAATCCGCGCGCGTGCAAAAGCGACTGTCCCCTTTGCACGCTGGCGACGTTACTCCTCCTCGGCGGGGCGCTTGGGGCCGCCGTAGGTCACCGTCACCATGGCGGTGCGGATGACCTTGTCGCCCATCCTGTAGCCCTTCTGATAGACCTGGGCCACGGTCTCGTCATAGGCGTCCTTGTCCTCGACGCGGCCGACGGCCTGGTGCGCGAGCGGCTCGAACGGCTCGCCCGCCGGGTCGATGGGCTCGACGCCCTCCTTCTCGAGCACGCCGAGCATCTTGGCGTGAACCGCGGAGACGCCGTCAACGAACTGCTGGAACTGCGTGTCGCCCTCGGTGACGCCGGCGTGCTCGATGGCGCGCTCGATGTCGTCGATCACCGGCAGCAGGTCGGTGACCAGCTTCTCCGCCGCACGCTCCTTCTCGGCAAGCCGCTCGGCGGCGGTGCGACGGCGATAGTTGTCCCAGTCGGCCTGGAGGCGCAGCATGCGCTCCGTGGCCTCGGAGGCCTCCTTCTTGGCGGCCTCGATCTGGTCCTCAACGTCGGCGAGCTTCTTCTGCAGCTCGTCGCGCTCCTCGCGGATCTTGCTCGCATCGGCGGCAAGCTCGCGCTCGGCAGCCTCCTCGCCGGCGCGGATGGCGGCCTCCACGCGAGCGCGCTCCTCGTCCGAATCCATGTCCGCCTCGGAGGCCTCCGGCTCGACGTCCTCCGGCTCCGGCTCGACGTCCTCCGGCTCCATGGCCTCGTTCTTCTCGTCCTCTACCTCGATGGGCACCTTCACGTCACCCTCCTCGAACTGTTCGGCGTGCAAAAGTGCCTGTCCCTTTTGCACGGTCCTCTTTGCACGAGGGGCGGCCGCGTAGCCGTGGCCGCCCCCGTTCCCAATCTGTTACGTACGGCCCGTGAACTAGTTGTTCTTGTCGTCATCCACGACCTCGTAGTCGGCGTCGACGACATCGTTGGCCGAACCGCCCTGCGCGCCCGCGCCGCCCTGGGCCGCCTCGTCCTGCGTGGCGGAGTAGACGACCTCGGCGAGCTTGTGGCCAACCTCCTGGAGCTTGTCGCCCGCGGCGCGGATGGCGTCCACGTCGGTGCCGTCGAGGGCCTTCTTGGCCTCGGCCACGGCATCCTCGGCGGCCTTCTTCTGGTCGGCCGGGACCTTGTCGCCCAGGTCCTTGAGGGTCTGCTCGGTGCTGTAGGCAAGCGAGTCGACCTGGTTGCGGACCTCGATCTCGTCCTTGTGCTTCTTGTCCTCCTCGGCGTGGGCCTCGGCGTCCTTGACCATGCGGTCGACCTCGTCATCGGAGAGGGCGGTGGAGCCGGAGATGGTGATCTGCTGGCTCTTGCCGGTGGCCTTGTCCTTGGCGGTGACCTTCACGATGCCGTTGGCGTCGATGTCGAAGGTGACCTCGATCTGCGGCACGCCGCGGCGGGCGGCCGGGATGCCGGTCAGGTTGAACTTGCCGAGGGACTTGTTGTCCGCGGCCATCTCACGCTCGCCCTGCAGGACGTTGATCTCGACGGACGTCTGGTTGTCGGCGGCCGTGGAGTAGATCTCGGTCTTGGACGTGGGGATCGTGGTGTTGCGGTCGATCATCTTGGTCATGACGCCGCCCATGGTCTCGACGCCCAGGGACAGCGGCGTGACGTCGAGCAGCAGGATGCCCGAGACGTCGCCGGTGAGGACGCCGCCCTGGACGGCGGCGCCGTCGGCCACGACCTCGTCCGGGTTCACGGACATGTTGGGCTGCTTGCCGGTCATCTGCTTGACGAGCTCCTGGACGGCGGGCATGCGGCTGGAGCCGCCGACGAGGATGACCTCGTTGACCTCGGAGAGCTGCAGGTTGGCGTCGTGCAGGGCCTTGGTGACGGGGCCCTTGCAGCGGTCGAGCAGGTCGCGGGTGATGCGCTCGAACTCGGCGCGGGTCAGCGTGTAGTCGAGGTGCTTGGGGCCGGTGGCGTCAGCGGTGATGAACGGCAGGTTGATCTGGGCCTGCTGGGCGGAGGAGAGCTCCTTCTTGGCGTTCTCCGCGGCCTCCTTCAGGCGCTGCAGGGCCATGGGGTCCTTGCGCAGGTCGATGCCGTTGTCGGACTGGAACTTGTCGGCAAGCCAGTCGATGACACGCTGGTCCCAGTCATCGCCGCCGAGGTGGTTGTCGCCGTTGGTGGCAAGGACCTCCACGACGCCGTCGGCGAGGTCGAGGAGCGACACGTCGAAGGTGCCGCCGCCCAGGTCGAAGACCAGGACCTTCTGGTCGATGCCCTTCTTGTCGAGGCCGTACGCGAGCGCGGCGGCCGTGGGCTCGTTGACGATGCGCTGGACGTTGAGGCCGGCGATCTTGCCCGCGTCCTTGGTGGCCTGGCGCTGCGCGTCGTTGAAGTAGGCCGGGACGGTGATGACGGCATCGGTGACGGGCTCGCCGAGGTACTTCTCGGCATCGGCCTTCATCTTGGAGAGGATCATGGCGCTGATCTGCTCGGGGGTGAAGTCCTCGCCGTCGATCTCAACGACCGCACGCGAGCCGGTGCCGCTCTTGACCTTGTACGGGACGGTCTTGAGCTCTGAGCCGACCTCGTCGTAGCGACGGCCCATGAAGCGCTTGATCGAGAAGACCGTGTTGGTGGGGTTGGTGACGGCCTGGTTCTTGGCCGCCTTGCCGACGATGCGGTCGCCGTCGGAGCGGAAGCCCACGACGGACGGGGTGGTGCGGTCGCCCTCGGCGTTGACGATGATCGTGGGCTCGCCGCCCTCGAGGACCGCCATCGCGGAGTTGGTGGTACCAAGGTCGATACCGAGAATCTTGCCCATGATGCTCTCCTTTTCCTGCGTGGGGCCCGCGCCCCGCGCGGACCCGCTCGCCTGTTTCCCGTCTGTACGGTTGAGTTTATCCCCTCTGCGCCTCGATTCTATACATAATCTAAGTCTCTACACATGAGATTTTTTAAAGCACGTTGTTGAGGGGTCAGGAGAGCAAAGGGGGCACCTACAGCATCCGATGCTCAAAGCGCCCGCTCTCGTAGACGCCATAGCTGGCCGATCCGTCCTTGGGGATGCCCGCCGACCCGGGATTGAAGACCCAGGCGCCGTGCTCCGCGTCCTTCTCGCTGACCTTGATGTGAGTGTGGCCGTAGACCAGCGCAGAGCGCGGCGGAAGCACGGGCCAGGAGTCCACACTGTTGTGGTAGCCGGGACCGTAGACGTGGCCGTGAGTGAGGAAGAGCGTGTAGGGGCCGCCCTCCGCCCCGGGGTCAAGAAGAACGTTGTGGTCCGCCATGCAGGGGAACGCGAGGACCATCTGGTCGACCTCGGCCTCGCAGTTGCCGCGCACGGCGATCACGCGGTCCGCGATGGAGTTGAGCATCTCGATGACGCGCTTGGGCGCGTAGTCCCTGGGCAGGTCGTTGCGCGGCCCGTGATAGAGCAGGTCGCCGAGAAGGACCACGCGGTCAGGGGACTCCGCCTCGATGGCAGACATGAGCCGCGCGCAGGCATCGGCGGCGCCGTGGATGTCAGAGGCAATGACGAGCTTCATGGTCGGTCCTTTCTGTCAATTGGGGACAGTCCCCAATTTGCACAAATGATTTATGTGAATTGGGGACTGTCCCCAATTCACAGGCTGCTCATGGCATGGCTGATTACGAGACGCCGGATGGCGGACAGCTCGGCGAGGGCGTGGGGCCAGACGTCCGCCGAGAGGCTCCGCGCAAGCTCGCCCAGCACCTCGTGGCGCGCGTGGTGGCCGAGCGCCATCAAAAACGGGCCGAGAAGGACCTTGGGGTCCGACCCCTCCAGACGCGCGACCAGGCGCTCCGGAGCATCCACGAGCACGTCGCCGCGCCCGCGCTCCCGAAGGGCGCCCTCGATGCCGGCAAGCGCGGCCTCGCACTCCGGCCCGCGGTGCCCGGCAAGGGCCACGACTCGACCGGGACGCGCGGGCAGGGCCTCGTCGAGCGCCGCGGCAACGGCCGCATGGTCCCTCTCGCCCGCAAGCAAGGGGGGCGCGAGGCCCAGCGACTCAAAGCCGGGCGCGGCGTCGCGCACCGCCGACGCCGCCGCGCGCTGCAGCCGGCCATCCGCCACATGCGTCGTAACCACAAGGGCGCGGCGCACGCCTCCGGAGCGCAGATCGGCCAGCACGTCCGGCAGGGCCTGGCCCACGAGCCTGCCGCCCGTTCGCGCCCTCAGCGTCATGTCGGCGCCGACCGCCGACGCAAGCCCGTCCACGAGCGCGGCCACGCCCGCGTCGTCCTTCTCGCCGGAAAGGCAGCCGGCTATGACCAGGGCACGGGGCACGCTAGTGGTGGCAGGCGTGCTCCTCGCCCATGACGGGGAGCGTGCCGGCGGCGGCCATCTGCGCGACGTCGCCGACACCCGGGGTCTGGTTCTCAAAGAAGACGGTGATGCCGGCCTGCGCAAAGCCCATCATCGGGCGCATGCCCATGCCCGCGGCCACGATGGCGTCGATGCCGTTCTGGGCAAGAAGCGCCACGGGGCGCATGCAGCCGCCCTCCTCGTGGGGCGGGTTGTCGATGACGGTCACGTCGCCGACCTCGCCATCCCGCACGTCGACCACGGTGAAGCAGTCGCAGTGGCCAAAGTGGCCGGAGCGCTCGCAGTCCAGACCGCCCTTGCCCAGGGTAGGAATGGCAACCTTCATGGGGTTCTCCTTTCGTTTGTGACAGTTGACCCTGTCACCTTTGTCATATGAGGCCAAGGCGCTCGAGCACGCGGGCCACGCCGTCCTCGTCGTTTGTGGGGGCGACGAGCGATGCGCGGGCCAGGAGCTCCGCCGGCGCGTTGCCCATGAGGTAGCCGTGGCCGACAGCGTCGAGCATGGGAAGGTCATTGTAGTTGTCTCCGAACGCGAGGGCGTCGGCCGGATCAATCCCCCAGAGATCGCAGAGGGTGTGGACCGCGCCCGCCTTACTCGACCCGGCGGGCATGACCTCGATGAGGGTCTCTGAGGAGATGGCGATGGCAAACTCGGGGAAGCGCCCCTTGAGGCGGCGTTCGACCTCCTTGGTGCTGCCGGGCGTGCAGAGGCAGAGGATCTTCTGCACCTCGTCGCGCCCTATGGAGGCGATGGTGCCCTCGCGCGCCTCGGCCATCACGATGCGCTCCTCCTGGAGCAGGCGCGGGTCGGCGCGGTCGGGCGCCACCCAGTCCTCGAAGGAGTAGGCGCTCCAGGTCATGTCCAGCCCCTCGGCCTCGGCAAAGTCGACGACCTCCTGGGCCTGCGCGCGCGTGAGCCCGTGGTGGTGGATGACGTTGCGCCCCTCGTCCATGATGACGCCGCCGCTGTAGGTGACCACCGTGCATGAGATGTCCTGCTGCTCGAGGAGCGGATAGGTCCCTGAGACACCGCGGGCCGTCACGATGACAAAGGGCACGCCCGCCGCCTGCACCGCGCGGATGGCGTCGCGCGTGCGCGTCGTCACCTGATGGGCGGAGTTGAGCAACGTTCCGTCGATGTCGCTGAAAACTGCCGTGCGGGGCATGGGACCTCCCGTTCTTCTCGCCTGAGCAGCATGATAGGCCGAGTTGAGCGTGCTCCTCGCCGATTGCCGATAAAAACCTCGATGCGCGGTCCTACCATGGGAATGTGCGCCGCGAGGGGCGGCGCCAACGGAGAGGAACGCCATGAGGTACCTGATCGTAGGCGGCGTGGCCGCCGGAACCAAGGTCGCGGCCAAGCTCAAGCGGTGCGACCGCTCGGCCGAGGTCGTGGTTGTGACCAAGAGCGAGGACATCAGCTACGCCGGCTGCGGCCTGCCGTACTACATCGGAGGGGGCATCCAGACGCGCGGCGAGCTCATCGTCAACACGCCGGCCGCCTATGAGGGGCTCACCGGCGCGGAGGTGCGCGCGGGCGTGGAGGCCGTGGCGCTTGACGCCGCCGCGCACGAGGTTACGGTTCGCGAGAAGGACGGCTCCGAGCACGCCGAGCCCTACGACAGGCTGGTCATTGCCACCGGCGCATCGCCGCTCGTGCCCGCAGGCATCCCCGGAACCGACCTACCCGGCGTCTTCACCGTGCGCACGCCCGACGACGCCGAGGCGATCCGTGACTACGCCGACGCCGGGGCGCGCCGCGCAGTGATCGTGGGCGCCGGCTTCATCGGCCTGGAGGTGGCCGAGAACCTGCTCGCACGCGGCCTCTCCGTCACCGTGATCGATGCGCTGCCGCAGATTCTGCCCAACGTCTTTGACCCCGAGATGGCCGGCTTCGCTCAGCGCCAGCTCAAGGCCGCCGGCATGCGCGTCATGACGTCATGCCCGCTCAAGGCCATCACGGGCAGCGGCAGGGTCGAGGGCGTGGAGACCGGCGCGGGGACGCTGCCGGCGGACCTCGTGATTCTCTCCATTGGCATCAGGCCCAACACCGCGTGGCTCGAGGGCTCCGGAATCGCGCTCGACAAGGGCTGCGTGGTCGTGGACGAGTTCGGTGCCACCAACCTGGAGGACGTCTACGCCGCCGGAGACTGCGCCGAGGTCAAGAACGCCATCACCGGCCGCCCGTTCTGGAGCGCCATGGGGTCCACGGCCAACATCGCCGGCCGCGCAATCGCCCGCACGCTCACGGGCACGCCGACCCCCTACCCCGGCGCGCTCGGCACCGGCGTGGTGCGCCTGCTGCCCACGCTGAACGGCGGCCGCACCGGACTCACCGAGACCGCGGCGCGCGAGGCGGGCTTTGACCCGGTGAGCGTGGTTTCCGTAGTGGACGACAAGGCCCACTACTACCCCGGCTCCTCGAGCTTCTGCGTGAAGCTCCTCGCGGACCGCGCAACGCACCGCCTGCTCGGAGTGCAGGTGCTGGGCGCCGGCGCCGTGGACAAGGTCGTGGACGTCGTCGTGACCGCGCTCTACCAGAAGGCGCGCGTGGAGGACCTGGACCTGATGGACCTCTCCTATGCGCCGCCCTTCTCGACCGCCATTCACCCGCTGGTCACAACGGGCTACATCCTGGAGAACAAGCTCGCCGGCGAGCTCGAGAGCTTCACCCCGGCCGAGTACGCCGCCGGCGCCGCCGCAGACTACCACGTCATCGACGTGCTGCCCGCGCCCACGATTCCCGGCGCGGAGTGGGTGGACCTCACCAGAATCGGCCCGGACGGGCTGCCCGGTCACGAGAAGGGCGAGAAGCTCCTGCTGGTGTGCGCCAAGGGCAAGCGCGGCTACTTTGCGCAGAACCGCCTCAAGGCCGCCGGATACACAGCGACGCGCGTGCTCGAGGGCGGCGTGACGTTCAACGAGGTCCGCGTGCCTCGCCCGGCGGGCAAGAAGCTCCCCGCCGCCGAGATCAAGCGCCTCAAGGGCCTGGGCTGCCTGCTGGACAAGCGCTACGACGACGTCTTCAACATCCGCGTGATCACGCGCAACGGCAAGATCACGGTAGACGAGCAGCGCGCCGTGGCCGAGGCCGCCGAGCGCTTTGGCTCCGGCGAGGTCACGATGACCACGCGCCTCACGCTGGAGATCCAGGGCGTGAAGTACGACAGCATCGACGCGTGCATCGGCTTTCTCCAGGACCGCGGCCTGGACGCCGGCGGCACCGGCTCCAAGGTGCGCCCGGTGGTGAGCTGCAAGGGAACCACCTGCCAGTACGGCCTCATCGACACCTTCGACCTCTCCGAGAAGCTGCACGAGCGCTTCTACGTGGGCTATCACGGCGTGGACCTGCCGCACAAGTTCAAGATCGCCGTGGGCGGCTGCCCCAACATGTGCGTCAAGCCCGACCTCAACGACCTGGGAATTGTTGGCCAGCGCGTGCCGCAGGTCGACCTCGAGAAGTGCCGCGCCTGCAAGGTCTGCCAGGTCGTGAAGACATGCCCGATGGGCGACGCGCAGATCGGGCCGGACGGCAAGATCACCATCGACGAATCCGCGTGCAACCACTGCGGCCGCTGCGTGGGCGCGTGCCCGTTCGGCGCCGTTACCGAGGGGCTTACGGGCTATAAGGTCTACATTGGCGGGCGCTGGGGCAAGAAGGTCGCGCACGGCCGAGCGCTTGACAAGATCTTCACCAGCGAGGACGAGGTCATGGACCTCGTGGAGCGCGCGATCCTCTTCTTCCGCGACGGGGGCCTAAGCGGCGAGCGCTTTGCCGACACCGTGGCGCGCCTCGGCTTTGACTACGTGCAGGACAAGCTGCTGACCGCGCCCATCGACAAGGACGCCATCCTCAGCAAGACCATCATCGGCGGCGCCACCTGCTAGCGTGCAAAAGGGACAGTCACTTTTGCACATCGGCCGGGCCCGGACGTGAGTGTTCGGGCCCGGCCGCATTTTCGTCGACTGGAACTCTAGGGATCAATGTCCACCGAGGGAGCGACTCTTGAACGCTCTCCGAAACCGATGCGCCGAGCGTTGTCCCAACGCGCGCGGCCGTTCCCGATAAAGGGCTTGATTACGAGCCCGAACCCTCTGCAGCCATGTTCGTCGCGTCGTCAAGATCGCCGCCGTCCGTGTGGCGCTCCGGGAGATCGGAGAGCCACTCGTGTATAGCCGCCAAGCTTTTTGGGCTCGAATTGGCCGGGCTGGCAAATATCATCTTCCGTCCAATGCGGCCTGAGTCGCTCTATGGGCGACTCAGGCCGCATTGACACTGCCGGCGCATAGCCTCAAAGGCAGAATCGAGTTCTGCACAATCGACTTCGAAGGCCCTCAACACTTGGGCAATACATCATGGGCTCCTTAACGAACCGAAATAGACACCGGGTCAAGCTCAAGCCAGTCCGCTGTTGAGTTGTACTCGCCGACGATTGCAGTAATGGTGATATTGTCGCCTCCGCGGAGCGAGTCAGCGTTTGTCACGTTCATGTCATAGAAGTTCACGTCTGTGAGTCTGAAGTTTGGCCCTGTCATTGGACTTACGCCGTTATCTCCTGCGAGGATAAGTACGTCGTAACGGGTGTCATAGTTTTCGTGGTTCACCATGTTGGCAACCCAGCCATCAAAGGTGATGGTCCTGCCCCGATACGCAGAGCTAAACCAACTGGCATCAGTATCGCTTGAGGAGAGCAGCGAGCTGAGGTCCTCTTCGGGGACCTCCTCGGTAGAGGGCTGCGTCGGCTCGTCCGATGTTGAAGCGCCTTCGTAATACGTAATCTCAACTCCCGCGTCAAAGGAGAATGAATCACTTGTTGTGAAGTCAGATGACCCGAGAACGCCTCCGATCTTCACGGAGGAGACCGTTCCGCCAACTCCGGAAGCACTCGTCAACGCAGTCGTCACATTGATGAATCCGGCGCCCTCAAACAGCTCAACAACGTTTTCGTAGCCCATTCCTTCAAGCTCATCAGAAGAGGCGGGAGGATTGAGGTCCGCGAGAACGTGATAGCTAATTACGACCTCATCATCAGCGGCAAACGCATCCTGCACGCTGAAGCTCTCCACGCCCCCAATGGAGATGCTCCCCACAAGCCAGTTCTTGCCACTTTGGTCCGGCGTCAAATCACGCAACTCTTCTTCTCTTATATTGGTGAATCCCGCGTCTTCGAATGCGCGATAGAGCTCATCGTGATATTTCGCCGATGCCTCGTCGGACGAAATCGGCGGGGAAACCGAATCAATCTGCTCAATCTCTACTTGGGAAGAGGTGCACTTAACTCGATATTTGAGCGACGTATCACCGTTGATGGATATCCCCACCGATCCATCAACGTTTCCGTCATCTTCTTTTGCGAATCTCAGCTCATGGTCCCCGTCGGCCAGGGTCGCCTCAAATGTCTTGGTTGTCCCATGGTCAAGAGTCCCCAAAGAGTCCGCGTCAACATAAACGGCAATGTCGTACTTGCTCAATAAGATATTTGACTCGCACTCAACGGTAATGGATACGCTTGATTCATCCCCTCGGTTGGACTCTGCCTCCGCCTGACCTTCCGAGCAGCCAATAAGAGATAGGGCCATGGCCGCCGTAAGGAGCATGCATGACAGGCCACGAATGGCCCGATACCCGAAGCTAGACAACATTCGCTCCATTCATCCGTATGAATCGGCTCTCTATAGAGAGCATGAGCCAATGGTACCGCTTCTATCCTTTCCCGCATGGACAATGCGGAAGAGAAGCGGGCCATCGGTGCCCGAATACGCGCCGAGCGCACCCGGTGCGGCATATCTCAGCGACAGCTCGCGCTCATGTCGGGCACGAGCCGTTCCTATCTCTGGAAAATCGAGACAGGAACGGCTGACGTTGGCATTGACGTCCTTATCCGCATCGCAAAAGCTCTTGATGTCCCGGCGCGCAGCCTAATCGACTGCTAGCCCTATTGTCCAACCTCGGCCAACATCTCATATATGCGCGCAGTCACTTCGGCATAATATGCGGCATCGGCCGGCGTCAGGGAGTCTTCGTCGATCTCCCCCAGCGCGTTTATGGTCTCCGTATACCTTGTCATCAAATCTGAGTACTGTCCAATGAGCTCAACCGAAGTGGGGTCAGCCTCATATGCCCTCATGAATTCGACGTACTCGCCGAAGAACGCCTCATACCCGTCCATTGTCTCCTTGAACGTCGGATCAACAGCCGAGGCATCCACAGCACCGTCTTCAGAGGAATCAGCCACGGGTTCTGCCGCATCACTCTCCTTGCCCCCCTCATTCGTCTGTACGGGGGCAAAGATTCCCTCTACATCAAAGTCATTTGAGTAAAAAGCGCTACGCACATCGGAGTAGTCGCTGTACACATCGGAACGGCCGTCGGAAATTGCCTCATAGACGTCACTTCGAGCGTCAGAGTACGCCTCATATGCATCGCTGGACGTATCTGACCACTCGTCGTACGGGGTCGTGTCGTACGCATCATGAATAATGCCATCGTAGTACGTGTCATACATTTCATCGTATGCATCCTCGTAGATGGCGTCGTAATAATCGTCGTACGCGTCCTCATAAACGGTGTCGTAGAACTCCTCGGTCGCCTTGTCGAGCTCGCGATCGTCCGTCACGTCAACGTTGTCGACAACCGCCTTGTAGTATTCGCGCCCATACTCGACAGCGCGCTCGCCAAGTGCCTCCGTCTCGCTAATGGACAGTTCGTACCACGCCTGAATCATGTCGATGTTGGCAAGGTAGTCCTCGTAGCCGTCTCCAACCTCAGAGAACACCTTCTCCTGCTCGTCAAGCAGCTTCTGACTTGTTTCGACGAAGTCAGCCTGGGCGCGTTGGATTATCTCCTCGAGGCTATTTGCTGGAGCAGTGCTCTCGGATTCGCTCGAGGGAGCTTGCTGGGGAGCGGGTTCCCCGCCATCACCGCCGCCACCGCATGCCGCAAGCGTCACAACCATTGCAGCTGCGCACAAGGTCCGAATTATCCGCTTCATGACTGCCACTCCTCTTGCTCGAGCTCCCTATGCCTTCTTTGACTGCCTGCGCAGCACGATTTGCCACACCGCGCATGCAACCACAACAATGCCCGCCAGCAGATACACCCACTTCGCGACGCCCCAGTCGTAGCTGTCGCTGGGGATAACGCCGCGGTCCTCGAAGTCCCAACTCAAAAGGAGCGTCATGGCCACCGTAAACACAGAGAACACAATCGCGGGAATCGGCTTGCGCAGCAGCGCGAACAGCAGCGTCAGCGCGCCGAGCACCGCCGGCGCCACCGTCAGCGGAACGTAAACCATCGCAAACGTCTCGCCCATACCAAGATCAATAGACGAGCCGTAGATTTGCGCGTACTCGAAGAGCGAGATGTCGGTGAGATCCTCATTACTCATGCCCAGAGTCTCGGAGTAGGGATTGGCGGACATTAAGTCCAGTCCATCGCGGAACTCCTGCGTTCCTGCCGCATACGGCAGGAAGAACGCCACTACTAACAGAGCCGCCGCGATAATCGTCGCGATAACCGCAACGCGTTTCGTCTCCACGTTCTTCGCGCCCATTCCAAACTCCTTTCAGAAGGTTGACGCCCATTCTGAAAGGAGGGCTGAAGCAATTCCTCAGTTGCCAACTGAATTACGTGAACGGTCAAGGCAGCCGAACCGCCGCGCCTTACCACGCCTGCGTGTACACCTCATATGTCGCGTAATCCACGTCATCGGCGACGTTAATCTCAAACGGGGTCGACTCGCCCTCGTCAGGACGTCCCACAAAGGTCAGCGCGCCATAAACGATGTTGCCGCCCGCATCGCGGAGAACCACGGCAACCAGAGCGTCACCCATGCCGATGCTCTCATCGCCCGCGTGCTCAGTCTCAATCTCTCCCACGACGCTAAAGCCCCCGAGGGTGCCCTCGACGATGCCGGCGTCGAGTACGGAGAAGACGGGTACGTCCATCTCGGGCCTGATCTGATCCTGATCGACGCCCATGAGAGAAAAGTCAACGGAGGTCGGCGCGGTGCCGTTTCCGGTCAACGACCCAAAATAGATCGTCTCACCAGCCGGAACAGCAAAAACACGCTGCTCGTCAGAGAAGACCACTCTTCCAGATTCATCGCGACCAGTCACCGTATACCCGGGGTTATCAATAGTGGCGTCCCCGTTGTTTCGCAGCCCGACCGCGTAATGCACGTAGCCCTGCGAGTCCACTGACCACCCGGATTCGACAATCTCGAGGTCAACGGCCTCAGTCGCGGGCGCGTCGCCCCCGGCGGGCGCGTCATCCGTGGTCACGCTCGCCGCAGGCTCGTCCGTGGGCGGAGCGTCCACGCCCTTCTCGCCAGCCCCGAACGTCTGCGTCAGGAGAATTGCCACCGCAGCCACGAACGCCACGGCCGCCATCACGGCGAGAAGAACCTTCACCCAGTTGCGCATCCGCGGCGCAGGCTCAAACGCCGGCGGCTCCACCGAGTCGGCAGGCGGCTCTGGCTCGGCAACCTCCTTGCCGTTCAGCGCCGCCGCAAAGGCCTCGGCGCTCTGGTAGCGCGCGCTCGGCTCCATCGCACTTGCGCGCTGGATGACCGCACGCAGGTCCGGCGAGATCAGAGAGTCGTCCTCGAGCGCGGCCTCGTACTTCTCGCCCTCTGCCGGCATGACGCCTGTGAGCAGGTAGCCGAGCATGCGGCCAAGCGAGTAGACGTCCGACCGGGCGTCGGTCTGGGCAAAACCATACTGCTCGGGAGACGCAAATCCGTACGTGCCAAGCTGAGTGGTATCGCGCGTGGCGCCCTCCACCCTAAAGCGAGCAATCCCCAGGTCGATGAGGTGCGCGCCGTCCGCGGCCACGATTACGTTCGCGGGCGAGATGTCGCGGTGGATGATCCCGCGCGCGTGAAGGGCGCCGACCGCCTCGCAAAGCTGGGCCACAATCTGCAGCGCGCCTTTCTCGTCAAGATGCCCGCGGGAGGCGACCATCTGCTCGAGATTCTCTCCTGGAACGTAGTCGCACACCACAACGAACTCTCGGGGCATCTCGTAGGTTGCCTCGACGCGTGGCAGGCGGGCCGAGTCGCACTCTGCGAGCGTCGCCCACACGCCGCGGCGCGCCAGCTTGGCGGGGATGCGCTTCCGAACAAACGGGCCGGACCCGTCCAAGGTCACGAGCTCCGTTGTGCCACCGGCTCCGCTGGCAAGCACGCGCTCCACGTGATATGCGTCGTCTATGCCCATGGCATGCATGACCTGCTCGTCGTTCACCTCAGCGCCATCCGCTCGTCCCCACACTCAGCCAACAATAGCAAAGGTTATATTCAGTCATGGACTGATTCCTCAGTTCGCAACTGAATGAGCGGCGTGCGTCTGGCGCGCCGGCGGCTAACGGAGCGGGCCGGTGCCCAGCAGGGTCTTCTCGCCTAGGCGGTACAGCTCGTCATCCGTCTGAGTTCGGCTATAGCCGTGTTCCACGCACCAGATGATCACGGCGTCGCGACGGTTCTTCGCCCAGAGCTCGGAGACGCCATCAAGGCGCAGCAGCCGCTGGGCCTCCCGCAGGGTACACCCCATGCCAAGTGCCAGCATGATGGCCTTGTCGCGCCCAAGGCGGCTGTCGCCGTTGAAGACGTCGTAGACGAACGTGCTGTTGAGGCCCGAGGCGCGCACCACCTCGGAGCGCTTCATGCCCTTCTCGCCAAGCAGCTGGAAGAGGTAGTCGGGAAGCTCGCGGTCGACGGTCAGGCCCTCGTCGAGATAGGCCTCCGGCGTCGACGACGCCAGCAGGCGCTCAAGCAGCTCCTCTGTCAGACGCTCATTGGACATGGCGCATCACCTTTCTCGTACGACGGGACGAGGCCCTCCCCGTCCACCATCATGATGCGCGGAGCGTGTGCTTGCAATGAGCGGGATAGTGCGAAATATCGACCAGCGGACGTGCAGTCAGCGGGATAGTGTGAAGGCATTTTTGCTCAAGCAGGCGATTTCGGCCACTCGACATCCGCGTTTTCGCAGGAAACGGCGAGGCGCCTACTCGGCACCCCGCTGAAAACCCTTCGCACTATCCCGCTGATTGCAGACGGAGCGCCGATTGTTTCGCACTATCCCGCCAACTGCAGAAGGAGCGGCCCCAAAAGCCGCCTAAAACTTGTCCACGTGACCGGTCGCGGCCGTGCTCCGCGCGCGCAGATCGGCAATCGCGGCCGGAATCTCGTCCAGGTCATACGGCGTCATCTGGTAGACCCAGTTGAGCCAGTTGCGATACAGCAGGTTGGCGTGCGCGCGCCAGGTGAAGAGCGGCTGCTTCTCGGGGTCGTCGTCCGGGAAGTAGTTCTCAGGCACGCGGATGGGGAGGCCCCTGTGGAAGTCGCGCCAGAACTCATCGGCAAGGGTGTCACGGCCGTACTCAAAGTGGCCGGTCACATAGACCTCGTGGAAGTCGCGCGTAGCCAGCAGTGACGGGCCGCTCGTGAAGCCCTCGGAGAGCGTGCAGAGCTCGGGGTGCTTGGCCAGCTCGCCGGTGTCGATGGCAGCGTGACGGCTGTGCGGCATGTAGTGCACCTCGTCAAAGCCGTTGGTGAGGAAGCTGTACTCGTCACAGAGGCGCTGCTTGAAGACGCCGAAGAGCTTGGCGCCGAGCTGGCGCTTGGGAATCTGGTAGAGGTGCCAGAGGGCGCCCAGCGCGCCCCAGCACAAAAACATCGTCGAGAACACGTGCTCCTGGCTCCAGTCCACGATCTTGCAGAACTCGTCCCAGTAGTCGACCTCCTCGTACTCGAGGTGCTCCACGGGCGCGCCAGTGATGATCAGGCCGTCGTAGTTCTTATCGCGGAAAGAGTCGAACGTGTCGTAGAACTTGACCAGGTGGTCCTGCGAGACGTGCGTGGACTCGTGGGTGGAGACGCGCATGAAATCGCAGCTCACCTGCAGCGGGGACTTGGAGATGAGGCGCAGGATCTGGGTCTCGGTCTCGATCTTGGTGGGCATGAGGTTCAAGATCGCCACGCGCAGCGGGCGGATCTCCTGGTGGCTGGCCACCTCCTCCTCAAGCGCAAAGATGCGCTCCTGCTGGAGGATGGTCTTGGCGGGCAGGCCGTCGGGGATGTTGATGGGCATGCGGACTCCGTTTCTGCGGCTTAACCTGTCCAGTATACCCACGCCAAGCCGCCCATGCTTTATACTTAGCCCCATGACTACTACATTCGCCGAGCTCGGGCTAAACGAGCAGATTCTCGCCGGGGTGGACGCCCTCGGCTTCACCACCCCCACCCCCGTCCAAGAGCAGGCCATCCCCGTGGTCCTCACAGGCCGTGACATCGTGGCCTCCGCTCAGACGGGCACGGGCAAGACCGCGGCCTTCGCGCTGCCCGCACTGCAGCTCGTGGCCGGCGCCAAGGGCAAGGGCCCGCACGCGCTCGTGGTCACGCCCACGCGCGAGCTCGCGGCTCAGATCGAGAAGGTCGTCTCCGTGGTATGCGAGAAGACCGGCCAGCGTGCGGTCATCGTCATGGGCGGCGCCAAGTTCGACCGCCAGATCAAGGAGCTCGAGCGCGGCTGCGACCTGCTCGTCGCCACCCCCGGACGCCTCATCGACCTGATGGAGCACAACCACGTGAGCCTGAGGCAGGTCAAGGTCCTTGTGCTCGACGAGGCGGACCGCATGCTGGACATGGGCTTCTGGCCGAGCGTGCGCCGCATCATGCACGCGCTGCCCGCCGAGCACCAGACGCTGCTCTTCTCGGCCACCATCCCGCCGTCGATCAAGTCCACCATCGACGCGCTGCTCACCGACCCCGCCACCGTGGAGATCGCCCGCGTCGGAGAGACCGCGGACACCGTGGAGGAGCACCTCTGCCCAATCACCCAGGGCCAGAAGACCGAGCTTCTGCGCGCCCTCCTGGACACCGGCGGCGCAGCGGGGGAGAAGCCCGAGCGCGTGCTGGTCTTCTGCCGCACCAAGCACCGCGTGGACGACGTCTCCAAGACGCTCAAGGCCGCCGGCGTCAAGGTCGACGTTATGCACGCCGACCGTCCGCAGAAGGCCCGCGAGCGCGCGCTCGAGAGGTTCCGCGAGGGCAAGGTCCAGGTCCTTGTAGCAACCGACGTCATGAGCCGTGGCATCGACGTCTCCGGCATCGACGCCGTGGTGAACTTCGACGTCCCCATGGACCCCGAGGACTACGTCCACCGCATCGGCCGCACGGGCCGCGCGGGCGCCACCGGCCACGCCTACACCTTCGTGGCGCCGGACGAGATCAGCCCCCTGCGCGAGATCGAGTACTTCACCAAGAAGCTCGTGCCGGTGTGGGACCTCGACGGCTTCACCTATGACTCCGGACGCATCGTCCCGCAGGCAGACCGCCCGACCAAGCGGTCCACGCGCACGATGTTCGCCGGCTCGCGCAGCCGCGGCCGCGGCATCGCCGGTGGCCGCTACGGCCGTCACTACTAGCCTGCAAATTGGGGACAGTCCCCAATTTGCACAAATCATTTATGTGAATTGGGGACTGTCCCCAATTCACATACAGGAGGACGTATGAAGCAGGCGCGTCCGTACCCGCGCGTCACAGTCACCCGCAAGGCGGCGCGATCGCTCGCCGGTGGTCACCCGTGGGTCTTCGAGGGCGAGGTCATCACCGCAGAGCGCGCGGAAAACGGCTCGATCGTGGACGTCTTCGAGGAGAACGGCACGTGGCAGGGCGCTGGACTGCTCTCCCAGGAGTCAAAGATTCGCGTGCGCATCGTGAGCCGCAACGCCAACGACCGCTTTGACGACGCCTTCTGGGCGCGCCGCATCGCGTGGGCCTGGCAGCACCGCCGCACGACCCTGGGAGGTCGCGGCCTGCCCGGCGCCGAGCCGGACACCACCTGCTGCCGCGTGGTCTTCTCCGAGGCCGACGGTCTGCCGGGCCTCGTGGCCGACCGCTACGAGAACGTGCTGGTAACGCAGGTGGGCACCGTGGGCATGGAGCGCCTGCGCCCCGTCGTGTATCGCGCGCTCGTAGACGCCCTCGCCGCGGACGGCGAGAAGATCGACGCCGTCTATGAGCGCAACGATGGCGCCGCGCGCGCCAAGGAGGGGCTGCCGCAGTACAAGGGCTGGTGGGACGGGCTGCCCGCACCGGAGACCGCGCGCCTTATGGTGCGCGAGAACGGTCTGCGCTTTAATCTTGACCTGGAGAACAGCCAAAAGACCGGCTTCTTCCTCGACCAGAAGTACAACCGCCGCGCCGTGCGCCAGGCTGCGGCCGGCCGGCGCGTGCTCGACTGCTTCTGCCACGTGGGCCCCTTTGGCCTGAACGCGGCGGCGGGTGGCGCGGAGTTCGTGCGGTGCGTCGACGTGAGTGAGACCGCGATCGAACTCGCGCACGAGAACGCCCGCCTCAACGGCCTAGATGGCCGCATGGACTTCACCTGCGCGAACGTCCTCGACTACCTGCCCGAGCTCGCCCGGAACCGCGCCCGGCTGCGCGAGGAGGGCGGCCCGTTCGACCTCATCGTGCTGGACCCGCCGGCATTCACCAAGAGCCGCGGCACCGTCTCGCACGCTGCGCGCGGCTACCGGGAGATCAATTTCGAGGCCCTGCGCCTGCTGCCCCGCGGTGGCTACCTCGCCACCTGCAGCTGCTCCCACTTCATGACGCGCGACCTTCTCGCCAAGGCGATCGCCGAGGCCGCACATCAGGCAAACGTACAGCTCAAGCAGGTTGAGGAGCGTCAGCAGGCGCCCGATCACCCCATCCTCTGGGGTTTCCCCGAAAGCCACTACCTGGACTTCTTCGTCTTTCAGGTGGTGTAGGGCCCCCCGTCGGCGAACATATCTGAAATCGGTCCCGGGTCGTCGCCCGTCGAGTGCTACATTTATATGCTGATTGACTGACGCGCGACCACGGGAGTTGCAATGCTCGAGCTCTTTGGCATGTTTGTCCTCGCACTCGCCCCCATCATCTGGCTTGTCATCGCGCTGTGCGGGCTGCACATGGAGGCATACGTGGCAAGCCTCGGCGCGCTCGTCGTCGCCGCCGCCTGCGCGATGCTCGGGTGGGGGATGACGCCCATCAACATGGCGACGGCAGCTCTCGAGGGCTTTGCTATGGCAATCTGGCCCATCGTCATCGTGATCATAGCCGCCGTGTTCACCTACAACGTTACCGTTCACACAAGCGGCATGGAGACCATCAAGGCCATGCTTTGCTCGGTCTCCGACGACAGGCGCATCCTCACGCTGCTCATCGCCTGGTGCTTCGGCGGATTTCTCGAGGGCATGGCGGGCTTCGGCACCGCAGTTGCCATCCCTGCGAGCATGCTTGTGGCGCTCGGCGTCTCGCCCGTGACCGCGATTCTCGCGTGCCTGATCGCCAACGGCGTGCCAACGATGTTCGGCTCCATCGGCATCCCCACCACCACGCTCGCCTCCATCACGGGCATC
Organism: Thermophilibacter provencensis; assembly: GCF_900128445.1. Taxonomy (GTDB): domain Bacteria; phylum Actinomycetota; class Coriobacteriia; order Coriobacteriales; family Atopobiaceae; genus Thermophilibacter; species Thermophilibacter provencensis. Next base: position 591,092 of record NZ_LT671417.1, on the reverse strand, counting down.
GACGCGTTCCAGCTCGCCTTCACGCAGGCGGTCCAGGTCCTCCCCTTCGTCATCGCCTGCCCGATTCTCATGGTCATGCTCGTCGGGGGCGGACCCAGGGCGCTCAGGGGCGCGCTGCCCGCCGCACTTGTCGCGGGCCTCTCCTTCGGGCTTCCCATGATCGCCGCCGCTCAGTTCGTGGGCCCCACCCTCGCCGATGTGGTTGCGGCAACATGCTCCCTCGTGGCGACGTTCCTCTTTGCGCTCACCCTGCGCGGCGGGGAGGCGCCCGACGAGTACCGGCTCACCAACGTTCATCACTACGAGGGCTTTGGCGGCCCGGCGCTGCAGATTCTTCTCGCCTGGTCCCCGTTCATCCTCATCCTCGTCGCGCTCCTGCTCACAAGCCAGCTCGTTCCCGCCATCTACGAGCCGCTTTCGTCCATTGCCACAACGGTCAACATCTACGCGGGCGACCCCACGGCAACCCTCACCTTCACCTGGATCGACACCCCGGGCGTGATCATCATCGTCTGCGGTATCGTTGGCGGCCTCATTCAGGGATGCAGCGTGCGTGAGCTGCTGCAGGTGCTCCTCGACACGTGCAGGCAGATGGGCAAGACCATCCTCACCATGCTCGGCGTGCTTGCCTGCGCCAAGATCATGGGCTACTCCGGCATGATCGCAAGCATCGCGGCGTTCTTCGTGGGCACGCTCGGTGGCTTCTACCCGCTCGTCGCGCCGCTGCTCGGCGCGCTTGGAACCTTTGTCACCGGCTCCGGCACCTCGAGCGAGGTCCTCTTCGGCAACGTGCAGCTCAGCGCCGCGCAGTCCATCGGCGTCGACCCCACCTGGCTCGTCGCCTCCAACTCTCTTGGCGTCTCCGCGGGCAAGATGCTCTCCCCGCAGAACATCGCCATCGGCTGCGCCGCCTGCGGGCTCGTGGGCAAGGACGGCGAAATCCTTGGCAAGATTGCCAAGTACGCCTTCGGCTTTGCCATCGCCATGGCGATTCTTGTATACGTGGGGTCACTCGTGCTGTAGCGTCAGCTAGCGGCAAGCCGTTCCGCCGGGCGACGGGCAGAGGGGGGAAGGAACGGCCCCTCCTCACCCCCTCGCCTACGTCCGGTTGTGGAACGCTTTCCCAAGGCGGTATGCAAGAACCCCTCTGACTCCATCTTCCTCAGCTGAGGTCATGCTGGATTTTGGAAGCACAACCATAAGGTTGGCGTCGCGGTAAATGATGAACATGTCGGAAAGCTCAAATGCCGAAGAGACCTGTCTCCACTCGAGCTTTTCCGAATCGGGGACGCCAGAAACTCCAAGCTTGAGCCAGCAGTCGCTCAGGCTCATACGCCTGCACTTGGACGCCAGACCAGAGTCCCGATACTGCCGATAGCCGTGTTCGCAGGAAAAGATCAGCAGCGGGAGGGTAACGAGAAGTACGGTGCCACAAAGCCACATCACATTAGAGAGCTCATGGTGCAACGCCAATCCAGCCACAGCAATGCCGGCGCCGATCAGCCACATAATGGCGACAAGCACCACTTGCAGGCGCTGCTTAAAGAACGTATTAAAGTAGAGCGCTCTTCTGAATGTCTCAGCGTCCACCCTAAACGAAAACGCATAGCTCTCTGGCATCATCCGCTCGTCACCTCATACGTCTAATACTGACCGTAACCGGTCTTGACGAACTCCTGCATGGCCACGACGTTATCCATCGATATGGGAACGTAGTCGCGCCCCATCGCCCTAACTCGCCAAAGAATCTCACTCACCATCTCAACCACCGTCGACACCTTGAATGCCGCCTCCATGTCCTTACCGATGCACACGAGGCCGTGGTTCCTCAACATGCAGGCGTTGGCATGCTCGCCGAGCGCCTCGCGCGCGCACTCTGCCAACTCCTCGGTGCCGGGCAACGCGTACGTGCGACAGCACCTAATCGTGTCGCCGAGCGCTTGAGCAGCCTCATCGTGCACGTCAATGGGAATATTCTCGCCTGCAGTGGAAAAAACCGTCGAGAAGATTGGATGCGTGTGGACGCACGCCGCCGCCTCCTGCCGTGCATTGAGAACCCCCAAGTGCATCTTGAGCTCAATCGAAGGGCGCCGATTGCCCTCGATATGATTTCCCGACATATCGAACACGCAGATGTCATCCTCGACAATCTGGTGGTAGTCCATCCCACTTGGCGTAATGTAAAGCAGGCCGTTCTCGCGGTCACAGAAGCTGACGTTACCCCATGTGGCAACGGTAAGCCCGCTGTCCAGCATTCGGGCGCCCGCCTCCTTGACGAGGGTCTTATAGTCGCTTCTCACCCTTCCGTCCCGCACCATAATCCTTCTCCATTCTTCGTTTGCGTGAGCGGCTCTACGCGGAGCGGGACGCCGAATCGAAATGCAAACCGCAGCTCGACCCAAGAACCCAGCGTCCCGCCACGCGATTCTTCCTCCTAGCCCCTGGGCTCGACCTCAGTCGATGCAACCCTACCCACAGCATGGTTGAGCGCGCTGTTCTCGATGAACTCGTGAATGGCGTCCATGTTTTTGTGCACTAGGACATATGCCACGACATACACAACGATGACCGCACCAATCACGATGGGATTTTGGGTCAGAAAGGCGAGGAAAATCACCGCGCCGACCGGCTGGCCGAGAATGACCAGTGAGGTGATCATCGTCGCTCCCTGAAGGTCAATGCCGGTAGAGACGGCAACCTCAGTGAACGCCGCGCCCGTGAGCGTGCACATGTAGAGGTTGGCAATCATAAACAGCAGGCCGCCGATGAACGACTTGAGAATGTTCCCGTTGGAGCATGCAACGAAGGGCTGAATGATATATGGGATTGCAACAAGATCGAGCATGGGCAGGACGAGGTTGCCAGGAAGGATGAAAGAGACGATGAGCGTTGTGGGCATGAGCAGGATGCCAGTGATGAGCGTTGCCGCCTCACCGTAACCAGTGGCGTCGTTTACTGCAAGGTACCACTCGCGGTCGGCGGTGCCGGCAGCCTTCATCTTCTTCTTGCCAGCCTCAGTAATTGCCGAGAAGGACCCGGCAAAGATGCCGGACACCTTGGGGAAAACCGCCATGACGGCAGCAGTGGCAATGCCGCAAGTAGTAATCTCACCCCAAGTGGCGAGCTCGCCCAGCTTGTTGAAGTCACCGATGATGCCGATGAAGAGACCGAGGAACAGGCCCAAGGTCATCGGCTCACCAATGAAGCCGAGCTTCTGGCGCAGCGTCACAGGATCAGCATTGATCTTATAGAGACCGAGTTTGTCAAGCAGCACGTTGAGCGGCACAGCAAAGATGCCTACGGTGGCCGTGTGCAGAGAGGCAATAGTGCAGTTGGGGTACCCGTAGTACGTCGACCAGCGCTTGGCGATAATCTCCGTACAAAGGAGCGTGTAGAGCTGCTGAACGACCATGCACGCCATTGAAAGCCAGAAGTTGCCAGTCAGGACGAAGAGGCAAGAGCCCCAAGCAAAGTACGAGTAGTTATTCCAAAGATCGCCCGCCTGGAAAACCGTTGTGTATCTGACCAAGTAAAGGATAACTTGAAGCGCGATAGCAACGGCAATGTAAATCATACCTACTTGGTAAGAGTAAGCGATAATCGACGTCGTTTGCCAGCCAAGATCGACAATGGGCAGATTGATCCCCACGCTGTTAATCATGTTGTCGATAATCGGCGAGAGAATCGGGCTATACGACCCAATTACCAGAGAGAAGCCCTGGAGTCCCACTCCGGCAGAGAGCGCCGAAAAGAACGCCTTCTTCGGCTTGACTCCCATTGCCACCGCAATAATGAAGATAAAGATCGGTACGAAAACCGCTGCTTGGAACGTTGTAAAGAACATGTTCAGCGCGCTGAGAAACCCTTCCATGTCATCTCCTTCTTTAATGAACGGCGCCGCCTCTCGCTAGTTGCGACGCTCGCCCTAGATTCTGGTTTCCGCCGCCGTTCTACTTGCCCGCTCGACGGAGAGCCCCGAGAGCTTCTTCCTTGAACTCATCCTCACCAAGACCAGTAATGAGACCCATGGCGCTGAACGCGGGAGTACCCTTGGGGTCACCGATGGGGCTCGAGTACGCAATGAAGTCATAGTCACCGCGCATGAGGTAGCCGTCGAGCTCACTGGGGTTGCACTCGTCAGTGTCCACGCTGTAGCCCTCGTCCTCGAACATCTCGACGAGCTTGTTGGCGACCATGTGGCTCGTCACCACGCCCGACCCACAGACCGAAAGAATCCGTATCTTAGTGGCCATTGTTCCTCTCCTTGCCCTCTATCCGCTTGCCTTCCGTTTCCTTACTTGTCGCGTCAGTTCTTGAGCGCTGGGGCCAGAAGGTCAAACACCTCCTCCTCACTCGCCGCGCCCCGCAGCTGCTCAAGCAGGTGCTTGTTTTGGATAACTTCCATCATCTTTTGAAGTGTAGGAACTTGACACTTTGGATCTTTAATTGCAAGCATAAAAATTATTATGGGGTGAAGCGGCTCGTCGCTCAGGTTGCCCATCATGCAGAACTCTACGGGCCTCTCGAGCACAGATACACCAATTGCGCTCTCAAGTACGTGCTCGCTGTCGCAGTGCGAGATGGCAATGTCAAATGCCTCTGCCGGAAGCCCCGTAGGAAACACGCGCTCTCTCTCGATAATCGCCTGCGGGTAGCTGCCCCTTGCGTATCCCGCATCGACAAAACGGTTGGCGATGGTCAGCAGCGCCTCCTCCCGAGACGAGAAGGACTCCCCCACCGCAATTAGCTCTTTCTTGAGTACCATCTACCTCTCCTCTTCCGCGCCGCTGGTCCTAGGCATCACGTGCCTAACGTTTCCCGTCACGGACAAGCCCCTTGGCATCCTGACGGGAGGCAGGCCAAAGCCCGCCCGCACGTCCGCCATCTCAGCGACCTGGGCCTCACTCAGGCCCCGGCCCCCTCCGAGCTGCCGAACGATGTAGCTGATGTGGGCATAGTTCTCGAGCACCTCCATGTGGGCCAGCGCCTCATCGAGTGACGCTCCCCATGTGAGGGCACCGTGGTTGGCAAGAAGAACCGCTCCGTAGTCGCGCACGAAGGGGGCGACACTTTCTGGTACGCCCTCCGTCCCAGGTTTTGCGTACCCTGCAACAGGGACAGCGCCCACCTGAATCATCGCCTCCGAAAGAATCGGGTCGTCAAGGGGAATGCCCGCTATGGCGTAAGATGTCGCATAGATAGGATGAGCGTGGACCACCGCGCCCACCGACGGGTCCTCCCGGTAAACGCGAAGATGCATCTTTGACTCGCTGCTGGGGACACGGACCCCTCGTGCGAGCACCTCGCCCTCCAGGCTCAACCTGACTAGCTCGTCAGGGCTGAGCGCGCCCTTCGAGACGCCGGATGGCGTGATAAGAATGCTCCCGTCATCAAGTCGCACGCTGATGTTGCCGTCGTTGGAGACCACATAGCCCCCGTCGCACAGACGTCGCCCCGCGCCGACAATTGCCTCGCCGGCTTCGCCCTCTCTCATGAATACCTCGCTTTGTTGTTTTTCATTAGTTCGTGTTGGTTTGTCTGACTATATCGTTGATTTTTACTGTGTCAATTTGGATTGTGTCTATAATCGTGTTGATTGTTTGAGTGGTAGCATTTGACTTGTGAGCGGTTTAACGCTGTTCTGCAAGAAACCGGACAGAAGGCGATAGACGTCGGATATGATAGGCAGAGCATCGAGTTGCTAGAAGGTTGGAGACGCTATGCTGGCAGCTGAGCGCAAGCAGAGAATTCGCGAGATCATCCTCGAGAAGAAGAGCGCGTCGGTCGCAGCTCTTGCCAAGCTCTTCTCGGTCACCGACGAGACAATCCGACGCGACCTCAAGTACCTGGAGAAGGAGGGGGTCCTCATCCGCACCTACGGCGGCGCCTTCATCCAGTCCGGCGTTGAGAACCTCGTCGACGCCGAGATCAGAAAAAATGCCTACAAGCAGGAAAAAGAGGAGATCGCCGCGCTCTGCGAGCAACTCATCAGCAATGGCGACGCCATCTTCCTGGACAACTCGACCACCTGCTACTACATCGCACGCGCCATCGCAGACATGCACGTAACCGTAGTCACCAACAACCTCATGATCATAAGCCTGTTCTCAAAGAGCGAGAACATACGGCTCGTAAGCGTGGGCGGTGAGTTCTCGGTAACCGAGCAGTCCTTCTATGGGACCATCGCTCTCAAGACGCTGCGCGAGTACTTTGTGGACAAGGCGTTCATCTCGTGCCGCTCGCTCTCCCTGACCAACGGAGTCACTGAGTCCACCGACCAGTGGGCGCTCATTCGACACCTTATGATCGAGCACTCCGATCGCCGCTACCTCGTCGCAGACCACACGAAATTCGGCCAGACCTCGTTCGTCAGAATCAGCGGGTTCGACGAGCTCACGGCCATCGTTACCGACCGCCCGCTCGACGATGCGTGGTATGAGAAAGTCGAGCAGGTCGGCTGTGACATCATCTGCGGCAACGCAGTTAATGGCCCAGCACCGGCGATGCACTAGCGTTTAGATGCCGCGCGACGGGCGCGGAAGAAGCCCCTCAGCTGACTGGCCGCCTCCTCCGCACGCACTCCGCCCGTAACCTCGAACTCATGGTTGAGCCGCGGGTCATGGCTCACGTCGTAAAGCGTGCCGAGCGCTCCCCCCTTGGGGTCCGAAGCGCCGTACACGCAGCGGTCGATTCGGGCATTCACCATGAGCCCCGCGCACATGAGGCATGGCTCAAGCGTCACGTAGACGGTGCAGCCCGTGAGGCGCCAACGGCCCAGCTCGCGCGCGGCGGCGACCATCGCGGAGAACTCGGCATGGGCAGACGGGTCGGCGTCGGCCTCTCGCCGGTTGTGCGCACGCGCCACCACGCGCCCATCGCACACCACCACGGCGCCGATGGGCACCTCGCCCTCGGCAGCGGCCAGCTCGGCCTCCTCGAGGGCCATGCCCATATAGGACTCATCCGGCCCCAGGTCCTTCTCGCCAGCGCCCATCTTTTGTCCCTCGCGTCCGCATCTTCCCCACATGGGGTAGGATACTAGTGCTCGCACACTCGGAGGAGTGGCAGAGTGGTTGATTGCAGCGGTCTTGAAAACCGTCGAGCGGGTAACCCCCGTTCCGAGGGTTCGAATCCCTCCTCCTCCGCCTTCTTTCTCCCTGACGAGCCTTCCACACGTTCAGAAACGCAAAAGGCGCCCCGGGCCGCAGCCCAAGGCGCCCAAGCGCGCTCGATGGGAACGGGTGCCCGCCAGAGGCCCCTTATGGCTGCTGCCTCCCGGCCCTGACCAGGTTCGAGGTGTTGCGTCACCCGAACCCATCGAACGCGCTCCCCATGAGTGTAGCAGAAGCTCGCGCGGCGCATGAGGGCGGCCGCCTCGCCCGCCGCAAACGCTCTCCGCGTTTGCCCACCGCCGTCACACCCTCCCCTGGCGCCACCCACGCAGTCCCAGGCTGCGCATAACCTGACTATTTCACCGGAATAATCCTCCGATTTGTCGGGTTATGCGCAGCTGACCGGGGTACCAGACCCATAACCGCCCGCCGATGGGCCGCCATCCCCGCCCGACGGCGCGCTACCCTTGTCACAACCCGATCGCAAGGAGGCCCCATGCGCAACAACTTCTGCAAGACCCCTCTCTGGGAGTGCAACGACGAGCTCGTACGCGTAGCGCAGGGCGCACGTCCCGCCGACCTCGTGATTCGCCACGCTAACCTCGTGAGCGTAACCACGCACGAGGTTCTTCCGGACACCGACATTGCCATCGCGCGCGGACGCGTGGCCTACCTCGGCCTGGGCGAGCACACGGCCGAGCACTGCATCGGTCCCGACACGCAGGTCGTGGACGCGCGCGGCCTCTACGCCGCCCCCGGCCTCATGGACAGCCACATCCACATCGAGAGTGCCATGATCGGCCCGGCCGAATACGCGCGCGCCGTCGTGCCGCACGGGACCACCGGCATCTTCTGCGACCCGCACGAGGTCGGAAACGTTGCCGGCATGGAGGGCGTCCGCGCTATGTTCGATGACGCCCGCCGCACGCCGCTCAAGGCCATGATGACCCCGCCGTCCTGCGTGCCGGCCGTGACGGGCGTGGAGGACACCGGCGCCGAGATCACCGCGGCGGACATCGCGGACAGCATGGCGTGGGATAACGTCGTCGGCCTCGGGGAGATGATGAACTTCCCCGGCATCCTTGCGGGCGAGAAGAACGCGATTGATGAAGTGCGTGAGACGCTCAAGGCTGACCGCGTTGTCACCGGGCACTTCCCCTCCCCCGACCGAGACCGCGGCCTCAACGCCTACGTCGCCGCCGGCGTCTCCTCCTGTCACGAGTCCGGTGGCTTTGACGAGGTGCTCGCAAAGCTCCGCCTGGGCATGTACGTGCAGCTGCGCCAGGGCTCGGCCTGGCTCAACCTGCCCGGCTATCTCCCGCAGCTCGTGGCGAGCGGCGTTGACACGCGCCTGTGCCTGCTCTGTTCCGACGACAACCACCCGCACACCCTCGTGGACGAGGGCCACATGGACCGCATCCTGCGGACGGCCGTCGAGCTTGGGCTCGACCCGGTTACCGCCCTCCAGATGGCCACGATCAACTGCGCGCAGTACTTCGGGCTTGCGCACGATATGGGCTCGATCACGCCGGGCAAGTGCGCCGACATCGTTCTTCTCGACGACCTCGAGGGCTTCCATGCGCGTAAGGTCTTCATTGACGGCGAGCTGGTGGCCGAGGACGGCCGCGCCCTCTTCTCGCCCTCGCCCTACGAGTGGCCCGACTTCATGACGCACACCATGAGACTCGGCTTCGTTCCCACGCCCGAGACGTTCCGCTTTGACGCCTGCGGCCGCGCGGACGGCACCGCGCGCGTGCGCGCCATGGGCATCGAGCCAGGCGACACCCTCACACGCGACATCGTCGTGGAGGTGCCCGTGCGCGACGGGGCGCTGCTCGCAGACCCCGGGCACGACATCCTCAAGGTCTGCGTCTTCGACCGCCACCACGGAGAGGCGGGAACGCGCTCCCAGGGCTTCGTCACGGGCTTTGGCATCCACGGGGCGCTCGCGCAGACCGTCTCCCACGACGCTCACAACCTGCTCGTCATGGGCGACAACGACGAGGACATGGCGCTTGCGGCGCGCACGCTCGCGGAGTGCGGCGGGGGCGAGGTCGCGGTGGCGGACGGAAAGGTGCTCGCCCTCGTGGAGCTGCCCGTGTGCGGCCTCATGAGCACCGAGCGCGTCGAGGTCGTCGCCGAGAAGGTCGCGGGGGCGAGAAGGGCATGGGAGCAGATGGGCTGCACGATGCCCTCGCCCTTCATGACGATGGGCGTGATGTCGCTCGCGTGCGTCCCCGAGCTGCGCCTCACCAACCGCGGCTACGTGAACTGCCTCACCTTCGAGATGGAGAGCCTGCTCGTGGAGTAGACCTGACAAAGGTGACAGGGTCAACCGTCATGTCGCCCCGCCGACACACATAGACGAGGGCCCGTCGGCGCATCGTACGCGCCCCGGGCCCCCACTTTTGGCAGCTGCCTAGCAATTACGCTCACACAGTGCGTCGGCACGGACGTCAATCCGTCGTGCCGTCGCTCCCTGCACGGCGTATATCATTCCCAATGCGTTGCGTCACCGAGGCAACATTGCGGTGAACGGTCATATTCACCGACGAAGCACATCTCGCCGACAAGACCTCCACAGCCGCGATAGGATGTATCGGGTGCACCGACCCAAAGGAGTGAGCATGGCAAAGAAGTCCGCCGTTCGGCGCCGGAGTGAGCAAAGCGAGTTCAGCGACGACGCCTTTGAGAACGTCCGAGCCTCCATGACGTACGACTACAACGAGCTTGTCCTGGCGCGCGCCGCCGAGCGCATCCACCCGCGCACCAAGCAGTACCTGACCTTCGTCAACCTTGCGTCCCTGCTGATCCTCGTGTTCTGCGCCTGGAACTTCCGGGACAACAACGCTCTGCTCATCGTGCTGGCCGTCATCGCGTTTGCCCTGCTTTACGTCTGGGCCAACTGGAACACCATCCAGCTGCGCCTCGCCCGCCGGGGCAGCCTCGCGCTCGAGGGCCCCAACGAGCGCAGGCACGTGGTCGTCTGCGACGACGCGGTCCACGTGCAGACCAACCTCGGCAGCTCGACAACCTACCCGCTCTCCGACCTCAAGTGGGTGAGCGCCACCGATGAGTGCCTCCTCGCGAGCTTCGGCCGCAGGCGCTACGTCTACATCCCCCGTCGCTGCCTGAGCGAGAACCGCTATCGCGACCTCATCCGCTTCCTCGAAGACCAGCGATAAGCACGACCTGGCAGGGGCGCACGAGGCGTGCAAAGGGGACAGGCACTTTCGCACGGCACACCGTGCTAAAGTGCCTGTCCCCTTTGCACGCCTTTGCACGCCTCGCGCGCCTACACGATTTAGCTGCGCCAGACAACGGCCTCATAGGGGCGCAGCGCGCCGGGCGCGGGCGCATCGTCGTAGTTGCCGAGAACAACCTCGTACTTCTCGACCCCTAGGTCCGCGAGCCGGCACGGCGCGTCGGAGAAGGAGCACGCCACCACCAGCCGCTCGTCGCCGAGCGTGCGCTCGTACGCGATGACCTTGGGCGCCTCCTCCCCGGCATCGAGGAAGCGAACCTCCCCCGTCGCGATCACGTCGGACGCGTGCCGCAGCTTGACGAGCGAGCGGTAGAACTCGAACATCGACCCCTCGACGCCCACCTCGGCCTCGGCGTTTACGAGCCTCGCCGACGCCGGGATCCCAATCCACGGCTCCCCCGAGGTGAAGCCCGCGGCCGGGGCGGAGCTCCACTGCATGGGCGTGCGGCCGTTGTCGCGCGAGCGCTCGTTCACCACGTGCAGCGCCTCTGCGGGGCCCTTTCCCATCTCGAGCATGATCTGGTAGTAGTTGCGGCTCTCCACGTCGCGGAGCTGCTCGATGGAGTCGTAGCCGGGGTTGACCATTCCGAGCTCGTCCCCCTGATAGACGTAGGGAGTCCCCTTCATGAGGAAGTCGCAGACGGCAAGCATCTTCCCCACGCGCTCCCAGCTGCCCCCACGCTCTCCCACGCCCGCGCGACCGCCGAAACGTGTCACCGCGCGCGGCTGGTCATGGTTGTCCCAGAAAAGCGCGTTCCAGCCGCCCCCGGCCTGCATGCCCTCCTGCCACGTGCGGAAAATCGAGCGCAGCTGCCCGATGTCGGGCTCTGCGAGCTCCCACTTCTTGCCGGCGGCGTAGTCGACCTTAAGATGGTGGAAGCTGAAGCTCATGGAGAGCTCGTGGTCCTCCGGCCGCGTGTAGCGCACGCAGTTCTCCAGCGTGGTCGAGGCCATCTCCCCCACGGTCATCATGCCGTCAATCCCCGCGCGCGCCACGAGCTCGCGCAGATACTCGTGCACGTGGGGCCCGTCTGAGAAGAGGCTCCGCCCCCGGCCGGAGAGGTCGTCCTCAAAGACCTCCGGCTTGGATATGAGGTTCACCACGTCGAAGCGGAACCCGTCCACGCCGCGCTCCTTCCAGAAGCGCACCACGGCGGCGCACGCCTCGCGCACCTCGGGATTGGTCCAGTCAAGATCGGGCTGGCTCACGTCGTGCAGGTGGAGGTACCACTTGCCGAGGCGCGGCTCCCACTTCCAGGCGCTGCCCCCGAAGGCGCAGTCCCAGTTGGTGGGTGGCTGCCCGGGGTCGCCCGGGCCGGAGGAGCCCCGCCCGTCGCGCAGGATGTAGTACGCGCGATACCGCTCGTCCCCGGCAAGGGCATGCTGGAACCACTCGTGATCGCAGGAGGTGTGGCAGAGCACCATATCGAGCATGATGCCGATCTCGCGCTTGTGGGCCTGTGCGACGAGCTCGTCAAAGTCGTCCATCGTGCCATACACGGGATCGACGGCGCGATAGTCCGAGATGTCGTAGCCGCCGTCACGCTGGGGCGAGGGGTAGAACGGCGTCAGCCACAGGTAGTCCACGCCCAGCCGAGCCAGGTAGTCGAGCTTGCCCGTAATGCCAGGCAGGTCACCCACGCCGTCGCCGTCGCTGTCACAGAAGCTCTTAACGTAGATCTGGTAGACCACGCTCCTGCGGAAGTCCTTCTCGATCGCTGCCATCCGGCAGCCTCCTCTCAACGTAGGGCCTGAACGGTGGCGCGCCGCGTCAGGCGCGATAGGTGGCGACGGTCGTAACGCCGGCCTCGGCATCCATGCCGTCGAGCAGCGCAAGGCCGGTAGCGGAGCCCTCGCCCGTCACCACGAAGGCGACGGCGGTGGGATACCCCGCCGCGCGTATCTTCTCGGCGGAGAAGGTCATGAGCGGCTGGCCGGCGCTCACGCGCTGGCCCTGCTCAACGAGACAGGCAAAGCCGTCTCCGCCCATCTCGACAGTGTCCACGCCCACGTGGACAAGAAGCTCCATGCCGTCATCGAGCACGAGGCCGATCGCATGGTTGGAGCCGGGCATCGTGGCGACAACGGTGGCGTCGGCGGGCCCGACAACGGTATCCGCCCCGGCGGCGGGCTCGATGGCCAGGCCGTCGCCCATGGCCTTGCTGGAGAAGACCGGGTCGGGCATCTCGGTGATGGGGCGCACCGTCCCGGAGAGCGGGGCGAGAAGGACGCGGTCAGTGGCGGCGGCAGACGGGGCGGGCGCGGCGGCCTCGGGAGCCTTGGCGGGGGCGGCCGCGGTCACAACGCCGCGGTCCTTCTCGCCAAGCTGGCGCATCCCCACGAAGTAGGTGAGCGCGAACGGGACCACGATGGCGATGAGCATGCACGCCGCGAAGATCCCCCAGAAGTTGAAGACGATCGAGAGGATGCCCGGCAGGCCGCCGACGCCGATGGAGAGCGCCTGGACGCCGAAGCCCGTGCAGACCATGGCGGCGCAGGCCGAGCCGATCATGCCGCAGACCAGCGGGAACTTGTACTTGAGGTTGACGCCGAAGAGCGCGGGCTCGGTGACGCCGAGGTAGCACGAGATGCAGGCGGGAATGTTGACCTGCTCGGCGCGCTCGTTGCGGCGCTGGAGCACCGTCATGGCAAGGACCGCGGAGCCCTGCGCGATGTTGGAGAGCGCGATCATGGGCCAGAGCGTGGTGTAGCCGAGCTGGTTCACGAGCTGGGTGTCGATGGCGTTTGTCATGTGGTGCAGGCCGGTCATGACGAGCGGGGCGTACACGGCGCCGAAGAGCGCGGCAAAGAGCACGCGGACGTCAGAGGAGAGGCCCCAGTTGACCACCTCGGCGATCGCGTTGCCGATGGCCCAGCCGATGGGGCCCACGACCAGGTGCGCGATGAAGACGGCCGGCACGAGCGACATGAACGGCACGACGATCATGCGGACGATCTCAGGCGTGACCCGGGTGAAGAACTTCTCGAGCCACACCAGCACGAAGGCCGCCATGAGCGAGGCGATGACCTGGCCCTGGTAGCCGGTCCCGAGGAAGGAGTGGAAGCCGAAGTCATAGGTGTGCGCCGCGATGTCCTCGGCGGTGGCGGTGGCCACGGAGAAGCCGTTGAGCAGCTGCGGCGAGACGAGCGTCAGTCCGAGGACGATGCCGAGGATCTGGGTGGTTCCCATCTTGCGCGTGACCGACCAGCAGATCCCCACGGGCAGCATGTGGAAGACGGCCTCGCCGATGACCCACAGGAAGTTGTACATGCCGTTCCAGAACGTCCACATGTCGGCGATCGACTTGGTGCCGTGCTGGAGGTCGAAGGCCCCCGCGTCGGTGAAGAAGTTGACCTCGCCGATGATGTTGCGGAAGCCGAGGATGAGACCGCCACAGATGAGGACAGGGATGATGGGGGCAAAAATCTCGCCGAGGATGCCCATGGCGCGCTGGAGCGGGTTCTGGTTGGCGCCCGCGGCCTCCTTGGAGACCCCCTCGATGCCGGAGATCGCGGTGAACTCCTGGTAGAAGTCGGCGACGTCGTTCCCGATGATGACTTGGAACTGCCCCGCCTGTGTGAAGGTGCCCTTCGCGCTCGGCAGCTCCTCAATGGCCTCGGCGTCGGCCTTGCCCGGGTCCACCAGCACGAAGCGCATGCGCGTCATGCAGTGGGTGACGGCGGAGATGTTCCCCTTGCCTCCCACGAGGTCGAGGAGCCTCCCGGCGTCCTCTGTGTACTTGCCCATAAGCTACCTCCTCTTGGTAACCTTACCCGACCTTCCGCGTGCGCCCCCAGGCGCATAAACTTATTTGAATAAGTTCATGGTCAGTGTCTCACTACTTATTTGAATAAGTTTGACATCGACGGTGAACGGTTGAAGAATGTCCGTAAACGGCTCGTTTTGCGACAGAATTCTTATTTGAATAAGATGTACAGCACATGAGGAGGAGGGGTTATGAAGGCGCGCTATGACGTCATATTCCGGGAGATTCGGGACAGCATCGAGCGAGGGGAGTTCCCCTTTCAGTCGTTCCTCCCGTCAGAGGCGGAGCTCACGGCGGCCTTCGGCTGCTCGCACAATACGCTGCGCCGCTCCCTGGGACTGCTTCGCGAGCAGGGCTACGTACAGCCGGTCCACGGCAAGGGGGTGCGCGTCGTCTACCAGCCGCAGGAGCGAACCTCATTCACGGTGGGAGGGATAGAGTCCTTCCGCGAGGCGGGGGAACGCGCTCACCTTGACACGCGGACGGAGGTGGCGCGCGTGGAGCAGGTCGTCGTCGACGACCGGCTGGCCGGGCTCACGGGCTTCTCCGCGGGCGACGAGCTCACCTACGTCATCCGCGTGCGCCATATCGGCGGCGAGGCGCTCATCCTCGACCACAGCTACTTCCGCACCTCCTCGATTCCGGGCATCACCGTCGAGGTCGCGCGCAGGTCGATCTACGACCACATCGAGAAGACCCTCGGGATAGCGATCGCCATGAGCAAGCGAACCATCACCGTGGAGCGCGCCAGCGAGAAGGACCGTGCGCTCCTCGACCTCGACGACATCGACTACCTCGCCGTTGTCTCGAGCCAGACCTTTGACTCCCAGGGGGTCCTCATCGAGTGGACGCAGTCCAGGCACCGGCCGGACCACTTCTGCTTCCGCGACACCGCCGTCCGCCAGCGGGTGTGACCACCGCAGTCGCGTGCAAGGGGGACAGGCGGCGTGCGAAGGGGACGGCGTGCAAAGGGGACAGGCACTTTTGCACGGTTCCGTGCAAAAGTGCCTGTCCCCTTTGCACGCCGTCCCCTTCGCACGCCCCCCTGCACCGCCCACACGGCCGTCGGCACGCTATACTTGCGTGGTTACGCTAACCCACAACAAGGAGGCCCCATGGCCCTCATCAGCGTTGACTACTTCTCCTCGAGCCTCATGCGCACCACCACGCTTGAGGTCATCCTTCCCTTCGACGACCAGGGCGCCGCCTACGCCGTCAACTCCAACCTGCGCCACGCCGAGAAGACGGTCGAGGCTCAGGACGGCGCGTGGGAGCGCATGCCCTACCCGCCCAAGAAGGAGCCCTTCAAGACGCTCTTCCTGCTTCATGGCATCTCCGGCAACCACGCCGACTGGATCTCAGAGACGCGCATCCGCCACTGGGCCGAGAGCCACGGCATCGCCGTGGTCATGCCCTCCGGATACAACGCGTTCTACCTGGACCAGCCCGAGACGCATGACTACTACGGTCGCTTTGTTGGTCAGGAGCTCGTCGAGGTGGCGCGGCGGATGTTCCCGCTCTCAGACCGCCGCGAGGACACCTTCATCGGCGGCATCTCGATGGGCGCGTACGGCGCCCTGCGCAACGGCCTTAGGTACTGCGAGACCTTCGGCTCCATCGTGGCCCTCTCCTCCGCAATGATCATCGACGGGTTCGACCAGATCATCTCCGACGACCTCTTCTTCCTGTCCCGCCCCTTCCTCGAGCACACCTTCGGCAAGCTCGACGAGGTGCGCGGAAGCGACAAGGACCCGGCGCGCCTGGCGGCGGACCTCGTCTACTGCGATCGTCCCCGCCCGCGCATCTACATGTCCTGCGGCAACCAGGACCCGCTCGCCGAAGCTAACCGGATGCTGGCAGGTCGCATGCGCGACACCGGTCTTGAGGTCACGTATCATGAGATGGCGGGCGGCCACGACTGGGACTTCTGGAACGCAGCCCTGCCGCAGGCGCTCGACTGGCTCCTCTAGCGTCATGCGGCGGAGTCGGGACTCCATCTAATCCGACCGCGCAGGGAGGGACTCGGGATGGCACTGCTCAGAGTCGACTTCTACTCTCACTATCTTCAGCGCAACGTCGTGCTCACGGCGGTGATTCCCGCCGACAAGATGGACGGCGACAAGCTCGCGAAGAAGCGTCGTGGGCCATACCGGACAATGTATCTGCTGCACGGGCTCTTCGGACAGGACGTCGACTGGATTGACCGCACGCACGTGGTCGAGACGGCCGAGGCGCGCGACGTCGCCCTCATCCTCCCCTCGGGCGAGGACGGGCTTTATCTCAACAAGCCCGAGATAAACGAGTGGCACGGCAAGTTCATCAGCGAGGAGCTGGTGGACTTTACGCGCCGTCTCTTCCCGCTCTCCACCAAGCGCGAGGACACCGCGCTCGCAGGCATCTCAATCGGCGCCTACACCGCGCTCATCAACGGCCTGCTGCGCCCCGACCGGTTTGGCAACATCGTCATCCTCTCCGGCGCGTTCATGCGCGACCGCGTGCTCGAGGCCGTGGACTCGCACTCCCCGCGCAAGCGCAAGTACTACGAGCGCTTCTTCGGCGACCTCGACACCGTGATCGGGTCTGACAAGGACTACGTGGCGCTCATCGACAAGTTCCGGCAAGACCCCGAGCTGCCCAAGCCGCGCTTCTACGCCGCGTGCGGCCTGCACGACAACCTCTGCCAGAACAACCGCGACCTCGTTCACCTGCTGCGTGACGCCAACTTTGACGTCACCTACTGGGAGCCGGAGATAGGCGCGCACGAGTGGCCGTTCTGGAACGCCTGGATTGACTGCGCGCTCGACTGGTACGCCCCCGGCCCCATGAAGCCGAGCTCGGCCGAGGTGGACTACACCGCCCTCACCAAGCTCCGTCCGCCTGAGAACCAGTAGGCCGTCGGCGCGGGCGGGCCATTGGCGCCGGGCTTATGTGGCATAGCCCCTTGTCCGGGTGACGCGTTTTGAACGTATGGGGCCGCAGAATCCACCCCGTATGTCCAAAACGCGTCACTCGGCCAAGGGTTCCGAGGCGGGCCACGCCCCGGGCATCAGGACGCGAGCGCGCGTCCCACGCGCTCACGGAAGAGCCTCAGAAAGCGCGGGACATCGACGGCGAGCGCGACCTCGTGGTTCTTCTCGGCGTCCCTGAGCCGCCTGGGATCGCAGACGGTGCGGCCGCGCGTCGCGCCGGACAGGTCCACGCGCAGATTCGTCCGGAGACACTCCACGAGCGAGGGGTCGATCGCCGCCGCCACCGCAAGAGGGTCGTGCAGGGCGCATCCTCCCATGTGAGGGTTGTTCTGCTCGTAGGTGCCGATGTAGTGGTCGGTCATGTCAGCGTAGAGCCGACCGGCCTCCGTGCCCAGCTCGCGCCAGGACGCCGTGTCGCTGCGTGTCAGGATGGCCTGGTGCGTCACGTCGAGGCCAATCATGCGCAGCCGAAGGCCGAGGCTCAGCGCCACGTCGGCGGCCTCGGGGTCGTTGTGGATGTTCGCCTCGGCGCAGGGGGTGACGTTGCCGGGCACCGCCAGGGCACCGCCCATGAACGTCACGCACGGAAGGGCGCGTGCCAGGCGCGGCTCGCGCACGAGCGCCATGGCGAGGTTGGTGAGGGGCCCCGTCGGCACGTAGAGCAAATCATCCCCATACGCGTCTACGGACCGGGCGAGAAACGCCATCCCATCCCGCGGCGCCGAGTAGCACCAGCCATCAGCTGCGGCGCAGAAATCCTGTTCGCCGAGGCCGTTGCTCCCATGGATGCGGAGGACGGCCTCCGAGGGGGCAAACTCCCCCTCCGCCGAGAGGGCGCGATCGGCCCCACGGAAGACGGGCACCTCGGGATGGCCGAGGGCCTCGAGCACCGCGCGGGCGTTCCTCTCCGCCCGATGCAGGGTCACGTTGCCGTAGCTCGCGATGATGCCCACAAGCTCGACCTCGGGGCTTCCGAGCGCGTAGGCGAGCGCCAAGGCGTCATCGATGCCGGTGTCAAGATCGAGTATCAGCTTCTTGCGCCCGCTCATCGAGCGGCCCCCACTTCGTCTGCGGTGGGTATTGAGGGCTGGGCGCCCAGCCGGCTCACGGCGAGGGCCGCAGCCCGGGCGCCCCAGTCCATGGACTCGGCAAGCGAGAAGGACCGTGCCCGCCCGGCCGCAAGCGCGCCGATGAACGTGTCCCCGGCGCCCGTGGTGTCCACGACGACCGTCGGGGCAGCGGGGACGCGAACGGGGCCGTCCGCGTCAAGGCCGAACGACCCGGCCGCCCCGAGCGTGATCGCGACGGCACCGGAACCCAGCTCACGCAGACGGCGCGCCGCCGCCAGGCACGCGTCGTCGTCAGAAGGCAGCACGCCGCACATGATCTGGCACTCAGTCTCGTTGAGGCAGACGAGGTCGACGCAAGACCACAGGTCATCTGGCGCGGGACGCGCCGGGGCGGGGTTGAAGACCGTGTAGAGCCCCAGGTCATGCGCCTCTCGCAGGGCAGCCTCCGTCGCTGCGGGATCGCACTCTCCCTGAGTGACGAGTATGTCGTTCTTCTCGCCAATGCGACGCAGGTCAGAGACCACATCGTCCGCATCGAGCGCATGGTTGGCACCCGCATGCAGCACGATGCGGTTCTCGCCCGCCGTGCGGAGAATGACGGCAACGCCCGTGGTCTGGTCCGCGACGTGGCGCACGAGCGAGACGTCCACCCCCGCCGCCGCGAGACCGGCCGTCAGCTCGTCGCCAAAGCCGTCCGCGCCCACGGCCGCGACCATGCGTACGTCCGCGCCGAGCCGGGCCGCCGCGACGGCCTGGTTTGCGCCCTTGCCGCCCGCCGCCGTCATGAAGTGGGAGCCCACCAGCGTCTCGCCGGCGGCCGGCACGCGCGGCGCGTCGATGGAGAGGTCCATGTTCATGCTGCCGAAAACGATAACCTTGGGCATGGAGCCTCCTCTCTGTGATGGTTGACGGCACTATTTTCCACTCTT
Organism: Thermophilibacter provencensis; assembly: GCF_900128445.1. Lineage (GTDB taxonomy): Bacteria > Actinomycetota > Coriobacteriia > Coriobacteriales > Atopobiaceae > Thermophilibacter > Thermophilibacter provencensis. The sequence goes on along the minus strand of NZ_LT671417.1, from coordinate 571,980 downwards.
TTGCCTCGCTGTGCAGCGGGCTTCAACGCGGAGCGAGGGTTGCGCCCCGCCACCCCCGCTGGCGAGAAACGCCTGTGAAAGACGAATTGCCCTCTCATAAGACGTCGGCCCGTCGCTAGGTCCAATGAACTGCGACGGGCCGACGGATTTTAGGCCATAGGGGCGTGAGTCAGGCTAGGAATTGACGGGGCCGCCGCGTCCGTCTTTTCCGCAGCCCAGAACGGTGTGAATGACTGCTCCGATGGCGCAGGCAATCACGCCAACGGCGGTGATGATGGGGGCAAAGGCGATGCTGGTGTCGCCCGTGTTGGGAGTTCCCCCGCTCCCCTTGTCAGAGCCCTTGGAGGGATCGGCGTCCTTGTTGGGCTGGGAAGCCCCATTATCATCGGACGGGTCGGTTCCTCCGGGGGTCGAGGGCGGAGGCGTCTGGCTGTCATCGGATGTCGAGGCCACGACGGTCTCAAACGCGCCGTCGCCGTCTTCGTCTGCGGAAGCCGTGACGTCGGTTCCATCAGAGGTAATCAGCAGCTCATCCCTCTCCCCCTCGATGGGAAGCTCCTTGGAGGTATTGTCGCCCTCGGCGGTCACGACAGCCCCGTCAAGAGAGTCCGCCTTGGCAACGTAGCCCTCGGCCGTCTTTATGAGCGCCACGTTCCCGGACGAGGAGCCGCGCACGCCAAAGGTATAGAGCTCGCCCTGGGCATCGTCACTTGTTGCCTGCAGGGAGTACGCCCCGTCGTTGCCCTCAAGAGAGACGGATCCGCTCCTGGTGAAGCTTGCGCTATCGGCGGAGTCCGCATCAACGCTCAGCAGCATGTCAGCGTACTGCAGGGAGTAGCCATAGCCGTCAGGCGAGCTGATGGTGTAGTCACCATTGTTGTCGGGAAGGACAACGGACAGCGGGGAGCCTGACCCAGACTGGTCGTCAAACCAGTGAGCAAGGTCCGTCTTGCCGGACACGATGTCAAAGAAGCTGTAGATCATGTTCTTGAATCGCAGTACGGCGTTAGTGAAGTTTGTCTCGCTGGTGGCTCGGAGAATTGCCTTGTAGTTTTCCACGGAAGTCTCGATGTCCTTCGTGTTCATGAGCGCGAGGTCATTGTTTGCCCGCGTAAGATCGGCGCTTGAGCTGGCTGAGTTGGTTTCGCCGTAGTCAGGAATATCCCATGCCCCCGTCTCGGTGTTGACGTAGATGTAGTGGTTCCGCCCGTCAGGGTCATTGGAGTCGTAGTAGCGGACCCTGCCATCGTACGTACCCGAGTCAAGGGTATAGCTTCCGCTGTCGTAGCGGTCGCCCACGATTGCATGACCGGCGTTCTGTCCAAGATAGTCAAAATCAAGGTTGAAGCCAAGCAGCACGGGGCTCCCCCCGGTCGCCACCGCGCTCACGCGCTCCTTGAGCAGATTGACCTTCTCGACATCGGTCAAAGAGACGAAGTCGGCACGGTCTGCACGGATGGGCTCAAGCATCTGGGTGAACATGTAGTAGTTGATGTAGGACTGGACGTCTTTCGAAGCGGTCATGTCATAGAGGCTGCTGGCGCCCGGCTGACGGAGCAGCGGGTTGATAACGTCCATCTTGCTAAGGATGGAGCTCGCGGCAAACCCATAACAGCTTCCGCCCCACTGAGCGTTAACGCTGTTTTTGATGTTCTGCTTCTCAGAGTTGCTGAGGCCGCTCAGAAGGGCGTTGTAGTCGGCTGAGTTCAGGTAGTACGTGCTGCCAAAATACGTGGAGCTGTTCGCGAAGGACCAGTTGTCGGTTCCAAACACAAACTGGTTGTCATCGCTGCCCGTGAGCTCCAGAACGATCTTCTCGGACTGCGTGAGGTTGACGATGTTGCTCCCGCCCGCGGTAACTGAATAGGTGATCTCCCCAACGGCCGAGGGGCTAACCGTGATGTCCCATGAGAGCGTTACGGACTGGCCGGTAAGCAGCGCGCCAAGCTCCTGATGCGATTCGCCGCTCTGGAGAGTCGCCTCGCCCGGGAGCGCAAGGTCGGCGGTGAGATTCTGCACGGCCTTGCTGTTTGGGTTGGTGATGGTGGCGGAAAGCCGGTAGCTTGCCCCCTGGTCGGGAGAGGCCGTCTGGATGGGGGTGTGGGAGAGTGCGATCTGGACCGGGTTGAGGAGCTCCTCCGCAATCTCAACGAACTTCTCGATAAGGGCATCGAGGTCATCGGCCTCAAAGTATCCGGAGTTCTGAATTGCCTTGAGGAAATTGATTTCCGAAGCTGAGGTTGCCATAAACCCAACGGAGTACATGTTGTAGCTGGGGAACATGGTCTCCGCCTGCGCGATGGCGGTGCTGGAGCTGTCCGGCATTCCATCCGACATCGTTACGATGCTCTTTGCATACTGGTCGAGTCCGGTGTCCTGCAGCAGCAAGGCCGTGCTATGCGCGTACTCAAGGGCGCTCGTCACATCTGTTGAGCCCCAGTCGTTCATGTCGTTCTCTACAAACGACTCCAGTTCGCTGAGGTCGCTCGTGAACGGGAGTACGACGACGTCCGAGCCAAACGAGACGATTGCGATCTGACTGCGGGGATCCGCCTCAAGAATCTTCTTGCTGAACTGCTGCGCCGCCTCTTCCAGCTTTTGTGCCTTGGTGCCACTCATACTGCCCGAGTTGTCGAGAACGAGGACGATCGCGTTGTGGGATACCGGCCCCGTCGCCTGCGCCGCCTCATCGGCAAGAGCCATAAGAGGAACGGAAATGGCCATGACGACGGACATGGTGAGTAAAATCAGCAGGCGGCACATAGTCTGAAACGGCTTGCTTGGTCTCATGGGACCTCCTCATGCTGTTTTGGGCTCCAGACTATTTGATAGTATCTAAATGATTCAAAAAGAAGTGTAAATGAGTTATGTACACCGCGAGCGGCGCGGAATCAGGCGTGACCGGATGTGATCACGCGGCCGCAAAGCAATTCAGCCCGGCGCCCACGCCCTGCACGAATCGCCTTCCCCGCAGTCGGGGAGACGGCGTCCGCACGCAGCGAATCCCCCTGCATCATATGATGCAGGGGGATTCGTCCGTTCGGCTATCGCTCGCGCCGCCGCTACTTGACCTCGATGAGCTCGTAGTGGCTCGTGCCCAGCCCGATCTTCTCGCCATGCTCGATCATGGAGCGCCAGTTGGTGTCCGGGTGCGTGAGGTTGAAGTGGTCGTGCTGGCAGCGCTCGGGGATGCCGCCCTCGGCCTCCAGCTTGGCCCTCATGTCCGTGAGCTCGGAGTTGGGCAGCGTGGGCGCGGCCAGCGCCATGTCGATGCAGGCCTGGTCGATGGCCACGGGGTCAAAGCTCGCGAACATGCCGAGGTCCGGCACGATGGGCGTGTCGTTCTCCGCGTGGCAGTCGCAGTTGGGGCTGATGTCCATGGCGATGGAGATGTGGAAGCTCGGGCGGTCCTGCACCACGGCCTGCGTGTACTCGGCGATCTTGCAGTTGAGCACGTCGACGGCGGCGTCGGAGCCGGGCGCGATGGCGTCCTGGTTGCATGCGCCGATACAGCGGCCGCAGCCGACACAGACGTCGTGGTTGATGTGGGCCACGGGCACGGTGACGGTCTTGCCGCTCTTGAGTTCGCGCTCACGCGTCTCGTCAAAGCTGATGGCGCCGTGCGCGCAGATGCGCTCGCAGGCGCGGCAGCCGACGCACTTCTCGGTATGGACGCTCGGCTTGCCCGCGGCGTGCTGCTCCATCTTGCCCGCGCGACTGCCGCCGCCCATGCCGAGGTTCTTCATGCAGCCGCCAAATCCGGCCTGCTCATGACCCTTGAAGTGCGTGAGGCTGATGACGATGTCGGCGTCCATGAGGGCGTGGCCGATCTTGGCCTCGTGCACGTACTCGCCGTTCTTCACGGGGACGAGGGTCTCGTCGGTACCCTTGAGGCCGTCGGCGATGATCACCTGGCAGCCGGTGGCGTACGGGGTGAAGCCGTTCTGGTACGCGCAGTCTATGTGCTCGAGCGCGTTCTTGCGACTGCCCACGTAGAGCGTGTTGCAGTCCGTGAGGAAGGGCTTGCCGCCCAGCTCCTTGACCACGTCGGCCACGGCGCGCGCGTAGTTGGGCCGCAGGAAGCTGAGGTTGCCCAGCTCGCCGAAGTGAATCTTGATGGCCACGAACTTGTTCTCAAAGTCGATCTGCTCGATGCCGGCGCGGCGGATGAGGCGCTTGAGCTTGTCGAGCCGGCTCTCCTTGGCGTACGTGCGCAGGTTGGTGTAGTAGACCTTGGCGATGCTGCCGGCGGTGTCCATGGTGAGGCCCCTCTCCTCGTCATTCCTCGCGTTGAGATTGTACGCCAGGACAAAACGCGAGGACGGCGCCGCCGCCCGTAGTTTGCGCTGGGCCGGGGGCTGGCGGGCCGCGACGGGGGCGGTCCGGTCCGGGCCGGGCCGCCGGATTAACGCACATAATCTGACTTTTCCGAGAATCCGTCCTGCGGATATCTAGAATGAAAGCAGATTATGTGCATTGATCGCCGGGCGAGCAGGGCGGCGCCGCGTCACTCGCCTTTCCCGAACGCCCTCATCAGCACGACCACGATCCCGCAGACCATGCCTCCCACGGGCCAGGCCACCCAGAACCACATGGCCGAGGTGCCGATGGGGTCGAAGGCGCTCGGGTCAGGCGAGGCAAACACGGGTGCGAACAGCAGCGCAAGCCCCACAATCGTGGCCAGAATCATGATGACCGCGCACACCGCACCGACCTTCTCGTCCCTCCTCTTTGCCTCGAGCAGTGCCTCCCGACGGGCGTCGTCCAGCGACGCCCTCACGATGTCCTCCACCTCGAGGTCCTCGCCCACGGAGCGGTTGTACTCGGCAACGTTGGTGCGACCGAGCAGCATCCCGTAGTGGACGATGTTCCACACCCCCAGCGCGATGAAGAACATCAGGAAGAACAGGGCGGCGTTCTCGAGCGCCCGGTCCTCGCCGAGCACGAGCAGAAACCCAATTCCCACAAAGATGAGCGCGATGCCCCCAACGAGCCCGGCCGAGAAGGACCTGCGCGCAACGGCGCGGTCGTCGTCGGTGTAGAAGTCCTCCACGTAGGGGTGCGCCCGCTGAAACGCGGCGTGCTCCATGCCGGCGGGAACGAGAAACGCCAGGCCCCCGAGGATGCCCGCCAGGATGATGATGACGAAGAGGCCGTCGCGGGCGCCCGCCGGCGCGAGGTCGGCCGCGCCCTCAAAGAAGAGGCCGACCGCGATGCCCACGAGAATGGCCGCGATTCCCGTCGGCACCTTCCAGGCCATCATCCGCTGGTGCTCGTCGTAGCCGCAGACGTCGGTGGGCGGCCCGGCAGGAACGGTCGCCGCGGCGGGGTCCGGCGAGCGGCCGGTGAGGTCGCCCTGCACGAGGTCGTCCAGACTGCACTCGAAGATCTGGCAGAGCTTGAGGAGCTTGTCCATCTCTGGGTAGCTCTTCTCGGCCTCCCACTTGGTCACGGACTGGCGGGAGACGCCGAGCAGCATGGCAAGCTGCTCCTGGGTCATGTTGCGCGTGGCGCGGAGGTGCTGGAGGTTGTCGCGAAAGCTCATGGCTGGCCCTTCGTTCGGGGTGGGCGCGCGGAGCGCATGGTCTGCCGGCACCACGTACGTTACGGTACCAGACGGGCGCGCACCACCAACCAGCGGGCTGCATTTTCGGCAACGCGCAGGCGCCCAGCGGTTGCGAGCCGCAGGTAGATGGGGTTATGCGCAAAAGGGCCGCCGGGCGAGAAGTGCCCGGCGGCCCGAGGTGTGCAAAAGTGCCTGTCCCTTTTGCACGCTACTTGCGGTGGGTGCGGTAGTACTGGATGAGAGCCTGCGTGGACGCGTCCTGGGCGGCGAGGGCATCGTCGTCGTGGAAGGCGGGCGTGATCTGCTTGGCGAGCTGCTTGCCCAGCTCGACGCCCCACTGGTCGTAGCTGTCGAGCCCCCAGACCGTGCCCTCGACGAAGGTGATGTGCTCATAGAGCGCGATGAGCTCGCCGAGCGCATGCGGCGTGAGCTCGATGCCGAAGATCGACGTCGTCGGTCGGTTGCCCTCGAAGACGCGGGCGGGCACCATCCATTCGGCCGTGCCCTCGGCGCGGACCTCGTCGGCCGTCTTGCCAAAGGCGAGGGCCTTGGTCTGCGCGAGGAAGTTGCCGAGGAAGAGCTCGTGGACGTCCTGGCCACCGTCCTTGACGGGGTTGGGCGTGTTCACGAAGGCGATGAAGTCCGCGGGAATCATGCGGGTGCCCTGGTGAATGAGCTGATAGAAGGCATGCTGGCCGTTGGTTCCCGGCTCGCCCCAGAAGATCTCGCCCGTGGCACAGGTCACCGGGCTGCCATCCCAGCGAACGCTCTTGCCGTTGGACTCCATCGTGAGCTGCTGGAGGTAGGCGGCGAAGCGGTGCAGGTACTGGTTGTACGGCAGCACGGCGTGGCTCTCGGCGCCGTAGAAGTTCACGTACCAGACGTTGATGAGGCCGAGGAGCGCAACGACGTTCTTCTCGAGCGGGGTCTCCTTGAAGTAGGTGTCGAGGTCGTGGAAGCCCTTGAGGAAGCACTCGAAGCGCTCCGGCCCAAAGGCGATGATGAGCGAGAGGCCAACCGCGGAGTCGACGGAGTAGCGACCGCCAACCCAGTTCCAGAAGCCGAAGGCGTTCTCGGGGTCGATGCCGAACTCGGCCACGAGCTCGAGGTTGGTGGAGACGGCGACGAAGTGCTTGCGGATGGCCTCGGCGTCCTTCTCGGCCGAGCCATCAACCGCGCCCTGGGCGCGCAGCGTCTCAAGCAGCCAGGTCTTGGCCTCGCGCGCGTTGGTGAGGGTCTCGAGCGTGGTGAACGTCTTGGAGACAACAATGACGAGCGTGGTCTCGGGGTCGAGGCCCTTGACCTTCTCGGCCATGTCGTTGGGATCGATGTTGGAGACGTAGCGGCAGTCGATACCCGCGTCGGCCATGGGCTTCAGGGCCTCGTAGACCATGACGGGGCCGAGGTCGGAGCCGCCGATGCCGATGGACATCACGTGCTCGATGCGCTTGCCCGTGACGCCCTTCCACTCTCCGGAGCGCACGCGCTCGGCGAAGGCGTACATGCGGTCGAGCACCTCGCGGACGTCGGCCACGCAGTCCTGCTCGCCGTCGAAGACGGTGCCCTTCTCAGCCGCCGGGCGACGCAGCGCCGTGTGCAGGACGGCGCGGTCCTCGGTGGTGTTGATGTGCGCTCCGGCGTACATGGCGTCGCGGCGCTCCTCGAGGCCCACGGCGCGGGCGAGGTCGCAGAGCAGGCCGAGGGTCTTCTCGGTCACGAGGTTCTTGGAGAGGTCGAAGTGCAGGTCCTCGGTGTCAAACGAGAGCTTCTCCACGCGGTCCGAATCGCTGGCGAAGGCATCCTTGAGGTTGAATCCGGAGCTCACGAGCTCGTCATGGTGGGCCTGGAGGGCCGCCCACTCGGGCGTGGTGGTTGCGTCGACGGGCGCGGCAATGGTGGACATGGTGCGTGCTCCTTCCCCGGGAAGCTACAGATAGAGTAAGCATATCGCGCGCGAGGGCGAGCTGCTAGAACGGCTCGCCCAGCGGCGGAATCTTCTTCAGGCGTGCCCACATGACCTGCTTCTCGTGAGGGTCCGCAAGGGCGTCGGAGAAGCCTCCCAGGTTGATGACGCGCATGCCCCGCACGCGGGCCACGGCGCCCGGGGCGAGCATGGCCTCCTCGAGCGCGTCTATGAGCACGAGGTCGTCCGCGTAGGCGTCTCGCAGAGCCGAGGCGGCGGCATCGTCGCAGCAGACGATCGTGGCCGGATCGAGCGCGCAGATCGCCTCGGCCAGGAGCTCTGGGGCGAGGGGCTCTCCGTCGGCATCGATCGTGAGCAGCCACTCCCACTCCTCGGGAGCATAGCCGAGCGCCTTGAGCGATGCCTTGAGGGCCGTGCCGTCAGCGCCCGAGAACGGGGCCTCGCCGCTCTTCTCGCCCTCTGAGAGCACGCCCTTGGCGAGAAGGACCGTGGAGAACGCGTTGCCGCCCATGATGACGCCGCGCGCCTCAAGGGCGTCGACCTCTGCCGCGGCCTTATCCAGATACGCGCGCCTCCGCGCGTCTCGCTCCGATGCCATTGCGCTCCTTTCTCGTTGCGTCCGGCCACCTGACAAAGGTGACAGGGTCATCTGTCAGAAAACCTGACAGATGACCCTGTCACCTTTGTCAGGAAAATGTTATGAGAATTGTCACATATGTTCTCGTCATCGTTTGAACTAGTGTAAATCGGGCATAAGCCAATCAAGAACATCACCGACCAAAGGGAGGGTCACATGTCTCAGGCAATCACCGCGGCCGAGTTCGACTCCGTCATCGCCGGGTCCGACAAGCCCGTCCTCGTTGACTTCTGGGCGCCGTGGTGCGGTCCGTGCCGCGCGCTCGGCCCCACCGTCGAACAGGTCTCCGAGGAGATGGCGGACCGCCTCGCCGTCTACAAGTGCAACGTCGACGAGGAGCCCGACCTTGCCACGCGTTTCAGGATCGTCTCCATCCCCACGCTCATCCTCTTCAAGGGCGGGCAGCCCGTTCACACCATAGTCGGCAACATGCCCAAGCCCTCGCTCGTCTCCGAGCTGGAGGCCAACCTCTAGCATGGGCCACAGATCAGACTTCTCCCAGGGCGCTCGCGACGTTGCTCGCGGCGCCCTGGCCCTTGCCCGAGACAACCTGCGCGCGATCATCGCGCTGGTGGCCGCACTCGTGTTTCTCGTCCTTCTTGGCGAGGTCGCCGAGGGTGAGCTCATGCGCCTTGACGCCATGGCCTACCAGGTGTTCGTCGAGGGCCTTCGCTCTGACGCCCTGACGCCTGTCATGGAGGGCTTCACCTCGCTCGCCTCTGTCGTCGTGCTTGCCGTGATGGCGGCGGCCATAGCCGCGCTCGCCCCCGGGAAGGCCCCGGGATGGTGCGTCTCCATCAACCTGGCGTGCGTTGTCGCTCTGAACGCACTGCTCAAGCTCATCGTCCAGCGCCCGCGGCCGGAGGGATTCCGGCTGGTCGAGGAGACGGGGTACAGCTTTCCCTCCGGGCACTCCATGGTTGCCATGGCGTTCTTTGGCCTGCTCATCTGGATGATCTGGCGCTATCACCGGCGTGACGTCATGCGCACGATCTGGTGCATCGCGTTTGGCCTTGTCATCGTGATGGTCGGGGTGAGCCGCATTTACCTTGGCGTCCACTACGCCTCGGACGTGATTGCGGGGTTCTGCGTCTCGCTCGTGTGGCTGGCGTTCTACACCCGCGTGGTGGCACCCGTACTCATGGCGGTGGACGCCCCACGCGGCGGCGAAGAGGGCGACGACCTCAATAATTAATCCGCCCTGTGGCGACGCGCAACGACATTTGCCCAGTTGGCATTTTCGTCGCGCCCCCACAGGGCGGATTAATATTCGGCGCGGCGGTGAGAGCGTCGCAGTCGTGCGGCAAAGTCCCGCCCGCACCCCTATCGCAGCGCGATGATCTGCGCGTCGATGACGCGCCCCTCCTCACAGAGGATTCGACCCATCGAGGGCCGGGAGCGACGAGGGGCCGTGGGGCTCCCCGGGTTCATCACGAGCGTGCCCGTCCATTCGTCGCGCTCAAGGAAGGGCGTGTGCGTGTGGCCGCAGATTGCCACGTCGCACAGCGAGAGGTTGAGACGCTCGCGGTAATGAGAGACCTGCCACTTGAGGCCGCTTCCGTAGAACACCTTGCGCGCGCGCACCGTGGGGGGATAGTCCGACGCGTAGTCGTTGTTCCCCAGGCAGGCCTGAACGGGCGCGATGAGCTGCAGGGTGCGGAAGTCCGAGGGAGAGCAGATGTCCCCCGCGTGGACGATGACGTCGGCACCCTGGAGCGCGTCGAGAAGCTCCGGCGTGAGGTAGCCGTGCGTGTCAGAAATGATGTCGTAGCGCCTGATCTCAGCCACCTGCCAGCCTTCCGGGAGAGTCCGCTAGAGCCCGAGGGCGCGCTTGAGCGCCACAACGCGGCGGCGCGACACGGAGATCTTCTTGCCCTCGATGCCGTTGACGCCCAGCTGGAGGATGCCGGAGGAGATGACCTCGACGTCCTCCACGTACTCGAGGTTCACGATGTAGCCTCGGTGCACGCGGAAGAACCCATGCGGCGCGAGCTTCTGCTCGAGCTTGGCGAGCGAGATCGTGGAGAGGAAGCGGTCGTCCGCCGTGTAGATGCAGGAGTAGTCGTCCTTCGCCTCGATGTAGCGAATCTGGTCGATGGGCACCAGCACCTTGCGGCCGCTCTTGACCACGGGGATGCGCTCCACGGAGGAATGACTCTGGGGCTGCGGCTTCATGCGCGACTGGACCTTGTCGAGCGCCTGGCTCAGGCGCTCGGGATCGACGGGCTTCATAAGGTAGTCGATCGCATCCACGCCAAACGCCTCGAGCGCATACTCGCTGTAGGCGGTCACAAACACGATCGCAGGGGGGTTCTTGAGACGGTGGAGCGCCTCCGCGAGCTGCATGCCGGAGGTCTTGGGCATCTGGATGTCGAGGAACATGATGTCGGCCTTGCTCTCCATCAGCTTCTCGACGGCCTCGCGTGCGCTCGAGGCCTCCATGATGGCGTCGACCCTGCCGGTCTCCTCGAGGAGGTACCTCAGCTCGGAGCGTGCCGGAGCCTCATCGTCCACGATCATCGCGCGCATACACGTACCCCTTCGCGTTCTCAGGACGCCCGGCCAGAGCGGCCGCGTGCCCCCTCATCCTGCTTCTGTGCCGTCCCCAAGGCGAGCGACCTTCTCGCCCCTGCGAGCCTGAGCGTCACGCACGTGCCCTCGCCCGGCTTGGAGACGATCTCCACCCCAGAGCCGACGCCGTAGAAGCGCTCGATGCGCTCGGCCACGTTGCGCAGCGCCATGCCCGCGCCCTTCCCGGCACCCGCGCCCGTCGGGGTGCGGGGCTCGACGGCCTCGGCCATGAGCCGACTGGCGACGGCGTCGTCCATGCCCAGCCCGTCGTCAGTCACGGCAATAAGGATATCATTTCCGTCGGTGGCTACCTGAACTTCAACGTGAAGAGGCCCCTCGTCACGCATGGCGTGGCGGACGGCGTTCTCCACGATGGGCTGCACCAGAAACGACGGCACCGGAAGGCTCTCGCAGCCGCTCTCAACGCGCTCGCTCTCCACGATGCGGTCCTCGCCGAAGCGCGCCTTCTCGATCCGCAGGTAGCTGCGCGTCTGCTGGAGCTCCTGGGAGAGCGGGATGAGCGCCTTCTCCGAGCTCTCCAGCGTGCGGCGATAGAAGAGCGAGAACTCGCGCAGCAGGTCGCGCGCCTTCGTGGGGTTGGTCCGCGTGAACGACGCGATGGTGTTGAGCGCGTTGAAGAGGAAGTGCGGGTTGATCTGCGCCTGGAGCGCCTTGACCTCCGCGCGGGCGGTGAGCTCGGCCTGCTTGTCCAGCTCGTAGGACGAGAGCTGGGTGGAGAGGAGCAGCCCCAGGCCCTCGGCGATGGCGAGCTGCGTGCGGTCGATGTCGAGGTCGCGCCGGTAGTAGAACTTGATGGTCCCCACCGCCCGGTCCTGCACGAGCAGCGGCACGATGATGCCGAAGGCGCTGCCCTCGGCGCGGCTTCCCACGGCGAAGAGGCGCGCCTCCTGCGTGTCGTCGTCCACGGCGACGAAGGTCTCCATGCGCCGGCTCTCCAGCACCTCGAGCGTGGGCTTGGCGTTGGGGGTGCCCGCGCGGAAGGGCGTCTGGACGGCGCCCTCGTAGGCGAGCACCTTCACGGTGTCGGTAATGGCGATGGCCGCGGCGTCCGTCTCGGGCAGGAGCATCGAGCAGATGGCGCGGGCGTTCTCCTCCGTAAGTCCGCCTCGCAGGTGGGCGAGCGTGTTCGTTGCCACGCGCAGCGTGCGCTCCGTTGCCTCGGAGCGCGTGTCCTCGGGCGTCACGCTGATGGCGCCGCTCATCACGATAACGGCGGCCATGCCGCAGCCCACGAGCATGGCGGCCACGACGATGCCGTCGCGCATGCTCGTGATGAGCAGGGCGGCAAGAAGGACGGCGCACACGGCGAGAAGAACGTCCGCGGAGCGTCGGCGCGGGCGAAGCCTTCCTATCACTGGGCCTCACCTACCGTCGGGAGCGACCCGGTGTCTCCGAGGTCGTCTGCCGTGGCCGCCGCGCGCTCCTCCGGGGGCACGACCTCGCCGGTGCGCCTGATGGCGCTCTGGAGCAGCGGATCTTCCCAGAGGGCCGCGACCACGCCCGGCCACATCATCGAGAAGGACAGGTAGCGCGAGCTCGCCGCGCGGGCGAACTTGTCGGCATCGTAGCGCCCCTTTGTGAGGATGCGCAGGTACGCAAGGCGATTAGGGCCCTTGATGAACCGACGCAGGGCCGTTTGGAAGACGCGACGGCGCACGCCGGCGGAGAGCCACGGCGCCGGATAGGGCATGAGGGACTCGGGCGTGATGGTGCGCAGGTCGCGACGAGAGTTCATGGCGTCGAGCTTGCGATACTCGTACAGCCAGCGATGGACGTCCTGCATGAACATGGACGGGACGCCCGCCATCTCCTCGGGCGGCTGCGAGCGGACGAACCACGCGTTGTCAAACCACGCGTCCATGCCGTTTGCCCTCAGGTTGAGCACGTAGTCGAGGTCCTCGCCGCGCGTGATGTACGGGTCGAAGGGGACCTTCGAGTATGCCTCGGCGTGCAGGGCGCAGCACCCGCCGCAGAGGTGGTTCGACCGCGAGAAGCGCGACGACGATGTCTGCATCCGCTCCATGACGCGGTTGAACTCCGTCGCCTTTGACCAGTACTTCTCGGTCCACTCGTCGGTGGGATTGGCATATGGGCTGTTGTTGGCATCGATGAAGAAGCCGCTCTTGACGAGGACCTTGAGGTTCTGCCTCGTGAGCGAGCCGAGGCCGTGCACCGCATTGATGAGGAAGTCGGGGTCCAGAACGACCTCGTCGTCATCGAGGAAGACCACGACGTCGTGGCCGAAGACGGCAGCGACCGCAAGGCCCATGTTCTTGATGGCGCCGTAGCCGCGCAGCGCGACCGTTTCGCCCGTGACGTGGTGCGCCATGCGGGCGACGGCGTGCTCCACATGAGCGGCCTCGCGGGCGCCGATGACGAGGGGGTTCAGCGCGGGGTGCGCGCGGCAGATGCTTTCCACGCGGGCGCGCGCCGAGTCCTCGCACGTGACGGGCGCCACCACGAGCACGATCACGCGGATGACGCCGCGCACCTGGTCAAGAGACGAGAGGCAGAGCTCCAGCTCGGGCAGGGGCTTGTCAATCGGGGTGGTGTAGTCATAGACCCCCCGCTCGCCGAGGACTCCTGGCTGCGCCCCCTCGGCCCAGTACGACGGTATGACGATGGCCGGATTCAAGCGCTACCCCTGCGTCGACCCATCGCTGCCCAGCTGGCGGGGAAGCGACGTCTTGGAGAGGGCCCGGGCGAGCGGCAGGCCAAGCACGTACATCACCACCGCCTCCCCGACGCCGGTGGCGATCAGGCCGAAGACGTACATGGCCGGGTACGCGCCGTCGATGGCGATGCTGGTGAACGGGATGGTGTAGAAGCCGATTCCCTGAAGCATGAGCGGGAGGTAGAGCGGAACGATGAGGGCGTTGGCAAGCACCGGCCCCATGAGCGCGAGCGCGGGACGGCGGCGGTTGCGCCACGTGAACCAGGCGCCAAGTGCGGTGGCGAGGCTGCCGAAGACCACGTCGAGCATGCCGAGCATTCCGGTGCCTGAGAGCGCGATGTTGGCGAGGTTGGCGATGGCGCAGCCGAGCGCCAGGCCGGGAACGGCGTCGGCGGTGAAGAGCGCCAGGACGCACGCGGCCTCGGAGACGCGGAACTGCACCGGCCCCCAGGCGAGGCTGCCAAGGAAGAGCAGGGCGCAGAGCGTCAGAGCCGCATAGATGGCCGCAACGGCCCCGATGCGCGCCGTTCTTCTCGCGTCGACGTGATGTGCCGTGATGTTTGCTGCCGCGTTGTGCTGTCCCATGCTTCTCTCTTTTCTGTCGGAGGGCTTTGCTGGATGCCCAGAGGGGCATGTCGCGCACACGACCTTCGGGATCCCGGTGGAAAGCACTCCAAAAGAAGCATCCCCGCGGACGCGACAGAACTGATACTAGCAGAGTTGCGCCCCCCGCCCCACGCGGACCCCCCGCCCACGGATCACGGGACCGGAAGGGCCGCCCTGGCCTGCGTGCTAGTATTGCTGCAACGAGAGCCGCCTGGAGGGAGCCCCGCATGAACCCGCGCGTTAGAATCGCCTGCCTCGCCGCCGACGCGGCGCGCTGGGGCACCACTCGCCTGCTGCATCGTGGCGGCGGAAACGCGCCCGGCGCCGTGGCGCTGCGCCTTGCCCCGAACCTCATCGGCGAGCTGGGTGGCGCGCTTGAGCGCTCCGTGGTCATCACGGGCACCAACGGCAAGACCACCACGACCGGGCTCGCCGCCGACGCGCTCGCGGCGGGGACCGGGGGTATGGTGTGCAACCGCGCGGGCAACAACATGGAGTCGGGCATCGCTTCCGCGCTCGTGGAGTCACGCGGGGCGGGTGCGCACGTGGGCTGCTTCGAGTGCGATGAGCTCTACACCGTGCGCGTGCTGCCGGCGCTTCGGCCGCGCGCGCTCGTCCTCCTCAACCTGTTCCGCGATCAGCTGGACCGCTACGGCGAGATTGACCACACCCAGGACGTGATCGCCGAGGCGCTGCGCCGCTCGCCGCAGACCGCCCTTGCCTACAACGCTGACGACCCGCTCTGCGCCTCCATTGCGGCGCGCGTGGACAATCCGGGCGTTCCCTTCGGCATCGACGAGCCCACCGGCCAGGAGGCCGACCGCATCTCAGACAGTCGCTTCTGCGCGAAGTGCAACGCGCCCCTGGACTACGCGTACGTGCATTACGGGCAGCTGGGCAAGTACCGCTGTCCCGCGTGCGGCTGGGAGCGCCCCGAGCTGGCCTTTGCCGCGGTCAACGTGACTTTGACCTGCGGCGGCTACGAGTTTGACGTCGAGGACCGTCGGGGCGAGAACTACGTGCGGCACCACGTGACCACCCGCTACAGCGGCCTCTACATGGTCTACAACGTGATGGCGGCCCTTGTGGCGTGCCTGCTCGGCGGCGGAGACGCGGACGACTTCCAGGGCGCGCTCGACGTCTACGAGCCCGCCAGCGGGCGCGGCAAGACCTACCGGCTCGACAGCGGCCACTCCGTCGTGAGCAACCTCGCGAAGAACCCCACAGGCTTCAACCGTATGGTGCAGCAGGTGCGTGCGGAGGACGGGCGCTATGTGGCCCTCTTCCTCAACGACAACGACGCTGACGGCCACGATGTCTCCTGGATCTGGGACATCGACCTCGAGCGCCTTCGCGACCTCGCCGACCTGCGCTGCGTCTGCGTGGGGGGCACCCGCCGTGAGGACATGGCGGTGCGCGTGAAGTACGCCGAGCTGGGCTGCCCCATCGAGCTCGTCGACGGCGTCGAGGACGCCCTGCGCTTTGTCGCCGCGGGCGAGAGGCTCCATGTGATCGCCAACTACACCGCTTTCCCGCCCGTCGTTGCCGAGCTCGAGCGCCTCTGCAAATTGGGGACAGTCCCCAATTCACATACCCCGCCCGCGACGCCCCCCAAGGGCGCCGCCCCGTCACCGGTGGCGCTCGAGCGTCCCCTGCGCATCGTGCATCTCTACCCCGACGCCCTCAACCTCTACGGGGACGGCGGAAACATCGCCTCGCTCTCCAAGCGCTGCTCCTGGCGCGGCATCCCCTGCCGGGTTGACCAGGTCCTCATGGGCCAGGAGCTTGACCTCACCGACGCCGACATCGTGCTTCTGGGCGGAGGCGCGGACCGCGACCAGCTCGCCGTCTGCCGCGAGCTGCAGGCGCAGCGAGAGAAGGTGGAGGCCTACGTCGAGGGGGGCGGCGCTCTTCTCGCCATCTGCGGCGGCTACCAGCTGCTCGGCCACTACTACATGATGGGCGGGGAGCGCGTGGAGGGGCTGCACGTGCTGGACATCGAGACGACAGCCGGGACCACGCGCCTGATTGGCAACGTGGCGATTGAGTCGCCCGTATGCGACACGCCGATCGTGGGCTTTGAGAACCATGCGGGGCGCACGGTTCTGGGCGCGGGCGAGAAGCCCCTGGGGCGCGCGATGATCCACGGGACCGGCAACAACGGCGAGGACGGCGGAGAGGGCGTGCTTCATGACGGCGTTGTGGGCACCTACCTGCACGGGCCGATCCTGCCCAAGAACCCTGGCGTCACCGACTGGCTGATCGAGCGCGCCCTGCGCCGGCGTGGCGAGAAGGTCGATCTTGCCCCGCTGGACGACTCGCTTGAGCTCCTGGCGCACGACGTTGCGATGAGAATCGCCACGGGACGCTAGCGTCCGCCGCGCCACATTCCCCTGATGGCCCGACGCCAGCGGCATGCCGGCGAGCGCGGCGAAAAACCTGACAGTTGACCCTGTCACCTTTGTCAACCTTTGTCAGCAAAACGGCCCCCGGCGTGATGCCGGGGGCCGCAGCATGCGCGGTCAGCTCAGCGAGAAGAACTTACGCGTCGGCGTAGAGGTCCTTGAGCTTAAGCAGGTGCGCGTAGCGAGCCATGGCAGCCTCCTCGTTCTCGGCGAAGAGCTCCTTGGCGCGCTCGGGGAAGGAGCGGGTGAGCGAGGTGTAGCGGGCCTCGTTCATGAGGAAGTCCTGATATCCGCCGGCCGGCTCCTTGGAGTCGAGCGTGAACTTCTTGCCCGTGGGGGCAGCCGGGTTGTAGCGGAAGAGGTTCCAGTAGCCGCACTCCACGGCCTTCTTCATCTCCATCTGGCAGTTCTGCATGCCGCCGCCCTTGATGGAGTGCATCTCGCACGGGCTGTAGCCGATGATGAGGGACGGACCGTCGTAGGACACGGCCTCGTGGATGGCCTTGAGCGTCTGGTTCATGTTGGCGCCCATGGCGACCTGAGCCACGTAGACGTAGCCATAGGACATGGCGATCTCGGCGAGGCTCTTCTTCTTGGTCACCTTGCCGGCGGCCGCGAACTGGGCCACCTGGCCGATGTTGGAGGCCTTGGAGGCCTGGCCGCCGGTGTTGGAGTAGACCTCGGTGTCAAAGACGAAGACGTTCACGTTGTTGCCGGAGGCAAGGACGTGATCGAGGCCGCCGAAGCCGATGTCATACGCCCAGCCGTCGCCACCGAAGATCCAGAAGGCCTTCTTGGTGAGGTAGGACTTGTCGGCGAGGATGGCCTTGGCCGTCTCGCAGTCGGCCTTCTCGAGCTCGGCGACGTAGGCGGCAGCGGTGGTCTTGCTGGCCTCGGTGTCCGTGCGGGCCTCGAGCCAGGCGGTCGCAGCCTCCTTCAGGGCGTCGGACGCGCAGTCGGACTGGAGGAGCTTCTCGGTCTCGGCGACGATCTTCTCCTGGACGGCGTCATAGCCAAGGGCGAGACCCAGGCCGTGCTCGGCGTTGTCCTCGAAGAGGGAGTTGTTCCACGCCGGGCCGTGGCCGCAGGCGTTGACGTTGAACGGCGACGTGGCGGCCGGGTTGCCCCAGATCGAGGAGCAGCCGGTGGCGTTGGAGATGAACATGCGGTCACCGCAGACCTGCGTGACGAGGCGTGCGTACGCGGTCTCGGCGCAGCCGGCGCAGGAGCCGGAGAACTCGAGGTACGGCTTGGCGTACTGGCTGCCCTTGACGTTGGCGGCCACGAGCTCCTTCTTCTCGGAGACCTTGTTCACCGCGTAGTCCCACACCGGAGCCTGGTCGAGCTCGGACTCCTGCGGCACCATCGTGAGGGCGCCCTTCGGGCAGACCTTCGCGCAGTTGGTGCAGCCCATGCAGTCGAGCGGGCTGATCGCCATGGTGAAGGTGTAGCCGGTGCCCTTGGGGATGGTGAGGTCGAGGCGACGCATGTTCTCGGGGGCAGCGGCCTGCTCCTCGGCGTTCATCACGATCGGGCGGATCGTGGCGTGCGGGCAGACGAAGGAGCACTGGTTGCACTGGATGCACTTGGTCTCGTCCCAGTGCGGAACCATAACGGCGACGCCGCGCTTCTCGTACTGAGAGGCGCCGAGCTCCCACTGGCCGTCGGCAACGTCGACGAACTTGGAGACGGGCAGCGAGTCGCCGTCCATGCGGTTGATGGGCTCCATGAGCTCGCGGACCTGCTTGACGATGGCCTCGCGGCCCTCGAGCGTGAGCTCGACCTTCTCGTCCTCGGCGTTCGCCCAGTCCGCGGGAACCTCGAACTTGCGGTAGGCGGTGGCGCCGGCGTCGATGGCCTTCCAGTTGGCCTCGACGATGCTCTGGCCCTTCTTGGCGTAGGACTTCTCGGCGGCGGCCTTCATGTACTCGATGGCGTCCTCGGCGGGAAGCACCTGCGCGAGCGAGAAGAACGCGGACTGCAGCACCGTGTTGGTGCGCTTGCCCATGCCGACCTTCTCGGCGAGGTCGATGGCGTCGATCAGGTAGACGTTGATGTTGTTCTTGGCGATGTAGCGCTTGGCCACGGCCGGCAGGTGGGAGGCGAACTCCTCGTCAGACCACTGGCAGTTCACGAGGAACGTGCCGCCCGGCTTGACGTCGCGGACCATCGGGAAGCCCTTGATGATGTAGGACGGGTTGTGGCAGGCGACGAAGTTGGCCTTGTTGATGTAGTACGGCGAGCGGATCGGGGAGTCGCCGAAGCGCAGGTGCGAGATGGTGACGCCGCCGGTCTTCTTGGAGTCGTACTGGAAGTAGGCCTGGACGTACTTGTCGGTGTGGTCGCCGATGATCTTGATGGAGTTCTTGTTGGCGCCGACGGTGCCATCGCCGCCGAGGCCCCAGAACTTGCACTCGATCGTGGACGGGTCCGCCGTGTTGGGGGCGTCCGGGTCCATGGGGAGCGACAGGTTGGTGACGTCGTCCACGATGCCGATGGTGAACTCGCGGGCGGGGGCGTCCTTCTCGAGCTCCTTGTAGACGGCGAAGGCAGCCGCGGGCGGCTCGTCCTTGGAGCCGAGGCCGTAGCGGCCGCCGACGACGGCGATCTCGGTCTTGCCGGCCTCGTACAGCGCAGAGATGACGTCCTCGTAGAGGGGCTCGCCGATGGAGCCGGGCTCCTTGGTGCGGTCGAGGACGGCGATCTTCTTGACGGTCTCGGGCAGGGCCGCCACGAAGTCCTCGACGGACCACGGACGGTACAGGCGGACCTTCACGAGGCCGACCTTCTCGCCGTGGGCGTTCAGGTAGTCGATGACCTCCTCGAGGGTGTCGCAGAAGGAGCCCATGCAGACCACGACGCGGTCGGCGTCATCGGCGCCGTAGTAGTCGAAGAGGTGGTAGCTGGTGCCGAGCTTCTCGTTGATCTTGTCCATGTAGGACTGGACCACGGCGGGCAGCGCGTCGTAGGCCTTGTTGCAGGCCTCGCGGTGCTGGAAGAAGATGTCGCCGTTCTCGTGGGAGCCGCGGGCGTGCGGGTGCTCCGGGTTGAGGGCGTGGTCGCGGAACGCCTGGACGGCGTCCATGTCCAGCATCTCCTTGAGGTCGTCGAAGTCCCAGACCGCGACCTTCTGGATCTCGTGGGAGGTGCGGAAGCCGTCGAAGAAGTTCAGAAACGGCACCTTGCCCTCGATGGCCGCGAGGTGGGCCACCGGCGCGAGGTCCATGACCTCCTGGACGTTGCCCTCGGCGAGCATGGCAAAGCCGGTCTGGCGGCAGGCCATGACGTCGGAGTGATCGCCGAAGATGTTGAGGGCGTGGGTGGCCACGGTACGGGCGGACACGTGGAAGACGCCCGGAAGACCCTCGCCGGCGATCTTGTACATGTTCGGGATCATGAGGAGCAGACCCTGCGACGCCGTGTAGGTGGTCGTGAGTGCGCCGGCGCCGAGCGAGCCGTGAACGGTGCCCGCGGCGCCCGCCTCGGACTCCATCTCAACGACCTTGACCGGCGTGCCAAAGACGTTCTTCATGCCCTGAGCGGCCCACTGGTCAACGTGGTCGGCCATGGGGCTCGACGGGGTGATCGGGTAGATGCCCGCCACCTCGGTGAACGCATACGAGACGTACGCCGCCGCCTCGTTGCCGTCCATGGACTTAAACTTACGCGCCATATCCTCTCCTTCGAACCGGTCCCCTGAGGACCCCCATGGCCTCAGGCAGCTCTCACTCACAAGACACATGACTGAGTCGGGCCAATGGCCCATGCATGGTGACAGTGTACTCCGCACGCGCGTTTTTATTCACGACTTCGGCGGCAAATCGGTCGAGCGCGCGGTTTTTGCCGTAAAACGTCCCGTATAACAAATCGCAGGTAAAATACCCCGAAATGAGGGGGATTACCCTACGGCGGCGCTGGACGGGGCCTCGTCTCCCGCAGGGCGAGAAGGACGGCGGCTCAGGCCGGCCGGTTCGTGGTGAAATTGTGACGCCCGGCTGACTCCCGCCCCGACCTGACAAAGGTGACAGGGTCAACTGTCACGAAGCCCCGCTCCGCGGACACGAGGGACCATGAGGCGGCCGGAAAAGGGCACGTGATAGAATCCTTCGGTACGTGAGACGGGGGTGCGGGCGTGAACGACATCAGCAACATGACGCTTGCCCGCGGCGGAAGCCGCCGGGGGCGCGAGAGAGGCGGGGCGCGGCGGGCGCTCGTGGCGGCCGTCTGCGCCGGGGCCCTTCTCGTCATCGCGCTGACGCTCATTGCTGCCTGCTCGCTGGGGTCCGGCCCAAGCGAGGCGGAAGCCTCCGGACCCGTTGACACGAGCATCCCCGCCACGGCCGACGAGCCCGCGGTCACAAGCACGCCGCGCGAGGAGTGGCGCAAGGGCGAGATGCCCTACCTCTACCAGATTGACCCGCAGTGGGCCGACGCGGAGTACTGCGGCGGGACCTTTGCCGAGCAGGGCTGTGGGCCCACCGCGCTCACGATGGTCTACGTCTACCTGACGGGCGACACGAGCTACGACCCCGTTCAGATGGCCGCCTTCAGCACCGAGAACGGCTATGCCACCGACGGCAACGGCAGCGCATGGACGCTCATGAGCGAGGGCGCCGCGACGCTCGGCCTCAACAGCCAGACCCTTCCCGCCGTTGAGAGCCAGCTCAAGGCGGAGCTTGAGGCGGGGCACCCGCTCATCTGCGCGATGGAGCCCGGCACGTTCACGCGCGTCGGCCACTACATCGTGGTTGAGGGCATGGCCTCGGACGGAACCCACGTCCTCGTGCACGACTCCAACAGCGTTGGCCGCAGCATGCGCGTCTGGGGCCTCGAGACCATCTGCGCCGAGGCCCAGAACATCTGGAGCTTCTCGGTCGCGTAGAGGGTCCCTACCTGCGCCTCCCCATCGACGAGAGCAGCTTGGCGTACCCCTCGGCAAATCGCTCCGCCCGCGGCTGCGCCCTGCCCGACGCCGGCACGATCCCGTGCTCGTCAGAAACGAGAAGGGCCTCGTCATAGGAGACCTCGCCCGCCAGCAGGGCCTCCGCGAGCCCGGCCCTGCGCTCCACCGCAAAGCCCACGGTCCTGGCAAGGTCGGCCATGAGCGTCGCCGCGCCAGAGGGGCGCTCGTCCGCACCGATGCCCCAGATGAGACCCTCCTCGCGCACGAGCCAGAGCGACTCCGGGGCGACCCCCGTGTCCTCCGCCTCAACGCTCGCCGCGCGGGCGCGGTCGGCGAGCGCCGACGGGGTGCGCAGCGCAAGCGGCTCGTAGGGCCCCACGGTCATGGCAGCCCTCCCCTCGCCGTCAAGGATGAGCATGAGCACGCCGTCGGGATGCTCCGCGGCGCCCTCCGAGAGCGTCCACTCAATGTGCTGCTTCGCCCAGGCGACGAGCTCGGTCGGTACGAGCCCGCCGTTCACGACGCGCTGCCCGAGCGCCCGGAGGTGGCGGTTCTCCAGCGGCAGCGCGCGGCTCGCGAGCCGCCACCGGCAGACGAGCGCAGGACTCCCCAGCGTGAAGCGGTCCATCTCCTTCCACAGGACCTTCTCGTCTCGCATGCTTCCTCCCGTCCCCGTCGCGCAGGGCCTCATTCTACCCCTGGCGCCGATACGCGGTCAGGACGGCATGCCGGGCAGGCTGAGAAGGTCCTCGAGGCAGGACAGGCGGACGTCGGCGAGCGACTGGTCGAGGCTCACCCCCTGCGGCAGGGGCATGGCGCACACCAGGGCCCCGGCACGGTGCGCGGCGAGAAGGCCGATCGGCGAGTCCTCGACCACCACCGTTGCCGCGGGTTCGACTCCGAGAAGCCCCATGGCCCGAAGGTAGACGTCGGGCGCGGGCTTGGACGCGGCGCACTCCTCTCCGCTCACCGTCACGTCGAGGAGCTCGGATATCCCAAGCGCCTCGACGAAGCCGTCGATGACCCAGCGCGGGGAGGCGGAGGCCAGGCCCGTCCTCACGCCCCTCTCGCGCAGGCCGAGGAGCACCTCGTGGACCCCGGGCGTGGCGAGCTGCGCGTAGGGCATGGGGTCGTCCGCGAACTGCCTGCGGAACCGCGCGTAGAGCTCCTCTCTCCGGACCTCGTCCCTCGGCTCGACGCAGCTCCAGACCACCTTGTTGTTGGACCCGTAGAAGCTCGGGAACCCCGAGTCGTCGATGCCCTCCCGCGCGAAGAACGCCTTCCGACGCCTGTCGAGCTCGGGCTCGGTGTTGACGAGCACGCCGTCCTTGTCGAAGATGACCGCCTCGAACATGGTCACTTCGACTCCAGCTGCTTCGCGAGCATGATGGAGAGGATCGCCTCGTCGGTCTGGGCAAAGCCCTCCCGCATGAGACGACCGGTGTTCTTGATGGTCTCCTCGGCATCGTCGAAGATGATGCCGTCCTTGCTCGTGGGCGAGATGTCGGCGAGGGCCAGGGTCGAGCACTGGATCGCGCAGTTCGTCCCCGCGGCTATCTTGAGCGCGCAGGTCGCCTTGGCGCCATCGCAAATCATGCCCTGCAGCGTGGCGAGCATGTTGTTGATCGCGTACTTTATCTCCCTCAGCCCGCCCCCCTGCAGGTAGGTGATGCCGCAGCAGGAGCCCGTCCCACCGGCGATGCCCGAGCCGCACAGGGGCGAGAGGCGGCCCATGTACTCCTTGATGTGCAGGACGACGAGGTCCGAAAGCACCAGGGCGCGCGCGAGGTCCTCATCGGACGATCCCAGCATGCGGGCGAGCTCGATGATGGGAAGCGAGCTCGCAATGCCCTGGTTGCCGCTGCCCCCGCACGTCATGACCGAGAGGGGGCACCCACCCATGCGCGCGTCGCTGGCCGCGGCGGTCACGGACATGAGCCGCAGCGTCGCGTTGTTGAGCAGGGCCCCGCGACGGTCCGCGCCGGCGCCGATGCGCCTGCCGACCTCGAGCCCGTACTCCCCCTGAAGGCCCTCCTCGCTAACGCGCGTGTTGAGGGGCACGCAGTCGAGGATGAAGCTGATGTCGTCGAACGCGACGGTGGTCGCGAACTCATAGATCGAGTCGATGGTGAGGCCAGTCCCCTCGTCGTCGGAGCCGCCCCCGACCGAGACGGGCTCGTCCACGAGGACCTCTCCGTTTCTCTCCACCCTCACCACGTTGGTGTGGTCGCGCACGATGACGACGCGCGAGGCGTCCCTCCCGTCAGTGAGGCGCGCCTCAATGTAGAGGGCCTCGGACGTGGGCTGCTGCTCCACGTGGACGGCATGGGCGTCGACGAGGGCTCGCGCCGCGGCGAGCTGCTCCGGCGAGAAGCCCGAGAGCACCTCGAGCTTTTTGTCGGACCGTCGCACCACCGCGCCGAGGGCGGCGGCGATCTCAATCCCCACCATGCCCGTGCCGGGGATCCCCACGCCGAGGGCGTTCTTGATGATGTTGGCGCTCAGGCGAAGGCGAACCTCCGCCGCCTCGCCGCCGAGCTGCTCTGACGCGATGGAGACCGCGTAGGCAACTGCGATGGGCTCGGTGCAGCCCTCTGCGGGCACGACCTCCTTCTTGAGGAGACCGATGAAGTCAACCATGCTCAGTCCTCCCGAGATGCGGCGAGTCCGATGATGCCCCGGATCGCCTCGCTGTATATGTCTGCCGCGCGAGCCACGTCCTCGAGGCTCACGTGCTCGTTCACGCCGTGGGCCCCGCTGTGCGCCCCGGGCAGCTTGGGCCCAAAGGCGACGAGCGCGGGCAGGTAGCTCGCATAGGTGCCGCCCGCCATGACGGAACAGTCCCCGCGCTCCCCGGTCACGCGCTCGTAGGCGCTGAGAAGGACGCGAACGCAGGGGTCGTCCTCGGGCACGAGGTGCAGGGGCTTCTCCTGGATGACCTCCACCTCCCACGCGCCCCCGAGCGAGCGGCGGACGCGACCCACCACCTCGCCCGGAGTGATGGCGCAGCCAAACCGCACGTCGAGCTCGGCCGTCAGCCTGCCGGATGCGAGCTCGATCGTCCCGAGGTTCATGGAGGTGTGCCCGAACACCTCGTCGGGCTCGTCGATGCCGAGCGCGGCGCCGGTGAGGTCGGCGCAGAGCAGGCGCGCCACCTCCCCGAGCGCGCCGTCGGGGTCCATCCCGGACTCCACGAGACGGGCAACGAGAGGCCTGATGGCGCTCTCCCCCCGCTCGGGGGTGCTCCCGTGCGCCGACCTCCCCCGCTCGGAGACCTCTCGCCCGTCCGGAAGGGTCGCCCTGGCCTCGGCGGGCACCATGTTCGCCATGGAGCCGCCGCGGAGCACGAGGCCGTCGTCCTCGACGGCGCGCGAGAGACGCAGGTGAAGGCGCGCCTTCTCCCCGCGGACCACGGGGAAGGAGGCGTCGGGCACAAACCCCATGGTCGGCATCTCCTCTCCCGCGTCAACGTATTTGCGCAGATCGGACATGCCCGTTTCCTCGTCGGTTCCGAAGATGACGCGAAGCCTGCACGGAAGGTCTCGGGCGGCGTGCTCCGCGAGAAGGACCACGAGCACCGCGGCGCCGACCTTGTTGTCCATGCAGCCGCGGCCGTAGAGCACTCCGTCCAGCACGTCGGCCGCGTAGGGGTCGTGGTCCCAGCCCTCCCCGGCCGGGACCACGTCGAGATGGACCGGGAACGCCGCAAGGGGCCCCGTGGAGCCCACCTGGGCCCAGGCCACCCTCTCGTCCACCCGGCGTGTCTCGAAGCCGAGCGCCTCGCACTCCCGCATGACGAGGTCGAGGGCCTCGGCGCACCCCCTGCCGTAGGGGGCCCCGGGCTCGGGATCGGCATGCTCCGTGTTGATGCGCACGAGGCGGCGAAGGAGATCGACGATGCGCTCGTCGCGCGCGGAGAGCCCGCGGCAGGGGGCGGCGCCCACGGCTACTCGCCGTCCTTCTCGGCCCTGGGGGTGAAGATGAGGTCGCAGGTTTCGTCGCCGGCGCCGATCTGGGCGCCGAACTCGAGGTTGACGCCGGCGCTGTCCGCGCGCGCGTGGTCGCTGTAGCAGGCGAGTCGACAGAGCTCGGCGACGCGCTCTTCGGGAAGGCCCATGCTGCGCCAGGTGGCGGCGAGCGGGCAGTGGTGGAACCTCAGCAGGCCACGCTCGTCGCTCTTCTCGACGAGCTCCATCTCAAAGACGTCCTGCCCGTTGGAGTTATAGAGCATCTCGGCCATCTTGCCGGGGTTACCCCCGCAGACGCCGTACTTGCGACCGCGCTCCACGCCGAAGGCGTAGATGGTGGCCTCGCAGAACTCGTCGGGGTCGATGCCGTGCTTCTCGGCCTCCTGGAGCATGAGGTGGAACCACTGGGCGCGGGTGCCGTTGGCGGCGCGAACGTCCTTGAGGTACTCCTCGCGCGTGAAGGTCTGCTTGTCGGACATGTCTCTCTCCTTTTTGTGAGGGGGCGCGGCGAGATCCCCTCATCGCCGCGCCCGGGGGGACTGGTATGTCGGTCGTTACGCGGTCAGGATGCCGAGGAAGGCTCCCACGAGCGAGACCACGATGAGGATCACCAGGAGCTTGGTGATGGTCCACTTCTTGTACTTGATGCCCCAGAACACGAACATGACGGCCGCGAGGGCGAGCAGGCCGGGGGCGATGGAGTTCAGGGTGTCCTGAAGGACGATGGTCTTCTCGCCGAAGGTCCAGGAGAGCGGGGTGGACACCTTGACGATGTTGGCGGAGAGGGCGCCCATGACGAACATGCCCACGATGGAGGCGCAGTCGATGAGCTTGTTGACGATGCCGCCGGCGAGGATCTTCTGGACGGACTCGCGGCCGAGCTTGTAGCCCAGGCCGAACAGGGCGCGGGCCTCGATGAAGGTCAGGATGCCGAACAGGATCACGAAGACGACGCCGAACGCGTTGCCCTGCGTGGCGAACGAGGCGCCGAGGGCGAACAGAATCACCTGGATGGTACCGAAGTCGACCGTATCGCCCACGCCGGCAAGCGGGCCCATGAGGCCGTTCTTGACGCCGGTGATGATCTCCTCGGGGACGTCGGCCCCGCTGGCGCGCTGCTCCTCCATCGCGAGCACGGTGCCGTGGATGAGGCAGCCCCAGTTGGCGTTGGTGTTGAAGAAGCCAAGGTGACGCTTGAGGGCGGACTCCAGCTCGGCCTCGTCCGGGTAGAGCTTCTTGAGAACGGGCGCGAAGGAGGCGCAGACGGCCACCGACTGCATGCGCTCGAAGGAGTTGGAGATCTCAGCGGTGAACTGCCAGCGCAGGAAGACGCCGTTGACGTCCTTCTTGCTGAGCGCGCGGGTCTCTGTGACGGCAGCGGCCTTCTCGCTGAGCTCGCGCAGGGACGCAAAGGTGTCGTCCTCGCCCATGAAGGTGACGAGAAGGGCCAGGCAGATGCCGAAGATGGCGGCGGCCATGGTCGGGATCTGGAGGTACTGCACGAGGAAGAAGCCGATGATGAACAGCGGCAGGTACTTCATCTTGCCGATCATGAAGACCACGGTGGCGAAGCCGAGGGCCGGAAGCAGGCCGCCCATAACGTTGAACGCGGTGAGGATCCACTGCGGGCAGACGTTCAGCAGCGAGGTCACGAGGTCTGCGCCGAAGAAGTTGATGACGAACATCAGCGGGAAGCGCAGGATGAAGCCGAAGATGAGCGGGTAGACCGTTGCGCAGCGCCAGACGGCGTTCACGTCGCCCTTGTCGGCGTACTTGTCGGCCCAGTGGACGAACACGGCGTTGCCGGTGCGGCGGACGTTGTTGACCAGCACGCCGAGGACGCCGAGCGGCACCGCGATGGAGACGGCCACCTCGGGGGTGCAGCCGGTCTGAATGGCGATGGGCACGGCGATGAGCGCGGCGAAGACGCGGTCGGACGGGATGTTGCCACCCGCGGCGACCATGCCGAGATAGACCATCTCGATGCTGCCGCCGGTGATGACGCCCGTCTCGAGGTTGCCGGTGAGGGCGCCGAGCACGGTGCCAACGAGCAGCGGCGACTTCATGGTCTGGATGAACGAATAGCCCGCAAGGCCGGCCGCCCACCAGAACCACAGGCCGCCAACGATGGCGAAGAACAGGTTGAGACCCATGACGTTCCTCCCTTACTTGATTACGACTCGTACTTCTTCAGGGCTTCCTCGTAGGAGATGCCCGCCTCCTCGGGAACCACCTGAATCTGGATGTCCACGCCTGCGTCGTGCAGGGCACGAATGTCCTCTACCTCTGACGGGCCGAGCGCAACCGCGGGGAACACGACCTTGCGGCCCGCCTCGGCGGGGATGCCGCCAAGCTGGAGGGTCTCGAACGCGAGCCCGGCCTCGTGCGAGGCGCGCGCCGCGTGAACATCCTTGAAGAGCAGGAAGATGTTACCGGTGCCCAACGTGCCGTCCTTGTACGCGGCAGCGGCGTCGGCAGCGGTCTTGATGTCAACCCCCACGCCGGACGGGGCGGCCATCTTGTAGATGCTGGCCATGAACTCGTCCTGTCCGAGAACGTCGTCCACGATGACGATCTGGTTGGCGGACGCGATCTTCGACCACTTGGTGATTACCTGGCCGTGGATGAGTCGGTAGTCCACGCGCGCCCACGAAATCTTTGCCATTTCCTCTCCTTTTCTTCTATCGACGCGACCGGCGAGGGGCCGGCCACGCCTCCCTATGCCTGGGCGAGAAGCTCGTTGATGTGCCGGATTCCCTCGTGGGAGCTTTCCACGCAGCGCTGGGCCAAGGCCGCGGGGCTGAGCCCCTCATCTCGGCTGTTAATGGCCTCGATCAGCATGGGAAGGTTCGCGCCGGAGACGAGGTGGTAGTTGCGGGCGGACCGCAGCCCCATGCTCGCGACGTTGCAGGGCGAGCCACCGAAAAGGTCGCAGAGCACAATCACGCCGTCGCCCGTGTCGACCTCATTGACCACGCGCTCGAAGTCGCTCGAGAGCTCGTCGACACTTCCCTCGCGCCGGAGCGAGAGGGTCCTCACCTGCTGGGCGGGCCCCATGATGACCTCGCTAGCGCTCACGAGCCCCTCGGCGAGGCCGCCGTGAGACATCACGACGAT
The DNA here is from genome assembly GCF_900128445.1 of Thermophilibacter provencensis. GTDB lineage: Bacteria > Actinomycetota > Coriobacteriia > Coriobacteriales > Atopobiaceae > Thermophilibacter > Thermophilibacter provencensis. The sequence goes on along the minus strand of NZ_LT671417.1, from coordinate 543,588 downwards.
TCCAATCATTCCTCCTCCTTGCTTTATGAAGTGCATATTTTCTACACATTTGCGCGTGCACGGCGCCAAGACGTGGGAGCGACTTTAGCCAAGCGTCGATCGTTGGAGAAACGAGGGGGACGAGCGGCATTTTTTTGCGATTGACCTAATTTGTGGCGCTATTACTCAAATTTGAGGTGATAATAAAATATTAATGTCACTTCAAATACTCTATTTTGTTTAATTCTGAGCCTCTGTTTTATATACTATATTTGCTCTATTTTTTTTCATTTAATTTGAATAATCAGAATAGAGGTATTTTCTTATGAAGAGAGACGAGGAGGACCACGGATATCTGCGCCCACGGGGCTACAGATCCCGGCTGGTCGACTCCAAGCTTCGCCACCTTCTTAAAAAGCACACAATCGTGCGACTGGTAGGACCGCACGGCGCGGGCAAGAGCTGGTGCGCCCTTGCCCAGGGCCGCAGCGTCATCGCCGCGGATGACGACAGCATCAGGCCCATTCTTGAGAGCGCGCCGGAGCGGGCCCTCATGGGCGGTCAGTCTCCGCACGTCATTGATGAGTGGCAGCTGGTCCCAAGCCTCGCCCGGTCCGCGGCGCAGGCGCGTGATGGCTCGTACCTTCTCGTGAGCTCGCGAAACGGGCGGCCGGACGACGAGCGCAGAATAGACGATGCGCCCACGGTGCGGCTGTGGCCCCTCTCGCTCGCCGAGACGGGGGCCTCGAACATGAGCGTGTCCCTCATGGGCCTCTTCTCGCGCAACTTCTACCCCATGTCCTGCCAGATGGGGCTCCCAGAGGTCGCCGAGGCAATCTGCCAGGGAGGCTGGCCGAGGCTCCAGGGCCTCGGATCGGACACGTCCTCCCGTCTCGTCAGGGTCCTCTTCCAGACCGTTATGGAGCAGGAGCTCCCCATGCACGGAAAGAGGCTCCCCATGGCAATCAAGGTCGCATGCGCCCATGCGGCCTGCGGCTGGCGGGGCAGCTATGAAGACTTCGCTGCCTATGCGCGCGAGCACGGCGAGAAGCCCTTCTCGCGCAACACGGCACGAGACTATCTCGAGATCTTCAGAGAGGCCTACCTGAGCTATTCGATAGAGGGCTGGAGAGCTCCGATACGGTCGGCCACGCGGGTGCGCATCAAGCCGAGGACGCAGTTCGTGGACCCGTCGCTTCCCGCCATGCTGCTCACGCACACCCCCGACACCCTTCTCCAGGACGCGGGGGCCCTGCTGTCTTTGCTCCGGTGCCTGGTGCAGCGCGACCTCAACGTGTACTCCTCGGTGCTGGAATCCGAGGCGGAACCGACCATTCGCTACTACGCGGACTCGGACGGAGCCTGCGCGGACGCGGTCATCAGACTGTCTGACGGGAGGTGGGGCGCCATCAACGTGGCGCTCGGCGAGGCCCAGTTCGAAGAGGCCGCGCGCGGTCTCACCCGCCTCAGGAGCAAGCTCCGGAAGAATCCCGAGAGCGGGTGTCCGGACCCGACCTTCCTCGCCGTGGTCATGGGAAGCTGCTCGCGCCCGCGGCTAGACAAGCGTACGGGGGTATATGCGTTCCCGATTGGCTGTCTGACCATATAGCCCCCCTACGGGCAGCGGCCCCGCCATGCGGGCGGGGCCGCTGCCCACGGAAGCTCTTATTTGCCCAGGGTGCGAACCCGTGCGCCTAGTGGCGGAAGTGGCGGTTTCCGGTGAAGACCATCGCGATGCCGTGCTCGTTGCAGGCCTCGATGGACTCGTCGTCGCGCTTGGAGCCGCCGGGCTGGATGATGCAGGTCACGCCGTGCTCGGCGAGCACGTCCACGTTGTCGCGGAACGGGAAGAAGGCATCAGAGGCGCAGGCGTAGCCGCCCTTCTCCACGCCCATGCGCTCGCAGGCCTCGTCGGCGCGCTCGCAGGCGAGAAGCGCGGAGTCAACGCGGTTGGGCTGGCCCGGTCCCATGCCGATGCCGGCCTTGCCCTTGGAGACGAGGATGGCGTTGGACTTCACGCCCTTGCAGACGCGCCATGCAAACATGAGCTCGTCCATCTCCTCGGGCGTGGGCTTGCGCTCGGTCGGGCAGGTGAAGGTCTCGGGGTCCTCGGAAACGGTGTCGACGTTCTGGACGAGAACGCCGCCGTCGATGGAGCGCAGCTCAAACTCGGCATGGCCCTCGGCGCCGCCGGTGGCGAGCACGCGCAGGTTGGGGCGCTTGGCCATGCGCTCGAGCGCCTCGGGCGTGTAGCCCGGGGCGATGATGACCTCCACGAACTGGCCGTTCTCGTCGAAGGCGTGCTCGACCAGCTCAAAGGGAACCTCGCGGTTGCAGGCGATGATGCCGCCGAAGGCGCTCTTGGGGTCGCACGCGAAGGCGCGGTCGTAGGCGGCGGTGACGTCGTCGGCGACGGCGGAGCCGCAGGGGTTCTGATGCTTGAGGATCACGCAGGCCGGGCCGTCGAACTCGCGCACGAGGTTCCAGGCGGCGTCGGCGTCGAGGTAGTTGTTGTAGGAGAGCGGCTTGCCCTGGACCTGCTCGGCTCCGACGAGGGGGTTGGCCGAGGAGAGCGCGTCGGCCATATCGTCGGCAAAGCGATAGACCGCGGCGGTCTGCTGGGGGTTCTCGCCGTAGCGCAGGTCATCGACCTTCTCGAGGTAGAATCCAAGCTCCTCGGGCATTGCGGGCTCTTCCTCGGCCTCGTCATCGGCAAAGTCCTCGTCATAGCGGTCGGCGAGCCACATGGCGATGGCGGCGTCATAGTTTGCCGTGGTCTCGTAGACCTTAAGCTGCAGGTAGCGGCGCAGCTCGAGCGAGGTGCAGCCATCGTTGGCGCGCATCTCGGCGAGGACCTCGTCATAGTCGGCCGGGTCGGAGACCACGGTCACGGAGGCGGCGTTCTTGGCCGCGGAGCGCAGCATGGAGGGGCCGCCGATGTCAATGTGCTCGATGGCGTCGTCGAAGGTGACGTCCGGCTTGGCCACGGTCTTCTCGAACTCATAGAGGTTCACGCACACGAGGTCGATCATGCCAATCCCGTGCTCCTCGGCCTCGGCCATGTGCGCGGGGTTGTCGCGGCGCGCGAGCAGGCCGCCGTGGACCTTGGGGTGCAGCGTCTTGACGCGACCGTCCATCATCTCGGGGAAGCCCGTGTACTGCTCGATGGGCACCACGTGCACGCCCGCCTCCTCAAGCACGCGCGCGGTGCCTCCGGTAGAGATGACCTCGACGCCGAACTCGTCCTCGAGCGCCTTGACGAAGTCGACCACGCCCGTCTTGTCCGTGACGGAGACGAGCGCTCGCTTGATGGGAGTATCTGCCATGGCCCCTCCTTGGGTTTGACGACGACATGTTGTACCGTCTCTTCTACGATACCGCAGCTGGAGGACAACATGACGCAGACGGAAAAGTTGACGTGGCGCACCTTTGTGCCGGAGGACTTCGAGCGCGCGGCGGTGCTTCTCGGCCGCACGTGGCTCCCCGAGTTTGACGGAGCCGCCCAGCGCGCGGCGAGCCAGATTGAGCTCGCCCACTACCTCTCCCAGACCACGTGGTCGCTCGTGGCCGAGCGCGCGGGGGAGATCTTGGGGGTGGTCCTTCTCGCCGAACGCGGGCAGGAGGTCCCCGAGGGCGCCGGCTGGGCCGAGCTCGAGGTGCGTCTGACGAGGGCGGCCGAGAAGGACGATAGGCTCGCGGAGGCAGTGCGCGTGGAGATGGACGGCGTGCGCGAGGAGGCGGAGCTCGAGCGCGAGTATGCCTCCGAGGACCCCGAGGGCGCCGACGCCACGGTGAAGCTGCTCATCGTCTCCCCCGACGCTAAGGGGCTCGGCATCGGGGGGAGGCTCTTCTCGGCGGCGCTCGACCACCTGCGCGAGACCGGCGCCCGCGGCTACCACCTGCTCACGGACGACAGCTGCGACTTTGGGTTCTACGAGCACAAGGGCCTCACTCAGGCCAGGCGCCGCCGCTCTCGCGCCTACTGGCCCGGCGTCGACCCCGCCGCGGACGAGTTCTACGTCTATGTCTACGAGCAGCGCCTGTAGCCCCCGGCCGGTGCGCGGGAGGTTTGCGCCGACCCCGTCTGGACGCATGCACCTGGGAAACGCCTTCGCGGCGCTCGTGGCGTGGCTCTCTGCCCGCGCGGCGGGCGGCGAGATGGTGCTGCGCGTCGAGGACCTAGATCCGCGCGCGGCCAGTCACGAGCGCGCGGAGCTTCTGATGGACGACCTCCGCTGGCTGGGGCTCGACTGGGACGAGGGCCCCTTCTGGCAGAGCGAGCGCGGTGCGGCCTACGCCGAGGCGCTTGCCCGGCTGGATGACGCCGGGCTGACCTATCCCTGCTTCTGCACGCGCGCGGAGCTGCACGCCGCAAGCGCTCCGCACGCCTCTGACGGCACGCCCATCTACGCGGGCACGTGCCGGGGCCTTCCCGCCGAGGAGGTGGCTCGCCGCGCGGCGGCGCGGCCCCCCGCGACCCGCCTGCGCGTGCCGGCGGAAGACGACCCCACAGGCACCATCGAGTTCTCCGACCTCGCCTTTGGCCCGCAGCGCGAGGTGCTGGCCCGCGCGTGCGGCGACTTTCTCGTACGACGCAGCGACGGCGTGGTGGCCTACCAGCTCGCCGTGGTCGTGGACGACGCGCTCATGGGCGTGACGCAGGTCGTGCGCGGGCGCGACCTCCTGGGCTCGTGCGCGAGGCAGATCTACCTGGGCGGGCTTCTTGGATACGAGCCCCCGGAGTACGGGCACGTCCCGCTGCTCGTGGCGCACGACGGGCGGCGCCTCGCAAAGCGCGAGAAGGACCTCGACCTTGGCGCCCTTCGTGCCCGCGGCGTGCGCGCCGAGCGCGTCGTGGGCGCGCTCGCCTGCGCGGCCGGCCTGGCACGGGCCGGATGGGAGGGGCGGCCGTCCGAGCTGGTGGCGAGCTTCTCGTGGAAGGCGCTCTCCGCGCGGCGGGCAGACATCGTCGTGGACGACGCGCTCCTCGGGCGGCTGCTTGCGTGAAAGTTGTGAGATCCGCGGTTGTGCGGTATGATGCTCAGGCATCACGTTGGAGAGCTGACCGAGAGGCCGAAGGTGCTCGCCTGCTAAGCGAGTATAGGATGCAAATCCTATCTGGGGTTCGAATCCCCAGCTCTCCGCCAGACTGTTCGGGCCCGTTCCGCGCTGCGGGGCGGGCCTTTTTGCCATGTGCGCGAGCCTGCCGACAGGGCCGAGGGCGGCGCGGCGCCTGCCCGGCCGGCGGTATGGAAGGCGTGGGTCCTGGCGCGCATCCATCGGCTTCGCGTCGGGCCGAGGACCGTCCTCGCAGCGCCGTCGTCACATCTCCAACATTTTTTGGAATCCCGCTTGACGCGCTGGGGGAGGCGTGGCAATATATCCAACTGCACGCGGCGTTACCTCAGCTGGATAGAGGACCTGACTACGAATCAGGGCGTCATAGGTTCGAATCCTATACGCCGCACCACGCAAAGCAAAGGGGCTCCTTCGGGAGTCCCTTTTTGCATGCCTCCGCGCTACATAAAGTACGCACCCCAGCCAACCCCCTCTCGCTTCAGCGCTGGTGGCGAGAAGAACCTGTGGCTAGGGTGCGTACGAGAAATGCCTACCCTGTTGCCTACCTGAGCCCAAAGTCCCCCAGACAGAGGTCGAGGTCCTCCTCGAAGGTGCCGAGCTCGATGCCCGCCGCCCGAATCTTGTCGGACGCCAGGCGGAAGTCGCGCGGCCGGTCCGCGTACGTGGTCTCGTCGGGCAGGATGAGGCGGTCGACCTCATCCGCCGGGCAGCCGAGGCGCTCGGCCACGAGCCGGGCGGTCTCGTACGTGGTACGGCCGTTCTGGCTGGCAACGTGGTACGCGCCGCTCGGAAGCTCGAGAATCTGCGGCAGCTGCCCCGCAAAGCGCTGCGCGTAGGTCATGTTCCGACGCTCGTGCACGCGGAAGGCCGCAGGCTCCCCGGAACGCAGGACGCGCATCACGTTAGTGAGGATGTTGGGCGAGGGCCGCACGCCGGGCATCGCCAGGCCGAACATCCACGAGAAGCGCAGGATGAGATAGTCGTCCACGTTCTCGCGAATCCAGGCGTCCGCCTCCATCTTCTGCTGGCCGTAGCGCGTCGTCGATGCCTGCTCGTCATCCTCGGAGAAGGGCGCCGGCCCCGGCGAGGCGTTGAAGCACTGCTCCGTGGAGATGAAGACCACGCGCCGGCCACGCTCCGCGCAGGCTCGCGCGATGGCGATGGAGGACTCGGTGTTCACGCGATGCGTGCCCTCGGGGTCCTGCTCGCAGTGGGCCGTCGTCGCGTCCGCGGCCATGTGCAGGCACACGTCAAACTCGGCCGCGCGGAAGAATTCCTCCACCCCGGCGGGGTCATGAAAGTCGACGTCGGTATGGGAGATGCAGGAAAACTCGCAGCTCCCGGCGTTGTAGAGACGCGCGAGGCTCGCAAGGTATCCGCGCGCGCCCGTAATGAGAACTCGTTTCATGCCCCTTCCTTCCTGACAATGGTGACGGGGCCGTTTGTCAGCATCCCCGTCACAGCACCTCGCCGGGACGCGAGGCGTAGCTTCGCAGGACCCGACACGTCCCCTCAATCGTATAGGAGTCGGCGCTCGCCGGCATGAGAAGCGAACGTGTGAAGGGCAGGTCCATCTCCCCCTCAGCGGTACGCACGCGCGCGGAGCCGGCCACGCAGGAGAGCACCTCGTAGCGGCCCTCCATCGGCTGCGTCCACGATCCGCGCACGTCGATGACATCTGAGGCAAAGAGCCGGTGCGTCACGCCGCGCCGCGTGCCGGCGGGATCGGAGGGGTCAAAGGCCCCCAGATGGCTGGGTTCAGGCCGGCACTCCGTCCGCAGCACGTCAAAGCCTTGCGCCACGTGGAGCTCTCGCCCCCGGCCCCAGTCGCAGATGCGATAGGTCTTGAAGCCGAGGCTCCCCACCTCGAGGGCGAAGACGCCCTTTCCCATGGCGTGGAGCGTCCCGGCCGGGATGAGGACGAAGTCCCCTTCGGACACGGGAACCTTGCGGCCGTACTTCTCGCCAAGCGTGTCGTCCGCCGCCGAGGAGCGCAGGGCCTCCACGTCATCGGTCGTGGTGCCGCAGTAGATGAAGGCGCCGGGATCCGCCGCGAGGATGTACCACGACTCGGTTTTCTCGTGATCACCCTCGTGCTCCTGAGCATAGGCCTCGTCCGGGTGAACCTGAACCGAGAGGTTCTCCCCCGCGTCCATCACGATAATCTGCACGATGCCGTCGTCGGCAAGGTCGCCCATGATCTCTGTGCGGTGCGTGCGGACGAGCTCGTCGAGCGGCACACCGTCAAAGGGGCCGCCCTCGACCGTGTTGACAAGGCCCTCGTGCACGGAGACGTCGAACGACTCCCCGTAGAGGGTCTCTCCCGCAATGCCGCGGGCCTCGTTGACGCGCGCCCCCGACCACACCGGAGAGATGTAGTTTGGTCTGAGCAGCAGCGGGCCCATCCCAGCCCCCTAGAGCTCGAAGGCGTCGGCGCCCGTGGACTCGAGGCGGGCCTTGAGCTCCTCGATGATGGGGATGCCGGCGCTGCAACCGATGCGCTCCGCCCCGGCGCTAACCATGGCGAGGAAGTCGTCCGCCGTGCGAATGCCGCCCGCTGCCTTGACCTTCACGCGCTCGTCCGTGTGCTCGCGCATGAGCTTGACGTCCTCGACAGTGGCGCCGCCGGTCGAGAAGCCCGTGGAGGTCTTGACGAAGGTCGGGAGCACCTTGCTCGCAATCTCGCAAAGCTTGAGCTTCTCGTCCTGGGTGAGGAGGCAGTTCTCGAAGATGACCTTGGAGGGAACGTCCGCCTCGCGGCAGATGGCCACGATCTGGGCCATCTCGTCCTCGATGTAGTCCCAGTTCCCGGCCTTGACCTCGGTGAGGTTGACCACGTAGTCGATCTCGTTCGCGCCGTTGGCGAGGGCGTCTCTGGTCTCGAACACCTTTACGGCGATGGTGGTCTGCCCAAGGGGGAAGCCAATGGCGGCGCCGGTGTGGATGTCGGTGCCGGCGAGCAGCTCGGAGCAGAGCTTGGACTGGACAGAGTTCACCGCGACCATCTTGAAGTGATAGCGCCTGGCCTCCTCGCAGAGCTTTTCCATGTCCGCACGCGTGGCGTCCGCGTGCAGGTTGGTGTGGTCGACGAGGCGGGCAAGATCATCAATCGTGTAGCGCTTCATGGCAGTCCTTTCGTTCGATCCGACCTTGCGCTGATACTAACATATAGATGACTTATTAGGCTGTCATATTCTATTTGTACCGTTTATGTCAGTTTTACTACCGTTCATAGGACCGTACTTCTCGCAATATGGACATTTTTTGTCTGACTTATATGATTCACTACAACCAACGTGACCGAAAGGAGCGCGTATGAACATTGTAGTGGCTTCCCACGGGAAGCTCTGCGAGGGACTTGTGGACGCCCTGCACATGATGGTTGCCGAGCCCGCCCCGATTGTCGCCGTCGGGCTTGACGAGCACGGCATCGACGACTTCCGCGAGCGCCTCGCCGCCGCTGTCGACGCATCGCTCGCCCAGGGAAAGACACTTATTATGTCTGACCTTATTGGCGGGACGCCGTATAACGAGGCGTACGCCCTCTTCCTCCAGCATCCCGAGGAGCTCCGCGTGGTTGCCGGGGCCAACTTCCCCATGCTCATCGAGGTGGGGATCGCCGCCGCAGATTCGGACGACCTCGATGAGGTGCTCGGCGTGGCGCTCGAGGCGGGACGAGGCGGCGTGGTCGCCGCGGAGCTTCCCGACGAGGGGTACGAGAGCGACGAGGACGACCTCTTTTAGCAACGTAGGCAAGGCGCCCGCATCCCGGGTGCCCAGGAAAGGAGAAAGACATGGCCATTGTGCTCGCACGCGTTGACGATCGAGTCATCCATGGGCAGACGACCACGAGATGGGTTGCCGTCAAGCCCGCCGACGCCATCCTCGTGATCAGCGACAAGGTTGCCGCAGACCAGCTGCGCTGCAAGGTCCTCAAGGCCGCCGCAGGCAAGCTCAAGCTGGGCATCTACACCCTCGCCCAGGGCCCCGAGGCCCTTGCCAAGGCGAGCGCCTCCCCGAAGAAGTTCTTCGTCATCTCTGACTCCATCAGGAACTTCGCCGACCTTACCAAGCTCGGCGGCAACTACGGGGACGTCCTCAACGTGGGCAACCTCAACGCCACCCGCGAGGGCACCAAGAACATGGGCAACACCGTCATGCTCAACGACGAGGACGTCGTGGCCCTTGACGAGCTCGCCGCGGCGGGCGTGGACATCCAGTTCCAGCTGCTTCCCGACGACTCAGTTCGCACCTGGCCCGAGCTCAAGGCCAAGTACCAGGCAATGTAGCAACCCCAACGAGAAAGGGAGAAAGACATGAACCTTGCGCTGCTGTTCCCCGCGCTCATGTGTGGCGTGTTCTGCTACCTCGGCGCCATCGAAAGCTGCTGCCTCTTTGGCATGAGCTGGGGCTACTACGTGATGGGCCGCCCGCTCGTCGCGGGCCTGCTCTGCGGCCTCGTGTTTGGAGACATCACCCAGGGCGTCCTGTGCGGTGTCGCCGTTCAGGCCGTCTTTATCGCCAACCTCTCGACCGGCGGAGCCACCAACTCCGAGATCACCTACGCCTCATACGGCGGCATCGGCCTTGCCATGGCAACGACCAAGGACCCCGCAATCGCGGTGACGCTTTCCGTGCTCATCGGCCAGACCCTCGGCCTGATCTTCTACAACACGCGCATGGCGCTCTACTCGTTCTTCAACAACGGCGCCTCTCGCGCCGCCGAGAATAACGACGACCGCGGCATCACCCTCTGGCACATCGTCTACCCGCAGATCTGCACCTTCTTCATTCGTGCGGTCCCCGTCTTCCTGATCGTCTTCTTCGGCCAGGGCGTCGTTGACGCGCTGCTCAACAGCGTGCCCGAGATCGTCACGCACATCATCTCCGTCCTCGGCGGCGTCCTGCCCGCCCTCGGAATCGGCATGCTCATGAACATCGTCATCAAGGACAAGATGCAGCTCATCTTCTTCCTTGCCGGCTTCGTCCTGCTGTCCTTTGCGGGCCTGTCGATGGTCGCGATCGTCTTCATCGCCGCGCTTGTCGCGTACCTCGTGTTCCTCTCCAGCGGTAAGTCCGCTGCCGAGCCGGAGGCGCAGACCGTAGCGGATGCCGATGCGCACGCAGTCTACGAGGACGACGACCTGTTCTAAGCACCGGAAAGGAGCACTCCCATGGCCACTGAAACCACTGACATGACCCAGCAGGGCGTCGGCGCCAACGGAAAGCCGCGCCTTACCAACAAGGAGCTCAACACGATCTGGCTGCGCTGGGCGTTCACCCACCTCGCCTCCATGAGCTACGAGAAGCTCCAGGGGCACGCCTACGCCTGGTCGTACATCCCGTTTGCGAACAAGTACTATGCTGACGACCCCGAGGCAAAGCGCCGCCTGCTCGTTCGACACTCAGTCTTCTTCAACACCGAGCCGCAGACCGGCCAGATCATCAACGGCATCGTGACCTCCCTCGAGGAGAACATCGCCCTGGGCGGCGAGGTCTCCGAGGAGATGCCCAACAACATCAAGGCCACGCTCATGGGGCCGCTCGCGGGCATCGGCGACTCCATCATCCAGGGCATCATCGTGCCTACGCTCCTCTCCATCGGCATGAGCCTCGCCAACGGCGGCAGCCCGCTCGGCCCGCTCTTCTACATCGTCGCCTACGGCATCGTCGGCCCCGTCATCTCCTTCATCAGCTACCGCACGGGTTACAAGCTGGGCGTGGGCGCCATCGACGTCATCGTCGGCGAGAGCGCGCGGCGCATCATGGACGCCTTCAACGTGCTCGGCATCATGGTCGTCGGCGCGCTCGCCGCAGGCAACATCGCCCTCACCACGACACTCAACATCCCGTTTGGAGACGAGTGGCAGCCGCTCCAGACCACGCTCGACGGCGTCTTCCCGGCACTTCTCCCGCTCATCGCGGTCCTCGTGACCTGGTGGATGCTCGGCAAGAAGCAGTACAGCCCCACCAAGGTCATCGTCATTCTCGCTGTCGCCATCAGCGTCCTGTGCGTCCTCGGCGTCTTCTAGGAAGGCCAGCGCCTTTTTGAACGATTGTTTATGCCCCACCCCTGGCGGGACCTGCGCTCTGCGCGGGTCCCGCGCGCGCTACAATCAACGAATCAGCGCACTCACCCGACGGCAGGATCATATGACCCTCTACGACCAAATCAAGGACGACCTCCTCTCAAAGATCAAGGACGGCACCTATCCCGAGGGGCAGACCATCCCCTCCGAGCTCGAGCTCGCCGAGATGTATGGCGTCAGCCGTCCCACCATCCGCCAGGCGCTCCAAATCCTCGTCAGCGACGGCTATCTTGAGAAGCGCAGGCGTCGCGGCACGGTAGTCACCAAGCCCAAGGTGAGCCAGTCCTTCACCATGAGCATCTCGAGCTTCGAGGACGCCATGCGCCTCGCGGGACGCCTCCCCAAGACCAAGGTCCTCGTGTTCAAGCGCGAGCGCGCGAACGCCGAGGTCGAGAAGCGCCTCGAGCTCACCCGCGGCCAGGACGTCTTCAAGCTCGTCCGACTCCGCTATGCCGACAACCTGCCAAACGTATTCGTGGAAAGCTACATTCCCTGCACGCTCTACCCCGGGCTCGACTCGTTCGACTTCAACGGGTCGAGCCTCTATGCCGCAATGGACACCTGCGGAAACCCCGTAATGACAGCACGACGACGCCTTGAGGTCATCAAGGCCGACGGAGCCGCCGCCGCGCTCCTCGACGTCGAGGCCGGAGACCCACTCCTGCTCTTCCACACCGTCGCGCGCGACGCCAACGGGACGGCCGTGGAGTACTCCGTGGCCACCTACCGAGGGGAAAGCAACAGCTTTGAGCTCAACGTCAGCCGAGTTTGAGCGCGGGCGGGGAGTCCACGCCCCGGCCTGACCGCCGCGCCGGCCTAAACTGCAGGTCACCGCTCGGGCCCTCCGACGAGAACGCGTACGGAACGCCCAGTCCGTCGCAGAGGTCCATCAGATCAACGATGTCATGCGCCTCTTCCGAGAGGTAGCTCCACAGCGAGTCGACGTCCCCGCAGAAGCCCAGCCTCAACAGCTGGGCGGCATCCCCTGCCGAAAGAGACACCCTGAGCGTCCGGTTCTTCTCGCCATAGGCGAGAAGAACCGACGGGCCGGCAAGCTCCTCGCACACCACGATCTTCTCGCCATCAGCGCCGACACGCATCACCCGCACGTCGCCCGCGCACTCGAACCTGGCAACCTCACGCTCTTCCATGGCAACCACCTTCCCTCTTGTCCCCGCTAACAGTATATCAGAACATTTGTTCTTTTAGAACACCTGTTCTTCTTCGGTTCGGGGCTCCGAGGACAGCTGCGGTCGAATGCCCTTCCCGTCTTCGCGGGCAAGGGCGACGGTCAGCGAGAAAAAACGGGGCCGCCCGCACGTGACGGACGGCCCCGCATCGGTCAAGACGACAGGCGTCAGGCCTCCGGGCGAATGACCTCAACGCCGCCCATGTACGGACGCAGGGCCTCGGGCACGGTAATGGAGCCGTCGGCGTTCTGATAGTTCTCCATGATGGCGGCCATCGTGCGGCCGACCGCGAGGCCGGAGCCGTTGAGCGTGTGGACGTAGCGCGTGCCCTTGAACTCCGCCGGGTCCTTGTAGCGGATGTTGGCGCGGCGAGCCTGGAAGTCCCAGCAGTTAGAGCAGGAGGAGATCTCCTTGTAGGCACCGTAGCTCGGCAGCCACACCTCGAGGTCGTAGCACTTGCAGGCGGAGAAGCCGATGTCACCGGTGCAGAGCGTCACCACGTGGTACGGCAGCCCGAGCGCCTGGAGCACCGCCTCTGCCTCGCCGACCATGCTCTCGAGCTGGTTCATCGAGTCCTCGGGCTTGGCAAACTTGACCATCTCGACCTTGTCGAACTGGTGGACGCGGATGATGCCGCGCGTATCGCGCCCGGCCGAACCCGCCTCCTCGCGGAAGCACGGCGTGAACGCGGTGTACCAGAGCGGCAGCTGGGAGGCCTCGAGCACCTCGCCGCGGTGGAGGTTGGTGAGCATGACCTCGGCAGTGGGGATGAGGTAGAGATCTGGGTTCACGTGATAGAGGTCGTCCTCGAACTTGGGCAGCTGGCCCGTGCCGAAGAGGGTCTCGCGGTTGGTGATGACGGGCATCCACCACTCCTTGAAGCCCGCCTTGACGTGCATGTCAACCATGAAGCTGATGAGCGCGCGCTCCATGCGGGCGCCCATGCCGCCGAGCACGTAGAAGCGGGTGCCCGCAACCTTGACGCCGCGGTCAAAGTCGATCATGCCCGTGGCCGGGCCAAGGTCCCAGTGCGCCTTGGGCTCAAAGCCGTCCGCAGAGAAGTCGCGCGGGGTGCCCCAGCGGCGCACCTCGGGGTTGTCGGAGTCGTCCTTGCCGTAGGGGACGCTCTCGTGCGGGATGTTGGGAATGCGGGACACCAGGTCAAAGAGGGCGGCCTCGACCTCGTTGCGGCGATCGTCCAGGCTGGCGATGCGGTCCTTGTTGGCAGCCACGCGCGCCTTGGCGGCCTCGGCCTCGTCCTTCTTGCCCTCGCGCATGAGCTGGCCGATCTGCTTGGAGACGGAGTTGCGCTCGGCCTGGAGCTTCTCGACCTCAGCGATGACGGAGCGACGCTCCTCGTCAAGCTCGAAGAACTTCTCGCGGTCCCAGTGGGCGTTCTGGCGGGACTCGCAGGCCTTGTCCACGACGTCGGGGTTCTCGCGGACGAACTTGATGTCGAGCATGCTGGCTCCTTGCTTTGAATGCGTGAACGTTGCCGGCGCTCGCGCGGCGGCTCCCCAAGTATATACTTGTGCGGATGAAACGACGCGTTCCCGGGAGGGTGCATGCAGGCGATTGGCGACTTCTTCACATGGCTCTTCAATGACCAGACGGGCGTCATCTGCCTGATTCTCGGCGGAATCGTCATCTGCCTGATCATTGCCCTGCTCATGGAGCGCACCACCAAGAAGCGCTACTTCAACCACGAGAAGTCCGAGGGTGACTGGGACCTCTTCGACGACGAGGGCGACGAGTAGCGGATTCGGCCCGCAGGTTCTTCTCGATTAACGCGCACTCGTGCACGGCTCTTCTTACGTTTGCCCAGTTGGCATTTAAGAACCCGTGCACGAGTGCGCGTTAATTCCCTATCAGCCGCTCGTCGGGAGGAGGGGGCGTGCTTCTCACCGTCAATCGGATGTCCGCGCTGAGAGCACTGCGGCGCGAGCGAGGCGAGAACGGCCGGCTGACCGGCGCCCGGACCGACCTCGCCGCGCCGGACCCTGCCCCGCAGCGACGCTGGACCGCCAGCATCATACCGAAGGGCCCGCTGGCGATTGACGAGTTGCCAAGCCACGAGCGCCCCCTTGACATCGTGGTCCCGCAGGCGCGTTTGCGACCGCGCGCCGCATTCTTCCGGAGCGCCGTGCATGGTGACGACATTCCGTCCGGCTCCTACATCAGCTTGGGTGAGGAGGTCGCCTCCGTTGGCCCCGAGCTGTTGTTCCTCGAGCTTGCGGGAGTTATGCACCCCATCGTCCACGCCCTCGTAGGCTACGAGCTCTGCGGCACCTACGCGCGCGACCCGCGCACGCCGCGAACGGGCAACGTGACGTTTGGCGTCGAGCCGGCCACCACGAAGGCGAGAATCGCGGAGTTTCTCGACGGCTGCCCAGGCCTGCGCGGCGTTGACCAGGCCCGCTGCGCCCTTGCGTATGTCGCTGACAACGCCTGGTCACCTACGGAGGCGCTCCTCGCGCTTCTCGTCCGCCTGCCCGTCACCGAGCTGGGCTTCGGCGCGGGGTCCGTGACCCTCAACGTCCGCCGCGAGACAACGGCCGAACTGCTGCAACGTGAGGTAAGGGCGTCGCGCGTGCCCGACATAGAGGTGGACGGAACGCCCATGGGATTCAACTATGACGGGTACGGGCACTTTGACCTCGCCTCCATCGCTCGGGCAGAGTCTGCCGAGGAGCGCACGGAGGCCATACGCGGCGTGCGCGAGAAATACCTCGACGACCTCAGGAGAAACCGAGAGCTCGCCGCGCGCGGCAAGATAATCCTGCCCGTCATCGCCGACGACCTGTTTGCCGACGGCGGGCTTGACACCGTCATGCTCGAGGCGTCCATGGCCTGCGAGGAGCTCTGCGGCCAATCGCTCGGGGACGTGCGCCTGGCACTCGCGTCTCCGCTGCTCGCCCGGAAACGCCAGAAACTCATCTGGTCGCTCCTCCCGTGGGAACCGGGGGCGCGCTACGCCCGTGCCATGGCGGCGCGCCCGGAGGCGAGCGACGCGGCGCCCGAGGACGTCCTCCTTTTGGGGGACGAGTTCGTGACGGTGGAGGAGGTTTCCCTCGCCGGAGATTAACGCGCACTCGTGCACGAGTTCTAAAGTGCCAACTGGGCAAACGCGAGAAGAACCGTGCACGAGTGCGCGTTAATCGCAGGCGTAGCAGGGGACGGGGCGGTCGCAGCCCGCGGCACAAAAAAGCCCCGGCGCGAAGCCGGGGCCGAACGTTTATGGTGCGGGCGAAAGGACTTGAACCTTCATGGAGTTGCCCCCATACGGACCTGAACCGTACGCGTCTGCCAATTCCGCCACGCCCGCGTGCAGAGGTCATTCTAGCGCATGCCCCACACCCTGCCAAGTGTTTTTCTCGGCAGGTTTTGGACGCGGGGCGCGGAGGTCGCGGCTGCGGTAGAATATCCCAACACGACACGGCAGCACGCAGCGCAAACGAAGGAGAGGCCGTGAGCGAACCCGCGGATGCGCCGCGCGCGGCGCAGCAGCAGACGTCCCCTCGGGAGGAGATCCTCCTGGGCAGGTACCGCGTTCTCGCGCGCCGGGGGACCGGCGGCTTTGGCACGGTGTGCACCTGCTGGGACCTGCGTCTCCAGCGCCGCGTTGCCATCAAGCGGCTCCCCATCCTCGATGACGCCGCAACCACGACGGCTGACGAGGCCCTCGCGGAGGCGCGCACGGCGTGCATGCTGGGACACCCCAACATCGTGACCGTCTTTGACTTTGAGTCTGACGGGGCGTACGCGTACATCGTCATGGAATACGTCGACGGGCTCAACCTCGCGGAGCTGCTCGCCCGCGTGGAGGGCGGCAGGCTCACCTGCGAGGAGTGCGCGCAGGTGCTCGACTCCGTGGCGCGCGCGCTCGAGTTTGCCCACGAGAACCGCGTTCTGCACCTGGACATCAAGCCCACCAACATCATGATTGACCGCCAGGGCGTGGTGAAGCTTGCGGACTTTGGCATGGCCACGCTCGCCTCGGCCGCCGGGTACGGCGGGGCGCGCGGCGGCACCGTCGGCTACATGCCCCCTGAGCAGATCGAGGGCATGCTCGTAGACGAGCGCAGCGATGTCTTCTCGCTCGCCGTCGTCCTCTGGCAGGCGCTCAGCGGCGCATGCCCCTTCGCCGCGGACTCCGCCGCCTCCTCGCTGCGCCTCATCGAGCGCGGACCTCGGCGACCCCTCTCCCGAGACTGCCCGGAGCTGGCCGGAGACCCCGAGCTCGTCCTCGCCGACGCGCTCGCCCCCCAGGCGTCCGCGCGGCCCGCCGACGTCCGAGAGTTCGCCGACGAGCTCCTCTCCTGGATGGGTGACCCGCATGCGGGCGCCGCATCGCTTAGGGAGCTCGTCGACCAGGCCGAGAAGGACGACGGGTCGACGGCCGCACTCGTGGGCGAGCGCCCGCCGCTCGCCCTGCGCCTCCCGTGGCTGCCGAGCGCAATCGGCCGTGCCGTCACCGCGCTCGCGACGTTTGCGACCGTGCGGCTCGCGCTTCCCGCGCTGCTTGGGCCCGAGTCCGGCTCCGCGGCGGCGGCGTCGCTCGCCTGCGCCGTCGCCGCCGCGGCTTGGCCACCCCTCGGCGGCGCGCTCGGCGGCCTGACGCTGGCGGCCGCGCTCGGCGTCACCGCCCGCGCGCCGTCGTCATTCCCGCTTGCGGCCGCGGTGGCGGCAGCCACCCTCGCGTGGTGGGCCTCCGTGGGACGAAGGGAGCGCCTTGGCGGCCTCGCCGTCCTTCTCCCCTGCTGTCTGCCCACGCCCGTCGCGGGCGCGGGCGTCGCGGGGTACGCGTTCGACCCCGGTCCCGCCGCGGTTACGGGCGCTGTCGGCTACCTGCTGGGAAGCCTCTTCGGTCACGCCGTAGACGCGGGGTTTTCCGCCACGGTGACCGTCGCGGCGCTGATCGCCGAGTGGGCGAGCCCGGCGTTTTGGGCCGTCTGCGCGGGCGCGGCGCTCTGCGGTGCCGTCTCGTCCGCCGTGGCCCTGCGCGGCTCGGTGGCGGCGGGGGTCTGCGGCCAGATCCTTGGCCTCTGCCTCCTTGTTGGCTCCGAGGTCATTGCGGCCAGCATGGAGAATGCCGGTATATGGAGCGCCCTCGATTGGGAGGCCGTCGTCATTGCGGTACTCTTGACTGTGCTTTTGTGCATTGCGACAGTCCTCAGAGGGCCGCTCTTCGAGGACCTGGATGACGAGGATGGGTACCATGAGCTTCCTCAGTGACTTTGAGGGGCGCATCAGCTCCGTGTTCGGGGCCGCGCCGCAGGGATATACCGAGCCGTTCTCCTTCAAGAAGCTCGCCAAGCGCGCAGCGCGCGAGATGGAGAACGAGACGTACGAGATTGACGGCGTGGATACCGCGCCGGCGCTCTACACCGTGCTCGTCTCCTCCTCTGACGACTCCCTCATGCGACCGCTCTACGAGCAGATCACCTACGAGATCTCCTCGTTCGTCACGGCCCAGGCCCAGAAGAGGGGCTATGCCTTCGTGGGCAGCCCCCTCGTGCGCTTCATGGTCGACCCGTCCCAGCGCTCCGGCAAGTTCGCCGTCTTCGCGGAGAACGTCGACGCGCGGACGCTCAACCGCCTGCGCGAGGAGGAGCGCGCGTTCCTCGCGGGCAACTCGAGCGCGGGCGGCGCCGCGGCCAAGATCAATCGCCGCGGACCGCAGCCGCGGCCCACGCGCCGACAGTCCGAGCGCGTCATGCCGGTCGCCCCGCACGAGCCCGAGCCCCGTCCCTCGCTGTCTGACTCCGAGGCTGGCCTCGAGGTCATGCCTGCCGAGTTCGACGATGTCGCGGGACCCGTCGCCTCCGCGTCCGAGTCCACGCCCATGCCCGTCGCGGCCGCCGGGACGCCGCTCGTCGCGCCCGCGGCGCAGCCCGCCGCCATCCCGGTGCCGCAGACGCAGCGGCGCAACGTCCCGCTCGTCGACATGAGGCGCGGCGTGGGCGCGGACGCGGTCGCCGGCATCGCCGGCGCGGTCCCCGGGGCCGCCGCCGTGGCATCCTCCGTCCCCGCCCCGACGCCCGTGCCCGCACCCGCGCCCGCGGCGCCGGCCGAGGACGAGAGCGTGGCCACCTGCCTGCTCATCGACCGCCAGACCGGGAGGACCTTCTCGGCCAAGGCGCCCGCGACCGTCATCGGGCGCGAGCGCTCCCAGGCCGGCGTCGTCCTGCGCGACCCCAACGTCTCCCGCCGGCACGCCCAGCTCTCCTTTGACGGGCGCGACTGGCACATCACCGACCTCAACTCCACCAACGGCACGCTCGTGAACGACGTCGATGTCCAGGACTGCATCCTGCGCGACGGCGACCTCATCACGCTCGGCCTCGTGAACCTCGAGTTCAGGGAGATGCGCGCATGATCGACCTCGTCCTCTTTGTGGGGCGCGTCCTTCTCGTCGTCGTCCTGTACATCTTCCTCTTCGCCGTCATGCGGACGGGCGTGGGCCTCGTGCGGGGCCAGCGCCGCGATGCGGCGATTTGGTCCGTGGACGTGGAGAAGGGCACCCGCTCGCTCAGGGGCCTGCACGTCGACATCCTCGGCCCCGTCGTCATCGGGCGCTCCCCCTCGTCGGACATCGTCGTTGACGAGCCCTACGTCTCGTCCACGCACGCCCGCTTCACCCTCCAGGGACCGGCCCTCGTGCTCGAGGACCTCGGCTCCACCAACGGAACGCTCGTCAACGGGCACGGCATCGAGCAGCCCGTCACGCTGAGGGAGGGCGACGAGGTCCAGGTGGGCGACACCATCATGAGGGTGAGCCGCGGATGACGGAGGAGTCTCAGGTCATCGCAGCTCCGGAGCCCACCAACGCCCCGGGTCGCGCCGAGATGCCCGTCGAGGGGCGCGCCGGTGCGGACACCGTCTCTGGCTCCAACGGGTTCATATCCTGGGGCTCGCGCAGCGACGTGGGCCTCGTTCGCGGCCACAATGAGGACTCGTTCTTCCTCCGTGCGCCGCTCTTTGTGGTGTCCGACGGCATGGGCGGCCACGCGGCCGGCGAGGTCGCCAGCTCCATCGCCGTGGACACCATCGGCGAGCGCGCGCCCGCGACCGCCGACGACGTTCTTCTCGGCGCGGCCGTCGAGGCCGCCAACCAGGCCGTGATCAAGGGCGCCGAGGACGGCATCGGCAAGCCCGGGATGGGCTGCACCGCCACCGCCATCCTCATCGAGAAGAACAAGATGGCCGTGGCCCACGTCGGCGACTCGCGCGCCTACGTGCTGCACCACGGCACGCTCGTGCGCGTCACGCACGACCACTCCTATGTCGAGGAGCTCGTCGACTCCGGCCAGATCACGGCAGACGAGGCGCGCACGCACCCTTCGCGCTCCATCATCACTCGTGCGCTCGGCTCGGACCCGGACATGTACGCGGACCACTTCTCCCTCGAGGTCAACACCGGCGACCGCATCATCCTGTGCTCGGACGGCCTCTCGTCGATGATCTCCGACAGCGAGATAGAGTCCGTCGCCGTGTCCAGCGCCACTCCGCAGCAGGCGGCCGACAACCTCGTCTCCGCCGCGCTCACGGCGGGCGGCGCGGACAACGTCACCGTCATCGTCGTTGACGTCCTGAACGACGGCGTCGCCGACGAGATTCGCCGGCGGCTCGTCCGCCGTGCCGCCATGATCACGAGCGCCGTGGCGGGAGTCCTCATCGCCGCCCTTCTCGTGACCGCGGCCTTCGTCCGCAGCGAGTGGTACCTCGCCGAGAACGGCGGCACCGTCGCCATCTACCGCGGCATCAAGGGCGACATCCTCGGCATCCCGCTGAGCGAGCTCGTGGGGACGAGTGCCGTGAAGGTGAGCGACCTCCCCTCGTCCGTCCAAGACCAGCTCGAGCAGGGCATACGCGTGAACGGCGAGGAGGCGGCGCTTGCGACGATCGACTCCTACCACCGTCAGATCGACGAGGAGGCCGTGAGGGCGGCCCAGGTGGCCGAGGGGGCAAAGTCCGACGGTCAGCCCGGGGCCGAGGAAAGCGGCGCCGCGGAGGACGCCGACCAGTCGGACCAGGACGCTGCCGAGGCCTCTCCGACCGAGGGGCAGGCCGGTGACGCGCAGACGAACGGAGGAGAGTGAGATGGCGAGAAGAACGCACTTCTCCGGCGCCCGCACGCGCGCCGCCTACGAGGCCATGGCCGTCCCCTCCGCCCCCGCCACGCGCGGCCTCTCGCGCCGCAACACCGAGCTCTTCTTGCTGTTCCTCGCGGCGGTGCCCGTCATCTTGCTCTACGCGATGTACGTGGTCACCACCACGGCCCAGCTGAGCCTCGCCACGCTGGGCGTGCCGCTGGGGCTCTTCGCCGCATTCGGCGCGGCCCACGTGGCCATACGCTTCCTCGCGCCCGGCGCCGACCCCGCCATCCTGCCCGTCGTCTTCGCGCTTTCTGGCACGGGCATCACGTTCCTCACCCGACTCGCCCCCGACCTTGCGGTGAACCAGGTCATCTGGCTCTTCGTCTCCATAGCGGCGATGGTCGTCGTGCTCGTCGTCGTCCGAAACCTCGACCGGCTCGCGCAGTTCAAGTACACGCTCGGAATCGCCGGCGTGGTGCTGCTCGTCCTGCCCATGCTCGTGGGCACCGAGCGCGGCGGGTCGAAGCTCTGGATCTACATCGGCGGGTTCGGCTTCCAGCCGGGCGAGTTCGCCAAGATCGCCATCGTCCTCTTCCTGGCGTTCTACCTCGCCGCCAACCGTGAGGCGCTCTCTGCCTCCATGCGCAAGATCGGCCCCGTGAGCCTCCCTCGCCTGAGGATGCTCCTGCCGCTCTTCGTGGTGTGGGGCGTGAGCCTGCTCGTCGTGGCCTTTGAGACCGATCTTGGCAGCGCGCTTCTCCTCTTCACGTTCTTCCTCATCATGCTCTACGTGGCCACCGGGCGCGCGAGCTACGTCGTGGTGAGCCTCCTTCTGCTCGCCGTGGGCGGCGTGGCCTGCTACAACCTCTTCAGCCACGTGCAGACGCGCGTGAACATCTGGCTCGACCCGTGGGCAGACGCCTCGGGCGGCGGCTACCAGATCGTCCAGTCGCTCTACTCGCTCGCCGACGGCGGGCTCGTGGGGCGCGGCATCGGAAAGGGCATGGCCACGGTCATCCCCGTGGTGGAGAGCGACTTCATCTTCTCCGCCATCGGCGAGGAGATGGGCCTGCTCGGCGGCGCCGGCGTCCTGATGCTCTACCTGCTGCTGTGCGTGCGCGGCTTTGCCACGGCGGCGCGCGCCAAGTCCGACACCTCGGCCTTCGCGGCCGTGGGCCTCACGAGCGCCATCTGCTTCCAGGCCTTCCTCATCGTGGGAGGCGTCACCAAGCTCCTGCCGCTTACGGGCGTGACCCTTCCCTTCATGAGCCAGGGCGGCACGTCGCTGCTCGCGAGCTTCATCATCGTCGGCCTGCTCCTGCGCGCCGGAGACGAGGGCACCGGACGCGGAGCCCAGATCGAGAGCGGCCTTGCGGGCGAGAAGAGCTCCCGCTCGCCGCTGCTCTCCCTCGCCGAGGGAGCCGGCAGGGCTGGCGCCCATGCCGCGTCCGTGGTGCATGGCAGCCATGTGCGGGGGAGCTTCTCGCTGCTCACGGCTGAGTCCGGCGTCCTGGGCCGCGTGGCGCTCGGCAAGCGGCTCACGAACCTCATCACGGTCTTCTCGCTCCTTTTTGCCGTCCTTATCGCCAACCTCACGTATGTGATGGAGATCGACGCGGCGCGCGTGCAGGCCCTGCCAACGAACAACCACACCATTGCCCGAAGCGCCTACGTGCAGCGCGGCGCCATCATCACCTCTGACGGCGTGACGCTGGCAGAGAGCGTCCAGCAGGCTGACGGCACCTATCTCCGGAGCTACCCCCAGGGCACGCTCGCGCGTCACACCGTGGGCTACATCTCCCTCCAATACGGGTCCGCCGGCATCGAAGAGACCATGAACGACACGCTCACCGGGCATGCGGACTACTCCAACTGGAGAAGCGCGCTCTACTCCCTCGCGGGCGTCGACCAGCCCGGCTCGACCGTGGCGCTCACCATCAACTCGCTCATCCAGCGCGCGGCCGAGGACGCCCTGCAGGGCTATACCGGCTCGATCGTAATTCTCGACCCCAAGACGGGCGCCGTCCTGGCCAAGGCGTCCAACCCCACCTACAGTGTCGACGACCTCGATTCCGTCATGGCCTCGGGCACGAACGGCGAGCTCATCGACCGCGCGACGAGCGTCCTCTACCCGCCTGGGTCCTCCTTCAAGGCCCTCACGCTGGCCGCCGCGCTCGACTCAGGCACCACCACGCTCGACACCGTCTACGACGCGAGCGCGGAGCTTGAGATCGGCGGAGCGGCCGTCACCAACAACCACGATGCCGACTACGGCGAGGTCACGCTGCGCGATGCGCTCGCCGTCTCCTCCAACACGGCCTTCGGGCAGGTTGGCGTGGAGTTGGGCGCCGACACGCTCGTGAGCTACGCCAACACCTTCGGCTATGGGCGCAGCGTCGGCCAGGACTTCAAGTGCACCGCCTCCCTCATGCCCGACCCCTCCGAGATGACGGAGTGGGAGACCGCGTGGGCGGCCTGCGGCCAGCCCGTCGGCGAGCACGAGAGCCCCGCGGGCCCGCAGACCACCGTCATGCAGAACGCCATGGTGGCCCAGGCCATCGCCAACGGCGGCGTGGTCATGGACCCCTACGTGGTTGATCACGTGCTCTCCCCCGAGGGCGTCGAGATCTCGCGCACCCAGGCCCGCTCGCTCGGGCAGGCCATCTCCGCCGACACCGCAGCGCTCGTAAAGGAGGCCATGCTTCAGGTCGTCGAGAGCGGCACGGGCATGGCGGCCCGAGTCCAGGGGGCCCGCGTTGCCGGCAAGACCGGAACCGCCGAGGTCGGAGACGGCAGCATCAACTCGCTCTTCATCGGCTTCGCGCCGTATGACAACCCCACCCTCGTCATCTCGATCTGCGTCGAGGGCCAGGGGGAGGACGTCGAGGGCCTCGCGGCCTCGCTCGCCGGGCAGGTGCTCGCGCGCGCCCTCGCGGTTCAGTCATCCGGGGCGGGCAGCTGATGGGGGCGCGATAGAACGACAGGACACACTGACCAACGAAGCAGAAACGAACCAGAGACAGAGCAGGGCGCGCCCTCGGCGCACAGAAAAAGGGACGCGGCGCGGGCCGTGAGCAGGATAGGAGTTGAGCATGCCAGGGATGATTCTCGGCGGACGCTACCAGGTACAGGACAAGATCGGCACGGGAGGCATGGCCACGGTATTTCGCGGCCTTGACGAGGTGCTCGGCCGCACCGTGGCCATCAAGACGATGCTGCCCCAGTACGCCGCCGACCCGTCCTTTGCCGCGCGC
This sequence comes from Thermophilibacter provencensis, assembly GCF_900128445.1. Classification (GTDB taxonomy): domain Bacteria; phylum Actinomycetota; class Coriobacteriia; order Coriobacteriales; family Atopobiaceae; genus Thermophilibacter; species Thermophilibacter provencensis. Next base: position 519,898 of record NZ_LT671417.1, on the reverse strand, counting down.
TTCAAGCAGGAGGCGCAGGCGGCGGCGGCCCTTCAGAGCCCCTACATCGTCTCCGTCTACGACTGGGGCAAGGACGCCGACACCTACTACATCGTCATGGAGTACCTGCGCGGCACCGACCTCAAGAGCGGCATCCGCAAGCACGGCGCGCTTGACTGCAAGAAGGTCGCGCAGATAGGCTCGCAGATCGCGCAGGCGCTCTCCGTGGCCCACAGGCACGACATCATCCACCGCGACATCAAGCCGCAGAACATCATGGTGCAGCCCGACGGCAACATCAAGGTGATGGACTTCGGCATCGCGCGCGCCAAGAACAGCCACCTCACGCAGGACAACTCCGTCCTCGGGACCGCACACTACGTCTCCCCTGAGCAGACGCAGGGCAAGGAGCTCGGGCCCACCACAGACATCTACTCGCTCGGCATCGTGATGTACGAGGCGGCCACGGGGCAGGTGCCCTTCCAGGGCGACGACGCCATCACCGTTGCCCTCAAGCAGGTGAACGAGCAGCCCAAGCCGCCGAGCCAGCTCAATCCCTCCGTCGACCCCGCGCTCGAATCCATCATTCTCAAGTGCATGCAGAAGAACCCCGCCGACCGCTTCCAGACGGCGGACGAGCTCTATCGCACGCTGCGCGACTACCTCGCGGGCCGCGTTCAGGCCGTGAACAGCGCCACCGCCATGCTCCCCGTCCAGCCCACCAACAAGCTCGAGCGCGGCACGGGAGCCATCCCCGCCACAGGCGGCACCGCCTCCATTCCCCGCGTCGAGCGCACGAACCGCTACCGCGCGCAGAGCGCCACCGAGCAGGCCGCCGAGGAGGAGGCGGGGCGTCAGCGCAGGCACCGTCGCAACGTCATCCTCGCCGTGATCGGCGTCATCGCCGTCGTGGCCGTGGCGGCCGTCGCGCTCTTCTCGATCTTCGGCTCCGGCACCCAGACCAAGCCGGTTCCCAACCTCATCGGTCTCACGCAGGAGCAGGCCATCCAGGAGATCGAGAACAACGGCTTCGAGGTCGGCAAGGTCGAGCAGGGCTACACGTCGGCGAAGGAGGAGGGCCTGGTCTACGAGCAGAGCCCCCTCGCAACCCGCGCGATGCCCGAGGGCTCCTCCATCGACATCCGCGTCTCAAAGGGCGAGGCGCCGGCCGAGAAGGTCACGGTGCCCGACCTCACGAACCTCCCCGAGGACCAGGTGGAGGCCGAGCTTGCGAAGTACAACCTCGTCGGGCGCAAGGGCGAGGACCAGGAGAGCGACTCCATCGAGAAGGGCCGCGTCTGCAGCCAGGACACGCCCGAGGGCACCGAGGTCAACGTCGGCGAGACCATCACCTATCACATCTCCTCCGGCGCGAGCACGGCCGTCATCCCCAACGTCGTGGGCGACTACTACGAGGACGCGCAGGAGCGCCTCTCCAGCAGCGACGGCGAGTTTGACGTCAAGGTCGTCTGGGACTACAGCAACACCGTGGCCGAGGGCAATGTCATCTCTGTCGACCCCGCCGCCGGCAACACCGCCGAGGTTGGCTCCACGGTCACCATCACCGTCTCGAGCGGCCCCAAGCCCGTGGAGAACGTATCCGTTCCGTCCGTCGTGGGCATGAGCTACTACGATGCCCGAGCCCAGCTCCAGAACCTCGGGTTCGTGGTGCAGCTCGCCTCGGGCAGCAGCGCCGAAGGCGTGGTTGTCAACCAGTCCGCGCGGGAGTCCCTGCCCTCGGGATCCACGATCGTCCTCACCACTGAGGTCCAGTCCACCGGCAACGAGAACGGCGGGTCCGGAACGGGCTCCAACGGGGGCGGATCCTCCACCGGGGACAACCAGGGCGGCACGGGCACCGAGGAAAGCGGCGCCAGCGGCAACTCCCGCTCCTCCTCACGACAGAGGGTCAGCGGCTAGAGCGATTATCATCCGATACCATGGCGGCCGGCCCCACGGGACCGGCCGCCATTCTTGTGGATGAGGACCTGTCAAAGGAAAGCAGGCCGGGGCGATAAGAGCCCCGGCCTGCGTCATGTCTGGTGCCCCCGGGCCGATTCGAACGGCCGACACCCGCTTTAGGAGAGCGGTGCTCTATCCCCTGAGCTACGAAGGCAGTGTGTCGAACTATTCTATCACCGCGCGGGCGCGGCGACAAAAGCTACTTCTTGGCGTCCTTCTCGACCTTCTTTGCGGACGCCTCAGCGCTCGCACGCTGGAAGAGCTCAAGGAGCTTCTTGTCAGAGAGCCCGCGGACGCGCGCCTCTGCCGCCTTGCGGAACGGGCGGCGCTTCACCATGTCATAGATGAAGCTGCCGATGATGGCAGCATACGCAAGGACGAGCGACGCCACGCTCAGGATGCCCTGCCAGGTGCCGAGGTCGGTGTTCTGGCCAAAGACGTAGGCGCAGATGAGCGAGACGACGGCGAGGGCCATGCCCACTCCGAGAAACGCCCAGAAGACCTTCTCGGTCTTCTTGTAGCCGGGAAGCTCACGCAGGACGAGGTCGTAGGCGCGGTTGCGGATGTCCTCCTCCTCGCGCTCGCGGCGCTTGCGCTCCTTCTTCTCCTCCTTGGTCTCGGCGCGGCCGGGACCGGACGCCTTTGCCTTGCTCTCCACGCGCACGGAGGCGCCAGCCTCGCGCACGGGGCGCGCCTTGGCCGCAGAGCTGCGCGAGAAGCCCTTGCGCTCCTCGCTCGTGGAGGTCACGGCCTCGGCCTCCTTCTTGGGGCGGCCGACGGCATTGCCCTCGGCCTCGCGGCGGGCTCCCTCGATGGTGTCCTTGAGTGACATGAAGCTCCTTTGGTGCAGTCGTCTTCGGCTTTAGCGGGCGGGCACGAACTCGGTGCCGGTAATGATCTGGAAGGCCTCCTGATAACGCCTGGAGGTTCCCTCGATGACCTCGGCCGGGATGCGCGGCGGCTCGCCGGTCATGTCCCAGTTGGCGCGCAGCCAGTCGCGGACGTACTGCTTGTCGTAGCTCGGCTGGACCTTGCCCTCCTCGTAGGAGTCGGCAGGCCAGAAGCGGCTGGAGTCGGGGGTGAGGCACTCGTCGATAAGGGTGAGCCTGCCATCGATGAAGCCGAACTCAAACTTGGTGTCGGCGATGATGATGCCCTGCTCCGCGGCGTAATCGGCCGCGGCCTTGTAGATGGCGAGCGAGGCGTCGCGCAGCTGCTCGGCAACCTCGGCGCCCACGATCTCGCAGCAGCGCTCGAACGAGATGTTCTCGTCGTGGTCGCCAAGCTCGGCCTTGGTGGACGGGGTGAAGATCGGCTCGGGGAGCTTGGAGGCCTCGGTCAGGCCGGCGGGCAGCTTGATGCCGCAGACGGTGCCGTCCTCGTCGTAGGTCTTCTTGCCAGAGCCCGTAAGGTAGCCGCGGACGATGCACTCGATGGGCACGGTCTGGGCCTTCTTGACCAGCATGGAGCGACCTGCGAGGTAGTCGGCGTAAGGCTTGAAGTCGTCGGGCAGGTCGGCGACGTCGCAGGAGATCATGTGGTTGGGGATGAGGTCCGCAAAGCGCTCGAACCAGAACGCGGAGATGCGGGTGAGAATCTCGCCCTTGTGCGGGATCTCGTCAGGCAGGATGAAGTCATAGGCGCTGATGCGGTCCGACGCCACCATGAGGAGGCTGTCGCCGCAGTCGTAGATGTCGCGCACCTTGCCGTGCGAATCCGGACGAAGTTCCATCTCAGCCATTCCGGCCACCTTTCGTAGGCGTTTCACTCAACCATCCAGTATACGTCACTCGAGCCGCAGAAAGACGAGTACGCGGGTGCTACCGGTCCTTCTCCTTGCGCTCGCGGCGCTGGGGAATCCGCAGCGTGAACGTTGTCCCCTTGCCAAGCTCGGACTCAACGAGAATCGTTCCGTTGTGCTTGTCGACGATCTCCTTGGTGATGGCGAGGCCCACGCCAAGGCCCCCGGACACGCGCTCGCGGCTCACGTCTGAGCGCCAGAAGCGCGAGAAGGTCTGCGGGATGTCCTCCTTGGCGATTCCGATGCCGGTGTCCTGGACGCTAACCAGCACGTCGGAGCGATCCTGACGCAGGGAGACCTTCACCCAGCCGTCCGCGTTGGTATAGCGCATCGCGTTGCTCATGAGGTTCACGATCGCCTCGCGGATGAGGTCGGGGTCGACGTCGGCGTAGAGTTCTCCGTGGGCGGTCTCGTCAACAAAGCGCAGGTGGAGACCGCGCTCGTGGAAGAGCTGATGCTGGGCGGAGACCAGGCTCCTGACGAGGTACACCATGTCGGTCTTCTCGACCTTGACCTCGGTGGTGCCGTTCTCCAGGCGCGAGAGCTTGAGCATGGCGTCAATGAGGCGGGAGAGGCGCCGGACCTCGGAGGCCACGACCTCCAGGTGCTCGTCGTCCGCGGGAAGGACGCCGTCCTGCATGGCCTCGACCGTGGCCTGCATTGCCATGAGCGGCGTGCGCAGCTCATGGGCGACATCGCCGGTGAGGCGATGCTCGAGCTTGATGTCACGCTCGATGGTCGTCGCCATGTCATCAAAGGTCTCGCCGAGCTGACCGATCTCGTCGGTGCCCGTGACGCCGGTGCGCGCCGTGAGGTCGCCGTTTCTGATCTGCTTTGCCGTCGAGGTGATGCGCTGGATGGGCTGCGCCATCCCGCGCGAGACAAAGTACCCGATCACGCAGGCAAGAAGGGCCGCGATGGCGGCCGCCGTCGCGATGGCGCCGTACGAGTTGGAGCGGAAGGACGCGTCGCTCTTGGTGAGCAGGGCCTCGGACCCAAAGGCCCAGAGGCGGACCTCGCCGATGACCGAGCCGTTTCCGTCAAGAATCTGCGAGGTGACGAGCGCCTCCTGGGCGGTCGGGACCGTGGCGGGGACGGGCTTCGCCCCCTCAGCGGCGTCCGGGGAGAGCGTGGTCGAGCGCGCCCAGGTGTCGTCGTAGAGCACGTTGCCGTCGGCGTCGACAACCTGCACGACGATGTCCGAGGATAGCGAGGAGGCCCCCTCGGCGGCGGCCGCAGCGGTCTCGTCGAGCTCGCCGGTCTGCTGGTATGCCTCGGATATGCTCGCCGCCGTGGAGTCAGCGATGCTCTGCATGTTCTGGCGGGTGTAGGCCATGAACTGGCCCTCCCACACCATGGCGAGCACCACCACGAGCACCAGGGCCGTCATTATCGCCGTCATCGCGAAGCCGAGGGTAAGACTCGTGGAGTAGGGGCGCCCGCGCTTGGGCGAGGGCTTGATCGTGTTCCACGAGCTACGAGAGGACGAGGGCCGCTCGGAGCCGCCCTCGTCCGTCTGTGCGTCCCTTCCGGTAACGAAGCGCGCGGACATTCCGATGCCTATCGGCCGCCGGCGTCGGCCGCCTTCTCAGGAGCCTCGAAGCGATAGCCGACGCCGTGGACAGTGTAGAGCCAGCGCGGGTTGCGCGGGTCGTCGCCAAGCTTGGCGCGGAGGTTCTTGACGTGGGAGTCAATGGTGCGCTCGTAGCCCTCGAAGTCGTAGCCGAGAACCTTCTCGACGAGCTCCATACGGGTGTAGACCCGGCCCGGGTAGCGAGCGAGCGTAGTCAGCAGCTTGAACTCGGAGGCGGTGAGGTCGACCTCCTTGCCCTCCACGAGCACCTTGTGGCCGGAGATGTCAATCACGAGGTCGCCGAAGTCGAGCACCTCGAGCTGCGGCTCGGTCTCGGTGTGGGCGCGGCGAAGCAGGGCGCGCACGCGGGCAACGAGCTCGCGCGGCGAGAAGGGCTTGATGAGGTAGTCATCGGCGCCGAGCTCGAGGCCGATGATGCGGTCCTCGACCTCGCCCTTGGCGGTGAGCATGATGATGGGCACGTTGGACGTCTCGCGGATGGCGCGGCAGACGCGCTCGCCCGAGAGCTTGGGGAGCATGAGGTCAAGGATCACGAGGTCGAAGGTGTGCTTCTCAAACTCCTCAACGGCACTCTGGCCATCGCCGACGCCGCGCACGATGTAGCTCTCGCGCTCGAGGTACGCCGCGACGGCGTCCCTGATCGCCTTCTCGTCCTCAACGAGCAGAATCTTCTTCTCATCTGAAGCCATGCTGGCCTCCTCGCTAACGACTAGTCGTCTCCGGACAGTCCGGTCCGTGGATGACCCTAGTGTACCCTACCGGGGCGCTGGAGATTCCAAGTTACAGGCGGAAGGTACGCACCGCAACGGAAGCGGGGTAGCCAGTGTCCGCGTCCTTGACCGTCGAGAAGGTCACAAAGAGGTCGCACTCTCCCACGCGAGCGGGATACTCGCCATAGTCGACGATGCGGTCTGCCGAGGGCAGCGCCGAGTACTGGCGATTGGCGAGGTCGAGCACGAGGTATGTGGCATTGCTCTTGACGATGAACAGGTCTCCGTTGCCGCACCCGCACTCGGACGGCTCGCGGTTGAGCCGATAGAAGCCGGCCGAGGACGTCCCGATGTAGGTGCCCATCTGCCCGAGGAGCCCGCCGGTGCTGTAGCTCGCCTCAACCGAGACGAGAAACCGGTCGCCAACGCGCGTCGCGCGGAACGGGCGCACGCCCTGGGGCATGACGAGCTGGTCGATCCTCGTATTGAGGTCGTCAGAGAGTGAGTAGGCGGTGACTCCGTAGTAGGTCCCCTCCGAGGCGCGGACGCGGGGTGCGAGCGTGACGACCTCGCCCGAGACGGTCGGCCACGTGGCGAAGCGGCCCGGGGACTCGACCACCGCCTGGGCGTCAGAGTCCCCGGCGTGCCAGATGTAGCAGAAGGAGTGCTCCTGCGTCTTGCTCCCGAGCGTCGACGGCTGGACCTGCCAGACCACGGTAGACCCAGAAACGGCGAAGGGCGCCGGATCATAATCCGAGGTGCCCTCCCAGAGCGTCTTGGTTTCGCCCGTGAGCGCGCCGGCGGAAAACGACGACGCGTGGAGCGACCAAGCCCTCGTCACCAGGTCGAGCTCGATCCAGGCGTACACGCTGTCCGAGCAGCGAGCGTCGTAGATGACCGACGTCGCCGCGCCACTGACCGGCTCGGGGACGACCTCAACGAGCTCGCCGGACGCGAGCGAGAGGGCGGAGCCAGTGACCATCGGCGTGGCGGAGGAGCCCGCCGTGGTGACAGGAATCCACGTACCCTCTGCCGGATGGAGCACGTTGCCGAGCGGCAGGGTCCACGACCCCTCGACGGCGAGCGTCGTGTCTACGCCCTCGAACTCCGAGAGAATGTCGTCCGCCTCGGACTCGTCGACCACAGTGGGGTCTGCCTCGGTGTCGTTCGCGTCGTGCGTGCAGCCGGCCAGAACGCCGACCGCGGCCGCGGTCACGCCTCCGACGGCCGTCGCCTTGAAGAGCGACCGGCGCGTCATCTTGAGCTTGGGGAACCTCACCGGATCGACCGTCCTTATCGCTAGCGCGCCTGGCCCGTGGCCTCGGTGAGGGCACGCGCGAGCTGGTCGGCGCATGAGGTCTGGCGCGGGCCGCAGGTGTTGCCCGAGAGGATGCCCACGATCTCTTCGACGGGGTGGCCGGCGACGAGCTTGCTCACCGCCTTGAGGTTGCCGTTGCAGCCGCCCTCGAAGGAGACCTGCTCGATGGTCTTGCCGTCGTCCGTGAGGTCGATGTGGATGGCGCGCGAGCAGACCCCGCGCGGGGTGAAGTCATAGTGCATGTCCGCTCCTCCCGTGCAAAAGGGACAGTCACTTTTGCACGCTCTCTGATGTCGGTCGCCGCCGTGCAAAAGTGACTGTCCCTTTTGCACGGCGCACGGTTAATCGAAGTTGAGCTGCTCCAAGCGGTCAAAGACCACGCCGGCGCGCGTGAGGAAGGCGCGCGGGTCGAAGATCTTGTCCAGCTCGGAGGCCGGCACGGTGCAGCGCGGGTCGGCCTCGAGCTTCTCGCGGAACGTGGTGCCTCCGGCGCACTGCTGGACCTCGCGCCAGGTGGCCATGGCGTTCTCCTGCACGATGGCGTAGGCCTCCTCGCGGGTGATGCCCGTCTCCACCAGGGCAAGAAGGACCTTGGAGGAGAAGATCAGGCCCCTCGTCTTATTGAGGTTGGCGAGCATCTGCGCCGGGTAGAGAATCAGACCGTCCACGATGCGCGTGAGGCACTGGAACATGTGGTCGAGGGCGATGAAGCTGTCAGCCTGCGCCACGCGCTCGGCGGAGCTGTGGCTGATGTCACGCTCGTGCCAGAGGGCCACGTTGTCAAAGGCAACCTGCGCGTTGGCCTTCACCACGCGGGAGAGTCCGCAGACCTTCTCGACGGTGATGGGATTGCGCTTGTGCGGCATGGCCGAGCTGCCCTTCTGCCCCTTGCGGAACGGCTCCTCCGCCTCGAGGGTGTCGGTCTTCTGGAGATTGCGGATCTCCGTGGCGATGCGCTCGCAGGTGGCGGCGGTGGTGGCCAGGACGCCGGCGAGGTAGGCGTGGTGGTCGCGAGAGATGACCTGCGTGGAGAGCGGGTCGTGGACCAGGCCAAGGTGCTCGCAGACGTACTCCTCGACGAAGGGGTCAATGGAGGAGTAGGTGCCCACCGCGCCGGAGATGGCACCAAAGGCCACGTTGGCACGGGCGTCCTTGAGGCGGCCGTAGTCGCGCTTGAGCTCCCACGCCCAGCTGCCGAACTTCATGCCAAAGGTCATGGGCTCGGCGTGGATGCCGTGGGTGCGCCCCACGCAGAGGGTGTCGCGCTCCTCGAAGGCACGACGCTTGCAGATCTCGCCGAGCTTCCTGCAGTCCTCGATGAGGATGTCGGTGGCCTGGACAAGCTGGTAGCAGAGTGCCGTGTCGCCGAGGTCGGAGGAGGTCATGCCAAAGTGCACCCAGCGCGACGGCTTGGGCTCGCCCTCGGGGACATCGCGGTCGATGTACTCGCCCATGTTGGTGAGGAAGGCGATGACGTCGTGGTTGGTCACGGCCTCGATGGCGTCGACCTCGTCCTTGTTGAAGTCCGCGTGCTCGCGGATCCAGGCGGCCTCTTCGCGCGTGATGCCGATCTTGCCCATCTCGGCGTGCGCCTCACAGGCCAGGACCTCAATCTCCTGCCAGATGCGGTACTTGTTCTCCAGGGAGAAGATGTGGCCCATCTCAGGACGGGTGTAGCGATCGATCATGAGGCCTCCTCGGCTTAGGCGCGCGTCCGACGGATTGATTTTACCGCAGGGCGCGGGGTGAGAAGCATGGCCCGACGGACGCCCCACAAACGAGCGGGGCCCCGCTCAAGGCGAGGCCCCGAAGGCGCCGTCGTCATGACGGCGTTTGGTCATATGTCCGGGCGCGCTACCTCCGCGCGCGCCGCCGCGCTATGACGGTGCCCGCGAGCGCCGCGACCCCGACCAGGGCGATTGCCACGGGGGCGGCGGCGTTGAGGTCGTCGCCGGTCTCGGGGATCGTGGGCTCCGCGTCCTTCTCGCCTGCGGCCTCGGCGTCCGGAAGCTCGCTCCACTTGGCGTAGAGCGTGAGGTCCTCGGTCACGACGGCGTCGAAGTCGTATGCCTCGCGTGCCCATCCGCCGTCATAGACGTACCAGCCTTCGAACTTCCATCCCTTGAGGGACGGGTCCTTGGGCCGCGGCGTGGCACGGCCCTCGGTCACCTCATAGGCGACGTCTTCCGTACCCTTGAGGCAATCGTCAAAGGTGACGGTGAAGACCCCGAGCTTGGCCAGGGCAAGCTCGTCCTTCGTGGTCTCTTTGGTCATGCCCTCTTCAGAGAAGAGCTTTCCGCAGGCGGAGCACTCCCAGTACTCCGCGCGGCCCGCCGACTTGGTCGTGGGCGCGACGCGCTCGTGATGGACGGCCTTGTGGCCCGTCGCGGGAACGACAACGTCTCCCGCAGGCTCAAGCGTGCGGTCGTCCAGGAAGGTCTTGCCGCAGACCTCGCACGTCCAGTGGGCGAGGCTGCCCGGCTCGGTGCAGGTGGCCGCCTTGGGGGCGTGCGCCGTCAGCTTGTGCGCGGCAAACGGGACGACCAGGTCATCAATGGAGACTGCCTGCGTGCCCTCCTCGTCCTTGAAAAGACCGCCGCAGCTGGCGCAGCGCCAATGCGCCGCGACGCCGGTCTGCTCGCAGGTGGCGGGAACCTCCGCTACGGCCGTGAGCGCGTGGGGCGCGAGAGCGGTCCTGAGCTGCTCGGTCGTCACCTCGGTCGTGCCAGTCTCCTCAGAGAAGAGCGCGCCGCAGACGGTGCACTTCCAATGGTCGCTAACACCCCGCTCGGTGCAGGTCGCGGGCGTCCCACCCACCTTGGCGAGCGAGTGGGGCGCGAGAGCGGTGGCCAGGTTCTCCGCTGTCACCTCGGCGTTTCCCGCCTCGTCAGCGAAGAGCTTGCCGCAGAGCGCGCACGCCCAGTGAGCGGCCGTTCCGGGCTCCGTGCAGCTGGCAGGAACCTCCTCGACGGCTTCGAGCTCGTGGGCTCCGAGCGGGAACGCCAGCTCGTCGAGCTTCACGGCCTGTGCGCCACTCTCGTCGACAAAGCGCCCGCCACAGACGGAGCAGTGCCAGTGCTCGGTCGTCCCGGGCTGAACGCACGTGGAGGGAACCTCGGGAACGTACTCGAGGTCGTGTGCCGCCAGCGGGAGCGCCAGCTCGTCCGCGGCCACGGCCCGCTCGGCCTTGTCATCCCCGAAGAGCGTGCCGCAGCCCTCGCAGATCCAGTGGGCAGCGGTGCCAGGGGCGGCACAGGTGGATGGAACCTCCTGCACGGGGACGAGGTCGTGACCGGCGGGCGCAATCCCCAGCTCGTCACGCGACACCTCCGTCGTTGCGGCCGCATCCGCAAAGATTCCGTCGCAGCCGAGGCACTCCCAGTACGCCCTTGTCCCCGACGTCGTGCAGGTCGCAGGAGTCTCCTTGTGGGCAACGAGTTCGTGCGTGTGCGCGGGCTCCGAGACCGCGCACACCAGCCACACGCCGTCCTTCTCGATCACCTCATGGCCCTCCGGGACAAAGCCCTCCGGGGGCTCCACGTGGAACGTCCCGCCCAAGACGACGACCATAGCCCCGTCGCCTTTCACCAGCGGGAACTCGTCGGAGGGGTCAACCATGGAGCCGGTCTGACCCTCGCTGGAGTCAATGACCGTCAGGTTCGCGCCCTTCGCGCGCAGAGCTCCCGTCAGCGTGAAGCCATTGAGGTCGAGCGTGACGTCTTTGGTCACGTCCAGCAGGTCCCCAAGCGTCACATCGGTGGTCAGCGTCACCTCGCCGCCCGCATCGATCGCGGCGGCGAGGGCCTCGGCGTCGAGCGGGGTTCCCGCGGGATCCCCCTGCTCGACGACGCCTGTCGAGCCGCCGGTAGCATCACCCTCTACGGCATACGCGTGTGCCCCGAGTGCGGGCGCGAGGGTGAGCGCGGTGCCGAGCAGCACCGCGAGGGGCCAAGCGGCCCATCTGCGATCCCGTCTCATAGTTCCCGCCCTTCTCGCGTAGGAATAGAGGGATACCTACTGAGAAGATGCCCCTACTTGCACATTTGCCGCAGACGCAAACCCCCTCGTCGGCAGACGAGGGGGTCAAGTCGGTGAATGGTTATATCTGATTTAGGCGACGCTCGCCGCGTCCTTCTCAAGCGTTTCGCGGGCCTCGTCGAGCTGTACGACGACCGCGTCGTGACCGGTCCCGCCGTAGGTTACGCGTGCGTTGGCGATGCCGGCCGGGTCGAGGTCCTTCGCAACGTCCTCCTCGAAGAGCGGGCTCGCGGCGGCGAACTCCTCAGCCGTGAGGTCCTCGAGGCCCTTGTCGTGCTTCTCGCAGTAGAGCACGAGCTCGCCCACCACGCGGTGCGCCTCGCGGAAGGGCATGCCCTTCTTGGCAAGGTAGTCGGCCACGTCCGTGGCGGCAGAGAATCCTGTGCCCGCCTGGGCGAGCATGACGTCGGCGTTCACGGTCCAGGTCTCCACCATCCCCGCGGCGATCTCCATGCAGTCCGAGAGCGTGCGCGCGGCGTCGAGCGGGCCCTCCTTGCACTCCTGGAGGTCCTTGTTGTAGGCGAGCGGCAGCGACTTCATCGTGGTGAGAAGCGCCATCAGGTCGCCGTAGACGCGGCCGGTCTTGCCGCGCGTGAGCTCGGCGAAGTCGGGGTTCTTCTTCTGCGGCATGATCGAGGATCCGGTTGAGTACGCGTCCGAGAGCGTGATGAAGCCGAACTCCGTGGAGCTCCACAGCACGATCTCCTCGCACAGGCGCGAGAGGTGCATCATGCCCACGGCGCAGGCGTACTCGAGGTCGAGCAGGTAGTCGCGGTCAGAAACGGCATCGAGCGAGTTGGGGATAGCACGGGAGAAGCCCAGGAGCTCCGTGGTGCACTCGCGGTCGAGCGGATAGGTGGTTCCGGCGAGCGCGGCCGCGCCGAGAGGGTTGGCGTCGGCCGCGACGCGCGCCGCGGCGAGACGGGTGAAGTCACGCGAGAACATCCAGAAGTACGCGAGCAGGTGGTGGGAGAGCAGCACCGGCTGGGCGTGCTGGAGGTGCGTGTAGCCGGGCATCACGACGTCGAGGTTCTTCTCCGCCGCCTCGAGGAGGACGCGGCGCAGGGCGACGTTGCCCGCGAGCAGCTGGTCGCAGAGGTCCTTGGCAAGAAGGCGAATGTCGGTCGCCACCTGGTCGTTGCGGCTGCGGCCCGTGTGGAGGCGCCCCCCGGCCGCACCGATGCTGCGCGTGAGCGCGCCCTCCACGGCCATGTGAACGTCCTCGTCGTTGACGTCCCAGACGAAGGTGCCGTCCTCGATCTGGCTCGCGATGTCCGCGAGCCCCGCATCGATCGCAGCCTGATCCTCGGCAGAAATGATCCCCTGCTTGGCCAGCATGCGGGCGTGAGCGCGGCTACCGGCAATGTCCTGGGCAGCCATGTTCTTGTCGACCTCGAGGCTCGCACCGAACTCCTGCGTGAACGCGTCCACGCCCTTCTCGAACCTGCCGCCCCACAGCGCCATCGCAGCCTCCCTGCTCTCGATTTGACGCGTCTAGCTTACCAAAGGGATGACCCCGGCCAAGCGGTGCCCAATGTTTGTTTCTTTGATTTTATTGAATATTCTAGAGTTATACCACTTATCTAGTACATTAATTCTGTTATATAACAGTAATCAGGTTGAGTTGAGGTCCCGTGCGTCTTTGCGTCAACAAGCTGTCTGCGCTCGCGCTTCTTCGTCACGTGAGGGCCTCGGGGGAATACGCATCCGCCCAGGTCTGCGGCCTCCCCGAGCCCGATCCCCATCCGCAGCACCGGTGGACCGCGCGGATCATCCCTCATCAGCTCCTCGGTCTCTCGGACCCGCCAAGCAGCTCGCGGCCCGTCTACGTGGCGGTCCCCTCAAAGGGCGCGCGGCCGCTCGCCTCTTTCTTCAAGAACACCCTCTATCTTTCGGGACTTCCCGAGGGGTCGTTTCTCCGGCTTGGGGAGAGCCTTGCGATTCCTTGCCCTGAGCTCCTCTTTGTTGAGCTTGCCACAATCATGAAACCCGCCGCGCTCGGTCTGCTGGGATATGAGCTGTGCGGGAGCTTCTGTCGCGATCCTCTCAATCCTCGGTCTGGAAAGGTCACCCACGGGCTCAGCCCCGTCACAGACGTTGCGAGCATCCGCTCCTTCATAGAAGAGACACACAGGCTCACCGGGACAAACGCGGCGCGGCGCGCCCTTCTCAGCATTGAGGACAACGCCTGGTCCGCAATGGAGGCGACCATTGCGCTGCTCCTCAAGAAGCCCGTCACCGAGCACGGATACGGAATCCGAAGAATCCACCTCAACGAGCGGCAGGACAATCCGTGGGAGCTCGTCAGAAGGGGGTGCGCGAACGCCCGCGTGCCCGACATAGTCCTCGATGACTGTCCCGTGGGCTTTAACTACGACGGGCGCGGGCACCTCGACCTCGAATCGGTTGCCACGGCGGCCGAGAACAAAGACGAGCTTGGCCGCGCGCTGGCCTCCCTCCGTCAGAAGTACGTTGATGATAGGAGGAGGGACCGAGAACTGGCCGCCCAGGGCCGGATTGTCATGTCGGTCGTTTCTGAGGACCTGTTTGACCACGGCGGACTCGACATCGTCATCCTTGAGGCGCTCATGGCATCGGAGCGCCTCGGCGGGCCGCGCGCAAAAGACGTGCTCACCGATGAGGTCTGGGACCCGGAAGAGACGAGGGCGCGGCAGAGGCTCATCTGGTCCCTGCTGCCGTGGGAAGGCGGTGAGTCGCTCGGTCCCTGCTAGCCCACCAACGCCCAATCCCGGCGGGCTCGCCAAAATTAATCCGCCCTGTGGCGCCGGAAGTTAACAAAAGGCCAGTTGGCGTTTTGCCAATGACGCCACAGGGCGGATTATTTATCGGGACCCTCCGAAACACCCTCCGGAGACGCCGTCTCTACACCGGACAAAGGGCGCTCACGTCCGCGGTATCCGCACGGTGAAGCGCGACCCCACCCCCTCGCGCGAGACCAGGTCGATAGTCCCACCGTAGCGCTCGACAATCCATCGGGCGATGGAGAGCCCCAGGCCCGTCCCCTCCTTGGAGACGTCTCGCGCGGCGTCGGCGCGCCAAAAGCGCTCGAAGACATGCGTGGCCTCCTCAGGGGTCATGCCAATGCCCTCGTCGCGCACCGAGTAGGAGACGCTCTCCTCGTCTGCCGAGACCCCCAGGGTCACCGCAGTCCCCGCCGAAGAGTAGCGCGCCGCATTCTGCACCATCACACGAATCGACTGCTTGAGCATCGAGGCGTCGCCTATCACCACGTAGCGCGCATCCTCCGCCGCCTTCCGGCCAAACCCCAACATATAGTCGTGTTCCGAGTCAATCATGGCGGACTCGTCGACCACCTCAAGCACGAGGGCGGCCAGGTTCACCGGCACCCGCTCCAGCACGTTACGGCCCGAGTCCCCGCGCGCCAGGAAGAGCAGCTGCTCGACGAGCTCCTGCATGTGCGCGCCCTCGACCTTGAGGGCGGCAATGGACTCCTCCAGCACGGCGCGGTCATCCTTGCCCCAGCGGTCGAGCATGTTCACGTATCCCTGAATCACCGCAATGGGGGTGCGGAGCTCGTGGCTCGCGTCCGAGACAAAACGGATCTGCTGGAGCTTGGCCTCCTGCATCTGACGCAGAAGCCCATTCAGCGCGACCTCGATGCTCGCAAGGTCCTCCACGCCGGTCGACACCTGGGGCGAGTCCACGCCCGCGCGCTCGATCGCCTGCTCGAGGCTCTCGATCTTGCTCGCGTCTATGATGTCCTTGGAGCCAAGCGCCTCAGCCCGGAGGGCAAGGGCGTTGAGCGGCTTCAGACGGCGGCGCACACGCCTGATGTCCGAGAAGATGCCCATCAGGCTCAGAGCCTCAAGGGCCAGGAGCAGGGCACCGGCAGGCCAGAGGACGAGCAGGTCGCGTCCCACAGGGAAGAACCACTCTCCGCCCGCCGCCGGGACAACCCGGAGCGCAAGCGACCCGAGACCGCTCGAATCAGGTCCAAGGCCCCAGGCGAGGGCGAGCGAGGTACCCTCGGTCGGCACGAGGCCGTGGTACGTCAGCGCGCCCTCCGGCAAGTAGCGAGCATATCCCACCCACAGGGCTGCCAGCACAGCGAGAAGGGCCAGCAGGTCGACGAGCACCCACCGAACGAGGCGCCTCCACCAGAAGCTCCACGCAACGCGACGGGCTATGGACGAAGACCTTCGGGCGGCATCGGGGGCCGAAACCCCTGACGCCTCCTCGGGCTGTCTCGGGCAGTCGGCGCCTGCCGCGTCAGGATTCTCTGACGACATAGCCCACCCCTCGAACGGTAGTGATGAGCTTTATCCCAAAGCGATCGTCGAGCTTTGCTCGCAGATGGGCGATGTGCACGTCGACCACATTGGTCTCGCCCACGTAGTCATAGCCCAGGGCCTCGCGCGCGAGCTGCTCGCGCGTGAGGACGCGACCGACGTGCTCCATGAGGGAGTGAAGCACCTCGAACTCGCGGGCCGTCAGCTCAACGGGCTCGCCGAGGGCCGTCACCTCGTGACGCTCAGCATCGAGCGTCACGCCGCAGGCAGCGAGCGGGCGCGGGGCGGGATCTCCAGACGCCGCGGGAGAGGAGGCCGCATGGCGCTTGAGCGCCACGCGTACGCGGGCGAGCAGCTCCTCGATTGCAAACGGCTTGGTAACGTAGTCGTCCGCCCCGGCGTCGAGCCCGGCCACCTTGTCCATAACGGCGTCTCGGGCCGTGAGCATGATGATTGGCACGTTCTTCTCGCGCCGGACGCGGCGCAGCACTTCCATGCCGCTGAGCTTGGGAAGCAGGATGTCGAGAAGAACGAGGTCGAAGTCATCGCCGAGCGCACGCTCCACGCCAGCGCGCCCGTCCGCAACTCGCTCGACCTCGTAGCCCTCGTGGGCGAGCTCGAGTTCGACGAAGCGAGCGAGCTTCTCCTCGTCCTCGACGAGCAGGATTCTAGTCATGGTCGGAGTCCTCGTCGGCGGGGCCTGCAACGTCGTCGGGGTCTGAACGCTCGGCGCCCTCCATGTCGACTTCCGGCTCGTCGGCCGCGCGTGACGCGCCCTCTTCTGAGGGGCCATCTTCCGCGGGCGCGGCGGGAGTCGCGGGCGCGGCGGGAGGGGCCGGCGTGGTCATCGGCCGCGGCGGGACAGCGGGCGCCGAGGCGGACGGAACAGCCCGAGAAACCGGAGAGGACTCTGCATCAGGCCGCTCTATGCGACAGGCAAAGACAAGGTAGAAGAACCACGCGACGGGAAACGCCAGAATGAGCGGAGTGAGGTTTCCCCAGACATGGTAGTAGCCCTGCAGCGCCTGGGGCACGAGCATCAGCCACGCCGCCGTTCCCAGCACGGTACCCAGCAGCGGCAGCGTCAGGGGCCGATCTCCCCCGCGGCGTGAGACAACCTTGGTTTCCATGCCGCGCCGGATCGCCCGGACAATCGCGTCACGCACGGAACCCAGCCAGCGCGTCAGCACGCGCAGCCCTGACTGGGACGAGCGTGCATAACCAGCTTGAGCGGCGTACATCTCGCCGGAGATGCCCTCCGACGGGGCGGCCGTGGTGACATGCGCGGTCCTCGTCTGGGAGCGACCCTGCGCCTCAAGCCAGACCAGCGCGTCAAGAAGGTCATCCCCGCAGGCATCGAGCGCCTCCTTGGCGTCCGTGTACCCGACGTCGGCCTTCTCGCGCACGAGCTCGACCAGTTCTATTCTCTCCATGGCGACCGCCCCTCTCGTTGCCGGCCAATCTCATCCTGAAACCATGGTCACAGGCCAAGATTAACCGTAGCTTGAGGCGCGGTTAACGTTGTCTTTGGTTTTGCCGCACAAAGAACGGCCGGTCGGGATGCCCCCGGCCGGCCGTATGTAAATTGGGGACTGTCCCCAATTAGCAGACTAGTGAACGGGCTGGAGGCCGGAGCCGGGACCCTGAACCTTGGACCAGGTCTTGGACTGCAGGCCGTGGAGAACGATGAAGCCCTCGGCGGCGGAGTGGTCGAAGGCGTCGCCCTCGTCGTAGGTAGCCAGGTTGTAGTCGTAGAGGCTGTAGGCTGAGCGCACGCCATCCACGAACAGGCCGCCCTTGCAGAGGATGATGCGCACGTCTCCGGTCACGTACTTCTGCGTGTAGGCGTTGTACGCGTCGATGGCGTTGCGGTTCTGCGAGAACCAGAGGCCGCGATAGACGGTCGAGGCCCACTCGACGTCCATCTTTGCCTTCTGCTTGAGCGTCTCGGCATCGAGGCAGAGCTGCTCGAGCGTCTGGTGCGCCTGAATGAGCAGAAGCGCGGCCGGGCACTCGTAGCACTCGCGGCTCTTGATGCCCACGACGCGGTCCTCGATCATGTCGATACGGCCGTAGCCGTTGCGACCGGCGATCTCGTTGGCCTTGATGATGAGGCTGAGCAGGTCCATCTTCTCGCCGTTGATGGCGGTGGGGATGCCCTCCTCGAAGGAGATCACGACCTCCTCCGGCTCGGCGGGGCAGTCCTCGAGGTTGTTGGTCATCGTCCAGATGTCCGCGGGCGGCTTGTTCCAGGTGTCCTCGAGCACGCCGCACTCAATCGCGCGCCCCCAGAGGTTGTCGTCGATGGAGTAGGGCTTCTTCTTGGTGGTGGGCACGGGCACGCCGTTGGCCTCGGCCCACTCCATCTCGGAGTCGCGCGTGGTGAGGTCCCACTCGCGCACGGGGGCGATGATCTCAAGCTCGGGGTCGAGCGCGCGGATGCAGGTCTCAAAGCGCACCTGGTCGTTGCCCTTGCCGGTGCAGCCGTGGGCGATGTACTTGGCGCCGTACTGGTGCGCGATGTCCACGAGGTGCTTGGAGATCAGCGGGCGGCTGAGTGCGGAGAGCAGCGGGTACACGCCCTCGTACTTGCCGTTCGCCCAAATCGCCTTGGAGAGGATCTTCTCGGCGTACTCGGCACGCATGTCGATGGCCTCGGAGGCAATGGCGCCCATGTCGAGGGCCTTCTGCTTGATCCAAGAGAGGTCCTTCTCGTCCTGGCCCACGTTACCGCAGATGGCGATAACGTCGAGGTTCTTCTCGATCTGCAGCCACTTGACGATGACGGACGTATCAAGTCCGCCGGAGTACGCGAGTACGACCTTTTCCTTCTCAGCCATGATGGTTTCCCTTTCGTCCTGGGTGAACTACGTCTTCATAACAATGCCCCGACGTCGCGGGGCGCTGGGCATGGTCTGGCGATAAGAACCGGCATGCGGGAGCGACACGCGACATCTAGGGCGTGATTCGTCGGTTCTGGCGTCGGGTGGCGAGGAGGGCGGCAGCGGGCACGTGCGCGCTGTGAACGTTCATCAACGTTGGCCTCCTCAGTAGTTGAGCGGGCGCGGGCTATTGGTCCGCGGCTGTCTGACGAGGCTGACTATAGGACTTGAACGGGGTCCGACCATCCCCTCGGCGAGAAGTGACTCATTTTTGAAACATTTGCTGACGGGGTGACTGACAGGGGTGACGGGGTCAACCGTCATGAATGATTCATGACGGTTGACCCCGTCACCCCTGTCAGCAAATCAAACGCCTATGCCAGGAGCGCCAACACGCCCGAGAGCGGGGCCAGCCTGACCACGAGCACGCCGTCCCCAATGTGGCAGACGGTCTCCCCATCCGGCGTGGAGCCCCCGTAGCGCTGCCAGTCAGTGTCGAGAAGGACCGTCACTCCGACCGCGCCCTTATCATCTTCAGGCAGCGGAACCGCGTACTCGTGCTCGGCCGAGTCGAGGTTGAAGAGGGCGGCGACCCGCTCTCCCTCGCTCCTGCGCAGGATGGCGGTGCAGCACGGGGCCAGCTGCTCGCAGTCGAGCCACGCAAAGCCGTCTGCGCGGTAGTCGCGCTCCCAGAGCGCGGAGTGCGCGCGATATGCCGCTCCGAGTTCGCGGCGGAAGCGCAGGAAGGCATCGTGCAGGGGATACTCCAGAAGGCACCAGTCCTGCTCGCGCTTCTCGTCCCACTCGCGGAGCTGGGCAAACTCGTTGCCCATGAAGTCGAGCGTCTTTCCCGGATGCGCCACCATGTAGAGATAGAGCGCCCGGGCCTGCGGAAACTTGCCGTCGTAGCCGCCGTTCATCTTCTGGGCAATCGTGGCCTTGCCGTGCACCACCTCGTCGTGGCTCAGAGGCAGCAGATAGCGCTCGTTGGGGAAGTACATCATCGAGAACGTGAGGCGGCCCTCGGCGTGCCGGCGCTCCTCCGGGGACGCCTGGAAGTACGAGAGGGTGTCGTGCATCCAGCCGAGGTCCCACTTGTAGTCAAACCCCAGACCGCCCTCTGCCGTGGGCCGCGTGACGCCAGGAAAGCCGCTCGAGTCCTCGGCGATGAGCATGCAGCCGGGGTGGCGGGCGTGCAGGCCATCGCAGAGCTCGCGCAGGAAGTCGGCGCCCATGCCGTTGACGCCGCGCCTCTCATCGCCCTGCCAGTAGACGATGCGGCTCACGGCATCTAGGCGCAGGCCGTCAAAGTGGTAGGCGCCCAGCCAGAAGTCAGCCGCAGAGGCGAGCAGGCTCCTCACCTCGCCACGCGAGTGCATGAAGTTGTGGCTTCCCCATTCAGAGACGCCCACGGCATCGTTGGGATACTCGTAGAGCGGGGTGCCGTCAAAGTTGGCGAGGCCCCAGGCATCGATAGCAAAGTGAACGGGAACGACGTCCAATATCGCCCCAACCCCTGCCTGGTGGAGGCGGTCAACCAGGCCCATGAGCTGCTCGGGCGCGCCGTAGCGGCTGGTCGCCGAGAAGGGGGCGCAGCCCTGATAGCCCCAGGAGCCGTCGAAGGGATGCTCGGCGAGCGGGAGAAACTCCACATGCGTGCAGCCGAGCTCGTTCACGTACGGGATGAGCAGGTCGGCGAGCTCGTCGTAGGTGTACCACGCGTCCGGGTCCGGCCCCGGCTTTCGCCACGACCCGGCATGGAGCTCGTAGATGCTGAGCGGCCGGTCCTGGCAGGCCGTGCGGGAGGCCATCCATGCGTCATCGGAAAACTCGTAGTGGCCGAGGTCGCACGCCACGGAGCGGTGTGCGGGCCGCAGCTCCATCTCCTGACCATAGGGGTCGCAGTGGTCCTGAAAGCCCCCGTCGCGCAGGTAGATGCGGTACTCGTAGCGGTCCCCCTCGCGCGCGCCGGGGACGTGCGCCTCCAGGAATGCGCCGTTGAGGCAGCGCGTCATGGGCACCTCGCGCGTCTCGCCGTCGGGCGTGCCGAGAAGGACGCTCGCTCCCGAGGCCGCCGGCGCGAGCACGCGGAAGTCAGCACCGTCGCCCGCAAGCCTCGAGCCCATCCAGCGCCATGCCTCGAACTCCCGCCCATCGTAGAAGGCCCTCAGGTCAACGCTCTCCCACGTGCTCATGACCGCCCCCAGCCCCGGCAGCAAGCTTTTCTAAACTACCGTCTATTATTTGACTAGTATCAATATACCCAGAGGTTCCTGAAACGACCATCTACGGCTCTCGGCCTTCGTCCATTACTGGACAGTTCTGACAAGGAGACAAGGAATGGACCTAAGAACGAGAAAGACCCTGAGGTCTCTGCGCGCGGCGTTTCTCGGCCTGAGGAGGGATCGTCCGCTTGCGCGCATCACGGTCCGGGAGCTCTGCGAGCGCGCGGAGGTCAGCAAGGCCACGTTCTACCTGCACTACCACAGCATAATCGATCTCTCGGCCGAGCTGCAGGAGGAGCTCGTGCGCCGGGTGATCGACGAGCTGAAGGTGCCGGGCGCACTCCTTTCAGACCCACGCCGCTTTGCGAGCGAGCTCTTCTCGACGTTCATCGTGCATGGGGACGAGGTTGACACGCTCTTCTCGCGCGGGGAGGAGCATGCCCTCGTGGAGAGCGTCGAGCGCGAGCTGCGTGGGCGCGTCCTGGCAGAGAACCCCCAGCTCGCGGACGATCTTCGCTTTAACGTGCTGCTCACCTATCAGGTGTATGGGAGTCACGCCACCTACATGCGCTACGCGCGCGGGGTTACCGAGAAGGACCGCCAGATTGTCATCGACGCCATCGCCGAGGCTGCCGAGGCCATGGCACGGCTCTGATCTGACAGAGGTTGACAAAGGTGACAGGGTCAACTGTCATGAAAATCATGACAGTTGACCCTGTCACCTTTGTCAACCTCTGTCAGACCTTTTACTCCTCGGCGGCGGAGAGGCTCTGGGTCTCCTCGATCTCCATAATCTGAGCGACGCGACGGGCATGGCGGCCGCCCTCGAATTCAGCGCCCAGCCAGGCGTCGACGATCTGCTTGGCCACCTCGGGGCCAACGACGCGAGCGCCAAAGCAGATGATGTTGCTGTCGTTGTGCCGCTTGGAGAGCTCGGCGGAGTACGGCTCCGAGCAGACGCAGGCGCGGATGCCGTGCACCTTGTTGGCGGCGAGGCTGATGCCGACGCCCGTGCCGCAGATGAGGATGCCCCCATCGACCTCTCCGTCCGCGACGAGGCGCGCCACGCGATAGCCGCTGATGGCGTAGTCGAAGCTCTCGGATGAGTTGGTGCCCACGTCGACGAGCTCCACGTCACCGCGCTCGTTCAGATGCTCGACTACCTCGGCCTTGATGGAAAGCGCAGAGTGATCGTTGCCAATGGCGAGCTTCATGTTCTTCTCCCTATCAGACAGATGAAGAGGGGCTACTCTTGGGCGAGGAGGCCGTCGACGGCAGAGACGATGCCCGCGGCGTCGAGATGGTACTTGTGCAGCAGGTCGAGAGCGGGGCCGGACTCGCCGAAGACGTCGTTCACGCCGAGCTTGCGCAGCGGGACGGGGTGCTCGGCCAGGGCGGCGAGCACGGCGTCGCCCAGGCCGCCGATGACGGAGTGCTCCTCGGCGGTGACTACCCGTCCGGTCTTGGCGGCGCTCGCGAGCAGGAGCTCCGAGTCAATCGGCTTGATCGTGTGGATGTTGATCACCTCGGCGGAAACGCCGCGGGAGGCGAGCTCCTCAGCGGCGGAGAGCGCCTCGCCAACCATGAGTCCGCAGGCCACGATCGTGACGTCGGTTCCCTCGCGCAGGACGATGCCCTTCCCGAGCTCGAACTCGTAGGTATCGCGATCATTGATGACGGGGGTCGCCAGGCGGGCGAGGCGCAGGTACATCGGCCCCTTGTGCTCGTATGCCGCGCGGGTGGCCGCACGCGCCTCTACGTCGTCCGCGGGGACGACGACCGTCATGCCGGGGATGGCGCGCATGAGCGCGATGTCCTCGCAGCACTGGTGGGTCGCGCCGTCCTCGCCCACGGAAAGCCCGGCGTGGGACGCGCAGACCTTCACGTTGAGGTGCGGATAGCCAATTGAGTTGCGCACCTGCTCCCAGGCGCGGCCGGCAGCGAACATGGCGAAGCTGCTCACGAAGGCCGTGCGACCGGTCGTGGCGATGCCGGCGGCGAGGCTCATGAGGTTCTGCTCGGCAATGCCCACGTCAAAGAAGCGGTCCGGATAGGCCGCCTTGAACTTGCCGGTCTGGGTGGAGGCGGCGAGGTCGGCATCGAGCACCACGAAGTCGTCGTGCTCGGCACCCAGCTCGACGAGCGTCTCGCCGTAGCTCACGCGCGTAGCAACCTTCTTCACGTCAGCCATCCTAGAGCTCCTTCCCAGCGGCCTCGAGCTCGGCGAGGGCCTGCTCGTACTGACCGTCGTTCGGTCCCTTGCCATGCCAGTCGACCTCGTTCTCCATGAAGGAGACCCCCTTGCCCTTGACCGTCTCCGCGACGATGCACACAGGCTGTCCGGTGACCTCGCGCGCAGCGGAGAAGGCGGCGCGGATCTGACCCATGTCGTTGCCGTCGGCAAGCTCGATCACGTGGAACTTGAAGGCGCGGAACTTGTCGGCGATGGGCATCGCGGAGTTGACCTCCTCGATGGTGCCGTCGATCTGCAGGCCGTTGTGGTCCACGACCAGGCAGAGGTTGTCCAGCTGGTGGTTGCCAGCGAACATCGCGGCCTCCCAGACCTGGCCCTCCTCGATCTCTCCGTCGCCGAGAATGGCGAAGACGCGGTAGCCG
Organism: Thermophilibacter provencensis; assembly: GCF_900128445.1. Classification (GTDB taxonomy): domain Bacteria; phylum Actinomycetota; class Coriobacteriia; order Coriobacteriales; family Atopobiaceae; genus Thermophilibacter; species Thermophilibacter provencensis. The sequence goes on along the minus strand of NZ_LT671417.1, from coordinate 496,502 downwards.
TCGTTCCAGACCTTGGACGCAAGCGCCATGCCCACGGCGGCCGAGACTCCCTGTCCGAGGCTGCCGGTCGACATGTCCACGCCCGGGGTGTCGTTCATGTTGGGATGACCCTGCAGGTGGCTGCCAATGTGGCGCAGCGTCTCGAGATCCTCCTTGGGGAAGTAGCCGCGCTCGGCGAGCACGGCGTAGAGCCCGGGTGCCGCGTGGCCCTTGGAGAGGACGAGCCTGTCACGGTCCGCCTTGGCGGGGTCCTTCGGGTCGATGTTCATCTCCTCGAAGTAGAGATAGGTGAGGATGTCGGCGGCGGACAGCGAGCCGCCGGGGTGTCCCGACTTGGCGGCGTGGGTGCCCACGACGATGCCCTTGCGGACCTCGTTGGCAACCTTCCTGAGCTCGTCATCGGTCATGTGTTCTCCTTCTCGGGTGTCTGCGGGGGACGGCCTGCGCGGCGGCGCTAGGCCTGGGTGACCTTCTTCCAGTCAGCCTCGAAGCTGGCGAGGCCCTGGTCGGTGAGCGGGTGCTTGAGGCACTTCTTGAGAGCGCCAAACGGCACGGTGGCGATGTCGGCGCCCATGAGCGCGGCCTGCGTCACGTGATGCGGCGTGCGGACGGAGGCGGTGATGATCTCGGGGCCGCCCTCCTCGTCCCAGTACCCGTAGGTGTAGTTCTTGACCGCGGTGACCACCTCGGCAAGGTGGTCGAGGCCCTCGTCCCCGATGTCGTCGAAGCGACCGACGAAGGGGCTAATGTAGCGCGCGCCGGCGCGGGCGGCGAGGAGGGCCTGCGGAGCGGAGAAGACGAGCGTCATGTTCACGCGGATCCCCTCGGAGGCGAGCTGGTGCGTCGCGGGCAGGGACGCCTCGCAGATCGGCAGCTTGACCACGATGTTGGGGGCAAGCGCGGCAAGGCGGCGACCTTCCTCGACCATGGCCTCGGTCGTCGCGGCGGTGGACTCGGCCGAGACCGGCAGGCCCTCGCAGATCTGGCAAATCTTGACCATATGCGGCTCGAAGTCGGCGAGCTTGCCGCCCGTCTTGGCGTAGAGGGACGGGTTGGTTGTCACGCCGGACAGAACGCCCCAGCTCGCCGCCTCGCGAATCTCGTCGAGGTCGGCGGTGTCGATGAAGAACTTCATGACGTTCCCCTTTCTGCCCGGCGCCTCGCGCCGGTCATCCGTCCCAACTGGCATCGTACATAGTAGACGTGCGTTTCCCTCATGAGCATGGATACCGAGAAACACCACTACACGGCATGATACACGGCATGGGGTCAAACGCGGGCGAGGTCGGCGTCTTGGGTTGATAATCGCCCCTCTTTACACCCCTCTTCCTCGACTTGGTTTGAATTCCCGAGCGGCGCGGCCCAAATGGCGAGAAGGGCGGGCGGGCCGGAGGTTCCTGGAAACGACGTGCGCACGAAAGCAGGCCAGAGACCAAAACGGCCTCTGGCCTGCCATAGTGCGATGGTGCGCCCTCAGGGGTTCGAACCCTGGGCCTTGGGATTAAAAGTCCCCTGCTCTGCCAGCTGAGCTAAGGGCGCGCGCTGACGATTCTATCACGGAGTCGCGTGCTACTCCCAGGCCCACTGGCCGTTCACGAAGACGGGTGTCTCCGTTCCGTCGGCGGCAACGCCGTAGATGTTCATGTCCTCCGAGCCGATCATGAAGTCGACGTGCGTGCTGCTCTGATTGACGCCGCGGGCGAGGAGGGCGTCCTTGCTGAGGCTGACCCCACCGGCGATGCACTCGGGAAAGCCCATCCCCAGGGCCAGGTGACAGCTTGCATTCTCGTCATAGAGCGTGTCGTAGAAGAGCGTGTCGCTCTGACGGATGGGAGTGTTCTTGGAGACGAGCGCCACCTCACCGAGCCGGCGGGCGCCCTCGTCGGTCTCGAGGATGTGCCGGAGCACCTCCCTGCCCTGCTCGGCACCATAGTCGACCACGCACCCACCCTCAAAGCGCAGCCAGAAGTCCCGCACGATCTGCCCCGAGCGCACGAGCGGCATGGACGAGTAGACGATGCCCTCAGCGCGCATGCGGTCGGGCGAGGTGAAGACCTCCTCGGTGGGGATGTTGGGGAAGAAGGTCACGCCGGACTGCGTGCGCCCCGCGCCGCCATCCCAGATATGGCCGTCGGTGAGCCCCACCGTGAGGTCGGTGCCGTTGCTCGACTCATAGCGCAGCGCGTCGAAACGATGGGAGTTGAGGTAGCGCTTGGTCTTCTCGAAGGAGGCGTTGTGGGTCTCCCAGGCGCTCTCGGGGTCCTCCCCGTCCGCTCGGGAAACCTCGAGGATGAGCCTCCACAGGCGGTAAACCGCCTCGGAAGGGGAGGCGTCGGGGAAGACCTCGCGCGCCCAGGCCTCGACGGGGACCCCTGCGATGCACCAGGCATTGCGGCCAAAGTCCATGCCGTCGCGGAAGGATCGGCACTCGGTGTTGCGCGCCTTGGACGCCGCGGCCGGCTTGGCAGGGTCGATGCCCTTGAGGGCCGAGGGATCGGACCCCTCCAGGAAGAGGAACGCCGCGCCGTCCTCGGCGAGGGAGTTCAGCTGCTCCACCTGCCAGGAGGGCGTGTGCTCGAAGAACGAGAGGGGGCAGTTCTCATACGTGAGACGGGACACGACGTCGTCCGCCCAGATGACGGTCACGTGGCCCGCCCCGGCGCGATAGGCCGCCTCGACCACACGCCGCGCGAAGTCAGCGCGCTCGACGGGAGCCTGGAGAACGAGCTCCTGGCCCTCGCGCAGGGAGACCCCCTTCCTCACGAGCAGGGTGGCATAAAGGTCGAGCTGACTGGAGAGGGCCTCGGTCGCGACGCGGCACTCCTCGTCGGTCATGGGCAGAGGTGACACGATGCTGTTCCTTTCGACAATCTCATGCGGGCGCGCGTCGCGCGCATAAAGGTTCTACCCACATGGAAAGGGCCCCTTTCGGGGCCCTGACAATTTCTGGAGCGGGCAACGGGACTCGAACCCGCGAATGTCAGCTTGGGAAGCTGATGCCTTACCACTTGGCGATGCCCGCTTGCGAGAGCTGATTCTACCACACTCTGCCGAGAGGAACGGTGGCACCTCAGGCGTCCACGCGATGCGCACGAGCGAATCAAAACCCCTGGGCTCGGCCATCTCCCTCTTGGCCCGGCCTCTCGATAGGTCCTTTGCCCTCCCGTGCGCAGCGGCGGCGAGCAAGGGGATAGACTGGTGTCCTGCATATTCAATCAAGCCGGCGGCGCGGGACCGTGCGCCGCCGCGATGGGAGTCCTCATGAGCGCTGCCCAGATTTGCCGCATCGGAGCGGCCGTGGCCCTTCTCTCCGTGTCCGCCATGGTGACGGTGCCGCTTGGGCCTGTCCCCTTCACCCTCCAGACGCTCGTGCTCGCCATGCTTCCTCCCATTCTCGGCGGGCGGGGCGCGGTCTCCGCGGTGGGGCTCTACCTGCTCGTGGGAGCGCTCGGGCTCCCCGTGTTCTCGGGATTCTCGGGTGGCGTGGGCCAGCTCATAGGGCCAACGGGCGGCTTCCTCTGGGGTTTTCTGCTCGGGACCGCCCTCGGCGCCCCGGCTCTTCTCCTTCGCGTGCTACCCGAGTCCGCCCGCCACGCCATATGTGCCGTGGTGATGCTCGCCACCTCCTATGCGCTTGGGACGGCGCAGCTCGCCGCCTACCTCTCCGTCTCACTTCCTGCGGCGGCGCTCTCGGCAGTCGTTCCCTTCGTGCTCCCCGACGTCATCAAGCTCGGCGTTGGGGTGGCCGCGGGGCTGCGCGTGAGGCACGCTCTCGGTGGCCCGTCGGCCCTGACGAGCGCCTAGGTCCCGCTCGGCGGAGAACCCATGGAGGGCGGACGTCCCGTACGATCGGAGCGTTGCGCTCGATTATGCGTCTTCATAGCAAATGGGGCTATCGAACAGTTCGTAGGAAATCTTTGTTTGCACCTCTTGGCAGCTTTCCGTCAGTGTCGGAGACGCTTCGTGTCACGGAGCGGAACGTGCCCCCTCGTATCGTGTGACCCGCTCAGAGAGGAGGGCGCATGAGAGATTCGAGGAGAAGACGACAGGGTGCGAGAAGGAAGACGGGGTCGGAACGGTTGCGAGAGGGACCAATGGCGATTCTCGTGGGAGGGGACCGCCTCTGCGGCGGACACCCGCCCGCGGCTGGGCACGCAGGCCGTGCCCAGCTCAAAAGACTCGCCGCCGTCACGTAAGGCGCGACGGCGGCGAGAGGGGCTCCTCGGGAGCTAATGTGAGCGCAGCCTAGGATCGACGGATCATCTCGGTAACAATCTCTGCCACGGCGTGAGCCTGGTCACCGGAGACGTTTTCCGCAACGTCGTCGAGGGTGCGGGAGAGGGCCGGAAGGCCATTCTCGTTGATGCCCATGATCGTCGCAGCGCGCATGGACGAGCGCATGGCAGGATGGGCATCCGTCGAGGTCCAGTCATAGCGAGCCTGACCCATCTCAACATGGAGGTCTCGGGCCGCGTTGGCGAGAAGACGGCCGAGGCGGCGGTCGGAGCGCCGCGGGACGTCGGCCCCTTCGCGCGTGAGGACGGTGAGGTCGCCCGCACCGACGCAGTCGAGATTGACCACGAAGGCGCCGCGGACGTCACGGCGGTGCTTGCTCAGGAACGACCTCATGCCGGCGTGGTCGAGCGCGGAGGCGCCGAGGGCGACGAACCAGATGTCGTGGGCGAGGAGCTCGTCGTCCCCGAGCGAGAGGACGGCGTCGCGCAGCTCCTCCTCGGTCGGGGCGGCCTCCTCGTCCTCGACAAGCCTGAGGCCGCCGCGCGCCGCCGCGCCGCCGCGCCACATGGGGTCGTCGCCCTCGTTGTCCCCAGAGCCATCCTCGGGCTCAGCGGAGCCCTGCGTCGTGAGACGGGAGAAGAGGCCCTTCGCACGACCCAGAAGTCCCGAGAGGCCGCCCTGGGAAGCGCCCTGCCCCTCCTCGTCTTCGAGGGGCTGCTCGTCGGGCTGAAGATCTGCGGCGGTAATGACGGGGAGGGACTCGGAGGCGGTGGAGGAATTGGTCGGGCGCGTCTTGCCCGTGCTGCCCAGCGGGTCAACGGTGTTCTCGTTAGGGTCGGGGAGGTCAAAGAGGGTCGCCCTCCGCGCGACGTTGGAGACCTGGGGGCGATAGTCCGTCTTGCCCCACTCGGGGTCCTCCGGGGCCTTGGGCCGCGGGGCCGAGACGGGGGCGGTTGGCTGCGTGGCGTCAAGGCTGTCAGCGGTGTCGCCCAGCTCGCTCAGCCCCGAGGAATCCTTCGGCCCGACGCCGTGGCTCGTCTCGTCGTCCATCACCAGTGAGAAGCGGCCCGTGGAAAGGAGCTCGTCACGAGTGGTCTGGTCATCGGAGACGGCGGTGAAGGGCGCCGTCTCCTCGACGGTCTCCGCCGGTGCGGCCTGGGGATCAGCGGGCTGCTCGGGCGCCCCTGCGGCGGGCGTGGGCTGAGGCTCTTCCATGGGTGCGGAAGCGGTTGCGGGGCCGCTCTCCTGCCCCTCATCGGACGGGAGCGGCGTCGCCGCATCATCGGCCCCGTCGGCGGGGGCGGGGATGATGGAGCGCGCCATCTCCGTGACACGCCCCAGAAGGCCCCCGGCAACCTGACGGATGGTGTCAAGCGGGCTCGCGGAGTCGCGCTCCTCCTCGGGCTCGGGCTCGAAGTCGGACGCGGTCATCGGGATGGGCTCCGGCGAGGGGGCGGGAGCCCATCCCGATGACCGCGTCTATCGGGAGGGTGGCAGGGGCCGCGGCTCGTACGGGGGCGGGCTCCGGAGCGGGCGCCGCCTCAACGACGGGCGGCAGGTCGTACTCAATCTCGCAGTCCTCCGGGAGGACGCCGAGTGCGCGCAGGACCTCGGCGCCGTGGCGGACGCCGACGACCTTCTCGGCAGGCGTGACCGGCACGGAGGGGGCGGGTGCCGTCGCGGGCTCCTCCGGAACCGGGGCTCCCGCCGGCTCCGCGGCGAGATAGCCACCATCCTCAGAAGCGGGCTCCTCCGGCCCCTCCTCGGGGATCTCGGGCTCCGGCTCCGCGGTGGGACGAGGGGTGGGGACAAGACCGCTCGGGCGCACGTTCTCCATCACGCCCAGCAGGGACGCAATGGAGGCCTTGTTGTCGTTCGCCCCGAGGGTGCACGGGGAGACGCGCTCATAGATCGCCCCAACGGCGAGAAGGACGGAGGGGAGCGTCGCGAGGATGCCCAGCACCCAGAACACGATGCGGGCGGGGGCTGGAATGAAGCCCAGCAGCTGGACGAACGCGCACACGGCGACGGCATACGAGCAGGGCGCCGAGACGCGGGAGACAAGCGGGAGGTAGGGAGCAATGGCCGTGGAGTAGAGGAAGTTCTCATGGGGGGTGTCGTAGTGCGCCACGACCACGATGGGGCGGCTCCCCTTGACCACGAGCGGTCCGGTCGCCCGGTGCACGGCAATGACGTTCTGGCTTCTGGTGCTCGGGCCGATTGCCAGGGAGGGCTCCCTTCCGAACGCCCTCAGCAGAGCCAGCACGGCCGGCACGGCGGCGAGGAGGAAGCCGATGAGGGTGAGAGCCCCCACGCCAAAGCCCGAGACAAGCGCGCCGAGGAACATCGCGATGGAGATGATCGCGGGGACCAATCCAGAAACGGAGGGGACGTCAAACTCCTCGATGGCGGGTTCGACGTCATGCTGGCCCATGAGGCTCGCAATGGTCTCGGCTGCCTGAAGCTCCTCCTGACTGTTCGCAGGAGCGATGCCGACCCTCTGGTTGAGGTAATCCAAGTAGTCGTGAGTCATAGCCATACTGGGCGTCCTTTTGAAGAGTCTCGAAAGACGTGCTCATCCGGGTGCATACAATCTAGACAGTATACGTCTTATGCTTTTCTTTCGTTAAAAAGACGCAGATGTACCGGGCGGCGCGCAGGGCCGCTCGGCAGGCGGAAGCGGGATGCGGGGTGTGCGGCATGAAGATCACGAAGGACGACGAACGGGCAAGAAGGATCTGCTCGCTCGCGCTCGCCTTCATGAACGCGAGCGCGCCCATCCCCTCGTCGGACCTCGCGAGGGACTTCTATCCCGGCCTTTCCGCAGATAGCTTCCGTCGCGCGTTCTCGCGCGACCGCACGGTGCTCGCCGCGTGCGGGGTGGTCGTCCGCGAGCGCCCACACCCCGGCGACGAGTCGTCGTGGTCGGTGGACGAGGCGTCCTCGTACCCTGACGGGGCCGAGATCGGGGCAATGGAGGCCGCCGTTCTTGAGATTGCGTGTCAGCCTCTCATTGAGGACCCCTCCTTCCCGCTCGCCGGAGAGCTTCGCTTCGCGCTCGCCAAGCTGACACGCGCCTTCGCCGAGGCGTCCCCACTGCGCGCGGCGCGGCGGGAGGACGCCCGGCCCCTCGCCGCGCTCAGGGATGCCCTCACGGAGGGTCGCGCAGTGCGCATCTCCTACCGCGACGCGCGCGGGAGGGAGTCCGAGCGCCTCGTCGCGCCCTACGCGTTCTTCGGTCTGCGCGGGGAGCTCTATCTCGTTGCCGGGAGGTTGCGGGATGACGGCTCCGTCATCGAGGGCGGGACGAGGACCTATCGCGTCGATCGCATAAACCGCGCCTGCATCGTCAACGACCTGCCCGTCTCAATGCCCCCCGACTTCTCGGTCGACGACTGGAGGAGGCTTCCGTTCCAGATGGGCGAGACAACGGCCGTGGCTCGCCTCGAGCTCCCGGACGACCGAGAGGGGGACGTGAGGCGGGCGGCAGGCGCCAACGGGACGTTCTTCTCGCTTGGCGGGCGCACGATCTGGGAGGTTGAGGTGAGCAGCGTCGAGGACGCGGCCAGCTGGGCCGTCGCCGAGGGCGTCATACCCATCGGTCCGGCCGAGCTGGTCGAGGCGTGGCACCGCGTGCTCGAGGGGGTGACCGCCGATGCCTCGTAGGACGTCCGCCGGCAGGATCGGCGCGGTCGACGAGGCGCGAGAGCTTGTCGCCCTCGTCTCCAGCCTCTCCGAGGCGGGCGACGCGCTCTCCGCCGAGGCGGTGGCGGCCCGTCTGGGAACGACGCCCGAGCGCGCCGAGAAGCTCATAGGGCTCGTTGGCACCTCCTCCGCGTCAGGCGGGATAGGACTTCCCCTCACCCTTGAGGAAGACGGCGACGCCACGCTCGCCTTCTCCGGCGGGGTGCGCGGGAGGAGGCTGCGCCTCACCCGCGGGGAGACGGTCGCGCTGTCGGCCGCGCTCGAGCGCCTGGGCGTGAGTCCGGACGACCCCCTACGGGGGCGCCTCGAGGCGGCGCTCGGCGCCGAGCCCGTACGGGAGGACCTCGTGCGAAGGGTCGTCGGGTCGCGCGGCGGGACCGAGTCGGAGAAGGTCGAGTCGTGCGCGCGGGCCATCCTCGAGCACACCTCGCTGTCCTTCCTGTATAGAGGGGCTGAGGACGCGCAGGCGCGTCGACGCAGCTGCGTGCCGCGCGCCATCAGAGCCGAGGGCGACTCCTGGTACCTCGACGCTCACGATTTGGAACGAGGGGGCGAGCGGACCTTCAGGCTCGACCGCATGAAGGAGCTGGGGCGGGGACCAAAGATCACCAAGCCCAAGGAGCGCGAGAAGGACGAGCGGCGCGAGGTCGACATCACCTTCGGCGACCCGCGCTACCTCGACCTGCTCCCCTGGCATGACCTGCGCGTGACGGGCGCCGGGGAGGACGGCTCCGTGAGCGCGCGGATCGACTACTACGGCGGCATGTGGCTCCCCCGCATGATCGCCGCCTGCGGGGGCACGGCCCGAACCGCGGACCCCGAGGTAGCGCGGCTCGCGCTGGAGTACGCCCGCAGCCTCCTCATGGACGGGCCCCGAGCGGCCCTCTAGTGGCTCGCGCGCCAGAGCGAAAGATAGCGCCCCACGTTGGAGCTCTCGAGGCGCGTCACGCTCCTCGACGGCAGCGAGCTCACGAAGAGCCGACCATATCCCTTGCTCACGAGGCGCGAGTCCGCGAGGACGAGGACCCCCGTGTCCGTCGAAGAGCGAATCAGGCGACCGGCCGCCTGCTTGACCGAGATAACGGCGTCCGGAAGGGAGTACTTCCACCAGGCGCGGTCCTCGCGCAGGTCGCGCTCGCGCACGAGGGGGTCGTTGGGGCTCGCAAAGGGCAGCTTGGGGATGACCACGCAGCGCAGGGTATCGCCCGTGGCGTCGAAGCCCTCCCAGAACGAGCGCAGGGCCATGAGCGAGAGCGTGGTCTCCTCCATAAAGCGCTGGCGCAGCCGCCGGGGCGACGCCCCCCTGCTCTGACAGACGACCTCGAGCCCCGCGGCCGCCAGGCGCGGTCTCAGAGACTCATAGACGCGCTCCATGTCCCGTCGGTTGGTGAAGAGCGTGAGGACCGAGCCACCCATGGCAACGTGCACGTCGAAGAGCAGGTCCTCGAGGGCAGGCAGGTAGGCGCGGTCGTTAGGTGCGGGCAGGTCACGCGCCAGCACGACGGACATGTGCCCGTCGAAGTCGAAGCTCGAGTCAAGCCGCACGTCACGATGGCTCCCCTCTCCGAGGAGGTCGAGGCCCACCGCGTGGTCGAAGTGGGAGAAGTCGTCGCCCACGGCGATCGTCGCCGAGGTGAAGACGACGCTTTGCATCTCGGGCAGCCACCTGCTGGCAAGGTCGGCGCCCACGTCGAGCTTCTCGGCCACGAGCCGCTCGGACGCGATGCGGCGCTTGGAGCGCGAGAGCTGGGCCGAGTACACATAGGACTCGTCCGTCCCCTCGCAGATGAGCGTAATGCCAGAGAGGAGGTCGCGGAGGAACCTCGTGGACTCCCCGAGGTCGGCCGCGGCCGCCGGGGCCTCCTCGCCCAGCGCCTCGGAGGCCTCCGCGAGCTGCTTCACCGCCTCGCAGAGCACGTCAGCGGCGCGCTGCCCGGCGTCGGCGACCTCGCGCCACTCCTGCGTCCCCCGCACCTCCTCGCCGATCCACAGCGTAACGGCGTCGTACCCGCCGTCCCCGCGCGCAACCCCCGCAAGGCCGTGGACCGCAATGAACAGGTCGGCAACGCTCACCGAGGCGCGGGCGAGGGTCGCCGCGGCCTTGGCGAGAAGTCCCACGAACAGCGTTGACCCCTCGAGCGCCATCGCTTGGACCATCAGGTTGTGTATAACTCCGGACCCCGTGCCGCCAAGCAGCTCGAAGGCGGCGCGCGCCTCCTCCCCCGACACCTCAACGGCCCATTGGCGGCGCGCCTCGGCCTCGAAGCCATGTGCCTCGTCAACAACCCAGTTCCTGATCGGCGGGAGGATCTTCCCCTCCGCCGTGACGTTTCTCAGCAGCAGCGAGTGATTCGTCACAACCACGTCCGCGGCTGCGGCGCGGCGGCGAGCTCCGTGGAGCGGGCATTCGTTGGGAAAGTACGGGCACCTGCCGCGCAGGCACTCGCCGGGCGTCGTGGTAAGCATGGGGCGAGGCACGTAGCGCCACCTGATGCCGAGGGCGTCGAGGTCACCGTCGGGCGACTGGCAGGAATACGCGTAGGTAACCGCGATTGCCGTGAGCATGTCGCACGCCACCGCGTTGTCCGACCTCCCGTCATGGGGCACCGCCGGCAGCGGCAGGTCCTCCCTCACCGCCCGGTCAAGACGGTGCAGGCAGGGGTAGTGGTCATACCCCTTGAGGCTCGCATAGGAGAGCCCCCCGGGAAGGGCCGCGGCAAGGGCGGGGAGCTCGTGGGAGACCAGCTGGTCGGTGAGCGCGTTGGTCTTGGTTGCCACGCCAACGGTGACGTTGTTCCTCTTGGCGAAGAGCACCTCGGGGAGCAGGTACGCGATGGACTTCCCCACGCCCGTGCCGGCCTCGATCGCGCGGTGCGTCGAGGTGGCGAGCGCCGTTGCCACCTCGCGCGCCATGGCAACCTGCTCCGGACGTCGCTCCATATGCTCATACATGCGCGAGACCACGCCGGCGGGGCCGAACTCGGCCTCGACCTCGTCGGGTCCTGGCACCACGAGCCGGTCGAGCTCGGTCGCGTCGGGCCGGGACTCGCCACGCGCCTCGCGGACGAGCGCCGCCCGCTCCTCCTTGAGCGAGAAGGGACGCGGGGACACGTCTCCCTCCGACGCCAGGTAGGAGAGCACGGGCCTCATGGGCCACGTGACCCCCTCGTGCATGGCGGCGAGGTGGGCGAGAAGGCCGTCGGGAAGGTCGCTCAGGGCGAGCAGCAGGATCCGCCACATCCCGGAGAGGGCATCGACGTCGTCGCCGGCCCGGTGGGTCACTCCCGCGCACCCAAACGCCTCCGCCATGTCCGCAAGGCGGTGCGTGGAGAGCCTCGGCAGTGCGATGCGCGAGAGCGAGAGGGTGTCTATCCATGTGTCGGACACCTCGGCGCCGCCCGGGACCGCCTCGATGAAGGTACGGTCGAAGGTCGCGTTGTGCGCAAGCACGGGAGAGCCCGCGACGAACTCCGCAAGCCCGGCCACGGCGTCCCGAGCGCTCGGTGCGTCCGTGACGTCACGGTTGGTTATGCCCGTGAGCTTGGAGATCTCCTCGGGAATGGGCCCCGTGGGGTGCACGAACGTCTCATAGCGCGACACAATCTCGCGCCCGGAGAGGCGGGCGGCGGATATCTCGATGAGCTCGCAGTCCTTGAACGAGAGCCCCGTGGTCTCGGTGTCGAGCACCACGATGTCCTCCTCGAGCGGACCGAACCCCCTGCCCCGGGCGCGCTCGGCAAGGCTCAGGTAGCGCCGCCGCACGTCCTCGGGCGTCCCAGGAAGGATGATTTCCTCGAGGGTGGCGCCGTCGTGTTGTGTCATCAGCTAATCGCGATCCTCCCCGCGCTCGAGCGCGTACTCGATGAACCTCGTGCACAGCTCGGGAAACTCGATGCCGCCGTGGCGGGCGGAGTCCGGAAGCAGGCTCTCCGCCGTCATGCCGGGAATCGTGTTGGTCTCCAGAATCACGGGCTCCCCATCGGCGGTCACGATGAAGTCACTTCGGGAGCAGCCCCGGCAGCCGAGGGCGCGGTGCGCCCGGACGGCGAGGTCCTGAGCCTTCGCGTATACGCCCGGCGTCAGGCGGGCAGGGATGACATGATGCATGGACGAAGGCTCGTACTTGACCTTGAGGTCATAGAACTCGGCCCCCGTCACGATCTCGACGATGGGGAGCGCGCGCGGCTCTTCGTTTCCTATGACCGGAACGGTGATCTCCGTCCCTTCGACGCACTCCTCGATGAGCACGCGCCCGCCGCCGCCCGACGCTCGCGCGATGGCGTCGTTGACGCCCGCGCGCTCCGTCACGCGAGAGATGCCGAACGAGGAGCCGTTCGCCGCGGGCTTCACGAAGAGCGGCAGGTCGAGCTCGCCAACGAGCGAGTCCACCTGGTCGTCCGTGAGGACCGTGCCCGCGGAGAGGTCCACGCCTCGGGGCGCGCGAATCTTCGCGGCCTCGTACACCGCCTTTGAGAGCTGCTTCTCAGACGCCACGGCGCTCGCCGCCACGCCCGAGAAGGTATAGGGCATGTGGAGCACCTCGAGGAGCCCCTGGACGCAGCCGTCCTCGCCATAGGCGCCGTGCATCGCAACAAAGGCCACGTCATATCCGCCGCTTACAAGGCGAGGGAGAAAGTCCCTGCTCGCGAGGTCAAGTACGTCGACCGTCCCAAACCCCGCCTCCAGCAGCGCGTCATGGCACTCATTGGCGGAGAGCATGGAGATGTCCCGCTCGTCGGACCACCCCCCACAGATGACGACGACCCTCTTGTTCAGCAGTTCCTGTCTGTCCATCAAAGCTCCTCCGGCGGGCGAGGCCCGTACGCTAGACTCTCAGGTGGAGTTTCTCCCTCATGAGAATACTCCAGTGACGTGACACCACGAACGCGAGGGGCCAGAAATGCCGACGGCTGACGAGAAGAACCGACCGCTTGATATGGACGCGGAGCGACGTGATCTCCACACTCTCACCCACTGGGAGCTCGCCGAGATCCTCTCCGAGCTTGGTCAGCCCTCCTTCCGCACCAAGCAGGTCGAGGAGTGGGTCTGGTCGAAGAACGCCCAATCCTTCGACGACATGACCAATCTTCCCAAGTCCCTGAGGGAGGCGCTCGCCCAGCGCCTCACGCTCGGCGGGGTCGAGGAGGTCGCGCGGCAGGTGTCGGTTGACGGCAGCAGGAAGTACCTTCTCAGATACCCTGACGGCGTATCGGTCGAATGCGTGGGCATGCCCTCTCGCGGCCGGCTCGCCGTCTGCGCCTCTACACAGGCCGGCTGCGCCATGGGATGCGCCTTCTGCGCCACGGGCGCCGCGGGGCTTACCCGCTCCCTTACCGCTTCGGAGATCTATGAGCAGGTCATGCACGTCCGCGACGACTTCAACGACCGCGTCACGAGCGTGGTGCTCATGGGTCAGGGAGAGCCCTTCATGAACTACGACGCCTCCCTTGGAGCGCTGCGGAGGCTCAACGACCCTGAGGGGGCGGGCATCGGTGCGCGGCACCTTACGGTCTCAACCTGCGGCGTCATCCCCCAAATCATGCGCTTCGCCAACGAACCCGAGCAGTTCACGCTCGCCATCTCACTCCACTCAGCCGTCCAGCGCACGAGAAACGCCCTCATGCCGGGCGTGCGGAAGTACTCCCTCATCAACCTCTACAATGTCATGGGTGAGTACGTCAACAAGACAGGGCGCCGTCCCACCTACGAGTATGCCCTGATAGGCGGCATCAACGACACGGAGAGCGAGCTCCAGGCGCTGTGTGACTTCTGCGAGGGAACGCTCGCGCACGTGAACCTTATCCAGCTCAACGAGGTCGAGGGGTCCAAGTTCCGCCCCTCGACGGAGCTTCGGGCACAGGACTTCGTCCGCAGGCTTGCCAACGTTGGCGTTGAGGCAACGATTCGCAACTCCCGTGGGTCGGACATCGACGCGGCCTGCGGGCAGCTCAAGCAGCGCATTTCTCGTAGATAGCGAGCCAGCTTATACAAGATGGGGCTCCTGACCTGCAGGAGCCCCATCTTTTCATACCATTATAAGAACATTTGTTCCTATTTTTCCCTAGTACCCGAGCTTAGCCCATTGAGCCTCTGTCTGCCTCCTATTGGGCAGGTCCTCTTTCACATACGACCCCTGAGCGTCGCTGACTATCTCACTGATGCGTTGATACGCGCTCTTTGCCTCTTGCGCGGCGTCTTTCATACCCTTTTTTGCCTCCTCAGAGAGGAGATGCCTATAGGCAAACCATCCGGCAGCACCGACGAGGCCGATAAGGACTATCGCGTTCCTTATCCTCCTCATCTACGACCACGACCCAGGACCCGCAAGAAGATCGACGATGTGGGCGAGCTGGTCCTCAGAGGAGAACTCGATCTCAATCTTGTTCTTGCCGCGAACGTTCTTCACCTTGACATTGGTATCCAACGCCAGTCTAATCTGACGGGCGGCACGCTTGAATGACTGGGGAACAGGCGCGCGGCGCACTGGCTCGTCGGTCTTGCTGACAGAAAACAGTGAGGCGAGACTTTCTGTCTGCCGCACCGACAAACGCTCCTCTACGACCTTCTGAGCAAGCTGTATACGCCCTTCTTCACTTGGGACCGCAAGAATCGCCCTTGCGTGCCCCGCCGTAAGCTTCCCCTCTTCAACAAGCCCCTGCACCTCCTCTGGAAGATCAAGCAGTCGGAGGGTGTTAGTTATCGCCGATCGTGACTTCGATAGGATCTTTGCAAGCTCTTCCTGCGTGAGCCCCTTCTCCTTTATGAGCTGACGATATCCCTGGGCCTCCTCGAGTGGACTCAGGTCAGAGCGCTGGAGGTTCTCGATGAGCGCGAGCTTAAAGACCTCATCGTCCGAAATCTCGCGGATGACAACGGGAACTTCAGACAGACCAGCTGCCTTGGCAGCCTGATACCGTCGTTCACCCGCAACGATCTCGTATCCGGACCCCTTTTTCCTAACGAGAAGGGGCTGAAGGATGCCGTTCTGCTTTATTGAGTCAGCAAGTTCCGCAAGCTCCTCGGGACGAAACGTTTTTCTCGGCTGCCCCTTATTCGGCTTGATCTCACTAATCGGGAGAGTTGAGTCTGGACGCATTCCTGCTGTCTCTGCATCAGCCTCGCCGACGAGCAATCCCAATCCTCTTCCGAGCCCACTTTTCTTAGCCACGTGCGACCACCTCCCGTGCCAACTTCGAATAGGCTAGGGCACCCTTGCTCACGCGGGCATACAGTGAGACGGGGAGACCATGGCTTGGCGCTTCCGAAAGCTTCACGTTTCGAGGAATGACTGTCTTAAAGACCTTTTTGCCAAAATAGGCCTGAACTTCATCCACAACCTGCTTTGAAAGCGTTGTTCTTGAATCGAACATGGTCATTACAACGCCAAATATCTCTAGATTGGGGTTCATACGACGCTTCACCATCTGCATTGACTCAAGCAGCTTCGCGACCCCCTCCAGTGCATAGTACTCACATTGAATCGGAATAATGAGAGCATCGGCTGCAACCAGAGCGTTTATCGTAAGCAGCCCCAAAGAGGGAGGGCAGTCAATAAACACATAGTCAAACTCATCTCGGATTGCCGAGATTGCATCTTTCAGTATCGATTCGCGCGCCATGGCAGACACGAGCTCAATTTCCGCTGTTGCAAGCTGAATTGTCGCAGGGACAATGAACACGTTGCTCTGACACGTTTCCTGAATTACGTTCTCAATGGGCTCGTCATGGAGAATTACGTCATAGATGTCGTGTTCAAGCTCGTCTTTTTCAACGCCAAATCCGCTCGTTGAGTTCCCTTGAGGGTCGAAATCGATAACGAGCACCTTTTTCTTGCCTTCACCAAGGCATGCAGATAGATTAACGACGGTTGTCGACTTTCCAACCCCGCCCTTTTGATTAATCACTGCAAGAACTTTACTGTCACGCTGCGGAAGACCTCTTTTTGCATCTTTGTAGTTCATTTCCATCCTCCGATACAACACTTCTCGTTCTGCTCACTTACTATACGGTATGGTTTCACGTGAAACCATGACAATCTCTGTTGCTTCTCTCTCTTCTTTTGTTTCACGTGAAACCATTGTCATTGAAGGACATGAATCCGCCCTTTGTTTCACGTGAAACAAAGGGCGGTAGATAAAGTTCACTCTATCAAATGCCAAGTGGACTCTGTTTTGCCTCTCCGGTACGTCGAGGCAATTTGATTTGAGGCTTGCTTCTTTTCTCAAACACAATAATTTCTCTATGCCCATGACTGCGGGGAAGCTCAAAGGTTTCACGTGAAACAAGCGAGAGTCCACATATGCGCGCAGCACGTTTTGCAGCATCAAGCTCGTCAGTGGATATGTTTGCCTTCTCTAGAACACAATGGCCGCCATTGGAGAGTAGCGGTGCAGCATATTCAACAAGAACATTTGACTGTGCAACAGCCCTCGCAAAGACAGCATCGAACAGTTCATTCTCACGAGCAAGATCCTCTGCACGAATATGACGTGCCCGAATATTTGAAAGACCCAGATGTCCTATGAACTCATTGACGGCAGAAACCTTCTTTCCAACTGAGTCGATCAGTGTCCCCCGTGCGCCTGTCATGATGCCGAGAGGAATGCCAGGGAACCCAGCACCTGTCCCGATATCAACATATCGGGACTCACTGCCGAGCAAGGAGGTATGACAGGCAAGAGGGAGCAGTGAGTCGACAACATGGAGCGTGACGGCATCCTCTGGTTCAGTGATTCGAGTCAGATTCATCACCTTGTTCTTCTCGATAACAAGATGAAGGTGATGAATGAGCAGAGATGCCTGGCGAGAACTACAGCAAATACCATAGGAAGAGAGCTCAGAGAGCAGCTGCATCTCAAGAGCCTGAGAGGTGTCGGTATTCATGGCGCCTTCCTGACAAAAGTTCGTGTATCAAAAGAAATTGTCACAGAAAGAGGGAGGATGCTCAACACATCCTCCCTCAAAGAATACGCCTATGCAGCTAGGCTAGACGGCGGTCACCACGACATGGCGATCAGGCTCCTCGCCCTCGGAATGAGTGACAACCCCATCGTCCTCACGCAGGGCGAGATGAACCAAGCGACGCTCGTATGCATTCATCGGGGCAAGAGATACCTTGCCGTGACGACGCTTGGCGCGCTCGGCAGCGGACCGAGCAATATCCTCAAGCTTGTTTCGACGACGGCTCTTATACCCCTCAATATCCACGACGACGGGATAGTAGAACTTGATGTGACTGCTCAGGAGCGAGGTGAGGACCGTCTGGAGGGCGTCGAGCGTACGGCCATGACGCCCAATGAGAACAGCAAGGTCTCCGCCGTTAACATCGAGAATCAGCTCGCCGTCCTCACCGTCATACTCGTCAATGGAGGACGAGGTTTCGCCGAAGAGGCCGAGGATGCCCTTGAGGTAAGAGACGGCAAGGTCAGCAATCTTGTCCATCTCGTCATCGCTCAGAGTCTCGCCAGACTCGTAGCGCTCGCGGATGGAGGAGAACTCGTCTAGGACAACAACCTCCCCAACAGCCTCATCCGTGGTCTCGAAGACCTCTTCCTCCATGGTAACCTCCAAATACTTTTTAAATCAAAATATCAGTATATTCAAAGTTAAAAAGTAGTCTAGCCCTTCTTATGAGGACGAGCCTTCTTCTCCTTGCGAACAACGTCGACCTCAATGGGACGGCCCGCCGCCTCAGCTTCCGCCTCGGCCTTCGCCTTCTCCATGACACGCTGCGTAATGACCTTCTGCTGGATGACCTGCCAGAGCGAGGAGGTCACGTAGTAGAGAAGGACGGCGGCGGGCACACTCCAGCCGAAGAAGAGCATCATGACCGCCATGACGGCGCCCATCGTCATCGTCTGGCTGCGCTGCGCCTCCGCCTGGGTGCTCACGTTAATCACCATCGGGACGAACGTGAGAACGCCGAAGAGCACGTCGAAGAGGATGTAGGGAGCAGCGGCGACCCAGCCGCTCGCCTCGATGACCTGGGACACGGAGAGCGAGATAGAAGGCAGGATGCCAAAGAAGCTCGCGTCGGCCGGGACCTGCCGGGCAACGGTGAAAAGGCCAAAGAAGACCGGCATCTGCAGGAAGATGGGCAGGCAGCCACCGAGCGGGTTGAACTTCATGTCGGCGTAGATCTTGCGCATCTCCTCGGCCTGACGCTCAGGATTGTCCGCGTAGCGCTCCTGAATCTCCTGAAGCTTGGGCTGCATCACCTGCATACGTGCCGTCGACTTGGTCGAGTGCGCCATGAGCGGCGTCAGAATCAGGCGGATGATGACAGTCAGGATGATGACCGCAAGGCCCCAGTCGCCGACAAAGCCCTCAATGCCCGCGAGCACCGCAGTCAAGAAATTAATAAACCAATCCCACATGATTCCTCCGCTCCGCCCTTAGGGGACGGGATCGTAACCTCCGGCGTGAAAGGGGTGACACCGAGCAATCCTGCGAAGCGCGAGCCAT
Source organism: Thermophilibacter provencensis (assembly GCF_900128445.1). GTDB lineage: Bacteria > Actinomycetota > Coriobacteriia > Coriobacteriales > Atopobiaceae > Thermophilibacter > Thermophilibacter provencensis. The sequence continues at coordinate 478,097 of NZ_LT671417.1, read as the reverse complement.
CCCCCCTTAGGGAGACCATAGCGTGCTATGGCCTGGCGCGCATACTCGGAGCAGGTCGGCACGTAGATACACCGTGCGCCAAACAGCGGCGAGATGTGGCTCTGATAGAAGCGAATGGCCGCAAGCGCCGCACGGGCACCGACGGCCATCTAGAGCCCCGCCCTCTTGAGCAGCTTCCTCAAAGAGGATGCAACCTGTTCCGGCGAGCTGTCATGAGTCCGCGACGTGGCAAAGAGAAGAACGTCATAGCCGTCCCCGGGAAGCCCGCACAGGCGCGCCGCCTCGCGGAGAACGCGCTTGCACCTGTTCCTGAAGACGGCATTGCCGAGCCTCTTCGCGGCGACGAAGGCGACACCGGAGGGTGCGCCCTCGTCGCTCGCTGCCACGCGAATTCGCAGGAGCTGGTCATTGAACCGCCTCCCGCGCGAGAAGACCCTCTCAAAATCTCTCTTGGACTTGATGGTCTTCATCGGCCCTTGCTAGACGGTGAGGCGCTTGCGACCCTTGGCACGACGACGGGCCAGGACGGCACGGCCGCCCTTGGTGGCCATGCGGGCGCGGAACCCGTGAGTGGTGGCGCGCTTGCGCTTGTTCGGCTGGTACGTACGCTTCATAGCTATTCCTCCCGGTTGTGGGTATGAACTTCCAATAGAGCAATAAGCTCAGAGATTGTAAGGGTCTTGCCGCTGACCTGTCAATTTTCCGTGCGCAAAATCTCCTCGCACTCTTGACAAAAGCCCTCTCGGCTTTTTTCATCCATTTGAATCCAACTTTGCATATACGTGAAAAGTGGTCTCTGCGTGCTATGATTTTTCGCGTCGTTTCACGAGGGTTCTCCCAGTTTTCAACAGGTTATTATCGACTGTAGAAAACTTTCTCTCATATCGAATTCTCAGTGAAAAGTTTTCTACAAATGTCAATCGCCTGTCGAAAGGGGAGCGCGGTGGCACGGGACTTCTTCCCCTTCGTGGAGGATGGCGAGGTCGGCGACGCGGGAGGGACGCCCGACGGGCTCGTCGTGCAGCACCCTGCGCGCATTGCCGTCTATGACGACCCCTCCGCGGCGCCGCGCGTCGTCGTCGTGGAGCCCAAGGACGTCCGCGCCTATCTCGAGGAGATCACCGCGACGGTCAACCGCCTCTCGCACGAGCAGGGGGGCACCATCCCCTTCATGGTCATTCGCGAGATCGTGGAGAACTTCATCCACGCCTACTTCCAGGCGCCCACCATCACCATCCTCGACGGGGGAAACACGATTCGCTTTTCGGACCAGGGGCCGGGCATCAAGGAGAAGTCGCTCGCGCTCGAGTTCGGAACCACCTCGGCGACCGAGGACATGCGACGTTACATTCGCGGGGTGGGGTCGGGCCTACCGTACGCTCAGCAGTACATGGAGGACAAGGGGGGCAGCCTCGAGATCGAGGACAACATCTCGGGAGGCACCGTGGTGACCATATCGACCCGCCCGGCGCACGACGCGCGGGGGCTCTCGAACGCGGGGGGCGAGAAGGACGAGCCCGTCGGCGCCCAGCAGGGCTGGCCCGTCGCGGCAGCTCCGGCGCCGCCGTATCCCGGGGCGGCGACCGCTCAGCCCGCGTGGCCGCAGCCGTGGCAGCAGGGCGGGCCGTGGCCCCAGCAGCCGGCGGGTTACCCGGGCTACCAGACCGCCTACCAGCAGCAGGGCTGGCAGCAGCCGGGATGGCAGCAGGCGCCTCAGCCGGCCCCGCCGCAGCCCGCGTGGGCGGCCGCGGCGGACGTGAGCCTCGACGACCGGGGGAGGCAGGCGCTCTCGCTCGTCCTCGAGCGCGGCGCGGCAGGACCGACGGACCTCGTCCAGGCGTATGGATCGTCGGCGGCGACGTGGTCCCGCGCGCTCGCATCGCTCGCGTCGCAGGGCGCGGTCATGAAGGTCGGCCAGAAGTACCAGCCCACCGAGTTCGGCCGCATGCTTGGCGCCTGACAAGCGCGACCTGACAAAGGTGACAGGGTCAACTGTCAGGAAAAACCTGACAGTTGACCCTGTCACCTTTGTCAGGTCGCGCACAGCGGGTTATCAACAATCGCTATACTGGATGACGCCGTTTTTCAACATCCAAGGATTGTGGAACCATGGAACTCTCCCTCGAATCTGACGCCGAGGCCCTCTGGCAGGACGCGCTCGACCTTCTCGCCGCGCAGCAGCGCGTGCCCGAGTCGGTGCTTGCCATGCTCAGGAACTGCCGCCCCGAGTCAATGACCGACGGCGTCCTCCACGTGACGACTCCCATGAGGCTCGTCCTCAAGACGGTCTCGAAGAACGCGGGGGTCGTGGAGGAATGCCTCACGCAGGCCGCGTTCGAGCCCATGAGGCTCGAGATCTCCTTCGCCCCCGCCCAGGCCGCCGCGCCCGCACAGGCGCCGGCCTCGAGCATGTCGCGCGAGGAGGCCCGCGCCTGGATGGCGGACGTCGAGGGGACCGCCCGCGCGGCCGAGGAGCGCCCGACGCCGCGCAGCATCGCGGAGGACACCTGGGACGAGCGGCGCGCGCAGGAGGCGCGCGAGGAGGAGAACCGGCGCCGCCGGGAGCGCAACCCGCTCGTCGAGGACATAGCGGGCGCGACCTCCAAGCTCACTTTTGAGCGCTTCGTCCGAGGGGAAGAGAACGACATAGCCTACCAGGCCGCCCTGCAGGTCGCCAACGGCATGAACAGCACGTACAACCCGCTGTTCATCTACGGCAAGAGCGGCCTCGGGAAGACGCACCTGCTCCGGGCGATTCAGAACTACATCGCGAGGAACGACCCGTCCCGCCTGTGCGTATATCGCGACGCCTCCTCCTTCATCACCGACTACACCGAGGCGATGCGGCACTCGGAGCGCTCGGCCGCGTCCGTGCTGCGCCAGAACTACGCGGACATCGACGTCCTCATCATCGACGACATCCAGAAGATGGCCGGCAAGGCGGGCACCGTCGGCTTCTTCTTCGACACGTTCAACGAGCTCATCGGAAACGGCAAGCAGATCGTGCTCGCCGCGGACCGCACGCCGGCGCAGCTCGGCATGGGGAAGGACGGGTTCGACGAGCGCGTGACGAGCCGCCTCGGGTCAGGGTTCACCACGCCCGTCCAGGTCCCGAGCTACGAGCTCAAGCTCCGCCTCATCGAGACCTTCTGCGAGCGGATGCGCGAGGACGCGGAGCGCGAGAACGTGCCCGCCCTCTCGGGAACCGTTCCAGGCGACGCGATGCGCTACATGGCCGAGCTCGCCGGCACCAACATCCGCGTCATCGAGGGCTTCTGCCAGCGGTGCCTCTTCGCCGCCACCGCGGCCGAGGGCAGAGGCACCCAGATCAGCCGGGAGGAGATCGGGGCGCTCGCCAAGGAGTGCTGGCCGAGCGCCATGCGCTCCGTCTCCATCGAGGACGTCCAGAAGGCCGTCGAGAAGTACTACGACATCGACCACGCGAGCCTCGTGGGCAACAAGCGTCACAAGGGGCTGATGGAGGCCCGCCACGTTGCCATCTGGCTCTCGCGCGAACTCTGCGACCGCACGCTGGCGGACATCGGCAAGCACTTCGGCGGCAGGAGCCACGCCACGATCATGCACAGCATCAGCGTGGTGGACGAGGCGAAGCGCGACGACAAGGTCTTCTACGACCGCCTGATGCAAATCAGGGACTCCATAACCGGCAACTCGTGACCTCGCGCCGAATGTCGACAATCCTGTCGCAAGCTTGTGGGAACATCGAGAAAAACCCGCGGAGAATGTAGAAGGAGTTTTCAACAGTGGGGAGATGTCGAAACGTGTCGAGTGCGAAGGGGTCTCGCACAATGTTGCAACAACGTCTTTGACCTCGTTCTTCTCGCTGTTATTTACTTTTCGACAGACCTTATTACTACTACTGTCCTTAAGTACTTATCTAAGAACTATTAGAAAGGGCCGCACATGAAGTTCACCGTCAGCCAGTCCTCCCTCATGAAGGCCCTCACCGTGGTGGCCAAGGGCATGGGGACCAACTCCACGCTCCCGATCCTCTCGGGCATCTACGTCCGCGCCCAGGACGGGACGCTCGAGTTCCAGACCAACAACCTCACGATCTCCATCCGCCACCTCATTCCCGCGAACGTCGAGGAGCCGGGAGAGACGGTGGTCTCCGGCAAGGTCATCACCAACATCGTGAAGACGCTCTCCGACTCTGCCGTGACCTTCGAGGGCTCGGACCGCACGATCACCGTCTCGTGCGACAAGTCCACCTTCCGCCTCAACACCCTCAACCCATCCGACTGGCCCGCGTTCCCGGACCTTGAGCCCGATCGCACGATCGAGCTTCCCGGCGAGCTGCTTTCCCGCATGGTGGACAAGGTCTACAAGGTGACCTCGCGCGAGACCTCCCGCCCCATCCTCCAGGGCATCCTGCTCACGGTCGAGGACAACACCATCCGGCTCGTCGCGACGGACTCCTTCCGACTCGCGGTCTGTGACTCCTCCGTGGAGTCGCCGGCGGGCGAGGCCTTCCGCGCCATCGTGGGAGGAACCGTGTTCCACGACGTTCTCACGATGCCCTCTTCGGACGAGACCATCCAGATCGGCACCACGGAGAGCCAGGTCATCTTCACCTTCGGCAACACGACCTTCGTCACGCGCAGGATCGAGGGCAACTTCCCAGACTACAAGCAGCTCCTCCCTCCCACCTGCGGCACCGCCGTGACGCTTGACGTGGCGGAGTTCTCCGCCGCCCTCAAGCGCGTCTCCGTGATCGCGCTGCAGAACGCCGCCGTGCGCTTTGACATCGATGCCGACGCCGGCCTCATGCGCCTCTCGGCGAGCTCTCCCGAGCAGGGCGAGTCCTCGGAGCTCCTCCCGGTCGAGGTCGAGGGCCAGAGCCTGTCCATCGCGCTCAACTACCACTATGTGTTCGACTGCGTGAACGCGGTCTCCGGGTCTGACGAGATGCGCCTCGAGCTGCAGGGGTCCGTGCAGCCCGGCATCTTCAAGTGCAACGGGAAGGTGAACTACCTCTACCTGCTCATGCCCGTGAGGCTCTAGGGCGCATGGGGCTTCTCGTCACCAGCCTTTCGCTCGCGGACTTCCGCTCCTTCGAGCGGCTCTCGCTGAGTCCCGCCCCCACGACGACCATCCTCGTGGGGCCCAACGCCGCCGGAAAGACCAATACCGTCGAGGCGCTGCAGCTGCTCACGGCGGGCGCGTCCTTCCGCCGGCCGCGCCCCCGCGACCTCGTGCGCGAGGGCGCGGACTCGGCGCGGATCGATGCGCGCCTCGAGGGGGACGGCCGCGTGCTGGACGCCCGGTGCGACGTGGTGGCGGGGAGGAGGTCCTTCTCGCTCAACGGCAAGCGATGCCAGGCGTCCGACATGCCCTCGGCGCTGATGTCGGTGCTCTTCTCGCCGGACGACCTCGGCCTTGTGAAGCGCGGGGCCTCGGGGAGGCGCGACGAGCTCGATGGCTTTGGGAGGCAGGCCAACAGGGGCTACGCAAACGTGCTGGCCGCCTACACGCGCTCGGTCGAGCAGCGAAACCGTCTCCTGCGCGAGGAGTTCCCGGACGAGAACCTGCTCGAGGCATGGGACGCCTCGGTCTCTCTTGGCGGCGCCACGCTCCTCGAGGCCCGCCTCAGGCTCTTCTCCCGGCTTGCCGATAAGGTCAGGGCAATCTACGGGGAGGTCTCGGGCGGGGAGGAGCTGACCTGCTCGTATGGGAGCACCCTCGGGGATGACGTCTTCGGGATGACGCGCGACGAGATCCGCGACGTCTTCGCCGCAGCGCTCGCCGCTCGGCGGAGGGAGGACCTCAGGCGACAGCAGACCTGCGTGGGGCCCCACCGAGACGACGTCACCTTCCTCATCGACGGCCGCGACGCGCGCTCCTTTGGCTCGCAGGGCCAGCAGCGCTGCGTGGCGCTCGCGCTCAAGATGGCCGAGGTCGAGCTCGCCGCCGAGGTCGTTGGGTCGCGTCCGCTGCTGCTGCTTGACGACGTGATGAGCGAGCTTGACGAGCGGCGCAGGAACGCCGTCGTGCGCTTCGCGCAGAAGGGCATCCAGACCGTCATCACCACGACGAACCTCGGGTACTTCTCGCCGGAGCTCCTCGACGCGTCCGAGGTGGTGAGCTTCCGTGGCCGATGAGCTGAGCGCCGAGCGAGCGCGCCGGGAGGCGGCCCCCGCCGGTCTTTCCGGGATACTCTCCGCGATGTTCGACGAGCGGGCGGACGCGTCATGGCGCGTCACGCGCGCGTGGCACGCCGTCAACGGCGACATAGAGCGGGCGCACACCACGGGGACGTTCGTGCGCGACCCTCGCCGGGGAGAGAGCGGCCCGGTTCTCGTGGTCTACGTGGACTCACGGTCACGCGCCACGGACTTCTCGGCAAACAGCGAGGTCTACCTGGCACGCCTCGCCAACGCCGGACTCGCGTTCTCGAAGGTCGAGTTTCGCCTGAGCAAATATGCGCGTGACAGGGGGACGGGGGCTTTGTCACCGCTCCGTCCCCCTGTCACACCCGACCCGCGCGTGACAGGGGGACGGAGCGGTGACAAAGCCCCCGTCCCCCTGTCACGCGCTGAGGTCGCCGAGATCGAGAGGGCATGCTCGGAGCTCCCCCCAACGCTGCGTGAAAGCGTCTCTCGGGCGATGAGCGCCTCGTATCGGCTTCAACACGACAAATAGAGCGGAAATCGTGAATGTGCCCTCACAGGGCCTCTCAGCGTCCTCTAAAGCGGTATCATTGATTCATCTGGCCTGATATCATACAGGGTTTTAACTAATGTGACGCTTCTTGGAAGGACGGTCGCGTGGCGAAGAAGAACGAGAACGAATACGGCGCCGGGGAAATCAAAATCCTCGAGGGCCTCGAGGCGGTGCGCAAGCGCCCGGGCATGTACATCGGCTCGACGAGCGCGAGCGGACTGCACCACCTTGTCTACGAGGTCGTTGACAACTCCGTCGACGAGGCGCTCGCCGGGTTCTGCACCAAGATCTCCGTGACCATCCACGCGGACAACTCCATCACCGTCGTGGACAACGGCCGCGGCATCCCCGTGGGCAAGCACCCCGTGAAGAAGATCCCCACGCTCGAGGTTGTCATGACGATCCTCCACGCGGGAGGCAAGTTCGACAACAACGCCTACAAGGTCTCGGGCGGCCTGCACGGCGTGGGCATCTCCGTCGTGAACGCGCTCTCCAAGCGCCTCGTTGTCCAGGTCAAGCGCGACGGCGGCATCTACGAGATGGAGTTTGCGCGCGGAAAGACCGTGCGAAAGATGGAGAAGGTCGGAACCTCCAAGGCCACGGGCACCACTACGACCTTCTGGCCCGACGAGGAGATCTTCGAGACCACGGTCTATGACTTCGACACCCTGCACGACCGCCTGCAGGAGATGGCGTTTCTCAACCGCAACCTCAAGATCACGCTCACGGACGAGCGCGAGCTCACCCCGCGCGTGGAGGAGTTCTGCTACGCGGGCGGCATCGTGGACTTCGTGAAGTTCCTGAATGAGGGCAAGGAGGTCGCCGACGGCCTCAAGAAGCCCATCTACCTCTCCGGCAAGACCGACGAGGGGACCGACCCGGCCAAGGCCGGCGAGGTCGAGGTGGCCATCCAGTGGAACACCTCCTACTCCGAGACCGTCATGAGCTTCGCGAACAACATCTACACCCCCGAGGGGGGCATGCACCTCGAGGGGTTCCGCACGGCGCTCACGCGCGTCATCAACGACTACGCGCGCAAGCAGAACATCCTCAAGGAGAAGGACGCGAACCTCACCGGCGACGACATCCGCGAGGGCCTGGCGGCGGTCATCTCCGTCAAGCTCGGCGACCCGCAGTTCGAGGGGCAGACCAAGGCCAAGCTCGGCAGCTCCTTCATGCGCCCGCTCGTGATGAAGATCGTGTCCGACGGCCTGGCCGAGTACCTCGAGGAGCACCCCAAGCAGGGGCGCACCATCGTCAACAAGGCGATGCAGGCGTCGAAGGCCCGCACCGCCGCGCGCAAGGCCCGCGAGGCGACCCGCCGCAAGTCCCTGCTCGAGACGGCACACCTGCCCGGAAAGCTTGCGGACTGCTCGGTCCGCGACGCGGAGGTCACCGAGCTCTTCATCGTGGAGGGTGACTCGGCAGGCGGCTCGGCCAAGGACGGCCGTCGCCGGGACATCCAGGCAATCCTGCCCCTCAGAGGCAAGATCTTGAACGTCGAGCGAGTGGGCGATCACCGCGCGTTCTCCTCCGACACCATCCAGTCCCTCATCACCGCCATTGGCACGGGCGTGACCGGCGCCGGCGGAGAGGGCGGCGACTTCGACATCTCCAAGGCGCGCTACCACAAGATCATCATCATGACGGACGCCGACGTCGACGGCGCGCACATCCGCATCCTGCTGCTCACCTTCTTCTACAAGTACATGCGCCCGCTCATCGACGCCGGCTACGTGTACGTGGCGTGCCCGCCGATCTTTGGCATCAAGGTCCGCAAGAAGATCCACTACGTCTACCCCAACGGCCGCGAGCCGGAGGAGGAGATTCTCAAGCGCACGATTCGCGAGCTTGGCTTCTCCTACGACGAGGAGGAAGAGGACGAGGGCGCCAACGGAAAGGCCAAGAAGCGCAAGAAGGCCTACACCGTCCAGCGCTACAAGGGCCTGGGCGAGATGGACCCCAAGCAGCTGGCCTCCACCACGATGGACCCGCGCACCCGCATCCTGCAGCGCGTGACCATCGAGGACGCATCGGCCGCCGAGCGCGCGGTCCGCGAGCTCATGGGCAGCCAGGTCGAGTACCGCCGCGACTACATCGAGCGCCACGCGCACGACGCCCGATTCCTCGACGCATAGTCACCTCCCGACGGGGTGTGCAAAAGGGACAGTCACTTTTGCACACTAGGAACTTGTGCAAAAGTGACTGTCCCTTTTGCACACCAGAGAAAGGCCCCACGTGGCAGACGACATGAACAACACGCCCGAGACCCCGGGCGACCTCCCCGAGGACCTGAGGCGCCTGCTCGACCGAGCGCAGGCCTCCGATGAGGGCGAGGACGTCTACGACCCCGACGAGGAGTCGGAGGACGCCGAGGACGAGGACGACGGCGAGCTCGAGGAGGAGTTCGGCCAGGCGGGTCGCGGAGAGGACTCCGGCGAGACCGACGAGCACGGCGGGGCGCTTCAGATCTCCGAGTTCGGCCACGAGATGCGCCAGAGCTTCATCGAGTACTCGATGTCCGTCATCACCGCGCGCGCCCTTCCTGACGTGCGCGACGGCCTCAAGCCGGTTCACCGCCGCATCCTCTACGCCATGAACGAGTCGGGCATCTTCCCCAACCGCCCGCACAAGAAGTCGGCCTGGACGGTCGGTGAGGTCATCGGCAAGTACCACCCCCACGGAGACTCCGCCGTCTATGACACGATGGTTCGTCTCGCCCAGTGGTTCTCCATGCGCACCCCGCTGATCGACGGCCACGGGAACTTCGGCAACATCGACGGCGACTCCGCCGCCGCCATGCGCTACACCGAGAGCCGCCTCGCCAAGCCCGCGATGGAGCTCCTCCGCGACCTCCAGAAGGACACCGTCGACTGGCAGCCGAACTACGACGAGTCCCTCGCCGAGCCCCAGGTCCTTCCCGCGCGCTTCCCCAACCTGCTGGTGAACGGCTCGTCGGGCATCGCCGTCGGCATGGCCACCAACATCCCGCCGCACAACCTCGGCGAGGCGGTCGAGGCCACGTGCATGCTCATCGACAACCCCGACGCCACGGTCGACGACCTCATGACCGTGATGCCGGGCCCCGACTTCCCCACGGGTGCCGTCATCATGGGCGTGGACGGGATCCGCGAGGCCTACGAGACCGGCCGCGGGTCTATCACCGTGCGCGCCAAGGCGCACGTCGAGTCCACCAAGACCGGGCGCAACCGCCTCGTCTTCACCGAGATTCCCTACCAGGTGAACAAGGGCACCCTCCAGGAGAAGATCGCCCAGCTCGTCAACGAGAAGCGCATCGAGGGCATCTCCGACATGCGCGACGAGTCCAACCAGAAGGGCATCCGCCTCGTCATCGAGCTCAAGAAGGACGTCATCCCGCAGGTCGTCCTCAACAACCTGTACAAGTACACGCAGCTTCAGACGACCTTCGGCGTGATCAACCTGGCGCTCGTGAACGGCGTGCCAAAGTGCCTGTCCCTGCGCGAGATGCTGCAGCACTACATCGACCACCAGGTCGACGTGGTGACCCGCCGCACGCGCTTCGACCTCAAGAAGGCCCAGGCCCGCGCGCACATCCTCGAGGGCTACCTCATGGCCCTCGACCACATCGACGAGGTCATTCACATCATCCGATCCTCGCGCACCGACACCGAGGCGAGCCAGCGCCTTATCGAGCGCTTCGGCTTCACCCCCGAGCAGACCACGGCCATCCTCGAGATGCGCCTGCGCCGCCTCACCGGCCTCTCGCGCGACCAGATCGAGGAGGAGCTCGCGGGCCTTCGCCGGGCGATCGCCTACTACGAGGACCTTCTCGCCAACCCCGACAAGATCCTTGCGGTCATCAAGGATGAGATGCGCGAGGTGGGGCGCAAGTTCTCCGACAAGCGTCGCACCGAGATTTCCGTCGAGGGCACCAAGGAGCTCAACGTCGAGGACCTCATCGCCGACGAGGACATGGTCGTCACCGTCACCCACGCCGGCTACGTCAAGCGCACGCCGGTTGCCACCTACCGCTCCCAGAAGCGCGGCGGCAAGGGAGTGCAGGGCGTGAACCTCAAAGACGAGGACTTCGTCGAGGACCTCTTCGTTGCGTCCACCCATGACTACGTGCTGTTCTTCTCCAACAAGGGCAAGGTGTACCGCCTCAAGGTCCACGAGCTGCCCATCGCGCAGAGGAACGCGCGCGGCACCGCGATGGTCAACCTTGTGCCCTTCGCCGAGGGAGAGCACGCGATGGCGGTCATCACGTGCCGCACCTTCCCCGAGGACGAGTACCTGATGTTCGCCACGAGGAACGGCGTGGTCAAGAAGACGGCCATGAGCGCGTACGACCGCACCCGCCGCGACGGCATCATCGCCATCAACCTCAAGGCCGGCGACGAGCTCGTAAACGTCCGCCGCGTGCGGTCGGGAGACAAGGTGATGCTCGTCTCTACGGACGGGAAGGCAATCCTCTTCCCCGAGTCCGACGTCCGCCCGATGGGCCGTGACACCTCCGGCGTCCGCGGCATCACCCTCAAGGGCGACGCAAAGATGCTCGGCATGGAGATCACCAACGGCAACGGCGACCTGTTCGTCATCACTGAGAAGGGCTATGGCAAGCGCACGCCCGTCTCTGAGTACCCCGAGCACAAGCGTGGCGGGCAGGGCGTCTATACGATCGCGATGACCGCCAAGAAGGGCAACCTCTCCGCATGCCGCGTCGTGGGCCCGCAGCACGAGCTCATGATCGTGTCCGAGGAGGGCGTGATCATCCGCGTCAAGGTGAAGGACATCTCCAAGCTCGGGCGTTCCACGCAGGGCGTCAAGGTCATGAACCTCGTCGATGGCGACCGGGTGGGCGCGGTCGCGCGCATGGTGGCGCACAAGAAGAAGGCCCCCAAGCACGACGAGAACCAGGGCATGCTTGACCTCGTGGCGGCCGGAGCGCGCGATGCCGACGAGCCCGAGTCCGTCGACATCGGAGGCGAGGAGCAGCTGGACGATACGCTTCTCGACGACGAGGAGTAGTAAATGGGACGCCCCGCAGGTAAGGTCTGCGGGGCGTCTTTTAGTGCGAGGCACCGTCCGAGCGTGCGAAGGGGACAGGCACCGTGCAAAAGGGACAGGCACCTTTGCACACTAAGATGTGTGCAAAGGTGCCTGTCCCTTTTGCACGGCTACGGAGGCTGCGCTACTCCCCGTCTGGTTCCTCGTGGGTGACGGTAAAGTCCTCCGGGGAGAGAGACTCGACGAAGTTATGGAACTCGGCCAGCTCTCGCTCCTGCTCATCCCTCTCGACGCCCCTGAAGTCGGGCAGCGACGCCGTCTTGAGGACGGAATCCTCGGCGAAGACGGGAACCTCCTCCCGCACGGCAAGCGCGATGGCATCCGAGGGGCGTGCGTCGACGAGGACCTGCCTGCCATCCTCGCGCATGAGCTCGACCTGCGCGTAGAACGTCGTCCCCTTGACGTCGTTGATGCGAACGGAGACGCAGGACGCCCCGAGCGCCGATATGGTCGACTTGAGAAGGTCGTGGGTCATAGGGCGCCCTCCCTCGCGGGGGGTCACGCCCATGCTGATGGCGCTCGCCTCGAAGGAGCCTATCTGAATCGGCAGCTGCGCAGCGCCCTCGGACTCTCCGGACCCCTGGGACCGAAGAACGACGAGCGACGCGAGTGGTCCCCCACCCACGACGAGGCTCTCTATATCCATCCTCTGTAGCGGCACGTGCTTCCTTTCTCTCGACCGCATATCCTACCCAATTGTGCAGCCCGTCAGCTGTTCGCAAGCAATTGGAAAGAAAAAGTCAAAAAAGTCGTTGACCGCAAGGAGATGCCCGTGTAGTATATCTTCTCGCGTTGGGCCTGTAGCTCAGTTGGTCAGAGCGTCCGGCTGATAACCGGGAGGTCACAAGTTCGAACCTTGTCAGGCCCACCACTTCCTGACAATAGTCGCCCCAGCGTTAGCCGAGTCGCCGCTGGGGCGATTATTATATTCCGACGCATTGCGTCAACCCAGACGGGGACGTAGCTCAGCTGGGAGAGCGCGGGCTTTGCAAGCCTGAGGCCGTGGGTTCGAACCCCATCGTCTCCACCACAACATCAGGGCCGGGCCTTCGGGTCCGGCCTTTTTCTGTGAATTGGGGACAGTCCCCAATTCACAGACGTTTCGTTCCGCGTCCTCGGTGTTGTGCAATTGTGCCGATAGTGCGAAAGAAACGCCCGACCGCGTGCAATCAGGCGGATAGTGGGAAGCCTTTTCTCGGTTCCCCTGAGTACAACATCGACAAAAGCCCTGTTGGTGATCTGCCTATGCTGGTCTGGGCTGGCTCTAGGTGCCGAAATCGCTTCACACTATCCGCCTGATTGCAGGGAAGCGGTCGAAAGTTTCCCACTATCCCGACGATTGCACACTGCTCGACAGAGATGACGAGAGGTCTCGCTATATTCCTCATGGGTACAAATGATGCATCATACGTCCTCGAGAAGGGATTGCCCATGACCAACCTTTTTGACCTGACCGGCAAGGTCGCCCTCGTAACGGGAGCGAGCTCTGGTCTCGGCGTTCAGATGGCAAAGGCGCTCGCCGGGAACGGAGCCAGCGTCGCCCTCGTCGCCCGCCGCAAGGAGCGCCTCGACGTCGTAGCGTCAGAGATTGAGGAGCTCGGGGTCGAGGCTTACGTCCGAACCTGCGACGTGTCTGATGTGGAGCAGATCAAGCAGACCGTTGAAGACGTTGAGAGGCACTTCGGTCGTATCGACATCCTTTGTAACAACGCTGGCCTTGGACTCTCTGCTCCTGCGGAGGAGATGAGCGACGAGGACTGGCTCACCATGATGGATGTCAACCTCAATGCCCCGTACTTCTTCGCCCGCGAGTGTGCCCGTGGCATGATTGAGCGTGGCTATGGCAAGATCATCAACACAGGCTCCATCCACTCGACCGTCGGCATGCTTGAGTGGCCGGTGGGCGCCTACGCCACCACCAAGGGCGGCCTGCTCATGATGACCAAGCAGCTTGCCGTGGAGTGGGCAAAGCATGGCATCACCGTCAATGCCATCGGGCCGGCTTACTTCCCGTCCGAGATGACGGGGGCCATTCTGGATGGTGGCGGCTTCGATCAGGTGGCCGCGATTCGGTGTCCGATGGGCCGTCCCGGGCGCGAGGGCGAGCTGGACGGTGCCGTACTCTACTTCGCCTCGGATGCATCCTCCTACACGACGGGACAACTGCTCACCATTGACGGCGGCTGGACTGCCATCTAGGACAGAGGGGAATCCACCTGACAAAGGTGACGGGGTCGTCTGTCATGTTTTTCATGACAGACGACCCCGTCACCTTTGTCAGGTATCATCGCAGCAGAAAGTTGACGTGAGGGGAGCCATGGGAAGAGCCGAGAACCTTTGCGAGGGGGTATCCCCCCAGACTGATGAGCTGGCAAGCACGCTGATGGGCGACGCCCTTGACCTTCTCGCCGCGGGCGAGCCCTTCGAGGTCCTTCTTGCCGTTCAGGACTCATCGGGAGAGGTCCTGAGCTTCGAGTTCGTCGACGACGGCCCAGAGGCGTGCCTTGAGGGCGCGCGCGCCAAGGTGCGCGAGCTTGAGGACGCCGTGCGCTATGCGCTCGTCTACGAAGGCGCCATTGAGGACGATGACGGGTCCTACGCCGATGCGGCCATACTCGAGTTTGGCGAGCGCGGCTACCGCAGTTACTCGGCCTTCTCGCTTGTCGACGGGAAGGGGTCTGGTGATGGTTTCACGTGGACCGACCCCGCGCCGGCCGGTGAGCTGCCTCCGCTGCTGTAAAGTACCGTATGTCGAGAAAAACCAACCGCCGACCGATGAGGACGGCTTTGTCCAGCTTCGTTGGATGAGGGGACCCATGCGCCAGGAGAACATCAGGAACATCGCCATCATCGCTCACGTCGACCACGGCAAGACCACGCTCGTGGATCAGATGCTCAAGGCCACGGACGCGTTCCGCGAGAATCAGCAGGTCCAGGAGCGCGTGCTTGACTCCAACGACCAGGAGCGCGAGCGCGGCATCACCATCTTGGCCAAGAACATCTCCATCGAGTACAAGGGCGTGAAGATCAACGTCATCGACACCCCGGGCCACGCCGACTTCGGCGGCGAGGTCGAGCGCGTCCTGCGCATGGCCGACGGCGCGCTGCTGCTGGTGGACGCCGCCGAGGGGCCCATGCCGCAGACGCGCTTCGTCCTTCGTCACGCCATCGACGCGGGGCTCGCCGTGATGATCGTGGTGAACAAGATTGACAAACCCGCCGCCGACCCCGAGAAGGCCGTCAACACCTCGCTCGACCTCATGGCCGACCTCGGCGCCACCGACGAGCAGCTCGAGTTTGCCATGGAGCACGTGATCTACGCCTCGGCGGTCAACGGCTTCGCCCGTCTGGACCCCTCTGACGACAACGAGGACATGTTCCCGATGCTTGACATGATCGTCGACGAGCTCCCCGCTCCCGACGTGGACATCGATGGTCCCCTCGCCATGCAGTGCGTGACCATCGATCACTCCGAGTACGTGGGCCGCATCGGCATTGGCCGCATCTACTCCGGCACCATCCACGACGGCGACAAGATCCTCGTGGTGAAAAACGATGGCTCCCGCGCCATGAGCCAGGTCAAGCAGCTCTTCACCTTTGACTACCTCGGCCGCAAGGAGTGTTCCGAGGCTCAGGCTGGCGACATCGCCGCCGTCGTGGGCATTGACTCCACCGACATCGGCGACGTCTACACCGACCCCGAGAACCCCGTCGAGCTGGAGCCCATCGAGATCGACCCTCCGACGCTCTCCGTCGTCTTTGAGCCCTCGACCTCTCCGCTCGTGGGCCGAGAGGGCGACATCGTGGGCGGTCGCCAGCTCAAGGAGCGCCTCATGCAGGAGCGCGAGAACAACGTGACCATGCGCATCGAGGAGCTTCCCGACAAGACGGGCGTCGAGGTGGCCGGCCGCGGCATCCTGCACCTCTCCGTCCTCATGGAGACCATGCGTCGCGAGGGCTTCGAGTTCCAGGTGGGCCGCCCGCGCGTGCTCTTCAAGAAGGACGCCAACGGCCAGATGACCGAGCCCGTCGAGCAGGCCGTCGTGGAGTGCCCGGGCGAGTACTCCGGCAAGGTCATCGAGGTCTTTGGCAACGCCGGCGGAACCATGACCACGATGGATGCCGGGACCACCCAGACCCACCTCGAGTTCAAGATTCCCACTCGCGGCATCATGGGCCTCAAGAACCGCATCCTGAACGTCACCCACGGCGAGGCGGTCTTCTATCACACCTTCCTCGAGTATGGTCCCTACGCAGGTGAGATTGGCGTGCGCCAGAACGGTGCGATGATCTCCATGAGCACCGAGAAGGCCGTGGCGTACGCGCTCGGCACGCTCCAGGAGCGGGGCCAGCTCTTCGTCGCTCCGGGCGACGAGTGCTACGAGGGCATGCTCGTGGGAGAGCGCTCTAAGCCCGGTGACATGGTCGTCAACATCGCGCGCACTAAGAGCCTGGGCAACCAGCGCTCCTCCACCGCGGACATTGCCGTGCAGCTTACGCCGCCGCGCACGTTCACGCTCGAGGAGGCGCTCGAGTACATCATGGACGACGAGCTCGTGGAGGTCACGCCCAAGAGCGTCCGCATGCGCAAGCGCCTTCTCTCCGAGATAGAGCGCCGCAAGTGGGCTGTCCGCAACGGCAAGGTCAAGAAGTAACCCTCTATCGGCCAGCCGCCCGGCGTGCAAAGGGGACAGGCACTTTTGCACGCCAACCGTGCAAAAGTGCCTGTCCCCTTTGCACGCCTCGGCGGCGGGTTACTTGCGGCGAGCGCGCCAGCGCGTGACTCGCACGCGACGAGCGGCACGCTTCATGGGCGCGGCCACGTGCGGTCCAAGGTCGACGTCTGCCGGCGTCTGCACGTTGAAGTGAAGTGACCAGCGCCTGAGGCCAATGGTGACCGCGAGGCAGAGAATCGACCCCCAGAGCTTGTTGACCGAGCAGCACACGACGGCGACGTAGTACACCACGCCGCCCGCGAGAGCGCACACGGCGTAGAGGTTCGACTTCTGGAAGATTCGGGGCACCTCGCCGAGAAAGACGTCGCGCAGCATGCCGCCGCCCACGCCGGTCATGATGCCCATGAGGACGCACGATGCCGGGTAGAACCCGTGGACTATGGCCTTGTCGGTGCCCACGAGGGCAAAGAGGGCGACGGCCATGATATCGAGCCACTCGAGCAAGTTGCTCGCGCGGTCAAGCGGCTGAGGGAAGAGAAACGCCACGAGACCCGTGGCAACGCTTACGGGGATGGCGAAGGGCGAGGTGAGCATGTAGATTCTCCCCACCTGCATCATGACGTCGCGGATGAGTCCCCCGCCGAGGCCGCACAGCAGCGCGAGGCCCACAAATCCGACGGCATCAAGATGGCGTGCCCGGGCCACCATGACCCCGCCGGCAGATCCCACGACGACGGACGCGAGGTCGACCCATGTTGGCAGCGAGACGGCGGCGATCTCGGGGCTGTAGGTAGAGAAGATTTCTGGCACGGCGACTCCTCGCGGTCAGGTGCGGCTGGCGCTCGTACATTGTTGCGCACCCTGATGAAAAGGGACAGACCCATTTCATCAAGAAAAGTCTTTTCCCGGGCGGCGTCTTACGCTATACTGACCGCTGCACCATCTCATGGAGAGTTGTCCGAGTGGCCGAAGGAGCACGATTGGAAATCGTGTAGGCGCCTAAAGCGTCTCCAGGGTTCAAATCCCTGACTCTCCGCCAGAACTTACCGTGGCGCCTTCGGGCGCCACGTCACCCTTCGGAGGGGTGGCAGAGTGGTTGAATGCGGCGGTCTCGAAAACCGTTTACCCCTTCGGGGGTACGAGGGTTCGAATCCCTCCTCCTCCGCCATTGCAGAGAGAGCCGGTCGTGACGACCGGCTTTTTTCATACCCATGAAGGCGGGGCGAGAAGAACGTCAGTCACGCGTACGTTTAGGGTACGCTACAGGGAACATGCGAACGACTCCGCCACCCGTTGAAAGGGGAACTATGGTTGACGAATCCGAGCTCGCGGGCTTCAGGCGAGACCGCTACTTCGCGCGGTCCTGGGCGCTTCTGACGAGAGACCGTGGATGGATCAAGCCGGTTCTTCTCATGACGGTCGCCGTGCTGGTCCCCATCGTGGGCATCCTCGGCGTGGCGGGTTACGTCTATGAGTGGGCGCGCCTCACCGCATGGGGAGTCAACGCCGCCCCCAAGCAGAAGGGCGTGCGCATCGGTGAGTGCATCTCAAGCGGCTGGCGCGTCTTCGTCGTGTGCCTCGTGTGGTATGTGGGCTTCTCCATCGTCTCTGGCATCCTGATGCAGGTCCCCGTGATCGGCGACCTTCTTGGGCTCGTGTGGACCCTCGTGAGCGTCTGCTTTGCCGTGATTGCCGTCGTCGCGTCCATGCGCGCCACCATCTACCAGAAGATCGTGCCCGGCCTGCGCGTCCCGACCATCTGGAAGATGATCTCCCATGACCCAGCCGGGCTCGCGCGCATCGCGGGCATCGAGATTCTCGGCGGGATGCTTCTGGGCGTCATCGTGACCGTCGTCCTTCTCCCCGCACTGTTCGGAATCATTCCTAACCTCATCACCATGATTGAGTACCTCGAGTACTCCTCGGTGCTCTCAAGCGGTATGCAGGCCCGCATCGCGATCCAGGCCGTCTTCTCGATGCTCTCCTCGATTGCTCCGACCCTCATCGCGCTCATCCTCGTGTGCAGCTTCATCGGAGCCATCCTCTCCCTCGTGTGCGTGAATGCCGTTGCACTGTGGATGCGCCAGTTCAGCGTCGCCGCATGGGGCAGGGACGAGGACCCTCTTCCTGCGTTCGTGAGCGACCCGCGCGATGCCGCGCCGCAGCCGGGAAGCTGGCAGTATGACGTGCCGCAGCAGCCCGTCAGCTCGGTGTCTCCCACAGATTCGCAGCCTGCCCCAAACCCTCCCGTCGACCCTTCCGAGCCCCAGGCACCTGCGGAGGTCCCCCCGACCGAGGACCCGCAGGAGAACGTGACGCCGTTCGATGCTGAGGACCCCAAGTAGGAGACCCTCATTTTCAGTTTCTCGTGGTCCGTGGAGATGCTGTGATTCCAACGAGGCCCGGACAAACGCTCACCGAGAGCCGCAGCCTCGGTGAGCGTGTCTTTTATTGAGCGCGTGCGAGCTTGTCGTATGCACCGTGGAACCTTTCGGTATGTGCGCATCAGTACGCTATATGCAGGGATGTTGTGGAGGGGATACAGCGAGAAGAAGCTTCTGTGGTATGATGCTTCGCCGAACCTTTCCTGCCCCGGGCGAGCCTTCATGTCCCGGGGCCACTAGCCCAGAGGAGGTGAATCGAATGAAGGCTTATGAACTGCTCTACTTTGTCGACCCCACGTGCAACGAGGAGACCCGCGCCGGCGTCATGAAGCGCATCGAGGTTGCTCTCGGCGAGACTGGCAAGGTCGACAGCGTCGAGGACTGGGGCAAGCGCAAGCTCGCCTTTGAGGTCGACGATCTCACCGAGGGTGACTACACCCTCATCAACTTCCACGCTGATCCCGAGCACATCGCCGAGCTCGACCGAGTTCTGCGCATCAACGACGCCGTCAAGCGCCACATGGTCGTGCGCCGCGTCGACAAGGACTAGGCAAGGAAGTGCGGGCATGGTGCCCGCAGGTGGGAGGAAGTGAGACCATGAGCATCAACAGAGTCAACATCTCGGGCAACCTCACGAGGGACCCCGAGCTCAGGGCCACGGCCAGCGGCTCGCAGATTCTTTCCTTCGGCGTCGCCGTGAACGACCGTCGCCGCAACCAGCAGACCGGCGAGTGGGAGGACTACCCCAACTTCGTCGACTGCGTGGTCTTCGGCGCCCGCGCCGAACCGCTCTCCCGCTTCCTCTCCAAGGGCACGAAGGTTGCCGTCGAGGGCAAGCTTCGTTACAGCTCCTGGGAGACCAAGGACGGTCAGCGTCGCAGCAAGCTCGAGGTCGTCGTCGACGAGGTCGAGTTTCTGAGCTCGAGGAACCAGCAGGGTGGTGGCTACCAGCAGAACGCGGGTGCTCCCGCCTTCCAGCAGGCGCCCGCATACGCCGCGCCCGTTGCCTCCGCTCCGGTGCCCGCCGCCCCGCAGGGCGGTTACGCGCCCCAGCCGCAGATGCAGCAGGCGCCCGTCCAGACCCCGCCGGAGACCGACGTCTACGACGAGGACATCCCGTTCTAATCACCCGGCGGCCTCGCGTCGCCAAAAGAAAGGCAACTAGACATGGCTCAGCAGAAGCAGGATTTTCAGCGCCAGCCGCGTCGCAAGTACTGCCAGTTCTGCAAGGAGGAGACTGAGTACATCGACTACAAGGATGTGCAGCTTCTCCGCAAGTACATGACCGACCGCGGCAAGATCAAGCCGCGCCGCGTCACTGGCGCCTGCACGCAGCATCAGCACGACATCGCGCTGGCGATCAAGCGCGCCCGCGAGATGGCGCTTCTCCCCTACACCGTCCCCGTGGTCTCCAGCCGCGGTGGCCGTAACCGCGGCTAGCGCCGCTCGCACGTGAGAAGAGCGCGCGCACGATGAGTGCATGGCCCAACAACGGTGTTCCTCCCACGCCCGACGGCGCGGGCGAGGCTCCGACTGCGGGTCCCATGCAGTCTGGGGGTGGGATCATCCCCTTCGGCTCGCAGAATGACGAGAAGGACGGCCGAGACTCGGTGCCGCTACCCCTCGTCCTTCTGACGTGCGCCGTCGGCGGCGCGCTGGCGTCCTCCACGATGTCGCTCGCCGCGCCCATCCTCGTGGGGTACGGGCTGTCTGCGGCCCACGCACGAGGGGGCATGCGACTGACGGCGCTCGGCACGGGCATCTCGCTCGCGTCGGCGCTCGCCCTGGGCCTTCCCATCGGGGTTGCGCAGGGCGTCGGTTCCGTCATCGCGTGTCTCGCCGGGCTCATCGTCGCGCTCGTCTGCCTCAGGGGTCGTCTTACCCCAGGTGCCGGATGCCTTGTCGTGGCCGCGCTTTTTGCGGCACATATCGGGGCAGACTCAGCGTTCGCGCTGATGAACGGCACCACGCTCTCCCAGACCATGGCGGAGCTAATCGAGTTCTATCGGGACGCCTTCACCGAGGCGTCTCCCACGAGCTCCGCGCAGGTCCAGACCGTTTCCGCGGTTGCGGGGATTCTTTGGCCTACGGCCTACGTGGTCGTGTCGTCCGGGGAGTTCCTGGCGGCACTCGCCGGCGCGCACCTTGCGCTGCGGAGAGTCAGGCCTGAGCGGTCCTGGGAAGGCATTGCCGGGTACGACCTGCCTCTCTGGATTGTCGTGGCGCTCGTCGTGGCAATCGCCGGCCTGGCGGTTGCGCTGACGGTGCCTACGGCCCCGCAGCTTGTCCTTATGGTCTCGGCCAACCTGGCCATGGCTCTGAGGATTGCGTTTGCGGTGCAGGGGGCCGCCGTTGTCGCCTGGCTCCTGAGGGGAAGGGACTTCGGTGCGTTTGCGAGGTTCCTCGTCTGGGCGGTCGCGCTCTATCTTGAAGTGCAGTTCGTTGTTTTGACCGTTGTCGGCGTCGTCGACGTCTGGGCCAACTTCCGCCACCTCCAGCGTGGTATGGCCCCTGACGGCACGGCAGCGCAGGACAAGAAGCCGGGTCAGACCGGCTGACCGAAGGAGTATCCCATGAAAGTCATCCTCTTGGGTGAGCTTCGGGGCAAGGGCGGCGAGGGCGACATCGTCGACGTCGCTCAGGGCTTTGCGGAGAACTACCTGTTCCCCAACAAGATTGCCCAGCCTGCCACCCCGGGCAACATCAAGCAGCTTGAGGAGCGCCGCCACAACATCGAGAAGCGCGAGGCCGAGCGCATCGCCTCCGCCGAGGCCACCAAGGCCGCTCTCGATGGCAAGTCGGTGACCGTCGACGCCAAGATCGGCGACGAGGGCCAGCTCTTCGGCTCCGTCACCCCCTCCCAGATTGCCGACGCCATCCAGGCTCAGCTTGGCATCGAGGTCGACCGCAAGCGCGTCGGTCGCGGGAACAACATCAAGACCTCCGGCAAGCACGCCGTCGAGGTCAACCTCTATCGCGAGATCACCGCGACGGTCAACGTCCTTGTCGGCGTGACCGAGGAGGAGCCGGCGGCCGAGGCCGAGGAGACCGTCGAGGTCGCCGAGGTTGAGACCACCGAGGTCGAGGAGTAATAACTTTTCGACGCTCACTTCTGAGCTGGGGATTTCTACAATATCCGCAGGTCAGCAAAGTGTAAGAAAGAGCCCCGGGAGTCACTGCGACCCCGGGGCGCTTTTATATCAAGCATCATCTGATACGCAATCTACCTGCGGTTTTGTACTGGTATGGGGATCTGAAAACCAGACGCAGGGGCAGTCGAACAGCTGTTTAGGGTTTCCCTAAAGCTGGAGAATCATGTTGAAAACTCATCGTTTTCGCAGGTAATAAAAATGTCGAAAACGTCGAAAAGGAAGAAAGGCCCGTTCAGGCACCCTCTCTTCTCGACAAGGGGCCGTGCAAGGGGGACAGTCACTTTTGCATGCCAACAACGCGTGCAAAAGTGACTGTCCCCCTTGCACGGCCCCTCTGCGGGAATGAGATAATGAGAGACCGGAACCAGTCACACGAGGAGGACCTGTGGCCCAGAGCGAGTATGACGTCAACCCAACGCGCATGAGGACAAACCAGGATGCCGTCATGCCGCAGGACCCAGAGGCGGAGGCGTCGGTCCTCTCTGCCATGATGGTCTCCTCAGAGGCGCTCCAGGAGTGCCTGATCGAGCTTGATCCGGATGACTTCTACTTCCCCTCCAACCGCACGGTGTTCACGGCCATGCGCGAGATGTTCGACAAGAACATGCCCATCGACACCATCTCACTTGCCGACTACCTCAAGAGTTCCGGCGAGCTGGAGCGCGTGGGCGGGAGGAGCTTCCTTCTGGGGCTGGGCAACAACTCGCTTGCGCTTGTCGGATGGCGCCGTCACGTCGAGATGCTCCACCGTGACACCACGCTGCGCAAGATGATCAGCGCGTCGGCACAGATCACGGCGCTCGCCTACGACGCCCCCGAGGACACCAAGGAGGTCGTCGACCGAGCCGAGAAGATGCTGCTCGACGTTACCAACCGCGATGTGCACAAGAACGAGCAGTCCCTCGAGGAAATCATGGCCGACCTCTATGAGGAGCTCGGACAGAACGCCGCCAACCACGACAAGCCCCTCGGCGTCCTTACGGGGTTCCCGCGCATCGACGAGTGCCTGCTCGGCATGCGTCCCGGTCAGATGATCGTCATCGGAGCGCGTCCGGGCGTGGGAAAGACGTCCTTCGCGCTCAACCTCATGACCAACGCCGCATTCAACGGCGCGAGCGTCGCAATGTTCTCCCTTGAGATGTCCAAGGTCGAGATCGCGCAGCGCCTCCTCGCCGCCAACGCGCGCGTGGGGCTGCAAGAGATTCGCTCCGCCCGAATCAGAAACGAGCAGTGGCCCCAAATCCTCCAGGCGACCAACGACCTCTCCCAGCTCGACATCATGATTGACGACACGCCCGGAACCACGGTGACCGAGATTCGTGCCAAGGCGCGCCGCATCCTCCGCGGAAAGCCGCTCGGGCTGGTGATCATCGACTACCTGCAGCTCATCTCCCCTCCCTCGGGCGGCCACCGAGCGGACAGCCGCGCTACCGAGGTCTCGGAGATGAGCCGTGGCATCAAGATCATGGCCAAGGACCTCGGCGTGCCCGTCGTCGCGCTCTCCCAGCTCAACCGTACCGTCGAGAACCGAACCGGCAAGCGTCCCCAGCTCTCCGACCTGCGCGAGTCGGGCTCAATCGAGCAGGACGCCGACGTGGTCGCCCTTCTCGACCGCTCGATGAACGAGGACGAGGCCTCCCGCGAGGACCGACCCGCCATGAACGAGACCACCTTCATCATTGCCAAGAACCGTTCCGGCGCGCTCTCGGACGTACCGCTCACGTTCCTGCCCGGCTCCACCAAATTCGTCGAGGTGGACACCTTCCACGACTAGCCCTCACCACGACCTGACAAAAGTGACAGGGCGAAGTGTCATGAACTGAAGGCGCGCGGCGCCCGCTCATGACACTTCGCCCTGTCACTTTTGTCAGGTCGGGAGTGCCGTATAATTTGTCTGTATGTGAATCGCGACGAGAGGGACACTCATGTCGGCATCAGTGCTCGTGGGAACTCAGTGGGGCGACGAGGGTAAGGGCAAGGTCACCGATCTCATCTCCGGCGACTTCGACGTGGTCTGCCGCTATGCGGGCGGCGCCAACGCAGGTCATACCGTCATCGCAAACGGGAAGAAGCTGGCACTGCACCAGGTTCCCTCCGGCGTCATGTACGAGGGCACCTATCCTGTGATCGGCAACGGCTGCATCGTCGACCCCGAGATTCTCCTCTCGGAGATCGACATGCTCGCCGAGCAGGGCATCTCTGCCGAGCGCCTCAAGATCTCCGGTAACGCGCACATCGTCATGCCCTACCACAAGGACCTCGACGGAGCGCACGAGAAGAAGCTCGGCAAGAACCTCATCGGCACCACCAAGCGCGGCGTCGGACCCTGCTACATGGACAAGATGAACCGCACGGGCCTGCGTATCCAGGATATGCTGGACGAGAAGATCTTCCGCGAGAAGCTCGAGAGCGCGCTCGCCTACACCAACCCCATCCTCGAGAAGGTCTATGAGCTGCCCACCTACACCGTCGAGCAGATCTGCGAGACCTACCTCCCGTACGCCGAGCGCATCCGCCCCTACATCGTGGAGAGCAGCCTTTTCCTCAACGAGCAGCTTGAGGGCGGCAAGAACATCCTCTTCGAGGGGGCCCAGGCCACGATGCTCGACATCGACCACGGCACCTATCCCTTCGTCACCAGCTCCAACTGCACCGCCGGCGGCGCCGTGACCGGCTCGGGCGTCGGACCCACCAACATCGACCGCGTCCTCGGCGTGGCCAAGGCCTATCTCACGCGCGTCGGCTCCGGCCCCTTCCCTACGGAGCTCTTCGACGAGACTGGCGACAAGCTCGGCGAGGTTGGCCACGAGTACGGCGTGACCACCGGGCGCAAGCGCCGCTGCGGCTGGTATGACGCCGTCGTGGTGAACTACGCCGCCCGCGTCAACGGCCTCACGGACCTTGCCATCACCAAGCTTGACGTCCTCGGTTGCCTCGACGAGATCAAGGTCTGCGTGGCCTACGAGTGTGACGGCGTGGAGTATCACACCGTTCCCGAGCACCAGAGCGTCTTCTATCACGCCAAGCCGGTCTACGAGACCCTCCCCGGCTGGAAGTGCGACATCTCCGGCATCCGAAACTTCTACCAGCTCCCGCGCGAGGCCAAGGACTACATCGACTTCCTCGAGCAGCTTGCCGGCGTCCGCGTCTCCATCATCACGGTGGGCCCGGACCGCGAGCAGACCATCGACCGCTACTGGCACTAGCAAAGCGGTCCGCGCAACGTGTCTGAGAAGAGCTTCGCCATCGTCTGCGACGTCGGGTGCGACCTCCCCGCGCACTATCTTGAGCGCATGGGGGCCGTCATCGTGGACAGCTGTGCTGAGATGCCCGATGACGAGGAGCTGACGGCGCGCTACGCCAACGCGTACCGCGCGCTTGCTAAGAGCGGCGTGACGCAGATAGCCGCCGTCCACTCCTCGTCGGCCTTCTCCTCGGAGGTCGTCTGCGCCTGCAAGGCCGCTGCCTCGTGCGTCGACGTGGCCGAGGTGCGCGTCATCGAGTCCGCCGCGGCCAGCGCCGCGACGGGCATGGTCGTCTTCAGGCTCGCGTGCTTCCGCGAGGAGGGGGCTTCCTTCGAGGGGGCAACCACCGCGGCCCGCGAGCTTGCCGAGCAGGTCCGACTGCTCGTGGTCCCCTCTCGCGCGCCGCGCTTTCCAGAGCGCCGCGCCCGCCGCAGGGGCGGCGCTCTCATTAGACGAACCACCTCCTCGATAAGGGTCCGACTCTCCGGCGAGCGCAGTCTCTACCTGCTCTCGCGCGGAGACCTCACTCAGCTCGCCCGCTCGGCGGAGCTCCCGGACCTCACCGGTCGGCTCGCGCATGCCATGAGCGCGGTGGCTTCCGCCGAGGGTCCGCTCGTCTACGCGTGCGTTGAGACGGGGGACGAGCGCGCCCTGCGCGCGCTCATGAAGCCGCTCGACACCAATGAGTTCGACTCCGAGTGCCTGGGCACCCTCCTCATGACGGAGGGCGTGGAGCATGTTGTTGGCCGCGGCGCGGTGGGCGTCGCCTTTGTCCCCGCGTCGCGCTACTGGCACGATCCCGGGGACAACCCATCTGGACAAGGCGGTCAGGAGCAGCCGGACCAGCTTCAATGAGGTGCCCGGCGGCCGTCAGTGAACTGCCTAAAGAAGGAGGCATTCCTATGAACAGCCAGAAGATCGACATCCTGCTTCTTGGATCTGGTGGCCGCGAGCACGCACTTCTCGCCAAGCTTGCCGAGTCGCCGCGGGCGGGCAAGCTCTACGTTGCCCCTGGCAACGGCGGCATGAACGCCATGGCAACCCCCGTCGAGGACCTTGACATTGACTCCCCCGTCGACGTTGCCCAGTGGGCCAGCCAGCGCGGAATCGGTCTTGTGGTCATCGGTCCCGAGGCGCCGCTCGTGGCGGGCGTCGCCGATGCCGTGCGCTCCGCCGGCATCCCCTGCTTCGGTCCCAACGGCGATGCGGCCCAGATGGAGGGCTCCAAGAAGTTTGCCAAGCAGGTCATGGCCCGCGCCGGCGTCCCCACTGCCGCCTATCGCAGCTTCACCGACGAGGAGACGGCAGCCGCATACGTGCGTCAGGTCGGTGGCCCCGTGGTGGTGAAGGCGGACGGCCTCGCCGCCGGCAAGGGCGTGATCGTGGCCAAGACCACCGAGGAGGCGCTCGATGGCGTCCACGAGTGCTTCTCGGGCGCGTTTGGCGACGCAGGGGCCACCGTCGTCGTGGAGGAGACCCTCGAGGGACCGGAGTGCTCGCTGCTCGCGCTCACGGACGGCACGACCGTGGTCCCGCTCGCGACCTCCCAGGACCACAAGCGCGCGCTTGACGGGGACAAGGGGCCCAACACCGGCGGCATGGGCGTGTACTCCCCCGTCCCGGAGCACCTCGTCTCCGCCGACGAGCTGGCTACGATGGTCGAGATTGAGAAGAAGGTCGTGGCGGAGCTCGCGCGCGAGGGCATCACCTATTCCGGCTGCCTCTACGGCGGCTTCATGCTCACCGAGGACGGGCCCAAGGTCCTTGAGTTCAACGCCCGCTTCGGCGATCCCGAGACGCAGGTCGTGCTGCCGCGCATGAAGGCGGACCTCGTGAGCGTCTTCATGGCCTGCGACAACGGCTCGCTCACCGAGGACATGGTCTCCTGGGACGACGACTGGGCCGTCTCGGTGGTCCTCACCTCCGCAGGCTATCCTGGCAGCTACGAGAAGGGCAAGGTCATCACCGGCATCGAGAGGGCCGAGGAGATGGAGGGAGTCACCGTCTACCACGCCGGCACCGCCGAGAAGGACGGGCAGATCGTCACCTCCGGCGGCCGCGTCCTCGACGTTACGGCCGTAGCCCCCACCTTCGAGGAGGCCCGCGCGACCGCCTACGCCGCCTGCGACCTCATCGACTTTGAGGGCAAGACGTACCGCAGTGACATCGGCATGCGCGCCATCCAGTAACGTGACGTGCCAGGGGGACGGAGGAGTTGTCACCGCTCCGTCCCCCTGGCGCGTCTATTCAGTGGGGGCGTCATGGTTCCCATCGAGAGGGCCAATCGGTAGATGTGCTGCTAAGGAGGCCCACGATGCCGATGGTGCCCATCGAGCGGTGCTCTTTGGCTCAAGGGCGCGAGGTGCCAACCAGCCGCAGGATGGCGCGTTTCTTCTCCGCGCGCCCGACCAGGACCTCGAGAACGAGTTCGTCCAAGGTGGCGTCATCGACAAGCTCTCCCTCCAGTTTGAGCTGGGCTGGAAGCTGCTCAGGGCACTTCTCGCCTACGAGGGAGACGCAGCCTGCGTCACGGGATCGCCGCGCGACATCATCAAGGCGGCGAGTGCCTACTATGACTTCATGGACGAGAAGGTCTGGCTTTGCATGCTGAGTGACCGAAACAACACGGTGCCCGTCTTTGACGCCCGGTCGGTCTTCTCGTTTGTCCAGATGGCTATCCAAACCTGCGTTCCCGAGTTCGTTCGGCTGCGTGACGGGCTTCTTGCCAGATACGGCAACCTGTTGTGCGCTCTGGACACAACGCTGGGGTACTAGGGGACGCTTTCGACTGAGACAAGCCGCTCGGGGATGCGTGACGTCCCCGGGCGGCTTGTTGTCTACCTGCGACCCAGCCGAACAAGGCGGCTGTTCATCTCTTCTTACCTTTGGTCGATGTTCGACCAAGAAACATGTTCGATTGAAAACGACTATTCGGAGCCTGAGGTCAGGAGCTTGGTCGCAAAGTAGCTGCGTCGCCACCAGGGAAGCGCGGAGATGGCCTGCTGCCGCTCGGCTATGCCGGCAACGCGGTCGGCCAGTCGCGCGGCACGGTCGTTGGCCTCGGCGAGCTGGTTCCTCAGGTCGCCAAGCTCCCGCTCGCGAGAGGCGCGCAGCTCTGCGATCTCGGAGACGAGCCGGTCGTTTTGCTCTTTGAGGTCCAGTATTCGGGCGTTGAGCGCAGAGATCACCGAGTCACGCTGATCGGGCTCATCCTCCGGCGCTGGCCTTGGGGGGACGTTCTTCCCCAGTGCGTCGGCCAGGGCGGAGACGGCAAAGTCATCGAGAACGTCGGTCTTTCCCACGCGCGTTACGTGCTCGGGGGCAAGACCAAGCTTGTCGATGTAGTTGACCACGGTCTGCTTGGCCACCCCAAGCTGCTCCGCGACCTCTCTCTTGGTTACCCCCATGACAGCATCCCCCTCCGCCCGTTGCCGAATGAGCGTGTTCGATTGAATATCGATTATACGGTCGACCAATGCAAATTAACCCGCCTTATCGACCAATATTCAACAGAGATATGCAATCTAGTCGACAATTTGTTCGCGCTGACAAAGGTGACAGAGTCGTTTTACAGAAACTGAGCCCGGGGGCGGCGGCGGAAAACCTGACAAACGACCCTGTCACCTTTGTCAGGAAAGTGCGGGAGGAGGAGGAACGTGCCCGAAGGATGACGTAGAGTAGGGACATCGGGTCATTCGGACCCGCTGGTGCGCCCGGGAGGTTTTTCATGGCAGAGATCGATGATGTGACGGAGAAGAACGACGTCAGCTCCGCGATTGACGACATCAAGGACTCCGTTGCCGCATTCACCTACGATGGCGACCGCCTGAGTCAGGACCATTTCTCAGGCGCCCCCGTCGAGCGCGACCTGGTCCTCGGGGACGATGACCCGCGCGACGCTGCGCTCGCCGAGCGGCCCATCACTGAGGACGTGGTATGGACGGGCAGGATCTTCAACGTCGATCGGCTTCAGGTGCAGCTTCCCGACGGGCGCAACGCAATTCGCGACGTGGTGCGCCATCCCGGCGCCGTCGCCGTCGTCGCGCTGACGGAGGAGGGGCGGATTTGCCTCGTTCGCCAGTATCGCACCGCGCTCGGCCGCGTCACGGTTGAGATCCCCGCAGGCAAGCTCGATCCGGGCGAGGACCCGCTCGAGTGCGCCAGCCGAGAGCTCCTCGAGGAGACCGGCATGGAGGCCGAGAAGATCGCGTACCTCACCACTATCGCAACCTCGGACGGCTTCACGGACGAGCTCATTCACATATACATGGCTACGGGCCTGAGCTTCTCGAAGTCCAGCCCAGACGCGGACGAGTTCATCAACGTCGACCTCGTCGAGGTGGGCGAGCTCATTGACGCCGTCCTCGACGGGCGCATCGAGGACGCCAAGACCGTTGTGGGCGCGCTGCTGTGCGACGCCATCTCACGGCGCCTGTCAGAGGAGTAGTCAGCCGGCATTCCGTGGCAGCGCCAACCTTAATCGGCGCGGGGCCGTCAAGGCAGCCCCGCGCCGATTCTACTTATCACTCAGGAACAAATCGGGAGTACTTGGAGAGGCCGCAGGATCTCTACCTGCGGCTCTTCGAATGATCCTACTTGCCTCTTACTTGCCTTCTACTTATCACTCACTTATCACGACGCGGCTTGATCCAGACGGTGAGGCGTGGGAGTACTGAAGAAAAGGCGCCTGCCGCTAAGACGCTACCCCTCGCCATGGGACGCACACCCATGAGCCGCAGGGGTTTTATGACAGTTTGCCCTGTTCCCTTTATCAACCGTTGCGGTGAGCGATAGTGCGGGTTATTGACAAACGACCCTGTCCCCATTGTTAGGACGGGGGCGCACCCTGTGACGCGCCTCCGGTTCTTGCAGCTTACGAGCGCAACGTCCGCGCAAAGTCTGACAAACGAGTCTGCCCAATTATCAGGGGGGAGACATCATCCGTTGTTTGAATTGGCTTGGTATTTGTTCCGCGCAAGGACAATTAAATCCAAGAGAACAGCGTTTACATCAGGGTATTGGAAACATCTCAAACTTCTCAAAACATTTTGGCTACCCGAACGCTAATATAAGCAACACAGAATATTGTGGGAGGGGCCATAAAAAAGTGTGGTCGGCCCATCATCACAAAAACGTATGTAGGGCGGTGCCGCAAGGTGCCGGGTTTCAAGGGAGCGCCATCGTGGAAGTCAAACGAAGCAAATTGTTGAGTGGGGGGGGTTCTCGCTGCTATCTGCCTCGCGGCAGCGCTGAGTGCAGGTAACGCCCTCGCCCTTCCCTCCCAGACTCTTGCTGAGGAAACAACGGTTGATACGAGCGAAGCCTCAGCTTTTGAACTCCCCCTTCCCGAGAACCTCCCATCAGGCTGGCATGACGCAGTCGTTGCCGTCGCACAAAGCCAGGTAGGCTACACGGAGCTCGTTGAGCCTTCCTCTGAGACGGATGTCGCCGCTGCGCTAACTACTTCCCGATACGGGGAGTGGGCCGGAGACGCATCCGCGGAGTGGAACGCCCTCTTTGCGTCGTTCTGCGTCGAGAACGCAGGCGTTGAGGGGATGCCGCACGATGCCAACGCGCAGACATGGATAGAGAAGCTCCAGGAAGCAGACCCGTCTCTCTATGCTACCCCCGAGGGTCACGATCCCGCCGCGGGCGAGCTCGTCTTCCTTCGAGGCTCGGCTGCCGAGGCATCCCAGGCCGAGCGGGTGGCCATCGTAACCGAGCTGGTTGTTGACGAGGGAGGCAATCCCACCAGCATCAAGGTCATTGAAGGTGACGTCGAGGGCGCTGTGAGCGAGGTCGTCTACGAGCTCGATGATGCGCGGATACTCGGTTACGGGCTTCTTCCCGAGCAGCCTGTGGATGACGGGGACGTCTCTGCTCAGGACGAGACCGTAGTATCACTCGATAACACCCTCTCCTATGAGGCTGAGGACTACACCGTCGCCGTGAAGGTCTCCGGCGAGGCCACGGTCGCCGACGGCTCCGAGCCCGCTCCCGAGTCCGACGGTCTCACCATGAACACGACCGCCCTCGACGCGAGCGCTCCCGCGTACCAGGCCGCCGAGGCCTATGTCGAGGACAGCGACCCCGAGAGCGTGATCAGCGTCTCCGCCTTCGAGTTCGAGTTTGTCTACAACGGCCAGGCCCTCGACGTCTCCGACTGCGAGGTGACCGCCGAGGTCACGCCGAGCGACAAGCTCCAGGAGGCGGCCAACGCCATCGAGACCGATGAGGACACGTCCGACGAGGCCGAGGTCGGCGTTGCCCTGACCGCGCTCCAGAGCGCTGAGGGCAGCGAGGCCGAGGAGCTCGACACCGTGCTGGTCGAGAAGGACGCGACCGAGCGCCCGACGATGACGCTCGCGCTCAACGCCGCCGCGCCCGCGCTGCAGCTCGTGGCGCGCGACGCTCTGAACCCCCACTTCACGGTGCAGTACTACGCGAACCTTGAGATGACCGATAGAGACTCCGGCGGTTATCTGAAGATCATCAATACCGACAACGGCGGCTCGAACAAAGGCGGCAACCTTCCGGAAAACGGCGAATCGAATCCGTCTATGACGGGCTTGTACCTTGTGGATGGCGGTGGCGCCAAGCGCGAGATCCGTACCAGCATGGAGCTCACCGAGCTTTACACCGCTAACGAGTACGAGTACTTCGAGGCGCCGAGCCTTCCGTACGTGAACATCTTCCGCGCGAACGGTAACTACACCGCCAACGAGGTGTGGGTGCTCAAGAGTGGCAGGGATGCTTCGAGTACGAATAGGGATGACTGGACCATCTACTCGGGAATCGTTGCCGCTACCGAGCTGCACTTCACCAACAACCCAAACAAGAAAGATGAACCGAACACTATCCTTATCGAAGAGGGTACCGTCATCCGACTTGTTGCCAACCAGACGACTGGTCCCTACGACAACGGTGCCATTTTCTACGACTACGACATCACCGACGATGGCAGGACGACATGGGATGGAACAGACGGGTCCCATGGCATCAATAGCAAGACCAACTACTCTAACTCAGGAGCCAAGCTCGCCTTTGGCAACGTCAACACGGGCACGGGACTTGGTAATGAGGGCTGGAACGGCAACACGCTTAACAAGTTCAATGAGCCCAACAGAAATAACAATCTGCAGGGCACTACGTTCGGGCTGGTGACCGGTCTTGACGGGAATGGCCACATTCAATATGCCGGTGGTGTCGATGCCCCCAATTTGTTCGATGATGGAGGCGCGACTGGTAAGACGGTCTATAACGGCTGGTCGCTCGGGTTCAATCGTGAGGGTGACACGTATACGCTCAGCTCGGTTTCCGATGACAAGAAGAGAACCCTCCTTGATGGCCTCGAGCAGTTCAACAACCCGGTGACGGGAACCACGGTCTATGACAAAATCTGGACCAACAACTTCTGGCCCATGGATAATTATCCGGGTAAAGATGGTCTGACCGGTAACTATATGGACCGTGGCGAGTATTCCGGTTTTGACGGTGTCAAGCTCTTCCCGCCCAGCGACGACGGCCTTGATCACAACAACATGTTCGGTATGCAGTACGAGGTCAAGTTCAAGCTGACCGAGGACTATGTTGGCCCGCTGGAGTACTACTTCTTCGGTGACGACGACATGTGGGTATTCCTCGACGGCAAGCTCGTCTGCGATATCGGTGGCGTCCACAGCTCCGTCGGTATGTACGTGAACCTCTGGGACTATATCGAGAAGGGCGACGCTGGCGAGCACACGCTCAAGTTCTACTACACTGAGCGCGGCCTCTCCGGTTCTACCTGCTACATGCAGTTCACCCTGCCGTCGGTTTCTTCCACCACCCCTTCGTACCAGAACAGTCAGCTCAAGGTGCAGAAGGAAGTTGTGGGCAACGCGGATCCCGATGCGGAGTTCAGCTTCGATATCAGCATCACTCATGAAAACGAAGCGGTTGGGAACTCCGATTACTCCATCGTCCGCTATAACGCGCAGGGCGAGCGCATCGAAAGCTCGCTCCTGACAGATGGCAATGGCTCCTTCAAGCTCAAGGCCAACGAGTACGTGATCATCGACTACCTGCAGCACGGGACCACATACACCATCACCGAGGCCGGGGTGCCCGACGGTTGTGTCGTCAGCAACACGATCGATAACGGGCAGACCAACGCGTCGGAAACGGTGACAAGCTCGATACAACAGGGCCCAGGTACCGTTGTCGTGTTCACGAACGCCTTCCGTCCCAAGCTGCCCGACACCGGTGGACCGGGAGCGCTCGTCTTCACCCTTGGCGGAGCCGCCGTCATTGCGACCGCCGTTACGTATGGGTTCCATCAGCGGAAGCGTTCTTCTCGCTGAGCGATTGAATCAGGTTTTGTAAGCAAGTACCAAGTGGGAATGAATGAGAGGAAGTAACCCATGAGGCATTTGAAGAAATTCTTTGGAGCGGTCGTTGCCGCGCTCATGGTCTTTGCCATGACCGTGACCCCCGCGCTCGCGTGGAACAACGTTGATGGTCCGAACGGCAATGGTTCCATCACCATCAACAACGCCGAGGTCGGCCATACCTACAAGGCCTATGAGGTGCTCGAGCTCGAGAGCTACAACGAGACCGCCAACGCTTATACCTACAAGGCTGCTAACACCCAGTGGGAGACTTGGCTCAAGCTCCAAACCACCTATGTTTCCGTTGACGCTCAGGGCTATGTGACCTGGGTTGGCGCAGATGACGACGCTACGGTTGCTGCTTTTGCGAAGGCTGCCCTTGCGCACGCCGAGGAGAGCGGCATTGCCGCCACGGATACGCAGACCGCCACTTCCAGCACGGTGACGTTCTCCAACCTGGAGCTTGGCTACTATCTCGTTGACACCACCCTCGGTACGCTCTGCTCGCTCAACACCACGACCCCGGATGTCGAGATGTTCGAGAAGAACGTTGAGCCTCCTGTGGAGAAGGAGGTCAAGGAGGACTCCACCGGTAACTGGGGCGAGGAGAACACCGCTGAGATCGGTCAGACCGTTGAGTTCCAGACCACCATCGGTGCTAAGCCCGGCGCCGAGAGCTACGTCCTTCACGATGTCATGTCCGCCGGCCTCACGCTCGATCCCGATTCCATCCAGGCCGTCAACCTCACTAAGGGTCAGGACGCGAACACCGGTGACTATCACGTCATCACCACTGGTCTTGGCGATGGCTGCACCTTTGAGGTTGTCTTCCACCAGTCCTATCTCGACACCATCACCACTGATACCGACATCATCGTGACCTATGATGCCGTGGTGAACGAGAACGCGGTCATCGCTGGCGATGGCAACTCCAACAAGACCCAGCTTAAGTTCGGCGAGGATAGCAATTACGAGACCACCTGGGATGAGACCAAGACCTACACCTACAAGGTCGACGTCGTGAAGACCGACGGTAGCAACGAGGTCCTCGACGGTGCCCAGTTCAAGCTCTATGACGCTGAGACCGGCGGCAACGAGATTAAGCTTGTTGATGAAGGCAACGGCGTGTATCGCCTCGCCAAGGACGGCGAGACCGGCGTTGAGTACATCACCACCGTCAACGGCCAGCTCGAGATCAAGGGCTTTGACGCCTTCACCAACTACTACCTCGAGGAGACCAAGGCTCCCGACGGATACAACAAGCTCGCCGAGCGCGTTGAGATTGCCGTCAAGGACACCAACATCGACGCGACGGTCAACGGCGGCATTTGGCAGGAGGGCGGCATCCACGTCGTCAACAAGGCCGGTTCCCTGTTGCCCACCACCGGCGGCATGGGCACCACCATCTTCTATGTGGCTGGCGGCGCAATCGTCATCGCCGTTGTCGCGACGCTCGTGTACCGCAAGCGCATGGAGAACAACCGCTAAGTAGGATCTGACGCCCGCACGTCGGGCAGAACCCGCCAGCCGGGGAGGCGCAGCGCCTCCCCGGCAGACGCGGGAGACCACGATAGCCCCACGGCTACAGTGGCAAGGAGAGGCCAGCGTGAGAAAGAGCACCACCAAGAGAAGAGCGTCGAACGTCGTCCTTATCGTCCTTCTCGTCGCCGGTTTCTCCCTGCTGCTGTACCCAACGGTAAGCAACCTTTGGAACTCGATGAACATGTCGAAGGCGATCGTCGATTACTCGGAGGAGGTGTCGGAGTTGGACACAGAGCAGTACGTCGCGTTCTGGGAGCGCGCCGAGCGCTACAACCAGGAGCTTGCGCAGGACCCGGACCGCTTTGAGATGAACAACTCCGAGCGTGCCGACTACGAGAGCCAGCTCAGGGTGTCCGACACCGGCATCATGGGCTCCATCGACATCCCCAGTCTCGGCGTCTCCATGCCGATCTACCACGGCACGGAGGAGTCCGTCCTGCAGGTCGGCGCGGGCCACATCGAGGGCAGCTCGCTTCCCACGGGCGGCAAGGGCACGCACTGCGCGCTCTCGGGCCACCGCGGCCTGCCGAGCTCCAAGCTGTTCACGGACATCGACAAGCTCGAGGTGGGGGACACCTTCGTCCTCAACGTGCTCGACCGCACCCTGACGTACGAGGTCGACCAGATCCTCACCGTCGACCCGTACGACATGGAGCCGCTTACCATCGACCCGGAGCAGGACTACTGCACGCTCGTCACGTGCACGCCCTATGGCATCAACACGCATAGGCTCCTGGTGCGCGGGCACCGGGTCGCCAACCGCGTGACCGAGGATACGGTAACTCACGACACGACCAGCCCCGCCCTGCTCATGGCAGGTGCCGGCGTGGCGCTGGTCGCAGCTGGAATCGCCCTGCGAGTGGCGTCTCGCAGGAGAGGCTAGGAGGAACAACGCATGAAGTGGCTCAAGAGACTGCCGATGCTCGTGGTGATGGTGGTGGCGCTTTGCCTCACGAGCGTTCCCGCATACGCCCACGAGGTGCCGGACGCGTCGCGCAGGGGGACGATCTCCGTCACCATGGCGTATGACGGCGCGCGGGTCCCGGGCGGCTCCGTGACGCTCTACCGCGTGGGCGATGTTGTCTCCGACGACGGCAACTACATCTTCACGCTTACCTCTGAGTGCGCGGCGAGCGGCGTCTCCCTTGACGACCTCGAGTCCCCCGAGGCCGCGCAGGCGCTGGCCGACTGGGCCGTGTCCCATGGCCTGAGCGGCGTCACCGTGCCGGTGGGCGATGACGGCGTGGCCACGTTCACCGACGTCGCGCTCGGCCTCTACGTCATGGTGCAGCACGACCCCGCGACGGGCTACTACGCCATTGACCCGTTCCTCATCGGTATGCCGCTGACCGAGGATGGCTCCTACGTCTACGACATCGATGCCAGCCCCAAGCTGGAGCTCGAGAAGAAGCCCACGCCGCCCCCGACGGAGGAGGACACGCCGGAAACCGGCGAACCCGAGCTCCCGATTGCCGCGGTGGCGGTGTGCGGCGTGGCGATTGTCGGGGCTGCGCTCGTGGTGCGGAAGCTGCGCAGGTAACCGTATCTACAGGATTTCTAGGGCGGCCAGCCCCATGAAGGTGGGGCTGGCCGTACGTCGTAGGAATGGGTAACGAGAGGGGTGCGCGAGGATGTCAGAGAGCAGGGTCATTATCTATTCCCCACGTAGGCTGACGCCGACCGAGCGGCAGATTCTCTCGTACGTTGCCGACCACGAGGGGAGCCCCTGCTCTAAGGAGGCGCTTGCCATGGCCCTCGGGCGGAGCAAGGTGACCGTGAGCAAGTCGATTTCTCGGCTTCGTGCTGATGGACTGCTTCTCTCGGAGCCGACCTATGACGAGAATGGCGCGCAGCTTGCCAACTGCTACCGGCTCGCCGCATCTGGCTCTCCGCTCGTCGCCCAGAGCGTGAGCTAGTCTCCTGACAATGGGGACAGGGTCTTTTGTCAGAAACCAGCTTGTCCTGTCGGCGCCGGAGGAAGAAGGACCAACGGAGTCGTGCGACTGGGCGATAATCTGACAAACGACCCTGTCACTTTTGTCAGGAACGGGGGGCGCGCCTCGGATGCGGGGCGCCCCCCCGTTATCAGTGAGGCGACCTACTCCCTGCGGAGATGACGGGAGAAAAGCAGCGCCGCGCCGCCCGCGAGCGCCGCTGCCACGAGGAAGGTGCCCGGCTCACCCGTGTTGGGCAGGGCGCTCCTTCTGGCGCTCCTCTTGGAGGCCTGCGTGGTAGCACCCCCTCCCTTGCCCGCGCCCTGGTTGCCGTCCGGCTGGGGCTTGGGCTCTGGCTTGGTCTCAGGCTGCTTCTTCCTCGCGTACTCGTAGGTGACTGTCGTCGTCCCCGCGACGATCGACCCGCGGGCGTTTTCCGGGGTGACGAGGAGCTCGTACCCGTCAAAAGCGCGCCCCTGCGTTGCGTATTGCTCTCCGACGGCGTGCTGTGAGGTGACGTCGTCGGTGAGGCGCTCACCCGTCTCGTGGTCGATGTGTCTCACGACGAGGCTCCCGTACGCGATGGGGACGTACTCGAGCACAACCGTCTGGGGCTCGTTGGCAAAGGCCCCCTGGGCGGGAGCAAAGTCGGAGGAGGCGGAGTCAAACGCATAGCCCGGGAAGTCCTTCTTGAGCGCCAGGGCATCGTAGGCGTCTCCCGTGGCCCCCACGAGTACCTCGGGGTCGGCGAGGTAGTTATCGGTCACCTTCTCGCGATAGCGCACGACGACGCGGCTCCCCTTGGTCGATCCCGTCACCTTTCCGCTGGGGACGCTCGTAGAGACGTTGGTCGAGGAGGTCTCCCGGGAGTTGGCGTCCGAGGCCGAGCTCTTCTCGTAGGAGATGGGGACGCACTGCTTGCCCCCCTCGACGTCCTCGCTCGTGCAGGTTGGGATCTCCTGAATGTAGTAAGAGGAGGAGTTCCAGTAGAGCGGGCTGTTCTCGTTGTCGGTGAACTTGGAGTCCCTGACGGGCTTCATGAAATACGAGAAGTTGTAGCGCCCGCCGACCCCGTCCTGAACGTTGTTGGGAAGGTTGTGGATGACGATTTTGAACCCAACGCCGACCACGCCTGCGTTGTCCTTGGAGGAGAGCCCCTTGCTGCCGCCGGCCGACGTCTCGTCGATGAGCCTCTGCTGCTCGGTGCTTAGCTGCTGCCCTGCGGGAACGGTGACGAGGATGCTCTTAGGGGTGGCAACGGGGCTGATGGAGGTCTGGAACTCCTCGGGAAGCTCGCGGCGCTCTCCTGGGAAGCGCGGGTCGAGGTGCGTGATGGGGTGCGCGACCTCTTCGTATGTCGCCTGCCTGGTCTGCTCCTGTCCCTCGCGGTCTGCGAGGAAGTAGACGTCGTACATCCAGATCTGGAAGTCGCCCACCTCGGCGGTCGAGGGGTCAGAGGAGCGCTTGGTGATGTTGTAGTAGGGCGCGGCGGAGTCAAGGGAGAGCGCCTTGTCACCATAGATGGTGGTGCCCAGCATGTTGTAAATCGTGAGCTTGTGGTCCCAGCGCAGATTGACGTCAGGGGTGTCATACATGACAAGCTCGTTCACCGGGGCGAGCAGCGTGCTGACGGCGATCTCGTAATAGAGCGTGCCGTCCGGCTGAAGGCCGCCGCGGCGCTTCTCGATGCTCGCGCTCGTTGGCTGCGAGCCCTTCGGCTCGAGCACCCGGAGCGTCATGGCCCTGTCAGTCCTCTGACCGTTCACGGTAAGGTGGTAGGTCACGTCTACGTACCGGCGACCCTCGGGCGTCTGGTGAATGCGCTCGGAGTCC
The DNA here is from genome assembly GCF_900128445.1 of Thermophilibacter provencensis. Classification (GTDB taxonomy): domain Bacteria; phylum Actinomycetota; class Coriobacteriia; order Coriobacteriales; family Atopobiaceae; genus Thermophilibacter; species Thermophilibacter provencensis. The sequence continues at coordinate 439,229 of NZ_LT671417.1, read as the reverse complement.
TTGTTGGCAGAGAACCAGTTGTAGATGTCGCGCGGGGTATACGTAAAGGGAATGGAAGAGAAGCTGCAGCGAACCTCTGACTTCCCCTCGGCGGCTTCCGTGAAGGTCAGCGTAAGGGTGTTGTTGCTCGACCAGCTGATGGTGGCGATCTCCTCGTCGGTGCTCTCATCAAGAACGGAGCGAAACTTCATCTGATCGCTGTTGTAGACGTACCAAAACTTGGCGGCAAACTCGTCATCGGGGACGAGGCCAAAGCTGAAGGTATCGCCGGCCTTGAGGGGAGCCTTGGGGTCATGCGCCAGGGTGAGGGTGGCGGAGAGGCCGATGTTCGACGAGAACCCGCCGGACTCCGGAGTGTACCCGCTGTCTGCTGACAGAAGGTCGTCATAGTTCCCGCCGCGAGCGGACACGCCGGAGAGGGCGTCTACAGACCCCACCTCGGCCGCCCCCGCCGGTCGCACTCCCGCAATCAGGGTTGCCACGACGACAAATGCGACGGCGATGAGGGGGCCAATCCCCCGCGCACCTCTTCTTCGTTTGACCTGTGATTTCATCGCATTCCTTTCTGAAGGTCTATGGATCTCGCCAGCGTATCTGCTGACGCAAGGTCGTCTACCAGAGGCTTTTATGCGAGCGGGCTGCCTGGTGCCTTCGGCGGCGCCTTCTGGCCCACGTGCGCGCCGTGTCTTACTGAGGCCTTACCGGCTGGTTACCGCAACCTGCGCGGCGGCGCGTACAGTGGGGACATATCTTCCCTCCCCGCGCCCGCTCGCCCTAGAGCGGGCGCGCCCCTATGGGGAGGCGCCGGTGACGGGGCTCGGCATGCGCTGCCAACCTGCCGGAGCTGTGCCGCGAGCGGTTCGTCTGTGATTCGCGCTTCCGCGCCGTCTGTGCCCATCTGCGGTGATACCCTTGTCTGCGCACGATTCGACCAGATGGCCAAGGGAGTTCCATGCCCGCTCAGCACCGCTCGCTCTTCCGCTCGTTCCTCTCGTACTATCACGGACAGCTGCACCTCTTTGTCATTGACATCATCGCCGCCGTCACCGTGGCCGCGATAGACCTCGCGTTCCCCCAGATCCTGCGCTCCCTCACCGGCGGCCTCTTCACCGAGGGGCCCGATGCCATCATGGGCGCCCTCGCCTATCTGGCGGTGGGCCTCGTGTGCATGTATGCCCTGCGCTTCGTCTGCCGCTACTTCGTCATCTTCTGGGGGCACGTCATGGGCGCCCGCATGGAGAGCCGCATGCGCGAGGACCTCTTCGACGCCTACGAGCGCATGAGCTTCTCCTACTTTGACCACCACAAGTCCGGCGACCTCATGAGCCGCCTGGTCTCCGACCTCTTTGACATCTCCGAGGCGGCGCACCACGGTCCCGAGTTCATCCTCATAGGCGTCGTGGAGGTTGCGGGCTCGTTCGTGATCCTCTCCACGATCAACCTCCCCCTCACGGGCGTCCTCGCGCTCATTGCGTGCCTGCTCGTGGTCTACAACGTGTACGCAAACTGGCAGATGCGCGCCGTCTACACCGAGAATCGCGTCCGCATCTCCGGCGTGAACAGCCGCCTCGAGGACTCCCTCGCCGGCGTACGCGTGGTCAAGAGCTTTGCCGCCGAGGACGTGGAGCGCGCCAAGTTCCGCCGCAGCAACGACGCCTATCTCGACTCAAAGACGCGCATGTATCGGGCGATGGGCCGCTATCAGGCCGCCATCGCGGTCATGATGGGCGCGCTCAACACCGCCGTGGTGGTGTTTGGCGGCTGGCTGATAGCAAACGGGCAGATGCAGGCGATGGACCTCGCCACCTACGCGCTCTACATCTCGCTCTTCACCGCGCCGATCACGAGCATCCTGGACTTCACCGAGACCTTCCAGAAGGCCATCGCGGGCTTCAAGAGGTTCCACGAGGTCATTGAGACCCAGCCCGACATTCAGGACAAGCCCGGTGCCCCCGACCTGCGCGTGACCGAGGGAGCCGTCAGCTACCGCGACGTCTGCTTTGCATACCCCGGCGCGGCGGGCGAGAAGGACGACGTGGTGATTCGCCACCTCAGCCTGGACATCGCTCCCGGCGAGACCATCGCGCTCGTGGGGCCGTCCGGCGGGGGAAAGTCCACCACCTGCTCGCTGCTGCCGCGATTCTACGACGTTGATTCCGGTTCCATCTCTATTGACGGACAGGACGTGCGCGACGTCACGCAGAGGAGCCTGCGCGAGTCCATCGGCCTCGTCCAGCAGGACGTCTACCTCTTTGATGGGACCATCGCTGAGAACATAGCCTACGGCAGCCCGGACGCCACCATGGAGGAGATTCGCGACGCCGCGCGAAAGGCCAACATCGCCGACTTTGTGGAGGGCCTGCCCGAGGGCTACGAGACCGAGGTGGGCGAGCGCGGGAGCCATCTTTCCGGTGGGCAGAAGCAGCGCATTGCTATCGCGCGCGTCTTCCTCAAGAACCCGCCCATCCTCATCTTTGACGAGGCCACGTCTGCCCTCGACAATGAGTCGGAGCAGGCGGTTCAGGAGTCTCTGGCCGAGCTCTCTCGCGGACGAACCACGCTGGTAATCGCCCACCGCCTCTCCACCATCAAGAACGCCGACGAGATCGTCACCATGGAGGGCGGCCACGTCTCCGAGCGCGGGACGCACGAGGAGCTCCTCGCCCGCGGTGGGACCTACGCGCGCTACTACGCCATGCAGTTCGCCGGGTAGCGCAGCGCTCGGGGTGCCCCTCCCACCAACGTCCCGGCCTCCGTGCGTTGTCTCGCAGAGCGACGGCGATGTCTCACGCCATGCCTGTTCAGGGCCTTGCGAGAAGGACGTCCCACCAGAGAGCGTCGCAGCGCACGGAAGTCCGGGGCGTTTTCCTCTCCGGGCAATACGCTGTGGCGCCGTCAGTCCAGACGGGCCCTGCGCATATGATTGGCGAGGTAGGGTACCGCGAACCTCACGTACCCACGCCGCGCGGGCTCGATGACGCCGGCGTTTATGAGCCTCCTTCGGTACTTCTGAGCGTAGTCGACCGTGACGCCCATGCGCTCGGCCACACCTGAGACCCTGCTCGGCCCATCGTCTGCGGCCATCGCGCCCAAGAACTCAACGTCCACGTCCGAGAGCTCGGAGAGGGTCGTTGAGCACACGTCGTTCTCGAAGTCCTCGCGAGCGCAGGCCAGCGCGTCCCTCAGCGCGCCCTCGCTGAGGGGGCCCGCGCCGTCGGCTCTCTGCGTGATGGCGTGGCCAACGAGCTGCAGCATGTACGGAGATCCCTGCGTGAACTGCGCGGCCTCCCTTCGCAAGGAAGCGTCGATCGAGATTCCAAGCCGCGCGAACGCATCTGCGTAAAACGCATCGATGTCGCTGATGGAAAGGCTGGAAAGCTTGATCTTTCGTGCCCGGTTGAGGAACGTCAGAACGCGGTCGTTGGGCGTGGCTGCGACCGCCCCAGGCAGTCCCGCCATGACAAGGGAGACGTCAAGCCCTTCTCCGACCATCTCCTGATACACGGTTACGAGCTGCCGCACCTCAGGGGAGTTTGCCTGCAGCTCGTCCACAAGAATGAGCGTTCCGTGGCCGGCTGACGTTACCTCGCGGGCAAGTCGAACAAGTTTGTACTGCGTGGACTTCGTCTTCTCCACCTCGCGCATGAACTCAAGTCCAAAGGAGAATCCCAGCGCGCCGAGGCTGCCACCAGAAAGCGATGCGGAACGCGTGCCTTCGACGTACTGAGCCCCGCTCTCCTGAATCTTTTCGACGATGCGAGTGAGCATTGCTTCCGAGGCAATTGTGGGCGAGGCAATCACAAGCCCGTCTTTTGCCGCCCGCTCCGCAAGCTCCCAGAGGAGGACGGTCTTTCCGCTGCCCCGCTGTCCGAGGAGCACGACGGCCCGGTCCTTGCTTCCGGGCGCGCTGCGCAGGCCCTCGATGAGGGAGGTCATGATGTCCTGGCGTCCCACAAGGTATGACGGCCTGTTGCCAAATGACGGAGAGAAGATCTCATCGTGGACCATGTCGTCTCCTTTCCTTTATTTCCTAATTTTTCCTATTCAGTCAAGGAGGAGCCCTGACCTGATATTTTCCTTTATGCGGCGATGCCGACAGGTTGGAGAGCTTCCGAGGAAACAGCCCTGCGGTTATGCCTTTGAGCATAAGCGGTGACGGGCTACCCGCGTGGGATCGTCGACGACCCCCCAGCTCGGTCCCGTACCCGCACGGGCCTCTGCACGGCGCTGGTCAAGGGGATGAAGGTGGGGTGCGTCGTTCCGGATCAGAGGATTGCCTCAATGAACGCCCATGGCCTTCTCGATTCTATATAGAGATTCGTATGTTGTATCCGATGTGGGGCAGTCGACCGTGCGCACAGCGTGTGTCTCCACGTTACGCGCAGCGGTGGGTCCGTCTGGCACGGTCAGACCAGGGAGGGAGCGCGGCGCTCCAACGCTCTTCTCAGCAACTGCCTTTCGGGAGCAAAGACATCTGAGGTGACCCACAGAACCCCAGAATACATCACGTAATCCTAGATTGTTATCTTTCAGAAAAATGAAAGGGTGTGATGGGTAACAAAATACCCCCTACTACACTTTTTAGTTTTAACAATCTGAGATACAGACATATAAACAAATAGAAGAATACATATCTATAAACTAAAGAAACTAAGTATAAAGTAAACATTAGTAGTATGATCATTAACAAATGATAATAAATTAGATTGTAAAAAAGACGGAGGGGGTATTGTTTTTTGTACCCCCCTACTGATAGAGTTCCAAACAATTAGCTGAATAACTCTATCGCGACGCTAAGCCGAAGCTAAGACGCAGCAGAATGGTTGGGAGTGGGCATATGGCACGTAGTCTGAGAGCGATCAAGAGGGCCGGGGGTACCTTCAAGGCGATGGGCGCGCTCATGGCGCTCCTCTCTGTCCTTGCAGTCTGCGTGTTTGCCGGCGCGGAGATGGCGCTGGCTAACACAGACGGGGCAACTAACTACGTGGCGGATGCCTCGACGGCGGATGCATACAAAGATATATTCGGGATGCCCGGAACTGCCGGTTCCGAAACCATCTCAACGCGGTACTCTGGTCGCGTTTGGGCGGATAAATCCGTCTCCGCCGGGGACAGTGTTACGTTCAGCGGCGTGGATGAAAATGGCAGTGCAACATCCCATTCGCTCGAGAAGAAGTATAACGGCGACTTCCTCGTCACATACTCCGCGATGGCTACCTCTCAGGAGATAACTCAGCTGCCCAAGATTCCGGTGGACGTAGTCTTTGTCCTTGACTTCTCGGGAAGCATGAACTGGGGCCAGAGTTCACAGGAGACGGTTGAAGGCCCGGATGAATACGCGCGGTCTCAGTCTCGACTTCAGGCAATGGTGGACTCCCTCAACACGACCATCGCCACACTGGTTGAGGATAACCCCGAGAATCGCATCGGCATTGCGGTATTTAACGGGACCGCATCCACGCTTCTAGAATTGACTGAAGCGAGGAACATTAACGCGCCAAGTGGGAACTACCTTCAGATAACAAGGTTTGAACCATATGAGAGCACCAGTGGTAAGCGCGAGGCGGAAGCTACGGTGCATTGCAATATCAACAATCAGGATGCGATTACCGCGGGCGGCACCAACATTCAAGCCGGTATGCATCTCGGAATGTCGATGCTGACAGGGGTTGATTCAGCGTATACCTACGAGGAGACTACGTATACGCGTATCCCCAACGTGGTGCTTATGTCTGACGGCGCACCGACATCCTTCTCTTCTGCGACCGATGCGACTTGGTATCCAGAAGGATACGGGTGGCCAGTGACCGATACTCTGGTCCGAGATAATAACGATAGCAGGTATGATGTCGATTCAGATAGGACAACCGAGAGCGGTAGTTGGTGGAGCCGCTTGGCAAGCGACACGATTATCGGCCGAGGTGACACAAGCAACCCGCACTCCGCCGACGGCTTCATGGCCCTGCTGACCGCATCCTATAAGAAGAATCAAATTACGGCGAACTACCGGCAGCAGGCAAGCGAGGATAAAGCTCCCAATGCCGACAACGCATACTGCCGCGTCTATACCATCGGCTTCAGTACCGATCAGCAGACGCTTGCCATGCAAGAGATGGTCGACGTTGTGCTTAACCCGGAAAGTACGGCCTTGGGCGCAGCCAGTACTGAGCAGCAGGTGCAAGAGGTGTCTGAAGCTTGGGCTAGCTATCAGAATAACAATAGGACTATCGTTCATGGTGAGCTTGGCAATAACTCGGGCAACTACGCTTATCAGGTTGAGATTCCCCGCAACGATTCCAACAACCCCGATAGCCTCTACTATGTCGATCGTTACTTTGCGGCGACGAATTCCGATGAGCTGAATAATGCTTTCCAGCAAATCACCAGTGCAATCACCGATTCAGCAAAGATTCCCACCGAGACCACCGGAGGCACGCAGACCCCGCTTCATGATGGCTATATCACCTATACCGACCCCATTGGCGACTACATGGAGGTCAAGGGGATTACAGGCCTTCTGTTTGGTGACACGACATTCGTTGTGAGCGATCAACACAATTCTCAAGAAAATGGTGCAACGGTTACCACGTATACGCTGAACACGCAGGCTGACGGCAAAGGTACGGACAGCGTTGAAAGTGCTCTTTACAGCAATCAGAGTGTGAACAACATCATCATTCGGGTATCGAGGGACAATACGACGGGCAAGCAGGAGCTGACGGTGCAGATTCCTGCAGCGCTCATCCCGCTCCGCATCAACTATGTGACGGTTAAGTCGGACGGTACGACGGTATCCAACAATCCTGAAGAGACCTACACCAATAACGTCTATCCGCTGCGCCTTGTATATGAAGTCGGCGTCGCCGGCGGAGTAGTCGATGGGAATGGCTCGATTGTTGAGGGCGATGGAGCTTGGAATAACGACTCTGGCTCCTTTAACGGGGTGGCCGAGAGCTACCTGACGAGTCACTCCGATGGGTCCAATTCGGTGTACTTCTATAGCAACGCTTACTCAGGAGCAAGTCAGATTAATGGTGACGAGACTGTTACCGTTGGCGATGCAACCATGACGTTCACGCCTGCGGATGACAACCCGTTCTACTTCATCCAAGAGGATACGCCGCTGTATACCGGCGGTACCGAGGGTGTTTTGGGTCAAGGTGGAGTGCTCGGCAATCCGGTGAACGGAGGTAACGTCCAAGCGGGAACCACCTACTATTTCCTCATCGAATACTACGAAGGGGCATCAAAGGTGCAGCGCGTCATTGGACGCGATGGCAGCACCCTGAGCGGTTTTGTTGGGCAGAATGCAGAGGGCCAGCTTTGCATTCTCGAGGGTTCACCGAGGCTGGGAAACCTGCTTGACGTGGTTGCCGCAAATAAGGATCCCAACGCCAACCAGACGGGCACTGCACTGGCCCCCTATTACCCCACCTTTGTTGATAACAATGACGAGCCCACTACCGACCATCAGGCGGGCCACTTCAAGGTCTACCTCGGCAACAACGGTCGACTCTCGGTGAGCCTGCCCGGTCCCGATGTGCTTCCGGCACTGCAGGTGACCAAGAACGATGCCGACGATGCGTTAAAGACGCTTGAGGGCGCGGGCTTTGCGCTCTATGTGGACACCAACGGGAATGAGCAGTTCGATGAGGGCGTCGATCAGCCTATGGGTTCGGCTGGCAGCGGTGCGGCTGAGGTGACAACCGGCCAGGGCGGTATCGCTCGCTTTGAGCCAGACAAGTACAAATTCGTTCTCGGCACGACCTACTTCCTCGTTGAGACGCAGGCGCCCGACGGATATCAGCTCATGGACGGTGCTGTGAAGATCGTCTTCTCAGAGAACAATGGTGAAGACCAGCAATATCCAGAGGAAACGCATCCCTTCATGGCGGCCATAACGTTCCCAGGAGCGGAATCGTCCGAGACGGTTTATTCAAGCGCTGCAACGGGGCCCGAAGGTGATGCCGACTATCAGGTGGCGACCGTCGAGTTGACGGTCTCCGATAAGGCAATTCCCAGTCTTCCTGCCACGGGAAGCAACGGGCGCACCGCTCTCGCAGCCACGGGCGTTGCCGCGGTGACGCTGGGCGCGTATGCGCTCTGGAGCAGGCGTCGGGCGTTCGATCGGTAGCCACAGCAATTCGCGGTCTATGACCGCTTGCATACGTAACGGAAGTTATAGCCATTAATGCCGCGAAGCGGCGGAAGGAGAAGAACATGGCTAGAAAGAAGAGTTGGGGTCTGAGGGGGCTTCTTGCCGCGTTCGCTGCGGTTCTGGTTGCCCTCGCCGCCCTCCCTGCGACGGCGCTGGCTGCGTATACTACGCAGACCGGCAACATTACGGTCAGCAACGTTCATCAAAACGAGACCGTAACCCTCTATAAGGTTGTCGATTTCAGCTATGTTTCGAGCAGCAACACGGTTGATTGGGAGTTTACGGCTGATTTCGGCATTGGTCGTGTTGAGTATCGCGATGCTGAGGATGATGGAACTGCCATCAAGGGTTACGCGAATACGATGGCGTCCTATGTGTTGGACTCCGATAACAACTTCTCGCCCAGCTATATTCATAGTGACGTTGTCGAACCAAACCAGACTTCGGTGACGTTTAACGGTCTCGAAGACGGTGAGTACCTCATCATCGTCACGCCCACCGGTGGTTCCACGAGGATCTACGATCGCGCTATTGCGAAGCTCGAGCCCGTGCAGGGCGACGATGGGAACTGGACGCTGGCTAACGATGACGTTGACATGGAAATGAAGTCAATCGAGCAGCCTCCTGTTGACAAGACGATCAATGGCGAGAATGGTCCTGTGAGTGACTATAAGCCGGGCGACGAAGTTCCCTTTACGATTACGTCTGTCATCCCCGCCTATCCCGCGGATGCTATCAACGAGCGCTTCGCCATTGGTGACACCATGTCTGATGGCCTGTCCTTTAACAACGACATCGCGGTGACGGTCAGGCCTGCCGCGGGTGGTCAGGAAACGCCCCTTGCAGAGGGGATTCACTATAGCCTCACTCCTGCTGACGGCCTCAACGGCAAGACCTTTGAGATTGTGTTCGACTATGATGCGATTTCGAACTATGCTGGCTGGACGGTAGAGGTGACCTACTCCGCCACGGTAGGTGATGCTGCCCTTTCCGGTCCCATCGAGAACAACGAAGCCACGGTCCAGTTTGCACGCGATCCGTACGTCGCGGGCGACTACGACACCGACGAGGACGAGGTGAAGCTCTACACCTACACCATCCAGATTCAGAAGATCGACAAGGATAGCACCACCACGTACCTTACCGCCACGTTCGATGTGCGCACTGATGCAAGCGACCCCAACACGTCTGTCGGCGCCATTACGACTAATGCTGACAACCAGGGCATGGGCTCCATTTCTGACCTTCCGGCGGGGACGTACTTTCTCGTTGAGACCGACGCCCCTGAGGGGTATCAGCTTGATACGACGCCCATTCCTGTAACGATTAATGCGGTCACGGAAGGCGATGCGCAGGAAGCCGACCTCATTGTGACTCTCGGTAACGCCATCACCAACACCAAGACCCCGTCCCTCCCGGTGACGGGCGGCGAGGGCACCATCGCCATCACCGCTACTGGCGTCGTTCTTATCGCCGGTGCTGCTGCGCTGATCGTTCGTGCCCGCAGGCAGCACAACAACTAGCGTCTAGCGCGCACGTCGCAGACACGTGACGACGGCACCCGGTTCGAGCCGGGTGCCGTTCGCCGAAGGGGCTCACCACGCGGCTGAGCCTCTTCGGCGAACGGGTTTCGTCGCAAGGGAGAACGGTCTGATACGAGGAACGTGGTGACATGGCTCTCAGCCGAAAGGCACAGACACGACTCATCGTCGTTGCTGCGGTGCTCATCCTCCTGGTGGGCATCGGGTTTCTGGCGTATCCCTTTGTGAGCAACTATCTGCTTGAACAGGCGCAGGGCAACGTCATCGATTTCCAGCAGAGCGCCGTGGAGGAGGTCGCCGAGGAGGACCTCTCCGCGGAGCGCGAGGCGGCTCTCGCGTACAACGCCGACCTGCTCGGCAGTCGCACGGTGGTCACGGACCCCTTTGACCCTGCGGCGCTTCGGCCGCAGGACGGCGCGTACGACGCGGCGCTCAACATCGCGGGCGATGGCGTGATGGGTACGCTCTACATCCCGCGCATCCAGGTGGAGGAGCCCATCTACCATACCGTCGATAGCGATGTGCTCGAGAAGGGCGTGGGCCATCTCGAGGAAACGTCCCTTCCCATCGGTGGTGAGTCGAGCCATTGTGTGCTCTCCGGTCACACGGGCCTGCCCTCTGGGAAGATCTTCGACGACCTCGATCAGCTTGAGGTGGGGGACTACTTCATCATCCAGGTGCTCGGCGAGGGCCACGCCTACCGCGTCTACGACATAGAGACGGTGCTCCCCGAGGAGACCCAGAGTCTGGTCATCCAGCAGGGGCGCGACCTCTGTACGCTCGTCACCTGCACGCCCTATGGCGTGAATACGCATCGCCTTCTGGTTCACGCGGAGCGCTGCGATGTTCCGGACGAGTGGCTCAACAAGGACGCCACCCAGACGTTCCCGGATGGGTACGCCCCCGTGGCAGACCGCTCCTGGCTCACTGCGGTGGGAATAGGGCTCTTGGTGGCTGTCGTGCTTATCGCCGTGGTTACGCTCGCTCTTCGTGCCGTTAAGAGACGCCGCTCCGTCGCGGAGGTGCCGGGCGGATCGGCGCGTTCCGAGGCCTCATCGAGCCCCGGTCGTCCCGTGGGCGTCCTGCCCGTCCTTCGAGGCTCGGGAGCCGCCCGTCGTGCCGCCGCGGACCGCGCAATGCACCGAGGCAAGAGGGGCCCCGACCGCAACGGGCACGAATCGGATGTTCGTCGCGGCGGAAAGCACTTCCGTGAGTAGGGCCAGTGGTCAGGCGCGTCCTTCTCGCCGTGCGCGCAGGGTCGTCTCGCTGTTGGCGGGCGTCATCATGCTGCTTGTTGGCGTGGGGTTTGTCTTGTATCCCATCCTCTCGTCAGCGCGGGCACAGGAGGAGACGAGCGAGGCGCTGGCAGCGTGGCGCTCCGAGGTTGTGGTGGCGGACCGCGCTCAGGGCGAGATGACGGACGAGACGGCCGACTATCGCCCCAAAGAGGGCGATGACACCTACGAGCAGCTTCTTGCCTACAACGATGAGGTTCGCAACGGTACGGGAGATGCCGTGAACGACCCCTTTGCGTTTGCGAGCGACGACCTGGCGGCCCTTGGGCTGCCCGACGGGATCGTCGGGAGCGTGACCATTGCCCGGCTCGGGGAGACCATCCCGCTCTATCTCGGCGCCTCGCAGCAGAATCTCGACCGTGGCGCCGCGGTTCTGGCAGGGACCTCCATGCCCACGGGAGGAGACGGAACGCAGTGCGTCATAGCCGCCCATCGTGGGCCGCGCGTGGGGCTGAGCATGTTCCGCGACATAGAGACGCTCGAGATCGGTGACGCGGTGATCATTGAGACGCCGTGGGACACGCTCACGTACCAGGTCGTCGGATTTGACGTGATTGACCCCAACGACACCGGGGCGCTTGCGGTGGAGCCGGGGCGCGACATGGTGACGCTGCTCACGTGCCACCCCTATGGACATAACTATCAGCGCTACCTCGTGCGCTGCGAGCGTTCTGACGATGCGGCCGAACTTGCTCCCTCGCCCGCTGAGGCGGTTGCCGCTACGGTGACCCACGCCATATGGCCGGGCTGGTCGGAAGGCTCCCCGCTCCTCAATCTGGAGAACGTCCTGCGCCTTGCCGGCCTTCTCATCGTGCTGGGGCTTGGAGTCTGGGTGCTGGTGAGCATGGCTCGCCGGGGGTCCCGTCGTGGTCCAGGTGGGGCGCACTTTGACTGAGGCGGCTTGACCGGATGCGCCCGGTCTTTTCAGAACGTGAGATGTCAAATGATTCCGATACGACGTGCCGATTCAACGAGACAATCATCGATTCAAACGATGTAATTGTGCGGCCGAATTGTGACGTCGGCTGGCAAGGCATCCGTGGCCAAAGCTTGCCCCGTGTCCAGGGCACGGGCGACGTTCTTCTCGCCCTGTGGCACGCTTCCTCTACAACCTTGGGCGCGTAGCCCGCTCCTGCCAACATGGGGCGACACCCGTGCCGCGCGCGACAATGTCGCGACATCGGGGGCGACACTGTCGCATGGGCCCTCTCCCGCTTTTTCCAACATGAGGTGAGGCGAGATGCTCAATTCAAGCGACAATGTCGCGACATCGGGGGCGACACTGTCGCACCAGGACGTTCTGACATGGATACCAACGACCTTCTCAGTCACATTCGCTCCGGAGAGGGGCTCGTGACCGAGCTCAAGTGCCGTGACGGAAAGCCCGAGCGTGATGTGTACGAGATGATGTGCTCCTTCGCCGACCGTCGGGGCGGTAACGTCTCATCATCTCGGACGGCAAGAAGGCCCGCCTCGTCTGGGGAGAAATCCTCGAGCTGTAAGAACCATGCGTCGCTTGATGCCTTTGGTATGACGCACTCTTCGCGGACCGGGCCGCAGCATCTCTTCTCGCTCGCGTGGCCAACTTGGCCGCGCACCTGAGCAAACTGTCAAGTTCTGCGGGTTGCAGGGCCGAATGCGTATACTGATGCAAGGGCTGTTGTGACCGCGCGCTGCCTTCTTGGCTGCCTGGTCCTGCGACGGGGAAGAGAGAGATGGCAAAGAAACGCGAGATTGCGCGCATCCAGAAGGGTGCGCTTTCGCCTGACGAGGCCGAGACGCTGTTTGCGACCGTCGACCACACCGGTCACTCCGACGAGGAGCGCGCCCGTCGCCAGCGCGCGCACCGCAAGGAGAAGGGCGTTTCGCTCGACATCGACCCCCTGTCCGAGGAGGACCCCTCCGGCTCCAACGTGGGCAAGGTCATCACCAAGACCGCCGTCTCCTTTGTGCTGATCTTCCTTGTTGCCGTGGTGGTAGGCCAGGTGGCCTTTGGCTTCATTCGTCGCGCCAACACGTCCAACCTCACGGAGAGCGTCACCGTGCGCACCGTTGCCTCGGCGCTGCGCGGCGGCGTGGAGTGGGGCAACGGCTTCACGCAGTTCCCGGAGGACTTCTCCGTCCAGGAGGCGGACGAGAACACCGGGCGCGTCGAGGTCACCGTTACCGACACGAGCTCCGAGAACGCGCTTGAGTGCTTTGCGGGCTCTGGCGTCCAGGCCCAGGCCTTTGCGGTCAACTGCCTGCTCAACCCCAATATCAACACCGTCGTGTACCACGTCAACGTGCACATGAGCGAGGACGGGGAGATTCAGCAGTCCGCGCTCTTCGGCTTCCTCAAGCCTACGGGGGACGTGACGTCGTACATCACCTACGTGTGGACCAAGACGCAGTCTGCGGATGGCGTCCAGCTCTCGCTCCACATCACAGGCCTCGACGAGTCCATCCAGGGCGAGCTGCGCGACAAGATCACGACGTCCTTCACGCCGGTCCAGATTCTGAGCGGCAACTAGGGGTCGGGGCGTCGCGCCCGCACTCGAGGCGCCGCTCCCGACCGCCTTTCCGCTCTCTATCCCTGCCGCTCGCGCGCCCACTCGCGGGCGGCGCCCGCGAGCGCTGAGAGAAGGGAGCGGCGGTGTCCCCTTCGCGCGCGGCCCACCGGCGACTTGCCCTCGTTGGGCCAGGAGAGAAGCGCTTCGCGCAGCTCGGAGGGGGTGTATCTCATCGACTGGTCTGCGCTGAGGCCCCGCGCGAGCAGCCTGACGAGCGCCCGTGCGTCTCCGTCGAGCCAAATGGGCACCTCGGGATGCTCTCGCATCTTGATGAGGTAGGGTGACGAGTTGGGGCGACGTCCGAGCTCAAAGGGTGTTCGGTCGCAGACCATCTCGTAGAGCATGCTGCAGATCGCGTAGGTGTCGACCGTCGCGGAGTATCGCAGGCGAGAGACTTCCGGAACGTCGCGCGTCAGCATCTCGGGAGCGGCGTACTCTATGGTGCCAAATCTCCAGATATCGTGCGTGAGCGTGATGCCGCGCTCGTTCGTGCGCAGGACGGAGGAGCTTCCCAGGTCCACAATGCGCAGGTCAAAGGTCGAGGAGGCAATCTGCTCGGAGAGCTTCGTCACGGACGTGCGCACAATGATGTTGCGCGGCGAGAGGTCGCGGTGAAGAAACGTGCAGTCCAGCTCCCCGGCCCCAAGGAGGATGTCGAGCATGGCGACCCCCAGGGACACGGCGATCTCTGGGAGAACTGAGCGCCGGAGCGCGCCGGAGGCGTCCACATAGGTCCTCGCGGGGAGGTGGGGGAGGGCCTCCCTGAGTGTGGGGCCCTCGATCCACTCCATGACGATTGCCGGTCTCTCCCAGCCGTCTGACGACGAGCGCTCCCTATCCGCTCGGCCTCCCGACGCAATGCCAAATCCGTAGACCCGGGGAAACCCCCTCAGAAACGAAACGGCAAGCATGCTGCGGTACTCCTCTGCGAACGCCAGCTCCCTGCTTGACATCACCATGCGCAGGGTCTCCGGGTCCGGGGTCTTGTCGCCCGGCGCATGAGCGCGGGAGGGAGGCTTGAGAAGCTTGAGCGCAAAGGTCTCGCCAGCGGTGTTCTGCGCGCTGAGGACGGGATTTCCCTCGGATGACAGGGCGTCGGAAGAGGCCGATGGGGCGAGGAGCGTCTCAAACCTACGACGAACCTCACCCATCCGCGCGGGCATGATGCCAAATGCGGGGGTGAAGTCACGTAGGCGAATTATCTCTGTAGGGCAGCTCTGCTCCCTGTCGTTACCTTCCAATGTCAAGGGGTACCTCTTCCCAGTTCCAAGCGTCTGGAACAGGTCGAGACAATCGTAGAAACAGCGGCATGATTCAAGTTGCGCAACGTCTTACTGGAAAAATGTGATCAACCCGTGAGCTACGTAACGTCGTCATAGCAAATAGCACGCCCCGGAATGCCGTCCGTCCTGCTGCGCCCGTTCCGTTTGCGCCGCCTCGGCGTATGTCAGGACAGCGAGAAGGACGTCGCGTGAGGCGCGTCACAGCGTGGCAGGTTATGGGTAAGGAATCCGTGCGTTGGGCGCGGGAGTCTAGGAAGTGATTCGCATCACGAGGAAGCGCGTCGTGGCACCGAGGCAGAGGATGTCGCTGTTGCTGATCTCAACGGGAGGGTAGCTGCCGTCGTGCGCGCGCTTTGCCCTCGGGGGCTCTATGGTGACGGCGTCGCCCCCGTCGCCGGGGATGAGGGTCGTCCCGTTTGTGGACCCCAGTCCCTGAGCGTACCAGTGCGCCCCGTCGCGCCAGACGCGTAGGTGACGACGGCTCACGTCCACATCGACGTCGTTGATGACGTCCGCGCCCTCGACGAGGGAGCCCACGAGCGTGCCCTCGTCGGTCGTCGCGAGCGGATGGATGGGCGGGCGCGCGGTGCCTCCGGAGATGCGTAGGAGGCCGAGAAGCACCTCGTCGTGTTCCGCATCGGCCCCGTCCTCGTACCCGGCGCCCACGTCCATCTCCACGGTGCCGATGTCCATGGCGAGCTTGTACTCGACGAAGCGCTCGACGATGGAGACGGCTCGCTGCGGGTCAGCGAGGCACCCAATGGTGAGAAAGAGCATCACGTAGAGGACGGTCCTGTCTGACTCCGAGCGGAACTTCGCCGCGGAGATGCGGCTGATGGCATTGGCGTAGAGCGTGTCGTCAAGATCGAAGTCTCGCAGGACGCGCTGCATCCCCAGGGCGGCATCGCCGCAGTAGTGCGCGCGAACTTCCTCGCGCGCCGTTGCGGGGTTGGGACGGTTGGCGATGACGCGCGACGTCAGCGTCTGGGAACTCTGGAAGAAGTCGGCAAACAGCTCGGGGTGCGTCTGGCCGGGGAGGGCGTGGACGATCTGCCGCGAGAGGAACGTGCGGTCGTTGATGCGCATGCGGGGCGCCTTGCCACCATAGGTCACCGTGGCGCTCAGGAGCTCCTGGGCGGCGTCGCGGTTGGTGAGCTTTCCAAACTTGCGAAGGTCCGCGAACATGAAGGAGCTTGGCGTCTCCAGCGGTATCACCTCCCTGATGACCCGTCCCTCTCCGCTGTCAATCGGGGGCATTGCGTGCTCATAACCATCGAGTAACGTAATGCTCACGTTGTGCAACAAGCAGTTTGTACCGCAAGGTGAAAGGTCGATTCAAGGGTAGTTCAGTAAGTGGTAGTCATACGACGATACGTCATTAACTAGCTACCAGCACTTTTACTCAAATGCAGCAAACTGAACGCAACCAGTAATGTTGCGCAACAGACTCCTGAAACCCGGTGATGGAATGAACTAGCACATCAATCGATGGGCTCATCTACCCGTCTCTAAAGAGCGGGTGGGGATAAAACGGGAAAAGGAGTTCAAATGGACAAGAAGCGTGTATTCAACGCGGCGGTGACAGCGGGCTTGTCACTGTCTATGGTTCTTACCAGCGTGCCTGCTACGGCGCTGGCGCAGGGTGAAAGCGTCCTGGCCAAGAACAACCTGTCTGAAACTGCGCAGTATGGCGTGTGGGTGACCAACTGGGACACGGGCGAGGCGCTTTATTCAGGCGACAACATCAAGTGGAGCGCTGGAACTACGCTGGAGAACATTGTTCCTAGTATTGCAGTAAACATTACGGTGCCTGAGGGCAAGACTATTCAGTGGGTTGGAGCCAACGGCCAGCCGCTGGATCTCTCGACTGTGATTAATGAGGATACTTTCATTTACGTTAAGTTCGTTGACGATGCGTCCGAGCCCGAGGCCCACTACATCACCTACAAGGTTGTTGACGAGGAGGGCAACGACCTCGGGCAGACCATTCAGGTTCTCAGCACCGACGAGGTTCTGAGCTACTCCGGCGCGGTGCCCTCCAAGGAGGGTTACACCTTCGCCTATTTCACGTGGCCAGGCTATGACGAGCCGATCAAGGAGGGGGCCGTCCCCGTCACCTGGACCGACACCATCGTCGCCCACTTCACGAAGGATGCCGTTGAGGAGCCCGAGGCCCACTACATCACCTACAAGGTTGTTGACGAGGAGGGCAACGACCTCGGGCAGACCATTCAGGTTCTCAGCACCGACGAGGTTCTGAGCTACTCCGGCGCGGTGCCCTCCAAGGAGGGTTACACCTTCGCCTATTTCACGTGGCCAGGCTATGACGAGCCGATCAAGGAGGGGGCCGTCCCCGTCACCTGGACCGACACCATCGTCGCCCACTTCACGAAGGATGCCGTTGAGGAGCCCGAGCAGCGCTACATCACCGTTCACCTTTACGATGGTGACGAGTTCATTCGCGACGTTGTTGTCCTGAACAACTCCTCAATTTGGTCTGGCGTTCTCGACGCTCCCACCAAGGACGGTTACATCTTCGTAGGCTGGCAGCAGGACGGTGCCTCTGACATCATGACGGACCTTGAGTCTGTGGTCATTTCTGCTGATGATCAGGTTAGCGAGCTTACCTTCCGCGCTGTTTGGGAGAAGGATGTTGATCCGTACGAGGGCTACATCACCGTCAACTACTACGACGGCGACGAGCTGCTCGGCACTGGTGCGGTGAAGAATGGCACCAACGAGTGGAGCGGCGTCGACAGCCCGACCAAGGACGGCTACGTGTTCGACGGCTGGAACTTCGAGGGCGACACCGAGCGCCTCTACAAGGACCTCTCGACTGTCCGCTACACGGGCGACGAGACTATCAAGGAGATCAACCTCTACGCCAACTGGACCAAGATCGAGGACCCCTACGCCGACTACATCAACGTCAACTACTGGGATGGCGAGGAGCTGCTCGGCACTGGTGCCGTGAAGCGCGGTACGAGCGAGTGGAGCGGTCCGACCAGCCCGTCCAAGGATGGCTACAGCTTCTTGGGCTGGACCTTTGAGGGCGAGACCCTGATTAATCCTGACCTCTCTAAGGTTGTCATGGGTGCCGATGAGACCGTGACCGAGATCAACCTCTACGCCAACTGGGATGAGGTTTCTGATCCGTACGAGGGCTACATCACCGTCAACTACTACGACGGCGACGAGCTGCTCGGCACCGGTGCGGTCCTGAACGGCACCAACGAGTGGAGCGGCATCGCCAACCCGACCAAGGACGGCTACGTGTTCGACGGCTGGAACTTCGAGGGCGACACCGAGCACCTTTACAAGGACCTCTCGACTGTTCGTTACGCTGGCGACGAGACCGTCAAGGAGATCAACCTCTACGCCAACTGGACCAAGATCGAGGATCCCTACGCCGACTACATCAACGTCAACTACTGGGACGGCGAGGAGCTTCTTGGCACTGGCGCCGTGAAGAATGGCACTACCGAGTGGAGCGGCGTCGTTAGCCCGTCCAAGGACGGCTACACCTTCATCGGCTGGAACTTCGAGGGCGACACCGAGCACCTCTACACCGATCTTTCGACTGTTCGCTACGCCGGCGATGAGACGGTGACCGAGATCAACGTTTACGCCAACTGGAAGAAGAACGCTGATCCGGAGACTGAGACCCACAAGGTCACCTTTGATGATTGCCTCTCGAACACGACCAACCTCGTTGTTGAGGTCGAGGACGGTAATTCGGTCGCTGAGCCCCCTGCGCCTACTTGCGATGGCTGGACGTTCCTCGGCTGGTATTTCGACACCGCGCTGACCCAGGCGTGGGACTTCTCGGCCCCCGTCACCTCCGACATGACCCTCTGGGCCAAGTGGGAGAAGAACGTTGACGAGGTTATCCCCGGTGATGACGCCGCGACCCCCGAGACTCCTCAGGAGTCCGAGGAGGCCAAGTCCGAGGTCCCCGAGACCGGTGACGCCACCAACGCCGTCGCTGTTACCGGCATCGGCATCGCTGGCCTCATGGCCGCCGCCGCTAGCTTCATCCTTCGTCGTCGCAACGAGCAGTAATCTGCCCACGCAGAGCTGACGACCCGCAAGGGCCGCACGGGTTCCCGTTCCCGTGCGGCTCTTTTCCCTTTGAATGCCTCGGGCCCTAACGCCTCCGGCGACCAACTTGCCGCGAGCCCTCAACGGCCCCTTTATACGGCACCGTCTGTCGACGGTATGAGACGTTCTAATACTTCCCTAACCTCTGTCGTGTTAACGTAAAAGCTTGGAGAGCTAGGGAAGGGACCCAACGTGAAGTGCAAGAAGTGCGGTGAGGAGCTGCCCGAGAAGGCTCGTTTCTGCCCCGGATGCGGTGCCCCGGTCGAAGAGGTGCCGGCCCCCAAGAAACTCGAGGAGCCCCTCGACCCTATGGCCGCTGGAGCGGTGCCGCTGGTGCCTGTCGCGCCGCCACCCCGCGCGGTGCGCGTGACGCCGCGCATCCCGCGCCCGTACGTTCCCCACAGCAGCCAGAGCGCTTCTCGCCGCTCGCCCTACACGCACTACAACGCATCCTATGACGCGCTCCGTCCCGAGGAGTCTGCCGCGGCGCGAAGGGCGCTCCGCGAGCGCGCCGCAGCGTCTGCTCCCGTACCGCAGGAGCCGCCGGCGCAGGAGCAGGAAGTGGCCGACGCCCCGAAGACGATGGGGGCGCCTGAGGCAGCCCCTGCAGCCGCCAACGATGCGCCTGATGCCGAGAAGACCGTCGACTTTGCCATGCCCTCCAGCGAGGGCCCCGCTGCCTCCGAGCTTGAGCCAGAGCTCCAGCAGGAGCTGCGCGATCTTCCCGACCTGGATGGCGTGTCGTCCACCGAGGCTGACGACACGTCGAGCATCCAGTTCCGACCCGCGGTCGACTCCGCGCCTGACTTTGAGCCCGCCCCCGCCGGCGATGACGATGCGCATGCCTCCTCGTTCCCCACGGAGGCCTTCGACCGCGTGAGGGGCGGCGCCGCGCGCGTGGGCGACCGCATGAGGAGCTTTCAGCCCGACCGCCGCGTCGTTCTTGGCGTCTGCGCCGCCATCGCCGCACTTCTCGTCGGCGGCGTGTGCTATGCGGTCGCCACGAGCTGGCTGGGCCCGTTCGCCCCTGAGGACGAGCCCGCGCCTCCGGTCGAGCAGCCCTCGACCGAGCCGGTCGAGACGCTCGAGCCCCAGGAGGAGCAAGAGGAGGAGCCCGTCTCCGAGGGTGCCCCCGAGGTCCGCTCCGCGCTCGCCGACTATTCGTGGAAGGAGCTCTCGCAGATATCGGCCCTCATAGCCGCTGTCGAGAGCGACGAGGCCGGGATAGAGATCGCCGCCCAGTACAACCTGTGTGACGCCTCGGGCAGGCTGAACCTCGAGAACACCAAGACCCTTGAGCTCTCCAGTGGCACCAGCGTCCCCGTGACCATCGCGGGGTTCCGTCAGGACGCAAAGTCCGACGGCTCGGGTCTGGCGGGCATCAGCTTTGTGGCCCGTGGCTTGGTGGGGACGCAGCCGCTCAACGCGTCGGGTGAGTCGGTCCCCTGGGAGGAGACCACGCTGCGCTCCTGGCTCAACCAGACTCTCATGGGCGAGCTGCCCGAGGAGCTGGCGTCCGCGATCGTGCCGGTTGACAAGGTGACCAACAACCCCGCCGGATCGGGCGGCGGGCAGTCCACCACCTCCGAGAGCGTGTGGATCCCCTCCTGCGCGGAGCTCTCGGGCGACGTTGCGGCCCAGACCACCAACTCTGACTACACGGGCTACCTCATGGAGGGCGGCCAGTACGACGTCTTTGCGGACGCTGGGGTGACCTGGAACGACGGCTTTGACTACCTCCGCCTTGAGAGCGGCGAGGACTGGTGGCTCCGCACGCCCGAGCCCAGCTCGGGGGAGTACTACATGACGGTCACGCCAGAAGGCAGCCCGCACTACTATCGCAACCCGGCCCGTGAGCTTGCCATTGTCGTTGGGTTCTGCCTGTAGTCCCGTCTGAGCTCCACGTTTCCGCCCGCAGGATCGCGCAGGTCCTGCGGGCGGTTTTGTATCTCGGTGCCGGCGCCGGGGGCGACGTCGCATAACCTGACAAAACGAGCGAACAACGCCCTGAAGTGTCGGGTTATGCAACCCCGAAACAAAGCGCCCCGCCACAGGGGCGGGGCTGGGCGGCGCACCTTGTCTGGAAACGGCGTGCTATGCGAGCAGGGCGGTCACGTCTCCGAGGACGCTCTCAAAGCTGACGCCGCGAACCTGGTAGTCAGGCTGCTCCGGCGTGATCCCCATGGCGTGACGCACGAGGCTTCCGGCAAACTCGACGGCGGAGAGCAGGCTCTCCCCAGCGTAGATGGCCGCGGTAAGGCCAGACGCAAAGAGGTCGCCCGTCCCGTGGAGCATGTAGGGGAGCAGCTCGCTCGAGACCTCCTCGATCTCTCCGCCCGCCACGCTCACGTAGTTGCGGATGATGCTCTCGCCCTCGTGGACGATGCCCTTGAGCACCACGGACTTCGCGCCCATGCCAAGGAGCGCCTCCATCATGCCCTTGATATAGACCTCGTCGACGTCTTGCCCCGCGTAGGCGATGCCCGTGAGGATCGAGGCCTCGGTGAGGTTGGGCGTGAGCACGTCAGCGCCATCCACCAGGCCCTTCATGGCCTCGCACATCTCGTCGGTGTAGGTGGGGTACTTGGAGCCGCCGTCGCCCATCACCGGGTCCACGATGCGGAGTGCCTTGGGGTACTCGCGATAGAGGCGCAGGATGGCGTCTACCTGCTCGGCCGACCCCAGGAAGCCCGAGTAGATGCCGTCGAGCTCGATGCCCTCCTCGCGCCACGCGTCGAGGTACTCGGTGAGCATGGGCGTGGTGTCGTGCATGTAGAACTTGGGGAAGCGCGTGTGCGCCGAGAAGAGCGACGTGGGGACGGGGCACACGTCGATGCCGGCGGCCGAGAGCACGGGGATCGCAATCCCGAGCGAGCACTTGCCGTAGCCGCACAGGTCATGGACGGCCGCGACACGCGGCAGGTAGCCGCCCTCGCGCTGGTAGAGGTACAGATTGCTGGCGTTGTTCATGGGATTCTCCTTTGTCCGCGGACTGATGGACCAGCGTACGCAGGCAAGGATAGTCCTTTTTCCTGCCCGCGGGGTCTTGATGCGCCATTTGGCATGTCTCGCCCCGTCAATGTGCTCGCCCTGTGGAGGAAAGGTTGCGAGTAGGATTCGATACGCATGCGGAAGAGCTCTGTGCGCCGGCGCGCCCGCACGCGATGCCGCCTTCGGGCAGGTCGCGTATACTGGGGGAGCGACAAACCAACCGAGAGGAGCATCATGGCAGACCAGCCGCTCGTGGGAATCATCATGGGGTCAAAGTCCGACATGCCCACCATGGAGGCGTGCACCAAGCAGCTTGAGGAGCTTGGCGTGCCGTACGAGCTGGTCATTGCCAGCGCGCACCGCACCCCCGACAAGGTTCACGAGTGGGCGGGCTCCGCTGCCGACCGCGGCCTCAAGGTCATCATCGCCGCCGCCGGAAAAGCGGCGCACCTCGGCGGCGTCGTTGCCGCCTTCACGCCGCTGCCCATCATCGGCGTGCCGATGAAGACCTCCGATCTTGGTGGCATGGACTCGCTGCTCTCCATGGTGCAGATGCCGTCTGGCGTGCCCGTGGCCTGCGTGGCCATCAACGGCGCCAAGAACGCGGCCATCTACGCCACGCAGATCCTCGGCGCCACCATGCCGGAGTATCGCGATAAGGTCGTCGAGTTCAAGCGCCAGATGGCCGAGGCATAAGGAGAGCCGCGCATGGCGTCTCACTTCAAGCAGCCCGAAGGGACCGACCCGCGGGGATTCGCGCGTCCTTCTCGCCCGTCGTCGAGGTCGGCCCATGCCGCGCCTCATCATGCGACGGACGACGATCCGTCCCGACGTCTGCACACCCGCCGCGGCGGCGACGAGTCGTATCACGCCCCGGCGGGCAACCCGCATGCCGCGGGCATGCCCCGGGCGAGCGAGGGGTTTGTCTCTGTGGTGTCCGACCCCGGCGGGTCCTCTCGCGGGCATGACCGCCGACGCAGGGAGCCGCGCTTTGTAGAGACCGACCCGTATGACCTTTCCGGGCGCCGGAGCCGAGACCCCAAGAAGCGCGTGGCGCGGGTGCTTTCGGTCATCCTGTTCGTGGTGGGCATCGGCCTGATCGCCGCCGCCGCGGGCATGTTCATCTACAACCAGTGGCAGTACGGCGAACAGGAGCGGATCAACGAGGAGCTTGCGGAGTACGCCACGCTTTCTGACGACGGCTCGACCGCCCCGCAGGTCGACTGGGAGGGCCTCAAGGCCGTGAACGGAGACGTGGTCGGCTGGGTGCAGATTCCGGGCACGGGCGTCAACTACCCGGTCTATCAGGCCCAGGATAACGAGAAGTACCTGCACACCAGCGCCGAGGGGACGTACTCGCTCGGTGGTCAGATCTTTCTGGACTACGAGAACGCCAAGCCGGGAATGGTTGACGCCCAGACAATCATCTATGGCCACCACCTGCGCAACGGCTCCATGTTCAAGCCGGTCTCCGACATGCAGGACCAGCAGGTGTTCGACAGCATCTCTACCGTCTGGTACGTGACGGAGGAGGCGAGCTACGAGCTGGAGCCGCTGTTCATCTACCAGACCACGGCGGATGACACCAACGTCCGCCAGCTCAACTTTGGGTCGACGGACGAGCTGCATGCCTACCTCTCGGGCCTGCTGGGCCAGGCGGTGGCGAGCAGGGGCGACGCCGCCCAGGTCATCAACGGGATGACCAAGGCGCTCTCGCTCTGCACCTGCTACTACGAGGACAGCGACAAGGGTCGCGTTATTCTAGTGTGTGCGCTCAAGTCAGAGGCTGCGGCGGCGACGGCAGCCGCGAGCGAGTAGGGGGAAGTGTGACGACGCTCTCTGGTGACACCGCCGTGGCGCGGGGCGGGATGCCCCGGCCCGCCGATTGCCCTGACGACAAGCTGCACGAGGAGTGCGGTGTCTTTGGCGTCTGGGCTCCGGGGCGCGATGTCGCGCGCATGACGTACTTCGCCCTGCGCGCCCTCCAGCATCGCGGCCAGGAGTCCGCCGGAATCGCCGTGGGCGACGGGCGGACGGTCCTTATCCGCAAGGACCTCGGCCTCGTGACCCAGGTGTTCTCCGACGCCGACCTTGCGGCGATGCCGGGCAAGGTGGCGTGCGGCCACTGTCGGTATGGCACCGCGGGGGCCAAGGGGTGGGAGTCTGCGCAGCCGCACCTCTCCACCATCAATGACGTCATCATTGCGCTCGCGCACAACGGCACGCTCGTCAACTTTGACAGCCTCCGCCGAGAGCTCATCGAGATGGGGATTCCCTTCCGGTCGAGCACGGACTCGGAGGTCGCCGCGAAGCTCATCGGATACTTCACGCAGCGAGCCGGTCGCCTGCGCACGGGCATCGCGCACACGATGCGCATGCTCGAGGGCGGATACGCCATGGTCCTGGTGCGCGAGAACGCGCTCTATGCGTTCCGCGACCCGCACGGCATCCGCCCGCTCGTCCTGGGCCGGCTGGGGGATGACGGCTGGGTCGTGGCGAGCGAGACCTGCGCGCTCGACATCTCGGGCGCGACCTTCGTGCGCGAGGTCGAGCCCGGCGAGATCGTCCGCATCTCGGAGGACGGCCTGCGCTCCGAGCGCGGATGCGAGCCGGGGTGCCGTGCCGACTGCATCTTCGAGCACGTGTACTTCTCGCGCCCCGACTCCGTGAAGGACGGCTCGAGCTTCTACCTCATGCGCCACAACATGGGGCGCAGGCTTGCTCAGGAGACGCCCGTCGAGGCCGACCTCGTGATCTCCGTGCCGGACTCGGGCACGCCCGCCGCGGAGGGGTTTGCCCAGGAGCTGGGAATTCCCTTTGGGACCGGGCTCATCAAGAACCGCTACGTGGCGCGTACCTTCATCCAGCCCACGCCCGAGCTGCGGCAGATGGGCGTCCGCCTGAAGCTCAACGCCCTGCCCGACGTGGTGCGGGGCAAGCGGCTGGTGATGGTCGACGACTCTATCGTTCGCGGCACCACCTCTCGGCAGATCGTGCGCATGCTCAAGGCGGCCGGCGCAACCGAGGTGCACGTTCGCTCGGCGTCCCCCATGGTCACGTGGCCCTGCTTCTACGGCATTGATACGGCAAACCAAGACCAGCTCATTGCCGCCAACATGTCGCTCGAGGAGATCCGCGCCTATATCGAGGCGGACTCGGTGGGCTTCCTCTCCATCGAGGGCCTGCTCGACTGCGTTCCTCGGGGCGGCTACTGCAAGGCGTGCTTTACCGGGGAGTACCCCGTGGAGATACCCCGCTCGTTCTGGGAGGACAAGTTCCTGCCCGGGTACGAGCCCAACAACCTCGAGGCGGCATCTGCGACCTCGCACATGCCGCTCGAAGAAGCGGAGCAATGCCTGAACGCCTAGGGGGTCCCGGGCGGCTCTGGCGGAAAGGAGCGAGATGGCCGAGAACACCAAGCATGTGAGCTATGCGGATGCCGGCGTCGACACGGCTGAGGGAGCCCGTGCCGTCGACGCGATCAAGGCTGCCGTGGCGACGACCAGCCGACCGGAGGTCATCGGCGGCCTCGGGGGGTTTGGGTCGTGCTTCTCGGCCGCCGGTCTCAAGGACATGGAGGAGCCGATTCTGGTCTCGGGAACCGACGGCGTGGGCACGAAGCTCGCCATCGCGCAGCTGCTCGACCGTCATGAGACGGTGGGCGAGGACCTCGTGGCCATGTGCGTTGACGACGTGGTCCCCATCGGCGCAGAGCCCCTGTTTTTCCTCGACTACGTTGCCATCGGCAAGCTGCGTGCCGAGCACGTGGCCAAGATCGTGGGCGGCATTGCCGAGGGCTGCCGCAAGAGTGGCTGCGCGCTCGTGGGCGGCGAGATGGCCGAGCACCCCGGCGTCATGGCCGAGGGCGACTACGACCTCGCCGGCTTCGTCGTGGGCGTGGTGGACCGACCCAAGATGATCGGCCCCGACAAGGTGCGCGAGGGCGACGTGATTCTCGGCCTGCCGAGCTCGGGCATCCACTCCAACGGGTACTCGCTCGTGCGCAAGGTCGCCATCGAGGGCAAGACGGTCGAGGAGCTGGAGACCCCGCTGCCCGAGCTGGGCGGTGAGTCGATCGCCGACGCCGTGATGCGCCCGACCACGATCTACGCCGGCGGCCTGCTCAAGGCGCTGCGCGCCGGTGCCCCCATCCACGCGATGGCCCACATCACGGGAGGCGGCATCACCGAGAACCTCGACCGCGCCATGCCCGAGGGTCTCGACGCGCTCGTGTATCGTGGGGGAGCCTCCGGCCCGGCGTGGGACATCCCTCCCGTCATCACCTACATGATCGATGCCGCCCAGCTCACGCTCGAGGAGGCGTATCGCACGTTCAACATGGGCGTGGGCATGAGCGTCATCTGCGCCGCCGAGGACAAGGACGCCGTGGTGACGGCGCTTGAGGACGCGGGGTTTGCGCCGTTTGTCATGGGCGAGGTCATCGCCGGTGTTCCGGGCGAGAAGGGGAAGGTCGTGTACGACGATGAGCGTTAGGATCGGTGTTCTCATCTCGGGCAGTGGCACCAACCTGCAGGCGCTCATCGACCGCATCGCGGATGGCTCGCTTGACGCCACCATCGAGCTTGTGGTGAGCTCGCGCCCAAGCGCCTACGGCCTCAAGCGTGCGGAGGCTGCCGGCATTCAGACGCTCACGCTCTCCAAGGACGTGTACGCGGATCCGGAGCAGGCCGACGAGATCATCGCCGCCGAGCTCAAGCGCCACGGCGTCGAGTACGTCATCATGGCGGGCTACATGCGCAAGGTGCACGACCCCATCCTTGCGTCGTTCCCCAACCGCGTGGTCAATCTGCACCCCGCGCTGCTGCCGAGCTTCCCGGGCGCCCACGCCATCCAGGACGCCTACGACCGCGGCGTTAAGGTCACGGGCGTGACCGTGCACTTCGCGAACGCGGACTACGATGCCGGCCCCATCATCGCGCAGCGTGCGCTTCCGGTGGAGGAGGGCTGGTCGGTCGACGAGCTCGAGGAGCACATCCACGAGATCGAGCACGAGCTCTATCCCGAGGTCGTGAGCCTCATCTCCGCTGGCCGCGTGCATGTGAGGGACAACGGGACCGTGGCGATAGACCCTGAGTAGGCATTGCTTGCCAGACCTCGCGCGGGCCGTCACTAGCTTGGTGGCGGCCCGCGCTGTTCTGGGGGCTTGATCGCGCCGCCGTCTGGGCCGGCGGCTCCCTAGCGCCGGGCCAGCACGGCGACGCTCTCGACGTGCCTGGTGTGGGGGAACATGTCGACGGGGGTCACGCTCTCGATCCGGTATCCCAGCGAGCGAAGAAGCTCGATATCGCGCGCCTGCGTCACGACATTGCAGGAGACATAGACGACGCGTCCCGGCGCAAGGGCCGCCACCCCGCCAAGGAACTCCGGGGTGCTCCCGGCGCGCGGGGGATCCATGATGATTGCGTCGAAGCGCTCGGCGCGTCCGGGGCCGGCCATCCATTCCGTGGCGTCAGCCGCCACGAACGAGCTCCGCTCCTCGACGTGGTTTGCCTGGGCGTTGCGCCGTGCGCAGGACACGGCGGCGGCGACTCGCTCAACTCCGATGACTCGCAGCCCAGGTCGTCGTGCCGCCGCGCAGATGCCGATAGTTCCCGTTCCGCAGTACGCATCGAGCACGCGCTCCGCGTTGCCGGTCCCTTCGATTGCCAGCTGGTAGAGAACCTCGGTCTGCTGGGGGTTGGTCTGATAGAAGCTCGTGGGACCGATCTCAAAACGGCATCCGAGCAGCTCGTCGTGCATGATGCCAGGTCCGTAGAGCGTATGGCACCGGTGGCCGAGAATGGCGTTCGTCCTGCGGCTGTTCACGTTCTGCACGATGGTCGTGACCTCAGGGCAGGCCGCGCGCAGCTCGCCCACCAGGCGCTCACGGTTTCTAAGCTCATCTACGCGCGTCACCAGCACGAGCATCACGTCATCGGTCGCATATCCGCAGCGCACGACGGCGTGGCGCAGCACGCCGGTGCCGCGATCCTCGTCGTAGGGCGGGATGTGCATTCTCTCGGAGACCCTGGCGACGGCGTTTAGGATGCGCCGCGCCCGGTCATCTTCGACGAGGCATTCCGCGCAGGGCACGATCCGGTGCGTTCCGGCTGCGTAGAATCCGCTCAGCACGCGCCCGTGCGGAGCGTGGGCAAACGGGGTCGCCGCCTTGTGACGGTAGCGCAGAGGCTCGTCCATCCCGCGGATGCCTTCGAGCTTGCCGCCGTCCGCGCGAAGCATCTCGCCCAGCAGGCCCTCGACCTGCTCCTGCTTGCGCCGCAGCTGTATGGGGTAGGGGACCGCGAGCCACTCGCAGCCTCCGCAGTCTCGTGAAATGGGGCAGGTGTACGTCTTGTATCCCATGCGGCCTCCGGTTTCTCAAGCCGATAGACCATCATATCCGAGCTTACGTCGCACGTGGGCCGCCTCCACTCGCTGCCCCGACTTTGTAGTGTGCTTCGCGCCCGGCTCCCCGGGTACACTACAAACGAAATCGGCGCAAACTTCCAGCTAGACGGGTTACGCGGTTTGTAGTGTACCCGGGGAGCCGGGCGCGAAGCACACTACAAAGTCGGGCTCTCCCCCGGCCTCGTGCCGAGCGGTTCCCTGCGCCGGATGTGTTGGGCGGCGAAGCTAGAAAAGGGTCCGCTTTTCGTCGTTGAGCCACTGAAAGAGGCTCTCCTGCTCAGCGCGCTGCGCCGGCGTGGGAATGGCGTGCTCGCGGCCGATTCTCTTTTCGAGCAGCCAGGTGAAGTCATCAAAGTGCTCGAGCGTATTGATCTGCCCCTGGGTGGCTGAGATGGTCTTGATGTCCATCGCCTCAAGCACATTCCTGCGAGCCTGCGTGTGATCAAGGCGGAAGCTTCCCGTGTGGAACTCCCTGCTGTCGTACTCAAGGTCGGCCTCGTATTCGGATAGGTAGAGGTCGCCCTTGAGATAGTGCTCATCCAGAAGCCTCTGCGCGTGCTCGTCGATCTCGATGGGTTGATTGGCAGAGATGGCGATTGGGCCCCTTCCCCCATGCTCTGGCGGCAGCCCGTAGTGCATCGCCAGGTGAACCTCCATGGGAGAGGCGGTCAGCTCGACAATGTGCGGGAGTGCTTGGAGCGCCTGGTTTCTCCCGCGCGTCCGTCTTGGCAGGGAGTTCAGGTATCGCGTCAGGTCGTCGAGCGACATCAGCTGCTGCCGCTCTCCCGTGTAACCACGCCCACGTGAGGAAATCGAGAAGGTCGAGCAGAGGTAGCAGCCGATTTCGATTAGCTCAAGCAGGGAATGGCCCTGGGCCATCTGAAGGAAGGTGAGCTCTGGCGAGGCAATGAGGCTGTCGCCGCCAAGCCTCCTGAACGAGTGGGCGGGAAGCTTGGTCTGGCAGACGTGCACGGCGATGTTGTCGAGGCGGTGCTTCACCGCGTGCTGCTGCACAAGTAGGTGCAGGGGTCGCTCGTTGCGGGGCTCGAGCGGAAGGCCCTCCCTGGCAAGGAGCCGCGAACTCGCGACGGCGTAAGCCAGCCTCCAGCTCTCGACCTCCTCCGGCAGAGCCTCGCCCCCTTGCTTCGTAAGCCAGTACTCCAGGGCGGACTCAAAGCCAAGGCATACTCCCATCCTGCATCCCCCAATCTATGCGCCGTAACTTGTCCAGCTTAGGGAGCGCCGCTTGCTCAGAGCTGCCTCCAAGCGTTCCTGATGCAATCGAAGATTGGGAAAAGAGCAGGTAGCCCAACGTGTCAGGCTCACGACGTACCTTATTAAGGCTGTTGTTGCCCACTGAAACAACATGGCGCGCCAACCCATCAACCACCGCTCACCGAAACGCATCTCGTCCGAGCGGCCTGCCCTTGCAAAGAAACCAATGTGATATCACAATGAACTCAGTCGAGGACGCCCACCCCGGGGCGTGCCCGTCACCAGGAAAGGAACTGCAATGACCGTAGAAAAGCAGGCCCGCGCCGCGTCCGGCTGGCCCATGCTCTTCGTCACCCTCGCCGCGTACGTCGCCTCCATCTGGGGCATGGTCCAGGGCATCGTCATCCTGGCCACGGCCGAGGAGGCCGGCGTCCCCGCGCCCGTCACCGGTCCCGTGCTGCTCGTCGGCGGCATCGTGCTGCTCATCGTGGCCATCATTGTCACCTGTGGGTTCTTCTCGCTACAGCCCGGGCAGGCCCGCGTGCTCGTGCTCTTTGGCAACTACGTGGGCACGGTCCGCGAGTCGGGCTTCTACTGGGTGAACCCCTTCTACAGCCACAGCCTGGGCTCGGACGGCACCGGCGCCTCCGTTGACATCAGCCTGGAGGAGGGCACACCCTCCGTGAAGGCCGCGGCGGCCACCAAGGCGCTCTCCACCAAGGTCTCCCTGCGCGCCCGCACCCTCAACGGCGACCGCCTCAAGGTCAACGACAAGATGGGCAACCCCATCGAGATCGCGACCGTCGTGGTCTGGCACGTGGCCGATACCGCCAAGGCCCTCTTCGACGTGGACCACTATCCCAGCTACGTGGCCATGCAGACCGAGACCGCGCTGCGCCACGTGGCGAGCGTCTACGCCTACGACCACATGGAGGACGACGACGCCTCCAACAGCTCCATCACGCTGCGCTCCAACATCGAGGAGGTCTCCGCCACCCTCAAGGAGGAGCTGGACCGTCGCCTCGCCCCGGCCGGCGTTTCCGTGGACGACGCCCGCCTCACGCACCTCGCCTACGCGCCGGAGATCGCCCAGGCGATGCTGCGCCGCCAGCAGGCCGAGGCCATCATCGCCGCGCGCAAGAAGATCGTGGAGGGCGCGGTCTCCATGGTGGACATGGCGCTCAAGGAGCTCTCCGATGGCGGCGTGGTGGAGTTCGACGAGGACCGCAAGGCCGTGATGGCGTCAAACCTGATGGTCGTCCTCTGCGGCGAGTCCGAGGCCCAGCCCGTCCTCAACACCGGCTCCCTCTACCAGTAGGGCGCTGAAGACGTGGCGGCCCGCAAGCAATATCCCCTGCGTATAGACCCGGAGGTCTGGGCCGCGGTTGAGCGCTGGGCCGCGGACGAGATGCGCAGCGCCAACGGACAGGTCGAGTGGATCCTGCGCGACGCCCTGCGTCGCGCAGGACGCCTCCCCAAGAAGGACGAGAAGAGCGACGACCAGTGAGCTGGCGCACGCCCGTCCCCTTCGCGCCCCCGCGCGCCCTCACCGTTCTTATCGCCCGCTGCCCGATATGTGCGCAACGTCGCGACCAAACGTGGGTAAGGTGAGTCACATCGTGCACAGACCCCGTCCAAGGGAGGCATTATGGCTGCAAAGGGAGCGGAGAAGGTCAAGAACGTGGTCCTTGTGGGCCAAGGCGGCGTGGGCAAGACCATGCTGGCGGAGGCCATGCTTCACCTGACGGGGCGTACCACCCGTCTCGGCGGCCACGCCGGCACCAAGCCCACGCTTGACTACGACGGCGAGGAGGGGGAGCGCGGCTTCTCCATCTCCACCTCCATTGCCCCTATCATCTGGGATGGTACGCGCCTGAACGTGCTCGACGCCCCGTGCTACCCCGACTTCGTCGGTGACGCCTACGCCGCCATGAGCGCGTGCGAGACCGCGCTCTTCATGGTCGACGCCGCCTCGGGCCCGGGCACCATCACCACCCGCCTGTGGTACGCCGCCGAGGAGCAGAGCCTCGCGCGCGCGATCTTCGTCAACCGCATCGACCGTCCTGACGCGGACTTTGACGTCGCCATGTCCGCCCTTCAGGACCGCTTTGGCAACAGCCTCGCGCCCGTGACCATTCCGATGGGCTCCGGCGAGGCCTTCAAGGGCATCATCGACGTCGTCCACATGAAGGCGCGCCACCTGGAGAGCGGCAAGCCCGTCGTCGAGGACGTTCCCGCCGAGTTCGCCGAGGCCGCCGAGGCCGCCCGCGCCCAGCTCACCGAGCTTGTCGTGGAGGCTGACGACGAGGTCATGATGAAGTACCTCGAGGGCGAGGAGGTCACGCAGGACGAGCTCGAGGGCCTGCTCGCCAAGGCCATCCGCGACCGCGTCTTTGTCCCCGTCTTTGCCGGCAGCTGCGTGCGCGAGGAAGGTGTCATCTCCTTCATGGACGCCGCCGTGGCATGGTTCCCCACGATGGCCGACTTTGGTCGCATCCCGCTCGTGAACGGCGAGCAGCTCGACATCTCCGAGGACGACGAGCGCCCCGTGGTCTTTGCCTTCAAGTCCCTGAACGACCCGCAGAACGGCCGCCTCTCCTTCCTCAAGGTCCTCGCCGGCACCGTCACGCCGGGCATGGAGCTCACCAACGCGCGCACGCGCAAGTCCGAGCGCCTCGGCCACCTCTACCAGATGTGCGGCAAGGAGACCACCGACGTCCAGTCCGCAGCCGCTGGCGACATCGTCGTGGTCCCCAAGCTCGAGGCCATGACCGGCGACACGCTCTCCGTCACCGGCAAGGTCGAGGCCGCCGAGTTCCGCTTCCCCAACTCGCTCTATCGCATCGCCATCGAGCCCGACGCGCGCGGCACCGAGGGCAAGCTCTACGCCTTCCTCGAGAAGTCCGCGGACGCCGACCCCACCCTCAAGGTCGAGCGCGACGAGGACACCGGCCAGACCGTCATCTCCGCCATCGGCGAGGCTCAGGTCAGCGTCCTTCTCGACCGCCTTGAGGACCGCGCGGGCATCACGGCCCACACCGTGGCGCTCAAGATCCCGTACCGCGAGACCATCCGCCGCGTGGCCTCCGCCCAGGGCCGTCACAAGAAGCAGACCGGCGGCGCTGGCCAGTACGGCGACTGCTGGCTGCGCATCGAGCCCAACCCGGGCGCCGGCTACGAGTTCGTGGACGAGGTCGTGGGCGGCCACATTCCGCGCGGCTTCATTCCCGCCATCGACAAGGGCGTTCAGGAGACCATGCGTGAGGGCGTGCTCGCCGGCTACCCGATGATTGACGTCAAGTGTGCCGTCTACGAGGGATCCTACCACCCGGTCGACTCCAACGAGATGGCGTTCAAGACCGCGGCACGCATCGGCTTCCAGAAGGCCGTCGCGCAGGCCGAGCCCGTGCTTCTCGAGCCCATGGCGCACCTGCGCATCACCGTGCCCGAGAGCTACGCCGGCTCCGTGATGGGCGACGTCTCCGCATCCCGCGGCCGCGTCGAGGGCATGGAGGCCGGCACCGGCGCCGCGGCAGGCGAGACCACCATCTCCGCCACCGTCCCGTACGCCGAGGTCACCGACTACGCCACCCGCCTGCGCTCGCTCTCTCGCGGCACCGGCGAGTTTGAGATGGAGGTCAGCGGCTACGAGCAGGTGCCGCACGACATCCAGCAGCGCCTGGCGGAGGACTACGCCGCCCGCCGCGCCGCCGGCGAGAAGTAGCGTGGAAAAGGGACAGTCACTTTTCCACGCCCTGCCATCGTGACCCCCACGCGGGCGGTCGGTCCCACGGGTCCGACCGCCCGTTCTGCTAGGATTGACGCCGAAGCACCAACACGTACCCACAGCACAGGAGGAAACCATGCTCTCCGCAGTTCAGATCAAGCCGGACGTCTACTGGGTCGGCGCGCTCGACTGGAACGCCCGCGAGTTCCACGGCTACACCACCGAGGCGGGCATCACATACAACGCCTACCTCATCCTGGACGAGAAGGTCACGCTCATCGACACCGCCAAGATCACATTCAAGGACGAGCTCCTCGAGCGCATCTCCTCGGTGATCGACCCCTCCAAGATCGACGTCCTCATCGCCAACCACGTCGAGATGGACCACTCCGGCTCCACCTCCGTGATTCATGAGCTCGCTCCCGGGGCAGAGATCTACTGCTCCGCGCCGCAGGGTGTCAAGAACATGACCGCGCACTTCGGCGACCTCGGCTACCATGGCGTCAAGACCGGTGACACCCTCTGCATCGGCAAGCGCACGCTGACCTTCGTGCAGACGCCGATGGTCCACTGGCCGGACAACATGGTCACCTATGACGCCTACGACAAGATCCTCTTCTCCAACGACGCCTTCGGCCAGCACTTTGCCAGCTCCAACCGCTTCGATGATGAGAACGACCTCTGTGAGGTCATGCACCAGGCGCACAAGTACTACGCCAACATCGTGCAGCCCTACCGCGCGCAGGCCACCGCGGCCGTGAAGGCGGTGCGCGGCCTCGGCCCGGACGCGCTCGATATGATCTGCCCGGCGCACGGCGTCATCTGGCGCGGCCACGTCGAGGACATCCTCTCCGCCTACGAGGGCTTCGTCTCCGGCGAGGTCCAGGAGCGCGCGCTCGTGGTATACGACTCCATGTGGCACTCCACCGAGAAGATCGCCCGGGCGCTCGTGGACGGCTTCCTCGCAGCGGGCATCTCGGCGCAGCTCATGGACCTCAAGGAGAACCACATCTCCAACGTTATGGACGTCTTTATGGACTGCAAGTACGTGTGCGTGGGCTCCCCGACGCTCAACAGCCAGATGCTGCCCACGGTTGCCAGCTTCCTCACGTACATGAAGGGCCTCTCGCCCAAGAACGAGAACCGCGTGGGCCTGGCCTTCGGCTCCTACGGGTGGGCGCCGATGGGCCCCAACAACGTGGCCAAGGAGCTTGAGGCCGCGGGCTTCCAGATGCCGGTGAAGACCCTTGCCATCAACTGGATCCCCTCTGACGAGCAGCTGACCGCTGCCACCGAGGCCGTGAAGGAGCTCACGGCGTAGACTCGCAGTCATCAGGCAAGAAGAACGACCGTCCGGGAGCGACTCCGCTTCCGGGCGGTTTCTTTCATATTAGTATGCTCAGCAAATCCTATATAGTTAACCTGTATTTCTAACATGGAATGGATGATATATGGCTGAGCAGATGCTGATAATCGGGTATAACACTGCGCTTGAGTTCTGGCGCGCGGCGAGGGTCGCCTCAAGCAGCCTCCAAGAGCCTGAGGTGGTGGGCAGGACGTACGGCCGTCTGCCTCAGAGCCCGACCTCCCTCGCGCGCCGTGCGATCGAGCTGCTCGGCACCGAGGCCCCGATAGACGTCGTTGCGTCAAAGGTCGAGACACGCATGAGAAGCCCGATTATCAGAGCGCATTCGTGCGCCGCCCCTCTGCCGCCGAAGAGCCTCTTCTTTATTGACGATGACATCGCGATCTGTCGGATGCCCGCCGTCCTGGTTCAGCTCGCCCGTGGGTCGATACCGGTCGAGCTTGCGCGCATCGCATACGAGATGACGGGGACCTACGGCTTCGAGGCGGGCCAGGGGTCGGATGTGGTCCAGGACCTTCATCCGCTGCTCGACCTTGGCGAGCTCAAGGGATATGCCCGGTCGTGCCGTGCGACCCGTACGCGCGGGTCAAGAATCGCGGCCGACGCCCTCAGGTACGTTGTTCCGAACTCCAACTCCCCGCGCGAGACCGACGTCGCAATCATTCTCATGATGCCCCGCTCGATGGGCGGCTTCGGCCTTTCCGGCTTTGTGATGAACCCCTCAATCAGGCTCTCCAGCCATCTGGGGGCTATCGTGGGATCAGACGCGCTCAAACCAGACTTCTACTGGCCCGACAGGAAGGTGATGCTTGAATATGAAAGCCAAAAGTATCACCGGGGGCCATCGGCTATGAACCGCGACGAGCGTCGTCGGCGCGCCTTCGAGAGCGAGGGCTATCACGTCATGAGGCTCATGAACGACGTCCTGAAAACGAACGACGAGCTCAACAGCTTCATGACACAGCTCGCTCAGACTCTTGGCATCTACAGACGGCCCGCGTCCCAGCATATGCTCGATTGCAGGAGGCGGTTGAGGGAGGAGCTGTTCGGCCCCGTGAGCGAGGAGACCGCAAAGCACGAGATGGAGCACCCATATACGGGTTCGGTCATCTAGTCGTGTCCATTTGTCACGTTTGAGGAGGCGTGGTTCGTGCAATCAGGGGGGATAGTGTGAAAAAACCTGCGGCCGTCCTGCAATCAGGGGGATAGTGCGAAGGGTTCCGGGGCATCGGCTGAGTAGTTGGCAAAATGCCAACAGGCGTTTTGCCATTTGGCCGGGTCGGAGACCTTCCTGAATACGCATGCGAGGCCACAATAACCTTCACACTATCCACCTGATTGCAGGGCAACGGCCGATTTTTTCACACTATCCCCCCGACTGCAAAATCACGGCGACCGCCGCGACGAAAAATCGGCGCGAGCGCCCATAGAACCCGTAGCACAGCGGCCTAGGCCTCAGATAACGTTGAATGCGTGCGCGGTCCAGACCTGCTAGAATCAATCCATTGTGCCGATGGCTCCATCGTCCCTGCCGGAGGCATGTATCTGACCCAAGACCAAGGAGGTCGCGCACACGCGCATGGACGTAGCCATCAGTATTGTCGTCACGTTCCTGCTCACGCTCGCCAACGGCTATTTCTCCGCGTCGGAGCTTGCCGTAGTATCCGCAAAGCGAGCGATACTCGAACCAGAGGCAGAGGAGGGCGACAAGCGTTCGCAGGCCGTCCTGAAGCTCTCCGCCGACTCGGGCCAGTTCCTCGCCACAATTCAGGTTGCCATCACGCTCGTCGGCTTTGCCTCCTCGGCCTTCGCCAGCACGAGCCTCTCCGATCCGCTCGGCAGCTGGTTCATGAGCCTCGGCATGCCGGAGGCCATCGCCCAGCCGCTCGCCCCCGTCATCATCACGCTCGCCGTCTCCTACCTCTCCATCGTGGTCGGCGAGCTCGTCCCCAAGCGCATCGCGCTTGCGGACTCAGAGGGCGTCGCCAAGTCGGTCTCGGGCGTCATTCGCACGTTCATGCACGTCGCGCGCCCCTTCGTCTGGCTGACCTCCAAGTCCGCCAACGGCCTCTCCGCCCTTCTGGGTATCGCCTCCGCCGACGAGCGCGAGGGCGTCTCCGAGGAGGAGATCAAGTACATGGTGACGGACGCCGACGAGCTTACGGATCAGGAGAAGTCCATGATCCACGAGGTCATCGACCTCGGCGACACCATTGCCCGCGAGGTCATGGTCCCTCGCGTGGACATGACGGCGATGGAGGACACCTCCACGCTCTCCGAGGTCCTCACCGTCATGCGCCGTACCGGCTACTCGCGCATCCCCATCTACCACGACTCCGTTGACCGCATCGTGGGCATCGCGCACATCAAGGACCTTATCAGCCCCATCCTCGATGACGGCCGTGGCTCCGATGCCGTCGCCGCTCACGTCCGCACCGCCGACTACGTGCCCGACACCAAGGACATCATCCCGCTGCTGTCCGAGATGCAGTCAAGCCATGACCAGATGGTCATCGTCGTCGACGAGTATGGCGGTACGGCCGGCATCATCACGATCGAGGACATCGTCGAGGAGGTCGTCGGCGAGATCGAGGACGAGTTCGACCCCGACAACAAGTACCTCACGCAGCTCTCCGACCGCGAGTGGCTCGTCGACGGCCGCTTCTCCATCGATGACGCCATCGAACTTGGCTGGCCCATCGAGGACAACGAGGAGTACGAGACCGTCGCCGGCTTCGTGCTCGAGCTCGCCGACAAGCTCCCGCGCCCTGGTGACGTCATCGAGAAGGACGGCTATCAGTTCCGCGTGCAGTCTATGCGCGGTCGCCGGCTCTCCATGCTCCGCGTCATTGCCCCCGAGCCGCTCGCCGAGGGGGACCTGGAGAACGCTGAGACTGAGGAGAACGTCGACTCGTCGAAGGAGTAGGGCCTCTTCCGCCGAGTTTCACTACAATGGGTGAATCACAGTCGCCGCGTCCCGCGCGGACCGAGGGAGGGAGCTCGATGGCCCAGCTCTTTGACATCCGGAAGGTGACGGTCGGTCCGAGGAACCTCGAGGCCGTGGTTGCCCTTGCCCCGAGCGCTCCTGTCATGACGAGCGACGACATCGAGGCAACCGCCCACGTGTTTGACCTCCTGCCCGGACTCGTTGACCACATCTGCCTCGGGGACTCTTCCGAGCGCTTTACCGAGGTCGCTGGCAACACCGAGCTCGCGCACCTGCTCGAGCACGTGACCGTTGAGCTCCTTGCGCAGACGGACATCGCCGGTGACATCTCAAGCGGTCGCACTACGCAGCTGGACGATCGCCTCTATCAGATCACGCTCGCCTGCTCGGATGACGTGCTCGTGGCCGGCGCTCTCTCGAGTGCGGTCTGGATTCTCCAATGGGCGTTCTCCGGAGCGGGTGAGCCCAGGCCGGACGTGCCCGCTACCGTTGAGGGCCTGGTCGCCCTCGTTAAGAGCCTGGACGAGAAGGACGGGGGCTCCCCGGAGCCCGACCCCCCGACTGAGAGGGGCATCGAGTCCGAGCCCGAATCTGCCGCCGAGGGGGATTCCGACCTTGCGACCGCAGAATCTTTCCAGGAGCCCGAGCCCGGGCCCGTTCCGGCGTGGCCCGAGAAGGAGCCGGTTGAGCTCGCGGCCGAGTCTGAGCCCGCGCCCGAGGGGCCGGGTGAGACCACCGTCATGCGTCCAATCTCCGATCTCATGCCTGCCGACGCCGCGCCCAAGGCGGAGCCCGAGCCTCAGCCGGCGGTTGAGGAGGGACCTGAGCCCATCGAGGACGGGAGGCCCCTGCCGGAAGCTCCCGAGCCGTATGAGGACCCCGTCCCGTCCCCGGAGCCGGGGGAGGCGGCCGAGGAGCCGGAGCCGGAACCGGAACCCGATCCCGATTCTGAGCCGGAGCCCGAGCCTGCCAAGCCTGCGGATCCCTGGGACCTCATTGACGCCCCGCGCCCGCACCTCGTTCGCTAGCACGACCAGACGCAATTCGGCGCAGCACGCGCGCCCTGCATAGCACAAACCGACAGGAGGAAGACATGAACAAGAAGACCATCGGCTTTGTCCTCGGCAGCATCGTGGGCGCCGGCGCCGGCGTCATCGCTGGCCTCATGCTCGCCCCGCGCTCCGGCGCCGAGAGCCGTGCCATGGCTGCCGACGCCATGAACGACGCCTGGGACTCCGCCGTTGACACCTACGAGCGCGGCGCCAGCGCCGTGAACGACAAGATCAACGACTTCCGCCCCACCGTCGACGCCAAGACCGACGAGCTTCGCGCCAAGGTCGACCTCGCCCGCGAGCGCATGGACCAGCTTCGCGAGTCTCTCTCAAACGCTGTCGCCGACGCTTCCTCCCAGGTGAGCGATGCCGTCTCCTCCGTGAGCGACCGCGTCGCCGCCATGGCCGACGACATCACCCCCGAGTCCGCCCCCGCCGAGGCCGTGCACGTCGAGGTCGTCGACGCCGAGGACGACGACGAGATTCCCGCGATCTAGGGCCGCCCGTGCTCAAAGTCAGCCAGCTCGTCGGCCTCAGGGTCTTCGCTCCCAAGAAGCCCAAGACCCAGAAGGACGGCACCGTAACCGAGCGTCTCCAGCGTCTCGGCAAGGTCCACAACGCGGTCTTCTCTCCTGATGGGAGAAGCGTCGTGGGCATGCTCGTCAAACGCCCGGACGTCGCCGGCGTCATCAAGCGCGATGACGCCTTCGTTGCGCTTGACTCGTTCGAGCTCGCCTCGGATGGCACCGTCACCGTCACCCGCCCGGAGGACGGCCTCGATGACGCCGCCATCCGCCGCCTCGACCTCGACTGGGACGCCTGCATCATCTGGTCCGGCATGGATGCCAAGACCGTCGAGGGAAAGCCGCTTGGCTACGTCTCAGACGCAGAGTTCAACGAGAAGACCGGCGAGGTTTCTCGCTTCTCCTCGACGGACGGGGGCGTGCCGCACGCCCTTCTCGGTTCCTTCGTCATCACGCCGGACATGCTGCGCGGCTACCGTGACGGCTGCATGATTGTGGACGCGGGCGGTCACGCCGTGGCGCTTGATGGCGGCCTTGCCGGTGCGGCGGGTGAGGGATATGCCCGTGCCAAGGCGAAGGGCGCCGAGGTTGGCAAGAAGGTCGGCACCGCGGCCGGCGAGGCCGTGGACAAGGGCTCCTTCGCCCTCGGCAAGATGATCGGCAGGGCGCAGCGCGCCATCAAGGACGCCAACGAGGAGGGCGAGAGGGACGAGTCAGCCCCTCAGCCGCCCGCCATGGAGGCAGTCGACGTGCGCGTGACCAAGCCTGCCGAGGGCCTGCCCGAGCGCGTGGCCGCAGCGCCCGTCGACCGGCCCGCCCCCAAGACGTATCGCCCAGCCCCCGAGCAGCCTGCCCCTGCGGCAGCGCCGACCCAGAAGGCTGC
This sequence comes from Thermophilibacter provencensis, assembly GCF_900128445.1. Lineage (GTDB taxonomy): Bacteria > Actinomycetota > Coriobacteriia > Coriobacteriales > Atopobiaceae > Thermophilibacter > Thermophilibacter provencensis. The sequence continues at coordinate 399,186 of NZ_LT671417.1, read as the reverse complement.
CCCCAAGAAGCCGGCCGCGAAGGCGGCGCCAAAGAAGCCCACCACCGGCGACAAGGTGGCCCGCGCCGCAGGCAAGCAGCTCGGCTCGCTCGGCAAGATGTTCGGCTCCTTCAAGGATGAGTTCGACAAGGCGAGCAAGGGCCGATAGCTCAGCGGGCCCAATGCCCAGCTCATAAGTGCGCCCTGCCAGATGACCCACCGCGAGCCATGACGTTCGCAGGCGAGCGTCGGGCGGGGCGCGCCCTCATTTGCCGACAGGCCCGCGTAATGCGCAATGACGCATAGCCCTGTTAAGAAACCGTATGCAAAGCCCCAAACCATACAAATGATGTCGACCTTCCCCCTCCCATAAGGTTAGAGTAGATAGATGTGAAAATGGGGGAGGGGGTCTGTTGGAGGCGGCAGCAATGCCTCGCGCGGCCCCAGCCGAGCGGTGGGCTCATGCCCCCGCACATGAAAGGAGACCGGGCCCGCGATGACCCTGCTTGAACTGCTCCAGCTGCTGAAAAAGCACCTTAGGCTCGTGATTGCGCTGCCGCTCGCATGTGCCGTCGCCATGGGTGCCTACGCATACCTCTTCATGGGGAACACCTATACCGCTTCCACCAACATGTACGTCCTGGCCATGCAGCAGGACGGCAGCGCCACGAGCAACAACCTCTCGACTGACCTCAACGCCTCCCAGATGATTTCAAACGACGTCTCGACGCTGCTCACGAGCGACCGCGTCAAGAACGAGACGGCGGCCGACCTTGGGCTTGAGAACCTGAACGGCTACGACATCGCCGTGACCAGCGAGACCACCTCGCGCGTCGTCGGCCTCTCCGTCACGGGTCCCGACCCGCAGACCGCCGCCAACATCGCCAACACCATGGTCGAGCGCGTGTCGGCGATCGCCCAGGAGGTCATGAGCATCGAGAGCGTCAACGCCATCGACCAGGCCCAGGCGCCTGAGAGCCCCAGCGGCCCCAACCGCCCTCTCTACGTTGCCGTGGCCCTCATGGCCGGCCTCTTCGCGGCCATCGCCATCGTGGTGGTCGCAGACATGCTCAACACGCGCGTCCGTAGCCAGGAGGAGGTCGAGGAGCTCCTCGGCATCCCCGTGATCGGCCGCATACCAACCATGAAGGGGGGCCGATAATGCCCAGGCGCTCCAATAGGGGGACCAGCGATACCGTCTTCCTCCAGAACGCGGTCAAGACGCTTGTCGCAAACATCCGCTTCGCATCCGTCGACAACCCCGTCAAGACCCTCGTGGTGACGTCCTCCATTCCCAACGAGGGCAAGAGCACCATCTCAATCGAGCTCGCCCGCGCCCTCGCCGCGGGCGGCAAGGACGTTCTCATCGTCGAGGGCGACCTCCGCCGCCGTACCCTCGCCGGCGTGCTTGGCGCGCACCCGCGCAACGGCATCTACAGCGTGCTCTCCGGACAGGCGGCGCTGGACGAGGCCGTGGTTGCCGTGGGGGGCAAGTCCAGCCTCTGGTTCCTGGATGCCGAGCCCCACATCCCCAACCCGGTGGACATCTTCTCCTCTCGCCGCTTCCACCGCTTCGTGGACAGCCTGCGGCGCACGTATGACTACGTGATCTTTGACACGCCGCCCCTTTCCACCTTCGTGGATGCGGCAGTGCTCGGCTCGGTGGCGGACGGCACGCTGCTCGTGGTGCGCGAGGACTTTGTCAAGCGCGAGGACCTCATCTCCTCCTATGACCAGCTTCGCAAGGCGGAGGCCAACGTCATCGGTGCCGTGCTCAACTACTGCGACACCAAGCGCGGCGACTACTACTACAGCTACTACGATCAGGGCTCCGCGCGGGCGGGCGAGAAGGACTTGGACGCCCCGGTCATCAGTCGCGCGGCCGCAGAGCCCGAGCTCGCCTCGGCGCCGGGGCCCCAGGACTCCGGCCTGCGCCCGCTGCCGCAGGACGCTCGAGTCGCTCCCGACAGCACGGCGCAGTTCCTCGCGGGGACGCACTATCAACCGAGGAGCTACGAGGACGAGTAGCCCAGGGCCATCGCCGCGCCGACATGAGACCGAGGGGAGGACGGCATGAGGGACATGCACTGCCACATCCTGCCCGGCGTCGATGACGGAGCGCGCGACATGGCAATGAGCCTCGCCATGGTGGAGGCCGCCCGGGCCGCCGGCGTGACGAGCATCGTGTGCACGCCCCACGCGCGCAGCCCGTACTTCGACTACGACGCCATGTGGTCCGCCTTTCATGAGTTCCGGCCGCGCGCCCAAGAGGCGGGAATGCCGGTTCGCATGGGCTTTGAGGTGGCCCACGCCAAGCTCGTTCGGCTGGGGGTGCGAGAGTGGGGCCCTCGCCTGGCGTTTCAGGAGACGGGGGAGTTTCTCCTCGAGCTGGACTCCCGGTGCGATGAGGGCGACTTCAGGGAGTACGAGCGCACCATCTACGAGCTGCAGGGGCTGGGGCTTGACGTCATCATCGCGCATCCGGAGCGCTACCGGGCCGTGCAGCGCAACGTCGAGCTCGCGGAGCGCCTCGTGCGGATGGGCTGCAAGCTTCAGGCGTCCGCCGACTTCATTGCCGGCGGCAGGCTGGGACGAGAAAAGCGCCCCGCCAAGAAGCTCTTTGAGCGCAACCTGTATCGCTACATCGCGAGCGACGCCCATCGGCCAGAGCACTATCGCCTCCTTGCCCGCGCCGTCCGCGAGTACCCGAGGAGGGGTGCGCACATGAGGGCGTAAGAGGTCCGGATTTCTTGCCTTGGCCCGCCGGCGTCATGGTGGCCTATGGCCCCCTCGTGGGACGCGAGGCCCCATCGACAGGATTGAAGGCGCCGCGGCTCGTGGCCGGCAGCTCAAACGGTGCCCCCGCTCACGTCCGCACGCGGTAAGGAAATTCCAATTGTCCTCGCCTGATGATTGACCAAATAACCCTAAGGCTGCTAGAGTCATAGCATTAATGGGGGAGGGGGTACCTTCTCCCGCTCGAGACGAGAAGGGACACCACAAATGAAGAAGCTCGTGAGCGCCTTCGCTGCCTTTACGATGATGCTTGCCCTGCCCACGGTCGCCCTGGCCGCGCAGTTCAACAGCCCCAGCGGTACCACGGTCACCGCTCCCGGCACGGGCGTCGCCATCTCCGTTTCCGGCGACGTCTCCAGCGCCTCCGGCAGCGGTTACATCTCCGTGGAGCCTGAGAACATCGTTGCCTCCAACGTGCCCGAGGGCGTCACCCCGCTTGCCACGTTCGAGGTGCTCGAGCACGGCGACGTCACCTTCACCGAGCTTTCCCTCACCTTCAGCGTTGGCTCTCAGTACGCCGGCGCCAAGGCCACGGTCTACATTGAGCACGGTGACGGCACCACCGACGTCCAGGAGGCCACCGTTGCCGCCGACGGCACCGTGACCATCACCGTCGATCGTCTCTCCGTTTTCTCCATCGTGGTCGACGAGTCCACCATTCCGGCTGACGGCGGCGTTGCCACCGATACTTCCGCCACCGCCCCCGCGACGGACGTCAACTCCGCTCCCGTCGCCGTCGTGACTCTGGTTGCGGTCGCCGGCGCCGGCGCGGTTGCCGTCGCCCTTCGCAAGAAGGTCTCCGAGTAGCGAACCGCTCGCCCGGAACTCCGGGCGTTAAATGAAGGATGAGGGGCCCGTCGTGCGGCGGGTCCCTTTTTGTAGGATTCGGCCCAGTGGGCCGCACGGAATGAAGAGGCATAGATGGGCAAGAGGGAAGAGCGGGGCGCGCAGGGGGCGAGTTCTTCTCGCCGCAAGGGCGTGGTGCCACTGGTCGCGGCGCTTGTCGTCCTCCTGGCGATTGCGGGGTGCGGGGTTGCGTACTTCGTGATGCAGAACATGGCCGCCGAGCGCGTCCGTGCCGAGCAGCAGGATGGCCCCGACCTCGAGGCTCCCGCGGAGCAAGCCCCGACCGAGCCCGTCGAGGACGCGCGCCCTGCCAACCCGGTAGACTTTCCCACCCTCAAGGCCGAGCATCCCGACGTTTACGCCTGGATCACCATCCCGGACACGCAGGTCAACTACCCAGTTGTCCAGAGCGCCACGGACGATAACTTCTACCTGCGGCGCGACCTCGACGGAAACTATTCCGTCTACGGGAGCATCTATAGCCAGAGCATGAACGCGACGGACTTCTCGGACCCGGTCACGGTGCTCTACGGCCACAACTCGTCAGACGGACTCATGTTTGCCGACCTGCACAAGTTTGAGGACCCGGAGTACTTTGCCGCGCACGAGGATATGTACATCTATACTCCCGGCCACATCCTCACCTATCGCATCATCTCGGCGTATCGATACGATGACCGCCATATTCTCAACAGCTTTGACTTCTCCGACCCCGAGGTGCGCCAGCAGTACTTTGAGTCGGTCCTGAGCCCGGTGTCGATGGTGGTGAACGTCCGCGAGGGCGCGACGCTCTCCGCTGACGACCGCATCGTGCAGCTGAGCACCTGCCCGCGCGAGGGTTCCGTGAGCGGCAATCGCTACCTGGTGACGGGCGTGCTCGTGAGCGACGTGGAGACGAGGTGAGCGACGTGAGGGAGGACGCAGGCGAGAGGCCCTCTGGCGAGAAGGACCTGATTCCCCGGGACGAGCCTATCCCTCGAGGGCGTCACTTCAGAAGTTCTGACTGGTTAGACGGTGCTGACGGTCCGGAGCGGGCTGACGTCCCCGCCCCCGGCGACCGGGGCGACGGGGTTCCCGCAATGGAGCGCGCCGACGCTCGCACGGACGCGAGCCTCGAAGCCGATGGTGTCCCCAAGGGGGCGACCTCCGGGCCCGATCCAGAAGACGGCTCTATCCATACCGGGGCCAACGCTGCTCTTGACGAGGAGCCCGCCTGGCCGTCGCTGGAGGAGCTGCCGCAGAGGCGTCGGCGCAGCGAGGAGAGCATCCGCCGCCACAAGCGGGAGCGCCTGCTGCGGCGCCTGAGGGTGGTGGGCGTGATCGTGCTCGTCCTTGCGGTGGTGACGGGGGGTGCGGCGCTGGCCGTGGCGCACATGATCGAGGAGGGCGGCCGCTCGCTGAAGGAGGCCTCCAGGCCACAGGACATCAAGACCGTCGAGGAGGCCGACACGCAGGACGAGGGCCTCACCGTGGAGTACCAGGGCAAGAAGTATCGCTACAACGAGGACATCGTCTCCATTGTGGTCATGGGGTACGACCGGCGGCAGGACGTGTCGGAGACGGGTGCGGCAGGCCAGGCTGACGCGATCATGGTGGTCACGATGGATACCCGCACGGGAGAGATGCGCGTCATCGGCGTGCCACGCGACACCATGGTGGACGTGGACGAGAACGTTGGCGACGCGTTTCTTGGTCAGGACAAGATGCAGATCGCCCTGGCCTTCAGCTATGGCGACGGCTACGACTCGAGCGCGCAGAACGTGGTGCGCGCGGTCTCGCGCGTGCTGTACAACATGCCGATGAACTACTACTTCGCCCTGGACATGAACGGAATCGGCCCCATCAACGACGCGGCGGGCGGGGTGACGGTGACCCCGCTCTCGTCCATCCCCAACACGGCCATCGTGAAGGACGTCCCCATCAAGCTCTACGGAAGCAACGCGATGCGCTACGTGCAGTACCGCGACACCTCGCAGCTGACCTCCTCGCTCGATCGGCAGGCGCGCCAGTCGCAGTACCTCAGGGCGTTCTTCTCGCAGGCGGTGGGCAACGCGGCGGGCGATCCGGGCATCCTGGTGGGTCTCTACCAGACGGCGCTCGACTACTCGTCAACCAACCTCGAGCTGGGCGAGTTCAGCTATCTCGCCGCGACGCTCCTAGAGCACGGGATGAGCGAGCTCAACGTGGTCACGCTCGCGGGAGAGCCCGTGAAGGGAGAGCAGTACGTCGAGTACCACCTGGATCAGGACGCCGTCTACGAGACGGTTCTCGACGTGTTCTATACGCCCGTCGAGGAGGATGCGCCGGAGCCGACCGCCGCGACGGAGTAGGGTGTCCAAGGATTGCCGCCCATTTGCCTTGGTGCAGTATTTGTGCGCCAAGGCACCTTGGTGCGGAAATGCTGCACTATCCTAGAAAGGCAATCTTCCCGAGGGCGGTCCGCCCCTGATGCGGCGGAGGAAGCCGATGCGTCACTTTCACTTCACAGCCCGCGGGAACGCCGTGAACGAGGACTTCGTCCGGTCGGGGATATAGGACAAAATGTGTGTCCGTTTCAGGGGCATCGACGCAGGTCGATGCCCCTTTTTCTCGGCCTTAAATCCATGTGGCGAATTTAACCACTCGGACAGAAAGTGTGTCCGTTCGCAACTCGTTTCCGCAGGTCGATGACGGAAAATCCGACCGTTAAACCCGGCGGAATCGAGGTTCGCGGATGAAGGCGGTCAGGTGCCCCTCCTGCGGGGCGGCGATGAAGAGGAACGGGAAGACGAGCGCAGGCGCGCAGAGGTGGAGGTGTGGCTCCTGCGGCGCCTCCACGACGCTCTCCTACGACGACACGGCCGCGAGGCTCGGTGAGTTCCTGGCGTGGCTGACCTCGAAGGACACCCAGCTCTCGATGCCCGGCCAGGGGCGCACGTTCAGGAGGAGGACCGCCGGGTTCTGGCGGGTGTGGCCCATGCCCGAGCCGACCGGGGAGGTCCGCAGGGTGCTCTTCGTCGACGGGATATGGCTCGCCCGCGACCTCGTGGTCCTGATCGCGCACGACGGGAGCTTCGTCGTGTCGTGGTACATGGCGCAGTCGGAGACCTCGAGGGCGTGGGAGGCCCTGATGGCGCCGATCCCGGCCCCGGACGTGGTGGTGTGCGACGGCGGGACGGGCTTCGAGAGGGCCAGGCGCCGCGCGTGGCCGAGGACGCGCGTGCAGAGGTGCCTCTTCCACGCGTTCTGCCAGGTGAGGCGCTACACCACCTCGCGCCCGAGGCTCCAGGCGGGCAGGGAGCTCTACGCGCTCGCGCTCGAGCTGATGCACCTCGAGACGCTCCGCCAGGCCGACTGGTGGGTTGAGCGCTACCTGCAGTGGTGCGAGTTCTGGGCCGACTTCCTCGAGGACGTCTCGTACGTCGACGGGAGGCGCCAGTTCACCCACGAGAGGCTCAGGAAGGCCCGCTCCTCGCTCTCGCGGCTCGTCTCGCGGGGGACCCTCTTCACCTACCTGGACCCCGCACTGACGGCGGAGGGGCCGCTGCCGCGCACCAACAACGCGATCGAGGGAGGGGTCAACGCGCAGCTCCGGGACATGCTCAGGAACCATCGCGGCATGTCGACCATGCGGCGCGTGAAGGCGGTCTTCTGGTGGTGCTACCTGCACACAGAGAGCCCGAGGGACGCGCGCGGAATCCTCGCCTCCATGCCAACGGACGACGACATCGACCTGCTCTACAGGACCTACTCGGCATCACCCAAGCGCGACGACGGGGGCCCGGAGTGGGGCGACCGGGTAGTCTGGGAGGAGCTCCACCACAAGGACCCGTATACCTTCTGGCTGGACTAGGACAGGCGTTCCGCCGAGACACACATTTTGTCCTATAACCCTCCGGTCGACGTCGGGCTACGGCATCGTAATCGACGGGGCCACGGGGCTTGCGGGCGCGCCGCTCTTTGCGGGTCGCTTCGGGAGCAATGCGCAGTGGTTCTCCCACATGGTGGGCGCCGGCGCGTGCGCGGCGCTTGACGCGGGGGCCTCGGCCGAGGAGGCGCTCCAGTCCGCCGTCGCCGCCGCCCGCGCGGAGCTTGAGGCGGCTCTCGGCTGCCCGCTCGCACAGGCCGACCCAGACGCCATCCCTTCGGCGACGCTCGCGCTTGCGATTGTGTCCGCCGATGCCGTGGAGCTCTATGGGCTGGGGGACTCCCCGCTCGTCGCCGTCATGCGCGACGGCTCGACGCTCTTCTCGACGGACGAGGTGCTCGAGGGGCTTGATGCCGAAGCTCTCCGCGTGAGCGGCGAGCGTGCTGTGGCTTGCGGGCGTGCCCTCTCAGGTCCGGAGAAGCGAGCGCTGGTGGATGACGTCATCTTGGACCACCGTCGAATGCGGAACGCCGAAGGGGGATACTGGTGCCTGGACCCCTCCGGCGCCGGGCTGGCCCACCTACGTCGCGCGACGATTCCGCGCTCGGGGGTGGTTGCGGTTGCCGGCATGAGCGACGGGATGTGGCGGGCGTTCGGCTCCTTTGGGCTGGCCGATGCTGCGACCGAGCTGCCTGCGCTGTCCGTCAAGCGAATCGAGGGGCTGGTGGCAAAGCTCAGGGGACTTGAGGAGAAGGACGCGGACTACGTGCAGTACCCTCGTCTCAAGAGGTCGGATGACGCAAGCGTGTTCTGGCTTGGGGGAGAGGAGTGAGCATGGGAGTCATGCTGGCGGGTGGCGTTGAGATTCCGCAGATTGGGTTTGGGACGCTCCAGATGCGCCCCGACGAGGCGCAGGCCGCCGTGGAGGAGGCGCTGGCACTGGGCTATCGCCACGTGGACACCGCGGCCGCATACATGAACGAGGCGGGGGTCGGAGCGGCGCTCGCGGCAACGGGGCTTGCGGGCGAGGTTTTTGTGACGACCAAGCTGCGGACCTTCGAGCAGGGGTACGACTCCACGCTGCGCGCCTTTGAGGCATCGCGCGCCGCCCTGGGCGTTGACGTGGTCGACCTGTACCTCATCCACTGGCCTGCCCCTGCGCTGGGAACCTACGTTGACTCGTGGCGTGCGATGGCCCGGCTGCTCGACGAGGGCACGGTCAGGGCGATTGGCGTCTCGAACTTCCTTCCCGAGCACATCGAGCGGCTGGCCGACGAGGTCGGGGTGCTTCCCGCCATCGACCAGGTGGAGAGCCATCCGAGCTTCTGGCGCCCGGCGCTGGAGGCCTACTGTCGCGAGCGCGGCATCGTGGTCGAGGCGTATGCGCCGCTCGGCCATGGCGGGGACCTCGCTGCCGAGCCGGTCGTGGCCGCGGCGGAGCGGATCGGCGCCTCGCCGGCGCAGGTGATTCTTGGCTGGCACCTGCGGGCGGGGAGGGTGGTCCTGCCCAAGTCCGCGCACGTGGCCCGCATGCGGGAGAACCTTGCCGCCGCGGAGGTGGCACCGCTGCTCGCGGAGGCGGAGCTTGCCGCCATCTCGGCGCTCAACAGCCCGGATGCCCGCCTCTTTGGGGATCCGGCGACGAACGTCAACCGTCAGGACCCGGCCGACATGCTCGCCCGCGGCATGCTCTGAGGGCAGGTGGCGTCCTGACAAAGGTGACAGGGTCAACTGTCATGAAATTTCATGACAGTTGACCCTGTCACCTTTGTCAGGACGCTACGGACGAATTTCCTCGACGTAGGTGGGGCGCTGCACGAGGGCCCCTCGGGCGTCGTCGATGGCGAGGCGCAGCTCCCCCGCGCGGTCGACGTACTGCTCGAGAACGTAGCGAAGGTCCGGCTCCTCAAGCTCGAAGAGCATCTCCTCCGCCGCGTCAACGCCCGTGCCAAAGCGCCGTGGGTCGCAGTTCGCCTCGGTGAGGTCGATGATCCGCTCGAAGAGCGGCTGCTCGTCGTCTCCCACCTCGCGCAGACGCACCAGCAGCTCAAGCTGCTCGAGCTCGCACATGATCTCCCAGAGGCAGAAGAGCGCCCGATCCGCCGCGTCTCGATAGCGCGCCAGCTCGGCGATCTCGCGGTCCTTCTCGCCCGCCTCGTCGAGGGACTCGACGAACTCCGTCGCCTGGGTGTGAAGCATCTGGAAGTGAAGCAGGGTCTCGGACGAGACGACGGTGTCCACGCGGTGCGTGAGAGTGAGGCGGATGAGGCGCCAGTAGCGCCCGACCATGCCGATCATCTGGTGGAAGTTGGCTACGAAGAGGCGACGCTCCGAGGTGGGACACACCAAGCGGTTGACGATCGCGACGGTGGCGATGGCGAGCAGGAGGCTCGCGATGCGCATGGTGGTGGCGTAGCGGTCGTCGATGGAGACCGACGCCATGGAGACGGCGTAGGCGGTTGCAAAGAACGCTGACGGAACGGAGCCGGGCTTGGTGGCATACATCGGCCCCACGAGGAACATCCCGAGGATGGTGACCTCGACCCAGCCGAGGTTGAGCAGCGCCAGGCCGTGCACGAAGAGGCATCCGATTACGGTCCCCACCATGCGGGTGCGCATGCGGTGCAGCGACTCGTGCGGGAAGGGCTGCAGCAGCAGGAAGGCGTGGAGGGCGAACCAGTAGAGGTGATCAACGGGGAACAGCAGGTTTGAGGCGCAGCTCACGGCGAGGACGGCGCCGCAGCGAATGGAGAAGCGCATCTCAAAGGATTCGAGGCTGAGGCGCTTGCGGAAGCTCGTCACGCGCGCGAGGTCGGAGGCGGAGAGGCGCCAGGGGCGCTGGTGCGGGTCGGGCGCGGTGCGCAAGATGAGCAGCACCAGGTTGAGGTAGCTCTGATAGAAGATGCGGAAGCGGTCCTCGGCGATGCTCGTCCCGTCGAGCAGCTCCTGCGCGCGGGGGATGAGCCTGTGGCAGCGCGCTGAGACGTCGCCCTCGAGCGCGGCGTTGAGGTCGTGCGTAAGCCGCCCGAGCTCGCTGAGGGCTCGTGCGTGATCCTCCTGGTGGCTCGCATCCCAGTCGAAGTTTCCGGCGAGGTAGGCGGTCCGCTGCGCGAGCGTCGCAAACATGTCGAGGAGGTTCTGCACGCGGACGGGTGCCGAGGAGTCCTCCCGGGCGGTGTAGGCCATGCGGGCGAAGTCACGTCGGAGCCGGAGGAGCTCCGAGCTGAGGTTGGGACCGACGCCGCCCTTGGATGCCCGGGTCAGATCGTCGGCGAGTCGGCCGACGAGCTCATGCAGGCGCGTGCGGGCTCGTTGCGCATGATGCTGGAGGCGTCCTGCCACGGCGAGCGTGACGATGAGGGTGACGCAGCAGGTGGCGAGCACGAGGGCCTGCGTCGCGAACGTGTCCACGAGGGCCTCGGGCCGGAGCTCGAGGAAGCAGAAGAGCATCGTGTAGGGGAAGTACCGCCTTGGGTTGAGCTGCGACGAGCGCATGAAGACGAGCAGGAACGGCATGAGAAGGTTCACGGCGATGCACGGCACGACGCCGATGACGGCCACGCGCGCTGCAACGAGCGCGAGCGCACTCACCAGCACGAACCGGGCATACTGTCCCGGCGGGTTGTACTTTCGCAGTCGCGCCTGGAAGAGCGAGGTGTACGGGGAAACCGCGAGAAGGTAGTTGGACCCAAACGCAAGGTGCACGATCCAGAAGAGCGCGATGAAGAAGAGAATGGTGGGCAGCGTGTCGACAAAGCGACCCCGCCAGTCCTCAGCCCATGCGCGCACGCTCTCCGAACGCATCCTCGCCCCTCCCTCGCCTCACTTCGACCATACCGCAAAGGCGACGTCGGGTTGCGCAAGATACCGAGCGGGGCAGGGGTGCTCTGCGGCGCGTGGCCTGCAATCAGGCGGATAGTGTGAAAAAACCGGGCGCCGGCATGCAATCGGCGGGATAGTGTGAAGGGTTTCCGAGGGGTCCTTGGGTAGCCGCCTGGCAAAACCCCAGTTGGCGTTAAGCGAAGGAGGGGCGAAGGAGGCCCGGGGCGCGAAAAGTGCTTCGCACTATCCCCCTGACTGCATGCTGGCGCCCGGTTTTTTCACACTATCCGCCTGATTGCACTGGAGGATGGGCCGCGCGCCTGCCGTCACATCCCCATGGCCTGCATCGCGAACATCACGACGGTGAGGATGGCCACGGCGACGATGGTGAACCACGTGAGCGCGTTCCAGACGCGGCCGTTCGCATATCGGCCCATCACGTGGCGGTCGCTCGCGATGAGCACCATGAAGACGAGGAGGACGGGTAGCAGGACGCCGTTTATGACCTGCGCCACCATCATGATTCCGAAGAGGTTGACGTCGGGCAGCACGACCACGACGGCGGAGATGGCGATGACCGCCGTGATGATTCCCCGGTAGGCGGGCGCCTCCGACCAGCTGCGGTCCGCGCCGCGTTCCCAGCCGAAGGCCTCGCAGATGGCGCTTGAGGTGATGCCGGGCAGGACGCAGGCCGCGAGGAGCGAGGCGCCGGCAAGACCCGCGCCGAAGAGCGCCTCCGCGTAGCTGCCGACGAGCGGCGCGAGCGCCGACGCGGCGTCCTCCGCGCCGTTCACGACGACTCCGGCCGGGTTCAGCACGGCCCCCGTCGTAAGGATGATGAACCACGAGATGGCGCTTGCCACCACGGCCCCCGTCACGGTGTCGATGCGCTGGTAGGGCAGGTCGGCCGCCCGCGCATTCTTCTCGACCACGTTGCTCTGGGCGAGGAAGAGCATCCAGGGCGCGATGGTGGTGCCGACGTTCGCGACCAGCAGCGAGAGGTACTGCGGGGAGGCCGTGACGTGTGGGACCACGGTGTGGAGCAGGGCGTCGCCCCAGTCGGGCCCCACCATAACGCCGGCGATGACGTAGGTCACGAAAACGCACGCGATGGCGAGGAGGACCTTCTCGATGCGCCGATACGAGCCGCTCATCGTGAGCAGCCAGATGGCAAGCGCCGCCACCGGCACGGATACGATCGGGGGAACGCCGAAGAGGGCGAGCGCCGAAGCGATGCCCGCGAACTCGGAGAGCGTGACGGTGGTGTTTGAGATGAGGAGGGCGAGCATGGCCACGACGGAGAGGCGCACGCCGAACTGCTCGCGGATGAGCGAGGCGAAGCCCTTGCCCGTGACGCAGCCCATGCGCGCGGACGTCTCCTGCGCCACGATGAGCAGAAAGCACATCACCGGAACAGTCCAGAGCTGGTTGAAGCCGAAGAGCGCGCCGGCGTTGGAGTACGTGGCAACGCCGCCCGCGTCCGCGCCGGCGAGGGCGGCCACCATGCCGGGGCCCATCGCCGCCAGGATGCGTCGCGGCTCGAGCGGCGAAGAGGGGGCGTCTCCTTTCATCATCGCACCAGCCCCAGGGGTCCGGCGAGCGCCAGCACGGCGGCTAGGAACACCACCACGGCAACCAGCATGGAGACGAGGGAGAGCGTAAAGCCGGAGGTCTCCTTGTTGGCCTCGTCACGTCGGCGAAGGACGGCCAGGTAGATGGGCGTGGTCGCAAACGAGACGAACGTGGAGACGGCCGCGGCCACGCCCCCCGCGGAGAGCGCGGGGCCGAGCCGCTCGACCGAGGAGGGCACGGCGGGGGAGGCGATGACGCTCTCGAGCCCGAGGACGATGAGCACCACGAGCGCGCCGAGCGCGACGCCGAGGCCCAATCCCTTGAACGCAAAGCCGAGCGCGGAGGGCGCGTCCTCGTCATCGGGGTCGTTCTCGAGGAAAAAGTTGGTGACGTAGCTCACGGAGTCGTCCGCGAGCACGAGCGCGACGGCGAGCGGGATGGTGGCGGCAAGCGTCTCGCCAAGGCCGAGCCGCGTCCCCGCGACGAGGGCGAGCGCCACGACGCCGACGGCCCACAGGACCACCCACACGTTGCGGCGCACGAGCCAGATGAGCGTGCTCGCGTGCCCGGAGTCCTCGCCATCCGCGGAGCCGCCGGCAACGCGCAGGTCCTCGGCGTGCTCCTCCTCCAGGACGTCGAGCGCGTCATCCACGGTGACGATACCCAGAAGGCGCCCCTCATCGTTCACGACGGGCATGGCCAGCAGGTTGTACTTGGCGATGTCCTCGGCGACGTCCTCCTGGTCGTCCTCGGGGCTCGCCGTGATGAGGTCCTCGGTCGCGAGCTCGGAGAGTCTCGTCTCGGGGTCGGCCACGATGAGGCCGGGAAGCGTCACCACGCCGGCGAGCTTGCCGTCCTCGTCGGTGAGGTAGACGTAGCGCACGGACTCGAAGTCCTCGTCCAGCCCGCGCAGCATCTCCACGGCATCGGCCACGGTGGCGTCGTCGGGCACAGTGGCGACCTCGGAGGTCATGATGCGGCCTGCCGTGTTCTCGCGGTATCCCAGCAGCTGGCGGATGGCGCGCTGCTCCTGCACGCCCATGAGGCGCAGAAGCTTCTCGGCCTTGTCGTAGTCGAGCTCGGAGACAAGCTCGGCGGCGTCGTCCGGGTCCATCTCGGCCAGCATGCGCGAGGCGTCGGTCTCGTTGAGCGAGCCCATGAGCTCGGCGGCCATGGCATCGTCGTCGAACTCTGCCATGGCGTCGGCGCGCTGCTCATCGTCAAGCTGCGCGAAGACCTGGCCTCGCAGGCGCGGGTCCAGCCGCTCGATGATATCGGCGATGTCGGCGGGGTGCATGTCGTCGAGCGTCTTGTGGCTCACGGAGAGCTTGACGTTGGAGAGGTCGCGCTCCACGAGGTCCATGTAGTTCCATGCGATGATTCTCTCGGGCATGGGGTGGCCGAAGGTCCGCGCCAGGCGCAGCGCCACGCTTTCGAGCGCGGGGTGGAGGCTGCGCAGGAGGCCGCGGGCGCCCACCTCGGCGCCGAGCAGGCGCAGCTGGGTGGAGCTCGTGTCCGAGAGCTTGAGGTCGTTCACGCGGACGACGCGCATACCGTGCGTGTCCACGATCTGCTTGTTCAGGATATCGCGGGCGAGAAGGACCTCGTCCGGCTGGAGGTACGAGAAGCGCAGGTCTGTGGCTATGACCTTGAGGTTGACCTCGTTCTCGTCATAGCGCTCGACGTACTTGCGCCAGGAGATCATGATCGGCGTGCGCCCGGGGCCCATGAAGGCAAGGCTCGTGACCCGGGGGAAAACCTCGCCGGTGGCGATGCCGAGGTCGGAAACCGTGCCGATCTTCTCGCCGTCGGCATCCAGAACGGGGTTGCCCAGTAGCTGGGACAGGTAGATCATCTGCGCTCCTTCGCTTGCGTCACTCGACGCGCCACGGGAGCGCGCCGCAGGTCATCGACTGTGAGGTCGAGGTTTCATGCGGACCCTTCTCTTAGGGGATTTTCCAACCGTCATTGTAGCCCATGCCGTGTCGTGGAGGGTCGTTAGAATAGGACGGGAGCCGCGAGGCTCGTCGATCTGAGGAGGGCGCGTGGGCAAGAGGGGTCGCAGGGTCGTGAGGGTGGTCGCGTGCGCGGGCGCCGTGATGGCGGTCGGCGCGCTCGTGGCGGCCAACGTGGCCATGGCGCTTCTTGGTGACACGGTCGACTCCTTCTTGGGCACTGACGTTGTGAACGTCGAGCCCGAGGAGCGCGATGCAACGATGGAGAAGGGCCGCGCGCTCGCAGAGCGCGTGGAGGCCGAGGGCATCGTCTTGCTGCGCAACGAGGATGGGGCGCTGCCCCTTCCCGCAGACGTGACGCAGGTCAACGTCTTTGGCTGGGCGTCCACGCAGTGGGTGGCGAGCGGTTCTGGCTCCGGCCAGGTGGCCGGTGAGACGATGGGGCTTCTCGACGCGCTCGAGGAGCGGGGCGTTGCGTACAACACGCAGCTCACAGACATGTACCGCGGCTTCCACGGCGAGCGCGCCTATCGCTCCGCGGGCGCCCTCAACAGTCACGACACCGAGTTCTGCCGCCTCTACGAGCCGAGCGTCCGAGACAGGACGTGCTACTCCGAGGACCTTCTCACCGCTGCGGAGAAGTACTCGGACACGGCGATCGTGGTTATCGGCCGCGTCTCCGGGGAGTCCATCGACTGCCCGAGCGCTCAGTATAAGGTGAGCGGCCGCGACGGCGAGGTGGACGTCGACGTCACGCGCGGCTACCTCGAGCTCTCGCGCGAGGAGGAGGACCTGCTGCGCTATGTGGGCGCGACCTATGAGCGCGTGGTTGTGCTGATCAACTCCACCAACACGATGGAGCTCGGCGAGCTCGAGACCATCCCGGGGATAGACGCCGCCCTCATCGTGGGAACCACGGGCGAGGTGGGCGCGCGGGCCGTGGTCGGCGCCCTCTGGGGTGACGTCAATCCCTCCGGCCGCACGGTGGACACCTATGCCTACGCCTTCGAGACGGCCGCAAGCTGGGCCAACTCGGGCGCCATGGGCGAGGGGACATATACCAACGGCACGGGGCTCTACCCGGCCGACGGCACGCTCAACGCCAACGTGGGCGTGACCGAGACCTACGACGGCGTGCGCTTCGTGGACTACGTCGAGGGCATCTACGTGGGATACCGCTGGTACGAGACGGCTGACGCCGAGGGCTTCTGGGACGGCGTGGAGAACGAGCACGGCACGGGCTACGATGCCGTGGTCCAGTACCCGTTTGGCTACGGTCTCAGCTACACGTCCTTCTCGTGGCAGGTCACGGCGCGGACGCCCGGCCAGGGCATGCGCGTAGGCCGCGAGACGAACGTCTCCGTCACCGTGCGCGTCACCAACACCGGGGAGGTTGCCGGGCGCGACGTGGTACAGCTCTACTGCACGCCCCCGTACGAGCCCGGCGGCGTCGAGAAGGCCTCGACGGTGCTCGTGGCCTTTGTCAAGACGCGCCTTTTGCAGCCGGGGGAGAGCCAGGACGTGACGCTCTCCTTCGCCCTCGACGACGTCGCCTCTTACGACTGCTACGACGCCAACGGCAACGGCTTCGCGGGCTACGAGCTCGAGCAGGGGGAGTATGTGGTCGAGCTCAAGCGCAACGCGCACGAGCTTGCGGACTGCGACTACGCGCGGACGACCTACTACCTTCCCTCCGACGTGCTCTGCGAGCGCGACCTCCAGACGGGCGCCACCGTGACCAACCGCTTCACCGGCGAGTCCGCCGAGGACGGCGTCTCCATTGACGGCTCGGACTCCGACGCCGGCATCACCTACCTCACGCGCGCGGACTTCGCGGGGACGTTTCCGCGCCAGGGGAGCGCGAACCGCGCCATGACGGACAACGTCATGGCCCTCAACCTCTACGGCGAGGACCGCGTGGAGGCGGACGCGCGTCGCTACGAAAGCGAGCTCGCCACGCCGCTCGACCAGCCGCTCGCCTCGGCCGCGGGCGACTACTGGCAGCTCACGGAAGACGGCGAGCTCACGCAGATGGGGCGCGAGCTGGGCCTGGACTATGACGACCCGCGCTGGGAGCTCCTGCTCGACCACGTCTCATTGGCAGACATGGAGCGGCTCGTGCTCCACGGGTACCTGGCGACGGGGAGCATCGACGGGATCGGCAAGCCGCGCACCAAGGAGGTGGACGGCCCTGCGCAGGTGGGCTCGTTCAACCAGCTGAGCTATGGCGTGGGCTACCCCGGCCCGACGGTGCTCGCGCAGACGTGGAACGCCGGGCTTGTGCGCGAGTACGGCGCGCAAGTGGGTCTGGAGTGCGCGATGATCGGCGTGGACGGCTGGTACGCTCCATGCGCCAACGTTCACCGCACGCCCGTGGGCGGCCGCAACTATGAGTACTACGCCGAGGACCCGCTGCTGTGCGGCACCATGGCCGCCGAGGTGGTCGCGGGTGCGCGCGATGCGGGCACGTATGCCTTCCTCAAGCACTTTGCCGTCAACAACCAGGACTCCTACCGAGACTCGCTCTATACGTGGCTCACGGAGCAGGCACTGCGCGAAATCTACCTCGCGCCGTTCCAGCGTGCCGTCGAGCGCGGGACGACGGGCCTCATGACCTCGTACAACCGCATCGGCGCCACGTGGGCGGGCGGCAGCCGCGCCCTCCTCACGAGCGTGCTGCGCGGCGAGTGGGGCTTCGAGGGCGCCGTCATCACGGACTACGCCGACCATCAGACGTACATGAACGCGGACGAGATGCTGCGTGCCGGCGGCGACCTCTACATGGACGGCGTCTTCCGCAACGGTGCCTTTGCATACGGCTTCACGCAGGACGAGCTTCTGGCCGCGGAGGGCACGCCCGAGGAGCCTCGCGCCGTGAGCTACCTCACCAACCTGCGGCGCGCCACCAAAAACGTGCTCTACACGTGGCTCAACGCCCGAGCCACCAACCTGGCCTATAACGAGGCCGCGGCGAGCGTGGGCGAGCCGGGCATCGAGCGGCCGGTCAAGACGCAGGGCTTCAACTACGTGGGGACCGCCCTTGCGATTGCCGACGCCGTGGCGGGCGTGGGTGTAATCGCGTGGGTGCACCGCGCCCTTGCTCGCCGCCGCGGGCGCTCCTGACAAACCTGACAAAGGTGTCGGGGCAAACTGTCATGAAAGGCTCATGACAGTATGCCCCGACACCTTTGTCAGGATGCCCCTTGTCCCTGTCAGGTCGTGAGAGAATGTCTCCGTGGCCGCCCTGTCGGAAGGACCCGCATGTCAGATCTGCCCTCGCACCGGCTTGACCCGCGCATGCTGCGGGTGTGGTACATCTCCAGCCTCGTTGGCATTGTGGCGGTGGCGGCCTTGGCCGTTGTGGCCTGGCTCATCGTGCGCCACCTGGGCGGTGACGTCTTCTGGGTCTACCTCGTCGCGGGCGTCATCGAGGCCATCTGCGTGGGCGACATGCTTGTCTCGCCGCGCGTCGAGTACGCCACCTGGCGCTACGACGTCACGCCCACCGACGTCGACCTCTACAGCGGCGTCTTCACCAAGAAGCGCACGCTCGTGCCGCTCGTGCGCGTCCAGCACGTGCAGACCAAGCAGGGCCCCATCCTGCGTGCGCACGGCCTGGCCAGCGTGACCGTCTCCACCGCCGGGGAGAGCTTCGAGATTCCCGGCCTCGCAGAGGACGATGCCAACAGGCTGCGCGACCGCGTGGCCGAGCTCGCACGCCTTGCCAAGGAGGACGTGTGAGCGCCGGCGAGAAGGGCGGAAGGGCCGAGAAGAACGCGCGGCTCGAGAAGGGCGCGCAGTTTGAGAAGAGCGCGCAGCCCGAGACGCCCGCGCAGCCCGAGACGCCCGCGCAGCCCGAGACGCGCGACGGACGCCCCGCGCGGCCCCGCGTCCATCGGCCAGATCGAGCGGGACCTCGAGCGCCTCGCCGTTCCCGAGCGCTCGCTCTTTGAGCGCGAGGCGGACGCCGACGGCGCCGCCCTGTCGTCGGCGGCGCATCGCGCCAACCCGCTCTCCGTGCTGACGGAGGCGATCAAGGCGGCATCGGGCCTCGTGGCGCTTCTCGCCGCGGCGCGAATGGGCAGCATTCTCTCCGGCGACGCGGCCGCGCTCGTGCAGACGGTCATCGCGGCCGCGCTCATCTTCGCGGCATGCCTCGGGCTTTGCTACGCCATCTGGCGCTCGCGGACGTGGGAGCTCACCCCCGATGGGCTCGTCGTGCGCTGGGGTCTTGTCAACCGCCGCCAGCTCACCGTGCCCTATGAGCACATCCACACCGTGACCATGAGCTCGGAGCTGCTCGAGCGCCTGCTCGGCCTCATGACGCTGAATCTGGACACGGGCGCCGCGGCGGCCGAGGATGACGCCTCCAAGCTGCGCGGCCTTCGCGCGGGCGAGGCCGAGGCGCTGCGCGCGGAGCTCTTCCGCCGCAAGCGCGCCGCCGAGGGGCGGCCGGGCGAGCGGGATGCTGTCGATGCGCCGGGGGACGTCTCCGCGCCCGGCCCCGAGGAGCGCCCGCTTGCTGTCTTCACGCTCGAGGGCCGTGCCCTGATGCTCGCCGCGGCTTCGCAGATGAGCGCCGGCAGCCAGGCCCTCGCGCTTGTGATTCTCCTGGCCAACGGGGCAAACCAGCTGATCGAGTGGGGCATGCTCGACATCGTGGGCAGAGGCGAGGAGCTCGTGGCCGGCATCGCGCCGGTGATCGTGCCCGTGGTGCTGGCGTTTCTCGCCGTCGCGCTCCTGCTGGGGGCGGCCGTGTCCTTTGTGCTCAACCTCGTGCGCTACGCGGGCTATCGTGTGGAGCGCTATGCCGACCGCGTGGTCGTGGAGCACGGGCTGCTGTCGCGCTCGTCGCGCACCCTGGTGACGGAGCGCGTCCAGTACGTGAGTGTTCGGCAGGGGGTCATTCGCCAGCTCATCGGCTATGCGGAGGTTCGCGCCGTCGTGGTGGCCGGCGTTGGCGAGGAGGGCGGCGAGCCTGCGGGTGAGGTCGTCATCCACCCGTTTCTGCGCATG
Source organism: Thermophilibacter provencensis (assembly GCF_900128445.1). Classification (GTDB taxonomy): domain Bacteria; phylum Actinomycetota; class Coriobacteriia; order Coriobacteriales; family Atopobiaceae; genus Thermophilibacter; species Thermophilibacter provencensis. The sequence continues at coordinate 379,353 of NZ_LT671417.1, read as the reverse complement.
AGCGAGCTCGACGGGTTTCTCGCCGAGGTGCTGCCGGGCTACGCGGGCATGCTCGGCAGCGTTGAGCTGGGGCGCCTTGGTAGCGTGGCCCTGCGGCGGGCGGTGACGCGCGCCGTGATCTGGTGGCCGTTCGCCGCCGGGCTGGCGGGGCTCGGGCTGTGGCTCTTCGGGCTCTCGGGCCTTGCCGAGCATGCGGCGTGGCTCATGTCGCCGCTCGTCGTGGCGGCGGCCATCCTGAGCGTCGTGCTGCTCGCGGGGCTGGTGGCCGACGCCCTTCTCGCCTGGCGCTCCGCGCGCTACGGCCATGCCGCCCGCGCGCTCGTGCTCATCTCCGGCGGCCTCACGCGGCGCAGCGTCGTGGTGCCGCGCGCCCACCTGCAGCATCTCTCCCTCTCGGCCAACCCGTTCCAGCGGCGCGCGGGCGTGGCGAGCCTCAGGGTCCGGACGGCCTCCTCCTGCACCGATGGCCTCGGGCTGCGCGACCTTCCCGCCGACGTTGCCGATGCGCTTCTCGCGTGGTTCCGTCCGAACCGTGCTGCTTAGACTTTTGGGCTCGTTGCGGGCCGCCTGCGCCCGCGCGTTAGAAAACCGGGGTCGTTGCGCGGCGCGCGCGGAGATGACGCCTCCACGCCCCGCAACGACCCCAAAAGGTTAAGCACCCCAAACCGCGCTGAGACCTGGCAAGGGCGACCTGACAAGGGTGACGGGGAAACTGTCATGAACTTTCATGACAGTTTCCCCTGTCACCCTTGTCAGGTCGCGGGGAAGATCGCGTTCACGTGGAAGCGGCCGCCCTCGGCAAGGACGGTGAGCGTGCCGCCGTAGCGCTCCACCGTGAGGCGCATGGAGCGCACGCCAAAGCCGTGGCTCACGCGGTCCTCCTTGGTGGTGACGGGCAGGCCGTCGCGCATCGTCACGTCGTCGGGGCAGGGGTTCTCAACGTGAACGGAGACCACGCCGACCACGCGGCGCACCACGAGCGAGATGCTGCTGCGCTGCGGGTCCCCAAGCCGCGCGACCCCCTCGATTGCATTGTCGAGCGCGTTGCCAAAGAAGGCGTAGATGTCCGCGGCGCTCATGAAGTCCAGCGCGGAGCCGTCGGCGATGCACGAGAGCGTGACACCCGCGCGCCGGCACGCGAGGCTCTTCTCGGTGAGGATGGTGTCCAGCGCCTCGTTGCCGGTGCGGACCGTGGAGTCGTAGACGTCCACCTCGCGCGCGATGTCGCCGAGCATGGCGGGGTCAACCGCGGCGCCGCCCCCGGCGAGCTGGCGGATCTGGTGGCGGATGTCGTGGCACTTGACGTTGATGGCCTCGATGTTCTCTCGGCTGCGCTCGTACTGGCGCTCGCGCTCGGCGAGCACGTGCTCCGTTGCGGCGCGCTCTACCTCGAGGCGGCGGCTCACCAGGAGCTCGTACTCAAGCGCGTAGGTGAGCACGCAGGTGAGGCCGTGGAAGCCCCGCAGCGCCGCCACGTAGGGCAGCGCGAGCCCGCCGTCCGCGAGGTCCTTGATTACCAGGTCAAACCCGATGACGCCCAGCATCACCGCCACCATCACAAAGAGCAGCAGCCGGTTTGTGATGCCCTCGAGCCCCTCGCGGTTGATGTGGCGCGCAAACACGCGGTAGAACGGCACGTAGACCACGGCGATGCAGGCGGAGTTGAGCGCAAAGCGGACCAGGTGCCCGCGCAGCGTGGGGTCGGCCGTCTCGGCCACGCCGCAGGCAAGCCACACGAGCTCGGTAAGCCCGGAGGCAAAGTTCTGCAGGACGTAGCCTGCCGTGCAGCAGAAGAGCGCGGTCCAGGGCGTGGCGTGGAAGAGCCACAGCACCACGGCCACCGCGGCGGCAAGGATCGTCGAGAAGGCCAGCAGCTGACCGGGATAAGCGACGGGCTCCGCGCCCGGGGAGGGCACCGCGGAGAGCGACGGCACCGCAGCCACGGAGGCGCCCACTACGAGCACGCCGGCGAGAAGCGCCGTGCGCGCCCAGAAGCCGTCGCGCCGCTCAAGGCGCAGGGCAAACATGCCGATCCCGGCCCCCAGGCTCACAACCGTCACTAGGAAGGAGAGCGCGTAGGCGAGAAGCTCGACCGGCCCGGCCGCGCCCGGCGCCGAGGCCGCTGCCGTCACAAGGGCCGATCCGGCCGACAGGGCCTCCATCAGAAGCTCCTCCCCACGTAGTTGGCCAGCGTCTCGAGGGCGCGCTTGCGCTGCGAGCGGCTGTAGAAGAGCTCGACGCCTCCCGTCACGGTCACGGACTCGCGGCCGATGCGCTCCACGCGCGCCATGTTGACGAGGCAGCCGGAGGATATGCGCAGGAAGGACTGCGGGTCGAGCCTCTGCTCCGCCGCGCGCAGGCTCCCGCGCTCGCGCAGCTCGGTGCCGTCGGCAAGGTGGTAGCGCACATCGTGCTTGACGAGGTCGACGTGCGTGACGTCGCCCTGTGAGACCACGCGCACCCCGTCCTCGGTGGGCAGCGCCAGGGCGCGCGCCGCGTTTCTCGCCACCACGCGCATCGCGCGGTCCATGCGCATGGCAAAGTCGCCGTACTCCACGGGCTTGACCACAAAGTCGACGGCGTCGACGGCATACCCCCGCACGGCGTACTGGGCGAGGTTCGTCACAAAGACGAGCGGCGTCTCGGTGTCGTAGCCGCGCAGGATCTCCGCCGCCTCCATGCCGTTGATGCCGGGCATGTCGATGTCCATGAAGACGAGGTCGGCCACGTGCCGGGAGTTGACGAGCTCGAGCGCGGAGGGCAGGGCGTCTATCGAGAAGGACAGGTTCTTCTCGCCCGCGTATCTCTGCAGGTAGCCGCGCAGGAGGTCGGCCTCGGCCGGCGTGTCCTCCACGATGAGCATCCGGTACATGCGTCCCCCAACCTGACAAAGGTGACCGGGTCGTTTGTCATGACCCGCCGCCCTCCGAATATGTCATGCCCCGCGACCGATTCTGTCACACATCCCCTCCGGGGCGGGGCTGAACGTAAGCTGAGCGTCAGGATAGGATGCGGGCGGCATGCCGGCCGCCCGCCAGGGGAAGGGAGAAGAACGTGGCAAAGCAGATCAGCACCGCTCGCAAGGTGGGAAGGGTGGTGAAGTCCGTCGTCAAGGTCGCGGTGGCCGTCGTGTTCGTGGCGTTGCTCGCGGTGAACAACTTCGTGCTCCCGGGGCTCTACAGCGGCTTCAGCCGCATGGTTGACTCCATGCTTGGCTACGAGCAGTCGTGGGACAACGGCGGCGTTGATGCGAGCGGCCTTGACCTCGACTACAACAAGGCCGACTACGCCAGCGTCGACGAGCTCAAGGCGGCCGCCGGGGAGCTTGACAAGCAGATTGCCGCGGAGGGCTACGTGCTCCTCCAGAACGAGGGCGAGAGCCTGCCGCTGGCCGAGGGCACCACGCTCAGCTTCTTCAGCGAGTCGGTCAAGAACCTCACGAGCAGCCAGAGCATGGTCAGCCAGCTCACCGGCGGCGGCAAGGTGGACAACTCCACCTTCCTGAGCACCTTTGCGGCCCACGGCCTCACGGTGAACGAGGAGCTGCTCGACTTCTACACCTCGGGCGAGGGCGCCGCCTACACGATGGGCTCGGGCTCCATCAGCTTTGGCGACGACGAGGACTTCTCCATCAACGAGTGCCCGCTCTCCGTGATGGAGGAGTCCGGCGTGCTTGCTAGCGCCGAGGGCACCACGCCGGTCTTCGTGCTGCGCCGCGTGGCCGGCGAGGGCCGTGACATGCCGCGCTCCATGTACCGTCACGCGGACAACCCCGAGGACCAGGCGCGCACCTACCTGGAGCCGGACTCCACGGAGCTCGAGATCCTGCAGTACCTGAACGACAACTTCGACAACACCGTGCTCATTGTCAACACGGCGTCTGCGCTGGACCTCGACTTCCTCGAGCAGTTCCCCAACATCAAGTCCGTGCTCTTTGTGCCGTCCACGGGCACCTATGGCCTGGACTCGCTGGCGGGTATCCTCGCGGGCGACATCAACCCGTCCGCCCGCACCGCGGACACCTTCTCCGGCGAGCCGCTCAAGAGCCCGGCCGCCCAGAACTTTGGCGACTACCAGTACGTGGACGAGAGCGGCGAGCTCACCAAGTACAACTACGTCACGTACGCCGAGGGCATCTACGTGGGCTACAAGTACTACGAGACCCGCTACGAGGACGTCGTGATGGGGACCGGCAACGCCGGCGACTTCTCCTACGCGGACGAGGTCACGCACCCGTTTGGCTTTGGCCTCTCCTACACCACCTTCGAGTGGTCCGACTTCCAGACCAGCTGGGACGGCGACACGTGCACCGCGCGCGTGACGGTGACCAATACCGGCGACGTGGCCGGCAAGGACGTGGTGGAGCTCTACGCGCAGAGCCCCTACACGGACTACGACCGCGCCAACGGCGTGGAGAAGGCCGCCGTGGAGCTGGTGGGCCTGGGCAAGACCGGGCTCCTCGAGCCGGGCGAGTCCCAGACCGTGGAGATCTCCTTCAGCGAGGAGCAGCTCAAGGCCTACGACGCCAACGGCGCCGGGACCTACATCCTGGACGCGGGCACCTACTACGTGACCGCCGGGCGCGAAGCGCACGACGCGGTGAACAACGTGCTCGCCGCCAAGGGCTACACCACGGCCGACGGCATGGACGCCGAGGGCAACGCCGCGATGACGGCCACCTACGTGCCCGACAACGCGGACGTGGACGCCACGACCTACGCCGCCGACTCCTACACAGGCGAGAAGGTCGAGAACCTCTTTGAGGAGGCCGCCGGCGACGCCACGTACCTCACGCGCGCCGACTGGACGGGCACCTGGCCCGCGCACGACGGCACCCCGCTCGAGGGCACCGTCTCCACCTGGGGCAACGAGATCAACGGCGAGCTTGACGGCCAGCCGGCTTCGCTCCTCTACGTGAAGGAGGCGTCCGACGAGCTGGTGGCCCAGCTCGACTCCACCGAGTCCGGTAACCCCGTGAACCCGGCGAGCATCACCGACGAGCCGGTCTATGGCGCGGACAACGGCCTCACGCTGATCGACCTGCGCGGCAAGGACTACGACGACCCCCTGTGGGACGACCTGCTCGACCAGCTGACGCCCGAGGACTACGACCTCACCATCGCCCGCGGCGGCTACGGCACCGAGGCGCTGGAGAGCGTGGGCAAGCCGTTTGCCATCGACGCCGACACCGCCTCCGGCCTCATCTACGGCGGCAACGGCCTCACCTTCTGCACGCCCGTCACCGTGACGCAGACCTGGAACCAGGAGATCTACCTCGACTACGGCGAGATGATCGGCAACGACGCCGCGATGGGCACGACCAACGGCTGGTACGCCCCCTCGATGAACATCCACCGCACGCCCTTCACCGGCCGCAACGGCGAGTACTACTCCGAGGACGGGTTCCTCTCCGGCGTGATCGGCTCGCTCGAGGTCAAGGGCGCCGCCTCCAAGGGCGTCTACGCCATGATCAAGCACTTTGCCCTCAACGACCAGGAGAACCACCGCGGCGACCGCGAGGGCCAGTTCTCCATTGCCACCTGGGCCAACGAGCAGTCCATCCGCGAGATCTACCTCGAGCCCTTCGAGATGTGCATGAAGGTGGGCGACGTCGACCTCAACTACCTCGAGGACAACGGCGACGGAACCTACTCCAATGCCACGAAGCAGGTTCGCGCCTGTCGGGGCGTCATGACCGGCTTCAACCGCATTGGCGCCACGTGGACGGGCGGCTCGTACGCCCTGCTTACCGAGCTCGTCCGCGACGAGTGGGGCTTTGACGGCTTCATCATCACAGACAACGCCAACACCGGCGTCTTCATGGATGCCTACCAGATGATCGAGGCCGGCGGTGACTCCAAGCTCACCTATCAGGACCAGACGAGTCGGTGGACGTACGACGAGAATAACGCGGCTCAGTATCACTACGGTCGCGAGGCGATCCACCACCTGCTCTATACCGTGGCCAACTCCAACGCCATGGACGGCGCCATGCCCGGCAGCGTCTACAAGCCTGGCATGCAGAAGGTCGAGGCGCTCATGCTCGGCGTCAACGTTGTGGCCGTGGCGGGCCTCGCCCTCATTGGCTTCACCGGATGGCGCAACCACGTGAAGCGTAAGGCCGAGCGCGAATCCTGACAAAGGTGACAGGGTCAACTGTCAGGTTTTGGGCGCCGGTCCGCACTGCGGGCCGGCGCCCATGGCGTGCGAAGGGGGCGTGCAAAGGGGACAGGCACTTTTGCACGGGCATGCGTGCAAAAGTGCCTGTCCCCTTTGCACGCCCTCGCGCGGCTTACACGACTAGCGGGATCATCACGTCGAGGCGGAACACGCCGTCCTCGCAGCCCACGGTGAGCGTGCCGCCGTAGCGCTCGGCGATGGCGCGCATGGAGCGGGTGCCAAAGCCGTGGTTGGCGCGGTCGCCCTTGGTCGTCTCGGGCAGGCCGTCCGCCGTGAAGCGCGGCGCGATGGCAACGTAGTTCTCCACGTGCACGGTCGCCACGCCCACGACGGCGCGCACGGAGAGCGTGATTGAGCGTCGGGCCGGGTCATCGATCGCGCCTGCCGCCTCGATGGCGTTGTCGAGCGCGTTGCCAAAGAGCGCATAGAGGTCCGCGGGCGCCATTCGCCCGAGCGCCGAGCCGTCCGCCGTGCACGTGAGCGTTATCCCGCGCTGCTCGCAGACGAGGCCCTTCTCGGTGAGGATGGTGTCCAGGGCCTCGTTCCCCGTCTGCACGGCCGAGTCATAGACGCTGACCTCGCGCTCGATGTCGCTGAGCACACCGGCGTCGACGGAGGGACCGCTCTCGGCGAGCGTGCGAATCTGATGCTTGATGTCGTGACATTTGATATTGATGGCCTCGATGTTCTCCCGGCTCATGCGGTACTGGCGCTCGCGCTCGGCAAGCAGGTGCTCGGCGGCGGCCATGTCCTGTTCGAGGTGGCGGCGGTAGAGCAGAACGTACTCCATGGAGAGCGTGAAGACGCATGCGAGCGCGTGAAAGACTCGCAGCACCACGACGAACCCCAGGCCGAGGCCCTGCTCAAAGAGCAGCTTGATTGTGAGGTCAAACCCGATGACCACAAGGGACACCACCGCCATCATGGCGAGCATCGAGCGGTCCTCAACCTGCGCGAGCCCCTCGCTGCTGATCTTGCGACCCACGAGCAGGTGGCACGGCACAAAGACCGCCACGGCGGTGAGCGCCCACGTGACTAGGGCGACCATGGGGTCGCGCGGGTCCACGCCAACAAGCGGGAGCAGCGCAAAGACCAGCTCGCCGGTTCCCGAGGCGAGGTTCTGCACGGTATAGCCGGCCGTGGAGCAGAAGAGCGCCACCCACACGCTTGCCTCGAAGAGCGCATACACGCTCGCCGTGCAGGCGAGAAGAACCATCGAGAAGAGCGTGAGCTGCAGAAACGCTGAGCCAACGGGCCCGGGGTCGGGCACGGTGAGGCCGGCGGCCACGAATGCCGCCGCGCCTGCCAGCCAGAGGCACGATATGGCCGCGACGCGCCGGGCAAAGCCCTCCCGCCGCGGCAGCTGCCAGGAGAAGAGCGCGATGCCCACCGCCATTCTCGCCGAGAGGGCGAGGATGCTGACGAAGTCGTAGGGGAGCCTGGCAAGGGTCAGCGCCGTCGTGCCCATCAGAGGCTCCCGCCCACGTAGCGGGTGAGCGTCTCAAGGACCTCACGTCGGCGACGCCGGGATATGACGATCTCGGTCCCGTCGCTCATGACGATTGACCCCGGGCGGATGAGGGCGAGCTGCCCCATGTTGATGAGGTGGCTTGCCGAGACGCGGCAGAACCGCTCGGCTCCGAGCTCTTCGGCGACCCTCGTGAGCGTTCCGCGAGCGTGGAGCGGCTGTGCGGAGCCCGTGACGTGCCAGTAGAGGTCATGACGGAAGATCTCCACGTAGACAACGTCCTTCTCGGCGATGACGCGCAGGCCCTCGTCCGTGGCGACGCTCACCGTCCCGCCCGCGTTGCGATCCATGACGCGCATCGCGCGGCCCATGCGCAGGGCAAAGTCCTCGTAGGTCACGGGCTTGACCATGAAGTCGAGCGCGTCGACCTGGTAGCCGCGCACCGCGTACTGGGCGAGGTCGGTCACAAAGATCAGCGGCGTCAGCTCGTCGGTCTGGCGCATGACCTCGGCGGCCTCCATGCCGCTCACGCCCGGAAGGCCGATGTCCATGAAGACGACGTCGGCGGGGCGTGTGCCCTCAAGGAACTCGAGTGCGGACGGGAGGATCTCCACCGAGAAGGACGTGCCGCGCTCGGCGGCATAGCGCTCGAGGTGGGCGCGCAGCGTCTCTGCTGCCTGCGGGTCGTCCTCCACGATGAGTGCGCGGTACATGCGACCTCCCTCTCGCACGGCTGACGCCCTCAGTCTAGCGGTTGCGGAGGGTTTCGAGCGAGCCGAGGATCCCGCGGCTGATGTGCAGCTGCGTGCGGTACCAGAGGTCGTCCTTCCTCCAGTGCATCGCGCGGTTCATGTAGAACGCTCCGTAGAGGTCGCGCTGGAAGAGCAGCTCCGCCTCCTCGCGGCGCAATCCTCCCGCGAGCATGTAGAGGGGCACCGAGCTGTCGTGCTCGATGAGGTAGATGCGGTGGATAACGTGCTCGGCGAGCGCCATGTCCGTGAGCATCGGCAGGTACTTCTCGTCATTTGCCAAGCGCTGGCAGGTGGGCAGCAGGCTCTCGTGGTCGCGCAGCTCGTCAGGACTTCTCAGCGCCGCCACCGCCTCCAGCCGCTCGAGCAGCGCAAGGCCCGCGCTCTCGCCGCGCACGTTGTTCGCCACGTCAAAGGCGTCGTCCACGAGCAGGTCAACCACGTCCATGATTCCGCCGAAGTGCCGGTAGAACGTGGCACGCGTGACGTTGGCGCGGCGACAGAGCTCTGCCACGGTTATGTCGTTGAAGCCCTTCTCGCCAAGCAGCCCAAGAAGGGCGTCCTTGAGCGCCTCGCGCGTGAAGCGCGCCCGACGATCGTCCTGTTTTGCCATGGCCCCTCCCTCGTGAGGCAAGTCTGCCATCCCCGAGATGAGACACCTTCCGCAAATCCGTCAACAAACGGACGGCGTCGGCAAAGGTGTCCGACTGGGCCCTCCGACGGAGACGTAGCCTCTTCCTAGAGGGATTGCAGTCTCGTTATGAGAAGAACGGAGGAGAGCAGTCATGCTAGAGATCGATCTTGAGGACGTCTACGCGGTCCTCGCTCTGTGCGTGCCATATCTCGTGGTCATCGGCGTCGCCCTCGTGGCGATGGTGGTGGCCATGGTCGTGGCGCGCAGGCAGCCCAAGCCCAAGAGGTTCCTCGTGCGCGCCCAGGCGGCCATCGCGTGCGTGCTCGTGGTTGCCGCGTTGGTGACGGCGATGTGCTTCGGCCCCCTGGCCACGCTCATCGGCCTGGCAACGAGCCCGGCGCTCACGGTCTCCGAGGAGACCACGGAGGAGGCCCAGGCCCTCACCGAGGAGATTACGGGCGAGGGGTTTGTCCTGCTTGAGAACGATGGCGCCACGCTGCCGCTGGCGTCGGGCGCGAAGGTCAACCTCTTTGGCTACGCCTCCGAGAACCCCGTCTACTCCGGTGTGGGCTCCGGCGGCATCAATGACCTCTACGAGAAGGTCTCCATCAAGGACAGCCTCGTCAATGCCGGAATCGAGTACAACGAGGAGCTGAGCCAGTTCTACGCGGACTTTGGCGCGGTGCCCGAGGTGAGCGAGCTCTCCCAGAGCTGGGACCTGCCGCAGCCCACCGTCGAGGCGTACTCGGACGATCTTCTCGCCAACGCGCGCTCGTACTCCGACACCGCCGTCATCGTGATCTCCCGCCTGGCGGGCGAGGGCCACAACGACATGCCTGTCGACATGACGGCCGTCCCCTACGACAACAACTCCGACGAGTATGCGGACTTTGAGGCCGGCGACCACTTCCTGCGCCTCTCCCAGACCGAGAAGAACATGGTCGAGATGGTCTGCGAGAACTTCGACAAGGTCATCGTGGTCTACAACGGCTCCAACCCGATGGAGCTCGGCTGGGTCGAGGACTACGACCAGATTGGTGCCGTCATCTGGGCCGCCGGTCCCGGCAACACCGGCTTCAACGCGCTCGGGCGGATCCTTACCGGCGAGGTCAACCCCTCCGGCCGCACGCCCGACACCTTTGTCTACGACATCACCGAGACACCCTACTGGAACAACGCCGTCAAGGCCGACTACACCAACATGGAGGACATGGGCGTCGAGGGCATGAACAACGGCGTGCCCCAGATGTACTACCCGGCCTATATCAACTACGCGGAGAGCATCTACGTGGGCTACAAGTACTATGAGACGGCCTACGCCGAGGCCCAGGCTGGTCGCATGGACTTTGACTACGACACCACCGTCCAGTACCCGTTTGGCCACGGCCTCTCCTACACCACCTTCGAGCAGTCCATGAGCGACCTGACGGTCGACGGTGACACCGTGCGCTTTGACGTTACCGTGACCAACACCGGCGACGTGGCCGGCAAGGACGTGGTCGAGGTCTACTACAACCCGCCCTACATTGACGGAGGCATCGAGAAGGCCGCCGCAAACCTCGCCGCGTACGAGAAGACCAAGCTTCTGGAGCCGGGCGACTCCCAGACGATCAGCTTCGAGCTTGACGTCGAGGACATGGCGTCCTTCGACGTGGACGGCCGCGGCTGCTACGTGCTCGATGCGGGGGAGTACGAGGTCTCCATCCGCGCGAACAGCCATGACGTGCTGGACAGCCGGTCCTTCTCGCTTGCCGAGACGGAGGCCTTCGACGGGTCCAACCCGCGCGAAGACGACGCGACCGCTGCCGAGGCGCGCTTCGAGGACATTGCCGGCGACGTGACGTACCTCTCCCGCGCGGGCGGCTTTGCGAACTACGACGAGGCGTGCGCCCCCGCCGCCAGCACCGAGATGACGGACGAGCAGCGCGCCGAGTATCACCTCAACTCAAACTTTGACTACACCACGTACCTGGACCCCACGGCGGAGATGCCCGCGACCGGCGAGAAGAACGGCCTTACCCTGGCCGACCTGCGCGACGCCGACTACGACGATCCGCGCTGGGACCAGCTCCTCGACCAGATGACCGTGGACGAGATGGTGGAGCTCATCTCCATGTCCGGCTACCAGACGCCCGCCGTGGACTCCGTTGGCAAGGTTCAGACCATCGATGCCGACGGCCCCACCGCCATCAACCAGAACTTCACCGGCGAGGGCTCCATCGGCCTGCCCATTCCCGTGGTGCTTGCCTCGACGTGGAGCCCTGACTTGCAGTATCGCTACGGCGAGATAATGGGCCAGATGTGCCGCGAGATGGGCATCGAGGGCTGGTACGCCCCCGGCGTGAACATCCACCGCTCCGCCTTCGGCGCGCGCAACTATGAGTTCTACTCCGAGGATGGCACCATGTCCGGCCTCATTGCAGTCCACGCCGTGAGCGGTGCCAAGTCCAAGGGCGTCTACGCCTACGTCAAGCACTTCGCCCTTTACGACGGCAACGCCAAGATGGTCTGCGTCTGGGCCGACGAGCAGGCCATGCGCGAGGTCTACCTGCGCGCCTTCGAGATTCCCGTGAAGGATGCCGGCGCTAATGCCGTCATGGTGTCCTGGAACTTCCTCGGCACCAGGTGGGCGGGCGAGGACTCCGAGCTCATGAACGGCGTCCTGCGCGACGAGTGGGGCTTCCGAGGCATGGCGCTCACGGACTTCTTCCGCAACAACGGCCACGGCTTCATGAACGCGGATGCGGCGCTCGCCAACGGCGTGGACGCGATGCTCTCCACCTACGGCGGCGGCCCCAACGTGCCCGCTGACGTGACCGATGCCTCTACGGTGGCCTACATGCGCCAGGCGAGCAAGAACATCATGTACACGGTGGTCTCGAGCTGGGCGTACGAGGACGGTGCGGCCGAGACGGGCCTGGCCGGGTGGCAGATCGGCGCCATCGTGGCGGATGTCGTGGTCGCTGCGGTGCTCGTCGGCTGTGAGGTCGCCGTGCTGCGCAGCTACCGCAGGCGACTTGCGGCCTAACTCCTCCAGACGCGGTCGCTGCTGATAGTGGGCCCGCAGCCTTCCCTCTGGGCTGCGGGCCCGTTCGGTCGCGTGCCACTGGCGTCAGGCGTGCAAAAGTGCCTGTCCCCTTTGCACGCCTGACGCCCACGGCGTGGGGCGAGAAGAACCTGTGGGGCGAGGTCTGGCGTCCGGCGGCCCGGGTATACTGGGAGGTCAGTATCCAGCCATCGGAGGTCGCATGGAATCGCTGTACACCAAGTACCGTCCGCAGACGTTTGAGCAGGTCGTGGGCCAGGGCCATGTGGTCGAGACCCTCAAGCGCGCCGTGCTCGAGGGGCGCACGAGCCACGCGTACCTCTTCTGCGGCCCGCGCGGCACCGGCAAGACCACGATGGCGCGCATCCTCGCCAAGGCCCTCATGTGCGAGCGCGGCCCGGCGGCCCTGCCCGACGGCACCTGCGAGCAGTGCCAGCTCATCGCGTCCGGCGAGCACCCTGACGTCATCGAGCTCGACGCCGCGTCCCGCACGGGCGTGGACAACGTCCGCGAGGAGATCATCTCCCACGTGAGCTATGCCCCCACGCGCGGGCGCTGCAAGGTCTATATCATCGACGAGGTCCACATGCTGACCACGGCGGCGTTCAACGCGCTGCTCAAGACGCTCGAGGAGCCCCCCGAGCACGTGGTCTTCATCATGTGCACCACCGACCCCCAGAAGATCCTGGCCACCATCCTCTCCCGCGTGCAGCGCTTTGACTTCCACGCCATCGGCAACGAGGAGATGCAGGCGCACCTGGCGTTCGTCTGCGGCCAGGAGGGCTTTGCCTATGACGAGCGCGCGCTCGAGCTCATCGTTCGCCATGCGCGCGGCGGCATGCGCGACGCGCTCACCACGCTCGAGCAGCTCTCCGTCTTCGGCGCGGGGGAGATCAGCCTCGCCGCCGCGTCCGACTTCCTCGGCGAGGTCTCGGGCTCTGTGCTGGGGCAGGTGTCCCGCGCGATGGCCCACCGAGACGTGGCGGTGCTCTTCTCCGAGGTGGCCTCGCTCGCAGAGGCGGGGCGCGACCTCCTGCAGTTCACGCGCGAGCTCGCCGCGCACGTCCGCGACGTCTACGTGGTCTCGGTGGTGCCGAGCGCCGACGACGTGGTGGAAGCGCGCGGGGAGGAGCTGGACTCCCTGCGTGGCGAGGCCGCCGCGTTTGGCGCGCCCGACCGCCTCTCGCGGGTTCTGACCATCCTGGGCGAGGCGTCAAGCGAGATGCGTACCGCCCCCAACCAGCGGCTCGTTCTGGAGATTGCCTTCACGAGGATTGCCCGCCCAGACTCAGACCTCACGCTTGAGTCCCTGGCCGAGCGCGTGGCCGACCTCGAGCGCCAGGTGGCGATCCTCGCCACCCCGCACGGCGAGAAGAACCTCGATCCGCGATCCGCCGCCCCGGCCACCCCTCAACCCGCGGCGCCGTCACACCCCCAACCCCAGACGGAAGCCGTCCCGGAGCCGATCGCCGAGAGGAGCAGCGCGCCTGTGGCCGCCCCGGCGCCCGAGCGGCCGACGACCTCCCGACCTGCGGAGGCTCCTGCTGTTCCGGCAGCCCCCGCCGCGAGCCGACCCGCCCCTCCCGCCGCGACTCACGAAGTGAGCGAGGCGCCAGCCGAGCGTGGAGCGAGCGGAAGGGGCGGGTCGGCTCGCGGCGGGGGCGTCACGAACGGCAACCTCCAGCGGCTCTGGAAGCAGGTCGTCGACCAGCTCGTGGCGCAGGTGCCGGCCAAGGGCTCGCTGCTCCTCTCCTCTACTGCGGTTTCCGACGACGGCGAGAAGCTCATGGTGTCGCTGCCAAAGGGGTCGCACTTCGCGGCAAGGATGCTCGAGCGCGCGGACGTCCGCGAGAGCGTGGACCCGGTGATTGCCGCCACGTTTGGCCCGCGCCAGGTGGTGTACGTGGAGTCGAGCCTCGCCAGTCAGGCGATCTCCCGCTCTGAGCGCCCGGCACCCGTGCCGGGCCACAGGCCTCAGCCTGCTCCGCAGCCTGCGCCAGCGCCGACGCCGGTGTCTCCCGCTCCGAGCGCCCCGGCCCCCGAGCCTATGACACCGGCACCGGAAACCGCCGCCCCGGACTACCCCATGCCCTGGGACGCCCCGACCTCGGCGCCCGCGGGCGACGTCGGGGCCGTCGGCGGGGGCGCGGAGCTCACGCCCGAGTTCGCGGACATCGCCTCCATGCTGGCGGAGGCGTTCGGGCAGCCGCTCGAGGTGAGCGTGGAGCCGGCGGTGACGACCTCCGACGAGGACGCCGCGGCCGAGCTCGCCTATGATGGTGACCCCGTCTCGGGGGATGGCTTCACGGCCGAGCCCGAGGAGGACGGGGACGAGGACGACGACTGATCCCGGCGCGCCCGGGAGGACGAAAGGAGCCAAGATGGCCAAGGGATTCAACATGGGCGGCATGAACCGCAACCAGATGATGGCGCAGGCCCGCAAGATGCAGGAGCAGCTCATCGCCGCGCAGCAGAAGGCCGCCGAGACCGAGGTCACCGCGAGCGCGGGCGGCGGTGCCGTCAAGGTGACGGCCACGGGCGACATGCGCCTGACTTCGCTCGCCATCGCCCCCGACGCGCTCGACCCCGAGGACGTCGAGATGCTGCAGGACATGATCCTCGCCGCCGTGAACGACGCCCTCGAGTCCGCCGAGCGCATGGCGAGCCAGCAGATGAGCGCCGTCACGGGCGGCCTCAACATCCCGGGCCTCTTCTAGGGCGGTCTTCGGGATGATCGACCCGGTCAACGATGGTCGCGCGCTCCAGCGGCTGCTCGACGAGCTCGGCCGACTGCCCGGCGTGGGGCCGAAGTCAGCCCAGCGGATCGCCTACCACCTCCTCGAGGCGGATGCCGAGGAGGCGCGCCGCCTCGCCAACGCGATCCTCGACGTGAAGCAGCAGGTTCACTTCTGTCCCGTCTGCTTCTCGTACGCGACGCGCGACACCTGCGACGTCTGCGCCGACGGAACGCGAGACCGCGCGTCCATCTGCGTGGTCTCAGAGCCGCGCGACGTCACGGCCATCGAGCGAACGGGCACGTACCACGGCCTCTACCACGTCCTCGGCGGCGTCATCAGCCCCATGGACAAGATCGGGCCGGAGCAGCTGCACGTCCGCGAGCTGCTCGCCCGCCTCGCCGACGGCACGGTGGACGAGGTCATCCTCGCCACCAACCCGGACGTCGAGGGCGAGACCACGGCGACCTATCTGGCCCGCGTCATCCGCCCGCTCGGCGTGCGCGTGACGCGGCTGGCGAGCGGCCTGCCCGTGGGCGGGGACCTTGAGTATGCAGACGAGGTGACCCTCGGCCGCGCCATTGAGGCGCGCCGGGAGGTCTAGCTAAGGGGGAAGCGCAATGGCTGACGGACAGAGGAGGCGTCCCGCTCATGGTGCGCCGCAGGCCTCGGCACGAGGGGCGCGAGGGCCCCGCGCCGCCGGGGCGCGCCAGCGCCTGGCAAGCGACTCCGACCGGATCTCCACAATCCGGGCGGGGCAGGGCGCCCGGGTCACCACGAGGAGCAACGCCGCGGAGGCGGCGGGCCGTGCGCGCCACAACGCCGAGGAGCGCTACTACGAGCGCCACCCCGAGGCCCGCTCCGCGCATGGCGGCCCGAGGCGCAGCCGCAAGAACGTCGTTCTTCTCGTCCTCGCCGCGCTGGCGGCCATGATTCTCGTCTTCTTCCTCGGTCGCTGCGCGGCCGCGGTGCTGAGCCCCTCCTCAGAGGAGGCCGCCCCACAGCAGGGCCACGGTCAGACGGCCCTCACCGACGCGGAGCGCGAGTACCAGGAGCAGCAGACGGAGCATGACGCCGGGTCGGAGCAGACGGGCGTCGACGGCACCGTCTCGTACGAGGGCGTCACCTACGCCCTGCGACAGCTTGACGACGGCGGCATGGGCCTCGTCCGCGTTGGCTCCGACGGCGCCGACGAGGTTCTCGCGGAGCTGGAGGGCACGCCCATCGCCCTTGTCCGCCGCGCGGAGACCCTGCTCGTCCCCGAAAACCGCGACGGGGCCTGGGACGTGGTCTGCTACGTGATCGGCGGCCACGGGTCCGCCACGTACGTCGCCGGTCAGGACGGCTCGATGGTCCAGGGCGTGGGGGAGGCCACCTCGGTGGAGCTCTCCGGAGCCACGCTGCGGGTGACGGACGCGTCGGGCTCGGTCACGGAGGTCGCCCTCGAGTAGGCCATGCGGGCAGGCGTGCAAGGGGGGCGTGCAAAGGGGACAGGCACTTTCGCGCGGCACGCCGTGCGAAAGTGCCTGTCCCCTTTGCACGCCCCCTTCGAAAAAAATCGGCAGGAGGAAGATTTTTTCAAAATTCCTCTTGCCAGAGAGGGGCGACCTATGTAAGAATAGCTTCCGCGCAAGGCGAACGGGGTGTTAGCTCAGCTGGTTAGAGCGCCGGCCTGTCACGTCGGAGGTCGAGGGTTCGAGTCCCTTACATCCCGCCATTGCACCGTACGAGGGGCCCTTCGGGGCCCCTTTCTCGTATGTAAACTCATCGTCCGGTGCCTGGTTTTTTCACTCTCAAATGCTCATCTCGGGGTATCATATTCACATCAGTTTTGAATCTGACGAGGGAACGAGGATGGACCCCAGCGCCGAGCAGACCACATACCGCGTCGCCGTCTTCGACTTTGATGGGACCTCCATCCGGGGGCAGTCGGGCGCGCTCTTCACCGAGTACCTGATCCTGAACGGCGCGATGTCCCTGCCCAGGGCGCTGAGGCTGATCTGGTGGGGCGTCCGCTACAAGCTCCACCTGCCGTATCGTCAGGACGAGGCCAGGGAGCTCGTGCTCGGCTCCCTCAAGGGACGCAGCGCCAGCGAGGTGGACGCCCTCATGGTGCGCTTCCACGACAAGGTGCTCGTTCCGCGCTATCGCACGCAGGCGCTCGCCGAGGTGCGTCGCTGCCACGACGAGGGCCTGGTGACCCTTCTCGTGTCCGCGACCTTTGACGCCATAGCGGCCGCCGCGGCCAAGAGAATCGGGTTCGACGGGTATGCGGCCACGCACATGGAGCGTGACGATCAGGGAAACTACACGGGCGCCGTGGACGGTCCCGTGGTGGCGGGCGACGAGAAGTACCGCGCCGCAGCGGCTTGGTGCGATGCCCGCCTGGGGGTCGGGCGCTGGGAGCTCGCCCGCGCCTACGGCGACCATCACAGCGACAAGGACCTTCTCGCCCGCGCCGAGACGGCCGTTGCGGTCTGCCCGGGCAAGACGCTGAGGCTGCTCGCAAAGCGCCGCGGCTGGCAGATTCTCAACTGGAACGCGTAGGTTCGATCGGCGCGGGGGAGGCGCCGAGGGGAGGAGCCATGGAGATATCACGGAAGACCGATTACGCGCTGCGCATGCTCGCCGCGCTCGTGAGCGACCCGGACGGGATCATCTCCGTCCGCACGGCGGCCAAGGAGAACAGCATCCCGTACTCCTTCGCCCGCTCGATCCAGCACGACCTCGCCCTCGCGGGGATCGTCGAGAACTCGCGCGGCGCCGCGGGCGGCATGAGGCTCGCCGTGGACCCGCGCGAGACCACCTTGCTCCAGCTCGTTGAGGCGGTGCAGGGCCCCATCATCGTCTCGGGCTGCGCCACCGCGCTCGACGGCACCGAGCCGTGCCCGCGCCGAGGAGCCTGCCGCTTCACGTCCGTCTGGTGCAACGCCGAGCGGATGCTGCACCAGCTCTTCTCGTCCGTCACCCTGCACGAGCTTGTGGTGGAGCGCCGCTCGCCGGTGTTCCGGGGTACCTTCGAGCTCGTCGACGAGGGTGCGGCGCGCGGCGCCGCGCACATCGAGGGGGCTGCGTGAGCGAGCCCTCGGAACACGGGCGCCCTGCCCTGGAAGACTTTCGCGCCCTCGTGCTCGAGCGCGGGCGTGAGCTCTACCGTGACCTTCCGTGGCGTCGCACGCGCGACCCCTATGCCATCTGGATATCCGAGGTCATGCTCCAGCAGACCCAGACGACGCGCGTTGACGGGCGCTGGCAGCGCTGGCTCGAGCGGTTCCCCACGGTGGACGCGCTCGCTGCGGCGGACGCCGCTGACGTGCTGGACGAATGGCAGGGCCTCGGCTACAACCGCCGGGCCCTCTCCGTCCTGCGCGCGGCGCGGGCGGTCTCGGCCGCGGGCGGCGTGATGCCCGACGAGGCCGCCGCCCTCGAGGCGCTGCCGGGAATCGGGCCGGCCACGGCGGCGGGCATACGGGCCTTCGCCTTCGACCTGCCCGGGGTCTACCTCGAGACCAACGTCCGCACCGTCTTTCTCCACGAGCTCTACCCGAGCGCCGAGTCCGTTCCCGACCGCGAGCTGGTGCCGCTCGTGCGGGACACCTGCCCGCCGGACGCGAGCGATCCCGAGGATGACCCGCGCACCTGGTACTACGCCCTGCTCGACTACGGTGCCTACCTCAAGCGCACCGTTCCCAACCCGTCGCGACGCTCGCGCGGGCACACGCGCCAGTCGCGCTTCGAGGGCTCGCACCGGCAGAAGCGCGCGGAGCTGCTGCGCGTTCTTCTCGCCCACCGAGGGGACGGGCCCGGCGGCGCAGACTTTGAGACGATTTTCCAGGAGCTCGTTAGCGCGGAGCTCCGGGCGGGTAGAAGTGCCATAGGCGAGCCGGACGTCCGGGCACTTCTCGACGAGCTCGAACGCGAGGGATTTTGCCATAACGACTGTGGCATTTGGTACGTCTAAATGATACAGTGTCCTAATACCGGGCAGAGGGCCCGGCGCACGTCGAGCGTTCCCGAGAGGGGACAGGAGAGGAGTTCCAATGGCCGTTGACTTTGAGAGCTCGCAGACGAAGAAGAACCTCGAGGCTGCCTTCGCCGGCGAGTCCCAGGCTACCAACAAGTACGCCTACTACGCGAGCAAGGCCAAGAAGGAGGGCTACGAGCAGATCGCCGCGATCTTCACCGAGACCTCTGGCAACGAGAAGGAGCACGCCAAGCTCTGGTTCAAGTATCTCCACGGCGGCGAGGTGCCCGACACCCTGACCAACATCAAGGACGCCGCGGCGGGCGAGAACTACGAGTGGACCGACATGTACAAGGGCTTCGCCGAGACCGCCGAGGCCGAGGGCTTTGCCGAGATCGCGGCCAAGTTCCGCATGGTCGGCGAGATCGAGAAGCACCACGAGGAGCGCTACAACAAGCTGGCCGAGCGCGTCGAGAAGGGCGAGGTCTTCGCTCGCGAGGGCGTCAAGGTCTGGAAGTGCCGCAACTGCGGTCACCTGCACGTCGGTGCCGAGGCCCCCGCGGTCTGCCCGGTGTGCAACCACCCGAAGGCATACTTCGAGGAGCAGGCCCTGAACTACTAGTCGCCTGACCTGACACGCACGCGGGAGGCCCCGACTTCCACGCAGGACCGCGCTTTGCGGAGTGTCCTGCCAAGGAGGTCGGGGCCTCTCGCGTGCGCAGCGCGCAAAGGGGACAGGCACTTTTCCACGCTTTCCACGGCGCGGGGCAATCCGCGCGCGCCCAGGGCGTGGGGGCCTGCCTGCGTCGCATTGCTTCGCCGCCCCATTTCCCGCACTCGCCGCCTTTTCGTGGACATGTGGTTGACGTAGGCATCACAATGAGTGTTGTCCTGTGCACTGACCTTCGAGGAGCCTGACATGGAATCTCTTGACAGCACCCTCTATCTGAGCAACGACGACCTGTTCCTGCTCGCAAGTGGAAAGTGGTACCGGAGCTACGAGAAGCTGGGCGCCCACCCTGCCGTGGATGACGACGGGACGAGCGGCTACCACTTCGCCGTCTGGGCGCCCGACGTCAAGAGCGTGCACGTCATCGGAGACTTCAACGGGTGGGACGAGCAGGCCAACCCGCTCTCCTGCTCCGAGACCGGCGGCGTCTGGCAGGGCTTCGTCCCCGGCATCGGTCACGAGGCGCTCTACAAGTACCTGATCGAGACCGCGGACGGCCGCAAGCTCTACAAGGCCGACCCGTACGGCTTCTACGCCGAGCAGATTCCGGGTACCGCGTCGCGCACCTTCGACCTCGCCGGCTATGACTGGGCCGACGGCGCCTACATGAAGGCGCGCGCCAAGCGCGACATGTTCAAGGAGCCGCTCAACATCTTTGAGGTGCACCTCGGCAGCTGGCGCCGCCACGGTGACGAGCCGCAGGGCGAGCCCCGCCCCGACGGCACGTATCCCGGCCCCGGCGACCCGTTCCCCGCGCAGCGCGGCGTCGTCTACTCCTACGACGACCTCTCCGTCGAGCTGGTCGCCTACGCCAAGGACATGGGCTACTCGCACGTCGAGGTCATGCCCGTGAACGAGCACCCGTTCGACGGCTCCTGGGGCTACCAGCCCACCGGCTACTACGCCGCCACCTCGCGCTACGGCAACCCCAAGCAGTTCATGCACTTCATCGACGCCTGCCACGAGGCCGGCATCGGCGTGATCCTCGACTGGGTGCCGGGCGGCTTCTGCGCAGACGCCCAGGGCCTCGCCACCTTTAACGGCGAGA
The DNA here is from genome assembly GCF_900128445.1 of Thermophilibacter provencensis. Classification (GTDB taxonomy): domain Bacteria; phylum Actinomycetota; class Coriobacteriia; order Coriobacteriales; family Atopobiaceae; genus Thermophilibacter; species Thermophilibacter provencensis. The sequence continues at coordinate 358,799 of NZ_LT671417.1, read as the reverse complement.
TGCTCTACGAGCACAAGATCCACCCCAACTGGAGCACGCATCAGTTCGACTACTCACGCGGCGAGGTCCGCAGCTTCCTCGTCTCCAACGCGCTCTTCTGGGCCGACCTCTTCCACGCCGACGGCATCCGCATGGACGGCGTCTCCTCGATGCTCTACATGAACTTCGGCATCGACGACCCCGGCCAGAAGCGCTTCAACGAGAAGGGCACCGAGGAGGACCTCGACGCCTCCGCGTTCATCCGCCAGACCAACGAGGTCATGGGCAAGTTCCATCCCGACGTCATGATGATCGCCGAGGAGTCCACCGCCTGGCCGCTCGTGACCTACCCGCCCGAGGACGGCGGCCTCGGCTTCCACTTCAAGTGGGACATGGGCTGGATGAACGACACCCTGCACTACATGCAGACCGACTTCCCGTGGCGCCCGGGCAACTACCGCATGCTGACGTTCTCCTCCATGTACCAGTTCAACGAGAACTTCATCCTGCCGCTCAGTCACGACGAGGTCGTCAACGGGAAGTGCTCGCTCATCACGCGCATGCCCGGCGACTACTGGCGGCAGTTCGCCGGCATGAGGGCGCTCGCCTTCTACCAGGTCACGCACCCCGGCGGCAAGCTCAACTTCATGGGCAACGAGATCGCCCAGTTCATCGAGTGGCGCTACTACGAGGGGATCCAGTACTTCCTCGCCGAGCAGTATGAGACGCACCGCCACCAGCAGCAGTTCGTCCGCGACCTCAACCGCTTCTACAACGACAACGCCGCGCTCTGGCAGCGCGCCTTCGCCTCCGAGGGATTCGAGTGGATCGACGCGGACAATGCCGACCAGTCGATCATCTCGTTCATCCGCAGGGGCGACAAGCCCGGCGACGAGCTCGTCATCCTCATCAACTTTGACGTAAACGCGCGCGAGGACTTCCGCATGGGCGTGCCCGAGTGGGGCGTCTACGAGGAGATGTTCAACTCCGACGACGAGCGCTACGGCGGCTCCGGCGTCATCAACACCGGCAAGCTCAAGTGCCAGGACGAGCCGTGGAACGGCCGCGAGCAGTCCCTCGTGGTGCGCGTTCCGCCGCTCGGCGGCATGATTCTCAAGAAGACGGGCACGCTGCGCCGCCCGGCGAAGAAGAAGCCTGCGGCCAAGGCCACCAAGACCGCTGCCAAGGCGGTCAAGACGGCCGAGAAGGCGGCGCCGAAGAAGCCCGCCGCAAAAAAGCCCGCGGCCAAGAAGGCGACGTCTTCCGTAAAGGCGGCGTCATCGAAGAAACCCGCCGCTAGAAAAACGACGAAGGCGGAGTAAACTTTTATGGGGCCACCCGACGGGTGGCCCCAGATGGGTGGCGGCCAAGCGACAGCCGATGCCCTCGTGCGGGACCGTCTCGCACGCCCCCGAGTTCTTGTCGCCCGACGCTAGGAGAGGCTTTGACTGACAACAAGATTTTTGAGAACGAGCAGGACTTTGTCGAGCAGTACCGCGAGGCGTGCGTCGCGCGCTACGGCACGCCCTTCGAGGGCCTTGCCGACCACGAGCGCTTCTACGCCCTCGCCGAGCTCATCGCCAACAAGGGCCGCGCCATCTTCCCGGAGTCCCACCCCAAGGGAGCCAAGAAGGTCTACTACTTCTCCCTCGAGTTCCTCCTCGGTCCCCTGCTTGACAACTATCTGATCAACTTCGGCGTCCGCGACCTCGTCGCGAAGGGCGTCAAGGAGATGGGCGCCGACCTCGACGCCCTCTGCCGCCAGGAGGTCGATCCCGGCCTCGGCAACGGTGGCCTGGGCCGCCTGGCCGCGTGCTTCCTCGACTCCATGGCCCACGAGGGCATCGCCGGCTACGGCAACGGCATGCGCTACCGCTATGGCCTCTTCCGCCAGTACATCGAGGGCGGCCGCCAGGTCGAGCGCACGGACAACTGGCTTGCGGGCGGCTTCCCCTGGGAGACCCGCAAGGACGGCAGCGCCGTGCTCGTCCGCTTTGGCGGCGAGGTCGTCCGCCACGAGGAGGACGGCAAGTTCTGGTTCACCCAGGAGGGCGGCGAGGTCGTCCGCGCCGTCCCGTACGACGTGCCCATCATCGGCTACGGCGGCAAGGTCGTGAACAAGCTGCGCCTGTGGTCGGCCGAGCCCTACACCGAGGACTTCGACCTCGACGCCTTCAACGCCGGCGACTACGCGCGCGCCAACAAGTTCCGCTCGGACGTCGAGGCCATCTCCACGATCCTCTACCCCAATGACGCCGGCGAGCACGGCCGGATGCTGCGACTCAAGCAGGAGTACCTCTTCGTCTCCGCCGGCCTGCAGACGATCCTGCGCACCTACGAGCGCGAGTTCGGTCCCGACTGGGAGCACCTCGGCGAGCACGTCTGCGTCCACACCAACGACACGCACCCCGCCATGTGCGGCCCCGAGCTCATGCGCATCCTCGTTGACGAGAAGGGCGTGGGCTTCGACGAGGCCTACAGGATCGCCAAGGAGACGATCTCCTTCACCAACCACACGGTCATGCCCGAGGCGCTGGAGAAGTGGCCCATCAACACCTTCCGCAACCTCCTGCCGCGCCTCTACATGTTCATCGACGAGGTCGACCGCCGCTACCGCGAGAGCCTGTCCAACCACCTCTCGCCGAACGAGGGCAACTGGACCGACGTCCTGAGCAAGACCGCCATCCTCTGGGACGGCCAGGTCCGCATGGCCAACCTCTCGATCATCTTCTCGCACTCGATCAACGGCGTCTCCGCGCTGCACACGCAGATCCTCAAGGACAGCGTCTTCCACGAGTTCTACGAGATGATGCCGCACCGCTTCAACAACAAGACCAACGGCGTGACGCACCGCCGCTTCCTCGCGGAGGCGAACCCGGCCTACGCAAAGCTCATCACCGAGGCCATCGGCGACGGCTGGATGACCGACGCCATGGAGCTCGAGAAGCTGCTTCCCTTCGAGGGGGACGCGAGCTTCCTCGACGGCATGGAGGCCGCCAAGAAGGCCGACAAGGAGCGTCTGGCCGCCTACGTCAAGGAGACCTCCGGCGTCGAGCTTGACACCAACATGGTCTTCGACGTCCAGGTCAAGCGCTTCCACGCCTACAAGCGCCAGCTCCTCAACGTCTTCAAGGTGCTCGACCTCTACAACCGCATGCTCAAGGACCCGGGCTACAGCCCGCGCCCGACGGCCTTCATCTTCTCGGGCAAGGCGGCCCAGAGCTACACCTTCGCCAAGGAGGTCATCCGTCTCATCAACTCGGTCGCCGACGTCATCAACAACGACGAGCGCGTGAACGACAAGATCAAGGTGGCCTTTGTGCCCAACTTCGCCGTCTCCAACGCGCAGCTCATCTACTCCGCCGCGGAGATCTCCGAGCAGATCAGCGTGGCGGGCGCCGAGGCCTCCGGCACCTCCAACATGAAGCTCATGATGAACGCGGCGATCACCCTTGGCACCCTCGACGGCGCCAACATCGAGATCTCCGAGCTCGTGGGCCCCGAGAACATCAAGATCTTCGGCCTGCACGCGGACGAGGTCGACGCGCTTCGCGCCAGCGGCCGCTACTACGCCTGGGACATGTACAACGGCGACCGCGACCGCGTCGGCCGCATCGTGGACATGCTGACCGACGGCACGCTCGCGCGGCTCTCCGGCAACTTCGACAGCATCCACGACTACCTGATGGTCGACAACGACCCGGATCTGGTCCTGCGCGACTTCCACTCCTACGTCCAGGCATGGGAGGAGCTCACCGGATCCTACGGCGACCGTCTCGCGTGGAACAAGGCGGCGCTCCACAATACCGCCAAGGCCGGATATTTCTCTTCTGACCGAACTATCCGTGAGTACATGACGGATATCTGGCACATTTAGGCTTACGTGCGGGGGTCCTCCGCGGCCCCCGCGTCTGGTAGTCGAAAGGAGTGGGGGTATGAGTAAGAAAGAGTGCATCGCAATGCTCCTGGCAGGCGGTCAGGGCAGCAGGCTCGGTGCGCTGACGAGCAACGTCGCAAAGCCGGCGGTTTCCTTCGGCGGGAAGTTCCGCATCATCGACTTTGCCCTCTCGAACTGCGCCAACTCGGGCATCACGACGGTGGGCGTCCTCACGCAGTACCGTCCGTACCTGCTGCACAGCTACATCGGGACGGGTGAGGCGTGGAACCTCGACGAGCGCGGCGGCGGCGTCTCCATCCTCCCTCCCTACGCGACCCAGACCGGCGGCGCCTGGTACGAGGGCACGGCCGACGCCGTGACCCAGAACCTGGGCTACATCGAGACCAACGATCCCGACTACGTCCTCATCCTGTCCGGCGACCAGCTCTACCGCATGGACTATGACGACATGCTCGAGACGCACAAGAAGAACAACGCCGACCTCACCATCGCCGTCATGCCGGTGCCCTGGGAGGAGGCCTCCCGCTTCGGCATCCTGACCGCCGACGAGGACGGCCGCATCAGCAAGTTCACCGAGAAGCCCAAGAAGCCCGATTCAAACCTCGCCTCCATGGGCATCTACATCTTCACCGCCGACCTTCTCGTCGAGACTCTGAAGGAGGACGCCAACGACCAGAACTCGAGCCACGACTTCGGCGGCGACATCATCCCGAAGCTCCTCGAGGCCGGCAAGCGCCTCTACACCTACAAGTTCGAGGGCTTCTGGCGTGACGTCGGCACCATCTCGAGCTACCACGAGACGAGCATGGACCTCCTCGGGCCCAACCCCGCCTTCGACATCTTCAGCAACGAGTTCCCCATCATGAGCAACTCGTCCACCCGCCCGCCCGCGCTCGTGGGCAAGGACGCCACCATCGACGACTGCCTCGTCTCCAACGGCTGCCAGGTCTACGGCACCGCCAAGCACTCGATTCTCTCGACCGACGCCTACGTCGGCGAGCGTGCGACGGTTATCGACTCGGTGCTGCTCCCGGGCGCGAGGGTCAAGGATGGGGCCCACGTCGTGCGCGCCATCCTCGGCGAGAACTCCGTCGTGGAGGAGAACGTTAGCGTCGGCAGCGTCGACCAGACGAAGGACACCGCCGTCATCGGCAACGACGTCGTGGTCGGAAAGGGGGAGAACTAATCATGGAGAAGGTCATCGGCCTTATCACCTGCAACTACTCGGCAAAGGAGTCGACCGCGCTCACCGAGAGCCGCCCCGTGGCGTCGCTGCCCTACTTCGGCCGCTACCGCCTCGTCGACTTTGCCCTCTCCAACATGGTGAACTGCGGCATCCGCACCGTCGGCATGGTCATGCCGTACAACTACCGCTCCATCATCGACCACGTGGGCTCCGGCAAGGACTGGGATCTCGACCGCAAGAACGGCGGCCTGTTCATCCTGCCCGGCTCCGCCTTCGGCACCTCCCGCACCGGCGCCCGCTTCCTGCTGCGCGACCTCGTCCACAACAAGGCGTACTTCACGCGCAGCACCTCCGACGCCGTGTTCTTCTCGACCGCCAACTTCGTGTTCAACGCCGACCTCAACAAGGTCTATGACGCGCACAAGGAGTCTGGCGCCGACGTCACGGTGATCGTCAAGACCGCCTCCGAGAAGGACGCCGACGTTACCGCCTTCGACGTCGAGGACGGCCGCGTCTGCGGCGTGCACCACGGCGCCAACTTCGGCGAGACGATGTTCCTCGACTGCTTCGTCATCAACCGCCAGCTCCTGCTCGACATGTTCGACTGGTACGGCCCGACGGACTACCTCGACCTCTTCGAGGCCATGTCCGGCGACTTCGGCCGCGTGAACGTGCGCACCTACGAGTACGACGGCTACGTCGCGCCGATCTTCAACAAGCGCTCCTACTTCCGCGCCAACATGGACCTGCTCGACCCGCGCATCACCGCCGAGCTCTTCCCCGATGAGCGCACCGTCAAGACCAAGACGCACGACACGCCGCCCGCCAAGTTCGAGGTCGGCTCCCACGTGCTCAACTCGGCCGTCTCCTCCGGCGACCGCATCTACGGCAGCGTGAGCGACACAATCCTCGGCCGCAACGTCATCATCGAGGCCGGCGCCACCGTGCGCAACTCGATCGTGATGCAGGGCTGCGTCGTCAAGAGCGGCGCGCGCGTCGAGAACGCGATCGTGGACCGCGCCAACGTCGTCCCCGCCGGCACCGAGCTCAGGGGCACCCCTGAGGACGTGCTCATCAAGGAGAAGTCTCGCGACTAGTACCGAGGGAGAACCACCGTGTCAACCAATGCCAAGCGCAGGAAGTTGAGGGTGCTCTTCGCGTCTTCCGAGGCCGTCCCGTTTGCCAAGTCGGGCGGCCTCGGGGACGTCGCCGGCTCCCTTCCCCGCGCACTCAAGCACGCCGGCGCCCGCGTCGCCGTCATCCTGCCCAAGTACTCCACGATTCCGCAGGAGTACCTCGACCAGATGAAGCACGTCACCGAGTTCTACGTGCCGCTCGCCTGGCGAAACGAGTACTGCGGCATCGAGAAGCTCTCTATGCAGGACCTCGACTTCTACTTCATCGACAACGAGGCCTACTTCAAGCGTGACAGCCTCTACGGCTATTTCGATGACGGCGAGCGCTTCGCGTTCTTCTCGAAGGCCATCTGCGAGGCCATCACCAAGGTGCCCGAGCTCGAGTGCGACGTGCTGCACTGCAACGACTGGCAGACGGCGCTGTGCTGCGTGTTCCTGCGCGAGTTCTACCAGGACGTCCCGCAGTGCGCCAACGTGAAGACCATCTTCACGATTCACAACGTCAAGTTCCAGGGCCAGTACAGCGACGAGATGCTCGAGCAGGTGCTCGGCCTCGCCCACATCCCGGCCGCCCGCGACCAGCTCCGCTGCGACGAGCGCTCCATCAACTTCATGAAGGGCGCCCTGCTCTACACGGACTTCCTCACGACGGTGAGCCCGAGCTACGCCTACGAGCTGCAGATGCCGTTCTACGGCGAGGGCCTTGACGACATCTTCCGCCGCCGCTCGGGCCAGCTGCGCGGCATCCTCAACGGCATCGACCAGTCCATCTGGAACCCCACGACGGACTCGATGATTCCGGCCAACTACTCCGCCAAGGAGATCGAGGGCAAGGCCGAGTGCAAGCGCGCCCTCCAGGAGGAGCTGGGCCTCAACCAGGACCCCACGCGCCCGCTCGTGGTCTCGATCGGCCGCCTCACGGACCAGAAGGGCCTCGGCCTTGTCCGCTACGCGATGGACCACCTCATGTCCCGCGGCGTCCAGGTTGCCATCCTCGGCACGGGCGACAAGGACCACGAGGACGCGTTCCGCTACTTCGCGGCCAAGTATCCCGGCCAGATGTGCGCGCGCATCGCGTTTGACAACGCGCTCTCGCACCGCATGTACGCCGGCGGCGACCTGCTGCTCATGCCGTCCGAGTTCGAGCCCTGCGGCCTCTCCCAGATGATCGCCATGCGCTACGGCACGCTTCCCGTGGTGCGCGAGACGGGCGGCCTGCGTGACTCGGTCGTCCCGTACAACAAGTACACCGGCGAGGGCACGGGCTTCTCGTTTGCCAACATGAACGGCGATGAGATGGCCGACACCCTTCTCGGCGCGTGCGAGATCTTCTGGACCGATCCCGACGCTTGGTCTAACCTGATGCAGCAGGCCATGGCGACAGACTTCAGCTGGCGCCGCGCCGCGAACGACTATATGGACATCTACCACGACCTCCATCCGGAGATCATTCGGTACAACAAGCGGAGAGACAGGTAAGCTTGAAGGCACGTCACGTCACATCCGAGCCGGAGTACAGAAGTCCTTTCGGTGCCGTCCAGTTGGGCGGCACCGTTTCGCTGTCCATAGACGTGTGGGGGGACGACGTCGTCTTCTGCACGCTGCGCATCTGGACGGACGCCCACGGCGAGGAGCTCATCGAGATGCACGGCTCCCTCAAGGGGGACTGCCTGCGCTTCTCGGCAAACTATCGGCCGGCTGAGACCGGCGTCGTCTGGTACAGCTTCGACATCGAGGCCAAGGACGGCTCGGTCTGGCGCTACGGCGCCAAGCCGGGCTGGACCACGGGAGAGGGCGCCTTCGCGTACGGAGACCCGCCCTCGTTCCAGATCACCGTCTACGTCCCGCGCGCGGAGCAGCCCCGCTGGTACCGCGACGCGGTGGTCTACCAGATCTTCCCTGACCGCTTTGCGCGCGGCGCGGACTGGGAGGAGCGCGCCAAGACGCTCGACCGGCCGCGCAAGGGGCCGGGGCACCGGCTCGTGGACTGGGACAGGCCCGTCGACTACGAGCGCACGCCGGAGGGCGGCATCGCCGTGTGGGACTTCTACGGGGGGACTCTCGAGGGCATCCGCGAGAAGCTCGAGTACCTCGAGGACCTCGGCGTGACGGCAGTCTACCTCAACCCCATCTTCGAGGCCTCCTCCAACCACCGCTATGACACGGCGGACTACCTTGCCATCGACCCTCTGCTGGGCACCGAGCAGGACTTCAGCGCCCTGTGCGTGGACGCCGAGGACCGGGGCATCTCCATCATCCTGGACGGCGTCTTCAACCACTCCGGCCAGGACTCGCGCTACTTCAACTCATATGGGAACTACCCTGACCTCGGCGCCTACCAGAGCCCTGACTCGCCCTATCGCGGCTGGTACTTCTTCAACGAGGACGGCACCTACGCGGGCTGGTGGGGCAACGGCGACCTGCCGGCGCTCAACGAGGACAACCCTGACTACCACGAGCTCATCTGCGGCCGGCGCGGCGTGGTGCGCAAGTGGCTGCGCGCCGGCGCGCGCGGCTGGCGCCTCGACGTGGCCGACGAGCTCTCGGACGAGTTCATCGAGGACATCAAGCGCGCGCTCGTCACGGAGCGCCCCGACGGCGTGCTGATCGGGGAGGTCTGGGAGGACGCCTCCAACAAGCTCGCCTACGGCAGGCTCCGTCAGTACTTCCAGGGTCGTGAGCTCGACGGAACGATGAACTACCCGTTCCGCACCGGCGTCCTCGCCTTCCTGAGGGGGGAGATCGGCGCCCCCGAGCTTGCCGCCCGCCTCGAGCAGCTGCGCGAGAACTACCCGCGCGACAACTTCTACTCGTCCCTCAACCTCCTGGGCAGCCATGACCGCGAGCGCCTCTTCACCGTGCTCGGCGGGGCCCCGGACCCGGACTCCATCCCGGAGGCGGAGCGTGCCGGCTGGCATCTCCCGGACGACCAGGTGGGGCTTGCAAAGGCGCGCCTGTGGGTTGCCGCGCTCCTGCAGATGACGCTTCCTGGCGTCCCTTGCATCTACTACGGCGACGAGGTCGGCCTCGAGGGCCTGCGGGACCCGTACTGCCGCGGGAGTTTCCCGTGGGACGGTAGCCGCGGGCACGCCGACTGCCTCCTGACGTATCGCAACGCCATCGCCATCCGCCGCACGCTCCCCGTGCTCGTGGACGGCGAGTTCGAGCCCTTCTCATTTGGGGAGGACGTCTTCGGCTTCTGGCGGACGGGGGCGGAGGAGAGCGTGTGCGTCCTCGTCAACGCGAGCCTCTCCGAGGCGCACGACGTCAAGGTCCCCATGGTGGGCGACCTCGTCACGGATGTGGTCTCGGGGCGCGCGCCCAAGGTCGAGGGCGGCCAGGCGTCCACGTTCCTGTGGCCGCTCGGCACGTCGGTCCTTCACTTCCATCGCGCGCGGCGTCTCCAGCTCCCGCTCGATCGGGGCATGGGCGTGCTCTGCCACATCACCTCGATCCCCAACGGCGGCAAGCCGGGCACCCTCGGCGCCCCCGCCCGCCGCTTCGTTGACTGGCTCGCCGACCATGGCCAGAGCTACTGGCAGGTCCTCCCCGTGAACCCCACGGACGAGTACGGATCTCCGTACGCGGGCGTCTCCGCCTTTGCGGGCAACACGGACCTTCTCGAGAAGGACGTGGCGACAACGCTCACGGGTCTCGAGAAGATCGGCGCCTCTGAGGACTACCTCGAGTTCTGCCAGGAGAACGACTACTGGCTGACGCCCTATGCCACCTTCCGCGCCATCAAGGAGCTCTTCGGCGAGGGGCCGTGGCAGAGCTGGCCGGCGCGCTATCGCCACTATAGCCCGGCGCTCACGCGCAACCCGCGCATCGCGGCCGCCGTCGAGAACCACCGCCGCCTGCAGTACGCTTTCGACCGTGAGTGGCGCGACCTGCTCGACTACGCGCACGCGCGCGGCGTGCAGGTCATCGGCGACATGCCCATGTACGTCTCCGGCGACTCCGCGGACGTCTGGAGCGAGCCTGACATCTTCGACCTCGACGAGTCGGGGCACGCGCGCCGCCAGGCCGGCGCCCCCGGAGACGCCTTCGCCCCCGAGGGCCAGGTGTGGGGCAACCCCACCTACCGATGGGACATCCTGCGCGAGCAGAACTACGGGTGGTGGCTCCGTCGCTTCAGTCGCATGCTGGCGCTCTACGACTACGTGCGGCTCGACCACTTCATCGGGTTCTCGTCGTATTTCTCGGTGCCGTCCGGAAAGCCCGCGAGCGAGGGCTCCTTCGCATTTGGACCGGGAGCGGAGCTCTTCGAGGCGGCGCACCGCCAGTTTGGCCCGCTGCCGTTCATCGCGGAGGACCTCGGCGCCATCACGCCGGCGGTCCGCGCGCTCATGAGCTCGACCGGGTTTGCGGGCATGGATGTGGTGCAGTTCTACGACGGCGACGTCCGCGAGTCCTACGAGCCCCGGCCCGAGACCGTGGTCTACACCGGAACGCATGACAACCAGACGCTTCTGGGCTTCTGCGAGAGTCGCTTCGGCGTTGAGGGGGAGGACGCTGCTGCGCTCGCGGACGCGGTCCTGCGCCGCGCGCTGGCCTCCGCGGCCGACGTGGCGATCGTGCCGCTCCAGGACGTGCTCGGCCTCGACGACGAGGCGCGCCTCAACGTGCCCGGCATCGCGGGCGGCTGGCGCTGGTTCGCGGACGCCGAGCTCGTGGAGGCCGCGGGCGCGCGGCTCTCCGAGCTCGTGGAGGAGTCCGGCCGATAAGACGTGCAAAGGGGACGGGCGTGCAAAGGGGACAGGCACTTTTGCACGGTCCCGTGCAAAAGTGCCTGTCCCCTTTGCACGCCCGTCCCCTTTGCACGGCCCCCGCACGCAGAAATGTCGCCACACCCCCGCAGGGCGGGTACGCGGGGTTCTCGCGACGTTTTACGGCGAAGAAATGTCGCCACGGCCCCGCATGCTGACTCCGTGGGGCCCTCGCGACACTCCGGGGCCACGCGCACCTGACAGCTTACGAGAAGAGCAGCCATTTCCAGGCGGGGACCTGGTGGATGCGCCCAAAATCGGACTCGTGGGTGGCATCAAGCCCGTTCCCGACGACGAGCACCCCTTCTTCAAGGCCCGTCTCCCGCATGGCCTCCCAGAGCGCGCGCAGCTCTCGCTGCGCCGTGACGGGGTCGTCCATGGATTCCGTGACCTGCACGAGTTGGGTCGGTGCTTCATCGAGGATATCCCCGACGACAAAGTCCACCTCAAGACCGCGCCCTTTGGTACGCAGGGTCGAGATGGTGCCCTCGCGTCCTCCCGGGTTTCTGCGGCGAAGCTCAAGATACACGGCATCTTCCAGGCGCTGCCCCCGGTCATTGACGCCCGCGCGGCTGTTGGCGAGGGCAAGCCCTGGGTCAATGGCGTACACCTTGGGCTGCGCCGTCGTGCTTTCAGAGAGGGAGCGGGTGAACTCCTGCACCGGGAAGACGAGATAGGCCTCCTCAAAGTATCCGAGCAGGTCGGCGAGATAGCCTCGTCCCGTCGCGAGCCCCGCCGAGCGCAGGTCATTCTCGGCCTTGCGCACGGAGAGTTGGCGTGCGTTCAGCCCCATGAGCCTTCGCGCAAAGGCGGAGGCAACGCGAGGGCGCGCAAGATTGTGGCGTTCCACCACGTCGCGCGCCACGACCCGCTGCGTATATGACTGGAGCAAGGCGCTGGCCTGAGGTCGGGGAAGCCCCTGCGCTGCGGGGAAGCCGCCGCTGACGAGGTAGGCGTCGAGGCTTGCCTGCAGCCGCGCAGCCTGTGCCGCCGTCTGGATGTGGGCCCTCAGGCTCGGGGCCAGGGAAGGGTCCTGCGCCACAATCTCACGGAAAGAGAAGGGCAGAAGCTCAAAGTCGATCGCCCTGCCGCGAAACTCCGTCGCGATCTCCGACGAGAGCATCTTTGACGAGGAACCGCTCACGTAGATGGTCGCCTTCGTCGTATCCACTATGCGGCGCAACCAGGAGCCCCAGCCCTCCATCTCCTGAAGCTCGTCGAAGAACAGATACAGGCCGTCCTCCTCGGCGAGGCCGGGGTGAAGGTAGCGGAAGGCCTCGATAACCTGGTCTCCCGTCGCGGGCACAACGCGCCCGAGGCGGTCATCCTCAAAGTTGAAGTAGCAGATGCGCTCCTGTGGCACGCCGGCACGCATCAGGTCGTCCATCTCCTGGAAGAGGCGGTAGGACTTTCCCGATCGCCGCATGCCGGTCACGACTTTCACAAGGTTGCCCGCGCGCGGCGGTAAGGCGGGCCCCAGGTCAAGATTGCGCCTGATGATGGGGCGATAGAGGTCAAGAGAGAACTCTTGAAGAAGCGCGGCAACGGTCTCATTCATGGCGATTCCAAACTGGATGCTTGTCAATCCAAAATGGGATATATTGGCAATATAATGTTACCAAAATTGGCCATGTGAGGGCGTGCGAAAGGGACAGTCGCTTCTGCACACGTTTTTCAGTGTGCAGAAGCGACTGTCCCTTTCGCACGCCGCCCCCTGCGGGGCGGATATGCGGGGCCTCGCGACGCTCCCCGGGATGGAGGCCTCGCACCGGGCGAGAAGAACCTGTGCACGCACCGCGCTGCGGGTACAATAGTCGGGAAAACCAAGCCATCGCGCACCGACCCCGGACCCGGGGCCGGCGCGTCCTCATGTAGGGATGCCCATGCTGATCGACCGCGTCTCCCGCAAGCTCCTCTCCGCTCCCGAGCTCGAGCCGCTGCTGCGCGAGCTCGGGGCCGGCCATGACGCCACGCTCGCCGTGGCGCAGTCCGCGCGCCCGCTCGTGCTTGCGGCCCTCTGGGCTCGCGACCCGCGCCCCTGCCTCTTCGTGGTCTCGGGCGAGGAGGCCGCCGACCGCGCGGCCCGCGCGCTCGCGGCGTGGCTTGGGCAGGACGCGGTCTGCCGCTATCCGGAGCGCCGCGACCGCCCGTGGTCGGACTCCGCGCCGGACGACGCCGTGATTGGCGCGCGCTGCCGCGCCGTCGCGCGCCTCGCCGAGGGCGAGAGGTGCGTCGTGGTGGCCTCGGCGCACGCGCTGCTGCGTCGCGTGCCGCCCCGGGGTTCGGGCTACTTCGCCTCAAGCACCTTCGCGGTGGGGGAGGAGGTGCCCTTTGAGGATGTCCCGGCTCTGCTCGTGGGCATGGGCTACACCGACGCCGGGGACGTGGACGCGCCCGGCACCTTCCACGTGCACGGTGACGCGGTCGACGTCTTTCCGGCGCAGGCCACCTCGCCGGTGCGCCTAGAGTTCTTCGGCGACGAGATCGATCGCGTGCGCCGCATGGTCCCCTCCACGGGACAGACCATCGGCGAGCTCTCTGAGGTGACGGTCTCCCCCTGCCGCGAGCTGGCGTTCACTGACGAGACCGTGACTCGCGCCGAGCGGGCGCTCTACAACCGCGCACAGGACAACGGCAAGATAGCCGCGGACCTCGAGCTGATCCGCCAGCGCGCGGCCGACCCAGCTCTGGAGCGGTATCTGCCGGCGCTCTACGGGTCCACGTCTGGCCCGCTCGAGCACATGAGCGCCGACGCCCTCGTGGTGCTCGCCGAGCCGCGCGCCCTCTTCGACGACTGCATGCGTGCCTATGACGAGATCTCTGTCGCGGCAAACGCCTCGCATGTCTCGCTCGACGGTCTCTATACCGCACCGCGCGAGATGGACTTCGGCAGCCAGCAACGCCTGTCCTTCTCGTCCATCCTGCGCGCGGGGTCGGGCGCGGCGACGGCCGAGCTTGCCGTGCGCCAGCCGCAGATCGCCGGTTCTGACGCCAAGCTCATGGGCCGTGTGCGCCAGCTCGTGGACGACAGGGCCTCGGTGCTCTTCGCCGTGCCGGACCGCGCGGCGCGCGAGGCCCTGGAGCTGCGCTTCACCGACGAATCCGTTCCCGTCGTGGAGTCGCTCGGCACCTCGTCCGAGAACAACGACCCGCAGGTCCCGCCCCTCGAGCGCGGGCGCGTCACGTTCATCGACGCGCCGGTGCCGGCGGGCATCGTGATTCCCACGGCGGGGCTTGCGGTCTTCTCGGTCTCCGACCTCACGGCGCGCACGGCCAAGAACCGCCGCCGCGCCCGGCGCGTGGACCCCACGAGCGTGACCTTCCCCTTCAAGCCCGGGGACTACGTCGTTCACGCCACGCACGGCATCGCGCTCTTCGCGGAAATCGTGCGCCAGGAGGTGGCCGGTCGCGAGCGCGACTACTTCCTCCTGGAGTATGCCGGCGGCGACAAGCTCTTTGTGCCCTTTGAGCAGGTGGACCGCATCACGCGCTATGTGGGGCCGGACGGCGCCAGCCCACGCCTCACGCGCCTCAACACGGCCGACTGGTCGCGCGCCACCGGCAAGGCGCGGCGCTCCGCGAAGAAGCTCGCGTTTGACCTCGTGGACCTCTACACGCGCCGCAGCTCCGTGCCCGGCTACGCGTTCGCCCAGGACACTCCCGTCCAGGAGGAGATGGAGGCGAGCTTCTCCTATGAGCTCACGTCCGACCAGCGCTCAGCGATCGCCGACATCAAGGCGGACATGGAGGCGCGCCGTCCGATGGACCGCCTGCTCTGTGGCGACGTGGGCTTCGGCAAGACCGAGGTGGCCCTGCGCGCGGCCTTCAAGTGCTGCCAGGACGCCAAGCAGGTCATGGTGCTCTGCCCCACGACCATCCTGGCGCAGCAGCACTTCGAGACGTTCTTCTCGCGCTTTGCGCCCTTTGACCTCAAGGTTGCCGTGCTCTCCCGCTTTGTGACCCCGGCCCGGCAGCGCAAGGCGCTCGAGGGGTTCGCGGACGGCTCGGTGGACGTGCTCATTGGCACACACCGGCTGCTCTCGGCAGACGTCAACCCGTACGACCTGGGGCTCGTCATCATCGACGAGGAGCAACGCTTTGGCGTGCAGCACAAGGAGCAGCTCAAGAACATGCGCGAGCAGGTGGACGTGCTCACGCTCTCGGCCACGCCCATCCCGCGCACCATGCAGATGGCCATGAGCGGCGTGCGCGACATGAGCCTCATCATGACGCCCCCGCCCGGGCGCCTGCCCGTGAAGGTCACCGTGGGGGAGTGGGACCCGGACATCGTCTCCGCCGCAATTCGTGATGAGCTCGCGCGCAAGGGGCAGGTCTACTACGTGAGCAACCGCGTCCACACGATCGACGACGCCGTGGAGCGCGTGATGGAGGCCGCGCCCGAGGCCCGCGTGGGCGTGGCGCACGGCAAGATGAGCGCGCGCGAGGTCGAGGACGTGATGCTCCACTTCCAGGAGCATGAGATAGACGTGCTGGTGGCCACCACGATCATCGAGAGCGGCATCGACAACCCGCGCACCAACACGCTCATCATCGAGGACTCGCAGCGCCTGGGACTGGCACAGCTCTACCAGCTCAAGGGCCGCGTAGGTCGCGGGCGCACGCAGGCCTTCGCCTACTTCATGTTCCCGGCCGAGCAGCCCCTCACGCCCGAGGCCACCGACCGCCTCACCGCCATCAACGAGTATCAGGACCTGGGCAGCGGCATGAAGATCGCGATGCGCGACCTCGAGATTCGCGGCGCGGGCTCGCTCATGGGCGCCGAGCAGCACGGCAACCTCTCCAGTGTGGGCTTTGACCTCTTCACGCAGATGCTCGGCGAGGCCGTGGCAGAGGCGCGCGGCGAGACGCGCGACGTTGAGCGGGCAGAGGTCACCATCAACCTGCCGGCGGACTTCTTCCTCGCCGAGGAGTACCTGCCCGACGTGGACAAGCGCGTGCTCGCGTACCGGCGCCTGGCTGCTGCCGTGGACCTGGCCGAGGTGGACGCCCTGCAGGAGGAGTGCGAGAAGGACTTCGGCGCGCTGCCGCTGGCCGGGCGCAACCTCTTCGACCGCGCCCGCGTGCGCATTCGCGCGCAGCGGCTGGGATGCTCCTCTGTCAGCCTCTCCAACGGCCGGCTCATCTACCAGGGGGTCGAGGTGCCGCGCCCCGTGGCGCTCAGGCTCAAGGAGCGCGGCGCGCTCGTGTACCCCAAGACTCACAAGGTGGCTTACCCCTTCCATCGCACCGAGGAGGAGGTCATGCCCGCCGCGCTCGGCGTTCTCGAGGAGATCGGCGGCGACGACGAGGTGGACGAGGAGTAGCGGGGTCGCTGCCCTTCTCGGAATCCCCGCCCTTGTCGCCCGCGCTTCTAGGAAAGCCGACCCTTGTCCTGGCCGCATCTAGGAAATGCCGCCCTTGTCCGCGCCGCGTCTAGGAATCCGAGGGGTTGTACTGCCCCGCGGCCCTTGCGGCGGACAAGGGCCGCGTTCTCTAGAAGCTCTTCGAACAAGGTCGCCGTTTCTTAGAAGGGCGGGCGACAAGGGCGGCGATTCCCGGGGCCGCCCCGGACAAGGGCGGCAAATCCTAGACGTCCCCCGGACAACCCCGGCGATTCTTGGAGTTGCGGCCGATAAGAACAGTCCGGACGCAACCCTACACCCAGCGGAAGCCGTGGCCCGTGATCTGCGACGTGTTGACGTAGGTCACGAAGGCGTCCGGGTCGATCCCCCGCAGGTACTTCTCGAGCCTGAGGGCCTCCGAACGCGTCAGCACGGTCATCACGACCGAGAGCTCCCTGCCCGTGTACGCCCCGTACGCAAGCCAGACCGTGGCGGTGCGCGCGAGGCGGCGCACCACGAACTCCTGGACGCGCGCGGGCTGGCGGCAGACGACGGTGCAGACCTTGTGCTGCTTGAGGTCGTCGAGCACGCCGTTCACGATGACCGTCTCCAGCAGCAGGCCAATGATGCAGTAAATGCCCGTCCGCGCCCCGTAGAGCGCCACGCCCGAGCAGGCGGTCACGGCGTTGACCACAGTGATCGCGTGGCCGGTGGGCAGGCTCGTGTGTCGCGCGAGCGCCATCACCAGGATGTCGGTCCCTCCCGTGGAGGCGCCGGCGTTGTAGGCGATGCCCGCGCCTGCGGCGACGAGCACCAGCGAGCAGACGAGGTCGATCCAGAGGTCCCCCGTCACGGACCCGCTCACGGGGACCAGCGCCTGGAGCACGCTTACGTATACCGAGAGCAGGATCGACGCCACGACGCTCCAGGCCACGGCGCGACGCTCGACGAAGATCAGGCCGACCACCACGAGCGCCACGTTCACGGCCCAGAGCGCCACGTCGCTCGGCAGGGCGGGGACGAGCGTGGAGATGACGATGGCCATGCCCGATGCACCGCCGGTGGCGAGGTTGTTGGGGGCCTGGAACAGCACGTAGGACAGCGCGCACAGAATCGCCCCGACGTTCACCGCCACGGCGGTCCGCACCATGCTCGGGCGGTCGCGGCGCAGCAGCAGGCGGTCGCTCATGCGCTCTTCCTCGGGCGTGAGCAGACGCTCGGCCTGGATGACGGGCGCCCCCTCGTAGGCGGGCGAGGCCTGCTCCGGCCTCACCCCGGCATGAGAGAGCTCCTCCTCGGCGGCGAGCCGCCCAGGGTCGTCGTGACGCATGCGTTCCTCCGTTGTTGAAGACCTACGTGGTGTGGCGGTAGGTGTAGACGCTCCCGTTGTAGTAGGTGTTGATGTACTCGAACGGCACAGAGATGCCGTCGATCGTGGTGTAGGTCACGTGCGACGAGCAGAGCAGGGCGATGTCGTCGGCCTCGAGCAGGCGCTTCTGCTCCTCGGTGGGCAGCAGCGCGCGAAGCTCCTGGTCGACGTGCGAGGTGCTGATGCCGAGCGAGTGGACGTAGTCGTAGAGCGAGCCGTTCAGGCACTCCACGCTGATCGCGGGGATTACGGGGGCGGAGATGTAGGTGTCGCTGATGGCTATGGGCATGTCGTCGCCGGTGCGGAGGCGCACGAAGTGGTGGATGAGGTCCGTGCCCGAGAGCCCGAGCTTCTCGGCAGCCACCGGCGCGTCTGCTGCGCTGACGACCTCGTAGGAGATGAGGCGCGCGCCGGCCTTCAGGCCGATGGCGGCCATGTCCTCGGTGAAGCTCGCCCCGCCGGCGAGGCTCTTGTTCACGTGGCGGCGGGTCACGAAGCTGCCGCGCCCGGGGACGCGCTCGATGTAGCCGTCGGCGGAGAGGTTGTTGAGGGCCTTGCTCACGGTCATGCGCGAGAAGCCAAACCGCTCGCAGAGCTCCTCCTCGGTGGGGACCTGGTCTCCCACCTTGAGCGTCCCGTCCTCGATCATCTCGTGGACGGTCTTCTCGACCAACCGGTACTTGGGCTCTCGCGCCATGACGCCTCCTCCCGTCTCTACCAAGGAGGGTAACAAACTGTTTGTAATTGTCTATACATGAATTATTCCAACGGTCGAAACACGTCGGGTTCCGGTGGCTTCCGCCAGCGACGCCGCCTCCAGGAGCTGCTGTTTTTCAGGTTTGTCTGTACATATGTTCACCTCGCCATCAGCCAGTTACCGACGGATAGATACCATTCGGCCCACAATGTCATTACAAAGAGACAAAATGTATATACAAAGTTGCTAAGGACAAGCGGACCGAAGGAGCGGACATGATCACCAAGCTCGAAGACCCCAGCATGTACGGCTACATCAAGGACACCGGCCACGCGCTGCGCAACGCCTTCGCGGAGCGCGCGGTGTTCTGCGACCCGTTCGTCGAGCTCATGACGACGCACGACTTCAAGCGCGTCTACTTCGTGGGCTCGGGCACGAGCTACAACGCCTCGATCTACATCTCCACGCTCATGCAGCGCTACGCGCGCGTCGAGGCCAGCGCCGGCTTCCCCACGCGCTTCGACGAGAACGACATCGCCACGAGCGGCGCCTATCGTCCCGACCAGGTGCTCGTCGTGGGCGTCTCGCAGTCCGGCACGAGCGTCTCCACCATCGACGTCATGCGCCGCGCGCACGAGGCCGGCTTCTACGCGCTCGCGCTCACCGACGTCATGGACAGCCCCGTCACCGAGAGCGTCGACTCCGCCATCCGTCTGCTCACGGGCAAGGAGGAGGTGCACGTGGAGACGCGCGGCTACCAGGTCTCGCTCTTCGAGGGTTACCTGCTCGCCATCGCCGCCGGCCACGCCCTGGGCACCCTCGACGACGCCGCCTACGCGCAGAAGCTCGCCGACGCCGAGCGCCTCGCGAACGACTACGACAGCTTCGTCGCCCAGGCCGACGCCTGGTACGACGCGAACGTCTTCGAGCTCATGGCCATCACGCGCGGCTACGTCTGCACCTACGGCATCAACGCCTGCACCGCCGAGGAGGCCGAGCTCAAGCTCAACGAGACCTTCCACAAGCCGGTGCGCGGCTACGAGCTCGAGGAGATGATCCACGGCCCGCACTACGCGCTCGACGAGAACAACTACTCCTTCTTCGTCGCGCCGGACGGCCCCGGCATCGAGCGCGTCCCGAGCTTCCTCAAGTGGTACGAGGACAACAAGGTCACCGACCACGTCTTCGTCATCACCAACGGCGACCACGCCGGGGAGTTTGGCGAGAAGTCCATCTGCTTCGAGCAGGAGGTCCCCGACGAGCTCACCCCGCTGGTCATGGTGATCCCCCTGCAGATCATGGCCTGCCGCAACTGCATCAACGCCAAGATCGACACGCGCTACCGCCCGGCCAACCGCACCTCGTTCGCCCACCTCAACTAGGAGCGCGCCATGAGCCAGGTTCTTATCGCCACGCACTCCACGCTCGCCGAGGGCTTTGCCGGCGCGATCCGCTTCTTCAAGGCGGACGCCGACAACGTCCACTACCTCAACGGCTACGTGGCGACGACCGAGTTCGAGCGCGAGCTGCGAGAGGCGCTCGAGGCGCTGCCCGCGGGCGGCCCCGTCGTCGTGTGCACCGACATCCCCGGCGGCTCCGTCAACCAGGTGGCGATGAGGCTGGCGGGCGAGTACGGATTCCTGCTGGTGAGCGGCATCAACATGCCTCTGCTCCTCGAGCTCGCGTTCGAGGACGACCCCACGTATGAGACGCTCGCGCAGACGGTGGCGAGCGCACGCGCCCAGCTCATGCTCCCCCTCGCGGACATCCCCGCTCCCGAGGAGCCGAGCGCCGAGGAGGAGGGAGACGAGGACGAGGAGGAGCTCTAGCCAAGAGGCTCGCCGCGGGCGAGCAGCCGAGAAGAACAGGGAAGGGAGTAGACATGATCGTGCTCACCAGGGCAGACGACCGCCTCATCCACGGACTCGTAGCCGTTGCCTGGACGTCGCACCTCGCGCCGGAGACCATTCTGGTGGCCAACGACGCCGCGGCGGCCGACGAGTTCAAGAAGAACTCGCTCAAGCTGGCCAAGCCCGCCGGCGTGAAGCTGTTCGTCAAGTCCGTCGAGAAGGCGGCGGCCGCGCTCAACAACCCCGTCAACGACAACAAGAAGATCTTCCTGGTCACGCAGACGGTGGAGGACGCCAAGCGGATCTATGACCTGCTGGACGACGTGCACAAGTTCACGCGTCTCAACATCGGCACCGCCGGCGTGAACAAGAAGCCCGGCGAGACCTACGTGGCCATCATCCCGCAGGTCTACACCACCGCCGAGGAGCTCGAGGCGGCGCGCGCCCTGAACGACGCCGGCGTCACGGTCTTCGGCCAGGCCAACCCCACGCTCGAGAGCGCCGACTTCGCGGCCATCGAGCGGGCCTTCAAGTAGGAACGGAGCGGGCGCGTCGCCCGGCGCGCCCGCCGCAAGTCAGCAAGAGAGAGGAACGACATGCTGCAAGGATTCTTGGTCGCCCTCGTGGCGTCGCTGATCTACCTCGAGTCCCGTCTCGGTGGTCAGCACATGCTCGACCGCCCGATCATCATCGGCCCGATCGTGGGCCTCATCATGGGCGACCCGATGAAGGGCCTCGTGATCGGCGGCGAGCTCGAGCTCGTGTGGATGGGCCTCAACGGCATCGGCACCACCACCCCGCCCAACGTCGTCGTGGGCTCCGCGCTCGCGACCGCGCTCGCGATCAGCACCGGCGCGTCCTACGAGACCACGCTCGCCCTCGCGGTGCCCATCGCCGTCGTCGCGCAGATCTGCGACATCGCGGCGCCGATCGTGAACACCTTCTTCGCCCACCAGGCCGACCGCCTCGCCGACAAGGAGAAGTACGACCTCATCGACTGGTGCGTCTGGGGCGGCGGCATCGTGTACTTCCTGTTCAAGTTCGTGCCCATCTTCCTAGGCTTCGTTCTGGGCTCCGGCGTCATCACCGCCTTCGTGGACCAGATCCCCGACGTCATCCAGAACGGCCTCAACCAGTCCGGCAACATCCTGCCCGCCCTCGGCGTGGCCATGCTGATCCAGCTCACTTGGGACAAGAAGTTCGGCGTGTTCCTGTTCCTCGGCTTCGCGCTCGCCGCGTTCCTCGGCGTGAGCACCCTCGGCGCCGCCTTCTTCGGAGCCATCGCGGCCGTCGTCTACTACATGCTGAGCGGCAACAAGGCCTCCGGGTCCGTCCTTGCCGCCACGTCCGGTGAGACCGTCGTCGACGATGACGACAGTGAGGAGCTCTAATCATGGCAGAAGAGAAGAAGATTAGCGCCAAGACCCTCCGCCGCGTCTTCTGGCGTCACTACCAGCTGCTCGGCTGCTTCAACTACGAGCGGCAGATGTCCACGGGCTACGGCTACACGATGATGCCCGCCCTGAAGGAGCTCTACAAGGACGACCCGAAGGCCATGCAGGAGGCCGTGAAGCGCCACCTCGAGTTCTTCAACTGCGCGACGTCCACCTCCCCGTTCATCATCGGCCTGACCTGCGCGATGGAGGAGCAGAACGCCTCCGAGCCCGGAAGCTACGACACCAGCTCCATCACCTCGGTCAAGGCGGCGCTCATGGGCCCGCTCGCCGGCATCGGCGACTCGTTCTTCTGGGGCACCTTCCGCGTCATCGGCGCCGGCATCGGCGCGCCGCTCGCCGTGGCGGGCAACGTCCTCGGCCCGATCATCTACGCGATCCTCAACGTGATCCCGTCCGAGATCGTGCGTCGCTGGGGCTTCAAGATCGGCTACAGCGGCGGCTCCAAGTTCCTCGAGCGCATCTCGAGCGACGGCACGCTCCAGAAGGTCACCGAGGCCGCGCGCATCATGGGCCTCATGGTCATCGGCGCCATGATCCCCTCGATGGTCCTGCTCACGCTCAGCGCCACGGTCGACATCAACGGCGCCACGGTCGTGCTCCAGGAGGTCCTCGACCAGATCTGCCCGTACATCCTCCCGCTCGGCCTCGTCGGTGGCTGCTACAAGCTGCTCAAGAGCGGACGCTCGGGCACGATGGTCATGTTCGGCCTGCTCATCCTGGGCATTGTCCTCGCCGCCCTCGGGCTCGTGTAGGACCCTGCGCAACGTCCCTCTCTCGCGCCGCCGCGCCCGCCCCCCGCGGCCGCGGCGGCGCGTCGTCTCACGGAAGGAGCGGAAGTGGTCAAGGCGGCGCTGTTCGACATGGACGGGGTGCTTGCGTTCACCGAGCGCTACTACAACCGGCGTCGCGTCGAGTATCTGCGCGGTCAGGGGTTCGAGCTGGGTGACGTCGACGACTGGACCGGCGTCCACGACGACGAGTCCTGGGAGCGCTGCGTCCCCGGCGACGCCGCGCTGCGGGAGCGCCTGCGCGCCGGGTACAACCGCTTCGCCGACGAGCATCCCACGCCCTGGGGCGAGCTGGGCAACAGGCACGCGCACGCGACGTTCGTCGCCCTGCGCGGCCGTGGCGTGAGGATCGCCATCTGCTCGTCGTCGCCGCGCTTCCTCATCGAGGAGTGCATGGAGGCGCTCGACCTCGGCGGCCTCACGGACTACGTGATCAGCGGCGACGAGTGCGTCGCCCACAAGCCCGACCCCGAGATTTACCTGCGCGCCATGCGACGCCTGCGCGTGTCCCCCGAGGAGTCCGTCGTGGTCGAGGACTCGCCGACCGGCATCCGTGCCGGCAAGGCGGCGGGCGCGCTCGTGTGCGCGCTGCGCCAGCCGGACGGGGCCCTTCTCGACCAGCGCGAGGCGGACCTCGTGATGGACGACCTCTTCGAGCTGGTCGACCTGGTCGGGGAGCGACGGGTCGCCTCGCTGGCGTAGTCACGGCGGCGCGCCCTTCTCGGAAACGCCGCCCTTGTCCTGGCCGCGCCTAGGAAACGCCGCCCTTGTCCGCACCGTGTCTAGGAATCCGAGGGGTTGTACGGCCCCGCGGCCCCTGCGGCGGACAAGGGCCGCGTTCTCTAGAAGCCTCCCGGACAAGGCCGCCGTTTCTCAGAAGGGCCGGCGACAAGGGCGGCGATTTCTAGAATCGCCCCGGACAAGGGCCGCAAATTCTAGACGAGCTGGGGATGCGGACGAAAAGTTGGACCCTCGCGGGTCCGGGACGGAGGTCCGCATGCACGACGGGGACGAGGTCGGCCTGGTGCTGCTCGCGCGGGAGGAGGGGATGACGCTCCGGGAGGCGGCGGAGCTCGCCGGCGTCCCCCTCAGCACCGCCGGCGCGTGGTCCGCTGGTCTCCTGCCGAGGAGCTACACGGGCGCGCCGTGGGGCTCCGGTAGGATGGGCGGCGACACCACCGGCGGAAGGGCGGCGCGCATGTCCGAGAAGGGGCTGTACGACCCGCCGGCGACCGGGCCCCTCGCGGGGCTGGCGCCGGCGCAGATAGAGAACCTGCTGTTCAGGGCGGTGTTGGCCGACCTAAAAGCGGGAGGGTGGGACCTGGCTTCGATCTCGAACAGGAGCAAGTGCGAGCTCGGCGAGAGATTGAGGCGGGAGACAGGCCTGCCCCTCCGCTCGATCGCCGGTTTCTTGAGGATATCGAGGAGCTCATATGAGTACCACCGCTCGCGCCTGGGCCGCGACCGGTACGCGGCCCTCAGGCCGCTCGTGAGGGAGGCGTTCGAGGCGGGCCGGGACCGCTACGGCTACCGGCGCGTGCACGCCGAGCTGCGCCGCCGCGGGGTCGTCGCCTCCGAGAAGCGCGTGAGGCGCGTGATGCGCGAGGAGGGCCTCGCGGCCCGCCGGCCGCGCCGGTGGCGCTACAGCTCCTACGCCGGCGAGCAGGGCTGCGCTCCGCGCCGAACCTGCTGCTCGCCGAGGGCACGGCGGACTCCCACGACTTCTCGGCGACGAGGGCCTTGGAGGGGGCTGGTCCCGGCCGAGAAGGCCACGACGTCGCCGTCGAAGAGGTCGATGACGGGCGACAAGCACGCCTTCCTGGCGTCGTCGGGGAGCCCGAGCTCCGTGATGTCGGTGACGAGGCGCTCGCCGGGCCGCCCGGCCGAGAAGTCGCGCGGGTCGCGGGAGGCGTCGACGAGCAGCAGGTTCGGCGCGCCCGCCATGCCCTCCTCGCCGGCGTAGGAGCTGTAGGGCCGGGCCGCGGGCGCGGCGGCGCGGGCCGAGAGCCCCTCCTCGCGCATGACGCGCCTGACCACCTTCTTGCTCACCCTCACCGGGCGCGACGGGTCGAGCGAGGCGGCCCCGCGCGCCCTCTGGGGCTCGCCGCCGCCCGACCTCAGCGCGGCCCAGACGCGCGCCGGGCCGTAGGCGCCGCCCGACGCCTCGAACTTCGCGCGCACGAGGGGCCTGAGCGCGGCGTAGGGGTCCGGGGCCGACGCGGCTGCGAGGCGGTGGTAGAACGTGCTCCTCGGCAGGGAGAGCGCCGCGAGCACGCGGGCCAGCCCGAACTCGGCCCTGAGCGACTCGGCCAGCGCCGCCCTCTCAGCCCGCGTCAGGTCCGAGGGGTCGGCGCCGGGGTCTTTTTTAGTATGTCCACCGTGCCCCTGAGTATCGCGTTCTCCAGCTCCAGCTCCCCGCACCTGCGCCTGAGCCCCTCGAGCTCGGACGGCGGCCCGGCGGGCTCGGGCGCGGCGGCCCTGATCTCGTCCCCCGCCATGAGCGAGAGCACCCCCTCCTCGCGGAGCCTGCGCGCCCAGTTGGTGACGGCGCATCCCGTCACGCCGGCCCCGCGGCCGAGGTCCGCGGCGCGCTCGCCCGCCTTGTAGCGGGCGACGAGCCCCACCTTCGTGTCGTAGGGCAAGTGTACGGCGCCGCCGCGCCCCGGGCGCCCGGCGCCGGCGGCGAGCACCCATGCGCCCACCGTGGACTTAGAGCAGCCGACGAGCTCCGCCGCCTCGGCCAGGCTGAAACCCAGGCGGACGGCCTCCACGGCCTCTGCCCTCACTTCCTCTGGGTACACTCGGACTCCAATCCGGACACCTATGGGTGTCCAACTTTTTGTCCGAGCCCCCCGTCTGGTCAAAACGCGTCACTCGGCCGTGGGCGCGCCTGATGCGGGCGCTACCCGTGCGTTCGGCACTCACCCTCGCCTGCGTGAATTGCCACTCACGACACCGCATATATCGCTTGCCGGTCCGGAGGTTTGCCGGGGTGCGAAGGTGGGTACCGAGCCCGATAGGGTCTCCGTATCGCGGGGGCAGGCAACCACCGACCGAAAGGGGTGCGCCCATGAAGGGTTACGCAATGCTCAAGATCGGCGAGTCCGGCTGGATCGAGAAGGAGCGCCCGGCGTGCGGGCCGATGGACGCGATCGTCCGTCCGCTGGCCGTCGCCATCTGCACGTCCGACGTGCACACGCTCTGGGAGGGCGCCATCGGCGAGCGCCACAACATGATTCTTGGCCACGAGGCCTGCGGCGTCGTCGACGAGGTCGGCGAGCTCGTCCGTGACTTCAAGCCCGGCGACAAGGTCCTCATCCCCGCCATTACGCCCGACTGGAACTCCCTTGAGGCGCAGGCCGGCTATTCCATGCACTCCGGCGGCATGCTCGCGGGCTGGAAGTTCTCCAACTTCAAGGACGGCGTCTTTGGCGAGTTCTTCCACGTCAACGACGCGGACGGCAACCTCGCCCACCTGCCCGAGAACATCAACCCCGTCGACGCCTGCATGCTCTCCGACATGGTCCCGACCGGCTTCCACGGCGTCGAGCTCGCCGACGTGCAGTTTGGCGACGAGGTCCTCGTCATCGGCATCGGCCCCGTCGGCCTCATGAGCGTGGCTGGCGCCAACCTGCGCGGCGCCTCCCGCATCATCGCCGTGGGCACGCGCCCCAAGTGCGTCGAGGCCGCCAAGGGCTACGGGGCCACCGAGTTCATCTCCTACAAGGATGGCCCGATTGCCGACCAGGTCCTCGAGATGACCGACGGCAAGGGCGTCGACCGCGTGATCGTGGCCGGCGGCGGCTGCCAGACCTTCGAGGACGCCGTTAAGGCCCTCAAGCCCGGCGGCAAGATCGGCAACGTCAACTACCTCGGCGGCGGCGACTTCGTCACCATCCCGCGCGTGGAGTGGGGCGTCGGCATGGGGCACAAGGACATCCGCGGCGGCCTCATGCCCGGCGGCCGCCTGCGCATGGAGAAGCTCGGCTCGCTCGTGAGCTCCGGCCGTCTGGACGTGGCGCCGCTCTCCACCCACGTCTTCCACGGCTGGGATCACCTCGAGGAGGCGCTCTTCCTCATGCGTGACAAGCCTGCCGACCTCATCAAGCCGGTCGTCGTCATCGACTAGCGTTTTAGGTGAGTCGCGGGCGGGGGTCCTTCTCGACCCCCGCCCGCTCGTTTGTCTGGGGGTCGCATGCGCCTAGGCGCTCAGCGGCTCCCCGTACTCTCTGTGCATGGCAGCGGAGGTAACGATCCACTGCTTGCCAAACTTCCTCGCGTCGATGCCGGCGACGATCTTGCCGTATGAGACCGCCTTGCGGAGTGTGGACTCGCTGAGCCCCCAGAGTTCGCTCGCGTCGGCGAACGACATCAGCCCGTCGAACTCCGTCGTTATGGGCTCGCCGTGCTCCCAGATTTCGTCGCAGGACAGGTCAAGGTTATCGTTCCACGAGACGCCGTATCCGCCGGCGTCGACCTCGACATCCTCGAACAGATGGCCTCTCTTGAGCTCCTGGAAGGCGTCGAATCGCTCGGTAAGCGGTGCGACGTCGTAGAGCTTGGTCGTTCCGTTGACAAACTGCACGCGCATGCAAAGGCCAGGAAGGGGTGTTACGTCCTTTATCTTGTGAAACATGGGACTACTCCTCTCAGTCTAGTGGAGCAAGCGCTCTGAACTCCTGTGTCTCCCACATTTCGATGAGGGCGACTCGATGAAGTCCAATCCATTCGCGGACCATTGTGGCGGCTCGTGAAGGAAGCTCTCCGTCGAGCAAGTTGCCCGTCCGAATGTCGAAGGCCGCTGTGTTGTCTCCATAGATCGCGTGAATGTGCGGAGGGTTGTGCTCCGAGCCAAGGAAGTACATGCGTATGACGATTCCGTAAAAGCGGGCAAGTACGGGCATGCTGACCACCTTCCCTCGGTTGGGAGCAGTATATCACGATACCGTGATACAACGAAATGACGATCTTCTCCTACGCCGGGACGGACGCGGCGGAATGTGGGCCAGCGCAAGGGCTGGCTAACATGTGAGAGAATCGACGTGCCCAAAAGCGACGGCGTTTCAGGTTGGGGGTCGCATGCGCGTGCTGGTGGTGTCCGGCTTCCTCGGGGCCGGAAAGACGACGTTCATCCAGGAGCTCGCCCGGCGCACCGGGCGCGACTTCGTGGTGTACGAGAACGAGTACGGCCAGGCGGACATCGACGCCAAGGTTCTCTCTGAGACCGACGAGCTCTCCGTCTGGGAGTCCACCGAGAACTGCATCTGCTGCTCGGGCAAGCAGGACTTCGCCGCGTCCGTGCTCACCATAGCCAACACGCTCGACCCCGAGTACCTGGTCGTGGAGCCCACGGGCGTCGCGCGCCTCTCCAGCGTGCTGGAAAACGTCGACCAGGTGAGCTACGAGCGCATCTCGCTGCTCGCGCCGCTCGTGATCGTGGACGCGGTCGCCTGGGAGCGCCAGCGCGAGCGCTTCTCTGACATCTACCTCGATCAGGTTGCCACGGCGCCGGTGGTGGTGCTCTCCAAGGTGCAGCATGCGGGGCCTGGCCAGGTCGCCGCTGCACGGGCGTGGGTGGCCGAGAAGAACCCGGCGGCACGGATCGTGGACGTGCCGTACGGACAGCTGCCCGACGAGTTCTTCTCGGCGCTGCTGGAGCACGACCTCGACCCGGATCGGGCTGCGGCGCGCCCGGACGCGGCGCCGGCGGAGGACGAGTTTGAGAGCCTGTCTCTGGCGGGGGTCTCGCTGCCCACCGAGAACCACCTGCTGTGGTTTCTGGACGCGCTGGTCGCGGGAGTCTTCGGAGAGGTCGTGCGCGCCAAGGGCCTGCTGCCCTGCGGCGGCCAGTGGCTGCGCTTCGACGTTGTTGACCGGGCGTGGTCCGTCACCGGTGCCGAGCCGCCCGCCGAGGGCGAGAAGGACGGCGCGCTCGCGGTGTTCATCGGCCCGGAGGTGCGCAGGCCCTGGCTGCGCGAGACGCTGCTGCCGCTCGTGCGGGACGCCGTGGCCGCGGGCCACGCGGAGGCGGCGCTGGATGATGCCGGCGACTATCACGGCGAACATCACGGCGGGCACCACGATCACCATCACCATCATCACGAGTAGCGCGCTCTTCTCGCCGCGCGCTGTTGCGTCCCGCCCGGCTGAGTGACGCGTTTTGGACGGATGAGGCCCGTACGAGGCGGCCGTCCGTCCAAAACGAGCCACTCGCCCGGCGGCAGGGCGCCCCGCGGTAGAATCGCAGGCGAGAAGAACCTGCTGCAGAAGGAGCCGAGATGTCCCAGATCGCCGACCGCGTGGACGCCGAGAACGCCGCTCGCCCGGGAGCGCCGGCCACGCACCCCGAGTTCGATCGCCTGGTCCGCACGATGTGGCGCCTGCGCCAGCCGGACGGCTGCCCGTGGGACCGCGAGCAGACGCACCGCTCCATCACGCGCAACATGGTCGAGGAGGCCTACGAGGTTGTGGAGGCCATCGAGGCGGATGACGCCACGCACCTGGCAGAGGAGCTCGGCGACGTCCTGGAGCAGGTGGTCCTGCACGCGCAGATAGCCGCGGACGACGGCGCCTTCACGATCGACGACGTCATCCACGGCCTGAACGAGAAGCTCGTGCGCCGCCATCCCCACGTCTTTGGCGAGCATGCGGCGGCCGGCGACGGCGGTGAGGTCCAGGACATCTGGGACGAGGTGAAGGCCGCGGAGCGCGCCGCCTCCGGCGAGGACGAGCGGCCGCAGGGGCTGCTCGACAGCGTGCCGCGCTCCCTCCCCGCGCTCATGCAGTGCCAGAAGATCTCCAAGCGCGCCGCCAAGGCGGGCTTTGAGTGGCCGGACGAGGCGGGCGTGTGGGAGAAGGTCGCCGAGGAGCGCGCGGAGATGGAGCGTGAGGCGCCGGGCTCCCCGGAGCGCGCCGCGGAGTTTGGCGACCTGCTCTTTGCGCTCGTGAACGTGGCCCGCTGGGAGGGCATCGACGCCGAGGAGGCGCTCGCGGCCTCCAACCGCAAGTTCAGGGCGCGCTGGGCCCGCATGGAGGAGAGGGCCCGTGAGCTGGGCGTTGCTCTCGACGAGCTTGACGCTGCGGCCCTGAATGAGCTTTGGGACCGTGCGAAGGCGGAGGAGAACCTCTGAGCGCGCCCCCGTGCCGCCGCCCGTCTGGTATAACTAAGGCAGACACAGCGTACAGCCCAGCCAAACACGAACCAGAAACGAAGCAGCGGCATGAGCGAGAGAGTACTCACAAGACCCAGCCTGAGAGTCGGCATGGGGGCACGCCCGGCATCCGCGGGCGCGCCCGGCCGGCGCGTCTCGCGCGCCCAGGGCGCGGCGAGGAGGGCCCCCGGTCGGCGCGCGGAGAAGGGCGCGCCCGCGCGCGGCGACGCGGGAAGGCGTCCGTCGGGCCCGTCTCTCCTGCGCGGCGTGCGGGAGGTCGACGCATCCGGCCTGCTCTCGCGCCTTCGCGCGCCGATCGTCATCGCCGCCGTCGTGCTCTTCGTCCTCGTCTCGGTCTACCCGCCGGCGCAGGGCCTCTATCGCGCGTGGCGTGACCAGGGCGTGAAGCAGGAGACGCTTGACGGGCTCAACGCCAGCATCGAGGAGTATCAGGGAGACATCAGCCGCCTCCAGACCCGCGAGGGCATCGAGGACGAGGCGCGCCGTCGCGGATTTGTGGACGAGGGCGAGGTCGGCGTCGTGCTCGAGGGCGCGCCGGAGGAGTCCGACGACGCCCCCGCCAACGAGGGCGAGGCGCTCCCCTGGTACGTGGTCATCGGCGACCTCGTCTTCCAGTACAAGGGAGAGTAGCATGACGCGCGTGGCCTGCATCGACATCGGGACCGTGACCGCCCGCCTCGCCGTGGCGGACGTCGAGGGCGGGCGCGTGACCCGCCTCATCAAGCACTCGGAGATCTGCAACCTCGGCGAGGGGGTCGACGCCACGGGACGGCTCCGGCCGGACGCCATCGAGCGCGTCTTCTCCTGCGTGCGCGGCTACGTGGCCCTGGCCGTCGAGGCCGGAGCCCCCGCGGCGTGCTGCACCCTCACGAGCGCGGCCCGCGACGCGGAGAACTCGCGCGACATGACGTCTGCGCTCGAGTCCCTGGGCCTCTCGCCGCTCGTCATTCCCGGCCGGATTGAGGGCTCGCTGACGTTTCTCGGCGTGGCCCAGGACTTCCGGGGCCGGCGCATCCTCGTGGCCGACAACGGCGGCGGCTCCACCGAGCTTGCCCTCGGGTCGCTGGGGGAGGACGGGGCGCTCGACCTCACCTACGTGCGCTCGGTCGACGTGGGCTGCCGCCGGGTGACCGAGAAGTACCTCCAGGCTGCCCCGCTGCCGACCGCGGGCGACCTGGCTGCCGCCCACGCCTTCGTCGCCGAGGGGTTTGCCCCGGCCGTCGAGGAGGGCGGGCTCTGGGCAGCCGGCTCCGAGCGCGCCGTCGCGGGCGCCCCGGAGGCGCTCGTCGTCTGCGGCGGCACGGTCACGAGCCTCGTGGCCATGGATGCCGAGATGGAGCCCTATGACTCCGCGCGCGTCCACCTTGCCAGCCTCACGCGCGAGAAGGTCGAGGCGCTCGAGGCCCGCCTTGCCGGCCTTACCGTCGAGCAGCGCGCCGAGCTGCCGGGCCTGCAGGCCAAGCGCGCGCCCGTGATCCTGGGCGGCGCCGTTGCCATCTCCGAGCTCATGCGCCAGACGTCCTTCTCGGCGCTTCAGGCGAGCGAGTCCGACCTGCTCTTTGGCCTGGCCCTGACGGCCGCGGCCTCGCTCGACGGGACGGCCTCGCCGGTGGGATGGCGCCCCGAGATGCATGCCCTCCCGGAGCGCCCGCTGCGCTAGGATGGTATGAGCGCGCACGCGGGGGCGTGGCGGAATTGGCATACGCAGGAGACTTAAAATCTCTCGCCGCAAGGATTGTGGGTTCGAGTCCCACCGCCCCTACCAGCGATTTCTTGCCCGGGAATTGCCGTCCCGGGCATTTTGCTGTCGGATGGTTTCGGATGCGCTTAGGCTTTTGGGGTCATTGCGCGCCCGCGGCGTCCGCGCGTTAGCGATTTGGGCTTGTTGCGGCGCCTTGCGCATATGGGGTTAAGAAATCCGTGCCATTGCGCGCCCACGGTGGCGAGAAGAACCTGCGGGCCGCGCTCTCCGCGCCCGTCCGCGCGCAGCGGGCCCCGACGGGCCGCCGCCGGGCGCCCCGCGCCCGCAACAGCCCCGAATCCCTAACGCGCCTTGCGCCGCCACCTGCAACGACCCCAGGATACTAACCCCCACGTGCTGCCAGCGCCACAATGACCCCGAAATCCTAACGGCACCCCGTCTGGTATACTCTCCCGTGCGTCCCCATCGTCTAGTGGCCTAGGACATCGCCCTTTCAAGGCGACGACACGGGTTCGACTCCCGTTGGGGGCACCACGAGCCTGAGGCCCGGATCGCCGCGCGGTCCGGGCCGTCTGTCAGCGGGGGATGTTCCCAGCTGCCCGGCGAGAAGGCCGCCGCGCCCAAGCTACCAGTCCAGGTCGTTCTTCTCGGCAAACCGTCGCGCGGACGCGACGAGCCAGTCATGGCCCTGGCACCAGTTGATGAAGTCGGGCACGTCGGCGATGATGGGCTCCGCCTCGCGCACGGCAAACACGCTCTCCTCGAAGCCGCCCGGCGTGACGTCGGGCCGGTCGGGGAGGTAGGGCTCCACGTAGGTGGGGCGCAGCAGCGCGTAGGCGCCGCCGCGGCAGAGCTGGTCAAAGCCGCGCAGGGCGCGCCGTGCCGCGCTCATGCGGTCGAGCTTGTAGAGGAGGATCACCCGCGCGAGGTGGGACCACGGGTCGCCCTGCCGGGAGAAGCGCGCGTCGAGCGCATCGAAGCCCTTCTCGTCCTCGAGCCGCGCGAGCGCGAGGGCGCAGGTGTGGCGGGCGCCGAGCGGGTCTGATGGGGAGGCGTCCATCACGGAGGTCGCCGCGCGCTCGGCTATGCCGTAGCGCGCCGTGTCGAGACAGGTTCTCGCCAGGGCGGCGCGCAGCCGCAGGTGGGGTCGGTAGAAGACGTCGTCCCAGGCGTCGCCCGGGGGCAGCTCGTCCGAGGAGAAGTCGCGCTCGAGCTCGATGAGGCCCCGGAAGAGCAGGTCGGGGTCGCGGTCCTCCGTGAGCAGCTCGAGCAGGCACGCGTCGAGGCTGCTCTCGTCTATCTCGCGCGCGAGGGTGAACTCGGCGTGCGCCTTCGCGAGCCTTCGCGAGCGCTCCTCCTCGAAGGCGGCGTCGTCGAGGAGGTCGTCGTTTCTGCAGCTCGCGCGATAGGCGTCGAGCGCCCGCGCTATCACGAGCATCGCGCGCTCGGGCGTGTGCTCGATGAACGACTCGGGGTTCTCGCGCACGGCGAGCACCAGCTCAGCATAGGCCTCGTCAGAAAGCGGCCCCAGCTTCTTCAGGCGACGCTGCGCGCAGCGCTCCACGAGCTCGTCCCATGCGTTCACGACTGCTGGCCCCCCTCTCTTGCCGCCATCGCCTCGCGCGCCGCCTTGGGGTCGATGCGCGCGGCCTCGCGGGCCACCCAGGCGCCGAAGGTGCCCCTCCCGGAGCGGTCCGTCCCCTCCTGCAGCAGCACGATTCCCTCGCTGACGGCGAGGATGAGCTCGTCCTCGCTATAGGGGGCCACGTGCAGCCGGGCAAACTCGCCGTCGGGGAGCTCGGCCTGGCGGATGAGCGTCATGGCGCCGCCCGGGTACCTCCTCAGCAGCTTCTCGATCCCCGTGCGCGCGACCATGGGGTTGCCGTTGTGAAACGCGAGCGAGGCACCGGCGAGCAGGGTCCAGGCGTCGTCGGCCGGCCGGCCCGAGGCGAGCGCGGCGTAGCGCTTTGTCAGCGCCAGCCAGCCCTGCAGGTCCTCGAGCTTTGCGAGCGCGTAGGCGAGCGTGAAGCGGACGTCGGAGGTGTCTCGCGGGTCAGATGCGAGGAGCCGTTCGGAGACGTCGATCGCGACGCGGTTGCGCCCGCAGATGAGCGCCTCCTCCGCGAGGGAGGCGAGCCAGCGCCAGTAGGGTCGCATCGCGATGTCCGCCGCGAGGGCGGCGCGCTCGTCGCTCAGCTCGCCGAGCGCCTGGTCGCGCGCCTGCTCGCAGGATGCGCGGACCTCGTCGGCATGGTCGCTGAGGAAGCGGTAGCGCTCGTCGATCGACGCCGTTCTCGAGGACGAGAGCATGCGCGTCGCGTCATGGCACGCCGGGTCGAGCCTCAGGGCCTCCTCGAGCAGCTCCTTCCCGCGCTTGATGAGGTCGGGCGCCTGCTCGTCGGAGGCGAAGGGGAGGCGCCTGTCAACGACGTCGCTCGCCATCGCCACGAGGTGGAAGGCGCGGTCGGCGTCCGTCTGGGGGAGGCCGTCGCGGTCCTGGGCGAAGCGCCGCCCAAACGAGGCGAAGGCGCGCGCGGCGTCCGCGGGGTCGCCCTTGTCGAGCTCCTCCGCAAAACGCAGGCTCAGCCGCTGGTAGTCCTCTCGCCGTGGGTCGTGCGCCATGCTGCCCCCTCTCGTCCCCCTATGGTAGCCGAGAAGGGCGCGCCACGGGCGGGGGCGGGAGCTCGCGGCTCCGCCCGCGAAGCGGCTCTCGCGCCGGAAACATCGCAATGTTGCCAGTCGATTTCGCTATACTGAATCCGGCCGAGTCGCCGATCCCTCGACGGCCCGGGGCGGTACTTCTCGTTCGGCGAAAACGGGGGAGATGGTCTCCCGTTCGAATCCGTCGCGGTGGCGGCGGCATAGGAATTGGAGGAGTGTTATGGGACGTTTCACCAACCCGCGCGACCTGTACTTTGGTGAGGGCGCTCGCCACGAGGTCAAGAACCTCAAGGGCTCCCGCGCCATGATCGTCACCGGCGGCGGCTCCATGCGTCGCGGCGGCTTCCTGCAGGACGTCGAGGCCGACCTCAAGGAGGCTGGCTTCGAGGTTGAGATCTTCGAGGGCGTCGAGTCCGACCCGTCCGTCGACACCGTGAAGCGCGGCGCCGAGGCCATGCAGAAGTTCCAGCCCGACTGGATCATCGGCATCGGTGGCGGCTCGCCCATCGACGCGGCCAAGGCCATGTGGCTCTTCTACGAGTACCCCGAGGAGACCTTCGAGCAGGCCATCGTGCCGTTCAGCTTCCCCGAGCTCCGCACCAAGGCCAAGTTCTGCGCCATCGCCTCCACCTCCGGCACGGCCACCGAGGTCACGGCCTTCTCCGTCATCACCGACTACGAGAAGGGCATCAAGTACCCGCTCGCCGATTTCAACATCACGCCTGACGTGGCCATCGTCGACCCCGAGCTCACCTACACCATGCCGCAGAAGCTCTGCGCCCACACCGGCATGGACGCGCTGACCCACGCCATCGAGGCCTACGTCTCCACCGCGGGCTCCATGTTCACCGATGCCAACGCCCTCCACGCCATCCGTGAGATCGTCGAGTGGCTGCCCAAGTCCTACCAGGGCGATCACGAGGCCCGTCAGCACATGCACGAGGCCCAGTGCATCGCCGGCATCGCCTTCTCCTCCGGCCTGCTCGGCATCGTGCACTCCATGGCCCACAAGACCGGCGCCGCCTTCTCCGGCGACCACATCATCCACGGCTGCGCCAACGCCATGTACCTCGGCAAGGTCATCCAGTTCAACGCCAAGGACGAGCGCGCCAAGAGCCGCTACGCCTACATCGCCAAGGAGGTCCTGCACCTCGACGGCGAGACCGAGGACGAGCTCGTCGCGTCCCTCGTCCAGTGCATCCGCGACCTCAACGACAAGCTGGACATCCCGCAGGGCATCAAGAACTACGGCAAGGGCGGCGTGAAGGCCGACGAGTCCATCATTGACTACGCCGAGTTCGAGTCCAAGAAGGCCGACGTGGCCGCCAACGCCATCCTCGACGCCTGCACCGGCTCCAACCCGCGCCAGCCGTCCCAGGAGGAGATGGAGAAGCTCCTCGAGTGCGTCTACAACGACGTGGACGTGGACTTCTAAGCCTCGCGTTCTTATCGCTTCGCAGCAGGGGGTCGGGCCTTCGGGCTCGGCCCCTTTGCGTCTGGGGGCTCGAGGGGCTTCCAATACCGCAGCTTTCATGAGGCTTACCCTTGTCGGGTACAATGCCGCATCGGAAACGTTGCGTAAGGGGGAGAGATGGGCAAGAAGAACGGCGCGGTCGCGTTCTTTGACGTTGACGGCACGCTGGTGTGGCATGACTACGAGAAGATGAGGGCGATGAGCGCGGAGGAGCGCCGGGAGCTTCCTCCCATCAAACCCTCGCCAGCCGTCTACGAGGCGTTCTCCCGCATGCGTGCGGCGGGCAACCTCACCTTCATCTGCACCGGCCGCCACCTGCCGTTCATCCCGCAGACGATCCAGGACCTCAACCCCGACGGCTTCGTGGCGGGGGCCGGCGCGTTCGTGTGCGTGGGAGACAGGGTTGTGCGCGCCGAGTTCATCGAGCGCGACCTGCTCCTCGAGACGGCGCGGCGCTTTGCGGCGGCGGGCGTCGACATCACCCTCGAGGGCGATGACGACAACGTGGAGCTCAACCCCTCCGGGCGGCCTGCGCACCTTCCGGGCTCGCGTCTTGCGCGCACGGCAGAGGACGTCGCCGAGCTCACCGTGGCGCACCGCTACAGCAAGTTCTGCTCGAACGGCGTTGAGGAGCGCGACCTCGCGCCTCTGCGCGACTTCATCGACGAGCACTACACGATCTGCGACCTCCAGGGCGGCGTGCTTGAGTTCTCGATGCGCGGCGTCGACAAGGGGACGGGCATCGAGGCGACGCTCGCGTGCCTGGGCCGCGGGCGCGAGGGCACCTTTGCCTTCGGCGACTCGGAGAACGACCTCCCCATGCGCGCCGCGGTGGAGACCTTCGTGGCCATGGGCAACGCGCTGCCCAACGTGCGCGAGGTGGCGGACTACGTGACGCTCACGGCTGCCGAGGACGGCGTGCCCGCGGCGCTGGAGCACTTCGGGCTCATCTAGGAGCGCCGCGTCAGCCGCGGGCAGAGACCCATGAGTGACGGCATTTGGACAGACGAGGGCCCTGGGGGCTGTCCATCCGTCCAAATCCCGTCACTCAGTGCGTCCGCGCATCTGGGGTGACGACCGGCCGGGCGCTACGCAAGATGTCGCCTGTCGTGGGCGGCCACGCCTCGACGCGCGAGCTCGCAGTCGGAGGTGCAGGGGACAAAGCCGTCACGTGTGAGCTGGTAGGCCTCGTGCCCCTTGGCGAGGAGCAGGACGACGCTCTTCTCGCCCTCCGCGAGCTCGAAGGCGCGTGCCGCGGCGGCCTCGCGGTCGATCACGACCTCGTGGGGATAGCCCTCCGGGAGCGACCGCTCCATCTCGTGGCAGATGTCGAGCGGGTCCTCCGTCCAGGGGTCGTCCGCGGTGAGCACCACGTAGTCCGCGTAACGCGCTGCGACCTCGGGGAGCTCGTGACGTCGCTCCCTGGCCTTGCCGCCCACCGCCCCGAAGACGGCGATCACGCGGGCGCCCCTGAAGGTGCCTGCGACGGCGGAGAGGAGGGACTCAAAGGCGAGCTTGTTGTGCGCGTAGTCGACGATGGCGGTGAGCTGGCGGTCAGCGCTGCGATAGAACTCCATCCGCCCGGGGACGCGCGTTCGTGCGAGGCCCTCCGCAATGGCGTCGGGCCCGACGCCCAGCAGCTGCGCGGAGAGCGCCGCGGCGAGCGCATTGGATACGCTGAAGTCACCCGGGAAGGGGAGCTGCACGCGGCGCTCCCATCCGTCGAGGTGCAGCGTGAAGGCGACGCCCTCCTCTGAGTGGGCGATGCTGTCCGCCCAGGCGTCCGCCTCGGGACGGCCGATCCCGAACGTGAGCGTGCTCGGAGCGCGGGAGGCTGCCTCAAGGACGCGGTCGGCGTGGTCCGAGTCCAGGTTCACGACTGCGGTCTCACACTGGGAGAAGATCTTGAGCTTGGAGGTGAAGTAGTCCTCGAAGTCCGCGTGCTCGACGGGGGAGATGTGGTCGAGGCCGATGTTGAGGAAGCAGGCCACGTCGAGGCACACGCCGTAGGTGCGGTCGTACTTGAGGGCCTGGCTCGAGACCTCCATTACCAGGGCGGCGAGCCCCGTCTCGCGCGCGTTGGCGAGGTGGCGCCAGAGGTCCGGCGCCTCGGGAGTGGTGTTTCTCGAGGGCTCGTCCGCGCGTCCGTCGAAGGTCTCCACGGTGCCGATCATGCCACAGCTCTTCTCGCCACGCGCGGCGTCAACGATGGAGCGGAGCATGTAGGCCGTCGTGGTCTTGCCCTTGGTGCCCGTGATGCCCACGGTTGGAAGGCCGCGGTCTGGGTGGCCGAACGCCTCCGCGGAGGCAATCGCCATGGCGCGGCGCAGGTCGGAGGCCACGAGGGCGGGGACGCCCGGCGCGCGGTCGGCGAGCTCGCGCTCGTGCGCGGCGTCGCAGAGGTACGCCACCGCGCCCGCGGCGAGGGCCGACTCGAGGAACGCGGGCCTGAAGGCGGCCCCCTTGCAGACAAAGAGGTCGCCAGGCCGGACGGAGCGCGAGTCGCAGGAAGCGCCCGTCACGGAAACGGCGTCGGCATCGCCGGGGATGGGTGCCGCAAGCGTCCCGGAGGCCTTGAGCGCCCGCGCGATGTCTGTGAGCGTAATAGTCTTCATACGAGTTAGTATAGCCGCGTCTCGGCGACGCTGCGCCGTATGCTAGACTGCAGGTGCTCGGGCGATTG
Source organism: Thermophilibacter provencensis (assembly GCF_900128445.1). Taxonomy (GTDB): domain Bacteria; phylum Actinomycetota; class Coriobacteriia; order Coriobacteriales; family Atopobiaceae; genus Thermophilibacter; species Thermophilibacter provencensis. Next base: position 320,636 of record NZ_LT671417.1, on the reverse strand, counting down.
GCGCAGCGGCTAGCGCAGGTGCCTTACACGCACAAGGTCGGCGGTTCGAACCCGTCATCGCCCACCAGCCATCCTCCGGCCCCCGCCCGCCACGCGCGACGGGGGCCTTTCCGTGGCGGCTTGCGGCAGCTGCTAGAATTAATCCGCCCTCTGGAAGGGTCCGGAGGAAAAAGCGCAGGTCGCCGAATCGCCGGTTGCCTAGAGGGCGGATTAATTTGAGGGGAGATGCCATGACGGAAGAGCTCACCCGTTCGTTTGGCCGCGCGGCCTCGGAGATGCGCCCGGTCACCCTAACGCCCGACGTCATGAAGAACGCCGACGGGTCGTGCCTCGTGGAGTTTGGCGACACGCGCGTGCTCTGCTCGGCGACCGTCGAGGAGGGCGTGCCCAACTGGCGCAAGGGGTCGCATGCGGGCTGGGTCACCGCGGAGTACGCGATGCTGCCGGCATCGACCAACCGGCGCACGCCGCGAGAGCATCGCGGCCGCAAGGGCCGTTCGATGGAGATCGAGCGCCTCATCGGGCGAAGCCTGCGTGCGGTCACGCGTCTCGACCGCCTGGGGGAGATCACGATCACGCTGGACTGCGACGTCATCCAGGCGGACGGCGGAACCCGAACCGCGTCGATCACCGGAGCCTGGGTGGCGCTCCATCAGGCGCTGCTCGGGCGCGTGGAGGCCGGGAGGCTCCCGCGCCTGCCCCTCACGGGCCGCGTTGCCGCCGTCTCCGCGGGCGTGGTGGGCGGCATCGCCCTGCTTGACCTCGACTACCCCGAGGACTCACGTGCCGATGTCGACCTCAACCTCGTGGGCACCGCATCCGGGGACATCGTGGAGGTGCAGGGAACCGGCGAGCGAGCCTGCTTCGACCGGGCGCAGCTGGACGCGCTTCTTGACCTCGGGCAGGAGGGCGTCGCCCGCCTTGCCGAGCTTCAGGCTCAGGTGACGGGATTCAAGCTGTAGGTGGGCGAGGACCCGCCGACCAAAGGAGGAACGATGGCAGAGATCAGCATCGCCGAGCTCGATCCCGAGCGCACCGTGGTCGTGGCCACGGGCAACGCTCACAAGGTCGTGGAGATCGAGACCATTCTTGCGCCCGTGATGCCGGGCGTTCGCTTTGTTGCCCTCGGGGAGCTGGGCGACTTCCCCGACCCGGTGGAGGACGGGGACACGTTCTTCGACAACGCCCTCATCAAGGCGCGCGCGGCACAGAAGGAGACGGGCCTGCCCATGGCCGTGGCCGACGACTCCGGCCTCTGCGTTGACGCCCTGGACGGCGCCCCTGGGATCTTCTCCGCGCGCTGGGCCGGCGAGCACGGCAACGACGCCGCCAACAACGAGAAGCTCATGGCGCAGATGAAGGACGTGCCCGACGAGGCCCGCACGGCCCGCTTCCACTCCAGCGTGGCGCTCGTCCGTGGCGGCGAGGTCCTGCGCGGGGACGGGGACTGCGAGGGTCGTGTTGGCCGCGAGCCGCGCGGGGAGCACGGCTTCGGCTACGACCCGCTCTTCCTGCCGGCCGAGACGCCGGGCCGCACGATGGCCGAGCTCACGCTGGACGAGAAGAACCTGATCTCGCACCGCTTCCATGCCCTGGAGGACCTCGCCGCCAAGCTGTAGCGGCAAGAGGGGCCGGTGCCGACGGGGGCTGCTGACAAGGGTGCCAGGGGCAACTGTCATGATCCTCTCATGACAGTTGCCCCTGGCACCCTTGTCAGCAGCCCCCGTCGGTAGCCCGCCCGCGGCGTTTTTGAGCCGCTCGCCCAAGAGGGTGGCGAAACACGTTGGAAATGAGGCACAATCAATAACTGTCCGGGATGAGGAGTCCCGGTTCGTCGTGGACGGGCAGGGGCCTCGACGCGACGAGTCCTTCTCATAGCTTTTGGCGACCTCGCCCTGGTGGTCGCAGTCACATTGGCCGCGGCCGATGGGGCCGCACGGCGGGCGGGGAGCTTGCCGGTCTATGGAAGGGATGCGTTATGAGAATCGTTCGCGCTAAGGATTACGAGGACATGAGCCGCAAGGCCGCTGCCATCATCGCGGCGGAGGTTACCCTCAAGCCCGACTGCGTGCTCGGCCTTGCCACGGGCTCCACGCCCGTCGGGACCTATCAGAACCTCGTTGCCGCCTACGAGGCCGGCGATCTCGACTTCTCCAAGGTCAAGACCTACAACCTCGACGAGTATCGCGGCCTGCCCGGCGATCACGAGCAGAGCTATCGCTACTTCATGAACGTGAACCTCTTCGATCACGTGAACATCGACAAGGCCAACACCCACGTGCCCGACGGACTGATGGAGGACTACGAGGCCGCCTGCGCCGAGTACGACGCGGCCGTCGCCGCCGCCGGCAACCAGGACCTCCAGCTCCTGGGCATTGGCAACAACGGTCACATCGGCTTCAACGAGCCCGGTGACGCCTTCGTGAAGGGCACCCACTGCGTGGACCTCACCGAGTCCACCATCCAGGCCAACAGCCGCCTCTTCGACAGCATCGACGACGTGCCGCGCCAGGCGTTCTCGATGGGCATCGGCACCATCATGGCCGCCAAGAGGATCCTCGTCGTGGCCAACGGCGACGCTAAGGCGCAGGCGGTGCACGACATGATCTACGGCCCGATCACGCCGTCCTGCCAGGCCTCCATCCTGCAGCTGCACCCCAATGTGGTGGTCGTGGCCGACGAGGCGGCGCTCGCCAAGTGCCCGGAGGCGTAGGCGCGCGTCGCGCATCTTGCGTCCGTCAGGGGGGCGATTCCCGGCAGGGGGGGTCGCCCCCTCGTCATGCGGGTCCTTCTCGCCCGACCCCCATCCGGGAGGGGCATACACGCGAGTGTGTTCCGGGAGTGCGGCCGCACTGGGCGTAAAAAGGACGCCGGTGCGGCCTGATGGGGCCGATGCGTCGAGAAGTGCCCGCCGCGCCGCCGGAGACTGACCGCACTCGCGAGTGCGGTCCACGAGTGCGGTCTGGGAGCGGGCTCGCACGCGTGGCGCCGTGCGGCAGGGGCGCCCGCCTCTACCAGACCGTGAGCGGCCAGTCCTGCGCCGCGCAGCAGATGGTGAGCCGCCCGTCGGGCGTGCGGGCCTCGGTGAAGGCGTCGTTCGCGGCCTCCGCGCCGACCGCCTCTGCGAGCGCGCGCATGCAGAGGCTCGGCCGGTTGTTCTCCTGCGAGAGGTGCATGGCCACGACGGTCTCGGTGTCCTCGCCCACAAGAGAGCCCAGGGCGTCGGCTGCCTGGGCGTTGGAGAGGTGGCCGGTTCGCCCGGCCACGCGCGCCTTGAGGTAGCCGGGATACGGTCCCGTTGCGAGCATGCGCTCGTCGTGGTTGGACTCGAGCGCGAGGATGCGCACGCCCGAGAGTGCCGCGAGTGCCTCGGGGCCCAGCTCGCCGGTGTCGGTGCAGAACCCAAGCGCGTCGTCGCCGGTCGAGAACCGAAACCCCATCGGGTCCGCGACGTCGTGCGAGGTGGGAAAGGCCTGCACCCGCATGCCGGCCAGCTCGAAGGAGTCGGCGTGCCCCACGATGGTGAAGGGCAGCGCCGAGAGGTATGGGCGGGCGGCGGCCGTGCCCGCGGTGGTCACGAGCTCGCCCTCGAAGTGGTTGCAGAAGACGGTGAGCCCGCCCACGTGATCGGAGTGCTCGTGGGTGAGAAGGACGGCGCGGATGTCGCCCATGTCCAGCCCGAGCTCCTCCGCCCGGGCGAGAAGCGCCCTGCGCGAGATGCCGCAGTCCACGAGCACGGATCCCTCGGGCCCCTCTACGACGGCGGCGTTTCCCTTGGAGCCGCTGGCCAGGACGTGCAGGTGGAGCTCGGGGGTCATGGTCGTCCTCTCGCTGTCGTACACTCTTCCCGTGCGGCGCCGTCCGGGCCGCACGTACTAGGGTAGCCGTTGGGAGGCAGCGCATGCCAAGTGTTTCTCGTCGATACACCACGGGCCGCAGTCGCTTTGCCCGGCCGAGCGGTCGCCCGGACGAGGAGCGGTCCGCCCCCGTGGTGCTCATGGTCTCGGGAGGGGCGGACTCGACGGCCCTGCTCGTGCTCGCCGCGACCTCGGCTCTCGACATCGAGGACGGCCGCGGTGCCGCCCGCATCGCCCGCGAGAGGCTGCACGTGCTCCACGTCAACCACGGCCTGCGCGGCCTGGACGCCTATGAGGACGAGGAGTTCGTCCGAGACCTCGCCGCGCGCTTTGGCATCCCCTGCACGATCCGGCGCGTGGACGTGGCGGCGCTCGCCGCGTCAACGCCTGGCGGCAACGTGGAGAACGCCGGGCGCGAGGCGCGCTACGCGGAGGCGGGCCGCCTCGCAAACGAGCTCTCCGCCCGCTTCGGAACTCCGCGATCGGCGGCGCGCATCGTGACGGCGCACACCGCGGACGACCGAGCCGAGACCTTCCTCATGAACGCCATCCGCGGTACGGGCGCGGCGGGCCTCTCGTCCATCCCGCGCCGGCGCAACCGCATCGTGCGCCCGCTTTTGGACCGTACGCACGCGGAGCTCTGCGACCTGCTGCGCATGCGCGGAATCGTCTGGCGCGAGGACAGCACCAACGAGGACACCCACTATCTGCGCGCCTTTGTGCGCCACGAGCTGCTGCCCATCGCCCGCGAGCGCAATCCGCGCGTGGTTGCGAGCCTGTCGACGACCTGCGACATCCTCTCGGAGGAGGACGCCTACCTCACCTCCGTCGCGGCGCGCGTCCTGCGCGAGCTCACGCGCCGCGAGGCCGAGGGGCTCGTCGTGCTCGACGCCGCCCGCCTCGCGGCGACCGAGGTGGCCATCGCGCGCCGGGTGGTCCGCCAGGCGATTCTCTCCGTCTGCCCGGAGGCCCGCCTCGAGGCGCGACACGTGGCCTCGGTGCTGGGGCGCGTCGCGGCGGGAGAGGGCTCGCTGACGGTGCCGATGGGCGCGGACGTGCGCGTCGAGCACGGGCTCCTCGCCATTCGGGCGCGCACCTCCCTGCCTGCCCCGGTCGCGGCGTGGCTCGAGGTTCCCGGCAGGCTGGAGTTTCCAGACGGCCGCGCACTCACGGCGCGCGTGCTGCGCGTCCCCGATGGGACGGACGCGGCGGCGCACGCCCGGGCGCACGGGCTTGAGTGGGAGGGGTCCTCCGTCCTGCTTGACGCCGTGGCGGCTGGCGTCGACCCGGCGCGCGGGGGGCGGCTTTGGGTCGACGTCCCCCATGCGGGCGAGGTGCTCTGCCCCCTGGGCATGCACGGGCAGTCCAAGAAGCTCTCCGACCTGCTTGGCGAGGCGCGTGTCCCCCTCTCGGAGCGCGCGCTCCTCCCCGTCGTGCACACCTCCCCCACGGGCTCGGTCGTATGGGTGGCGGGCGTGCGAGCGGACGAGCGCGTGAGGTGCGGCCCGCAGACGAGATGGCTGCTGGAGTTGACGCTCGTCGTGGGCGACTAGCAGGCCGTGCGCTATTCTGGAACAATCGAGCCGCGTGGGGCGTCGGGTGACGCCCGGAAAGGGGAGTGCCATGGAGTCGATGCACCCCGACGTTCAGGGGATTCTGCTCAGCGAGAAGGACATCCACGACGTCGTGAGCCGCATGGGCGCGGAGATTTCTCGCGACTATGCCGACAAGAACCCGCTGGTCGTAGCCGTCCTGCGGGGCGCCGTCGTCTTCATGGCCGACCTCATGCGCGCGATTGACTGCCCGATGGCCATCGACTTCATGGCGGTATCGAGCTACGGCGAGGGCGCCAAGAGCTCGGGCGTCGTGCGGATTGTGAAGGATCTCGACACCAAGATCGAGGGGCGCAACGTCCTTATCGTCGAGGACATCCTCGACTCCGGCCTCACGCTCTCCTACCTCATGCGCATGCTCTCCAATCGCAACCCGTCCTCCATCGAGGTCGCGGCGTTCCTTGTGAAGGACGTGCCGGGCAACCGTCCCGCCGTCACGCCGCGCTACGTGGGCGCCCACGTGCCCGACGAGTTCATCGTGGGCTACGGCCTCGACTTCGCGGAGCGCTACCGCAACCTGCCCTACATCGGCATCCTCAAGCCCGAGGTCTATCAGAAGTAAGACGCCCGGCTCGCGGCCGGTGGGCGAGAGGCCCGTCACGCATCGTAAGGAGTACCGTGTCCCAGCAGAACAAGCCCGACCGTCAGAACCCGCAGGGGATGCCCGGCCCCGGGCACCGTCGCTCCATCGTCATCTCAACGGCCATCGTCGCCGCCATCGTGCTCTACCTCGTCTTCTCAATGGGCGGCGCCCTCACCCCGGGAGGCGGCGGGCCCGACACGCTCGCGACCAACGAGTTCGTGACCGCGGTCAAGGATGGCCGCGTGCACGAGGCCACGTACAAGACCTCGGACGGCAGCGTCTCCGGCACCTACTGGCATGACGAGAAGGACGCGGAGGCCGACAACGAGGGCGCTCTCGTGCGCTACACGAGCGTCTACGTGGGGACCGACTCGCTTGCCGAGCTCATGGCCGCGCACCCGGACGTCACCTACAAGATCGACACCTCCGACTCGGCGATGCTCGAGACGATCCTGCTCTCCGTGGTGCCCACGCTCCTTCTGGTGGGCGTGTTCGTGTTCTACATGAACCGGATGTCCGGCCAGCAGGACAAGACGATGTCGTTTGCCAAGACCAAGGCCAAGACGGCCGAGAGCGAGCGCCCCAAGGTGAAGTTCTCTGACGTCGCGGGCATCGACGAGGCAGTGGAGGAGCTCCAGGAGGTCCGCGACTTCCTCTCCGACCCCGAGCGCTATCACAGCATGGGCGCCCGCATCCCGCGCGGCGTGCTGCTCGTGGGCCCCCCGGGCACGGGAAAGACGCTGCTCGCCAAGGCGGTGGCCGGCGAGGCAGGCGTGCCGTTCTTCTCCATCTCCGGCTCCGACTTCGTGGAGATGTTCGTGGGCGTGGGCGCGTCGCGCGTGCGCGACCTCTTTAAGCAGGCCAAGGAGGCCGCCCCCTGCATCGTCTTCATCGACGAGATCGACGCGGTGGGCCGCCAGCGCGGCGCGGGGCTCGGCGGCGGGCACGACGAGCGCGAGCAGACCCTGAACCAGCTGCTCGTCGAGATGGATGGCTTCGAGGACAACTCCTCCGTCATCCTCATCGCGGCAACCAACCGCCCCGACATCCTCGACCCGGCGCTGCTGCGCCCCGGCCGCTTTGACCGGCGCGTGACCGTGGACCGCCCCGACGTGCGCGGACGTGAGCAGATCCTGCGCGTCCACGCCGAGGGCAAGCCCTTCGCCGACGACGTGGACTTCGAGCGGCTCTCCAAGATCACGCCCGGCTTCACGGGTGCCGACCTTGCGAACCTCATGAACGAGTCGGCCCTTCTCGCTGCGCGCCGCCATAAGGAGACGATCGGTCCGGGCGAGGTCGAGGAGGCCATGGAGCGCGTCATGGCTGGCCCGGAGCGCAAGAGCCGTGTCATCACGGAGCGGGAGCGCCGCGTGATCGCCTATCACGAGTCGGGCCACGCCCTCGTGGGGCACGTGCTCGAGAACTCCGACCCCATCCACAAGATCAGCATCGTGAGCCGCGGCCAGGCGCTCGGCTACACGATGCAGGTCCCCGAGGAGGACCACTTCCTCGAGACGCGCGACGGCATGCTCGACCAGATCGCCGTCCTTCTCGCCGGGCGCACCGCCGAGGAGCTCTTCTGCGACGACATCACCACGGGCGCGAGCAACGACCTCGAGCGCGCCACCAAGCTCGCGCGCACGATGGTCACGCGCTACGGCATGAGCGAGGAGCTGGGCGCGCAGGTCTTTGGCGAGGCACAGCACGAGGTCTTCCTGGGCCGCGACTACGCCAACCACCAGGATTACTCCGCCGAGACCGCCAAGCGCATCGACGACGAGGTCGAGCGCATCATGCGCGAGGGCCACGGGCGCGCCCGCTCGGTTCTGGACGAGCGCCGGAGGCAGATGGACACGATGGCGCGCGTTCTCCTGGAGCGCGAGACCGTCGAGGGCGAGGCCGTGGACGCCCTGCTCGAGGACCGCTGGGGCGAATACGTCGCCGACGAGAAGGGCGAGGCGGAATCGTAGGGCCCAGAGAAAAGTGATAGATGCCGTTGGTTATGGAGTTCTTCTGAACGAATAACCAGCGGCATTTTTCTAGCTCAGAAAAAAGTGTTGGTAGGTCCTATCAAAAAACTGCCGCCCTTTCACAATACACGACGTCAGACTGCGCCCATCGCTGCGCGCAAGAAGGGGTACGCTCAAATAATCAGCAGCTAGATTGCGGTAACACAAGAGTTTGGCAAGCTTCGTGATGCTACGTTCTGCACGTGGATGAGGGGAGACTCCCGATGGGGGTCCCGTCAGAGCGTGGGGGAGGTGTCACGGTTGGCCAAGCAGACTCCGCAGAGCGTTCGGATTCAGATCAACGAGACCGACCGCGCCCTTCTCGTCGCGATGGGCGAGCGCGTCGGCAGGCCCAACGCAAGAGTCTCCATCCCCAACCGCGACTTCGTGGAACGCATCAACATGTCTGCCCAGACGGTCCGCCGCTCCTGCCAGAAGCTCGAGAGGATGGGGCTCATCCGGAGCTGGCGGACCAAGCGCGCGGACGGGAGCTTCGATGCCAACGCGTACGAGGTCACGCTGGTGGGATGGGCGGTGCTCAAGGGCGTGCGGGAGCAGGATAAATCCCGATAACGGCTTGCCGCGGAGCGCCCCTCACGGTCCTTCTCGCGAGTACAATGAGCCGCAGCAACGTGCGAGCGGCGGTGCCGCGAGAGGAGAGCAGCATGTCACTTAACGAGAAGAGCGTCGCCTACGGCGCGCAGAAGTCCTCCATTCGAGAGATCTCCGCCTACGCGGAGGAGCGCAAGGCCCAGATCGGGGCCGAGAACGTCTTTGACTTCTCGCTCGGCAACCCGTCGATCCCCGCCCCCGACGCCGTGCGCGCCTCTATCGAGAAGAGCCTCACGTTGCCCGCCACGCAGCTCCACGGCTACACGCCGGCGAGCGGCCTTCCCGCTGCGCGCGAGGCCGTGGCCGCAAGCCTCTGCCGCCGCTTCGGCGAGGGGGTGGCGTCTGCCGGGGACCTCTACCTCACCTGCGGGGCCGCCGCGTCGCTCTCCATCTCGTTCCATTCGGTCGTCAACCCGGGCGACGAGGTTATCGTGATCGCGCCGTACTTCCCCGAGTACCGCGTCTGGATCGAGACCTCGGGCGCCGCCTGCGTGGAGGTCCTCGCGGACCCCACCACGTTCCAGGTGGATGTGGCTGCCGTTGCCGCGGCGATCACGCCGCGCACCAAGGCCGTTGTCATCAACTCGCCCAACAACCCCGTGGGATCGGTATACTCCCGCGCCAACCTCGAGGCGCTCTCGGGCGCGCTCCACGAGGCGGAGGAGCGCCTCGGCACTGCCATCTACCTCGTGGCCGATGAGCCCTATCGCGAGATCACCTACGGCGCGAAGGTGCCTTGGGTGCCGTCCGTCTACGACCGCACGATCGTGTGCTACTCCTACTCCAAGAGCCTGTCGCTGCCGGGCGAGCGCATCGGCTGGGTGCTGGTGCCGCCCACCAACCCCGAGCACGACGAGCTGGTGCTCGCCGTGGCCGGTGCCGGCCGAAAGCTGGGCTTTGTTTGCGCCCCGGCGCTCTTCCAGCGCGTGCTTATGGACTGCGTGGACTGCCCGAGCGACGTGGAGGCCTATGCCGAGAACCGCCGCGCCCTCACCGAGGGGCTTTCGGCGCTGGGCTATGAGTTCATCGAGCCCGAGGGCGCGTTCTACCTGTGGGTCAGGGCGCTCGAGCCCGATGCCAACGCGTTCTTCGAGCGCGCCAGGACCTTCGAGCTGCTGCCCGTCCCGTCCGACTCCTTCGGCTGCCCGGGCTGGGTTCGCGTGGGATACTGCGTGAGCCACGAGACCATCGTCAACTCCATGCCCGCCTGGGCCGCCCTCGCCGACAGCTACCGATGAGTCAAAAGTGACAGTCACTTTTGACCCATTTTGAGGAGAGCCATGCTGCAGAACCGCTGTGACGTCCACACCCATACGCTCTACTCGCGCCACGCCTACTCCACGGTGCGCGAGAATGTGCTCGCCGCACGCGATGCCGACCTCGAGCTCCTGGGCGTGACCGACCACTTCAGCGACATGCTCTTCCCCAACACCGACCTCACGCGCGGAAGCCTGCGTGACTACCAGCACTTCATCAACATGGGCGTCTGGCCGCGCGTCTGGGAGGGCGTGCGTCTGCTCCATGGCATGGAGGCGGACATCCGCACGCTCGACGGACGCCTCTTCGGCCAGGACGTGCCGGCGGACGTGAGCATCGTGGGCCGGCCGTACCGCCGTCCGGCGTCGCTCTTCGAGCGCGCCTTGGAGAACTGTGACTATGTGATCGCGAGCGTGCACTACAAGGACTTTGCCGAGGACGCCACGATCGCCGAGGCCACCCAGATGTACCTCGGCGCGCTGGCGCAGCCCAAGGTGCTCGTGCTCGGGCATACGGGCCGCGCCGGCGTGGCGTTCGACGTCGCCGAGGTCGTGGGCGAGGCCGCGCACCAGGGCAAGCTCGTCGAGATTAACGAGCACAGTCTGGAGTCCCGTGGGCGCGGGGGTCGCACGTGGGGCCGCTGCGCCCAGATTGCCGAGACGTGCGCCGAGCTTGGCTGTCAGGTGGCAGTGAGCACCGATGCCCACATCTGCTGCGACGTGGGCCGCGCCCCCAACGCACTCGCCATGCTCGAGGAGATTCACTTCCCGCAGGAGCTTGTTGCCACGCGCTCGGCCGAGGCATTCCTGGCTGCGATGGCAGGCGCCGGGCTGGATGTGCCCATGCCTGAGCCTGAGGTTCGTTTGTAGTGTGCTTTTTTGCGGACTTCTCAAGTACTATCGATGAGGTAACATTTTTCTACCAGCGATTCTACTGAAGAAAAAACGTAGTGTACCTCGGGGGATTTCCAAAAAGTACACTATTAACGACCAAGGAGGCCCCATGTCCCATACTGACACCAGCGAGCTGCGCCTCGTCTCCTGGAACGTCAACGGCTTGCGCGCCGTCATGAAGAAGGATCCCAGCTTCGTGGATGTGGTTGAGGCCACGGGCGCCGACGTCTTTGCCATTCAGGAGACCAAGCTCCAGGCCGGCCAGATTTCCCTTGACCTTCCCGGGTACCACCAGACCTGGAGCTACGCCGAGCGCAAGGGCTACTCGGGCACGGCCGTGTTCAGCCGCGAGGAGCCGCTGCAGGTAATCAACCACATAGGCGCCCCTGCCGCAGACGACGAGGGCCGCGTCTGTGCGCTGGAGTTTCCGAGCTACTGGTTTGTGGACGTCTACACGCCCAACGCCCAGAACGAGCTGGCTCGCATCGACACCCGCCTTGCCTGGGACGCGGCGTATCGCGAGTTCCTGTGCGGTCTTGCCGCCGAGAAGCCCGTGGTTACCTGCGGCGACTTCAACGTTGCCCACAACGAGATTGACCTCAAGAATCCCGGCCCCAACCGCGGCAACGCGGGATTTTCCGACGAGGAGCGCGAGAGCTTCACGCGCCTGCTCGATGCAGGCTTTACCGATACCTTCCGCGCACGTTACCCCGACCTTACGGGTGCCTACAGCTGGTGGAGCTACCGCTTCAACGCGCGTAAGAACAACGCAGGCTGGCGCATTGACTACTTCCTCGTGTCCAATGACATCGCGGACCGCGTGACCGGCGCCTCGATTCTCTCCGAGGTCTACGGTTCCGACCACTGTCCCGTGGAGCTCACCATTGAGCTCTAGCCCGGCGGCGCCGGCGAAGGCTGGCATGACAAAGGTGACAGGGCAAACTGTCATGAAGGATTCATGACAGTTTGCCCTGTCACCTTTGTCATGCCAGCCCTCGCCGGGATTGCTAGCCGAGCGTGATGTAGCCGGTTCCCGCGTCGGGGTCCTCCGGGCGGGGGCCGGCGTCGGGCGCGCCAAAGAGGAACGTGCGCCAGAGCGGCAGGTCCCGCAGGCCCTGCTCGTGCGCCGCCTCATAGGAGGCCGTCAGCCTGCGCGTGCTCACGGTCCCGCTCTCGACGGTCATCTCGTCGGGATAGACCACATAGGCGCGGCCCTCGGCGGCGAGGCGCTCCACGTGCTCGATGGCGACGTTATAGCGCTCCCAGCGCGAGAGAAGGGCCTTGCGCAGGTAGGGATAGTCCTTGGCGATACGGGCATAGATCCGCGCCTCGCGCTCCGTCGGGGGCTGCTTGCGGTAGCCGCGCGGCCGCGTGGCCACGAAGAAGAACCGCTCGAACCCGTCGTCTTCCGCCATGCAGAGCGGGATACCCGCGCCCGTTCCCAGGCCGCCGTCGTAGTAGACCACGCCGTCGATGGGGAGGGGCTGCATTGCGCCCGGGAGGGTGGAGCTTGCCCGCACGATGTTGACCATGCGCGTCGGGTCGGTCATCTCCTCGCGGCCAAAGCGAACGGTGCGGCCGGAGTCGCGCTCAAAGGCCTGGATGCGGACGCGTGCCGGGTTGGCCGAGAAAGCCTCCCAGTCAAAGGGGAGCGCACCCGAGGTGAGAGCGCCCTCATAGAGCGCGTCGGCGTCGAAGTATCCCCTCCCGCGCAGGATGGAGCGCAGGCCCACGGCAGACTTTGCGGGTCCGTCCACGATGAACGACTTTCTTACGCGCGTGCGGTCGCGCGAGACGTAGTTGATCGTGTTGCTCGCCCCGGCCGAGAGGCCGCAGACGTAGTCAAAGTGGATTCCCTGCTCCAGCAGGACGTTGGCGATACCGGCAGAGAAGCTGCCTCGATACCCGCCGCCCTCGAACACGAGGGCGCAGTCGAAGACGTTGTTGGTGAGCGTGTTCACGGTACCTCCTTCGCGCAATTTGACGCTCCAGCGCGCAATACCCTGTTATATGCCCCAAACCGCGCTGGGGGATTCCCCGTCGACGGTTTCTCCATGACGCTGGGGCGCCTGCACGCTGTCCCCGTTCGCGCTACCATGGCGAGAAAAACGACGAGGGGAGAGGAACATGGCAAAGACCATCGCCGATCCGGCCCAGGCCGCCCCGGAGCTTGCGGAGCGCTTCTCCCGCGCGCGCCGTGCCGTGTTCTTTGGGGGTGCGGGCGTCTCGACGGCGAGCGGCATCCCTGACTTTCGCAGCGCGGACGGTCTCTACCACCAGCACTTTGCCTATCCTCCGGAGGAGATGCTTAGCCACGACTTCTTCGTCTCCCACACGGACGAGTTCTACGACTTCTATCGCGAGCGTATGGTCTGCCTCGATGCGCGCCCCAACCAGGCACACCGGAAGCTCGCCGAGCTCGAGCGCGAAGGGCACCTCGCCGCGGTGGTGACGCAGAACATCGATGGGCTTCATCAGGCGGCGGGCTCGCGCGTGGTTCACGAGCTCCATGGCTCAACGCACCGCAACGTCTGCACGCGCTGTGGCGAGGCCTACTCCGCAGAGTGGGTCATGGCAACTGATGGCGTGCCGCGATGCGAGAAGTGCGGAGGACTTGTGAAGCCCGATGTCGTCCTCTACGGAGAGCAGCTCGACGAGCGCGTCCTTCTCGCCAGCGTTCGCGCGATATCCGAGGCGGACCTGCTCGTCATCGGGGGGACGTCGCTCGTGGTGTACCCCGCGGCGGGATTGGTCAACTACTTCCAGGGGGAGGACCTCGTGATCGTCAACCGGGACCGCACCCCGCAGGATGACGTCGCAGACCTCGTCTGCGCCTGCGACATCGCGGCAGCCTTCGACTTCTAGCCTGTCGTCAACGGCACGGCGGCGCGGCGGCACGCCGGCTGAGGCGGGTACAATGGTCGGATACGGCCGGACCGAGGAGGATGACCATGCTTCGAGAGAACCACACCATCTGGCGCTGCGGCGCGCACGAGATCTCGCTCGCGCGCCCGCGCATCATGGGCGTCCTTAACGTCACGCCGGACTCCTTCTCGGACGGCGGGGAGAACCTCGACCCCAAGGCCGCCGTCGCGCGCGGCCTTGAGATGCTCGACGAGGGCGCGGACATCATTGACGTGGGCGGCGAGTCGACGCGGCCCGGGCATACCCCCGTCCCCTCGAAGGAGGAGGCGGAGCGGATCGTCCCGGTGGTGCGCGCCCTTGTCGCGGAGGGGGCCGTCGTCTCAGTGGACACGCGCCATGCCGACGTCGCCCGCATGTGCGTTCGCCTGGGGGCCGCCATCGTGAATGACGTGACGGGCTTCACCGACCCCGAGATGGTGCAGGTCGCCGCGGACACTGACTGCGGGTGCGTCGTGATGCACTGGAGCAAGGACTCGCTCGTCGCCCGCCCGCCGCGACGCCAGGTCCTTCTCGACGAGTCGCGCCCCATGGGATCTGCCGCCCAGCGCCCCGCCACCTCCCAGCGCCGCTTCACGCTGCCCGAAGAGGCACCTATCATGCGCAAGGTCATGGGCTTTCTGGGGGACCAGGCGCGCACGCTCATGCGCGCCGGCGTCGCGCGCGAGCGGATCTGCGTGGACCCGGGTCCCGGCTTCGACAAGATGGCGGACGAGGACGTGGTCATCCAACGCGCCACGCGCTCGATGGTCTCGATGGGCTACCCCGTGGTCACGGCGGTCTCGCGCAAGCGCTTCGTCGGGGCGGTCTCCGGCGTGGCCGACGCCGCGTCGCGCGACTTTGCCACGGCCGGCGTCTGCATCTCGGCGATAGAGAACGGCGCCCGCATCCTGCGCGTCCATGACGTGGCCGGGGTCTCTCAGGCGGTGAACGCCTACTGGGCCGTATCCCACAAGGACGCACGCCAGGGGTTTGTGAGCCTGGGCTCCAACGTGGGCAACCGCGTGGCCAACCTTGCGCGGGCAACGCAGCTCATCGACGAGATCCCCCTCACCTGCGTGGTCAACGTGAGCCATGCGTACGAGACCGAGCCCGCCTACGGCATCGCCACCCCCGTGGCCAACGCCGTGGCGGAGATTCGCACGGAGCTCCACCCGCTCGTCCTCATGGGCAAGCTGCTCGAGGTGGAAAACGAGCTCGGCCGCATCCGCACGGACGCCGCCACGCGCGACCCCAAGAAGCCCGGGAGCGGCCCGCGCACCATAGACTGCGACCTCATGTGGGTCGAGGGCGAGCGTCACGCCGGGTCCCGGCTCACCCTGCCGCACCCCCGCCTCGGCGAGCGCGACTACGCCATCGTTCCCATGGAGGACCTCATGCACGACCCGGTGCGCTTTCTCACGCACGGCGGCGTGGAGATTCTCCCCCGCGACCAGCGCGTGGGCCTCGTGACCGCCGACCTCGGGGAGGTCGCATGGGAGTAGCCTCTCTCACGCTGCGCCCGGCGGTGCCGATGGGGCACGTGACCGGCGTGCCGTTCGTGGCGGCGCTCGCCGTGGCGGGCGCACTCGACGCGCGCGTTGCCTGGCCGCATGAGGTGGTGGGCACGGACGAGGGCCCGATCGCGTCCGTCCGGGCCCGCGCCGGCTACGATGACGAGGGCATCTACGTGACCTGCGACATAGTGCCGCGCGGCGAGAAGAACCTCGATGCCGAGGCGCTCTCATGCGCCGTCCGCGAGGCCGTGGATGCCTGGGCCTCCTCCGTCGCCGCCGGCCGGGCCGCCGCGGGTCCGCTCGCGCCCGTGCTGTCCGACTACTTTGACGCCCTTGCCTCAATGGGGGAGGACGTGGAGGTCCTGCGCGCGGGACGCGCCGTCGCCAAGGGGACGCTCATGGCCGTGGACGTCTGGGGCCGGGCTACGGTGCGGCTCGCTGACGGCCGGGAACTCGAGCTCGCCCCCGAGCAGGCGGAGCTTCGCCGCATCGTGACAAGGTGCCAGTGACGGGCGCGCCGGGGGGAGCGTGACAGGGTGCCGGGGGAAAGTGTCATGAAACGGATTTATAAATCCGTTTCATGACACTTTCCCCCGGCACCCTGTCACGCCTTCGTCACGCTTGCTCCCAGAGCCAGATCTCTCGGATGCCCCGCAGGGTGAGGTCGGGGTCCACGGCGTCGAAGAGGTCCGTCGCCTGCGCGACGGTTCCGGCCAGGCCGCCCGTGCCCACGACCGTCGCATCGGGCGCGCCCAGCTCGGCGCGGATGCGCGCCACAAGCCCCTCGGCCTGCGCCGCGGCGCCGACGACGAGGCCTGACTGCAGGGCCGACTCGGTGGAGTCGCCGAGCGTCCGGGCGGGCGCCTCGATGGGCACGCTTGCGAGTCTCGCCGCGCGCGAGAAGAGCGCGTTCGCGGAGAGCATGAGCCCCGGAGAGATGGCTCCGCCGCGGTAGCGCCCCCGCTGGTCCACGACGTCGATGTTCGTGGCCGTCCCAAAGTCCACTACGATGACCGGCGAGCCGTAGGTTCCTCTCGCAGCGATGGCGTTGGCGATGCGGTCGGCCCCGACCTGACGCGGGTCGGGCATGGCGACCTCCATCCCATACCCCTCTTTCGCGCGGACGACGAGCGGGGCCTTGCCGAGATGTGCCGTGAGGCAGCGCTCCCACGCGCGCTCGAGCGCGGGAACCACCGACGCCACGCCCGCCTCGCTCGCGTCGTCAAGCGCGAGGCCGTCCTTCGCGAAGAAGGAGAGGAGCCGGGCGTGGAGCATGTCGGCCGTGTCGCTCGCGTCCGTGGACATGCGCCACCCGCGCGCAAGGGAGCCGTCCTCGCGGAAGAGCCCCAGCGTGGTCTGCGTGTTTCCGACGTCGATGGCAAGGAACATGCGTGCCTCCCCCGTGGCCTGCCGCTCGCGGCGGCGCGTTCTTCTCGCCTCATCTTACGCGGAAATCTCCACATATGCGCTACGTGGTTTCTGATATAGTCATACGGCTATTGTGTCTTGGTCGGAACCAAGACGAACCCCTGCCCTGGTCGGAAACCAGGGCCGAAGAAGAGGAGTCCTGCCATGAAGCAAGGTATCCACCCCGACTACGTGGAGTGCACGGTCCGCTGCACCTGCGGCAACACCTGGACGACCCGCTCCACCAAGAAGGAGATCGTCGTCGACCTCTGCGACAAGTGCCACCCGTTCTACACCGGCACCCAGAAGCTCGTCGACACCGGCGGTCGCGTCCAGCGCTTCGCCGACAAGTTCGGTGGCGCCGCTGCCGCGCAGCTGAAGAAGGCCCAGGAGGCCAAGGCCGCCAAGGCCGCCAAGGCCGCCGAGGAGGCCGCCGCCAAGAAGGCCGCCAAGGAGGCCAAGGCCGCCGAGAAGGCCAAGCGTGCCGCCGAGTACGCCAAGAAGGCCGAGGCCGAGGCCGCCAAGGCTGCCGCCGCCCCCGCCGAGGAGGTCGCTGCTGAGCCCGAGACCACCGAGGCCGAGTAGCTCCAGGCATCATGGCATGAGAGGGCGCCCTGCGGAACCACTCCGCGGGGCGCCCTTTTTTGCGCGGGTGGCCGGCGCGCGCCCCGGCAATGCGTCGCGAGGGCCGGCGGCCCGTTCTCGTCGCGCAGTTGCCCGGGGCGCGCGAGGCTCACTTCCGCAGCGAGAACACGTCCGTGTACGTGAGGGTCTCGTCGTAGGGGATGAACAGGAACGAGCCCGTGCGCGCGTAGCTCGTCGTGACCTCCGCTGTCGCGGACGTCGGGTCGTCGGGGCCTCCCAGCCGCAGCGTGAGCGAGACCACGCCGTCAACGTCCTCGGGAAGCGTCGCCTCGAGGACGAGCGTCCCGCCCTCGTCGTCAACGAGGGTGGCCGTGAACGGAACCTCCTGGAACATCGTGTCGCCGTTGCAGCCCTGGGCGTCCTGGGCCGGGTGAGCATGGTAGTGGGCGACGCCCGCGACGGAGCCCGAGACCTGCGTGACGCCGCTCTCCGTCCACGTCTGGTCAACGCTGATGACAAGCCCTGCCGCCCGCGCGGCAAGGCACCTGGTGCCGTCGGTCTCCTGGCGTGAGAAGGTGCCCGACCACGTCCCCACCAGGGGTTCCAGGCTGCGCGTGCGGCCGTCCTCGGACGCCCGCACGCTCTCGATCTCCCACTGCCCGGTCGACGAGCGGAAGGAGAAGGTCACGCTCAGGCGGCACTCGTAGGACTCGAAGACCCCCGAGCGGGTGCACACGAGGTCCAGAACGTCAGTTCCCTTCTCGGGGTCGAACTCCTCGCGCTCGACGGTCAGCTCGGCGCCCGCGTAGAGCTCCTCGAGGCCCGTCTCGCCCTCGCCGCCGCCGAGCTGCTGGTCGGCGCGCTCGAGCACGGCTCCAATGTTCGCGGCGAGCCGCTCGCGGCTGATGCCGTTGGTCGGCGCCCATGACACGCGGACGTCCTCGGGTTCTCCCGTGGCGACCCACTCGCCGTCCCGGAACGCGTAGCCCAGTGTGGCCGACTTCTCGGCGCGAACGGCGTTTGAGCCCTCGTAGGTGACGAGCACCTCCGCCCGCGCCGTCCCGTCATCGGACGGGGCGATCGAGCGGACCTCGACGCCCCGCGCGACGAGGATGTCATCGATGCCAAAGGCGCCGGGCGCATACTCGGGCGTCGTCAGGCGCGTGCGCGCGTCCCCGGCGACGAGCTCCTCCGCGGGGACCGCCGGGGGGCGGAGGGCAAGCGCGATGCCCACGGCGATAAGGACGAGCGCGGCGGCCGCCGTCACTGCGGCCGCGATGCGGTGGGCGCGCAGCGCGTCGCGAACTGCCTGCGCCCTGCCGCGCAGGTAGCGGCCCATCGTCCCCGCCACGTCGCGCAGCGCGGGGCCGGCGGCGCCCTCGTCGGGGGCGCCGGTCATGGGGGCGACGGGCGGGCGGCGCTCCGTGGCGTCCGCCGGGGGCCCGCCGAGCGTCGCGGTTCTGCCCGCGACCGTTGCGTCGACGTCGTCCTCGCCGGGGGCGTCTTCCGCCACATCGGCCGGCGCGGGCGTCGCGTCCGGCCTGTCTTCGACCGCCTCGCGCGCCTCCTGCCCGTCCTTCTCGCTCTCGTCAGCTGCCGACATGCGTTTCTCCTTTGGTCGCACTGGGCTCTAGTGTCTCATACCGGCGGCTCGGGGTATGATAAGACGGTTAAAGAGACGTGCGGGGGAGGTCCTGTGTACGCGAGATTCGACATGCTCTAGCGGCTGTGAAGGGGGGAGACCCCGCCATCGCGCATGCCAAGACACCAAGCCCCCACGAGGAGAAGAAATGCGAGACAAGCTCACCAAGATCATCCAGGCCTACGAGGAGCTCGAGCAGAAGCTCATGGACCCGGCCGTGGTCTCCGACCCCAAGGAGTACGCACGCCTGGCCAAGGAGCATGCGAGCCAGGCCGAGCTCGTGGCCCGCGCCCGCGAGTACCTTGGCGCGCTCGACGACATCGAGGCCGCCAAGGAGATGCTCCACGAGGCCGATGCCGACGAGAAGGCCATGCTCCAGGAGGACATCTCCGCCAACGAGGCCAAGCTCCCCGAGCTCGAGGACGAGATCAAGTTCCTGCTCATTCCGGCCGACCCCAACGACGAGAAGGACACGATCGTGGAGATTCGCGGCGGCGTGGGCGGCGACGAGGCCGCCATCTTCGCCGGCGACCTCTTCAAGATGTACCAGCGCTTCTGCGAGAGCCGCGGCTGGAAGATCCAGGTCCTCTCGTCCAGCCCGAGCGAGGCGGGCGGCTTCAAGACCATCGAGTTCAAGGTCACGGGCGAGAAGGTCTATTCCGTCATGAAGTACGAGTCCGGCGTGCATCGCGTTCAGCGCGTGCCCAAGACGGAGAGCCAGGGCCGCATCCAGACCTCCACGGCAACGGTGGCGGTGCTGCCCGAGGCCGACGAGATCGACATTCAGATTGACCAGTCCGACCTGCGCATCGACACCTACTGCGCGTCCGGCCCCGGCGGTCAGTGCGTCAACACCACCTACTCGGCCGTGCGCATAACGCACCTGCCCACCAACACCGTGGTGCAGTCCCAGGACCAGCGCTCGCAGATCCAGAACCGCGAGGTCTGCATGCAGATGCTGCGCGCCCGGCTCTACGAGATGGAGCTCGAGAAGCAGCAGGCCGAGCAGGGGGCCGCACGCCTCTCGCAGATCGGCCACGGCAACCGCTCCGAGAAGATCCGCACCTACAACCAGCCGCAGGACCGCGTGACCGACCACCGCATCGGCTTCAACAGCACGTACAACGGAGTCCTTCTGGGCGACGCGCTGTCGGGCGTCATCGAGGCTCTCGCGGCCGCCGAGCGAGCGGAGAAGCTCGCCCAGGCGGTGTGATCGTTCGATCGTCCAAGACGCGTAGGCCTAGGCGCCCCGTGGCCCCTGACGGGCGACGGGGCGTCCTGCCATCGAGTGCGGTGTCGGTCTGGCCGCACGTGTGAGCAAGGGGAGATCATGCGCATCGTCGTGGCGTCCGACTCGTTCAAGGGCACGCTCTCATCCGTCGAGATCGCCCGTCTCGTTGCCGAGGAGGCGCCGGGCGTCATCCCCGGGGCCGAGGTGGACGCCGTCCCCATGGCCGACGGCGGGGAGGGCACGGCCGAGGTGCTTGCCTCCGCCTGCGGGGGCAAGATCCGGGAGGTCGACGCGCTCGACCCCCTCGGGCGCCCCGTGCGCGCGTCGTATGCCCTGCTCGGGTCGGGCAGGGCGGCCGTGGAGGTCGCCGCGGCGTCCGGCCTTCCGCTGCTCGCCCCCGAGGAGCGCCATGCCGGGCGGACCACGAGCCTCGGAACGGGCCAGCTCATCCTCGACGCCCTGGACCAGGGGTGCGACAGCATCACGCTCGCCCTCGGCGGAAGCGCCACCAACGACTGCGGGACGGGGATTCTGCGCGCCCTGGGCGCCCGCTTTCTCAGCGTCGCGGGAGAGGAGCTCGAGGGGACGGGCGACGAGCTGGGGCGCATCTCCCGCATAGACCTCTCCGGCCTGGACGAGCGCGTTGGCCGGACGGAGTTTCACGTCATGTGCGACGTCGACAACCCCCTGACGGGGCCGGACGGGGCAGCCGCGGTGTACGGGCCCCAGAAGGGCGCGGGCCCAAAGGACGTCGCCCGGCTCGACGCCGGCATGCATCGCTACGCCGCGGTCATCCGAGATCAGCTCGGAATCGACGTCGAGAACGTTCCCGGAAGCGGCGCGGCGGGTGGCATCGGGGCGTGCTGCGTCGCGTTTTTCGGCGCGACGCCCGTCCCCGGCGTCGAGCGGGTGGCCTCGCTCGTCGGGCTCGAGGGAAGGCTCGCCGACGCCGACCTCTGCATCACGGGGGAGGGGCGGCTCGACGCGCAGAGCATCCGCGGCAAGGTGGTTGCCGGGGTTGCCCGCGCGTGCGCCCGCGTGGGGGTTCCGTGCGTCGCCATCACGGGCTCCCTCGACCTCGGCGCGCCGGAGCTGCCTGGTCTTGCGGCGGTTGTCCCCACGGCGGTCGACCCCGACCTGGGGCTCGCGCACTCGCTCGAGCACGCGGAGGAGCTCTACCGGCTGGCGGTCCGCCGGGCGCTCGGGCTCGTCTTCCTCGGGGCGTCGCTCAGGGCCTGAGGTGCCGCCGCGGCTGTCGCGAGGGCCCCGCTTAAACGCCGTGCGGAGCCATCGCGACGCTTTTGCGGCCCGTCCGTCGCCAAACCCCCGCGCAAGTGCCGTGCGGGCCCCTCGCGACACTCCTCCCGCAGCGCCTGCGGCCTCCCGCCCCGGGACGTCTCTCCCGCGCTATGATGCAGTGACGCCCGCGAGCGAAGGGAGCACGATGCCACACGGCGAGCCCTGGACCATCAAGCACATACTCGACTGGACGAGCGGCTACCTTGAGCGTAAAGGTGACGAGCACCCGCGCCTTTCGGCGGAGTGGCTGCTCGCCAACGTCACCGGACTCTCGCGCGTGGAGCTCTACGTCAACTACGACAAGCCGCTGGAGGCCGACGAGCTCGCCGCCATGCACGCGGCGATCGAGCGACGCGCGGCGGGGGAGCCCCTGCAGTACGTGACCGGCGAAATGCCCTTCCGCCACATCGTCCTCAAGTGCGGGCGCGGCGTGCTCATTCCGCGCCCCGAGACGGAGGTCCTCGTGGATGCCGCCCTCGAGGGCGTGGACGCGGCCCTCGCACGGCGAGGTGGGAGGGGCGCGGACGGCGAGAAGGACGAGCCTGCGGGCGACCCCGTTCGCGTGCTCGAGGTCGGCACGGGCACGGGCTGCATCGCGCTCTCGATCGCCTCGGAGCGCCCGGGGACGCACGTTGTCGCGACCGACCTCTCCGAGCGCGCGGTCGAGCTCGCCTCCCGCAACCGTGAGGCACTTGGCCTCGAGGATGCGGTGGATATCGTCCAGACGGACCTCGCGGAGGGGGTTGATCCTGATCCCATGGGGTCCTTCTCGGTGCTTGTCTCAAACCCGCCCTATATCCCCACTGCCGTGCTGCGCGAGGAGGTCCCCGCAGAGGTGGCGGACTACGAGCCGGAGCTTGCGCTCGACGGCGGAGACGATGGGCTCGACGTTTTTCGCCGCCTGCTTGACCTCGCCCCTCGCGCCCTCGTGCCCGGGGGCATGCTTGCGGTAGAGCTCTTCGAGGGCTCTCTTGAGGATGCCGCCGCGCTTGCGCGCGCCCAGGGCGGCTGGTCCTCGGTCGAGGTCCGGGAGGACCTCACGCATCGTCCGCGCGTGCTCGTGGCCATACGGGAGGAGTAGAGATGGGACGCGTTCTCACGGTTGACCAGCAGGCTCCGGACGAGGGCACCATCGCCTGCGTCGCGGGCGTCCTTCGGGAGGGCGGCGTGGCCGTGCTCCCCACGGACTCGGTCTACGGCATCTGCTGCGCCGCGACGCCGGGCAACCCCGCCCACGGACGCATCTTCGACATCAAGCGCCGCGACCGCGCCCAGACCCTCCCGTGGTTCATCGCCGAGGCCTCGGACCTCGCGCGCTACGGCAAGGATGTCCCGGCGTGGGCCGAGCGGCTTGCCGAGCGCTACTGGCCGGGCGCGCTCACGGTCGTCGTGCGCGCCTCCGACGAGGTGCCGCCGGAGTATGCGCAGCCCGCCGAGGGCGGCGCCACGATCGCCCTGCGCGTCCCCGGCTCCGCGCTCGACCGGGCCGTCGTCCGCGCCCTTGGCGCGCCGCTTGCCCAGACGAGCGCCAACACGCATGGCGCGCCATCGGCCACGAGTGGCAGCTCCGTCGAGCCCCAGATCGTGGACGCGGCGGACCTCACCCTCGACGGCGGCGAGGCCCCGGTGGGCGTGGCCTCAACGATCGTGGACGCCACGCGGCCCGAGGCGTGCGTGCTGAGGGAGGGCGCCCTCACGCGCGACGAGGTCCTTCTCGCCGTTCGCGAGGCGTAACACGGCGCCCACGGAGACCTCGCGTCATCGTGCTACGCTATATTTTGCGCACGCCGCAGGGGCATCCTGCGGACCGGCGAGCTGGGCCGCGCGGGTCGCGTGATGGCGCTCGGGGCGGCTCCCAACCAGAGGAGGTCCCATGTTCTGCGAGCACCTGAGATCGTCCGATTCCGAGGTCTTCTCCGCGATCGAGGACGAGCTGCGTCGCCAGCGCTCGTCCGTCGAGCTCATTGCGTCGGAGAACTTCGTCTCCCTGGCCGTCATGGAGGCCGTGGGGTCGCCCCTCACCAACAAGTACGCCGAGGGCCTGCCGGGCAAGCGCTACTACGGCGGCTGCTGGGCCGTCGACCGGGCGGAGAACCTCGCGCGCGACCGCGCCTGCAGGCTCTTCGGCGCCGGCTTTGCCAACGTGCAGCCGCACTCGGGCGCCCAGGCAAACTACGCCGCCCTCGCGGCGCTGGCGGCTCCCGGCGACACCGTCATGGGCATGGCGCTCGACAACGGCGGCCACCTCACGCACGGTTCGCCCGCCAACTTCTCCGGCAAGCTCTATAACATCGTCTCCTACGGGGTCGACCCCCAGACGGAGCGCATCGACTACGACGTCGTGGCGGAGCTCGCCGAGCGGCACCGCCCCAGGGTGATCATCGCCGGCGCCTCGGCCTACCCGCGCATCATCGACTTTGAGCGCTTCGCCCAGATCGCCCACTCCGTCGGCGCGTCTCTCATGGTCGACATGGCACACATCGCCGGCCTCGTGGCCACGGGCCGCCATCCCAGCCCCGTGCCCTTTGCGGACGTCACCACCTCCACCACGCACAAGACGCTGCGCGGGCCGCGCGGCGGCCTCATCCTGGCAAATGACGCGGACCTCGCCAAGAAGCTCAACTCCGCGGTCTTCCCCGGAAGCCAGGGCGGACCGCTCGAGCACGTCATCGCCGGCAAGGCCGTCGCCTTTGGCGAGGCGCTCTCTCCGGACTTCGCCGCCTATGCCGACGCCATCCTCGCCAACGCCAAGGCGCTCGGGCGCGGCATGGAGTCGCGCGGGCTGCGCCTCGTCTCCGGCGGAACCGACAACCACCTCCTGCTCGTCGACCTCACCCCGGCGGGGGACGTCACGGGCAAGGACGCCGAGGGGCTGCTCGACTCGGTGGGCATCACGGTCAACAAGAACACCATTCCAGGCGAGAAGCGCTCGCCCTTCGTCACGAGCGGCATCCGCGTGGGCTCTGCCGCCGTCACCACCCGCGGCTTCAGCGAGCAGGAGTGCGAGCGCGTGGGCGAGCTCATCGGCGACGTCGTCGCGGGCCACGGCAACGATGCCCTCATGGATCGCATCAGCATGGAGGTCCGCGAGCTGCTCGCCGAGCACCCGCTCTACCCCGAGCTCGACTAGTCTGCAAGTTGGGGACAGTCCCCAATTAGCAGAAATGTTTTATGTAAATTGGGGACTGTCCCCAATTTGCGGAAAGGAGCAGAAATGGCAGAGGAGTTCGACCCGGCACGCTTCACCGTCATCGACCACCCGCTCGTGCAGCACAAGCTCTCCATCCTGCGCGACAAGGACACGCCCACCAAGCAGTTCCGCGAGCTCGTGAACGAGCTTGCGATTTTTGAGGGCTATGAGGCCATGCGCGACTTCCCGCTCGAGGACGTCGAGGTGGAGACGCCGCTTGAGGTCACCACCTGCCGCAGGCTCTCCGGCAAGAAGGTCGCCATCATCCCGATCCTGCGCGCCGGCCTCGGCATGGTGGACGGCCTGCTCCAGCTCGTCCCCTCCGCGCGCGTGGGCCACGTGGGCATGTACCGCGACCCCGAGACGCACGTGCCGCATCAGTACTACTGCAAGTTCCCGCCTGACATCGAGAACCGCACCTGCCTGGTCGTCGACCCCATGCTCGCCACCGGCGGCTCGCTTACGGCGGCCATCCAGTTCCTCCGCGAGGCCGGGGTCAAGGACATCCGCTGCCTGACGCTCGTCTCCGCGCCCGAGGGCGTGCGCGCGACGCTGGACTTCGATCCGGACGTGCGCCTCTACACCTGCGCGCTCGACCGCCAGCTTAACGACCACGCCTACATCCTGCCTGGACTCGGCGACGCGGGCGACCGCATCTA
Organism: Thermophilibacter provencensis; assembly: GCF_900128445.1. Taxonomy (GTDB): domain Bacteria; phylum Actinomycetota; class Coriobacteriia; order Coriobacteriales; family Atopobiaceae; genus Thermophilibacter; species Thermophilibacter provencensis. Next base: position 295,381 of record NZ_LT671417.1, on the reverse strand, counting down.
CGGCACCAAGTAGGCACTCCGGGACGTCTCCCCTCTCGCCCCGCGCGTTGCGCGGCCGCGACAGCGGCAGCTGACCGGGGATTTGCGTCGTGCGGTTCGGGCCCATAGCAGCAGCAGGTCTGCCATGGGCCCGCTTTCCAGGGCAGGCGACGGCATCTCCCCGGCTGCCGGGATTTCTCGACGGCCGCAGTTGGCGCCTCGGGCACGCCAAGGGGCAACGCGGCCTCCCCGTGCCCCTCGATCCGCGCCGTGGCGATGCTTTTTCGTCGGAAGGGGCGGCGCGTGCGCCCGATTGTGACGAATCGGGGGCGGGATGGGCGCTGCTTGACCTATTTCGCGGTCGCGCTAGACTTCGAATGTCCTTAATTCGCTCGGACGGGAGGCGCGCGCTTGGAACCTCAGGTCGCCATCGCCTCCGGCGCGCTCTTTGGTCTTCTTGGGTGCGTCGCGCCTGCGGTGCTGTTCGAGCGGGCTCTGAGGGGAGGCCATGGGGCGTCGCTCGCCGCTGGCCTCGCGGCGGTAAGCATGTCGTTTCTCGTGCTTACCGTTGTCCTGCTCGTGGTGTATGCTGCCACGAACGCAGGCTTCTTGGAGTTCGGTTGTGCGCTGGTCGGCTCGTTCCTGCTCTTTTGGGCGGTCGAGGCGATTCGCGCCTGGAGGGCGGCCAACGGCCGTTCCCCGCATAGAAGGGAAGGATGAGCGTGGGCAATCCGCTGGACAGCCTGGGCGAAGAGGTCAACGAGCTCGTCGGGAGCTTTAAGTCCCAGGCAATCTTCGGCAATCTCGACGTCGCCGGATTCACGCAGTACTCGTTCTGGTTTGCCGTGGCCATCGTCTTGATGCTCGTCGTGCTCTTTGCGTTTAAGAAGCGTCAGGCGGCCGGTCTTGTTCCCAAGGGCGTCTTCGTGAACGGCATGGAGTACCTCGTCGAGTTTGTCCGCGACGACATGTGCAAGGGGCTGCTCGGCGAGTCCTGGAAGCGCCACTTCCCGTTCATTGCGTCGATCTTCCTCGTGGTGCTCGCCAACAACATCGTGGGCATCATCCCGGGCTGCAAGCCGGGCACGGGCACCATCTCCACGACGGCCGCGCTCGCGCTCTGCTCGTTCGTCTACTTCATCGTGTGCGGCATCAAGAAGAAGGGCGCACTCGGCTACGTCAAGAGCCTCGCCCCGGAGGGGGTCTCCTTCCCGCTCAACGCGCTGGTGTGGCTCATCGAGGTCTTCTCCACGATCCTTCGCCTCATCACGCTCGCCGTCCGACTCTTCTGCAACCTCTTCGCGGGCCACGTCGTCATGGGCACCTTTGCGATTCTGGCCTCTCTTTTCTTCGAGCCGATGATCCAGGCCTTCTCCGTGGCCACGGCGATCCAGGCCGGCGCGTCCGTGCTGTGGGTCGGCATCCTGCTCGTCATCTACGTGGTGGAGATCATGGTCGCCGCCATCCAGGCATATGTCTTCGCCCTGCTCTCTGCGGTCTACATCCAGATCGCGGAGTCGGACGAGGAGTAGCAGCGGCAACTCGCGGGCACGCCCGCAGTGCATAGTACGTTTGGTTTGAACTCGCCCCAACGTGCGCGACAGGAGCGCGGGGCGGATGTCAAAGGAGGAACAGTGGGAGCTCTCGGTGTCGTTGGTTATGGTCTCGGCGTTATCGGCGCGGGCATCGGCATCGGCCTTGCCGCCAGCGGTGTCGCTCAGGGCATGGCTCGCCAGCCCGAGGTCCAGGGCCGTCTCTTCACGGTCTTCATCCTGGGCTCGGCGTTCGTCGAGGCGCTCGCCCTCATCGGCTTCGTCGTCAGCCTCATCGTCAAGTAAGGGCTGTCGCACGAGCGAGTTGGAGGCACGCATGAAGAACACCGCACACAGAGCCGCCTCGGCAGCGGCCTTCTCCGGGGGCATCTCCCTCGCGCTGATGGCGATGCCGACGGTGGCGCTCGCAGAGGAGTCCGCGGTCGGCGCCGACATCCTCATTCCCAAGGTGGCCGAGTTCGTCCCGGCCCTCATCGCCTTCCTCATCATCTGGGCCGTCCTTGCCAAGCTCGTCTGGCCGCAGGTGCTCCAGATGATGGAGAAGCGCCAGGAGAAGATCCAGTCCGACCTCGACGCCGCCGAGCGCTCCAAGGTCGAGGCCGCCGAGCAGGCCCGTGCCTATGACGAGAAGATCGTCGAGGCGCACCGCGAGGCCGAGGCCATCGTCGCCAAGGCGAAGAGGGAGGCCGAGGAGGAGCGCTCGCGCATCCTCGCCAAGGCCCAGAAGGAGGCCGTTGACATCATCGCCAAGGCGCATGGCGCCGTGAGCTCCGAGCGTCACAAGGCCATGATCGAGCTCTCCGGTTCCGTGGTGGACCTCTCCGTGGAGATCGCGAGCAAGATCATCGGCAACGACCTCACCGAGGAGCAGCAGCGTCGCCTTGCTGAGAAGTACCTCGCGGAAGTGGGCACCTCAAATGGCAACTAAGCGCTCCGACGCCGACAGGGTCGAGGCATACACCCGGGCCCTCATCGAGGCGGCCCGCTCGGAGGGTCGCGCAAACGCGGACCTCGTCCAGTGGCAGCATGCCAAGAAGTTCTCCCCCGAGGTTCTGGAGACCCTTGCCGCGATGCAGCGAGAGGACGACCTCGACCTCGTGGCGGAGGTGGCCAAGCAGTACAAGGAGCTGCTCGACGCCGAGGACCGGACGGTCTCGGTGACGGTCACCACCGCCGTCCCCATGGACGAGGCGCTCCGCGCCAAGGTGCGCGAGAAGGCCGAGCATGACCTCGACGCCCCGATCTACCTCGTCGAGCGCGTGGACCCCGCCATCATCGGCGGCATCATGCTCGAGGTGCGCGGCAAGCGCTACGATGCCTCGGTCCGCGCCCAGCTCGCAAACATCAGAAAGACGCTTTCCTCTTCGTTCATTGGAGGTGAGGAGAAGTGACGGACTCCATCAGCTCGCAGAAGATCATGGACACCCTCCGCAGGGAGCTCGCTTCCATCAGCGCCACGGTCGACCGCCAGGAGGCCTCCGTCGTGACCGAGGTCGGAGACGGCATCGCGCATGTCTCGGGTCTCAAGACCGCCATGGCCGGTGAGCTTCTCCAGTTCACGAGCTCTCTCACCGGGCGCGACGTCTTCGGCCTCGCCCAGAACCTCGACCGCGACGAGGTCGGCGCCGTCCTCTTTGGCGATGTCGAGGACATCAAGGAGGGCGACGAGTGCCGCACCACTGGCCGCGTCATGGACATCCCGGTCGGGCACGCGATGCTCGGCCGCGTGGTGAACCCGCTCGGCCAGCCGATCGACGGCCTCGGCCCCATCAGCACCACGCATCGTCGCCCCATCGAGTTCAAGGCCCCTGGCATCATGGAGCGCCAGCCCGTGTGCGAGCCCGTCCAGACCGGGCTTCTCGCCGTCGACGCGATGGTGCCCATCGGCCGCGGCCAGCGCGAGCTCATCATCGGCGACCGCAAGACGGGCAAGACGGCCATCGCCATCGACGCCATCGTCAACCAGCGCACCACCGACATGATCTGCATCTACGTGGCCATCGGCCAGAAGGCCTCCACGGTCGCCACGATCCGCGAGTCCCTCTCGCAGCGCGGCGTCCTCGACAAGACGGTCATCGTTGCTGCCACGGCCGCCGACTCCGCCCCGATGCAGTACATCGCCCCCATGGCGGGCGCCGCCATCGGCGAGTACTTCATGTACAACGACGAGCACGGCAACCCCGCGGACGCCGAGCACCCCGGCGGACACGTCCTCGTGGTCTACGACGACCTCTCCAAGCAGGCGGTGGCCTACCGTCAGATGTCGCTGACGCTGCACCGTCCGCCCGGACGCGAGGCCTACCCCGGCGACATCTTCTACCTGCACTCGCGCCTGCTCGAGCGCGCCTGCAAGCTCTCCGACGCCAACGGCGGCGGCTCGCTCACGGCGCTCCCGATCATCGAGACGCAGGAGGGCGACGTCTCCGCCTACATCCCCACGAACGTGATCTCCATCACGGACGGCCAGATCTACCTGCAGTCCAACCTCTTCTTCCAGGGTCAGCGCCCTGCGGTCGATGTGGGCATCTCGGTGTCCCGCGTCGGTGGCGACGCGCAGGTCAAGGCCATGAAGCAGGTCGTGGGCACGCTGCGTCTGGACCTGGCGGCCTACCGCGAGAAGCAGGCGTTCTCGCAGTTCGGATCCGACCTCGACGCCACGACGCAGTACCAGCTCAACCACGGCGCCCACATGATGGAGCTGCTCAAGCAGCAGCGCTACTCGGCGCTTGACGTGCGCGACCAGATCATCGCCATCTTTGCCGCCAAGGAGGACTTCCTCGACGACATCGACCTCGGCAACGTGAACCTGTTCCGCGACGGGCTCGCCCGCTACATGGCCGAGCGCCACCCGCGCCTGCGCGACTCGCTGCTCGAGGGCAAGATCGGCGAGGACCAGCAGCACCGCCTGCGCACGCACATCGCCCACTTCAAGGCGGAGTTTCTCAAGGAGCACCCCAACAAGGTGCGCGAGGACGTCGAGAAGAACGCCGAGCCGACGGTCGACCACGCCGGCGCGCCCTCGCTCGGTCAGGAGTAATGCCCGATGGCTAACCTGCGCGAGATACAGAGGCGCCGCTCCTCGATCCAGAGCACCATGCAGATCACGCGCACGATGGAGATGATCTCCACCGCGCGGATTCGCAAGGCGCTTACGAGGGCCGAGGAGGCGGAGCCCTACAAGGACGCCATCACGCGCATGCTCGCCAACGTTGCCGCCGCGGGGTTTGACGCCTCGCAGCCGCTCCTGGCGAAGCATGCCGAGGAGAGGCACGTCCTGTTCATCCTCATCGCGTCCGACCGCGGCCTCGCGGGCGGGTTCAACATCCTGCCCCAGCGCGCGGTCGAGCACGAGATGGCGGAACTCGCGGCGCGCGGGGTCTCCTCGTCCGTCATAACCTGCGGGCGCAAGCCCACCGAGTACTTCACGTACCGCAAGACGGCCCCCGTGATGTCGTTCGTCGGCATCTCCTCGGAGCCGAACATGGACCAGGCGGACCGCATCGCCTCCTACGTCATGGACGGCTATGCCTCGGGGGCCATCGACCGCGTGGTGCTCTACTACTGGCACGCCAAGAACCGCGTGGAGCAGACGCAGGTGACCGAGCAGCTGCTCCCGCTCACCAAGGAGCAGCTCACGATGCCCAACAAGCCGCGCGAGCGCGAGGCGCTCTCGACGGTGGGCGTGCGCGAGCACACGGACTTCGCGTTTGACCCCTCTCCCGAGGAGGTTCTGGGGCACCTCATGCCGGCCTACTTCAGGACGGTCATCTTCCACGCCCTGCTCGACTCCGCCGCCGCGGAGCACGGTGCGCGCCGCCGCGCCATGCAGTCCGCGACCGACAACGCCAAGGAGGTCCTGGACTCGCTCGCACGCACGTACAACCGTGAGCGCCAGGGCGCCATCACCACCGAGCTCAACGAGATCATCGGCGGCGCGTCCGCATTGGAGGACTACTGATGTCAGAGAAGAACCTGGAGCCGCGCTCCGCGCTTGAGGAGGCGGCCTACAACAAGCTCAACCGGTCCGTCGGCGTGGGCACGGTCGTCCGCATCGTCGGCCCTGTCGTCGACGTTCAGTTCGAGGGTCAGGTCCCGAGCGTCTACACCGCGCTCACCGTCGAGGGCGATACCCCCGTCGGCCACGTGAGCACGGTGCTCGAGGTTGAGTCCCAGCTGCCCGGTGGCGTCGTTCGCACCGTCGCCATGTCTTCGACCGACGGCCTTACGCGCGGCCTCAAGGTGCGTGACACCGGCCACCCCATGATGATGCCGGTCGGTCCCTCCACCCTCGGACGCGTCTGGAACGTCATGGGCCAGCCGGTCGACGGCAAGGGGACGCCCGACGACGTCCAGTACTACCCGATCCACCACCCTGCCCCCTCCTTTGACGAGCTCACCACGCAGACCGAGATCTTCGAGACCGGCATCAAGGCCATCGACCTTCTCGAGCCCTATGTCCGCGGCGGCAAGACGGGCCTCTTCGGCGGCGCGGGCGTCGGCAAGACGGTTCTCATCCAGGAGCTCATCAACAACCTCGCTCAGCAGCACGGCGGCACCTCGGTCTTCACGGGAGTCGGCGAGCGCACCCGCGAGGGCACCGACCTCTACCTTGAGATGAGCGAGTCTGGCGTCATCGAGAAGACCTGCCTGGTCTACGGGCAGATGAACGAGCCGCCCGGAGCGCGCATGCGCGTCGCGCTCGCCGGCCTCACCACCGCCGAGTACTTCCGCGATCAGGGCCAGGACGTGCTCCTGTTCATCGACAACATCTTCCGCTTCTCACAGGCTGGCTCCGAGGTCTCCGCGCTTCTTGGCCGCATGCCTTCCGCTGTTGGCTACCAGCCTACGCTGGCAACCGAGATGGGCGAGCTCCAAGAGCGCATCACCTCCACCAAGGAGGGGTCGATTACCTCGGTCCAGGCTGTCTACGTCCCCGCCGACGACCTCACGGACCCGGCCCCGGCGACCACGTTCACGCACCTCGATGCCACGACGGTGCTTTCGCGCGCCATCACGGACCTCGGTATCTACCCGGCCGTGGATCCGCTGGCGAGCTCGAGCTCCGCGCTCGACCCCTCGATCGTCGGCGAGGAGCACTATCGCGTGGCCATGGCGGTGCAGGAGACCCTCCAGGAGTACTCTGACCTGCAAGACATCATCGCCATTCTCGGCATGGACGAGCTCTCCGAGGAGCAGCAGAACGTCGTGTCCCGCGCGCGCAAGATCCAGCAGTTCCTCTCGCAGTCCTTCCACGTGGCGGAGAAGTTCACCGGCAACCCCGGCACCTACGTGACCGTCGAGGATACGGTGCGCTCCTTCGCCGAGATTGTCGACGGCAAGTGCGACGACCTACCCGAGCAGGCGTTCCGCTTCGCGGGCACCATCGAGGACGTCCGCCAGAGGGCGGCTGCGATGTCCGACGGGGCAAAGGGCTAGGGGAGCGAGATGGCTGAGCTCAACTGCCAGTTCGTGCGGCCCGACGGGCTCATGTTTGATGGGCCCGTCGACCACCTCATCCTCGTCACCTACGCCGGCGAGCTTGGCGTCTGGCCGGGACATGCGGCGGAGATCGTCGCGCTTGGCGACGGCGTCGTGCGCATCACCTCCCTTCAGCGCGACGGCGGACACGAGTATGACGTCGTGGTCTCCGGAGGATACGCCGAGATAGACAACGACGGCGTCATCATCCTCGCCGACCACGCCCGCCGCGTCGACGACATCGACGCGGACAAGGTTCGCGAGACGCGCGAGCTGGCCCTCGAGCATCTCGACCAGGTTGAGGAGGGCGATCACCGCCGCGCCTACTACGAGAGCAAGGTCCGGTGGTGTAACCTTTTGCTCAAGCAAGTCACCAAGGGCTCGGCTTCGGGCCAGCGCTAGCACGGAGGCCTCATGGACGTCATTCAGATTGAGGGTGGGCATCGCGTCACGGGCGAGGTGCGCGTCGAGGGGGCCAAGAACTCGGCCCTCAAGCTCATGGCCGCGACCATCATGGCGCCCGGCGTGACCACGCTCACCAATGTCCCCAACATCGCAGACGTCCACGTCATGGGGAAGGTGCTCAAGAACATCGGCGCCACGATTGAGGTCGTTAACGAGCACGAGCTCAAGATCGACACCTCGACCGTCGACTCGTGGGAGACGCCCTACCACCTCGTTGCCCAAATGCGAGCCTCGACTGCCGTCCTAGGGCCGCTGCTCTCCCGCTTTGGCAAGGCGGTCGTCGCCATGCCGGGCGGCTGCAACATCGGCGCGCGCAAGATCGACATGCACATCCTCGGCCTCGAGGCGCTCGGGGTCGAGTTCAAGGTCGATCACGGCAACATCCACGCGAGCGCCCCGCACGGCCTCAAGGGCGAGACCGTCACGCTCTCCTTTGCGAGCGTCGGTGCCACCGAGAACCTCATGATGGCGTCGGTCTTCGCCGAGGGCGTCACCACCATCGACAATGCGGCTCGCGAGCCTGAGATCGTTGACCTCGCCAACCTGCTGAACGAGATGGGTGCCAAGATCAGCGGTGCCGGCTCTCCCGTCATCGAAATCGAGGGGGTCTCCGAGCTCCGCCCGGTCACGCACAAGGTCGTGGGCGACCGCATCGAGGCCGGGACCTTCCTGGCCATCGGCGCCCTCACCGGCGATCCCGTGACCGTTCGCGGGTTTGAGCCCAAGCACCTCGGGCTCGTCCTCAGAAAGTACGAGCAGATGGGCGTGAGGATTGAGTGCGGCGAGCGCGTCTGCACCGCCTGGCGCGAGCGCCCGCTCGTTCCGACCGACATCCAGACGCTTCCCTTCCCCGGGTTTCCCACGGACATGCAGGCGCAGACCATGTGCCTGCTCGCCCTTGCCAAGGGGAGCTGCATCATCACGGAGAACGTCTTCGAGAACCGCTTCATGCTTGCGAGCGAGCTCTCTCGCATGGGCGCGAACATCACGATCGAGGGCCATCATGCGATTGTCCATGGCGTCGACGGGTTCTCCGGGGCGCAGGTGAAGTCCCCCGACCTGCGCGGAGGAGCGGCTCTGGTCATGGCTGGCCTCGTGGCCGACGGCATCACCACCGTCTCGGGCATCCATCATATCGACCGCGGGTACGAGGGCTTTGTCGAGAAGCTCGCATCGCTGGGCGCGCGCGTGCGGCGCACGAGCATCGAGTGCGAGGACGACGACCTCTAGGCCCCGCAGCTACGTAGGAAATGGGAGACCACATGATTAACAACGGCGTCCAGGGCGACCACGCCCTCACCCGCGCGGGGGAGGACTATCTTGAGGCGATCTACCGCCTGTCCACCGAGGGGGGCTCTGCGGACGGCTCCGTCCGCTCCGTGGACGTTGCCGAGCAGCTGGGAGTCTCCAAGGCGAGCGTGAACAAGGCGCTCTCCATGCTCAAGGAGACCGACATGGTCGCGCAGAACCGCTACGGTCGCGTGACGCTGACCGAGAAGGGCCGCCGCTACGCCGCCGTCGTGTGGCGGGCGCATCGGGCGCTCAGGACGTTTCTCGAGTCGGACCTCGGCGTCGAGCCGGAGGTCGCCGACCAGGAGGCGTGCCTCATGGAGCACGTCCTGTCCGAGGACACGATGGAGCGGCTCATCTCCTATCTTGAGCGACAGGGCATCGACGTCCCAAGCTAACTGCACGGCATCTCCAGACATGTGAACTCACTGTGTGGCTTGCGCGCCCTCCTCTGCGGAGGGCGCGCTTCTTCGCCCGCTTGCAGAGAAGGGCGTTCCGTCAGCGGCCCGATGGGGTATGTTTCTTGTGCCGCCGGACTGGGTCGGGCGGCGCCGCAACGAACCTACCGAAGGGAAACCCCATGAAGGCAATCATCCCCGCCGCCGGTCTCGGGACGCGCTTCCTCCCCGCGACCAAGTGCACTCCCAAGGAGCTCCTCCCCGTGCTCGATAAGCCCGTCATCCAGTACGTGGTCGAGGAGGCCCTCGAGCCGGAGGGCGTCGACGGCGTGGTCATCGTCAACTCTCACGAGAAGCCGCAGATCGAGTCCTACTTCTCCGTTGACCACGCCTTCGAGTCAACGCTGCGCAAGCGTGGCAAGACCGCAGAGGCCGCCCGCGTCCACGAGGCCTCGACGCTTCCCGTTTCGTTCGTCTATCAGGACGAGGCCCGCGGCCTTGGCCACGCCGTCCTCCAAGCTGCCGACGAGATCGACCGCGACCCGTTCTTCGTCCTTCTCGGCGACTACTTCGTTCCCGACCGCCAGATGTGCGTCCGCATGGCCGAGGTCTCCCGCGAGCACGGCGGCGCCTCGGTCATTGCCGTCGCGCCCGTGCCCGCAGACCAGGTGAGCCGCTACGGAATCATCGCGGGCGAGTGCGTGGGGTGCCTCCCGGGCACCGAGGCCGAGGGCGAGCAGGAGGGCGCGGTCTGGAAGGTCACGGGGCTCGTCGAGAAGCCCCGCCCGGAGTACGCCCCCTCGCACCTCTTCATCGTGGGCCGCTACCTGCTTTCCCCGCGCATCATGGAGCTGCTTGCGACGCAGGGCCCCGGAGCCGGCAATGAGATTCAGCTGACCGACGCCATGGAGCGCCTGCTCGCCGAGGAGGAGATGTACGCGCTCGTCGTCGACCCCGCAGAGGGCTGCGATACCGGCACCCCGGCCGCCTGGGCAGCCACGAACGCCCGCATGGCCCTCGAGGACCCCTCCTTCAGCGAGGCGTTCCGCGAGGAGTTTGGCGAGAAGGGCACGGCGGTTCTTGGATAGGAGGGGCGACATCATCCGCTTCGGGAGCGACGGCTGGAGGGCGCGCTACGAGGACGGGTTCGACGCCGAGGGCGTCGCTCGCGTTGCGGACGGTCTTGGGCTCGTCTGGTCGGACGCCGCGCCGGGGACGGTCGTATATGTGGGCTTTGACACCCGCCACGAGTCGCGCGAGCTCGCACGGCTCGCGGCGGGGATCCTCTCCTCGTATGGCCTCGTCGTGCGCGTGTCGGACGTTGCGTGCCCCACGGCGACGGTGGGCTGGAGCTGCGCGCGCGACGAGCAGGCGTGCGGCGCGATCATGCTCACGGCGAGCGAGCTCTCGTGCGAGTACGGCGGGCTTCTTGTTCGCGGGGCGGACGGGGGGCCGGTCTCAAGGCGCTTTCTCGACGAGGTCGAACAGGCAATATCGCTTGCCCCTCCGGAGTCGCGCGGCGCGTTCGAGGAGTGCGACCTCGTTGGACCCTACCTGAAGGACCTCGCCTCGGTCGTGGATGGTGGCGCCATCGCGCGGCGGGCCCCGCGCGTGGTCGTTGACGCCATGTATGGGTCGGGCACCACGCACCTCGCGCGCCTGCTGAGAGACCTTGGGTGCGATGTGGTGGAGATGCATGTCGAACCGCGCGAGGACTTCGGGGGCATTCACCCCGACCCGGTAGAGCCGTGGGTTGATGCGTGCGAGCAGGCCGTTGTGGCGCAGGGGGCCGACATGGGCATCGCCCTCGACGGAGATGCCGACCGCGCTGCCGTCATAGACGAGCGAGGACGGCTCCTCCCTGCACGCGTTCTGGTTCCGATGCTGCTGGGCGACCTCGTGATGGGTCACGGGATTCACGGGCGCGTCGTGACGACGCTCACGTGCTCGGCGTGCATAGCGCGCGAGGCGCTGCGCCTCGGCTGCAGCATCACGTCGGTGCCGGTCGGCTTCTCGAGGATTTATAGAGAGGTGCTCGACGCTGACGTGATCATGGGGGTCGAGGAGTACGGGGGCGTCTGCGTGCCCACGCATCTGCGGGAGCGGGACGGACTGCTCGTTGCCCTGCTCGCCGTTGAGATGGTGGCGCGCTCGGGCAAGTCTGTGTCGACAATGGCCGAGGAGCTCGAGGGGTCCGTGGGGACGATGTGCTATGCGCGACGTGACCTCAGGCTCGACGCGGCGTCGACCCAGGCGTTCAGAAACGTCCTTCCGGGGCTCAATCCCGGGGAGCTGGCAGGGAGAAGTCCCGTTGAGGTCTCTCATGCGGACGGCCTGAGGCTGCAGTTCGACGACGACTCCTGGGTGCTCGTTCGCCCTTCGAGGACGAGCTCCGTGGTTCGGGTGTACGCGGAGGCGCCGACGAAGCAGGACAGAGACGAGCTGCTCACCGCAGCGTGCAGCGTCGTGAGGCGAGGCATATAGGACGGGGTCCATCCTCAAATTGTGGAGGAAACGTGAACCTCGCGATTCCCGCCCCCGCGGGGCCGCCGGGTGCGTATAGTTAATCCCCGCGCAGCGACGGGGCAGGCGCCCCCGACCAGCGCGGCGAACCTTGAAAACCGGATACTGCGATCGAGAGATCGACGAAGACAGACCAGCGAAATTCGAATCTCTGACACACAGAGACGTCAATTTCAGCGAATCCGAGATCAGCGGGATCTTAGGACGGGACGGACGCACCAACCGAAACGCACGGCGGCACGAGCCGCCTGGCACTTTGAACGGAGAGTTCGATCCTGGCTCAGGATGAACGCTGGCGGCGCGCCTAACACATGCAAGTCGAACGGTTAAAGCACCTCCGGGTGTGCATAAAGTGGCGAACGGCTGAGTAACACGTGGGCAACCTGCCCCTCGCACCGGGACAGCCTCGGGAAACCGTGGATAATACCGGATACTCCGGACCCCCCGCATGGGGGGACCGGGAAAGCCCAGACGGCGAGGGATGGGCCCGCGGCCTGTTAGCTAGTTGGTGGGGCAACGGCCCACCAAGGCGATTATGGGTAGCTGGGTTGAGAGACCGACCAGCCAGATTGGGACTGAGACACGGCCCAGACTCCTACGGGAGGCAGCAGTGGGGAATCTTGCGCAATGGGCGAAAGCCTGACGCAGCGACGCCGCGTGCGGGACGAAGGCCTTCGGGTCGTAAACCGCTTTCAGCAGGGACGAGGGGGAGACCTGACGGTACCTGCAGAAGAAGCCCCGGCTAACTACGTGCCAGCAGCCGCGGTAATACGTAGGGGGCGAGCGTTATCCGGATTCATTGGGCGTAAAGCGCTCGTAGGCGGTCCGTTAGGTCGGGAGTCAAATCCGGGGGCTCAACCCCCGCCCGCTCCCGATACCGGCGGACTTGAGTTTGGTAGGGGAAGGCGGAATTCCAAGTGTAGCGGTGGAATGCGCAGATATTTGGAAGAACACCGGTGGCGAAGGCGGCCTTCTGGGCCACAACTGACGCTGAGGAGCGAAAGCTAGGGGAGCGAACAGGATTAGATACCCTGGTAGTCCTAGCCGTAAACGATGGACACTAGGTGTGGGGGGAGAGTCCCTCCGTGCCGCAGCTAACGCATTAAGTGTCCCGCCTGGGGAGTACGGCCGCAAGGCTAAAACTCAAAGGAATTGACGGGGGCCCGCACAAGCAGCGGAGCATGTGGCTTAATTCGAAGCAACGCGAAGAACCTTACCAGGGCTTGACATCTAGGTGAAGCGGCGGAAACGCCGTGGCCGAGAGGAGCCTAGACAGGTGGTGCATGGCTGTCGTCAGCTCGTGTCGTGAGATGTTGGGTTAAGTCCCGCAACGAGCGCAACCCCCGTCGCATGTTGCCAGCGGTTCGGCCGGGCACCCATGCGAGACCGCCGGCGTCAAGCCGGAGGAAGGTGGGGATGACGTCAAGTCATCATGCCCCTTATGTCCTGGGCTGCACACGTGCTACAATGGCCGGCACAATGGGCTGCCACCGCGCGAGCGGGAGCGAATCCCCAAAGCCGGCCCCAGTTCGGATTGGAGGCTGCAACCCGCCTCCATGAAGTCGGAGTTGCTAGTAATCGCGGATCAGCACGCCGCGGTGAATGCGTTCCCGGGCCTTGTACACACCGCCCGTCACACCACCCGAGTCGATTGCACCCGAAGTCGTCGGCCCAACCTCGTGAGGGAGGCGCCGAAGGTGTGGTTGGTAAGGGGGGTGAAGTCGTAACAAGGTAGCCGTACCGGAAGGTGCGGCTGGATCACCTCCTTTCTAGGGAGAATCGCCTCTTTAGAAGAGAACAACATGACGGCGGACGTCCCCGCCAGTCCCGCTGATGCCTTCGTCGCGCCCCCCGGGGCGCGCAGTGTCCGGTCTCGAGGGCTCGCCCTCGCCGTACCTTGAGAGCTGCATAGCGTGACGAAAGATTTTCCTCAAAGAAGATCGCATCTGAAGACGCGGCGGCGCCAGCCGCCGCGAGACTTTAAGTATGTTCGAGCCATCGAAGAGAAGATGGTAAGGGCAAACGGTGGATGCCTTGGCACAGGAAGCCGACGAAGGACGTGACAAGCTGCGATAAGCCGCGGTTAGGGGCACTTGCCCGCTCGACCCGCGGATCTCCGAATGGGCGAACCCGACGGGAGTCATTTCCCGTCACCGCCGGCCGAACACATAGGCCGGTGGGAGGCAACCGGGGGAACTGAAACATCTAAGTACCCCGAGGAAGAGAAATCAATCGAGATTCCCCTAGTAGTGGCGAGCGAACGGGGACCTAGGACAAACCGGCGGCCGCGCAAGCGCCGCCGGGGTTGTAGGGCCAAGCACTGCGCAGTTACAAAACCTCGTGGAAGCGGAACGGCATGGGAAGGCCGGCGGGACAGGGTTAGAGCCCCGTACGCGAATCCGCGAGGACTGCCGCTTGGTTCCTGAGTACCGCCGGACACGTGAAACCCGGTGGGAAGCTGGGGGGTCCACCCTCCAATCCTAAATACTCTCCTGTGACCGATAGTGGACCAGTACCGTGAGGGAAAGGTGAAAAGCACCCCGGGAGGGGAGTGAAATAGTACCTGAAACCGTTTGCCTACAAGCAGTCGGAGCGGCGCTTGCGCCGTGACGGCGTGCCTTTTGTAGAATGAGCCAGCGAGTTACGGCGCGTGGCGAGGTTAAGCCACGAAGCGAGCCGCAGCGAAAGCGAGTCCGAAACGGGCGAGCAGTCGCGCGCCGTAGACGCGAAGCCGGGTGAGCTATCCATGGGCAGGCTGAAGCGGGGGTAAGACCCCGTGGAGGGCCGAACCCACCTAGGTTGAAAACTGGGGGGATGACCTGTGGATAGGAGTGAAAGGCCTATCAAACCCGGAGATATCTCGTTCTCCCCGAAATAGCTTTAGGGCTAGCCTCGGACGTTTACCTGCGGGGGTAGAGCACTGAATGGACGCGGGGGCCTCACCGCCTACCAACTCCAATCAAACTCCGAATACCGCCGGTCCAGAGTCCGGGAGTCAGAACATGTGGGCTAAGCTGTGTGTTCGAAAGGGAAACAGCCCAGACCGCCCGCTAAGGTCCCGAAGTCCGTGCTAAGTGGCAAAGGATGTGCGTTTGCCTAGACAACCAGGATGTTGGCTTAGAAGCAGCCATTCATTTAAAGAGTGCGTAATAGCTCACTGGTCGAGTGGACATGCGCCGACAATATACGGGGCTAAGCACGGCACCGAAGCGGCGGACTAGATTCGTCTAGTGGTAGGGGAGCTTTCCGTCTGGGGCGAAGCCGCGGGACGACCCGCGGTGGACCGGCCGGAAGTGAGAATGCTGGCATGAGTAACGAGAGCGGCGTGGGAAACGCCGCCGCCGTAAACCCAAGGTTTCCTGGGCGAGGCTAATCCTCCCAGGGTCAGTCGGGAGCTAAGGCGAGGCCGGAAGGCGTAGCCGATGCACAGCAGGTCGACATTCCTGCACCCCCGAACGGGCGTCATCACCGATGGGGCGACGGAGAAGGGTAGCTGGACGGGGTTCTGGACGTCCCCGCGATGGCACGTAGGCCGCAGGGTAGTGAAACGCGCCCTGCGCGAAGGCTGAGGTGCCGGACGAAGCGAATGAGCGAAGCCAGTGAGCCCATGCTTCCAAGAAAACCCCCTAGGGAGCCCGCAGGGGCCCGTACCGCAAACCGACACAGGTGGGTGGGTAGAGCATACCAAGGCGATCGGGAGAACCATGGTTAAGGAACTCGGCAAAATTGCCCCGTAACTTCGGGAGAAGGGGTGCCGCCTCGGGTGGAGGGACTTGCTCCCCGAGCCCAGGGCGGCCACAGTAAATAGGCCCAAGCGACTGTTTATCAAAAACACAGGACTCTGCTGAAGTCGTAAGACGACGTATAGGGTCTGACGCCTGCCCGGTGCCGGAAGGTCACGAGGAGCCGTCAGCGCGAGCGAAGCGGCGAATCCAAGCCCCGGTAAACGGCGGCCGTAACTATAACGGTCCTAAGGTAGCGAAATTCCTTGTCGGGTAAGTTCCGACCTGCACGAAAGGCGTAACGATTTGGGCGCTGTCTCAACCATGGACCCGGTGAAATTGCACTAGTCGTGAAGATGCGACTTACCCGCGGAAGGACGGAAAGACCCCGTGAACCTTTACTGCAGCTTGACATTGGCTGCCGGTTCGTCGTGTAGAGGATAGGTGGGAGACGCTGAACCAGGGACGCCAGTCTCTGGGGAGTCGCCCTTGGAATACCACCCTCGACGTTCTGGCATCCTAACCCGCGACCGTCACCCGGCGTGGGGACCGTGTCAGGTGGGTAGTTTGACTGGGGCGGTCGCCTCCTAAAGAGTAACGGAGGCGCACGTAAGGTCTGCTCAGGACGGTCGGCAACCGTCCCTTTGAGTGCAAGAGCATAAGCAGGCTTGACTGCGAGACGGACAGGTCGAGCAGATGGGAAACCAGGTTCTAGTGATCCGGCGGCTCAGCGTGGTATGGCCGTCGCTCAACGGATAAAAGGTACTCCGGGGATAACAGGCTGATCTTCCCCAAGAGTCCACATCGACGGGAAGGTTTGGCACCTCGATGTCGGCTCATCGCATCCTGGGGCTGGAGCAGGTCCCAAGGGTATGGCTGTTCGCCATTTAAAGCGGTACGCGAGCTGGGTTCAGAACGTCGTGAGACAGTTCGGTCCCTATCCTCCGTGGGCGTAGGAGAACTGAGGGAGGCTGCCCCTAGTACGAGAGGACCGGGGTGGACGGACCTCCGGTGTACGGGTTGTCGACCAACGGCACCGCCCGGTAGCTGAGTCCGGTTCGGATAACCGCTGAAAGCATCTAAGCGGGAAGCCAGTCCCGAGATGAGTTCTCCCTTCGGTAAGGCCACTCGTAGACTACGAGTTCGATAGGCCGCAGATGTAAGCCCCGCGAGGGGTTGAGTCGAGCGGTACTAATCGGCCGAGCTCTTCTCTTCTTCATCAGGCCCGAGCGATCCCGAGAGGGCGTCCGACGTCACGCTGTGCGGCCCCCAGGGCACGGCGCGGAGCCGCCCCTGACAGCAGAATGCCCCTTGTTGGTCAGCGACCATGGCAGGGGAGGCACACCCGGTCCCATTCCGAACCCGGAAGTTAAGCCCCCGAGCGCCGATGGTACTGCGGAGTAGTCCGTGGGAGAGCAGGACGTCGCTGACCAACAAGGGGCATTTTGCGTCGCGGCGGCGCGGGGGGCTTGCCATTCTGCGTAGGGTCCTCGCACTCCTTGCATCACAGTTTGAGCCGTCCGTAAGGTCGGCTCTTTTTGTATCTGCCCGTCGTCTTACAATGCCGTTTGCTCCGACTCTGGGGGAGTCGCTGGGCGACTCTCTGGGGAGACGCTTATGTCTTTCACCTCGCGAAGACAGGGGCTTGGCTGTAGGGGATGGCCTGTCGTAGCGGCTAATTGATGGAGTCGGACCACCTGGCCGTACGAGCGCGCCGGCACCGGCGCCGTTGTCCTCATGCGGGTAAGCCATATTCTGCTTGTCTGCTACTCCGTGGGGCAGCCTTACTGCATGTCCTTTGAGTAGTCGCGGCCGTTGAGGCCGACGTCGAGGCAATCGTCTCTGCGCGCGTGTGATGCAGGACGCCTTTATATTTCTGCCAAGAAGCCCTAATGGGTAATTGAGATTCCACTGATCTTGGGGCGTGGCGTGATTTCAACTTCGTCGCGCACCGACCGGAGTGGCGTCATGCGATGCTTATCGAGGCGCCCCGATTTTGAGCGGTCTATAAAACCCTCTTCCCCCGAGGGAAGGTCGCGCAACTCGTCGACCTCCGCCTCGCGCGTGGTGTCCCGTGGTCCGTCCAATCGGTTCTCGTTGTGGTGAGGGCGTTACAACGTTATCTGCGTACGTCGCGGGTGTCTCTGCGTGGATGAGCTCGTGTCGTTGCGCTCGTGGGGGCTCCGACTGGTGGAGTACGCTACGGCGGGGTAACCGCCCGCGAGGTTGACATGTCGGAGGCGGACAAATCACAAAACCGGACAAACCCCTCGTGGGTCACGTTCTTGCGAGGAGGTATACGAGCGTCAGCTCATGGCGTCTAGGTTCGGACTAAATCGAAATGCCCTGCCCCCCTTATCGACTTCTCGATGGTCTACGGGCATGACGGCCTGGCGAGCTGCCGCGGGATAGCGCGCTCCGATAACGGGTCGGGGCTGGCATTAGGTCAACGGCTTGCATCGTCGCAGGAACAAGTGCATCAAGCACCTAACGATACTTCGCCGCAATGCGCTCATCAGCAAAAGGGACAGGTTCGGAAAGATACGAGGAGGAGTGGGGTCGAAGGGATAGGGCGCCTCGAGTCTCTGGGGTGAGGTGCGAAAGAGGCTCGACGTCACATGCGCGATTGGGTGGGATGCGGCCCCGTATGCGGTTCGTCCGCGGGCATCAAGAGTCAGGGGTGATAACGTACCCCAGCCGCCCATGTCGAAATCCGAAGGAATCGGAGGCCCATCGTTAGGGCACGACGCGGCCGGATTCTTTCGCAGGGCAATCCATGAAGTCGAAAGCGATCCCAAATTGTGGAGGAAACGTGAACCTCGCGATTCCCGCCCCCGCGGGGCCGCCGGGTGCGTATAGTTAATCCCCGCGCAGCGACGGGGCAGGCGCCCCCGACCAGCGCGGCGAACCTTGAAAACCGGATACTGCGATCGAGAGATCGACGAAGACAGACCAGCGAAATTCGAATCTCTGACACACAGAGACGTCAATTTCAGCGAATCCGAGATCAGCGGGATCTTAGGACGGGACGGACGCACCAACCGAAACGCACGGCGGCACGAGCCGCCTGGCACTTTGAACGGAGAGTTCGATCCTGGCTCAGGATGAACGCTGGCGGCGCGCCTAACACATGCAAGTCGAACGGTTAAAGCACCTCCGGGTGTGCATAAAGTGGCGAACGGCTGAGTAACACGTGGGCAACCTGCCCCTCGCACCGGGACAGCCTCGGGAAACCGTGGATAATACCGGATACTCCGGACCCCCCGCATGGGGGGACCGGGAAAGCCCAGACGGCGAGGGATGGGCCCGCGGCCTGTTAGCTAGTTGGTGGGGCAACGGCCCACCAAGGCGATTATGGGTAGCTGGGTTGAGAGACCGACCAGCCAGATTGGGACTGAGACACGGCCCAGACTCCTACGGGAGGCAGCAGTGGGGAATCTTGCGCAATGGGCGAAAGCCTGACGCAGCGACGCCGCGTGCGGGACGAAGGCCTTCGGGTCGTAAACCGCTTTCAGCAGGGACGAGGGGGAGACCTGACGGTACCTGCAGAAGAAGCCCCGGCTAACTACGTGCCAGCAGCCGCGGTAATACGTAGGGGGCGAGCGTTATCCGGATTCATTGGGCGTAAAGCGCTCGTAGGCGGTCCGTTAGGTCGGGAGTCAAATCCGGGGGCTCAACCCCCGCCCGCTCCCGATACCGGCGGACTTGAGTTTGGTAGGGGAAGGCGGAATTCCAAGTGTAGCGGTGGAATGCGCAGATATTTGGAAGAACACCGGTGGCGAAGGCGGCCTTCTGGGCCACAACTGACGCTGAGGAGCGAAAGCTAGGGGAGCGAACAGGATTAGATACCCTGGTAGTCCTAGCCGTAAACGATGGACACTAGGTGTGGGGGGAGAGTCCCTCCGTGCCGCAGCTAACGCATTAAGTGTCCCGCCTGGGGAGTACGGCCGCAAGGCTAAAACTCAAAGGAATTGACGGGGGCCCGCACAAGCAGCGGAGCATGTGGCTTAATTCGAAGCAACGCGAAGAACCTTACCAGGGCTTGACATCTAGGTGAAGCGGCGGAAACGCCGTGGCCGAGAGGAGCCTAGACAGGTGGTGCATGGCTGTCGTCAGCTCGTGTCGTGAGATGTTGGGTTAAGTCCCGCAACGAGCGCAACCCCCGTCGCATGTTGCCAGCGGTTCGGCCGGGCACCCATGCGAGACCGCCGGCGTCAAGCCGGAGGAAGGTGGGGATGACGTCAAGTCATCATGCCCCTTATGTCCTGGGCTGCACACGTGCTACAATGGCCGGCACAATGGGCTGCCACCGCGCGAGCGGGAGCGAATCCCCAAAGCCGGCCCCAGTTCGGATTGGAGGCTGCAACCCGCCTCCATGAAGTCGGAGTTGCTAGTAATCGCGGATCAGCACGCCGCGGTGAATGCGTTCCCGGGCCTTGTACACACCGCCCGTCACACCACCCGAGTCGATTGCACCCGAAGTCGTCGGCCCAACCTCGTGAGGGAGGCGCCGAAGGTGTGGTTGGTAAGGGGGGTGAAGTCGTAACAAGGTAGCCGTACCGGAAGGTGCGGCTGGATCACCTCCTTTCTAGGGAGAATCGCCTCTTTAGAAGAGAACAACATGACGGCGGACGTCCCCGCCAGTCCCGCTGATGCCTTCGTCGCGCCCCCCGGGGCGCGCAGTGTCCGGTCTCGAGGGCTCGCCCTCGCCGTACCTTGAGAGCTGCATAGCGTGACGAAAGATTTTCCTCAAAGAAGATCGCATCTGAAGACGCGGCGGCGCCAGCCGCCGCGAGACTTTAAGTATGTTCGAGCCATCGAAGAGAAGATGGTAAGGGCAAACGGTGGATGCCTTGGCACAGGAAGCCGACGAAGGACGTGACAAGCTGCGATAAGCCGCGGTTAGGGGCACTTGCCCGCTCGACCCGCGGATCTCCGAATGGGCGAACCCGACGGGAGTCATTTCCCGTCACCGCCGGCCGAACACATAGGCCGGTGGGAGGCAACCGGGGGAACTGAAACATCTAAGTACCCCGAGGAAGAGAAATCAATCGAGATTCCCCTAGTAGTGGCGAGCGAACGGGGACCTAGGACAAACCGGCGGCCGCGCAAGCGCCGCCGGGGTTGTAGGGCCAAGCACTGCGCAGTTACAAAACCTCGTGGAAGCGGAACGGCATGGGAAGGCCGGCGGGACAGGGTTAGAGCCCCGTACGCGAATCCGCGAGGACTGCCGCTTGGTTCCTGAGTACCGCCGGACACGTGAAACCCGGTGGGAAGCTGGGGGGTCCACCCTCCAATCCTAAATACTCTCCTGTGACCGATAGTGGACCAGTACCGTGAGGGAAAGGTGAAAAGCACCCCGGGAGGGGAGTGAAATAGTACCTGAAACCGTTTGCCTACAAGCAGTCGGAGCGGCGCTTGCGCCGTGACGGCGTGCCTTTTGTAGAATGAGCCAGCGAGTTACGGCGCGTGGCGAGGTTAAGCCACGAAGCGAGCCGCAGCGAAAGCGAGTCCGAAACGGGCGAGCAGTCGCGCGCCGTAGACGCGAAGCCGGGTGAGCTATCCATGGGCAGGCTGAAGCGGGGGTAAGACCCCGTGGAGGGCCGAACCCACCTAGGTTGAAAACTGGGGGGATGACCTGTGGATAGGAGTGAAAGGCCTATCAAACCCGGAGATATCTCGTTCTCCCCGAAATAGCTTTAGGGCTAGCCTCGGACGTTTACCTGCGGGGGTAGAGCACTGAATGGACGCGGGGGCCTCACCGCCTACCAACTCCAATCAAACTCCGAATACCGCCGGTCCAGAGTCCGGGAGTCAGAACATGTGGGCTAAGCTGTGTGTTCGAAAGGGAAACAGCCCAGACCGCCCGCTAAGGTCCCGAAGTCCGTGCTAAGTGGCAAAGGATGTGCGTTTGCCTAGACAACCAGGATGTTGGCTTAGAAGCAGCCATTCATTTAAAGAGTGCGTAATAGCTCACTGGTCGAGTGGACATGCGCCGACAATATACGGGGCTAAGCACGGCACCGAAGCGGCGGACTAGATTCGTCTAGTGGTAGGGGAGCTTTCCGTCTGGGGCGAAGCCGCGGGACGACCCGCGGTGGACCGGCCGGAAGTGAGAATGCTGGCATGAGTAACGAGAGCGGCGTGGGAAACGCCGCCGCCGTAAACCCAAGGTTTCCTGGGCGAGGCTAATCCTCCCAGGGTCAGTCGGGAGCTAAGGCGAGGCCGGAAGGCGTAGCCGATGCACAGCAGGTCGACATTCCTGCACCCCCGAACGGGCGTCATCACCGATGGGGCGACGGAGAAGGGTAGCTGGACGGGGTTCTGGACGTCCCCGCGATGGCACGTAGGCCGCAGGGTAGTGAAACGCGCCCTGCGCGAAGGCTGAGGTGCCGGACGAAGCGAATGAGCGAAGCCAGTGAGCCCATGCTTCCAAGAAAACCCCCTAGGGAGCCCGCAGGGGCCCGTACCGCAAACCGACACAGGTGGGTGGGTAGAGCATACCAAGGCGATCGGGAGAACCATGGTTAAGGAACTCGGCAAAATTGCCCCGTAACTTCGGGAGAAGGGGTGCCGCCTCGGGTGGAGGGACTTGCTCCCCGAGCCCAGGGCGGCCACAGTAAATAGGCCCAAGCGACTGTTTATCAAAAACACAGGACTCTGCTGAAGTCGTAAGACGACGTATAGGGTCTGACGCCTGCCCGGTGCCGGAAGGTCACGAGGAGCCGTCAGCGCGAGCGAAGCGGCGAATCCAAGCCCCGGTAAACGGCGGCCGTAACTATAACGGTCCTAAGGTAGCGAAATTCCTTGTCGGGTAAGTTCCGACCTGCACGAAAGGCGTAACGATTTGGGCGCTGTCTCAACCATGGACCCGGTGAAATTGCACTAGTCGTGAAGATGCGACTTACCCGCGGAAGGACGGAAAGACCCCGTGAACCTTTACTGCAGCTTGACATTGGCTGCCGGTTCGTCGTGTAGAGGATAGGTGGGAGACGCTGAACCAGGGACGCCAGTCTCTGGGGAGTCGCCCTTGGAATACCACCCTCGACGTTCTGGCATCCTAACCCGCGACCGTCACCCGGCGTGGGGACCGTGTCAGGTGGGTAGTTTGACTGGGGCGGTCGCCTCCTAAAGAGTAACGGAGGCGCACGTAAGGTCTGCTCAGGACGGTCGGCAACCGTCCCTTTGAGTGCAAGAGCATAAGCAGGCTTGACTGCGAGACGGACAGGTCGAGCAGATGGGAAACCAGGTTCTAGTGATCCGGCGGCTCAGCGTGGTATGGCCGTCGCTCAACGGATAAAAGGTACTCCGGGGATAACAGGCTGATCTTCCCCAAGAGTCCACATCGACGGGAAGGTTTGGCACCTCGATGTCGGCTCATCGCATCCTGGGGCTGGAGCAGGTCCCAAGGGTATGGCTGTTCGCCATTTAAAGCGGTACGCGAGCTGGGTTCAGAACGTCGTGAGACAGTTCGGTCCCTATCCTCCGTGGGCGTAGGAGAACTGAGGGAGGCTGCCCCTAGTACGAGAGGACCGGGGTGGACGGACCTCCGGTGTACGGGTTGTCGACCAACGGCACCGCCCGGTAGCTGAGTCCGGTTCGGATAACCGCTGAAAGCATCTAAGCGGGAAGCCAGTCCCGAGATGAGTTCTCCCTTCGGTAAGGCCACTCGTAGACTACGAGTTCGATAGGCCGCAGATGTAAGCCCCGCGAGGGGTTGAGTCGAGCGGTACTAATCGGCCGAGCTCTTCTCTTCTTCATCAGGCCCGAGCGATCCCGAGAGGGCGTCCGACGTCACGCTGTGCGGCCCCCAGGGCACGGCGCGGAGCCGCCCCTGACAGCAGAATGCCCCTTGTTGGTCAGCGACCATGGCAGGGGAGGCACACCCGGTCCCATTCCGAACCCGGAAGTTAAGCCCCCGAGCGCCGATGGTACTGCGGAGTAGTCCGTGGGAGAGCAGGACGTCGCTGACCAACAAGGGGCATTTTGCGTCGCGGCGGCGCGGGGGGCGCCCGGCCCGCGGAATCCAGCTTACAATTCAGCCTGTATCTGCACTCCACAGGTCTTTGCCGCCGCGGCTCGCCTCGGCGCCTTAGCAAGGTCTTCATGGGGCTGACGTGGAAGTCGGCGCCGTCAAGGACCCTGCCTGCTTTCTCACGCTTCGTATGCTCGGCATACGATGACGCAAACCCTCCTGCAGCGTTACGTTCAGTTGGCGTCTCAAAGCCTCATGTGCCCTCGGGTGCACGCGCGACCCTTTGCATCCACGGGCACGTGGGCGAGCCTCGTACCAGGGGCGGCCCAGACCGCGCGTGCTGTCTGCGTATTTTGCTGCCCTGGTGAACGACTACTTTATTGGTGCGACGCGGTCTGTTTCGCCAGTGCTAAGTGCCAGTGCGCCAGCGTATCCTTTTGCCCCGTGTGTGTGCCTCTGACGCCATTCTCAAGCAGAGATTCCTTTGGCTCCGAGGTCGTCACGAGCGCCTTGGTTCAGGTCGCCGCGCTTGTGTCTATTGCATAGGCTGCCTCTGGCATCGCCATGTCGACCGACTAGCCGGACCTCAGCGCCTTTGTTGGCTTGTTACGGTGGGGGAGGCTAGGATAGCGCTGCTGGGCGGAGTCGTGGGGCACCTTGGCGGTTGAGGCGTCCAGGCCGGATCCTGATTTGGTGAGCATCTTGGTCTCGCGCGAGCCGCGGAGCTCGTTTGATGAAAGTGACCTCCTGGAGCAATTGGGCCTACCGCGAGCCCCCTGCAAGCGATATCGCCGCATGCCCCCGTTGCTGTTGCCGCCCTCACGGCCGCCTTCTCATGACACCCTCATGCCATCCCTGCGGTCACGTCTTGTGTGAAGCGACAAGGGGCGTGTGCCCAAGATGTCCGCTCCTCCTTGCCTTCATATCCCGGACCCCCTTCCCTCACCTTTAATTCAGCCTGGGCCGTTAACCCTGCCCTCCATGGAGCCTCGTCAGCGTATTCAGCGTGCCAGAAAGAGACGGCCGCGGGGCGCTTGCCGATGACGATCCTCGACCGAGGCTTCCGGTGCGGATAGCGCTCCGCGGTTACCGATGCACGGCGCGCGATCATTGGGATTTGGCTCGCAAATCGTGATTGCGTCAAAGAGCGTAATGGGTTATCGCTCGCGGCCCGCATCGACGTTGATGTTCGCGCCCTTGCCAAGAGC
This sequence comes from Thermophilibacter provencensis, assembly GCF_900128445.1. GTDB lineage: Bacteria > Actinomycetota > Coriobacteriia > Coriobacteriales > Atopobiaceae > Thermophilibacter > Thermophilibacter provencensis. Next base: position 270,790 of record NZ_LT671417.1, on the reverse strand, counting down.
GCGCCCGCGCAGACCCTCGGCGTCACTTCTGATGAGGATGCGTAGGTCCGCCCCCGCCCGAACATGCAATGAGGCTGGGTGCTGCCAACTTCCGGCACGCTGCTTGCTTGAGAGGCACGAACCATGCCGGACCTCATCTCTGTCAGATCGTTTTACCGCTGTAGCTGCACGGACGTACTGCTCGGCCCCCGGCTCGCGGGCCCAGTTGTGGAGGAAACGTGAACCTCGCGATTCCCGCCCCCGCGGGGCCGCCGGGTGCGTATAGTTAATCCCCGCGCAGCGACGGGGCAGGCGCCCCCGACCAGCGCGGCGAACCTTGAAAACCGGATACTGCGATCGAGAGATCGACGAAGACAGACCAGCGAAATTCGAATCTCTGACACACAGAGACGTCAATTTCAGCGAATCCGAGATCAGCGGGATCTTAGGACGGGACGGACGCACCAACCGAAACGCACGGCGGCACGAGCCGCCTGGCACTTTGAACGGAGAGTTCGATCCTGGCTCAGGATGAACGCTGGCGGCGCGCCTAACACATGCAAGTCGAACGGTTAAAGCACCTCCGGGTGTGCATAAAGTGGCGAACGGCTGAGTAACACGTGGGCAACCTGCCCCTCGCACCGGGACAGCCTCGGGAAACCGTGGATAATACCGGATACTCCGGACCCCCCGCATGGGGGGACCGGGAAAGCCCAGACGGCGAGGGATGGGCCCGCGGCCTGTTAGCTAGTTGGTGGGGCAACGGCCCACCAAGGCGATTATGGGTAGCTGGGTTGAGAGACCGACCAGCCAGATTGGGACTGAGACACGGCCCAGACTCCTACGGGAGGCAGCAGTGGGGAATCTTGCGCAATGGGCGAAAGCCTGACGCAGCGACGCCGCGTGCGGGACGAAGGCCTTCGGGTCGTAAACCGCTTTCAGCAGGGACGAGGGGGAGACCTGACGGTACCTGCAGAAGAAGCCCCGGCTAACTACGTGCCAGCAGCCGCGGTAATACGTAGGGGGCGAGCGTTATCCGGATTCATTGGGCGTAAAGCGCTCGTAGGCGGTCCGTTAGGTCGGGAGTCAAATCCGGGGGCTCAACCCCCGCCCGCTCCCGATACCGGCGGACTTGAGTTTGGTAGGGGAAGGCGGAATTCCAATTGTAGCGGTGGAATGCGCAGATATTTGGAAGAACACCGGTGGCGAAGGCGGCCTTCTGGGCCACAACTGACGCTGAGGAGCGAAAGCTAGGGGAGCGAACAGGATTAGATACCCTGGTAGTCCTAGCCGTAAACGATGGACACTAGGTGTGGGGGGAGAGTCCCTCCGTGCCGCAGCTAACGCATTAAGTGTCCCGCCTGGGGAGTACGGCCGCAAGGCTAAAACTCAAAGGAATTGACGGGGGCCCGCACAAGCAGCGGAGCATGTGGCTTAATTCGAAGCAACGCGAAGAACCTTACCAGGGCTTGACATCTAGGTGAAGCGGCGGAAACGCCGTGGCCGAGAGGAGCCTAGACAGGTGGTGCATGGCTGTCGTCAGCTCGTGTCGTGAGATGTTGGGTTAAGTCCCGCAACGAGCGCAACCCCCGTCGCATGTTGCCAGCGGTTCGGCCGGGCACCCATGCGAGACCGCCGGCGTCAAGCCGGAGGAAGGTGGGGATGACGTCAAGTCATCATGCCCCTTATGTCCTGGGCTGCACACGTGCTACAATGGCCGGCACAATGGGCTGCCACCGCGCGAGCGGGAGCGAATCCCCAAAGCCGGCCCCAGTTCGGATTGGAGGCTGCAACCCGCCTCCATGAAGTCGGAGTTGCTAGTAATCGCGGATCAGCACGCCGCGGTGAATGCGTTCCCGGGCCTTGTACACACCGCCCGTCACACCACCCGAGTCGATTGCACCCGAAGTCGTCGGCCCAACCTCGTGAGGGAGGCGCCGAAGGTGTGGTTGGTAAGGGGGGTGAAGTCGTAACAAGGTAGCCGTACCGGAAGGTGCGGCTGGATCACCTCCTTTCTAGGGAGAATCGCCTCTTTAGAAGAGAACAACATGACGGCGGACGTCCCCGCCAGTCCCGCTGATGCCTTCGTCGCGCCCCCCGGGGCGCGCAGTGTCCGGTCTCGAGGGCTCGCCCTCGCCGTACCTTGAGAGCTGCATAGCGTGACGAAAGATTTTCCTCAAAGAAGATCGCATCTGAAGACGCGGCGGCGCCAGCCGCCGCGAGACTTTAAGTATGTTCGAGCCATCGAAGAGAAGATGGTAAGGGCAAACGGTGGATGCCTTGGCACAGGAAGCCGACGAAGGACGTGACAAGCTGCGATAAGCCGCGGTTAGGGGCACTTGCCCGCTCGACCCGCGGATCTCCGAATGGGCGAACCCGACGGGAGTCATTTCCCGTCACCGCCGGCCGAACACATAGGCCGGTGGGAGGCAACCGGGGGAACTGAAACATCTAAGTACCCCGAGGAAGAGAAATCAATCGAGATTCCCCTAGTAGTGGCGAGCGAACGGGGACCTAGGACAAACCGGCGGCCGCGCAAGCGCCGCCGGGGTTGTAGGGCCAAGCACTGCGCAGTTACAAAACCTCGTGGAAGCGGAACGGCATGGGAAGGCCGGCGGGACAGGGTTAGAGCCCCGTACGCGAATCCGCGAGGACTGCCGCTTGGTTCCTGAGTACCGCCGGACACGTGAAACCCGGTGGGAAGCTGGGGGGTCCACCCTCCAATCCTAAATACTCTCCTGTGACCGATAGTGGACCAGTACCGTGAGGGAAAGGTGAAAAGCACCCCGGGAGGGGAGTGAAATAGTACCTGAAACCGTTTGCCTACAAGCAGTCGGAGCGGCGCTTGCGCCGTGACGGCGTGCCTTTTGTAGAATGAGCCAGCGAGTTACGGCGCGTGGCGAGGTTAAGCCACGAAGCGAGCCGCAGCGAAAGCGAGTCCGAAACGGGCGAGCAGTCGCGCGCCGTAGACGCGAAGCCGGGTGAGCTATCCATGGGCAGGCTGAAGCGGGGGTAAGACCCCGTGGAGGGCCGAACCCACCTAGGTTGAAAACTGGGGGGATGACCTGTGGATAGGAGTGAAAGGCCTATCAAACCCGGAGATATCTCGTTCTCCCCGAAATAGCTTTAGGGCTAGCCTCGGACGTTTACCTGCGGGGGTAGAGCACTGAATGGACGCGGGGGCCTCACCGCCTACCAACTCCAATCAAACTCCGAATACCGCCGGTCCAGAGTCCGGGAGTCAGAACATGTGGGCTAAGCTGTGTGTTCGAAAGGGAAACAGCCCAGACCGCCCGCTAAGGTCCCGAAGTCCGTGCTAAGTGGCAAAGGATGTGCGTTTGCCTAGACAACCAGGATGTTGGCTTAGAAGCAGCCATTCATTTAAAGAGTGCGTAATAGCTCACTGGTCGAGTGGACATGCGCCGACAATATACGGGGCTAAGCACGGCACCGAAGCGGCGGACTAGATTCGTCTAGTGGTAGGGGAGCTTTCCGTCTGGGGCGAAGCCGCGGGACGACCCGCGGTGGACCGGCCGGAAGTGAGAATGCTGGCATGAGTAACGAGAGCGGCGTGGGAAACGCCGCCGCCGTAAACCCAAGGTTTCCTGGGCGAGGCTAATCCTCCCAGGGTCAGTCGGGAGCTAAGGCGAGGCCGGAAGGCGTAGCCGATGCACAGCAGGTCGACATTCCTGCACCCCCGAACGGGCGTCATCACCGATGGGGCGACGGAGAAGGGTAGCTGGACGGGGTTCTGGACGTCCCCGCGATGGCACGTAGGCCGCAGGGTAGTGAAACGCGCCCTGCGCGAAGGCTGAGGTGCCGGACGAAGCGAATGAGCGAAGCCAGTGAGCCCATGCTTCCAAGAAAACCCCCTAGGGAGCCCGCAGGGGCCCGTACCGCAAACCGACACAGGTGGGTGGGTAGAGCATACCAAGGCGATCGGGAGAACCATGGTTAAGGAACTCGGCAAAATTGCCCCGTAACTTCGGGAGAAGGGGTGCCGCCTCGGGTGGAGGGACTTGCTCCCCGAGCCCAGGGCGGCCACAGTAAATAGGCCCAAGCGACTGTTTATCAAAAACACAGGACTCTGCTGAAGTCGTAAGACGACGTATAGGGTCTGACGCCTGCCCGGTGCCGGAAGGTCACGAGGAGCCGTCAGCGCGAGCGAAGCGGCGAATCCAAGCCCCGGTAAACGGCGGCCGTAACTATAACGGTCCTAAGGTAGCGAAATTCCTTGTCGGGTAAGTTCCGACCTGCACGAAAGGCGTAACGATTTGGGCGCTGTCTCAACCATGGACCCGGTGAAATTGCACTAGTCGTGAAGATGCGACTTACCCGCGGAAGGACGGAAAGACCCCGTGAACCTTTACTGCAGCTTGACATTGGCTGCCGGTTCGTCGTGTAGAGGATAGGTGGGAGACGCTGAACCAGGGACGCCAGTCTCTGGGGAGTCGCCCTTGGAATACCACCCTCGACGTTCTGGCATCCTAACCCGCGACCGTCACCCGGCGTGGGGACCGTGTCAGGTGGGTAGTTTGACTGGGGCGGTCGCCTCCTAAAGAGTAACGGAGGCGCACGTAAGGTCTGCTCAGGACGGTCGGCAACCGTCCCTTTGAGTGCAAGAGCATAAGCAGGCTTGACTGCGAGACGGACAGGTCGAGCAGATGGGAAACCAGGTTCTAGTGATCCGGCGGCTCAGCGTGGTATGGCCGTCGCTCAACGGATAAAAGGTACTCCGGGGATAACAGGCTGATCTTCCCCAAGAGTCCACATCGACGGGAAGGTTTGGCACCTCGATGTCGGCTCATCGCATCCTGGGGCTGGAGCAGGTCCCAAGGGTATGGCTGTTCGCCATTTAAAGCGGTACGCGAGCTGGGTTCAGAACGTCGTGAGACAGTTCGGTCCCTATCCTCCGTGGGCGTAGGAGAACTGAGGGAGGCTGCCCCTAGTACGAGAGGACCGGGGTGGACGGACCTCCGGTGTACGGGTTGTCGACCAACGGCACCGCCCGGTAGCTGAGTCCGGTTCGGATAACCGCTGAAAGCATCTAAGCGGGAAGCCAGTCCCGAGATGAGTTCTCCCTTCGGTAAGGCCACTCGTAGACTACGAGTTCGATAGGCCGCAGATGTAAGCCCCGCGAGGGGTTGAGTCGAGCGGTACTAATCGGCCGAGCTCTTCTCTTCTTCATCAGGCCCGAGCGATCCCGAGAGGGCGTCCGACGTCACGCTGTGCGGCCCCCAGGGCACGGCGCGGAGCCGCCCCTGACAGCAGAATGCCCCTTGTTGGTCAGCGACCATGGCAGGGGAGGCACACCCGGTCCCATTCCGAACCCGGAAGTTAAGCCCCCGAGCGCCGATGGTACTGCGGAGTAGTCCGTGGGAGAGCAGGACGTCGCTGACCAACAAGGGGCATTTTGCGTCGCGGCGGCGCGGGGGGCCTTTCTCTGACGCCTAGCTGACGATTCACTTTCTGCGTTTTCATTTATTGACGATAACTAATAGATTACGCCCACTACCTTTAATGGTATTTTCAGCATGCACTTGCAACGACTGTCCGTTTCGAGCTTGCTGGAGGGCCAATGACTTCCTTGCCTACCAACCCCAGTAAAGGGGCGTCCACGGATCGCGGCGCAGAATCTCGTGACGCGCTTGATTGCCTAGCGAGCATGCTGTTTGATGGCGGCAGGCGAACGCGCATGATTGGCATATGCGCTGAGCCTGGCATGAGACGACGCAGCCTCATCACGCAATTGGTTTGCGTTGCCTCGAAAGAGGGTCTCAGGATCCATCGTCATGACCTGTCTGCAAGGGATTCAGAGTCCGCGTCCGCGCTTATCGTTCGGGTGGCCCGTGAGTCCTCGCGTCGCTCCGAGCCGAGCTTGGTCGCATTTGACGAGCTTCCTCCCTCTGACGAGGCATGCGTTCGGCGCCAGGCACGTGCGCTGAAGAGGATGTGGGAGGCAGGCGTCCACACGGTCTTCTCGCTGCCTCCCGAGGGGTCTCAGCTGCTTGACGCGCTTCCGGAGTGCTCTTGTGTCACCGCCTCCGACCTTGTGGTCAGAACTGTCGCCGAGATTGAGTCAGGCGATTTCTCGTATTGGCGCAGGCGATACACGAAGGGTGTCCCATCGCTTGTGGATGCCCTTCCCCCGAACCCGGACGGGACGAGGCCCAACCCGCTCAAATGCGCCCCATATCTTGATGCGCTTCAGGATCTTGTGGGAAAGTCTCTTCGGCTTACCCTAAGTGACGACGAGCTTAGGATGAGGCTCGCGATGCTGCTCCTGGGCCATGGGTCGAGCGATGATCTTGAAATTGCGGCCGGCTTCGTCCCCAAGGAGATTCTCGAGGGGCTGAGAACCAATGCCCCCTTCTTCGAGGTGGGCGTCTCTACGGGCTCGTTTTCCTGTCCGCTGGATGCCGATGACGCGCTTCTTGAGGTCTGCCAGTCTCATCTGAACGCGTCGTGCGCCCTATTCCCCGACGTATGCGATGCCGTCATAGGGCTCCTTGCTGCTCGAGGAAGATATGGCCGCGTCGCAAGCCTTCTTGAGCTGCCGGGCGGTCAGAGGCGAAAGAATCTTCTGCTGGTTCATGCGTCATCGTTTCTCGACGCCGGCTCAGTCGACGCCGTGAGGTCGGCTGCATGCGAGCTCGCCCCCTACCTCGGCCTGGAACTTGCCGAGGGGCACATCCGTCTGCTGGATGCCGCCGTGGGCGCCTTGGGAGAGCGCGCTGCGCTGACCGAGGCCGTCGGCGCAACCATATCGGACAATGCCCCCGCGGAGCTGCTTGACCTCTCGCTTTTTGCGGAGGCGCGAAAGGCCCTGGGGGCGAGGCGCCCCAGGGAGCCCCTCTCGGTTGATAGGCTGGATGCCCTCGGAAGGAGGCTTCTCGTCCATATTGAGGCGTGCGGCCTCATGGCTGAGGGGAGATTGTCGGCGGCGACGAGGCTGCTTATCGCAAACCCCTGCGACGATGGGGGACGCAGCGTATCCGAGGCGCTGCTGACGATTGACGCTGAGATCACGCGTCTTCTCCTCTGTGACGCCTCTTCGGCGAGCGCTCAATCTGTCGAGCGAGCCATTGACGCCCTGTCATCCCCGGAGCTTGCCGGGCTCGAGGGCTACACGAGCTGCCTTGAGGTAATCAGAGCCGTCATCTTGTCGGACGAGGGCGCCTACCCGGAGGTCGAACAGCTCGTTTCCCGTGCCGAGCGGGCAGGGGACCGGCTTGTCCAGGCCCTTTCGCTGGTTGGTGGCACGGTGATAGACCTGCGCAGAAGGGCCCTCGCGCGCGCAAGCGTTAGGGCCGAGCTTGCCGCCGCGGTCGCGAGCGGGGCAGGTTTGGGATATATCGCTCGCGTCGCAACGCTGCTTGGCGAGGTGGCCCGCTTTCTTCTGGGCGAGGCGCCTCGCGCGGGGCGCGATGACGTGCCGCAAGACGATCTGGGGAGGGCGAGCGCCCTCGTGCGCGCGGCGATGCTCGTTGAGGAGGACGTGGTGCTCTTCGATGAGGGAGAGGACATGGAGCCCCCGCGCGATGCCGTCTGGCTGCTCCTTGTCTTAGGCGAGGGGATGGGGGCGCTGTCGGCCCGTCTCGACGAGATGCTTCCGCTCGCCTGGAGGCACGCCCTGATGATCGCAAGGCCAAGGTGGAGGGATGAGGCGCTTGGGGCGCGAGAGGCGCCGGGCATCGACACGGGGCCTGATGCGGCGGCGTCCCGGCACGGGCACGGCGCCCCGATCGAGATACGGCTCCTGGGAGGCTTCTCCGTGACGGTGCGGGGACAGAGGGTCCCCGACGGCGAGCTCGAGCACAGAAACGCGAAGTCCATGCTCGAGTACCTTCTCTTGCGGCGCGGGGCGACGGCGAAGCGCTATCAGATCGTTGAGCAGGTGTGGCCCGAGGCCGACTATGGCATGGGCTTCAACCGTGCCTACCAGGCAACGAGTACGTTGCGAGCAGCAATAGCAAAGATTGACAGCGACCTTGACCCCTTTGTGCTGAGCCGCGCTACGAAGGCGGTGTCTCTGGACATGGGAATCATCAGATGCGACGTCGACGAGTTTCGGGCCTGCGCGCGGGAGGCGGCGGACACGGGCGACGACGCCCGTGCGGTTGCGATGGCCCGGCGCGCCGAGCGGCTCTATGTGGGGGACCTCTATGTGCCGCCCGTGGACGCGACCGGCTACGTCATGACAACGAGAGACGAGCTGAGACGGCTGTATGGCGATGCGATGGTGGCGGGCTCGGACGCCGCGCTGCGCCTGGGCAAGAAGCGCACCGCCACGCGCCTTGCGATGAATGCCCTGACGTCCGACGACATGCGCGAGGACGCCGTCGTGTCCATGGTCCGGGCACTGAGGGCGAGCGGGAGAAACGTCGAGGCTGATCGGCAGTACCAGCGCTACGCCCGCAGGCTCATGCAGTCCGCCAATCGACCCCCTTCTCGCCTGCTGAGGAGGGCTGCGGGAATCGGCGAGGAGCGAGGGAGGCGCCTCAGCGATGAGAGCAGCGTGGAGGTGACCTTCAAGGAGCGAAGTTGCGCATCATGAGGTGCGCTTTTGGTGAGAGGGTCGTGCCGTGGACGTCGGCCAGCATGCCGATGGGTAAAGTGTTGAGGGTGAGTGTGCAGGGGGGATTGTCCCCCGGAACTAGCAGGGAGTCTCATGCCTAACTTTCTCACAAAGCTGCTCTCCATCGGCTCCGACCGAGAGCTGAAGGAGTTCGAGCGCATCACGGGCCGCGTCAATGACCTGGAGTCCAGGTTCGAGGCAATGAGCGAGGAGGAGCTCCGCGGGTGTACCGCCGCCTTCCGCGAGCGCTACGATCAGGGAGAGTCGCTTGACGACTTGCTCCCCGAGGCGTTCGCGGCGGTCCGCGAGGCGTCCCGCCGCACGACCGGGCTCAGGCATTTCGACGTCCAGATCATCGGCGGCATAGCCCTGCATCGCGGCACCATTGCCGAGATGAAGACGGGCGAGGGAAAGACCCTCGTCTCGACGCTCGCCGGCTACCTCAACGCCATCCCCGGCAAGGGCGTTCACATCGTGACCGTGAACGACTACCTCGCACGCCGAGACAGCGAGTGGATGGGCCAGATCTATCGCTATCTCGGCATGAGCGTCGGCCTCCTGCAGAACGGCATGCGCCTCAACCTCAAGAAGCCCGCGTACGCCGCGGACGTGACATACGGCACGAACTCTGAGTTCGGCTTCGACTACCTGCGCGACAACATGGTCACGCGCCCGGGCATGAGGGTTCAGCGCGGACATCACTACGCAATCGTCGATGAGGCCGACTCCATCCTCATCGACGAGGCGCGTACCCCGCTCATCATCTCGGGGGCGGGGACCAAGTCGGCGAGCACCTACAAGGACTTCGCCCGCGCGGTTCGCGGGCTCATTCCCGACGTCGACTTCACGATGGACGAGGCGAAGCACACCATCGCCACGACCGACGATGGCCTCAAGAAGGTCGAGCGCGCCCTTGGCGTAGACGACATCTACGCCGACGTCTCCGGCCAGCTTGTCAACCACCTGCAGCAGGCCCTCAAGGCGGAGTACATGTTCCATCGCGACCAGCAGTACGTGGTCGTGGACGGCGAGGTCAAGATCGTCGACGAGTTCACGGGCCGCATCATGGAGGGCAGGCGCTACTCCGAGGGCCTTCACCAGGCCATCGAGGCGAAGGAAGGCGTCATCGTCCGCGAGGAGAACCAGACGCTCGCCACCATCACCCTCCAGAACTACTTCCTCATGTACGACAAGCTCTCGGGCATGACGGGAACGGCCATGACCGAGGACGCGGAGTTCCGCGAGGTCTACCATATCCCCGTCCAGGTCATTCCGCCCAACAGGCCGGTCATCAGAAAAGACCACGACGACCTCGTCTACCGCACGGTGGAGGCCAAGTTCAAGGCGGTTGCGGACGACGTTGCCGAGCGTCATGCGAACGGCCAGCCCTGCCTCGTCGGCACGGTCTCAATCGAGAACTCCGAGAAGCTCTCCCGCATCCTCGACAAGCGCGGAATCAAGCACAACGTGCTCAACGCGAAGTACCACGAGCGCGAGGCGCAGATCGTCGCCCAGGCGGGCCGCGAGGGGGCCGTCACCATCGCGACGAACATGGCGGGCCGCGGCACGGACATCCTGCTTGGCGGCAATCCTGACGAGCTTGCCGAGGAGGCCGTGCTCGCGCTCGATTTCGACGTCGAGCAGGACGTCGTGAAGAGGGTCCTCGCCGCCGGCGACCCGCGCCGCCTGACCGTGGAGGGGCTTGCCAAGCAGGGGATTGAGATCGAGCGCGAGGTTCTTCTCGCCATCTCCGAGGAGTACGAGAAGGCCCTCAAAGCCGCCAAGGAGCGCTGCGAGGTGGAGAAGGAGCACGTTCGCGCCGCCGGTGGACTGTGCGTCATCGGAACCGAGCGTCACGAGAGCCGCCGCATCGACAACCAGCTGCGTGGCCGCTCCGGCCGTCAGGGCGACCCCGGCGAGACGCAGTTCTACCTCTCTCTCGAGGACGATCTCATGCGCCTGTTCGGCGGGGACCGCATGGACAAGATCTCCGCGATGATGCAGCGCTACGACATGCCTGATGACATGCCCATCCAGGCGAAGATGGTCACGAAGGCCGTCGAGAGCGCCCAGCGCAAGGTCGAGGAAGTCAACTTTGCGATGCGCAAGAACGTCCTTGACTACGACAACGTCATGAACACCCAGCGTCAGGTCATCTACGAGGAGCGCAACAAGATCCTCGACGGAAAGGACCTGATGGAGCACATCGACGAGGTCACCTACGACACCGTCCAGCGCGAGGTCGCGACCTACTGCCCCGAGAGCGCCAAGCGCGAGGAGTGGGACCTGGAGGGGCTCGGCTCGTGGCTGAGCGAGCTCACCGGCAGGAAGGACGTCCCCGACGCGTCCGCGTGTGAGGGCGAGGGGGAGGTCATCGAGCTCGTCGACCAGTTCGTGGACGGATGCTTTGCCGAGAAGGCCGAGCGGCTCGGCAGCGAGGCGATGCACGCGCTCTCGGCGCAGGTCATGCTCCGCGTGATCGACACGCGCTGGATGGCGTACCTCCAGGAGATGGACTACCTCAAGACGGGCATCGGGCTTCGCGGCTTTGGCCAGCGAGACCCGCTCGTCGAGTACAAGAGCGAGGCCTACGCCGCCTTCGCGGAGCTCGTCAACACGATGTACGAGGACTTCCTGCGCACCATCCTGCGCATCGAGGTCGTCGTGCGCCAGCCCGCCGCCCCGCAGGCCGCCCCTGCGGACGAGGAGCCCGCCGAGCTGCGCGGCGCGCGCCCTGGTCGCCGTCAACCTCGCTCGGGCCGGAATAGTGAGCGCCGCGCAGCTCGGCGGGCTCCTCGTCCGCAGGGGCGGCCTCCCCGGCACGTCCGGCTGCCCCCGCCGCGTCGAAGCCTCGAACATACCGCAAGTCCGATGATCCCGATCCCTACGTGGGCGTGGGCCGCAACGACCCCTGCCCGTGCGGCAGCGGGAAGAAGTTCAAGAACTGCCACGGGAGGAACCGCTAGTGGCCGACGTCGCCAAGTCGAACTTCGAGGCCCTCGCCGCGAGGCTCGAGGAGGTCGAGGGCTACCTGCGTCTCGACGAGAAGAAGAACAAGATTGCCGAACTCGAGGCGAGAAGCGCCGAGCCTGGCTTCTGGGATGACGCCGAGAGCGCCCGAGCGGTGATGGGACAGCTCTCCTCCGCCAGAGACGACGTCTCCGGCATGGAGGCGGCCAGGGAGAAGCTCGATGACGCCATCGCCGCGTACGAGCTGGGCAACGAGACCGGGGACGGCGACCTTCTCGCCGAGTCCGCCGAGCTCGCCTCCTCCCTGGAGCAGGACCTCTCGGAGCTCGAGCTCTCGAGCTGGTTCACCGACGAGCTCGACCACGGCGACGCGATCGTGACCATCACGCCGGGGCAGGGCGGCCTCGAGGCGCAGGACTGGTGCGAGATGCTCTTCCGCATGTACCAGCGCTACTGCGACCGCCGAGGCTGGAAGGTGACCGTCAATGACGCCGTGCCCGGCGAGGCCATCGGGCTCGACCGCGCGACGTTCACCGTGAGCGGAAAGAACGCCTACGGGATGCTCCGCGCGGAGCAGGGCGTCCACCGCCTCGTTCGCATCTCGCCCACCGACGCGAAGAAGCGCCGTCAGACCACCTTCGCTGGCGTTGAGGTGCTTCCCGTCCTGCCTGATGACATCGAGGTCGAGATTGACCCCAACGACCTGCGCGTTGACGTATACCACGCGTCCGGCCATGGAGGCCAGGGCGTCAACACCACCGACTCGGCCGTGCGCATCACGCACCTCCCCACGGGCATCGTGGTCACCTGCCAGAACGAGCGCAGCCAGCTCCAGAACAAGGCGTTTGCCATGAGCGTTCTCAGGAGCCGCCTCTATGAGATGGAGCTCGCTCGCCGAGCCGAGGAGCTCGACGAGCTGCGCGGCCCCAAGCGTGACATCGGCTTTGGCAACCAGATCAGGAGCTATGTCCTCTATCCGTACCAGCTCGTCAAGGACCTGCGGACCGGAGTGGAGACGGGCAACGTCGAGTCCGTGCTCGATGACGGGGACCTCGACGACTTCGTCGTCGGCTACCACCGGTGGGTGGTGGGCGGCGAGGGTGACGCGTCGTGAGCCGCGTCCCCTGGCGCGTGGCGCTGCGTGACGCGGCGCTCATCATCACGGGCTCGTTTGTGTTCGCCGTCGGCGTTGACATCTTCGAGATCCCCCACGGGCTCGCCGCGGGCGGCGTGACCGGCCTTGCGACGGTGTTTTCCGCCATCGCCGACTCGTTCGGCTTCTACCTTCCCGTCGGCCTTCAGACCATCGTCATGAACGCCCTGCTCATGACGCTCGTTGTCCGCTCGGGCGATAAGGGCTACATCGTGCGTACCGTGGCGGGGATCATTGCGTGCGGCGTCCTCACCGACGCGCTCGTCCCCTTCCTGCCGGCGAGCGTCGGCGAGAGCGACCTGCTCCTCTGCGCCCTCTGGGGCGGGGTCATCACCGGCGCCGGGCTCGGCCTCGTCTTCAGGAGCGGAGGCAACACCGGGGGCACCGACATCGTCTCCCAGATCCTGGCGAGAAAGACGGGGATGCCGATGGGCACCGCCGTCATCATCGTAGACGGCGTCATCATCGCCTTCTCCGCGACGGTGTTCTCGGTGGAGCAGGCGCTCTACGCGGCGGTGGCGATGTTCATCTGCGGCAAGGTCATCGATGCCGTCGTCGACGGCCCGCGCAGTGCCCGCGCGGCCTACATCATCTCGACCGAGCACGCCGAGATCGCCAACGAAATCCTCTACACGCTCAACCGCGGGTGTACCGAGCTTCAGGCCCGCGGGGTGTGGAGCGGGAACAGCCGGCCCGTCCTTCTCTGCGTGCTCGGCCGCTCCGAGAGCATGCGCCTCAAGCAGATCGTCGCCGAGATCGACCCGGAGGCCATCGTGATCATCTCCGAGGTGCACGAGGTCTTTGGGGAGGGCTTCAAGAGGATCGAGGGCTGACCCCGACAACGCAGCGTTGACCGCGTGTGGGGAGGTTCTGCTTTATGTCGGGGCTTCTCGTTGAATCTCGGAACCGAGCTGCCCCTTTGCTAGACTATGGGCGTATTTGTCCGTTGAGAGCACAAGAAAAGGAGCTTCTGTGGCCAGTCACTTTCGCAGCACTGAGCGACAGGGGTCGGAGGGCGCGCCGCTCGACTTCGCGAGCGTTCCTGACGGGGCTTCTCAGGCGACGGCTGCGTCGCCGGAGGACACCGGCGCCTTCCTTGCGGCGGGCGGCGTCAGCCAGGGGGAGGGCGTCGAGGCGCCCGAGTCCGATGGCCAGTCGCTCGAGGCCGTTCACGTGGTCACCGCGGCGGAGCCCGCGGACCCCACCGAGCAGCCCGGGTTCACCAGCGTGTTCGCCCCTCTCGCGAGCGACGACGCGCCGGCGGTCTCCCGCACCGGCACCCCCACCGTGTCGTTCAAAAACGTCACACTCATCTACCCGGCCCAGCCCAACAAGCCCGCACTCGACGATGTGAGCCTCGACATCTACCCGGGAGAGTTCGTCTTCGTCGTCGGCCACTCGGGGTCAGGCAAGTCATCCCTCCTGCGCCTCATCACGCGCGAGCTGCGTGCCTCCAAGGGGCAGGTGATCGTTGCCGGCCAGGACCTCACCAAGATGCGCAACCGCAAGGTCCCGTATCTTCGTCGTCAGATCGGCACCGTCTACCAGGACTTCAAGCTGCTTCCCGACAAGACGGTCTACGAGAACGTCGCCTTCGCCCTCGAGTGCATCGGCAAGCCCAAGTCCGTCATCAAGGCGCAGGTCCCCGAGGTGCTTCGCCTTGTTGGCCTCGGTGAGCGCATGAAGCACTTCCCCGACCAGCTCTCCGGCGGCGAGCAGCAGCGCGTGTCCGTTGCCCGGGCCATGGTTAACCGCCCGCCGCTGCTCGTCTGCGACGAGCCGACCGGCAACCTCGACCCGGCGATCTCGCTTGGCATCATGAAGCTGCTCGACCGCATCAACCGTGCCGGCACCACCGTTGTCATGGCGACCCACGACCGCGAGATGGTCGACTCTATGCGCAAGCGCGTCATCGCCCTGGAGGCCGGCCACATCGTCCGCGACCAGGAGAGGGGAGGCTACGGCTACTATGGTGCCCTCTAACTTTGGCTACTCGCTGCGCGAGTGCGGCCACCACTTCCGGCGCAACTGGACCACGGTGCTCGGCGCTGTCGTCACCATCTTCCTGTCCCTGTTCATCATCGGCCTGTTCGTCGTCGCCACCGTGCTTGTCGACAGCATGCTCGGCGGCGTCGAGGACCAGGTCACGATTCAGGCGTTCATCTCCGACGACGCCGACCAGACGGCCGTCGACGCGTATCGCGAGACCATCGAGGGATGGGACAACGTCGAGTCCGTCGAGTACAAGACGAAGGACCAGGCGCTCGAGGAGTTCCGCACCTCCATGTCCAACCGCAACGCCGCCGATGCGGTGACCGCCCTTGACGGCGAGAACCCGCTTCCCGCCTCCCTCGTCATCAGGATGGTGGATCCCTCGCAGGTCCAGTCTACGGCCGAGCGCATTATGAGCGACCCGGACTTCGCGTCCATCTGCGACGACCCCGAGAATCCCGCGGGCGACGTCCAGTACGGCCAGGGGACCGTCGAGCGCCTCTTCAGCGTCTCGGTGTACATCCGCATAGCCGCCGCCGCGCTCGTGGCGCTGCTCACCTTCGTGGCCTTCGTGTTCATCAACAACACGATTCGCCTCGCCATCACGGCGCGTCGCCGCGAGATCGGCATCATGCGTCTCGTCGGCGCCTCCAACGGCTTCATTCGCGGGCCGTTCATCATGGAGGGCACGATCGAGGCCATTCTCGGCGCGCTTCTCGCCATCGCGGCGCTCGCCGCGGGCGTCCACACCCTTCTGCCCGCGCTTGCCGAGAACCTCTCGTTCCTCTCGTTCGAGATTCCGCCGATGACGCTCTACCTCACGTACGCCAGCCTGCTGGGCATCGGCGTGCTGATCGGACTGTTTGGATCTGCCATCGCGATGGGACGCTACCTTAAGGTCTAGGGCGGCCAACCGTTAGGTGGGGAGCCCCCGCCACTCGCGCAGAGGTGCGCTTTGCGGAACCTCTGCGCGAGTGGCGGGGGCTCCCGGCGTTTGGGTCCTAGGGACCTAACCGCCGGGTTTTTGATGTTGGGTATTCTGGATTGAGAGGGTGACGGGAAGGGGGGCGTATGGGCCGTAAGAGGGCGCATCATGGGAGCAGGCGGCGCGGGCGTGCCGGCGGGCCCCGGGAGCGGCACCAGACGCTTACGGGCAGGCTCGTGGTATCAAGGCCGGGCGTGGCGCGGGTCGAGACCCAGGAGGGCGCCTTCGAGCTCGTGCGCCATGGCCAGCGCGAGGCCATGAACGGGGATGAGGTCGAGGTCGCGATCGTGAGTGCCCGCAACCGCGCCCCGCGCGCCGTCGTTCGCTCGGTGGTGGTCCGTGCGACGCAGACCTTTCTCGGGCGCTTCGACATCGCCGGGCCGCTCGGCGCGGTGGTCCCGCTCGACGCGCGGCTGGGCCACGACTTCTTCGTGGTTCCCGAGGACCCGAGCCCGAGCCGGCTGGGCGTCGCCCCCGGCGATGTGGTGGTGGCGAGAATCACCGAGTACCCCACGCGGAAGAGCGCGGCCGTGGTGACCGTCGAGCGTCGCGTGGGCCCGTCCGATGCGGTTGACCTCAACATGGAATCGGTAATCGCCTCCTTCGGCCTGCCCGGGGACTTCCCTCCGTCCGCCCTCGCCGCCGCCGAGAAGATCGAGGCGCACGTTGACGAGGAGATGGCCCGCAACCCGCGCCGCCGCGACCTGCGCGGAGAGCTCTGCGTGACCGTCGACCCCGCCGACGCACGCGACTTCGACGACGCCGTGGGCGCCCGGCGCCTCCCGGGGGGAGGCTACGAGCTCGAGGTGCACATCGCCGACGTCACGCACTACGTGCGCGCGGGCGACTCGGTTGACAACGAGGCACGCGCGCGCGGCTGCTCGGCGTATCTCGCGGACCGCGTCATACCCATGCTGCCGGAGCGCCTCTCCAACGACGTGTGCTCGCTGCGGCCCGGGGAGGACCGTCTCGCCGTTTCCATCGTCGCCCGCCTGGACGGCCGGGGCAAGGTCGTCTCCGCCAAGGCGATGGCGTCCGCCATCAGGTCGGCGGCGCGGCTGAGCTATGACGAGGTCGACGCCCTCCTCGACGGCCGCGCTGCGGCGGACGCGCTTCCCTGCGCGCCCGGGCGCGCCTCTGAGGTCGACGTGCTTCTCGGCACGCTCGACGAGATCCGCGCGCTGCGCGAGCGCGTGCGGCGGGAGCGCGGCGCCATCGACTTCCCCACGGTCGAGGCGAAGGTGGACCTGGATGACCGGGGACGCCCCATGGGGGTCCGCGTTCGACGGCGCACGCGCGCGACGGGCCTTATCGAGGAGGCCATGCTCGTGGCAAACGAGTGCGTGGCCAGGATGCTCGCCGAGAAGGACGTGCCCGCCGCGTTCCGCGTGCACGAGCCGCCCGCACCCGACGACCTCAAGGCCTGCGTACAGCCCCTGCGCGAGCTCGGCGTCCTTGACGGAGGGCTTGCGGCCGGCCTGCTCGCGGGAGAGCCACGTGCGCTTCAGGAGGCGCTCGGGCGGGCGTCGGGGACCGAGGCGGAGGCGGCGACGAGCGCCCTCCTGCTGAGGGCCCAGCGAAAGGCCGTCTACCTTCCCCACAACGACGGGCACTACGCGCTCGGGGCCGCGGCGTACTGCCACTTCACGTCGCCGATCAGGCGCTATCCCGACGTGCTCGTGCACCGCGCGCTCAAGGCCCTCCTCGCGGGGCGGGCGAAGGGGGCTGAGATGCGCGACCAGGCCGCGGCGCTCCCGCAGCTCTGCCAGGCCTGCTCCGAGCGCGAGCGGGCGGCCGACGCGGCCGAGCGGGCGTCGCAGAAGGTAAAGACGGCCGAGCTCCTCTCTGGGCGCGTGGGCGAGGTCGCGCGCGGCTCCGTCTCGGGATGCGAGCGCTATGGCGTGTTCGTGACCCTGGACGACACGCGCGCCGAGGGGCTTCTCCCCGTCCGGGCGCTCGGCCAGGAGTGGTTTGCCTACGACGAGGCCCGCCTCACGCTTACGGGGGAGGAGACGGGGGAGGTGTGGCGCCTCGGCCGTCCCGTGACGGTGGAGGTTGCGGGCGTCAACGTGGCGCGCGGGCAGATTGACTTCGTGCTCGCCCAGGATGGGGACCGCCCGCGGGACCCTCGGCGTCCCCGCGTTGGCGGTGGGCGATAATGGGAAGACTAACCACCTAGCATGCGTGCGCGGCCACGGCCGCGAGGAGGTCATATGATCCAGACAGAGATGACGGACGAGCTCGAGCGGGCGGAGGGCCTCATGCTCCAGGGCCAGCCCGAGCGGGCGGTCGAGCTTCTCGCCCGCCTCGCCGAGGATGCCGAGGAGTACGTCGACAAGAACTGCCCCACCACCGACGAGGTCCAGTGGTTCAGCTTTCCCACGCTCTTCGAGCGCCTCGCATACCGGCGCGTCGAGAAGGACCCGCGCGAGCTGCGCGACGTGGGCGAGCCGCTCGACCGCCTCTACGGGGACCTCGCCCTCGCCAACGTGCACGCGGGGGACTACGATGCCGCGATGTCCGCCCTCAAGAGCGCCATCCGCTGGAATCCCATGGACTGCGGGTCGCGCCTGAACCTCGCCGACCTCTATCGCGTGGCGGGGGACATGCAGGAGTACCTGGCGCTCACCTATAGCGTCTTCGAGCGGGCGAGCGACGCGCGCCACCTCGCGCGCGCCTTCGTGAACTTCTCCGGCTGGTTCCAGGCGTCCGAGAAGCCGCGTACCGCGGCCGCGGCCCTGCGCGCCGCCCGCGCCCTGGACGTGCGCGACTCGTCCGTCGATGCGGCCCTCGACCAGGCCGCCGGCACCGAGCGCGACCCCGACCTCGTCTCCGACGACGAGGTCGAGGCGCTTCTCGCCGAGGAGGGGCTGCCCGACGGGGCCAACGCGGACATCGCGGTCTGCCTGCTCATGTGCGCGAGCGATGCCGCCGCCGCGGGTGCGCGAGACGTGGCGGCAAACCTTACGCTGCGGGCGCGCGACCTCGTGGGAGAGGCCGCCGCGAAGGCCCTCCTCGAGCTCATCCGCGAGAGCGACGCCGCCGAGGGGGATGCCGATGGCGAAGAGTAAGGTGCTGCGCCAGGCGGCGAAGGCGGAGCGTCAGGCCAAGCCGGGCAAGAAGACCATCGCCAAGAACCGCTCCGCCCGCCACGAGTACTTTATCGACGAGACCTTCGAGGCCGGCATCGAGCTTACGGGCACCGAGGTGAAGAGCCTGCGCGAGCGCGCGTGCCAGCTCACGGACGCCTTCTGTCTCATCCGCGGACGCGAGGCGTGGCTGCACGGCGTGCACGTCCATCCCTACTCCAACGGCGGCGTGTGGAACGTTGACCCGGACCGCAAGCGGCGGCTGCTCCTGCATCGCCGTCAGATCGACTACCTTGACGCGAAGCTCCGTCAGAAGGGGCTTGCGCTGGTGCCGCTTGAGATCTATTTTGACGAGAACAACCGCGTGAAGCTGGCCATCGGCCTTGCGCGCGGAAAGAAGCTCTACGACAAGCGGGCAGACATGGCGCGACGCGACTCCGACCGCGAGATAGCCCGCGCCCTCAAGGAGCTCAACCGGTAGCGGGCCAGGAGGGGGCCGCCTCCCTGGCTCATCGGAGAGGAGTGGGAATGGACGCATCGGCACTGTTCAAGTTCTCGTCGGGCCTCTATGTGGTCTCGGCGGACGACGGCGAGCGGGCGGGCGCATGCCTCGTGAACACGGGGCTGCAGGTGACCGCCGAGCCGCTCCAGGTCTCGGTGACGGTGAACAAGGAAAACTTCACCTGCGGCGCCATCGAGCGCGCGGGGCACTTCGCGCTCGCCGTGCTCGACGAGTCGGCCGACATGCCCTTCGTCGGGCGCTTCGGCTTCAGGAGCTCGGTGGACTTCGACAAGTTCGAGGGCATCCAGAGCGCCGTGGCATCGACCGGAGACCCGTACCCCGCCGAGCATGCCTGCTCCTACGTCGCGTGCGAGGTTGTGCAGACCACGGACGTGGGGACGCACCTCACCTTCGTCGGTCGGGTCGTCGACGCCGGAAACCTCTCGGGCGAGCCACCCATGACGTACGCGTACTACCACGGCACGCTGAAGGGCAAGACCCCGGCGAAGGCCTCCTCCTACGTGGAGGGCCTGAGCTAGGCATCCCATCTGGCGCAACGCGGGGCGAGAAACGCCACCGTTGTGATAGCATTTCGACAGGGCACGTTGGACCAAGTGAGAGGAGAGCACCATGGCAGATGAGAAGAAGTACACGTTCCGCTGCACCGTCTGCGGCTGGGAGGTCACCGTTGACACCCCCGAGCTGCCTGAGGACTTTGTCTGCGAGGTCTGCGGCGTCGGCCCCGACCTGTTTGAGCTCGTCGAGGAGTAGTCCTTCTCGCTAGGAGCGGTGCGTGGGGCGGCTTCCCGTGGGAGGCCGCCCCTTTTGCGTGGGCGAGAAGGGCGACTGTGGCCGGTATGCTCTTCTCGTCGGCGATGTGCGCGGGCCGCCGTGGCTATGCATCGAGAAAAACGGGTAGAATGACCCCACGGTCGCGCGAGCGGCCCGTACGTTGACAGCCGCATGGTGGCAGTCTTCCCATTCCACCCGGGGGTGACTGGTTTCGACAGGGTGGGTCTGAGATGGGCAGCAGGCCGTGGTCTCCTCGCCACGCTAAACAGGGGTACCGTCAAATTGAATTGACGACAACAACTCTTACGAGCCTCAGCTGGCTCTCGCTGCTTAAT
This sequence comes from Thermophilibacter provencensis, assembly GCF_900128445.1. Classification (GTDB taxonomy): domain Bacteria; phylum Actinomycetota; class Coriobacteriia; order Coriobacteriales; family Atopobiaceae; genus Thermophilibacter; species Thermophilibacter provencensis. The sequence continues at coordinate 250,415 of NZ_LT671417.1, read as the reverse complement.
TAGATAGCGGCGCGTCAAACCGGGGATTGCTCCCGTTCCCGGGGCGACGTCATTTCAGGGAGATGCGCGTGCGGACGTAGTCGGTATGCCGTGCGCTAAGACCGAACCGACTGGGAGGCCAAGCGCGGGTCACCGGGTGCGCGGCCTCCGAGACCCAACCGGCGACTGAGCCTGGAGACACCTGTCAGGGATCTGCTTTGGACCGGAGTTCGATTCTCCGCACCTCCACCTGCACGCTTGTGCCGGGGTCCGAATGGGCCCCGGCTTTTTTGACTGGCTCCTTAGCTTTCCTGGGAGGTTCCCATGTTTGTGGTTGATGGCGTTGCCTATGCGGGGGAGCTGTAGGAGGACATGAGGGTGGTTGCGGCAAAGGTGGTCAATGACCTCCCAATGCTGGTGACCTTCTCCACGGGTGAGACGCGTCTTTTTGATGCGTCGCCCCTCCTGGAGATGCCTGTCTTCGCGCCCCTTAGAAGCAACGAGGTCTTCTCCGGGTTTGCGATTGACCACGGCGCGGTAAGCTGGGCGGGCGGAGACATCGACCTTGCCCCCGAGACCATGTACAAGATGAGCTACGCGTACGAGAGGATTGCCTAGGCGGAAGAACGTCAGCGAGTGAGAAGTGGGTCGGCCGGAGAAGCGGAGGTTGGACAATGGTTCTTGCCCTGTATCTGGGGATCGCCTCGATAGCCTTTGCCTTGGCTGCCGCCGTGATGAGGCCGTCAGAGCGCTCTATGTTGCTTGTTGCTCTGAGTTTCTTCCTCTCGTCCCTCTGCTTCCTCTTCATCCTGTGGTCGAATACCCGAGTTGACGTCTCATCAATTCTTGATACTGTGAACGGGTGGTTTTTTGGAGGGGCGGCGCTGATGGCCAGCTCCACTGCCCTTTCGGCAATCTCTCTCGTCCGATACGTGAGGGGGCTCCGCCGGGCGCGTCGCCAGTGACTAACGCGCAAAAACCGAAAAGCCCCGCTCTGCCTCCTTGCTTAAATGAAGCGCAATCGGATTCTGCATGAAAACGAGGCGAAGGGCGCCACGCCTCGCCCCGCACGCTCTGGTCGTGCGACAATGTGCCGAGAAAAACGCGGACGAGGGGAGCCACCATGCCAACCGAGAAGACCAACGTGCCGGCGCTCGTGCTCGAGGGCGGCGGGTTCAGGGGCCTGTTCACGGCGGGCGTGCTCGACGTGCTCCAGGAGCGCGGGCTGTACGACTTCTCCAGCGTGTGGGGCGTCTCGGCCGGTGCCATCAACGCGTCCAACTTCCGCTCGCGCCAGATCGGCCGCACCATGCGCGACATGCTCGCCTTCCGCGACGACAAACGCTTCATGTCCCTTTGGTCGCTCGCCACGACGGGCAACATGGCGGGCGCGGACTTCATGTACGACGAGGTCCAGAACCACATCGACCCCTGCGACGTGGAGACCTTCAACGCAAGCGACCTGCCCATGTACGCCGTGGTGTCAGACGTGACCTTTGGCACACCCGACTACCTGCCTGTGCGCCGCTTCCCCGACGACATCGACCGCGTCCGCGCGTCGGCCTCCCTGCCCATGGTCTCGCGCATCGTGGAGATTGACGGCAAGCGCTACCTCGACGGTGGCACCACCGACTCCATCCCCTTCGAGACGGCGATGGGCCTGCCCGGGGCACGCGAGATTGAGGGGCACGTCCCGGCAGAGCGCGCCCTCGTGGTGCTCACGCAGGACCGCGGCTTCGTGCGCGGCGCCGGCAGCGAGGCCATCGCGCTGAAGTCCCACCTCTACGACGCCTACCCGTACTACCTCGAGGCGCTTGCCACGCGCGGCGAGCGCTACAACGCCCAGCGCGAGCTCCTCTGGGAGCTCGAGGCCGAGGGGCGCTGCCTCGTCATCGCCCCGGAGGAGCCGGTGACCATCGGCAGCTCGGAGCGCTCGGGCGAGCCGCTCCTCAGGCTCTACGTCGCCGGCCGCCGCCAGGCCGAGGCGCGCCTGGCGGAGATCGACGCGTTTCTCTGCGCAGAATAGGGGGCACCCATGAGTCGCATAACCCTGACGGGCGTGACCTCGGTCGCGCCGGACCCGCTGCGGCCCAACGTGGCCGTCGTCGCGTTTGCCGCCGCCGAGGACACTTCATCTGGCGAGAATGACGGCGCGCCCGCAGCCCCGCGTGCGGTGGAGGGGCGCATCGCGTTTCTCGACGAGGACGTCGTGCGCTACGTGGTTGATCCCGCCGGCGCGTTTGCGCCGTACGCGAAGCCCGTCTGCCCGGAGCACGCGGCGCGCATCCCGGCCCAGCCGGACGACTCGGAGCGCTACGCGCACCCCGCGGTGCGCGTGCGCGAGGAGGGCGGCGCCTTCGTGGTGGCCGCCGGCGGCACCGAGGTCCTTCTCGGCAGATCGGGCGCGCTGCTGAGCGTGCGCCGCAACGGACGCGTGGTGGTGCGGGAGACGGCGCCCCTGCAGATGGACGCGGGCTCAACCACGCAGGTTCTGGCGTGCGCCCCCGACGAGAAGTTCTTTGGCGGCGGCACGCAGAACGGCCGAGCCGAGCACGCGGGGACCGTCATCAACATCGTGAGCGCGCCGGTCAACGGCAACGAGTGGCAGGACGGCGACGTGGCCTCGCCGAGCCCCTTCTTCTGGTCGAGCGCGGGCTACGGCGTGCTGAGAAACACCTTCGCGCGTGGGGTCTACGACTTTGCCGCCACGGGCGCGGACGTGCGCGCCGCCCACGAGGACGGGCTCTTCGACGCGTATCTCCTCGTGGCGGGCTGCGCCGGCGAGCCCGCGGCCGGTCTCGCGGAGACGGCGCGCGCCGTGCTGCGTGCCTACTACCGCGTGACGGGCGCGCCGGTCCTTCTCCCCGAGTATGCCTTCTACCTGGGACACCTCAACGCCTACAACCGTGACGCGTGGTCTGCCGAGCCGCTTCCCGCAGAAGCGCGCGGCACCGTGGCGGGGGCTCCCGCGACCGAGGGCAAGGCCTGGGTCGTCCACGGCTCCGGGCCCGCGGGCGGCGCGGGCCGCGTTCGCTACGAGTACGGGCGCGTGCGCGGCTACGTGCTGCCGGGGCGCGGCGCCGCCGAGTCCCTCAACGGTCCGGACGAGGTGCTCCGCGAGTCTGCGGGCGGGTTCTCCTGCGAGACGCCGTACGAGTTCTCGGCGCGTGCGGTGATTGACGAGCACGCCGCCCACGACATGCCGCTCGGCTGGTTTCTGCCCAACGACGGCTACGGGTCAGGCTACGGCCACAACGGCTACGAGATGACGGGCGGCGTGGGGACGGACGGCGCCAGCTCGCCGGAGCGCCTCGCGGCGGTGGCGGCAAACGTCGACAACCTCGCCGCCTTCTCCGCCTACGCGGCGGAGCGCGGCGTGGCCACGGGCCTGTGGGCCCAGTCCAAGATCACGCCGGACGCAAACCCGGACGTGACCTGGCACAACCTGCGCGACTTTGCCGCCGAGACCACGCGCGGCGGCGTGGCCGCCCTCAAGACCGACGAGGAGTGGGTGGGCCAAGGCTACTCCTTCGCCCTCTCCGGTACCAAGCAGGCATACGACATCCTGAGCCTGGACGCGCACCGGCGTCCCTTCGTCCTCACGCTCGACGGCTGGGCCGCCACGCAGCGCTTTGGCGCCGTGTGGTCGGGCGACCAGGACGGCACGGACTGGGAGTACGTCCGCATGCACATCCCCACCTACCTGGGGCAGGGGATGTCGGGCAACCCCAACGTGGCGTCTGATCTGGACGGCATCTTCGGCGGGGACCCGGTGGTGGCCACGCGCGACTTCCAGTGGAAGGCGCTCACGCCCATCATCCTGGACATGGACGGCTGGGGCGCCTACGCCAAGCTGCCCTACGCAAACGGAGACCCCCACACGGGCATCTGCCGCATGTACCTCAAGCTCAAGAGCGAGCTCATGCCCTACGCCTACACCTGCGCGGCCGCGGCGGCGGGCCTCACGGACGCAAATGGCGACGCGTGGCTGCCTATGGTGCGGACGCTCGCGCTCGCGGGCTGCGAGGACATGGCGCCCGAGGCGGCAAACTACGAGTTCCTGCTCGGCGATGCCCTGCTCGTGGCACCGGTGTGGCGCAACGCGCGCGCAGATGAGCGCGGCAACGACGTCCGCGACGGCATCTACCTGCCCGGTGACGAGAGGGACGTCTGGTTCGACTACTTCACCGGGGAGCGCCACGCGGGCGGGCAGACGCTCGACGGCTTTGACGCGCCGCTCTGGAAGCTGCCCCTCTTCGTGCGCGGCGACGCGATAGTCCCGCGCTACGAGGCGCACAACAACCCCATGCCGCCCGGCGAGAAGAACCCGCGCGGGCTTGACAGGACACGTCGCGTGATCGACTTCTGGCCGGAGGGCCCTGTCCCGGACGGCGGCGCCCGAGAGAGCCGCTACGTGCTCTACGAGGATGGCGGGTCCTCTATCGAGAACCGCGCAAGGTGGGTCGAGGGCTACGGCCTCATGGACGACGTCTCCTACGGCGGCCACGTGGAGACCACCTTCCGCATGCGCCAGGAGCCGGGGCGGCTGGTCCTTCTCGCCGAGGCGTCGACGGGCGGCTACGAGGGCTACGACGCATTCAGGGTGACGACCATGAGCGCGCGGGTGGAGGCGCGCCCCGCTGCCGTGGAGGCGCGCTGCGCCGGGTGCGAGCTTGCGGCGCGCGAGGTGGCGGACCGCGCGGCGTTTCTCGCCGAGGAGCCGGCGGAGGGCGAGGCGGTGTGGCTCTTCGAGGAGGCACCCGCGATCGAGACCTTTGCTCCGCCCGAGGAGCGCGCGCTGGCCGCCATGGTCGCCGGCGTCCACGGCGCTCCGCGCGTGAGCGTCCGCTTTGCGCGCGCGGACGTGGGGGAGGGCGCGCAGGAGGTGACCCTTTGGGTCTGACGCCCTTCTCGGCCGGCCCGGCGGGGCAATTAACGCGCACAGTTTGCTTTCGTTTGATATATCACCAGTTGGCTTTTGGGACAAAGTCAAATTGTGCGCGTTATTTTGCGGGCGGGGCATGCGGGGCGGGCGAGAGGCGCGGCCGCATTTGAATGGCTTGTGGAAGAAAAATTCACCAGCTCAGCAGTGGCGTCTTGCGCTATACTCTTACAGCTTTTCCACAGAGCCCCGTAATCTCTGACAAAAAAGCACGACGGTTTGTCCAGAAGCCGTCATCTCAGCAGGTACGTAGGAGGAGTCAAGTGAAGAAGTCGACTCAGTTCGCCAAGGCTGGCGAAGTCGAGCGCAAGTGGGTGCTCATCGACGCCGAGGGCGCGACGCTCGGCCGTCTGGCCACCACCGCCGCCATGATTCTTCGTGGCAAGAACAAGCCGCAGTACACCCCCAACGCCGACACCGGTGACTTTGTCGTCGTGATCAACGCCGACAAGGTCGTCCTCACGGGCGTCAAGGCCGACCACAAGCAGTACTGGCGCTACTCCGGCTATCTCGGCGGCCTCAAGCTCGAGAGCTTCCGCGAGGCTATGGAGAAGCACCCCGAGCGCGTCGTCGAGCACGCCATCAAGGGCATGCTCCCCAAGACCACCCTCGGCCGCAAGCAGGGCACCAAGCTCAAGGTCTACGCCGGCCCCGAGCACCCGCACACGGCCCAGAACCCCGTCCAGATCGATTGGAGGGCCTAACCGATGGCTGAGAACACCGTAGTCTACTCCGGCACCGGCCGCCGCAAGGAGGCTGTCGCCCGCGTTCGTCTCGTCCCCGGCACCGGCAAGGTCGTCGTCAACGGCCGCGAGGCCGCCCAGTACTTCGGCCGTCAGCAGCTCGTGGACAACGCCATTGCCCCGCTGCGTCTGACCGAGACCGCCGAGCGCTTTGACGTCCTCGCCAACTGTGACGGCGGCGGCATCACTGGCCAGGCCGGCGCCCTGCGCCTTGGCATCGCCCGCGCCCTTCTCGACGCTGGCGAGTACCGTGAGGACCTCAAGAAGGCTGGCTTCCTCACCCGTGACGCCCGCGCCGTCGAGCGCAAGAAGTACGGCCTCAAGAAGGCCCGCAAGCGCCCGCAGTTCTCCAAGCGCTAAGGCGTTTCCTCGTCCTTTCGGGCCTGTCGGCACGTTGCCGGCAGGCCCGTTTTTTATTACAAATCCCCCACATGTCCTGCGGTGACACTTGCCCCGCGCTTTGCGTGAGTGCGAGAATGTGCGGAGCAAAACGTACCCGCCCCCGTCTCTCGTTGGAGGGAACAGCATGAAGTACTTTGGCACCGACGGCTTCCGCGGCCGCGCAAACGAGGGCCTCAACGTCGAGCACGCCTTCAAGATCGGCCGCTTCGTGGGCTGGTACTACGGCGCGCGCCAGGATCGCAAGGCGCGCGTCGTCGTGGGCAAGGACACCCGTCGCTCGAGCTACATGTTCGAGTCCGCGCTCGTGGCCGGCCTTGTTGCCTCCGGAGCCGACGCCTACATGCTGCACGTCATCCCCACCCCGGGCGTCGCCTACGAGACGGTGGACGGCCGCTTCGACTGCGGCATCATGGTCTCGGCCTCCCACAACCCCTACACCGACAACGGCATCAAGCTCGTGAACGGCGAGGGCTACAAGATGGACGAGGACGTCCTCGAGATGATCGAGTCCTACATTGACGGCGAGGTCGAAGTGCCGCTCGCCACCGGTGACGCCATCGGCTGCACCGTGGACTACATGCAAGGGCGCAACCGCTACATCGCCCACCTCATCGCAAGCGCGAACTTCTCGCTCCAGGGCGTGAAGGTCGGCCTTGACTGCGCCAACGGCGCGGCGTCCTCCGTCGCCAAGCCCGTCTTCGACGCCCTCGGCGCCGACGTTCGCGTGATCAACAACAGCCCTGACGGTTTCAACATCAACGTGGACTGTGGCTCCACCCACATCGACCGCCTGCGTCGCCACGTCGTGGAGCAGGGGCTCGACGTGGGCTTCGCCTATGACGGCGACGCCGACCGCTGCCTTGCCGTGGACGAGCGCGGCAACGTGGTCGACGGCGACCTCATCCTCTACATCTGCGGCGTCTACCTCAACAAGCACGGTCGCCTCACGGCCGGCACCGTGGTCCCCACCGTCATGAGCAACTACGGCCTGTTCAAGGCGTTCGACGAGGCGAGCCTCTCCTATGAGACCACCGCCGTGGGCGACAAGAACGTCTACGCCTGCATGCGCGAGAACGGCTACAGCCTGGGCGGCGAGCAGTCCGGACACATCATCTTCGGCGACATCGAGTGCACGGGCGACGGCATCATGACGTCGCTGCGCGTGATGGAGGTCTATCGTGCGGAGCGCGAGAAGCTCTCGCAGCTCGTCGCGCCGGTGAAGCTCTATCCCCAGGAGCTCGTGAACGTTCGCGTGACCGACAAGGACGCCGCCATGTCCGACGAGGGCGTGCTCGCCGCCGTCAAGAAGGCCGAGGAGTTTCTCGAGGGCCAGGGCCGCGTGCTTGTGCGCGCCTCGGGCACCGAGCCGCTGGTGCGCACCCTCGCCGAGGCGCCTACCGACGAGCTCTGCAAGCGGGCCAACGCCTTCGTGCTCGATGCGCTGGAGAAGTTCCGCGCGTAGGCGCCCTGGCCTCATGTCGCCAACGGCGTCGCGAGTCCCCCGCTGATCCGGCATGCGGGGGACTCGCGCCGTTTGTGCGCGCAAGATGGCGTGCGGGCCATGCGGGGGCACGGCGTGGATGAGCGACGGCACATCAGCGCGGCGAGAAGAGCGCGCCCGCGCCCGGTGGCGGACGGATGTTACGGCATGTCGTGGTTTCCGGCTCTGCTGCGGGCGGGGCACGCCGTCACTGGTACAATCTGGGCACGTGACTCAAACGCACCCAATCCCCTGAGGAGGCCCTCATGTGTGGAATCGTAGGCTACACCGGTAGAGACCAGGCGGTCGGCTACCTGCTCGAGGGCCTCTCGACCCTCGAGTATCGCGGCTACGACTCTGCCGGCGTCGAGGTCGTCGGAACGGACGGCGAGCTTCATGGGGTCAAGTGCGCGGGGCGCGTGGCGACCCTCGTCGAGCGGTGCGAGACCGCGAACCTCGTGGGCACCTGCGGCATCGCCCACACGCGCTGGGCCACGCACGGAGCCCCCACCGACAAGAACTCCCATCCGCACCGTGACTGCACCGGTCGCATTGCCGTCGTGCACAACGGCATCATCGAGAACTTCCGCGAGCTGCGCGGCTATCTGCAGCGCATCGGACACACGCTTGTCTCGGACACGGACTCCGAGGTGATCGCGCACCTCATCGAGGACGCGTGGGCGGGGCCCTGCAGGGGTGACCTCGTGACCGCGGTGCGGCACGCGTGCCGTCGGCTCAGGGGCTCGTGGGCCCTTGCCGTCGTGTGCGCCGACGCGCCCGGGGAGATCGTGTGCGCCCGCAACGGCTCCCCGCTCGTGGCCGCCTCGACGGAAAGGGGCGCCTACGCCGCCTCCGACGTCACCCCGCTCGCGGGCGTCAGCTCTCATGTCATCCAGCTCGAGAACGGCCAGTTCGCCCGCCTCGAGCAGAGCGGCGCCGTGACCGTCTACGACGAGGAGGGGCTCGTCGTGGACGACCCCGCGACGATGGACATCGACTGGGACGCCTCGGCGGCGACGCTCGGCGGCTATGCCGACTTTATGGCCAAGGAGATCGCCGAGCAGCCCGAGGCCATCGAGCGCCTGCTCTCCGGCCGTCTTGGCGAGAAGGGCATCGTGCTCGACGAGCTCTCCATGAGCGAGCGCGACCTCGCGGCGATCGACCGCGTCTACCTCATCGCCTGCGGCACGTCCTACCACGTGAGCCTCATCGCGCGGACCCTCATCCAGACCTGGGCCAAGGTTCCCGTCGTGTGCGACTACGCCTCCGAGTTCAACTACGAGCAGGACGTGCTGGTGACGCCGCACACCCTCTGCGTGATCATCACGCAGTCGGGCGAGACGGCGGACACCCTCACCGCCGCGCGCCGCATGAAGGGGATGGGCTGCAAGGTCTTCGCAGTGACAAACGTGCTCGGCTCAACGGCCGCGCGCGAGGCCGATGGCGTGCTCTACGTGCAGGCGGGCCCGGAGGTCTGCGTGGCGTCCACGAAGGCCTACACCGCGCAGATGGTGGCGAGCGCGCTTCTCGCCCTGCGGCTGGCCCAGGCCAAGCGGCAGATGGACCTGCCTGAGGTCGGGCGCCACTATCGCGACCTCTGCGCCATCCCCGACCTCATCCGCGAGGTCCTCTCGCGCTCCTGGCAGGATAAGCGCGCCGCCGCGGTCTTCCGCCGCGCGCATTCGGCGCTCTTCCTCGGCCGCGGCGTCAACGCGACGACCGCCTACGAGGGATCGCTCAAGCTCAAGGAGATCAGCTACCTGCACGCCGAGGCATATCCGGCGGGGGAGATGAAGCATGGCCCCATCGCCCTGCTCGAGCCGGGCTTCCCGGTGGTTGCCATCGTCCCGGCTGACCGCGTCCACGACAAGACCGTATCCAACATCCAGGAGGTCATTGCGCGCGGCGCCACGTGCGTGGCCGTCGCCACGGACGGCGACGAGGCTGTGGCCTCGCTCGTCGAGCACGTCCTGTGGATCCCGCCGGTGCCCGACGAGCTGCTCGTTCCCATCGTCGCGGTGGTTCACCTGCAGATTCTTGCCCGCTACGTGGCAAGGACGCGCGGCTGTGACGTCGACAAGCCCCGCAACCTCGCGAAGTCCGTGACCGTCGAGTAGGTGGTGCGAGTGGCGACGGCAGGCATAGGGGTCGACATGCTCGAGATCTCGCGCATGGAGCGCGTGCTCGCGCGCCGCCCCAGCTTCGCGCGCCGCGTCTTCACGGACGAGGAGCGCGCGTACTGCGAGAAGAGCGCGCGGCCCGCCGAGCACTATGCCGCGCGCTTCGCCGCGCGCGAGGCCGTGCTCAAGGCCTTGGGCACGGGCTTTTCCGGGGGGATCGGCCTGCGCGACGTCTCGGTGACGCGCGATGAGGCGGGTCGGCCCCGCGTCCTTCTCGCCGGCCGGGCGGCCGAGGTCGCCCGCGAGAAGGGCGTGCGGGAGATCGCGCTCTCGATTTCGCACACGCGTGACGTCGCGGTGGCGAACGCGCTTGCGGTGACCGACGAGGTTCGTCCCGCCCCGCCCGAGCGCGACGACGCCGCGCGTCAGCTGGCCGCCTCCTTTAAGGAGGCCCGGGCGGTGCTCGACGAGCTCGAGCGCATCCAGGAGGGCCTGCTCGACGACATGGCGAGGACCGACGAGCCGCACGGCTCCGTTCCGAGCGACCAGGTCGACCCAAGCGGACAACCTTCTCTCGAGGAGTGATTCACATGCAGCCTGTGCTTAACATCGAGGACGTGAAGCGCGTCGAGGTCGCCCTCACGCGGGAGGGCGTGAGCGTCTCGGAGCTCATGCACCGCGCCGGCTTTGCCGCGGCGCAGGAGGTCATTGAGCTGGGGGACGTCGACAACGTCGTGGTGCTCGTGGGACTGGGCAACAACGGCGGGGACGGCTGGGTCGCCGCCGAGGCGCTGCACTCGCGCGGCATCAACGCCAAGGTGGTCACCCCGATCGAGCCGGACGAGCTTGCCGGCGACCTCGCGCGGCAGGTCGCGCAGAGCGCCGTGAAGTCCGGCATCGAGCCGGTGGTGGGCCCCTCTCGCGACGAGCTCGAGGGCCTGCTGGAGACCGCCGACGTCGCGCTTGACTGCATGCTTGGGACGGGCTTCCACGGGGAGGTTCGTCCCCCCTTCGACATCTGGATCGACTGCGTGAACGCTTGCCCGGCACGCGTGGTCTCGGTCGACGTGCCGAGCGGCCTCTCCGGCCAGACGGGCCACGCCGCGCGCTCCTGCGTGATCGCGGACATGACGGTCACGATGCTCGCCCTCAAGCCCGGCCTTCTCTCCGACGACGGGCGCGACGTGTGCGGCGCGATCGTCGTGGCGCCGCTCGCCGAGCAGACCGAGCGCCTGGTTATCGAGGCCGATCCGGTTGCATGGCGTACCGACCTTGCCGACTACCTCGGCGTCCTCGCGCCGCAGACGCTCTCCGTCGACAAGTTCTCGCGCGGCTCCGTGCTCGTCGTGGGCGGCTCGCGCCGCTTCCCGGGCGCGGCGGTCATGGCCGCACGCGCCGCGGCCCGCATGGGCGCGGGGTACGTGACGCTCGCCGTCCCCGCCTCCGCCGCGCTCGCCGCCCAGGCCCATCTGCTCGAGATTCCCGTCGTTCCGCTGCCGGAGGATGCCGAGGGGACGATCTCTGCGGACGCCAAGGACGTCGTGCGCAAGCTGGCGGAGGGGGCCTCGGCCGTGCTCGTGGGCCCGGGCATGCGCGTCTCGGGAGGGACGTCGTCGATCGTCTCCGCCCTTCTCGGCATCGACGTGCCCCTCGTCATCGACGCCGACGGCCTCAACTGCCTCTCCCGCCTCACCAACGGGGCGCTTCCGGACTTTCCCGAGATCACGAGGCGCCGTGCGCCGCTCGTGCTTACCCCGCACCGCGCCGAGCTCGGCCGGCTCGTCGGACAGGCCTCCAATCCGCCGGACTCCCTCGTTGGGCAGCTCGACGCCGCGCGCAAGATCATCTGGGCGGACGGCGGCTCCGAGCTCGTGGTGGTGGCGAAGGGCTGCGCGACGGGGTGCGTGAGCGTCGAGCAGGCCGTTCTGCCCAAGCCCGGTCCGGCGGCGCTTGCCACGGCGGGCTCGGGGGACGTGCTTGCCGGCATGATGGCCTCCGCCCTTGCCCAGCGCGCCGGCGAGGACGTCGACCTTGCCCTTCTCGCCGCGTACGTATGCGAGATTCACGGCTACGCCGGGTCTCTCGCGGCCGAGCGCGTCGGCTCGCACGCGGTGATGGCGTGCGACCTCATCGACGTGGTGGGGCTTGCCTCCGACGCCGTGGAGGAGCACGCCTCCTATCCTGACGGACTGGCCGAGTAGGCCGCGGCGCGAGGGGAGATGGCCATGGGCAGGGATTCCGTGAAGAGCCCGGACACCAGGTGGTCCTGGGTCGAGGTGAACCTCGCGGCGCTGCGTCGCAACGTCACGGCGTTCAGGCGCCTTCTGGGCCGCGGCACGCAGATGATGTGCGTCGTCAAGGCGGACGCCTACGGGCACGGCGCCGTGCCGTGCGCGCGGACCATGCATGCCGCGGGCGCCAACCAGTTTGCCGTCGCCACAGTGCGGGAGGGCATCGCGCTGCGCGAGGCCGGCATCGAGTGGCCCATCCTCATCCTCTCCGAGCCTCCCGTCGACTGCGTCCGGACGCTCGTGGAGTACGACCTCATGCCGGCCGTCTACACGGCCGACTTCGCGCTCGCCCTTGGCGAGGCGGCGGCCGCCGAGAACCGCGTGGCGCGATACCACCTTGCCGTCGACACGGGCATGACGCGCATCGGTGTGCGCCGAGCCGACGTGGTGGAGCTGCGGCGCACGATCGACTTCCATCGCGGGCTGGAGTGCGCGGGCACCTTCACGCACTTCGCCACCGCCGACGTGCTCGACGACTGGGACTTCGCCCTGCAGCTCAACCGCTTCCGCGAGGCGGTCGAGGCCCTGCGGGGCGCGGGGCTCGACACCGGGCTCGTCCACTGCGACAACACGCCGGGGACGATCCTTCACCCGGAGTGCCGCTTTGACATGTGCCGCGTGGGCGTGGGCCTCTACGGTCTGCATCCCGCAGAGACCACGCTCGGCCAGATCGACCTCGAGCCGGTCATGAGCGTGCGCGGCCGCATCGTCCGGGTCCTCTATCCCAGCGTGGGCGACGGCGTGGGATATGGCCTCACGTATCGCGTTCCCAAGCAGAACATCCAGATCGCCACCGTCCCCATCGGCTATGCCGACGGCCTCGCGCGCGAGCTCTCCAACAACATGGACGTCCTCGTGGGCGGGTGCCGCTGCCGCCAGGTCGGCAACATCTGCATGGACCAGTTCATGTTCGCGGTGGACGTCAACGGCGCGCGCTCGTACCGGCCGACGCGACCGGTCGAGTACGGCGACGTGGTCACCATCATCGGCGCGGACGGCGACGAGCGCATCACCGCAGACGAGATGGCCGGCCTGCGCAACACCATCAACTACGAGGTGGTCTGCGACTTTGGCATGCGCCTGGAGAAGGTCTATGCCTAGGCGTCCCGCAGCCGAGAGAAGGGGGCTCGACCTCATGGCCGTCATGCACATTCCCGGACACGAGCATCAGAAGCCGCGGGAGGTCACGCTCCAGGAGATCCGCGACCTCATGGGCAACTGCCAGCTCTGCCCGCTCGGCGCCACGCGCACGAACCTCGTCTTCGGCGTGGGCAACCCGCACGCCCGCGTGATGTTCATCGGCGAGGGTCCCGGACGCAACGAGGACCTGCAGGGCGAGCCCTTCGTGGGTGCCGCCGGCCACAAGCTGGACGCCCTTCTTAGCTGTGCCGGCCTCACGCGCAACGAGATCTACATCGCCAACGTGGTGAAGTGCCGCCCGCCCGGAAACCGCAACCCCAGGCCGGAGGAGATCGAGGCCTGCGCGCCCTTCCTGCGCGAGCAGATCCGCTCGATCTGGCCGGACGTCATCGTGTGTTTGGGCAACTTCGCCTCCCAGTTCGTGCTGAGGACCAACGCGGGCGTGACCACGCTGCGCGGAAGGCTCCACCAGACGGGGCACTTCGTGGTGTGCCCCACGTTCCACCCGGCGGCGTGCATCTACCACGCCGAGTGGCAGCCGCTGCTCGAGGCGGACCTCACGATGGTGGGGGAGTGGCTCGCCGCTCACCCCGCGGGGGAGGCGCGATGAGCGAGAAGAGCTTTCGCACGTGCTCGCGCGACGAGACGATCGCCCTCGGTGAGCGGCTCGGCCGCGCCCTTGCCGCCGGTGACGTGCTCGTGCTGACGGGCGACCTGGGGGCGGGGAAGACCCAGCTCACCAAGGGCATCGCCGCCGGCATGGGCGTGACGGACGACGTCACGAGCCCCACCTTCACCATCGAGATGGTCTACCAGGGCGCAGAGATGCCGCTCTACCACTTCGACCTCTATCGCCTGGACGATCCGGACCAGCTGGAGGACACGGGCATCTTCGACGTGCTCGGCGCCGACGGTGTGTGCTCGATCGAGTGGGGCGAGCAGTTTGCCGAGGAGATCGGCGACGCACGCGTGGACGTCTTCGTGACCCGCCTCGACGACGAGGCGGCTCCCGGCGAGGAGCCGCCGCGCGAGGTGCGGCTCGTCGCGCACGACGGGCGAGGAGAGGCCCTTCTCGCCACGCTGTAGCGATGCTGACAAAGGTGACAGGGCAATTTGTCATGATCGGCCAGCGGGTCGCGGCCGTCGTGCCCTTCTCGTCACGCTCGCCCGATGGGGGGACCGACGCGTGACTCCGGGGCTCTGCGCCGCTCCCGGTCACGCGTCGACAGCGGCTGGCAGCCTCTGTCCCCACCATCGTTCAAAATAGTAGAAATTCCCAATTGATACTAAATATCAATATGCTATCCTGAGGAGGACACGAGGGAGGTGGACATGCCGACGAGAAATACCGTGCAGCGCGCGATCATCGCGGACGAGCTCGCTTGCCTGGCGAACCACCCTACCGCCGACGAGGTCTATGAGTCCGTTCACGAGGAGCACCCCACAATCAGCCGGGCGACGGTCTACCGTACGCTCAACAGGCTTTCCGACGAGGGGAAGATTGGGCGGGTGCGCATCAACAACGGGGCGGACCGCTTTGACCATCGCTCGTTTCCTCACTACCACGTGCGCTGCGTGCGCTGCGGCAGGGTGGACGACGTCATGATCGACCCCATCGGGGAAGACGTGAACGAGGCAGCGGCCAAGGTGTCCGGCTATCGGATCTGCGGGCACAGCCTGCAGTTCGACGGCATCTGCCCCGCGTGTCAGCAAGAGTCGGCACCTACGGACCGGGGACCTCTCGGGACGTGTGCATAGGAGAGGACGGCGAGGCCGAGGGGGCCTCGCCACCTACGAGGCAATGAGGAGGCTTCACCATGGACAAGTGGGTCTGCAAGGTCTGCGGTTACATCTACGAGGGCGCCGAGCCGCCGGCGGAGTGCCCGGTCTGTCACGCCCCGGCCAGCCAGTTCGAGAAGGTCGAGGGTGAGCTCAAGCTCGCCGCCGAGCACGAGTACGGCATCTACGGCAAGACCGTCAAGGACAACCCCGACATCTCCGACGAGGACAAGGCCTACATCCTCGAGCAGCTCAAGGCAAACTTCACCGGCGAGTGCTCTGAGGTCGGCATGTACCTCTGCATGGCTCGCATCGCTCACCGTGAGGGCTACCCCGAGATCGGCCTCTACTGGGAGAAGGCCGCCTACGAGGAGGCCGAGCACGCCTCCAAGTTCGCCGAGCTGCTCGGCGAGGAGCTCGAGCCCAACATGAAGGCCTCCACCAAGGCCAACCTCGCCTGGCGCGTCGACTGCGAGTTCGGCGCCACGCAGGGCAAGACGGAGCTCGCCACCTGCGCCAAGAAGAACAACCTCGACGCCATCCACGACACCGTCCACGAGATGGCGCGCGACGAGGCTCGTCACGGCAAGGCTCTCAAGGGCCTGCTCGAGCGCTACTTCGGCTAATGGCTGGCAGGCCTAGGAAGAAGGCCGCCGGATCGAAGAAGGTCAAGCCCTCGGGGCCCGCGTCCTGCGCGGTGCTCTGGGGGCTTGACGCTGACGGCGAGAAGGGCGCGGCGGTCCGGGCGGTGCTGAGGGAGATGGGCGTGGTGGCCCGGACGGCGACGTACGAGCGTCTGGGCGATGCCGCGGGCGCGTTCGCGCGGCTCGTTGGCTTCAGGCCCGCGCCCGTGGACTACGCGGGACCGGCCCCGGAATGCGAGGAGTTCGTCCTGCTCTGCGGCCTTACGAACGCGCAGGTTGACGAGTTTCTCGCCCGGAGCCGCGAGGCGGGATGCGTCGTGGGCCCCAAGGCCCTGCTCACCAAGACAAACCGCGCCTGGCCGCTCGTGCGGCTGATTGACGCTGTCTCTGCCGAGCACGCCGTCAACGCCTCCTGACAAAGGTTGACAAAGGTGACAGGGTCGTTTGTCAGAATTAACCTGACAAACGACCCTGTCACCTTTGTCAACCTTTGTCACGTGTTGTGGCGAAAACCGTGCTGGTTGTGCGGGTTCTGGCTGACCGAGCGTCCCCTCGATACACTTAAGCTGCCGTCAAGCTGTCTGCAAGGCAGGTGAATCGGGAGGACCATGGGAGAGCTGCTGCAGAACTTCATGACCACGCTCACGGCGAGCGTCGAGTCGCTCTACAACCTCGCCTGGGCGCTCTCCCTGGTGCTGCTCCTCACCAAGTTCCACGGCGCGGGCGGGCGGCTTCTCTGGCTCCTGCCGCTGCGCCTCGCGATTGCGCTCCCGGTGGTGTGGCTGCTCGGCACCGTGAGCGACCTCATCTTCCCCAACTCCATCACGTGGACGGTCGCGCCGGCCGCGGTCTGCGGCGCCTTTTTCTGGGATCGCAAGACGCCGGCGCAGCTCGTGCGCATAGGGCTCGTCATCTGCGCGTGGCTCTACTCGCTCTCTGTTGCCGACATGCTCAATGCGGAGCTTCAGGGCGGGATTGAGCTCGCTTCCGTCACTTCGCTTGCGTACATGCTCCTGCTGCGCACGATCCTCGTCGTGCTGGAGCGCCACAACTCGCTCGACGAGGACAACGTCTCGCTCTCCTTTGTCATGCCCGTGCTCATCGTCTGCGTCTCTGGCCTCGCCGAGCGAGCCATCCTCTATCTCCGCTCGGATTTCGGCCTCGTATACTACTCGGCGAGCACGCTCGAGAGCTTCCTCACCTGCCTCAACGGGCAGCTTGCGGAGCTCGTGGTGTACTGGGCCGTCCTCCGCCTTGCGCGCGAGCTGCGGGAGAAGGAGCGTATCCAGGCGGAGCGCCACCTCATGGAGGGGCGCTACCAGGCGCTCGTTGCCTACCGCGAGAGCGGGGAGAGCCTGAGGCGCCTTCGGCATGAGGTAAAGAACCAGTATGCCTACATCCGCATGCTGCTCGAGCAAAAAGACTACGCCCGAGCCGAGGAGTTCTTTGGGGAGATGTCTCTGCGCGCCAACCCAACGTTCTCCATGGTGGCCAGCGGAAACGATCTCGTTGACGACATCGTGAACATAGAGGTTGCCAAGGCCCGCGCGGCCGGAGTGGAGATCAGCGCGCGCATCGCGGTGCCGCCCGAGTTGCCCTACGAGGAAATTGACCTCTGCAGCCTGCTTATGAACCTGCTCGACAACGCAATCGAGGCCTGCGCGGAAGGCGACGAGAAGAACGTGCGCCTGGGAATCGTCGTCGACCAGGGCGCGCTTGCGGTGACGGTGGTGAACCCCTCCCCGCACGAGCCGCGACGCAGCGAGGCCGGGACGCTGGTAACCACGAAAAAGGACCCGGAGGGACACGGATACGGGACCTCGATCGTGAGGGCAGTCGCCGAGAAGTACGACGGCGCCGCCGACTTCTCGTACTACGACGGGGAGTTTGTGGCTAGGGTAATGCTCGCGCTGCCCGCATAGGCGGCGCGCGGAGCGGGAGGCTCCGGGGACGGGAGGGACATGCTTCAGTATCACGTTGCCGTCTGCGATGACGAGCGCTTCGCCGCGGACGCCATAGCTACGGCCGCCGAGCGAGAGCTCTCCCTCCGAGGAGCGCAGGCGGACGTCGAGGTCTACACCGTGCTCGAGGAGCTGGCCAAGCGGATGGACTCGGTGGGCTTTGACCTCGTCCTTCTCGACATCGAGATGCCAGGCATCGACGGCATCCAGTTTGGGCGCGCCCTGCGCGAGATCGGCTTTGGGACGGACATCATCTACGTGTCCAACAGCGAGGACCGGGTCTTCGAGTCCCTCTCCCTGCGACCGATCGGCTTTGTGCGGAAGAGCCGCTTCAACCAGGATATGGCTGAGGCCATAGAGACCTTCGTCCGCGAGCGCCGCAAGACGAGCACCAACCGCACCATCACCCTCAAGATGGCGCATGCCATGGGGACGTTCTCCGTCGACGACATCGCCTACGTCGAGGCGCATCGGCGCGAGAAGGTCGTGCATCTGGCCAACGGGCGCACCGAGGAGGTCCTCACGACCCTCGACGAGATGGGGGAGAAGCTCGCGCCGTTTGGGTTCTACCGCGTCCACAAGGGCTACCTCGTCAACTTTGCGCACGTGCGACAGCTCACGCCGCAGGGCTTCGTGGTGGGGCGCGACCTCGTGCCCATCGGCCGCTCCAAGGTGGCCGACGCCCGCCGCGCCTACATGGACTACCTGAACGACAAGAACTCGATTATGCTGTGATGCCTAAAAGGGGCCTGTCCCCTTTTAGGCATCCATAAAAGGGGACAGGCCCCTTTTAGGCATCTTTTAGGCGCCGCTCGCCGGCGATTCCATACCGCTCGCAACCAGCGGTTTATTGCAGTTGGTGACGCAAATCACGCCATTGGTGCCGCGGGGGTGCTTTGGTGCGACACGTTCCGCAGTCTGGCATGAGCCCCGTTTGGCCGCTCTTCAGCTTCCTATCGTAGAGCTCGGAGGCTTCTGGCCTCCCCTCCCTTCCCTGGCCGGTCCCCCGACCGGCCCCCGGGAGAGGGGATGGGGTCACGTCCCGCCGCAGGGCGGGTGAAGGGCGCCTGAAAGGGCCATAGGAAGGGAAGCAAGATGAGAAGAACGTGGAAGGGAATCTCGCGCAGGAGCTTTGTCCTGGGCACCGCGGCCGCCGCCGTCATGGCGGGGCTCGCGGGGCTCACGGGCTGCGATTCCGGGAGCGGCAACGGCGGCGGGGACAGCACCCCGCAGGCTCCCTCCGAGGAGACGCAGTACTTCAAGAGCGACTACGAGTACACGCAGGAGGGCGAGCAGAAGCTCGTCGACGACGAGCACGCCCTCTACAGCCAGCTCGTCACCGAGGGCACGGTCCTGCTCAAGAACGAGGGTGCCGCCCTGCCGCTTTCGCCCGATGACGGCAAGATCATGGTCTTCGGTAACGCTGGCCCCCAGTGGATGAAGGGGCTTGACGAGTCGTTCAAGAACGCGGGCTACGACTTTGACGACGCGTGCTGGGAGTTCTATGCCAACGGCTCCACGAACGTTGAGAAGGTTGCCGTCAACGAGAACCCCTGGTCGGACGTCGAGGGCGCTGGCTTCCTCTCCGGCGCGTCCGGCGTCGCCGTCGTGGTGCTTGGCCGTCGCGGGGCCGAGGGCTCTGACTGCAGCTATGGTTCCGAGCGCGACTATCTCATCCTGTCTCCGGAGGAGAAGGAGATGCTGAACGGCGTCGCCGAGCTTCGTCGCGGCGGCACCTTCGGCAAGATGATCGTCCTCATGAACACCACCAACTTCATCACCTGGGAGGACGGCGAGTGGTCTGACGCCATTGACGCCCTCGTGTGGTGCGGCTCCTACTACGACCCGTACTTCCAGGGCCAGGAGCGCGAGTGGTCCGTCGATCCCCTTGTGGCCCTTCTCTCTGGCGAGAGCAGCCCCTCTGGTCGCATGCCGGACTCCATGTACAAGGACGCCTACAAGATTCCTGCCATGGTCAACTTCGGCGCCATCGACGCCGATCGCTCGCAGCTTTCCGAGGGCAAGGACGACGAGGTCCAGAAGGAGATCGACTACTGGAAGCCGCCCATCGATAAGGACAAGGGCAGCCACTGGCGTCGCAACATCGTGTATGCCGAGAGCATCTACGTGGGCTATCGCTACTATGAGACCCGCTACGAGGACAAGGTCCTGGGCGTCGATGGCGTTGGCGACTTCGACTACTCCTCGCTCGTGGCCTACCCCTTCGGCTATGGCCTCAGCTATACGACGTTCGAGTATTCCGACTTCAAGGTCGCCGAGGTCGAGGACGGCTTCGACGTCACTGTCAAGGTCACCAACACCGGTGACGTCGAGGGCAAGCACTCGGTGACCGTCTATCTCCAGAAGCCCTACACCGCCTATGACGAGTCGAACGGTCTCGAGCAGTCGGCCATCCAGCTCGCGGGCTACGAGAAGTCCGGCGCAATCGCCGCCGGCGCCTCCGAGGACGTGACGGTTCACGTGCCCATGAGTGAGCTTGAGACCTACGACTCCGAGGGGGCCAAGACCTACATCCTCGAGGCCGGCGACTACTACCTCACCATCGGCAACGGCTCGCACGAGGCCGTCAACAACATCCTCGCCGCCAAGGGCAAGACCGTCGCGGACGGTATGACCGCGGACGGCGATGCCGATCTCACCTTTGTCTGGAACAACCCCGAGCAGGACAACGAGGTCTTTGCGACGTCGGTCACGGGCGTCAAGATCACCAACCTCTTTGACGACGTCGACCCCAACAAGAACGAGACCATGAAGGAGCACAACCACATCACGTGGCTCAGCCGCTCCAACTGGGAGGGGACGTATCCCAAGGAGGCCATCCACCTCGTGTACACCGACGAGGTCGCCGACATGGCGAAGCCCGTCCAGTACAAGGCCAACTCGGGCGACCCGAGCTCCGTGCCCGCCCACGAGTTTGGCAAGACCGACTCCGATCTCATGCTCGTCGACATGCGCGGCAAGGACTATGACGACCCTGAGTGGGAGGCCCTCATCTCCAAGCTCACCTACGAGGAGGCAGTCTCGCTCATCGCCGACGACCAGACGGCGCTTCCCGTGATCGGCAAGCCTCAGACGACCAACGGCGATGGATCCAACGGCCGCTCGACGACCCTTGCCATCTCCGGCCTCACGGCGATTCCGTTCCCCATGACCGCATGGCGTACGGCGGCCTTTGACCGCAACCTTTCCAGCAGGGTCGGCCAGATGATCGGCGAGAACCTGCTCCACGGCTCCTCTGCAGACACCAAGACGCTCGGCCTCTATGGCTTTAGCTGCAACAACCACCGCACGCCGTACTCCGGCCGCAACCACGAGTACTACTCTGAGGACCCGTTCCTCGCCGGCAACGCCATCTCTGCCGAGGTCAAGGGCCTCATGGACAAGGGCGGCGTCACCTACATGAAGCACTTCGCCGCCAACGACCAGGAGACCTACCGTCACGGCGTCCCCTCGTGGGCGAACGAGCAGACCCTGCGCGAGATCTATCTCAAGCCCTTCGCCAAGGCGATGACCGAGGGCCACGCCAACGGCGTCATGACCGGCTTCAACCGCCTGGGCATGTGGTGGACGGGCGCGAGCCCGAGCCTGCTCAAGGAGTTCTCCGAGGGCGAGCAGGGCTATCGCGGCATCACGCTGACCGACGCCTACGAGACCGACTTCATGAACACCATCGACGGCCTGCTCAACGGCTCCCACGCCTGGCTCGGCGGCACCGGCTACATAAACACCGACGAGGTCCTGCTCCAGGATGACTATTCGAGCGACCCCATCATCCAGGACGCCGTCTTTGGCGCGGTCCATCGCATCCTCTACGTGAACGCCAACTCTCTCGCCATGAACGGCCTCGCGCACGACACGCAGATCGGCGTTCAGAGCGAGGGCGGAGAGGAGGCCAAGCCGGCTATGGTCAGCGCCGTCGACATTGCCAAGAGCACGGGCGCCGAGACCACGGCGAGCGTGGGCGTTGACTTCTACGATGACGGTACCTTCGCGCTCACCATCAGCAAGCTCTTCTGGACGAATGTGATCTCGGGCAAGTGGGCCTACGATGACTCCAAGGGCCTTGAGCTCACCGCTGACGGCGGCAGCGAGGTCAAGGTCGAGGAGAAGGACGGCGTCTATACCTTCTCTGCCGACATCGAGACCGCGTTTGGCCCTGGCTCTGGGTCGGCCATGCTCTCTCGCTATGAGTTCGTGAAGGCCGCCAACGCCGCTGGCTCCAGCTTCAAGGAGGTCGAGCAGCCTACCTATACCGTCACGTATGCGTCCGGCAGCGACGACGTCAGCGGTACTGACCCCGAGAGCGTGACCGTTGGCGCGGGTGACTCCTTCACCCTGCCCGAGAACCCCTATGAGGGCCAGTTCATGATCTTCGACGGCTGGGACGTCAACGGAACCGTGATGCAGCCCGGCGATGAGGTTGTCATGAACGGGTACATGAACTACGACATCAAGGGTAGCTGGTCCAACCAGATTCTCGTGACGGCTACGACGCAGGACAGCTACAAGTACTCCTTCATCCAGGAGAGTGGCGTTCCGCTGAACCTCTACTGCAATGGCACCCTGAGGCTCAACGCTGCCAACAAGGTCTCGTCCACCGGCACGTGGGAGCTTGAGGGGTCTGGCTCGGGAGCCGCCACGCTCGTCATCAAGAACGAGAAGGGCGAGCCCGTAGCCGCCAAGGTCGAGAAGGACCAGATTACCTACGCCCAGGACGGCTTCTACTACGACTGGGGTCAGCTTGACCTCGGCTGGGGCTCCGGCGTCTTCTATGCCACCTACACGCACCGCATTCCCGTTCAGGACTTCCTGGCGGCCTACAACGAGGTGTTTGGGACGAGCTACGAGGACCTCTCGCTGACCGCGGGTGCCGCGTCCTTCGCCGAGCAGGATGATCCGTCCGTCTCTTCGCTCGGCATGGGCTTCTAACGCCAATTGTTAGTCCGTCGGGCCGGGGCGAGAGGTTCTTCTCGCCCTGGCCCGGCCTCACGTGTCATGAACGGAGCATTACCTCATGTCAGATAAGCAACCAAAGAAGAAGGGCGGAGCAGGCCGCATCGTGGCGCGCGTCGTGGGCGCGGTGCTCGCCGTGGTGTTTATCGCCCTCATCGTGGCGGCCAACGCCATCCTCCCCAACTACACGCAGGTCATCAACTCGTACCTCGGCGTCGAGCAGGGCTGGGACAACTCCGGCGTCAACACGGAGGGCCTCGACCTCGAGTACAACAAGGCCGACCACAAGTCCCGCGAGGACCTCGCGGCCTACGAGGGGGAGCTCGACAAGCAGATTGCTGCCGAGGGCATCGTCCTTCTCGAGAACGACGACGCGTCCCTGCCGCCGGCCGAGGGAACCACGCTCTCCTTCGTGAGCGGAAACTCTCGCTCGCTCGGGACGGGCAGCGCCGGCATCCTCGCGTCCACGATGGGCGTCGAGGGCGAGACCGTGGACGCCGTCACGCCCGCGATGGAGGCGGCCGGGCTCAAGGTCAACCAGACGCTCGTCGAGTTCTACGCCTCTGGCGCGGGCTCCGAGTACGTGATGGGCTCCGGCTCGGTGAGCTATGGCGACGACGAGGACTTCTCCATCAACGAGTGCCCGCTCTCCGTGATGCAGGATGCCGGCGTGCTCGACTCGCTCGAGGGCACCACGCCCGTCTTCGTGCTCAAGCGCGTGGCCGGCGAGGGCCGCGACATGCCGCGCTCCATGTACAACCACGCCTCGAACGCTGAGGACCAGGCGCGCACCTACCTGGAGCCCGACTCCACGGAGCTCGAGATCCTGCAGTACCTGAACGACAACTTCGACAACACCGTCCTGCTCATCACGTCCAACAACGCGCTGGAGCTCGACTGGCTCGAGCAGTTCCCCAACATCAAGTCGGTCCTCTATGCCCCGTCCCTCGGGACCTACGGCATCGACTCCCTCGCGAGCGTGCTCGCCGGTGACGTGAACCCCTCCGGCCGCACCAAGGACACCTTCGCCGCTGACCCGCTCTCCGCCCCTGCCGCGCAGAACTTCGGCGACTACCAGTACCTCGACGAGTCCGGCGAGCTCACCAAGTACAACTACGTCTCCTACGAGGAGGGCATCTACGTCGGGTATCGCTATTATGAGACCCGCTACGAGGATGTCGTGCTCGGCCAGGGCAACGCCGGCGACTTCGACTATGCCGCCGAGGTCTGCTATCCCTTTGGCTACGGCCTCAGCTATACCACCTTCGAGTGGTCCGACTTCGAGACCACGTGGGATGGCGGCGAGTGCACCGCCACGGTGACCGTCACCAACACCGGCGGCGTCGCCGGCAAGGACGTGGTGGAGCTCTACGCGCAGTCACCGTATACGGACTATGACCGCGCCAACGGCGTGGAGAAGGCCGCCGTCACGCTCGTGGGCTTTGCCAAGACGCAGCTCCTCGAGCCCGGCGAGTCCCAGACCGTGGAGATCGTCTTCGAAGAGTCCCAGCTCGCCTCCTATGACTACCTGGGCGCCAAGACCTGGATCCTCGACGCGGGCACCTACTACGTGACCGCCGCCGGCGACTCCCACGAGGCCGTGAACAACGTGCTCGCCGCCAAGGGCGCGGCCGTCGAGGGCAACGTTGCCATGACGGCCACCTACGTGCCCGACAACGCCGAGGTGGACACCACCACCTACGCCACGGACACGCTCACGGGCGAGGAGGTCACCAACCGCCTCGATGACGCCGCGGGCGACCTCACCTACCTCACCCGCTCCGACTGGACGGGCACCTTCCCCACGCACGACGGCGAGCCCACCTCGCAGGTCTCCACCTGGGGCAACGAGATAAACGGCGATGACGGCGTGAGCTATACCTACGGCAAGACCGCCTCCGCGGAGCTCATCGCGCAGCTCGACTCCACCGACTCGGGTAACCCCGACGTCCAAGAATGGGAGGGCGACCTCGTCTACGGTGCCAAGAACGGCCTCACGCTCATTCAGATGCGCGGCCTCGAGTATGACGACCCGGCCTGGGACGACCTGCTCGACCAGCTCACCCCCGAGGACTACGACATCCTGATCACGCAGGCGGGCTATGGCACCGACTACATCGCCTCCGTGGAGAAGCCGGCCGGCACCGACGCCGACTCGACCTCCGGCTGGAGCTGGGGCGGCATCGGCATGACCTTCTGCAACCCCGCGATGGTCGCGCAGACCTGGAATGTCGAGCTCGCCTACGAGCTGGGCATCTGCATCGGCGACGAGAGCCTCTACGGCGGTGCCACTGGCTGGTACGCCCCGGCCATGAACATCAACCGCACCGCCTTCTCCGGCCGTGCCGGCGAGTACTTCTCCGAGGACGGGTTC
The DNA here is from genome assembly GCF_900128445.1 of Thermophilibacter provencensis. GTDB lineage: Bacteria > Actinomycetota > Coriobacteriia > Coriobacteriales > Atopobiaceae > Thermophilibacter > Thermophilibacter provencensis. The sequence goes on along the minus strand of NZ_LT671417.1, from coordinate 225,586 downwards.
CTCTCGGGCGCCCTGGCATCGCAGGAGGTCAAGGGCGCTGCCGAGAAGGGCGTCTACACGCTCATCAAGCACTTTGCCTTCAACGACCAGGAGAACCACCGCGGCGACCGCACCGGCCAGTACTCGATGGCGACCTGGCTTAACGAGCAGTCCGCACGCGAGATCTATCTGCGCCCCTTCGAGATGTGCATGAAGGTCGGTGACGTCGAGGTCAACTACGTCCGCGAGACGGGCGATGGCACCTACGAGAACGCCACCACCACGATGGCGGCCTGTCAGGGCCTCATGACCGCGTTCAACCGCATCGGCGCCACGTGGGTCGGCGGCGACTACGACCTCATCACCGGCATTGTCCGCACCGAATGGGGCTTCGACGGTTGGATTATCACGGACAACGCGGACACGGGCGTCTTCATGAACGCGGGCCAGATGATTGAGGCGGGCGCGGACTCCAAGCTCACCGCGAGCGATCCCACCGACACCTGGACCTTTGACGAGAACGACCCCCTGCAGTATCGCTACGCGCGCGATGCCGTGCATCACCTGCTCTACGTGATGGCCAACACGCACTGCATGAACGGCGCCATGCCCGGCAGCCACTACACCTCCGGCGTGGGCGGCATGCAGAAGGCCGACCAGATCCGCTGGGGCATCACCGGCGTTGCCGCCGTGGGCCTCGTGGCGATCGCGGGCCTCACCGTCCGCGGCGTCCTCAAGTCCCGTAAGGAGCGGCGCATTTCCTGACAAAGGTGACAGGGTCGTTTGTCAGGTTTTCGTCGGGGCGGCGGTCCGTCATGGGCTGCCGCCCCCCTTGCGCCCCTCGCGTTTGCACGAGCAAGCTCTGCGGGTTCTTCTCGCCCCAACTGGGAAAACTATGAAATTGGGCGTTTTTGTCCGGAGATTTGCACGAGCAAACTCCGGGTCATGCGCGTGTCGGGCGGAGTGGCTACACTGAATGGGTTGAAACGCCGAGCGAGAAGAGCCGCAATGAGCGAGAAGAACCCCGGAGCATCGATCCCTGTCGAGAAGATCGTCCTCGCGCTGGACACGTCCACGGACATGCTGGCGTGCGCCGTCGCGCGCGTGGCCGCGGAAGGCCGCGTCACCGTGCTGGCCGCGCGCGACCACCTGTGCCGCCGCCAGGCCAACGTGGAGCTCGTGGGGACCGCGCGCCAGGCGCTCGCGGACGCAGGCCTCTCGATGGCCGACGTCGACGCCGTCCTCACCGGTCGCGGCCCGGGCTCGTTCACGGGTGTGCGCATTGGCGTGGCGACGGCGAAGGGCCTGGCCTGCGGGCTGGGCCGTCCGCTCTTCGGCGCCTCCGCGCTCGACGCGATGGCCTGGGCCGCGCACGCGGCCGGCGTCCGTGGCACGCTTGCCGTGGCGGGAGACGCTATGCGCGGCGAGGTCTATCCCGGCATCTACCGGCTCGACGACGCCGGCGCGCACCGCACCTTCGCCGCCGAGACCGTCGTCAAGGCGGACGCCTGCGTGGCCGCCTGGGCGGAGCGCGCGGACGCCGCCGAGCTCACGCTCACGGGCAATGGCCTGGCCAAGTATCGTGCGCGCTTCGAGGCCGCGGGCTTCTCGCACTTCTCGCCGGAGGAGGCGTGGTACCCCACGGGCGAGGGACTGCTGCGCGCCGCCGCGGAGGCCGGCGTCTTTTCCGGGCCCGCCGACCAGTCCGGCGACCCGGCGCTCGTGCTGCCCATCTACACGCGCCTGTCTGACGCCGAGGAGGCAGAGCGCACCCGCCTGGGCCTCAAGGCGCCGGCAACGGTTGAGCTCACCGGCGTCGATGACGCCCTTGCCGGCATCCACCTGCAGCTGCGCCCCATGACCGTCAACGACACCTCCGCCGTGGCCGCGCTCGAGGCGGCGACCTACGAGGGCTCCGCCCACACGCCGTGGAGCGAGAGGCTCTTCTACGAGGAGCTCACGCAGCCCGGTCGCAGCTGGTGGGTCGCGCACGACCAGGGCCAGATCATCGGCTTCGCGGGCGGCGTGCTCGCCGGGGCGGACTTCGAGGTCGAGGAGGTCGTCGTGGACGCGGCGCGCCGGCGCGAGGGCATCGCGCGGCGCCTCGTGGCCCGCGTGGCCTACGACGCGCAGATGCTCGGCGCGCACACGCTCTCCCTCGAGGTGGACGCCCAGAACGACCCGGCCCGCGCCCTCTATGTGGCACTTGGCCTGGCGGAGGAGGGGCGGCGTCCCGGCTACTATCCGGCCGGCGCAGGCGAGTCCGCCCACGACGCGCTGATTCTGCGCGCGCCGCTGCCGCTGGCCGCCGATGCCGTGGGCGGTGGGGACGACCACCCCGAGCCCGCGCCCTCCATCCGCCCGTGGCCCATCGAGTGCGCACCGCGCAGCGCGGAGGCCGAGGCCGCGATTGCCGCCGCCGGCCCGCTCGTCCTCACCATCGAGTCCTCCTGCGACGAGACGGCCATGGCCGTGACGGACTCCCATGGCGTGGTCTGCGCCAACGTGGTGGCCACGCAGATCGACTTCCACGCACGCTTTGGCGGCGTGGTGCCCGAGATCGCCTCCCGCAAGCACACCGAGGCGATCGTGGGCGTCTTCGAGGAGACGCTCGCGCGCGCCGGCGAGCACTTTGGCGTGGACACGCTGACGCCGGCCGACCTCGCGGCGGTGGGGTGCACGGCGGGGCCGGGCCTCGTGGGCGCGCTCGTGGTGGGCGTGGCCTTCGCCAAGGGCCTCTGCGCGGCCGCCGACCTGCCGCTCATAGCCGTGCACCACCTCGAGGGCCACCTCATGGCCAACCTCTTCGAGACGCCCGACCTCGAGCCGCCCTTCGTGGCGAGCATCGTCTCCGGCGGCAACACCATGCTCGTGCACGTGCGCGCCTGGGGTGACTACGTCCTTCTCGGCGCCACGATTGACGACGCGGTGGGCGAGGCCTTCGACAAGGTGGCCAAGGCGCTCGGGCTGGGCTACCCCGGAGGCCCCGTGATCTCCAAGCTCTCCGCGCAGGGCAACCCCAAGGCCATCCACTTCCCGCGCGCGATGATGCACAGCGGGGACTACAGCTTCAGCCTCTCCGGCCTCAAGACCGCCGTCATCACCTACATCGAGGGCGAGAACCGCGCCGGGCGGGCGATCAACCTTCCCGATCTGGCCGCGAGCTTCGAGGCGGCGGTCATCGACGTGCAGGTGGCCAAGGCCGTGACCGCGGTGGAGGAGACCGGCGTGTCGGACTTCTGCGTCGGCGGCGGCGTGGCGGCCAACCCGGGCCTGCGCGCTGCGTACAAGGCGGCGCTCGAGAAGCGCGGCGTGCGCGTGACGGTTCCGCCCATGCGGGCATGCGGCGACAACGCGGCGATGATTGGCATCGCGGCGCTGCGGAGCTTCCGCGCCGGGTCCTTCTCGCCCCTCACGCTGGACGCGGACCCCAACGCGCCGCTCGGCGCCTGGTCCACGCCCGACGCCCCCGTCCCGCCCGTGTGGACCGTGCAAAAGTGACAGGCACTTTTGCACGCTTTTGCATCCTCATAGGACGTGCGGAGTGAAGGGGTGTGACCGGATGCGGCAGACCCCTGGCGATCCCGCGTAACGCCGCGCTCCGGCATTGCGTGTCGGGCGCGGGCGGCTCGCTCACTGGCTACGCTGGCGACCTCGGCCGCAGGTGCGCTCATGCGCCTGAAAGGCCGCGCGCATAGACGCGTTATTACGGAAATGCGAGCCCAGACCGTGCAAAAGTGCCTGTCCCTTTTGCGCGTCTAGCATGCGCCGGACCCGCACATGAGCTCGATGATCGTCCGGTCGGTCTCGCGCATGCCCTGGGCCGCCAGAACGCCTACGTTGCGAATCGTGTTCTCCACGCCCTTGACCACGATGCCGTCGCCGCCGTAGAACTGCTTGCCCTGGATTTGCATCTGCATGCCCAGAAGTCCCGCCTCGACCGCGCTCGCGATCTTTGCCGCGCAGCTCGCCTTGGCGCCGTCACAGACCATGCCGGAGTCGATGGCGATGGCGTTCACCACGGTGTGTGCGATTTCGTCCGCGCGCCCGCCATAGAGGTAGGTGATGCCGGCCGCCGCGCCAGCGCCCGCGCTCGTGGCGCCGCAGTAGGCGGAGAGGCGGCCGATGCCGGTCTTGAGGTGGATGGTCACGAGGTTGGACACTACGAGCGCTCGCAGCAGCTCCTCGTGGGAGACGTCCAGCTCCCGCGCGTAGACGATCACGGGGACGCTGGCGGTGATGCCCTGGTTGCCGCTGCCGGAGTTGATGACCACGGGCAGCTCGCAGCCGCCCATGCGCGCGTCGGATCCTGCGGCGGCCCAGGCCTTGGCGCGGTTGGCCACGCCGTCGCCGTATGCGGAGAGCAGCACGCTTCCGATGTTGGCGCCCCACTCGCCCTCCAGGCCCTCTCGCGCGATAGCCATGTTGCAGGCGATCTGTCGGCCGAGCAGCTGCTTCACGTCATCCATCTCCACCGCGCCGGCAAACTCGACGATCTTCTCGATGGAAAGGCAGCCGCGGTCCGTCCCGGCGTCCCTCTCGCCTGCGGACTCCTCGAAGGGCTCGCTGAGAAGAACCTTTCCGTCGCGCTCCACGTGGATGACGTTGGTGTGCGAACCGGCGATCTCGCAGAGCGCCTCGTGGCCGTCACCCGAGACGCGCACCTGGATGTCGAAGATCCACGGGCGCTCGCTCGGCGAGACGCTGACCTCGTGCGTGGCGAGAAAATCGCGCATCGTGGCGATCTCTTCCCCGGTCACGCCGGCTAGGACCTCGAGCTTGGCGTCCGCGTTGCCCGCGACCACGCCCGCCGCTGCGGCGGCCTCGATGCCGCGCGCGCCGCCCGTGTTGGGCACGACGACGCTCTTCACGTTCTTGATGATGTTTGCCGAGGCGGCAACGCTCACGCGCTCGGGCAGCGCCCCGAGCGTCTGGCGCGCGAGCGCGGCACAGTAGGCCACGGCGATGGGCTCGGTGCAGCCCATCGCACAGACGAGCTCCTCCTCGAGGATGGCGACGTAGGCGTCGTAGGTCTCCTGGTCCATGGCACTCCTTCCGTGCAAAGGACGTGCAAAGGGGACAGGCACTTTTGCACGCCCACCCGTTACGACGGTGTTTCTCAGCATACTATCAGCTCGCTCGACGGTCGCCGGCGCGCTATCCTCCCATGCCGTGCGCGTAACTTTCTCGCATCGGGTGCGCCCGCTTGCAAGGGGGAGGGGAATGGGTCCCCTCCGGTTGCGTCGCGCGGAAGGGGATTTCACACAAAAGGGAAAGGAACCACCATGAAGGCCACCCCCACGCACGTGTACGTATCTGAAAGAGTCTCTCGCCGCGACTTTCTCAAGCTGTCGAGCCTCGTGGCGGGCATGGGAGGCGTGATGGTCCTTTCCGGCTGCGGCCCCGCCGCGCAGGACTCCACCACGGACACCACCGACGAGCCGGCCGACGACGCCGCGGACACCACCGAGGCCGCCACGCTCGGCGACGGCGAGACCCTCCGCGTTGGCATGGAGGCCGCCTACGCCCCGTACAACTGGCAGGTCTCCGAGGAGTCCGAGTTCACCATCCCCATCGAGAACGTCTCCGGCGCCTACGCCGACGGCTACGACGTGCAGGTCGCCAAGCGCATCGCCGAGGCCCTGGGCATGGAGCCCGTGGCCGTGAAGCTCGACTTCGCCGGCCTCATCGACGCGCTCAACAACGGCCAGATCGACATCGTCTGCGCCGGCATGTCCGTGGACCCGGACCGCGCGCAGTCTGCCGACTTCTCCGACTCCTACATCGACGACGACATCGTCATGATCACCGCGCAGGACTCTCCCTACGCTGGCGCCACGACCTTCGCCGACCTCGCGGGCGCGTCGGTCATGGGGCAGGCGGCCACCATGTACGACACGGTCATCGACCAGATCCCCGACATCAACCACATGACGCCGGGCGAGACCGTGCCCATCGTCGTGGAGAGCCTCGCCTCCGGCACGAGCGACGTCATCACCTACTCCATGCTCTCGGTGCCCAAGCTGCTCGAGACCTACCCCAACTTCGTGGAGCTTGAGATGGAGGACAAGTTCGAGGGCTCCGTCATGCCGGACAACGCGGCCATCGCCAAGGGCCAGGAGACTGTCCTCGAGCAGATCAACGAGGTCATCAACGCCATCCCCGAGGACGAGCGCCAGCAGATGTGGAACGACTGCATGGATCGCCAGCCGGCGTAGCGTGCAAAAGGGACAGTCACTTTTGCACATCGCGTAAGATAGGGGCGCGCGCCGCAGATGAGGGCGCGCGCCCGCACGCATGAAATACGAAGGAGATACAAGATGAGCTCCGCTCCCTCCGGCGAGCAGACGGCGAGAAGGACGCGTGGTCGCGTCGCCTCGTTCTTCTTTGATGACCATCGCTACGTCCTTCTCGGCACGAGCGCGGTGGCGCTCGCGGGCATGCTGCTCTCGAGCTCGCCCCGTCCGGCGATGAGCTTCCTCGCCCACGCGTTCACCGTCGAGCTCGTGATGTACTACGTGCTCGTTGCGTGGCTCGTGGTGAGCGCCGTCGCGCTCGTGACCAAGCTCGCAAAGTGGCGCGACTACACGTCCTTCTCGCCCTTTGCCAGGCCCGCCTTCCGTCGCGCGTTGCGCTACGCCTCGTACGTGATCTGGGCGATCGTGCTTGTGCTCTTCGTTGACCGTGTGGTCATGGGCGTGGCGTCGGCGTGGGACGTTGCCGTGCAGGCCGCAAACTCGGCGGACCCGCACCGTCCCGAACCCATGCTCGAGAGCATGTGCTACATCCTCTACCAGGGGCGTGACACGTTCTTCACCGGCCTTGTCACCACCGTCGAGCTGGCGGTCTTTGGCACCGTGATCGCGTTTTTCCTGGCGCTGCTGCTCGTCTTTGCGCGCATCCAGACCATCGACCGGCCGGACAACGACTTCGTGCGCTTCTGGAAGGTCGTTGGCTCGGGATTTGCCAAGCTCTACTCCACCGTGGTCCGCGGCACGCCGATGATGGTCCAGGCCATGATCATCTACTACGGCGTCTTTGGCATCCTGCGCATGACCGCGCTCACCACCACCCAGATCAACGGCATCTGGACGACGTTTCTCGCGGGCCTCGTGACCATCACGCTCAACTCGACCGCCTACATGATGGAGGTGCTGCGCGGTGGCATCGAGTCGGTCGACAAGGGCCAGACCGAGGCGGCGCGCTCCCTGGGTCTCTCTCAGTGGCAGGCCATGGCTAAGGTCGTCTTCCCGCAGGGAATCAAGTACGCGATTCCCGGCCTCTCCAACGAGCTCGTTATCAACATCAAGGACTCGTCGGTGCTCTCGGTCATCGGCACCTTCGACCTGATGTTTGCAACTACGACCGTGGCTGGCATCTACTATCAGCAGTTCCAGACGGCGCTCATCTCCACGGTTGCCTACCTCATCCTCACGATGCTGGCCACGTGGCTGCTCGGGCGCTTTGCGCACCGCTTCAACGTGAGCGCCGAGGTCGTGGGCAGCACGTCTGACACGCCCGTCAAGACCGAAGAGGTCAGTGCTGCGCCCCCGCGGGATGGCAAGAAGCATCGTCGCGGCCGGGGCCAGGGGAGGTAGGACATCATGAGAAACGCTTCCGCATCGAGCGCCGCCGAGCCGATGGTCCGCATCGAGGGGCTGCGCAAGTCCTTCGGCGACCTCGAGGTCCTGCGCGACATCAACCTCGACGTCACGCCCGGCCAGGTGGTCACGATCATCGGCGCCTCGGGGTCGGGCAAGTCGACGCTTCTGCGCTGCATCAACCTGCTCGAGACGCCAGATGCCGGCCATGTGTGGTTCCACGGGGCGGACCTCGCCGCCGAGCACGTTGACGTGAACCGCCTGCGCGAGAAGATCGGCATGGTCTTCCAGGGCTTCAACCTGTTCAACAACATGAACGTGCTCGACAACTGCACGCTCGCGCCCGTGACCCTCAAGAAGATGAACAAGGCCGAGGCGCAGGAGGTCGCGATGCGCCACCTTGAGTCGGTGGGCCTCGCGGACTTTGCGCGGGCGGACGTCAACAACCTCTCGGGCGGTCAGAAGCAGCGCGTCGCAATCGCGCGCGCCCTCTGCATGCAGCCCGACCTCATGCTCTTCGACGAGCCCACCTCCGCGCTCGACCCTGAGATCGTGGGCGAGGTCCTCGAGGTCATGCGGCGCCTTGCGGCAGACGGCATGACGATGGTCGTGGTCACGCATGAGATGGCCTTCGCAAAGAACGTCTCCGACGAGGTCGTCTTCATGGACAAGGGCGTCATCGCCGAGAAGGGCGCGCCCTCGAAGCTCTTCTCGTCCCCCGAGCACCCGCGCACCCGCGAGTTCCTCGCCCGCTACCTCGAGGGGTAGCGTGCAAAAGGGACAGGCACTTTTGCACGCTTGTCGGAGGTTTGAAGGGGTATAACATCTCTCACCAACAAGGTGAGGGGAGGCGCTATGCCCAGATTACCGAGACGTGTCGCAGAATCTGGCTTTTACCACGTAGTTCTTTACGCAAACGGTCGGCAGAACCTCTTTGAGGACGATGCCGACCGTTTGGCGTTTCTTGACATGTTGCTGGCAGCTGTGCGCAAGCACGGCGCAAGCGTCCTGGCATGGTGCCTCATGTCAAATCACATTCACCTGCTTCTCGAAGATCCGGGCGATTGCCTAAGCGAGCTAATGCGCTCCCTCGCCACTCGCTACGCCCACCGCTTCAACAAGCGAGGTGGTCACGTCGGGCATGTGTTCCAGGGACGGTTCTACAGCAGCCCCGTCGAGGGCGAATCCTATCTTCTTGAGGCCATGCGCTATATCCACAACAACCCTGCGAAAGCTGGCATCTGCGCGGCCGCGGACTATCCGTGGAGCAGCTACCATGAGTACGTCGGTGCTCCCGAGTATGCCGACACCGGGCTGCTGCTTGAGATGCTCGGCAGCCGCGAGGCGTTCGTCAGGTTCTCCAGCTCTCCCGAGCGCGTTCGCTACCGCCCTCCAGCATGGCCAAGGCTTGCTGACTCCATGGCGGGGGAAGTTGCGCGCGAGGTTTTGGGACCGCTGACGGCATCTGAGCTCAAGAGCCAGGAGAAGGCTCGGCGCAATGCGCTACTCTGTGAGTTGCGGGAGGCGGGGCTGTCCGTGAGGCAGGTCGAGAGGCTTACGGGCATTGGCCGCGGCACCATCACGAGAGCAACGACGTAGCGTGCAAAAGTGACTGTCCCTTTTGCACGGAGGAGGCTGGGATGAGGGACGGATTCGTCAAGGTCGCGGCGGTGACGCCGGAGGTGCGCGTCGCGGACGTCTCCTTCAACGTGGAGGCCTGCGTGGCCGCCGCGCGCCAGGCTGCCGAGAAGGACGGCGCGGCCGTCATCGTGCTGCCCGAGCTCGCGATTACGGGCTACACCTGCGAGGACCTCTTCTGGCAGGAGTCGCTCGTCCGCGCCGCCGAGGCGGGCCTCGCCGAGTTTGCCGCCCGCACCGCCGACCTTCCCGCCCTCATCCTCGTGGGCGTGCCCGTGCGCGCCGGCGGCAAGCTCTACAACTGCGCCGCCGCGGTCTCTCGCGGCGAGGTCCTCGGCCTTGTGCCCAAGACGCACATCCCCACCTACAACGAGTTCTACGAGGGGCGCCACTTCGTTCCCGGCCCCGCCGAGGTCACGCTCGTCCTGTTTGCCGGCAACCGGGACACCCTCTTTGGCACGAACCTGCTCTTTACCTGCGAGGAGCTCCCCGAGCTCGTGGTGGCGGCAGAGATCTGCGAGGACCTCTGGGTTCCCGCGCCGCCCTCCACGGCCCACGCGCAGGCCGGAGCCACGCTGATCTGCAACCTCAGCGCGTCCAACGCCATCGTGGGCAAGGCGGACTATCGCCGCAGCCTCGTGTCCGGCCAGAGCGCCCGCCTCGTCTGCGGCTACGTCTACGCGAGCGCCGGCACCGGCGAGTCCACGCAGGACCTCGTCTTCTCCGGGCACGATCTGGTGGCCGAGAACGGCCGCCTGCTCGCGGAGGGCAGTCCCTTCGGCGACGGTCGCGCCGTCTCCGAGATTGACGTCCGCTTCCTCGCGGCCGAGCGAACGCGCATGTCCACCTTCGAGTGCGCATCCTCGCCCGAGGCCGCGGGCTATGCGGTCGCGTCGTTCTCGCTGGGCGCGGACGCGGCCACGCGCGAGACCGCGCTCACCCGCTACGTAGACCCGCACCCCTTCGTGCCCACCGACGCCGCCCGCCGTGCGGAGCGCTGCGAGGACGTCTTCTCCATCCAGGCGCACGGTCTCGCTAAGCGCCTCGCGCACACGCGCTCGCGCCGCGCGGTGATTGGTCTCTCGGGCGGCTTGGACTCCACGCTCGCCCTGCTCGTGGCCGTGCGCGCCTTCGACCTGCTGGGGCTTCCGCGCGACGGCATCATCGCGGTGACCATGCCGGGCTTCGGCACCACGGATCGCACCTACAACAACGCCTGCGAGCTCGCCCGCACCGTACGAGCCGAGCTTCGCGAGGTCGGCATCGCCGCCGCGGTGCGCCAGCACTTCGCGGACATCGGGCACGACGAGTCTGTCCACGACGTCACCTACGAGAACTCCCAGGCGCGCGAGCGCACGCAGATTCTCATGGACGTGGCCAACCAGGAGGGCGGCCTCGTCATCGGCACGGGCGACCTCTCAGAGCTGGCGCTCGGCTGGGCCACCTACAACGGCGACCACATGTCCATGTACGCGGTGAACGCCGGCGTGCCCAAGACGCTCGTGCGCCATCTGGTGCGCTACGTGGCCGACACCTGCGGGGACGCGGACGAGGCGCGCGTCCTTCTCGACGTGCTGGACACGCCCGTCTCGCCGGAGCTCCTGCCCGCCACCGGAGACGGCACGATCGCGCAGAGGACCGAGGACCTCGTGGGCCCCTACGAGCTGCACGACTTCTTCCTCTACGAGGTCCTTCGGCGCGGCACCAACCCGGCCAAGGTCTACCGCCTCGCCCGCTACGCCCTGGGTGAGAAGTACGACGACGAGACGATCCTCTCCTGGCTCAAGGTCTTCTATCGCCGCTACTTCGCCCAGCAGTTCAAGCGCAGCTGCCTGCCCGACGGCCCCAAGGTGGGCTCGGCGGCCGTGAGCCCGCGCGGCGACCTGCGCATGCCGTCGGACGCCTGCGCGACGCTCTGGCTCGCCGAGCTCGAGGCGCTGTAGCGTGCAAAGGGGGCAGTCACTTTTGCACGGTGAAGACGTACTCGATGCGGTCGTTTCCTGAGAAGCCCTGCTCGTAGGTCGTGCTGATCGCATAGCGGCGCCCGGGCTCGACATCAAACGTGAGGACGCCGTCCTCGAAGCTCGAGGGGACCTCGTCGCCCACCGAGCCCGCCGCGTCAAGCAGCGTGCGGAGCCGCCAGAAAAGGGGTGAGTCCGCTATCGAGCCGGCGGCGAGCTCCTCCTCGTCCCAGCTCCGCGCGCATGCCCAGAGCGGCCTCTCGTCAAAGAGCACGGTGATGGATGCCTCCTCGGCCACCGACACCTGGGCCAGATCGTCGACGCGCCATTCCTGGGGGTCTATCTGGCGGAGCTCCTCGATGCGCCTCTCGCTGCCGTTCATGAAGCTCCAGGTGTAGTTGTCCAGGGTGAGCGCGACGGCGCCGTCCTCTCCGGATGCCAGGGCCCGCGCCCCGGGGACGTCGGCATGGGGCCGCGCTCTCCGTCATGCGGGAGCGTCACGCAGGATGCGAAGGTGACAACGACGATGGCCAGAATCGCGGCGATCGCGATGCCGCAAGATGCCCTGGGCTTCATGTCCGTACCCCATTCCGCCAATACGAGCTAAGGGGGAAGCCGTGCAAAAGTGCCTGTCCCCTTTGCACGCCCTCGTGTCACCTCACGGTGAAGACGTAGCTGACCTGCCCGGCGTCGAACGCGACGTCGACCCGATAGCGCCATCCGGGCTCAACGGCGAACTCGAGCGCTCCGCCAGAGAGCGTGACGTCCACCGCCTCGGCGCCCGTCTCGAGGTCGTTCTCGGGGTAGCGCGCCACCTCGGGCCAGCGGGAGTCGTCCGACTCGACCGGCGGAAGGTCGAAGGTCATGGTGACCTCGACGGTCTCTCCGGCGGCGACCTCGGGGAGGTCGGTCGCGTCGATCTGGTTGGCGGCGGGCGCGTCGTTGGAGGCCGTCACCGTATCGCCGTTCTGCTCGTAGGACCACGTCCAGGCGTTGGCGAGCGGAAACAGCGAGACGGAGGCCTCCTCGGTGCGGTACTCGAGGGTGGCGAGCGCCGGCTCAGCCGGGTCCTTGGGCTGCCAGAGCTGCGCCGCGAGCTCGGCGTACTTCTCGGCGTCCTCGGGCGCGCCTTCCTCGAGGACCTCCACCTTGGTGATGCCGGGATACTGCGCGGGGTAGCTCTCGAGCATGATGCCGTTGCCGGTCACGCGCACAATGTTGCCCGTCGCGAGCTCGGGAGCGTCATCCGGTAGGGTGGGGTAGTAGGGCGACTCGGTCTCCCGGTCTATGAAGAGCGGCTCTCCGTTGCCCAGGAGGACGACCATCGCCGTGCTCGTGAACTCCTCCTGTGCGGACCCGTCAGACACAACGTCGATGAGGTAGTCCGCGCTCCCGTCCTCGAACTGGGCGGAGACGGCGTAGCGCCAGCCGGGCTCGACCTCGAGGGTGACGCCGTCGCTGGTGATTCCGGACACGGCCACGGGCTCGCCCTCCTCGGCATCGGCCGAGTAGCGCGCGACGTCCACGTCCGTCGCGGCCTGCGAGAAGTACACGCGCACCGTCTCGGCCCCCTCGACCTCGAAGTGCGGGACGCCCTCACCCACATCCATGGGCGCCGCGGCGTCGGAGGCGCCGCCGTCCCACGTGTAGCCGGACACGAGCATGTTGATGCCAATCATGGAGGAGCCCCGCCACCCGCTCTGCATGGTGCCGGGAGGCGGCTCCCAGGCCTGGGGAGCGCATGCCGCCAGGGTGGCCGCGAGGGGCAGGGCGAGCACGCAGAAGACGAGCTCTCTCAGGGCTTTCACGACGCGAGTCCTCATGGCTCCGCCCTCCCGTCCGGGGTGTGGTGAGCTTATCGTACCCTGAATGCCGCGCGACGTACCCCGCCCCCGCGCTCCTATCCGCGTGCGGCGAAAAGCGCGGGCAAGCGGCGCGCCCGTTCCTCCTGCTCCGCTGCGCCTCAGAAAATCTAAGTGCGAGTTGGAAGATTTTTTTACGCGAGGTGGTATAAGTCCGTGCGGCTGGGTATTATTCTGAACGTTGGACAGGGCGGTGCACGACGTCACCCGCACCGCAGAAACACGCCCGTTCGGGCGCAAGAAGGAGGTTCCTTACTATGACTCTGAAGCCGCTTGGTGATCGCGTTCTCGTGAAGCCCGCCCCCAAGGAGGAGAAGACCTCTACCGGTCTCTACATCTCCAGCGGCGCGCAGGAGAAGCCGCAGCGCGGCCAGGTCGTCGCCGTGGGCGCTGGCAAGATGAACGACAAGGGCGAGCGCATCGCCATCGACGTTAAGGTTGGCGACGAGGTCTACTACGGCAAGTTCGGCGGCAACGAGGTGAAGATCGACGGCGAGGACTTCCTGCTCCTGCGCGCCGACGACATCTACGCCGTCATCGAGGACTAGAAACCGTGCAAAAGTGACAGTCACTTTTGCACTTTCGGAAAGGATCAAGAGAAATGGCTAAGGACATTCTTTTCGGCACCGACGCTCGCGCCAAGCTCGCCAAGGGCGTGAACACCCTTGCCGACGCCGTGACCACCACCATGGGCCCCAAGGGCCGCTACGTGGCCCTGCAGCGCTCCTACGGCGCCCCCACCATCACCAACGACGGCGTCTCCGTGGCCAAGGAGATCGAGCTCAAGGACCCCATCGAGAACATGGGCGCCCAGCTCGTGAAGGAGGTCGCCACCAAGACCAACGACGCCGTGGGTGACGGCACCACCACCGCCACGCTCCTCGCCCAGGTCATCGTCAACGAGGGCCTGCGCAACGTGGCCGCCGGTGCCAACCCCATCGCCATCCGTCGCGGCGTCGACAAGGCCGTGAACGCCGTTGTCGACCAGATGCGCAGCACCGCGCAGGAGGTCTCCACCAAGAAGCAGATTGCCTCCGTCGGCACCATCTCCGCCTCCGACCCCGAGATTGGCGCCAAGATCTCCGACGCCATGGAGGTCGTGGGCAAGGACGGCGTCATCACCGTCGAGGAGTCCCAGACCTTCGGCATCGACATCGACACCGTCGAGGGCATGCAGTTCGACAAGGGCTACATCTCCCCGTACTTCTCCACCAACAACGAGACCATGACGGCCGAGCTTGACTCCCCGTACATTCTCATGACCGACCAGAAGGTCTCCAACATCCAGGACATCCTGCCGATTCTCGAGGCCGTCCAGAAGCAGGGCGCCCCGCTGCTCATCATCGCCGAGGACGTGGACGGTGAGGCCCTTGCCACGCTGATCCTCAACAAGCTCCGTGGCGTCCTCAACGTCTGCGCCGTCAAGGCCCCCGGCTACGGCGACCGCCGCAAGCGCATGCTCGAGGACATCGCCATCCTGACCGGCGGCCAGGTGGCCATGAAGGAGCTCGGCGTCCAGCTCACCGACGTCACCGCCGAGATGCTCGGCCGCGCCAAGTCCGTCAAGATTTCCAAGGACGACACCACCATCGTCGGCGGTGCCGGCTCCAAGGAGGCCATCGACGAGCGTATCGCCCAGATCAAGGCCGAGTACGACGTGACCACCTCCGACTTCGACAAGGAGAAGCTCCAGGAGCGCCTCGCCAAGCTGGCTGGCGGCGTGGCCGTCATCAAGGTCGGCGCTGCCACCGAGGTCGAGCTCAAGGAGATCAAGCACCGCATCGAGGACGCCCTGCAGGCGACCCGCGCGGCCGTTGAGGAGGGCATCGTCGCCGGCGGCGGCGTGGCGTTCCTCGAGGCTTCCAAGGTCCTCGATACCGTTGAGACCGTCGACTCCGACGAGAAGATCGGCGTGGAGATTGTCCGCAAGGCCCTCGAGGCGCCCGTGAAGACCATCGCCAACAACGCCGGGTTCGAGGGCTCCGTCGTGGCCGAGAAGATCAAGGGCCTGCCTGCCGGCCAGGGCCTTGACTCCGCCACCGGCGAGTACGGCGACATGATTGAGATGGGCGTGCTCGACCCGGTCAAGGTCTGCCGCGTCACGCTGCAGAACGCCGCCTCCGTGGCGTCGCTGATTCTCATCACCGAGGCCACCGTCTCCGACGAGCCCAAGAACACCACCATCGAGGAGGCCATCTCCGCGGCGGCTGCCCAGGGCGGCCAGGGTGGCATGTACTAGGCTCACGGCCTAACACGCTCGGTCCGGGTCGCCCCGGATGTTCCTTCGAGAAGTGCGCTGCGCGAAACTTCTCTCCGGAACATCCGGGGCGACCCTTCTCGTGTTGAGGTCGCAAAGGGCCTCGACCCTCTGAGGACTTGCTGGATACGGCAATGGGGCTTGAAGAAGCTCGCCCCGTGGCGCAAAGAGCGGTACTACCCCCGCTTGCAGACGAAGGACATGAGCGGGGTGTCCATGAGGTCCGCTACGAGGGGGCACTTGGTCATGAGGAGGAAGTAGACGTCCTTGCGCCCACAGCCGTCGACAAGCACCTCAAAGTTGCCCATGCCCTTGCTGATGACAAGGTCAGCGTCAAAGAACGCGCTCCTAAACTCATCGGTGCTGGCCGAGAGCACGGTGGTGGGGGTTGCCACGCCGCTGGAGAGCACACGGGCGACGTTCGCCATGCCCACCTGCTCGGCGTCATCGAGCGTGACGTCGTTGATGACGGGTCCCCCGCGCACGCCATAGGTCACCTGGACGGTGGGGTTCTCACGCAGGATCTGTTCGATCAAGAGCTTGTCCAGGACGATCTCGCCGCAGTTGTCGGCGAGATACATGATGGAGCGGGCAGAGCGTACCGCGTCGAGAAGAACCCCGGAGTCGTCAATCGCAAACGCAATCTCGGGGGCCCGGTCGATCAGCGCCGTCACATCCTCGCGCGTGAAGGAGTTCTTCCCGCCAAAGTCAACGAGGTTCCCAGCTACCGCATAGCGCAGGGCAAGCTGGAAGGGCTCGTCCGCGGTCAGGATTCGGTCGGCGCAGTCCTTCTCGCGGTCTAGCAGCAGCTGATTGTACGCGCGCTTGATGTCACGATAGGGGTCGTCGGTCCCCAGGAGCGGTGCCACGCGGGAGAGAAGCTCGCCCATGCGGTCCGGACGGATGCGCTCGCCGCCCATGCCTGCGATGACTTCGTCCTTGATGGCAAGCATCTGCCCGAGCGTCGCATCGTCAAGCTGGCAGAGCGCGGCGAGCTCGTGCATCTGCTTGGCGTAGCACTCCCGGCAGTCGGCCTTCTTCAAGGTGGTTTCCATGGCGTCCTCCTGCGCATCGGCTTGCCAAAACGATAGCATGTGCGCGGTTGGAGGGTCCCCGCCGGCTTCTTCATTCCCGCCATTTCTCTGTCGGGGAGACCGCTCGACAGAGGGTTCTGCTGACGAGACTAATTAGGCAATCCAATCGGGTCTCCTCCCCCAGTGGGGAGGAGACCGGCGTGCCCTCTCGCCCGGCGCCCCCATCGCCGCCGCTCGACCAAGGAGGACCCTCGGGCATACTTTCACGGTTCCAGCGAGGACAACCACTGGTTGTCCTCGCTGGTAAACTGGTGGAATCGCAAGTCGAAGGATGGTTGGTGGAACTCAACCGAGGGGGATGTCACAGTGGGAGCCGCACGGAGGAACCCGAGGAAAGGACCGACTATGGACGAGAGGGACGAGACGCTGGGACGTCGCATCGCGCGGCTGCGTCTGGAGTGCGGCATGACGCAGGAGCGCCTTGCCATGAAGATGGGCGTGACGGCGCAGGCGGTGAGCAAGTGGGAGAACGACCTCAGCGCGCCCGACATCATGCTGCTGCCGGAGCTCGCGCGCACGCTCGGCGTGACCGTGGACGAGCTGCTGGAGGGTCGCAAGGGCCAGGAGATTGCGTCTGCGGAGCCCGCACCTGAGCCTCAGCCCGCACCAAAGCCTCAGCCCGCGCCGTCGCGTGCGGATGGGCCCAGGCCCAAGAAGCTCCACATCCAGGTGGACAGCAGCGACGGAGACGTGGTGAACATCAACGTCCCCTTGGGCATGGCGAGCGCCGTGCTCGGCGCCAGCTCCAAGCTTCCCGGTGCCGTCAACCTGAACCTCAACAATGCTGACATTGACGCGGCGCTCATCGCGGAGGCGATCAAGCACGGCGAGAAGGGCACGCTCGTCGAGGTCGACGGGGATGACGGCGACCACGTGGTCATCTCGCTGGAGTAGCGTGTCCGGACCTAGGGAGGGGCGACGTTGGACGAGAGGCGATTCACGGGCATCGCGCGCCTTGACGAGGCCGTCGCGCGCATCGTTGATGCTGCGGTTGCCGACGGTCTGTGCGAGGCGGTCGTCCTCAAGGGCTCGATTGCCCGCGGCGATGCGGATGAGTTCTCCGACATCGATCTCTATCTCGTCGTCTCTCCTCAGAATCGCGATGCCGCGCTGGAGCGACGCGAGAGGTACCTGGCGGCGTACGGCGACATCGTCTTCATCGAGGACGTTGACTTTGGGCTGCCTCAGAAGCTTGCGATTTTCTCCGACGCCCTCCATGTGGACCTTTACGTGGCCGAGCCCCAGCAGGTCGGCAACCTTGATCCCGTCGTCGCGGCATACGATCCGGCGGGCATCTTCAAGGACGTGACGCCTATGCGCGCGGACGTGACGGACGAGGAGCTCTGCCGGTGCTTCTCGTCTGCGATCTACTGCCTTGTTGAGGCGAGCTCTGCGTATGCGCGCAGAAACGACGCCTGGGCTGCAAAGATCATGAGCGATGCGGTGGGCGGGCTCTCCGTGCTGGTTCGCAGCCAATACGACCGGCGCTACGCGTTTCTCGGACTGAAGAAGATCAACGAGCTCATTCCCGCAGAAGACTACCAGCTTCTCGAGGACATCTATGCCCACTTGGGGCGCGGAGATTGTCCGGAAGCCGCGCGGGCCATCCTCAGCGCTCTCGAAGCGTTTCTCGCCAACGCGGAAGACGACCTTGCCGCAAAGCTTGACGCACGCTTTCTCTCATGGGCCAAGGATGGCATGGGCACCCTGCTCTTTGCCGAACGCAAGGGCGTGCTGATTGCCGACGCGCCCATCTCAAGCCGCGTATCGAGTGCGGGCAGGTTTCCGGAGATGGGTCAGGGAGTGCGGCCCACTTCTTGAGTTTTGTGCTCGAGTGCGGGCGTCGAGCGCGCTCTAGCCCGCACTCGATGTCGGGGCACCAAGCGCGGACCGCGAGCTCCCAAACCGGCAGACGCCCTTCGGCGGCTCCTGACGAGAAGAACCTCGCGACAGCAAAAGGCCCCGCCGGTTTTCTAAGCGGAAGTTGAAGTGCGCTTCCGCGTGAAAACCGGCGGGGCCGTCAGGTCGGAGGTTCTTCTCGCTACCCGACGAGCGTCCTCGTGATGGAGGCCGCCGCGGTCTTGCCGGCGCCCATGGCCAGGATGACCGTGGCCGCGCCGGTGACGATGTCGCCGCCGGCCCAGATGCGCGGGTCGGAGGTGCGGCCGTCCTCGTCGGCGATGATGTAGCCCCACTTGTTGAGCTTGATGTCGCCGATCATCTTGGCGAACGGGTTGGCGTTGGTGCCGATGGCGGAGATGGCCACGTCGCAGGGGATCTCCTCGATGGCGCCCTCGATGGGCACGGGGCGGCGACGGCCGGAGGCATCGGGCTCGCCGAGCTCCATCTTCTGCACGCGAACGGCGCAGACGGCGCCATCCTCGCCCTTGACGAACTCGAGCGGCGCCACGAGCGGCATGACCTCGACGCCCTCGGCCTTGGCGTGGTGAAGCTCGGCGCGACGGGCGGGCATCTCGGCCTCGGTACGGCGGTAGGCGATGATCGCGCGCTCGGCGCCCAGGCGCTTGGCGGTGCGCACGGCGTCCATGGCCACGTTGCCGCCGCCAAAGACCACGACGTTCTTGCCGTGCTTGGTGGGCGTGTCGTACTCGGGGAACTTGTTCGCCTTCATGAGGTTCACGCGCGTGAGGTACTCGTTGGCGAAGAAGACGTTGGGCAGGTTCTCGCCGGGGACGTTGAGGAACTTGGGCAGGCCGGCGCCCGTGGCGATGTAGATGGCGTCGAAGCCCTCGGCGAAGAGCTCGTCGGCGTCGGTGATGCGGCCCACGACGGAGTTGTACTCAAACTTGACGCCCATCTCCTCCAGGCCGTCGATCTCGCGCTTCACGACCGCCTTGGGCAGACGGAACTCGGGGATGCCGTAGACGAGCACGCCGCCGCCGGTGAAGAAGGCCTCGAAGACGGTGACGTCAAAGCCGTTGCGGGCGAGCTCGCCGGCGCAGGTGATGCCGGAGGGGCCGGAACCCACGACGGCGACCTTCTTGCCGTTCTTGGGGGCCATCTTGGGCTTGGAGGCGAGCTCGGGCTGGTCGCCGAGGAAGCGCTCCAGCTGGCCGATGGCCACCGGGTCGCCCTTCTTGCCGCGGATGCACTTGCCCTCGCACTGGTTCTCCTGCGGGCAGACGCGGCCGCAAATGGCGGGGAGCATCGAGTCCTCGCGGATGACGTCCAGCGCCTCGCCGAACTTCTCCTCGCGGATCTTCTCGATGAACTTGGGGATGTTGATGTTGACAGGGCAGCCCTCGACGCAGAACGGCTTCTTGCAGTCCATGCAGCGCTCGGCCTCCGCCAGCGCCATCTCCTTGGTGAAGCCCTTGTCGACGGGGCGGAAGTCGCACGCGCGCTCGGCGGCCGGCTCCTCGTTGTCCGGCGTGCGCGGGGACTTCATGTCCGGAACAAAGCGACCGTTTACCTGTGGCATGCGCAGTTCGCCTCCTCATAGGCCTTGAGGGACTGGCCCTCCTCGGTGAGATACGCGGCCTGACGCGCGCGCAGGTCGTTCCAGTCGACCTTGGTGGCGTCAAAGTCGGGACCGTCGACGCAGGCGAACTTCGTCTGACCGTCGACCTCGACGCGGCAGCAGCCGCACATGCCGGTGCCGTCGACCATGATGGGGTTGAGGGACGCGGTGATCGGCGTGCCGTACTTCTCGGCGGTGAGGGCGGAAAACTTCATCATCGGCACGGGGCCGACGCAGAAGACCTGGGAGACGGCCTTGTCCTGGAGCAGGCGCTCGAGCGGTGCGGTGACGACGCCCTTCTCGCCGTAGGAGCCGTCGTCCGTGGTGATGTGGATGTGGTCCTCCGGAAGGAGCTCGCGGAACTGCTCCTCGAGCAGCAGCAGGT
This sequence comes from Thermophilibacter provencensis, assembly GCF_900128445.1. GTDB lineage: Bacteria > Actinomycetota > Coriobacteriia > Coriobacteriales > Atopobiaceae > Thermophilibacter > Thermophilibacter provencensis. The sequence continues at coordinate 205,328 of NZ_LT671417.1, read as the reverse complement.
CCTTGGTGCGCGCGCCCATGATGGCGTGGACCTCGTGGCCGGTCTCCACCAGGTGCTTGGCCACCGGGTAGGCGATGGCGAGGCCGACGCCGCCGCCGATGACGGCGCAGGGACCGTCGGCCATCTCGGTCGGCTGGCCGAGCGGGCCGGTGACGTCCTGGATGGAGTCGCCCTCCTCGTAGGTGGACAGCATCTCCGTGGTCTTGCCGATCACCATGAAGATGAACTCGACCCAGCCCTCCTCGGGGTTCCAGCCCGCAAGCGTGAACGGGACGCGTTCGCCCGTCTCGTTGGCGCGCACCATGAGGAACTGGCCGGCGTGAGCGTGCTTGGCCATCCGGGGCGCCTCGATGCGAAACTTGAACACCTTCTCAGAGAACTGCGTCTTTTCGAGGATCTTGTACATTAACCGAACTCCTCTCCTGCATTCCCTCTTGTGTTGAGGCCTCGGTCGAGGCCATTCCAACATCCTCAATTGTACCCCAGAGAGGGCGCATTGCCCGCTAGCGGGAAAGAAGTCCGGTGGGGGGCGTGACTGTTGTTAGATGTGTGTATGTGTATGTCTTTTTTTTTTTTTCAAGCAGAAGACGGCATACGAGATCTAGTACGGTCTCGTGGGCTCGGAGATGTGTATAAGAGACTTGTGCAAAGGGGACAGGCACTTTTGCACGGGGCCGTGCAAAAGTGCCTGTCCCCTTTGCACGCCTGCCCCCTTTCCACGCTGGAACGCTACTGCAGGCTCTGCTCCACGAGGTCCGCGGCGCGCTCCACGGTGAGCTCGAAGTCCTCAAGGAAGGAGCCCTTAAGCTCGCGCAGCACGTAGTCGGCCACCTGCATGCGCCCGGGTGGCCGGCCGATGCCAAACTGCACGCGCGCAAAGTCGCGGCTGCCGAGCTTGTCGGCGATGGAGCGCAGGCCGTTGTGCGCGTTGAGACCGCCGCCCAGCTTGAGCCTGACCTCGCCCGCGGGCAGGTCGACCTCGTCGTGGACCACGAGAATCTCCTCGGGGCGAACCCGGTGCGCGCGCGCCAGCTTGGAGAGCGGCCCTCCCGAGGTGTTCATGTAGCTCATCGGCTTGGCGAGAAGAACCTCGCGCCTCTCGCCGTCCCTGTCGGTCACCGCGATCGAGGCCACCTGCGCGCCTGCCTCAGACTTCCAGTAGCGCACTCCCCGTCGCGCGGCGATGGCGTCAATGGTGGCGAAGCCGGCGTTGTGCCGCGTGCGCGCGTACTCGGCGTCGGGGTTGCCGAGGCCGCAGATGATGCGGATGGCGGCGGGCTTGGCTGCAGCTGGCATGGCTCTCCTCATGGACGGCGGGGCCGCCCGAAGACGGCCCCGCAGCAATATCAAACGTTTCTGCAAATTGGGGACTGTCCCCAATTTGCAGACTAGATCTCGGCGCCCTGGCCGCCGAAGATCTCGGAGACGGAGCGGCGCATGTAGACGCTGTTGATGGCCTCAGCTAGCTCGTTGGCCACGGAAATGGACTTAATCTTGGAGTCCGGCTTGTTGGCGACCTCGCAGGGGATGATGTCGGTGACCACGCACTCCACGAGCGGCGCGTCCTCGAGGCGCTGGATGGCCTCGCCGGAGAAGATGCCGTGCGTGGCGGAGACGTAGATGTCGCCGGCGCCCATCTCCTTGAGCTTGCGGACGGAGTTGCAGAGGGTGCCCGCGGTGTCGATCATGTCGTCGTTGACGATGCAGGTCTTGCCCTCGATGTTGCCGATGATACCCATGACCTCGGACGCGTTGTGCTTCGGGCGGCTCTTGTGGGCGATGGCGACCTCGCAGCCCAGGTAGTCGGAGAGGCGCTTGGCAACCTTGGCGCGGCCCATGTCCGGGGAGACGACGACGGTGTTCTCCCAGTCGAAGTCCTTCTGCTTGAAGTAGTCTCCGATGAGGTAGAGCGCGGTGAGGTGCGTCACGGGGATGTCAAAGAAGCCCTGAATCTGACCCTGGTGCAGGTCGATGGTGATGACTTGGTCGACGCCGGCCGCCTCGAGGAGGTTGGCCACCAGGCGCGCGGTGATGGGCTCGCGCGCGGACGCCTTGCGGTCCTGCCTCGCGTAGCAGTAGTGGGGGAGCACGGCGGTGAACTTGGAGGCGGAGGCGCGCTTGGCGGCGTCGGCCACGACGAGCGTCTCCATGAGGAGGTCGTTCACGTTGAGGCCGGCGAGGGACTGGATGAAGAAGACGTCGTCGCCGCGGACGGACTCGTCGAAGCGGGCGTAGATCTCGCCGTTGGCGAACTTCTCGATCTTCAGGCCCTGCAGCTCGAGGTGCAGGATGTCGGCGATCTTCTGGGAAAGGGCCGGGTTGCCGGTGCCGGTGTAGAGCTTGATCTCCTTCTTCAGCGGCATGGGCTCACTCAGGTTCTCGTACATCTATGCCTCACCTTTCTTGAGTCTCTCGAGACGCCGGGCGGCGTACCCCTCAACAATGCGCTCCTTGCTGCGCTCGAGGTAGAGCGCGTCGGCAGGGACGTCCTTGGTGACGCAGGAGCTGGCGCCCACGAGCGCGCCGTCGCCGATGGTGACGGGCGCGACCATCATGGTGTCGGAGCCCACGAAGACGTTGTCGCCGATGACGGTGCGGTTCTTGTGCACGCCGTCGTAGTTGCACGTGATGGACCCGCCGCCGATGTTGACGCCGGCACCCATGGTGCAGTCGCCGATGTAGGAGAGGTGGGGGACCTTGGAGCCCTCGCCGATCACGGAGTTCTTGATCTCCACGTGCGTTCCCACGTGAGCCCCTGCCAGGACGTGGGCGCCGCCGCGCAGGTAGGCGCGCGGGCCGCAGGTGACGTCCTTCTCGATGGTCACGTCCACGCCCACGGTCTCCTCAAGGGTGACGTGGTCGGCGACGGTGCAGTCCGTGAGGCGCGTGTTGGGGCCGAGCACGCACTCCTCGCCCACCGACGTTGCGCCCCAGAGCATCGTCATGGGGAGAAGGACGGTGTCACGCCCCACGGTGACGTCGGGGCCAACCCAGGTGGTGGCGGGGTCGAGCATGGTGACGCCGTCGAGCATGAGGCGCTCGTTGATGCGATCGCGCGCGAGCGCGGCAAGCTCGGCGAGCTGCACGCGGTTGTTGGCGCCGAGGCCCTCGCGGTAGTCCTCGCAGTGGACGATCGTGGTGGCGTGGCCGTGCCCGCGCAGGATCTCCACCATGTCGGGGAGGTAGTACTCGCCCTGGGCGTTGTCGTTGCCAATCTCGCTCACGTGGGCGGCGAGAAGCGCGCCGTCGAAGGCGTAGCAGCCAGCGTTGCACTCCAGAAGCCGCGCGTCCTGCTCGGAGGTGCAGTCCTTCTGCTCGATGATGCGCGCGACGGTGCCGTCCTCGGCGAGCTCGATGCGGCCGTAGCCGTGCGGGTCGGGCGGGGTCATCGTGAGGACGGAGGCGGCGTGGCCGCCGTCCGCCACGGACTCGGCGAAGGCGCGGACCGTCTCGGGCTCGATGAGCGGCAGGTCGCCGTTGAGGATGACGACGGGCCCGGCGTCGATGCCGGTCGCCTCGAGCGCCACGCGGACGGCATGGCCGGTCCCCAGGCGCTCTGCCTGCTCGACGAACTCGACGTTCTTCTCGTTGGCAAGATGGTCCCGCACCTCTTGGGCGCCGTTGCCCACGACCACCACGATGCGCTCGGCGCCGGCGGCGCGCGCGGCGCGCGTAACCCACGAGACGAGCGGGCGGTCGAGAAGCTTGTGCATTACCTTGGGGTGGCGGGACTTCATGCGCGTTCCCTCGCCAGCGGCGAGGATGATCGCGGTCATGGGCATGGGATGAGCCTCCAAGCGCTGTGTTGTCCCAACGTATAGTCATCATGATAGCTCAGCTGCGGAGAAATGCGGCGCCATGTCCGCCGGTTGACGCCGAATTCTCAGACGCTCCGGGAAAACTGGCGCACTTTGGGATTGCGTCGAGAATATGTGGGTAACAGATAGTCGTTTTGTTATTCTACGCGTCTTGCCGAGAAGAGCGGCGGGACGGGGAAGGGGCCGCCCCATGTGCACGGGGATTCGCTTCACCGACGCCAACGGCGCCATGTACTTCGGTCGCAACCTGGACTGGACCCAGGGCTATGGTGAGCGCGTGGTGATGACCCCTCCCGCGGCGCGCGTCCCGGCCGCCTTCGAGCGGCCGGGTGACCCCGAGCTGGGCCACGCCGTCATCGGCATGGGCATCGTTGTGGGCGGCGTTCCGCTCTACTTTGACTGCGGCAACGATGCCGGCCTCGCCGTCGCCGGCCTCAACTTCCCGCAGAGCGCCCGCTACGCCTCAGCTCCGGCGGACGGGGGCGTGAACGTCGCGGCGTACGAGTTCCCCTACTGGGTGGCGCGAAACTTCTCCAGCGTGGACGAGGTGCGCTCCGCGCTCGCGCGCGTAACCGTCGTCGCGCGCGCGGTGAACGAGCGGCTGCCCGTCGCGAACCTCCACTGGATCATCGGCGACGCCACTGGCAGCGTGGTCGTCGAGTGCCTGGAGGGCGGCCTGCGGGTGTGGGAAGACGACGTCGACGTGCTCACCAACGAGCCGGACTTCGGCTGGCAGCGCCAGAACCTGCGGAACTACCTGACGCTCTCCGAGGGCGAGCCCGGCAGGGCGGCATGGGGAGGGGCGGGCCTCGTCCCGTTTGGCTCCGGCATGGGGATGCACGGTATGCCCGGCGACTACAGCGGCCCCTCTCGCTTTGCGAAGGCGGCGTTCGTGAACACGCACTACCCCGTTCAGGACGAGGAGCGCGCCAACGTCACGCGCCTCTTCCGCACCCTCGGGTCGGTGGCGGTGCCGGACGGCTGCGCGCGCATGGGTGACGGCGCCTTCGAGCGGACGCTCTATACGAGCTGCTTCTCCGCCGCGAGCCTCACCTACTATCACGCGGCCTATGACGACCTCGCGATCAAGGCGTACCCGCTCTCGGGGTGCGACCTTGCGGGCACGGAGCCGGTGCTCGTAGAGGCGGCGGCGTAGCGCGGGGCGTCCCGCGGCACGCCCCGGGCCGAGCGAAAGCAATCGAACAAGGAGAAGATCCATGAGCAATCCCACCTCAGCGGCGGGTGGGGAGGGCGCTGTCGCGTCGTCCCCCGCAGCCGAGAAGTTCCTCGTCCTTCCCGTCATCATCCTGATTCTCGCCCAGATGGGCACGACGGGCGACAACGGCGCCCTGTCGCTGGCGGCCTCGGCCCTCACGAGCGACCTCGGCGCCACGACGTCGGACATCCAGCTCGCCAACATGATCTACCCGCTCGTGGGCGGCGCCTTCATGATTGCCGGCGGCCTTCTGGGGACCATCCTCGGCTGGGCACGGACGTTCCGGGCGGGCGCCGTCGTGTGCGCCGCGGGCGAGGTGGCGCTCGCGCTCGCGCCGAACATGGCCGTCTTCATCTGGGTGGGCCGCGTCCTCGTGGGGCTCGGCGCGAGCCTGCTCGTCCCCTCGATCCTCGGGCTCATCCCCGTGCTCTACAGCGGTCGCAACCGCATGGTCGCCTTCGGCTGCGTCGGCGCGGCGTCCGGGCTGTCCGCCGTGCTGCCGCTCGTGCTGGGCATGGTCATGGAGAGCGCCGGGATGAAGCCGACCTTCCTGCTGCTCGCCGCCTACTTTGCGGTGGTGGCTGCGCTCTCGCTGCGGCTCCCGCGCGCCGCGTCCGCCGGCGAGAGGCTCGCGTTCGACGGAATCGGCGTGACCCTTGCCGCGCTGGGGCTGTTCCTCTTCCTGATCGGCCTCTCCAACGTGTCCGCCTGGGGCCTCATCGCGCCGTTCGAGCGCTGCCCGTTCACGATCTTCGGCATCTCCCCGGCCCTGCCGGTGATGGCGTGCGGCGTCGTGGTGCTCGTGGTCCTCGTGCGCGTGGAGCGCCGCGTGGAGGAGAAGAACGGGATCGCGCTCCTGCCGAGCTCCTTCCTGAGGACGCCGCAGGTGCTCGCCGGCCTTGCCGCCAACGCGATCATGTTCTTCTTCATGGGCGCGCAGTCCATCCTCATGGCCCCCTACCTGCAGCTCGTCGCCGGCTGGTCGCCCGTCGACGTGGGCGTCATCTCAATCGTGACGGGCGTGCCCACGTTTGCCTTCTCCCTGGGAATCCCCAAGCTGCTCCCGCATGCCAACCCGCGCCGCGTCATCCAGGCGGGCTACCTCGAGATGGCGCTCGCCCTCGGCGTCATGGCCCTCTCGGTCACGACGGATGGCGCCAGCGCGGTCGGCGTCTATGCGGGCGCGTTTCTCGCCGGCATGGGGGCGGGCACGGTGGCCTCGCACGCGAGCAACATCGTCGCCCTCGCCCTGCCGGAGCGCGATGCCTCCCAGTCGGGCGGCATCCAGAGCACGATGCGCAACGTAGGCCAGGCGTTCGGCGTGGCGCTGCTCGGCGCGGTGCTGCTCTTTGGGATGACCAACGCCATGCACGCGGGAATCGCGGGCGACGCCGCCCTCTCCCCGGAGGTGCGCGGGCAGCTCTCAAACATGAGCGTCGACCTCGAGAGCAACGACGAGTTCGAGCGGCAGCTCGATCAGGTCGACCTGACCAAGGACGAGCGTGACGAGCTGGTAAGGCTCGATGCCCAGGCGCGGTTTGACTCCACGCGTGCGGCGTATGCGGTGGGGGCCGTCTTCGTGCTTCTCGGTCTCGCCACCACCCCGATGATCACGAAGCGCTAGGGACACGCGCCCAGCTGACGCTCGTGACAGTTGCCCCTGGCACTTTTGTCAGGTGCCCTTACGCGTCCGGGTCGACGATGTAGCGCAGAGAGAGGAGGAAGAGCGCGCTGATGGCGAGGCAGGCGAACTTGCCCGTCACGCCAATCAGGAGCTTGCACGCCACGGCGCCGACGCAGAACGACGCGACGAGCCCGGCGTAGCGCGCCGAGCGGTGCAGCTCGTGGCGGTCCTTCTCGAAGATGCCGTCGTAGAGCGTCTCCCCGAGGGAGCGCAGGTTGCCGGTGCAGAAGACGCTCGCGTACGCCGACCTGGTCCCGAACTGCCGGAAGTTCTCGTACGAGACCGCGGCGCAGAACGAGATGGCGCTGTTGACAAGCAGGTGGGGGGCGCCCTCCGGCAGGAGCGCCACGACGGCGAACGCAAGGGCCTCGAAGAGGGCGACCCATCGCTGCATGCGGTGGGTCGCCCTTCCGTGCACGCGGACGAGGACGTGGCGCGAGAGCATGATGCCGGCGACGAACGCCAGGATGGACACGAGGTAGTGCGACACGCCGAGCCATGCCCCATTGGCGAGGTTCATGCAGAGCAGGACGATGTTGCCGGTCTGCCCCGTGGCGAAGACGTGGTCGTGCAGCAGGTACGAGTACGCGTCCATGAACCCGCCCGCGCAGATGACGATGAGCCCGAGCCGTACGGGCACCTTGGTCCTTCTTGTCGCCGCCTGTTCCGCCATGCTCCCTCTTCCGCTCGACGCCGCATCCGCCGCGTGTCATGCTAGGGCAAAACGTTCGGTCGGCGCGACAGTTTGCCGGAGGGAAACACGATGGGCGATGACCCTGCCATGATGGGCGATAAGGGCGTCGAGCTGCGGCGTGACGCCGAGGGGCTCGCACTCGTGGGCGACGGCATGGTGCTGCGGGCGGATTTCGCGCGCCTGCTGCCCCGGCTGCGCCCGGACCGCCTGGGGCGAGAGCTGCTCGTGCGCGCGGCCCGCGTGCGCGGCGTCCCCGATCCGCGCGCCGTCGACGCCACGGCGGGGCTCGGGGAGGACTCGCTGCTTCTGGCGGCCGGGGGGTTTGCGGTTACGATGTTCGAGCAGGACCCGGCAATCGCGGCGCTCCTGCGCGACGCGCTCGAGCGGGCGGCGCATGACCCGCGGCTCTCGGGCATCGTGGGACGGATGGAGCTCGTGGAGGGCGACTCGGTCTGCGGCCTGCGAGCGTTGGGCTTCTCTCCTGACGTAGTGTTTCTCGACCCGATGTTTCCCGAGCGCACCAAGAGCGCTGCGGTGAAGAAGAAGTTCCAGCTCCTGCACCATCTGGAGCGGCCGTGCGACAACGAGGAGGAGCTGCTGGGCGCCGCGCTGGCCGCGGGCCCGCGAAAGGTCGTCATTAAGCGGCCGCCCAAGGGGCCGTGGCTCGCCGGCGCCAGGCCGAGCCATTCCGTTGCGGGCAAGGCGGTCCGCTATGACGTCATCGTGCCGCCGCGGAACGGCGGGGGGCGGAGCGGGTGAGACGCCGGGGGCCTCACGTCTCCCCCCGACGTCGTCTTCGCTAGAATTGGGGCATCGATTCCCCGTTCAAAGGAGCTGGCATGGACCTCCCGAGCAAGCGCCCCGACAGCATGGAGCGCATCACCACCCCCGAGCTTGCGCGGGTCTTCATCGACGAGCAGGTCGAGGCCGTTCGTGCGCAGGTTGGCGACAAGAAGGTCCTGCTTGCCCTTTCTGGCGGCGTGGACTCCTCCGTGGTTGCCGCGCTGCTGATCAAGGCCATCGGCAAGCAGCTCGTCTGCGTGCACGTGAACCACGGCCTCATGCGCAAGGGCGAGTCCGAGCAGGTCGTTGACGTCTTCAGGAACCAGATGGACGCCAACCTCGTCTACGTGGACGCCGCGGACCGCTTCCTCGACCTGCTGGCCGGCGTGGCCGAGCCCGAGCGAAAGCGCAAGATCATCGGGGCCGAGTTCATCCGCGTCTTCGAGGAGGAGGCCCGCAAGGTCGCCGACGATGTGGACTTCCTCGCACAGGGCACCATCTACCCGGACATCGTGGAGTCTGACGGCGTGAAGGCCCACCACAACGTGGGCGGCCTGCCCGACGACCTGCAGTTCGAGCTCGTGGAGCCCGTTCGCCTGCTCTTCAAGGACGAGGTCCGCGTGGTTGGCCGCGCCCTCGGCCTGCCCGAGTCCATGGTCGAGCGCCAGCCGTTCCCGGGCCCGGGCCTGGGCGTGCGCTGCCTCGGCGCCATAACGCGCGACCGTCTGGAGGCGCTGCGCGAGGCCGACGCCATCCTGCGCGAGGAGTTCGCCGAGGCGGGGCTTGCCGGCAAGGTGTGGCAGTACTTCGTCGTGGTGCCGGACATGCGCGCCACCGGCGTGCGCGACGGCAGGCGCGCCTACGACTGGCCCGCCATCATCCGCGCCGTCAACACCGTGGATGCTATGACCGCCACGGTGCCTGAGCTCGAGTGGGCCCTGCTCAAGAAGATCACTGACCGCATCCTGACCGAGGTGCCGGGCATCTGCCGCGTGACGTACGATCTGACGCCAAAGCCCGTGGGCACGATAGAGTGGGAGTGACGAACATACGTTCGTATATTGAATAAGATGGCAGGACGATGGAGCCGCGGGCTTACCACGGCTCCATCGTTTTTCGAGCGCACTGCAAGTGTATTAGTATAATAAATACAATATTTTATATAGACTAAAAGGTGGCGTCGATGGAAGGCTGTCGGTACGACACTCAGCTCCTTATCGGCGGGCGAGACATGGATGTCGCGGCCATCGGAGACCATTTCAACGAGGCATTCGATGGGGACTGCTTGCTCGTCATGGGCGATGAGTCCCTCGTGAAGATTCACTACCATACGAACGGGCCGTGGAGAGTGCCCGAATGATGCGCCGCGGTCGGCGAAATCTACGATATCGTTGTCGAGGACATGGTCCGCCAGGCCAAGGGGCTTAAGGGCTAAACCGCAAAATCACGACCGCAGAGGAGGCGACCGACGAACCTCGGCATGGAGGACGAGCGAACTGAGCACAAGCGCAGCACCTCTGAGATGCGCGAGGCCATGGAGTCGGTTGCCTCAATTCTGAACAAGCACGGGTCAGGAACGCTCTACTTTGGCGTGCGCCCCTCCGACGGCGAGGTCGTGGGTCAGGACGTCTCCGAGAAGACCCTGCGCGACATCTCGCAGGCCTTCACCAACCGGATCGAGCCGAGGGTCGCGCCTGCCATCGAGCGCCTCGAGACCGAGGGCGGGAAGGCCTACGTCAAGGTGTCCTTTGCCGGTGACGACCGCCCCTACGCTTGTGACGGGCGCTACCGCATCCGCTCCGCCGATGAGGACCTGCCTGTTGGCGCAGCTCTTCTCGAGCAGATGATGCTCGAGCGTGCCGCGGGTAGGAGCCCCTGGGACCGGCGCCCCTCTGGCAGGCCAATCGCGGACGTGGACGAGGACACGCTGCGGGCCTACGTCGGGTGTTGAGCGCGGGCGGATTCCCTTCCCCTACATCGATGCGAGGGACGCGCTCTCCCGTCTCGGCCTCCTCTGCGACGACGACATACTTACCAACCGTATGCTTCTGCGCCTCGCTCGACCCCATGTTGCGCATGGGCGTGCTGGGGAACGTCGACCGCACGCAGATACTCGACAACCATCAGGAGGCGGGCACGCTGTTCGGCATGGTCAAGGCTGCCGAGACGCACATCCTGAACAACACGTGCCGTGAGTTCATCATCGACGGTGCGTCCCTTCACCGCGAGGAGCGCCCCGAGGTTCCCCTGAGCGCGATTCGCGAGGCGCTCTACAACCCCTTCTGTCATCGCCGCTACGAGGACTCCGCCGCCGTTCAGATTGACGTTTTCTGGGATGCTGTGGACATTTACAACCCAGGCAGCTTTCCCGCTGGCTGCGTACCCGAGGACTACCTTTCTGGAGCACAGACCGCTTCGAAGCCGCGGAACCAGCTCATCGCAAGCACCCTCTACCGCTCGGGTGACATCGAGACGTATGGCACGGGCCTTCGACGCATTAGGCGCGTTTGCGACGAGCAGAACGTGCCTGTCGAGGTCTTTCAGCGGGGCGGCAGCGTTCACGTGCGCTTCACCCGCGCGGAGGCCGTCGTCGCCGACAACCCGCCGACAACCCGCCGGCGGCGGGAGGCGCACCCTCTGCCGTTGCGGCTTCTGGGATTGCAGCGCATGCATGGGGTACGCTGTCTGAAAATGAGCGAGCCGTCTGCGCGTATCTGTGCGAAAATGGCTCCCCTGCGGTTCCGAGCATGTCAGACGTCCTTGATATTCCGGAGCGAACGCTGCGCGACGTTATGCGCCGCCTCGTGGAGAGGGACATCGTGGCGGCGACGGGTGCGAACCGAAATAGACGATACGAGTTGAAATAAGAGAGGGCCCCCTCGGCACCCTCCGCTTCGAGGCGACTGTCGCTGCATCCCAAGCTTTCTGATGGCTGGGCTTGGCTGGTACGACCTGTGACGCGATTCGCACCAGATTCGCGCTGACCTTCCGCCCGCTTCAAAAGCAGCGCGTCTCGCACCCCCCCTTAATCTGCTATTATTACTACGCGAGAAGACAGCAGATCTGAAGATACGGATCTGAAGATAAGTACTGATTAGAAATATTATATTTAATTAAATACGCGGGCGTCCCGTCGCTTCCGAGTGGCGGGGCGCCCGCGTATCCAGCAAGAGGAACGGAGGCTCGATGGACCTCTCGGAAGTGCGGCGGCGCATGGCTGACGGCCGGCTCTACGCCTGCAACAGCCCCGAGCTCTTTGCCGAGCAGGAGCGTCGGCGCGACGTGCTCGACGCCTATAACGCGCTGCCCTTCAGCGGCTCTGAGGAGCGCAGCGCGCTTCTCGCCAAGCTTGTGGCCGAGATGGGCGAGGGCTGCGTGATCGAGCCCCCGTTTTGCGCAAACTGGGGCGGGGCAAACCTGCACCTGGGCAACAACGTCTACGCTAACATGGGCCTCACGCTGGTGGACGACGCCGACATCTTCATCGAGGACGATGTGATGATCGGCCCCAACGTCACCATCTGCACGGCCGCTCACCCCATCTCCCCGCGGCTGCGCGCCAAGGGGCTGCAGTACAACAAGCCCGTTCGCGTCCGCAGTGGAGCATGGCTCGGCGCCGGGTGCATGGTGCTCCCGGGCGTGACGGTGGGGGAGGGCTCTGTGGTCGGCGCGGGCAGTGTGGTCACGCGCGACGTCCCCGCCGGGGTGGTGGCGGCGGGCAACCCGTGTCGCGTGCTGCGCAGGATTGGCGAGAAGGACGAGCTCGTGTACGACCACGACAAGCCCGTCGAGGGGTTCTGGCGCGATGCCTAGCCCGGACGTGCTGCGCGACCTCGCGGTCGCCGGCCGCTCGCTCGAGCGCGACGAGGCGACGCGCCACGCCGGCGCGGGCGCCCACGACCCCACGGCGACGCCGTACCGCGTGCTCGAGGAGCTTCTCGGCGACCTGGGCCTCACCGAGGGGTCCCACCTGCTCGATGTGGGCTGCGGGGCCGGTCGGGTGCTCGCCTACTTTGTGGGCGCGGCGCTGCCCGGGCGCGTGACGGGCGTTGAGCTTGACCGGGCGCTCGCGACGGAGGCCGCCGCGTGGTCCGCGCGCTACCCAAACGCGCGTGTGGTCGCGGGCAGCGCGCTCGACCTGCCGCTCGCGGGGTACACCCACGTGTATCTGTTCAACCCGTTTGACACCCCGGTGCTCGAGGCGTTCCTCGACAGGCTGGAGCACGAGGCGTCCGCCCCCGTGACGCTCGTCCACATGTCGGACAACGGGGAGTGGCCCGCCTATCTGGGGCGCGGGGGCTGGACGGTTCTGAGAGAGGGCTCCTTCGAGCTGTCGGGAGAGGACGGGGACTGCCCCCAGCACTTCACGGTGCGCCGCTTCGACCCGGCGTGACAGGGGGACGGAGGCATTGTCACCGCTCCGTCCCCGCTGTCACGGGTACCGGTCGCCGCTCCGTCGTTCTTCTCCTCTGCCCGCTGCGTTAAAATACACTTAATTGGAAACGTTTCCAATTATGGGAACGAGAGGAGAAAGGGGAGCTCCATGAGCACGTGGCTGGACGACGCGGTCTTCTATGAGATTTACCCGCAGAGCTTCAACGACACCAACGCGGACGGGATAGGTGACCTGCCCGGCGTCATCGAGAAGCTCGACTACGTGCTCGAGCTGGGCTGCAACGCCCTGTGGCTCAACCCCTGCTTCGTCTCCCCCTTCGGCGACGCGGGCTATGACGTTGCGGACTACTGCCGGGTCGCCCCGCGATACGGCACCAACGACGACCTCGTGCGCCTGTTCGAGGAGGCCCACGCGCGCGGCATGCACGTTCTTCTCGACCTCGTCCCCGGGCACACCTCGATAGAGCACCCTTGGTTCAAGGAGTCCTGCCGCGCCGAGGGCAACGAATTCTCTGGCCGCTACGTGTGGACCGACGACGTCTGGACGCCCGTGGGCGACGTGCCCGGCGTGAATGGGGTGCTGCGCGGAATCGCAGAGCGCAACGGTGCCGTGGCAGTGAACTTCTTCGCCTTCCAGCCGGCCCTCAACTACGGCTTCTACCGCGTGACCGAGCCATGGCAGAGCGCGATGGACTCGCCGGAGGCCCTCGCCACGCGTCAGGCCATGAAGGACGTCATGGCGTTCTGGCTCGAGCGCGGATGCGACGGCTTCCGCGTGGACATGGCGGGCTCGCTCGTGAAGGACGATCCCGAGCAGGAGGGCACGATAGCCCTCTGGCAGGACATGCGCGCGTTCCTTGACGAGCGCTATCCCGATGCCGTCCTCATCTCCGAGTGGGGCGAGCCGGACAAGACCATCCGCGCGGGCTTCCACATGGACTTCCTTCTTCAGTTTGGCACCTCGCACTACATGGACCTCTTCCGCTGCGAGCACCCGTGGTTCTCCCGCGAGGGGGCGGGGGACGCGAGCGAGTTCGTGGCCACCTACCGACGCAACCTCGAGCTCACCGACGGGCGCGGCCTCATGTGCATCCCGTCCGGGAACCATGACATGGACCGGCTGCGCAAGTATCTCGACCCCGAGGAGATGAAGCTGGCCTTTGCGTTCATCATGTCCATGCCGGGGTGCCCGTTCGTGTACGCCGGCGACGAGATTGGCATGCGCCACCTGGACGTGACCTCCGTCGAGGGTGGCTACCAGCGCACCGGCGCGCGCTCGCCGATCCAGTGGGACGCGTCCGAGAAGAACTTCGGCTTCTCGGATGCTCCGGGCGATCAGCTCTACATCCCCCAGGACGCGGGTGACGACGCGCCCACGGTCACCGCGGAGATGGCCGACGACGCCTCGCTCTGGCATGAGGTCCAGCGGCTCATCGCGCTGCGACGCGCGACGCCGGCACTTGGCGTGAGCGCCGCGGTGGAGTTCGTCTACTGCGAGAAGAACGCGTACCCGCTCGTCTACCTGCGTACGGAACGCGGGGAGGGCGGCCAGCGCGTGCTGTGCGCCATCAACCCGGCGGATCGACCGACCGAGGTCCCCTGCGACGAGCGGGCGGTGCGCACGCTTCACTCCGTCGGCGAGGCCGCATCGCTCCTTGACGGGGCGCTGAGCGTCCCGGCCTGCTCGGCGACCTTCCTCGAGCTTTCCTAGGGAGAGGGGCGGCGTGCCACGGGGACGGAGGTTTTGTCACCGCTCCGTCCCCGTGGCACGTGTCACTCCCAGGGCTTGGGGAGGGAGTCGGGCCGCTCGGGATCGACCGCGTGCTGGTAGCCGCAGCCCCAGTCCCACATGGCGCTCAGGACCGGGCGCAGGCTCAGCCCAAGCGAGGTGAGCGAGTACTCGACGCGAGGCGGCACCTCAGCGTAGACGGTCCGGTTGACGAGCCCGCTCGTCTCCATCTCGCGGAGGCGCTCGGTCAGCACCTTCTGCGACACGCTCCCGATCGAGCGTCTGAGCTCGCCAAAGCGCTTGGTGCCACCGAGAAGGTCGCGCAGGATGAGGATGGTCCACTTGTCGCGGATGAGGGTGAGGGTGGTCTCCACCGGGCAGGCGGGGAGCGTGGTCTCGGACATGATGGCCTCCTCTTGCGTGATGGCGCTGGTCGGGTCGTTATTGCTGCCATCAAGAGACTTATATCACAGAAAAGCCTCTGCTTACCGGAAGGAACGATGGGGGCGGGCTGCCCTACGCTGCCCGCATGTGCCACGGGGACGGAGCGGTGACAAAACCTCCGTCCCCGTGGCGTAGTCGCGCAGGAAGACCTCGTTGTCAACGACCTCGAGGTCCTCGGGGAAGGCAAGGGTGGCCCCGGTCTTCTCGGCGAGGTAGGCGTGCTCGAAGAAGGCCGAGTTGTAGCGGCCCGGCGAGAGCACCACGGCCACGCCGCGCGTGGAGACGAAGTCCATGACGTGGCGCAGGAGTCGGGGGTAGTCGCGGTTGTCGCGAATCCCGTTCTCGTGAAAGAGGCGTGGGTCTGCGTTGCGCTCGATGTCGCGCACGAAGAGGGGGTAGCTCGCACCCGAGGGGATGCGGAGGTTGTCCTCGAGGACCCACCAGCTCCCGTCCTCGCCCTGCACGAGGTCCTCGCCGGCGACGTGCGCGTAGATGCCCGCGGGCGGCGTCATGCCGTTCACCTGGGGGAGGTATCCCTTCGAGGTGTAGACGAACTCCTCCGGGACCACGCCGTCGCGGACGATGCGCTTGTCGGAGTAGACGTCGCGCAGGAAGGCGTTGAGCGCGCTCACGCGCTGCTTGAGGCCGGCCTCAAGACGGTCGAACTTGTCCGAGGGGATGAGTCGGGGGACGGGGTCGTAGGGGAAGAGCCTGTCATGGTAGGTCCCGTCGCGATAGATGCCAAAGCGCACGCCGTTGCGCGCGAGCTCTCGGTTGATGGTCTCCTGCCGCTCCACGAGGTTGTGGGCGAGCCTTCCGGCCGTCGTCTCTGCCATGGTTGCCCCCGAAGTGTCGCATCGTGCCTGCCAGAGCAGCGTAGCAACGTCGTGTTGCGCGACATCAAACGGCTCGTTGCCGATGGGCCCCGCGGCGAACCGGACGATGACGGGCGGGCCTGCGGCGGCGCCCCGCGTCATCGCTATGTCCCACGCGCATACTGAGCTGCGGAGCCGGCATTGTACTTCTCGCCCGCGCGGCGCGACCATGAGGGTGTGAGATCGTTTGCGAATCAAGGAGGGAACCATGGAGTACCTGGAGCTCAACAACGGCGTCAAGATGCCCGTGGAGGGTCTTGGGACCTTCCTCATGAGCCCGGCCGATGCCGAGGCCGCGTCGCTCGCGGCGCTCGAGGCCGGCTACGAGCACATCGACACCGCCAACGCCTACATGAACGAGAAGGCCGTGGGCCGCGCCATCGCCAAGAGCGGCGTCGCGCGCGACAAGCTCTTCGTTTCCACCAAGCTCTGGCCGTCCGTCTACGAGGCCGGTGACGCCGCCGTTGACGGCACGCTGGCGCGCCTCAGTCTAGACTACGTTGACATGCTCATCCTGCACCAGCCCGTGGGCAACTATCTGGCCGCCTGGAGGACCATGGAGAAGGCGTACCGCGAGGGCAAGGTCCGCGCGCTCGGCCTCTCCAACTTCCCGCAGGACAAGATCGCCGAGGTCATCGAGCACGCGGAGATCAAGCCACAGCTCGTGACCGTGGAGTGCCACCCCTACTTCGCCCAGACCGAGCTGCGCGAGTACCTGGGCCAGTACGGCATCGTGGTCGAGGCGTGGTACCCGCTCGGCCACGGCGACAAGGCCCTTCAGGCCGAGCCGGTCTTCGTGAGGCTCGGCGAGAAGTACGGCAAGACGCCCGCCCAGGTCATCCTGCGCTGGCACACCCAGATGGGCACGTCCATCATTCCGGGCTCGAAGAATCCCGCCCACATCGCGGACAACGCGGACATCTTCGACTTCAGCCTGTCCGACGACGAGATGGCCGAGGTCGCCAAGCTTGACGGCACCAAGAAGTACTACGAGGCAACCGAGGAGGCGCTCGCCGGCTATGCGGCGATGAAGCCCGACTTTGACGCGCAGGAGTAGCGGCGAGATTAATCCCTGACAACTCGTAGCCGCTGGACCCGAGCCAAGCGTACGCCCGTCAAACCGGAGCGTGCCCTTGGCTCGGGTCTTATGTGCCGCGCTCTGCGCGATCGAGGTCAAGGGTGGTCACGAGGCCAGGCAGAGTGGCATGGCGAAGTTCCTTCGGCGCCATCCAGAGGCGCGTCGTGTCGTCGTGGGCGGATCGTCGGCGGGGGCCTGCGGGCTCGAGGAGTTTCTGCTGGGAGAGGTTCCGCTGTTCTACTAGGGAGGCTCGCACGTGCGCCCGCGGCGTCTCTTGGCCCGCGGGTGGGTCCGCCCCATCCTTCTCGCCATGCTTGTCACGCATACTGAGAGAGCAGGGAGGCATTGTACTTCTTGTCATGGTGGGCGGAGCATGGAGGATGACAGAAGGCTCCGACCAGAGGAGGTTGCAATGGAGTACAAGACCCTGTCCAACGGAGTTCAGATGCCGATGCTCGGCTACGGCGTGTTCCAGATCGACGACGCCACGACCGAGCGCTGCGTCGAGGACGCCATCGCAAGCGGCTACCGCATGATCGACACCGCCCAGGCCTACGGCAACGAGCGCGGGGTGGGCGCTGGCATCAAGGCCAGCGGCGTGGCGCGCGACGACCTGTTCATCGTCAGCAAGGTGTGGGTCTCCAACTACGGCGAGGGCACGACGTACGACTCCATCAAGAGGTCCCTGGAGCTGCTCGACACCGACCGCATCGACCTCATGCTGCTCCACCAGGCGTACAACGACTACCACGCGGCCTGGCGTGACATGGAGCGTGCCTACGATGAGGGCCTCGTCCGTGCCGTCGGCGTCAGCAACTTCGACCCCACGCGTCTGCTTGACCTTTGCGTCTTCGCCAAGGTGGCGCCGATGGTCAACCAGGTGGAGACCCACGTCTTCTGGCAGCAGCACTACGCGCACCAGAACATGGAGAGCCTCGGCGTTGCGCACATGGCGTGGGGCCCGTTCGCGGAGGGCGCCAACAACTTCTTCCAGAACCCGCTGCTCTCCGAGGTCGGCGAGAAGTACGGCAAGTCCGTGGGCCAGGTTGCGCTGCGCTACCTGCTTGACCTCGGTGTCATTGTGATTCCCAAGTCAACGCACAGGGAGCGCATGGAGGAGAACTTCGACGTCTTTGACTTTGACCTCACCGATGACGACAAGGTCAAGATCGCCGAGCTCGACTGCGATCGCTCCCTCTGCTACGACCACCGCGACGTGCAGCTCATTGGCGGGCTGCTGCAGTTTGTGAAGAGTCAGATCGCGTAGGTGGAAAAGTGACTGTCCCTTTTCCACGTCAGTTGCGGACGAGGTCCACGATCTGTGCCACGGCGTCCGGCGCGTCGAGAAGCGCCACCACATAGAACGTCGCGTGCGCGTCCGCGTCCTGGATTGGGACGCGGACGCGCCTCTCGTCGGCGTGCTGCGGCCCGGTGACGTCTGTGATGAACCCGAGCAGGTCGGAGGAGCGAATCAGCTGCGAGAGCACCAAGGAGTCGGTCTGCTCGATGAAGCGCGCGCTGGGCATGGCGGCGCGCACGACGTCGCCCCAGAAGCCCACCTCGGCGTTCATGAGGAAGGTTCGCCCGTCGAGCTCCGAGAAGCGAACGCTCGTGCGGCCGGCCAGCTCGTCGTCCCTGGGCACGAAGACCGAGAGGTTCTCGACCATCAACGGCGCGCAGGTCACGTTGGGCAGCCCCATCGGCCGCCGCGTGATGGCGAGGTCGGCCGAGCGGGCAAAGAGCCGGCGCTCGACCTCCTGCTCGTCGTCGAGCAGCTCGGAGGTGAGGATCGTCCCCGGAAAGCGCTCGGTCACGCGCTCGGTCAGCCGCCAGACCGGCGCCGGCGCCACCGACGCGATCGCGATGGTGCGGCTGCGGCGCGTGAGCTCGTCAAAGGCGTCGCGCATGCGGCGCTCCTCGGCGAGGATGGCGCGCGCGTGGCGCAGGGCCAGCCGCCCGGCCTCGTTGAGCTCGACGTGGTTTCGCGTCCTTTCGAAGAGCTCGCATCCCAGCTCGCGCTCGAGCGCGCGCATCGAGCGGCTCACGCTCGGCTGCGAGGTGTGCAGCTCGTCGGCAGCCGCCGAGATGGTCCCTGCTCGGGCAATGGCATCAAGCTGTCTGAGCTGGACAAACTCCATGGATGCTCCCTGGCCGATCGCGTATCCTGCCTGCAACTAGTCTAGCGCTTGGCGAGAGCGGCCCGCTGCCGCGGGCCGCTCTCACGCGCTACGCCTCGATGCGCGTGCCCCCGAAGACGCCCGAGGTCGGGATTCGGTCGAGCTCGGCATCAATGGCCTCCACCTCGGCGAGCGAGAGCCTGATGTCCGCGGCGGCGAGGTTCTCGTGCATGCGCTCGACCTTGCGAGTCTCGGGGATGGGGACGATCCAGGGCCTTTTCTCGAGCATCCACGTCAGGGAGATCTGGCCGGTCGTGGCGCCGTGCTCCGCGGCAATGCGGCGGAGGAACTCGAAGAGCGCGTCGTTCTTCTCGTACACCTCCTGCGTGAACTGCGGCATGCTGGCACGGTAGTCGGTCGCGGCGTCGAAGCCCTCGGCCGCCAAGCGCCCGTACCGAGGGTTCGCGTGCCTGCCATGTGCCTCTCCTCCCTTTGGTTGGGTCTGGGGCGCCCGTGCCGCGACGCCCGACACCACGCTATGCCGAGGACGCATGCCAGAGAAGTCTCCATGGGTGGGGCTCCTATAACTCCGCGGTGTGCGCGGGAGCACCAAAGGAGGCTTCTCATCGTCGCACGCGCGTGCCAAGCTGAGGGGGACGACCCTGTCCTGGGAGGGACGATGATCTCGAGAAGAACTTTCCTCTCGCTGACGGGAGCTTGCGCGACGGCGTCTCTCGCCGGGTGCGCCCCGGCGACGGCGCGGACATACCCGACGCGCTCGACCCGGACTACGTTGCCCGACGGGCTCGACCTCGTCTCCCCGGACGCCGCGGCCGACGCGATGATCTACTCGTTCTACGGTCGGCACGACGGCGGCTGACGGACACGCTGTTCTTCTCGCCGCACGTCTGCAGCTCACGCCGTAGAAGGGCGAGAGGGGGATTGCCAAAAGGAAGACTCCTTTGTCAGCCCGTCTCGCTAGTCTCGTCAAGAAGATCGCTGACCTGACCGAGGAACACGGGTAGGACATCCATGATAATTGAGGAGACAATCTCCCAGTTGGTTCCCTCATAGTCGTGAACATGCCGGTGGCGCAGCCCGGAGATGCCCGCCCACTCCACATCAGGGTGGAGAGCTTTGAAGTCACGTGACAGGCAGTAGACCTGCTCGCCGATGTTGTAGAGCGGTGTGGTCACAAGCCACTGGTGACGATAGTTATCTTGGAGCGACTCTTTGGAGATCCTCTCCTCGCGAACGGTCCGCAGGAGGAGGCTCCCGACTTCTGCGACGCGCTTCAGACGATAGGCATCGGTTTTGCTCACAGCGCTACTGCCTCGTCGAGAACGGTATCTTTGAAGGGCCCATCGTCAAGCTCCGACAGCTCAAAGACGTCGACGTCCTTGCCCGTTGACTCGCGCACCCGCTCTCCGAGGGCGTAGATTGAGAGCGGCCTGAACCGAGGACCTCCATCGATGAGCAGGTCAATATCGGACGAGCTGGTTGCCTCGCCGCGCGCGTAAGAGCCAAACACGGAGGCCCCGCGAAGGCCGTACTGCACGAGCAGTGGTCTGACAATGGCGCTAATCTCGCCATATGTGAGAATGTCACCCATGACCCCTCCTCCGCCGTGCCTATGACCATGATACCCCGTCGGTGAGGCGGACAGACGAATGACCCCCCGGGGTCTTCAATGAAGGGTGACACGCGGGGATGCTTGCGCAGTAATTGCTGTTAGCTGGCTGGCAAAGGGACTATCCCGTTGTTGGACCGTGCGCTGGGAACATACTGACATGCCAAGACCGTCTGCGCCGCCCCTCGCCCCTCGCGCGACAATGGAATCGCGTAGGTCGACGGACGGGGTCAGACATGGACGAGCAAGTGGCGTAGGAGACGCCCAAACTGGGCTTTGGGCTCATGAGGCTCCCCAGGCGGGGGCTGGGGATTGACGTGGCGCAGGTGAGCCGCATGGTGGACCTCTTCCTCGAGGCGGGCTTCACCTACTTTGACACGGCGCACGTCTACGCGGGCTCCGAGGACGCCATCCGAAAGGCGCTCGTGGAGCGTCATCCGCGGGAGTCCTACACGCTGGCGACCAAGCTTTACGCGGCGATGTCTCCCACGGCAAAGTCCGCAAAGCGGCAGTTCGAGACGAGCCTCGAGCGTACCGGGCAGGCTACTTCGACTACTGCCTGCTCCACTCGGCGGGCTACGAAGCCGATGCGGTCGCGTACGGGGCTACCACGCCCAGGGGCTTCATCGGGTCTCGGGCGCCGGACCTCGTGAGCGCGGAGCGCGTCGAGGGGGATGGCCTTCATGTGGTGTGGCGTCGCCGTGCGGAGTAGGCTGCCGCGCGGGGTTTTGCCGGATGCGTGCGCTCCGTCGGGGGTTACGTACACAGTTTCATTTTAGATAGTACCCTCCGGTTTGAGAATCCGCCGGTCAGGGGCTTGTCGAGAAGTACATCAATTTCTCAATAGCGTTCGCAACCGTCCAGGCTGCGCGCAATCCACCGGCACACCCCCTCTTCCCCTCGCGTTCGCGCGATAATGGGCGGGAAGCCCGCCCGCCCCGCCCGCTCTCGCCCAGAGGAGTCCCCATGACCGCCAGCCAGCTTGCCGAAGACATCAATGAGCTCGCCGCGTTTCTCGGGCCGCGCGATGTGCCCGCGCTCACGCCGGAGGCCATCGAGGGGCGCCTCGGCGCGCGGCAGGCGGACGCTATGGTCCTCTTTGGCGGGAGCATCCTGGCGGGCGGCGACGTGCTTGCCGAGGCCATGCGCGCGGGCGTGGCGCGCACGTACGTGATCGCGGGCGGAGCGGGCCACACCACCGAGGCCCTCCGCTCTCGTGTGCGCGAGCTCTGCCCGGACGTGGCCTTCGCCGACGACGCCCCGGAGGCGGACGTCTTCGCCGCCTACCTCGCGCAGCGTCACGGCCTTACGGCGGACCTCCTGGAGCGCGCGTCCACCAACTGCGGAAACAACGTCACCTACCTGCTGGGTCTTCTCGCCGAGAAGGGCGTGGCCTGCGAGAGCCTCATCGTCTCGCAGGACGCCACGATGCAGCGGCGCATGGAGGCCGGCGTGCGCAGGGAGGCCCCGGGCGTGTGCGTGGTCAACTTCGCCGCGTATGCCGCGCGCGTGGCGCCGCGGCCTGGCGTGGGCCTCGCAACTGCAGATGCTGCCCTTGACGACCTGCGGATCGTTGACCCTCCGCTGGGAATGTGGGACCTTCCGCGCTACGTGACGCTGCTCATGGGCGAGGTTCCGCGCCTCACGGACGACGAGCGCGGCTACGGCCCGCTCGGCCGCGGCTACATCGCTCACGTGGACGTGCCCGCCGACGTCCGCGCTGCCTGGGAGCGCCTCCGCGCCGCGTTTCCAGAGCTCGTCCGCGAGGCCAACCCCGCCTACGCGTCCCGCCCGTAGGAAGCGCCCCGGTTACCACCCGGTGACCAGGGCACGACAAAGTGCGCTCTTCCCAGCTCCCGTCACGCGCGCTACGATGCGGCAGAACGGATGGCGAAGGGGACGCGACATGTTTGACCTGGGAAGTCTGGTGACCGCCCCGCGTGGGGGGATTTGGCGGCGACCGGCGCGAGCGCCTGGCGCGCGCTCTCGACGAGGCGGACGTGGTCGTCATCGGCGCGGGCGCCGGCCTCTCGACGGCCGCGGGCCTCACGTACGCGGGCCCGCGCTTCGAGGCGATCTTCGGCGACTTCATCGAGAGGTACCGCTTCGCCGACATGTATTCCGGGGACTTCCACCCGTTTGGCTCCTTCGAGGAGCGCTGGGCGTACTGGAGCCGCTACATCTGGTGCAACCGGTACGTGAAGGCGCCGGGCACCGCCTATGACGACCTGCTCTCCCTCGTGGGCGACAAAGATTACTTTGTGCTCACCACCAACGTTGACCACCAGTTCCAGTTGGTCGGCTTCGACCGCAGGCGACTCTTCTACACCCAGGGAGACTATGGCCTCCTGCAGTGCAGCCAGCCGTGCCACAAGAGGACCTACGACAACGAGCCGCCGGTCAGAGACATGATTGAGGCGCAGGGCTGGCAGATTTCCGCCAGCGGCGCGCTGACGCTGCCCGCAGGCACCCGCCCCGCCATGGACGTGCCCGCCGAGCTCGTTCCGCACTGCCCGGTGTGCGGGCGCCCCATGGCCATGAACCTGCAATCGGACGACACCTTCGTGGAGGACGAGGGCTGGCATGCCGCCGCCGCGCGCTACCAGGACTTCCTTCGCCGCCACCAGCGCGGGCGCGTGCTCTACCTGGAGCTCGGCGTGGGCTGGAATACGCCGGTCATCGTCAAGTTCCCGTTCTGGCAGGCGGTCGAGAAGAACCCGCGGGCCACCTACGCCTGCGTCAACCTCGGCGAGGCCGTCGCGCCTTCGGCGATCGAGCGCCGCAGCGTGCTCGTGGACGCCGACATAGCCTCCGCACTGCGCGCGCTTCTCGCTTCCTGACGGGCGCCGCCCTCGCGTCGATCCCCCCCGCACCCGCAGGTTAACGCGATGCAACCAACGGGCCCTTCTCGGCGGGCGCCCTTCCCGAAGATTGTACGGCGACGAGAGGGGCGTGCCCGTGACGGCGCGCCGCCACGGGAGCGAAGGTGACCGGAGTGTCACGTGACGGGGCACATGGGGGCCGGTAGGATGGCGACGGGAGGTGGTTCGATGGGCGGGACGGTTCTTGTCGTCGAGGACGACGCCGACATCGTGGACCTGCTCGAGCTCTACCTTACGGGCGGGGGATATAGCGTGATCTCGGCGGGTGATGGCGTCGAGGCGCTCGAGCTGCTGCGCGAGCGCTCCGCCGACGTGGTGCTCGTCGACATCATGATGCCGCGGATGAACGGGTACGACTTCATCAAGGAGCTGCGTCGGACGAGCTCGATGCCCGTGCTCATCGTATCGGCGCGCACGCAGCCGGCCGACAAGATCGTGGGGCTCGACGCGGGCGCCGACGGCTTCATAGCCAAGCCGTTCGACCCGCTGGAGGTTGCCGCCCACATCCGCGCCGTGCTCCGTCGCGTCGGGCCATCGAGGGAGGCCCCGGTTGCGCAGGCCCCCCTTGCCCGGTCCCCGGAAGGCTCCGTCGTCGTGGGGGCGCTCGCCTTTGACACCGAGCGCCTCTCCCTCACCAGGGCGGGCGAGCCCATCCCCCTCACGGCCGCCGAGCTCAAAATCATGGCGGCCCTCATGTCCTCGCCCGGGAGGGTCTTTTCCAAGGACCAGCTCTACGCCTGCGTGAACGGGGAGCCGGCCGCGGGAGGGGCGAGCAGCGTGATGGTCCACATCTCCAACATCCGCGCCAAGCTCGAGGATGACCCGCTGAGCCCGCGCTTCATCAAGACCGTCCGCGGCCTGGGGTACACCCTTGACGGCTCGTGACGGGCTTCGCTCCCGTCTCGGCTCGGCGCCCCCCGCCCTCGGCGGGTTGACCCGCAGCCTCGCTGCGCGGTGCCTCGTGGTCCTCGCCCTCTACGCGCTCGCGCTCGTGGGCGTGCTCATGGGATCGGGCGCGCTCTCCGAGGTCGTGTTCGAGGGCGCCTTTCCCTCCATGGACACGGTGCTCGAGCGGCGCGACGCGCTCGTGCGCGATGACTTTGGGGCCCTGACGGGAGGGGGCCTCTCCAGGTGCCTCATCGTGGTCTTCGACGCCGACGGCCGTCGCCTGTACGCCTCGAGCCAGGAGGCCGCCGAGAAGATCAGGGCCTCCGACCTCGATGTCATAGGCGAGGCGAGCGACGGCCTCTTCTTCGAGGTCTTCGAGGAGCCCGCGGAGGCGGGACCGCGCCATCGCGTCATGCTCTGCGCCTATGGGGACGGCGGAGACTCCAAGGTCGTGAGCGCGTGGTGCGTGCTCGACGAGGACCTCAGGGTGGTCGAGGGGACGCTGTTCTCGGGGCGCGGCGCGCTCACGCCGCGCGAGTTCGGCCTCATCAAGGGCGTCTACGACGGGCGCATGAGCATATCTCGCCTGGACTACGAGAGCGAGGGCGGCGACCCGCGCACCCTCGTGCTCGCGGCGCCGATCGTGAGCGACGCGGGGTACTCCCGGGTGGCGAGCATGGCGAGCCGCCTGTGGCTGCTCGCGGTCCCCCTGGTGCTGGTCCTGACCGGGGTCGCCGCCCTCGTCCTGGGCCGCCTCGTCCGTCGCTCGGCCCGACCGCTCGATCGGGCGATTGCCGCCTGCCGCGATGCCGGCGGGGACGACGGCTCAGAGGTGGTGGAGAGCCCGGCGGTCGCCGGCGTGCCGATCGAGCTGGCCCCCGTCTACGACAACTTCCGCGACCTGATGGGCCGGCTCCGTGTGGCGCGTGACGGCCAGCGGCGCATGGTCGCGAGCGTCTCCCATGACCTCAAGACCCCTCTGACCGTGATTCGCGGATATGCGCAGGCCCTCTGCGAGGGGCGCGTTCCGCCGGGGCGCGTCGACGCCTATCATCGCGTCATCCTCGGGCGCGCCCTCGTTGCGACCGAGCTGCTCGACGAGCTCTCCACATACGCTCGGATGGAGCACCCCGAGCACGCGCTCGACCTCGTGCGACTCGACGCACGCGACCTGGTGGCAGAGTCCGTCGACGAGGCCCGCGCCCTCGCCGAGCAGCGGGGCTGCCCGCTCGAGAGGAGTCTCGGGCCGCGGGAGGCCCCGGTGCTCGTCGACGCCCTCCTCTTTCGGCGGATGCTGCTCAACCTGGTGGGCAACGCCGTCGAGCACAACCCTTCCGGCACACGAGTGCTCGTGAGCTGCTCCACGAGCCCCGAGGGCGCCAGCGTGCGCATCGTGGTCGCGGACACCGGCGTCGGCGTGGCACCCGACCTTGCGCCCCACGTCTTCGAGCCCTTCGTCACGGAGAACGCGGCGCGTACGGCGGGGGAAGGCACCGGCCTCGGCCTCGCGATTTCCCGGAGGGCCGCCGAGCTCATGGGGGGCCGCGTGAGCCTCACCCCCAGCCCCGAGGCCCCATGGGCGACAGAGTTTGTGGTCGAGCTGCCCCTCGCCGCCGGCAGGGGCGCGGACCCTAAAGAAACCCTTAGGAGCTCAGGAACCCTTTAGCCCCTCCTCAGGCCCCCCTTAGGGTGGCCCGCTAGCCTTTGGTTGGTCAGGCGAAAGATAGGGGGAAGCGATGGGGGATGCCGTTTCGAGGCCCGTGGGCGTTACGTCGCCCGTGAGGCCGGCGCGTCGGGCGAGGTACGCCCACACCGCGCTCGCCTTCCTCGAGCGGGGAGCGCTCGAGCACCCCGCTCGCGTGGCGGTGACGGACGAGGGCGGGTCGTACGAATATGGCTGGCTCTTCGAGCGGGGCCAGAGGATCGCGAGCGGGCTTCTCGCCCATGGCGTCGGCGGCCGGCCGGCAATCGTATGCATGGAGAAGGGGGTCGGGGCACTCGCCGCCTTCTTCGGCGTGCTCATGACCGGAGGCTTCTACGTTCCCGTCGACCCGGGCGCGCCAAGGGGCAGGGCGTCGCGCTGTGCCGCGCGCCTCGGGCGGCCCGTCGTGCTGACGGACGAGCGCGGCCTCCCCGAGGCAAGGCGCCTCTTTGCCGACCTGACGGTCCTCACGGTCGACGCCCTGGGGCAGACGCCCGTCGCGGAGGGGGAGCTCGCCCGCCTCGCCCGGGGGATCGCCCCGTCCGACGTCGCCTACGTGCTCTTCACCTCGGGGTCCACGGGCGAGCCCAAGGGCGTCGCCGTGAGCCATGCGGCCATACTCGAGTTCGTCTCGACCTTCGTGGACACCTTCGGGCTGCGTCCCGACGACGTGCTCGGGAGCCAGGCGCCGCTCGACTTCGACGTTTCGGTCAAGGACGTCTACGGCGCGCTCGCCGCAGGCGCCACGGTGGCGCTGCTGCCGCGCAGGCTCTTCTCGGCACCCGCGCGGCTCGTTGCGGAGCTCGAGGAGCGCGGGGTCACGGTGCTCGTGTGGGCCGTGGCGGCGCTGTGCCTGGTGAGCGGCCTGCGCGCGCTGGACGGCGTGCGGCTCCCCCGCGTGCGACTGGTGATGTTCAGCGGGGAGGTCATGCCGGCAGAGCACCTGCGACGCTGGATGGAGCGGCTGCCCCGGGCCACGTTCGTGAACCTCTACGGCCCCACGGAGGTCACCTGCAACTGCCTCTACCACGTGGTTGAGCGCGGGCGCGCATACGACGGGGGCCTTCCGCTCGGCGATCCCCTCCCGGGGAGGCGCGTGCTGCTCCTCGACGGGGAGTCGCCGGTGACGCGGGAGGGCTCGGTCGGGGAGATCTGCGTGGGGGGATCGGCCCTGGCGCGTGGCTACTACGCCGACCCCGAGCGCACCGCGCGGTCCTTCGTGCAGAACCCGCTGTTCGCCGCGCTGCCCGAGACGATGTATCGCACCGGCGACCTTGCGCGGCTGGGGGCGGGCGGCGAGCTCTACTTCTGCGGTCGCGTGGACAGCCAGGTCAAGCTCCAGGGCCATCGCATCGAGCTCGAGGAGGTCGACGCGGCGCTGGAGGCGCAGCCGGGCGTCGAGCGCTGTCGCTGCGCGTACGACGCGCCCCGCCGCCGCATCTGCGCCTTCTTCGAGGGGGCGGCAGATCCCGCCGGGCTCAGGTCTGCCGTGGCGGACCTCGTCCCGGGCCCGGCGGTGCCGGCGGTCATCGAGCGGGTGGGCTCGATGCCCCTGACGCGCAACGGGAAGGTCGATCGCGCCGCGCTGCTCGGGGGGTACCTCGAGCGCGTTCGCGGCGCACGGAAAGGAGGGGGCGATCATGTTGAGTGACGAGGAGCTCCTGCGCGTGGCGGGCGACTACGGAACGCCCCTCTACGTGTTCGACACGCGAGAGCTGGCCGCCCGCGCAAAGCGGCTGCGCTCCGCCCTGCCTCCCGGCGTCGGCCTCTGCTACGCCGTGAAGGCGAACACCTTCGTACTCGCCGCGCTCGAGCCGCTCGTGGACCGTCTCGAGGCGTGCTCGCCCGGGGAGCACCGCATCTGCCGGGCGCTCGGCGTGCCTGGCGAGAAGATCGTCCTCTCGGGGGTCAACAAGGACGAGTCGACCGTCGAGGACGCGGGCGCCTCCGGGGCGCCGTCGATCGTCACGGTGGAGTCCCTCGCGCAGCTCGCCCTCGTTCGGCGCGTCGCGCGGTCGCGCGGCCTGCGCGTGCCCGTTCTGCTGCGACTCTCGAGCGGAAACCAGTTCGGCCTCGATCGTGCCGACCTCGAGCGCGCCGCGCGCGAGGCCATGGGCGACCGACACCTCGATCTGCGGGGCGTTCAGTTCTTCTCGGGAACTCAGAAGGACTCGGTCAGGCGGCTGCGCAGGGAGGTGGGGCGTCTCGGCGATCTTGCCCGCGGGCTGCGCGACTCGTGCGGCTGGGAGGTGGCGGAGATAGAGTATGGCCCGGGCCTGCCCGTGGCGTACTTCGAGGGTGACGAGACGGACGAGGACGCGCTGCTTGACGGCCTCGCCGAGGCGGTCGGCGGGCTGTCCCGCGCCGCTCGCGTGACCATCGAGCTGGGGCGCAGCCTCGTGGCCTCGTGCGGGACCTACCTCACGCGCGTGGTGGACGCCAAGGAGGTCGCCGGCCAGCGCTACGCCATCGTCGACGGGGGCATGCACCAGCTCGTGTACTACGGGCAGTCCATGGCCATGCGCCGTCCGCCGGTGAGGCTGTTGGGGGCCGCGCCGCCCGAAGGCCCCGAGGAGCTTCCCTGGAACGTGTGCGGGTCCCTCTGCACGACGAATGACATCCTGGTCAAGCGGCTTCCGCTCGCCGGGCTCGGGGAGGGGTCGCTGCTCGCCTTCTCCCGCGCCGGAGCCTACTGCGCGACCGAGGGCATCGCGCTCTTCCTGAGCCGCGACCTCCCGCGGGTGGCGCTCGTCGGCGCGGATGGAGCCCTAGAGCTCGTTCGCGAGGGGCTTCGCACCGACCCGCTCAACACCCCGTCAACAAGAGCGCGCTGAGGAGCCTCGCGCGACCGAGCAAGATGAGCCCGGGCCGGAGGCCCGGGGGAGAGAGGAGTACGCATGGACACCATTCTGGACATTCTCGACGAGCTCAAGCCGGGCGTCGACTGGCGCGGGCGCACCGACCTCGTGGACGGTCGCGAGCTTGACTCGCTGACCATCATCTCGCTGATCGCTGAGCTCGAGGACGCCTTCGACGTCGTCGTTCCCGCCGTGGAGATCGTGCCCGAGAACTTCAACTCGCTCGAGGGCATCTGGGCGCTCGTGCGACGGCTGCGCGAGCAGGGCCTCTAGCGCTCGGGGGTCGGACATGACCTCGTACTTCTCGGCGGCGTTCCTGCTCGCCTTCCTACCCGCGACGGTCGTCTGCTATCAGCTCGCGCCGAGACGGGCGCGCTGGGCGGTGCTCCTGGCGGCGAGCTACGCCTTCTTCTGGGTGCTGAGCGGCCCCCTCGTGGTCTTCGTGATCGCCTCGACGGTCTCGATCTGGGCGGCGGGCCTCGCGCTCGACGCCCTGGCGAGCCGCCGGGCGGCGGACCTCGCGCGACAGGGGGTCGACCGCCGTCGCGCCCGTCGCCTCTGGGGGCGTCGGATGCGCCTCGCTCTCGTGGTTGGAGTGGGGGTCAATCTGGGCATCCTCGGCGTGCTCAAGTACGCGGGGTTTGTCTGCGAGCTTCTGGCGCCGCTGGGCTGCGCGCTTCCTCCGGCCCCCTCGATCGGGCTTCCCATCGGCATCTCGTTCTATACGCTGCAGGCCGTCTCCTATGTGGCGGACGTCTACCGGGGGAGCTCCCGCGCGGACCGCAACCTGGCTCGGCTCGCACTCTACCTCGCGTTCTTCCCTCAGATCATGGAGGGTCCCATCTGCCGCTACGACCAGACGGCGTCGGCCCTCTGGGCCGGCGAGCCCGTCACGGCGCAGGGCCTCTTCTCGGGCGGCGCACGCATGCTCTGGGGCGTGACCAAACGCATGGTGGTGGCCAACCGCCTCAACCTGTTCGTCCAGACGGTCTTCGGAGACCCCGGCTCCTATGACGGGGGCATGGTCGCGCTCGCGGCGGCGCTCTACACCCTGCAGCTCTACTGCGACTTCTCGGGCACGATGGACGTCGCGTGCGGGATGGGGCGCGTCTTCGGGGTGAGCCTGCCCGAGAACTTCCGCCAGCCGTTCTTCTCACGCACCGCCTCGGAGTTCTGGCAGCGCTGGCATATCACGCTCGGCGCGTGGTTCAGGGACTATGTGTTCTACCCCGTGTCCCTGAGCGGCCCCGTCAAGCGGCTCACCTCGTCCGCGCGCAGGGGGCTCGGCAACCGCGTCGGACCGGCGGCTGCGAGCGGGGTGGCGCTGCTGTGCGTGTGGCTGGGGAACGGCCTCTGGCACGGCGCTGGCACGCAGTACCTGCTCTTCGGCCTGTACTACTTCGTTCTCATCTGGGCGGGGGGCCTTCTCGCGCCCGCCTCGGAGGCCGTCTGCGCCCGGATGGGCGTCGCGCGCGACGGCGCCCTCTGGCACGCGTTCCAGCATGTCAGGACGCTGCTGGTGGTGGTTGCCGGCGAGCTGCTGTTCCGCTCTTCGAGCGCCGTCGAGGGCCTGGGGCTGCTCGTGCGCGCGACCCTCGGCTTCAGGGCGTCCTCCCTCGTGGACGGCACGGCCCTCTCCGCGGGGATGGACGCGGCAGACTTTGTCGTGACGGGGGCGTTCGTGGTCGCGCTGCTCGTCGTCGGGGTGCTGCGGGAGCGCGGCGCGTGTCCGCTCGAGGCCGTCTGGCGTCGCGGGGCGGTCGCTCGCTGGGCGGTGTGCTGCGCGCTGATCGTGACCACGGTGGTCTTTGGGGCCTATGGGGCGGGCTACGTCCCGGTGGACCCCATGTACGCGTCGTTCTAGGGTCGCCGGGGCGGCCTTGTCGATTGGGGTCTCATGATGAAGCGCATGACGCGCGTGCTGTCGGGGCTGCTGAGGGTCGCGCTCTCCGCGGCGGCGACCGTCGCGGTTCTCGCGGCGGTCTCGTACGTGCTTACGCCCAAGAACAACCAGGCCGCGTTCGGTCAGCGCGACGAGCGCGTCCATGGCATCGCCGGCGAGCCGGCGGGCAGCATTGACGTGCTCCTCATGGGCGACTCCGAGATCTTCACGTCGGTGTCCCCGCTGCAGCTCTGGGACGAGCGGGGCATCACGTCGTATTCCCTCGGCACGAACGGGCAGAAGCTCATCTACACGCGTTCCCTGCTCGCGCTCGCGCTCAGGAAGCAGAGCCCGCGGGTCGTGGTGCTGGAGACCAACTGCCTCTTTCGCCCCTTCACGGTGGGGGAGGCGATCCTGCGCGTGGGCAAGGACGTGCTTCCGGCGGTCGAGTACCACGACCGATGGAAGAGCCTGACCGTGGAGGACTTTATCGCTCCCGTGCGCGCCACGTGGACGGATGAGGGCAAGGGCTTCGTGGCGAAGCGGGGGACACGCGCCGCCGATGCCTCGGGGTACATGGCCCCGAGCGACGAGGTGGCCGAGATGCCCCTCCTCAACCGCCTCTATCTCGAGGAGATCGAGAGGATGTGCGAGCGCGCCGGGGCGCGCCTGGTGCTGCTGAGCACGCCGAGCACGAAGAACTGGAACATGGCGAGGCACAACGGCGTGGAGCGGGTCGCCTCGGAGCTGGGGCTGGACTACATCGACCTCAACGTGGGCGAGGACCGCGTGGGGGTTGACTGGGCGAAGGACAGCTACGACGCGGGCGACCACCTCAACGCCTCCGGCGCCCGTAAGGTCAGCACCGCGGTGGGCGCGTTGCTCGCCGAGCGCTACGGCACCCCCGACCACCGCGGCGACGGCTCCTACTCCTCGTGGGCCGAGGCGAGCTCGCGGGCTCGGGACAAGTGACGTCGCCGAGCGGTGGGGCGGGAGTCGAGCGTGCGTGACGAAAAGGCCGGCGTAAGGGCCGATGAAAAAAAGTCGCCCTCCGCTTCTGTGCCGCCGGGCCCTGAGCGTCCTTCTCGCCTGCTGCAGGGATGAGATGCGCGCGGCGATTCATGCCCTGTCGCCCACCCACGCCCATGAAGCAAGCGCTCTCCGGCGCCTCCGATATGCTCAGCCACAGCATGGAGACCTACTTCGGCGCGCCGCACGACAACAACCTCTCCGACCTCATCGCCGAGGCCAACATGCGCTGCATCATCGACAACACGCGCAAGATGATCGCCGCTCCCGAGGACCTCGCCCCGCGCAGCGAGCTCTTCTGGGCGAGCGCCATGGCCGAGAACGGCATCCTCAAGATCGGCAAGCAGACGGCGTTCCAGGCGCACATGATCGAGCACCAGCTCGGCGCCTACACGGACTGCAACCACGGCTTCGGCCTCGCCGTCATCCACCCCACGATGTACCGCCACATGATGTCCGGGGTGCCCGAGAAGTTCGCGCGCTTCGCGGCTGCGGTCTGGGGTATCGACGCCGACGGACGCACGACGGAGGAGCTCGCCGCCGCGGGCATCGATGCGCTCGAGGCCTTCATCGCCGAGATCGGCCTGCCCGCGAAGCTCTCCGATATGGGCATCGAGGGCGAGGGCGTTGACGAGATACTGCGCGCCGTGGCCGACTCCACGATCATCATCCCCACCTGCCCGCGCGTTCTGGACGCCGACGAGGTGTACGAGATTCTGGAGGAGTGCAAGTAGCGAACGACCCTCAGCGCTCCGCGAGACGGGCCTCCCCATGGCTCTCGCCACCGGGGAGGCCCGTCGCATGGTGGCGTGCCCTTGCGCACGGCGTTCCGCCGCGGGTTATCGGCCATGGCCCCTCCCACCAAACTGTTCGCGTGCGCGAATAGAAGTACCCCCGCCCCTCGCACCGTGGTATGTTTGGGTGGTGAGCATACGACGGCGCCGCCCCGCGGGCGGCACGGGGGGCATTCGTGGAGTACATGACCGTGGGTGAGGCGGCCCGGCGCTGGAACGTGACCGAGCGCCTGGTGCAGCGGCTGTGCGCCGAGGGGCGCATTGATGGTGCGGTCAAGTTTGGCCGTTCGTGGGGCATTCCCGCGAGCACGCGTAAGCCCGAGGACCCGCGACGCGCGCCCGAGTCCCCCTCCGGACCAAGGCGTCCTCGTCGCAGGCCCGGAGATCACGCCGGTCTCATGCCGCTCATGAATGCCGCGTTCGTCCCGGGGCGCTGCTGGGAGTTCGTGGAGTCGCTCGGGTCGGGTCCGCGCGGGGACATCGCCCGGGCCGAGTATGCCTACTTCAGCGGCCATGCGGACGAGGCCGTGGCGCTGGCGGGGGCGCGCCTCGGGAGCGAGGATCTCGATACCCGCCTGTCCGCCTGCCTCATCTGCGCCTATGCCAACCTGCCGCTGGGGCGCATCGACCACGCGCGCCGCGCGCTGGACGCGGCTCGGGGCGCGCTGGCGCGCGCGTCGGTCGACGACCCCAAGCTCCGTGCCGCGGAGGGCTTCATCGCGCAGGCTGCGAGCACGCTTCTGCACCTGCCCGCGCCGGAGGGCTCACCGGACGCGGGGGACGTGGTGCCGCTCCTGCCGGCGGGGCTTCGCGCCTTCGCGTTCTACGTGCAGGCGCATGCCGTCTACCTTGCAGGGGACTACGCTCGCAGCCTCGGCATCGCGGAGACGGCCCTCATGGGCATGGAGGAGGTCTATCCGATCCCAGCCATCTACCTGCACCTCATTGCCGTCATGGACCTCGTGAGCCTGCGGCGTGCGGAAGAGGCGCGCACGCACCTGCTCTCGGCATGGGAGATCGCCCGGCCGGACGACCTCATCGAGGGCTTTGGGGAGCATCACGGGCTGCTCGGGGGCATGCTGGAGGCGGTGATCAAGCCCGGATGGCCGGACGACTTCCGCCGCATCATCGACATCACGTACCGATTCTCCTCGGGCTGGCGGCGCGTGCACAACCCCGCGACGGGGCATGACGTGGCGGACAACCTCACCACCACGGAGTTCTCCGCCTCGATGCTCGCCGCGCGCGGCTGGACCAACCAGGAGATCGCCCAGCACATGGGAATCTCGTCGAACACGGTGAAGACCTATATCTCGTCCTCGCTCCAGAAGCTCGGCATCACGCGACGTCAGGACCTAGGCAGGTTCATGCTGTCATAGTTTCCGCAGGGATTATTAGTTCAAAAGGGACAGGCACTTTTGAACAGCCTCCCATCTCCTGGACTGGAAAGCAACGTCCCGGAGATGGGGGGGCCTTTACATGGCGGTCTTTGACAGGCCGACAGGGGCATCACCCGTTCTGCCCCAGCGGATGAGTGATGTGCCGGCGCCCAATCTCCTCGACAATGGCTCGAGGTGTCCTATTGACCGAACACGGTCAAGTTCAAGGGGGTTGTATCGTGATAAGACGAATCATCGGGCTGCTCTGCATGCTGCTGCTTTGCTGCGGCATGGTGCCCGCAAGCGCCTCGGCGGCGGGAACAGGCTCCTACGTCGCGCTGGGAGACAGCATCTCGGCGGGCTACGGCTTGGAGGGAGGTGAGCTCTCGTTTCCCGAGATGCTGGAACGGGATACGGGGTATGTGCTCACCGACTTCTCCTCGAACGACGGGGTGACGTCTGAGGACCTGCTTGAGACGCTGAATAAATCCGAGGTGATCGCCGCAGTTCAGGACGCTGACGTCATCACCATCACCGTTGGTGGCAACGACCTCATGAACGCGCTCTACGAGTACCTGGCGGATGCGCCGGGCGTGTCGATGACGGCGGACCAGATTCGCGACGGTCTCGTGAACGGGACCATCAAGGATCCGCTTGTGCTTCTGACTCTTATGAATAGCCTCAGCGGTTTCCCAAGCTCGTCCCACGCAGAGGACGCGCTGAAAACCCTGAGCACCAACCTGTCGAGCGCGCTCGAGCAGATCAAGGTCATGAACCCCGACGTGACGTGCATCATCGCCAACCAGTACAACCCCTACGGGCACATCGAGGGGGAGGCGGCCGCAGGCATCGTCCAGACGTTCGATACGGGCGTGCGGGCCCTGAACACGACGCTCGCGGGAGTCGCGCAGACTCAGGGCGTCATAGTGGTGGACGTGTACGAAGCCTTTGCCGCGTCGACTGACGATCCCTGCAACGCCCATTTCACGGCCATAAAAGACTTCAACCTCGACTTCCACCCCAACGCGCTCGGCCACCAGCTGATTGCCGAGGCGGTCGAGCAGGCGCTCCCCGAGCCCGACCCCGCGCAGACCTACGACGTTTGGGTCGCCGGCACGCAGGTGAGCGACGATAACGCGGGTGACGTGCTGGGCGATGGCACGGTGTCCTACGACCCCGCAAGCAATACGCTCACGCTGAACAACGCGATAATCGACTATCAGGAGAACCAGGGCGACAACACAAAGGGTGCCATCCTGTTCAACGGCGACCTGAACGTCAAGCTCGTGGGTAAGAACGTCATCACCTCCGTCACGAGTGGCATTTACGCCAATGGCGCGGGTGACCTCGTCATAACAGGCGGCGCGCTGACCGTCGACGCGGTGTACTACGGCATCGGCAGCGCCAATGCCTCGCGCAACGTCACCATTTCAGGGGTGGACCTGGACGTCGACGTCGATAGGAGAAGTCCCTTTATCGGCGTTGGGATCCAGGCAGGCGGCCAGCTGCTGATCACCGATGGGACCGTCGCGGAGGTTACCGGCACGGGAGCCGATACGCATCCTGTGATCGGCAACGGGGGCGTCTCCATCGTCGATTCTGAAGTTCACGCATGGGTCGATGCCGAGGGGCAGTATGCCAACAGCATGATCCTCTCCGACCACGACATCACCATCGACAACTCCATCGTCGAAGCGACTGCGGACGATACGTACAACTTCGGAATCCTGGCAGGCAACGACCTGATTCCCAGCGAGGGAACTATCACCATCAAGAACAACAGCCAGGTGACGGTAAGCGCTGCTTCAGGGATTGCCGTGCACACGATGGTAGGCGATGTCGTAATCGAGGACAGCAAGGTTGTGGCAACCTCGTCGGGGCATAATGCGATGTATGTGAACGGAGACATCACCATAAGCGGAGCTTCGGATGTCACGGTGAGCTCCCCCTATGCTGCATTTGCCCCGGATGACTCCATCACGATCGATCCCAAGGGTGGACTCGTCGACGTCTGGGAGGGGAGCTCTGAGGAGAACGCAAGCAAGATGGCCGATTCTCCGCTGTCGCAGAGCGCGACGCTGGAGATAGCCAGCAAGTTCTTCCACAGCGCTCCGCACGTCCATGCGTTCACCGAGCGTGTTGAGGATGACGCGTACCTTGCGAGCATGGCCACCTGCACCAATCCGGCAGCCTATTACCTTTCCTGCGAGTGTGGCGCGGCGGGGACTGACACGTTCTCGGCTGGCAGCGCGCTTGGTCATAGCTGGGGCGAGTGGGAGGTCGTGACGCCCGCCACCTGCACGGAGCCTGGCGTTGAGGGGCGCACGTGCGCATCCTGCGGGGCGACCGAGTCTCGCGAGATCGCGGCGACTGGGCACGACTTCGTCGACGGCGCCTGCGCGGCGTGCGGCGAGAAGGACCCCAGCTTCGTGACCCCCGACGAGCCCGAGAAGGACGAACCCAAGAAGAGCGACCCCGTAAAGGACGAATCCGCTCTTCCCGCCGCAGGCGACGCGGGGTCTCTCGCTGCGCTCGTCCCGGCCCTCGCTGGCGCGTCCGCCTTGGCGACCGGCATCCTCCTGCGCCGCCGCGGGTAGACCGTTCAAAAGGGACAGGCACTTTTGAACAGCCTCCCATCTCCTGGACCGGATAGCGACGTCCCGGAGATGGGAGGCTGATTCGTCTTGTCAGGGGCGCCACTCTCGCAGCAGGGCGCGCCAGCGTCGGCCGTACTGGCTGCCGCGCTGCCAGATGAGGGAGAAGTCGTGCTCCACGGCAAAGTCCGTCGGAGTGACGTCGGTCAGCGTGCCAGCGCCCAGCTCATCCTCCACGGCCACGCGATAGAGGAAGCTCACTCCGGCCCCCGCCGCCACGCACGCCTTGATCGCCGGGATGCTCGCGAGCTCGATGACCCCGGCGAAGTCCCCGACGGCAAGGTCTCGCGCCGCGAGGTGGCGCTCGAGGATCTCGCGCGTCCCCGACCCCTCCTCGCGCAGGACCAGCCGCATCCCGAGCAGGTCGGCAGTGCTCATGGGCCCCATGCCCCCCGCGGCCACCGCCACGAACGACTCGCGCGAGAACGTCTCGCTCTCAAATGACGATCGGTCAAACGACCCCTCGACCAGGGCAAAGTCTATCTCTCCACGATCGAGCAGGGTCACGAGCTCCGCCGTGTTGCCGGTGCGCATGAGAAGTCGCTCGTCGGGGTGGCGGCAGAGGTGGCTGGCAAGGAGCCGCGGCGCCACGAAGTCCGCCACGGTGCGCGTGCAGCCCAGGCGCAGCGGAGGTCGCGAGCACCCTTCCTCCCCCAGAGCGGCGAGCTCCGATCGCAGGCGTCCCTCGTCGGCCTCCATCGCGTCAAGTGCCTGGTAGAGAAGCCTTCCGGCAGGGGTGGGCTCCACCCCGCGGCCTGACTTGACGAGGAGGGGCTGCCCGTAGTGTCGCTCGAGCTGGCGTATGTGCTGAGAGACCGCGGGTTGGGTGACGTGGAGCTCCGCGGCGGCGCGCGTGAGGCTCCCCGCTCGGCAGACGGCCAGGAACGTGTGCGTGCGATAGTCGAGCATGCCCGTCCTTATCGATAAATACTTATGAGACTATAAGCAATGCCATATATTTCATTATAACCGCCGGTAGTAGGCTCTTCTCAGATAAGACCGAGGCGAGAGGGGCAGACGGGTGGAACTCATCAAGGACTTTGGTAGGCTGTGGAAGGGCGTGCTGTTTGCGCTGGTCGTCGCTGTGCCGGCGTGGCTTCTTGGCAGGAGGTTCGAGGTCGTGGGAGGCCCGGTCTTCGCCATCCTCATTGGCATGGTGCTTGCCCTGCTGGTGCCTGCCGAGAAGGGCGAGCCGCTTCAGGCCGGCGTGAGGTTCACGTCCAAGAAGGTGCTCCAGTGGGCCGTGATCCTCCTTGGCTTTGGGCTCAACCTCTCGCAGATCGCTCAGGTGGGCGCCACCTCGCTGCCGATCATCGTCTCCACGATCGCCACCTCGCTCGCGGTGTCCTTCCTGCTCTGCCGCGCGCTCAACATCCCAGGGAAGATCTCAACGCTCATCGGCGTGGGCTCCTCCATCTGCGGAGGCTCGGCCATCGCGGCCACCGCGCCCGTAATCGACGCGGATGACGAGGAGATCGCCCAGGCCATCAGTGTTATCTTCCTCTTCAACGTGATAGCCGCGCTCGTGTTCCCCACGCTCGGAGGCGTGCTCGGCCTTACCAACGAGGGCTTCGGGCTCTTTGCGGGCACGGCGGTGAACGACACCTCCTCCGTCACGGCCGCCGCTGCGGCGTGGGACGGCATGCACCCAGGCGCCAACACGCTCGACTCGGCAACGATCGTGAAGCTCACGCGCACGCTGGCCATCATCCCCATCACGCTGGCGCTCGCGTTCTGGCAGGTTCATCAGGCCAGGCGCGCCACTGCGGCGGGAGAGGGCTCGGCCACGGCCGCCGGCACGTTCGACCTCAAGAGGATATTCCCGTTCTTTATTGTGTTCTTCGTGCTGGCAAGCGTTGTGACCACGGTCTTCTCGCTTCCCGCGGCCATCACTGCGCCGATCAAGGAGCTCTCCAAGTTCCTCATCATCATGGCTATGGCCGCCATAGGCTTCAACACCAACATCGTCAGGCTCGTGCGTACGGGCGGCAAGCCGATCGTCATGGGCCTTGCCTGCTGGGTGGCCATTGCCGTCGTGAGCCTGGGCATGCAGCACGTGCTGGGCATCTGGTAGCGCGCGCCGAGGCCATAGGGCGCCCGAACGGGCGCGCAGGGTTGTCGCGGCGCGGAACGGGGAGGCGAGGTGCCGACCCGCCATCCTGGCAGCGTGGGTGCGCGCCCGGCGCTCACGGGGCGACCGACTCTCCTGCCGCGCGGCCTGTCGCCGCTGCTAGAGAGAGCGGATGGCGGAGATGAGCGGCACGCGCCGGTCGATGGCGTTTACGATGGGCCCCACGGCGAGCGCGGAAGCGATGGTGCCCACCCCTAGGCCGTTGAGACCCCCGAAGAAGGCGAATGACAGCCCGCACGCGATGAGCACGAGCGTGATGTCAAAGCAAAGCTTGCAGGTTCCGAAGGGCCTGCCCAGCGTGGAGGAGATCGCGCGCACGATGCCCTCCCCAGGAACCACGATCACGTTTGGCGCCACCTCGACGGAGATGCCGAAGGCAAGGACGGCGCAGCCGAGCGCGAGAGAGGCGACCTCGGCGGGAATGCCCTGCGGGCTGAGCCACCACAGCAGCCCCATGCTCACGTCGATGAAAGCGCTGAAGATTACGTTCGCCACGACCTGCAGCAGCTGGACTGGCCTGAAGTCGCGGCGCAGCAGGGCCGCCTGGGCTGCGATGTAGGCCATGTTGAGCACGAAGGTGAACTGGCCGAACGTTGGCGCAAAACGAAGGTCGAGCACGTAGGGGATGCTCGAGATGGGGGAGGTCCCGAGCGCCGCCTTGGTGATGAGGGCCACGCCGAACGAATTGACGAGCAGGCCAGCCGTGAAGCAGAGACAGCGAAGGACGACCCTCCCCACTTCCGCGCGGGACGCATCGGACTTGACGGTCAGCTCACTCATGCTCGTCGCTCTCCCTCTCTCTCAAAGTTGGCGATGACGCGCGCGAGCAGTGCGCGGAGCGCCTCTCGCTCGTCGCTGGTCATGCCCGCGCACGCCAGCTCGTCGACCTCGGAGCCGCAGCGTGCGACGCGCCCCGCGGCGATTCGACCATCATCAGTGAGGCGCACCTCGAGCGCCCGCCGGTCTCCCTCCCTCGGATGCCGCTCGATGAGCCCTGCGCCCTCCATGCGCGCGAGTACCCCGGTGACCGTGGCGCGGTCCATCGCGCACGCGCGGGCGATGTCACGCTGGAGGCACCCCTCGTTCTTGGCAACGAACTCGAGCACCTTGGGCTGGCCGGGCATGAGGCCAAAGCCTCGCGTGCGCGAGACCATGGCGTG
This sequence comes from Thermophilibacter provencensis, assembly GCF_900128445.1. GTDB lineage: Bacteria > Actinomycetota > Coriobacteriia > Coriobacteriales > Atopobiaceae > Thermophilibacter > Thermophilibacter provencensis. The sequence goes on along the minus strand of NZ_LT671417.1, from coordinate 165,506 downwards.
GTTGGAGCACCCGAACGCCACAAGGAGCAGATGGTGGATCGTGTCAGGCGCCATGGTCACTCCCGATTGATCGTTGCGATGCAAATAGTGAGTATACAAACAATTTTGAAGACTATGTGGTCTGCGGGCCTGGGCCCCCGTTCCCGACTCGCGGGCTATCGAGTCATGAAGAAGAGGGCGATGTTGCTCAGGAGCGAGAGCACGGGTGCCAGGAAGCACAGCAGCGTCCCCGTGATCGAGCAGAGCATGCCGATGGCGGTGGTGAGGCTCTTGCGGTAGTCGGCCTTCTTGGCCTTGCGGGCGAGCACGATGCCGGCGATGCCTGCGAAGCCGCCCACCACCTGGAGCCAGATGAACGGCGTGAACGCGGTGGCGAGGGCTGTGACGCCGAGCACGATGGACACGATGTCCATGGGACCTCCTCGAAGCAGCTTAACGGCTCAATGATACGTCATGCGTGTCGATTCGCGCGCAGACGCTCTCGCTCGGCTGGGGCATGGTCGACGGTCACGTTCCTATCGATTGACAACTACCTTGCGTCGTCTCGTAGCGTAGTCGTGGAGCACGAGCAACGCGTCGAAGGGCACCTTTCGAGAATTGAGGCCGCGCATGAAACGCATCACATCCCTGTTGCCGTCGGTGCCCCGCCCGTCGTGCGCTCGAAAACGTTTTGCCTGTTGTATCCCGAGGGCCTTTTGGCGGCTCACGGGATCCCAGCCGCGCGTCGGCGTCTGATGAAATGTCACTTGACTTATCACAAATCCATCACTTTTGAAAAAAGACTCGTCTGAGAAATAACAAATTGGGTACGTGTTACGCATCGTTGAGCAAGCTAGCCGAGGAGATGATTCGGCATGTCGGAGTACTGGACCGTTGGTGAGTTCGCGCGCCGCGCGGGAGTGACGGTGCGGACCGTGCAGTTCTATGACCAGCAGAAGCTGCTCGCCCCCTCTGCGAAGGGGCCGCAGAACAGGCGTCTCTACTCGAAGGAGGACGAGCGGGAGCTGCAGAGAATCCTCGTCCTCAAGTTCCTGGGCAACTCGCTCTCGGACATCCGCAAGGTGCTCGCGCACAAGCTGGAGGGCGGGGAGCTCACCGAGCTCATCGACCGCCAGGTGGAGCTTCTCGGCCGCGACCTCGTTCGTCTCATGCACCGCATGGCCGCCCTGCGCGCCCTGAGGAAGCAGGTGGGTGACGGCGAGTCCCCGGACTGGGAGGGGATCGCGGGGCTCATCGACGAGTCCGGGGCCAACCCCCCGGTGCTCCGTCACTCGATGCACGAGGACGCGCCCCTGCAGGCCGGGGCCGAGCGGGCGGAGATCGCCCGGTGGCAGGACCTCATCGTCGCGGCGCTCGGCCTCATGGCCGCCGGGGTCTCGCCGGATGACCCGTGGGCCCGGGAGGTCGCGCTTCGCTACACGCGTCTCTGCGATCAGCTCGGCAGCCATCTCCCGAGCGAGTTCATCCCGCTCGACGGCTCGTCGGCGACGGCGGACCGCGAGTCCCTCGACGAGCTGCGGCACTCCATCGACGAGTATCTCATCCTTGCGGGCGCCGAGGTCCCGACGCTGCCCCCCGACCTTCCGAGGAACCCGGCGACGGTGGGCGCCTGAGCGGCCTACATGCCGGGGAACCCCTCCTGGCGAAGCGCCTCGTACAGCACGATCGCGGCTGCGTTCGAGAGGTTGAGCGCGCTGATGCGATAGTCGTCGGGATTCACGAAGTTGCCGCAGACGTCCTGGGCGAGAAGGTCGGCGTGCCCGTCCTTCTCGCCCCGCTCGTCCCGCGCGCGCCAGCGGTCGGCGTTCTCGAGCGAGGCCGCGTCGGGCAGCATCGGGATGCGCTCGCAGCGCCTCGCGTTCGCCGCGAGCAGGCTCTCCGGAAGCCCTGCGCTCTCGCAGCCGAAGACGAGGTAGTCGCCGTCATGGTAGCGGGCCTCGGCGTAGGTGTGACGCGCCTTCTTCGTGAGCAGGTGGAGACGCTCGTCGTTGACCGCGATCGCGTTTCGCTCGACGAAGTCGCCCCAGTCCCGGTAGCGGGTGACGTCGAGGCTCTCCCAGTACCCGAGCCCCGCCCGGCGCAGCGGCCTCTCGTCGAGGGAGAACCCAAGCGGTTCCACGAGATGGAGCCTCGATCCCGTGACCACGCAGGTTCGGCCGATGTTTCCGGTGTTCGCCGGGATCTCCGGAGCAACGAGCACGATGTTGAGCATTCTGTCGGCCCTCTCGAGACGCTTGGCTTGTGCGGTCTGCCCCAGTGTGACGCGGTGCGCCGCGCTGCGCAATCTGCCCAGCGACGGCACGCGTCTCACGCGCGCCGCGGGACAGGGAGGCGTAAGGCCCTGGCAAGGCGGCGTCGACGAAGCGGGCCGCTCGTTTTCGCGCGAGCCGCCCCATCGCCTTCGTCGGTCGCGCCAGAGGCCCGGTATACTGTTCTCTGCACGATAGTCGGGACTGAAAGGATGCCCATGATTAAGGACCTGGTGCAGGACGAGGCCGTCCTCTCCACGCCGTGCGAGCCCGCCACCGCAGAGGACGCCCCCGTGGCGCAGGACCTCGTCGACACGCTCGCCTCCATCGATGACGCGGTCTGCCTCGCCGCCAACCAGATTGGCGTGACCAAGGCCGTGATCGCCTATCAGGACGATGACGGAAACGCCCACGTCATGTACAACCCCAAGATTCTCATGGCCCTGGGCGGGGCCAAGGTCGAGGAGAGCTGCCTCACGCACGAGGAGCCCGTGCGCGTGACGCGGTTCGCCAAGATCAAGGTGTCCTTCGACGAGCTGGTCGACGGCGCGCTCAGGCCCCGTCGCCGCGACTACGTCGGCTGGACCGCCCAGATGATCCAGCACATGGTCGACCACTGCAAGGGAAAGCTGGTCTAGCATGCCCGCCCGCGGCGGCGTGCCGGCACCCGACCGCATCGAGGTCCGTGGCGCCCGCGTGCACAACCTCAGGAACGTCGACGTGGACGTTCCCCTGAACGAGCTCGTGGGCGTGGCGGGCGTCTCCGGCTCCGGCAAGAGCTCGCTCGCGCTGGGGGTGCTCTACGCCGAGGGGAGCCGCCGCTACCTCGAGTCGCTCTCAACCTATACGCGCAGGCGCATGACGCAGGCCGCCCATGCCGCCGTGGACGAGGTCCGCCACGTCCCGGCGGCGCTCGCGCTGCACCAGCGTCCCGCGGTGCCGGGCGTTCGCAGCACCTTCGGCACCATGTCCGAGCTGCTCAACAGCCTGCGCCTGCTCTTCTCGCGCGTTGCGAGCCACCGCTGCCCGCGCTGCGGCGCGTACGCCCCGCCCTCCACGGCGGTTGCCACGGACCAGCCCATCAGCTGCCCCGCCTGCGGCGAGACGTTCTTCGGCCCCGGCGCCGAGGACCTGGCGTTCAACAGCGGCGGCGCATGCCCCGCCTGCGAGGGGACGGGCGTGGTGCGCACGGTGAACGAGGCATCGCTCGTGCCGGACGAGTCCATCTCCATCGAGGACGGCGCGGTGCTGCCCTGGGGCAGCCTCATGTGGGACCTCATGAAGCAGGTCTGCGGCGCCATGGGCGTGCGCACCAACGTGCCGTTCTGCGAGCTCACGCCCGAGGAGCGCGACATCGTCTTCCACGGGCCGGCGGAGAAGCGGCACATCCTCTACCGGTCCAAGAAGGGCGATGACTTCGCCGAGCTGGACTTCACCTACTACAACGCGATCTACACCGTGGAGAACGCGCTCGCCAAGGTCAAGGACGAGAAGGGCCTCAGGCGCGTGAGCCGCTTCCTCACCGAGGGGGCGTGCCCGGATTGCGGCGGCACGCGCCTCTCCGAGGCGGCGCGCGCGCCGCGCGTGGCGGGGATCGGCCTTGCCGACGCCACCGCGATGACGCTTGGCGAGCTGGTGGCATGGGTCGCCTCCGTGCCCGCGGGGCTTCCGGAGGAGCTTCGCCCCATGGCGCAAAGCATCTGCGAGTCGTTCCAGCACACCGCGCGCCGCCTGCTGGACCTCGGCCTTGGCTACCTCTCGCTCGACCGCGCCGCGTCGACGCTCTCCACGGGAGAGCGGCAGCGCGTGCAGCTGGCCCGCGCGGTGCGCAACCGCACGACGGGCGTGCTCTACGTGCTCGACGAGCCCTCCATCGGGCTTCACCCCGCCAACGTCGACGGGCTTCTCGGCGTCATGCGCGACCTTCTGGCGGACGGCAACTCCGTGGTGATGGTGGACCACGACGCGCGGATCCTCGCCGAGGCGGACCACCTCATCGAGCTTGGTCCCGGCGCGGGCTCGGACGGTGGCCACGTGATCTGCCAGGGGACGGTCGCGGAGGTGGCGGCGGATCCGGCCTCCCGGATCGGGCGCTTCCTCACGGGCGAGAAGGACGTGGGGGCCCGGCCACGCGCGGCAGCCGATGAGATGTTCGACCTCGGCACGATCTCGATGGAGACGGGCGCGCTCCACACCGTGCGCCCGCTCAGCGTGAGGCTCCCCCGCGGCAGGCTCGTGGCGGTGACGGGGGTCTCGGGGTCGGGCAAGACCACGCTCGTGCTGGAGACCCTCGTCCCGGCGCTCGTCGCCTCCGCGGCCGGTGAGCCCCTGCCCGCGCACGTGCGCTGGGTGGACGCGGAGGGGGTGCGGCGCGCCAGCCTCATCGACGCCACGCCGATCGGCGTTAACGTGCGCTCTACCGTGGCCACCTACGCCGGCGTCCATGACGAGCTGCGCCGTGCCTACGCCCGCACTGACGAGGCCCGCGCCGCCGGCTACAGGGCCGGGGACTTCTCGTACAATACCGGGCGGCTGCGCTGCCCCACCTGCGACGGTACGGGCGAGGTCTCGCTCGACGTGCAGTTCCTGCCGGACGTGGACATCCCCTGCCCGGACTGCCGCGGCTCGCGCTACGCCGCTGCCGCGGACGCGGTCCGCCGTCCGCGCAAGGGAGAGCCGGCAGGCGCTGGCCTCACGCTTCCGCAGCTCATGGCGCTCTCCGTGGACGAGGCATTCGACGCCTGCTCTGACCTGCGACGTGTCGCCGGAAGACTTCAGGTGCTGCACGATTTGGGGCTGGGCTACCTCACGCTCGGCGAGGCCACGCCGGCGCTCTCCGGCGGCGAGGCGCAGCGCCTCAAGCTCGCGAGCGAGATGGGGCGCGCGCAGGACGACGCCGTCTTCGTCTTTGACGAGCCGACGATCGGCCTGCACCCGCTTGACGTGCGGACGCTGCTCGCGGTGTTCCAGCGGCTCGTGGAGGCTGGCGCCACGGTTATCGTGATCGAGCACGACCTCGACGTCATCCGCAACGCCGACTACGTGATTGACATGGGTCCCGGCGGAGGCCAGGAGGGCGGGCGCATCGTCTGCGCCGGCACTCCCGAGGAGGTCGCGTCCTGTCCCGACAGCATCACCGGCCGTTATCTGTAAATTGGGGACAGTCCCCAATTTACAGACTTGGCGTTTGCCCGGGCGCGGCGGGCCGCGATCGCGCGCGGGCTAGCAGCGGTGGGCGCTTGGGCAGATGTCCTCGAGGACGCAGCCGTCGCACTTGGGCCCGCGAGCGGTGCAGGTGTCGCGCCCGTGCTTGATCCACTGGTGGTTGACCGGCCCCCAGAGCTCGCGCGGCAGCAGCCTCAGCAGGTCCTGCTCGGTCTTGAGCGGCTCCTTCTCGTGCGTCTTGGGCGAGAGCGCAAGGCGGTGCGCGATGCGGTTGACGTGCGTGTCCACCGCGATGCCCTCCACGATGCCAAAGCCCACGTTCATCACGATGTTGGCCGTCTTGCGGCCGACCCCGGGCAGGCGCGTGAGCTCGTCCATCGTGTGCGGCACCTCGCCGCCGAACTCGGAGACGATCATCTGTGCGCACTCCACGCAGTGACGTGCCTTGGACTTGTAGAAGCCGAGGCTATGGATGTGCTCGGCCACCTCCTCGGGCGTGGCGGAGGCCATCGCCTCGGGGGTGGGGAAGCGCTCGAAGAGCGCCGGCGTCACCTTGTTGACCTGCGCGTCCGTGGTCTGTGCGGAGAGCAGCACGGCGATGGTCAGGCGAAACGGGCTGGCGTGGTCGAGAAAGCACTCGACGGGCCCGTACTTCTCGTCGAGGCGTCGGCACACCTCAACGGCGCGCTCGACCTTGGCCTGCTTGGTCTCTCGTGGCATGGGGACTCCTCTCTTGCTGCTACGATGATGGCACATCGTTCACTCAGCGGCGAGGTTCGTCTTCTGGTTGCGCTCTTCTCGTCCGTCTCCGGCCCGCGCGTCTTTCCTGCCTGCGGGATTCGATTGCGTGCTCGGCCTCGCGACCGCGTCGGGTCGTGCCATACTTGGATCTGCGTGAATGGCGAGAAGAACCCGGGGGCCTCCATGAACATCAGCTGGGACGCCGAGGGCTACGAGAGAGGCTTCTCCTTCGTTCCGGCCTACGGGGCCGGCGTGATCGACCTCATCGACGTACGCCCCGGCGAGAAGTGCCTGGACCTGGGGTGTGGCAACGGGACGCTCACGGCGGAGCTTGCGGCGCGCGGGCTCGACGCTTCCGGCATGGACGCCTCCCCCGAGATGGTCGCGCTGGCGCGGGAGCGCCATCCCGAGCTGCGCTTCTGCGTGGGCGACGCCACCTCCTTCTCGCTGGACGTGCTCGTTGACGTGGTGTTTTCTAACGCGATGCTCCACTGGATCGACGCGCGGCTCCAGCCGTCGGCGCTCGCGTGCGTGGCGGCGGCGCTGCGCATGGGCGGCCAGTTCGTCTTCGAGTGCGGGGGCCATGGGTGCGGGGCTTGCGGACGAGCTGATCGCCGCCGCGGTGGACGATCTGCGCGCGGATTCGAATCTGCTGCGGGACGGCGCCTGGTACGCCGACTACGTGCGCCTGCGCATGCGTGCCGCGAGGGTCGCGTAGCGTGCCCGCCGCCGACCCCGGGCCGAGACCTCCTGTCAGCCCTGAAGTTCAATTCATGTGTGATCAGAAGTTTCTTATTGAACTTTCTTGAAACAAGTAGTTCAATATAGGGACCCGAGTCAGACATAAATTGAACTCAGAGGAGGGACGATGTCCCGGGAGACCTTTGCCGACCGGCTGCGCACCGCCATGTCGGAGCGCTCCCTCAAGCAGGCGGACCTCATCCGCCTTGCCTCCGAGCGCGGTGACAAACTCGGAAAGAGCCAGGTCAGCCAGTATGCGAGCGGCAAGGTCGAGCCGCGTGCGGACACCTGCGCGCTCCTTGCCGACCTCCTGGGCGTCGACGCGTCCTGGCTCGCCACGGGGGAGGGGGCTCCCGGTGCGGCACGAGCTGCCGCGCGGCCTGAGACCGCCTTCCAGCCCGCACCCATCCCCACCACCAAAAGGAGCGCCTCCATGCGAGAGTTCAAGAAGTCCTCAAAGCTCGAGAACGTCCTCTATGACGTCCGCGGTCCCGTGGCCGACGAGGCCGCCCGCATGGAGGACGAGGGCCTTCGCATCCTCAAGCTGAACATCGGCAACCCCGCCCCCTTCGGCTTCCGGACTCCCGACGAGGTCGTGCACGACATGCGTCAGCAGCTCCCCGACTGCGAGGGGTACTCTGACTCGCGGGGGCTCTTCTCGGCGCGCAAGGCGATCATGCAGTACGCGCAGCTCAAGCACCTGCCCAACGTGAGCATGGACGGCATCTACACGGGCAACGGCGTCTCCGAGCTCATCCAGCTCTGCATGAACGCCCTCCTGGACACCGGGGACGAGATTCTCATCCCGAGCCCCGACTACCCGCTCTGGACCGCGTGCGCCACGCTCGCCGGCGGCACCCCGGTGCACTACCTCTGCGACGAGCAGGCCGAGTGGAACCCCGACCTCCAGGACATCGAGTCCAAGGTCACGAGCAACACCAAGGCGATCGTCATCATCAACCCCAACAACCCCACGGGCGCGGTCTACCCGCGCGAGGTGCTCGAGCAGATCGTGGAGATCGCCCGACGCCACCAGCTCATGATCTTCTCCGACGAGATCTACGACCGCCTGTGCATGGACGGCCACGAGCACGTCTCCATTGCCGCGCTCGCGCCCGACCTCCCGTGCGTCACGTTCTCCGGCCTCTCCAAGTCCCACATGATCGCGGGCTACCGCATCGGCTGGATGGTCCTCTCGGGCAACCGGCGCTGCATGCGCGACTTCGTCTACGGCATCAACATGCTCTCCAACATGCGCCTGTGCTCCAACGTGCCCGCCCAGTCGGTCGTGCAGACGGCGCTTGGCGGCTACCAGAGCGTGGAGCGCTACGTTGAGCCGGGCGGTCGCGTCTATGAGCAGCGCAACTTCGTCTACGAGGCGCTCAACGCCATCGACGGCATTACGGCCGTCAAGCCCAAGGCCGCGTTCTACATCTTCCCCAAGATCGACGTGAAGAAGTTCAACATCACCGATGACGAGCAGTTCGCCCTTGACCTGCTGCACGAGAAGCGCATCCTCATCACGCGCGGCGGTGGGTTCAACTGGCCGGAGCCCGACCACTTCCGCATCGTCTACCTGCCGCGTATGGAAGTCCTGCGCGAGGCCATGGGCGACCTTGCCGACTTCTTTGCCCACTATCGCCAGGACTAGTGGGTCACCCCCGAATGTAGTGTGTTTTTTCGGGCACCTCCCAAGTACTGCTTGGGAGGTGCCATTTCTCTACCTGCGCTTTCTTGGGGCAAACGCGCCCGTTCACTCTGAGGGGGCGCAAAAAAGTGCACTACATTTGCTCGGGCCTCTCGCTGTGGGGCGAGGTTTGGCTTGAGAGCCGCTCCACGCGCCACACGTCGTCGAAGGGGATGCGGGTGCGTACGACCGTGAGCTCGCGTGCCGCGAGGTCCATGCGCGCGACCATGCCCTCCCGCGTGACATAGGCGCCGTCGGCATAGTACGTCACGCGGACGAGCTCGCGCGGCCGCGTGCCGGCGAGCTCTGATGAGATGCGCTCCGCGTCCTCCTCCGAGGGCTCGCGGCGCGGCTCGGTCACGCGCTCGCGCTCCCGCACGAGGTCGTAGTAGCCGGTGAGCGCGGCGAAGGGCATGAACTGAGCTGCTCGGTCGGCATGGCGGCGCGGTTCCCCGGCTCTACTCATGATGGCCTCCGACCTGCACGTTCCGCTCGAGCCCGGTGGCGCCGCGCCGGTAGCTGATGCCGCGGACGAGGGCATTTTTCCCAAAGCGCCGCTTCACCGCTATGGTGGCCTCGGCGAGCCGGTGCTCGGCCCCTTCGGCCTGCGGGTCCGTGAAGAGCGTGATCGAGGACAGCTCCTCCGGCAGGAGCCCTCCCATGCCGATGCTCAGGCGCCTGATCGGGCGGTTGGGGTCGACGACCTCGTCATAGAGGCTAAGGAAGTACCGCGAGAGGCGCGAGCGCGAGTTGGTGAGCTCCCCGAGCTTGCGTGACGCGGATGAGCGCGGCACGTCTCGGCTGATGCGCCGTGTACCGTGCTCGCCCGTGAAGGTCCGCGTCGGCGCGTCGTCCCAGCTGCGCTCGACGGCATGCCCCACGGAGAGCGAGATGTGCCCGCAGACCACGCCCTTCTCCACGAGGTCGAGAACGGAGGCGTCCACCATCTCTCGCAAGACGACGCGCGCCTCGTCGAAGTCGTAGTCGCGGGCGAGCACCTGGCCGTTGCATGTGGACGTTGCCTTGGGCCGATAGGCGTGAATCTCTGCCATGGTGCAGGGCTCGACGCCCCAGGCATGGTCGATGAGCAGCTCGGCGTTGATGCCGAACTCGTCGTAGAGCGCCTTCTCGGGAAGGAGGGCGACGCCCCCGAGGTCATGCGCCCCCATCGCGGCGAGCCGGCGCGCGATGCCGGGGCCGATGCCCCAGATGTCCGTGATCGGCCGGTGGGGCCAGATGAGGCACTTGAAGCGCTCCTCGTCGAGCTCCCCTATGTTGTCCGGAGCGTGCTTGGCCGTGACGTCGAGGGCGACCTTGGCGAGGAAGAGGTTGGTCCCGATGCCGGCCGTGGCGCAGATGCCCGTCTCGCGGCGAACGAGCTCGATGAGCTCTACGGCGAGCTCGCGCGGTCCCTTGCCGTAGAGTGCCAGGTAGGGCCCAACGTCGATGAAGACCTCGTCGACCGAGTAGACGTGGATGTCCTCAGGCGAGAAGTACCTGAGGTAGAGGCCGTAGATGTTGGCCGAGACCTCCATGTAGCGCCGCATTCGCGGCGGGGCCATCTCGTAGGAGATCCCATCCGGTATCTCGAAGACGCGGCAGCGGTTGCGCACCCCCGCCGCCTTCATGGCCGGGGATACGGCAAGGCAGATGGTCTTGGGCCCGCGCGTCGGGTCCGCCACCACGAGGCGTCGCTCGAACGGGTCGTACCCGCGGTCCACGCACTCCACGGAGGCGTAGAAGCACTTGAGGTCTATGCAGAGATACGCGTGCCCCATGGTTGCTCCCAAACAGACGTTCTTATCGTGAGACCATGATGCAACGTGCCCCGGACACAAATCATCATGCCCGGGCTGCTCATGATTTCTGCAACACTTGTTCTGTTGGGTGCGAGGGGGCAGCCATGTGCCGATTGCGGCTCGTCTGGCACCTAGACCAAGCTGACCTCCGTCTTGCCGCGCAGGGCCTCGAGGTCTTGCGCGTCAACCCCCTCGTTGGTAACAAGCGTGTCAATCTGGTCCCATCCGCAAATGCGGTAGAGGCTCTTGCGCCTGAACTTCGAGCGGTCCGCCAGAACGTAGCGACGCTCCGAGTGCTCGATGATTACCTGGTCGATAAAGGCGTCGGATGACGAGGGGCTTGTGGGGCCGTCGAGGTTTGCGAAGCCGTCGGTGCCTATGAAGCACAGGTCAACCTTGACCTGCCTGATCTGGGAGACCGTCCAGCCTCCGCAGACCGACGAGCTCTGGTCGCGCAGCTCCCCTCCGAAGAAGAAGACTTGATTGTCGGATTTTATGAGCGCCACGGCGACGGGCAGCGAGTCGGTGAAGATCTTGAGGCCGCTCTTGAGCGAGAGGAGCTTTGCCAGCTCGAGAATCGTGCTGCCCGTGGCGATGATGAGCGAGCTCCCCTCCGGGATGAGCTCGATGGCGCGTCGTGCCACGGCCTGCTTGTCATCGATGTTCTCGCGCTCGCGCACGGTGAAGGGGTTCTCGATTGCGTTCTGCTTGAGGGTCGCCCCTCCATGGCTCTTGACAAGGTAACCCTGCTCCTCGAGGTGCGCGAGGTCCTTTCGGATGGTTTCGTATGTGACGGAGAACTCCTTCGCGAGCTCGCTCACGTGCACGGATCCAGTAGACACGAGCTTTTCCAAAATGCGCTCGCGGCGCTCGTCCATGAGTAGCATACGGGCACCTCCCTCTTTCTAGGCTCTTGTCATCTATGGCTGACTCGCCAGGGACCAAGGCGATTGTACTTTGTTTCAGATTGGTCTTAATTGGTAACCGTTGGCATTGAATATTGTGCCGTTCACCGGAATGCCCTAGAAAACCAATCAATACCAATTTTAGGATACATATTAGCAAGAAAGACCAATTAAATTGATTGGTATAGATTGGTCTTTTAAAAAGGAGAGAATGTGGGAGAGAAAGGAAGGAGACATGCCAACAAGAATCGCCATTGCGTGCGATGACATCGGCTTTGAGAGAAAGGAGGAGCTCAAGCGCTATCTCGTTGAGGAGAAAGGCGCGGAGATCGTGTTTGATCCGGTCACGTGTCCGGAGGAGGGCGTCAACACCTTCGCCCGCCTGGCTGACGACATGGCTGAGGTCATCCAGCGTGACGTTTGTCGCCTGGGAATCTACGTTTGCGGAACGGGAATTGGCTTTACTTGTCAAATCAACAAGCATTGGGGTATTCGTGCTGTTCAGGTGAGTGACCCGTACTCGGCGAAGCGTGCCCGTCTCTCGAACAACGCCCAGGTGATCGGTCTTGGGATGCGCGTGAACGGACTGCCGGCCATGGAGATGATCGTGGACGCGTGGCTCGACGAGCCGTTTGACTTTGCCACGGCGCGGGAGAACTCAAAGAGGAACCTGCTCGAGGCCAAGGCGAGCGACGAGCGCAATCTCGTGAAGCCGGACTATGTTGCATGGAACATGGGCTTTGAGCCCGACGAGGCATAGACAGGGGAGGGAACATGGAGTCGATAACCGCGCTCCTCGACTTTTTCGCAACGTTCATCAACGACCTAGGAAACTACGTATTCATTCCCATCATCTTTCTCATCCTCATGAAGATAGTTGGCCGCAGCTGGGGCGAGTCCATCCAGTGCGCCATGAAGGTGGGCATTGGCTTCATCGCGCTCTCCATGGCGGTGAATCTCATGATCGATCAGGTGTCCCCGGCAATTACGGGCCTCACTGAGCGCTTCGGCTCCTCGCTCGATGCTATTGACGTGGGCGGCGCGGCAACGGCGGTCATGGGGTTTGGCTCCTCGATGGGGGCGATAATCATCCCGTTGTGCGTGGGCATCAACATCCTCATGCTCGTGCTCAAGCTGACCGACTGCGTGAACGTGGACGTGTTCAACCTGCATCAGAACGCATCAATGGGCGCCATCGTCTACGCCTTCTCGGGCAACTTCCTCTATGGCGTGCTTACGGCGGGTCTCTTCCACGTGTGGGCGCTCGTCGCTGCCGATCTCGGCGCTGATCAGAACGAGAAGTTCTTCCATCTCCCCAAGGGCGTCTCGATCTCCCACCCCGTTGCCAACACGTACCTAATCTTTGCGTATCCGTTCAACTGGCTGTTTGACCACATCCCGGGCATTCGCAACATTAACATCACCCCCGAGAGCGTCCAGAAGCGCCTGGGCATCCTCGGCGACCCCACCATCATCGGCTTCATCCTGGGCATCCTGCTCGGAGTCCTTGGTTTTGACTGGTCCGACCCCTACACCGCGGGCATCTCGACCGTGCAGCTGGGCATGTACATGGCGGCCGTCATGCTGCTCATCCCCAAGATGACCTCCATCATGATGGAGGGCCTGGTGCCGCTGTCCAACGCGGTCCGCAAGACACTCGTCAAGCGCTTCCCCGACCGCGACATCACCGTGGGCATGGACACCGCGCTCATCGTAGGCAACCCCGCCGTCATCGCGCCCGCCCTGCTGCTCATCCCCGTGATCGTTCTTCTCGCCGTCGTTCTGCCCGGCAACCGCGTCATGCCCATGGGCGACCTCTCGCAGTTCGTGTTCTTCATCGCCTGCATGGTGCCCGTGTTCAAGGGCAACATCTTCCGCACCTGGATCAGCTCGATCGTCCTGTTTGGCGGCGGCCTCTACATTGCCACCTGGATGACCGACGCCACCAACGCCGTGTTCCAGCAGTTTGGCGCTAACGCGGCCGAGGGCGTGGTGTACTCCTCGCTGAACCCCTCCGCAAACCCCTTCACCGGGCTCTTTGCCTGGGCAAGCCAGGTCGGCCTGCCGGCGTTCATCCTCATCGGCGGCATCCTCGTTGGCGTGGCGGTGCTCGTGCACCGCAGGCGCTCCGCAAGCATCGCCGCCGCGAAGGCCGAGGCTGTGTCGAAGTAGCGCGGGAAAGGCGCCCCATGGCGCCGGATTCCATCGCTTGTCGTTTGGTAACCGCGGGCGAGCGCCTGCAGAGAGAAAGGCACTGACATGAAGAAGGTTCTGGTTGTGTGCGGCAACGGCATCGCGTCCTCCTCAATCATGGTGGCGGCGCTGCAGGATCACCTCGACGAGGTGGGCCTTGCGGCCGACATCGAGAAGGCCTCGCTCATGGACTGCACCACCGAGAAGTTCAACAGCAAGGACCTCATCGTCTCGTCCACGGCCATCGACCAGCCGGGCGTGACCACGCGCGTGATCGTGGGCGTGGGCCTGCTCACCGGCATCGGCGAGGAGGAGACCTTCGCGGAGATTGACGCCGCGCTGGCGGAGTAGACGTGTCGAGGCCGGTCCCCTGTGCGGGCCCGGCCCCGTTACGAGAAAGGCACTTTGATGGTACGGACACGTGTTGTCCTCGACGAGCTCTCGAGGGCCGTCGAGGGGGTGGACTCTGCGCAGATTGCGGCCTTTGCCGATGAGGTGCTGCGGGCCGGGCACATCTACGTGACGGGCGCTGGCCGCTCGGGGCTCATGGTTCGGGCGCTGGCAAACCGCCTCATGCACCTGGGCCTCTCGGTGAGCGTGGTTGGCGAGGTCACGGCGCCGCACACCAAGGCAGGAGACCTTTTGGTGGTGGGGTCGGGCTCCGGCGAGACGGCGTCTCTCGCCAACCAGGCCGCTCAGGCAAAGTCCTGCGAGATGCGCCTGGCACTGGTCACGGCAAGCCCGCTCTCAACCATAGGCGGACTGGCAGACGTCACCGTGGTCATTCCCGCGCAGGCGAAGGGCGGCGCGGGCTCGGCGCAGCCGATGGCGTCAACGTTCGAGGAGGCATCGCTTCTCATCTACGATGCGCTGGTGCTTGAGCTCATGGAGCGAACGGGGCAGGACTCGGCGGAGCTGGCGGCGCGTCACGCGAACATCGAGTAGGCCCTGCCGCGCGCCGCAGGGCGCGGACAGGATTTGAAGGGAGTGAAAATGGCGGCACTGACGTTCAATGAGTCGCTGGTCATGATTATAGAGGAGCCCCTGACGCGCGAGCAGGCCGAGGGCGCGCTCGCGGACGTCCTGCACGAGGCGGGCTACGTGAAGGACTCCTACCGGCAGGCGATTCTCGACCGCGAGGCGAGCTTCCCCACGGGTCTCTTTGCGGGCGATGTCAACGTGGCCATCCCGCACTGCGACGTTGAGAACGTGAACGAGGGTGCGATGTGCGTGGGCGTGCTGCGTCATCCCGCCACGTGGGGCCGTATGGAGGACAAGACCCAGACGTGCGAGGTGAGCCTCGTGGTGATGCTCGCGCTCACCGACCCCAAGGACCACTTGGAGACCCTGCGCAAGGTCATTGGTCTGGTGCAGGACCAGGAGCTTGTCGCTCGCGTGGTGGCGGCGGAGACGCCCGGCGAGGTCTTCTCGCTCGTGGCAGACAAGCTGGCATAGCCTCTGCCTCCGGGGCATGCGATGGCGTCCCGCATCCCGTTGGCCGGACGGGGTGCGGGACGGCCTCTCAGCGTGCGAAGGGGGCGGGGGCGTGCGAAGGGGACAGGCACTTTTGCACGCCCCCCTCGTACGGCTTCGGGCCTACAGGTCGTCGACGAGGGCGGTGGACTTGGCGTAGGCGGTGCTCTTGGCCTCGAAGAAGTCGGTCTTGACCATGTTGGCGTTGCTGTACTGGGAGACCCATGCCATGTCAGGCGGCTCGCGGTCGCATCCCTCGAAGAGCGTGCCGAAGCCGAGCGAGTGCCAGCGGAGGTTGCCGAGGTAGCGGATGTAGTCCTCGACCATCTGCCCCGTGAGGCCGTCGATGTTCTCGCCGATTACGTAGCGCCCCCAGGCGATCTCCTGGCGCACGCCCTCCTCGAGCATGCCGCGCAGCACCTCGACGCGTTCGGGCGTGAAGAGCTGGGGCTCCTCGTGCTGGAGCTCCACGATCATGTTGCGGAAGAGCCAGAGGTGCGTGTTCTCGTCGCGGTTGATGTAGCGGATCTCCTGGGCGCTCCCGGGCATCTTGCCGTTGCGCGCGAGGTTGTAGAAGAACATGAAGCCCGAGTAGAAGTACACCCCCTCAAGGATGACGTTGGCCATCATGACCTTGAGCAGCGTGAAGGCGTCCTGACGCTCGAGGAACTCGTTGTACTGCTCGCCGATGAAGGTGTTTCTCGCCAGCAGGCGCTCGTCGGTCCGCCACTGGTAGAGGATGTCGTCGCGCTTCTCGGGGGAGCAGATCGTGTCGAGCATGTAGGAGTAGCTCTGCGAGTGGACGCACTCCTGGAAGGCCTGGATGTGCAGGCACAGGTTGACCTCGTTGGCCGTGACGTACTCGCCCACGTTGGGGAGGTTCGCGGACTGCAGCGAGTCGAGGAACACGAGAAACGAGAGAATCTTGTCGTAGGCCGTGCGCTCCGCCTCAGAGAGCCGCGGGTAGTCCTTCACGTCCTGGGAGAGGCTGATCTCCTCGGGGATCCAGAAGTTGTTCATCGCCTGGCGGTACCAGTCGGATACCCATGGGTATCTGAGGTTGTTGAAGTCGTTGAGGTTGGTGGTGTTGCCCCCGATCATCCTCCGCAGCCTCACGTCCGTGTCGCCGCCCGGGTTGAACAGCGGCGTCCTTGTAAGCCTTTCGGTCACGATGGCCTCCTCTTTTAAAGCCTGGTTGGTAGATCTGCCTGTGGCGGGGAGCTGGCCCCTAGCTGCTGCAGCTCTCGCACTCCTCGACCTCGAGCGACTTGCTCCGCACGTAGTAGATCGTCTTGACGCCGGAGCGCCACGCCTCGAGGTAGAGCTCGAGCACCTGCCGCATGGTGTGGTCGTTGGTTATGTAGAGGTTCACCGACTGCGCCTGGTCGATATGCCGCTGGCGCACGCCGGCGGCGCGCACGCTCCAGCGCTGGTCGACGAGATGGGCGGGCTTGTAGTACCAGTAGGTCTCGGGCGAGAGGTCGGGCGCCACGCGCGGCAGCATGGACCCCTTCTTCTCCTCGAGGAAGAAGCGTCGCATGACGGGGTCCACGCCCGCGGTGGTGCCGGAGATGATGGAGGTCGAGCTCGTGGGGGCAACGGCGAGCAGGTACGCGTTGCGCATGCCGTGCTCCGCCACGCGCGCCGCGAGCTCGCGCCAGCGGCCCGACACGTAGCCGCGCTTCTCGAAGAAGGCGCCCGTCGCCCAGTCGCTGCCGGGGAAGAGCGGGTAGGCGCCGCGCTCCTCGGCGAGGCGCTCAGAGGCGTTGATGGCATGGTAGGCGACGCGCTCGAAGAGCTCGTCCGCGAAGGCGAGGTGCTCGTCGCTCTCCCAGGAGATGCCGCGGCGGGCAAGCAGGTGGTGGTAGCCGGAGACGCCGAGCCCCACCGAGCGGTAGCGCCGGTTGGTGAGCCGGGCGTAGGGAAGGGCGTAGAAGTTGAGGCCGATCACGTTGTCGAGCGCACGCACGGCGGTCTCCACCACCTCGGCGAGAGCGTCGTCGTCTTCCACGGGGATGCGGCCCAGGGTGAGGCTCGCGAGGTTGCAGACCACGAAGTCCCCGGGGCGCGTGGTGGTGACCACCACGGTGTCGCCGTCCTCGCTCACGACCTCGCGGCTCACCTCCTCGATCGCCGAGGTGTTCTGCGCGATCTCCGTGCAGAGGTTGGAGCAGTAGATGACGCCGGCGTGCGGGTTGGGATTGGCCCGGTTCACGGCGTCGCGCATGAAGGCGAAGGGCGTGCCCGTCTCGACGGCGCTCCTCAGCACCAGGCGCACGAGGTCCTTGACGGAGATGACGCGCTTCTTGATGCGCGGGTCGGCAACGCAGTCCCAGTAGCGGCGCTCCCACTCCTCGCCAAAGCTGTCCTCGAGCGCATAGCCCTTCGCGACGAGGATGTCGTGCGGGCACATGAGATACCAGTCCTGATCCAGGTCCTCCTCGGCCATCCTCCAGAAGAGGTCGGGCCAGCAGACGGCTGGGAAGACGTCGTGCGCCTTCATGCGCTCGTCGCCGTTGTTGGTGCGCAGCTGCAGGAACTCCGGGAGGTCGCGGTGCCAGGCGTCCAGGTAGACGGCCACGGCTCCCTGGCGCATGCCGAGCTGGTCGACGGCCACGGCGGTGTCGTTGATCACGCGGATCCAGCGGGTGGTGCCGCCCGCGACGCCGGCAAAGCCGCGGATGGAGCCGCCCTGCGCGCGGACCTTGCCGAGGTACATGCCCATGCCGCCGCCGTACTTGGAGACCTGGGCGAAGTTGTCGATGCTGCGGTAGATGCCCGTGAGGCTGTCGGGGACGGTGTCGATGAAGCAGCTGGAGAGCTGATGCTGGGGCTTGCGGGCGTTGCCCATCGTGGGCGTGGCCATGGTGAGGCGCAGGGTGGAGAGCGCGTCGTAGAAGCGGCCGACCCAGGTCATTCGGACGTCTTCGGGCTCCCCCATGGCGAGGTGCAGGGCGATGCCGAGGAACATCTCCTGGGGGCTCTCCAGCGCCACGTGGTCGTGGGAGCGGATGACGTAGCGCTTGAGCAGGAGGTCGAGCCCGGCGTAGGTGAGCAGGTCGTCGCGCTCCGGGCGGATGAGCGCGGCCGCGCGCTCAAGCTCCTCGGGGGCGTAGCGCTCGAGGACGTAGGCGCCGTAGAGGCCCTCGTCCGTGAGGTGGCGGACCTTGTCGGCAAAGCCGGAGATCCCGCGGCGCGCGCAGGCGTCCGCGATGGAGCGGCGGGCGGAGAGCGAGAGCAGCCGCCCGGCGATCATCTCCCAGCGGGGCGCCTCCTGGCTCGTGAGCTCGACGGCGGCCCGGACGAGCGCGGAGAGCCGCTCGTCGGGGCGCATGCCGCCCTTGAGGAAGCCGCGCAGGCGGGCGAGAAGGGCGGAGAGCGAGTAGGCCTCGTCGGGATAGTCTCGCCGAGCGCGGGAGAGGACGGCCGAGAGCTCGGAGGCGAGCGCGGCATCGTCCCCCGCGACCTCGCGCACCACCTCGTCGCGCGCGGCGCGCAGCTCGGAGCGTCGGTGGCGGTAGAGGATGTAGCGCTTTGCCACGTCGAAGTGGCCGCGGCGCATGAGGGCCTGCTCCACGAGGTCCTGGATCTCCTCGACGCGCGCTCCGTCCTCGAGGCGAGCCTCCACGTCAGCGAGGATCGCCGCAAGCTCCTCGCGCGCGGCGATGGTACCCCCGTCCGCAAAGGCCCTGGTCACGGCCGAGACGATCTTCTCGCCGTCATAGCGCTCCACGCGTCCGTCCCTCTTCACTATGTCCACGGGGTCTCCCGTCTGTCGCTGTGGCACCCGCCGTCTTGTGGCCGTTAATGATAGTAAATCGGTGACATTTTGGGTAGCGAGGAGAGGCACGCCCGACATGATACCCTCGGAATGCCGGTCCGGCCCTTGGTGAGGAGGCTGACATGAGGATGTTCATTGCGCTTGAGCTGCCGGGGCCGTTTGCGGACGAGACGGAGGAGCTCGCGAGGCGCCTCGAGGCCACGTGCGCGGGCCGGTTCGTTCCGGCCGAGAACCGCCATCTCACGCTGGCGTTTCTCGGAGAGGGGGGAGAGGCTGACGCGCGGCTTGCCATGCTGGCGATCGACGCGGCCTGCGCGGGCGCAGGGCCGATCCCGCTCGTCGCGGCCGGGCTCGGGACGTTTGGGCGGGGGCGTGATGCCACGCTCTGGCTGGGCGTCGAGAAGAACGACGAGCTCGAAGGCCTCGCCGGGCGTGTGCGGGCAGAGCTTGCCGCCCGCGGGCTCGCATATGACGAGAAGGACTTCCTACCGCACGTCACGCTTGCGCGGCGCGCCCGCATGCCCCGGGGCAACCTCGGCGACCTGGCGTTTCCGCTGCCCGACGAGGCCCGCGACGTCACGCTCTTCCGAAGCATCCTCGGGCCGTCCGGCGCCCGCTACAAGCCGCTCTACACGGTGGGGCTCTGAGCGGGAGGACGTGCGAGGGGCGTGCGAAGGGGGCCGTGCGAAGGGGACAGTCACTTTTGCACACTGGAAACGCGTGCAAAAGTGACTGTCCCCTTCGCACGGCCCGCGTTCAGCTGTTGATGCGTGCGAGGAAAAGATCGCCGTAGCGCTCGGCCTTCTTGGCGCCTACGCCAGAGACGCCGAGGAACTCCTCGCGCGTGCGCGGCCGCTTGGCGCACATGTCCACCAGCGTCGCGTTGGAGAAGATGAAGTAGGACGGCACGCCCTGCTCGCGCGCGAGCTCGCCGCGCAGCTCCGTGAGCTCGGCATAGAGGATCTGGCCGATCTCATCCAGCTCGGAGACGTCTGTGGCTGCCCGGGTCTTCTCGGGCGCCGCCGGCACGCGCGCCGCCCTGGGAGCTCCTCGCGCCACCTTGAGGACGAAGGGCCCGTCCCAAGGCGCCTCCCGACGCAGGAACGCGCCGGAGGCGCCCGTGAGCGCGATCGTGGGGTAGTCCCCTCCCGTCCGCGCGAGCACGCCGCGGAAGACCAGCTCGTCAATCAGCTCGCGCACGCGGCCGGCGGGGACGTCGGCCATGATGCCGTACGTGGAGAGCGTGTCGAACCCGCGCCGCAGGACCTTCTCGCCGCGCGACCCGCGCAGGACGTCCGCGATCATCGACGCGCCCGCGCTGCGCCCGCGCTGCGCGACGCGCGCAACGCAGCTCACCACCTTGAGGGCGTCGGTGGTGGCGTCCACCTCCTCGAAGTCCGTGAGGCAGTTTCCGCAATTGCCGCAGAAGGCCGGCGCCTCCTCGCCGAAGTAGCGCAGGATGTGGGCGCGCAGGCACTCGGTGGTGGTGGCGTAGAAGACCATCTGGCGCAGGCGCTCGGCGTCGCGCTCCGCGAGCGCCTCGACCTGCTCCGGGGTGAGCCCCTCGCGCGGCTCTCCCCGAGAGAGCAGGAACTCGGCCGTATGCACGTCGCCGGGGGAGTAGAGCAGGAGGCATTCCGCCTTGGTCCCGTCTCGCCCGGCGCGCCCCGCCTCCTGGTAGTAGTTCTCCAGGCTGAGGGGCAGGTTGTAGTGGACCACGTAGCTCACGTTGGACTTGTCGATGCCCATGCCAAAGGCGTTGGTCGCCACCATCACGCGGGCGCGGTCATAGAGGAAGTCGTCCTGGTTGCGGTCGCGCTCCTCGGGCGTGAGCCCGGCATGGTAGCGAGTGGCGAGAAGCCCCTCCTCGCACAGCTCATCGCAGACCTCCTCGACGGCGCGCCGGCTCGAGCAGTAGACGATGCCGGAGCGCTCGACGCGCTGTCGACAGAAGGCGACGAGCATGCGGTCCTTCTCGGCGCGACCGCGGGGGCGGGAGACGGCGAAGGAGAGGTTGGGCCGATCGAAGCTCGCTATGACCACGAAGGGGTCCACAAGGCCCAGCGCGCCCACGATGTCCTTGCGCACGGCGCGCGTGGCGGTTGCCGTGAGCGCCATCACGGGCGGACGTGCGGGAAGCGCCCCAAGAAACTCAATGATCCGCTGGTAGCTGGGGCGAAAGTCGTTCCCCCACTGCGAGATGCAGTGCGCCTCGTCCACGGCGACGAGCGCCACGCCGCGTGCGGCGACCGTCTCCGCGAAGGCCGGATCGTCGAGGCGTTCCGGCGCCACGTAGACGAGCGTGAGCGCGCCGGAGGCGATGCCGTGGAGCACGCTCGCGCGCGCGGCGGCGGAGAGGGTGGAGTTGAGGTAGGACGCGGCAACGCCCGCCTGACGCAGCGCCCCCACCTGGTCCGCCATGAGCGAAATGAGCGGCGAAACCACGAGGGTGAGCCCTCCCGACCGCGCGGCGAGGACGAGCGCCGGCACCTGGTAGCAGATGGACTTGCCGGCCGAGGTGGGCATGACCGCCAGCACATCGCGCCCGGAGAGCGCGGCGTCGACGATCTCCGCCTGGTGCGGGCGGAAGCTCTGGTAGCCGAAGGTCTCTCGCAGAATGTCCAGGACGGTGGGCGGTGTGGCCATGGGTCTCCTCACGACGCGTGTCTAGCGCCATGGTACGCCTCGTGCCGGACAGACGTGCCGGGCGGTCGACTCCCGGGACGAGAAATAACGCGCACTCGTGCACGGTTCTTCTCGCGTTTTCCCAGTTGGCATTTAAGAACCCGTGCACGAGTGCGCGTTAATCGCGCGACGCCGGACGAGTGCCGCCCGAGTGGCACCTGTGTGACACTATAGCGCTTCGCGCGCACGCGCCTACGGCGTCTGACCGCGGCCTCATTTGCTACCGCCCGCGGATTGGGGGGCCGCGCCCGCCCGGCGATGCCCCATCATGGCGGCGCATCCAGCGAACCCGACGAAAGGACGATCATGAACTTGCGCGAGAAGTACGGCGAGTGGGCGGTCATCCTCGGTGCTACCGAGGGCGTGGGCAAGGCGTTCTGCGAGAAGGTCGCCGCCGGCGGCATGAGCGTCGTCATGGTGGGCCGCCGCGAGGAGAAGCTCCGCGAGCTCGCCGCGCAGATCGAGTCCGACTACGGCGTCGCGACCAAGGTGGTGCGCGCCGACTTCTCCGAGGAGGGGGCCGCCGAGACCGTCTTCGCCGCGACCGAGGGCCTCGACATGGGCTTCATGAGCTACGTGGCCTGCCTGCACTCCTTCGGCAAGATCCAGGACACCCCCTGGGAGAAGCACCAGGCCATGATCAACGTCAACGTGGTCACGTTCATGAAGTGCTTCTATCACTACATGCAGATCTTCGCCGCCCAGGACCGCGGCGCGGTCATTAACGTCTCCTCCATGACCGGCATCTCCAGCTCCCCGTGGAACGGCCAGTACGGCGCCGGCAAGGCCTACATCCTCAAGATGACCGAGGCCGTGGCCTGCGAGTGCGAGAAGACCGGCGTTGACGTGGAGGTCATCACGCTGGGCACTACGCTCACCCCGAGCCTGCTCTCCAACCTGCCGGGCGGTCCCCAGGGCGAGGCCGTCATGAAGATCGCCCAGACGCCCGAGGAGGTCGTCGACGAGGCCTTCGAGAAGCTCGGCCACGAGCTCTCCGTGATCGCGGGCGAGCGCAACAAGGCCTCCGTCCACGACTGGAAGGCCAACCACACCGAGGACGAGTACATCCGCTACATGGGGTCGTTCTACTCGGAGTAGCGGACGCGCGACAAATCGGGTCGTTCGTAGCGCGCACCCCGCGCAAAGTCCCTCTTGCCATCCCGGGCGGATGCGCGAGGGGACTGCGTGGGGTGCGCGCTATGCGTCCGCCGCGCGACGCGCGCGTCAATCGCGGGGGGCGCCGGGCGACCGTCCGCAACCCCTTACGCGGCGCTTACATAGCAGGCGGACAACCCCGGTAACCTGAAAAAGTTCAGACGAATTCATGGCGCGACCCCGAAAACGGGATGCCCCGTGCGCACTCTATCGCCGAGGGGGGACGATGAGACGGGACAAGGACCTGGCCGCCCGCGTCCGGGCCGCGAAGGGCGACTCGCGGGCAGCGGACGGCCTGGTGCGCGACTACCTTCCGTTCATCAAGGCGGAGACGGCCCGCTTCACCGGTCGGCCCGCACGGGAGGGAGACGACGAGCTGGGGATCGCCATGTTCGCATTTCACGAGGCGGTGCTTGCATACGACGAGGCGCGAGGCGCGTTTCTGCCCCTCGCGTCCACGAGCGTGAGGAACCGGCTGATCGACTTCCGGCGCCGGGAGCGTCGCCATGCCGAGGTGACCTCGCTGGACGAGCGGCGCGGCGGGGCGGACGACGAGGACGACCGCCCGCTCGTGGAGCGGCTGGCGTCGGAGCGCGACGAGATCGGGGAGCGCGAGACGCGCCGCGCCAGCCGGGCGGAGATCGCCGAGTTTGCCCGCCAGCTCGAGCGCCTTGGGGTGAGCCTCGCGGACGTGGCCGAGAACAGCCCCCGCCAGCAGCGGACCCTTGAGGCGTGCCGGGGTGCCCTCGCGTACGCGCGTGGCCGCCAGGAGCTGCTCGACAGGGTCGCCGAGACGGGCAAGCTGCCCATCGCGGAGCTTGCGCGCGGGGCGGGCGTCGAGCGCAAGACGCTCGAGCGGCACCGGCGCTACCTCGTGGCGCTGCTCGTGGCCTACACCAACGGATACGACATCATCCGCGGACACCTCCACAAGATCGTGGGTCCGACGGGAGGTGACGTTCGATGAGCTACCTCATCATGGAGTGCGCAGCGAGCTATGCCGTGGCGCTCGACGAGGAGGGCCGCTTCGTGAAGGTCCCCAACCTCGGCTACGAGGTGGGGCAGGAGGTCGACGATGTCGTCACCTTCGAGGGGAGCCCGTTCGGGGAGGCCGACGTCATCCCCTTCGAGGCGCGCCGGGCGAGAAGGACGAGCGGCCGCCGCGTGGCGCTGCTGGCCGCCGCGGCATGCCTGGCCGTGGCCGTGGTCGCGGGCGCCGCGGTCTGGCAGGTGCCGGTGGGCACGGTCTACATGAGCATCAACCCCGAGGTGAGCATCGCGGTCAACCGTCTTGACCGCGTGGTGGGGCTCGACGGAGAGAACGACGACGGCGATGACCTCATCGAGGGGTTCTCGTACTACGGACGGACGATCGACGAGGTCTCGGACGACCTCGCGGACCGTGCCGAGGAGCAAGGCTACCTCGATGACGGCGGGACGATCGAGCTCACGGTGGAGTCCGACGACGAGGAGTGGAAGACCGCGACCGAGGACCGACTGATCGTGGAGCTTGAGGTGCACCTCGACCACCGGGTGGTGGTGACGGGTGCCGCCGGGCCCGAGGACGCCGCGCCCGCGCCTCCGGCCGAGCAGGTGACGCCCCCCGAGCCCCAGACTGAGGTGACCGCGCCGCCTGCGTTCGATGACGACGACTGGGGCGAGGCCGACGACGACGGGGATGACGACGATGACGACGACGATGACGACGACGATGATGACAGCTGGGATGACGACGATGACGGCGACGACGACGACGATGATGATGATGACTAGTCCCGCCTGATGTTCTTCTCGCCCGGGGTCGCCGAAAAAAATTTTTCTGGCGACCCCGGTTTTGAGAAGGTGCCCACGCAACCTCTCACTGCAAGGCAAAGAAGAGGCTCCCCGACACCCAAGGAGGACACCATGAAGACCACGAGCCTGAAGCGCATCCTCGCCACCGCCACGATGGGCGCCGCCCTTGCGGCAGTTCTCGCCGGATGCGGAACGACCCCCGCCACCCCCTCCGGCCAGGCGTCGGGCGACGCGGGGGAGACCCCGGTCGCCCAGGCCGCGGGAACCCTGCTCCTGAGCGTCAACCCCGAGATCGAGATCGAGTACGACGACGCCGGGCTCGTCACCGAGATCGAGGGCGTGAACGACGAGGGCAGGGGCATCGTGGGCGGCTACTCGGACTATCGGGGCAAGGAGTGCCGCACCGTCGTCTCCGAACTTGTGGGGGAGATCTACGAGGCGGGTCACTTCAACCAGACCGTCGACGGGCACGACCGCAACGTGGTGGTCAAGCTCGAGCAGGGGTCGGGCTATCCGGGAGACGACTTCCTGCGCGGAATAGAGGACGACGTCCGCAGCACGGTGGGAGGCTTCGGGCTTGAGTCCGACGCGCTCGCCGTGGCCCCCGAGCAGCTGGACGACCGCGGCTACATCGGCCTGGACGCGGCGAAGGACATCGTGCTCTCTCAGCTGGGGCTTTCCGAGGCCTCCTTCAACGACCACGAGTACGAGCTCGATGACGGCGTCTACGAGATGGAGTTCACCTCCGGCGGCGTTGAGTACGAGTACGAGGTCGACGCCCGTACGGGCAAGGTCCTCGAGGCCGACATCGACGGCAACGACGACTGGGACGACCGCGACGACTGGGACGACTGGCACGATGATCGCTACGACCGCGATGACGATTGGGACGACGATCGCGACGACTGGGACGACGATCGCGACGACTGGGACGACGATCGCGACGACTGGGACGATGATCGCGACGACTGGGACGATGATCGCGACGACTGGGACGACGATCGCGACGACTGGGACGACGATCGCGACGACTGGGACGACGACCATGACGACCGCGACGACTGGGACGACGACCTGGACGATCGCTACGACGACTAGTCGCTGACGGCTTCGGATGCGTGCGGGCGCCTCTCGGGGCGCCCGCCTCATGTCGCGCCTTGCGATTGGCGCCCGCCCGCGCATATCACGCGGGCGGGCGCCCCCGTTAGGCCCTCTGAGACGTCCCGGGGGCTTCCGTTCAGAAGTAGTGTACTTTTTTGGGACCCGCTCAAGTACGGCCTGACGGGTGCCATTTCCTTACCTGCGGCTTTTTCGCTGTTCGAATGTAGTGTACTTTGCATAGCGGCAAATGAGTACACTGCAAACGAGCAAGGCGGCACCGGGGCTTTCGAACCGGCCTTCCGCGCCTAGAACGCCACGCCGAGCGCGATGAGCGCCACGCAGCATGCGAGCGCGAGCCAGTCGCGCGCTGCGAGCGGGTAGCGCTTGTAGCTGCTCTCGCGCGTGCGCAGGTAGAAGCCGCGCTGCTCTGCGGCGAGCGCCGTGGCGTCGGTCCTGCCGACGGAGCTCACGAGCAGGGGCACGCAGAGGGGCAGCATGAGCTGCAGCTTCTTGAAGGGGTTCTTGGTGTCGTACTGCACGCCGCGCGCCGTCTGCGCCTCCATGATGGCGTTCATCTCCTGAGAGAACACGGGGACGAAGCGCAGCGCGGTGGTGAAGGTGAACGCGTAGCGGTACGGCACGTGGAGCACCTCCACGCACGCGTTGGCGAGGTCGGTGAGCTTGGTCACCATGAGCACGAGCACGAGCGGCAGCGCCACGCCGAGCAGGCGCAGGCAGACCTTGGACCCCGTGACCAGGCCGTCGGTGGTGACGATTCCCCAGATGGGCGCGCCGGTGCGCACGAAGACGAGCTGCAGCGCGAGCATGACCACGGCAAGCGGGACGAGCACCTTGAGCAGGGGGGCAAGCCTCCCGGCCACCCCGGCGTACGCCGCGAGCGCAAACGTGAGGGCGAGAAGGCCGAGGAGCATGGCGTAGGAGTCCGCAAGGAAGGTGGCCGCAATGATGGCGGCGGCCAGCGCGAGCTTGCTCACGGGGTTGAGGCGGTGGAGGAGCGTCTGCCCGGGAACGTAGTCGATGATGTTAATCATGGCTGACCAGCTCCTTCACGAGGTCGACGATGCCCGAGACCTGGCTCACGCCCGCGAACTCGCGCGAGACGTCGCGCGCGAGCACGGTCGAGAGGGCGATGATCTGCGGCGGCTCCACGCGAGCGCGACCCATGAGCTCCACGTCCGCGAAGACCTCCGGGGTCTCACCCTGCCCGAGGATGCGCCCGTCCGCCATGACGACGAGCCGCTCCGCGAAGTCGGAGACGACCTCCATGTCGTGGCAGACCATGACGACGGCGCAGCCGCGGTCGGCCATCTCGCGCACCGTCTCCATGACGGTCATGCACTCGCGGTAGTCGAGGCCGCTCGTGGGCTCGTCGAGGAGGATGACCTCGGGCTCCATCACCACGACGGAGGCGAGCGCGACCATCTGGCGCTGCCCGCGGGAGAGCGAGAAGGGCGCCTCGTCGAGCGGCAGGCCAAAGCGCTCCGCCACCGCGCGGGCGCGCTCGCGCGCCTCGTCGGCCGGCGTGCCCGTGAGCTCGAGGCCGAAGGCGACCTCCTCGAGGACGGTGTCCTTGCAGATCTGGCGGTCCGGGTTCTGGAACAGCGTCGAGACGTGCGCGGCCACGGTGCTCGTGGGCGTGTCGCGCATGTCGAGCCCGGCCACGCGGATGGAGCCTGACGAGGGGCGCAATAGGCCGTTCAGGAGCTTGGTGAGCGTGGTCTTGCCGGCGCCGTTCTGGCCGATGACGCCCACGAGCTCGCCGGGGTAGACGTCGAAGCTGAGGTCGGTCACGCACGCGCCGCTTCCCGGGTAGGCAAAGCAGACGTCGCGGAAGCTCACGACGGGCTCGGCCCCGGGCGTGCGCGCCGCCGCGGCAGGGATGTGGCGCGAGCCCGCGCGGAAGGGGGCGATGTCGGCGCCGCGCCCGGTGCGGCCGCGCACGAGGTCGGCCACGAGCGCCTCCGCCTCCTCGACGCTCAGGCAGGGGGGCGCAGGCGGCATGACGCCGTGCTGCGCCAGGCTGTTGGAGACGCGCGCCACGCGCGGGCTGTCCACGCCGAGGGCGCGCAGCTCGTCGGCATGCGAGAAGACCTCGCGCGGCGTTCCGTCAAAGGCGACGCGCCCCTCGCTCAGGACCACCACGCTGTCGCAGTAGGCGGTGAGCAGCGCCACCTTCTGCTCGACCACGATGACGGTCACGCCCTCTGCGTTGAGGTCTCGGAGCGTCTCGAAGACGGCCGTGGATGAAGCGGGGTCGAGCGCTGCCGTCGGCTCGTCGAGCACGAGGACGCGCGGCCGAAGGGCAAGGATGGCGGCGATGGCAACCTTCTGCTTCTGGCCGCCAGAGAGCGTGGCGATCTCGCGGCCGCGCAGATCGAGCACGCCGCACGCCTCGAGCGCGCCTGTGACGCGCGCCTCGATCTCATCGTGCGGCACGCCGAAGTTCTCAAGGCCGAAGAGCATCTCGTCCTCCACGGCGGAGGCGACCATCTGGGAGTCGATGTCCTGGGCCACGCTGCCCACCACGCGGGATATGTCCGTGAGCGTGACCTCGCAGGTGTCGCGGCCGTCCACGAGCGTGGAGCCAAAGAGGGTCCCCCGGTAGTGATGGGGTATGGCCCCCGAGAGCAGGGCGGCGAGCGTGGACTTGCCGGCGCCGGAGGGGCCGATGACGCCGACGAAGCCTCCCTCGGGAATTTCGAGGGAGACGTGGTCGAGCGCCGGCTCGACGGCGTCCGCGTACTTGAACGAGACGTCGTCGAGCCGGATTATCGTGGGCGCATCCTCGGTCATGAGAGCCTTTCAGTTACTGACAAAGGTGACAGGGTCGTTTGCCATGACATTGTCACACTAGTCGGCGAGCTTGAGGGCCTTCCTGATGGGAAGGTAGAGGGCCTGCACCAGAACGGCGTTGAACACGGCGGTGAGCAGGACCACGGGCAGCATGGCGGCGGCGAGCTCGCCGGCGGCGCCCACCATGGCGATCTTGATGAGCATGAAGATCACGCCGGAGACCGCCGTGGTGACGAAGGAGCCGATGAGAGGGACGACCTTCTTGGCGCCGCTTCCCATGCCGACGCGGACGATGAGGGCCATAAGCATGGCGGCGACGCCCTCGGCGGCGAAGTCGATGAAGGGCGAGGTGGTGGTGATCTGGATGACGGCGGCGGAGATGAGGCCGATCACGAGGGCCTGGCCCACGTTGGGACGTACCACGAGGATGGTGAGGCAGAAGGCGGAGATGATGAACTCGGGGCTAATGAGGCCGCCCGAGATGCCCGAGATCGCCTTGCCGACGGTGAAGTTGAGGATGAAGCCGGCGGCGAGAAGGACGGCGAGAAGGACGAGGGCCTGGATGTCGAGCCTGCCGTGGTCGGCGGCGGCGACGGTGCGGGCGACGGGCTGGGCGTTCCGGCTGGAGTCGTTCTGGGACATGGCGGTTCCTTTCTGGAGGAGGTTCTTCTCGGGTGGGGCGCTTCCGGCGCCCGGGCGGCGTGGGCCCTCTCGTGGCCACGAAAAAAGGGCCCCCGGTCTCCCGGGAGCCCTTCAAGCGCTATTTTCGGCGCAGAAGACTCACGATCGACCGACCGCGGAGAGGCTGCGCCACCACCAGTTCATGGACGTGCGTGCGATGCGACTCATGTCTGGCGCTCCTCTCTCTGCTCGGCCCGAAGGCGTCCCTGTGCTTGGCGTCACAATACGCGCCCGCCGTCCCGCGCGCAAGGGTGTTTTCTCGGACGTAACATTTGCCCTGCATGTGGATATCGCGTGACCTCGGTTGATGCCCCGTCCCCCTCGCCCATAATGTTGATTGGTTAACATCGTCGGCATGGGCCAGGCGGACCTGACGGGGGAGAGTTGGCGTGACCGAGCAGCGCTTCGAGGACTTCGTGGGAATCATCAGCGCCCTCAACAAGGAGATACAGCGCATCAAGACGGCCGAGGCCAGGCGGCTCGGCTTCCGCGGGTCGGACGTGATGTGCCTCTACTATCTGGTCAAGCACCCCGAGGGACTCACCGCCTCAGAGCTCGCCCGCATGGTTGACGTAAGCCGCGCGGCGATGTCGCGCACCGTGGCGCACCTTGCCGAGGACGGCTTCGTCGAGGTGGGGGGCTCCGACGAGGAGGCGTCCCGATACCGCGCCGCCATCACGCTCACCGAGAAGGGCCGCGAGGCCGCGCGCCCGCTCGACGACATCATTCACCGAGTGCTCGACGAGGCTGGCGGGGAGCTGGCCTTTCGGGAGCGCCTGCAGATGTACGATTCTCTCAACCACATCCTCGAGCGCCTGAGGACCTTCGCGCGCGACTAGCCGCGAGGGCAAGATCGGGCACGGCTCGCCAGGGGCAGAGAAAGGAACGACCATGGCCGTTCGCATCATCACCGACTCCGGCATTGACCTTCCCGGCGAGGTCGACCCTCGCGTCACCGTGGTGCCCCTGGGCATCACCTTTGGGACCACCACCTACGCGGACGGCGTCGACCTCACCAACGACCGCTTCTACGAGCTGCTCATCGAGAGCGACGAGCTGCCCAAGACGAGCCAGGCGACGCCCTTCGCCTATCAGCAGATCTTCGAGGACGTTCGCGCCGCCGGCGACGAGGCCGTGGTGGTCACGCTCTCCTCGAAGCTCTCCGGCACCTATCAGAGCGCCGTCACTGCTGCGGCGGACTATCCCGAGGTCCGCGTGGTCGACGGCAAGAACGTCACCATCGGGCAGAGCCTGCTCGTGCTCTATGCGCTCAGGCTTCTCGACGAGGGCCGCTCGGCCGCGCAGATCGCCGACGAGCTGACCGCAGCCGCCGACCGCGTCTGCCTGCTCGCGCTCCTGGACACGCTCGAGTACCTCAAGCGCGGCGGCCGCATCCCCAAGAGCGTGGGCACCATCGGCGAGCTGCTCTCCATCAAGCCCGTGGTGGGCGTCGAGGACGGCGAGGTCGTGATGCTCGGCAAGGCGCGCGGCTCCAAGAACGGCCGCAACCAGCTGCACCAGCAGGTCGAGAAGTACGGCATCGACTTCACGATGCCGGTTCT
Organism: Thermophilibacter provencensis; assembly: GCF_900128445.1. Lineage (GTDB taxonomy): Bacteria > Actinomycetota > Coriobacteriia > Coriobacteriales > Atopobiaceae > Thermophilibacter > Thermophilibacter provencensis. The sequence continues at coordinate 134,980 of NZ_LT671417.1, read as the reverse complement.
GCTGGGCTACACGGGCCTCTCCCAGAAGCTGCTGAGGAAGTACCTCGAGGACAACCGCGCCATCTGGGAGGGCAAGGTCGCTGAGGAGGACCTGCCCATCACCTCCGTCGGCGCCACCATCGGCACGCACGTCGGCCCCAACGCCATCGCGCTTGCGTTCTTCCGCACGAACTAAGGCGTGCAAGGCGTGCAAAGGGGACAGTCACCTTTGCATGCTTTTGCACGCCTTTGTACGCAGAAGATGGTGCGAGGCGGCTACGAGAAGATCTGGGCAAGCTCAGAGGCGTCGCTTGCGGTCCAGCCGTCGTCGGTCTTGGAGTAGTCGATCTCGATTGAGGTCTGCTGGAGCTCGACCTCGTCGAGCGTCTCCATGACGACTTCGCCGATGCGGGCGTTGAGGGCATCCTCGTCGCTGAGCAGCTCGAGGCCGGACGGGTCGTTCATCAGCTCGGTTGCGAGGTCGGTTGCCGCCTGATTGATTCGCTCGGTAAAGTCGGACGCGGACTTGCAGGTCACGCTTACCGAGGCGACGGCGCTCGTGCCCTCGTCGTCGACCGTTATGTCATCGATCGTGTAGTCGAAGCCGTCGAGCAGGGACCTGACGACGTCCGACGCCTCGATGCCGTAGGTCTCGAGGCCGAGTGTGCCCATGCTGCCGACGAGCTCCTCGACTGTGGCGTCATCAAGCTCCTTGACGCGGTCGAGGTTTGCCGCGAGGTCTTCGCGGATGGCCTCCTCGGGGCTGGGACCGGAGCATGCCCCCAGCACAAGGCCTACGCTCAGGGCGAGCACAGCGGTGATCGAGCAGGTCAGTACCTTTAGGACTCGGTTCATCATGACGCTCCCTTCGTTGCCTTCCCTAGCGGGAGTGTATCAGCTTTCTTTCAGCTACGGCCCTGCATGCGACAGGCGGGGGAAATGGCTCGGCGAGCTGCCGCCCGCGTAACCAAACGGACATCTCACCGATTACGTTGCGTAATGAACCGGGGCGTTGATTAACATTTCTCATACTGTGCCGAGGTCGAGGGGACCCGGCGCGTACGACTCCCCGATGTGCAAGGAGAGGGCCTATGGCAAGAATGCACGTCATGGAGCAGAGCGAGACCCAGGCGATCATGTCGAGCATGCACGAGATGCTCGAGAAGCGCCTCTCGGTGAGCTCGCTCGCTCCGTGCCCCGTTGAGTTCACGGCCTCGTACGTGGCCATGTGCGCGACGCAGAGCTGCGGTAAGTGCACGCCGTGCAGGAACGGTCTGCGCATGCTGCGCCACCTGTTCAACGACGTCCTGAACAACCGCGCTACGATGGAGACGCTCGACCTCATCGAGTCCACCGCCCGCACGGTGTACCTCTCGAGCGACTGCGCGATCGGCTACGAGGCCGGCGAGGTGGCCCTCATGGCCATCCGCGGCTTCCGCGACGACTTCGAGCACCACGTGCAGAAGCACGCCTGCGGCTTCTCGCAGCACCAGACGGTGCCGTGCGTCTCCGGCTGCCCCGCCGGCGTGGACATCCCCGGCTACATCGCGCTCGTCGAGGCCGGCCGCTACACCGAGGCCGTGCGCCTCATCCGCAAGGACAACCCGCTGCCGCTGGTCTGCGGCCTCGTCTGCGAGCACCCCTGCGAGATGCACTGCCGCCGCGGCATGGTGGACGACCCGATGAACATCCGCGGCCTCAAGCGCTACGCCGTGGACCACGCGGGGGACTACCGCCCCATCATCAAGGCTCCCACCAAGAAGACCGTCGCGGTCATCGGCGGCGGCCCGGCGGGCATCTCCTGCGCCTACTACCTGACCCTCATGGGCCACAAGGTCAAGATCTTCGAGCAGCGCGCGCACCTCGGCGGCATGCTGCGCTATGGCATCCCCAACTACCGCCTGCCGCGCGAGCAGCTTGACTCCGAGATCCAGTGGATTCTCGACTGCGGCATCGACGTCGAGCTCAATCACAGCGTGGACGGCGAGGAGATGAGCCGCCTTCGCGAGGAGTTCGACGCCGTCTACCTGGCCATCGGAGCTCATGCGGACAAGAAGCTCGGCCTTCCGGGCGAGGACGCCGAGGGCGTCATGTCCGCGGTCAAGCTCCTGCGTGACATGGGTGACAACAACCCGCCCGACTTCAAGGGCCTCACGGTCACCGTCGTCGGCGGCGGCAACGTGGCCATGGACGTGGCCCGCACCTCCGTGCGCCTGGGCGCCGAGAAGGTCATCATCGCGTACCGTCGCCGCGTGGCCGACATGACGGCCCAGGACGAGGAGATCGCCGGCGCCGAGGCCGAGGGCTGCGAGGTCATGGACCTCAACGCCCCCAAGGAGGTCGTCGTCGACGAGAACAACCACGTCATCGGCCTCAGGGTCGAGCCGCAGATCATCGGCGGCCTCAAGCGCGGGCGTCCCGCGCCGCGCGCGGCCGAGGGCGGCGACGTCGTCGTTCCGTGCGACCGCGTGATCGTTGCCATTGGCCAGGACATCGACTCCGCGACCTTCGAGGAGCAGGGCGTGCCCTGCAAGTGGGGTCGCATCGTCACTGACTCCGACGGTGCCGTGCCCGGCCAGGACGGCCTCTTCTCCGGCGGCGACTGCCAGAGCGGCCCGGCCACCGTCATCCGCGCCATCAACGCGGGCAAGGTCGCTGCTGGCAACATCGACAACTACCTCGGCTACAACCACCAGATCGAGCTCGACGTGGAGCTGCCGCCCGTGCAGTTCAAGGGCAAGATCTCCTGCGCCCGCTGCGAGATGCGGGAGCGCGAGGCTGCCGAGCGCATCAACGACTTCGACATCGTCGAGAACGGCCTCACCGACGAGGAGGCGCGTCAGGAGGCGTCCCGCTGCCTGCGCTGCGACCACTTCGGCTTTGGCGCGTTCCGCGGGGGGAGGATCGAGCAGTGGTAAACCTCACCATCGACGGCCGCGCCGTGAGCGTGGCCGAGGGCACGTCCATCCTCGACGCCGCCGCCACCGTGGGCATCAAGATCCCCACGCTCTGCTACCTCAAGGACCTCAACGAGATCGGCGCCTGCCGTGTCTGCGTGGTTGAGATTGAGGGCATCGACCAGCTCGTCGCCGCCTGCAACAACACCGTGCTCGAGGGCATGGTCGTGCGCACCAACAGCCCCAAGGTGCGCGTCGCGCGCCGCATGAACCTCGAGCTCCTGCTCGCCACGCACGACTCGGAGTGCACGAGCTGCGTGCGCTCGGGAAACTGCTCCCTGCAGTCTCTTGCCGCCGACCTCGGCGTCTCCGAGCTTCCCTACGAGAAGCGTCTCATGCACGACCCGTGGGACAAGGGCTTCCCGCTCATCCGCAACAACGACAAGTGCATTAACTGCCTGCGATGCATCCAGGTGTGCGAGAAGATCCAGGGCCTCGGCGTCTGGGACCTCGCCAACCGCGCCACGCACACGAGCGTGAACGTCCGCGGGGGCATGACCATCCAGGAGTCCGACTGCACCCTCTGCGGGCAGTGCATCACGCACTGCCCGACGGGGGCCCTCCGCGAGCGAGACGATACCCAGAAGGTCTTCGACGCCCTCGCCGACCCGGAGAAGGTCGTCGTGGTGCAGATCGCTCCGGCCGTGCGCGCCGCCTGGGGCGAGAGCCTCGGCCTTCCGCGCGAGGAGGCCACCGTCGGCCGTCTTGTGGCGGCGCTGCGCCAGATGGGCGTTGACTACGTCTTCGACACGGACTTCTCGGCCGACCTCACCATCATGGAGGAGGGCACCGAGCTCCTGCACAAGCTCGCGCATCGCGAGGAGAACACGTTCCCGATGTTCACCTCCTGCTGCCCGGGCTGGGTGCGCTATGTCAAGGCCGTCCGCCCCGAGCTCACCGACCAGCTCTCAACCGCCAAGTCGCCGGGCCAGATGTTCGGTGCCGTGACCAAGAGCTACTTCGCCGAGCTCAAGGGAATCGATCCGCACAAGATCTTCTGCGTGGAGATCATGCCGTGCACGGCCAAGAAGCACGAGGTCGCCATCCCCGTCATGAACGACGCCTGCGGGGACCCGGACGTTGACGTCTCCCTCACCACGCGCGAGGTTGATCGCATGATTCGCGCCGAGCACATCGACGCCACCACGCTGCCCGAGGAGGAGTTCGACCAGCCGCTTGGCACGGCCACCGGCGCGGGCGTCATCTTCGGCGCCACCGGCGGCGTCATGGAGGCCGCGCTGCGCACTGCGTATCACGTGGTGACCGGCGAGACCCCGCGCCCGGACGCGTTCTCCGAGGTTCGCGGTCTCGATGGCTGGAAGGAGGCCACGTTCGACCTCGCAGGCACGCCGGTGCGCGTGGCGGTCGTCCACGGCCTCGCCAACACCGCGTTCCTTCTCGATGCCATCGCCGAGGGCGCCGTTGAGTACGACTTCGTTGAGGTCATGGCCTGCCCCGGCGGCTGTGCGGGCGGCGGCGGCCAGCCCATCCACGATGGCGAGGAGCTCGCGGGGGTCCGTGGCGACGTCCTCTGGGGCCTCGACCGCAGGGCCAAGCTCCGCAACTCCTACGAGAATCCCGCGATTCAGGCCATCTACAAGGACTTCCTGGGCGAGCCCAACTCCGAGCTCGCGGAGGAGCTCCTCCACACAGACCACCACGCCTGGTCTATGCATTAGCGTGGAAAAGGGACTGTCCCTTTTCCACGTCTGGGCCCGAGCCGTCTACCCCCGCGGCTCGGGCCCTCTTTTATGCGCTGGCGACTCAAAGGGGCCACCGCGCAACGCGGGCCCTCATGCCCTCCACGTCGAGCACGCCCTCGGCAAAGCCCTTCCGGATGAGGCCCTCGGGCACGAGCTCGTCGTACTTCTCGAAGTAGGGGACTTCAGCGGGGTAGAGGAGCTCCATCGGGTCCGTGAGGCGCTCCGCCGCGTCCTTCACCACCGAGAAGAACGCGTGCGCGTCCGCCTTCATCACAAACGTGATGAAGTAGGGGCGCGACGAGCTGAAGGCCTTGATGCCCAGCTCCTCGGCACACCTGATCTTGATAAGGCGCTCGAGCGCCAGAAACGCGTAGCTCCCCAGCCAGGGGAGCAGGCACCACATGGTCTGCTCCTTGTCGTTCTCGCCCAGACAGACGAGAGGGCTCGCGGTGAGGCGGGAGGCCTCCGCAACGTGGCGCGCCTGGCGCAGGCGGGCGCGGGCATGTGGCATGAGGTAGGGATAGGTCGCGTGCTCCTCAAGGACGCGTCTCATCCGCTCGAGCACGCGCGTGTTCACGTCCCCGGCGACTTCGCCAAAGTACGCGGGGACCTTGCCCTTGACCTGGGTCACATAGAGCAGATGGCGCTCGTGGTCCACCTCGTCGACGACCCACACGTGTCCCGCGATGGCGACCTTCTCGCCGGGCGGCGGCGGGGCGCAGAGGGTTCCGATCTCCGTCGAGTCGCACCGCACCGTGTACTCGACGTTCTCCTGGAAGACCGCGAAGAACTTGTAGGAGCTCGTGACGCGCTCCCCGGCGAGGCCAACGATGAGGCCGCCCCCCTCGGTCTGCTCGACGTAGTCGTTTCGGATGAGGTGGCGGAGAAGCTCGCGGAAGTCATCGGTGGTGACGCGATGGAAGTAGGTGAGCGTGAGCACGCGGCTCGCGAGCTGCGCGGGAGAGAGCTCGCCCTCCGAGGCGAGGGTGGCGAGCGTCTGGTGGCAGAGCAGGCTGTAGGGCAGCCGATCGAGGCGCGGGGGCTCTACCCAGCGCTCTTCCCGGTAGAGCTGCACGAGCGCTATGCCCTGGAGGAGCTTCCAGGGAAGGGTTTCGGGCAGGAGCGTGCGGGGCTCGGGCTGGTCCTCCCGCATGACGAACCACATCTCGGGCGGCCGCTCTCGGCGCCCCGTGCGCCCCATGCGCTGCAGAAAGCTGGAAACGGTGAAGGGGGCGTCAATCTGAAACGCCCGCTCAAGCCGTCCGATGTCCACCCCCAGCTCAAGCGTGGACGTAGCCACGATGCTGACGTCTGAGGCGTCATCACGCATCTGCTCCTCGGCCGACTCGCGGATGGCGGCGGAGAGGTTGCCATGATGGATGAGGAAGCGGTCTGGCTCCCCGTTGAACTCGCAGTACGCGCGCAGCGTGGTGCAGACCTCCTCGGCCTCCTCGCGGGAATTGGAGAAGATCAGGCACTTGCGCCCGCGCGTGTGCTCGAAGATGTAGCCCATGCCGGGGTCGGCGTGGGCGGGCGCCACGTCAGTAGGGGCCTCGTCAGGCGAGGGCACAATCCCCGCGCGCAGCTCTGCAGGCGCGCCCTCTGCGCCGATGCCGCCCGAGTGCGGGGACAGCGCCCTCGTCTCCGATGACTCAACAGACAGGACGTCGGCCTCGACGCATCCGCCTGAGGTTTGGGGTTGGGACTCGTCGGCTTGGGGGCCACTTTGGAAGAAGTGCTCCATCGAGATGCGCCAGGCGCGTGGCAGCTCCTCCACGCGAGGTATCACGCAGTTGCGGCCGGTCCCGGTGGCGAGAAACGCGCCCACGGCCTCGGGGTCGCCGATGGTGGCGGAGAGCCCGATGCGGCGCGGCTGCACGTTCGCGATCCTCGCCAGCCGCTCTATGAGGCAGAGACACTGTCCTCCGCGGTCCTGGCGCAGCAGCGCGTGCACCTCGTCGATGACGATGTAGCGCAGGTCGCAGAAGAGCTTGGCAACGGCGGCGTGACGGCGCATGAGAAGCGCCTCGAGGGACTCCGGCGTGATCTGCAGGATGCCCGACGGCCGCTTCATGAGCCTGGCTTTATGCGAGGAGGAGACGTCCCCATGCCAGTGCCAGACGGGGATGTCCGCCTCCTCGCACAGCTCCTCGAGGCGATAGAACTGATCGTTGATGAGGGCCTTGGTGGGCCCTATGTAGAGCGCGCCCACGGAGGCCGGCGGGTCCTCCCAGAACTCCGAGAGGATGGGGAAGAAGGCTGCCTCGGTCTTGCCTGACGCCGTGGACGCGCACAGCAGCACGTGGTCGTCCGTGTCGAAGATTGCCTCGCCCGCAGCCACCTGGATGCCGCGCAGGCTCTCCCACTCGTGCGCGTAGATGAAGTCCTGCACAAACGGTGCGTATCGATCGAAGACTCCCATGATCCTCCCCTAAATAGAACATATGTTTCATGTTACCAGATAGAAGGTCTTGGTTGGATTGATAAAATGAAAACCCGTTGACCGAGCTTTGGAGGCCGATCATGTTCGGAAGAGGGCCGGGTCGCATCAGACGTCTGGCTGCCTGTCTGCTTGTCGTGTTCGCTGCCGTCGTGTGCGGGGGATGCTCGGAGGGCGTCGACTCCCTCGTCCGCTATGTCGGAAGTCGCGTGACGGGCGAGGAGTACGTGAGCCCGCGGGGGCAGGCATGCCTCGATGCGGCGGAGGGGCTTCTCGGCGCCCTTGAGGCGGGCGATCGGGACGCGGTCGTCGGGCTCTTCTCGCCCGAGGCCCGTGCAGGTGCCGATGATCTTGACGAGCGGGCCAGAGAGCTCGTGGAGGGCTGCTCTGGCCACGTCGAGTATCTGGATACTCACTCAGTGACGCGCCCCATGGAGTCCGAGAAGGTCGATGACGGCAAGCGTCGCGTCGAGCTCTCTACCACCTTTTCGATTGCCCTCGGAGGCAAGAACTACTGGTGCTTCATGACGCTCGTGACCGAGGACGACTTCAACAGTGCCAGGGAGGGAGTCTCCACGATCATCGTGTGGTCCGAGGACGCGTACTCGGCGATGCTCTACGACGCGCGGGAGACGGACTGGCCCGAGGGCCCGGGGCTGCACCTTCGGCTGAGCTATCCCCTGGAGTGGGAGACGCGCCTCGTGAACGACGATCCTCTGCGCTACGAGGCCGGAGACGCCATCTCCGACACGGGCGAGGCCGCAGCGTTTCTCGACGAGGGCGAGAAGACCATCAGAGACTTCGAGGAGCGTTTTGGGCGGCCCTGCTGCGTGTCATGGTCGAGCGACGGCCGTGTCTATTACGAGCTTGCTGACGATGCGGAGGGGCCTCGCTATCTCGAGGTGAACGCGACGGCTCCGGACGAGCCGGTTTATTCGGCATACGTGATGGGCGAGCGCGGTGCCATCGAGAAGGTGTGGGACGTGGACGGCGGCGCCTAGATCGTGAACTCGGCGAAGGCGGCGTCGACGTCCTTCTCGCCTGCGGCGGCCACGGGGGCGGCTACGGCACCGGAGAACTCATCCGTCTTGAGAAGCGCGTCGACGTCCGCCCCGGGGTTCTGGCACACGATGTCGAGAAGCTCGATGAAGTCGCGGATGACCTCGCGCGGCGTGAGATGGGTGTCCGCGCCCACGCGGCCGAACTCCACTTTGAGGAAGCCTACGAGCTGCGTCTCGGTGAGCGTGCGCTCGTAGCCAAAGTAGCCGGCGTGGATGTCCGCGAGCTTCTCGATGAGGACGAGCAGCTCCTCGTAGGTGAGGGGCTCCAAGTGGATGACCGGCGCGAGCATGTCCGCCAGGCCCGCGCTGGCGAAGCGTCCCTGCGTGAGGCGGCTGCGAAGCGCCTCGTAGGAGAAGACCCCCCGGCGACGGTCCTCGATGGACTGCGGCGTGCCGCCCATGATGATGCCCAGGTGGTGCGCCTTGCCCTGGAGCGTGTCGTTGTACATGGTGAGGATCTTCTCGTAGTTGTACTGGCGCGAGGTGGCGTTTGGGATCTTGTAGAGGTTTACGAGCTCGTCGATGAGAACGACGAGGCCCCTGTAGCCGGCTCCCACGAGGAACTGCGCGAAGAGCTTGAGGTACTCGTACCAGGTGTCGTCGGTGATGCAGGCGTTGACGCCCAGCTCGCCCCGCGCCTCGGTCTTGGTGCGAAACTCGCCGCGCAGCCACTTGACCACGCCCGCGCGCGCCTCATCGTTCCCTTCGAGGCTCGCGCGATAGTAGAGGCGCAGGACCTGCGTGAAGTCGAAGCCGCAGACGAGTTCCTGGATGGGGGAGAGCTGCGCCGCGAGCGCGGCCTCGGCATCCGGCTGCTCGCGCAGCGCCGCGACCCAGCGGTCCAGCACGAGCGCCAGAGCACCGCCCTCGGGGCGCGTCTTGGTGGAGAGGTTGCGGATGAGCTCGCGGTAGGTGGCAAGGCCCTGGCCCTGGCCGCCCTGGAGGCGCCGCTCGGGGGAGAGGTCGGCGTCCGCAACCACGAAGTCGTTGCCCATCGCATGCGTGCGGATGGTCTGCAGGAGGAAGCTCTTGCCCGCGCCATACCGGCCTACGAGGAAGCGGAAGCTGGCTCCGCCGTCCGCCACGAGGTCGAGGTCATGCAGGAGCGCCTGGATCTCCCGTTCGCGCCCCACCGTGATGTAGGGCAGACCGATGCGCGGCACGACGCCGCCTTTGAGCGAGTTGATGATGACCGCTGCTATGCGCTTGGGGACCCTCGGTGCGTCTGTCATGTGCCCTCCTCCCGGTGGAAGAATCATTCTAGCACACGTGTTCGGTTATGGAAGGGCTCCCGTAGGGTTGCGCGGAAGTGCGCAGTCGCAGGCCTCCTGCGCGGCTGCTGCGCCTTTCGAGGGGGCGGTCGCGATTGCCCACGCAAAGGCTCGCGCGGTGGCTATGGCTTCGCCGATGGGTCCGAGGTTCTCGTGGGCCGCTGCTAGCCGAGCGCTTTGCGCACGTCCTCGACGTAGTCCTCGACGAGGCGGGGCGCTCCCGTCTCGTCAAACTCGATCACGACGTCTCCCACGAGGTCGAGGAGCTTCTCGTTGATGTCGTCGGCAAGCAGGTCGGCAGATGCCGCCTTCGGGGCCTGTCCGGCGAGGAGGGCCTCGAGAAGGGCCAGCTCCTCGATGGTGAGGCCAAGTTCCTCGCCCTTCTCGGCCTGCTCAGTGGCGGGCTCGGGCGCCGCTGCGGTCCCACTCCGTGTCGCGGCCTCCGCCTCGCGCTCCTCGTCGATCAGCAGTGCCTCGCGGGTCTCTGCGGCGGCGGAGCGGATGCCCGCGAGCTTTGAGAGGTCTATCTCCACGCGTCGGGGCTCATGGTCGCGCCTCCATGCAAGGTACTCTGCGATCACGCGCTCGATCATCTGCGTGAGGTACTTGGGGTCCCCGTGCTCCTTGAGGGGGTGGGGGTAGTCGAGCGCGACGCGGAGCTGCCGGTCGACGGCCCTGAGGATCTGGCCGAGCTTGGCGCTCCTCCCGCCTCCGTCATGCAGGGCCGTGCAGGTCCAAAGACCGTTTCTGCACTCGTAGCGCCTGGTCCTGCCAAGGTCGTAGGTGCAGTCTTCATGCCGTCCGGCAGGATAGAACACCGCCGAGGCGAACATGAGGTGAGGCAAGGTCTGCCGCGTGCCGAAGAGCGACTCCACGAGGCCCTGCTTGCGGTTCGTGTGATAGTAGCGTACGAGCCGCCGAAAGACGGCACAGCTAACGGCGCGAAGCTCATCCGGGCTGTCGTGATAGAGGCGCGAGCCAGCGGGGCGATAGGTCGAGAGCTGGTCGAGGGCGGAGAAGAGCACCTGGTCATCGCTGGGATTGACGGGGAAGCTCGCGGGGGAGCGGTGCCGTTTGCGAGGGGTCTCGGGCGCCTGGGACAAGACGTCGGCCTCGGCGCCCATGAGCGCCATGACCGCCTCGTCGTGTTCCGAGTTGGCGTAGGGGAGCGCAAGCCGCTGGTCAAGCGCATGGTAGGCGGCGTAGTCGACGAGCCAGGGACGGACGTAGCGGTCGAGGCTCGAGTCAAGCTCTCGGTATGCCTTCCAGTACGCCTCGATGGCGCGGAACCCCTGCTCTCCGGGCTCGACGCCGATGCCGTTAATGAGCTCGTAGAGGTACACATAGGCAAACGATGTCGAGGTCTGCTGGATGTCGCCCTCGCGCACGTGTGCGCGCCAGGTGAAGTAGCCCCTGAGCTGCCGGTCGTCCATCGCGTCGTAGGTGGGAAAGTAGCTCGAGAACGTTCCGGCAAAGGGGCAGTCGTCCACGTAGTCCGCCATGAGGCGGGCCTGCTCCACGAAGAGGCGCGCCTCGGACCACGACCGGGCCTCGGGGCGGCGCGCGAGCGCGCGCATCTGCCGTATCTCGTCGGGGATGTAGCTTCTGAGCTGCGAGCCGCGCATGAGGATGGGCTCGTCGGAGTAGGTTCGGGTGCCGGTGACGGCGCGTCCGCCTTTGGCCCGGCTTGCGGCCAGGATCTGCTGAATGAGCGCGTCAATGTCCGTCATCCCGCTCCTCCTTCCTCGTGGGTCAATCATACGCGCCGGCCCGGCGTTCACGTGGAGCGTGGCTGTGCAGTCAGGGGGATAGTGCGAAAAAATGGCGCTTCGTCCTGCAATTGTTGGGATAGTGCGAAGCGTTTTTCCGACTGCAGAGATGGTCGTTCAAGAAAACCGCAGGTAATTTGATTTAAAAATTATTTTTAAGAGCCTATTCCAAAAAAGTGGTCAAAATGGCTTCACACTATCCCGGCGATTGCACGGAATCACGAGGATATTTCGCACTATCCCGCTCATTGCACAACCATTGCGGCCTATGCCGAGGAGTCCCGGACAAACACGAGCGTCTGATCGTCCGAGTCGTCGGCGCAAAGGTGGTAGCCGCGCTCGGAGAACGCGGCAAGCTCTGTCGCATCCTCGACCCCTCTCTCCGCGCACCAGCGGATGAAGGTGCCGCGCGCCGCCTTGGCCTCGGTGGCCGGCTGGCGGAGGCGCCCCGCGCGCTCGACGCAGAAGAGGCAGGTCAGCACCTTGGGGCCGCCCGGGCGCATCCATGGCGTGACGGCGCGGGAGTACTCGACCGAGGCAACGTTGACGATGAGGTCGCATTCGGCGGCGAGCGCGTCATAGAGGTCCGGCCCCCAGAACTCGTAGAGGTTGTGCGCGCCGCCGACAGCCAGCCGGGCCTGCATCTCCAGGCGATACGGCGTCACGCCGTCAAGCGGGCGGAGCACCCCGTAGAAGCCCGAGAGGATGCGCAGGTGCTCATCGAGCCAGGCGAGCTCTCCGTCGCTCATTACCTCGGGGGCCATGTGCCGATACTGGATTCCCTCGTAGGAGACCGCCGCCGCCGTGAGGTCGCGATCGAGGTCCATGCGCTGCAGCCGGTCGTAGTTGAGTGCGGCGAGCCGGTCGCTGCATGCCCAGAGCTCCTGCGCCTCTGCGGGCGAGAGCCGGCGAAGCGCCTCGAGGAGGAGCCTCGTCCTCGCGAGGAGGGCGGGCTCGCTTCGGGGCAGCGGCGGGGCGTCGATGGTGCGCATCTTTTTCGCGGGGGAGGTGATGATCCTGAGCGCCACGGTTCCTCCTGTCAGGCACGTGCGTTTCGGGGAGATTCTAGCAGCGGGGAGGGCGTGCGGCATATCATGGTCGCGAGGCATCTCGCGGGACGGGGGTCGCATGAGGGGATGGAGGCGCACGAGGCTCGTCGCGGCGACGGTCGCCGCCGTCGCGGCTCTCGGCGCGGCCGTCCGCGTTCGGCTGCTCGACCCGCACGTCGTTCGCACCATGGGCGGCCCTGCGCTCGTGTATACCATCAGGGGCGATGGCGCCCGCGTGCGCGTCCTGCGCTGCGGAGGCGTCTACCAGTCCGCGACCTATCTCGGGGACAGGAGGATGGAGCCCGTCTTCGAGTACTATCGCGCCTTCGGGCGGCTTTTTGACCTGCGTTCCGCCGCCCGCCGCGTACTTGTTGTCGGCGGGGGAGGGTTTGCCTTCCCCAAGATGGTCGCCTCGGGGCATCCGGGGGTCCGGACCGACGTGGTGGAGATAGACCCCGCGGTCATCAACATCGCTCGCAGGTGGTTCTTCCTCGACGATGCCATAGCCCGGGCCCGGGCGGACGGTGGGGACCTGCGCGTCATACGCGACGACGGGCGCGCGTTCCTCGGGCGCGGGGCGGGCCCCTACGACGCGGTGGTGCTCGACGCCTTCGTCGGCGCGGATCCGGTACGCTCGCTCGCCACCGTGGACGCCCTGCGCGCCGCCCGGCGCTCGCTCGCCTCCGGCGGGGTGCTGCTCGCCAACGTGGTCTCGCGCGACGGAGGCGCCGACGTCAGCTTCCTCCGCTCCTTCGTGGCAACGTCGCTCACGGTCTTCTCGCGCGTCGAGGTGGCGCTCGCCACGGACGACGACCATGCGGGGGAGGACAACTATCTTGTGGTCGCCTCCGACGGGCCCCTTGGCCTGTCGGATGCCATCCCCTTTGACGCCGACTTCCTCGGGCCGGTCCTTCTCGACTAGGAGTCGGAAGGCCAGACCTCTTTTCTTTTTGTATATCTAAGCGCTTCAGACTGAGATTATCTAAAAACGGGTACACTACCCTTCGTTCAACAAGGCAGCACGAAAGGGGAGCGCCGCATGCGCAAGTTCAAGACAGAGAGCAAGAAGCTGCTCGACCTCATGATCAACTCCATCTACACCAACCGCGAGATCTTCCTGCGCGAGCTGGTGTCCAATGCCTCGGATGCCATCGACAAGCTCTATCTCAAGAGCCTGACGGACAGCTCCGTGCAGGTCGATCAGGCTAACCTTGCCATCAACGTGGCCTTTGACAAGGATGCGCGCACCATTACCGTCTCCGACAACGGCATCGGCATGACGGCCGAGGAGCTGGAGAGGAACCTCGGCACCATCGCCCACTCCGGCTCGGAGGAGTTCAAGGCCGCCAACGCCGAGGCCCAGGGCGACGCCGTGGACATCATCGGCCGCTTTGGCGTGGGCTTCTACTCCGCCTTCATGGTCGCGCGCGAGGTCACCGTTATCAGCCGCGCGTACGGCTCGGACGAGTGCAGCCGCTGGACCTCGGATGGCGTGGAGGGCTACACGATCGAGCCCGTCTCCGCCGACGACCCCGCCTACCGCAGCGAGCCCGGCACCTCCGTCATCATGGCGCTCAAGGAGAACGCCGAGGAGGCCAACTACGACGAGTTCCTCAGCGAGTGGAAGCTCCGCGAGCTCATCCGCCGCTATAGCAACTACGTCCGCTACCCCGTGCAGATGCTCGTGACCAAGAGCCGCGAGAAGGAAAAGCCCGCGGACGCCGGCGACGACTACAAGCCGGAGTGGGAGGACTACACCGAGCTCGAGACCGTGAACTCGATGACCCCCATCTGGAAGAAGCGCGGCTCCGAGGTCACGGACGAGGAGTACGCCGAGTTCTACAAGTCCACCTTCCACGACTGGGTGGACCCCGCCCGCACCTTCAGCCTGCACGCCGAGGGCACGCTCGAGTACGACGCGCTGCTCTTCATCCCCGGCCAGGCGCCCTTTGACCTGTACAGCCGCGACTACGAGAAGGGTCTCGAGCTCTACAGCTCCAACGTCCTCATCATGGAGAAGTGCGCTGACCTCCTGCCTGACTACTACAACTTCGTCCGCGGCGTGGTGGACTCCGCCGACGTCTCCCTCAACATCTCCCGCGAGACGCTCCAGCAGACCCGCCAGCTTCAGGCCATGGCCCGCCGCATCGAGAAGAAGATCACGGGCGAGCTCGAGTCCATGCGCGATAACGACCGCGAGGCCTATGAGAAGTTCTTCGAGAACTTCGGCCGCGGCCTCAAGTACGGCATCTACTCCAGCTACGGCATGAAGAAGGACGAGCTCGCCGGGCTGCTCCTCTTCTGGAGCGCGCGAGAGCAGAAGATGGTCACGCTCCAGGAGTACGTCGCCGCCATGGCGGACGGCCAGAAGGCGATCTACTACGCTGCCGGCGACGACCGCGAGCGCCTGGCCAAGATGCCCGTTGTCGAGGCGGTGCTGGCCAAGGGCTATGACGTGCTCCTGGCCACGCAGGACGTGGACGAGTTCTGCTTCCAGGCCATGCGCGACTTCACGGCCAAGGGCCTGCCCAAGACCTACGAGGACGATGCCGCGCGCGAGGCGGCCGAGAAGGCCGTGGCCGACGGCGCCGAGCCCGAGGTCGAGGACCGCACCGTCGAGCTCAAGAACGTGACCTCCGGCGACCTTGACCTCGCGAGCGACGAGGAGAAGAAGGAGGCCGAGGAGGCCACCAAGGCAAACGAGGGCCTGTTCGACGCCATGAAGGACGCGCTGGAAGGCCAGGTCGAGAAGGTCGCGGTGTCCACGCGCCTCGCCGCCGACGGCGCGCCGGCCGTGATTACCTCCGAGGGCCCGCTCAGCCTCGAGATGGAGAAGGTCCTTGCCGCCGGCCCCGAGGCCGGGGAGGCCCCCAAGGCCGTCCGCGTGCTCGAGGTCAACGCCAAGCACCCGGTCTTCGAGAAGCTCCGCGCCGCGCAGGAGGCCGGCGACGCCGAGAAGGTCAAGCTCTACGCGGGCCTGCTCTACAACCAGGCCCTGCTCGTCGAGGGAATCCTGCCCGAGGACCCCGTGGCCTTTGCCACCCAGGTCTGCGAGCTGATGTAGCCCTCGCCCCGCGCCGCGCCGGCGCCGCGGGATGGGGCCCGTTGCGGTCGCGTGCCGTCGGGCGCTGGTAAACGGGCGCATGGCACGGGTCCGAGATCTCGACCTGCCTGCTTGTCGAGGATGTTGTGAGAGACGGGGCTGCGGCGGCCGCTGGGCTGCCGCAGCCCCGCTTCGCACGGCGCCCTCCCGGTCTGCCAGTCGTGTCACATCTCTGAAAACCGCTCCCCGAAGCCGAGAACTCGGCGAACGGCTAAGGTCTATGCTGAAGAGTCGTTGGCAGCGAAGGACGGGGGACACATGGTCAAGACGCTGGTTCTCGTTCGACACGGAGACCCCGAGGCGACGTCTGCCTCGGGAACGGACCTCGACCGCAGGCTCACGGCTTCGGGGGCACGCTCTCTCAAGACGGCCTACCCGCGCACCTTTGCCCTGCTCGGGGAGGACGCCGAGGCGGCGGTGTGGAGCAGCCCGGCGATTCGCGCGCTCGAGACCGCGCAGATCGTCGCCGACGCAATCGACGTCGAGGACATCGAGGTCCACGAGTCGCTCTACGCCCAGGATGTCTCGGCGTTTCTTGCCGAGCTCTCGGATGCCGAGGGGCCGATCGTGATCGCCGTCGGGCACGCGCCCTTCGTTGACCAGCTCTCGGCACGGCTTCTGGGCGGCTCGCCCGGCTTTGGGAAGGGCGCGGCCGCGGCCATCGCGCTTCCGGAGGGCTTCTCCGGCACGGGGAGGCTCCTGTGGTTTGTCGCCGGTCCCGAGACCCGGACGTGGGACGAGCTCGCCATCGTCGAGCATGAGATCGGCGGTGCGGCGCGCGACCTCGTCGCCCTCTCCGAGGCGTTTCTCTCCAAGCCAGAGGACCCCGAGGGGCTGCTTCGCTTCAGGATCGGCCTCAGGCGCATGAGGTCGCTCCTGCAGTTCATCGCGCCGTGGCAGACGAAGAAGCAGAACCGCCGCTGCGAGCACGTCCTCAAGGAGCTACAGGTCGCCTCGGCGCACCTTCGAGCCCTCGACATCCTCTCCCAGAGCGTTGACGGCCTCGTGGAGAGCGGCGAGCTCGGCGACAACAGCCTCCTTCCGATGGCGTGCGCTAAGGAGCGCTCGCTCGAGTGCGCCTCGCTGGTGACGCTCATGCGCAAGCGCCATTCCGGCAAGCAGCTCGTCAAGATCGCCAAGGACCTCGCGCACGTGAGCTGGAAGTCGAAGGTCTCCGAGCGCGGGCTCTCTGCCGACGACCTGCGGAAGCATTTCGACGCGGAGTTCGCGGAGCTCGACGAGGACCTCTTCGGACTTGACCTTCGCGACGGCGACGCGGTCTACTCCGCACGTCGGGACGCCAAGGAGATGCACTACGTCGCGGAGCGGCTGGGAGCCGTGCTCGGCCCGGACCGCGCCGTCATGAGCGAGTACATGGACGAGATCCAGCGTGAGCTGGGCGCCCTCTCGGACGCCTGGGGCAACCGCCGCCTCGCGGAGGAGTACTCGAAGAGCCCGCGCTTCCGTGGCGTACGCGCCGACCTCGGCGTCGTTGGTCGCGACCAGGCGGAGATCGTCTCCGCGATCACCTCGGGGCTCGAGCGCATGGAGGCGGACAGCCGCGCCGACGAGGCCCGGGATGACGGGGAGAAGGACGGGGAGGACTAGCAGGTGGCCGAGAAGAACGAAGGTTGGCGCATCGAGCGCGACTCGATGGGCGAGATGCGCGTTCCCGCGGATGCGCTCTGGGGCGCGCAGACCGAGCGCAGCCACGAGAACTTCCCCATTGGCACCGAGCGCATGCCCGAGGAGATCGTTCGTGCGTTCGCGCTGGTGAAGAAGGCGGCGGCGCGGGCCAACTGGAGCCTCGGACGCCTCGCTCCCGAGGCGCGCGACCTCATCTGCGAGGCTGCCGACGAGGTGCTCGCAGGCGAGCACGACAAGGACTTCCCGCTCGTGGTGTGGCAGACAGGCTCTGGCACGCAGTCCAACATGAACATGAACGAGGTGCTTGCCAACCGCGGCAACCAGCTCGCTGGCGAGAGGGGCGTGGTGCTGGAGAAGGCGCTCCACCCCAATGACTCCGTCAACATGAGCCAGTCCTCCAACGACACCTTCCCGACGGCCATGCACGTTGCCGCGGCGGTCGCGGTGACCGAGCGTCTGCTCCCCGCGATCGACCAGCTCGTGAGCACGCTGCGCCGCCTCGAGGAGGAGAACGCCGGCGTGGTCAAGAGCGGCCGCACGCACCTGCAGGACGCGGTCCCCATCTCGTTCTCTCAGGAGATCTCCGGCTGGCGCGGCCTGCTCGAGGGCTCGCGCGAGGAGCTTCTCGCCGCGATGGGGGGCCTTTATCGCCTGGCGCTCGGCGGCACCGCGGTGGGAACGGGCCTCAACGCCCCCGAGGGCTTTGACGAGGCGGTGGCCACGGAGCTTGCGGAGCTCACTGGCCTGCCCTTCGAGACGGACCCCAACAAGTTCCGCGCGCTCACGGGCAAGGACGCGCTCGTGTTCTCCCACGGTGCCGTCAAGGGCCTTGCCGCCAACATGATGAAGATCGCCAACGACGTGCGCTGGCTCGCCTCGGGCCCGCGCCTCGGCCTCGGAGAGATTACGATTCCGGCCAACGAGCCGGGCAGCTCCATCATGCCGGGCAAGGTGAATCCCACCCAGTGCGAGGCCGTGACGATGGTGGCCGTCCAGGTGATGGGCAACGACGCGGCGATCGGCATGGCGGCGTCACAGGGCAACTTCGAGCTCAACGTCTTCATGCCGGTGATCGCATACAACTACCTGCAGTCCGTGCGACTCCTCGCCGACGCGATCGTCTCCTTCGACGAGCGGTGCGCGAGCGGCATCCGCGCCAACCGGGAGAAGATGGACGAGAACCTCCACCGCTCGCTCATGCTGGTGACGAGCCTCAACCCCCACATCGGCTACGACAACGCCGCGCGCGTGGCCAAGAAGGCCTTTGCCGAGGGCACCTCGCTCAAGGAGGCCTGCCTGGAGCTGGGGCTGCTCACGTCCGAGCGCTTTGACGAGGTCTTCCACCCCGAGCAGATGGTGTAGTGCCAGCCCGGCAGAGACGACCTGACAAAGGTGACAGGGTCATCTGTCATGAAAAATCATGACAGATGACCCTGTCACCTTTGTCAGGTCGCCCCTTATGACTCGAGCGCCCTTCTTGCCAGCTCGAGGCAGCCCATGATGCCCTGGCGGCCCTCGAGGCTGTTGTTCACGATGTAGGAGTCGACGTCCTCGAGCTCGGGCGTGACGATGTAGCCGCCCAGGGCCTCGAGCGTCTTGGCCCGCGCGAGCGGGACGATGGGGGTGTGGTCTGCCACGCCGCCGCCGATGATGATGCGCTTGGGTGAGTAGCACAGGACGTAGGTGGCGAGCGCCTGGCCGAGATAGCCGGCGAGAAGGTCCATCGCCTCGGCGTCATCGGCCATGTCGCCGGCGCTCTTGCCGTTCCAGCGCTTCTTGATGGCGGGGCCTGCGATGAGGCCCTCGAGGCAGCTGGCGTGATAGGGGCAGCCGCTCTCGTCGGCGGGCAGGGTCTCCCGCGGGTCGCGCGTGACGAGGACGTGGCCCGCCTCGGGGTGGAGCATGCCGTGGACGAGCTTGCCGTCGATCATGACCCCGGCGCCCACGCCGGTTCCGATGGTGAGGTACACCACCGCGTCGAGGCCGCGCGCGCAGCCGAACGTCGCCTCGCCGAGACAGGCCACGTTGACGTCGGTGTCATACCCGCAGGGGATGCCGAGCGCTCCGGAGAGCGTGGCGAGAAGGTCGAAGTAGCGCCAGGCGGTCTTGGGGGTCTCGAGGATCTGGCCGTAGCGCGGGGAGGCGGGGTTGACGGCCGTCGGGCCGAAGGCGCCGATGCCAAGCGCCTCGACGTTCTTCTCGGCAAACCAGTCGACGATCGCGGCGCAGGTCTCGTTGGGCGTCGTGGTGGGAATCTGCTCGGACTCCAGCACCGTGCCGTCTCCGTAACCGACTGCGCACACCATCTTGGTGCCGCCGGCCTCAAGCGCCCCAAGAAGCCTCTCGCCCATCCCGCTGTCCTTTCCCTCGATGTATAACGTTTCACTAATAGTATGTATCTGAAACACAGAGAAAGAGCACAAGCGGCGTGAGCGTAGGAGAACGGGCGGTGGACGGCAGGGATGACGGTGGCGAGGCGTTGGCGAACAAGGGCCTGAGCACGCTCAATTACCAGTAAAACAACTGGCAATATTCGGCATTGCTCACCGGATGGGGCACCCTTGGACCGTAAGGGGGAAGTAAGGTACCGCTCACGCCCCAGAATTGACCGCTTACCCGCGAATTCGAAGAAACAACGTAATTTGTTTCAGAACAATCTATAGTTATGAAACAACGAGGGGGTCAACACACAGAGAGGAGGAAACGATATGGCAGAGGGAACCAGCCAGGAGTTCAACATCTCCAACGTCATCGACGAGAAGCTCATCGCGCTCGACCTTGGCGTCAGCAGCAAGGAGGAGATGCTGACCCGTCTGACCGACCTGCTCGAGGAGCAGGGCAAGCTGAACGACCGGAAGAGCTTCTTTGATGACGTGCTGTGGCGCGAGGAGCAGGGCCCGACCGGCATCGGCATGGGCGTCGCCATCCCGCACGGCAAGTCCTCCGGCGTCAACCAGACCGCGCTTGCGATCGGGACGTCGAAGAACCCGATCGAGTGGGAGTCGCTCGAGGACGAGGCGGTCACCGTGGTCATCCTGTTCGCCGTCACCGACGGCGATTCCGACGTGCTGCACATCAAGCTGCTGCAGCACGTCGCCATGCTGCTCGCGCACGAGAGCTTCGCGGAGAAGCTGCACGCCGTCAAGACGCCGGCGGAGATGCTCGCGCTGCTCGAGTCCAGCCCGGATGACTACGACGACTAGCTCGTTTCGGCGAGAACGGCGTCCGGGGCAGTCCGCCCGGCGCCGAGACAGGTAAACAGGTATGAAGCAGAGGGGGAGAACCATGAAGCTCGTGGGAGTCTGCGCTTGCACGTCCGGCATCGCGCACACCTACATGGCCAAGGAGAAGCTCGTCAAGGCCGCCCAGTCGCTCGGTCACGAGATCCACGTGGAGACCCAGGGCACCATCGGCGTCGAGGACGAGCTCACGCCGGAGGAGATTGCCGAGGCCGACGCCGTCATCCTGGCCGTCGACATCAAGATCGACCGCTCGCGCTTCGAGGGCAAGCGCGTCATGGAGGTCCCGACCTCCGTGGTCCTCAAGGCGTCCAAGCAGATTATCAACAAGATCGAGGAGAGCCTCAACGCCTAGCGCGCCTCGGCTCACGCCCGAAATGCACAGAGAGGAGCATCAATGAGTGGCAAGCTCAAGGGCAAGTTCACCATTGCTGAGATCAAGAAGCACCTGCTCACCGCGATTAGCTACCTGCTTCCGCTGATCGTCGCGTCCGGCCTGCTCATCGCCATCGGCAACCTGACCGGCGGCACCACCATCTCGTCGCTTGACGACATCGGCTCCATGACCGTCCCGTCCGCGTTCACCACGCTCGGCGGCATGGGCATGGGCCTCATCCCGGCCTTCATCGGCGGCTACATCGCCTACTCCGTCGCCGACCGTCCCGGCATCGCCCCCGGCTTCCTCATGGGCGAGATCGCGTCGTTCCTCGGCGCGGGCTTCCTCGGCGGCCTCATCGGCGGCCTCATCGTGGGCTACATCGCCCTCGTCATCGAGTCCTACCTCAAGGTTCCGAAGTGGGCCCAGGCGCTCATGCCCATGATGATCATCCCGCTGCTCTCCGCGATGCTCGGCGCGCTCATCATGTTCTTCGTCCTCGGCGGCCCGCTCACCATGTTCACCGCCGCCCTCACCAACTTCATCACCGGCCTCGACCAGAGCCAGAAGGCCCTGTACGGCTTCGTGATCGGCTGGATCGGCTGCCTTGACTACGGCGGAGCCATCTCCAAGGTCCCGAACCTTATCTGCGACGGCCTCATGGCCGACGGCATCTACGGCCCCGAGGGCATCAAGGTCCTCGCCGCCATGGTCCCGCCCATCGGCGTGACGCTCGGCTGGCTGCTCTCCAAGGCCATCAAGAAGCCGATCTTCAAGCAGACCGAGGAGGAGAACATCAAGGTCGCCTTCCCCATGGGCATCTGCATGATCTCCGAGGGCGTCATCCCCATCGCCATGAACGACCTCGTCCGCACCGTCATCTCCACCTCCATCGGCTGCGGCGTCTGCGGAGCCATCTCCTTCTCCATGGGGGTCGAGTCCATGGTTCCCTCGGGCGGCGTCTTCGTCATCCCGGCCATGACCAACCCGCTCTGGGCCGTCGTCGCCCTGCTCGTGGGCTCCTGCGTGACCGCCGTGCTGCTGGTGCTCATCAAGAAGCGCCTCACCCCCGAGCAGGTCAACGACCTCGACGTCCCCGAGGACGACGAGGAGCAGGAGGTCGACCTCTCCGGCTTCAGCCTCTCGTAGGCACGCTCTAGCACCATCCCCGCGGGAGGGCCTCTCCCCGGCCCTCCCGCATCGAGTCACAGATCACGAAAGGATGTCAGCGCATGTACGAGTCGATGAAGGGCATGCTCGCAAAGGCCAACGCCGAGGGCTATGCCGTCATGGCCATCAACGCGTTCAACCTGGAGACGGCGCGCGGCGTCATCACCGCGGCCGAGGAGATGGATGCCCCGATCATCATCGATCTGCTCCAGGACCACGTGAAGTCGTTCTTCGACTGCGACATCCTCACGCGCCCGATCATCAAGATGGCGCAGGCCGCCCACGTCCCCGTGGCGATCAACCTCGACCACGGCAGCGACATCGCGCACCTCAAGCGCTGCCTGCACGAGGGCTTCTCGAGCGTCATGTGCGACGCCTCTGCCTACGACGCCCAGGAGAACGCGCGCATCACGCGCGAGATCGTTGAGCTCGCCCAGATCTACGGCGCCTCCGTCGAGGCGGAGGTCGGCAACATGGGACGCATCGACGAGTCGGGCGCCCTTCTGACCGATGACGACATGTATACCGACCCGGATGTTGCCATTGAGTTCATCCGCGCGACCGGAGTCGACTGCCTCGCGGTCTCGTATGGCTCCACGCATGGCGACTACCCCGAGGGCTACGTCCCCACGTTCCACTTCGACATCGTCGAGAAGATCAAGCAGGCCACCGGCACGCCCCTCGTGCTCCACGGCGGCTCCGGTGCGGGCGACGACAACATGCGCCGCTCCGTCGAGGCCGGCATCAACAAGATAAACGTGGGAACCGACTACATGATCGCCCAGCGCGAGTTCGTTGCTCGTGCGCTCGCCGAGAACCCCGGCTATGACTACCCCATGCTCGTGGAGGACAGCTGGCGTGCAGGCGTGGCGACGATCAAGCACTACATCGAGATCTCCGGATCTGCCGGCAGGGCGCGCTAGGGAGGGAGGCGCCCGCCCGGACTGGTTTCACGCCCCGCCAGGGGCTGGGACATATGGTTTCAACCAAGGAACGACTAAGGAGAAAACAGATGCTCATCAACATGTCACAGATGCTCGAGGTGGCCAAGGCCAACCACTTCGCCGTGGGCGCCTATAACGTCTCCGAGAGCAACCTGTTCCGCACGGTGGTCGAGACCGCCGAGGAGATGGACGCCCCCGCGATCATCGCCGTGCACCCCACCGAGCTCGCGTACTGCAAGGACGATTTCGTGAAGTACATGGTCGCCCGCTGCTCCAACAGCCCCGTGCCCTTCGTCATCCACATGGACCACGGCGACAGCATCGAGAGCATCATGCGCGCCATCCACGACGGCTTCACCTCCGTCATGATCGACGGCTCCGCGCTCCCCTTCGAGGAGAACATCGCCAAGACCGCCGAGGTCGTGCGCTACGCCCACATGGTCAACGTCTCCGTCGAGGGCGAGCTGGGCACCATCGGTGACACCGGCACCTCCATCGAGGGCGGCATGACCGAGGTCATCTACACCGACCCCGACGACGCCAAGAAGTTCGTCGAGGAGACCGGCGTGGACACCCTCGCCGTCGCCATAGGCACCTGCCACGGCCTCTATCCCAAGGGCGTCACGCCGAAGCTGCGCATGGACGTGCTCAAGGCAATCAAGGAGAAGGTGGACCTTCCGCTCGTCCTCCACGGCGGCTCGGGCAACCCCGACTCCGAGATCGCCGAGGCCGTCGAGATCGGCATCCAGAAGGTGAACATCTCCTCCGACTACAAGAGCGCCTTCTTCATCAAGGCTCGCGAGATCCTCTCGCAGGAGGGCTCCGGCTGGGATCCCAACAACCTCTTCCCGGAGTGCATCGAGGCCGGTAAGGCCGTCATCCGTCACAAGATGGACCTCTTCAACTGCGTGGGCGCCGCGAAGTACTATCGCGACCCCGTCACCCCGCAGTGGCGTCAGGACCTCGCGTAGGCGAGAAGAACCGCACGGCGTTCCAGTTATTTCGCTGACGTGAGACAGGAGGGGGCCCGTCGCCGGGTCCCCTCTTTGCTATCATGTCCCCCAACCTGAGGGGTGGGAGCACCATGCAGCAGCGTAGAGGCAGCGTCATCAACGAGATCTGTTCCCTGTACGACCGCATGAGCGAGAGCGAGAAGCTCATCGCCGATTTCATGATGGCCAATCAGGGTGACATTCCCTCCATGACTACGCGTGAGATCGCGGCGCGCAGCGAGACGTCTGCCGCGACGGTCTCTCGCTTCGTGCGCCATCTCGGCTACGAGAGCTTCACCAAGCTTCGCGACGCCATGCAGCACGAGAACGGCGTCGCGGCGGATGCCGGCGAGCTCCCCTCGATGCGCATCGCGCTCGACGACCCGCGGGGCGCGATGGAGACCGTCCTCAGCGCAAAGAGCCGCGAGCTTCACGACACCCTGAGGCTCGTTGACGAGAAGGACCTGATCGCGGCGGTGCACCTCCTCGAGCAGGCGGACTCGATCGTCTTTGCCGCCGTGGGCAACACCATCCCCGCCGCCCTCTCGGCGTCGTTCCTCATCGCCCAGCTCGGGCTCAGGACGCACTGCGCCCCCACGACCGAGGCGATGATGCTCTCCTCGCTCTCCCTCACGCCTCGCGACGTGATCGTCTTCATCTCCAAGTCCGGTCACTCGAAGCGTCTCAACAAGATGATGGACAACGTCATCGACTCGAGGACCCCCTCCATCGTGATCACCAACATCCCCGACTCGCCCCTCGCGTGTCGGGCGACGTGCGTCCTGCAGGCGGCCACCCTCGACAGGATGCTCAACAGCAACCTGCCCTTCTCTCACAACTCGATCAACTTCATCATCGAGGTCATCTTCCTGCTGCTCTGCTCTGACGTGCCCAACTTCGAGGCGCGCGCGGGCCTGCTCTGGAAGTCGCTCGGCGAGGACAAGGGCGTCCCGGGCGAGGTCTTCGGCGCCTGACGGGGGCACCTGACAAAGGTGACAGGGCCAACTGTCATGAACGACGAGTTCATGACAGTTGGCCCTGTCACCTTTGTCAGGTGCCCTGCGCGTGTTTCCACTTTGCCGCCGCGCGAAACGCGAGCGGGCGACTGGGAATATCATGGGGGTGCCGCAACCGCGGCACCTACCCGAGAGGAGTCCCATGGCAGACCAGAGCATCGCGACCCGCTGCGTCCAGGCCGGCTACACCCCCGGCGACGGCGAGCCGCGCCAGATTCCCATCGTCCAGTCCACCACGTTCAAGTACGACACGTCCGAGCACATGGGCCAGCTCTTTGACCTCGAGGCCGAGGGCTACTTCTACACGCGCCTTCAGAACCCCACCAATGACGGCGTCGCGGGCAAGATCTGCGCGCTCGAGGGCGGCGCCGCGGCCATGCTCACGAGCTCCGGCCAGGCGGCCAACTTCTTCGCGCTCTTCAACATCTGCGAGGCGGGCAGCCACATCGTGGCGAGCTCGGCCATCTACGGCGGCACCTACAACCTCATCGCCCACACCATGGCCAAGATGGGCGTCGAGTCCACGTTCGTCTCGCCCACGGCGACCGAGGAGGAGCTCGCGGCGGCCTTCCGTCCCAACACGCGCGCCGTCTTCGGCGAGACGATCGCCAACCCCGCGCTCGACGTGCTCGACATCGAGCTCTTCGCCAGGGCGGCGCACGACCACGGCGTGCCCCTGATCGTGGACAACACCTTCGCCACGCCCGTCTTCTGCCGTCCCATCGAGTGGGGCGCCGACATCGTGACCCACTCCACCACCAAGTACATGGACGGTCACGGCGTGGGCGTGGGCGGCGCCATCGTGGACTCGGGCAACTTCGACTGGATGGCGCACGCCGAGAAGTTCCCCGGCCTCACCACCCCCGACGAGTCCTACCACGGCATCGTCTATGCCGAGAAGTTCGGTCAGGCCGGTGCCTTCATCACCAAGGCAACCTCGCAGCTCATGCGCGACCTCGGCTCCATCCAGAGCCCGCAGAACGCCTTCTACCTCAACATTGGCCTCGAGAGCCTGCACGTGCGCATGCCGCAGCACTTCAGGAACGGCCTGGCCGTGGCGGAGTACCTCGAGAAGAGCGACAAGGTCGTCTCCGTGCGCTTCCCGCATCTCGCGTCCGACCCGTACCATGCCCTCGCACAGAAGTACCTGCCCGAGGGCGGCTCGGGCGTGGTCTCCTTTGAGCTGGCCGGCGGCCGCGCGGCTGCCGAGAAGTTCATGGCCGCCCTGAGCCTCGCCGCCATCGAGACGCACGTGGCCGACGCCCGCACCTGCTGCCTGCACCCGGCGTCCTCCACGCACCGCCAGATGACCGACGAGGAGCTGGCCGCGGCCGGCATCTCGCCCGCCATGGTGCGCTTCTCGTGCGGCCTCGAGGGCACCGAGGACCTTATCGCCGACATCGAGCAGGCGCTCGCCACGATCTAGGGGGTGGCCCGGCGGGCTCTTCTCGGCGCTCGGGCAGCTTGCCGCAAAGGGCGCGGCAAGAACTCGCGGCGAGAAGAGCCCGCCGGGCCTCCTGGCTCGGACGGTGCTTTTACCGGAGGGGTGGGTGTGCGATGAGATACGAGCTCGACAAGGTTGACTATGCCGATGCTCGAGTCCTGGAGGTCAACCGGCTGCCGGGGCGGAGCTACTTCGTTCCGTATCCCAATCGCGCCTCGAGCGAGGCGGTGACGACGGTCGAGCGGCGCTACGGCTCCACGCTTGTGCGGTGCCTGAGCGGGGAGTGGGACTTCCGCTTCTACCCACGCCCCGCCGAGCTGCCGGACGAGCTGGATACCGACGCCGTGGCGTGGGGCCGCGTCTCCGTGCCCGGCTGCTGGCAGTTCCAGGGCTACGACCGGCCGTTCTACGTGAACCTTCGCTATCAGTTCCCCTTCGACCCGCCGCGCATTCCCACGACGGAGCCGGTGGGGCCGGTCTTCTCGCTCATGGGCGAGGGGAGCGTCGGGCCGCGCGTGTACCATCCCGTCGACGAGTACAACTTCGTCGGCGTGTATCGGACCGTCTTCGGGCTCTCGTCGCATGAGATGGCGTCCGGGCACGTCGTCTCGTTCCTCGGCGTGGCGAGCTGCATCGACCTCTACTGCAACGGCAGGCGCGTGGGCTACGCGGAGGGCTCGCACAACACCGCGGAGTTCAACCTCACCCCGTTCCAGCGCGTCGGCGAGAACGAGCTGCTCGTCGTGGTGCGGCGTTGGTGCACGGGGAGCTACCTCGAGTGCCAGGACATGTTCCGCAACAACGGGATATTCCGCGACGTGCTGCTGCGCGAGGTGACCCTCTCGAGCGTCTGGGACGTCTCGACCACCGTGAGGCGAGAAGAGCGTGCGGGCAGGGTGCGCTACCGCCTCTGCGTGGGCGTGACCCTCCTCGACGATGGCGAGGCGCGCGTCACGCTGCGGGGCCATGGGCTCGAGCGGACGGCTGCCGCCTCGACGCATGACCGGAGGGTCGAGCTCTCCTTTGACGGGCTCGACGTGCGCGAGTGGACGGCGGAGACCCCCGCTCTCTACGACCTCTACGTTGAGACGGCGTCCGAGTGCGTCCGCTGTCGCGTGGGCTTTCGCGAGGTGCGGGTTGACGGCAGACGGCTGCTCGTGAACGGGCGGCCGGTCAAGCTTCACGGCGTCAACCATCACGACACCACGCCCGAGGCGGGCTACGCGATGACCCCCGCGCAGATAGAGCGTGACGCGCTCCTCTGCAAGCGGCACAACATCGACACCATTCGCACCTCTCATTACCCTCCCGACCCCCTGCTCCTCGAGCTCTGCGACGAGCTGGGTGTCTACGTGATTGACGAGGCGGATCTTGAGACCCACGGGGCGCTCGTGGGGAGGGTTCCGCCGAGCCACGGCCGGATCACGCGTGACGCCCGCTGGCGGGAGCGCTACCTCGACCGCGCCGACCGCCTCTTCGAGCGGGACAAGCTGCATCCCTGCGTGATCATGTGGAGCCTGGGCAACGAGTCGGGAGGCGGCTGCAACGCCGACGCCATGTACGAGCTGCTGCGCTCGCGCTCGGGCCTGCCGGTGCACTATGAGGGCGCCATTCACTCGCGCCGGCGCGCGTACGACGTTGGAAGCGAGATGTATCCCACGGTCGAGCGCGTGATATCGGTGGGGGAGGGCCGCTCGAGCGTGCGGCGGCTCAACGACCGGCCGTACGTACTCTGCGAGTATGCGCACGCCATGGGAGTGGGCCCGGGCGGCATCGAGGACTACTGGCGGCAGATCTACGCGCATGAGGCGCTCGCGGGCGGCTGCGTGTGGGAGATGGCCGACCATGCGGTGCTGCACGAGGGCGGCGGCTACACCTACGGCGGCGACCACGGCGAGTGGGAGCACGACGGCAACTTCTGCTGCGACGGGATCTTCTATCCCGACCGCACGCCCTCGACGGGCGCGCGCGTGGTGCGCCACGCCTATCGGCCGCTCCGCGTGCGACACGTGGGCGGGGACTTCTTCATGGTGTTCAACGCGACCTCCTTCACGCCGGGGGATGCGTTCACCCTGCGCTTCGAGTGGAGCGACGGGGGCGTTGCGGAGCTCGTGTGCGACGTCGACCCGCTCCGACAGCAGTCCCTCCTGGTGCGGCCGACCGAGCAGGGGGCGGCCGACGAGGACGAGGGCCTGCGGCGCAACCGGATGAGATGGGTCACGGTGTCGGTCACCCGACGTGAGACGGGCGAGGAGGTGTCACGCGAGCAGATGGCGCTCACCGAGATGGCGCCATTGGACGCGGGCCTGCTCGAGCGCCGCGCGTCGTTCCCGGAGGGTTGCGAGGTCGGCGAGAAGGGCCTGGCTCTGCCCGGCGTGATGGCTCCCGCGGCCGAGCCGCTCCTTCTGACGCGCGTCTCCACGGACAACGACCGCGACCTCGCGGGAAACCGGCCTCTCGAGGAGTTCTACGACGTATGCCGCGAGGTCGTGGGCGTCTCTCGCGGCGAGGGGAGCGTCGTCGTCACGACGCGCCTCGCGCTGCCCCGCCACCAGTTCCTCTGTACCACAACGTACGAGGCGGTGGCGGCGGGCGTGCTCGTGACCGCTCGTCTCCACTGCGAGCGCGGGCGGGGTGACCTGCCGCGCTTCGGCATGTGCTACCGGCTTGACCCCTCCTGGGACGAGGTCGACTACCTCGGGCGCAACGGCGAGTCCTACCGTGACATGTGCGAGCAGGCGCAGGTCGCGCGCGTGAGCTGCCGGGTGGAGGACATGACCGAGCCCAACATCCGGCCCCAGGAGAGCGGCAACCGCATGGACTGCCAGTACGTCCGACTCTCGGACGGGGAGCGTCGCGTGCAGATCACGGCCGTCTCGCGGCCCTTCGAGCTGGGGGTCAAGCCCTACTCCGACGAGGAGCTGCGCGGGATGCTCCACCGTGAGGACGAGGTCCGCACGGGCACCTACCTGACCGTCCAGGCCTTCCAGATGGGCATCGGAACGGGAAGCTGCGGCCCGGCCACGCGTCCGGAGTATCGCTTCGACTGCCGCGAGGACTACGAGCTCAGCTACCTCGTCTCCTGGGAGTAGGCGCGGGGCGAGAAGGACGTCCCCTCGTCCTTCTCGCCCTCCGCGCTCATGCGAGCCGGATGGTCTTGTCACCAATCTGGATGAGGGCCTCGAAGGTGCCGCCGAGCGCCTCGGCATACCGCATGAGCGTGCTCACCTTGAGCGAGCCGATGTCACCGCTCTCGACCTCCGAGACGCGCGCCTGGCTGATGCCCATGCGCTCGGCGACGTCCGTCTGCGTGAGGTGCTCTGCCTTGCGCGCCTCCTGCAGCTCGTAGGCTCGGCACTCCGCTATGAGCTTGAGCGCCTCCCGGTGAATCTCCTCCCGGTCAAAGCCCCTGCGGGCAATAAAGTCGTCAAGTGTGTCCACCGTTATCCTTCCATTCGAGATAGCGTCTATAGCGTCGCTCTGCCTCTGGTATTGCCTTCTTGTACCACTTGCCCCACTTCGGCCCTCGCTTGAGGAAGCCAGCCTTATCTCCCGCCAAAAGCGTCACGGCGTTTCTGTCTTCATCGAAGACGAAGAGAATCCTTATCTCGCTCCTTCCGGCTGATCTTGGCCTCAGCTCCTTTAGGTTGTGAATCGAAGATCCGTGGATGGAATCCACGAGAGGACGTCCGAGCGCGGGGCCGTCTGCGGCAAGGGCTTCTAGAGCTTCCGCAGCGCGTAGCGCAACGGGCTCGTCGAGCGAATCAAGCCAGCTTCGAATTAATTCGGTCTGTACGTTCCACCTCATACTATAACCTTTCCCCTATATTACTCAAGGGCAAATGGCCCCTACAAACGGGAGAATCAGACTGGGTTGTTCGTGTGAGATGGTCGCTACCTGAACGTTCGGATTCGGCGACCCATCCAATGCGCTCGTCGCTGCGGCCGCGACCCGCCGTCGCGCGCCTCCCAGCATTCCTTCGCTGGCCGTAGCACAACCATATTGCAAACAAATGTTCGTGTCAAGAGGAAAAGAATGGCCCGTGACGCTTGCGACGTCACGGGCCGGTGCCGCATGGGCGCCTGTGCTAGCCCTCGACCTCGATGAGCTCGATGTTGAAGTTGAGTGTCTTGCCGGCCATCTCGTGGTTCATGTCAAAGGTGATGTTGCCGTTCTCCACCACCGTCACCACGGCGGGGAAGGGCTGGCCGGTCGGCGCGGTGAGCATGACGCGGTCGCCGGCGGAGAGGGCCTCCGCACCGGGCATGGCGGACACGGGGACGGTCTGGATGAGGCGCTCGTCGCGCTCGCCGTAGGCCTCGGCGGGCTCGAGGCGCACGTCGACGACCTGGCCGACCTCCATCTCGCGCACGGCCTCGTCGAAGCCCTTGATCATCTGGCCGGCCATGCAGGTGAAGGCGAGCGGCTCGCCGCGGTCGCGCGAGGAGTCGAACTTCGTGCCGTCATCGAGCGTGCCGACGTAGTGGACCTTGACCTTCTTGCCCTCGTTGCTCATGGTTCTCCCGTTCTGTCTGGGGCAGTTCCGGTCCCTGATTGTGACAGAACGGGAGGATGCGTGCTCGGGACGGGTGTACACGTGCGGCACTTTGGCCCCCTTCGGAAGGCCAAAAGCGCCGCACGTGTACAGTCGACGAGCCTAGTCGCGCTCGGCGCGGTCCGTGGCCTCGTCCCACACCCGCTTTGACATGAGCTGGTCGCGCACGGAGCTCCAGGCAGAGGGTCCAAGCTGGCTCTCGTCGAGCGTCACGCCGAGAAGGTGCTCGAGGTCGGAGCGCCTGAAGGAGTAGCGGTCCACATCGACGTCACGGTCCTCGAGGTCGGTCTCGACGAGCGTGACCGTCCAGGTGTTGACGCCGGGCATCGAGCAGAACACAACTGCCGCATCATAGGTGAGGGCCCGTTCGACGGCGTCGTCGTCGAAGTACACGAGCCGCTCGTCCTTGCCGAAGTCATACTCCGTGAGGAGCTCGTCGGCTTGGGCGCCTGCCTCCGCGGACGCGACATGGTAGCCGAGGGGAAGGGAGGCCATGACGTCGAGGGCAGACCCCTGGGCGAGGGACGCGTAGGAGCTCGGGTCGTTTGAGCGGATGAGGTCGTCCAGCTCGTCGGTCACGAGCAGGATATCGCTGTCGACGGGGCCGTCCTGCGGCTGCTGCGTGGTGGTCGTGCTGGGTGCCTGCGTGTTCGTGGTGACGGTGTCACCTCGGTTCTGGTCCGTGTGGGTGGTTCCGTCCGGCTCGTCCACCTGCTGGACGGTCGCGTCCGTCGAGCTGTTGTAGGCATTGCGGGCGTCGTCCGTCCTCAGGAGGTTGAATGCCGTCACCACGACCATGCCCGCAATCAGCACGCACGCGATCGCAACGGCAGCGATTACCCCCGTCGACCAGCGCCTCTTCTGCGGGGCGTCCGCCTCCGCCGTGGGCGCGGGCGGGATGTCCTCCCTGGCGCCCGTCTCCTCCGCGGCGGCGACCGCAGGCGCCACGACTGTGGGCTCGGCCGCGGCATCGCCGTCCTTCTCGCCCATGACGTCCTCGACGCTCGTCACGGCCTCGCAGGTGCGACGATACGCCTCTGCCTCGCCCATGCCCTGCGCGAGGTAGTCCTCGTAGCGCGCCACGAGGTTGCCGTAGATCTCCTCCTTGAGCTCGATGGTCTCCGCGTCGAGCGTGCGTCCCTCGAAGAGGTGCTCGACGTACATCCTGATGTCGCTGATGCCGCTCATGTGGCGCCTCCGTCCTGACTGAGGAGTCGGTCGATGATGGTCCGGGCGCGGACCCACCGCGCCGTGGCCTCGGCGAGCTCCCCGCGCCCGCCCTCGGTGATGTGGTAGTACTTGCGACGCGCCCCCTGGGACTCGCTGCCCCAGTAGCTCTCCACGAGCCCCTGCCCCTCGAGGCGCTTGAGGCTCGTGTACAGCGAGGGCTCCTTCATCTCGTAGGCGCCGTCGCTCGCGCTGGCCACGTCCTTCAAGATCTCGTATCCGTAGGAGTCCCCGCTCGTGAGGGCGTTGAGAACGATGGCGTCGATGTTGCCCCTGATGAGGTCGCTCTCCGCGTCTCTGCCCGCCATGGGTCACCTCCTCGTCCGTCTTTGAGCCTAGTCTAACGTACTACTTCGATAGACATAGTACAGTAATATGCGATATACCGCGAATGGTGAGGATGCGGGGGCGAGCGGCGCACCAGAAAAAACGGCGCCCCGGCCTCAGCCGGGACGCCGCGCCCTAGCCCTCCTGCCCCTCCTGGGGAGGGGTCTCCGCCGTGCCCTCGATGGCTGTCCCATCGGGGTCCGTGGGGGCATCCGCCTCGTCCCTCTCGCCAAGCGACGTAACCGTCATCACGCGGTCGGACTCGGTGCAGGTGAACGAGATGGCATCCCCGGGCTGGTACGTGACGATCTCCAGCATTCCCGGCAGCGCGAAGTCGTAGATGGCGTCATCGCCCACGAGGGTGACGTAGAAGTGGGAGTTGCCGTCCACGACGGCCTGCGCAATCGTCTCCACCACGCCCTCGACGTCCCGCTTGTCGGAGGCGGCCGCGGCCTCGTCCTCGCCAAGGACGCCCGCGTCCGCCATCATGTCGAGGTACGCCTCCTGGCACTCGGCCACCGTGGAGCCCGTGGCCACGGTCTGGTACTGCTCCACGTTGATCATCGCGTACATCTTCACGAGGCCCGCGTCGTCCTTGAGGCTCATGAAGTACGTGGGCTGACCCGCCACGTTGAGCAGGAGCGGGAACGTGGACTGGTAGCCGAGGTTCTGAACCTGCCCCTCTGCCGAGGCCATCGCGGAGTCCTCCGTCGCGCCGGCAACGGGGTAGTAGTGCGACTCGCCCGTGCGCTGGTTCACCAGGATGAAGCCAACGTTGGAGCTGTCGGCCGTGACCGAGCTGACGCCGGAGTACAGGTAGATGTCCTCGCCCTGCGCGAGGTAGTTGTAGCCGAGCTCCCCGTTGGTCCCCGGGGTGGTGCGCACCACGCCCTGCTGGCCGAGCCAGGAGTTGAGCCAGCCTCCGGAGTAGGCGCCGCTCCAGTTGTACTGCTCGATGATGAGGTCGGCGGGGTAGGCTCGGTCGACCCACGCGGGGCAGTCCTCGATCGCATAGTCCTCAGTCTCGCCGGTGCAGGCGTCCACGAGGACGACGCGCGCGATGGTCGTGCCGTCGAAGAGGCCGATCGTGCGGCGCTGGACGGGGTAGACCCACCAGGGGTTGCCGTCCTCGTCGAGCTCGAAGGACTTCTGGTCGAAGAGGTAGGTTGGGTAGCGCAGCTGCACGTGGCGGTCGACGTTGCGCGCGAGCGGCTCGGAGTCCGAGTACATGATGGGCCGCTCGAGGCGCACGACCTGGGTCTCCTGCGATGCCATGTCCACGAGCACGTAGGCGGGGATGCCCGTGTCGCGGTTCGAGAGCCACTTGAAGAGGTCGGCGTAGGCGAGCGGGCTCACGCGCACGGGACGGCCCTGATAGTTGATCTGGCTGTAGGTGTCCGCAATCTCGAACTGGCTCACGTACTCGGGGATGGAGCCCATCGCGCGGTTGCCGAGGATGATCGCCGAGTCGCGGTCGATGACGGGCACCTCCGAGTAGTCGACCTCCTCGATGTCCTCCGCGAAGGTGCCCTCCGTGGTGGTGAGGACGGAGGCGTAGCGCTCGGCGTTGCCCGGGATGAAGGGCTGGCCGAGAAGGACGCCCAGCACGAAGGCGGCGACGACGCTGGCGGGGACGACCATGAGGCGGCGCAGGAGCGCGCTGCGGCTCGAGGAGCGCAGCGAGGCCACCCAGAGGCCGCCCGCCGCGAGCGCCGCGACGGCGATGATCCAGGTCCAGACCTGCCTGCTTCCCAGGTTGATTGCGGGGTGGAACCACCAGTAGCAGGCAGCGAGCGCCAGCACGAGCACGACGGCGAGCACGACGAGCGCTCGGCGGCTCCACCGGGCGAGCGACTCGAACCTGGTGCCGAACGCTTCGGAGAAGATCTGGTCGAAGGGACCGTGTCCCTGGGGCATGCGCGCTCCTCTCATGACAAAGGTGACGGGGTCGCTCGTCAGGTGCGCGGCCCCGACGCCGGCGGCGTGCTCCCAGTATGCCCGAGGGGCGCGCCGCTGTCACATTGGGTATCCTATAACCCGTAGGCGACGTGCTGGAGGAGGTGCGCGTGGACGGCTTTGTGGGGGTCTTCGACTCCGGCGTGGGCGGCATCAGCGTCCTGCGGTCCCTCGTGGCCGAGCTGCCGCATGAGGACTTCCGCTTCTTCGGCGACTCTGCCAACGCGCCCTACGGCGAGAAGACCGAGGACGAGGTGTTCGACCTCTCCCGCTCGATTGCCGAGCGCTTTCTCGCGGACGGCGCGAAGGCGATCGTCATCGCCTGCAACACCGCCACGTCCGTGGCCGCGGCGCGCCTGCGCGCCGCGCATCCGGCCGTTCCGATCGTCGGCATCGAGCCCGCGCTCAAGCCGGCCGCCAGGGCGCTCCCGCACGGGCGCGTCCTCGTGATGGCCACCGAGGTCACGCTGCGGCTGGAGAAGTACCACGAGCTCGCGCGCGCCTGGGGAGGGGAGTGCGAGGTCATCTCGGTCCCGTGCCCGGGCCTCGCCGCGCGCATCGAGCGCGGCGACCTCGGCGCGCCCGACCTCTCGGAGATGATTCGCGGCTTCGTGGGCCCGTACGCGGGTGCCGTTGACGCCGTGGTGCTCGGCTGCACGCACTACCCCTTCGTGCGCCGGCAGATCGCCGATGTCCTGGGGCCGGAGGCGCGCTTCTTCGACGGCGGCGCGGGGACGGCCCGCCAGCTGCGCGCGCGCCTCGCCGAGGAGGGCCTCCTCGCGCGCGAGGCCCGCCCCGGGCACGTGACGTTTGCCTCGAGCCTGGATACCCCTGAGGAGATTGCCCTCTACGAGAGGTTCTTCTCGATTCCCCTGTAGCGTCGCGCCGGCCGCCGTCAGGGAGGGGCCCGCCCGCAACAAGAAAGAAGGCGGCCGCCGAGCCGGCGACCGCCCCAAGGAGTCCGCGCGCGGTGTCTACGCCCGCCGCTGGCCCCAGAAGAACGTTGCCACGGTGCCCGGCCCGGTGTGCACGCCGATGGTGGCGCCGATGGGGAAGATCTCCACCCTGCCGTCGAGCCTGGGGAAGGTCTCCTCGATGCGGCGCGCCACCTCCTGCGCGTCGGCGAGACACTCGGACTGGCTGATGAAGCACTTGCCGGAATAGTCGCGCCCGCCCTCGGCGAGCTCGACCATCTTCTCCACCACACGATTGATGGCCTTGGCCTTGGTGCGGATCTTCTCCTTGACGGCGAGCGACCCGTCCGGCGCCACGTCCATCAAGGGGCAGATCTTGAGCATGCCGCCCACGAGGCCGGCCGCCTTGGAGATGCGGCCGCCGCGAATGAAGAACGTCAGGTCGGACGAGAAGAACCAGTGCTGGACCTCGCCCTTGTGCTCCTCTGCCCAGGCGGCGAGCTCCGCGGCGCCCATGCCGGAGTCGCGCAGCCCAGCCAGCCGGTCCATGAGCAGGCCGTAGCCCGACGAGGCAGCGAGCGAGTCAACTACATAGACGTGATGGTTCGGGTACTTCTCGGCCAGCTGGTCACGTGCCGCGCAGGCGGAGTTGTAGGTGCCCGAGATGCCGGAGGAGAGCGTCAGGTGCACCACGTCGAGCCCTTGAGAGAGGTACTGCTCGAAGTGCGCCATGTAGTCGCCGGCGCTGATCTGCGAGGTCTTGGCCTCGGCGCCAGCGAGCATCTTGGCATAGAGCTCGGCGGGGGAGTTGGTTGCCCCGAAGTCGTCCTTGCACATCTCGCCGTTCAGGTAGTAGTTGAAGTAGAGGTACTTGATGTCGCGGTCGTCGAGCCACTCGCGCGTGACGTCGGCAGTGGAGCAGCAGCTGAGAACGTAGCTAGGCATGGAAAACTCCTCTGACGGGTACAATACCATCTCGAATCATAGCCGAACTTGCCCCCGCGCACCCCGCGTCGGGTGGCTTCCCCAGGGGAGGAGCCCACATGAGCGATGCCGTGAAGTTCAAGGACATGCCCTACGAGCGCCCTGACCTCGAGGCCGTGAAGGCCGAGTACGCCCGCCTCGCCGAGGCGCTGGCGTCCGCCGAGAGCCTCGACGCCGCGGAGGCCGCGTTTCTCGAGAAGGACCGGCTCGACCGTCACACGCAGACGGCCGCCGAGCTTGCCATGATCCGCCACGTCATCGACACGCGCGACGAGTTCTATGACGGCGAGGCGTCCTTCTGGGACGAGGCCCAGCCCGAGCTGCAGTCTGCCGCGGACGCCTTCACCGCGGCGCTTCTCGCCACGCCCTTTCGCGCGCAGCTGGAGGAGAAGTACGGCACGCTGCTCTTTGCACAGGCGGAGCAGGAGCGCCGCACCATCAAGCCCCAGATCGTGGAGGACATGAAGCGCGAGAACGCCCTCGTGCAGGAGTACGTGAAGCTCATCGCCTCCGCGCAGATCCCCTTTGAGGGCGGCACCTACACCCTCTCGCAGCTCACGCCGTTCAAGAAGTCCGCCGACGACGCCCAGCGCCTAGCGGCCTGGAAGGCGGAGGGCGCCTGGTACAAGGAGCGCCAGGCGGACCTTGACCGCATCTACGACGAGCTCACGCACGTGCGCGACGCCATGGGCAGGAAGCTTGGCTACGAGAACTACCTGCCGCTCGGCTATGACCGCATGGGACGGCTCTCCTACGGGCGCGAGGACGTGGAGCGCTTCCGCGAGGCCGTGCGCGCCTACGTGGTGCCGCTGGCAGATAAGGTCTACCGCGCGCAGGCGGAGCGCCTGGGCGTGGAGTACCCGCTCTCCTTTGCCGACGAGGCGCTCTCCTTCCGCTCCGGCAACCCCGTGCCGCGCGGCACCGCCGAGGACGTCCTCGAGGCCGGTCGCACGTTCTACCGCGCGCTCAGCCCCGAGACCGGCGCCTTCTTCGACATGATGCTCGATCGCGGCCTCATGGACGTGCTCTCCACCGAGGGCAAGGCCGGCGGCGGCTTCATGACGCAGATCCCGGACTACGACGTGCCCTTCATCTTTGCCAACTTCAACGGCACGCAGGGCGACGTCGAGGTGGTCACCCACGAGGCGGGCCACGCGTTCTCCTACTACATGAACACGGACAAGACGCCCATCGGCCTCTCCATGCCCTCGACGGAGGCCTGCGAGGTCCACTCCATGTCCATGGAGTTCATGGCGTGGCCGTGGGCGGAGGAGTTCTTCGGCGAGGACGCGCGCAAGTATCGCTACGCGCACCTTGCCGGCGCCATCACCTTCATCCCGTACGGCACGATGGTCGACCACTTCCAGCACGAGGTCTACGAGCACCCCGAGATGACGCCCGCCGAGCGCCACGCCACCTGGCGGCGGCTGCTCGGCGAGTACATGCCGTGGATGCGCCTCGATGGCGACATCCCCTTCTACGCCGAGGGGGAGGGCTGGCAGCGCCAGAGCCACATCTACGAGAACCCGCTCTACTACATCGACTACTGTCTCGCGCAGACGGTGGCGCTCGAGTTCTGGGCGATGTCGCAGGACGACTTCTCCGGCGCCTGGGAGCACTACATGGCCTACACGCGCCAGGGCGGCACGCGTGCCTTCACGGACCTTCTCGCCCATGCGGGCATGACCTCGCCCTTCGACGAGGGGTGCCTCCGCTCCATCTGCGAGCGCGCCACTGCCTGGCTCGAGTCCTACGACCTGTAGCGTGCAAAGGGGACAGTCACTTTTGCACGCAAGAGGAGGGGCGATAAGAACGTGAGGAAGAAGGCGCGCGAGCGGCTCAAGGACTTTGGTCTTGACGACAACGGCAAGATGGCCTACCTCGGCGACCACGTCCGTCTTGCCGGAGGGCAGGACCGGCGCCGCCTCGTCGTCACGCTGTGGGCGGCGTGCGGCGCGGCGGCGCTCGCCGTGCTTGGCGCGTCGCTCGCCAACCCGGCGGGGCTCTCCGGCTGCCCCTACGTGGTGCTTCCGTATATCGCGCAGTTCGTGTCGATGGTGGCGGTGCTCTGGGGCATGGGCAGGTTCTCCGTCGCCGGCGAGCGCGTGCGCGTCTACGTGCGGGACGAGACCGTGGGCGCGCTGCCGCGACGCTGCGTCGTGGCGGCCGCCCTGGGCCTCGTCGCCGCGGTGGGGGAGGTCGTCCTTCTCGCCACGGGCGGGTCGGCGCCGGCGGCGGCGGACTTCGCGTTTCTCGCCTGCGAGGCGGTCTCGGTCGTGGCGCTCGTGACGCTGCGCCGCGCCTGCCTCGACACCGCCTGGGAGCCCGCGTGATCGCCGGGGTCGGTGCGCTCGTCCGCCGCGAGCGCCTCGCGCGCGACTGGAGCCTCAAGGGCCTTGCGCACGGCATCTGCGCTGTCTCGTACCTGTCCAAGATCGAGCGCGGCGAGGCCGACCCCAGCCCGGAGGTCACGGGCGCTCTGCTCGAGCGCCTGGGCATCGCATGGCACGACGACGAGGCGTTTCTCGCCCGTGCGCGCGACGTGCTGGACCGCGGCTACGATGCCCTCCTCTCCTTTGACGAGGCGGCGTTCCCGGCGCTCACCGCGGAGCTCGCCGACCTCGCGGCCGACCTTGCGACGAGCCCGCTCGTGGCGGAGGCGACGCTGCTCGAGGGGCTTCTCGCCAAGCCCGCCCGGCCGGTGGAGCCCGAGCTCGAGGTCCTTCTCGACGGGAGGCTGCTGGGCCTGCAGCGTCTGGCACAGGGGCGCTTTGACGACGCCCTCAGGCTCAACCCCTGCGCGTACGCATACCTTCAGGCCGGCGCGGCGGCCTACGAGAGCGGCGAGAAGAACTACGTCCCGGCAATCGACCTCCTCCGACAGGCCTATGAGCTGGCCGCGCGGGAGGGCCGGGCGCGCGTGATGCTCTCGGCCAAGGTCTGCCTGGGCAACTGCTACTGCAACCAGCTTGACTTCGAGAACATGGAGGTCGAGTATCGCGTCGCCAGCCGGCTGGCCCGCACGCTGGGCGAGAAGGACATGCTGCGGACGATCTCCTACAACACCGCGTCCGCCCATGCCGAGTGCGGCCACTTCGAGCGGGCCTACGCGTTCTTCTCGACGCTCGATGACCCGAGCGCGCTCGACCTGCACAAGCTCGCGGTGTGCTGCGAGGGCCTGGGCCGGCGCGACGAGGCGCTCGCGGCGCTCGACCGCGTGCCCGAGGCGCAGCGCGAGCCGCGCACCGAGGTGGGGGATGACCTTGCGGGCGAACTCTGCGACGTGGTGCGCTTTCGCCTGGAGCACCCCGACTACCTGCATCGCCCCGAGTACGGCAAGGCGCTGCTCGCCGTCTTTGCGCGCTGCCGGGCGGAGCTGCCCATCGGCTTCGCGGCGTTCCACCTGCCGTGGGTCCTCGAGTGGCACACGGCCAACCGCCAGTACCGCGCCGCCTTCGAGCTCGAGCGCGACTTCCCGCTCAAGCTCCCCGCGGTCGTTGAATACGACGGCGTGAGCGGGGTACAATAAGAGGGACGGCAGGGCCCGCAGTGGAATGGGGGCCGCGCCCGATAGGACTTCAGGGGACCGTTAGTTCAGTGGCTAACGGTCCCCGTCCGTTTCGTCGCCTGACTCGCTCGTCGCGGACAGAAACCTGATGACACCTGCGGCAAGGCTGAGCACTGCCCCAGCCAGCTTGAGGAGAGCAATCAAAAGGTCCATGAGGCCGTCACCTCCTTTCGGAGGGCGCGGCCCGACGATGCGGAGCCCTGCTGCGGTGTGGGGATTGTACCCAATGCCGCCGATTTCTCTCATGAACATCGACTTAGCCTCTGTCAGCACCAATATGCTTGACGCATTTTCCCAAAACGCCATCTCACTTCTCGCTTAAGTGGCCGCCATACTAAAGATGGACAACGAGAAGGACGGTGAGACATGGCGGCGACCACCCTCTGGACGCGCGACTTCACGCTCGTGACCGTGGCCTCCGCGCTCGGGGCCATCGGCAGCGTCGCGGGCGGCTTCGCGCTCTCGTTTCTGGTCTTCGACGAGACGGGCTCCACGCTCGCCTCGGCGCTCGTCCTGGCCATCCAGCTCGTGCCGTACTTCGTGGTGCCTATCGCGGCCGCGCCGTGGATGGACCGTCTTCCGCGCAAGCCCTTCCTCGTGGCGGGCGACTGCGTGAACGCCGTCCTCTACGCGCTCGCCGGGCTGTATCTGATGCACTTCAGCTTCTCGTACGTGGGCTACCTCGTCTTCTCGCTGATCATTTCCTCCCTCGGCGCGTTTGACGAGCTGGCGTACAACTCCATGTACCCCAAGCTGATCCCCCAGGGCATGGAGCAGCGCGGCTACACGGTCTCGTCGATGCTCTACCCGGTCATGAACGTCGTGATGATGCCGGTGGCGGGCGTGCTCTACGAGACGGTGGGC
This sequence comes from Thermophilibacter provencensis, assembly GCF_900128445.1. GTDB lineage: Bacteria > Actinomycetota > Coriobacteriia > Coriobacteriales > Atopobiaceae > Thermophilibacter > Thermophilibacter provencensis. The sequence continues at coordinate 94,424 of NZ_LT671417.1, read as the reverse complement.
GTGGGCTGGGTGCTCGTGGCGCAGGGCTGCCTCTCCGCGGCGGCAGCGGCCGTGGAGAGTCGCATCCGCGTCCGCGAGGAGCGGCGCATGAACGGCGAGCGCGCGTCGCTGGCGCTGTGGTGGGCCGACGTCCGCGAGGCGGCCCGCTATCTGCGAGGCGAGCGCGGGCTCGCCAACATGTACGCCTACCAGGCCGTGACCAACGGCGTCGCGAGCGGCTACGCGCCGCTGCTCGTGGCGTACTTCTCCACCGCGCCGGGGCTCTCGCCCGCGCTCTACGCGCTCTTCTCGGTGGCGGAGTTTATCGGGCGCAGCCTGGGCGGCGTCGTGCAGTATCGCCTCCGCGTCCCCGACGAGCGCAAGTTCGGCATCTGCTTTGGCGTCTACAACCTCTACGAGCTCATGGACATGGTCCTGCTGTGGCTGCCGTACCCGCTCATGCTGACCAACCGCGCGGTGGTGGGCTTCTGCGGCATCAACAGCGCCACGCTGCGGCAGGCGGCGGTGCAGACCTACCTGCCCGACGAGCTGCGCGCCCGCATGAACGCCTTCGAAGGCGCGATCGTCATGGCGGGGCGCAGCGTTCTCACGCTGGTCGTGGGGGCGCTGGGGGAGGTGCTGGACGTGCGGGCGTGCATGACGCTCGCGGCGGGCTGCGCGCTCGCCGTGTGCTGGGCCACGGTCTGGCGCGCCCGCGCCGACGTCCAGAAGCTGTTTGTGTAAATTGGGGACAGTCCCCAATTCACAAATGGAGGGTCGCATGGAGAAGGTCGACGTATGCTGGGAGCGGGCGGACGGTCACGTGCTCAGGCTCGCCCGCGCCGGGGACGCGGACGCCTACTGGGCGGGGCTCTCGACGCTCGACGCGGAGGCCGCGTATCTCACGGGCAGCGGGGACCAGTATGAGAAGGACGAGGCCACGAGCTTCTTCCTGCGCTGCGTGGATGACCCGGACCGTCGTGACCTGCTGATCTTCTCGCCCGAGGGCGCCGTCCTGGGGGAGAGCGTCATCAACGAGATTGACTGGCGGGCGAGAGGCGCCAACTTCAGGATCTGCATCTTCGGCGCGGCGGGCCGCGACCGGGGGCTCGGCTCCTGGGCATGCGCCCTCACGCGCGACTACGCCTTTGCGGAGCTGGGCATGCACCGCCTCGAGCTGGACGTCTTCTCGATCAACCCGCGCGCGGAGCGCGTCTACGAGCGCGCCGGGTTTCGTCGCGAGGGAGTCCTGCGCGACGCCATGCTCCTGCCCGGCGGCACCTACTGCGACGACGTTCTCATGGCAATCCTCGAGGACGAGTGGCGGGAGCTCCGGGAATCCGACGAGACGGCGTGACAGGGGGACGGAGCGGTGACAAATCCTCCGTCCCCCTGTCACGCGACTGCAGCAGGTCCGCGACTGGTGAAACCAGTTTGTAACCAGTGCGTGAAAGCGATACCGCTCCAGTCGCTTTTAAGATTTCCAAAAAGTAACATTCACCCGGAGTATGAGATACTAGGTATCCTGTACCGAGGCTCTACGCCGGACGCGCTCGGGGAAGTGCGCCGGTTGAAGACGATCCCCACATGGGAGGAAGGTAGGGAAAGATGCTCGTAACCAGAAGAAGGATGCTCGGGCTCTCCGCAGCCACGATGGGCGCGCTCGCCCTTGCCGCCTGCAACGGCAACGGCGGCGAGGCCAGCAACGGCGGCGAGGGCGGCTCCGATCACGCAGGCACCCTCGTTGCGTCCACCAACGGCCTTGAGGGCAAGTTCTGCCCGCTGTTCACCGCCTCTGCGGCCGACCAGGACGTCGTGAGCTTCAACAACATCACGCTCCTCGCGACCGACCGCATGGCCGAGCCCGTCTACAACGGCATCGAGGGCGAGACCAAGGAGTACAACGGCACCGAGTACACCTACACCGGCCCGGCCAACATCGAGATGGTCGAGAACGCCGACGGCACCGTCAACTACAACGTCCAGCTTCGTGACGACCTTAAGTTCCACGACGGCTCCAACATGACGGTGGACGACATCATCTTCACGTTCTACTCCTACTTCGACCCCACCTATGACGGGTCGGCCACCCTCTACTCCAACGACATCAAGGGCCTCGCGGAGTACCGCTCCGGCATGGCCACGCTGGCCTCGCTCATCGGCAACGCCGGCCGCGAGAACACCGACTTCACCTACTTCACCCAGGAGCAGCAGGATGCCTTCTGGGCGGCCGTCGACGACGGCGGCGCCAAGTTCGCCCAGGAGATCGTCGACTACATGATGGAGAACGGCGCCACCGACGTTGCCTCCGCCGCAGCTGGCTGGGCCTACCCCGACCTGCCCGCCGACGCCACCGCCACCGACTTCTTCGAGGCCATCGGCGCCAACTACGACTGGAACTTCTCCGCGTGCGAGGCCGAGACCGCCGGCACCCCCCTCTCCGAGCTCATCCCCGAGGACGTCTACAACATGGGCACCCAGGGCGTCGAGACCGGCGAGGCCGCGCCGAACGTTGCGGGCATCGTCAAGGTTGACGACTACAACATGTCCGTCGTCACCAACGGCGTCGACGCGACGATGATCTATCAGCTCTCCATCGCCCCGTGCTCCTACAAGTACTACGGCGACGAGTCGCTCTACGACTACGAGAACAACTCCTTCGGCTTCACCAAGGGCGACCTCTCCAAGGCCCGTGGCCTCAACGGCCAGCCCATGGGCTCCGGCGCCTTCAAGTTCGACGACTACACCTCCGGCACCGTCCACATGTCCGCCAACGAGGAGTACTACAAGGGCGCCCCGAAGACCGCCCACCTCAACCTCGTTGAGTCGCAGGAGGCCGACATGGTGACCGGCGTCCAGGCCGGCACGCTGGACATCTCCCAGCCGTCCTACTCCATGGAGGTCGAGGGCCAGATCAAGGAGATCAACGGCAACGACTCCACCTCCGGCGACGTCATCACCACCTTCCTGCACGACTACCGCGGCTACGGCTACCTGGCCATCTCCGCCAACAAGGTGAACGTCGCGGGCGACCCCGCCTCCGACGCCTCCAAGGCGCTGCGCAAGGCCATCTGCACCCTGATCTCGCCGTTCCGCGCCTCCGGCGTCGCCTCCTACTACGGCGACACCGCGTCGGTCCTCAACTACCCGATCTCCACGTCCTCCTGGGCGTCCCCCAACGAGACCGATCCGGGCTACGCGGTCTGCTACTCCACCGACGCCTCCGGCAACCCGCTCTTCACCGACGGCATGAGCGACGACGAGCGCATCGAGGCCGCCAAGGCCGGCGCGCTCACCTGGTTCGAGGCAGCTGGCTACACCGTCGCCGACGGCATGCTCACCGCTGCCCCCGAGGGCGCCAAGCTCGAGTACCAGTGCAACATCGGCGGTGGCGGCCAGGGCGACCACCCCACCTTCATGATCCTGCAGGAGGCCAAGAACGCCTTCTCCGAGATCGGCATGAACTTCATCGTGAACGACATCGCCAACGCCTCCGACCTCTTTGCCTCCTACCAGTCTGGCGAGGCCGAGATGTGGTGCGCTGCCTGGCAGTCCACGGCCGATCCCGACATGTACCAGCTCTATCACAGCCAGGGCTCCACGAACTACTACTGCATCAACGACGCTGACCTCGACGAGCTCATCGAGGCCGGCCGCCAGACGCTCGAGACCGAGAGCCGCAAGGCCATCTACAAGGAGGCCATGGACATCATCCTCGACTGGGGCGTCGAGCTGCCCGTCTACCAGCGTAGCGAGTGCACCCTCGTTTCCTCTGAGCGCGTGAACATCGACTCCGTCGTCCAGGACCAGACCCCGTACTGGACCTGGAAGGATGAGATCGAGAAGCTCGAGCTCAAGTAGGTCCCTTTCCCAAGTTGAACGCGTTGGGCGCGACGGCAGAGTGCCGTCGCGCCCCGCGCCATCGCTAGGGGCTGGTCCCCTGTTGGATTGAGAGACCTCCTTCCCGTGCTGGAAGACAGAGAGGCTGCGCCTTCCAGCGCAGAAACGGGGTCTCTTCTGCCCGCGAATGGGCGGGCACAAGTGAGAGGAGCGTTTGCGACGTGAGAACCTATATCGTCAAGCGCATCGGAATCTCGGTCATCATCCTGCTGTGCGTGACCTTCATCATCTATGGCCTGATGCGCGCGCTGCCGTCCTCCTACGTGGAGACCATGGCGATGCAGCTCTCTCAGGCGCCGGGCGCCAAGTCCTTCGAGGAGTGGATGGCCCAGCTCAACGCCCAGTATGGCCTCGACCAGCCGGTGCCCATCGGATATGTCACCTGGCTCGGCGACTTCATGACCGGCAATTTCGGTGACTCCTGGAAGTTCAACGTGCCGGTCCTGACCGAGTTCCAGAACACCATTGGCATCTCGTTCGCGATGGGTGGCATCGCTTTCGTGCTCTCGACTGCCATCGCTGTGCCGCTGGGCATCCTGGCCGCAACCCACCAGTACTCCAAGGCCGACTACATCATCTCCGCCGTCGCGCTCGCGGGCATCTCGCTGCCCACCTTCTTCTTCGCGACGCTGCTCAAGCTGATCTTCTCGGTCGGGCTCGGCTGGTTTGACCTCTACGGCCTCATGGGGCGTGACTTCGCCCAGCTCGATGCCGTTGGCCAGGCGCTTGACATGGTGAACCACATGATCATGCCCGTGGTCACGCTCACGGTGATCCAGATCGGCTCGCTCATGCGCTACACGCGCACCAACATGCTCGAGGTGCTCAATGCCGACTACATCCGCACGGCGCGCACCAAGGGCCTGCCCGAGCGCAAGGTCATCTACAAGCACGCCTTCCGCAACACGCTCATCCCGCTCGTGACCGTCATCGGCGGCTCGCTTCCGGGCCTCTTCTCCGGTGCGCTCATCACGGAGACCCTCTTCATGATCCCGGGCACGGGCTACACGTCATACCAGGCCATGACCGGAGGCGACATCCCGTACACGATGTTCTTCCTCACGTTCATCGCCATCATCACGCTGCTCTCCAACCTCCTGACCGACATCCTCTACGCGGTGGTCGACCCCCGCGTACGCATTTCCTAGGAAGGCGGGTGTAACTCATGAGCGATTCCAAGAACGGCATGCCCGCCGAGAAGAACGATCAGTCGAGAGACGATGCGCAGGAGTACTCCCTTAACGACGACCGTCGTGTGAAGGTGCTCTCGCCGGGCGCGCTTATCGCCAAGCGCTTCTTCCGTAACCGACTTGCGGTCGTTGGCCTCGTCATTCTTGTTGTGATGTTCGTGTTCTCGTTCATCGGTGGTCTGGTGAGCCCCTACGGCCAGGACCAGACGTTCTCCACGATGACGAAGCTCAACACACAGTACGCGGGCATCACCGAGACCACCTCGCTGCGCTATTCCGCCGCGCCCGACGCCGACTTCGGCGCCCTCGTGCAGTCCAGCGCCAACACGGCCATCAGCTCCGGCGCGACGTCCTTCGAGCGTAGCGGCGTGACCTACACGATCGAGCAGCCCGCGCCCGACCTCTATGTGTTCAGGCAGGGCGGCGAGGTCGTGGCCTACGCCTCCACCGAGGTCGTGAGCGTTCCGTCCGGCGCGTCGGCGCTCTCCTTCGACTTCCAGATCGCCGCCATCACGGCCGTCTCCAACGCGACTGCGGCCGGCGACGCCGCCCCCGCCCCCGAGGTGACCGAGGAGGGCGTCGTCGTGGTCGAGGGCGGCGAGGAGAACGCCGCGGAGGAGGCAGCCGAGGCCCAGGCCGCCGGCAACACCTTCGAGGCTGACGGCCAGACCTACTCGTTCGACGAGTCCGGCAACGTCATGGACGCCTCCGGTGCCACCGTCGCCATGGTGAGCCCGTTCGTGATCTCGGCCTCCGACGGCAACACCGTCATCCCCGACGACCTTCGCGAGGCGCTGCTCACCGCCGTCTCCGCAGACGTGAGCGACGTCGCCTACACCGACGCCAGCGGCGCCGAGCACACCTACACGATCTCCTATGACGCCTACTCCAAGGTCTACAACGTCACCGAGACCACGGAGAACCTGGTCTACGACCGCTATGCGAGCCCCTCGGCCGAGCACTGGCTCGGCACCGACGGCAACGGCATGGACATGCTCACGCGCCTCATGTACGGCGGCCGCGTCTCGCTCATCATCGGCTTCATCGTCGTGTTTATCGCCGCCGGCCTCGGCGTCATCATGGGCGGCATCTCCGGCTACTTCGGCGGCTGGGTGGACAACCTGATCATGCGCATCGTCGACATCTTCTACTGCCTGCCCTCGATGCCGATCATCATCATCCTCGGCTCGGCGATGGACGCCATGCGCCTCGACCCGTGGATCCGCATGATCTACCTCATGCTCATCCTCGGCTTCCTGTCCTGGCCCTCCATCGCGCGCCTCGTGCGCGGCCAGATCCTGTCCCTCCGCGAGCAGGAGTTCATGCTCGCCACCGAGGCCACGGGCATCTCGATTCCGCACCGCATCGTCCGTCACCTCATCCCCAACGTCATGCCGCAGCTGATCGTCTCCTGCACCATGAGCCTGGGCTCCACGATCATCACCGAGGCCACGCTCTCGTTCCTTGGCCTGGGCGTGAAGTTCCCGTTCGCCTCGTGGGGCAACATCATCTCCGACGTCAACAACGCCTTCGTCATGACCAACTACTGGTTCATCTGGATTCCCGCCGGCATCTGCCTGCTGCTTGCGGTCCTTGGCTTCAACTTCGTGGGCGACGGCCTGCGCGACGCCTTCGACCCCAAGATGAACCGCTAGGGAGGGGCAGCCAATGTTTGGTTCCGAGAAGAAGAAGGAGGCGGGCTACCTCTCCGCGAAGGAGTCCCGCCGCATCTCCAGGGAAAACCGCAAGATCACGCAGGAGTACGAGAAGAAGCGCAAGCGCAAGAACGCCGATCCCTCCGAGTACGCGTGCGAGATGCGCGACCCGGGCAACGCGGTCGAGTTCGACGACGTGCACACGTACTTCTTCACCGACACGGGCGTCGTCAAGTCCGTCGACGGCGTGTCCTATGACGTCCCCGTGGGCAAGACCGTGGGCGTCGTGGGCGAGTCCGGCTGCGGCAAGTCCGTCACGTGCCTCTCGCTCATCCAGCTCCTGCAGCGCCCGCAGGGCCAGGTCACGGGCGGCTCCATCCGCCTCAACCTCGGCGACCACGCCATCGACGTGACCAAGGCGCCCGAGGAGGCCATGCAGAAGATCCGCGGCTCCGAGGTCTCCATGATCTACCAGGAGCCCATGACCTCGCTCAACCCGGTCTTCAAGGTGGGCGAGCAGATCGAGGAGGTCATCGCCCTCCACGACGGCAAGGACTGGTCCAAGGAGCAGATCAAGGCCCGCGCGATCGAGATGATCGAGACCGTCGGCATCGCAAACTCCGAGGGCGTCTACGGGATGTACCCGCACGAGCTCTCGGGCGGCATGCGTCAGCGCATCATGATCGCCATCGCGCTCGCCTGCAACCCGCGCATCATCATCGCCGACGAGCCCACCACCGCCCTCGACGTGACTATCCAGGCGCAGATCCTCGACCTTCTCCGCTCGCTCAAGGAGAAGATCAACTCCTCGATCATCCTCGTCACGCACGACCTCGGCGTCGTGGCGGAGATGGCGGATTACGTGGTGGTCATGTACGCCGGCCGCATCGTCGAGCGCGGCACCGCCGAGGAGATCTTCGACCACCCCGCCCATCCCTATACCATCGGCCTCATGGCCTCCAAGCCGGTGGTGGGCAAGAAGGTGGAGCGCCTCTACTCCATCCCGGGCAAGGTCCCCAACCCGGTTAACATGCCCAACTACTGCTACTTCAAGGACCGCTGCGAGCTCTGCGTCAAGGCCTGCGATGGCGCCTATCCGCATATGGTGCGGCTCTCGCCCACGCACGAGGTGAGCTGCTACCGCTACTATGACGACAAGTCGGCCGACGCCGCCAAGCAAACCGCCGCCGTGCTCGACGACATCATCGCGGGCGGTTCCGACAACGAGGGGGAGGACAAGTAATGGCTTCCACGAACGCGACTGTGGACGTCACGTCCACCAAGGCCCCCGCCGCGCCCGGCACCGAGGACATCATCCTCGAGGTAAACGACCTCAAGAAGTACTTCCCCATCAAGGGCGGCATGTTCAACCGGGTCGTCGGCCAGGTCAAGGCCGTCGATGGCGTCTCCTTCAAGCTACGTCGCGGCCACACCATGGGCCTCGTGGGCGAGTCCGGCTGCGGCAAGTCCACCACGGGGCGTACCATCCTGCGCCTCGCGGGCGAGAAGACCGGTGGCGACGTGCTCTTTAACGGTCGCGAGGTCTACAGCCTCAGTGCCAAAGAGCTTCACGACGTCCGCACCAAGATGCAGATCATCTTCCAGGACCCGTATTCGAGCCTTTCTCCGAGACTTCCTATCTCCGAGATTGTGGGCGAGGCGGTTCGCGAGCATAACCTTGTTCCTAAGGATGAGCTTGACGACTACATCGACCGGGTGATGGAGGAGTGCGGCCTGCAGCCATTCCACAAGATGCGCTACCCGCACGAGTTCTCCGGCGGACAGCGCCAGCGCATCTGCATCGCACGCGCCCTCGCCCTGAACCCCGAGTTCATCGTCTGCGACGAGCCGGTCTCGGCGCTCGACGTCTCCATCCAGGCGCAGATCATCAACCTCCTGCACGACCTGCAGGAGGAGCGCGGGCTCACCTACCTCTTCATCAGCCACGACCTCTCCGTCGTCGAGCACATCTCGGACGCGGTCGGAGTCATGTACCTGGGCGGCATGGTGGAGTACGGCTATACTGCGGACATCTTCAAGAACCCGCTGCACCCGTACACCAAGGCGCTCTTCTCGGCCATCCCCATCCCGGACCCCAAGGCCAAGCAGAACCGCATCGTGCTCGAGGGCTCCATCCCCTCGCCGGCAAACCCGCCCAAGGGCTGCAAGTTCCACACCCGCTGCCCGTTTGCCAAGGATTGCTGCAAGGAGATCGCGCCCGAGCAGCGAGAGCTGGAGCCGGGACACTTCGTCTCCTGCCATCTCTACGACAAGTAGGTCACGGTGGCTCGCAGGAGGCGCACGGACGACTTCGAGGACGACGGCCGCGTCATCGCCGACATGTCGGCGGTGGAGCGGCCGTCGCTCCTTGGTCACGCACCTGCGCGCGTGCGTGAGAGAGCCGAGGCGCCGGGAGAGCGCCCGCGCGGTCGCAGGGAGCCCGAGGTCCGCCTCACAACCAGCGAACGCGTCTGGATGGCCCTCGGCGCCCTCAAGGCGGGGCTTACGGTGGGCTGCGTCTACGTCGTGGTGCTCGGACTCGCGATTGTCGTCCTTCTCTCCCTCTGGTCCTGCATGCAGGGCTGAGGGGGATGACAGAGGTGACGGGGGAAACTGTCATGAGACCTTAGTCTCATGACAGTTTCCCCCGTCACCTCTGTCATCACCCGTCACCTCTGTCATCACCCGTCACCTCTGTCATCACCTTTGTCAGGAGGCCTCGGGGCCGCGTTGGGGCATACTCTAGGCAGCGGAGTCGATCGAGGAGGTGCGCATGGGCAGGTCCGGCGGAGGCGGTGGAGGCTTTTCCGGCGGCGGGAGGTCTGGCGGGTTCTCCGGTGGAGGACGCAGGTCAGGCGGCTTCTCCGGTGGCTTTGGGGGCTTTGGCGGCGGCCGCAGCGCGCGGCCGGCGGGTGGCCCCCGGCCCGGCGGCGGTCCAATGCCGCAACCCCACATTCACGTGGGCGTTCCGTTCTTCGGCGGCTTCGGAGGCTTTCGCCGCTCGCCCATGCCGGGAGGCGCGGCCATGGGAGGCGGCTGCGGCGGCTGCATGGGCGGCATCATGGGGCTCATCCTGGCTGCCCTGCTCATCGCGCTGCTCACCACTGGCCTCTCGACCTGCGGGGGCGGCCGTTATGGCTCCGGTGCGTACGTTACGGGCCACTCCGAGGGACAGGCGTCCGCCACGGTCCGCGAGAAGCTCCCGGCCGATGCGGTGACGCGCACGGACTACTACACGGACGCGGACGGCGACTGGATTCACAGCGCAGGGCGCCTCACCGAGGGGCTCGAGGAGTTCTATGACAAGACGGGCGTCCAGCCGTATGTCTATATCCTCCCCAATGGCACGACGACCTCGGTCGACGAGCTGACCGCGCGGGCTGAGCAGCTCTACGGAGAGCTCTTCCAGGATGAGGGGCACTTCCTCCTTGTGTTCTGTGACGCAGGGGATGGCACCTTCAACTGCGGGTACACGGTCGGTACCGCAGCTTCGGCCATAATGGACACCGAGGCGCTCGACATCCTGGCAGACGAGCTCAACTATGCGTACAACAACGCAAGCTCTGACGAGGGGGTCTTCTCGGATGCCTTTTCCAGCACCGCGGACAGGATCATGTCCGCGGCAGAGGAGGAGCAGCAGGGCAGGACCACGACGCTCGTCGTGGGAGGCGCCATCCTGGTTGTTGCGGCCGGAGCTGGCATCGCGTATGTCGTGAAGCGCCGCAGGGCCAAGGAGGCCGAGGAGAAGCAGAGGATGGAGGACATTCTCAACACCCCGCTCGAGAAGTTCGGGGATAAGGATGTGGAGGACCTCGCGGACAAGTACGAGGACAAGGACTAGAAGGGAACCGCCATGGGCATTCTTGACCGCTTCGCAACCATCGTGAAGGCCAACATCAACGAGCTGCTCGACAAGGCCGAGGACCCGGCCAAGATGGTCGATCAGTACCTCGTCGACCTCACCGAGTCGCTTGCCGACGTCAAGCGCGAGACGGCCGGCGTCATGGCCGAGGAGGCCCGCACCAAGCGCGCCGCTGACGCCAACGCGAAGGAGGTCTCCCGCATGGAGGACCTCGCCAAGAAGGCCCTCAAGGCCGGCAACGAGGACGACGCCCGCGTGTTTCTCGCCAAGAAGCAGAAGCTCGAGGCGGCTGGCGCCGAGCTTCAGAAGGCTGCCGACGCCGCAAAGGCCAACGCCGACAAGATGCGTCAGATGCACGACAAGCTCGTGAGCGACATCGAGGACCTCAAGGGCCGCCGCGAGACGATCAAGGCCAAGATGGCGGTCGCCAAGACGCAGGAGAAGGTCGCCGGCTACACCTCCGGGTCCGATAAGGCCGAGAGCGCCATCGAGGCGTTCAACCGCATGGAGGAGAAGGCGGACCGGATGCTCGACACGGCCGACGCCATTGCCGAGCTCAACACCGAGCCCGTCGACGACGCGGAGGCGCTTGCACAGAAGTACGCGGGTGCGACTGATGACGCGGCCGTCGACGACGAGCTCGCCCGTCTCAAGGCCGAGATGGGCCTCTAGCCTGACAGAGGTTGACAAAGGTGACAGGGTCGTTTGTCAGGACGACCCTGTCACACAGGATGCGGGGCGAGAAGAACGTTCTTCTCGCCCCGCGCTCGTCTTGCGTATGATGGGGACGCTATGCCATGAGCGCCATCTGGCGGGCACGCTCCTCGAGCACGCCGACGGCCTCGTAGGGCTCCCAGATGTTGGTGACGGACTCGTCCATGGGGCACTGACCGCTCTTGGCGCGGTTGCTAATGTGGGGGACGAGGACGTCGTGGCTGACGAAGATGCCTGCGGCGAGAAGGACCGCGCGGCCAGTCCAAGACATGACGGGGGAGAAGACCGCCTCGGGACCGAGTACGGCATAGAGGAGCGCGGGGGCCTTGCCGACGACCTTGTCGGCGACGGAGAAGCCCTTGAGGCTGCGGCCCTCGGCGACCATCTTGAGAAGCGGCTTCACGCCGCGATCGCGGCAGACGACGATCTCGTCGCCGCGAACGGCCACGAGGGTGGCGTCCTTGTTGGCGATAAGCAGGGCACGTGCAAGGTCGAGGTCGGTGGCGTCCATATCTTCAATCCTCCCAGTCCGCGGGTGAATTCAGATCAAGCGGGTACTCTACCACAATCGCGGCCGCTCGCAACGCCGTTCGCCGAAACCGGTACAACCTGACAAAGGTGCCAGGGTCAACTGTCATGAAACTAACCGAAATGTGACACAAAACTTCATAGTATTTTAATAGCTAAATATATAACTTGAATAAAATTATTGACTCATATGCGATGATGTGCCTCATCTCGGGACGAAAGGGGGAGGGATGAGGGCAGCGCGAAGGGAATCGGAGTCAGGGTATTATCACGTTGTTGCAAGGGGCAACGGAAAGCAGATCATCTTTGAGAGCGACGATGATCGCGCGACGTTCGTGCGCATGCTGGGAGAAAGCTCGTCCGCAGCTGGCGTGAAGATCATTGCGTGGTGCCTCATGGAGAATCACGTTCACATGGTCCTCGAGGACGCGGAAGGCAGGATGAGCGAGGCTATGAGGATGCTGCTGTCCCGTTATGCGCGGTACTTCAACGAGCGGACCGGGCATGTCGGCCACGTCTTTCAGGAACGATTCTTCAGCGAGCCGATTGAGGGGGACCGCTATCTTCTGGCCGCCGTGCGGTATGTGCACCTGAACCCGGAGCGGGCGGGCGTGTGCCCGGCGGGGAGTATCGGTGGAGCAGCTATCAGGAGTACCTGGGCGCACCCGGCCTTGCGCGGACGGAAACGGTGCTTGACATGGTCCAGGGGCCGGAAGGGTTCATCGCGCTGTGCTCGGATGACGGGGGCGTGGTCTACGTGCCGAGGCTCGGGCGCGGCATGGACGAGAACGCGCGGCTCTGCGTGGCGACCGAGGTGCTTTCCGCCGCCGGCCTGGGCGCGCCGGGAGACGTCAAGAGGCTCTCGAGGGCCCGAAGGGACGCCGCCATCAGACTCCTGGGCGAGAAGGGCTTCTCGATTCGGTGGATCGAGCGCCTGACCGGCATGGGGCGCGGGACCATAGCCCATGTCCTGTTGGGCGGGCGAGAAGAACCTGACAGATGACCTGACAGTTTACCCTGTCACCTTTGTCATAAAACGGGCCGCCACCCGGGGGTGACGGCCCGTAGCGTGACAGTTTACCCTGTCACCATTGTCATCATCGCTACTCGTTGAGAGCGGCGTTGACGGCGACGGCGCAGGCGACGGTCGCACCGACCATGGGGTTGTTGCCCATGCCGATGAGGCCCATCATGTCAACGTGCGCGGGCACCGAGGAGGAGCCGGCGAACTGGGCGCTGGAGTGCATGCGGCCCATGGTGTCGGTCATGCCGTAGGAGGCGGGGCCGGCGGCCATGTTGTCCGGGTGCAGGGTGCGGCCGGTGCCGCCGCCGGAGGCGACGGAGAAGTACTTCTTGCCGGCGAGCACGCGCTCCTTGAAGTAGGTGCCGGCAACCGGGTGCTGGAAGCGCGTCGGGTTGGTGGAGTTGCCGGTGATGGAGATGTCGACGTTCTCGTGCCACATGATGGCAACGCCCTCGCGGACGTCGTCAGCGCCGTAGCAGTTGACCTCGGCGCGCGGGCCGTCGGAGTAGGGGATCTTCTCCACGATGTTGAGCTCGCCGGTGAAGTAGTCGAACTGGGTCTTCACGTAGGTGAAGCCGTTGATGCGGGCGATGATCTGGGCGGCGTCCTTGCCGAGGCCGTTCAGGATGACGCGCAGCGGCTTCTTGCGGGCCTTGTTGGCGTTGAGCGCGATGCCGATGGCGCCCTCGGCGGCGGCGAAGGACTCGTGGCCGGCCAGGAACGCGAAGCACTCGGTGTCGTCACCGAGGAGCATGGCGCCCAGGTCGCCGTGGCCCTTGCCGACCTTGCGGTCCTCGGCGACGGAGCCGGGGACGCAGAAGGCCTGGAGGCCCTCGCCGATCATGGCGGCGGCCTCAGAGGCGCTCTTGGCGCCCTTCTTAATGGCGATGGCGCAGCCGCAGACGTAAGCCCACTTGGCGTTCTCGAACGCGATGGACTGGACGCCCTCGACGATCTCGCGCGGGTTCACGCCCTTGTCGAGGCAGATCTGCTCGGCCTCCTCGAGGGAGGAGATGCCGTTCTCAGCGAGCACCTTGTTGATCTTGTCGATGCGGCGCTCATAGCCCTCAAACGAAACTGCCATTTGGTTTTCCCTCCCTTTCTACTCGTGAACGGGGAAGACGTTGGCGACCGTGTGGGTCTCCTCGTCCGTGCGCGGATCGATGTACTTGGCGGCGTTCTCCCACTGGCCGTAGTGGCCCATGGCGCCGGCGATGGCCTCCTCGGCGGTCTTGCCGGCCTTGAGGGCCTCGGTGAACTTGCCGAGGTTCAGGAACTCGAAGGCGATGATCTCGTTGTTCTCGTTGAGCGCCATGCGGGTGACGTAGCCCTGGGCGAGCTCGAGGTAGCGAGCGCCCTTGGCCTTGGTGCCGAACATGGTGCCGACCTGCGTGCGCAGGCCCTTGCCGAGGTCGTCGAGGGAGGCGCCGACGGGCAGGCCGTCCTCGGAGAAGGCGGTCTGGGAGCGGCCGTAGACGATCTGGAGGAACAGCTCGCGCATGGCGACGTTGATGGCGTCGCAGACGAGGTCGGTGTTCAGGGCCTCGAGGATGGTCTTGCCCGGGAGGATCTCGGAGGCCATGGCCGCCGAGTGGGTCATGCCGGAGCAGCCGAGGGTCTCGACGAGGCACTCCTCGATGACGCCCTCCTTGACGTTGAGGGTGAGCTTGCAGGCACCCTGCTGGGGCGCGCACCAGCCCACGCCATGCGTGAGGCCGGAGATGTCCTTGATCTCCTTGGCCTGGACCCACTTGCCCTCCTCGGGGATGGGCGCGGGGCCGTGATATGCGCCCTTGGCGACGGGGCACATATTCTCGACTTCTGCGGAATACTGCATGTATTGCTCCTCTCCATGAATCTGTGCCGGTGCCATGCCCCGGCGCGAACGAACCGGTCCCCTCAGACCGGCCAGAGCCATGCGGCGGCCCAATGGGCAGCCCGCATCTAAGTTTACGGCAAAACGCCGGGGCGAGAGGGACGAAGCGGCACGAATCTGCCAGCGCGTGCCGCGCCCCTCTTCCCGTCCCGGCGAGGGACCCCCTAACGCGGCGCCGTGCATCGCGGGACCCGCCTCGAGCCGTCCGGCGCCGCTCGGTCGCGCTATACTTTCCCACCATGGATATCGAGAAGAACATCGGTCCGGGCGCGCGGCACGGGGAGGCCGCCGTGCCCCAGTGGGCCTGGAAGCTCTCCCTCGCCGCATGCGCTGCCATCTGGGGCGGCTCGTTCGTGGTGATGAAGGACACGCTGGACAACATCCCGCCCGCGTGGCTCATGGGCATACGCTTCGCCGCGTCCGCCGTCATCGTGGGGGCGCTCTTCTGGCGGCGCCTGCGGGACAACCTCGACGGCAGCCACCTCGCCATGGGCGCGATCCTGGGCCTGGCGTCCGGAGCGGCCTTCGTGGTGCAGAACATCGGCCTCGATGACACCACGCCGGGCAGGAACGCCTTCCTCACGGCCACCTACTGCGTGATGACGCCGTTCATTAACTGGCTGGTCACGCGCCGGCGCCCCGATGGGGGGAACGTGCTCGCTGCGGTTCTCGCCATCGTGGGCGTGGGGCTGGTCGCGCTCGGCGACGACCTCTCGCTCATCATGAGCGGCGGCGACTGGATGACGCTCGTGGCGGCGGTGCTCTTTGCCGTGCACATCGTGCTCGTGGCGCGCTTCTCGTCGGCGCACGACGTGATGACCCTCACGGTGGTGCAGCTCGCGGTCAGCGCGCTGGTCGCGCTCGGGACGGCGCTCGTCCTGGAGGCCCCGCCCGCGCCCGAGGTCTTTGCCTCCCCGGACACGTGGCTCTCGCTCGCGTACCTGGTGCTTCTGTCCTCGTGCGTGTGCATGGTGTTCCAGAACCTGGGCCAGGCGCACGTGCCGCCCGCCCAGGCGTCGCTGCTGCTCTCCCTCGAGAGCGTCTTTGCCGTGGTGGCGAGCGTGCTCTTCTACGGGGAGCTCGTGACGCCGCGGATTGCGCTTGGCTTCGGCACGATCTTCGTGGCCGTGCTCGTGAGCGAGCTCGGCGTCAGGAGGCGGGCACGGGGGTGACGTCGCGTCGCGGCGCGCGTTGCGACTTTTGTGGCTCTGGCGGCGGGCCGCGCCTTCCCGCCGGCACAGCCCCCATATCGACAACGTGAATTAGCTGAGGGCTGCCCAACCCTGCCCTTCTCAGCGCGGGTCGGGGCTATCCTGTACGCATCTTCGACTGACGGGAGAGGCCATGATTCAGGAGTTCGGCGCCGAGCACGTCTTCGACAACCACTTCGAGCCGCACGAGCCGGGCGACGGCTCCTATGTCCTGCACTTCCGCGAGGGCGGCTGCCTCACGCACGTGACGCACGTGGGAGGCGGCGACGCCGACGCGGGCGACGCGGGGGAGGAGATCGAGCTGCCGCGTCTGGGGGACTACCCGCGCAGGCCCGCCAAGATGACGTATCTCTTCTCGCTGGGGGACGAGCGGCTCTTCCTCGCCCTCGACGACAGGGTGGCGGCGCCGGCCGGCTTCACGTACGAGTCCGTCAACTGGCTGCGTCGAGCCGAGCCGCAGCACCTGCTCTTTGCCGCAGCCACGGCGTCCCAGCTGGACCGGTGGTATCGCGAGAACCGCTACTGCGGGCGCTGCGGGGCGCCGACGGAGCTCGCCCCCGCGAGCCGGGAGATCGTGTGCCCCGAGTGCGCCAGGATCGTGTATCCCAAGATTTGCCCGGGCGTCATCTGCGCGGTGGTGAGCCGCGGCGATGACCCCGCGGACGACCGCATCGTGCTCACGCGCTACGCGGGACGAACCACCGCGCTCTGGGCGCTCGTCGCCGGCTTCACGGAGATCGGCGAGCCCCTCGAGGGGACCGTTCGCCGCGAGGTCATGGAGGAGGTCGGGCTTTCCGTCAAGAACCTGCGCTTCTACAAGAGCCAGCCCTGGAGCTTTACCGACACGATCATGGTCGGCTTCTGGTGCGAGGTGGATGGCGATGACGCCCTGCGGGTGGACCACTCCGAGCTCAAGGAGGCCCGCTGGTTCAGGCGCGATGAGATCCCCCTGGAGCGCACGGGTGACCGCGCGAGCATGACCGGGGAGATGATCGAGCGCTTCCGCCTCATGGGAAGGGCTGCCTGGGAGTAGCCCCTGCCGCGGGTCGGCGATAAGTACGAGGCGCCGCACCACCATCGCACGCCGAGGGTGGGCGAGCGGGGCGGTGCGGCGCGTGGCATGCCGGAGCAAGAAGAGTGACTAGCCGCTAGCTTCGCTTCTCGTAGTTCCTCTCGCGAATCTCGCCGAGGGTGCGCTCGGCCTGCTCCTCCTCGGGGGTCATGTAGTCGATGATGTCTCCCGGCTTGCAGTTGAGGACCTGGCACAGGGCCTCAAGCGTGGAGAAGCGCATTCCCCTGATGTGGCCGTTCTTGATGTTGGAGAGGTTGACCGTAGAGGTGCCAACTCTCTTGGCAAGCTCCGTCGACGTGATTTTCCTCTCGGCCATGACACGGTCAAGTCGCATGACGATAGGCAACTTTTTCACCTCCAGAACGGCGTTCATTTCGTTTAACAATACTAAACGAAAGCATCGGAGTCTTCTTTGAGGGCATCTCCATACCGAACGACCATCGCAAGGCAGACGAGAAAGACGACCATCACGACGACCTTGAGGTCAAGGCCGGACTGGGGCACGAGCGTAATGCCTGCGGACAGTGCTGTTTCTTCAAATGAGGGAAGAAGGCCGTCAAGAAACGTTTTTATCGAAAGGGCAACTGCAGCGCATATTAGCCGAACTGATTGGCGACGATTGAAGGGGGAGTAGTCCGTAAAGAAGTGACGGAAAAACTCGGCGAGCATAATAACTGATATCGAAATTGATAGCAGCGAGCATATTGGGATTAATGCGCGGAACAGATGCTCCGCCGTTCCCCCTATCTGAAACACAGCTATGAGGTAAATCAGTAAGGTTGCGATGCAACTCGTCCCCAAAACATAGAGAGCAATAGCTCCAACAAGCGAGGCTATTCTTGCCTTTTGATAGTTGGCAATGAGCTTCTCAGGCATGCTTATCTCCTTACCAGCCGATAGTAATTCCTGCGATTGTGAAGCAGAATCCACCGCGCCCCTCGATCTCGAACAGCATGCAAATCACCTCCCTTCGGCGAATCGCCGCCGCAGGCGCTCGCCAAGGCGGTCGTAGTACGCGCTTGGGAGAGCGCAGTACGGATCGCGCCCGGTGAGGCTGCCCGTGGACATGAGCGCCCGCGCGCGGCACCCTCCGCCGCACATCGGGCGCCGACTGCAGGCGTCGCAGCTATCGAACGTTCTGGCGTCAAGGCTGGCGAACAGGCGCGCCGCCTCGCCGCTCATAATCCTCTCGGCATCGTCGGAAAAGGCGTCGCCCATGGCGAGGCGACGGTCGTGCAGCATGTGACAGGGATAGACCGTCCCGTCAGCTGCCACGCTGAGCGTTCGGACGCCCGCCCCACAGGACCTGCGCACCCCGAGCGAGCCTCCCCCGGGCAGGTCGTCCCCGTAGTCCAGCCCGTCATCGGCGGCGGCCCGGCCCAGATCGGCGAGCTGGCCGTCATCAATCGCGAACTCGCCGAGCTCGGAGAGGGGTGCGGTGAGCATGCTGAACCCGACGCTTGCCCCCAGCTTGCGCGCGATGTCCCGATAGCGGCCCATGTCTCCCAGGTTGCGTCCGTGAATCGTTGGAAGGACCCGCGCCGCGATTCCCGCCGTGCGAATCGTCTTGACTGCGGCGACGAGTTGGTCGAAGTTCTGCCCCCCGCGCAGATGGGCTGTGGCGTCGTTCGAGCATCCGTCGAACGCGACGCCGACGCAGCTCACGACCCCGGCAAGCGATGCCACGTTCTTCTCGCTGACGAGCAGCCCGTTGGTGAGGACGACTATCTCCTCGATGCCTGCCATTGAGGCGGAGCGGGCGATGTCGGGGAGGTCGTCGCGGAGAAACGGCTCGCCTCCCGATATGACGAGGCGCTTTGTCCCAAGCGAGGCGAGCAGACCGATGGCCCTGGCCAGGCTCTCTGCCGAGGGGTCTGGCAGGAGGTTCCTGTCATCGCCCTCCGAGTAGCAGAACTTGCAGCGAAGGTTGCAGCGTTGCGTAACGTGCAGGTATGCGGAGCGCACGTGACCCCGCCCCGTCGAGGGACGCTCTGAGGAGGCGAGGTAGCCCCCGCGCTGCAGATGCTCCACGAGCGACTCGCACTCGGCGGGAACCTCGCGCGTCATGGCATCGCGCTCCGACATCTTCCGGCAGAGCGTCTCGCCTGCGCGCGTGAGGCCAATGACCCCGCCCGTCTCCAGGTTGCCCGCCATGGGAATGCCTCCCAAAGAGAAGAGCTCGACGTGGTCGGCAAGTCTCATAGCCCCTCCTCGGATAGCGCCAGATACGATGCTCAATATGATACGGAGACAATATATAGATTTAAGTACTTTTCTGCTAACGGTACAAACATCTCGGAAAATGTTTCTCACTGCGATCTTAAAGATTCAAAAAATTATTTCAAACAGGATAACGGAAAGGGGGAGGAACATACCCCCTACCACATTTTTGCGATGAGGCGCGACATACCGTTAGCTTACGGTCACCCTAGGGATAGAGAAACTGAGCGCTGGCGAGAATCTTGGAGCGAGCGCGTGCGCGCCCTATGCGCGAAGGACAAATCTCTCGATCGCCTCGGCGACGCCGCCCACGTCGTTATTCTCCCGGCAAACGTAGTCTGCGGCCGCCTTGGTCTCGTCCGTCGCGTTTGCCACGGCAACGCCGAGGCCGGCGGCGCGAATCATGGGGATGTCGTTCGAGCTGTCGCCGATGGCCATCGTCTCCTCGGGCGGGATGCCGAGCATCCGAGCGAGCTCGAGCAGGCCGGCCCCCTTGCTGACGCCCGGGGCGTTGAACTCAAGGTAGCGGTTCGAGGAGTAGACGACCTCAAGTCCCTCCGTGAGCCCCAGCCCCGCAAGGTGGTCCGCGGTCGAGTGCAGGAGGTCCATGTCGAGGCTCATGAAGAGGAGCTTGACCACGTGCTCCCCCGTTTGGGCGAGAAAGCCCAGGTCCTTCTCGTCCGTCTCAACGATGTTCATGCGCCCGCCGATGTAGGCGCGTTCCTCGGGAAGGTAGTTGCGCACGTAGACGTGGTCGAGCGTGTAGAGGTGCATGCAGAACCCGTGCCGGGCCCCGAACGCGTAGAGCTCCTCGGCGCGCTGCGGGTCGAGCCCGCATGAGGTAAGCGGCTTGGATCGGGAGTTCTCGGTGATGACGCCGCCGTTGAAGGAGAGGACGTACTCGCCCGGCGCACCGAGCAGCCCCAGCTCGTCAAGCGTTCCAGCCACCGAGGCGAAGGGACGTCCCGTCGCGGGGACGAAGCGCGCCCCGAGCCTGCGGGCGGCGGAGATCGCGGCGCGGACGCGCTCGGGTACGTGATGGCCGGAGTCGAGCAGCGTCTCGTCAAGATCGGCGGCGATGAGGCGGTACATGGTTCCTCCCTGGCGGTGGCGTCCTGACTCGTTCAGGGTACTCCGTCAGGCGCCAGATGGCGAGACCCCTGCGTCTGCCCGTGCGTGCTAAAGAGGGGGGGTAGCGCGCACGGCGAGAAGAACGCGCCGCCCGTCCGTCGCCGCGCGCCGTCCGCGGAATCGATTGTTTCGGGTCCGAATCCTAATGTGGACCGTAGCGTCATCTATGGCATAGTGCGACGTATCGCGCCCGCTGGGGGCGCTTGACCGTCAAGGGGGTCCGGCAATGGTACGGCATGGGGCTGCTGTCAATCGAGTCACCGAGCGCGCGTCCGCGCTCGTGCTTCTCGGCAGCCGGGATCTCCTGCTTGCCATGGCCAACCTACTCGACCTAACCAGCGCGCGCTAGGGTCAGCACACCCCTGCGCGCGCCAGCTGTGCCGCCGTCTCCCTGAGGGGACGGGGCACTTTTTGTGTGCTCAGCCCCGCCGCGCTGCGGCCCTCCCCCCGCGAAGGCATCGTAGAAAGGCACTCACATGACCAGGAAGATTCACATCTTTGACACCACCCTGCGCGACGGCGAGCAGAGCCCCGGCGCGTCCATGAACACCGAGGAGAAGCTCGTCATCGCCCAGCAGCTCATCCGCATGGGCGTTGACGTCATCGAGGCGGGCTTCCCCATCTCCTCGCCGGGCGACTTCCGCTCCGTGCAGGAGATCGGACGGCTGGCGGGCGACGACTGCGTGGTCTGCGGCCTCACGCGCGCCGTCGAGAAGGACATCGACCGCGCGGCCGAGGCGCTCAAGTGCGCCAAGCGCCCGCGCATCCACACCGGCATCGGCGTCTCGCCCTCCCACCTGCGCGACAAGCTGCGCATCACCGAGGACGAGTGCGTCGAGCGCGCCATCCACTGCGTGGAGTACGCCAAGAAGTACGTGGAGGACGTCGAGTTCTACGCCGAGGACGCGGGGCGCGCGGACCAGGCCTTCCTCGAGCGCGTGATCCAGGCCGTGGTCAAGGCCGGCGCCACCGTCGTGAACATCCCCGACACCACGGGCTATCAGCTGCCCGAGGACTTTGGTCGCCGCATCAAGGGCCTTTGCGACAACGTCATCGGCATCGAGGACGTCATCATCTCCGTGCACACCCACAACGACCTCGGCATGGCCACGGCGCTCGCCCTCCAGGGAGTGAAGAACGGCGCCCGCCAGATCGAGTGCACGATCAACGGCCTGGGCGAGCGCGCCGGCAACACCGCGCTCGAGGAGGTCGTCATGGCCATCAAGATGCACGGCGACGAGCTCGACGCCCACACCGACGTCGTGACCCAGGAGCTCACGCGCGCGAGCCACCTCGTCAGTCGCATCACGGGCATGAACGTCCAGGCCAACAAGGCCATCGTGGGCGCCAACGCCTTCGCGCACTCCTCGGGTATCCACCAGGACGGCGTCCTCAAGGCCCGCAACACCTACGAGATCATCGACCCCGCGGACGTGGGCGCCGCCGGCTCCGAGATCATCCTCTCGGCGCGCTCCGGCCACGCCGCGCTGCGCCACCGTCTGGCAGAGCTCGGCTACACCTTCGAGGATGCGGAGTTCGACGAGGTCTACCAGCGCTTCCTGGAGATTGCGGACCAGAAGAAGGAGGTCTACGACGAGGACCTCGAGTCCATGGTCCAGGAGCGCCAGCGCGACGTCGCGGCCGTCTACACGCTCGAGGCGCTCCAGGTCTCCTGCGGCGACCCGCTGATCCCCACGGCCACGGCCACGATCACCGACGAGCTGGGCGTGAAGCACGTGGTCGCCGCCACTGGCACCGGCCCCGTCGATGCCGCCTACCAGGCCATCGACAAGGTCGTGGCGGTCCACGGCGACCTCGCGGAGTTCTCCGTCAAGGCCATCACCCGCGGCATCGACGCCATTGGCGAGGTCACGGTGCGCATCACGGCCGAGGACGGCAAGGTCTACACCGGCCGCGGCGCCGACAACGACATCATCGTCTCGAGCGCGAAGGCGTACGTGAACGCCATCAACCGCATGATCCAGACCTCGCGCTCGAAGGAAGGCAGGTAGCGGTCCGGCCGTTCGGGGCGAGGTATTTCTTCCCAGCTCACTTCGCTGCGCTCAGAAGTCGCTGGGAAGAAAAACCTCGCCCCGAACGGCCTGCGTTAACGTCTCTGCGACGAGATGGCGTTCACGTCCTTGTCGCTAGCTCTTACCGAGGGTTTTGGTTGTGAGTCTTACGTTGTTGAGAGTTGTATCGAGCTGACGCTGGCGGGAGGTTGTCCCCGCGCGCAGTTCTTTGCGAAGCAAAGCTGTTTGAGCACGGGGACAACCTCCCGCCAGCTCATCGGAAGGAGAGACATGGCACGTCCCATGACGATGGCGGAGAAGATACTTGCGGCGCACGCGGGGCTCGAGGAGGTCGTCCCCGGGCAGCTCGTCGAGTGCGACCTCGACCTGGTTCTCGCCAACGACATCACGGCGCCCATTGCCATCAAGACGGTGCGCGAGATCGGGGCCGGCGTCTTCGACAAGGACAAGATCTGCCTCGTGCCCGACCACTATGCCCCCAACAAGGACATCAAGAGCGCCGAGCAGACCAAGGTCACGCGCGACTTTGCCCATGAGTACCAGATCACGCACTACTACGAGCAGGGCTGCATGGGCATCGAGCACGCGCTTCTTCCCGAGCGAGGCATCGTGGTGCCTGGCGACCTCGTGATCGGCGCCGATTCCCACACCTGCACCTACGGCGGCATCGGCGCCTTCTCTACTGGCGTTGGCTCTACGGACGCCGGCGTGGGCATGGCCACCGGTCGCGCGTGGTTCAAGGTGCCCGAGACCATTCGCATCGAGGTCGAGGGGGAGCTGCCTGAGGGGGCGTCGGCCAAGGACATCATCCTGCACGTCATCGGCAAGATCGGCGTGGACGGCGCGCTCTACTGCGCGATGGAGTTCGCGGGCTCCACGATCGAGGAGCTCTCCGTGGAGGGCCGCCTCACCATTGCCAACATGGCCATCGAGGCCGGTGGCAAGGCGGGCCTCTTCGAGGTTGACGACAAGTGCCGCGAGTACGTGAGCCGCCGCTCCCAGCGCCCCATCGTCGAGTACCACGCCGACCCCAACGCTGCCTATAAGCAGGTCATCCACATCGACGCCGCCGACGTGGTGCCCACCGTCGCCTGGCCTCACCTGCCCTCCAACACGCACCCGGTGGCAGAGAGCCGCGACATCAAGATCGACCAGGTGGTCATCGGCTCCTGCACCAACGGCCGCATCGAGGACATGCGCGCCGCCGCCGACGTCCTCTGCGGGCGCACCGTCGCCGATGGCGTGCGCTGCATCGTGATCCCCGCGACCCAGGGCGTCTGGCTCGAGTGCGTGCACGAGGGGCTCATGGACATCTTCATCAACGCGCACTGCGTGGTCTCCACTCCCACGTGCGGCCCGTGTCTCGGCGGCTACATGGGCATCCTTGCGGCGGGGGAGCGATGCGTCTCCACCACCAACCGCAACTTTGTGGGACGTATGGGTGACCCCACCTCCGAGGTCTACCTGGCGAGTCCCGCCGTCGCGGCCGCCTCGGCCGTCGCGGGCCACATCGCACTGCCATCCGACCTGTAAGCCCCGCCGGAAATCCCGGCCCCTCCAGAGCCGCAGCCCTTCGGGTGGGCCGCGCGGCTCGCCTGGATTGGGGCCGGGGTTTCTCTTCTCCACCGCCCTTCTCGCGCGCGCCCCATCGGTCGTCTTTTCTTTCGGGCTGGGGCGGTCACCCTGTCCGCCCCCGGCGTCTTGTGGCCGCTTGGTCCGAGCGCTCTCTTCAGTTCGATTCTTTATTACATTGAAAAGCATGTAGGAACTGGGGCGCCTTGGCATAATCCCGGCCCGGGACAGCCGTTCCTACATGCTTATCCATGTAATAAATAAATGAATTATACGGAGCGCTGCCCGATGGGTGGGCCTGGCGAGAGGGGCGCCGGGTCCGGGCGTCTAAGCCGACGAAGCAGCCCGGGTGAGGCGGAGCTGGCCGCAATCCCGCAGACGGTCCGCTGCGGCCGCGCCCCCTTCGCGTGCCGCCATGTCATGTTCCGGCCCTTCGGACGGGCTCTGAGAGTAGTTCCGTTAATGCTCGAAGAACCCATCCCCCTTTTTGTAAGAGCGTCGCGATGCCGACGCTAGAATGGCGCCAGCCAAGAATCGACGGAGGCCCCGCGATGACGCGAGCTGCGTCAGGCGGCTCCTCCCCAACAGCACGCTCTTCTCGACGCGCGGGGCGTGTCCCACGACCCGGGCACCCGGCAGAAAGGACAACGATGCAGTTCAAGGGAACCGTCTTCCGCTACGGACGCGACATCGACACCGACGTCATCATTCCGGCGCGCTACCTCAACACGTCGGACCCGGCCGAGCTCGCCAAGCACTGCCTCGAGGACCTCGACCCTACGTTCGTGAGCCGCGTGAGCGCGGGCGACATCGTCGTGGCCGAGGAGAACTTCGGCTGCGGCTCCAGCCGCGAGCACGCGCCCGTGGCGATCAAGGCGGCCGGCGTCTCCTGCGTCATCGCCAAGAGCTTCGCGCGCATCTTCTACCGCAACTCCATCAACATGGGCCTGCCCATCCTCGAGTGTCCCGAGGCCGTCGATGCCATCTCGGAGGGCGACGTGGTTTCCGTGGACGCGGACACCGGCATCATCACCGACGAGACGACGGGGGCCGTCTTCCGTGCCCAGCCGTTCCCCCCGTTCATCCAGGAAATTATCAACGACGGCGGTCTCGTCGCGCGCACCAAGCGCGTCATGGCCGAGAAGGGCGTGATGTAGTCATGGCTTCTGCGACCTATCGCGTCTGTACCCTGCCGGGTGACGGCATCGGCCCCGAGATCATCGCCGAGGGCAAGAAGGTCCTCGCCGCGCTTGGCGAGAAGTACGACGTCGAGTTCGTCTGCGAGGACCATCTGATCGGCGGTGCGGCGATCGACGCCACCGAGGCGGCCGGCGGTCCGGTCTCGGCGCTCCCGCCCGCCACGCTCGAGGCGGCGCGTGCGGCCGACGCGGTTCTTCTCGCCGCGGTGGGCGGCCCCAAGTGGACCGACACGCGCGTGGGCGCCGTGCGCCCCGAGCAGGGGCTCCTTGCCATCCGCAAGGAGCTGGGGCTCTACCTCAACCTGCGCCCGGTGCGCATGTTTGACGCGCTGATCGACGCCTCCACGCTCAAGCGCGAGGTGCTCACGGGCGTTGACCTCATCATCGTCCGCGAGCTCACGGGCGGCCTCTACTTTGGCGGCCACGAGCGCACGATGGGAGTCGAGGGCGCCGGCGTGGGCGGCACCCGCGGTGAGTACGCGCGCGACATCCTGGAGTACTCCGAGTACGAGGTCGACCGCGTGGTGCGCTGGGCCTTTGACGCGGCGCGCCGCCGCAGGGGCGTGGTGCACTCCGTGGACAAGGCCAACGTGCTCGACACCTCCCGCATGTGGCGCGAGGTGGCGCACAACATCGCCGCCGAGTACCCCGACGTCACGCTCGAGGACATGTACGTGGACAACGCCGCGATGCAGCTCATCGCCAACCCGGCGCAGTTTGACGTGCTCGTGACCGAGAACACCTTCGGCGACATCCTCTCCGACGAGGCCTCCATGCTCACGGGCTCGCTCGGCATGCTCGCTTCCGCGAGCCTGGGCGACGGCACGGCGCTCTACGAGCCGAGCCACGGCTCGGCGCCCGACATCGCGGGGCAGGGGATCGCCAACCCGATAGCGCAGATTCTCTCCGTGGAGCTCATGCTGCGCTACAGCTTTGGGATGGACGACGCCGCCGACGAGCTGGCCGTCGCGGTCACGCGCGTGCTCGACGAGGGCTGGCGCACCGCGGACATCGCCGACGAGGGCACGCCTGCCGAGAAGGTCCTCGGCACCGCCGCGATGGGCGACAAGATCGTGGGGGCCCTGGGCTAGGCGTTTCGGATTGGCAGGAGCCAGAGAAGGTCCGGCGCTCGGACAGCTTGCCGCGAAGGGCGCGGCAAGAATCCGGGGCGGGGCTCCTCTGGCTCCAGGTGCGTCGGACATCCGGCAATGGACGTCGGGGTGATCGAGGCCCTTCTTGCCCTGCCGAGTTTTCCCAGTAGGCGCCTATCTCGATGGCCGTTCCGGCTCTGCTGAGGCGCGCTCGGGCGCACTTTGCCGTTTCGGCGACGGCTGAGCGCGCAATCACCGGGATAGTGTGAAAGCGGCCGAGGTTTTTATGCAATCACCGGGATAGTGTGAAGCATTTTTTCGAGCCTCCGTGGTAGCAAGCCCGCAAAAGCCCAGATGGCGATGTGTCCGTGTGGCCCTAGAAGATATGTAGAGAGCGACTGGGACCTCTCTCTATGAACCAAGGGCCGCGCCAGCGGCGACGTGGGTTAGGCTCGAGTCGTGAGACAGGCCCGCCACAAGTCATAGGAGGTCCCAGCCATGATCTATCGTACCAGCGTCGGCCTCGACGTACACGCCCGCTCGATCGCCGCGGCGGCCTTCGTCCCGGAGACCGGGGAGGTCGAGGAGAGCTCGTTCGGCTACGACGCGGCCGCCGTCGCCGCGTGGGCGGCGGCCCTGCCGCAGCCCGCGCGGGCCGTCTACGAGTCCGGCCCCACCGGCTTCGACCTCAAGCGCTCCCTCGACGCCCTCGGTCTGCCGTGCGTGGTGGGCGCGGTGAGCAAGATGCTCCGGCCGGCCGGGGACCGCGTGAAGACTGACAGGCGCGACGCCGTGTTCCTGGCGCGCATGCTCGCGGTCGGCAACGTCGTCGAGGTGTGGTGCCCGACGCCCGGGCAGGAGGCCGCCCGCGACCTCGCCCGAGCCCGCGCCGACGCCCGGGACGACCTCATGGCGGCACGCCACAGGCTCTCCAAGATGCTGCTGAGGAAGGGGCTCGTCTACCCGGGGAAGAGCGCCTGGACCGCAGCCCACCGCGACTGGCTGCGCTCCATCGAGCTGCCGCTTTCGACCGAGGGGCTCGTGCTCTCGGAGTACCTGCAGCAGGTCGTCGCCTGCGAGCAGCGGCGCGACCGGCTCGACGCCGCCATCGCCGCGCTCGCCGCGACCGACGAGTGGCGCCCCGTCGTCTCCCGGCTCTCGGCCGTGCGCGGCATCTCCACCGTCACCGCCTTCTCCGTGGCCGCCGAGATCGGCGACTTCTCGCGCTTCCCGACGGCCCCCTCGTTCATGTCCTACCTCGGCCTCGTGCCCTCGGAGGGCTCGTCGGGCGGCTCGGTCGCGCGGGGGCCGATCACGCGGACGGGCAACGCCCACGTCCGGACGCTGCTCGTCGAGGCCGCCTGGCACCACGCGCGCAGATGGAGCCCCCTGCTGCCGACCGAGGTCGCCGCGCGCCGGGGGATAGGCCCGGAGGCCGCTCGCGTCGCGGCGGAGGCCAACCGGAGGCTCCACTCGAAGGCGGAGCGGCTGAGGAGGAGGGGCGTGCGCCCCGCGAAGGCCAACGTCGCCGTCGCGCGCGAGCTCGCCGGCTTCGTCTGGGCCCTCGCCAACTGCGAGGGCTGACAAACCGCCGACCCCCGGGGCGCAGGCGCCGGGCGGGCGATGGGGAGAACCGCGATGCCGCTATGCGCAGCCCCTGGCGACGCGCGATCCTAGAAAGCGGGTGCCCCGCGCCGGACAGATCGGAATGCGCCACGACGCGCGGATGTCAGACTGGAGATCGCTGAAGCCTTCCGGCTCTCCGCCGCGCCGCCGCCCCGGATCGGAGCATAGCGAAACCGTCCCAACCCGCACCTCCGCGGGCCGGGACGGTCTTGCCTCTTGACAGGTTGATCTACATATCAGAGCGGCTTTGGGTGCCGAAAATGCTTCACACTATCCCGGTGATTGCGTGGCGCAGCGAGATTATTTCACACTATCCCGGTGACTGCACGGCCTCTTTGTCAGAGTTGGCCGGGCGGCGACCCTAGACCGTGATCTCCACCTGGTTGCCCTCGGGTCCGAGGATGCAAGACTCGTAGTATCCGTCGCCCGTGGTGCGCGGTCCGCTTACGACCTCGTAGCCCGCCGCGACGAGCTTGGCGGTGAGCCGGTCGACCTCGGCCTCGGAGCCCACTGCAAAGGCGAGATGCGCCCATCCGGTGCGCGCGAGGCCCTTCTCTGCGTCCGTCATGTCCGGCTTGGTCATGACCTCGAGGCGCGCCCCGTCGTCGAAGGTGAGGAAGTGGGAGCGAAAGCCCGTTCGCGGGTTGTGATATCCGTCATCAGCGACGGCGCCGAAGAAGCGGACGAAGAAGTCCCTCGCTCCCTCGAGGTCGGTGACATAGAGCGCGACATGCTCGATTCTCATGGTCCCTCCAATGCCGGGCGTGCTCCGTTGCGAGTATCCTAGCAAAGGAAAACCGCGGCGAAGGGACCCCCCATGACCTATGACTTCACGACCATCCTCGACCGTGCCGGGCATGACGCGCTCGCGCTCGACGCCATCGGCGCTCCGGGCTCGGGATATCCCGCGCCTGACGAGGGCTTCGACCCCATCCCCATGTGGGTCGCGGACATGAACTTCCCCGTGGCGCCCTCAATCACGCGTGCCATCGAGGAGCGGCTCCAGTACCCAACCTTTGGCTACTTCCGTCCGAGCGATGCCTACTACCAGGCCATCATCGACTGGCACCGCGACCGCAAGGGCATGGGCGACCTCGAGCCGCGCCACATCGGCTACGAGAACGGGGTGCTCGGCGGCGTGGTCTCGGCGCTCACGGCCTTTGCGGCGCCGGGGGATCCGGTACTCGTGCACAGCCCCACCTACGTGGGCTTCACGCACGCGCTCGAGGACAACGGCTTCAAGATCGTGCACTCGCCGCTCGTTCGGGACGCGGACGGCGTCTGGCGCATGGACTTCGAGGACATGGAGCGCCGCCTTGCCGAGGGGCGCATCCACGTGGCCATCTTCTGCTCGCCGCACAACCCCTGCGGGCGCGTGTGGGAGCGCTGGGAGGTCGAGCGGGCGATGGAGCTCTTCCGCGCCCACGACTGCGTGGTCGTCTCCGACGAGATCTGGTCGGACATCGTGCGCCCGGGGTGCGCGCACGTCCCCACGCAGTCCGTCTCTGACGACGCGCGCGAGCGCACGGTTGCGCTCTACGCGCCGAGCAAGACCTTCAACCTCGCCGGCCTTATCGGCAGCTACCACGTCATCTATAGCGACTACCTGCGCGACCGCGTTGAGTCCAAGGGCTCAAAGCCCCACTACAACTCGATGAACGTGCTCTCGCAGCATGCGCTCATCGGCGCCTATGGCCCCGAGGGTCGCGCATGGGCCGACGAGCTCAACCAGGTGATCGCCGGCAACGTGGACTGGGCGTGCGACTTCATCGAGCGCAGCATCCCCGGCGTTGACGTCTTCCGGCCGCAGGGCACCTACATGCTCTTCCTCGACTGCACGCGGTGGTGCGAGAAGAACGGGCGAAGCATCGACGAGCTCCTGCGTGCCGGCTGGCGCGTGGGCGTCTACTGGCAGGACGGACGCGCCTTCAACGGCCCCTGCCACATTCGCATGAACCTGGCACTGCCGCTCTCCCGCGTGCAGGAGGCCTTCGGGCGCCTGGAGCGTCACGTCTTCTCCGCTTAGGCGTACCCAGCCAAGAGGGCTGGCCCCCTAGAGATTGGCGGTATCCCAAACATGAGCGGATGGGTGGGCAGGTGAGTGAGTGACTGCTTTCGAACAGACGGGGCCCTTCCGGGGGCCCTATCCGGTCGGAAGCTGTCACTTACCAACTAACTCGCCTACCTGCTCGCTTGCCCGCGCGTGGACTTGCCGCCGCGTTCTGCGTCCAGCCCTCGCGCCGGCAAGCTTTTGGTAAGGCGCGTCAGAGTTTCGTATCGAGAGCGTCAGCATCCGCGCGGGGACCGGCCGGCCCCCGCGCGGACTTTCGTAAAGTTCGGTCATTGTCCGGTAAGGCATGCCCGGGCGCGCTCCCAGGGCCGCCGTCAGGTCCATACCATCTCCCTCGGAGTCCGCGATGCGGACGGAACAACACGTGAAGGGGCACGTGCCCCGAAGGGAGAAGCACGGCGATGAACCTCAACAAGACCTCGATGTCCCGTCGTTCGTTCCTGAGCGCCCTCGGCGTCACCGCGCTTGGCCTCGGCCTCGTTGGCTGCGGCGGCAACGATGCCGGCAAGGGCGGCGCCGCCACGAGCACCGATGACGCGGCTGCAAGCACCGATGCCGCCTCGCTCGACAAGATCACCATGGTGTGGCTTCCCAACGAGTCCGCCGCCGAGTTCGACGCCGGCCGCGAGGAGTTCGGCCGCGTCCTCTCCGAGTACGCGGGCGTCGAGGTGGAGCTCATGACCACCACCGACTACAACGTCGCCATCGAGGCCATCGCCTCCGGAAAGGCGCAGATGGCCAACCTCGGCGCCGAGGGCTACATCCAGGCGCAGGAGAAGAACCCCAACGTCCACTCCCTCTTCACCACGGCCGACACCGAGGGCACCCTCGACGGCGCCAAGTACTACAGCCGCATCGCCGTGCCCGCCGACCAGATGGCCGAGTACGAGGACGCCGAGAGCGCGACCGGCTACTCCATCAAGAACATCAAGGGCAAGCGCATGAGCTTCGTCACGCAGACCTCCACCTCCGGCTTCAAGGTGCCCTGCAACGCCATCATGGCGGAGTTCCCCGACGAGGTGACCTCCACCGACGAGCTCGCCCAGCCCGGCTTCTTCAGCCAGGTCCTCTTTGGCAACTCCCACCCCGGCTCCTGCGTGAACCTGCTCCAGGGCGACGCCGACGTGGCCGCCTTCGATGACATCGACGTCGACATGTACCTCGCCGTCCCCGAGGGCGAGCGCGACGCCGTGAACCAGCCCGGCGCCGTCTACGGCGTCGCCGAGGGCGCTGCCCAGCCCTTCGACCGCGTCCAGGGCAAGGAGTTCGGCATCATCCAGTCCACCCCCGTCCTCAACGGCCCGATCGTCTACAACGCCGACGTGCTGCCCGAGGACCTCAAGGACAAGATCCTCGAGGGCATGACGTCCGCCGAGGTCGCCGGCAACGAGCAGCTCTTCGCCCCCGAGGATGCCGAGGGCACCGGTGCCATCTGGAGCAAGGGCGACACCGCCGGCTTCATTGCCGTCGAGGACGAGTGGTACGACCCCATTCGCGCGCTCGCCTAGCAGACTCCATCGCCCGGCCTCCCTCCCTGTCGGGCCCCTTCCCAGCGGCGCCCGGCGCACAGCGTCGGGCGCCGCATCCGCGACTTTGATTCGAGAGGAGCGTCATGGACACATCCACCCAGCTGCTTGTCGTGACCGGTCTCGGCAAGGCCTACCAGACGCGCAACGGAGACAAGGGGCAGCGCGCGCTCAGGGACGTTGACTTCACGGCGGAGCCCGGTGAGCTCATCACCGTCATCGGCCCCTCCGGCGCCGGCAAGTCCACCTTCCTGCGCTGCATCAACCGCCTCATCGAGCCCACCGACGGCACCGTCACCTTCTGCGGGCAGGACATCACGCATCTCTCGCGTGGGCAGCTTCGCCCGGTGCACCGACAGATCGCGATGATCTTCCAGAACTACAACCTGGTCTATCGTCTCACCGCCATCCAGAACGTCCTGCACGGACGCCTCGGCTACAAGAACGTCCTCGCGGGAAGTCTCGGCCTCTACACCGAGGAGGAGAAGATCCACGCGTTCGAGCTCCTCGACGAGGTGGGTCTCGGCGAGTTCGCCTACCGCCGCGCAGACCAGCTCTCCGGCGGCCAGAAACAGCGCGTGGGCATTGCGCGCGCCCTCATGCAGGAGCCCAAGATCATGCTCTGCGACGAGCCGATTGCCTCGCTTGATCCCAAGAGCTCCCGCATGGTCATGGAGCAGCTGCGTCGCCTCTCGCGTTCCCGCGGCATCACCTGCATCGTGAACCTCCACCAGGTGGACTTCGCCCTCGAGTTCTCCGACCGCATCGTCGGCCTGCGCGCGGGCGAGAAGGTCTTCGACGGCTCTCCGGCGGAGTGCACCCCCGACGTCATCCGCGGCATCTACGAGGGCGACGCCGAGGCCATGGTCGACGTGGCGGTTGGGGTCGAGAAGAACGGGCAGGTCGCGACCCCCGTCGCAGCCGCGATGGGAGAGGCGCGATGAGCGCGGGTGCCGCGGTCGTCGAGCGTCCCTCGGTCGACCTCGCGTGGTTCCGGCGCAAGCAGCTGCGCGCGCTCGCGGTCGTCGTCGCGGCGGTCCTGGTATTCCAGGGCTGCTCGATGATCTGCAACTTCAGCCTCGCCTACGCCATCACCTCGATCCCGGCCGCCTTCGTCTGGATGTTCCAGAACTTCATCCCCACGGCCGAGTCGTTCCAGTACTTCTCGATCATCATCGAGCAGACCGTCTCCACGGCGCTCGACAGCGTGGCCGCCACGGTGATCGCCGCGGTGGTGGGCATCGTGCTCGCCGTGCTCGGGTCCTCCTCGATCGGCGTCGAGTTCGCACCCGTGCGCGCCGTCATCCGCGCTGTGGCGAGCGTCTTTCGCAACATCCCGATGATCGCCTGGGCGCTGCTTCTGCTCCTCTCGTTCAAGCAGAACGAGTTCACCGGGTTTCTCGCCCTGTTCCTCACCACGTTCGGCCAGCTGACGCGCTTCTTCCTGGACACGTTCGACGAGATACCGGGCGGCCCGATCGAGGCCCTGCGCGCGACGGGCGCCTCCTACTGGCAGATCGTGTTCCAGGCAGGCATCCCGCTCGCGGTGGCCGACCTCATGAGCTGGATGCTCTACATGGTGGAGACCAACATCCGCTCGGCCACGCTCATCGGCCTGCTCACGGGAACGGGCATCGGCTTTGTCTTCAACCTGTACTACACGTCGTTCCGCTATGACACGGCTGGCCTCGTGATCATCGTGACGATTGTCTTCGTCCTCGTGATCGAGGCCGTCTCCAACAAGGCGAGGAGGTCGATGATCTGATGGAGAGCGTACGCCTCACCGAGGGCGCGGCGGCGACCGTCGAGCGCGACGTGCTCGGCAAGATCCGCCTCACCTCCTCCTCAAACCGCAACGTGTCCGTCCAGGTGACGCTCGTCGTGCTCGTGGCGCTCACTGTGGTGACGTTCCTGCGCATGGGCTACGGCACGGTCGACCTCGTCCAGGCCACGCGCCAGGCCCTTGCCGACTTCTGGGCCATGATGGCCCAGCCCGCCCTCGACCCGCCCTACGGTGCCGGCCACTTCACGTGGGAGACGGTGCTCGAGAGCGCCGTCATCACGCTCGCCATCACGGCCATCACCACGGTGATCTCGGGCATCGTGTCGTTCTTCCTGGCGCTTGCCGCCTCGGAGAACCTCTCGAGCCCCGCGGTCTCAAACGTGGTCAAGGGCGTCGTGGCGATCATCCGCTCCATCCCCACGATCCTCTGGGTCCTCGTCTTCACCGTGGCCATCGGCCTGGGCTCCGAGGCGGCGGTTCTCGGCATCTCGTTCCACTCGATCGCCTACCTCACCAAGAGCTACTCGGAGTCGTTCGAGGAGATCGACGCGGGCGTGATCGAGGCGCTGCGCGCCTCGGGCGCGAGCTTCTGGCAGGTGGTCTTCCAGGCGATCGTTCCGGCCACCATCACCAAGATCATCTCCTGGACATTCATCCGCCTGGAAATCAACTTCACCAACGCGGTGGCCGTGGGCGCCTTCGCCGGCGCGGGCGGAATCGGCTTTCAGCTCTACCAGGCGGGCAGCCGCTACTACAACCTCCACGAGGTGGGCGTGATCGTCTACGTATGCCTCGTCGCGGCCTTCGTGCTCGAGTTCGTCTCGGTGCGCCTGCGCCGCCGCTACATCCTCAACGATTAGCCAAAAAGGGGACGGGTTATTTCTTGCAGCCAAATTGGGACAGGTCTGTCCGCGAGCCCTCTCAACCAAGACCTGTCCCAAAACCACTGAAAGAAAAAACACGTCCCCAATTTGCAGAAAGGAACGCATGATTTCCAGACGGAGAAGGACCGAGGCGCTTGTGGAGAGCGACCCCTCCGTTGCTCACGACCTCGCCGCGCTCGTGGAGCGCGCGGTCGGAGTCCGCGAGGTCGCACCGCCCCGGCAGGGTCTCGTGATGTGCCAGGTCAGGGAGACGGCGAGAAATTCGCGCTTCTATCTCGGAGAGGCCCTCATGACCGAGTGCCGCGTCCGCATCGGCGACGCGGAGGGGCTCGGCGCCGTGCTTGGCGCCCGCCCCGAGCTTGCCCGCGACCTGGCCGTTATTGACGCCGCGCTCTCCGAGGGAGGCGTCGCTCCCGAGCTGGCGGGCGAGCTGGAGCGCTCGATTCTCGCCGCCGAGGGCAGGCTTGCCGAGGAGCGTCGC
This sequence comes from Thermophilibacter provencensis, assembly GCF_900128445.1. Taxonomy (GTDB): domain Bacteria; phylum Actinomycetota; class Coriobacteriia; order Coriobacteriales; family Atopobiaceae; genus Thermophilibacter; species Thermophilibacter provencensis. The sequence continues at coordinate 59,796 of NZ_LT671417.1, read as the reverse complement.
CGCGCTGCGGCACGCACGTGCGTCTCGCGCGTGAGCTTTGACGAGATGGGCGGGCAGGACATGAGCGTTCAGGCGGTGGTCAAATGACGCGCGATGACGTCTTCGAGCGCGACGCTCTCATCGACCGTCGTGCCTTCTACCTGCAGGCTGCCTTCCGCGCCCTGCTCGACGCAACGGCGCGTCCCGGCGAGGTGGCCGAGCTCCCACGCGCGGACGAGGCCTGTGCGGCGGATGCCGCGGAGGCGGGACTGCTCGCCCCCACCGTCGCGGTGGCCGACGTCCTTCTCGACGCGGCCACGTCCGTGGCCGTGGCAGGTCAAGACACCGAGGCTGCCCGCGTGATCTCTCGACGCACGCACGCTCTCGGCGCGCCCGTCGAGACGGCCCCCTATGTGCTGCTCCCGTGCTCCGTGCGCGGCGACGAGGCGTCCGCGGCAGTGGCCTCCCTCACGCCGGGCAACCTGCTCGACCCGCAGCTTGGCGCCACGTGCGTGGTGGAGTGCTCCGCGCTCGTGGGCGCGGGCCCGGACGGGAGTCGCGTGGGCTCCTCCAGCGGCGAGGCGGCCGCGAGCGCGTGGCGTCTCACGGGCCCCGGCATCAAGGACGCCGCGCTCGTCGAGTGCGACCGCGCCGACGTCCTTCTCGCCCGCATCGGGCGAGCTGACGAGTTCCCGTGCGGCATCGACCTCGTGCTCGTCGACCGTGCCGGGCACGTGGTCGCCATCCCGCGCACGACGCGGGTAGAGGGGGTGGCCTGATGGGATACGTTGCCGTGAGCGGCGGCGAGCAGGCGATCGCCGCCTCGCTCGACCTCTTGGAGGCGCGCCGGCTCGAGGGCGGCGCGCTGTCGTGCGCGCTCATTCGCGACGCGCTGCCCGAGCTCGTGGAGCAGGTGCAGTCCGAGGGGTCGCTCTGGGCTCCCGACGAGGCCGCCGTGGCCGTCAAGCAGGCCCGCGGCTCGGTCGAGGAGGCCGTCTTCCTCATGCGGGCGTGGCGCTCCACGCTCGAGCGGCTCTACGTCTCGCGCGTGATCGACACCTCGGAGATGCGCGTCGACCGCAGGATCTCCGCCGCGTTCAAGGACATCGCGGGCGGTCAGGTGCTCGGTGCCACGCGCGACTACTCGCATCGCCTCATTGACTTCGACCTCGTGGACGAGACCGCGGCCGACGTGCGCGAGCGCCTCCGCCAGATCAACGAGGACCTCGCCGACGAGGCGGACCACTCCCGCGCCGCCGACGACGCCGAGACGCTCGCGCGGATGCCGCGCGTCCTGGACCATCTCCGCTCGCTCGACATGGTGCGCTCCTGGCCGACGGATGATGCCGAGCCCGTGGACGTCACCAAGACGCCCCTCTCCTTCCCCGCGCCGAGAAGCGCGGTCCTCCAGGCGCTCTCCCGCGGCCTCACGCAGGCGGTCGTGGCCATCGGCTACGCCGCCATCCGCGGCTTTGGCCTCTCGCATCCCACGGTGGGCGAGCTCCGCCGCGGCGACCTCGCGGTGACCATCGATGCCCCGGGGGGCGCTGGCGAGAGGGACGATGCCTACTACCTGGGCTCCATTCCCGCCACCGAGGTGGAGAGCCTCATCGTCTGCGACGAGGTCGACGAGCGCGGCCAGCACCGCTCCGCGCTCGACGTGGGCTACGGCCTGGTGATGGGCGCAGACGAGTCCAAGGCCATCGCCATGAGCGTGCTCGACCACAGCCTGCGCGCGGATGACGTGCGCTTCCCCACCCAGGACCAGGAGTTCGTCCTCTACCACATCGACGGCGTGGAGGCCACCGGCTTCATCAGCCACCTCAAGCTGCCCCACTACGTCACCTTCCAGAGCAAGCTCGACTCGGCGATACGCTCCATGGCCGAGAAGGGAGGCGATGCCGATGCGTAGGAACTACAACTTCGCCTTCCTCGACGAGGGCTCCAAGCGGGAGATTCGCCGCGCCGCGCTCAAGGCCGTGGCCATTCCGGGCTACCAGGTGCCCTTTGCCAGTCGCGAGATGCCCATCGGACGCGGCTGGGGCACGGGCGGCCTGCAGCTCACGCTCTCCTGCATCGGCCCCGATGACGTGCTCAAGGTCATCGACCAGGGGTCGGACGCGAGCGTGAACGCCGTCTCCATCCGCAGGCTCGTGCGCGAGACCACGGGCGTGGAGACGACCACGCACACGGAGGGGGCGACGCTCATCCAGAGCCGCCACCGCATTCCCGAGCGCCCGCTCACGCGCGACCAGCTGCTCGTGCTGCAGGTCCCCACGCCTGAGCCGCTGCGTACCTACGAGCCGCGCGAGACCGTCACCAAGCGACTCCACGCCGAGGCCGAGTACACGGGCGCCTACCTCGAGCTCTTCGAGCAGGTCGTGCGCTACGGCACCACCACGACGGGCGCGGACCACCCGGTGATGGTGAACGGTCGCTACGTCATGGCGCCGAGCCCCATCCCGCGCTACGACAACTTCAAGCTCGACGACGCCGAGAACCTCACGCTGCTCGGCGCCGGCCGCGAGAAGAAGATCTACGCCGTGCCGCCGCACACCCGCGTAGAGTCGCTCGCCTTTGACGACCACCCCTTCGTGACCGAGGACTTCGAGGGGGCGCGCTGCTGCGTCTGCGGCGCCACGGGCGTCTATCTCACCCAGACCGTGGACCCTGCGACCGGCGAGCCTGCCTGGCAGTGCTCCGACACCGACTTCTGCGCCCAGCGCGTCGCCGCGCGCGCCGCGGACGAGAGGGGAGGCGAGGCCTGATGGCCGAGAAGGACCTGGGCCTTCTGCCCGCGACCATGCGCCACGAGTTCGTTGACGAGGCGCCGGTCCTGGCCGTGCGCCACCTGTCCCGCCGCTTTGGCCCGGGCTGCGCGCACTGCCTCGCGCCGGGGGCCGTGCTCGAGCGCAACATCTGCCCGGTCTGCGGGACCGTGCACGCCGTGCGCGACGTCTCGCTCGAGGTGCACCCCGGCGAGATCCTGGGCATCGTGGGCGAGTCGGGCTCCGGCAAGTCGACGCTCATGCAGTGCCTCTACTTCGACCAGGACCCGACTGAGGGCGACATGCGCGTCGCCCCCTACGACGACGGCGCCGCCAACTGCTTCGAGATCTCCCGCCAGCAGAAGCGCTTCATCCGCGACCGCATCTTCGGCATGGTCTACCAGAACCCCTACCTGGGCCTGCGCATGTCCTTCTCGGCGCTCTCCAACATCGCCGAGAAGCAGATCGCGGCCGGCTGCAGGAGCGTCGAGCGCATGGTCGCGCGAGGCGAGGAGCTGCTCGAGCGCGTGCGGATCCCGCTGCGACGCGCCCAGGACGCCCCGCGCGACTTCTCGGGCGGCATGCAGCAGCGCGTGCAGATCGCCAAGGCGCTCTCCAACGAGCCGCCGGTGCTCTTCCTTGACGAGGTCACCACGGGCCTCGACCTGTCCGTGCAGGCCCGCGTGCTCGACCTGATTCTCTCGCTCAGGCGCGACCTCGGCGTCTCGATGGTCGTGGTGAGCCATGACCTGGGCGTCATCCGCCTGCTCGCGGACCGCACGATCGTGATGCTCGACGGCCGCGTCATCGAGCACGGCCTCACCGACCAGATCATGCAGGACCCGCAGCACGCCTACACCCAGGAACTTGTCTACTCGCTGCTCTGACGTGGAAAGGGGACAGTCACTTTTCCACATACCGTTGGGAGGAACGTTGTACGTCATCAGAAACGGCATCATCGTGCAGCCCGACCGGCTGCTCTTCGGCTACGAGCTCGTGGTCGAGAAGGACCGCATAGCCGCCATCCAGCGGCAGGGCGCCCTCGACGCCGAGGCGGCGGGGTTCGGCGTGATTGACGCCCACGGGGGCTATGTGGCCCCCGGCCTCGTGGACATCCACTCGGACTACATCGAGACGGTCATCTCGCCGCGCCCGACCGTCCTCATGGACTTCCCCACGGCGCTCTTCGAGGCCGAGCGCGAGCTTCTCGCCCACGGCGTGACCACGATGTTCCACTCGCTCTCCGCCTACGGGCACGCCGAGATGGACCTCAAGCCCGTGAGGCGCTGGGAGAACACCGAGAAGATCATGGCGCTCGTCGCGGCCGCCAAGGCGACCGAGGGGAGAAACGCCCACCTCATCCGTCACCGCCTGCACCTGCGCCTCGAGATCGACAACGTCGACCTGGTGGGCGAGGTGGAGCGCCACCTGCGCGCCGGCGAGATCGACGAGCTGTCCTTCATGGACCACACCCCTGGTCAGGGGCAGTATCGCGACATAGAGGTCTGGAGGCGCTCGTTCACGCGCGAGGTCACGGACGAGGACGCCGCGCGCATGATCGAGCAGCAGCAGGGGTCTCCCAAGCTCGCATTCGAGCAGCTCTCCCGCCTTGCCGCGGTCGCGCGCGAGATGGGCGTGGCGCTGGCGAGCCACGATGACGACTCGGTGGAGAAGCTCGACCTCATGCGCGAGCTCGGCTGCACCATCTCGGAGTTCCCCATCTCTCAGGAGGTGGCCGCGGCCGCCTGCGAGCGCGGCATGTACACGGTGATGGGGACGCCCAACATCCTGCTGGGCAAGAGCCACTCGGGCAACCTCTCCGCGCGGGACGCGGTGCGCGCCGGCGTGGCCCGCTGCCTGTGCTCGGACTACTACCCGACGGCCATGCTCCAGAGCGCCTTCGTCCTGCACCACGACTTCAAGCTGCCGCTCGAGCAGGCCTTCGCCATGCTCACCATCAGCCCTGCCCGCGCCGTGGGGATCGACGGCGAGCTCGGCAGCCTCGAGGAGGGCAAGAAGGCGGACGTGCTGGTGGTGCGCGAGGTCGAGGAGGGCCAGCGATCCTATCCCGTGATCACGGCGACGCTCGTGGACGGCCGCGTGGTCTCCCGCATGTGGTATCCGGCGCTGCCGAGCATGTCGGCGCGCTTTGCCGTGGACGCGGCGACGCGCGCGGAGACGCTATCCGACGAGGGGGTGCGCGCATGAGCGCGATGCTCGAGATCAGGAACCTCTCCAAGGGGTTCACGCTGCACGCGGCCGACCGTCGCGTCCGAGGCTGCGAGGACGTCTCCCTCGTGGTCGAGCAGGGAGAGTTCGTGGGCATCACGGGCCGCTCCGGATCGGGCAAGTCGACGATCCTCAAGTGCCTCTACCGCACGAACCTCCCCGAGTCCGGGAGCATCCTCTACGACTCCGAGGCCTTCGGGATGGTCGACCTGGCCACGCTCGACGAGCGGCGCGTGATCTACCTGAGGAACTACGAGATCGGCTACGTCTCGCAGTTCCTCGACGTGGTGCCGCGCACCACGGCCCGCCAGATCGTCGCGGCGAGTGCCGCGGAGGCCTTCGCCGACGAGAGGGACGTCGAGTCCGAGACCACGCGCATGCTCGAGCACTTCGACTTCCCCCGGCCGCTCTGGGACCTCTATCCCAACACGTTCTCGGGCGGTGAGAAGCTCAGGCTCAACATCGCCCGCGCCATGGTGCGCCGCCCGCGGCTGCTCCTGCTCGACGAGCCGACGGCGAGCCTCGACAACGCGAGCAAGCTCAAGGTGCGCGACCTCATCGAGCAGCTCAAGGCCGGCGGCACCACGATGCTCGGCATCTTCCACGACCTCGAGTTCATGGAGGGCGTCTGCGACCGCGAGTACAACATGCAGGCCGGTGGGTTCGTATGCGCGTAGGCGAGAAGGACGGCGCCGTTGTGAGGCGGGCAACGGCCGAGGACGCGTCGGCGCTCTGCGCGCTCGTGAGCGACATGGAGGGCGCGGCGCTCGACCCGGAGGCCTTCTCCCGTCGCCTTGCGGCGCAGCTCGAGGACGGGCGCCACGCGTGCCTCGTCTGCGAAGAGGGCGATGAGGTCCTGGGGATGCTCAACCTGCGCATCGAGGACCAGCTGCACCATGCCCGTCCGGCGGCCGAGGTCATGGAGCTCGTCGTCGCGTCGGGACGCCGGGGCGAGGGGCTGGGGGCGCAGCTGTTCGAGGCCGCTCGCCGGCTTGCCGTCGAGCGCGATTGCGAGGTGCTTGAGGTGACCTCCAAGCTTCACCGCGCGGAGGCGCACCGGTTCTACGAGAGGATGGGCATGCGGCGGACGCACGTGCGTCTGAGCATGCCTCCGGACGAAGGGGGCCTTCGATGATGATGGCGGCGGCACGCGGCAGGTCGGCGCACCGTGACGTGGTGGGGTCGTATGACCTGCACGCGCACTCGACCTTCTCGGACGGGTCGAAGGGCGTGGCGGAGCTCGTGCGCGAGGCGTGGGAGGCCGGGCTCGCGGGCCTTGCAGTGACCGACCACGACAGCCTCTCGCAGCTCTCCGAGGTGCGAGAGGTCGCGCGGGCGTTCGGCCTGCCCGTCCTTGCCGGCGTCGAGGTCTCGGCGTGGAACCCGGGGACGGGACGCAAGGTGCACGTGCTGGGCTACGGGCTGGAGGCCACCGCGGACGGGTCGGGCCCGCTCGAGCGCATCGTCGCCGAGACGCTTGCCGCCCGGACCGCCAACTCGCTCTGGCAGGCGTGGGCGATCGCCCGCTCCGGCTGGCGCGAGCTCGACCTCGGCCGCGTCGCGCGCGTGGCGGGGAGAAGCACGGCCGTCTACAAGCAGCACGTCATGGAGGCGCTCTGCGGGCAGGCGTACACCGAACGCGACTATCAGGCCCTCTACCGCAGCCTCTTCAAGGGCGGCGGCGTCGCCGCGCGCGACATTGCGTACCCGGCGGCCACCGATGTCGTGCGCGCCATCCGGGAGCAGGGCGGCGTGGCGGTGCTCGCGCACCCCGGGCAGATGGACTCGTGGTCCGCCGTGGCCGAGCTCGTGGGCGAGGGGCTGCAGGGCATCGAGGCCTTCCATCCGGACCATGACGAGAAGGACGAGGAGCGTGCGCTCGGCGTGGCGGGGGAGTTCGGCCTCTTCGTCACCGGCGGCTCGGACTTCCACGGGCGCTACGGCGCGCCGGCGTGCCTGGGCGAGCGCTTCGTCACGCCCGAGGAGGCGGGCGAGCGTGTGGCCGAGCTCTTCTCCGCCGAGGCGGGGCTCCGGTAGCGTCCTTCTGAGGGGTCGCGGCGTGTGGGGATCGCCTCTGCGCGCCGCGACCCCGCGTCTACGCCTTCACGCGGTCCGTGTCATCGGGATCCTCGATCTTCTCGCCCACGCGCTCGAGCTCGCGGCGGACGGCGCTCTGCATGAACTCGGACTTGGTGATGCCGAGGCGCTTGATCGCTCGGTCCACCGCCGCGATGTGGGCGCCGGGGATGTCAAAGGTCCACATGGCACGGTCCTCCAGGTAGAGGCGCGGCGGCCCGTACTCGATGGGGCCGTCAAAGTGGATGGGGTTGCCGTCGTCATCGATCCACGAGCCGTCCTCAAAGGGTCGGGCCATGCGGTCAAAGTCCTTGCTCGTCAGCCCGGTCAGCTCGTAAATCTCCTCGTCCGTCAGCGACATGTCCTACTTCTCCCTCCAAAGTGCTCGCAGCTCTTTGGGCATCTTATCGCCCGGCGGCGTCATGGCGTGATAGACGAGCCAGGTTGAGGGTCCGATGCGCTGGGCGACCATCTCGAGGAGACGCCCCCTTCCGTCTTGCCCTATTGCGACTTGGCGAACCGTTCCGTCGTCAGTTCTAGGTCTGGAGAGAAAGGCGTTCTTCCAGGCGCTGCAAACATCCTCGGCCAGAATCTCGGGATGACGCTCGTGGACGCGGTCGTGTACCTCGACGTGCTCTACTGGCCATGCGCTCATCTCAGATTGTATCAATCTGAGATGAGTTGCCGTGTGCCGCTTTCCCCCTCTGCGCATCGTTGCCCCCCTACGCGATGGCCCCCGTCGCAAATGACTCGTCGACCTCCCTCTGGAAGCGCGGCGTGACGCGGTTCTCGTCGTCGGAGACGCCGGATGCGTAGAGGAGCAGGTCGTTGGCCGTGGAGACGAGCGGTCGCACGGCGAGCTCGGCGGCCTGGCGGGCGATGAGCGGAACCGCCCAGGGATGCGGCCTGGGCGAGAGGTGCAGCGTGATGCCGCTCGTCACGATGCCGCCCTTGAAGGGCACGAGCGTGAGGAGCATGAGCGAGGGGATGTGGTGGACGTGGGAGTCGGCCGGGTCCTGGGACGCTCCCACCACGAAGAGGCGGTCCTGGTTCATGTAGATGGCGCGGTCGGCGTCCGCGTCCACGACGGTGAACATGTCACGCAGCGCGTGTCGCCAGGGTCGCGCCACCTCGAGCTGTCGCTCGCTGAGGCCAAGGGGGTTCTCCCGCACGAAGTCGTCCACGAGCGCCCGGTGCTTCCAGAGCTCCTCGGAGACCCGACCGCCGTTCTCGTAGAGCATGCACGGGTCTCCGGGGCGCGCCCTGAGCCTCTTGGGGCTGATGACGTGCAGTCGGTTGTTGGCATAGACGAGAAGCGCGTTCATCGTGGAGTAGAAGAGCCTCGAGTCGTCCTCGTCCATGTGGGAGTAGGGGGCGCGTGCCTCGAGGAGGACGTCTCCTACGGTCTGCTGCCTGCGCATGGGAACCTCCTTCGATCGGGTGCGAAGGAGCCTACCAACTTTGGCGCGCGAGTTGTCTTCCCACCTGCTGACGCGTTGCTGCGGGGCGAGGTCGGAGGCCCCTTTCCGCCATCGGGGAGAGGAGGGAGTTCGTGGGCGGTTGCGCTAGCGCGGCGAGCGGGCGCAGTTTCTCAGCCTGTCGTCGATGAGGCGCCAGGCCTTGTCATTTTTGTCACAAAACGTCTCAGGGTCGGAGCCAAAGTTTGGGGGCATAGGGCCTCGGTAGGGAACAAACCCGAGCTTGCGATACATTCCGCAGGCGACCCAGCTCTCCGTCTGCGTGGTGAGGTAGAGGGGCGGCTCGCCCGCGGGGACGAGCTCGTCGTAGAGGGCGATCGTCCGGAGCATCAGCGCGCGGGCGAGGCCGCGGCGCTGATGGGCGGGGTCCACCCCGACCCAGTGCACGCGCAGGCGCGGCTTGCCGAAGTGGTCGCCGCGCCAGAGAGAGCTCGTCCCGGCAAGGACGCCGTTCGCATCGACCGCGAGGACCATCTGACGCTCGAGGGCGGCGGGATCCGACTCGTAGGTGCGCCCGAAGTACGCGACCCCCTCCTCGTACGAGGGCAGCTGGCCGAGAAGGACGTGCAGCCGCACCCACGGCTCGCGGAAGCGCGGCTCCCAGGGGGCAAAGCGATAGCCCTCGGGCAGCGTGACGTCAGCTATGGGCTCGTGGGGGCCGAGCGTCATCATCACGGGGATGTGGGGCATGCTCGTGTCGAGAACGGTCATGTGGTCTCCTCTCGACCACCCATCATACGACGGGAACCTATGGGAATACGACGGGCACCTACAGGAGCGTCCCACCGCGCCGGACGAAGAGCCGGCGGGCGAGAAGGAGCGCGGCCGCGTAGAGCGCGACGACCACCCCGAGCAGGACGAAGTACGTCGGGGGCAGCGGGGCGAGGTCGAGCGCGGCCCCGAGCGGGGTGAACGGCAGCGCCGTGACGAGCGCGACCCCGACGGCTCCGAGCGCGGTGAGCCGCGTCGCCGCGCGGCTCTCCACGAACGGCGCGCGCTGCGTGCGGACGAGGTGGACGGCAAGCGTCTGCGTCCACATGCTCTCGACGAGCCAGCCGGCCTGGAACGTTGCCACGAAGAGGGCCCTGCCCGCCCCGTCGAGCTCCGCCCACGGGGCGCCGGTGACGCCGGGGCACACCACGAAGAAGAGGGCCGCGAAGGTGATGAGGTCGAAGAGGGAGCTCACGGGGCCCATCGCGACCATGAAGCGCCGCACGGAGACCTCGTCCCAGCGTCGCGGCGCGCGAACCAGCTCGTCGTCCACCCCGTCCCAGGGCAGCGCCGTGCAGGTGACGTCGTAGACGAGGTTGAGCAGGAGCAGCTGCACCGCGCTCATGGGGAGGAAGGGCAGCAGCGTGGCGGCGGCGAGCACGGAGAAGATGTTGCCGAAGTTGGAGCTCACGGTCATCTTCACGTACTTCGTCATGTTGGCGAGCGTGCGCCGCCCGCAGACGATTCCGCGCTCGAGGACCATGAGGTCCTTCTCCAGGAGGATGAGGTCCGCGGCCTCGCGCGCCACGTCCACGGCGGAGTCCACCGAGATCCCGCAGTCGGACGCCCCCATGGCGGCCGCGTCGTTCACGCCGTCCCCCATGAAGCCCACGACGTGGCCGTCACCCCTGAGCGCCGCCACCACGCGCGCCTTCTGGGAGGGGGAGAGCTTGGCAAAGACCGAGGCCTGACGCGCGCGGCGGGAAAGCTCGGCGTCATCGAGGCCCTCGAGCTCCGCGCCCTCGATGACCGAGTCGGCGGGGATGCCGATGGAGCGGCACACGTGGGCGGCGACGCGCGCGGAGTCCCCGGTGAGCACCTTGGTCTCGACGCCGTGCGCCCTGAGCGCCTCCACCGCGTCGGCCGCGCCCGCCTTGGGCGGGTCGAGAAACGCGAGGCACCCCACGAGCGTCATATCGCGCTCGTCGGCGGTCGTGAGCCGCTCGACCCCGGCGGGCTCGCGGCGCAGCGCCACCCCGAGCACGCGCATGCCCCGCTCGGCGAGCTCGGTCGCCCGTTCCGCGACGCCCGCGGCGATCTCGCGCGTGAGCGGGACCTCCTCGCCGTCGACCTCGGCATGCGAGCAGATGCTGAGCATCTCCTCCAGCGCCCCCTTGCAGATCATGAGCGTCGAGCCCGACCCGTCGCCCACCACGACGCTGAGCCTCCTGCGCTCGAAGTCAAAGGGCAGCTCATCGACGAGGTCGTAGCGGTCACAGAGCTCCTCGACGGTCGGGTCGACCTCGAGCGCACGGCGCAGGATGGCCGAGTCCACGAGGTTCTTCATTCCGGTCCCGAAGAAGCTGTTCACGAACGCCGCGCGCAGCACCTCCGCGTCCTCGCGGCCGAGCACGTCGAGGTGGAGCTCGAGGGCAACGCGGTCCTCGGTGAGCGTCCCGGTCTTGTCGCAGCAGAGCACGTCGATCGCGCCGAGGTCAGAGATGGCGTCGAGCCGCTTCACGATGACCCTGTCGCGCGACAGGTCGACCGCGCCCTTGCCCAGGCAGCACGTCACGATCACGGGGAGCATCTCCGGCGTGAGGCCCACGGCGACGGAGAGCGAGAAGAGCAGGGCGTCGAGCCAGTTGCCCTTGGTGAGGCCCGACACGAGCACGACCGTCGGGACCATGACGAGCATGAGGGCCACGAGCAGGCGGCTCGTCCGGGCGACCCCCTCTTCGGACGCCGTCGCGCGGCACCCCCCGCCCGAGGGGAGTCCGGAGGCGGTCTCGCCGAGGAGCGTGGCCGCGCCCGTGGCGACCACGACCCCCACGGCGCTGCCCGAGATTACGCTGCTGCCCATGAACACGAGGTCGTCGAGGTCGGTCACGGCAGCACCCTCGGGCGCGGCGGCGCCGAGCTCGCGGCGCTTCTCGACGCTCTCGGACTCCCCCGTGAGCGCGGACTGGCTCACGAAGAGGTCACGCGAGGAGATGAGCCGTAGGTCGGCCGGGACGAGGTCTCCGGAGGAGAGGTGGACGACGTCGCCCACCACGACCTCGTTGACCGGCACCTCGACGCGGCCCACGTCGACACGGCGGACGTCGCAGGTGGTCTCGACCATCTTGGAGAGCGCCGCGGCCGCGTTGTCGCTGCGCTCCCCCTGGACGAAGCGGAGCGCCCCGGAGACGAGCACCATCACCGCGATGATCGCGGGCGTGGTGAGGTCGCGGGCGCCGGGGCGGGCGAAGACCCAGTCCGTGAGCACGGAGACTGCGGCGATGAGCACGAGGATGCCCACGAAGGGGTCCGCGAACGCGGCGAGCGCCCGTCGCGCGAGCGAGGGCCGCTCCGCGCGCGCGAGGCGGTTCTCGCCCCAGAAGGCGCGCATGGATGTGACCTCTTCCTCAGAGAGGCCTTCCTCGTGGGCCCCCAGCTCGTCGAGGAGCTGGGACGGCGAGATCTCGGCCGCGTGCCGCAGCCAGTCGACCCCCGCCGGGGACACGGTCGCGGCGGGGCGAGAGGGGCGCGCGAGGGCGCGCGCGAGGAGGGTGGCCAGCAGCATGGCTCACCTCGCAATCCCGGGACATGAGACGGGCCGCGCTCCGGCGGCCCGAGGGAGTGCTCTGTGAGCGTGCGCTATGCGCGGCGGCGCCCGTCGTCCCGACCGGCAGGCGTCTCTCCCATGGGCTGTTGCGTCGTACGTCTATGGCCGCAACTGTCACACATGGAAACCACCTCCCTCGGGTCGGGGCGCGTGCCCGCTCTGCTGCGGCCAGTATGCCGCATGCCGGTCGCCCGGGCAACCGGCTTCACAGCCCGGGCACATCCCCCATGCCCATGCCGACCGCGCCGCTACTCCATCGCGTGCGTCGAGAAGACCGGGTCATCGTGCCACCACACGACCTCGCCCCTAGGCGCCTCGAGCGTGGCAGGCACGTCGATGAGCCGCTGGTTGGACGAGCCGCGGAAGCGGAGCGTAATGTCGTGCTTATCCTGTACGAAGGGCCCGTCCACGAGCACGTCGAGCGTGTCGAGCAGGCGGTCGGTCACCTCGCCCAGGTTCCACGCGCCGCCCGGCGCCAGCTGCTCCCAGGTGTGGCCAGAGAAGAGCCAGATGCTCTTGGTGTCACCGAAGCGCTCGCGCACCGCCTCGAGAAAGCCTACGAGCCCGACCTGGTTCTCCGGCTCCATGGGCTCGCCGCCGAGGATGGTGAGGCCGTCAATATAGGGCGTGTCAAGCGAGCTCATGATCTTCTCGGCGACCTCGTCGGTGAACGGCTCGCCGGCGTCGAAGTCCCACGCCTCCTCGTTGAAGCAGTTGGGGCAGTGCAGGCGGCAGCCCGAGACGAAGAGCGTTGTTCGCACCCCCACGCCGTTGGCGATGTCACAGTACTTGATGTTGGCGTAGTTCATTCTCGCTCCCATTGACGAGGACGTTGACAAAGGGCCGCCCGGCCGGCGCCCGTCGCGCCATCCTCTGGTTGATGAGGCCGTGGAGATAGACCGTATCACTCTCTCGGCCGTATCGGTAGACGAGGTCGAGCAGGTTGATTGCGCGCGCGAACATCCGACTCAAGCCGGTCTGCGCTTGAGGCGCGCCGACAGGCAGGCCTGCTCTCGGTGAGCCGCTCAATCACCGAGAAGAACCGTGAGGGCCGCAGATGAGGCACGCCCGCGTGCCGCACAGAAAGACTCGCGGCGGACCCTGGGAAAAGGTCCGCCGCGAGTTCTGCAGCCGCGCGTAGCGCGGCGAAGCTGTCTGAGCGCCGGACCTTTTCCCAGGGTCCGCGGAAGTCCTACAGGTGCAGCACGCGGTCCTTGATCTCCTCGGTGCGGCCCTGGTTCCAGAACTGGGTGCCGATGTAGCCGCACGTCCTTCTCGCCACGTTCATCTTGGACTGGTCGCGGTTGTGGCAGTGCGGGCACTCCCAGACGAGCTTGCCGTCGTCCTCCACGATCTGGATCTCGCCGTCGTAGCCGCACACCTGGCAGTAGTCGCTCTTGGTGTTGAGCTCGGCGTACATGATGTGGTCGTAGATGTACTGCATGACGGAGATGACGGCCTCGAGGTTGTCCTGCATGTCTGGGACCTCCACGTAGGAGATGGCGCCGCCGGGGGAGAGGCGCTGGAACTCGGACTCAAAGCGGAGCTTCGTGAAGGCGTCGATCGGCTCGGTCACGTGGACGTGGTAGCTGTTGGTGATGTAGCCCTTGTCCGTGATGCCGGGGACGATGCCAAAGCGGCGCTGCAGGCACTTGGCGAACTTGTACGTGGTGGACTCGATCGGCGTGCCGTAGAGCGAGTAGTCGATGTTCTCGGCGGCCTTCCACTCGGCGCACTTGTCGTTCATGTGCTGCATGACGGCGAGCGCGAACGGCGTGGCCTCGCGGTCCGTGTGGCTGTGGCCGGTCATGGCCTTGACGCACTCGTAGAGGCCGGCGTAGCCGAGGCTGATCGTGGAGTAGCCGCCATAGAGGAGCTTGTCGATCGTCTCGCCCTTCTTGAGGCGCGCGAGGGCGCCGTACTGCCAGAGGATCGGCGCGGCGTCAGAGGTGGTGCCGAGCAGGCGCTCGTGACGGCAGCGCAGGCCGCGGTGGCAGAGCTCCAGGCGCTCGTCGAAGATCCTCCAGAACTCGTCCATGTTGCCCTTGGCCGAGAGCGCCACGTCCACGAGGTTGATCGTCACGACGCCCTGGTTGAAGCGGCCGTAGTACTTGGGCTTGCCCGGCTCGTAGTTGCCGGCGTTGGCCACGTTGTCGTAGCCGTTGCCCGAGCGGTCCGGCGTGAGGAAGGAGCGGCAGCCCATGCAGGTGTAGCAGTCGCCGTTGCCCTCGGTCTCGCCCGCCGACAGCTTGTACTCCTTCATCTTCTTCTCGGAGATGTAGTCCGGCACCATGCGCTTGGCCGTGCACTTGGCCGCCAGCTTGGTGAGGTAGAAGTACGGGGTGCCCTCGCGGACGTTGTCCTCCTCGAGCACGTAGATGAGCTTGGGGAAGGCGGGGGTGATCCAGACGCCCTCCTCGTTCTTGACGCCCTGGTAGCGCTGGCGCAGCATCTCCTCGATGCACATGGCGAGGTCGGCCTTCTCGCGCTCGTTCTTGGCCTCGTTGAGGTACATGAAGACCGTGATGAACGGCGCCTGGCCGTTGGTGGTCATGAGGGTGACCACCTGGTACTGGATGGTCTGCACGCCGCGCGAGATCTCCTCGCGGACGCGGCCCTCGACGATCTCGGAGATCTTCTCCTCGCCTGGGTCAATGCCGATGGCGGCCATCTCGGCCTCCACCTGGCGGCGGATCTTCTGGCGCGAGACGTCGACGAACGGCGCGAGGTGCGTGAGCGAGATGGACTGACCTCCGTACTGGCAGGAGGCCACCTGGGCGATGATCTGCGTGGCGATGTTGCAGGCGGTGGAGAAGCTGTGCGGGCGCTCGATGAGCGTGCCGGAGATCACGGTGCCGTTCTGCAGCATGTCCTCGAGGTTCACGAGGTCGCAGTTGTGCATGTGCTGCGCGAAGTAGTCCGAGTCGTGGAAGTGGATGATGCCCTCGTTGTGCGCCTCGACGATTTCTGCAGGAAGCAGCTCGCGCATGGTGAGGTCCTTGGAGACCTCACCGGCCATGTAGTCGCGCTGCACGGAGACGACCGTGGGGTTCTTGTTGGAGTTCTCCTGCTTGACCTCCTCGTTGTTGCACTCGATGAGGGCAAGGATCTTGTCGTCGGTCGTGTTCTTGTGGCGCTTCTGGCTCTGCACGTAGCGGTAGATGATGTACTTGCGGGCCACCTCGAAGTGGTGCAGGCCCATGAGCTGGTCCTCGACGAGGTCCTGGACCTCCTCGACGGTCACGGTGTGGCCGGCCTCCATGCACTCGTCGGTGACGTTGAGGGAGGCGAACTTGACCTCGCGCTCGGTGAGGCGCTCCTCCGCGGGGACCTCGCTGTTGGCGGCGCGGATGGCGTTCTCGATCTTGGAGATGTCGAAGGTGACCTCCGAGCCGTTGCGCTTGATGATCTTCATGGCCGTCCCTCTCGCTTTCCCTGTGGGCGCGCCCAGCTCGGCGCGTATGTCCTCGTAGTTGTGCACGGACTACTATGGCACAACTGGTGGTGGTGTGGCATTAACAAAAACACAAGATATTGTTGATAACCGGTCGAAATGCTGTAGATAAGCCATATCCGTGCAGGTAGGAAAAACGCGTCGGGAAAAAGCATTGGCTCAAATTGACATTGATGTTTCTGTGAGAAGGACGGCGAGCGGCGGGGGCCGTCCAAGGAGTACAGTTTTCTGACGGAGGCGACCGGGTCGTTTGTCAGGTTCTGGGAGCAGGTGCTCGCTCGCGACGCCCGAAGGTGACCTGGCAGATGACCCGGCCGCCCCTGTCAGGACGGCACGAGAGGGGGGCCACATGAATTTCTCCAGGCGACTTGACCTGTTCGGCGACGAGGTGTTCGCGGCGCTCAACGCGCGGCGGCGCGCGCTCGAGGCGGAGGGGCGGCGCGTGTACGACCTCTCCGTGGGCACGCCCGACTTCGAGCCGCCGGCGCACGTGGTCGAGGCGCTGCGCGAGAGCGCGGCGGACCCCGCCAACTGGAAGTACTCGCTGCACGACAAGGACGAGCTTCTGGCCGCCGTCTGCTCCTACTACGAGGGCCGCTTCGGCGTGGCGGGCGTGACGCCAGACATGGTCATGAGCTGCCGCGGCACGCAGGAGGGCCTGGGATACGTCTGCGCCGCGCTCGCCGACCCGGGCGAGGTGGGCCTCGTTCCCGACCCGTGCTATCCCGTCTTCCAGAACGCCACGCTGCTCGCCGGCGCGCGCCCCGCCTACTATCCGCTCACCGCGGAGCACGACTTCCTGCCGTGCCTCTCGGAGATACCGGCTGAGGTCGCCGACGCCGCCAAGTACCTGATCCTCTCGCTTCCCGCCAATCCCGTGGGCTCGGTGGGCACGCCCGAGGTCTACGAGGAGGCAATCTCCTTCGCTCGCGAGCACGACCTCATCGTGATCCACGACAACGCATACTCCGACATCGTCTTCGACGGAGAGCCGGGCGGCTCCTTCCTCGCGTATCCCGGCGCGGCCGAGGTGGGCGTGGAGTTCCTCTCGCTCTCCAAGTCCTTCAACGTGACGGGCGCGCGCCTGTCCTTCCTCGTGGGCCGCCCCGATGTGGTGGCTGCCGCGCGCAAGCTTCGCGGACAGGTGGACTTTGGCATGTTCTACCCCGAGCAGGACGCCGCGATCGCGGCGCTCACGGGCCCGCGCGACTCCGTCGAGCGCCAGCGCCTGCTCTACCAGGAGCGTCGCGACGCCCTCTGCGACGGCCTCGAGGCGATCGGCTGGGAGCGCCCCAACGCCCATGGCTCGATGTTCGTGTGGGCGCGCATCCCGGGCGGGCGGACCGACTCGATGTCCTTCGCGCTCGAGCTCATGGAGCGCTCCGGCGTGATCGTGACGCCGGGCGCGAGCTTTGGCCCCTCGGGCGAGGGCTATGTCCGCATGGCTCTCGTGATGCCGCCCGACGAGCTCCGCGAGGCCGTGGCCGCCATCGCCGCGGCGGGGATGTGATGCGCGTGGGCAAGAAGGGCCCCTGCCCCGCGCCCGGGGCCTGGGTTGCGCCGGCCCCGATCCGCGCCGCCTTCTTCGACGTTGACGGCACGATGCTCAGCCTCTCGCAGGATGCCGAGCCCGCCTCCACGCGCGAGGCGATCCGACGGCTCTCGGAGGCCGGCGTCATGCCGATCCTGGCCACGGGGCGCACGCACTACCTGCTCGACAAGGTCGACCTCACTGACTTCAGGGCGTTCGTGACCTTCAACGGGCAGCTCGTCGAGGTGGGCGGGCGCACGGTGCACTCCAACCCGCTCGACCCGCGCGACGTGGAGACGGCGGTGCGCCAGACGCAGGCCGGCCTCTACAACTGCCTCTTCATGGAGCGCGACCGCATGTACGCGCACGCCGAGGACGACCGCCTGAGGGAGATGACCGAGCTCACGCACAACCACTACGAGGCGGGGGACGTCGAGCAGGCGCTCAGGAACGACGTCTACCAGCTGAACCTCTTCGTTGACCCCGGCGAGGAGCGCGTTCTTCTCGACCGCGCGCGTCACTGCAAGGCGACGCGCTGGTCTGACGTCTTCGCCGACATCATGCCGGACGCCGGCGGCAAGGATGCGGGCGTGCGGATCGTGATGGAGGAGCTGGGGCTTGCGCCCGAGGAGTGCGTGGCCTTTGGCGACGGGGGCAACGACGTGGACATGTTCCGCGTCGTGGGGACGTCCGTGGCCATGGGCAACGGCAACCCTGAGGCCCGCGCCGCGGCCACCTACGTGACCGATCACGTCGACGACGACGGCATCTGGAACGCCTGCGTGCGCCTGGGCCTCATCTGAGGAGGGGCGCGTTCTGCAAATTGGGGACAGTCCCCAATTCACATAAATGTTTTCTGCAAATTGGGGACTGTCCCCAATTTGCAGAGGGGAGGGTGCGATGAACGGGATGGAGCTCAGGGATCTCGTGGCGGCGTCGCGGACCTATCGACGCTTCAGCGACCGCCGGGTGGGTCAGACGGTGCTCGAGGGGCTCGTCGACGCGGCGCGCCTCGCCCCGTGCGGCAACAACGCGCAGGCCCTGCGCTTCCGCGTGGTCGGGGAGCGCGACGCCTGCGAGGCCGTGTTCGGCCACCTGCGCTGGGCGGCGCTCTACCGGGACTGGGACGGGCCCTCCCCGGAGGAGCGCCCGCACGGATACGTGGTAGTCTGCCTGCCCGCCCAGCTCGCGGACAACCCCGTCCGCCTCATCGACGTCGGCATCGCCGCCCAGACGATGGCGCTCGCCGCCTGTGCGCGGGGCCTTGGCTGCTGCATGATCCGCAGCTTCGACGTGGGCCTCGCCGAGGAGCTCTCCCTGCCGGACGGCCTCGTGCCCGCCCTCGTGCTCGCGGTGGGCGGCCGCGGCGAGCACGTCTCGCTCGAGGGGCCCGACACCGAGCACGGCCTCTCCTACTGGCGCGAGCCCGACGGCACCCACTGCGTGCCCAAGCTGCGGCTGGAGGACCTGCTTGTCTAGGGGCTGTGCCGAATTGGTCGCACAGCCCGACAAAAAACGGCGAGATGTGGCCAAAGATGTCGGGCTGTGCGGCAAGGGTCCCGCTACCTGCCTCCGTCCAGGCGCTCCTGGATGATGGGCCAGAGCGCGATGGGCCCCAGCACGAGCAGGGTGGCGAGCGTGGCGAGAAGGACGTAGAGCTGCTGGACCATCATGGACCCCTTTCCCCGGCTTGTTGGGACCATTGTCCGACGCCGGCCGACAGGGCGCCATCGCGCAAGGTTGCTCGCGTCTTACGCTTTCGCAAGGTTGGGGCGGGGGCTGATGAGGGGGCTGCCTCCTCCCGGCACCCCCTGCCTAGGCGAAGGCGCGGTGGAGGCGCGAGCGGCCCTCGGCGTTGGTGAAGGCGATGATCTTGTCGCCCGCGGCGAAGCGGGTGCCCCCCTTGGGGACGATGATGTCGCCCGCGCGGTCGATGGCCACGAGGATGGTCTGGCCGGGCAGCTCGACGTCGCGCAGCGCCTCGCCCACGACGTGCGAGCCGGGCCGCACCTCCACGCGCACGACGGCATGGCCGTCCTTGCCGAGGCGCAGGATCGTGAAGACGTCCCTCAGGTCGAGCCCCTCCTGAACGGAGCGCGCGAGAATGTCCGCCTGGTTGATGCCCACGTCGACCCCCATGGACTCGTTGAACATCCAGGCGTTGGCCGGGTCGTTCACGCGCGCCACCACGCGGCTCACGTTGTACTCCATCTTGGCGAGGGTGGAGACCACGAGGTTGACCTCGTCAGAGCCCGTCGCCGCCACCACGACGTCCGCGTGGAGGATGCCCGCACGCTCAAGGGTGAGCGGGTCGGCGCCGTTGCCGAGGATGACGTCGCGCTCGCCGAACTGGCCGCGCAGGCGGGGCATGAGTCCCTTGCGGGACTCGATGATGCGAATTCGGTAGCCATCCTCGGTGAGCAGCGTCGCGAGATGGGTGCCGGTCTTCCCTCCGCCAACGATGATGATGTCCATGGCCCCTCCTTAGGCGTTCGTGCCGAGCATGTAGCGGAACTTCGCCGAGGCGCTCGACGCCACGGCCGCATAGATGACGTCCCCGTGCTCCAGGACGGTTCCTAGGGTCGGGATGAAGGTCTCGTTGCTGCGCGACACCGCCACGACCTCGACCTCTCCGATGGCCGTGACCTCGCGCACGGGACGCCCCTCGAGAAGGGCGGGAACGTCGCTGCGCACGAGCTGGACGTCTCCCGACCCGATCTCCAGCACCGTGTCCATCTCCTGGTAGGTGAGCAGCTCGCAGGCATGACGGATGCCCCAGTCGGTGGTTGAGATGGTTTGGATGCCCAGGCGGCGGTACGTCTCGGCCTTGCTGATGTCGTAGAGGCGGGCGATCACGCGCGGCACGCGGTAGGTCCCGCGGGCGATGCGTGCGATGACGACGTTGGCCTCGTCGGAGGAGGTGCAGGCGATGACGGCGCTCGCGCGCTCTACCCCCGCCTCGGCGAGGACCGCCCGGTCAAACCCCACGCCGACCACGCGCCTGCCGGCAAAGCCCTCGTCGAGCTCCTCGAGCTCCTCGGCGTCGCGGTCTATGACGGTGACGTCGTGTCCCTGGCGGCTGAGGCGCTCCGCGAGCCCGCGTCCCATGTGGCCCGCGCCCACTACGATGACGTTCATGGCACTACCTCCCCTCGACGCCCGTGCGGCGCCGCTTGACGTGACGGAACAGGGCCTTCCGTGCCTCCTCGACCGCGAGCACGATTGGCGGCAGGCAGCAGAGGAACGCGTAGTCCCAGACCCCGAGCGGGCTCGTGTGGAACACTGCCTGGAAGGGCGGGAAGAGCGTTATGAACACGATAAGGCAGACCTCGAAGACGATGCCGACGTTGATGTGCCGGTTGGAGAAGAGCCCTCGCGAGAAGACCGAGGCGGTCTCGGTGCGGCAGTTCAGCACTTGGCCGATCTGGGCGAACACGATTGCCGCGAGGCACATGGTCGTCGCGCGTACGTAGACGGGGTCGAGGTCGGCGCCCACGCCAAACATCTCGGCTCCCGGGCCCCATCCGGCCTCCAGCTGCGCGAAGAGGTAGGCCGCCATGGAGACCACGCCGCCCATGAGGCCGTACCAGAGGAAGGCCTTGCGCATGAGCTTGCCCGTGAGCAGGGGCTCCTTGGGGTTTCGCGGCGGGCGGTTCATGACGTCTGCCTCCGGCGCCTCGCACCCCAGGCCCAAGGCCGGCAGCATGTCCGTGCCGAGATCGATGGTGAGGATCTGCATCGTGGTGAGAGGCAGCGGCACCGCGCCCCCGGAGAGCAGGTAGACGGCCGAGGGCACGGCCTCGGGCATGTTGGAGTTCAGGATGTAGAGCATGAACTTGCGGATGTTGGCATAGACCGCGCGGCCCTCCTCGATGGCATGGACGATCGAGGCGAAGTTGTCGTCGGTGAGGACCATGTCGGCGGCCTCCTTGGCCACGTCGGTGCCCGTGATGCCCATGGCCACGCCGATGTCCGCCTTCTTGAGGGCGGGGGAGTCGTTCACGCCGTCGCCCGTGACGGCCACGATCTCTCCCATCTGCTGGAGGTTCTCGACCACGCGCAGCTTCTGCTCGGGCGCCATCCGGGCGAAGACCACCTCGCCGGAGAGGGCCTCCTTGAGCTCCTCGTCGCTGATGCGCTCGAGATCGACGCCCGAGAGGACCCGCGGGCGCTCGCCGCGCACGATGCCGATCTTGCGCGCGATGGAGACGGCGGTGAGGCCGTAGTCGCCGGTGATCATGATGACGCGGATGCCGGCGCGCCGGCACTGCTCCACGGCGTCGGCGACCTCGGGACGTGGTGGGTCCTGCATGACCTCGAGGCCCACGAAGACGAGGTCGCGCTCGATGCTGTCCGGCTCGTAGGCGCTCACGGAGCGAGGCAGCGTCTCGTCGTCGGCGCGCAGCGGGCGGTAGGCCACGGCGAGGACGCGCAGGCCCTCGGCGGCGTAGGAGTCGTTGGCCGACGTGATCTTCTCGCGCAGCTCGTCGGTCATGGGGACGGTCTGCTCGTGGGCGCGGCAGCGGGTGGAGAGGCGAAGTATCTCGTTCGGGGCGCCCTTGACGAAGGCCACGCGCCTCGCGCCGTCGAGCGGCTCGGGCAGCTGGTGGATCGTCGTCATGCGCTTGCGGCGGCTCTCGAAGGGGAGCTCGCGCACGCGCGGCCATGCCCGCTCCTGCTCGGCGGGGTCCACGCCCGCCTTCTGGGCGGCCACGAGCAGGCAGGCCTCGGTGGGGTCACCGAGCACGGTGTAGCGCCCGCCCTCCTCCTCGGGCGGGAGCAGGCGCGCGTTGGAGCAGAGCGCCCCGCCGGCCACGAGCAGGCGCAGGTCGTCGTCGTAGGCGGCCTGTATGCGGTGGCCCGCCACGCGCACCTCGCCCTCGGGTCCGTAGCCAACGCCTGTGACCTCGTACTCGGCCGTCACGGCCCAGAGGCGGTTCACCGTCATCTCGTTCTGCGTGAGCGTGCCCGTCTTGTCCGTGCAGATGACCGAGCACGACCCGAGCGTCTCCACAGAGTTGAGCTTCTTCACGAGGGCGTTTCTCTTGCTCATGCGCTGGACGGCCATGGCGAGCGAGAGCGTCACCGTGGGGAGGAGCCCCTCGGGGATGAAGGCCACGACCATGCCGAGAGAGAAGATGAAGGCCGCCGCGAACTCGCTTCCCACGAAGAGCTGGTCAAGGGCGAAGAAGCCCACGCCCATGCAGGCGGCGAAGACCGTGATCTGCTTGGTCGTGCGGTTGAGCTGCAGCTGCAGCGGGCTCTCGGCTTCCTCCATGTTCTGCGTGAGGTGCGCGATCTTGCCGAACTCCGTGTCCATGCCGATGCGCGTGACCACGACGCGCCCGTTGCCCCCCGAGACCGAGGTCCCCGCGAACACGAGGTTGGGCGTCTCCGCCTGCGTGAGGTCCTCCTCGAGCACGGCGTCCGCCGTCTTGCGCACGGGGTTGGACTCACCGGTGAGCGTGGACTGGTTGACCTGCAGGTCGCTCGCACGCACCACGCGGGCGTCGGCGGAGATCTTGTCGCCCTCCGCGAGCACCATCACGTCGCCGGGCACGAGGTCCTCGGCAAGGATCTTCTGCTCCTGGCCGTCGCGGATGACGGTGGCGTAGGAGGGGAGCATCTTCTTGAGGGCGTCCGTCGCCTTTCCGGCGCGATACTCCTGCCAGAAGCTGAAGCACCCGTTGATGAGGTTCACCATCCACACCGCCACGCCCAGTTCCGGCAGTCCCGCCACGAAGGCGATGATTCCCGCAGCCCACAGAAGGCATGCCATGAGGTGGGTGAAGTTGGAGAGGAATGCCAGGACCGGGGACTTCTTCCTCTCGGTCTGGATGAGGTTCTTGCCCTGCCTTGCCTGACGGGCCTCGGCGTCGGCCTGCGTGAGCCCCGCCGCGGAGGTCCCCAGCGCCGAGAAGACCCTGTCCGCCGTGAGCCTCTGAACGGCGACGGGCTGCGTCTGACCACTGGCCATCATCGCGCCCTCCCTACTCGCTGCTGTCGTACGCGGCTAGGGTAGGTCAGCGCGCGAGGCCTGTCCGCGGCGAGCGGGCATACGGTCAAAACGTCACGTCACAAGCATAAAGACCCTGTTAAGAAGGGGTGCGACGGCATAAAGACCGCATTAACGCCGCAGGTGGGGCGACCTGACAAAGGTGACAGGGCCAACTGTCATGAATGGTTCATGACAGTTGGCCCTGTCACCTTTGTCAGTCACCTTTGTCAGGTCGCCCCGTCAGGAGGAGCGGAGCAGGCGGTAGCCCACGCCCACGTGGGTCTGGATGAGGCCGTCCGCCCCGGCGCGGGCGAGCTTCTTGCGCAGCGACGCCATGAGCACGCGCAGTGACGCGAGGTCCCCCACCTGCCCCTCTCCCCAGGCGCGCTCCAGCAGGTACTGGTGGGTGAGGACCTTGTCGGCGTTTCTGGAGAGAAGGGCGAGCAGCCGGTACTCCATGGCCGTGAGCCGGAGCTCCTCCCCGCGCACGCGGGCGATTCCGGCCGCGTAGTCGATCATGAGCCCGCCGTTCTCGAAGGTGGCAGACTCGGGCGGGCCGGGCTCGTGGCTCGCGCGGCGCAGCGCCACCCGCACGCGGGCGAGGAGCTCTCCCACCGAGAAGGGCTTTACGAGATAGTCGTCCGCGCCGGCGTCGAGGGCGCCGATCTTGTCCGCGTCCTCCGCGCGCGCGGAGACCACGATGATCGGGAGGCTCTGGGACCAGGTGCGCACCCGCCGGACGACCTCGATGCCGTCTGCGTCCGGAAGGCCTAGGTCAAGCAGGATGACCTGGGGGGAGAGCTCGGCCGCGCGCGCGATGGCCCCCGCTGCCGTCTCGGCCACGCTCACCTGGGCCCCGTGCGACTCGAGCGCGGTGCGGACGAGGTTTGCGATCGCCGGGTCGTCCTCCACGACGAGGACGAGCACGGACTCGCTTGCGGCATCAGACATCGGGGACCTCCTCGGCGGGAAGGGAGAGGACGAAGACGGAGCCGTGGGGCTTCCGGTCGCGAACGCAGATGCCGCCCCCGTGGGCCCGCGCGACGGCTCGGCAGACGGAAAGGCCGAGGCCCACGCTGCGGGTCCCGTCGGGCAGCCCGCCCGAGCCGCTGTGAAAGGCCTCGAAGATGCGGTCCTTCTCGGAATCCGGGATGCCCGGGCCGTCATCCGCCACGCAGAGCCCGACGCTCGGTCCCGAGCGCGCGGCAGAGACCGTGACGGCGCAGCCGGCCGGCGTGTGCGCCACGGCGTTGTTGATCAGATTCACGAGCGCCTGCACTACGAGCGACGGGTCGGCGCGCACGAGCAGGGGCTCTGCGGGGGGCTCGAAGCTCACGGGGTGCGCGGGGTCGGTTGCGGCGTGCCGCAGGGCCTCCTCGATGAGGTCGTCCACGAGCTCCACGTCCGCGAGCGGGCTCACCCCTCCCTCCTCGAGGCGCGTGACCGTGAGGAGGTTCTCCACGGTGCCGCGCAGCCAGCGGGCGTCGTCCCGGATCGCGGCGAGCAGGCGCCCGCGCGTCGCGCCGTCGAGCGCGTCTCCCGCCTCCAAAAGGACGTCCGCCGTGCCCGCGATCGAGGTGAGCGGCGTGCGCAGGTCGTGCGAGATGGAGCGCAGGAGGTCGGCGCGGGTCTTCTGGTCGCGGGCGCGCACCGCCTCCTCCTCGCGCTGCTCGAGGGCCTCCACGCGGTCGAGCGCAAGGGCGGCGAGCCCGCAGACGGATCCCCAGAGCCCCCGCTCCTCCGCCGAGAGGCCGGCGGCGGGGACGACTCCCGCCACGCCGTGCGCATGGGCCGCAGGGCCGACGGGACGGTAGAACCCGAAGGCAGAGCCGAAGGCCGGCGTTCCGGCCCCGGCGGGGATGCCGTTCGCGAGCGCGCGCAGCGCGACGCTGCCCTCCTCTACGACTGACGAGCCATCTGCCGAGAAGAGCGTTGGCGCGCCGAGCGCACGCCCGCCCCCGGCGGCCGGGTACCAGGCGAGCGAGCAGCCCAGCGCCTCCCTGGCGGTCGCGGCCATGGCGGCAACGACGTCCGGCCCCGTGGTGCAGTCCTGGAGGCGCCGCGAGAGGTCCAGGAGCGCCTGGGTGCGCTCGCGGGCCGCCTCCGCCGCGCGCGCCTGGAGGCGCAGGCGCGCGGCGAGGTGCCCCGCCACGAGCGCCACGACGAACATCACCGCGAAGGTCCCGGGCATGGCGGGGTCAAGCGCCGCGAGGGAGAGCGTCGGCGCGGCGAAGAAGAAGTTGAAGGCGAGGACGGCGAGCGCGGAGGCGACGAGGCACCACGGCCCGCCCGGCGTGGCGAGCGCCACGCCGATGACGGCAAGCACGTAGGTCACCACGACCGTGGCCTCCTGGAGGCCTGCCGCGCGCAGCGCCGATCCGACCAGCGTGGCGCCCGCGAGCAGGCCCGCGGTCACGAGGAGCGACGCGAGGGGGCCGTCCCGTCTCATCACTCGCTCACGAGCTCGGTGATCTGGAGCTCGAGCCCGCTCGCCTCGAGGGCCTCACGCCCACCGAAGACGCAGACGCCGCGCGGCGCCCCCTCGTCCGCGAGGGCGGCGGCGAGCCCGCGCAGGCCCTCGGCCGTTGCCGAGAGCTCCTGCTCGCGCACGGCGTCGCGCCAGCCGTCCGGGCGCCCGTCGAAGCGCGCCGCGTCCTGGCGCCGCGCGAGCTGGCGCGGCTTCAGCGGGGCGTCGTGCGCCGCGACGGTGGCCACCACGTAGCCGTCCAGCTCCTCGGGGGTCGGCTCCCAGCCGGCAAGCCATGCGGCCGCGGCGTCGTAGCGGGCGAGCGTGGCGTCCACGGACGGGTCGCGGAACGACCAGAAGAGCGTGAGGCCCTCCGTCGAGCGCCTGAACCCGCAGCCGTATGCCCCGCCCTTCACGCGGACCTCGTTCCAGAGGTAGTCGTAGGAGAGGGCGCGTGCGGCGACGGCCCACTGGCCCGGGGCGCCGGCGTCCGCGGCGGAGCGGCCGGCCGCCCGCGTCACGTAGCACACGGGCGACGGAATGACGAATCCCTCGTTTCTCGGCTCGGGGGCCGGGATCTCGAGGGCGTGGGCCACGCTCCCCGCGTGCGCGAGGCCGAGCGTCCCGCCCGTCTCCCAGAAGCGCGCGCGGTCGGCGGCCGAGCCCGTGAAGCTCACGGTCACCTCGTCCGCCGTGAAGACGCGCGCCGCCAGCGCCGAGAGGCGCCCCGGCAGCTCGGGCGAGAGCTCGTCCCAGCGTGCGAGGAGCTCGCGCAGGAAGAGGTAGTAGTCCAGGCCGCCCATCCGGCTCGACGCCACGGCGGCGGCCGAGAAGTACGTGTTGGCGCGCTGGCTCGCCGCCGCGTGCCCCGAGCCCACGAAGTACTGCTCGAGGGACACCTTGCGCTGCGTGAGGACGTCCCGGATGCGCCCGAGGTCCCCGAAGCTCGTCTCGCCCCAGACCTCCGAGGGGAGCGTGGCGAGCGACCCCACCTTCTCGGAGAGCGCCGAGGCGCCCACCACGAGGCGTGGGGCGGCGAAGGAGAGGTCGTCGTCGCGCGTGGCGGTCTCGCAGAAGAAGTCGAGGCTCCCGAGGTTCGTCTCCACGAGGGTGTCGAGGTCCGAGGCCGTGTGGCGCGCCGTGTCGAGCCGGCCCAGGAGGTCGGTGAGCACGCCCGCCCACGAGAGCTCCTCCAGGGAGAGGCGGCGCAGGTCAAAGTAGTGGTAGACATAGTCGATGCCGTGGGTGTCCAGCTCGTGGGCCACGCAGGGCAGGGGCGCTTCCACCTCGAGCGGGGCGGGCTCGGGCGCCGGCGGCTCTATGTCGGCGGGCGTGAGCTGCGGGAGCGCGGCGAGCGCCTCGGGAGCGTCCGGCGCCTCCTGCTCGGCGCGCAGCGCCGCGACCTCAGCGCGCACGGCCTCCAGGTCCTTCTCGCCCATCCCCGCGCGCAGGCGCGCGAGCTCCGCGGCCTCCTCCGCATCGTCGCCCTCCTCCACCGGGATGAGCTCGACCTCGGCGGCGTGCTTGCTCTCGCAGACGAGCTCGCGCAGGAGCCGCTCGAAGTAGCCCTCGTCGAGCCCGCGCTTGAGCTCGGCGAGCGCGTCCTCGTAGCGCAGGTAGTCGAGGGCGCACTCGTCGTCGTAGAGCCAGCCGGAGAGCGCGGCAATCGAGAGCGCCACGCCGTCGGGGTAGCCCCCGAAGTCGCCCTCGCGCAGGTTGAACTCCGCCTGGGCGAGCGAGGCCTCGAGCTTGTCGCGAGGGATGCCGCCCTCGGCGAGCTCGGCGCACGTCTCCTCCACGAGCGCGCGGAACCTCTCGCCCGCGCCATCGCGAAGGCCCCGGAGGATGAGGAGCGCGTGCGGCTGGAGCACGCCGTCCACGAGGATGGCGGAGAAGTCGTCGGCGAGCCCGGCGTCCAGCACCCGACGCTTGAGCGGCGCCTCGTTGGAGCCGCAGAGCGCGTCGAGCAGGATGTCCGCGCCGAGGACGCGCGTGCGCTCCGCCGCGGTGCCCACGACGTAGGCGAGCCCGACCGAGGAGTTGGAGGGGGCGGTCGCCATCTCGAGGGTCGTGCGCTCGGCGCGCACCGGGGCCTGGAGCTCGAGCGGGTTGGGAGCGCCGGCCCCGCGCCGATCGGCCCCGCGGAAGCGCTCGTCGATGAAGGCGAGCTCGCGGTCGATGTCGAGGTCGCCGTAGAGCACCGTGTAGCTGTTGGGAAGGGCGTAGTGGCGCGCGTGCGCGTCGAGGAAGGCCTCGTAGGTAAGCGAGGGGATGGCGCGCGGGTTTCCGCCGGACTCGTGCCCGTAGCACGTGTCGGGGAAGAGCGCGCGGCCGACGGCCTGGTAGAGGGCGTCGTCGGGGTCGGAGAGCGCGCCCTTCATCTCGTTGAAGACCACGCCGTTGTAGCTGAGCGAGCCGTCGTCGGCCGCCTCGAGGTGCCAGCCCTCCTGCTCGAAGATGCGCGGGCGACGGTAGATGGCCGGGTGCAGCACCGCGTCCAGGTAGACGCCCATGAGGTTCTCGAGGTCGGCCACGTTGGTGGAGGCCACCGGGTAGACCGTCTTGTCAGGGAAGGTCATGGCGTTGAGGAAGGTCTGCATGCTCGTCTTGAGCAGGTTGACGAAGGGCTCCTTGACCGGGTAGCGATCCGACCCGCAGAGCACCGAGTGCTCGATGATGTGGAAGACGCCCGTGTCGTCGACCGGGGGCGTCCTGAAGCCGATGGCGAAGGCGCGATTCACGTCCGCGCAGGCGAGCCAGAGCGCCCGCGCGCCGGAGGCGTCGTGGCGCATGAGGTAGGCGTGGCCGGAGATCTCGGGCAGGCGCTCGACGCCGGTGACGGTGAACCCCGCGTGGCGCGTGCCGACGGCGAGCGCGGGGTCCGCCGCGAGAAAGTCCTTCTCGCTCATGGTTCCTCCCTTGTCGTTTTCTCTCAGCTGAGCATAGCGCAGGCGGGCGCGCCCGACAGCCCGAGGCCGCCAAGAACCGCGGAGAGATTTGATGTGCTGAGTCGGGTCGGAAGATGGTAGGCTATCGCGGGCCGTTTCGAGCAAGGGGAGGGCGCGTGGCCGAGAAGAACCAGCTGTCTGAGAGAGACCTCGAGCGCCGTCGGCGCGTGCGCCGCGGCATCGTGGCGACGCTCGTGGGAGGGACCTTCTGGGGCCTCAACGGCACCGTCTCCAAGTGGCTCATGGACGCCTACGCCATCGACCCGCTCTGGCTCGTCTGCGTGCGCGAGCTCTCCGCGTGCTGGCTCTTCCTCGCGGCCGCGGCCGTCACCTCACGTGGTCGGGAGCAGCTTGCGGGCGTGTGGCGCCACCCGCGCGACCTGCTCGCCATCCTGGGCGTGAGCCTGGGGGCCATCCTCTTCTCGCAGGTGGCCTACCTCGAGGCCATCGACTGGACCAACTCCGCCACGGCCACGATCATGCAGAGCCTGGGCATGGTGCTCGTGCTCGCGTTCGTGTGCGTGAGCACGCGCCGCCGCCCCCGCCGCCGCGAGGCGCTCGGCGTGGCCCTTGCCCTGGTGGGGACCTACCTCGTGGCGACGGGCGGCAACCCCGGCTCGCTGAGCCTGCCGCCCGAGGGGCTCTTCTGGGGCCTCGCCTGCGCGGGGGCCGCGGCGTGCCTCTCCATCCTGCCGGCGCGCCCGATGGCGCGATGGGGAAACTTCACGGTCAACGGGCTCGCGTTCCTCGTCTCGGGGCTCATCCTCTCCGCGGCGTACCGGCCCTGGGAGCACATGCCGGAGCTCGACGCGCTCGCGGTGGCGGTGCTCGTGGGCTGCGTCGTGGTGGGCACGTTCGGGGCGTATGCGCTCTACCTGCAGGGGGTGCACGACGCGGGCTCCATGCGCGCGAGCCTGCTCGGGACCATCGAGCCGGTCACGGCGACGGTGGCCACCGTCGCGTGGCTGGGCACGTCCTTCTCTCCCGCGGAGATCGTGGGCTTTGGCCTCATTATCGCGATGGTGTATCTCACGGCCTAGCGGGTGGTTCCGGCGTCACGTCATCATGCGGTGACGAGCATGCCCCCGCGCACGGATCTGTGGCCCGAGGGGGCGGGTTCCGTGCGCGGGGGCATGCTGAGCCGTGCCGTTTAGGGCGAGAAGAACGGCGGGTCCCTAGATCCGCTCCATGTTGGCGAGGACGCCCGCGTACCAGTAGTCGGCGTTGGGCGGGCAGTACTTCTTGGCGCCCGCGTAGGTGAGCTGGCCACCGTACCCGATGGCGAGGCCCTCCACGTGGTCCCAGATGGCCTCCTCCCAGCTGTCCCAGCTCGAGCTGCCCCAGCCCCAGGCGTTGTGGGGGAGGAAGCAGTAGCGACCCTGGGTGCTCTCGATCATGGAGATGGCGGGCGAGAAGCGCGGGTCCACGCCGTACTCCCAGGCAGCCTCGGCAAAGGTGGTGCCCTGGCCGGCGAGCGGGGAGCCCGCAAGGTAGGCGTCGATGCGGGCGGACCACTCGGCGACGAAGGCGGCCTTGTCGCTGCTCCAGTCGACGTTGCCCGCGTCGGGGGAGGAGGGCACCTCGATGGGGGCCTGTGAGCCGGACTCGGTGGTGAAGGTCGCGTCCTGCTCGTCCTCGGCGGCTGCCGCGGCCTGCGCGGCGGCCTCCTCTGCGGCGCGCTGGGCGGCCTCGATCGCGGCGAGGCGCTCGGCCTCCTCGGCCGCCGCCTGAGCGGCGATCTGCGCCTCGAGCTCCGCGCGGGCCTCGTTCGCCTGCGCGAGAGCGTCCTCGGCGCGCTGCTGCTCCTGCTCCGCCTCCTCCATCTGGGAGTTGAGCGAGAAGCGCGTCTGATCGAGCTCCTTCATGGAGGCCTGGAGCTCCTCGATGGCGTCGTTGTTGCTGGACTGGATGACGTCGAGGTACTGGATGGTGGAGAGAAGCTCATAGAAGTCGCTGGCGGAGAGAAGCAGGTCGACCAGGCTGCCGGTGCCCTGCTGCATCTTGTAGAGGGCACGCAGGGAGTCCTCTGCGCGCGCCTGCTGCGTGGGCAGCTCCGCCTCGAGCTCCGCGATGCGGGCCTCGTTCTCGTCGATCTGGGCCTGGAGCTCCTCGACGCGCGCCGTGGCCTCCTCGTAGGCCTGGTTGCCCTCCTGGATCTGCTGCTGGACGCTCTGGAGCTCGCTGGTCGCGTCGGCTCGGGCCACGGTGGGCCAGGCGGCGAGCGGGATGGCGAGGGCGGCGCCCAGCGCTCCGGCGACGAGGGCGGTGCGGACGTGCTGACGGATGCGTGTCTCGGACGACAAGGGCAGAATCCCCCTCAGTAGGGTCCCGCGCGGCGGGCTTCACACAATGAAACGCTCCTATTTTACGGTGCGCTTACGCATATCACTGAACCTTCATGACTTGGTTGAGGGTTTGGGCCGTCGTTTCGGGACGCGGCGCCTCGTGACACGGCTCGCCCCGCGGGTCGGGGGCCTGCGGGGCGAGGGAGGCTCATGGGCGCGCCGCGGCCGGGGGGTGCGGCCGCGGCGGCGTGACTACTTGATGACGAGGGTGTCGCACTCGGTGTTGCGCGTGAGGAAGGTGGAGATGGAGCCGAGGATCGCGTACTTGATCGAGGAGAGGCCGCGCGCCCCGCAGATCACGAGGTCGGGGTTGATGACGTCGAGCATCTCGTCCTTGATGGTCTCGCGGATCCTGCCGGCGCGGACGATGACCTCAACCTTCTTGATGCTCGGGTTGGCCTCGGCGGCGCGCACCTTGGCGTCGATCGACTCGCGGAACGCCTTCTCGAGCGAGGGCACGACGTCCACCGGGAAGGTGCCCGCGGCCTCGAGCGCCGTCGAGTCGATGACGTGGCCGATGTAGAGCTCCGCGTTGTCGTTCGCCGCGAGCAGGATGGCGCGGTCGAGCACCTTGTCCTGCTGGTCGGAGCCGTCCAGGGAGACGAAGATCCTGTCGTAGCCGAGGTCTTCATAGGTTTGGGCTGCGGTGTCGGCCATGGTGGTTCCTTTCCTTTTCCGCGGGCTCTGTGCTGCGGGTTGCCTCTCTTATGCCCGATGTTCCGCAGGCGTGAGGTTCTTCTCGCCAAACGGCGTAGTTTTTCGGTGGCGGCCATGTTGCCCCGCCCCGATGGGCGCCCTCGGGCGAAAATAGGTCCGGTCTGAATCGAGTGGGAAGGTTAAACCGTGGATCTTATCGAGCTCGTCAAGGCGGCGGTCTTCGGCTTCGTGGAGGGCGTGACCGAGTGGCTGCCCATCTCCTCGACCGGTCACATGCTGCTGCTCAACCAGTTCCTCACGCTGGACGTCTCCGAGGACTTCTGGAACATGTTCCTCGTGGTCATCCAGCTCGGCGCCATCCTTGCCGTCTGCGTGGTCTTTTTCGGGAAGCTGAACCCGTTCTCTCGGAAGAAGGACGCCCTCGAGCGCCGCGCCACCTGGACGCTCTGGGCCAAGACGGTCGTGGCGTGCGTTCCGGCGGCCGCCATCGGCATCCCCATCGACGACTGGATGGAGGCCAACCTCGGGAGCCCGTTCGTGATCGCGGCCGCGCTCATCGTGTACGGAATCGCGTTCATCGCGATCGAGACCGTGCGCGAGCGCCGCGCCTCCGAGCTCGCCGCGCGAGGCCCGCGCGGCGGCAGGCACTTCGCCGAGCCCGAGCTGCCCGAGGGCGCCGGCGCGTCTGCCCTCGCGGACGCCGAGGCGCGCGTCCAGACCGTCGACGACATCGACTGGAAGACCGCCATCGGCATCGGCCTCTTCCAGGTGCTCTCCATCGTGCCCGGCACCTCGCGCTCCGGCTCCACGATCATCGGCGGCCTCCTGCTCGGCTGCTCGCGCACCGCGGTGGCGGAGTTCACGTTCTTCCTCGCCATCCCCGTGATGTTCGGAGCGAGCGCGCTGCGCCTCGTGAAGTACTTCCTTTCCGGCAACGTGTTCTCCGGCACCGAGGCGGCGGTCCTCGGCGTGGGCTGCGTCGTGGCATTCGCGGTCTCCATAGCGGTCATCCGCTTCCTCATGGGCTTCGTGCGCCGGCACGACTTCAAGCCCTTCGGCTGGTACCGCATCGTGCTTGGCGCGGCCGTGATCGCATGGTTCGCGCTCGTGGGATAGGGGGGCGCATGAGGGAGGACCGCATGGCGAGAAGGGCGCTCGCGCTCGCGCTGGCGCTCGCATTGGCCGTTGGCGTGGCGGGCGTACCGCGTGCCGCCTGGGCGCAGGACGGCGTCGAGCCCGCGACCACGTCCGCGGAGGCCCCGGCGACGGGGGCCGCGACCGAGGCCCCGGCGGCCGACGCACCGGCCTACTCCGCCGACGAGC
Source organism: Thermophilibacter provencensis (assembly GCF_900128445.1). Lineage (GTDB taxonomy): Bacteria > Actinomycetota > Coriobacteriia > Coriobacteriales > Atopobiaceae > Thermophilibacter > Thermophilibacter provencensis. Next base: position 27,005 of record NZ_LT671417.1, on the reverse strand, counting down.
CGCCCGCGCTCTCGTCCCCGGTGGCCCTGCTCGTGGACCGCGACACGGGCTACGTGCTCTTTGAGCAGGAGGCAGACGAGCAGCGCACCCCGGCCTCGATCACCAAGATCCTCACGGCGCTTCTCGTCCTCGAGAACATGGACCTCGACGACGTGGTGACGGTCGAGGAGGGCGACTTCGAGCACGTGACCGCCGAGAGTACGACGGCGGGGCTCAAGGCCGGGGACGTGCTCACGGTGCGTGACCTCTTGGCCGGGCTGCTCCTGCCCTCCGGCAACGACGCGGCCTACGTGCTCGCCCGGGCGGTGGGCGGCGACTGGCAGACCTTCGTGGGGATGATGAACGAGCGCGCCGCCGAGCTGGGGTGCACCTCGACGCACTTCTCCGACCCGTGCGGCCTTGCCGAGGAGAACCACTACACCACGGCGCGCGACCTCGTGACCATCTTCGAGGCGGCGCTGGCCTACCCCGCGTTCCAGGAGATCGCGGGAAGTTCCACGTGGCAGATGCCTGCCACGGGGGACAACCCCGCGCGCACGATCACGACCACGGACCTGCTGCTCGACCCCGAGAGCCCCGTCTACATGGGCGACGAGATCGTGGCGGGCAAGACCGGATTTACCTATGACGCCGGCAAGTGCCTCATCGTGGCCGCCGAGAAGGACGGCATGCGCCTCGTCGCCGTCATCCTCGGCGGCTCGGACGAGGAGGACGCCGACGGCGTGACGCCCAACTACTACGACATGCGCTCGCTGCTTGCGTGGGGCTTCGGCGCGTGGGAGACGGGCGAGGTCGTGTCCGCCGGGGACGTGGTCGCCTCCGCTGAGGTGACGCTCTCCTCCGACGGCGACGCGGTAGACGCGCGCTCGGACGACGCGATTGTCACGACGTTCCCCCGCGGGACGACGATCGCGGACCTCACCGTGGAGCCCTCCTGGGAGGGGGCGTTCCAGGCGCCCATCGAGGAGGGGGACGCCCTCGGAGAGGCCGCCATCTCGCTCGACGGCCGCGCCCTCGGCACGGTGGGCGTCTCCGCGGCGAGTACGATGGAGCTCTCGCTCGTGGACTATGCCCTCTGGTGGGTGACGTCGGACCCCGTCCACATGGGCATCGTGGCGGGCGTCGTCGTGGCGGTCTTCGTGGTGATCGGGCTTGTCTCGGCCGCGGCGGGCAGGAGGCGCCGCCGGCACGAGCAGTTCACCATCGCGGTGGGCGAGCGGCGCACCATCACTCCCGGCCCGGGCGGCCAGCGCCTGAAGCCGCCCTCGGCAAAGAGCGGCAAGCACTTCAAGTGACGGGGCAGGAGGGGCCATGACCCGCATACTCTTCGTCTGCCACGGCAACATCTGCCGCTCGACGATGGCACAGTTCGTGATGGAGGAGCTCGTCCGGCGCTCCGGGCGAGAGGGCGAGTTTCTCGTTGACTCCGCCGCGACGAGCTCGGAGGAGCTGGGGAACCCGCCGCACCGCGGGACGGTGGCCAAGCTGCGCGCGGAGGGCGTGCCCGTGGGCCGCCACCGCGCCCGGCGCGTGACCCGCGACGAGTATGCCGGCTGGGACCACATCATATATATGGATGCGGAGAACGCCCGAGGGCTCTCGCGCATTCTTGGTGGGGACCCGGACGGCAAGGTGAGCCGCCTGCTCGACTGGACCTCGCGGCCCGGCGACGTGGCCGACCCCTGGTATACCGGGGACTTTGACGCCACGTATCGTGACGTCCTGGAGGGCTGTGAGGCCCTGCTGGCCGCGTTGTAGGGGATGAGGGGCGCGTAGGCGGAATCCTGATGCCGCATAACCCGACATTTTTGCCGGTTTTCTCGCAAATTTGTCAGGTTATGCGACCTTGCGATTCTACGAGTTGGGATGCAGTCGCCTGCAGGGGCCGTTCGGCGACTCGTGAAAAGCGACGGGAGGGTGACGCAATGGCAGGATGTCGGGGCCTGTCCGTGGTGCGCGGCCTTGCCGCCTCGGTGCTCGTGTCGAGGCTGCTGCCGGCCGTCCTGGGCCATCAGCCCGATGCGGGCCACGAGGAGCTGGGCCCATACCTGGGCGGCGGGGGAGACGCGCGCGTGCGTGAGATGTCCCCCGGCGTGAGCGCCCACGAGGGCGAGGTGCTCGAATGGGACCGCGCCGAGGAGGCCAACCGCACGTGGCGCTGGCTCCAGGCGCAGCCGCAGGGCTTCGAGCGCGTGGAGGCCGCCTCGGACGACGGCACGCGGCTCGTGGGGCACGCCCTCGCGTGCCGCCCGGACTCGCCGCGCTGGCTCGTCTTTGTCCATGGCTACCACGACAACTGGCGCACCGGCCTCACCTATGCGCGTCGCTACGCGGAGGCCGGGTTCAACCTGCTCTTCGTGGACCTGCGCGCGCACGGCGAGTCCGGCGGCGAGTGGGTGGGCGCCGGCTGGCTCGACCGCCGCGACCTCGTGGCGTGGTGCCGCTGGGTGGTGGCCCGGGCGGGGGAGGGCGCGCGCGTGGCGCTCGCCGGCATCTCGATGGGGGCCGCCTCGTGCCTCATGGCCTGCGGCGAGAAGGACCTGCCGCCCCAGGTCCGCGCCTGCGTGGCGGACTCCGGCTACACGGACTTCTGGCGCACGGCGGAAAACGTCGTGGAGTCGGGCTCGCTCGGCACGCCCCCTGTCGCCGCGCACCCGCTCGTGGACGTGGCGCGCCGGAGGCTCATGAGGGAGCCGGGCGGCTATGACCTCCGGTTCGCGCGGCCGGTGGACGCGCTCGCCCGCACGCGGGTGCCGGTCTTGATCATCCACGGCGAGGTCGACCGCGTGGTGCCCGCCTACATGGCCCGCGAGCTCTCCGCGGCGGGCGGCGGACACCAGCTGGAGGTCTTCCCCGGCGCCGGCCACTGCTGCGCCGTCTTTGCCGACCCGGAGCGTTACTGGGGCTGCGTGCTCGAGTTCCTCGGGCGCTGGATGTAGCGCTGCCGCGCATTGATGACAAAGGTGTCAGGGTCGTTTGTCATGAAAAAACATGACAAACGACCCTGACACCTTTGTCATCATCCCGCCGCGCGCCGGAGGGCGTCTACCCCAGAAGAACCGCCAGCCCCACGAGCGCCGCGAGGAACGCCACGTTCACGACCGTGAACCGCAGCAGGTACGCGCCCGCGGTGCCCGCCCCCTCGGCGATGACCTGCTTGTAGGAGATGAGGCTCGCCATCGACGCGATGAGCGTGCCCAGGCCCCCGATGTTGGTCCCCACGATGAGGGCGGGCCAGGCGGAGCTGAAGCCGGAGAGCAAAAGGGCCGCCGGTACGTTGGAGACCACCTGGCTCGCCGCAACGGAGGCGAGAAGCTCGTTTCCGGAAACGAGTGACGAGAGCAGGCTGTCCACCGCGCCCACGCGCCCGACGTTGCCCACGAAGACGAAGAACGCCACGAAGGTGAGCAGCAGCCCGTAGTCCACCTCGCGCAGGGCGCCTCGGTCCGCCACCAGCGCCACGGCCACCACGATGGCGAGAAGCGCCGGCACGGGGAGCACGCGCGCGACGGCGAGCAGGCTCAGCAGGAAGAGCGCCGCCCAGGGGGCGACGGCGCGCCTGCGCACGCGGCCCGGCTCGAGCCCGTCCGCCGCGGGGAGGTCGTGGTCGCCGCGGCGGACGGGCAGGCCGCGGCGGTGCGCGCCGTAGGCGAGGACGCAGGCCACGAGCAGCACGGCGGAGAGCAGCGCGTACGGGAGCATGAGCCCCACGAACTCGCCGACGCCCATTCCGGAGGCGGAGTAGAGGTAGAGGTTCTGCGGGTTGCCGATGGGCGTGAGCATGCTGCCGAGGTTTGCCGCGACCGTCATCATGACCACGGTGAAGACCGAGGCGTCGGCAATGCCGAGCATGCGCAGGACGAGCAGGGCAAACGGCACGAAGGCGATAAGGGAGACGTCGTTGGTGACGAGCATGCTCGCGAGGAAGGGGAGCAGGACGAGCCCCATCACGACGCTCGTGCCCGAGCGCAGGCGTGCCACGAGCGCGCGGCCTGCGGCCTGGAAGACCCCGGCGCGGGAGAGCCCCGCCATCGTGGCCATGAGGCAGAAGAGCAGCCCGAGCGTCCGGACGTCCACGTAGGCGAGGTAGCCGGCGTCGGGCGGCACGAGCGCGCAGGACGCGACGGCGAGCACGGTTGCCGCCGCGAGCACCGGGTCGCGGCGGACGAGTTCCAAGACCTGTGACATGGGATGACGCTCCTTCTATCAAGAATGCCTGGGACAGTGTACGCGATTTGGCTCGTCGGGGCCGCCCACCGGCAAATGCTGACAGAGGTGACAGGGGCGTTTGTCATGTTTTTTCATGACAAACGCCCCTGTCACCTCTGTCAGCATTTGCCGGCATCCGTCAGCGGGGGCCTCGGTGATAGTTGCGCTCGGCAATAGTTGCTACCGTTAACCGATGAATAGTTACCGCTGACAACTATCTGATTGCTACCTTAATAGTTAATAACGACAATCAATTTCGACGGAAGGGGCCGGCGGGGGCGGAGGCCCGGGGCGTCCGGCCGAGGAGAGAGAGGAAGACACATGAGGTACCTGCTTCTGGTCAGCCACGGGACGTTTGCTCCGGGCCTGCACAGCGTGCTCGACATGCTGGTGGGCAAGCGCGAGGACATCCTGAGCTGCAGCCTGCGCGACGGCGAGGGTGCCGACGAGTACGTCTCCGAGCTGGAGAAGGTCGTCGCCCCCATCGCCGAGGACGACGAGGTCATCGTCATGGGCGACATCATCGGCGGGTCGCCCCTCACCAACGCGCTCAACGTGCTCGCCGGCCGCGGGCTTCTCGCCCGGACGCGCGCCTTCGGCGGCGTGAGCCTGCCGATGGCCCTCACCGCGGCCTTCGACCTCCAGGCGGACGACCCGGCCGCCCTCTGCGCCTCCGCGGTCTCCGAGGGCCAGGCGGCCATGCGCGAGGTCGAGCTCGACCTCGACGATGATGATGAGGACGAGGAGCTCTAGCAAGAAGCGCGGCGGGATGTCCGCCGCCTGAGAGAAGGAGAAGAACATGGCAGTTTCGTTTGTCCGCATCGACGACCGCATGATCCACGGCCAGACCGTCACCCGCTGGGCGGTCGAGTACCCCTGCGACGGCATCATCGCCGTCAACGACGCCGCGGCCACCAACTCGGTGCTCAAGAGCGCCTACAAGAGCGCCGCGCCGGATAAGAAGACCTTCGTCTGGACGATGGAGCACTTCAAGGAGAAGGCCCAGACCGTCCGCGACTCCAAGACCCGCTACTTCCTCATCACCAAGAACCCGGTGGACATGGCCGAGATCCTCGTGAACTTCGGCTTTGTGCCCGATGACGTCAAGACCGTCATCGTGGGCCCCTGCAACGACCGCCCCGGCACCACCAAGATCGGCAACAACCAGTCCATCACCCAGGAGGAAGCCGACGCCCTGGAGGCCATCTCCAAGAAGGGCTACACCGTGGACTTCCGCCTGATCCCCGACAAGGAGACGGGCACCTGGGACAAGTTCCGCGGCCAGTTCGGCTACACCGACTAGCCCCGCTTCGTGCACGACACCAGGCGCCCGCCCGGGAGGGCGCCTGGTGACAGGCTGCAAGAGCCCTTACGGGCCCACGCACTAGAAAGGTGGTACGTATGGTAATCAACGCGTTCCAGGCCGCATTGCTCGGACTGTTCGCCTGCCTAGCCTCGATGCCCGGCCTCGGCGGCACGTCCATCGGCAACTACACGCTCGGCCGCCCGCTCGTCGCCGGCCTTGTGGTTGGCATCATCCTGGGCGACATCACCGACGGCATCCTCGTCGGCATGGCCATCCAGGTGGTCTACATCGCCCTCGTCACCCCCGGCGGCACCGTCTCGGCCGACGTCCGCGCGGCCTGCTACATCGGCATCCCGCTCGCCCTCATCGCCGTCAAGGCCCAGGGGCTCGACGCCGGCAGCGCGGAGGCTGCGGCCCTCGCGACCTCGCTCGGCGCCACGTGCGGCACCCTGGGCGCCATCCTGTTCTACGGCACCGCGACGATCAACCTGGCCTGGCAGGCCATGGGCTGGAAGTGGCTCGAGAAGGGCGACACCCACAAGCTCTACCTCGTTGACATGGTCCTGCCCTGGATCTCCCACATCATCTGCTCCTTCCTGCCCACGTTCCTGCTCGTCTACTTTGGTGGCGACGCGGTGAACAACCTGCTGGCGAGCCTGCCCATGGACGGCATCCCCATGAAGACCCTGTTCGCCGTGGGCTCGCTCCTCCCCTGCGTCGGTATCGCCATCCTGCTCAAGCAGGTCATCACCAAGGCCACCGACTTCCTGCCGTTCTTCTTCGGCTTCACGCTCGCCGCGGTCATGGGCTGCAACCTCATCGCCGCCTCCGCGATCGCCTGCTTCTTCGCGCTCATCAACTACGAGATCACCACGCTGCGCCTGAAGGTCGAGCGCGTGGGCGCCGCAGGTGCGCTCAGCGCCTCCACCATTGACGACGAGGATGAGGAGGACATCTAATGGCAGAGAACACCGTCACCGCCAAGGACGGCCGCAAGGTCTCCAAGAAGGCCCTCGCCAAGTCCTTCCGCAACTGGTACTACGGCAATCTCACGTGCTTCTCGCAGGAGCACATGCAGACCTTCGGCTACCTGGTCTCCATGCTGCCGATCGTCGAGGACCTCTACGACAACAAGGACGACCAGACCAAGGCCCTCCAGACCTACTCCGCGTTCTTCAACACCGAGCCGCAGATCGGCACCATGATCGTCGGCGTCACCGTGGGCCTCGAGGAGGCGCGCGCCAACGGCCAGCCCGTCGACGACGACACCATCAACGGCATCCGCGCCGGCCTCATGGGCCCGCTCGCCGGCATCGGCGACTCCCTGATCGTGGGCACGCTGATCCCGATCCTGCTCGGCATCGCCATGGGCCTCTCCGAGGGCGGCTCCGTGCTCGGCCCGATCTTCTACATCGTGGTCTGGAACCTGCTCGCCTACTTCGGCATGCGCTTCGCCTACTACCAGGGCTACAAGCTCGGCGGCGACGCCGTGGAGGCCCTCGTGGGCCCCAACGCCCAGGCCCTGCGCGAGGCCATCGTGATGGTCGGCACGATCGTCATCGGCGCGGTTGACGCCACGTGGGTCTCCATCACCACGGCCCTCACGCTCCCGGGCGGCGGAACCCTGCAGGGCACGCTCGACGGCATCTACCCCAAGCTCCTGCCGCTGATCTTCACGGTCTTCTGCTGGTGGCTCATGGCCAAGAAGAAGGTCAGCCCCATCATCACGATGCTGATCCTGCTTGCCATCGCCTTCATCGGCGCGTGCTGCGGCTTCTTCGGTGCCGCCACGATCGCCACGGCCGCGTAAGGCCCGCGCGACCGCACGCAAGATAGTTTCCCTCCTTCAAAGCCCGGGCCGCGGAATCTCCCCTGCGGCCCGGGCGCGTCTCTAGAGATGAGGAACCCTCATGGCACTCAACACCTCCAACTGGACCCGCGACGACCTCATCCGCGAGGCCAGGCTCCAGACCGACGCCATCCAGCGCCTGAACGTGTGGCTGCGCATCGGCTACTCGCTCGTCGCCGCCGGCTTCATCGTCGGCTACTGGGGCTTCTATGGCGGAGGAGGGACGGGCTTCGGCGTGCTGGGCATTGCCCTTCTCGTCGTGGGGGCGCTCGTCTCGGTGGTCCTCAAGGTGGGGACGACCAACGCCAAGAAGAACGTGAGGAACATCCTTGCGGCTGCCGGCGTGGACCTCGACGAGTGGGCGCGCGAGCACGGGAGGGGCAAGGGCGGCGAGAAGAACGCGAAAGGCGAGAAGAACAGCGGGAAGGCCAGGTAACCACGGCGGTTGTTGCCTGGCCCACTAATTTGGCGAAACACTGGAAAGGAGATGCTTGACATGGATTCAGCAATGCGGCCCGCACGGTTGGCGGTGATTCTGGGGACGGTCTGTGCCCTAGGCGCCGGCGCACCGGCGATCGCCCTTGCGGCGGAGTCGCCGGCTCCCGTCGTTGCGCGGCAGGATGCCGGGGCGTCCGACTTGACGACGCTCACGCAGTTCGTGAGCGCAAGCGGGGGCACGGTCACCTGCGAGGACGGGACGGTGGACGTCTCGCGTCGCGACGGCGACCACTTTGCCATGCTCGAGGGCGGGCAGGCGTACAAGAGCCTTGACTACCAGGCCGACGTGCAGGTGACCGACGGCATATCCGCCGCGCTCGTCGTGGGGGCGACAAACGCGGCGGAGCCGGGAAGCGGCACGTGGTACGGCTTCAACTTCAACAACGAGAGCACCGACCAGCGTGTACGCCTCTTCCGCGTGAATGATAGCATGGACCTGATAACGGTCTCGCAAGATCAGGTCGATTCCGCGGGCCTTGACACGACGGGCACGGTCCACCTGAGGGTCCAGATCGACGAGACGGGCCTCTGCAGGGTGACGGCATCCGATGCCGCGGGCCACGAGGTCAGCGGATCGGCCACCATCCAGGGCTGGCAGGGAGGCTGCGTGGGGCTTCTCACCTTCAATTCCGCGGCGACGTTCTCCAACGTGACCATCAGCGAGGACGCCGGACTCGAGCTGCCCGACCCGGGCGTCCCCGAGGAGGGAGACGGCTTCGTGACCAGTCTCTCGGGTGACTGCACGAAGTTCGGCAACGGCCAGACGGTCGAGACGGCGGATGGGCTGTGGGTCGCATCCTCGGGTGGCGACTACATGGTTCGCTGGCAGGGCGAGGCGGCATCCCTTGGTGACATGGTCTACTCAGCGGACGTGTCCTTCGAGAGCGCCGACGTGGACGGCGCCGCGTCGCTCGTGCTTCACAGCGACGAGGGCGACCTCGGTGCCATGCAGTCCTACGTGGCCAACATCAACCCCAAGACGGGCGAGTGCCGCCTGTTCAAGTTCGAGCAGACCGCCAACGAGGGGCGCATCGCATACGACATGCTGTCCCCCATCCAGCTTGGCGCGAGCGTCTCTGACGCCTTCCACCTGAGCGTCACGACCATCGGCAAGCACATGGTCTTCTCGGTGTCCTACGAGGACGCCGAGGGCAACGCCGTTACCAAGACGGCGAGCACGGCGGACTACACCCTGGGTACCGAGGCCAACAACGAAGAGGTCTACGCGCATTATGGGCAGAACACCGCCCTGCGCGAGGGGTACTGCGGCCTGCTCTCGTTCAACGCTGCCGTAACCTATCAGAACGTGACGGCCACGCCGCTCACCGAGGGCAACACCCCGCAGCTCACGAGCCTCAACATCACGGGCGATGCGGTTGACATGCCCTTTGCGTTCCAGGACACGGCCTACGTGTACGTGGGATACGTGCGGAACTCGGCCGATAGCGTGAACATCGCGTATGAGACGACCAACGCGGATGCGCGCGTGAGCGTGGCCGACGAGGCGGGAAACGTTTACGAACCCAAGGGCGGGGTCGTGAGCGTTCCCGTAGCCAATCGCGGAACCGACGCGCGCAACGAGGGCCTCAACCAGTACTCGCTTACCGTCGAGGATCCCGATACGGGCGCCGTTGCCGTCTACCAGCTGCGCGTCTTCTGCGAGGGGCCGGACGACACGTATTACTACGAGGATCAGCGCAGTCAGTTCCATTACAGCGTCAAGAACGGCTGGGGCAATGACCCGTGCGGTCTCGTGAGGACCTCGGACGGCGTGTACCACTTCTACTACCAGGCCTACACCGACACCGACTGGGGTCCCATGCACTGGGGCTACGCCACGAGCACCGACCTCGTGCACTGGAAGGAGCAGCCGATCGCCCTCTACCCGGACGAGTACGGCGCGCAGTTCTCCGGCTGCGGCGTGTACGCCGACCACACTACGGCGCCTGAGATCTTTGCCGAGGGCGAGGAGGGCATGGTCTTCATCGTCACGGCCAACGGACGGGCGGGGCAGGACGGCAAGCAGCGCCTGACGCTCGCCTATGCCACCTACGACCCTGCCACCAAGACCATGGGCGCTTACCAGAAGTACGACGACGTCCTTCTCGACTACAGCACCGACGACATCATCGAGCCCGCCGACGGCGCCTTCCGCGACCCAAAGGTCTTCCGCTTCGACGACAAGTGGTTCCTTATCGTTGCCGGCGGCCCCGTGCGCTTCTACTCCTCCGACGACCTCGTTCACTGGAAGGGCGAGAGCTATCTCAACGAGCCGGGGACCGAGAACCACGTGTACACCGAGTGCCCCGATCTCTACCCTGTTAAGGCCGAGGACGGCGCCGTCAAGTGGATTCTCTCCCGCGGCGGTACGAGCTACAAGGTCGGCGAGTTCAAGAACGTGGACTTCACCAACGTCGAGGGCGGCCAGTACGCCTTCGTGCAGGACGAGGGTACGCCCGACTACACGATGAACTTCGGGCGCGACGCCTACGCCGCAATGACCTACTTCAACGCGGGCAGCGACTTCGGCACGTCGGGCAGCGTCAACTGTCCGGAGCTTGTTGCCATGAACTGGATGAACACCTGGGACTACAACAAGCTCGTTCAGAACACCGGCAACTGGCGCTTCAACGGCACTTACAACCTTCCCGTCAAGCTGGGTCTCACCCGGGACTCAGACGGCGCGTACCGGCTCACGCAAGATCCGGTCGACAAGCTCGATGACCTGCGCGACGAGAGCGGCAAGGTGACCGTTGACGGGCTGAAGCTCGGCGGAGACGATGCGGTGACCCCGATCGACTTCAACGGAACCTCCTACGAGATCGAGGCTACGTTCACGCCTGGGAAGGGCGAGCAGCCTACCGTGGGCTTTGACGTGCGCGTGGGTGCAGGCCAGAAGACGCGGGTTTCCTACGACTTTGCCACGGACACCATCACGCTCGACCGCAGCAAGTCCGGCTCCATCCTGAACGACGCGTTCGCCCAGCCGCGCTCCCAGGCAAACGTCGACCACAACGAGGACGGGTCCGTGACCCTGCACGTGTACGTGGACCGCATGAGCGTCGAGGTCTTCACCGGCGACTACGTTGCCGCCGGAGCCAACCAGATCTTCCCGTCGCCGCTTGCTGACGGGTTGCAGGCGTTCAGCGAGAACGGCACCGCCACACTCGATGCGACGGTGTACCCGCTCGAGACCATCTGGGACGACGAGCAGACGGGCAACCCGAGCTCCGCTGCCCAGAGCATCGGTCTTTCTCGCGACACGGTGACGGGCTATGCGGGCACCACGGCGGACATCAGCGCGTGGGTGTCTCCCGCCGCCGCTCCGCAGGACCTGACGATCACCTCGAGCGATCCTTCCGTCGCATCTGCCGAGCAGACCGAGGGCGGGCTGCGCGTGACGTGCAACACCCGCGGCACCGCCACGATCACCGTGGCGAGCGAGAGCGACCCGAACGTGAGCCGGGACATTACGGTGAGCGTGTACGAGGGCGAGCTCCAGACCAACGTCGCAGGCGTCTCTCGGCCGACGGGATCGTTCTATGTCGATGGCCCGGTGCTCCACGTGGACGGCGTGGGCGCCAACAGCTTCCTGTTCTCGAGCGAGAAGTACCCGGTGGACGGCCTGACGTACGAGATTGACGTCCACCACAAGACCGGCCTGGAGAACCTCATCTTCGGCAGCCAGGTGCAGGATGCCTACCAGGGCTGCTATGCCATCCAGCTCGACGGCGCGGGCAAGATTCGCCTGTTCGATTTCAAGGGCGACAAGACGCTCTACCAGGACGACCACGCGGTTGCGGTTGACCCCGAGGGCAACTACCACGTGAAGATCTCGGTGGAGGGCAAGACCATCAAGGTCGAGATCAACGGTAAGCAGTACCTTGATTACACCCTCCAGGAAGGCGATCCCGACTACACCGATACCGAGGGCTACGTTGCCATTGGCATGTGGGACTCCGACCAGACCACCTTCGAGAACTTCTACGTGGGCGGATCGGCGACCGAGGGACCCGCCCAGGACCTCCAGGGCGCCATCGACGAGGTGAGCGAGAAGGTCGAGGGGCTCGACGCCTCCGACTACACCGCCGACTCGTGGGCGGCGCTCCAGGACGCGCTGGCGGAGGCCCGGGCTCTGCTGGCGGACAAGAACGCGACCTCCGCGGACATGGCAGCGGCGGCACAGTCCGTCCGGGACGCCTTCGCGGCGCTGGAGCGGGCCGATACGGGTGAGGAACCCGGCGACGACGACCAGCAGCCCGGCGACGACCAGCTGCCCGGCGGCGACCAGCGGCCCGGCGGCGATGAGGGCCAGCGGCCTGGCGGCACGGGCTCCGAGGACAAGGGCGGCACCCACCAGGCGTCCGGCGGCTCCGGCAGGGTCCCCGACACCGGTGACGCCACGGTCGCCGTGGGCGGCATCGCGGCGCTCGGCGCCGTGACCGCGGGCGCGGGCGTCCTTCTCGGCAGGTCCAAGAGGAAGTAGCGAGGTCGGGGCGTCCTTCTGGGGCGTCCCGACCTGCCGGCTGGCGCGCGGGACTGATGCCCGCGCGCCGCGGCCGGCCCGCGCCTGGGCGCCCATGCGGCGCCCGGACGCGGGCGTGGCCGAAGGGCACCACGGCAAGGAGGAGATCATGGCATACGACAGGCATCCGACCATCCGCGTGCCCGGGCACCGGGCGATCGTGGGCTACGACGCCCTTCTCGCCGAGCTCTCGGCGCGCGTGGGGGAGGTCCGCGCGCAGAATGGCGGGAGCTGCGTCCTGGTGTGCGACTCCTATCCCGGCGTCTGGGATGACGAGGTCATCTCGCAGATGGGGCGCCTGCACCCGGACGTGATGGTGGACACGCGGACGCTCTTTCCCGAGCCCGCCGAGCTCACGCGCCGCATGGTGCCCTTCCTGACGGACGACCGGGTCTTCGGTCGCATGTGCTTCGGCGAGCTCGAGGAGTTCATGGACGCCCGCGCCCTTCTCGCCGCGCGCTGGTGCGTCGAGGGCGTGAGCGGCCTCGTGCTCGTCTGCGGCTTCGGGGCGGCGCTCGTGCACCCCGGTGACGTGCTCGTCTACCTGGACGCGACACGCTGGGAGATTCAGCTGCGCTATCGAGCCGGCATGCCCAACTACGGCTGCGACAACGGGGATGAGGACGTGCTGCGCAAGGTCAAGCGCGGCTACTTCGTGGAGTGGCGCCTCGCGGACCGGCACAAGGCGCGCCTGCTCGAGCGGGCGGACTATGTGGTGGGGACCGATGAGCGCGACCTGCCGCGCGCCATGGACGGGGAGGCCTTCCGAGCCGCCCTCGACGTGGCGTCCAGCCGTCCCTTCAGGACCGAGCCCTACTTCGACCCGGGCGTCTGGGGCGGCCAGTGGATGCGCGAGCACTTTGGGCTGCCCGCGGACGCGCCCAACTACGCCTGGTCCTTCGACGGCGTGCCGGAGGAGAACGCGCTCGCCTTTGAGCTGGACGGCGGCGTCGTGCGCCTGCCCGCCATGGACCTCACGCTCCTGCGCCCGCGCGCCCTTCTTGGCGAGGGCGTCTACGCGCGCTACGGGGCGGAGTTCCCCATTCGCTTTGATCTGCTCGACACCATGGGCGGGCAGAACCTGAGCCTGCAGGTCCACCCCACGACGGACTACATCCGCCGGGAGTTCGGCATGGCCTACACGCAGGACGAGAGCTACTACATCCTGGATGCCGAGGAGGGTGCCTGCGTCTACCTGGGCCTTCGCGAGGGGGTGGACCCAGGGGAGATGATGGCCGCGCTCGAGGGCGCCAACGCCGGCGGCGTTCCCTTCGATGCCGGGCGCTACGCCAACCGCGTCCCGGTGCGGCCGCACGACCACGTCCTCATCCCGGCGGGCACGCCCCACTGCTCGGGGGCGGGGACGATGGTGCTGGAGATCAGCGCCACGCCGTACCTCTTCACGTTCAAGCTCTGGGACTGGGGGCGGCTCGGCCTCGACGGGCGTCCCCGCCCGGTGCACCTCGCGCGTGGCCGCGAGGTCATCCGCTGGGACCGCACGACGGAGTGGGTGGAGAAGAACCTCATTAACCGCGCGCATGACGTCGACGAGCCCTGCGGCGCGGACCGCGTGGAGGTGACGGGCCTGCATGAGCTCGAGCCCATCCTGTGCCGGCGCTACACGGTGGCGCCCGGCGGGTCGGCGCGCCTGGACACGCGTGGGACGCTCAACGTGCTCAACCTGGTGGCGGGCGCGGAGGCGGTGGTCAGAAGCCCCGGGGGCGCCTTTGAGCCCCTGACGGTGCACTATGCTGAGACCTTCATCGTGCCGGCCGCCGTGGGGGCCTACGAGGTCAGGCCCGCGGCCGGCTGCGAGGGTCCAATCATGTTCGTGCGCGCGAGCGTGCGCGGGACGGAAGGTGGTCACCATGACGAAGAGGGCTGACGGCGGGCGAGAAGAGCGTGGGGGCAGCCTGCCCGCGGTGGTGTTCAGCGACGTTGACGGGACGCTGCTCGACGGCTCGCATCGCGTGAGCCCGCGCACGGCCGCGGCGGTGCGCGGGCTCGGGGCGCGCGGCGTCCCGTTCGTGCTCGTCTCGGCGCGCATGCCCGAGGCGCTCGACCAGATCCGCCGCGAGCTCGGCAACGCGGGGCCCGTCGTGTGCTACGGGGGCGCCTACGTGCTCGATGCCGCCGGGGCGGAGCTCCTGAGCAGGCCCATCGCGCTCGGGTGCGCGCTCGAGGTGCGTGACTACGTGGTCTGCGCCCTGCCGGACGTCTGCTGCATGGCGTATGGCTATCACACGTGGGTGACGTCGGACCGCTCGGACCCGCGCGTGGCGCGCGAGGAGCGCATCGTGGGCGTGGAGTCCGTCGAGGGGACGCTCGAGGAGCACTTCTCGGAGCGGGGCCTCCACAAGTTCCTCCTCGTGGGGGAGCCGGCCTCGGTGGAGCGGGCGGAGCGCGAGCTGGGCGCGGCGTTCCCCAACCTCGCCGTGGTGCGCTCGTCACCCATCCTCTGCGAGGTGATGGACGGCCGCGTGAGCAAGGCCGAGGGGGTCGAGGCCGTCTGCCGGCATCTGGGGGTGAGCGCCGCGGACGCGGCCGCCTTTGGCGACGGCCGCAATGACATCGACATGCTGCGCGCGGTGGGGGAGAGCTGGGCCATGGCAAACGCGCCCGCCGAGGTGCGCGACGCCGCGTCGCGGGTGACGGCGCTCGACAACGACCACGACGGCCTCGCCGAGACAATCTTCTCACTTATTTGAAAGAGGTGAATAAAATGCGGGGCGCGGGGAAAGTTGCTACTATTAACCAGTCAGAGGACGTGTTTGGCGTGGCCGTAGCGCCGCGCTTCGATGAAGGGGCCCGCTGCAGGCAGATGGACTACGAGGACGCTGCAAAGAAGCTCATCATGTACTCCCGGGGGGGTCGCCAAGGGCTCCATCGGGACGGCATACGGCATGTCGATGGGCGAGGACCCGGTGCTCGAGTACATCTCGCGCCAGGACGAGGCGATGACGCCCTCCGAGCTTGCCAAGACGCTCGGGTACACGCGGCCGCGCATGACCCGCATCATCGACTCGCTCGAGGAGAAGGGCTACGTGGTCCGCGAGCAGGACAAGGAGGACCGGCGCCGCGTGCTCGTCTACTGCACCGACGAGGGCCGCCGCCATGCCAACGACCACAGCTCCGACGGGGTCTCGAGCCTTGCCGCCACGCTGAGCAAGATGGGGGAGCACGATGCACGCGAGCTGCTGCGCGGCCTCGAGATTGCCTACAGCCTCACCTATGACAAGGACGACATCCTCGGCGGCGTCAAGAAGCACAAGTAGCCGACCTGCCGGATGCTGACAAAGGTGTCAGGGCAGTTCGTCATGTTTTTCATGACAAACTGCCCTGACACCTTTGTCAGCATTTGTCGGGTCGCCAGATCCCGGCAATTGCTGTCCGGTCATGCCGCTACACTCGTAGGGCACGCAGTCACCGAGAAGAACGTGGGGGCTTCATGACCCAGAACCAGCAGACCCTCTTTTCGCCGACGCCCATCCCGGCCCCGGCGCCCGTCATCGACCTCGACGGCCTCAACCCGGCCCAGCGTGAGGCGGTGGAGTGCACGCGCGGCCCGCTGCTCGTGCTCGCGGGCGCGGGCTCGGGCAAGACGCGCGTGCTCACGGTGCGCATCGCGCACATGATCGCGGACGAGGGCGTGCGCCCCTGGCAGGTCCTGGCCATCACGTTCACCAACAAGGCCGCCGCCGAGATGCGCGAGCGCCTGGACGCCCTTCTGCCCGGCGGCACGCGCGGCATGTGGGTCTGCACGTTCCACGCCATGTGCGTGCGGATGCTGCGCGAGGACCCGGAGCTCGTGGGCTACCGCCCCAACTTCACCATCTACGATGACGACGACTCGCGCCGCCTGGTCAAGACCATCATGGCGGACCTGGACATCGACCAGAAGCAGTTCCCGATGAACTCGATCCGCGCCAAGATTTCCTCGGCCAAGAACGCGATGGTGGGGCCGGACGAGATGGCGAGCTCCTCCAACCCGGCGGACCGCGCCGCGGCGCGCGTGTACCGCGAGCTGGACCACCGCCTCGCCAAGGCCAACGCGATGGACTTCGATGACCTGCTCGTCAAGACCTTCGAGCTGCTCTCCAAGCGCCCGGAGGTGCTTGAGCGCTACCAGGACCGCTTCCGCCAGATCAGCGTGGACGAGTACCAGGACACCAACCACGTCCAGTACGCGATCACCAACCTCCTGGCCGCGCGCTACAGAAACCTCATGGTCGTGGGCGACGACGACCAGTCCATCTACTCCTGGCGTGGCGCTGACATCCAGAACATCCTGGACTTCGAGAAGGACTACCCGGACGCCCACGTGGTGCGCCTCGAGCAGAACTACCGCTCGACGGGCCACATCCTGGCCGCCGCCAACGCCGTGGTGGCCAACAACTCCCGCCGCAAGCCCAAGCGCCTGTTCACCGATGCCGGGGACGGCGAGAAGATCCGCGTGTTCCAGGCTTCCGACGAGCGTGACGAGGGCCGATGGATCGGCTCCGAGATCGAGAAGCTCCACGATGGCGGCACGAGCTACGACGACATGGCCGTCTTCTACCGCACCAACGCGCAGTCGCGCATCCTCGAGGACATGTTCCTGCGCGCGGGCGTGCCGTACAAGATCGTGGGCGGCACGCGCTTCTTCGACCGCGCCGAGGTCCGCGACGTCATGGCCTACCTCAAGCTCGTCGTGAACCCGGATGATGACGTGGCCGCCCTGCGCGTGGTCAACACGCCGAGGCGCGGCATCGGCACCACCTCCATCAACAAGATCCGCGAGCTTGCGGTTGACGAGGGCATCTCGTTCTTCTCGGCCTGCGAGCTGGCGATCGCCGAGACGGGACTTCTGGGCGCGAAGGTGCGCTCGGCGCTGGCGGAGTTCACGGGCGTCATCGAGGCGGGTCGGCACTTCACGGGCGAGCTCGCCGACGTGGTGGACGCGATCGTGGACCGCTCCGGCCTCATCCGCGCCCTCGAGGCCGAGCACTCCGTGGAGGCGGACGGCCGCATCGAGAACATCCGCGAGTTCATGGGCGTCGCCGCCGAGTTCGACGAGACGCACGACGCCGTGGAGACCCTCGAGTCCCTGGCCCAGCTGCGAGCGGCAGGCGCCCTCGAGCCGAGCCCTTCCGCCAGCGTGGCGGCTGTCGGCGTAGCCGAGGCCGGCGCGCAGGGCCAGCCCGCGGGCGAGGGGGTTTTCGCGCCCGCAGGCCTGACGCCCGGGGCGGTGCCCCCGAGCGACTTCGCGCAGCGAACGAGCGCTGAGCTCGGGGGCACCGCCCCGGGCGTCAGGCCCCCCGTCGCCTCCGAGAAGCTCCCGGCGCTGATCGAGTGGCTGGCGCTGCGCTCTGACCTGGACTCGCTCGCGGGACAGACGCACGCGGTCACGATGATGACGATCCACTCGGCCAAGGGTCTGGAGTTCCCGGTCGTGTTTGTCGCCGGCATGGAGGAGGGCATCTTCCCGCACACCTCCTACGAGGGCGACCCGGCCGCTGTGGAGGAGGAGCGCCGCCTGGCCTACGTGGCCATCACGCGCGCCCGCAAGAAGCTCTACCTCACGCATGCCGCCACACGGCGCACGTACGGCTCCACCCAGGCCAACCCGCCGAGCCGCTTCCTGAACGAGATTCCCGCCGCCGACGTGGAACGCACGGGCGTGGGCTCCTCGGGCTTCACGGGCGTGGGCTGGGAGAAGCGCGGGGACCGTCGCGGCACCTTCGGTAGCGGCCGCGGCTCCTCGGTCTACGGCGGCAACGTCTTCGGCTCGCGCACGCGCTCCACGGGCGTGGCCCCGCGCGCGTCCGAGGTGGCGCCCGCACGGCAGGCACCGGCGCGCCCTGCGCCCTCCACGTCCTTCTCGGCAGGCGACAAGGTTTCCCACAAGACCTTCGGCCCTGGCACGGTCCTTGCCGTCTCGGGGGACACGATCGAGGTCAGGTTCACGCGCACCGGCAAGACCAAGAAGCTCCTCAAGGGCTTTGCCCCGCTCGTCAAGATCGAGGGGTGAGGCAGGGGCAGTCCCTTCGCGTCACATATGCGTTCGCATAAACTCTGCGTCACCAGCCGTTGATTTATGCGAACGCATAAATCAAGCTCGTAACAGAAGGGGGAGGGGACGTGATGGAACAACTTTTGGGCATCGACGCGGGCGGCTGGCTGGACAAGAGCGTGACGCTCGTCATCGCGGTGGTCATTGCGGCACTGATCGAGCGCGTGGTGGTGCGGCTCATGCACAGGCTGCTCGACGCCTCGGAGCTGCCGAGCGCGTCGCTCTTCATCAACATCGCCCGCGCGCTCATCTGGGTGCTCGCGCTGCTCGGCGTTCTGAAGCCGGTCTTTGGCGTTGACCCGGCGGGCTTCGTGGCCGCCCTCGGCGTTGTCTCGCTTGCCGTCTCCCTCGGCATGCAGGACACGATCTCAAACATCATCGGCGGCATCAGCCTCATGGTGAGTAAGGCCGTCCAGCCCGGGGACTACATCACGGTGGGCGGCGTCACCGGCGAGGTGACCGACGTCACGTGGCGCAGCACCTCCGTGCTGATGCGCGGCGGCGCGGTGGAGGTCATCCCCAACTCGGTGCTCTCCAAGACGGCCCTCACGCGCATCACGCCCTGGACTGCGGGCTACTGCGGCGTGCCCATCGCCGTGGTGCCGGGGGCGGACCTCTCCGCCGTGGCGGACGAGTGCTGCCTGATCGCGGCGCGCGAGCTCGCGGACCTGCTCGACCCCGCCTTCGAGACGGACGTCATCTTCACGGCCTTCACCGCCTACGGCACGCAGGGCGAGGTCCGCCTGCACGTCAGGCCCGAGGTGGTCTTCTCCGCGGCGCAGGACCGCCTGGCCCGCGCGCTCTCCGGGCGGCCCTGGCTCGCGAGCGCGCTGTAGGGCGCCCCGGCGCTGCCCGGACGGAGCGTCGCGAATCCCCCGCGGACCGGTTGTGCGGGGGATTGGCGACGGTTCTTCTCGCCAAAGCGTCTCCTTGCCCCCGCGGAGTGGCCGTGCGGAGGTGAGGCGACGCTTCCGGCCCGCGCAGGGCGGGCGAGAAAAACGGGCGAGAAGAACCTCCCTACGCCCCCGTCACGTCCTCGATCTGGAAGATCGGTGCGGAGAGGCGCGGGTCCGCGGCTATCTCCTCCTCCGTGGGGGTGGGGTAGCGGTGCCAGGGGAGCTCCTCCTCGAGGCACTGGGAGAAGTCGTCATCCAGGGCGAGCAGCGCGTCAAAGCGCTCGGAGAGCACCTGCTCGCAGCCGTCCACGAACGAGATGCGGTAGCGGCGCGTCTGCGTGCTGCCGTCAGAGAACGTGGCCGTGGCCTCGAGCCGGGCCTCGCCGAGCGCGTCCGCGGCGCAGACGAACCCGCTCACGTAGAGCGAGCGCTGCCATTCCTCGAAGGACTCCTGCGTCGCCGCGTGCGCGTGGAAGCTCTCGAGGTAGGCCTCGCGCGCGGCCTGGATCTGGGGCTGCAGCGCGTCGTACTCCGCCCACGCCTCCTCGGTGAGGCGCTCCACGCGGTCGATGTGCTCCTCGTCCGTCTCGCCCTCCTGCCAGGCGTACTCGCTCGTGTCGCTCCACGGCCGTGACTCCAGGTCCAGCCACGCCCCGAGCAGCTGGATGGTCTCGTCGCTTGCCCAGAAGGCGTCGCGGTTGTTGACCGTGAGGTAGGGTACGTTGCCGTTGACGTCGAGGCACGGAGGGGCGTCCGATGCCGCCGGGTCGATGGTCACCGTCTCGGGAATCTCTCCCGGGGGCATCTCGTCGCCATAGTCGTCCGGTGCCTCCGTGTAGAGCGAGACGACGGCGTGCTCGGTCATCGGCTCGTGGATGGAGGGGCGGTCGATCGTTGCCATGGGGCTGTCCGTCACCCGGTACGTGACCGACTCCACGCCGCCGCCGGTGACGCTGAGGTTGAGGGAGAGCCTGATGTAGCTTCCGTACGTGCCGTCGCAGGGCATGAGCCCGTTGGACCCTGCGCTCACGGCCACGGCGTCGCCCCCCTCCGCGGCCCGGGCGATGACAAGCCCGAAGGCGTTGCCGCCGGAGTCAGGGCCTAGGAGGACGGGCAGCCCCAGGGCGAGCCCGGCCGCGACGGCGCAGCCCGCCGCCCCCACGAGCGCCACGCGCCGCGTGACGAGGGCTCGCGGCGCGGCCTCCTCCTCCCGGAGTGCCTTCACGCGCGCGATCACGGCGTCGTCGAGCTCCTCGCTGTGCCGGACGCCCTCGTAGAGGCGGTGCAGGTGCTTCTCAGCAGGGTTCTTCTCGCTCATGACGTACCTCCCAGGTAGAATCGCAGCTTCTGCGTGGCGCGCGAGAGGCGCGTGCGCACGGCCGACTCGGAGATGCCGCACGCCGCGGCGATGGCGTCTGCGGGCATCTGCTCCACGTAGCGCAGGTGGATGACGGCGCGGTAGCGCTCGGGCAGGCGCTGGACGGCCGCCCAGAGCTCGGCGGGGGTCCAGGGGTCCTCGTCCTTCTCGGCGTCCGCCACCTCCAGGCCGAGCGCGTCGAAGGACTGCGCGTGGCGGCGCCACCACGAGCGCGCGAGGTCCCGGCAGCGGTTGAGCGTCGTGCGCAGGAGCCAGGCCCGCAGGTGCCCCTCGTCGCCAAAAGCGGTGTCACAGCAGGCAAGCGCCACAAAGACGTCCTGGTAGACGTCCTCGGCGTCCGCGCGCGACCCGGTCTGCGTAATCGCCAGGCGCAGCACGCTCGCACCGTGCGCGCGCATCGCTTGCCGCAGGAAGGCGTCGTCTCTCACCACCCTCGGGGTCATCGCGTCTCCTTTCGCTCGGGGGCTCTGCCTATAACACGGGGCAGGACTCAGTTTGTCCCAGACAATCTTGCGGGAGCGGTGACGGGCGGCCCGCCGTTCTCGGGCGGAGCGTCGCCAATCCCCCGCGGGCCGGCCGTGCGGGGGATTGGCGACGGTTCTTCTCGCCAAAGCGTCGCCTCGCCCCCGCACATCGGCTCCGCGGGGGCTTGGCGACGCTTTCGCGTCGCGGGTCTGAGTCCCAGACGGCTACACTGGTGGCGAGAAGAACTGCCGAGAAGAGCCTCGACCCCAGGGAGTCCCATGGAGAAGATCGCCAGCTTCACCGTCAACCACCTCACGCTCGAGCCGGGCGTCTACGTGAGTCGCGTGGATGCCGATCCCGCCACCGGCGCCGTGGTCACCACGTTTGACCTGCGCCTCACCGCGCCCAACCGCGAGCCCGTGATGGACACGGCGGCCGTCCACGCCATCGAGCACCTGGGCGCCACCTACCTGCGCAACAGCCCCGCCTGGCGTGACCGCGTGGTCTACTTTGGCCCGATGGGCTGCCGCACGGGCTTCTACCTCATCCTCTTTGGCGAGCACACCTCCGCCGAGGTGGCGCCGCTCGTGCGGGAGACCTTTGAGTTCATCCGTGACTTTACGGGCGAGATTCCCGGCGCGCGCCCGGAGGAGTGCGGCAACTGGCATGACGCCGACCTCGCGCAGGCCCGCTGGTGGGCGCGCCGCTACCTGGAGAACACGTTGGAGAACATCGACGAGGCGCATCTCGCCTATCCGCAGGAGTAGGGGGACATAATGAAGATTGGAATCATCGGCGCGATGGACGTCGAGGTGGAGCGCCTCAAGGCGGAGCTCGCGGACGCGCGCTCGGAGCGCGTGGCCGGCACGAACTTCTGCGCGGGGCGCCTGGGCGAGAAGGACGTGGTCGTGGTCAAGTGCGGCATCGGGAAGGTGAACGCCGGCATCTGCGCGCAGGTCCTGGCAGACCACTTCGGCTGCACGCACCTCATCAACACGGGCGTTGCGGGCTCGCTCGACGCCGCGCGCCTTGACATCGGCGACCTCGTGGTCTCCACGGACTGCGTACAGCACGACTTTTCCGTGGGCGCGCTCGGCTACGCGCCCGGCCTCGTCCCCGGCCGCGAGCGTCCCGAGTACGTGGCTGACGCCGCGCTGCGCGACGCAGCGCTTGCCGCCGCCGCGGCCGTTGCCCCCGAGGTGCGCGCGCTGTCCGGCCGCGTTGCCTCCGGTGACCAGTTCATCTCCGCGGAGGAGGACCGCCGCCGCATCGTGGGGACCTTCGAGGCGCTCTGCTGCGAGATGGAGGGCGCGGCCATTGCCCAGGCGGCCGAGGCCAACGGGGTTCCCTTCGTCGTGGTGCGCGCCATCTCCGACAAGCCCGGCACCGAGGGTCAGGCCATGGACTACGCCACCTTCGAGCGCGCCTCCGCGGAGCGCTGCGCCAGAATCGTCGAGCACATGGTGGCCGCGCTCTAACGTACGCGGCACGCGTGAACGGGGATATGCGGACATCCCCGTTCACGCGTGCAAAAGATGAAACCTTCGGATGCGTAGCCTGTGATTTCGCGTCCAAAATGAACAAAATCCCGGTTTCCGCGTCCTTCTCGGCACGCGTAAACCGGGATGTCCGGAAATCCTTGGCCGCGCGTGATGGCCGTGTGCCAAATAAACCTGACGTCACTAGCATGCCAAACAAACCTGACGCCAGTGGCATGACGCCAGTGGCACGGCGACGCGGTGGCGCGCGCCTAGACTCCCTGCACCGCCATGCCGACGAGCGTGGGGCCGGTGTGGACGAGCAGGTCGGCGGAGATGCCGCAGCTCACAAGCTCCACGATCTCCGCCACGGCGCCCACGTGCTCGCGGACGCGCGCCACGAGCTCGTCTCTCAGCGCGGGGTCGTACGTGCACACGGCCAGGCGCACGCGGCCCCACTGCCGCGCGTTCTCCACGACGAGCCTGACCTGCGCGTCGAGCGCGCGAGACCACCCGCGCGCCTTCTTGGCGATGACGTACTTGCCCTCGCGCTCGTCGCACATGAGGACGGGCTTGATGTTGAGGACGGATCCCACGCGGTAGACGGCCTCGCTGATACGGCCGCCCTTGCGCAGGAAGTCGAGCTTCTGGACTGAGAAGTACACGCGCGTGCGCTCAGAGAGGGCGCCCAGCACGCTGCCGATCCTGTCAAGCGGCATGCCCGCCTCAACCTGGCGCACGGCCTCCATGACGACGAGGCCCGCCGCGACGCCGATACTCTTGGTGTCCACCACCACGATGGGGAAGTCCTCCATCTGGCGCGCGACCATGTTCATGGTCTCGTTGGTGGCGGAGAGCCCCGACGAGATGGTCACCACGACGGCGCCAACGTAGCCGTCACGCCGCGCCTGCTCGAAGGTGTCGCGGATCTTCATGGGCGAGGGGAGCGAGGTCGAGGGAATCTCCTCGTCAAAGCGGCGGACCACGTCCTCCGTGGTGATGTCGACGCCGTTCTCGTAGCTCGACCCGTCGGAGTAGTTGATGCGCAGCGGGATGACGCGCACGTCGTGGGCGGCGACGAAGTCGGCGGGCGTGTCGGTGCCGGAGTCGGTGATGACGGCGATGCGCTGCTCGTTCATGGTTTCTCCCCCTGGTGCGTGACGAGGTCCCCGCTGGCCGGTATGATGCTAGCTAGACTATATCCCTTTCACATGGTCTTGAATACTAGATTATCTGTTTACGAGAAAAACAAAGGAGTGCCATGGGCGAGAAGAACCGTGAGCTCCGCGCCGCGTCGGCAAGCGAGGAGGACCTCAGGTCGCTCGCGGAGCGGATGCGCTCCGTGCACATCTCGCGCATCCGCGAGATGCCGCGCATCGAGCTCTACCTCGACCAGCTGCTCACGCTCGTCTCGCAGGAGCTCGAGTTCATGCAGGTCCCGGGCGAGACCCTCGTCACGGGGTCGATGGTCAACAACTACGTCAAGCAGGGCGTGATCCCCGCGCCGCGCAAGAAGCGCTACACGCGCCGGCACGTGGCGTCGCTGCTCTTCGTGTGCGCTCTGAAGCGCGTGTTCTCCATCTCGCAGGTGAGTCAGCTCGCCGCCCTCATCTGGTCCTCCGAGCTCGACCTCGAGGCGCTCTACGACAGCTCGTGCGCGGCGCTCGAGGCAGCGCTTGCGCGGCGCTTCTCGCCCGGTGGCGAGCCTGCCGGCCAGGAGTCCTCGCTCGTTCTTCTCGACAAGGACGGAGGCCCTGCCGAGACGGGGCTCGCGTGGCTGCTCCAGGCCGCCATGGACGCCCTCGCGGACAAGGTCGCGGTGGAGCAGGTGCTCCTCCTCGGCGAGCGGGAGGCGTGAGGCATGGCCAAGAGCATCTACGGCGAGCCTGCCGTCGTGCGTCGCCTCGAGCGGCGCGGCGCGCTCGCCTCCGTGACCGGCAGCGGCACCGTCGCCGCGGGCGTCATGGTGGCCGCCGCCCTCCTCGCGCTCGTGATTGCCAACACCCCGCTCTACGAGGGCGTCGAGCGGCTGCTCGCGCTGCCCCTCGAGGTGGGCGTGGGGCCGTTCGCGGTCTCGCTCACCGTCGAGGCCTTCGTGAACGACTTCCTCATGGCGGTCTTCTTCCTGCTCGTGGGGATCGAGCTCAAGTACGAGACCACGGTGGGGCAGCTCCGCCGCCCGCGCCAGGCCATCCTCCCCATGCTCGCGGCGGTGGGCGGCGTCACCGCGCCCGCCCTCATCTACCTCGCCGTCAACGCCGGCCAGCCCACTGCGAGCGGCTGGGCGGTCCCCATCGCCACCGACATCGCCTTCGCGCTTGGCGTGGTGTCGCTCCTCGGCGACCGCATCTCCCCCGAGGCAAAGGTCTTCTTCCAGACGCTCGCCATCGCCGACGACATCCTCGCCATCGTGGTCATCGCCCTCTTCTACGGGCAGGTGCCGGACCTCGCCTGGTGCGCCGCCTCGCTCGTGGCCGCCCTCTGCCTCGTGGCGCTCAACCGGGCGCGGGTCTACTCCGTGGCGCCGTACGTGGCGGTGGGTGTCGTGCTCTGGGCGTGCATGTTCAACTCGGGCATACACGCCACGCTCGCGGGCGTCATTCTCGCCTTCGCGCTGCCGAGCCGCTCCGACGTGCGCCTCCCCGAGCTCTCCGACTGGCTCTCGCGCCAGGCTCACGACCTCGACGACGCCTATGATGACGAGCATCACGTCCTCGGCCAGCACGACTTCACCGAGGGCGCCTGGCGCGTGGAGCGCGTCATGCACCACGTGACCCCGCCGCTGCAGCGCATGGAGCGCTACGTGTCCGTCTTCGTGAACTTCCTCGTGCTGCCGCTCTTCGCCTTCGTGAACGCGGAGCTGCACCTCGTGGGGGAGAACTTCGGCGCCATCCTCACCAACCCGGCGGCGCTCGGCACCTACCTCGGCGCCGTCGTCGGCAAGCCCGTGGGCATCATCCTCGTGACCGTCCTGCTCGTGCGCCTCGGCTTTGCGCGGCTGCCACGCGGGATGGACTGGGGCCAGGTCGTGGCCGTGGGCATCCTCGGCGGCGTGGGCTTCACCATGTCCATCCTCATCTCCGGCCTCGCCTTCGCGGACCCGGCCGACGCCATCGCGGCAAAGTGCGCCATCCTGCTGGGGTCGGTGACCTCGGCCCTTCTCGGCTACGCCTTCGTGCGGCTGGCCGTTCGCGAGCGCGGAGGCGGGCACGGGAGGAAGTCTCGCCCTCACGGGGCAAACCGTCCGGGGCAAGGGGTATCCTAGGGTGCATGCGCACGCTCGCACCCGTTAGGAGTCTCGCATGAACGGTTTCAAGCGCCTCTGCATGGTCCTCTTCACGCTGGCGAACCTCTTCGTCCTGGCCGCCCTCGCGCTCACGTGGTACGGCCCGTGGACGCTGGAGGCGTCGGCGCTGCTCAACCTCGAGCCGTATTCCATCGCCATTCTGGCGTGCCTCGCCGTGAGCGCCTTCGGCCTCGTGGTCCTTCTCGTCCGCGCGCTCGTGGTCCGCAAGGTGCGCACGATCGAGGTGGCCTCCGTCGACGGCGGCGTCATCTCCGTCACGCGTGACGCCATCGCGGCCCAGGCCTCCCACATCGTGGAGGCCGACGGCACGTGCTCGGCGGCGCGCGTCATCGTTGACGCCAGGGCCCGCGGCCACGTGCGCGTCCACGTGCGCGTGCTCCCGCACGAGAGCGTGGACGTGGTCGCCAAGGGGGCCGAGCTCCACGAGGACCTCCTGCACGGGCTCGCCAAGGTCTGCGGCGACAAGGTTGAGGACGTGAGTCTGGAGTTCGTGGAGCCCGAGTCGGTCACGGTCTCGCTGGCGGAGGTCGACGAGCCTGCCGCCGATGGCGGCCTCGCGGCGGCCGAGCCCGACTCCACGAGCGAGATCACGGTGTCGATGGGCGCCGCGCGCGAGTCCGAGAGGGAGGCGTAGGAGCCATGGCAGACGAGAGGGGCGCCAAGCCCAAGGTGGAGTTCAAGGTGGAGCTCGAGGACGCGGTCGAGAAGGACGCGGGGCAGCGGCCGTCCGCCGACGCCCCCGGCGACGGGGCCGCTTCCGGCGAGCCCGCGAGCGACGGCCTGGGCCGCGTGCGCGACTGGGTGCGTCGCGCCTTCCCGGGCGGCGAGGGCGCCTTCTGGGGTGGCATCGTGGGCCTCGTGGCAGCCATCGTCTTTTTGGTCCTGGGCGTCTGGTACACCGCGGTCATCGCCGCCTTCGTACTCGTGGGCGTGGCCGTCGGCCAGGCCATTGACGGGGACCCCAAGATCTGGAACCTGATTCGCAGCCTCTTCTCACGCAATCAGTGACGGGCATAACGCAGTAGTGCAGACGCGGGCGGCG
>NZ_LT671416.1 GCF_900128445.1 Thermophilibacter provencensis | reverse complement strand
TGAAAGCAGAGGGCGACATACGATATCTAGGACGGTCGCGTGGGCTGGGAGATGTGTAAAAGAGACGGGATGGGGCCCGCACGCCCGACGCGAGGAGGCCCAGGGCGGAGCGCGGGCAGGTCCCGGCCGCGCCCGAGAGCATCACGCGCCCCGGGGACGCCGACGAGTCCTACCAGCTCCCGCCTCTCTCCATCCTGCGCGCCAACCCTGACGCGAGCGGCTCCTACGGCAACGACGAGGAGCTCTCGGAGACCGCGGCGAAGCTCCAGGCCACGCTCGAGGAGTTCGGCCTCACCTCGCGCGTCGAGGGCTGGATCGCCGGCCCCTCCGTCACCACGTTCAAGATCTCCATGGGCGAGGGGGAGCGCGTCAACAAGATCGTCAACCTCGAGGACGACATCGCCCTCTCGCTCGCGGCCAAGTCGGTCCGCATCTTCGCGCCCATCCCGGGCACCTCGCTCGTGGGCATCGAGATCCCCAACGACAAGCCCCAGCCGGTCTTCCTCTCCGACGTGCTCCCCTACGCGAAGGGCGGCCCGCTCGACTGCGCCTTCGGCCGCGACTCCGAGGGGCGCCCCATCGTGGTCGACCTCGCGGGCCTGCCGCACCTGCTCGTCGCCGGCACCACGGGCTCGGGCAAGTCGGTCCTGCTCAACGCCATCATCATGTCCATGCTCATGCGCGCGACCCCCGAGCAGGTGCGCCTCATCATGGTGGACCCCAAGCGCGTCGAGTTCACGGGCTACGCCGGCCTCCCGCACCTCTACGTGCCGGTGGTCACCGAGCCCCGCCAGGCGGCGAGCGCCCTGCAGTGGGGCGTGACCGAGATGGAGCGCCGCCTCAAGGTCTTCGAGCACTACAAGGTGCGCGACATCAAGACCTTCAACAACAACGTGGACGGCGACAAGTACGCGGAGATGGAGAACCCCCCGAAGCACATGCCGTACTTCGTCATCGTGATCGACGAGCTCGCCGACCTCATGATGGTGGCCGGCAAGGACGTGGAGTCCTCCATCGTGCGCATCGCGCAGCTCGGGCGCGCCGCGGGCATCCACCTGATCGTCGCCACGCAGCGGCCCTCCGCGGACGTCGTCACCGGCCTCATCCGCGCCAACATCGACAACCGCGTGGCGCTCTCCGTCGACAACTCCATCAACTCGCGCATCATCCTCGACCAGAAGGGCGCCGAGCAGCTCCTCGGCAAGGGCGACATGCTCGTCAAGCTCCGCGGGCGCAAGCCGCGGCGCGCCCAGGGCTGCTGGGTCTCCGACGAGGAGATCGAGCAGACCGTCAGGTTCGTGCGCGAGCAGGTCACGGCCGACTATCACGAGGACATCCTCACCGCGGTCGTCCCCAACGCCCCCGGCGGCGGCGAGCCCGGCGCGCGGGGCGACGACGACCCCCTCATCTGGGAGGCCGCGCGCATAGTTGTGGACTCTCAGCTCGGCTCCACCTCCGGGCTGCAGCGCGCCCTCTCGGTGGGGTACGCTAGGGCCGGCAGGATCATGGACATGCTGGAGGCGAAGGGGGTCGTGGGCCCGGCCAACGGGTCAAAGCCCCGCGAGGTCCTTCTCGACAAG
Source organism: Thermophilibacter provencensis (assembly GCF_900128445.1). Classification (GTDB taxonomy): domain Bacteria; phylum Actinomycetota; class Coriobacteriia; order Coriobacteriales; family Atopobiaceae; genus Thermophilibacter; species Thermophilibacter provencensis. The sequence goes on along the minus strand of NZ_LT671416.1, from coordinate 1,785 downwards.
GAGGGCCTCGAGGAGCTGAAGGTCGCCGACGCAGCGTACGAGGGGGTGGAGTAGCATGTCACGGCCGCGGTTCAGCGAGGCGCTCGTCATGCGGCGCCACGACCTCGGGCTCTCCCTCGAGCAGGCCTCCCGCATCCTGAAGCTGCGCCGAGACGTGCTCGTCGCCTTCGAGGAGGGCGACTACGACCACATGCCCCAGAGCGGCTATGCCCAGGGCATGCTCTCGAGCTATGCCCGCTACCTCGGCCTCAACGCCCGGGAGATCGTCGACCTCTTCCAGGAGGAGCTCTACGAGCACCGTCACGGCAGCTCCTCGCACGAGCTGAGGAGAAGGACGCGCCAGACGCAGGCGGGCAGAAACATCTCCGGGTACGACGTGGTGAACGAGGCCGGCTCGCGCCCGAAGGCCTACGTCGAGTACCGCCCGCTCCTGCCCACCTCGGGCGGCCCGGCGGGCGACATGGGCAACTTCGCCACGACGGCCCCCGCCCGGCCCCGCTCGTCGCTTCCCCTGGCGGGCGTCGGCACCCCGGCGCCCGGGACGCGGGCCGCCTACTCGTCGGCGTCCTATGACGGGTGGGACGTCGGCCCCGAGCGCCGCCCCTACAACAGCGGCGCGGCGCGGGAGCGGGTGGGCGCCTCGTCGACGAGGCGCCGCGCGCAGCGCGCCCGCCGCGGCGCGGACGCCCGGCAGGGCAGGGCGCTCGGGGACGGGGGAGGCTCCCCCCGCGACGAGCGCCCCTCCGCGCGGCTCTATCGCCGCGACGACGTGAGCACGCGCCGGGTGTCCCCGAGCGAGTACACCGACGACATGCGCTACGACGACCACGCGAGCCCATACGCCCCGGCCTCGACCATCTCGGGGCGTCGCTCCTCGCGCAACATCGCCCAGGTCGAGCGCCCGAACGTCCGACGCCGCCCGTCCTCGCCGCACCGCTCCTCCGCCAGGCAGGGGGGAGGGGGGCGCCGCCCGCCCGCGCGCGGGGGCGCGCTCGGCTGGCTCCAGTGGTTCTTCTCGGACGCGAGGCGCGCGCTCCTCGCGATCGTGGTCGCCCTCACCGTCGTGCTCACCGCCATCGTCGTGCTCTCGGTCAGCTCGTGCGTGAGCGGCCCCTCCCGCTCCGTCGGCCAGACCGTCGCCGTGAACAACGCGAGCCAGTCCGACGCCGAGTCGGGCGGGCAGCAGTCCGACGACGGCGCCACCCAGGGCGCCGACGAGGCCGACGAGGGCCAAGGCGCTGACGGCCAGGGCGACCAGGCGGCCGACGGGGACGGGGACGCCTCGTCGGGCGCGACGTCCGACGACCAGGCGGCGAGCGACGAGCCCAGCGTGACCGAGACCGTCGTCGAGGTCAGCATCGCCAGCGGCGAGTACTCCTGGCTCGAGATCGTCTGCGACGGCACGAGCGTGGTCGCCGACGACCTCACGGGGCCGTGGTCCCAGAGCTTCACCGTATACGACTCGATCTCCATCTCAGCCGGGGACCGCACGGCGGTGACCGTCACGGAGAACGGGGAGCCCGTCGAGTTCAGCAAGACCGCGAGCGGGCTCGGGAGCGTGACCATCAAGGGGACGCCGCGCCAGGACTCCGCGGACGACGCCTCGAGCGGCTCATCCGACGGCTCCGCGGGCGCGGCGTCGACCGACGGCGCCGCGCCCGAGGCCGACCAGGGGCAGTAGCATCGATGCGGCCCGGCGAGCGCCGGGCCGGGGAAGGAGAGGGGCAATGGCCAAGGAATCGAGCTTCGACGTCGTCTCCGTCGTCGACATGCAGGAGGTCGACA
>NZ_LT671415.1 GCF_900128445.1 Thermophilibacter provencensis | reverse complement strand
CGCCCGCGGGGGCTGCGCGCCCCCGCGCCCCGCGCCAGGGGGACCGGTCCCCCTGCACCCCCGTGCCGGCACCGCCACGCCCGCTCACGCGCCGCGGGGGCTGTGGCCCGCGCCCCCGCCGCCGTAAACGGCCCGCAGGATCCCTCCACAGATCCCGCTGCGCGGCATCGGTGCAGGGACCGGCCGGGGGCCTTCCCGCAGGCCGCTGACGCCGGCGGTCGCGCGGGCCCGGCGGCAGGAAGGCCGGAGGCAAGCGCGCTTGCATCCGGCGGGCGCGGACGCGAGAGAGGAGAACGAGATGCAGGAGAGGCTCATCCCCGACGAGGTGGCGGCGACCATCCCCGCGCTGGGCGCGACGGAGGAGTGCGAGGCGCCGCTCGCCGCCGTCCACCTGTTCACCCCGGCGGGCGGCTGGGACTGGTACCTGACCGAGTACGACCCCGAGACCGGCGAGGCGTTCGGGCTCGTGCGCGGCATCGAGACCGAGTGGGGCTACTTCTCGGTGAGCGAGATGGAGGGGCTCAACTGCTCGAGGGGCGCCTCGCTCGTCGAGCGAGACCTCCACTTCGCGCCCCGCCCCGCGAGGGAGTTCGAGTGAGCGCGCGGGCGCGGGCCCTCCCCGTGCTCACCGTCGTGCTCGAGTGGGACGACGGCGAGGGCGGCGGGGCGTCCGAGGAGGGCAGGGCGCCCGCGGGCTCGGCAGAGCTCGCCGCCGCCGTCGCGCGGGCGTCCGAGGAGGCCGCCTCGCTCGCCGAGGGCGGGGGCTGGGCGTCGGTGTTCGTCGGCGAGGGCGACCTCGAGGAGGTGAACTGCGAGACCGCCGAGTGCGTCTTCTCCGCCGGGTGAGGCGCCGCCCGGGCCCGCCCGGCCCGGGCCCCGGCGGGGGCTGCGCGCCCCCGCGCCCCGCGCCAGGGGGACCGGTCCCCCTGGCGCGGGCCGTCTCTTATACTCATCTCCCAGCCCACGAGACCGCACTTGCACT